>NZ_CAMXCM010000001.1 GCF_947179015.1 Commensalibacter communis
ACTCAGGCATATACACCCCTGCGGGGTGGAGCAGCCCGGTAGCTCGTCAGGCTCATAACCTGAAGGTCAGAGGTTCAAATCCTCTCCCCGCTCCCAATACTCCAAATATAAATGTTTTAGAGAGACGGGTAGCGATGATTATCAGAAGTATCTCTACTAATAGTTAAAAAACTATAAAACTTATTAAATTTATAGTAATAAGGGCAGAGATATTGGTGACACACTAATCCACACTCTTAAAACTCACATTTTTACCATTAGTAAATTGACTTGCGTCTAGACACAAATATAACTACGACCTATATTTTTCTTGGTTTATCATAAATCAATGATACTAACGTGAAATTTAGTATTATATCTATCAATGTCTTATACGACGTTATATATAAAAAATAAATCGTAAGTTGTGAAGACCATTATTGGACATGTCTTATAGAATGATTTGGTGACTATTTAAATTTAAGAAGGCACTTGTGTTTTGAATATTATCAAAATTCGTAGGTAACATATCAATGTTATTTAGATCAAAATTATAATTAAACAAACTAATTTTACTACCTGAAATTTTATCGAAATTTCCTACGACTGTTTTTAAACTTTTACTACTATATAATAATATGTCTCTTATGATACCAGTTGATATATGATTACTGTTACTTGCTGTAGCTACAAGATTTATGTAATTAGCTATGTAAGAAGTGTATGTCTGGATTTTTTTGTTTTTCAGCCCGGCCTGTAAATTATAACGCTCTCCGACGTGTCACATATTCCTAAATTTGAATAAACTCTGGTTTATTTAGGAGGTTTAGCAAAATTTTATACTTTGTTTGCATCAATTTTGCAAAATGTTGTCTACTTTCCTTAAGTTTTCTTTTATTTTATAGGCACAGTCATATTTAAATTCAGTTCAATTACTCTTCAATTGTTTTTTACTTTTATTTACTAATTTAGCGGCTTTGAAAATTGAAAAAATAAGTATAGCTGATTTCGTTCCTAGAAATTGCTTTATTTTTGGATGATGTTTGATGATGAACTATAGAATGGGTTTATTGTGTATACTTTGACAGCTTATTTGAAACAGTACGTATATTGTAATATATCTTGTTTTTATCAATTAAATGAGGATCTTCAGCAGTGTAAATGATAGTAATTTTTATATTGTTAGCAAAAATTCTTTGTCTTGATTTATATCTAAAAAAATGTTTTGATTAGCAAATTATTCTGATAAGATTAAGGTATAAAGTGAAAATTATGCAACAAGATAAAATTACTATATCTATTATTGGTGTAGGACCCAGGGGAATAAATTTATTCGAAAGAATAATTGCTCATTGTTTTTTTGATAAAAAATTACATGGTAAAGAAATAACAATACAATTATTCAATAATAACTCGAATTATGGTATGGGTTGTCATGATATTAATCAATCTGAAAATCTATTAGTTAATACTATATGTAATCAAATTACGACATTTCCAGATGAAAGTGTTTTAAATTATAAGTTTTCATTAAAAGGACCTTCTTTTTACGAATGGTTGCAAAATAAATACAAGAATAATAACGAGTTTAAAATTGACCCCTTGGGATATTATTCGAGGAAAGAGCTTGGTAATTATTTATGTTGGTCTTTTAATTTTCTATATTCGATAGAATTGCAACATGTAAATTTTATTAAAATTGTTGATACAGTTACAGATATTCAAAAAGGAGACGATAATAATTGGATATTATCAACAACTGATACACAATATTTATCCGATTTCGTATTCATAACAACAGGTCATGACTGTCACGAATATACATTTTCTAACAAGAAAAAAATGTATGCGTATCCTTTAACTAATATCCAAAATAATGTTGATGCAAACGATATAGTGGCTATACAAGGAATAGGTTTAACAACATTTGATGTTATAGCTACGTTAACAGAGGATAGAGGGGGTAAGTATATTAAACAAAGTGATCGATATACTTATCTTCCGTCAGGAAAAGAACCAAAAATAGTTGCATTTGCCAGATCTGGACTACCATTAAGTGCCAGAGGAAAATCATATAAAGAATTAAGAGAGCAATATAAAGCAGAATTTTTTACACGCGAAAAAATTCTTGCTTTACAAAAACAAAATAAAAAAGATTTTCAAAAAGATTATTTGCCTTTGATATTACAAGATATGGAATATGTTTACAGTTTTACGTTCTTAAAAAATAAAGATATTATTAAGGCCTATAACTTCTTAAACGATTACATGATGTATGAAACAGAAAGAGAAGTTATTATCGACAAATATATTCCCAATAAAGAAGATCAGTTTTCTTGGGAAAAGATTAGTAATCCTCTTTTAAATCGATCATTTGAAACTCAGGAAGATTTTGATAAATGGCTTTTAAATTATCTGAATGAAGATGTTGACAATGCTATGCAAGGAAATACCCAAAATCCTATTAAAGCATGTACAGACATTTTAAGGGATATAAGAGACTTAATTAGACTATGTGTTAATCATGGCAATTTAACAGAAGAGAGTGCGATTTGGTTTAATAATATATTTGTTCCGATTATGAATAGAATATGTGTTGGTCCACCCGTGGAGCGTATTCAACAGATGCTCGCCTTGGTAGAAGCGGGGATATTAACAATAAATTTAGGTCCCAATGTGCAAGTAGAAGAAAAAAAAGATGGTTTTTATTTGCATACAACGTTTAATACGACAATTAAAAGCGATTTTTATGTAGTTGCAAAAGTATATACGCCTCTTTTGGATCATAGTGAAAATTCTCTAGTAAAAAATATTCTGAATAATAATATTAGTTGTCAATTTAAAATTAATAATTACCAGTATGGTCAGTTTAATGTAGATGATAATTTTAATTTAGTTGATGATAAAGGTAATGTAATAAAGTCGATTTATGCGTTGGGTGTTCCTACTGAGGGGGCAAAATTCTATACTTACATATTGCCAAGACCTTTTGTGAACTCTACAGCATTATACGATGCTGAGGTTTGTGTTAATCATATGTTTTCGCACATTACAAAAAACTAAGACGTTTTTATGAGAATAAACTCTGTTTTATATTTTAATGCCTTAATATCTATCTTATTAATTACAATAAATACATCTTTGAAATTAGATAATATAGATATTAGGATATTTGAAATTATTATACTTTCCATAATCATTTTGCCTGATTTTATTAGAAAGATTAAGAAAAAATTATTATGGATTATGATTTCCCAGTTATTAATTAGTATTGTTATAAGTTATTATTATAATATCAATATAGAGAAAAATATTATATATTCATTGCATTTCGTAGATATTGTTATATTTCTTTTATTTATGAATCTATATTCTGTAATATTTAAAGAAACGAATATAAAAAAAAGTTTTTTACAATTATTATACAGAGTGAATATACGTTTGAGAAAGGCAACTTTGCTAACTATTGCAATTATTAGTGGTTTTGGCTTAAGTCTTGGTACTTCACTCGTTTTATCACAAATTTTTGAAAAAAAAGATTACTTTATTACAGCATTGCTATCAAGAGCGATTATATTGTCTATGATGTTATTTCCTGTGACGGCGACAACTGCGACTTTGATTGTGATTTATTCTGATTTATCTATTTTTTCTATTATTATTACAATACTTCCTATCTTTTTAATGGGTTTTTTGGCTAATTTTTATTTAAATAAAAACACGATTTCTTTACCTAAAAATATCGACACTATCAGAGAGAAAAAGGTGAATCTTTTACCTTTTGCTATTAGTTTTATAACAGTCATTACTTTAATATATTTTAGTATTCCTATATTGCTGGCATTATGTTGGGGTGCAATCATAGGTTTTTTATCTTTAGAACGTGGTAAAAGAAATATTAAAAAGTTAGGAGTGCATTTAACAAAATCTATGGGATTGCTAAAATCGGAGATGTCCTTATTTTTAATCACGGGATTATTAGTAGGGAATATTAGTAATCTGCAATTGCAAATGCATTATAATATCCCTGAAAATTTGCAAATTTATATTGTACCTCCGTTATTGGTGGCGATTTTCATATGCACAGCTTTACTAAGCTTGCATCCCATGGTTGTATTTGGTTTTATTTACCCTCTGAGTATTTCATTTATTAACGCTATTCCTCATAATTTATTATATTGTATATGGACAGTTTGTTTTGCAGCATCTTTATTAATGTCACCTGTCTCGATTATATCAATTACATCATCAATGTGTTCTGGCTTATCGGTAATAAATTGCAGTTATAAAATGCATTGGAGATTTGTTGCCATTCTCTCTATTTCCATGATTATATATATTTATTTATATTCATATTTTTTTCTGTAATCATTACTTACACATGATACCATGAGAAAGTTTTTGGACTAAATCTTTTGCTTCTATTCTTTCTATTTCGGAAACATTCATACCAGCCCAATAAGGTTCATATTTGTTATCTTTTGTTAATTTATACAATTCTTTAGCAAAATAATAGGCATGAGGATATGGTGGAGGTGAGGGGCAATTTGGATGATCGATATAGCGATGCCAATCGTTAATTAATCCTCTTGCGGGACGCCCTGAAATACTTGATGTAATTTGAGTTTCTCTATGGCGAAATAATGCGTCTACATAATTTTTGCTTGCATTAGAGGTACTACATTGTACAAAAGCAGTCCCTAATTGCACAGCATCAGCGCCAGCTTTAAAACATTGCTGAACATGTTGAGAATTCATTATTCCGCCTGCTGCAATAGTCGGAATAGTAATTTCTTTTTTGATTAAATGGATTAAATCAATTGTTTTAATGGAAGAATCAGTGTGGGTATTAAATGTTCCACGATGTCCCCCAGCTTCTATCCCTTGAGCAATAATGATATCAATTCCTGAAGCTGCTATATATAGTGCTTCACTGACATTTGTAGCTGAGGCCATCGTAACGATGTTGGCCTGTTTTAGCTTGTCTATTTGATATGCATGGGGAATTCCAAAATGAAAACTAACAATAGGGACTTGTTCTTTTATTACTAAGTTTAAATAATCATCCCCATCTTTGAAACTCTTATAAAGACAAGGAAATGGAGAATTGATCTGTTTTATCAGCTCTAGATTTTGAAACTGATGGCAACAATATTTCATCCAATTTTTTTCTAAGTCATCATTTGAATCTATAGATTCATGGCAGAAAAAATTTACTTGAAACGGTAGGTTAGTTTGTTTTTTTAAGCTTTGAATCTGCTCCCTCGCTTTATTGATAGATGAGGATCCTAAACCCAAAGAACCAAGGCCTCCAGCATTTGAAACCTCTGCAGCTAGTTCTGGTGTTGATACACCTGCCATAGGAGCAAGTAATATTGGATATTTAATTTTGAGTAAATTTTGTAACACTTTCAAATTCCTTTATTTCTGAGCATATAGGATGTGCCGAATGTTATAAAGTACGATGTTATTAGCAGTAAGAGTATCATCACTTACATTACTTATGTTTGTATTGTCGCCGATCCAAGTTAAAAAGAGAATGATAAAATCCATTCTTTATTGTTTTAATATAAATTATATCAAAAAATTATCTTTAGCGCTATTTATCAGTAATATATGTTGTGAATGTGTTTCGATTGCCATTTACAATATGTTATTAGAATATTCATTGATGGAAAGTTGTGTGTAATGGTTCGTTATTTTAATAATTCTTATATTTTGCACTCACACAATAAACCCATAAAATTGTGTCATGCAGCCAAACAATAACATATGTAAAAAAAATCTGACTAATCGTTTTAATAAAGATATAATCTGCTTTTTTAGCTTAGACAATTATCTCTGCAATGATAGACTCTTTCAGACAATCTGAGAATATCACTAAATAAGCCATCAATCATATTTATAGAAATAGGCTAGTTGAATAATTTGACAATTACATCTGGCATTCTTCGGAAATTCAAGAATTGGAAAAAGTTTAGAACAACTTGTTTTATAAGATTGTGACGCTTGAGAGGTTCTTCCACACACAATTCAAAATTGTGTTAATTTGGATTTCGCTTTTGATAATGTAAAAAAGTTACGTTTTATTCGGATATGTGATTGTTCATCATTTGAAGAATTTCCCGATATAATTGCTGTGTTCTATAGTTCAAGAGGATCTGATTTATCTGAGATCATTAATTTAAAGAGATTAATAGAAGCCATTTTTGGTCAATTTACCAAATTATATTAAAGTTATCTTAAGAGGAATACGCGCATTCAGCGATAATGATCATTTCTAAATATATTCTTTACGTTTGCATCTCTAACATCTTATTGATACCATTAATCATTTATAATATTGAAAATAATATATATGTTAGAACTTTTTGAAATTATAGGGATAGGGCTTGTCACGCTTTTACCCTTGGCTAACCCTTTGACTGCGGTAGCGTTATTTCTCAGCTTAACTGAGGATATGAATCAAAAAAACCGTAATCAACAGGCATTGATGGCGGGTGTATATGTTTTTATCATTATGATTGTGACATGGTATGCTGGTCAGATCGTTATGAATACTTTTGGCATATCTGTGCCTGGATTACGGATTGCGGGCGGGTTAATTGTTTGTTTTATTGGGTTTCAAATGTTGTTCCCTGTAAAAAAATTACATGAGGTACCAGAGGTTCATTCTGTGACCGCAGAATTAAAAAAAGAACCAGATACAAATATTGCATTTGTTCCTTTGGCGATGCCAGGAACAGCGGGGCCAGGAACGATTGCGATGATTATCAGTAATGCCTCAGCGATAAAGCAACCGACAGTGCATATTGCGGAATGGATTATTTATGTTGCTCCAGTCGTGGTTTTTTTGATTGTGAGTGTTTTATTATGGGTCTCCTTACGTAGTTCAATGGTTATTATGCGTATTATTGGGAATAGTGGAGTACAGGCAATATCACGGTTAATGGGATTTTTGCTGGTCTGCATGGGGGTTCAATTTATTATCAATGGTTCTTTGGACATTGCTACAAGTATACATTAAGTTTTTTTAAAGAAATCACGATCTATTGAGTTGACTAGACGGCTTGCTTTTGATTTTCTGCTTGAATTTATTGATCTAAGGGTTTGCAAAAATGTTGCGAAAAAGCAATTATAAAATATCTACTGCTTTAATGGTAATTACTTTTTTTTCAGCAGCATATACCAATCAAGTAGAAGCTCAACAGGCTTTTCAATTAAAAAAAAACAAAAACCTTCAAGTAGAAGACCATAACGATACAAAAGGTGACCCATCTAAAGAGTTATTCTTTAGCGGATTAAACCGCTATTTGGATCAATATGGTATTCAGTTGGGATTAAATTGGGTTACTGAAACGGCTGGAGTTGTCAGTGGTGGCAAGCGTAAAGGTGCAGATTTCACCCAACAGATTGCTTTTTCAGTAGATGTTGATTGGGAAAAGATTATCGGTTGGAAAGGCTTTTCAACTCATGCAGTTATTATGAATCGTTCTGGACGTAATGCCAGTGCAGATTATGTTGGCGATTCTCAAATCCAAGCCCAAGAAGTTTATGGGGGTGGATATGCCCGTTTGCTGCGCATGTATGATTTTTATGGTGAACAGAAATTATGGCACGATAAAATTGATATTAAAATGGGGCGTATGAGTGTGGGTGATGATTATGCCCATAGTGCGATTGCTTGCCAGTTTATGTTATTGACTACTTGTGGCCATCCCAGAAGCACACAATCACAACAAGGGTTTTCCGATTGGCCAGGTGCTGTTTGGGGAGGTCGTATCTTATATAAATTTACTCCTCAGGCCTATATACAAGTGGGTGCCTACCAAAGTACTCCTTGGCCTCAAGGTGGCAGAACTGGTTGGGATTGGGGCACATCAGAGGCAACTGGTGCATTTGTTCCTGTAGAATTAGGGTACAATCCTAATATCGGTAAGAATCACTTGGTGGGTCATGTTCATGTAGGGGCTGGGATTGATAGCAGTCGTTTTGAAACTTGGTCTTCCCAAGTAACGGGTTCAGGTAAAAAAGATAATCGTTTTCAATTTTGGATCCAAGCTGACCAAATGGTTTACCGTAACGATCCTATTGAAGACCATGGATTATATGTGATTGCAAATTACGGTCATGATGCTGCAACAACCTCTACTTTCAAGGATTTTTACAATATTGGGGTTTTGGATCGTGGTTTTTGGAAATCGCGATCATACGATCAATTTGGGTTGATGTTAACTTACTATACCGTTCCACGCGGCTTAAGTAGAGCACAGCAATATCAAATCAATAATGGTATGGTGACGGGTGCTAATGGAATTTTTAATGGTTTATTAAATGGCGCACCTGGGGTTCAAACAAATAGTTTGCTGTTTGAAGCGAATTATGGAGTTGCAGCATATCGCGGTGTCATGTTAATGCCAATTTTTGAGTATTTTCATAATGTTGCTGCGACAAAAAGCACGTATAAAGATGCTGTAGTGTTTGGTTTAAAAACAAACGTTACTTTTTAAAGAAACTATTGTATAAATAACTGCTATTCATTCGTTGAATTGATATCGTATTGAAAATTTGACACGATTATATAAAATGTAACAGCGGTATTTAACAAAGTGATAAAAAAAATAATTTTATCAGGATTTACACTTTTATTACTAGGTGGGTGTAATCCTGAGATGGGTCGTTTGCCTCTTGAAAGCGATGTAGGTTGTTTACGTAAAGAACTATCTTCGGATATGCATTTATCTTTTCAAACAGCCACTAATTTTTGTCAGAAAAGCGATCATGGGGTTCCATTGCCTTTAAACCTTAAAGGTGCATTAGACCTGCAAGTACAAGCAGAGCAAGCAAACATTGCATATATAAATTAAGAATAATTATATTTCGAATTGTTAAGAGATATCAGTTTTTTTAAAATTGATATTGTTCTTTACAGCTCACAGAACGTCTAAAGCGTTACTGGCAATCAATAAAAAAACTTGGAAAGTGCGATGATATATGTATTATTTAGTTGTAGTTAACAAAAGCACTTAATTTTTATATAAAATAAAGTGGTGCCGACACTCGGAATTGAACCGAGGACCTACTGATTACGAATCAGTTGCTCTACCCCTGAGCTATGTCGGCTTATATGTTTTGCTTTTTATATAGGAGCTGAGCATAGACTGCAAGAGTGATAAAGAATTTTTCTATAAGTTTATTTTAAATTTATAGATTTATCACAGTATCTATGTTTGCTTATACAGAAAAAACGTAGAAAAGATACGTAAGGTAAATTGACGCTGAAACAAATGGTCAGGTTTACATTTGATTAAGAGAGAGTTTGTGTTAGAAAGTAAGAAATTAAACGAAGCGATATGTATCGTTGATCAAGTCGTGGAATGTCATTCTTGTGGATTGGTGCAACAATATCCAGAAGTCAATCATGGCGAGTTGGTTGCATGTCATCGATGTGGGCTTGAACTTTTTCGTCATCCCCTTAGCCGACAATGGGCTGTTCCTTTTGCCTTTGCGATATCTTCGGTGATCTTATATTTAATGATGGTGTCATTTCCTTTATTATCTGTGAATATTTATGGGCGGACGAACTCGTTGGGTATTTTGAATGGTAGCATCGAATTCATGCATCAAAGCTTGGGGAGTGTCGGAGCTTTAGTAGGGTTAGTCGTGGTTGTTTTTCCGATTGTGATTATCGGTTTGATCCTTAGTATTTTGTATTATTCACGTTTTACGATACTACCGTCTTTTTTTCCTAGATTATTGCATTTATACCGATTATTACGACCATGGTCGATGATTGAAGTCTATATTTTAGGTGTTTTTGTTGCTTATACAAAATTGGTAGGGATGGCATATGTACAGATTGATTATTCACTATATGCTATGGTCTTATTGATGATTTCTATGAGTGTCACAGATGCAAGTACTGATTTTGCCACTTTATGGGAACGATGCGCAATTAACAAAACAATGGTCTATCATCATAAACAAGTAGAAGTCGGCCATTATCATTCTGATATATTGCCCGAAAATGACTATTTAGCTTCATGCGAATGTTGCGGGTTAGTTTTTAAAACCGATACAAGCATTCACGAAGATGAACATATTGGTACATGTCCTCGGTGTGGAAAAAACATACATAAACGTAAACCCAATAGTTTAAATCGGTCGTTGGCTCTTTTAATTACAGCTTTTGTTTTTTATATTCCAGCGAATTTATATCCTATTATGAGTACAACAATGATGGGTAGGGTAAGTAGCCATCAAATCTTTGGTGGTGTTGTGGAGTTATGGCAAAGCCAAATGATTCCATTGGCGTTGCTTGTCTTTGTGGCAAGTATTGCAGTTCCTGTATTGAAAATATCAGGTATTGGATTAATGATTGCCGCAAGTATAATGAGATCTAAAAAATGGTTGGTAATGAGATCTAAACTATTTCGCGTCATTACCTTTATTGGCCGTTGGTCAATGATTGATGTCTTTATGATATCAATTTTAATTGCGTTGATTCATTTTGATGCGTTGGCGACAGTGCATGCCCATGTTGGCATTTTGATGTTCGCTGCTGTCGTTGTGGTCACAATATTTGCAGCAGATACCTTCGATCCACGTTTAATGTGGGACTATGCTAAAATGAATGATTCCCAAACCGGTCAAACAAAAGCAGATAACAATTAAATCTTAATAAAATTCATGTAAACATTATCAACATTCAGTAAAAGAAATATGTCGAACAATAATAATGATCAATTACCCTTGGCGCCGACACGAAAGATCAAGTTTTCTTTGGTGTGGGTTGTTCCTATTCTGGTCGCCGTCCTAGCGATTTACTTGGGATGGAAAGCCATTTATAACGCAGGTCCTACAATTACGATTTCGTTTGAAACAGCAGATGGGATTGTCAGCGGTCAAACACAGGTAAAAAATAAATCTGTTGTATTAGGGACGGTCAAAAGCGTTAATTTAAGTAAAGATATGCGTCATGTTGATGTTCAAGTGGCAATGACAAGACGCGCTGCATCTGTGATTTCTAGCAACGCACGCTTTTGGGTGGTTCGACCACGCTTTAATGGAGCAAATATTTCAGGATTAGAAACCTTGATTAGTGGTGCTTATATTGCGTTTGATCCTGGCGATTATCAAGTTGGCAAAAGACAACGCTATTTTGTTGGATTGGAATCCCCACCTGGGGTCCGTTCAGGACAGCCAGGAACCACTTATACATTAGCAACTAATAATCTTGGGTCTTTAGGGGAGGGTGCTCCAATTTTCTATCGCGATACGGTGGCTGGGGAAGTTCTTAGTTACGATATGCCAAAGGGCGGTGTAGGACCCATTTTATTACATATTTTCTTAAAGAAACCTTATGATAGCTATTTACATCCTGATAGTGCTTTTTGGAATGTATCGGGCATTAAGTTCGGTTTTGGTGCGACGGGATTAAATATTGAATTACAGTCGATTCAGGCATTAATGTCTGGAGGTGTTGCTTTTGATGAATTAGATAGGCCTTTGGTTGCAGATAAAGAGCATCAAAATAAAGAGACAGTGCCTGCCAATACACAATTTAATTTATATGCTGATAAAGATGCCGCAGAAAATGCGCGTTATCAAGATAATGTCCATCTTGTCACTTATGTGACCTCTTCAGTTAAAGGATTATCCAAAGGAAGTAGAGTTACTCTGTTTGGATTACAGATAGGAACTGTGCAAAATGTTGCTTTAATTATTGATCGGGCTGCGAATAAAACCCGTGCAAAAATTACAATGGACATTCAACCAGACCGTGTCTTTTCTTTTCAAAAGAAATATGATTCTGCGACATTGGCTTTGATTACGAAATCGTTAATTGCAAATGGGATGAAAGCAAGTGTTGCAAGTGATAATTTCTTGTTTGGTAGCTCTTTAATTTCTTTGAACTTTATTGATATGAAAAAGCCCATCATTCCTCAAAAAGAAGGCGATGCTTTGGTGATCCCGAGTCAAGCAGGGGGCATGGACGGGATTATGGCTTCTATGTCAACGGTTGCATCAAAATTAGCGGCAATGCCGTTAGATCAGTTGGGTGAGAACCTTAATAACTTAATGGCACATGCTGATGATCGATTAAATAGCCCAGATGTTACCAAAACGTTGAAAGCAATGCGTCAAACGATGCAAAATATGAGCGATCTTAGTAAGAAAGTAAATAATGGGGCATCACCATTGTTGAAAGAGTTACCAGAAATGAGTCGCCAGTTAGATCAAACCTTAAAGAATGCTAATAAATTGCTAGGAAGTTATGGTGGCAACACAGATTTTCATCGTAATTTGCAAACAATGATTGTGCAATTAAGCGAAACGGCAAGATCATTAAAATTCTTTAGCGATTTTATGACCCAGCATCCATCCGCATTTATAACAGGACGTAAATAATGACTCGTTTAAATACAAAAAATATAGTATTGCGCCGCCATCTTTTGAAAACGATGATGGGAGGATCTTTGTTAGCCGTAACGGGTAGTGTATTGACAGCATGCAGCAATTCTGGCCCGACATACTATACGCTTTCCCCTGTACAAGGCAGGTTGTATAATGTGACTTCTTCTATTATAGAGGTCAGAACACCTTCATTAGCAGGCTTTTTAGATAAAGATCGTATTGTTTCAGAGATCAGTAATAATAAACTTACGTTATCCTCTTCGGATGCATGGGCGGATAATATTACAAATATGATTGGTCGTGTGATGATGTTAGATCTGGCACAACGTTTACCCAATTCACGTGTATTTTTACAAAATCAAGCAACGCAAACTACGCCACAATTCTATGTAGAAATGGATATTTCAAGATTTAATCAAGATGCAAGTGGTAAAGCAGTAGTGACAGCAGATGTAGTGATTCGCACTGATAGCGATAAACCATCCAAATTTAATCGATTATTGACGCTTGAAAAAGTTCCTGCGGATAGTAGCACACAAGCATTGGTCGTTGCATTAAGCCAAATACTTGGGGAAATTGCCGAGACTACTGCTGCAAGTTTGGCTAATTTGCCTTCTATGCCTATAGTAAATTAATTTTTAGAATATATTTATGAGGAAAAAGGAAGGTATATCCTTCCTTTTTTTATGATCTTAAGTGTGAATGTAAAAGGTACGTGATTATATATGTGGAAAATACTAGAGACAATTGGCACGAAGAGTAGTGAAAATGGAGATATAATTCTAGAAGAAGAAAGTTATTTGGGAGCACGTATTACATTGGAGAAATGTGAAAAATATTACACAATCACGGCTGGTATCTATGGCGCCATGGTTCACACAGTATTTTGTGATGAAAAATCTTGTCAAAAACAATATCAAGCAATGAAAAAAGATATTCAAGAATTTCTTGAACAAGATACAGTAGAAACAGAAGCGTTACAATTCTGCGAATATTTTATGAGAAAATATTAAAAAACGCTTTAAAATATTAAAGCGTTTTGAAAGATCTATAATTTTTCGACTTGGTTATATTCGAGTTCAACCGGGGTTGAACGACCGAAAATAGAGACGCTGACTTTTAAGCGACCTTTTTCTGTATCGACTTCTTCGACAACACCATTAAAGGAAGTGAATGGACCATCGGATACTCTGATTTGCTCACCAACTTCAAAATTGACTGAAGGACGAGGGCTATCCATGCCTTCCTGAGCTTGTTTCATAATTTGTTCAGCTTCGGCATTCGAAATAGGAGAGGGGCGCATTCTGTTGCCCAGAAATCCTGTTACTTTGGGAGTATCTTTGACTAAATGCCAAGCTTCATCCGTCATTTCCATTTTTACCAGCACGTAGCCTGGGAAAAATTTACGTTCAGTTTGAATTTTCTGACCGCGTTTAACTTCGATTACTTCTTCAGAAGGAACCAAAATTTCTTCGATTTGACCTGTTAAGCCTTTTTGTTCTGCCTGTTCTTTGATTTGCTGAACAACTTTTTTTTCAAATCCAGAATAAACGTGAATCACGTACCATCTTTTTGCCATGACTGGCTTAACCCCCTATAAGCCAAACAAAGATTGAATACCAAAGCCGATGACTTGGTCTACAATAAAAAAGAATGCGGAAGCCCCAGCGGCCATGGCAAGCACAGCGGCTGTTGTGACTAATGTCGTGCGACGTGTTGGCCAAGTAACTTTCTTGGCTTCACTACGAACATCACGCAAAAATTTCGTGGGATTGACCGACACGAAACACCTTTCCTAATTCAAAATAGTACAACATATTATATTTGTATATAATATATCCGTACGGTTAAAGGACAAGATGAATGTGATTACATTCATGAAATACTATACGTGTCTTTTGGCAGGGGTGGAGGGTCTCGAACCCGCAACCTCCGGTTTTGGAGACCGGCACTCTAGCCAATTGAGCTACACCCCTGCATGATCACTGTGTGACTTTAAACTAGAATCACTCTTTTTGCAAGAACGATCATTTAAAATCATGATTAGGAGAAAAAGCAATGAAATGGATCGAAAGTCAAGAAAAAAATGATGGAAAATATTTTTTTCTATAAAAATAAAAAAAAGACTTGATCTGATAAAAATTTTTGCTAAAAGAGTGTTACATTTATCGAATGCTTATACAAAGCATATCGACATTCTTGGTATAAGCGGGCGTAGCATAGTGGTAATGCAGTAGCCTTCCAAGCTTCTGAGGAGGGTTCGATTCCCTTCGCCCGCTCCAAAAAATTCCCTTACAATTGAAATTATAAAATATAAGCATCGATCTATGCTTGCGTTTTTATATTGATTTTGACATTATTTTTATTGTTCAAATAAGATGATATAAGGATCAATGCAATGTCATATGATAAAGCAAAATATCATTATGGTGCCGACGATTTCCCTGAAGAGTTACCCATCACTCAAGGTGGCGTGCATATGGCTTTTTTTCTATCGTTGGATGTTGGAAAAAGGGTTTGCAGGCGAAGATTTGCTGGAGGATGGCGCTGATTTGTTAGTCAAGATTCATCAAGAGACTGAAGATTACTCTGTATTAGATTTATTATTTGATTTTAATGATGGTGGCTTGATGGACGAGGATTTTAATCAAGAAGGTGCCGAATTTGCGGATGCTTATTATGACGACACCTCAGTATTTTCAAAAAAGTATGGATCTTATTTACAAGATTATAGTGGGTTAGATCTGGATTTACTGGAGGGTGCTAAAGAGCAAAGCTATTATTATATTCAGTTTTCAGATCAAAATTATGAAAAAGTAAAAGGGCTGCTTGATCAACGGTATCAACAGTTCTTAAAATTTCAGGAAAACTAGTTTTTAACGCGCAAATATTCATGATTGACCAAAGTTAAAATAAGCAGGTTTTTGAAAAGAAGCTTCAAACTTTTTTAAAGGCAAAATTGATCGATTATCCTTATTTGCGTGTAAATAAAAAATGTATCTTCATTGAGAATAAAAAAGGGTTTCGGGCAAAAATTAGCTGGAGCTATTTGAGTGCCAGTTTGGAATATGCTTTTTCTCTTTCCGTGAATGATGTTGCAATCAGATCTTTTATTGATCAATTATCCCCTCCTTATATGTCCAATATTGCGAATACAGAAATGATATATTCGTCTTACTACGCATCTGAAGATAACTGTTCAGACATTTTCCCCATTATGTTGCCCAGAACAGAGGAGGGCATAGAACGCGCTTGCTATCGTGTTGCAAGGTTCTTTATTGAAAAATACCTAAAGCGCGTTTATCATTTGATGGAAGCAAAAACCGAACTTATTAATGATATTCTGGAAAATCCCAATTATTATGCATTTCCGTTTTTAACAGCCTTATATGTAATTAAAAAGAATCACTTGGATAAAGCAGGTATAGATTTGGAGTTATTATTGAGTGAGGATAAAATGGGCTATTTGAATGATAAGAATTTAAAAGCATCATTTAATAAAACCATTGCACAGAAATGGGCAAAGGCGCTCGTGTAAAATTGCATGACATGGCAAAATGATTGTTTAGAATTCGTTGTATATATCGCCTAGGATTTTGTTACTTAAAAATCAAGTTATAAAATAATTCATCATTTATACTTGATCTGCCTTATTTTGGATGTTCTAGGGCTTTCCTTTTTATTAAAAATCTTTTATCTAACACACAAGTTTAAAGTTACGGGTTTTGTGGTTTTGCGCTGGGACGTGTTTGTTTGGTCGTACAGACTTGCAACACTTCAGAATTAAACGATAAGCAAAGTGCTTTTTAGTTTATGTTTTTAATAGGGTTTGGTATAGAATACGTTTTTTATAAACATCTATCCAAAGTTGTTGGGAAGGTAAAGAAAGCTATATGGCTTTGTTACGCTATTCTAGAAGAGAAATGAAAGAATAAACGAAGTGAATACCGATGCAACAATGGCTGCTGGCGCAGCATCAACTTTTGCGGCAAATGATCTCAAAGGTCGTTATGCTACTGCTCTTTATGAGTTGGCAGAAGAAGAGCGAGTTTTGAATGAAGTCGTTAGTGAAGTTGAAAATCTGTTAAAAATTATCAACGAAAGCGAATTGTTAAGAGAGGTTCTAAATAACCCTTCTTTTGATACAGCGCAAAGCCGTGAGATTATTGTTAGCACTTTAAAACAAGCTGGATTTAGTCAATTACTTCAAAATTTTGTTGGCGTAATTGCAAATAATCGTCGGCTTGCAAGTTTAAAATCTATTTTATTAGCTTTTTTTGCTTTGGTTGATTTCCGTCGTGGCGTAAGCACGGCCGAAGTAACCACAGCGCATCCTTTAACAGACAAACAACGTGCTCAGTTAAAAGATCGCTTGGCTCAAGTAGGGTATAATAAAGTAAATATACAAGAGCGTATTGATGCAAAGTTACTAGGCGGCTTTGTCATACGCATTGGGGCTCAGCTTTATGATGCTAGCCTTAAATCTCGTCTTAATCGTCTACATAATGTTATGAAGGGAGCCGCGTGATGGAAATCCGTCCCGCAGAGATTTCGGACATCCTTAAAAAACAAATTGCGTCCTTTGATAAAGAGTCTAACGTTGAGGAAACAGGAATTGTTTTGTCTGTTGGTGACGGTATTGCATTGGTTTATGGCCTGCAAAACGTCATGGCGGGTGAATTAGTTTCCTTCGGCGATGGTGACTTAAAAGGGATGGCATTGAACCTTTCCAGCGATCACGTTGGGGTTGTTATTTTTGGTAACGACAGCCAAGTACGTGAAGGGGACACTGTTTCTCGTACGAATCGTGTGATCGACGTTCCTGTTGGTAAAGGTCTTTTGGGTCGTGTTGTTGATGGCCTTGGAAATCCAATTGATGGCAAAGGTCCATTAAAAGATGTTGAACGTCGTTTAGCAGAAGTAAAAGCACCTGGCATTATGCCTCGTCAATCTGTTTGTGAACCGATGTTAACAGGGATTAAAGCCATTGATGCTTTGGTTCCTATCGGACGTGGACAACGTGAATTGATTATTGGAGATCGTCAAACAGGAAAATCAACTGTATTGATCGACACAATGATTGCGCAAAAGAAAACAAATGCGTTAAACGATCCAAAGAAAAGTCTGTATTGTATTTATGTTGCTATTGGACAAAAACGTTCAACAGTGGCTCAGGTTGTTCGTACTCTTGAAGAACAAGGGGTAATGGAATATTGTATCGTGGTTGCAGCAACAGCTTCTGATGCCGCTCCTATGCAATATATTGCGCCTTATGCTGCGGCTTCTATGGGTGAATATTTCCGTGATAACGGAATGCACGCATTAATCAGCTATGATGATTTATCAAAACAAGCGGTTGCTTATCGTCAAATGTCATTATTGTTGCGTCGTCCACCTGGACGTGAAGCATATCCTGGGGATGTGTTCTATTTGCACTCACGTTTGTTGGAACGTGCTGCAAAAATGTCTGACGAAAATGGTGGCGGTTCATTAACAGCTTTACCAGTTATTGAAACACAAGCTGGTGACGTTTCTGCATATATTCCTACCAATGTGATTTCGATTACAGATGGTCAGGTCTTCTTAGAAACAGATTTGTTTTATCGTGGTATTCGTCCTGCAGTTAACGTTGGAACATCTGTTTCTCGTGTTGGTTCTGCAGCGCAAACAAAAGCAATGAAACAAGTTGCAGGTAGTATCAAACTTGAGTTAGCACAATATCGTGAGATGGAAGCGTTCTCTCAATTTGCTTCTGACCTTGATGCGTCTACTAGAAAACTATTGGCTCGTGGTGCGCGTTTAACAGAGTTATTGAAACAACCTCAAAATTCTCCATATACTATGGAAGAAGAAGTTGTTGTTCTATATGCTGGAACTCGTGGATACACAGACGAAATTGCAGTTGATAAAATTGGTCACTTTGAAAAACAATTTATCGAAGTAATGCGTTCTTCTGGTGCTGACATTCTTAATGGAATCCGAGATGCTGCTCAAATCACCAAAGAATTGGAAGAAAAATTGGTGGCATTCTTAAAAGATTTCGTTATCAAGTTCAAGCAAGTTTAAGGGGCATTGCAATGGCTTCTTTAAAGGAATTACGCGCGAGAATTAATAGCGTTAAATCGACAAAAAAAATTACAAGCGCCATGAAAATGGTTGCTGCTGCAAAGATGAACCGTGCTGAAAGACGTTCTCGTGAAGCAAAACCTTTTGCAACAACGATGCAACGGATTTTGGTTAATTTAAAAGAATCTTTGGGTGATCGTCCTGGCTTGCCAAAATTATTGGCAGGAACAGGGAAGCAAGATATTCACTTGATTATTCCAATGAGCAGTGATCGTGGTTTGGCTGGTGGATTTAACGGAAATATTAACCGTGCAACACGTGGCATCGTTGAAAAACTTCTTAAAGAAGGAAAAAACGTAAAAATATGTCCAATTGGGTTTAAATCCTACGTTTATTTCCGTGGTGAATATCCTAATCTTGTTGTAGGACCAGAAGGTGGCGATCATCGGTTGGGAAATGTAACATTTGATACGGCTGATCAAATTGCCAGCTATATTGAAAAATTGTTGCAAGATGAACAATGTGATGTTTGCACCGTGGTTTATAACCAGTTTAAGAATGTCATGTTACAAGTTCCGACTGAATTGCCGTTGATTCCTTTGAATATTGCTGCAACTGAGAAACATGAAGAAACCTTAGACGAAAAATTAGCTGTTCATACAGAGCAATTACAAGCTGAATATTTATTTGAACCTGAACCAGAAGAAGTATTGCATCGCTTACTTCCTCAGAATCTACGGGTTCAATTATTCTCAGCTATGCTTGAAACCAACGCTGGTGAGCAAGGTGCTCGTATGACGGCTATGGATAGTGCGACACGTAATGCAGGTAAAGCAATTGATAAGTTAAGCTTACATTACAATCGTACTCGTCAAGCGAATATTACGAATGAACTTACTGAGGTTATATCAGGTGCAAATGCTGCCTGATTGTTATAATTATTCTGCTAGGAGCTGACCCTATTATGTCGGAAACCGCAATTGAAGAAAAAAACGCAGCATACACTGATTCATCAGCGGGGAATCAGGCTGCATCTAAAAGTAACTCTGTAGGTCGCGTCACCGAAGTCAAAGGTGCTGTTGTTGACGTGCAATTTACAGGTGATTTGCCTTACATTTTGAACGCATTAACTTGTAAAGTTGGCGATCGTAATTTGGTATTAGAAGTCGCACAAGAAATTGGTGATAACCAAGTTCGTTGTATTGCGATGGATTCTACCGATGGTATGGTTCGTGGAATGGAAGTTGCTGATACAGGACATCAAATTCGTATGCCTGTTGGTAATGAAACATTGGGTCGTATTTTAAACGTTATTGGTGAACCTATTGATGAACTAGGTCCAATTAACGCAAAAAGCTACTCACCGATTCACCGTGAAGCACCATCTTTTGAAGAACAAAGTGCAGCAAGTGAAATCTTGGAAACAGGTATTAAAGTTGTTGACTTACTTTGCCCATATCTTCGTGGTGGTAAAGTCGGCTTGTTCGGTGGTGCTGGTGTTGGTAAGACCGTTTTGATTCAAGAGTTGATTAACAATATTGCAATGGGACATGGTGGTGTGTCTGTATTTGCTGGTGTTGGTGAAAGAACTCGTGAAGGTAACGATCTGTATCACGAAATGAAAGATGCTGGCGTTATTAAAGTTGACGGAAACAGCACCGAAGGTTCAAAAGTGGCTCTTGTTTATGGGCAAATGAATGAACCTCCTGGGGCACGTGCTCGTGTTGCATTATCTGGGTTAACTGTTGCAGAACATTTCCGTGACGAAGCTGGACAAGACGTGTTGTTCTTCGTGGATAATATTTTCCGCTTTACCCAAGCTGGTTCTGAAGTTTCTGCGTTGTTGGGTCGTATTCCATCTGCTGTGGGGTATCAACCTACATTGGCAACGGAAATGGGTAATTTACAAGAACGTATTACCTCCACGAAAAAGGGCTCTATTACGTCAGTGCAAGCTGTTTATGTGCCTGCTGATGACTTGACAGATCCTGCACCTGCTACAACGTTTGCTCACTTAGATGCAACAACAGTGTTGAACCGTTCAATTGCAGAACTTGGGATTTATCCTGCGGTTGATCCGTTGGATTCTACATCTCGTTCATTGGATCCTCGTATTGTTGGTGAAGAACATTACGAAGTTGCACGTAGCGTTCAGAAAATTCTTCAAAACTATAAATCTTTGCAAGACATTATTGCGATTTTGGGTATGGATGAATTATCTGAAGAAGATAAAAAAGTTGTTTCACGCGCACGTCGTATTCAACGTTTTCTTTCTCAACCTTTCCATGTTGCTGAAGTCTTTACGGGTATGTCTGGTAAACTGGTTCCAGTTAAAGATACTGTACGTTCCTTTAAAGAAATCATTGATGGTAAGCATGATGATTTGCCAGAAGCAGCTTTCTATATGGTAGGAACCATTGATGAAGCAATTGCAAAGGCAGAGAAAATGAAACAAGATGCTAAATAAGCATTTTGTAGAACTGTAAAGGAAGACAGTAATGTCGATACAACTTGAAATTGTCAGCCCAGAGAAAGTTGTCGTTTCTCAAAAGGTCGATATGGCTGTTTTACCCGGTTTAGAAGGTGATATTGCTGCAATGGAGGGTCATGTTCCTATGATCCTTCTCCTTCGTGGGGGTGTTATTCACCTTTATGAAGGGGACAAAATAACGGATAGTTTTTTTGTTGAAAGCGGTTTTGCTGAGATGCAAGAAACAAAATGCACCGTGCTTGCCAAAGAAGTCAAAAAGCTGGACGAGTTGTCTGAAGAGACAGCAAGTAAACGTTTGGCTGACTTAGAGGAAAGTTATAAAGTAGCTTCTAAGGGTAATGATGCTGAAAGACAACGTGAGTTAATTGACGAAATGCAAAATGCTCGCGTTATGCTAGAGTTAGCTACCTCTGTAAAGAAGTAGCCTTCTCATCATAGAGGAAAGGTATTTATTACCTTCCTCTATATGCCGGAACCTCTTGTTCTGGAATCCATACTTTTTTAGGTGGCGTATCTGTTTGCCAAAACACATCAATTGGCATTCCACCTCTGGGATACCAATACCCACCAATTCTTAACCATTTGGGTTTTAATAACTTTACTATTGTTGAACCGATTTCGACGGTGCATGCTTCGTGAAAAGAGCCGTGGTTACGAAAGCTAGATAAATATAATTTTAAAGATTTACTCTCAACGATCCATTTTTCTGGAATATAATCAATGACAAGGTGGGCAAAGTCAGGTTGTCCTGTAATGGGGCAAAGAGACGTAAATTCTGGCGCGGTAAAACGAATAGTATAATCATACTCTTGATAGGGTGCTGGCACTCGTTCCAGTTTCGCGTCTTGTGGAGATTGTGGCAAAGGGGTATTTTCCCCTAATTGGGTCAGATGTTTTTTCAAATCAGGTGATTTAGACATAATTTTATATTCAATGTTAAAATAGGGTTGTTTGTTCAGAAAATAGTATAAAATGAACTTTAAAAATATTCTATCTTAATATGTAAGTATTGAAGAGAAAGGATAAAATATTGTTTACTAACGAGGAAAAAGAACAGGCAAAATATTTTAAATTTTCTTTTCATCCTTTAGATGAATTGGAGCATTATTTACAACCTCGATTTTTGCCAATTATCGATAAAAACTCAGTGGTAGAAGTAAGAGAAAATTATTCAATCACTGTTCCTAAGCATATTATTTTATTTTGGCATGAGACGGTCCCTCCACTAGATGTGCAGGATTCTATTGATAAAATCCGCCATCATAATCCGACTTATCAAGTGCAGTTATTTGATGAAAAATCAGCAGGTGAATTTATTCAACAGCATTATGGGCAAGACATTTTGCATTTATATGAACGTCGTTGTGTGCATCCATCAATGAAATCTGATTTCTTTCGGATGGGTTATTTATTACAAAAAGGGGGAATATATGTTGATATCGATATTGATTGCTTCACAAGTTTAGAAAAAATTTTCAAGCATTATGATTTCGATTGTTTACTATTTTATACTAAAGGGCAGCCATGTTGTATTGATAACGATTTTGTTGTGTGTCAGCCACATAATCCTGTTATTGAAGCAATATTTAACAAAATATGTAATAATTTAACAGGTGATTATCGCTTTTCAAGTGTGTGGGATTGTACGGGACCCGGTGCAGTATCAATGGCAGTGATGGAACTTTTGATGCAAGGCATCATTGGTGATTCGATGGGTCAGGTAGGATTAAATCGTTTACAGTTATTCGAACATCATTTTATGACCAAAGCATATAGTCATTTAGAGTTAGAATATAAAAAAACAACAGATGGAAATTGGCGATATTTCAAATTACCCACACGCTTAAATTTATTATGAACTTAAAATTTACTTAGAATGGGTTTTTTATCAGCAGTAATAGTATTGTCTTTGATGTGATTTTTGATCAAATCCATTAGAAAATTATTTTGAAGCAAAGTGAAGTATGATAAGTTTATTTTCCGGAAAAATTATTTTCATAAAAGTATATGATCAATTTACAAAAATTTTCTAAACCTGTGATGATTATAGACAATGAGTCATTACAGAAGATGGTTGCATCTTTATTGCAGGAAAAATTCGTTACAGTGGATACCGAATTCGTTCGGGAACGAACTTATTGGCCTGAATTATGTCTTGTACAAATTGCAGGAACAGGAACTGTATATTTACTAGATGCGTTGTCGTCTGATATTGATTTGTCGTTGTTGTTACCGTTATTAACGGCACCTTCAGTCGTAAAAGTTTTTCATGCAGCTCAACAAGATTTAGAAATATTTTTGCATTTACTGGGAGTATTGCCGGCGCCTGTTTTCGATACCCAAGTTGCGGCAATGGTGGCTGGGTTTGGTAATCAAATTGGATATGACAGTTTGGTTGAGTCTTTACTCAAAGTAACGATTGATAAATCACATCGGTTTAGTGATTGGGCAATGCGCCCATTAACAGCTGCACAACAAAATTATGCGGCAGCAGATGTGACTTATTTATGGGATGTATATTTAGTTTTATTACAAAAATTACAAGATACGAATCGGCTAAGCTGGGTTGCAGCTGAGATAGACGTATTGTCCGATCCAAATTTCTTTTTGCCTCCATTGGCAAAAATATGGAAACGTTTACGTCCCAAGACAAATAATCGCCGTGTTTTAGGGTGCTTATATGCTATTATTCAATGGCGTGAAGAAGAAGCACAAAAGCTAAATATTCCTCGGCAACATTTGGTTAAGGATGAGAGCCTGCTGGCGATTGCTGCTGCCTTGCCTGATAGTGTCAAGGCATTGTCTCGTATTCGTGGCATCTCGCATGGTTTTGCAGAGGGTAAAGAAGGTGGGACTTTATTAGCTGTTATCAAAACAGTGAAAAATACAGATGTTGAATCATTGCCTTTGCCTATTCCTGTTGAATCGAACAAACGAAAACCATCTGAAGCAATGATTGCTTTACTCAAAGTATTGCTACAAGCGAAATGTGAACGATATCAAGTGGCTCCAAAATTAGTGATTGATAGTAAAGATATTGAAAAACTGGCATTGGGAAAACGTGATTTGCCTGTATTATCTGGGTGGAGGCGTGACGTATTTGGACAAGATGCTATTGATCTTTGTAATGGGCAGCTTATTTTAGGGGTTCAAGATCAAAAAATAGAATTAATTAAACGTTAATTGATTTTCAGCTTTAGAATAACTAATTGTATAAATCAGATCGATATTATAAAGGGTAGTATGCGTAATGGAATGGAATGAAGAAGCCGTAGGACGGTTAAAAGAGTTATGGGCGCAAGGGCTGTCCACGGCTGAAATAGGACGGCATTTAAATGTGACTAAAAACGCAGTGGTGGGTAAGGCGCATCGTTTAGGGTTGGAAGGAAGACCTTCACCGATTCGTAGAGCAGCTGCAAAAAAAGAAAAAGCACCAGCACCAGCTGTGACAAAAGCTGAAACTCAACCTGCAGAAAAAGTCGTAAAGGTTGCAAAGTCAAAAGCAGAAAAAATTGAGAAAATTGAAAAAGAAAAGCCTGCGTTAACGGCTAATACTGCAAAAGCAGCGGAAGTTACTCAGTTAGAGATGATAGCGCCGATCGTAAAAAAGGAAATCAAACCATCAAAGAAAACAAAAATTGATTTTACAACACCAGTAGAATTGCCAAAAAGACGTTCAATGTCTGATTGTTGTTGGCCTATTGGCGATCCAGGTACGAAGGATTTTCATTTTTGTGGTTCTAAGGTTGTTCCAGGAAAACCATATTGTTTAGAGCATGTTCAAATTGCGTATGTTAAGTTAAGAGATCGTAAAAATAACGTTGCTTAATCTGCTATGTTTCTCTGAACAGTTAAGGTTCAGAGAAACAATATGTATTAATCGATTCTAGGCTCAGCTGTTTTTAGAAGTTCTTCTGCAATAGGAGTCTCTTCGTTGGTTTTGACTTCTGTTTCTGTGTGAGCGGCGGCTGCTTTTGGTTTATCAGCAGTAATCATTTCAATTTGACCAGTGATTTGCCCGCCATCTTCGACTTTTAAGCGACGGCATTTTGCTTTACCAATTAAACGACCGGTTGCTGTTACAACTAAGTTCCCTTGTGCAATAATATTTCCCTCTAAAATGCCTGTAATTTCGATATCTTGAGAATCGACCTCACCTTTAAGGAGACCTGTTTTTTGCACAATGATTTTTTTTGCTTTAATCGTATTGGTTTCGACAGTGCCTTCGATGATTAATGTTTCAACGTCTTCTATTACGCCTTGGATGCGAATTCCTTGTCCTATTGCAAGGGTACGACGATGGGATGCATTATCATGATGTAAAGAACTATTTGTACCATAAGCGCGCTCTGTATTGGGTAAGAGTGTATTACGATTAATTAGTTTTTTCTCTAAGGTTGGGGGTAGGTTATTTTTCATAGAGTGAGAGCCTTCATCATGATTTGGGATAAAATAAAGATTGTATGATTATAAGGTTGTTCTTTAAAACACTAATCTTCATATAGTTGATTAAGGTTAAAATTGTAAATCATAATTAATAAATATATACCAGTTAATATGATTAAATATCAGTTTTCATAATAAGAATTAAGAAAAACTAGATATTGTTTTTAGATAAGACAATGCAAAAAAGAGTTGCTATCGTAATATGTTAATTAATTACGATAATAAAAAGGAAAATAAAGTAAAGATGAGAAGTTTCAGAGAAATCTTGGGTCGTAAACGATCAGATGATACAGAATTTGATATCGTAGGAATAGGGAACGCGATTGTGGACGTCCTGGTTCAAGTCGATTCGAATTTTCTTGAACAACAAGGGATGGTTCCTGGAACAATGGCACTTATTGATGGGCAACGTGCCAAAGAACTTAAATCCATGTTAAAAGCTGAAAAGCAAATGAGTGGTGGTTCTGTTGCGAATACATGTTTTGTTGCTGCGTTGATGGGGGCAAAAACAGCTTATCTTGGCAAAGTTGCTGATGATGGGTTAGGAAAAAACTTTGCGGATGATATTCGACAAGGTGGGGTTTATTTTCCTTCTCAACCTTTAAAAGCCAAAGGGAATGCGGATTTATTGACGGCACGTTCAATCATCTTTGTGACCCCTGATGGACAACGCACGATGAATACATATTTAGGTGCGTGTACGCAATTTAAACCTGAAGATGTTATTGAAGAAGTCATCAGTGCAGGTAAAGTTACCTTTTTAGAAGGTTACTTATTTGATGGTGAATTAGCACAAAAAGCGTTTTATCAAGCTGCAGATATTGCTCACAAAGCTGGAAAAAAGGTTGCATTAAGTCTTTCTGATGTTTTTTGTGTACAGCGTCACTTGGCAGCATTCAAGGATTTTGTATCGACACGTGTGGATATGGTTTTTGCAAATGATCATGAAATTTGTGCTTTATACGAAACAGAAGATTTTGAAACGGCTATTGCTCAAGCTGCAAAGGATGCCCCGATTGTTGTTGTAACACGCGGGGAAAAAGGAAGTGTGATTGTTGCCGAGAATGAGCGAATAGAGGTTGCTTGTGTTCCTACGGTTGTAGTAGATACAACAGGTGCAGGGGATGCTTATGTTGCTGGTTTCTTGGCAGGATGGACAACAGACCGTACTTATGCAGAATGTGGACGTTTAGGAAGCGTGGTTGCTTCTGAGGTTATTTCTCATTTTGGTGCAAGACCATTGCCTGAATTAAAAGAAGTAATGAATTTTTAATATGCAAAGTTATCTTGTCCTCTGACGTGATAGAGGTTAAAGGTAATTGCAAAGATATTTATGCTGTGGATAAGGCATAGAGAATTAATTTTATTGGAGAAAATAGAGTATTATGGAAATCCGTAACATTGCCATTATTGCACACGTTGACCATGGCAAGACAACATTAGTTGATCAATTACTACAACAATCTGGAACATTCCGTGAAAATCAACATGTTGTTGAACGCGCGATGGATAGTAATGATTTGGAACGTGAACGTGGTATTACAATTTTGGCAAAATGTACATCAGTTGTTTGGAATGATGTAAGGATTAATATTATTGATACCCCAGGCCATGCTGATTTTGGTGGTGAAGTTGAACGTATCTTATCAATGGTGGATGGTGCTGTTGTGTTGGTTGATGCTGCTGAGGGTGCATTACCACAAACAAAATTCGTTGTTGCCAAAGCATTAAAACGTGGATTACGCCCGATTGTTGTGGTGAATAAAGTGGATCGTTCTGATGCACGTGCAGATGAAGTGCATGATGAAGTGTTCGATTTATTTGCAGCTCAAGGTGCGAATGACGAACAATTAGACTTCCCAATGCTTTACGCATCTGGTCGTCAAGGTTGGGCTGATTATGTTGTCGATGGTCATAAAGAAGATTTAAGTTCTTTGTTTGATTTGATCGTAAAACATGTTCCTGCACCAAATGTTAATAAAGATGCACCTTTTGCGATGGTTGCTAGTATCTTAGAAGCTGATAACTTCTTGGGTCGTATTTTAACAGGTCGTGTTGAACAAGGGATGGCCAAAGTTAATATGCCTGTTCGTGTATTGCGTGTGGACGGGACGATTGTTGAAACAGGCCGTATCAGTAAATTATTAGCATTCCGTGGTTTGGAACGCGTTCCTGTGGATGAAGTTCAAGCTGGGGATATTGTTGCGATTGCTGGTCTTTCTGACGCAACGGTTTCTGAAACCATTGCTTCTCCTGAAGTTACAGAAGCATTACACGCAGACCCAATTGATCCGCCAACATTGTCTATGACCTTCCGTATTAACGATGGTCCTTTGGGTGGTCGTGAAGGTAAAAAAGTAACATCACGTCAGATTCGTGAACGCTTATTCCGTGAAGTCGAAAGCAATGTTGCGATTAAAGTAACCGACAGTAATGAAACGGATGCTTTTGAAGTTGCAGGACGTGGAGAGCTTCAATTAGGTGTGTTAATTGAAACCATGCGCCGTGAAGGATTTGAGTTAACGATTGGTCGTCCAAAAGTATTAACACGAATCAACGAAGAAACAGGTGAAAAAGAAGAACCATACGAAGAAGTATTGGTCGATGTTGATGAGCCTTATTCAGGTGTTGTGGTTGAAAAATTATCAGTACGTAAAGGGGTTATGCAAGATATGAACCCTTCTGGTGGTGGTAAAGTTCGATTGACTTTTGCGATTCCATCTCGTGGGCTAATTGGGTATCACAATGAGTTCTTAACAGATACTCGTGGTACTGGGATTATGAACCGCCTATTTTCAGGCTATGGCCCATGGGCTGGCGCAATTCCAGGTCGTCGTAATGGATCATTGATTTCTGCAGAAGATGGTGTAGCCGTTCAATATTCTTTATTCTCTTTACAAGATCGTGGAACTTTGTTCGTCAGTAATGGTGAAAAAGTTTATGTTGGGATGATTCTTGGGGAACATTCCCGTGAAAATGACTTGGACGTAAATCCAGTTAGAGAAAAGAAGTTAACCAATATTCGTGCTGCTGGTAAAGATGAAGCGTTATTATTGGTTCCACCTCGTAAAATGTCTTTGGAACAAGCAATTGCGTATATTGAAGATGATGAGTTGGTTGAAGTGACTCCGTCAGCGGTTCGTATTCGTAAACTTTATCTTAATCCTCATGACCGTAAAAAGAATTCTCGTCAAAAAGCTGGCTAATTCTTGTAACTAAATGTAAAAAAGCCACCTTAATTCATTTTAAGGTGGCTTTTTTTGTAACAAATTGTATTATGATAAGCATATGCTTTTAAAGTATTTTTTATAAATATGACTTAAATATGCCAATTGTAATTAAACAAACATGGCAGATATAAAGAAATAAGACCAAAAGATGGTCTAATTGTAATAAATTGTAACAAAATTAAAACTTTAAAATAAGACACGTTAAAAACATTATGTTAGCTTTTATTCATGTCGAAACAACACGGTTTTCGATCCCGTTTTTTAAACTTGGTGATATAAAATGAAATTATTTTCTCGTCTTTCAGCAGTTCTTTCAACTGTAGCAGTATTAGGTTTCGCAGCTCCTGCATTCGCTCAAGAAGCAGCTCCTGCTCCAGCTCCTGCTGTACAAGCAGCTCCTGCTCCAGCAGCAGCTCCTGGTGCACCTGTTGCTCCAGAAGGTAAAGGTCCTGCTCATCATGGAAAAAAACATGATGGTAAAAAACATGCTGGTAAAAAAGGCCATCATGGTAAAAAAGGCCACCATGGCAAAAAAGCTGCAGCTCCAGAAGCAGGTTCAGAAGCTCCAGCAGCAGAATAATCCTAGCTTCTCCTAGGTAGTTTTCAGAAAAAGGGATAGTGAAATCACTATCCCTTTTTTGTTGTGATAAAATAATTAAAGTTTTTTAATACTAATGCAAAATTTTACTTGCTGTTTAACAAGAGAAACATTAAATGATGTCGTTGTGACAGGGTTCATTGATGCGGACAATAAAAATCAATCAATTTTTCACCCTCTGTATGACAGACTATTTTTTATTTTTGATCAATTTATTTATCAGATTTATTTAGATCATGGCGGTTTTATTCAAGCTAATATTATCGATGAAATTAATCTGTGGTTTGATATTGATGATGACGATCAATTCTTACAAATGTCTATTTATTCTCAGATGTTTAAGACAGAACAAGAGATCAAGGTATTAAAGGCTAACTATCAACACACATCGCTTTCGTCATTATTTATTACCTATATTGAAGGTGATATTGAAAGAGATATTGTATTAGATCCTCGTCATTTCTTTGGATTTACTTTTTACTAGAATAATAAATCACGTGTAAATACGATGATATCGATTCCCCAAAGACGTTAATATTTCGTATCCAATGGTATCTGCCTCTTGAGCAAGCGTATCAATAGAGCAATGATCACCGATTATTTCAATTTTATCGCCCACTTGTATAGCAACTTCTGGCAAATTTGTAATATCTAGGCATAAAGAATCCATTGAAACACGCCCTAGTAAGGCAAGTGGAGTACCGGGAAATTTTGGGCTGGTTGCTGATATTTTATTACTGAAGGCTCGAAAAAAACCATCCGCATATCCAATAGAGATTAATGCCAATCTCATATCCTTGGTTGCTGTAAAGCTTGCACCATACCCAATAAAAGCCCCTTTTGAAATATGGCGTGTTTGAATGATTTTTCCTTGTAGAGAAATAACATTTTTCATAGGATTCGGCTGGCTTGGTGTTGGATTTCCGCCATACAGCGCAACGCCTGGTCTTACGATATCGAAATGCCAGTCATTCCCTAGAAAAATACCACTGGATGCAGCAAGGCTGGAACGACAATTGGGGATTAATTGTTTTAAAATATGAAACTGTTCGAGTTGATGTTGGTTTGCTATATGATTGGGTGTATCAGCGCAAGCTAAATGGCTCATTACCAATATTGGGTGAAATATACTCCAATCAACTTGTTGCAAATTGCTTAACTCATCTTGACCAATTCCGAATCTGGACATGCCAGTATCAAATTGTACACCCGCAGCATAAGATGTTTGATGATCTTTACATAAGGACGACCATCTTTGTAACTGATGAATATCATTCAAGATGGGGATAAGATAATGCTTTAGAAAAATGGATTCTGTGCCATAAGGCACACCATGCAAGACATAAATAAGGTATTCTTTTCCTAAGATATTTCTTAAAGCGATTCCTTCGTCAAGATGTGCAACAAAAAACTCTTTGCATCCAGCTTTGGCTAGAGCTTTGGCAACAGGGACCATACCCAACCCATAGGCATTGGCTTTTACAACTGCTCCACATTGTGCAGGAGCCACTTTCTTTTGCAAAGAATGATAATTCTGCACAATAGCAGAAAGATCAACATAGAGTTCGCCCCCTGCATGTTGCGTAAACAAAGTGGGATCAATAAAAGGATATGGTTGTGACATATACAAAGCCCTAAAGAATGTAGTTTACTGAGGGATTCCTTGAGTTGTGGAATGTTCAAAATGCAACGCCAAATCTGGATAAACAACGCTATAGACATCATGTGCAGCCATGGCAGCTTCACTGAACCCTTGTAAGATCAGTTTCAATTTTCCAGGATATTGCGCAATATCACCAATAGCATAAATACCTTCTTGACTCGTTTGTAAAGTGGTTTGATTTACAGGAATGCGTCCTTGACTAATTTCAAAGCCCCAATCTTTCAAAGTCCCAAGGTCGGTTGTTAAGCCAAAAAAAGCTAATAAATGATCTGCTTTTAAACTTTTAATTTCGCCGTCTAGAGAAATCACATCAACTTCATTTAAACATCCTTGCTCACCACGTAATGCATGGAGCTGATAAGGAACCAGTTTATTAATTTTTTGTTCGTTAATCGCTTGTTCTAACCGACAAAGACTTTCTGGTGCAGCGCGAAAACGATCTCGGCGATGGATCAAAGAAATAGAATTGGCTTTGTCTTTTAATGCCAATGCCCAATCAACTGCGGAATCCCCACCACCAGCAATAACAATATCTTTGCCGATAAATTGGTCACTATACCGAACATAATAGTGAATATTTCCTGCTTTTTCAAATTGTTCAATATTGTCCAAAGGGGGACGATTGGGACCAAAAGAGCCAGCACCTGCAGCGATAATGATAGCCTTCGCATGGATTTCATCACCTTTCTGGGTAATGAGGGTAAAGTTGCCTTTTTCTCCTTTTAAAGTAGTAACTGTTTTAGAAAGTAAGCGAGGAACAGAAAAAGGTTCAATTTGTTTTTCAAGAGAATCAATTAAAGATTGTGCAGTAATAGCAGGATGCGCAGGAATGTCGTAAATGGGTTTTTCTGGGTATAAAGCTGAACATTGTCCCCCTACATGTTCCAATGTATCAATCAGAACACAGGTCATTTTTAGCATGCTGCACTCAAATGCCGCAAATAATCCTGTAGGACCTGCGCCGATAATGGCAACATCAGTAGAGATGGATGATTTTGTCATAGCTTTTGACCTTTAATGATTCATCATAAGAATGGTTAATGATTTCGTATTCATAAATAAAAACGCAATATACTGTAGAATAATGGTTTTATAAATAACTTCCCTTTGTAATATAATATGTATAACACCATTTTATAAAGAATAAGCAACTCTATATGCTTTAAGACAAAGAAAATTGATCGTATGAGATTGATGTAAGCGGTTGGGCAAAGGGATAAAAAGATGGATGAATTACTGTATGCATTGCCAAATTTAGAGGCAACAGAGGCATTAGCACAAAAAATTGCTCAGCAAATAAGAAAGCAGGATTCTATTTTATTATTCGGCCCATTAGGCGTAGGGAAGACATCTTTAGCTCGTGCATTATTAAGAGTTGTTTGTAAAGACTCAGAGATGGAAGTTCCCAGTCCTTCTTTTACGTTAGTACAACAATATGACACTTCTGACTTTTCTTTGTATCATTATGACTTATGGCGTTTGCAAGACGAAGAAGAGTTAATAGAGCTGGATTGGGATGACGCTAGAGAAGAGGTAACCTTGGTTGAATGGCCAGAACGATTAGGCAGTTTACTACCAGAAGATAGCTTACAAATTCATCTTTCCATTCAATCAGAAACCATGCGACAAGCAAAGTTAATCGGCTGGAAAGATCGTCTGTCTTTACTGTCATAACAGGTTAAATATTTTAGACTTTGATAAAATAGGAACAAATAGCGGCATGAATTTAATCTCTATCCCGTTTAATATGCCTTTTTTAGAAATCTTGGCAAAGCGATGGATCCATGAAGCACAAAATCAGCCTGATATGATTCGTCAAGGCATGATTCTTGTTCCTAATCAAAGAACAGTCAAAGCACTCATTGATACATTTTTAAGAATTACCGAAGGGAAACCGATTTTATTACCTCGGATTATGTCGATTGGGGCGATTGATGAATCGGCGTTAATCTTAAAAGGTGACCATGCGTTTGCGTTGCCTCCAGCGGTTGATCCTATTTTACGCACTTCTGTTTTAACCAAGCTAATTATGAAAATGGATCAGTCTTTGGAGCATAAAGAACAAGCTGGTGAAATTTGGAAGTTGGCATGTTCTTTAGCAGAACTGATGGATGAAGCAGAATGGGCGGATTGTTCTTTAAAGGATGCACTGCCGAAAGCTGTCGAAGGGGAATATGCACAACATTGGCAAAATATTCTGCAATTCCTCAGTATAATTACAGAGATTTGGCCACAATGGTTGCTTGATAATCAAGTGATGAACCCGATTGCCAGAAAAGCAGCATTATTACGTATACAAGCTAAACATTGGCAAGAACATGGCGCATCAGCTTCAATATGGGCAATTGGGTTTATTGACGCACGTCCATCGGTGGTGGAGTTGCTTTCTTCGATTATGAATTTGCCCAATGGGAAGTTGATTGTCACTGGAATACAAGAAGATCTACCTGAAGAGGTGTGGAATAATTTAGCATTAACGCACCCTTATGCGGAAATGGCGAAGATGTTTATTGCGTTGGGGGTTAAACGATCTGATCTTCAATACTGGCAAGAAGATACGCTTTTGGTTCCTAATGAACGGGTTGAGGCATTTCAACAAACTCTATTGCCTGCCGAGTTATTGGATCAGTGGTTGGTAGGGCAACATTCAATTACGTTGCCAAATTGTTATTTATCTGAACCCACCGATCAACAACAAGAGGCGGTTTCGATTGCATTGATGATAAGGGATGCTTTGGAACAACCCGATAAAAGAGTCGCTTTGGTAACGCCAGACCGTAACCTAGCAATGCGTGTTGCGTTAGAGCTGGGGCGGTGGGGAATCGTCGCGGATGATAGTGCGGGGGAGCCTTTATACAAAACACCAGCGGCTATTTTGCTCAGCCTTGTGGTGCGAGCCTGTATTGAGAAATTTACCCCTGTTTCTTTACTTGCGTTGTTAAAACACCCTTTTGTGTGTTGTGGATATTCTCAAAAAACTTGTCGTGAATATACCCGCTTACTTGAGATCAATATTTTGCGACAATTTGCAGCAACAGGTTTGGAAACGATCGGTCATGCAACGCGCCAAAGAATAGCAGAGTTACAATTAACGCATCCAGAGCATTTGGGTGAACAATCTCTGCAATTTATATCCCATGCCTATGAGGTTTTGAATCTTATTCATTTGCTTGAAAAATTTATGGCACCCTTAATAGAAGGCGATTATAAACGCCCTTTGGATCAATGGGCGATTGCTTTGGTTGAAGTGGTTGAATCATTGACGTCTAATAGTGAACAAGCAGGCGAAGATTTATTATGGACAGCCGAAGAAGGCAATGCTTTGGCTGAGCATTTAAGGAATCTAATCGCTGAAGCACAAATTTTAACAGAAATTACCTTGCAAGAATTTGAAGGGATTCTAAACGCTTCTTATACGGGTATGATCGTGCATACACGTCGAGTTTTGCGAGGGCGAAAAGATAAAGAATTACATCCCAGAGTCTATATTTGGGGATTAATCGAAGCACGTTTGCAGGTCGTGGATATGGTTATTTTAGGTGGGTTGTCCGAGGGCGTATGGCCACCAACGATTGATTCTGGCCCTTGGATCAGCAGACCGATGCGTAGTAAGATCGGAATTCCGTTACCAGATGCCGAGGTCGGACGTTCGGCTTATGATTTTATGTTAATTTGTTGCTCTGTTCCAGAAATCGTGCTGTCTGTGCCTTTGCAAAGGGATAATGCTCCCGTTGTGCCGTCACGATGGATTACCCGATTAAAGGCGTGGTTAAAAGGAAGACAAAGCTTTATTGTTGAGCATCCAGCTTTAGGTTGGGCAAAATTATTGGATCAACCCAAAGGGGCTGCTCAACCTATTTCTGTACCAAAACCAACCCCACCTTTGAAATGGCGACCTAAAACGATTTCGATTACTGACGTGGAATATTGGTTAAAAGATCCTTATGAGATTTATGCAAAACGGATATTAAAACTCAGAAAAATTGTTGGGCTTGAAGAAGATCGCTCTGCCAGTATTTTTGGGAATGTCGTTCATGAAGGGTTAAAAAAAGCCTATCAGCAAGTCGGTTGGGATGAACAAATTGTTAAAGATAGCATGATTCAAGCGTTGGATGAACGGCGAGATATTATTCCTTCGATGCGGGAATGGTGGCGATCCAGAGTGCTAAAGATTGCAGACTGGGTGTATGAAGAAGAGCAAGCTAGGCGCAATGAAAAGAATTTTGGACGAGTTTATTCTGAAATATCCGGTTCGTATGATTTTTCCGAGGAAGCAGGAATATCCTTTACTTTACGTGGTATTGCCGATCGAATAGATTTTAATTACGATGGCACGATTGAAATCTTTGATTACAAAACAGGGCAAGCACCCTCCATTACTAGTGTAAAAAATGGCTCTGCTCCTCAACTCCCTTTAGAAGCTGCGATGATCTATCGTGGTGCTTTTGGTCAAAATCTTGCAGGAAAAATCATTACTCAGCTTTATTATTGGAAGCTCAAAGGCGGCTTGGATAATGATGAGCAAGTAAAGATTGTTAAGAAATCTTCTGGAATCACAATGGAGAATGAAGTTTATTTCTTATCTCAGCATTATTGGGACGCGTTGATCCGTTTGATTAAGCAATATAATGATCCGCAGCAGCCTTATTTGTCTCGTCCCCGTCCTTATTTGTTTGAAAAATCTGCAAGTGGTGGCATCCCAAGATTTGGTGATTACACCCATCTGGCTAGAGTGCTAGAGTGGAGCAGCATGGCAGGGGACGACTAATGCAGTTAGAATTCTTAATGAATACGCCTGTTGACGAAGCCAATGCCCAACAACGATTGGCATCGACACCAACAATTTCGGTCTTTGTGTCTGCTTCTGCGGGGAGTGGTAAAACCAAGTTATTAGTGGATCGTCTATTGCGGTTAATGTTGCCCAGAAAAGGGCGAGGTGGCACGTTACAGCCAGGAACGCATCCACAAAAAATTCAGTGTTTGACTTATTCCAAAGCTGCTGCTGCGGAAATGGCTATTCGATTGCAGCGTAAATTAAGTGAGTGGGTTGGATATTCAGAACAAGAACTTAATCAAGCTTTGCGTGGCTTAGAAATTGAACCAGACGAAGCCATGCGTAAAGCGGCACGTGCTCTATTTGCTCAAGTGCTTGATTTGCCAGGGGGGATGCGGATTGAAACCAACCATGCTTTTTGTCAATCCATCTTGCAGCGTTTTCCATTAGAAGCCTCGATTAATCCTCAATTTAAAATTATAGAGGAAGGGGATAATATCCTTGCGTTTAAACGGGCATTTGATGAGAAAATACATCTGGCTTCTGAACAAGACATAGAATTATTAAGTCCGATTGTCAGTAGTCAGAATTTCTTGGAAATCTTACAAGAATTACAACAAAATCAACGTTTTTTGCCTCCTGTATTTCAACTGATTGAAGAAGGCAGTTTTTCTCTATATTTACGTCAATTATTACAAATTTCTTATTCAAGTAGAGAGGAATATTTACACGCTGTTTGTGAAAAATGGCGTGATGAAACAGAATTTAAAGCATATTTGCAGCAAGCTCTTGAGGCAGATTCCAAGAGATTGAGAGACATAGCAGAATCTATCATGCAATGGCTTTCCTATCCCACAGATCAACGGATAGAGAATTGGGATTTTTTCACTAGTTGTTTTTTAACACAAAAAAACGAACTGAAATCGATCAAAGGAAATAAATCGGATAATCCTGATATTGCGGCTTATTTCATAGAGCAAGGACAATATGTTCTGGATGTGATTGGTCGATTAAACATCTATATTGTGTATGAATATACATTGGCCTTAATGAATGTTTTCGCACCAATTTGGAAACGGTATCAAGAGATTAAACGAACCCAAGGTGCTTTATATTATAATGATTTAATCGCTTATACATTGACCTTGTTAGATGATCCTGGTTCTGCTTGGGTATTATATAAACTGGATGGTGGGTTGGATCATATCCTGTTAGATGAAGTACAAGATAACTCGGCGGAACAATGGAAAATTGCTGCGGATTTATCAACAGAGTTTTTCTCTGGTATGGGACGAGATGAGGATCAACCGCATCCCAGAACGGTTTTTGCTGTAGGTGACTATAAACAATCGATTTATTCTTTCCAAGGCGCAAAACCTCAAGAATTTTTAAGCTGGCAAAAAATATTCAAACGCACTGTGTTAGAGGCAGGACAATTATGGGAAGATCCTCAACTACGTGTCTCTTTCCGATCCAGTCAAATTATTCTGGATTTTGTAGATCACGTATTTGATCCTCAACAAGCGCTAAAAGGATTATCAGGTAGTGGTTCAGAGAATCAATTTCCTGCACATCGTTCCGCTAGGACGGACTCGCCAGGTCGTGTCGATATTTGGCCATTAACGCGTATCGATGCGTTGGATAAAGAAACGGAAATGGAGTTATGGCAGCCCTTAAAAGAAAATCAAAAACATCAAAGTGCAGAGCTTATTCTCGCTGAAACCCTAGCTGATTGGATATCTAAACAAATAGGCAAGGTGCCTCCGTATGGAGGTAAGCCTATTCAGGCTGGGGATATTTTGATCTTGATTCGTAAGCGATCAGTGTTTTCAAAAGCATTGATCCGATCTTTGAAATCTAAAAATATCCCTTTGGCGAATTTGGTTAAAACTCAATTATTGGATCAGTTAGCAGTTCAAGATTTATTGGTTCTATGTGAGGTGTTATTATTGCCTCAAGATGATCTAACGCTAGCTTGCGTATTAAAATCTCCTTTGGGTGGGCTAAGCGAAGAAAGTCTGATGGAACTTGCTGCACCAAGGAAAAATGGCCAAAGCCTGTGGGGGACTTTATTTATCAGGCATAAGGAAAGACCCGATTGGACAGCAGTATGGAAGATGTTGTCCAGTCTGTTCTTGCGTATTGATTACGTCACTCCTTACGCTTTGTTGGTGGAGATTTTAGGCGAATATCAAGGGCGCACGAAGTTACTTGCACGATTGGGTGGGGAAGCTATTGAGGCGATTGATGAGTTACTCTCTCAGGCTCTGCAATACGAAACATTGCATACCCCCTCTTTGCAAGGGTTTCTCTATTGGTTAAAGCAATCTGAGCGGATGATTAAAAACGAAGCCGAATCCAGTATTGATATGGTTCGGATTATGACGGTGCATGGGGCCAAGGGGTTACAAGGGCGTTTGGTGATTTTACCTGACACGATGAATGCAGCGTCAAAGCAGGGGGGCTTTCAATCAGATAAAGTATTAATTTGGAAAAATGATCCGTCTTTGGGGTTAACCGTCCCGCTATATATCCCTCAAAAGCAGTTTGATATCGCTGAAAGCCAGTTGGATAAAGACGCGAAAAAGCAAAGTGATGAAGCAGAAAGTAATCGTTTGCTTTACGTGGCTTTAACCCGTGCCAGTGAATGGCTATTAATTTGTGGCTGGCAGAAATCAACCAAAGAAGAAAAAGGGCTGGAGGAGTTGCCAGTTGGGAATTGGTATAGGCATAGCGTGACAGCTCTGCGACAGTTAAATGCACATTCACGAGATTTTTTCGGTGGGTGGGAAGGCGAGCATCTGTGGATTGAACAGAAAGGGCTTTCTTCTAAACAAGAAACTGCTTTAGATCAACAAATAACAAAATCAGTCCAACCCAAAATTATTTTACCAGCATGGATGGGGCAAGAAAATAATTGGATTGCTCAGACATTAGCGTCCGAAAAGCTACCTGCGGCACATTTGGCACCGAGCCGCCCAGAAGGAATAGAAATGGGGGATGTTTCTTCTGTGATCTCTCCTTTACAAACCAAAGCGAAAAGAGACCCTTTATATCGTGGGCGCTTGGTGCATCAGTTGTTACAATATTTACCAGATTGTCGCCAAGAAGAACGTGCTGATATCGCCCTGCATTGGTTAACACCGCTTGAGGGGCAATTTTCAGCCAAAGAAATTCACTATTTGGTCAAGCAAGTGTTACGGATTATAGAGCATCCTGAGTTACATTGTTTGTTTGATAAAGAAAGCTTAGTAGAGCAACCTTTGGTTGGCACAGTTAATGGGGTTGTTGTCACGGGACAAATCGATCGAATGCGTATTTTATCCGATCAAATTCTATTATGTGACTTCAAATCTGGGCGAAAAATCCCTCAGCAACCAGACGAAACACCAGTAAACTACTTAAAACAGATGGCTGCTTATTGGTCGCTATTAAAATTATTATATCCTAAACATCGGATAAAACCGTTGATTGTATGGACTGATGCAGCTCGAATAATGTTTTTACCAGAGGAATTATTGATGAATTATATTCCAACTGTAAAAGATAATCTTTCTTGATTTCGAAATAGTCGTTATTATGTATAAATTAATCAATGATGACTTATTTTAATGATAAAGGAATTAAACATGGGTGAATTTACAAAAGCAGTCACAGATGCTTCATTTGAAACAGATGTCTTAAAATCTTCTAAACCAGTATTGGTTGATTTTTGGGCTGAGTGGTGTGGCCCTTGTAAAATGGTTGCACCAGTTCTAGAGGAACTCGCTAAAGAAATGGGTGAGCAAGTAACTATTGCCAAAGTGAATGTGGAAGAAAGTCCAGATGCACCGACTAATTTTGGTGTACGAGGAATTCCAACAATGATTCTCTTTAAAGATGGGGTTCCAGTGGCAACAAAAGTAGGTGCGCTACCTAAAGAAAAATTAAAAGAATGGATTGAATCTGCTCTATAAGCTATTCATTCAATTAATGAACATTATCCCAAGTAATTGGGGTAATGTTGTTTTCTTTTAAAATCTTAGGAAAATCTGGATGGCATAAAGCTTCTAGTTCTTTGGTAGGTTCATAATCTGGCATCAGATTTTGATATAATCCAGAGTGGCTGATTGAGGGATGAAAAAAGATCTCCGAACGACCTTTGGGAAGATTGTGAAGTAATTTTGAGATCTTATCGAACTTCATATGCCCACACCAAGATAATCCAAAACACCAATCTAAATAACGCATATTCGCATGGCGCAGCTGATATTTCAGGATGTTTGTCCAATATTGCACCAATAAATTTCCAATATTTTCTTTATAGGTGGTGTTGTCAATCGCCATTAATGTTTTTACTGGTTCGTGTGGCACACGAATATTTCGTACACCAAACTCTTTACTGATCTCTATCAGCATTTTCCCAACGCTGGGATGCAGATGCATATGTTTATGCACATCAATATGATCTAAAACAAGACCAGTATCAATAAATGTCTGTATCTGGGCTCTGATTTCTTTGCGAAGTTGATGCTGTATTGGTTTTTTAAAGAAATAATCTATTCCCATTCGTAACTGATCCGAAGGGAATAGATTATTTGAATTAACGATTAAAGGAATTTCAGAATGTGGCAGAACAGAAGGCCCTTCAATCACCACAAGATGTAATCCAACTTTCAATTTAGGCAATCTTTTTGCCCGTTGGATCGCATCTTCAGCGGCAGCCCCAGCAATCATCAGATTTGCTGTGCTTAAGACACCCTGACGATGTGCTTGCTCGATGGCCTCATTGACCTCGACTGATAATCCAAAATCATCAGCCGAGATTAGAACTTGTCTATTCACAAAAATCCTTTGGTCGTTTAACAGATTAAGAGTGTCTATCGCGTAAGAATTGGAAGAATTCAACACCTTCACGTAAACGGCGTTTCATCATTTGTGGGCTGGTAATCATTTCACCGACGATAGATGCAATTTTTGGCGCGCGGAAATAGAATTTTTTATAGAAGGTTTCAACGCTATCAAAAATTTCTGTGTGGGAAAGATGAGGGTAATGCAAAGGTGCAATTTGAACACCATTTTCATCGATTAACTCGGCATGATCTTTATCTAACCAACCATTTTCCATTGCTTGTTTATACAAGAATGTTCCAGGGTAAGGAGCAGCCAAAGAAACTTGCATTGTATGAGGATTAATTTCAGTTGCAAATTTAATGGTTTCTTGAATGGTTTCTTTGGTTTCTCCAGGAAGACCCAAAATAAAGGTGCCGTGGATTTTAATGCCTAATTCGTGACAGTTTTTGGTAAATTCACGAGCAACTTCAACACGCATCCCTTTTTTAATATTATGCAGGATTTGTTGATTGCCACTTTCATACCCAACCAATAGAAGGCGTAACCCATTATCACGTAATACTTTAAGGGTGCTGCGTGGTACATTGGCTTTGGCATTACAAGACCATGTAACCCCTAATTTACCCAGTTCTTTGGCAATAGCCTCTGCACGGGGAAGATCATCGGTGAACGTATCATCATCGAAGAAATATTCCTGAACTTGTGGGAAATATTGTTGTGCAAGTCTGATTTCAGCCGCAACATGCTCTGGGCTACGAGTACGATATTTATGCCCACCAACCGTTTGTGGCCATAAACAGAATGTGCAATGAGATTTACAACCACGACCTGTATATAAAGAAAGATAAGGGTGTTTTAGATACCCAATAAAGTAATCTTCAATACGCAAGTCTCTTTTATAAACTTCTGTAACGAATGGTAATGAGTCCATATCTTCAATAATAGCACGGTCTTTATTATGAACGATTTGACCGTTTGCATCACGCCATGAAATCCCATCAATATTTTTGAAATCCATGCCTTCTGCAACGTCTTTGATGGTAAAATCAAATTCATTACGAGCAACAAAATCAATAACGTCACTTTTTTCAAGGCTTTCTTGAGGTTGTACAGCCACCTTTGCACCAACCATACCGATTTTCACAGATGGATTGGCATCTTTCAGCATTTTAGCCACTTTAACATCAGATGAAAAAGATGGGGTCGAAGTATGCATAATGACCAAGTCACGATTTTTAACGTCAGCTAAAATCGGTTCCATTCCCATCTTTGCAGGTGGTGCATCAATCAGACGACTATTAGGAATTAATGCAGCTGGTTGTGCCAACCAAGTTGGATACCAAAAAGATTTAATTTCACGCTTTGCTTGGTAACGAGAGCCTGCGCCACCATCAAAACCTTCAAAAGAGGGGGGTTGTAGAAATAGCGTTTTCATCATGATAGCAGTTATCCTTTGAGTGCTACTTTGCAGATTGGAAACAGGTAGCTTTGAATATAATTAATTGATTTGGTTATATATCATCATATGATGTTGTTTGGAACTCTGGATGTTTTTTTATTGTCATTTTTTGCCCACGCCATGTTACATTGGCACCAAAAAAACTGTTAAACATCACAAGGGCAGAGAACCAATCCCTGTAGGGAAGTAATGGTAAGATAGCAAGATGTAGATAGTCTAGTTTTTTATTAATAACAGAACAACATAATGCCTTGTATCCCCAACATACAAAAAAGGAAATCCAAGATACGGACGTAAGTGGGTTAAAAAGAATAGCCAGAGAAGCCCAAAATAGCGGGAGTTGCAGAAAAGAAAATGTAAATCCTACAGGTTCTAAAGTAAAGGTTGTACGATTCCAGCGTAATTCATGTTCATATAGCGAGAATAAGTCTTTTTCAACGATTGTTGTTTTGACAATATCAGATGAAAGTGCAATATCCAACGATCGTGCTTGGACTTTACGACCAATAACAGCATCATCAGCAACGTGATTGACCAGACTTTGAAAACCACCTATTTCATTTAATAAATCACGCTTGATCGTTATAGCAGCGCCCAGACAATCTTGACGTCCTAGATAGCGAGACAAAAGAACACCAGGCATAAAATTATAATTAATATGTGCACTGGCCATATGCTGCACGCGTGATTCAAAAGACGGTAACCCGCTATATAAAGAGGTTACCAAGCCAACATTTGGTTTTTGTAATTCTGTTACAACTTCTTTTAAATAGTTCTTACTGGGCGCATGGATATCTGAATCTGATATTAAAAAAATATCATGTTTTGCAATCGTAGACATGTTGATAAGGTTAGAAACCTTGCGGTTGCAACCGTGTATGTCCGAATTTACAACGATATCAATGTCTAAGTCAGGATAGTGCTCTTGTATTTTTTTAACAATAGGTAATGCACTATCTCTGGCATCATGTAATCCAAAAATGATTTGCAACTTTGGATAATCTTGTTCACAAAAACTCTTTAACGCTTCAAACAATAAGGGTTCTTTGCCAGACAAGGGTTTAAAAATTGTAATCGCAGGTAATGGAGAATAACTATGAAGGTTACTTACTTTATGGTTTTTTTTAAAAAAATGAACCAACAAAGCCCCAATACCAGCTTGAATACATCCTAGTGCAGCACAGCCCAATAAAAATTTATTCGATTTTGAAAGTTTAAATGATGAACCAGACATAGTTTTCTTAAAGAGCACTATTTTTTATTAAATGACTGTGTTTTTTTATTAAGCATTTCCACAAGCGCTTGGCTACCACCTTTAGCTAAAGTGGAACTAAAATCGCCATGTTGAACAGCGGTTTGACTTATGTTGCCATTTAATAATACGTCAACAATTCTCCAGCCTTGGGGTGTGTTTTGCACAATGTAATTAATTGGTGTGGTGTCGTTTCCAGAACCAATCGTCGTGCTGACAATTTGTTTATTTCCTGTTGTGCCTGTTTTTACATCGGGAGAAATTTTGAATTGTGTATCTTTTTCGTTGGCAAAACTGGATAAATATCTTGCAATTGTATATTTCTTAAAGGCTTCTAAAACAGCTGTTTTTTCTTGTGAGGTAAAGGAATTATAACGATATCCAACTGTTTTTCCAACGATCGCAGGAAAATCGTAGCTGTTATCCAAAGCTTGATTCAATATTGCCTCATTTTGGACAAGAGAATTTCCAGCCGATTTTTGGATTGTGTTCAAAGCTTGATACAGTCTCATAACAGGTGCTTTGACAACATCTTGATTGTTGGTTGCCGACATATTACCAGAAGTTTGTGTATGTTGGACTTGTGCTTGCGCTTGAACAGTGATTGCACTCGTAAGGGTAAAACCACATAATAAGAGAAAATGCTGTAATTTCATTGCTGTGTTGACTTTATTCAAATGAACGTTTTGTTAAAGATTATATTAGACTAAGATGAGTGATAATCAACCCTCAATTGCTTTTATGGCTGTTTTTACAATTGATTCTGCATCTAAACCTGCTTGGGCATATTGTGCTTCTTGAGAGTTATGGTTGATGAAAAAGTCTGGAATAACCATTGGTCTAAAACGAATATTATCAAGTAATCCATTGCCTGCAAGATGTTCCATTACGAACGCTCCAAATCCACCACGTGAACCTTCTTCAATCGTGATTAAAACTTTGTGATTGCGGGCAATTTGATTAACTAAATCAGTATCTAATGGTTTTGCAAAGCGCGCGTCAACAATCGTAGGTGAGTAACCTTTCTCTGTTAGTGTTTCAGCGGCTTTTAGACATTCGGTTAAACGTGCACCAAAGGAGAGAATGGCAATACCACCTTTTTCTTTTCCGGTTTGTTCGCCCATTTCTTGAACAATGCGTCCTTTACCGATTTCGAGGATCTCGGCTTGTGTTGGAAGTGTCAACCCCAACCCCGGACCACGAGGAAATCTGAAAGCAATTGGACCTTCATCAAAAGCAGCGGCGGTTGCTGTCATATGCATTAATTCAACTTCGTTACTGGGTGCCATTAATACAATATCGGGCAAGCACCCAAGATAAGCAATATCATAGGTTCCAGCATGGGTGGCGCCATCAGCACCCACCAAACCTGCGCGATCAATTGCAAAACGAACGGGTAATTTTTGTAAAACCACATCATGCATGACTTGATCGTAGCCACGTTGTAAAAAAGATGAATAAATAGCGCAGAATGGGCGAATACCCTCTGTTGCCATACCAGCGGCAAATGTTACCGCATGCTGTTCGGCAATGCCAACATCGAAATAACGATCTGGGAATTTTTGCTCAAATTTATCTAACCCTGTTCCCGTAGGCATAGCAGCAGTAATTGCGACAATTTGCTCATCTTTCTCGGCACATTTTAGCAGCTCTTTGCTGAAAATAGACGTATAAGAAGGAGGGCCAGGAGGGGCTTTGGTTTGCTCACCAGTAATGACATTGAATTTCGAAACCGCATGATATTTATCACCAGAACTTTCGGCAGGTTTATATCCGTGACCTTTTTCTGTGACAATATGCAATAAAATCGGCCCGATATGTTCTGCATCACGCAGATTGCGTAATACTGGAACCAATTGTTGCAGATTATGACCATCAATTGGTCCTACATAATAAAAGCCAAGTTCTTCAAACAAAGTTCCACCGGTCATCATGGAACGCGCATATTCCTCGGCTCTTTTGGCCCTTTTTTCGATGCTTTCTGGTAATTTACTGGCTACTCGAGCAGCAAGATCACGTAGTCCTAGGAAGTGACGAGATGATAGTAGTTGGGACAGATAAACAGACATAGAGCCAACAGGCTGCGAAATCGACATTTCATTATCATTTAGGATAACAATTAATTTTTCCGCACCAGGTCCTGCAACAGCAGCATTATTCATAGCTTCATAAGCCATTCCTGCGGTGATTGATCCATCGCCGATAACGGCGAGAACGTTTCGTTCTATGTAACTTGGGTCGTATTTTGCTTTGAAATGGTTTGCAACTGCAATGCCTAATCCTGCAGATATCGAAGTTGATGAGTGTGCAGCGCCGAACGGATCGTAGACACTTTCTGAACGTTTGGTAAATCCTGATAATCCACCAGGTTGACGTAATGTGCGGATGAGACCCCTGCGACCAGTCAAGATTTTATGCGGATAAGCTTGATGCCCAACGTCCCAAATCAAAGAATCTCTTGGTGTATCAAAAACAGCGTGTAATGCAACGGTGAGCTCAACAACCCCCAAGGATGCCCCTAAATGTCCACCTGTTGTTGAAACAACATCGATGGTTTCAGCGCGTAATTCGCGTGCTACTTGTTCAAGTTGTTCGATGGATAGGTTATTAAGGTCAGCAGGGTGGCGAATATGATCCAATAAAGGGAAGCGCCCGTAGGTAGGAATAGATTTAATGAAATTAGCCGATTCATTTCCTGAAAGATTATGTTGATTCTTAGGATTTTCGGGTTGTTCATCCATGTTTTATCTCATCCGTTTTGTTGCACAAGGATACAAATGAGCGGAACATTTGTATTTCATAAAATTGCTTTTAACCTGTTTAATCGTAGATTGAAACTTCTAATTATACGAATCTTTATTCAATAAACAGTGTATTTAGACATTTTATGGAGTTTTTTTTAATCTGGCATTATAGTTTCGTGATAAAATTATCACGATAATAAGGCAAGAAAAAGATAATTTCACAAAAAAAATGCTATTTTGATGGAAATACATTATGTTGTGGTCTACATCAGGTATGAACGAGATGTGTTAATGAATTAATCTTGTTGAAATAATTTTTGTTGTTCAAAAGATCAAATTTACTCTTGTCGTATATTTTTATTTATCTTAAATAAATCTAAAATTTATTGTATTTTAAATACCGGTTTTCCGGTTTGGGAGCTGAAAAATGGCTGTTCCTCTGATGCAGGCGGTTCGAGTCGGCAGTTATGTTGTTAAACAACATCTACAAGGACGTAAAAAATATCCGCTGGTTTTGATGTTGGAACCACTATTACGGTGCAACCTTGCTTGTTCTGGTTGCGGAAAAATTGATTATCCTGCAGAAATTTTGAACCAAAGGCTAAGTGTCCAAGAATGTTTGGATGCAGATGCTGAATGTGGTGCACCTGTGGTGGCTGTGGCTGGGGGGGAACCCTTGCTGCACAAAGATATGCCCAAAATTATTCAGGGTTTAATTGCACGTAAACGTTATGTTTATTTATGTACCAATGGGTTATTACTTGAAAAGAAAATTGACGATTATAAGCCATCTCCCTTCTTTTCTTGGGACATCCACTTGGATGGCGACCAATTAATGCATGATGCGTCTGTTTGTCAAGATGGCGTATATGACAGAGCAATAACAGCGATTAAACTTGCTAAATCCAAAGGATTTAGAGTTTCAATCAACTGTACATTATTTGATGGTGCAGACCCTCATCGTGTTGCAGCGTTTTTTGATGAAGTGATGGCTTTGGGTGTTGATGGGATTATGACAGCGCCTGGATATGCGTATGAACGTGCACCAGATCAAGAACATTTCTTGAACCGTCAAAAGACCAAGCAATTATTCCGTGATCTTTTCCGCCTGGGTAAAGGGCATAAATGGCGCTTCACGCAGTCCCCTTTGTTCTTGAATTTCCTTGCTGGAAATGAACAATATCATTGTACTCCTTGGGGCAAACCTTTGAAAACAGTATTTGGATGGCAACGTCCTTGTTATTTGTTGGGTGAAGGATATGCATCTACTTATCAAGAGTTAATGGACGATACGAACTGGGATTTATATGGCACGGGTAATTATGCGAAATGTGCCGACTGTATGGTGCATTCTGGATATGAATCCACAGCTGTAAAAGATGCGATTCAACGTCCTTGGCATATTGCTCAGGTTGCGTTAATGGGACCAAAAACCGAAGGACCAATGGCACCAGAGATCGATTTGTCCAAGCAACGTCCTGCTGAATATGCATATAATGAACAGGTTGAAGGGTTGATGAAGAAGATCAAATCTGAAGCACCAAGCACAAGTAAACGCACCACAACAATTCGTCGTGTAAAAACGGTAAAAAAAGAAGAAGTTAAAGAAAACTCATAGGATTTTTTAATAACTTAAGTTTTTTTAAACGAGCTGTTCTTAACGAAAGCTCGTTTTTTTTATCAAGAATGAATGCTTTCTGCCTTTCGAAAAGAGTACAAACTATATTCAGATAAGATGGTCGGATCGATAAAAAATTTATAAAATCAACGTAATTTTTACGTTTCTGATGATTAATTAAAAATGGAAAATATCATGTCAGGAGAATTTTATATTCGCTTTGAATCTTTTGAATGGTATCAAAATAATCAGAAATCCATTGCAAGTTATCTTTCCTCTTTGCCTTGTTTTATCGAGCAGAATAATCGTAACGAATTTTGGCTGTTGGGATTGGAAGACAGGAATCTTCCAGAGCGATGGGAATTTGATATGCGTCTTTTTTTTTAAAAGCAATTTATATTGCTTGAGATTTCTGGGCATCCGGATAGTGTTTCAAAAGATTTAATGAAATTCTTGAACTGGTTAAGAGGACGAACGAGTATTATTGTGCAAGACGAAGATGGTGAACCTTTCGGTTGGTAGTTTTTTTGTTACTTTATTTTCCTTGCTTATTCCTTATTTCTTTCTACCATAGGCATTGTATGCAATCTAATTTGTAATTTTGTAAAAGGACTTTTTATGTCAAACTTAACATTTCGTACCGAAAAAGATTTATTAGGAACATTGGATGTACCTAGTGAAGCATATTATGGTATTCAAACATTAAGGGCGATTAATAATTTTAAATTAACGGGTGTTCCGTTATCTCATTTTGCGCATCTTGTGAATGGGCTTGCTCTGGTAAAATGGGCTGCTGCTGCTGCAAATCATAAACTTGGTTATTTATCCGACGAAAAATATAACGCCATAGAAAAAGCATGCCAACGCATTGTTAATGGCGAATTTCATGACCAATTCCAAGTGGATATGATTCAAGGTGGGGCTGGGACGTCAACCAACATGAATGCCAACGAAGTCATTGCCAATATAGCTTTGGAAGAAATGGGGCATCAAAAGGGCGAATATCAGTATCTTCACCCAAATAATGATGTGAATATGGCTCAGTCAACGAATGATGCCTATCCTACTGCTATTCGTGTGGGATTATTGTTGGGATACGATACTTTATTGGTGTCTCTTTCTAAATTAAGAGATTCTTTTGCAAAAAAAGGCGAAGAATTCGGTCATGTAATTAAAATGGGGCGCACTCAATTACAAGACGCAGTGCCAATGACGTTGGGACAAGAATTTCACGCATTTGCGACGACATTAACGGAAGATTTAGAACGTATTCGGGCGTTGGTTCCAGATTTGCTTTGTGAAATTAATTTGGGTGGAACGGCGATTGGCACGGGAATTAATGCTGACCCGCATTATCAAGCATTAGCTGTAGAACATTTGGCAAAAATCACAGGGCATAAATTGGTTCCAGCAACAGATTTAATTGAAGCAACTTCTGATATGGGGGCTTTCGTATTATTATCTGGCATGTTGAAACGTACTGCGGTGAAATTATCCAAGATTTGTAATGACTTAAGATTATTATCCAGCGGCCCAAGAGCAGGCATTAATGAAATTAATTTGCCAGCTCGACAACCAGGCAGTTCTATTATGCCTGGAAAAGTCAATCCTGTTATTCCAGAAGCAGTCAATCAGGTTGCATTTACGGTAATCGGAAATGATTTGGCGCTAACTTTGGCTGCAGAAGGCGGGCAGTTACAGTTGAATGTAATGGAACCTTTGATTGCTTATAAAACCATGAGTTCTAGCATTTTGTTAATCCGTGCAATGGATATGTTAAGAGAGTTATGTATTGACGGGATTACAGCCAATGTTGAACATTGTAAAAATCTTGTTGAACACTCTATTGGTTTAGTGACAGCATTAAACCCATATATCGGATATGAAAATGCCACCAGAATTGCGCGTAAGGCATTGGAAACGGGAAAGGGTGTTCTGGAACTTGTTCGCGAGGAAAAACTATTGAGTGAAGCTGAGCTTGAGAAAATATTAAAGCCTGAAAATATGATTGCGCCACATTTGGCATTATCTGACCTAAAGCACTAGATCTTTTTTCTAAGATAGTTGAAATATTCTATTTCTTGCCGGCAGTTCAACTTGCAAGTGGGAAATAGAATTTTGTTTTTTATCAACCTATTTGAATAAATATTACATTTTAGATCGAGATTAGGTATATAATTTTGTCTCACGTTTTTTTTGAGCAGGTTAGTACCAATTTATGATTATCTCTATTATCATTATTATATGTTTAATTTTTCTGAATGGCATCTTTGCCATGGGGGAATTGGCATTAATTTCTAGCCGAAAAACGCGTTTGGTAACAATGCAACGCCAAGGTGTACGTGGGGCAGATCGTGCCATACGGTTGATGGAAGATCCACATAGTTTTTTACCAACCATTCAAATAGGAATAACCATTGTTTCAATTTTTGAAGGTGCGTTTGGGGGCGCAAGGCTAGAGGCAGGTTTAAGCGGATGGCTTAGCACATTTCCTGTTATTGGTCCTTTGGCTGATGATATTTCCATTTTTGTGGTTGTTTTGGTGATTACGTTTTTTATGTTGGTTTTTGGTGAGCTCATTCCAAAACAACTTGCTCTACAAGATCCAGAGGCGATTGCCGTTCGATTGGCTAGAACATTTGAAATTATGTCCAAGATTGCTGCCCCAGGCGTATGGGTCTTAGGAAAATGTTCAGAGGCTATTTTGAAAATATTACGTCGTCATAAAAATGTTCGTGTCTCTGTAAGTGAGGAAGAGCTGAGGGCGTATATTGCTGAAGGGGCTCAGACTGGTATTCTTGAAATTGAAGAACGTAATATGATTGAGAGGCTACTCCGTTTGGCAGATCGTCCAGTCAGAGCATTAATGCGACCAAGAAATGAAATTGTCTGGGTGGATCGGTCGGCTTCTGAGCAAGAATTAAAAAAAACGCTATTAAATGCACAGCATACTCGTTTGGTCGTTTGTGAAGGCGGGATTGATAATCCATTGGGGATTATTACAGCCAATGATGTATTGACCATGTTGTTACAAGGAAAAGAGCTGTCGATTGATGTATGTCTGCAATTACCATTGGTTGTTCCTGACAGTATGTCTGCGCTGGATGCATTGGAACGGTTAAGAGCCGATATATTAGGTGTTGTGTTAGTATTAGATGAGTATGGTTCTTTCGAGGGTATTATTACTGTGTCTGATATTTTTAAGGCAATCGTTGGCGAAGAAAATGAACCTTTGGATGCGCCACGTTTAGAATCAGGTGGGGTGAATGAATATTTACTCGATGGTACAACATTGGTTGATGGGGTGAAAGATCAGTTAAATCTTGATGACCTACCTGGTGAAGGTAGTTATCACACCTTGGGAGGATTGATTCTAGCTTTGTTACGCCGTGTGCCTGTAACAGGCGACAAAGTTGTATTTTCTGGTTGGTTATTTGAAGTGGTCGAAATGGATGGCAGGCGTGTGACGAAGGTGCAAGCAAGTCGTGAAGCTGTTGCAAAGAATTAGAATTGCTTGATATGACCAATTGAAAAAGGCTTTCCTGTTTATCAAGGAAAGCCTTTTTATTTTAATGAATAGTTACGGATTTCATAATATGTCGCTCATTTTCGAAACAAGGCCATTCATTTTTTACTAAAGAATTTAATGAAGGCCTTGGAAGATCGAGTTCTTTGGAATAAATCCATAAATAAGTTAATGCACGATGCAAATAATGTCTGGTTTCAGTTACAGGAATGGTTTCCATAAATAATAAAGGGTCGTGTTGATGGTCAGTTATATCTAGCCATTTATTAATCATAGAGGGACCTGCATTATAGCTGGCCAACATATGTAATAAATTGCCGCCTTGATTATCTTTTTTGTTGGACAATTTAGCCAAATGTTCCAAGTAGAGTTGCCCTATTTCTAAATTAAGAGCTGCGTTTTTTAGCTCTGATGGATAATTTAATGAAACATTATCTTGTTTTTTAGCGATATATTGGGCGGTTACGGGCATAATTTGCATTAATCCCATCGCGCCATTTTGAGAGATTGCTTTGCTATTAAAATTTGATTCTAATCGAGTTAATGCATAAACAAGCGCTGGATTCATTTTAAACCCGTGCCTTGGCTTTAACGTAGGCAGAGGCAGAGCAACGTTGCTTTTAACGGCTTCTTCATGATGCGTTAAAATGGTTTTTAATTGGTTAGAAAGTGTTTCAAAATCAGCAGCTTCAGCGATTAGTTGAATAGAGCGGGATAGGGCAATATTATGATTGCTTTGCATCCATAGCTGTCTAAGGACGATCTCCGCTCTTTCTCTTTGCCCCACCTGTAATAATGCAAAAAAACGTTTTCCAAAAGGCGTGTCTTCAACCGCACTAACGTCAGCATTACTTGCTGTATCATTTGATGAAGAGGGTTTGGAAAGATTTTGTTTGTCTTTTTCCAATGTTTCTTGGGCCAAGATCCCATAAAAGGTCAATGGCGCATTTGCAGCTTTACGCAGCCACGTTTGATACCCATTTGGATCATGTGCTTGCAAGCGTGTGCGTGCGGCCCAAAAGAAGCAACCTGCTTGAATATGGGATGCCGTTATATCGGCATGAGAGGCTTTGGAAAATAAATAAAAAGCCAAGTCATTATTATTTTGTTTCCACGCAATCAGGCCAGCAATATAGCCTGCCAGGCCCACGCGTCCTTTGGAAAGCGAAAATGCTTGTTGAGCAATACGAAGAGCGTCTTCATCTTTTCCGATAGAAAAAAGCTGCTGCGCAATTTCAGCTTGTAATTGAGCTGCGTATAGATCCGTCATCCCTGAAGTTTTTTTGATGAGGTGTAGGGCACTTGTTGCCCCTTTTATCCCCAAAGTACTACGGGTATAAATGGTTTTATCTAATAAAGGATTTCTTTTAAAAGGCGTTACGATAGGATCTGTTTCTGTCGGCATAGGCAATGATGCTTGCTTGACATCTGCTTTTAAGACAGGGAAGGCGTGATCCATAGGAATGGGTGTATTGGTAGTATTTAAACTGTTCAATCTTTTGATGATTTCTGGAGAATCAGCATAAGTTGGAAAGTTTTTTAACCAAAGTCTGAGTTGCCCAGTATTTGGGGTAAATTGAGGGTTAAGATAACGCTCGGCCAAAATATCGCCAAGCAACAAATTGTCTGAAATCGCAATTGTTTCAGACTGAGCCGTTTTGAAATCCCCTTGACGTTGAAGATCAAATATGTGGCGAATACGCCGAGCATCCAACGCATCTAATGGGCGCGGAAACCGAATTGAACCATTACTGCCACTTGATGAAGGACGAGTGGTTGTGATGGTTGCTTCTTCATATTGATCTTGTTGCTGAGGTGTTTGCGCTCTGATCGTAGACGCTGAAACACCTGCCAACAAGGTTGCACTGGCCACCAAAGCCCGAACAACCGAAGGGGAGATAGAATATATCCCTTGCATAATGCCCCAATATGTAAGTTATTTGTCTAATAAATCAAGTTTTTTATTTTAAAAGTAGGCGAAATGGTATAATTTATTAAACAAATCAAAGGCTTATATAGGAAAATTTATACCTGCTTCTTCAAGCGTTTTACGAATATGTAAAAGGTCATGCCAAGTTTCTTGTCTTATCTTTGCGCTGGCTTGGATTTGAGAGGGGTGACGTAAAGGGAATAATTGTAATGTAATATGTGTTTGTGGCAGATGAATCGTATGCCATTTCCCTTGTAATTGACTGATTGGGGCGGAAGTCTGTGTTAAGACGCGAGCAGGTAGAATGCCAACACTAAATATGAATTGAGGTTTGTAGATCTCTAGTGCCTTGTAAAGAAAAGGTAAACAGACGGTCAGCTCATTGTTGGATAATTGTCGTCCTCCTGGTGGGCGCCAAGGGATAATTGGCATACGGAAGCAATCCTCCAAAGAAAGATGAATGCTATTTAACATCTGATTGAGCCAGAATTCAGATTGACCAAAAAATACTTGCCCACTACGATCTTCGTCAGCATCAGGAACTTCGCCAATGACAAAAATAGGTGAATTTGGATTTCCCTTTGGCAAAATAGAATGCATTGCCGTATTATGTAAAGGGAACTCTTTAAAAGAAACAATAGCCTTGCAAAGCTCATCTATATTTTTTGCTTGTAAGGATTGATTTGTATGTTTTACAAGGGAATGATGATGCGGAGAAGATGTTTTGATAACAGGGATTGAAGGGGTTGACTTTCTGTCATCCAAGTGGTTTGTACATAAGGATGTAAGGGTTTCATCAACGCCCCATTCTGAATAAAGAGTTAAAAGAGATAAATGATCAAACATGTTGGGTAACGATCAATCTGAAGGTTGATTAAAATCCTGCTTATTGAAAAGATATACATTATGCAATGTCCTCGCTTTTTATGCACTATATTTTTATCTATTTCTATGATTGCTGAAATTCCTTTGGCTTCACAAGCTGTGGCTGTGGCACAGGATCCCGATCCTGTTTTATCTTTTGAGCATAAAAAGGGGGGGTATGGCGATTATTTAGCCGCTGTATTTGCCGCCAGAACTGATGATAGTGATATGGCATCCCGCCTTTATCATAATGTGTTATCTTTACGCCCAACCGATAATGATTTACGTCGGATCACATTTTATCACAGTGTGTTGGCGGGAAATGATATTGCTGTGCAACTGGCAAAAACCCAAAAAGATCCTGTTGCAGACTTAATTATGGCAAATGATGCGATTTTAAAGGGGCAGTGGCAAGATGCATATCGTTACGTTTCGCGCCCTCCGATGGATATGTTCAGTCAAATGACCTATCCTTTATTACAAGCATGGTGTTTATATGGTGAGGGTAACAAAGACCAAGCCTTAGCAATGTTAATTAAAAATAGTCAAGGCAAACCGTTATCCGCTTTATATACGTTACATACGGGTATTATGTATTCTTTAGCTAAAGATGATGATAAAGCGGGTGCCTATTTTGAAAGAGCTAATAAATCCTTTCCTGGTGAAGATATGCTCTTAACCCAGACTTATGGAAACTGGCTTATTCGGCATCATAGAGCTGGTAAAGCTGAAGCTATGGTGGGTAATTTAGTCAAAAACTTACCTTTTTTACAAGTTTCCGCACAAGATATTAAAAATGACTTACAACAATTTCCATTAAAAAATACGCAACAGGCAATTGCACAAGTTTATTTAGCAATGGCATCTTTGTTGCAACAAGATATTGCCTCTCAACCACCAGATAGTAATATTGATCAGAAGCTCGCTAATAGGATAGCGCTACACACCGAGCAGATATTTTTACGATTAGCACTAAAATTGAACCCTGACTTATCTTCTGCAAAAATGATGTTGTCTGGAATTTTGGCACAAGAAAAAAATTTCGAAGCAGCAAAAGATGTTTTATTACCTATTGCTGTAAATGATCCATTAAAGACCGTTATGCAATTGCGTGTTGCGCGTTTAAATGCATTGTTAGATCATAATGAGCAAGCAGAAAAAGAAATAAAAACTCTTATTCAAGACTATCCTTTGTCGGCCGATATTCGACAGGCTTTGGCGGATTTATATTTTGATCAAAAACAATATCAAAAGGCAGCGGAAACATATAGTAAAGTTCTAGAGCTGACCCAATTAATGGATAGTAGTGTTTGGCCAGTATTTTTTGCGCGTGCAGCATCCTATGAAAAATTAAACCAATGGGATAAAGCAGAGAAAGACTTAAAACAAGCCTTAGTATTTGCACCCAATGAGCCCATGTTGTTGAATTTTCTTGGGTATTCTTGGATATTAAAAGGAAAAAATACCCAAGAAGCACAAGAAATATTACAAAAAGCCGTTGATATTGCTCCTGAAGAAGGCGCCATTCGGGATAGTCTTGGTTGGGCAATGTTGGTTAATAATCAACTTGACGATGCGGTTAAGCAATTAGAGTTAGCGGCAGAAACAATTCCACAAGATCCAGAATTGAACTATCATCTAGGGGTTGCGTATTGGAAAACAGGGCGACATCAAGAAGCGATTAATCAATGGAACGTGGCGTTAACCTGTTCGCCTACTCCTGAGGAAAAAGAACTGATTTTAAACGCATTACAAAGCGCCAAAGAAAACAAAGATATTACCGTCATTACTCCAGAAAAATAGAGACAGAGGATATTTCCAATTATGGAAGAAAAAGCGTATGCAAAGATTAATTTAAATTTGCATGTAACAGGTAAAAGAGAAGATGGGTATCATTTATTAGATAGCTTGGTGGTTTTTCCTGATGTTGGGGATCGTGTGATAGTAATGCCTGCCAAGGCTGGGCAAACGGATTTGGTCAATTTGCAGATAGTCGGGCCATTTTCTGCATCATTACAAAACGAAGATTTAAAGAGTAATCTGATTGTTAAAGCTGCATATCAATTGTCAGCTTTAGCAAAGAAAGAGTTATCACCTGTCAATTTAATTCTTGAAAAGAATTTACCAGTAGCTTCTGGGATTGGGGGTGGTTCTTCTGACGCTGCGGCAACGTTACGGGTATTAATTAACTATTGGAATATTGAAATATCATCGCAAGAGTTAGCACAGTTGGCATTAAAGTTGGGCGCAGACGTTCCTGTTTGTTTAACGCCTGTTGCACAACGAATGGAGGGAATAGGGGAAACACTTTCCTTGTTACCAGAATTGCCTCGGTTTGGAATGGTTTTGGTTAATCACGGAGAAGCTGTTTCGACAGCAGAAATTTTTCGTAAAAGAGATGCCCAATTTTCAAAGCATCTAGAGACTATAAATAGTGTAAATAATTTCGAGTTACTGATTCAAGAACTATTAAAATTGACCAATGATTTACAGCTGCCTGCTTGTGCGTTAAACCCCAAGATTACGACTGTATTACAATCAATTGAACAGCTGCCTTTTTGTCGTTTGTCCAGAATGAGTGGGTCTGGAGCAACTTGCTTTGGATTGTTTGAAACAGCACAACAGGCAAATGAAGCTGCAATTTTATTAGCGCAACAACATTCATGGTGGATTTGGGGAGGCGAGGGAAACATTAAATAGAGATATGTTTCTATTGTATTAATTTTTCAAAAACGATATCCATTATTTAAATAATAAGATAGAGAAAGAGAACAAAATGGCTATTGATATTAATATTAAAATTGCAGATGATCGTAACAAAGCAACCTTAACTTTTTCAGATGAGACCAATCCAGGTTCAAAGATTGATTTAACTCAAGCAGAATTAGAAGACCTTATCCGTGTATTAGGAATAGTAAATTGGTCTATGGCTGATGGAAAACCCATTCCTGATATTAAGGGTGCAAAAATAAAACCTGCATATCAAACAAAATGGGCGATACAAAAGGATAAAGATACAACTGGGACGTTGCTTGCATTTCAGCATCCTGGCTATGGTGCTGTTGGATTTGTCTTATCTGATCAACAAACTAAAGAATATACAAAAGCATTGCAGAAAAGTTTAAAAATCAAAAGATCTGTTTCAAATTAAAATTCAGAAACCTGTTTATTGTATAAAATAGGTTTCTAAATAACTTAATCCGAAGCCGGTTAAATATATTTAAATGCTAGTATACCGCCGAGTAGTAGTATACAAAAAGCAGTAGCAACCCAAATCATTCGCTTTTCTATGAAGTCTTGGATAGGGGGGCCAAATTTATAAAGCAGTGCAGCTTCTGCAAAAAAACGTATCCCGCGAGTGACTAGACTGGCAATCATAAACGGCATAATAGAGAAATGTGCAGCTCCAGAAGCAATGGTAACAAATTTATAAGGAATAGGGGTTAATCCTTTGATCAGAATGATCCACACACCATATTGATTAAATTTTTCTTGTAAGTTAAGAAGCTGTCGTTCGGCATGATAAAAATGAACGATTGGCATGGCCAAATATTGCAATAAGAACGCCCCAATAATCCATCCTAGCAATCCACCAAAAACACTGAAAATGGTGCATATGGTTGCATAAAACCAAGCTTTATGCCTTTTAGCGAGGATCATTGGACATAATAAAACATCAGGTGGTATAGGAAAGAAACTGGCTTCGGCAAAAGCAATACAAGCAAGCCATACAGTTGCGTAACGGCTTCCTGCTAATTGAATAGCACGTTGATAAAGGCGGTTGAGCATAACATTATTCCTGACTATCAAAGAATTAATATAGCTCTGCCATGTTTATCTTTGCTCTGCAAGGTTTTATATAAGTCATCAGGTGCTTATGCGATTAACGTCACTTTTGCGCATAGACCATTAGGCTGGCGATTATTTAAGGTAATATCTCCACCTTGTCCATGAATAATATTTCTTGTGATCGATAACCCCAGTCCAGTTCCTCCTGTTGCTCGATTTCGGCTGGTTTCCATACGAACGAATGGTTCAAAAACGTGGTCTAGGGCTTCTTCGTTAATACCTGGCCCATCATCTTCAATTAAAATAACAATTCTTTTGTCGTGGTGTGGATCTTTTATTGAGGATAATTGTTCTATTTTCAATGTAACCGACACATTACCAGCATAATGGAGAGCATTTTCCATTAGGTTTTGTAAAGCACGTTTTAGACTAATAGGGCGGGCTTTAGTGGTGATATGCGGTGTTGGTTCACATAAAAGGATATTTTCTTTTTTATCAGGATGTGTTTCTTGTAATTCATGAATTAATGCATGTAATAATTTTGTTAAATCAATCGATACAATAGGTTCATGACGAGCGCTGTCTTTCCCAAAATCAAGGGTTGCTTTAATCATACTTTCTAATTCGTCTAAATCTGCAATAAATTTCTTTTGTAAGGTTGGATCCTCGATAAATTCAGAACGTAATTTTAATCGTGTGATCGGTGTGCGTAAATCGTGACCGATTGCAAGTAATAATTGGGTGCGATCATTAACAAAACGATTAATGCGATGAGCCATATTATTAAATGCCCTTGCAGCACGAGCGACTTCCAAAGGACCAGTTTCAGGTAAAGGGGGGGCATTGACGTCTTGTCCCAGCCTTTCAGCAGCAGCAGCCAAAGTGCCAACAGGGGCAATTAAACGACGTACTCCCCAAAAGGTTAACAGTCCCGTTGCGGTTGCCATGACGAAAAAAGCGATTGGAAAAGTGGCTGATGTAAATGGGTTTGGAGATGACAATGTATAGCTGATATTTAACCATTTATTATCATCAGGCAGTTGAAAGGCAATGGCACTGCGATGCGTATCTCTGTCAGAAGCTGCAATGATTTCTTTGGGGCGTAATTCTGGTGGAAAGAGAACTGTGGTGAGTAAATGCGATACAGTTTGTTCTAACTTTTGAGAGCGAGATGAGATTTTTTGTAAATCAGGTTGATTAGATAAAAAGATTGTAAAGCCATGCATCGGATCAAGATCATTGATTTCATCGATACGATCAACACTATCCACTTCTGAAATATCACGATAGATTGCGGTCGCACGATTGGCGGCTTCTTGTTCTTGGGTAAGGCGGTCGAAGTCTAAACGATCCAATGTATGAATCATTAACCCGCAAGCCTCTACCAAGCCTATTCCAACAATCAACAATAATCCTGTTCTGGCTGCTAATGAAGAGGGCCATAAACGCCATTTTTTAGACGGTTTTCTAGACATGACGGACAGGTACTGCGATGAGATACCCCCCCCTATGAACAGTTTTAATGAGTTGAGACTGTCGTCCATCATCTTGCAATTTGCGCCTTAAACGGCTGAGCGTCACGTCAATCGTGCGATCTGTTGGGGGTAATTCATGTCCATAAAGAATTTCAGAGAGTTGGTCTCGTGTTACGACTTTGGGAGCATGTTCCAAGAGTGCCAGTAGTAGATCATATTCTTTTCCAGTCAGAGGCGTTTCTGTTTTATCTAAATGGCGTAATTGGCGTGAAGTTGTATTTAAAACCCATTCACCAAATTGAATAGAGTGTTTATGTTGTTGACTATTGGATTGAATCCTACGTTGAGATCGATGTAAAACAGAGTGAATACGCGCAAGTAACTCTCTGGGGTTAAAAGGTTTTGCCACATAATCATCAGCACCTAGTTCCAGTCCAATAATTCTGTCTGTTTCTTCACCCATTGCGGTCAACATAATGATTGGAATATCGTCTTGTTGCCTTAACCAATGGGCAATTTCAAAACCACTTTCGCCTGGCAACATTAAATCTAAAATAACCAGATGATAAGTATTTTTTTTCCATATTTGTCGAGTTTGCTCGCCATTATATGCGTGGCTTACTTCAAAATGATGACGTTTTAAAAATTGAGAGAGAAGTTCAACGATCTCATGGTCATCATCAATAATTAGTAAATGTGCTGAATGTTCCATTGCTGATCCACCATGTTTTTTGAGAATATGTTCGTAAGAATTTTTTAATGAAAGTAAAGATATTTAAATTTGTTTTTTGTCGGTATAAGTTAAATATAATAACGGATAAGGTCTATTTTGCTGGTCATGGTCTGTACGATGTGTTTGTTGAAAGCCTAGATGTTTGTAAAAATCAACGGCTTGAGTATTCTGTTCGTTAACAGTGGTTGTTAAATGAGCATGCTGTGATAAAGCGTGCGCAATCAGTGCCTTGCCAATGCCTTGTTTACGCAAAGTATGGTTAATAAATAAGGCTTCTATATGATTTTCGTTTAAAATCATAAAACCAATAATTTCTTTTTGTGAGTTTATTGCTAAAATAACTGGTATATTGGGTATAAAAGAAGAAAGCTCTTGATGGATAAGATGAAAGTCTTCATTTGATAAAAAATGATGGGTTGCTTTAACCGTATCATGCCATAGATTAATAATAGCTTGGCTATCTGATGGTGTTGATCGACGAATAGTAATGGTCATCATAATGCCTTTGATTCTTTTTAAGGTAGTATTGGATATTATCGTGTTTAATGCGTTTTATAAATTTATTATTGAGTAAGGACTTTAAAATGATTGATGAAAAAACACCAACTGAAACATGGGATCAGTTAAAGAATAACGAGAATACGGTGTTAATTGATGTTCGTACGCCTCAAGAGTGGCAACAAATAGGTTATCCTGACCTATCATCTTTGAATAAAAATATTTTAAAGATCAGTGTCCAAAATATTTACGGGGAACGAAATAATAATTTCATATCAGATTTGACAGAAGCTGGTTTAAAACCAGAACAAACACTTTATTTTGTCTGTAGATCTGGCAAGCGCAGTATGCTTGCAGCGATGCTTGCGCAACAAGCAGGGTTTTCCCATGTTATTAATGTGCAAGATGGATTTGAAGGTCCAGCAGATCAAACTGGTCGGACGGGAAGTATCGCTGGATGGTTGGCTGAAAAGCTGCCTGCAATTCAGCCAATATAATTTAATTATTTATGTGATGCTGTTTCAGCATCATATAAAACTTCTAGAACAGCACACCAAGGGTAACGAGTATCATAGCTGGTTCCATTTGGATCAGCTAATTTTCCTGATGAATCAACAGGAACATGGGTTAGAGCAACAGAATCGTCAACATTTCCCCCAATAATACTGATTTGACGCCCAAAAGGTTGTCCATTTTCATTAACAGCAACGACAATTCCACAATGTGCAGGGAACATATACCCTGTTGGTAAGCTAGAGAAACGGATACTATCTCTGTTTTTGCCACGTGCAGTGCAAATCATATCGCCAAGTTTAGGCGCATAATTTGCTGGATCTTGGGCACGTAGAATCTGAGATTCGCCAGAGGCTGCCGCATTGATATAAGTGGAATGGTTAGGTGAATAAGGGAAACGATTATTTGCACCTGCAATACGCATAACGTAAGATAAGAATGCAGCAGACCATGCATAATGTCCGTCATTACGGAAATTAAAGGTGCTGCCATTTGAATTATGTTTACCTGTATAACTGCCTTCGGACATGCCTGGATCCATACCAATCCACCAATATTCGCCAACACGCTGCCATAAACCTGGCATCCGTTCTGCTTTGAAATCTGGAACTTCTGGTTCAGGATGTTGTAATGGATCGTAATCTGCAACAGGTTGACCAAATAAACGCCATTCACGCAAAGCGATCGCAACAGCTTCTTGTCTTGCAAAAGGTTCAAAATTGTTGGTGGCAAAATCAGGTACACGATCATCATAATATGACCGTTGTTGAGGCGAAGTCCCCCCTGGATTTGTTTGAATTGGTTGATTAGAGGGACCACCACAAGCGGTTAAAAATCCCAATAGAATGAACGGTGACAACTTACGAATCATGTTTGTATTCAATCATCTTATAAATAAGGCGTTAACAGATATGAAGAATGTATTAATAAGCACTCTTGTGTAAAATAGTTTTTGCTTTTTTAAAATCATTTTTATTTATGAGAACACAGCATTATAAAAGGATTGTTGCTTTTTAGCACTTTAATATATGATAAACGATTATATTCTACCTGATCATCAGGTGTTTTATAACTTTTTTTTAATTTATTGATAGTTAAGGTTTTTTTCATGATTGTAGCTCGTACTCTACAAGAATTTTTACAGGCCAGAGCTGGGTTCAACGATTATTCTGTTGCACTCGTTCCGACAATGGGTGCGTTGCATGAAGGGCATATGGCCTTGGTAAAACGTGCCAAGGAGCTATCCCATTATTGTATTGTAACGATATTTGTTAATCAATTACAATTTGACCAGCAAGAAGATTTTACCCGTTATCCAAAAACAGAAGAACAAGATATTCGATTATTAGAGCAACATCACGTTGATTTGGTCTGGTTGCCAAGGGTAGGAGATATCTATCCTAAAGATTTTGCTACACATATTACAGTTGGTGGCCCTTCTTTGTTATGGGAAGGAGAAAAAAGACCAGGACATTTTTCAGGGGTTGCGACGGTTGTTTATCGTTTATTTTCCTTGATAAAACCTCATATTGCTTGTTTCGGAGAGAAAGATTGGCAGCAACTACAAGTAATCCATAGAATGGTCGAAGATTTGAATATACCTATTTCAATTTTTGGTGTGCCAATTGTCCGAGAAACTGACGGACTTGCAAAATCGTCTCGGAATCGTTTCTTATCACAAGAAGATCATCAGAAATCTGCATTATTATATAAAGTGTTAAAGCGTAGCCATCAAAGATTATTGAACGGTGAGGTCGTTGCAGAAGTTTTACAAGATGCTGTGCAACAATTATCAGACAATGGATTTGAGGTGGATTATTTTAATGCTGTAGATGGTCAATCTTTATGTAGAATTACAGAATGGCAACAAAATGCACGATTAATTACGGCAGCCAAGTTGGGATCTGTCCGCCTATTGGATAATATATAAGAGAATTAAAAAAACCTTGTTATAAAAAACAAGGTTTTAAAAAGCGATCTGGGGCTAAGATCAGTCTACGGGAAGATCATCTCGGTAGATTTTTTCTTTTCTCTCATGCATTTCTTGTGCTTCGATAGACAAAGTTGCAACTGGGCGTGCTTCCAGCCGTTTTAAACTGATTGGTTCGCCAGTCACTTCGCAATAACCATAGGTGCCATCTTCAATTTTTCTTAGCGCATGTTCAATTTTTGAGAGTAATTTTCTTGCGCGATCATGCGTTCTTAATTCTAATGCACGGTCTGTTTCAGAGCTGGCCCGATCATTTAGATCAATGTCAGCGGGTCGGTCTTGAGAGAGATGGTTTAATGCTTCGTTTGAGTCGTTTAGAATAGAAGCTCGCCATGCTTCTAATTTTGCCTTAAAGTATGCGAGTTGACGAGGGTTCATAAACTCTTCGTCATCAGAAGGTTGGTAGTCATTTTTCAATGAAATCGTGTTCATATATTTAAGTACCTACTTTTTGCATATAGTAAAAATTGATAGATATTGAAAATTACCCTTACTCTTTGTTTTTTAAGGGTTATAATATCAACCGAACCTTACGCCAAGAAAAAAATGTACTTTCAATTAAAAAAATTTTAATCTACGAAATATACAAGACAAATATATCAGTTATATTCACTTTTATTACGAATATTTTAAGTATTTATTAATTAGATGTTGAATTGTATCGTTTTTTTTAAACAAAGCCCATTTTGTTTAAAAATTCTCTACTGGCTTTGACATCTTGTAAACTTCCATCAGCATGACGAGGATCTCTTTCTTGTTCAATGGTTATAAATCCTTCGTATTTAATTTGTTTCAACATAGTGTAAATGGATGGATAGTCCAATATGCCCTGACCAATTGGGCACATAACGCCTTTGGCACAAGCATCAAAGAAACGTATTTTTTCTTGCATGATGTTATGAAAGACAGACAAATTAATATCTTTAAAATGAATATAATCGATACGCTCTTGATAGTGTAAAAGCGTTTTAACTGGATCCATTCCAGCATAATATGTATGACCTGTATCAATACATAATCCAGCAGTTTGAGAATCAACATCTTGGACTATTTTTTCAATTTCGTCTGAAAATTCGATATATCCACCTGCGTGTGGGTGAATAACAGTACGTATACCATAAGTATCAAAAGAATGTTTTGCGATTAATTTAATTGTTTCTATCATGCCTTTCCACTCATCGGATGATAAACGTGGTGCACGGTCACTATGCCCAGCAGAGAAATCTCTAACGTCATGCCCCCAATCCATGATGGTTAAATAAGGAGCAGCATAATGTTGATTCGGATACTGATTCGGTTTCGGAAGTTGTGATATTAAACGACAAATATTATCGGTTTGTAATAATAGCGCTTGACGGTTCGATAAGGATACAAGATCGTTAAAAATAGTCCCTGCGATAATAAATAAATTATATTGATTAAGTGCATTTGAAACCAGATTGACATCCAATGGTAAATATCCATATGGACCCAGTTCTAGCCCTTTATATCCAGCCAGGGAAGCCTCTTCTAAAACACGTTGCCACGCTGGTAGATAGGGGTTTTTGGGGTCATCAACCCCCCAACAACAGGGTGCTGTCGTAATAAACATATTAAGTGGATTTTGTTTGGTCATGATCTTATATCTTTGATTGCAAATTATCGTATTATTACGTTAATAATGTATAAGAAAATTTACAAAACACAGCTTTGTTACAAAACGTAAATTATACATCTCGTTGTCTGGTAAATATAAACATTTTTATAAAAAAATATAATTTTCATAAAAAAAGACTTGTGATTCATTGGATAAAGGATCATATAGTAACCCAAATATGACGTCAGTCATTTGTTTCATGGAATATAGAGTGATTAAAATTATTTTAGCCTAGGTTAACCTATATAAGTATTGATTTTGGTCATATAAAATATATTCTACTTTTTCGAATTCGTTTGGCCCAAGGGGGCGTAAAGCCCAACAGGCTATCTACTGGTTTAGGGGTACGTTGATGAACGCACTTGCTCAACTGGGGATGGTCTCGGAAGTTCCGAGAAGTAACCAGGTTTCGGGTGATCTTTCATATGAGGAAGATCGCAAAGATTATTTTATTGTTAGAGACGGTATGCGTTTTGCGGGGACACATTTGCTTGTGGATCTGTGGGATGCGACGAATCTAGATTCTCCTGAAGAAATAGATCGCGTTTTGCGCGAGGCTGCAATTGTTGCGGGCGCAACAATTTTGCATAGCCATTTCCATCATTTCTCTCCGAATGGTGGTGTATCAGGCGTCGTTGTGTTGGCAGAGAGCCATATTTCGATTCATACGTGGCCAGAACGCAATTTTGCCGCTTTGGATATTTTTATGTGTGGTTCATGTGATCCATATACATCTATCCCTGTATTGCAACGTTTCTTTAAGCCAGAACGTATTGTTCTGGACGAACAGAGACGTGGAAAAGAAAATCTCTAGGCCAGATAATTGATCGGCGAGAGTTACAGATCAAGGAAAGCTGGGCAAATATAATGCCCAGCTTTTTTGTATTTGAAGATAGTGAAAAGGACAACAAAATGTCTAAACAATGGATCGATGAAACACTTTACGATGAATGGAAGCAAAGCTTTCGTGTTGATAAAGAGCTAGCTCATAAACAATCTGATTATCAAGATATTCGAATTATTGAGAATGAATTCTACGGACGTGTGCTGTTGTTGGATGGTGTAACGCAAATTACTGAAAAAGATGAATTTGTTTACCAAGAAATGCTGACGCATGTTCCATTATTCACGCATGGCAATGCCAAAAGAGTTCTTATCATAGGTGCTGGGGACGGGGGTGTTCTACGTCGTGTTTTACAGCATCCAGAAGTAGAAAAAGCAACCATGGTGGAAATTGATGGGGATGTTGTATCTTTATCAAAAGAATTCTTACCTAAGATTTCTGATGGATGTTGGGATAATCCAAGAGCAGAACTTATTATTGGCGATGGTATTCGATATGTTGCGGACGCCAAAGATGAAAGTTTCGATGTGATTATCGTTGATAGCACAGACCCAATTGGTGTTGGTGAAGTGTTATTCACAGATGCATTTTATCGTGATTGCGCCCGTATTTTAACAAGCCAAGGGTTGATTGTTAATCAATGTGGCGTTCCATTTATGCAAGCTGATGAGCTTCGTGAAACAAGTTTGCGTAGGGCCAAATTCTTTTCATATGTGTCTGCTTATGTTGCTGCGGTTCCAACCTATGTTGGTGGGTTTATGACATTAGGTATTGCTGGAAAAGGCAAGGATCAAACACGACAATCCGTCGATGTAATTACTGAGCGTGCCCAAAAATCAGGCATTTTAGGTAAAACAAAATATTGGTCACCAGAAGTTCATGCAGCTTCTTTTTGTCTGCCACCATATATTCAAACGCAATTGCCTTAAATGATGGGCAAGGAATATTAGAAGTGGTTCTAGATACTTCTAATATTCTATGTATAATGTTTATTGAAGAAGCTGTATAATTTTCAACTTGTCATGATGTATATATTTATTTCTTTTGACGCTATTAATTCTTGATCGTCTTGAGTAAGCGTATGTATTATATCTTGTTATAAAAAATAAAAAATTTGCCATAGATCACAGGTTTAAAAGCTAACAATATAATGTTGAAATATCGATTCAATCGATTTATAAAAAGCTTTAACTATGGCTAATTATTTGTAAAGCTAAGTTATATATTGAATGAGTGTGATATTGTAAGATCATACTGGTATTTTTGTGATAGCAATTTATTGCAATTGTTGGATTGCATAATTCATGAGAGCAGAGGCGAATAATGAACCAAGTGATGATTTTGCTGACCGTTTGTATTATTGCTTTAGCGATGTTTGCAATTTTTTATTCGTTATGGGATGTCTTAATGGGGCGTTGGTCAGAAAAGAAACGTATACAGAGCCAGATCGAAGACCAAAATGATTTTGATAATAGTTGAACGATCTAAGTTATGATGACAAACAAAAACAATAATGTAACACGAGTTCATTTTCAAATTGGTTTAATCCGTCACCCTCCTGTGAATGTGCCTGTTGGATTATGCTATGGACATACTGATGTTCCTTTGAAAGAAGAGTGGGAACAATATGCAGTGCTGCCAAGTAATTTTCAAAATGTGACAATATATACATCGCCAGCAACACGTTGTTTAAAGCTGGCTCAAAAAATTGCAGAACAATATCATCTTCCTTACCAAATAGAAGACCGTTTATTAGAATTTAATTTTGGTAATTGGGAAGGAAAATTGTGGGATGATTTGACTAAGGAACTCATTGATGAATGGGCTAAAGATCCTTGGGGATGGAACGTGCCGGGAGGGGAGAATGGTCAGGAATTATTTGATCGTGCTTCTGAAGTTTGGCAAGAAATTTATCAAAAACAGGAAAATGCACTGATTGTATCTCATGCGGGTCCCCTGCGTTTATTACGCCAAGTGGCAATGAATATAAAACCGATTGAGTTATTGGGTGATTTACCCAATTTTGGAAAGTTAGAAATTTTTAATTTTTAAGCTAAAACAAGGCCACAAAGATAGTGCTGGATACTAGAATCCCAGTTGCTACAAAAACTTGTATAGCACCCAGAATATCCCCTGTATATCCTTGAATATGTTGATAAGAGAATGAAGTAATTCCGATTGCGATGATAATTGCTAGAAGACTATAGGCGATTGCACAGATCAACGGGGCTAATGAAAAAGTAAGGATGAAGGTGGCTAGGGCAGCTATGATTGTTGAAGGAAGCGCAGTATTTTTTAATGTGCTGGCTAAACCATCATCTCTTGCTGGTTTGCTAATGTAAATTGGTAATAAAATGCTCATTCGCGAAAGGATCGCAGTAATGATTAAAATAGGAATAGCTTTATAAGAATATTGTACAAGAAACGCAAGACTGCTGGCTTGTAGTCCTAAGATAATTACTAGCGTTAAAACACCATAAGTTCCTAAACGACTATCTCGCATAATGAATAACTTATGTTCTTTATCTTTTCCTCCCCCAAATCCATCAGCCATATCGGCCAATCCGTCTTCATGTAATCCTCCAGTCAATAGTAACTGAAATCCAATGGTTAGAAATGCGACGATCCAAGAGGATGGAAAATAACGAGATGCAGTAAAGAAAAAAACGCCGTTCAAGGAGCCTAAAAGAACGGAGACTAAGGGCCATGTCCAAATGGCTCGACCAAAAGAGAATGGAAAATCTGAACGATAAAGCCATTGGACGGGTAATCGAGAAAAGAACGAAAGCCCGCAATAGAGATCGGCATGAATTTTTCTAAAAAATAAATTCATGATTGTGGCGAGGGAAGTCCTGCATCTTGATAGCTATTCATACCTGTGTAACACGCCAAAGCGCCTTTGAGTAAAGGCACGACTGTTGCTGCACCCGTTCCTTCTCCTAACCGCATGTTAAATGCAATTAAAGGATAAAGACCTAAATTCCCAGCGAGGAGCAAATGTCCTTTTTCAGCAGAAAGATGGCTGATTTTGGTATGATCTAATCCTACGGGATTTAATTTTTGTAATGCAGCGATGGCAGCCGTGCATACAAACCCATCTAATAAAACCGGAATATTTAAATGACGCGCTGCAAGAACAGCACCTAGTAACGCTGCATGCTCATACCCGCCTAAACGACGACAAGTTTCCAAAGGATCGTGTAAGAAAGATTCATGGAGTGCTAAGGCTTTATCAACGGCTTTTTGTTTGTTGATTGTATGTTCTGCTGCGGTGCTGGTGCCTTTGCTGACCCATTGTGAGCCATCCCCACCAAACAAAGCAGCACTTAATGCTGCTGCAATGGTTGTATTTCCAATGCCGACTTCTCCTAAACAAAGCAAATCAATATTGGGTGTAACAGCGTTATAGCCAGCTTCGACAGCTTGTAAAAATTGTTTTTCTGTCATGGCTGGTGCTTGGGTAATATTAGCGGTCGGTTCCAAGTTATTAACAGGAATAACCCTTAACTCTGCATTAGCATTTTTGACTAATTGATTAATTGCTGCGCCACCTTGATTGATTTGTGCAACCATTAACTCTGTGATGCTGGCAGGATAAGGGGTGACATTTTCTGCTGTTACGCCATGATTGCCAGCAAAAATCATCATGCAAACACGATCAAGCGTTGGATTAGGCTTGTTTTGCCATGCTGCCAACCAACCAACTAAATTTTCCAATTCCCCAAGGCTGCCAGGGGGTTTCAATAAAGTTTTTTGTTTTTCATATGTTGCTTGTTCGCTGACATCGTCTTGAGAAGAGAGGTCTAAACATGCTTGTCTAAATTGGTCTAATGTTTCAAAATTTTTCATGATTGTAATGCAATACTATGGAAAAAACAGCCTGTGATAAGATTTCGGCGCCCACCTTCTGTCCCTAGAGGGTTTCCAGTGCCGTCGGTCAGCGTAGCATAAGGAAGATCATCCCCTGGGTCAATGACCGTGGCATAATGAAATTCGTGTCCATGGATCAATTCTCGTTTAGGTGTATTAAGGAATGCTCGACGATAACCAAGATGTATTTTATGTTTTTCATAACTACAAGAATGGCTTAATAATCCCGTCATTTGATGAGAAATACCATCTTTATCGATTAATGTTTTCCCCATGACCATATAGCCTCCACATTCCCCATGCACAGGGCGCGTTTGAGCAAAGGATTGCAACCCTTTTATAAATTGATCTGCATTGGCTAACTGCCCAGCATAAAGCTCTGGATAGCCCCCAGGAAGCCAACAAGAATCACAATGTTCGGGAGGGGGATCATTATTCATAGGAGAGAAAAAGTGAATGTTAGCCCCTTGGTCTTTCCATCCTTTCAGAATATGTGGATAGATAAAGCTAAAGGCAATATCTTTGGCGATGGCAATTTGTTGTCCAGGCGGAGGCAAAGCAATATAAGTTGATGTGTTTGGAGTTTGGATTGTCATATCCAGTTCCAAGATTGCATCGATATTGATATATTTCTCTGCAATATCTGCTAAGTGATTTAAATGAAGATTAAGATCATGATGTTCTTCTGCTTGAATTAGCCCCAAATGACGCGCTGGTAAATGAAGTGTAGGGTCACGTGGAATTGATCCAAGAACAGGAATATTGATGCGTTTAAAGGCGGCTTCGGTGCTGGCGTGATGTCGTGGAGAGGCAACATTATTGAGAATGACACCTTTAACTTGAATATTGGGATTGATATTGGCAAAACCATAAGCAATCGCAGCAGCAGATTGGGCTTGTCCTGTAATGTCCAGCACTAAAATAACAGGCAGGTTATAGTGTTCTGCCAGATCAGCCCCACAGCCTCTGTGACCATCTTGGGTTTCAATGCCATCAAAAAAACCCATCGAGGACTCGATAATTGTAAGGTCAGATTCTTGTAGTGTGGTCGCGAGCAAATGATCTAATAAAGGAGTAGGCATTGCCCAGCTATCTAAGTTAAAAGAAACTGCATCGGTGGCAACGCCATGAAATGCAGGATCAATATAATCTGGTCCAGATTTGGCAGCACGGACTTTGATATTTCTGCGTTTTAATGCAGTGAGTAAACCCAAGGTAATGGTGGTCTTTCCGCTGGCAGATTTTGGGGCAGCGATAATGAACCCCTTTGCGTTTTGTTCAGAATGCGTCATAGTTTGCTTTGAAGGGAATATGAATGAACCAAGAGAATCAACCATTACGATATGGATGGACAACAGGGGCTTGTGCAACGGCTGCTGCCAAAGCGGCTTATCTTGCTATACATAATGGTTTTTTCTTGGATTGTGTAGAGATTACCTTGCCACAAGGTAAAAAAGTTTCTTTTTCTTTATTTAAAAAAGAGTTCGTTACCGCAGATTGTGCGATTGCCTCGGTCATCAAAGATGCTGGAGATGATCCTGATGTGACACATGGCGCAGAAATATGGGTGCAGGTTAAACGATTAGATGTTGGACAAGGGATTGTTTTTAAAGCAGGTAAAGGGGTTGGAACAATTACCAAACCAGGATTGCCTTTGGCGGTAGGTGAGCCAGCAATTAATCCAGTGCCTCGTCAAATGATTATTCAGGCTTTATCAGAAGTTGTTGAGAATTGTGATGTCGAAATTACAATCGGTGTCATCAATGGTGAAGCAATCGCCTTAAAGACGATGAATCCACGGTTAGGGATATTGGGAGGCTTATCGATCTTAGGAACCACAGGGATTGTTGTTCCGTTTTCTTGTGCCGCGTGGATTGCCTCTATTCATCGTGGGATTGATGTGGCGAGGGCTGCGGGTTTAGATCATCTGATTGCTTCAACAGGAAATGTTTCAGAGGTTGCCGCACAAAAGATTTATAATCTGCCCGAAAGTGCATTGATCGAAATGGGAGATTTCGCTGGTGGGGTTTTAAAATATATCAAAACTCATCCCGTAAAAAAACTAACATTGGCTGGTGGAGTTGCCAAAATGACCAAACTTGCCCAAGGGCATTTGGATTTACACTCTAAACGCTCTTCTGTCGATTTGGAATTGTTAGCCGAATGGGTCGCACAGCTTGGGGCTAGTAAAGAAATGGTCGAACAAGTTAGAAATGTAAATACAACGGCTGAAGTTTTTTCGTTATGTCAGGGGCGTATTGCGTTAGGAGATTTTGTTGCACAGAAAGCATTGGAAATTGCAAGACAAATGCTTGGTCCTGTCTTAATTGAAATAGAAATATTGCTTTTTGATCGGCAGGGGCAGTTACACGGGCAGATTGGTTAATTTATAATTTGATATATATTATTATCTATAATAAATAGCATGTTTAATGGATTTATATATAAAAATATTTTCAACTAATATGGATAGGCTGTCAATGAAATGGATAATTTTGTAGGCGTATTAATACTACCTTTTATAATGTTGGCTCTATCGATATTTTTGATAGTTAGGAGTTTTTTACCGCCATCACAAAAGACAGCAAAGTGCGATCAGTGTGGTTCTTCGAATGTCGATTGCATTCACCGTGAAGAAATAGAACGCTTTTTAGAGCGTAGTACAAAACAGTTTCAGCCAAACCAAATTACAACAGTTAAGATCAGTAAAACTTATATTTGCTCATCATGTCATCATGAATTTAAACTGATGGACTATTACCAACTGACTCGCAGAATACTAGATCAATTTGATTTGGAAGATCAAGCTATTCAAAGAAATAGGCAAAAATATAATTTAAACTCTGAATAATTTTGTATGGATATATTATTTTGAAGCGCTTTATTATTAACAAATAATTTCGTATTTTTGATTAAGTTATTCACTCTGAAACGAGTGAATAAAGATAATGTAATATTCACCAATTTTTATACTTAAATATGATATAAGTTTCTTGCCGAAAGCATATTGATCCAATATTCTCGTCTATCGTAAGCACTTATGCTTGGGTTTGGATAAAATAATCAGTAGAAATGCAATTACTCTTTATAAATTTATATTTCTATATTTGGAGCAATTCATGATAACGTTTTTTTTGTTAAAGAAAAATATCATATACATTCTTTAAAACTAACCCTTTTAAAAAACTTATGCTGACGTTAAGCGATATAAAGCGGTTTGATGGTGTCTGATAAAGCAGCATTATCGCTTTCATCTTTCAAACGAACGCCACTGATTTGTTTGATAAAACTTTGCTCTAATAACCATGCAAGCTTAAATGCAGCCAGATCGTGTTTTAACCCTTCTGGACGAACATTTGAAATACAATTGCGATCGGCATCATTGCGTGTATCATTTGGTTGCCACGTCATATAAATACCAAGGCTGTCTGCAGAGGATAATCCAGGACGCTCGCCAATTAGCATCGCAATGGATTTTGCACGTAGGATACTCCCAATTTGATCGCCAAGTGCCACTCTGGCTTGATGTGCAAGAATGATTGGTCCCAATTGCATATTTAATTTCTTTAAATAAGGTAGTAACGCACGAATAACGCATACAGCCTGACGATCAACTGCATAAGAAGATAACCCATCCCCAATAATAATGATTAAATCAAAAGGGTTTTGATAGGCTTTTTCAAGTTTCTTAATACTTTCTAGGTTTAATTTTCGTCCTAAATCTGGGCGACGCAAATATTCTTCTCGATTTTTAACGCAGCTGTGAACGGTAAGTGTTGATAAACCCATTTTATGTAATTCACTTTGGATTTGATCGCTATCAAAAGGTTGATGCACAGCATCTCTTGCTTGTGCGTGAGATAGAGAAAAATTCAAAATTTCGTTGGTTGGTAAGCTAACACCATTACGTCCTAAAGCGATTCTTGCTTTGGTAAATTGTTTTAAAAATAACCAATTATCAGGAAGGGTCATGTTTATTCTCCTGCTGGTAAAGAAGCGAGTAAAGGATGATTAGAATTGGCGGTTTGTAATTGCCCCATTTGATCGGTGATATGCATTTGTTCTAGCCATTTTCCAAATTCAGGAGCGTGTTTGAGGTTTAATAGACGACGAAGATATAATGCATCATGAAAAGAGGTGCTTTGATAGTTTAACATAATATCATCAGCGCCAGGAACATTGATAATAAATGGGATATGGGCTGTTCCTAATAAAGTGAGTAATGTATCCATATCATCTTGATCGGTCTGGGCATGATTTGTATAGCAAACATCACAACCCAACGGTAAACCCAGTAACTTTCCACAGAAATGATCTTCTAACCCAGCTCTGATAATTTGTTTACCATCATATAAATATTCTGGTCCTATAAATCCGACCACGGTATTGACGAGTAAAGGCTTGTAATGTCTTGCTACTGCATAGGCTCTGGCTTCACAGGTTTGTTGATCGACCCCATGATGTGCATCGGCAGATAAACAACTACCCTGCCCAGTTTCGAAATACATGACATTATTTCCAACAGTGCCTCTATTTAAAGAAAGTGCAGCCTCGTAAGATTCTTGTAAAATATTTAAATTAATTCCAAAGCTAGTGTTGGCTTTTTCTGTGCCTGCAATGGATTGAAAAACGAGATCTACGGGAATATTTTTTTCTATCAGTTGAATCGTATTGGTAACATGTGTGAGCACGCAGGATTGTGTAGGAATTTCAAAACGTTGAATGACTTCATCCAGCATTTGGTTAATTTTTCCCAAGATGGGTAAACTGTCACTTGCTGGGTTAATTCCAATCACTGCATCGCCACTACCATAAAGTAACCCATCCAACATGCCTGCAGCAATTTCTTGTAAATCATCGGTTGGGCTGTTGGGTTGTAATCGGGTGCTTAGATGTCCTGGCAATCCTATCGTATTTCGAAATTTTGCTACAACATGACATTTTTTTGCGGCGATAATCAGGTCTTGATTACGCATTAATTTACTGACTGCTGCGGCCATTTCAGGGGTAATCGCAGGGCTTGCAGAGGTGATCATTTCTGGTGTGGTTGTATCGGCTAAGATCCAGTTACGAAAATCCCCAACCGTTAAATGGCTAATAAGCTGAAATTTTTCTTTGTCATGACGATCAACGATGAGGCGTGTAACTTCATCTTGTTCATAGGGGATTAACTGATCCTCTAGAAAAGTTTTTAATGGAATATCAGCCAGCGCCATTTTTGCAGCAGCGCGTTCCTCATCACAACTGGCAGCAACACCCGCCAACACATCGCCTGAACGTAGAGGGGATGCTTTGGCCATTACTGTTTTTAAATCTTCAAAAACCCAAGTCTGATTAGCTAAAATTGTTTTATACATAATATATACTTGCTCTTAATGTTATTAAGGTTTTTCTGGATTCATTTTACTTCTAAAGGATCGAGTAGATAAAAAATAAAGATATCCAATTCCCATAAACCCGATAAAGCATCCTGCTAGTTCAAGGTTATAGAGTGCCATTGTAATCAAGCATAAGATAGACATGATCATTGCAAAAAGCGGTGCAAAAGGATACAAGATGGCTTTAAATGGTCGATGAAGATTGGGTTCAGTACGGCGTAATTTAAATAAGGATGCCATTGAAATAATATACATCAATAATGCACCAAATGCAGCCACAGTCATAATACTTGCTGTTAAAGGCTGATTTGCAATAATGATCAGAGAGTCTGAAAAAATGGCACCGATACCAACGAAACCACCTGCTAAAATAGCAATATATGGTGTATGGGTATATTTATTTACTTTTGCTAAACATGGGGGTAAATAGCCCTCGCGTGCCAAAGAAAATATTTGTCGAGAGTAACCCATAATAATGCCGTGCAAAGAAGCAATTAACCCAAATAACCCAAGCCACACTAATAAATTTAACCAGATACTTTTTGCACCAACAACGGCTTTCATTGCTTGTGGTAAAGGGTCATTAATATTAGCCAGCAAACGCCAATCACCTTTTGCTCCTCCTGCAAATAGCATAATCAGTAATGCAAGCAGAGTAACGGTAATAATGCCAGCCCCCAATGCTTTTGGAATTGTGCGTTGTGGATCTTTTGCTTCTTCAGCTGCCATAGAAGCGCCCTCAATGGCGAGGAAAAACCAAATGGCAAAAGGTGTTGCAGCTAACATGCCTTCAATCGTTGAAAAGTGAAATTGGTTTTGTCCACCCCATCCATTACTAGCAAAATGTTCCCATGAAAAAGTAGGAGCAACGATTATCATAAACAGAATTAATGCAAAAATGGCCAGTAAAGTAACGACTAATTCAAAGGTTGCCGCAATATGAACGCCAATAATATTAAGCCCCATAAAGAGTAAAAACGCTGTGCAGGCAATTAGCTTAGTATTAATAAAAGGAAATTGAACATTGATATAAGCCCCAATCGCCATCGCAATCGCAGGAGGGGCAAAAACAAATTCAATTAATGTTGCAAATCCAGCGAAGAAACCAATTGTTGGTCCAAAAGCTCTTAATGCATAAGCAAAAGGTCCCCCTGCATGAGGAATGGCGGTACTCAGCTCGGTTAAACTAAAAATAAAGCAGCAATACATTAATGCAATTAACAGAACGACAATTAAAAACCCTAATGTTCCAGCAGAAGCCCAACCATAGCTCCATCCAAAAAAAGATCCAGAAATGACCAGTCCAACTGCAATTCCCCAAAGGTGGAAACCACTTAATGTTTGTTTAAGAGCTGTGTTTGATGACATAAGCAACCTTTTGTATAAATAAAAAAACTATAAAAAATGCTAATTAAATTATAAAAATAAAGCAAATAAAAAAATTAATAGGATATTTTTTATGAAATATTTGAAATATTTGAAATATTGGATTGTTAATGTTTGTTTTAAATCTTTTGTTATCATTAAAAAAAGAGCAAAATTATAATTTGACAAGAGGTAAAATAATTATATAACACGTTATATAATTATTTTATAGTCATGGAATTGTATAATGTTTGATGTATTGGGTGAGTTTGGCTCTGTCTTTTTAGGTAGTAGATTAAAACGCCTTGGCGATCGTATGCAGGCAAGTGCAGCTCGCATCATCACAAATGCAGGTTTGCCAGTTCAACCTGGGCATATGCCTATTTTATTTGCGCTTGGTCGCGAAGCAATGACAATTAACCAAATTGTGAAGGTTGTCGGTATTAGTCAGCCAGGGATTACGCGCAGTATAGGTCAATTGATTGATCTTGGTCTTCTTTCATCCAAAGTGGGTATAGATCAACGTCATCGAACAATTTCGCTGACCGCTGCTGGATATAAGGTGATGATGAAAGCTCAACTTTATATATTTCCTCAGGTTGAAGAAGCAATAGATCAATTATGTGGTGGCTATGCATCAAAATTTTTAAAGCAAATGAAAGCGTTGGAAGATAGTCTGGTTGTTACCCCTTTAGATGTTTTGGCATCGCAAATAAAAATAGATGTGATGATGATCGAAGAATTTTCTGATGAACTTGCTCATTATTTCCAAGATATTAATACTGAATGGATTGAGGCAGAGTATCAACTTGAAGATGTTGATCGTAAAGTGCTTGAAAATCCAAGGGACGAAATCATTAATACTGGTGGTGTCATTTTATTTGTTAATGTTAAAGGGCTTGGTATTGTTGGGACTGGTGCGCTTAAGAAAACAGGAGCAACAAGTTATGAGTTAATAAAATTTGGAGTGTTTACAAAAGCAAGAGGTCTAAAAGTAGGTGAATTTTTATTAAAAGAAATTATCAAACGTGCAATGGTGATGGGTGCAGATCCGCTATATCTTGTTTCGAATAAGCGTGCAAAAGCTGCAATACATCTTTATGAAAAGCTGGGCTTTTACCACGATGATGGGATCATGAAGCAGTATGCGGGGGCTTGTGAACGTGCTGATGTAGCCATGCGTTATATGCCTAATCGTTAAGTTTATTCATAATTAGTAAAAATTTGGATGCTTATCATGCTTAACAATAATAGATTATTATCTGTGGCTCTTGTTCTTTTTGGGGTAACTTTCTGTTTAATATATCCGCTTGCTATGTTGTGGCCTTCTGGTTGGGCTTGGCATGAGGGTTCTCCGGTTTCAAGTCACTACTTTATGATGATTGTTGGTATCTACGCGACCCTTGGTATCTTCATGATTTGTGCTGCTAAAAATCCTACCGGTAACCGTTCTTTAATTTGGTTTGTTATTTGGTCAAGTATTGTCCATGCTGGTGTGATGGGATTACAAGCATTGGGGAATGGTATGCATCGTGGTCATCTTACTGGTGATGTGCCTGCATTATTAATTGTAGCGGCTGTGCTTGCATTTTTAATGAGGCGTGTTGATATGTATATTAAATAATCGTAATTTTTGATAACATTTTCAATAAGTATTTTTAAATCGTCGTTGATACTCCACATTATATAATGCACTTTCGGTTGCTTGTGTATCATGTAGGGCAGGGCCAACCATAATCAAGGCGGTGCGTTCAACGGGTTGTTGGTTGAATTGTTCAATAATCGTGCCGAGGGTTCCTTTTAAGATTTGTTCATTTTCCCATGTTACTCTGGCTGCAATCACTATAGGACAATCTGTTCCATAAAAAGGGATGAGGCGTTCAACAATTTCCTCTAAACGATGAATGGCGAGGTGTAAAAGAAGTGTGCATCCCGTTGTCGCAAAGATCTCTAGTTTTTCATTTTCTGGCATAGTGGAAGCTCGCCCTGAAATACGAGTGAGGACAACAGATTGTGCAATTTCTGGAATAGTCAGTTCTTTTTCTATCAAAGCGGCCGCGGCTGCAAAAGCAGGCACGCCAGGAGTTAGCGTATAAGGAATATTATGTTTTTTTAAACGCCTAATTTGTTCGGATACAGCACTATAAACGGATAGATCTCCGGAATGAAGACGGGCAATATCTTTGCCTGCTCGGTGGGCTTTGACATATTCGGCTTCGATTTGATCAAGATTCAACGGGGCCGTATCAATTAATGTCGCCTTAGGTGGGCAAAAATCTAGCATTTCTTTGGGGACAATAGAGCCCGCATATAAACAAATCGGACATTCAGATAGGAGTTTATGTCCTCGTAATGTTAATAAATCCACAGCCCCAGGGCCAGCACCAATAAAATGAACGGTCATAAAGGGTCTCCTTTGATTGCTATGGAAAAACTAATCTTGTTATAAATCATTTTAGGAATCAGTAAACGCCCATTTTTATACATAAGTGCCAAAGCACAAGCCTCTGCCACGGCACCAAGGCCAGTATGACGATAAGAAATTTCTGAAAAGCTACTGCATTGATGTTGTAAATTAAGTAATTTTTCTTGGTTAATAAAATGTATGGGGAGCGTTGATAGGGTGATTAAGTCAATAGTATTTTGATCATGTTGTTTAAATGTGGGAAGAGCAATATCCGTTGCTTGATATTGATGTTGTTTAAAAAATGTTTCTAAGGTTTGGATTAGCTCAACAGCAGATATTTTTTTTGAAAATCCCATACCAACAATGACAGGTTTTATAGGGAGAGAATTTTTTTTGATAGAATTGTTTGAAATAATTGTTTGCATCTTTTTTAATCTAAATTTAGACAAAATATATTTTAGAAATATGCTTATTTTTTTATAATAATTTGTTCTGCTTCTAACGTAAATTGTTTAAGTTCAAATTTACATTTTGATAAGAATCAATTGGTTTGTATGAATTGTAGAGATAAACAGGCGTTATTGTTTTTGCATGAAAAATGATGTGATTAGTAGGTGTGTTTTTTATCTCTTTATTCTCTGGGTTTATGTAAAGAGTTGAGATAATAAGTGATCCAGAAGCGGGCAGCAATGATAATTCTTTAAATAATACTGCGGATCCGTTCCATGTAGGATCAGGTATGATATTATCTTTACCATCTCGAATATCTTTAAAATAGAATGATGTTGTTATATGCGTCATTGCTTTCAAAGGAATGTATAAATCTTGATTTGTATTATTCTTAATGCTGATATTTAATTGTAATGTATTTTCTTTTGAATAAATACATTGTGGGTTACCAGGGCAGATAATCGATAAACTAAGCAGATTATTATTGTCTGTGGTAACATTTTGAGCTTTGCTTTGATAAGCGAAGAAAAAAAATATAGCGAATAACAATCCAATGATTTGTTTTGATTTAATAAATAATACTTGCATTACGATTATATTCTTATATCCCCTAAGGCTTCTGAACAACATATTGCGTAATGGCTCGAGCAGGTTTAAAGCCATGATATTGTCCCAAAGGTTCATAATGTTCGAGATGTAATCGTGTCATCTCTCCACCCCATTGTTGTTGTGCTTGGAAGAGTAAAATATCGCCTTCAATAGTTACAGAGTTAATTACTAAACGTCCTAAGGGGCGTAATGCATTCCATACTGTTTTGAGTAATGTAGGCGATGTTAATCCACCACCAATAAAAATTGCATCAGGACGAGGTAAATTATGTAATATTTCAGGAGCCGTTCCTTCAACCATTTGTAATGATGGAACCCCAAGTCGTAAGGCATTTTCTTTAGCACGATGGGCACGGTCGGTTCTAGGTTCAATAGCAATAGCTTTGCACATAGGATGTGTTAGCATCCATTCAATTGCAATAGAACCAGAGCCCGTTCCAATATCCCATAATAATGCCCCAGGATAGGGTTGTAATGCAGATATTGTATTGGAACGAATGGGTTGTTTTGTAAGTTGCCCATCATTTTTAAACCAATGATCCTCTCGTCCATGTGTAAAAGGGAGAGGAGCAAATATGTCCAACTCAACTGCAATTATATTTAATGGGTGAATATTATTGGGTAACAGGTCTTCTTGAGTAAAATGACATATATTTTCACTGGAACCACCCAGAGCTTCTAAAATATAAAAATGCTTATAGCTGATGTCCCATACTTTGAATTTTTCATATACATGATGAGGAGTTTGTTCATTGGCAGATAAGATAAGTAGTCGTCGATAAGGTATGAGTGCAGGGCGTAATGTTTCAATAGGACGTCCGCATAAAGAAACGGTGTGAATATCTTGCCCATGCCACCCCAAATGATTGCATGCCAAACTATAGGCAGAAATGGTTGGAAAACTTTCCCACTCAGTGCGGGTTAATGTTTTTGTTAATAAAGGACCAATCCCATACCAAAAAGGATCACCAGATGCCAAAACAGCAACAGAGTTCGGTTTATGTTGCAAAATTTTTTCTATAGAATGATCCAAAGGGTTTGACCATATTTGTTTTTCCCCTTGAATTAAGGTGTGTGCATGGGCAAGATGACGTTTTCCACCGACGACAAGGCTAGCATTTCGGATGCGGTGTTGGGCGGTGGGGCAAAGTCGGTCGATACCATCTTCACCAATACCAATAATGCTTAAAAACGGAAATGTCATCGAGATCTGGGGGTCAATTCAATATGAAGAAAAAGATTTTAATACTAGGAGGAACGACAGAGGCTTCAGCTTTGATTCAATCCTGCGTTGACCATGTAAATTATGATCTGATCTTATCATTGGCTGGTGTAACCAAAAATCCTGTCTTACCCCCACAAGTGACAGCTAGGATAGGAGGATTTGGCGGCGTAGTAAAGATGGCAGAGTGGATGCAAGGTAATAATATTCATGCTGTTGTTGATGCAACGCATCCTTTTGCTCAACAAATTACAAGCAATGCGTATCAAGCAGCACAGATAGCCAATATTCCTTACTTACGGTTGGAACGACCTGAATGGCAAAAAGAATCAGATGATCTTTGGTATGAAGTAAAAACTGTAGAGGATGCAGTCTTAAAATTGGGCAAAGATCCTTTACGTGTTTTCGTAACAATTGGCCGTAAAGAGCTATTGCCTTTCAAAAACGGTGTTGTTTCTCATTATTATTGGATCAGAAGTGTTGATCGTCCTGATGAGTGTTATCTTCCTCGTCATGCTCAGTTGATCCAAGCCAAGGGACCCTTTGATGAAGCGGATGAAATCGCTTTTTTAAAACAGCACCAGATTGATTGTATTGTCAGCAAGAATTCGGGTGGACAAACTGTGTATGCAAAGATCAGTGCTGCACGAAAATTAAAGATCCCTGTATTATTGATTCAAAGACCCAGAATGGAATCAATGCCACGTGTAGATACGTGGCAACAAGCCCAACAATGGATATTACAGATTTAATATCATAATCCTAACTCTGATAATGAAGCATGGTCTTCAGGTCTTGCTGCTCCCATAGACCAAAAATATTTACGTTCATGTTCTTTAATAGGTAAATCATTGATACAAGCAAAACGCTTGCTCATTAGCCCATGTTCATCAAATTCCCAATTTTCATTGCCATAAGAACGAAACCATTGATTTTCTGTATTACGCCATTCATAAGCAAAGCGAACGGCTATTTTATTATGTGTATAAGCCCATAACTCCTTGATTAATCGATACTCTAACTCTGTTTGCCATTTTTGGGTTAAAAATTGGACGATTTCTTGTCGTCCATTGATAAATGCAGAGCGATTACGCCACTGACTGTCAATCGTGTAAGCCAAGGCAACTTTTTCTGGAGCTTGGTTATTCCACGCGTTTTCAGCGAGACGCACTTTTTGGCAAGCAGTTTCAAAAGTAAAAGGAGGTAAAGGTGGGCGTTGCTCTGTCATTATATTATGGCTTTCGAATGAGGAAGTTGTGCAGGCTTGTTTACTTTAAATATTTCTCCACTCAATATCTAAATCAACATTTTGCTTATGTTGTTCGATCAGTTGAGCATTGGGTTCATCCGTATGCGCTACCCATGCTTTGGCATCTTCTTCGGAACGCCCAAAATAACAGTGACGATCAATTAAACGTTGTTGACGCTCTGCAACAGGGGCCGTTACAAACCAACGTTCATCAAATATGGATGCTAATGTCTGCCATTTCCCTTGGGATAATAAAAGGTAATTGCCTTCGGTAATAATCAAAGGAATATCTTCAAACACAGGAATAGATCCAGCAATCGGTTCCTCTATGGTTCGATAAAATTCAGGTGCATAAATAATTTCGTTTTCTTGTTGATTTTTCAACCGTTCAATCAGCGATTTGTATCCCCATACATCAAATGTATCAGGCGCACCTTTGCGCTCTTTGCGTCCTAGGCGTTCCAGTTCTTTGTTGGATAAATGATAACCATCCATTGGGACAATCATGGAAATCTCTTTGAGGGCTTCATGCAATAATCTGGCAACCGTTGACTTCCCAGAACCTGGCGCGCCTGCAATGGCAAGGATCGTGCGTTTATTCTTCTTGGCTAATGCTCTGGCACGTTCAATATATTCTTCAGCCAATACTAACCCTTGCACAGGATTTTCACTGATATTTGCCATTATTTTGTCCTTTAAAAACGAGTGTTTGATATAGAATAATATAATTTGTAAAAAGTGAAAGTCATTCTTATGGAAATGCTTGATGATGCAGTTAAAAGAGAACTCAGGAAATTACCATTTCAAATAAGAATTATCGATGATGTAAGTAGCCAGCGTTATTTAGCCAGTATTCTGAACGAGCAGTTTACGTGGCGTGGCTCTAAAATTGATTGGTTTACGTCCATTGGTCATCAAACTTGTGAAATTAATTTTGACAATCAAGCCTATGAACAAATAGAGCATTTTATTAATGATTCTCAAGTTGCAGAAGTAGTTTTGAATAATTCAGAAATTTATTATATGAATGATTCAGCCCTCAATTTCAGCATTTGTATCAATGGAAAAGATATGTTGCCTTTTATTAAATGGATTGTTGAGACTATACCCTTACATCATTATTTTTTTGATTTAACAGGGCATTGGTGTTTGGCGATTACGATGGAAGGCTATGTTGATTTTGGTTTTTCTGCGTTTATGTTTCATTCATAATGATTGAATTGATAATGAGAAGATCATGATGCAAGATAATTGTTGCCCATCTGAAGAGCTAAACGATCTTTTGCGACACAAAATATATATGATTTTTAGTGAAAATCTTTTGGTGTTTGGTGCAAAAGAATTTTCGGATCAACTTGTCATTCCGTTATATGATCCTGATGAACTCTATTTAGATAATATTATTCTTGATTGCGTGGAAGCACTTGAACTACCCTTTGAGTTAATTTATCAAGGAACGGCGCTTGATCAATATTATGATTACGATCCGAATAATCTTTTAACCATTGCAAAATTTGCAGATATTTTGATTGATATTTATCTTTAATATCATAGGCAATTACATAGATTTCATTCGTTACCGATCGACATACAAGAAAAATATTATCGTAAAATATACCATATCATTGAAGAGTATTTACCATCAAAATCAAACATATTTTCTCCTGATATTATTAATCGAGGTAAATATGGTATTTGTGGTTGGGCAGCGAAAAGAATGGTGATGCGATCTACTATGGTGATGGGACTTAACCAGAAAGCCATTTATCGGTATTTTGATAGCCAAAATCTGTTTATCTTTCCGATGAGATTAAGAGATATCGTTTTAGGTTTTTTTGTTGTAATGGCTTCTATAATTAACTTGATTTTTTACACGATGAAATGGGTTCTTACTGGTAAATGGGAATTTAATCGTTTTGCAGGACGCATTGAACAATCATTAACAGCAAAAGAATTTGCGGATATTTTGATTCACTTATGGTTAATGAAGGAAAATGATTGATCCATATCAATATAATCTATGGATCAACCAATAATAATTTTAATTTTTAAGTAATCGCAATCCGTTTGCAACGACCAACAGACTTGCGCCAACATCAGCAAAAACCGCCATCCACATGGTTCCCATGCCAATAAACGTTAAAACAAGAAACACTAGTTTGATCCCCAAAGCGAAGCTAATATTTTGAATAATCACATTGTGGGTTCTCTTGGATAAACGGATGAACTCAGGTATTTTACGAAGGTCATCGTCCATTAACGCAACATCAGCGGTTTCAATGGCGGTATCTGTTCCAAGACTTCCCATCGCAAACCCAATTCTTGCCGCAGCAAGGGCAGGGGCATCATTAATACCATCTCCAACCATTCCTGTTGTTCCTTGGCGTGAATATTTTACGATCACATCATATTTATCTTGAGGTAACTGATTTCCTCTGGCTTCATCAATACCAACTTCTTTTGCAATCGCTTGGGCGGTGGACGCATTATCACCTGTCAACATTACGGTCTTCACACCCAGTTGATGTAATTCATTGATTGCTTCTTGACTACTGTCTTTGATGGTGTCGGCAATGGCAAATAGTCCCAGAATTTGTTGACCATTATTCAGTAAAATAACTGTTTTTCCTTGATTTTCAAATTGTTCAACTTGTTTTTTGATTGCTTCATCACAGCTAATAATCTCATTCGTTAACCGCAAGTTCCCCAAGTAATAGATTTGCCCTTGGACAACGCCTTTGATTCCTTTGCCGACTACTTCCTCAAATTGTTCCACTGTGTATAAAGTCAAATCAGATGCAGCTTTGGCAACAGCTTGGGATATTGGATGATTAGAGTTGTTGGCAAGGCTGGCTGCTAATGTAAATCCTTGATTTGGATCGAGTTCACCATAAATGACCTGATTGGTTTGAATAGGTTTTCCGTGCGTGATGGTTCCTGTTTTGTCTAAAGCAAGGTATTTTAATTGACGTCCTAACTCTAAATAAACACCTCCTTTAACAAGGATTCCTCGACGGGCAGCAAGGGTTAAACCACTGACAATCGTAATCGGTGTCGAAATCACCAATGCGCAAGGGCAAGCAATAACCAGCATAATCAAAGCTTTATAAATCCACTCTGACCAAGTTCCGAAATGGAGCATTGGTGGAAGAATGGCAATAATCAAGGCAATCAGTAAAACCGTTGGCGTATAAATCCTAGAAAAACGATCAACAAAACGTTGAATAGGGGCTCTGTTTGCTTGTGCTTCTTCTACGGCATGAATGATACGTGCAATCGTACTATCATTCGCCAGAGAGGTTACGCTATATTCAAATAAACCAGTTTCATTAATTGTCCCCGCAAAGATTTGGTCGCCTTTGCTTTTATCGATAGGGAGGCTTTCCCCTGTAATCGGGGCTTGATTAATGGTTGTTTGTCCATGAGTAATGATTCCGTCCAGCCCAATACGCTCACCAGGTTTGATTTTAATAATATCATTGATTTTAACCGAGCTGACCTCTGTTTCTTGCCACGATCCATCTTGTTGCTGAACCATTGTTGTATTTGGGGTCAGGTTCATCAGAGAGCTAATCGCGTTACGAGCACGATCCAGAGATTTTGCTTCGATAAGCTCTGCAATGTTAAATAATACCATCACCATTGCTGCCTCTGGCCATTGCCCAAGGATCAAAGCCCCTGTCACAGCAATACTCATCAGCGCATTAATATTCAGATCAAAATTCCGAATAGAAATCCAACCTTTTTTATAAGTCTTTATTCCACATGCAGCCACAGCAATCAGCGCAAGGATCAGTTGCACCCACCATGGGAACTTCATGAAATGTGTAATCTCTGCTAAGATTGCAGCCAAAGATGCAAGGATTAATAGCCAATATTGTTTTTTATGCTCGACAGATTGTGGGCTTTTGTCATTTTTATTATAAATTTCAGGTTCAAAATCTAATTGTCGAATAACGGCTAGAATTGAATCTAAAGCATCTGGACGATGCGTAACGGTTAGAACGCGTTGTATCAAATTAAAATGAAGCTCTTTAACCGCTTTCATTTCGCCGAGTTTTTTGCGTATAATGTTCTCTTCAACAGGACAATCCATCTGCATAATGCGGATTTGCGTCAGCTGAAATCCATCAATTGTTTTTGATTCAGACAGTTCAGTCAAAGATTGAGGTTTAGAAGAACAGCAATCATCTCCATGCTGATGTTCTTTGACTTCTGTGTGATCGTGAGAATGGTTATGATCGTGAAGATTATGGTTGTGATTATTTTTTTGTTTTTGATGATTATCATGTGAATCACAATGACAGTGCTTATTTACATCTTTTACCATTCATTTTATCCTATAACTCAATTAACATGATGGCTATTCAACACCCTGAAGTAACTATAAGGTCAATCGTAAAAGAGACGAAAATGAAAATTAGTGAACTAGCACGTCAAGCAAGCTGCTCGGTTGAAACTATTCGTTATTATGAAAAAGAAAAATTATTACCTCTACCATTAAGGGAGCAAGCCAATAATTATCGATATTATGATAATACCCATTTGGAAAGGTTGCTTTTTATACGCCGTTGTAGAGCTTTAAATATGTCTCACAAAGAGATCAAAATTATTCTAGAAGCGTGTGATGTGCAAAATCGTGATTGTGGCGAAATAAATAGTGTTATTCAAGAACATCTTGTGCATGTCCAAAATAAAATCGCAAAATTAAAAATTCTTGAAGAAGAGCTGCAACATCTTAATCAACGTTGCCATGCAAGTGGTGTCGTTGAAAAATGTGGAATAGTGAATAAACTAAAGTCTTTATAAAAATATTATTAGAATTTTGAACAAATATAGTGTTTAGAGATATTTATTAATATATTTTACATGTCAAAATATAGTGTAAGTATTAGTAGGGGTTAAATAATTTTTATGAAAATTTATTATGTTATTACAAGTTTGGAAGGTGGTGGAGCTGAATTTATTGTTCCTGATTTAGCAGAATTTTTTATCAGCCAAGGTCATGATTTTAAAGTATTAGCATGCCTTCCACGAGATATGGAAACTGCAGCATTGCTAGAGGATCGTAATATTCCTTATCAACTTCTTTCGCTGAACGGGGATCATCGGTTAAAATCGACTTATAATTTACTAAAAATCGTTAAAAAATCCCGTCCTGATTTAATTTGGACGTCATTGGCACGTGGGGCAATGGATGGGCAAATCGTAGGAAAGTTGTGTAATATTCCCGTTGTCAGCTGGAAACATAGCGCCAATATAATGGCGCATAAAATCTCTGCTGTTCGTTTTTTACAGAGATATAGTCAGTTATGGGTTGCTGATTCGGATGGCGTTGCTGATTTCTTACAAACAAGTATGGATGTGGCGGCGGATCGTATTATGACGTGGCCTTTGTTCAAAGTGCTAGAAAATTTACCTGATATGCCCGTATGGGATGGCAAAGGTATTTTTCACATTGGCAGTATGGGTCGCTTACACCCAGTGAAGAATTTTGATGTAATGATTAAATCGATTGATTATATTAATAAGAAATATCCAGATGTCGGACAGCGTATTCATTTCTCGATCGCAGGGGCAGGGGAAGAAGAACATAAATTACGCAATTTAATACAAGAGTTGCAGCTTAAAAACGTAGAGTTGGCAGGCTTTTATACTAATGTGATGGATTATTTAAAAACACTGCACTTATATACGCAAACATCGACGTTTGAAGGGATGTGTATTGCATTGCACGAAGCTCTGGCAGTGGGTCTGCCTGTCATTTCAACCCCTGTTGGAGAAATGCGTTTTTGTGTGAAAAATAATCCAATAGGAACGTTGTTAAAAGAGAACTCACCCGAAGCATTGGGTGAAGCTATTGTGGAGTATTTTCATCATCCTGCTAAGGCCAACGACTATGGGAAAAACGCTCGGGGTTATATTCAATCTCGATATAGTAAAGAGGCATTTCAGAATGCAGGAAAAACAATTTTACATCGTATTGAAAACGAGATTCTACCAAAGTTCCATAAGTAAAAGTAAGCTTTATTGAAATGGATCAATTGATGTTGATGCTTGATATTCGCGTACAGGTTTTTTATTAACATACGACTTTTTATACAAATACTTGACGCTAAGAACGGATGGTACGATGAAGATCAAACTTCTTCCAATCATTTTAGAAAAAATTTCTGTTTCAGGGTCAGAAGTGCCAAGAAAAGAGACAAGGAGAAATGCAAAAATCAGAAAAGAAATAATAAAAAATAAACTTCCTAAAAAAAAACTGATGATTGTTTTCTCTGTACCAGTTGAGTTAAAATTGAAAAAACACTTAAGAAGAAATGCCATTATAAATGAAGATGGAGTAGCAATCATCAAATAAACAAAACAGCAAATGATATTGATAAAAACCACGGACTCATAACTGCCCAAAATGCTCAGTAGACGTCTATAATCGTCGTGATTACTCTGAGCAACATATGTGCCAAGGAAACCACCTAAGATTGGACTAATGAATAAAAAAAATATTAATTTTATAAATCCTAGTAAATGTTGGTCGTTAAGTTTTTTCATTCTGTTTCATCTGTTGTTGGATACCCAATAAGCTCACGCCATTCTTTTTCATTTAAACATTGAACACCCAGCTCTTTGGCTTTTCGTGCCTTACTGCCACCATCAACACCCTCGATAACAAAGTCGGTCTTGGCGGATACGGAGCTGGTTACTTTTGCGCCTAGTCGTTCTGCAATATCTTTTGCCTCAGAGCGAGTCATGGTGGATAAAGTGCCTGTAAAAACCAGGATTTTACCGACTAATGCGCCTTCTTGTGTGGCTTCAACATCTTGAATGTTCAGAACGGCAGCAAGATCATGTAAGGTTTTCTGATTATGTTCTTCTGCAACAAAGGCAACCAATTCATCGGCTATGGCTGGGCCAATCCCTTCTATGGAGCCCAAAGTTAATCGTTCATCTGATCCAACCTGTCTTGCCTTTAACATTTGTTCAAACCAGTTCGTATAAGATGTATAGTGCTTCGCCAAAATTTTGGCTGTGGCAATACCAATACGACGAATACCAAGCGCATAAATAAAACGGTCAAAGGATATCGTTTTTTTGTTTTCAATGGCGCTGAGAAGATTTTTAACAGAAAGCTCTGCCCATCCTTCAGAATGCAGGATTTTATCTTGATGGTCTTGCAGGTGAAAAATATCCGCAGGTTGGTGAATTAATCCTGCATGGAAAAATTCAGAAACGGTTTTTGTCCCCATACCGTCAATATCAAACGCATCTTTGGAACAAAAATGGATGAGGCGCTCTTCAATTTGTGCATTACAAGTCAGACCGCCTGTGCAGCGGCGCACAACTTCATTGGCAGGTTTTTCAGCATTGGCACCGCAGACAGGACAATGTGTGGGAAATTGATAAGGTTCAGAGCGTTCTGTTTCTAAGGTTGAGGGATCAACAGCAACGATTTGAGGGATCACATCGCCTGCACGTTGTAAAATCACACGATCATTTTCACGCACATCTTTACGTAGAATCTCATCTTCATTATGCAAGGTGGCTCTGGTGACAATCACACCTCCGACATTAATCGGCTCTAATAATGCCACTGGTGTCAGGGCACCAGTTCTGCCGACTTGAATATCAATTTTCTTTAGACGGGTAATCGCTTGTTCCGCAGGAAATTTCCATGCCGTTGCCCAACGAGGCGAACGTCCAATAAAGCCAAGACGTTCTTGGAGATTAATGTTGTTCACTTTATAAACAATACCATCAATATCATATGGCAGCCCAGAACGTTTCGTCATTAATTCTTGTTGAAAGGCCTCCGCCTCATCAGCATTTTTAACAACTTGATACAAAGGATTCACATCGAATCCCCATGTTTTTAATTGTTGTAGGAAAAGATCATGTGTGCTGGCGATGGACTGACTGGAATAGCCTTGGGCATAAACAAATAAAGACAAAGGACGTGCGCGCGTGACCTCTGGATCAAGTTGACGCAACGACCCTGCGGCAGCATTACGTGGATTTGCGAATAAGCGTTTATTGGCTTGTTCTTGCTCTTGATTCAGTTTCAAGAAGTCCTCTTTTGAAATATAGACTTCTCCACGGATTTCCATAATATCAGGAACATTTCCTGTCAGTTTTCGGGGTAAGGATGCGATCGTTTTAATATTCGCAGTGACGTCTTCACCAACTGTTCCGTCACCACGAGTACTTGCTTGAACTAAAATACCGTTTTCATAGGTGAGGTTAATCGAAAGACCATCAATTTTAGGTTCTGCAACAAAGGCAAGATGGGTTAGATCATCCGCTTTAAGATCTAAATATCGTTGAATACGGTTGATAAAGTCTTGAAATTCTTCACTATTAAACACATTGTCCAAGGAAAGCATCGCGACACGATGTTTGATTTTCTTTAGCCCACCTGTAGGCTGACTACCAACTGTTTGGCTAGGACTGTTTTGCTCAATCAATTCTGGAAAGCGTGCTTCAATTTCTTTATGTCTACGACGCAGTTGGTCATAAGTTGCATCATCAGCGACGGGGTTGTCTTGGTTATAATAAGCATCGTCACATTGACGCAGAAACTCGGTTAAAGTAGAAAGCTCGTCTTTTGCTTGAGGAAGGGTAAGATCTTGAGGAGCAATCGTAGAGAATGGTGTTTCAAAAGAATTCATTAATTTGATCTATGTAATAAACTATCTGCTGCAGCGCGAGCTGCATCGGTAACATGATTTCCCGCCAACATACGAGCAATCTCTTCGCGCCGTTCTTCAGCACTTAATTGTTTGGTATGGGTTAAGGTTACCCCGTTTTCAATGGTTTTACTGATTTTTAATTGAATATCACCACTGGCTGCAACTTGTGGGCTATGGGTCACTACGAATACTTGTAGATTTTGCGCTACTCGGTGTAAACGATCCCCAATAGCCGATGCTGTTGATCCTCCAACACCAGAATCGATTTCATCAAATACCAATGCAGACAAAGTCGATTGTTGGCTCAGAACAACTTTTAGTGCCAATAATAATCGAGATAACTCGCCACCTGAAGCAGCTTTATTTAATGGGGCAGGGGGAACACCAGGATTGGCGGCAATTAAAAATTGAATTTGGTCTTTGCCTGTTTGGTTCCAAGCTTCATTTGATAAGGGTGTTATTGAAACAAAGAATTTTGCACGATCTAATTTTAACGGAGTTAATTCTTGCGTGATGGCTGTTTCAAGTTTCTTAGCGATTTTTTGTCGATCAGCAGATAATTTTTCTGCAATATCTTCATATGCTGTTCGACAGTTTGCAACTTCTTGTTCAAGTTCTTGTATTTGATGGTTTCCAAGGTCAAGATTGATTAAACGGGTTTCAAAATCTTGTAATAAATTTGAAAGCTCATCAATATTAACACTGTATTTTCGCCCCGCAGCACGCAGAGTAAAAAGACGTTCTTCAATATCATCCAGATGCTGTGGATCGAGTTGAATATCATTAACAATGTGATTTAGAATATTTTCTGCTTCACCCAAAGCTTCTTCTGCACGAATAATGGCTTCTAATGCTTCTTGTACAGCTTGGTCGGTTGAACTGAGTGAAGTCTGCTCATCGAAACTAGAAGGAAGCAATTTTTGTAAAGATTTGCTGGCATTGAGTAGAGCTTGAGCAGGTTGGAATGCACGACGATCTTGAGGGGAGAGGATCGTTAAAGCTGAAGTTAGGGCTTCTTGACGACGTTCATCTTGTTGTAGATTTTTACGTTTTTCAACAAGGTCGAGCTCTTCATTAGCTTGAGGGGCAAGTTGTTTCAGTTCTTCTACTGATTCTCTTAACCATTCCTCTTCTTGGGCTGTGGCTTCGATGGTTGCCCTCAGCGCAGAAAGCTTAGCGGTTGCTTCGATCCATTTAGCATATAGAGTTTGTGTTTTTTGTAAAAAGGTTTTAGAAACACCAAAATTATCCAAGATAGATAAATGTCCTCTTGGATCCATCAAGCCAACTTGTTCATGTTGACCTTGCATTTCAACAAGGTTTTGTGCGATTTCTTTTAAAAAACTGAGCCCAACAGGTTGATCGTTAATATAAGCACGTGACCGTCCATCTGACGCAATAATTCGTCGGATAACCAGCACGCTATCCGCTAAATCAGCATCTTCAAATCCTTGTTCGGATAGTTGCTTATAAACGGGATGCGTGAGGGATATTTCGAAACAAGCCGTGACTGTGGCTTGATTAGCACCAACTCTTACCAAAGAAGCACTGGCTCTTTCGCCCAGCGCCAATCCAAGACTATCGAGCAAAATCGATTTCCCAGCACCCGTTTCCCCTGTGAAAACGGTGAGACCTCGATCAAAGAATAAATCGAGTTTTTCTATTAAAACAACATTGCGTATAGAGAGTTGTGTTAACATTGGGGGAAAACAATGCTAGGACTAATGGTTAAAATATAGAATTCCACATACGGCTAAAGAATCCAGGCCCTTTTGCAGTTGGTTTTTCGGCTTGGTTTGAAGCGAGATTATATTTCTTTAGATCATTATAGGTGTAACGATACCATGTGCTGTTAGGATAGTTATAACCAAGTATGGATGCTGTTTTACGGGCTTGGTCTGTTAATCCAAGTTTTAAATATACCTCAACAGAACGGTGTAATGCTTCTGCAACATGGTTTGTTGTTTGGTAGTCTAAAATAACCCGTTGGAACCGTGTAATTGCCGCTTCATAGTTTTTTTGTTGCTCATAGAAACGACCAACTAACATTTCTTTACCCGCCAAATGGTCGCGACAAAGATCAATTTTTAATTGTGCATCGCGCGCATATGAAGTGCCAGGAAAGCGATTGACCACATCATTTAAAGCACTCAGTGCCTCTAACGTACTTTGTTGGTCGCGCGTTACGTCAGAAATACGTTCGTAATAACATAAGGAACGTAAATAAAATGCATAGGGTGCATCGGGGCTGTTAGGATGTAACTGTAAAAAGGTTTCTAATTGCTTGACGGCTTCTGGATATTTGTTTTGTAAATAAAAAGCATATCCTTGCATCAATTGTGCATTAGGAGCGTAGCTAGAATATGGGAAATTTTCTTGTAACAATTCAAACTGCTTTGTCGCCAGTTTGTAATGTTTTGTTTTGATCGCATCTATACCATTATTATAGAGTTGCTCAGCGGTTCCTTGCTTTACATTTGCTTCGGAAGCGCTTGTTTCTAGTGTTTTTTTCTCACCTTTACTATCACTACCACTGCCGCATGCGACCAAACTAGTCACAAGCAGGACAGAAAAAAAACCGCGTGATATATGTTTAAACATATGTGAGTGTGTTTTTGGATTCACTGTAACCACAGTTTGACAACTTTCTGCTTTAATAAAAATGGCACAATACTTGATAAGCGAAATATTTTTATATCATGTCGTTAGAGAAGTTGAAGAACTTTATTTAAAAAATTTTCATTTTAATTTGAAGTGAGGTTTTTAAGCCTCTTGTATTTGATGTGTTGGGTAGGAAAAATTTACCAATTGTTCTGGTGTAATTGAACGTGCAGAGCTAGGTAAATAACACCATGCTTTTTTATCAGCCATTAATTTTCGTAACAAAAGATTATTTAAACTATGACCCGATTTATGACCGATGAATTCACCATGTATACGAACATTGGCCAAAGACAAATCGCCAATTGCATCAAGCATTTTATGTTTTACAAATTCATTCTCACAACGTAAACCATTGGGATTTAATATAGTATCATTCTCAACAACGATAGCGTTCTCAAGGCTTCCGCCTTTGGCTAGCCCCATTTTGTGAAGGATATCAATTTCACTTTTTAATACGAATGTGCGGCAATGCGCTAATTTTGTTTTGAAGTTTTCTGGCGTAAGTTGCATTTTAAAGATTTGTTTGCCAATGGCCGCAGCAGGGAAATCAATTGATAAATTCAAAGACAAACCATTATATAATGATGGATTGAGTTCCGCAAAAGCATCTTTGTGTTCGACACGGACAGTTTTCAAAATTTTAATGCTTGGTATAACTGCTAGTAAAGTTTGGCGACCTGCTTGCTCAATCAATTCATTAAATTGCGAAGAAGATCCATCTAAAACAGGAAGTTCTGGTCCATCACATTCAACAATAATATTATCAATTTGATTGCCTGATAAAGCTGCCATAAGATGTTCTATAGTTGCTATTTTTATAGAAGGATTATGCGGACAAGCGACCACAGTGCTTAATGTAGTATCAACTACATTGTTGTAATGGGCTTGAATAGGATGATTGTTAAGGTCGGTTCTGCGAAAAATAATACCTGTCCCAGCAGGCGCAGGTAATAATTTAAGATTTATATATTTCCCAGAATGTAATCCCACACCAGAAAAAGAAATCGGCGTGGAAATTGTATGTGCAGGTGCAACTGGAGATTGGATCAAAGGGAATGAAGAATAAATAGTGCGTGCAGTTAGTGGCAAAGATTTTGTTTGTATTTGATCCATAGTTTTTTCCGATCTAAATTTGATGCAACTATATTTAGATTAATACTTAGAGAGGAAATAAAACGAATGCCAGTCAAAGATTGTTGCATAGTGTTACGAGAAACGGATGATAGGGCATAAAAAAAGGTCTCTAAATTAATCTTCAGAGACCTTCTAAAAAACAGAAATTAGGATTTTCGTCTTAAAAATGCTGGAATATCAAGACCTTCTTCGTCTAATTTAGCTTGCGTTTCGCCGTTTGATTGACCTTGTTCTTCTGTATTACTAGTAATAGAAGGTTCGCTTTTCCCTTGCTCATTAGAAGGGTTAGGATAGTTTTTATTTCCGCGTAGTGCCCCAGTTACAATACCAAACAGACTTCTTGATGGAGGAGGAGGGGTGTCATCTTGACGATGATGGGAATCAGAGAACAAACCTGAACGAGGAGATGTTTTTGCTGCACGTTCTGGAATCGCATCTGGGGAAGGCGCACGAGGCTCATCACTGTTATGTGTTGCGCTGTTTGTTTCAATAGGAGTTTCGATTTTTGGTTGGGTTGCTGGTTTTGCCATAGCAGGCGGTTCTTGATATTTTATCGGTTCAGGGACCTTTTGTGTCTCAACTGTTTCTGCAACTTGACCAACATTGGTGTTGGTTGTTCTATTTGTGTTCAAAGACGCGGCTTCTGGAATAACAACTTTTTTTTCAGGTTCAGTTGGCGGTGCAACAGGAGACTGTTTTTCGTATTGTACAGGGCTTTCGATACCTGTCGCAACGACAGAAACTCTGATTTTACCCGTCAGGCTTTCATCAATTGCCGAACCGAAAATAATATTGGCATCTTCTGCAACTTCTTCACGAATCCGATTCGCAGCTTGATCGACTTCAAACAAAGTAAGGTCAGAACCACCGGTAATATTAATTAATAATCCACGAGCCCCAGACATAGAAGTATCTTCTAATAATGGATTAGAAATAGCAGACTCAGCAGCACGAATCGCTCTATTTTCACCTTCTACTTCGCCCGTACCCATCATTGCTTTACCCATTTCTGCCATGACGGTTCGAATATCAGCAAAGTCAAGATTAACAAGACCAGGTGACATCATTAAATCGGTAACACCCTTGACGCCCATATATAGGACTTCATCCGCCATTTTAAAGGCATCTTGCCAGGTTGTATTTTCGGTCGCTGTGCGGAATAGATTTTGGTTCGGAATGACAATTAATGTATCTACAAATTGCTGAAGTTCGGCAATACCTGTTTCTGCAAGGCGTGCTCTTCTTGCACCTTCGAACGTAAATGGTTTTGTAACCACACCTACGGTCAAAATACCACGTTCACGTGCCATACGTGCAATTACGGGTGCTGCACCAGTACCAGTACCACCACCCATGCCAGCAGTAATGAATACCATATGAACATTTTCCATATGACGGGCAATTTCTTCTGCGGCTTCTTCAGCTGCTGCACGTCCGATATCAGGCTTTGCCCCTGCTCCTAACCCTTGGGTCAAGTGTGGACCAAGTTGAATACGATTATCAGAACAACTTTTCATTAATTGTTGCGCATCAGTATTCGCAACAACAAATTCAACTCCTTTGAGTTGTAATAAAATCATATTATCAACAGCATTAGTACCGCCACCACCAACACCAAAAACTGTGATACGAGGTGTAAAATCAGCATAGGCAGGTTGTGGAATTGTCAAATTGAGTGTCATGGATATCCTCGAACCAAGTATAGCTTTATATTTTGTAAAGTAGGATACATTAGAAAAGTGTTAGAATCCAAAGAAATATTTATATATGTATTCTGATAAACTCAATAAGCTTTTTCAAAAAACCCTCAGATTTTTTTTCTGCGAAATCCAAATCTGCTAGTGTGCGACCATCTCCCGCAGCCCACGCCAATAACCCAGCAGCCGTTGAAAAAGCAGCTGAATTTGCTGTGTCGTCTGGTAAGCCTATGATATTGTTTGGTTTTCCTAACCGAATTTGTCGATTTAAAATCCGTGCAGCCAAAGGTCCAAGCCCATCCAATAAAGAGCCACCCCCTGTTAAAATGACTCTACCATTGGCAGCATTACCGACATTTGCATTGTCTAAACGATCACGGATCAACTCTAATGTTTCCTCAATTCGAGGGCGAATAATAGAAATAACTCGTGATAGTGGTATTTTTGTAACTACTTCATAGTCATCATCACCAATCATTTGAATAGGAAGCTGTTGATATTCATCATCATAAGAATATTCAGCACTACCCCACATGGTTTTTAACCATTCGGCGGTATCAATAGAGGTTGACAAAATACCTGCAATATCTCGGGTAATATGTGATCCACCAATAGGAATCTGAGACGTATAAAGCAGCTGGCCTTCTCCAAAAATGCCAATAGAGGTCGTTCCACCCCCCATATCGACAATTGTTGCACCCAATTCCCGCTCATCAGGTGCCATTACGGCAAGTCCGGCAGCTAGAGGCGTGGATATAATGGCTTCAATTTCCAGCTCTGCACGCATTAAGACGGTTGCAAGATTACGCAAAGCCGTTGCGGAAGTATCAATAATATGTAAACGTGTGCTTAATAACTCACATTGATGACCACGAGGATCTTCAACCCCAGAGGTTTCATCGACATTAAACGCCAGTGGTAGTGCATGAATAATTTCTCTACCATCTATTTGTGCTCTTAAAACCCCTTCGTTAACCAGTCGATAAATATCATGATTATTGATTTCTTTGCCGCCAATAGGCCAATCAACATTAAAAAGCTGACTCTGAGGTTTTCCACCTGACAGATTAACATAGATCTTACTTAAACGGCGTTCTGCGGCTTCTTCTGCTTGACCAACAGCTGATCGAATGGCACGTTCTGCGGCTTGCAAGTTGACTATCCCACCTTGTTTCACCCCGTGAGATCGACGCCAACCATATCCTAAAACTTGCAGTTGGCCATTTGACTTACCTTGTCCAATTAAACAAGTAATTTTATTACTGCCAATATCTAAAACACCAAAAATCCCCGGCAACCAGTCTTTTTTATAAGGAAGATCATCTGGGGGAAACACACGGCTTTTTACCAGTTGTCTTGACTGTGCCAAAGTCAAAGCATTTTTGTCATGATTTGTATTATGATTATTTTTTTGAGCTTTGTTCTTGGAAGAAGTTAGCTTGCTCATGACCTTTACCCTGTTTATAAAGCAAAATGCTTAAGATTTAATGTGCGCTTGATGGCGCGGATGTGTTGTTAGAATTATCGGAGTTATTGAGATTATCAGGATTATCAGTATCTTTGGGTTTATTTAGAAAACTTTTATCTTCTTGAATAATTAATCGATCCGCTAAACGTAAATCAATAGTTTTTATAGGTCGATCCAAAATCTGTAGTTCTTTTTGTAGTCGATTTAACCGCTGAAGTGCCGGTAACTCTTGGTTTTCTGGTAGCAAAACGACTGTACCGTTTTTTAAATCCAAATTCCATCGCCTGTTGCCAACACGGACTGCGGCGACGACATGTTGTTTGATTTCAGGTTGCGAGGATAAGATATCAATTAATTCAGAAGCACTTGTATTCGCACCATATCCAACAACTAATGGCAGTTGTAAAAATGCTTTGCCGTCTTTTCCGCTCATGCCATGATCGTTGACGATTTCGCCTTTGCGGTCGATCAGTTTGAAATGATGGTTAAATTGCCACACAGCAAAAGGTGTTCGTTCCGTAATATGAATGATGATGGTATTAGGTAATTGCCTCTTTAACAAAGCATGATCTACAAAAGGGAGGTCATTTAGACGATCTTGAGCATCTTGTACTGAAAAATTAAAAATAGAATCACCAACCTGAATGCCCAAAGCTTCTTTCACATCTTGTTCTGACGTAAGATTGCATCCAGTAATGAGGATTTTAGTAATTTTCATGGGTAGAATATTTGCAACTTTTTCTTGAATAACAGAAAAATGCTGATCGCCAGCCATTTTGAAAACTAGCCATCCACCACCTATAAAAAAGCCGATAATAATAAGTAATAGAATAAAAGGGCGCAATAATCGTTTAGAACGAAGAAGCGCGATCTTACTCTTTGACGGACGGTCGTTTTGATGCTCTGGACGTTTTTTTAAATACGACATCTTGCATGTTCCACCAGCCACGAGCAAAGTTCTGGATAAGATATATTGCAATAAGCCGCTTGTTCAGGCAGTAAAGAGGTTTTGGTCATGCCTGGTTGGGTGTTAATTTCCAAAATATAAAGTTTACCAGGTTTCTCTGGTGTCTCATTGGTATTATCATATCGGAAATCTGTTCTAGAAACAGGGTAACAACCTAGAATCTTGTGCGCTTGTTGTGCGTAATTCATAGCCTCTTGAAAGGCTTTCGGATGTATTTGCGCAGGCAAAATATGCTTTGATTCTCCGGCGGTATATTTTGACGTATAATCATAAAAATGATGTGTGCCAGAAGAAATGTCTGTGATGGTCAATGCTTTGTCTTGCATGACACAGATTGTTAATTCTTTTCCAGGAATGAATTGTTCAATCAAAGCATTATCACCAAAATGCCATTCTTTAACAATATTTTCTCGTTTCTGTTGGCGTAGATTTTCATCTTCTTCTGTAATAATATAAACACCAACCGAAGACCCTTCTTCAATTGGTTTTACAACATAAGGAACGGGGAGAGGGTCTTGAGATGCTAATGCTTTAATTGGAATAACTTTGCCTGTGGCAACGGGTAATCCTGCGTCGATTAATAAAATGCGAGTCATTTGTTTATTCATCGCAATGGCAGAAGAGCAAACCCCACCATGGGTATAAGGGATATTCATCCATTCCAATACACCTTGTATCGCGCCATCTTCGCCAAAACGCCCATGTAGTGCATTAAAGACAACATCAGGACGCTTCTCTTTTAAAAATTGGATTACATATTCCAGATCATCATTAACGATTAAATCGCTGACTTGGTATCCAGCTTCTTGAAGTGCTTCGATAATATTGCTACCACTTGCAAGGCTTACTTCACGTTCAGAGGAAATTCCACCCCGCATAACGGTGACATGTTTTTTGGACATTGACTGTTTTCCTATTGTTCTAATGGACGACCAACGCGTTTAATTTCCCAGTGAAGCTGAATGCCAAATTGATTCATGACACGTTTTTTAACTTCTTCACCTAGATTCTCGATATCAGCAGCGGTTGCTGTGCCAGTATTAATTAAGAAATTACAATGTTTTTCACTGACTTGAGCACCACCAACCATCAAGCCTCGGCCACCAACCAAATCAATTAATTGCCATGCTTTGTACTGTGTTTCTGAAGGATCTGGATTACGAAAGGTTGATCCCCCTGTTCGAGAGCGGATTGGTTGAGACTCTTCACGCTGCTTTTTAATGGCATTCATCGCTTGGGTAATTTTCTCTTTGTCCCCAGCAATCCCTTGAAGGCGAGCTTTAGTTACAATAGCATCTTGTGGTAACGAAGAATGCCGATAGCTTAATCCTAATTCGCTGACAGATAAACGTAATAATTGCCCTTCTCGGGTGATAATCTCTATCCAGTCTAAAATATTAGAGAGTTCTGAGCCATGTGCTCCTGCATTCATTTTCACGGCGCCACCAATAGAACCTGGAATACCAATTAAGAATTCCAGCCCTGAAATTCCATGAGCCGCAGCATGTTCAGCGACTGTTGTGTCTAAACAAGCAGCACCGACAATAAACCCATCATGGTCGGGTGTAATTTCGTTAAACCCTTTGCGTAGTTGGAAACTAATCCCAGCAATGCCACCATCACGGATTAAAAGGTTAGAAGTCGCACCTAAGGTAAATATTGGCCATTCTAAAGGGATTGTGTTTAAAATATACGCAAGGTCTTCGTCGTTGGCAGGATTGATCAAGGTTTCTGCATTTCCGCCTACTCTAAACCAACTGCGCGCACTCAAAGGAACATCAAAATTGATTTTTCCTCGTAGTTTGGGCAGTAAATCAGAAAATGCTTCTTTGGTAAAAAGACCTTGTTGCTGCATATTTTATCCTTTTAAGCGCTTTCTTGTTGTAATTTTTTAAGTTGTTCTGGCAAAGCATGAGCCCAATGGGTGACAGATCCTGCACCTAAACAAATTACCACATCGCCAGGTTCAGCAATTGCATTAATCATTTCCGCTAGTTGATCGGGATGAGGTAATGCAACAACAGATTGATGTCCATGCGCACGCAAACCCTCGATTAACGCATCACGATCGAAATCGGGAATAGGATCTTCACCTGCGGCGTAAACATCTGCCACAATAACAGTGCTAGCATCATTCATGCAGGAACAAAATTCAGTAAATAAATCACGAAGTCTAGTATAGCGATGGGGCTGAACGACTGCAATAACATTATTAGAGGTTGCTTGGCGTGCTGCCTTCAGAACAGCAGAAATTTCAACAGGATGGTGTCCATAATCATCAATAATACTGATTTTCCCAACCTCGCCTACGCGGGTAAAGCGACGTTGAACCCCTTTAAATGCAGCAAAAGCAGAGCGAATATTATCTTCGCTGATATCCATTTCCAAAGCCACTGCAATTGCAGCCAAAGCATTTTGAACGTTATGTTGACCCAACATAGGTAAACGAAATGGCCCAATACGACGATTAATTTGTTTGTGACGGTTGGTGACCACAACATCAAACGTGGTGCCTAATTTATCAGTAATTATTTTGTCTGCACGAACATCGGCCTGAGGGGAAAAACCATAAGTAATTAAACGACGATCAGACAAGTTCGGTAGCATTTTTTGAACGCCAGGATGGTCAATACATAAAACGGCAAATCCATAAAACGGAATATTGGACACAAACTGATGATAGGCTTTTTCCATGGCCTCTGGGGTTCCCCAGTGATCCATATGTTCAGGATCCATATTGGTAACAATCGCGATGACAACAGGAAGATGTAAGAAAGAACCATCACTTTCATCGGCTTCGACAACCATCCAATCCCCAGAACCCATACGTGTATTGGTTCCATAGGCTTCAATAATACCCCCATTAATAACGGTAGGGTCAAGTTTTGCATGTTCTAGTAACGTTGCAATTAAGCTGGTTGTTGTGGTTTTTCCATGGGTTCCGCCAACAGCAATAGACCAGCGTAGGCGCATTAACTCTGCCAACATTTCTGCACGGCGCACGACGGGAATAAAGCGAGAGCGTGCATCAACAACCTCTGGGTTATCTTTTTTAATTGCAGAAGAAACCACGACAACTTGAGCCAATCCAACATTATTGGCACTGTGACCAATATGAACGGTAATACCCAGTTTACGTAAACGTAAGACATTGGCGTTTTCTGACATATCTGACCCTTGGATTTTATATCCCAGATAATGCAATGTTTCCGCGATACCAGACATGCCAATACCGCCGATACCTACAAAATGAATAGTACCAATCGAAAGGGGAAGAGATCTCATAGTTACAGTGCTTTCTTTATCAAAAAATCGCTAAGATGATTATATGGTGATATAGGATTCGATCAAATCTGCCAATTCTTTTGCAGCATTTGGGTAGACTAATTGATGGGATTGTGCCGCTTTGCTCAATTTATCAGGGTTATTTAATAAATCAGATAATAGCGAAGTCAGTGCTGTTACCGAAAAATCATTTTGGTCAATAATCCAAGCAGAACCTTCTTGCTCCAGTGCTTTGGCATTATAATGTTGTTCTTGATTAGCAGCAAATGGATAAGGAATGAGAATTGCAGGTCTCCCTGACAAAGACAGTTCCGATACAGAAGAACCGCCAGCACGCCCGATGACCAGATGTGCTTGCTTTAACAAAGAAGACACATTGGTTAAGAATGGCGCAAGCGTTGCTTGAATATTTGCTTTTTCATAGATTTGAGCCACATGGGATAAATCTTCTTTGCGCACTTGTTGGGTAATGCGTAATTTTTGTTTAATCTCGATAGGTAAATTCGCTAAAGCGTATGGAACGATTTCTCCAAATATTTTAGCACCCAAAGACCCACCCCAAATAAGTAAAGAAATCGTATCTGTTGGTGCTTGATAGGACGAAGGGTAAAGTGCTGTGATATCAGGTCGAACAGGTAATCCTGTAGTTTTGATAGGAATATGTTTTGGAATGCCAGTGACTTCTGGATAAGAGGTTGCAATAATTGTCGCAAAATGGGACAGCATGGCATTGGCTTTGCCAATAATTGCATTCCCTTCATGGAGGATAATTTGAGGGCGGCGTTTTTTTGAAAGTAAGCGAGCAGCGGTCAAAGGGGGAATAGATGGATACCCTCCGAAACCAATAATTGCAGCAACGGGATTATTTTGTAGAATTTTCCGAGATTGAGCAATCCCTTTCAGCAATTCAAAACTATTGCTAAGTTTTTGTACGACTGATTTTTTTGCAATCCCACCACCATCAATGACAAATTGTTGGACTTCGTTCCATTCCGCTAATTGGGGATCTTCAATACGTTTATCCGTCATAAATACAACAGGATAATTCCGCTCTCTTAATTGCATAGCAAGTGCTTTTGCGGGGAAAAAATGTCCACCTGTTCCACCTGCAACAATAGCGATTTTAGGTTTGCTCATCGTAAAATACTCCTTTTGCTAAAGGGTTGATTATTATTTTTAAAAAATTGAGGAGCTTCAATGCGGCGACGGGTTAATGCTAAAACCATACCAATGGTTAATGCAATCGAAAGCGCTGATGACCCACCATAAGAAATAAACGGTAACGTCATCCCTTTTGTTGGAATAAGATGTAATGTTGAACCCATATTGATAAAGGCTTGTAATCCAAAACCAGTAATTAATCCAGAGGCTGCCAAAATAATAAAAGGATCATCTTCTTTAATCAGTTTAAGTAAGGTTCTGACAACGATAAAGCAAAATATAAAGATGATAAGGCAACAAATAATCATGCCATACTCTTCACCCGCAACGGCAAATACAAAGTCTGCGTGCGCATCAGGTAATAAATCTTTGACGCGCCCTTCACCAGGGCCTCGCCCCCACAATCCACCATTCCCAAACGCACGTAAGGCAGTATCAATTTGATAATGATCGCCCACTTCTGGATGTAAAAACCGTTCTACACGTGACCTTACGTGAGGTAATACAACATACGCACCGACAAAGGCTGCAATCATTCCACCTAAGCCAGAAAAAATCCAGAACATATTCAAGCCGTTGATGAACAATTGGGTCAGCAAAACAGCAGTAATAACGGCTAGCATCCCAATATCGGGTTGAGATTTCAGGATGAATAAAATGACCGCATAGACCCCCAATGCAATGAAAATGCCAGGAATATAGAATCGTTTTTTCCATTCCGTTAACAACCATGCTGTACAAATGGCAAAACAAGGCTTTAAAAACTCAGAAGGTTGCAACGACATGATCGGCAGCGCAATCCAGCGTTTTGCCCCTTTAATATCCATTCCATGTACTAACGTATAAGCAGTCGCAAGAATGGCAATAAACGTGCCAACGATACTTAATTTTTTTATGGTCTGGGTCGAAAGCATCGAAATAAAGATAATGGTCAGGGCAGCAATGCTAAGGAACATGACCTGTTTAAAGATAAAAACATCTCTGGACGCACCAATACGCTGCGCCACAGCAGGGCTGGCCGCCATCATCAAGATATATCCAAAACCAATAAGCAATCCAACAGAACCAAGCATCCAATGGTCAATATTACGCCACCAACGTGCAAGTAATGAATTATCAGAGCGAGAAATTCCAGACATTGATTTTGGATCCTTAATCCTTTGATGATTCAGAAAGAGAAGATGACAGTTGCATGACAAGTTCAGCAAAACGATCTCCACGTTCTTCAAAGCTGCTAAATTGATCAAAGCTAGCACAAGCTGGTGAGAGTAAAACGGTTGGAATACGATTTTGTTGTGCGTATTGATATGCTTCTGGTACCGCATGTTCAAGGGTGTGAACAATACGATAAGGGACTTGATAGTGCTTTAAGGTTTGTTCCAAAACAGGTGCGTCTTTGCCAATCAGTAAAGCGAGTTTTATACGAGGGAAATAAGGGGCAAGCTCATCAATGCCATTTGACTTTGCAAGGCCTCCAGCAATCCAAACAAGTTCATCATAGCAAGTTAATGCCTTTGATGCGGCGTCAGCATTGGTTGCTTTGCTGTCATTAATAAACGTAACGTTATTTAAATTTGCTACAGGTCTTTGACGATGCGCCAATCCTTGGTAAGAGCTTAACCCAGATTGTATTTGTTCTTGGTTGAGACCTAAATGGATAGCCATTGCTGTGGCAGCAGCAGCATTTTGCGCATTATGATCGCCTGGTAAAAAGCGTGCTTTGGTAAGATCAGCAATGATCCCATGTTGGTCTTGTATTAAATAGTCTTTCACCCAGATATTAGCATTGATATTCGTGCCAGCTATCGTTTTAACTTGCATCTTATTTTGTTGTTTAAGTTCATTTGCAATGGTTGCACAGATCGCATCTTCAACGCCGATGACCGCTAATTGGTTGAGGTTTTGGTGATCAAATATATGGTGTTTTGCCTCAATATAACCTTGTATATCTCCATGACGCTCTAAATGATCCGGGGTGATATTGAGTAAACAGGAAATATCAGCAGTAAATTGAGAGAAACGCTCTAGCATATAAGAAGACATTTCTAATACATAAACACCTTGATCTTCCAACAAAGGAAGAGCCAAAGCAGCGGGGCCGAGATTCCCACCTGCAACCGCTGGAATACCAGCTTCTTTTAACAAATGTGTTAGTAACACAGTTGTTGTAGATTTTCCGTTTGTGCCTGTAATAGCAACAAAGCGCGCTTTTGATCCTGATGCTTTAACGGCACGATATAAAAGCTCGGCATCAGATAAGATAGGAAGGTTTCGTTGAAAGGCAAGCTGAGCAACAGGATGAGGTTTAGGTAAATGATGAGGAATACCAGGAGACATCACCAACGCATCAAAATCATGCAAATTATCAAATGGCGCAATCAAAGATTTGAGTTCTGCTGGAACTGCGTTCCTTGTTTTTTCTTGATCATCCCAGATTTGAATTGTTGAGCCTATTGCTAATAATCGTTCGGCAGCAACAATGCCATTTTTGCCTAGCCCTAGGATTGCATATCGATGATTTTGAAAAAGAGTTGGTGAAAAATTCATATTAACGCAACTTTAATGTGGCCAGACCAATAAGACCCAGCATGATTGCAACAATCCAAAAACGAATAACAATTTTTGATTCTGATAGCCCCTTTTTCTCAAAATGATGATGTAAAGGTGCCATTAAAAATACACGCGTCTTGGTACGTTTATACCAAGCGACTTGAATAATAACAGATAAGGTTTCAACAACAAATAGCCCACCGACAATACATAAAACAAGCTCATGTTTAACGGCAACGGCAACAGTTCCTAAAGCACCACCCAAAGCCAAGGAACCCGTGTCCCCCATAAAGACAGAGGCAGGAGGGGCATTGAACCATAAGAAACCTAAGCCAGCCCCAATGACGGCGGCACAAAAAATGCCTAACTCACCAGATTGAGGCACAAAATGGAGAAATAAATATTTGGCAAAGATAGCATTTCCGACCAGATAAGCAATTAATGCAAAGACTAAAAATGCAATGACAACAGGCACGATTGCTAAACCATCTAGCCCATCAGTGAAATTAACAGCATTTCCAAATCCAGCAATTACGACCATGCCGAATATAGGAAAGAAATATCCCAAAGGAATCATCAAATTTTGGAAAAAAGGTAAAGCAACTTGATTAGCAATCTCTGGTGGGGTGATATGCTGCAAGGCAAAAGAGGCAAGAATAGAGATTAGAAATTCTCCGCCCAGACGGGTGCGTTTAGACAATCCATCTGTATTTCTTTTGGCTAATTTTTGGTAATCGTCAAAAAATCCAATCATGCCAAATCCAAGTGTTACGAATAACACAATCCACATAAAGCCGTTTGACAGATCGCTCCATAACAACGTTGAAAACGTTAAAGTCAAAAGCATCATGATCCCCCCCATTGTTGGGGTTCCTGCTTTTTCTTTGAGATGACGTTCTGGCCCTAGGGCACGGATAGGTTGACCGTCGCGTTGGATTTTATGGAGCTTTGCAATAATATAAGGCCCAATCCACAGGCTTAGGAAAAAGGCAGTAAAACACGCCGCTCCAGCGCGAAAAGTAATATAGCGAAACAGGTTGAATGGAGAAAGATATTCCAACCCAAAACGCGTAATTAGATCATATAGCATTAATTTTTCCTTATCTCTGGAGCGGTTAAAGTGGTTACAATGGAATTCATACGCATGCTGTTACTTCCTTTGACTAACAGCGTATCATTTTCTTGTAATTGAGATTGTATAAAAGGGATCAACTCTTGTGCTGTTGCGCACCATCCCCCTCGTAGAGGCTGAGGTAATTGTTCAAATACAATATGCATCATTGAACCACAACAAAAAACAAGATCAGCATTGGCAATAAGATGTGGTAACAAAGAAAGATGTTCTTGCTCACTAAAATCCCCCAACTCCATAATATCACCTAAAATAACTATCTTTCTGGCAGGTGCTAACAAAGATAATGTTTTTAATGCGGTGCTGATCGACAGGGTAGAAGCATTATAACTTTCGTCTAAAATACGACCATTAATGGTTGGTAGAGATAAGATTTTTCCTCTGCCATTGCCTGTTTGAAAATCGACAAGAGTAGTGATAGCCTGTTGGATATCTAGTCTCAAAGCATGAATTGCCCCGATCACCAATCCAGCATTGCGTATTAAATGCTCACCTGGTGAAGAAAGAGTAAAAGCGTAATCTTGTTTTTGAATTGAAATTTGGAAATTTGATTGCTGCGCACCAAGATCGATATTGCTAATTTGTACAGAAGCAGCCTTAGAGGCGCCAACAGTTTGTAATTGGACTTGATATTGTTTGGCAATGCCTTGGAAAATATCCAAGCCGTAAATTGTTTCTGGCACCAACGCAACGGCCTGAGGTGGAAGTGCTATTATAATCTGGCTTTTTTCTTTGGCAATATTATCCAGATTTTGCATATATCCTAGATGAGAAGATGCCACTTCGGTAATAATAGCGATATGTGGGCTGACAAATGTTGCCAAAGGTGCAATTTCACCAATATGATTCATGCCAATTTCACAGATACAAAAATCTGTATCTTTTGGCAATCGTGCTAGGGTCAAAGGAACGCCAAGATGATTATTATGCGAACCAGCCGCAGCATGAACCGTTCCATAAGCAGATAACGTCATTTTGAGCATTTCTTTGGTCGTTGTTTTGCCAACACTGCCCGTAATTGCAATGACTTTGCCAGTAAAACGATTGCGTGCATAGCGTCCCATATCTGTTAACGCTTGTAATGTGTCTTTGACATACAGAATAGGCGCAGTATCAGGTATTTCTGAAATCGGATGACTTACGATTGCACAAGCTGCTCCAGCATCTAGAGCTTTTTGAACATACGCATGTCCATCACTATTTTCACCAATAATTGCGACAAAGATATCGCCTTTTTCAATAGAGCGTGTATCGATTGAGATACCATTACCTTTGATGGAGGTGGAACAAGGAAAAATTCCATTGGTTGCTTGGATAAGGTCTGTTTCAGTCCATAAAACGCTCATAGGCTACTCACATGTTTTCGAATAATAGTCACGTCATCAAAAGGATGAACAACAGAACCAATTATTTGTCCTTGCTCATGACCTTTTCCTGCTACGACCAGAATATCGCCACTTTGTAGCTTTTTTATGGTTTGGGCTATGGCTTCTTCTCGATCTGCAATTTCCAATGCAGCTGGGGCGCCTGCTTTAACTTCCTTGCGAATATGGTCAGGATCTTCTGTCCGAGGGTTATCATCGGTGATAATAACGCAATCTGCATATTTTGATGCTTCTTGTGCCATTAAGGGGCGCTTGCCTGCATCGCGATCTCCGCCAGCGCCGAAAATAACGTATAAGTCGTTATCAGTATGGGGGCGTAAAGATTGCAACAAATGTGCTAGCGCATCAGGTGTGTGTGCATAATCAACATAAATTGCTGCACCATTAGGCAAAATAGCAGCTTGTTCCATTCGACCTCTGACCCCTTTAAGGTGAGGCAACAGAGGGATGAGGTTGGCGATATCTTGTTCATTTTTAGCAATGAGCGCCACAGCTAGTAAAATATTATCGACCTGATATCGCCCTAACAAAGGAATAGTTACTGAAAACACATCATTAAGTGCTGTTTTGATTTCTAACTTTTGCCCTTCCGGTAAAGGCGTTACAGAAAGAAGTTGTAAAAACTGTCCTTGCTCTCCAACCAATCGTAAATTTTGTTTTCGATCTAAAATAGCTTGCTTAATTTTTATTAAAGCATCTGGATCCATATCCGCATTAACGCCAGCAACCCCACCGATGGGCAGAATATTCTTAAATAACCTTAATTTTGCTTCTAAATAATGTTGAAAATCATGGTGATAATCCAAATGATCGCGCGTTAAATTGGTAAAGCCAGCAGCCTCTATCGTTAATCCATCTAAACGATATTGATCCAAGCCATGAGAGGATGCTTCTAAAGCAAGATGTTGCACGTTATGCTCAACTAAGTTTGTCAGGATCTCATGTAACATGATACTATCAGGAGTGGTCAACACAGGTCCCGTATAGTTATAATTTGTATTACTAATAACCCCTAAAGTACCGATTGTTGCAGCTTTAAGGTTTTGTAATTGCCAAATTTGTCGGATGAAATCAGCAGTGCTAGTCTTTCCGTTCGTTCCTGTAATTGCGACTTGGTGTTGTGGATGGTTGGGAAAGAAAATAGCTGTCATTAGTGCTAAAACATAACGTGGGTTATCACAGTGAATAGCAATACATTGATTTGTTTCAGGAAAAGATGCATTGGTTGGTAAAAGAATAGCGCTTGCGCCTTTCTCAATAGCCACATCAATATAATCACACCCATTAGACTTTGCCCCTGGAAGTGCGGCGAAAAGATACCCCTGCTGTATTTTACGACTATCTAATGTTATTCCTGTGATTTGAGTGTCACTCGGAACAAGTGGCAAATGAATATGGTGAAGCAGCGCATTAAGAGAAATCATGGTAAAAGGAGCTTTATTGTGATCGTGTTGAAGAAGCTTTGGCCGAAGGTTTCTTTTTACTCTTTTCTTTATTTTTTTCTGGACGATTTAAACGAGGATCGCCTGGATCATTTCCAGGACCTAAAGGTCTTATCCCTCTGGGTACAGGGGGGCGCAATGGGATCGCAAGCTGAGCATCAATGGTTGCAGCATCTTTGGTATTTGGAAATAAATTCAAAATTGGACCAATACGCCCAATAATTTTAGAGACTGCTGGAGCGGCGTTCCATCCCGCTGTTGTCCAGCCATGGGTTTCTTTGGTTGGTTTTGGACTGTCCAACATGACATAGACAGCATATTTAGGATCATTCATTGGAAATACAGCAGTGAAAGCGGAAACGTTGACGTGCTTTAAATATCCACCTGATTTACTGACTTTTTCACTGGTACCTGTTTTCCCACCGACAAAATAGCCAGGAACTTCCCCGTTTTTACCAGTTCCTTTGGTAACGTCCAGCCGTAAAATTTTTCTTAGGGTCTCAGAGGTTTTTTCGGATAGAACTCGCTCCCCTTGAGCCTTAGGTTGTGGTGTTGGGGCATTGTTATCTACGGGTTGTTGTGAAAGATCATTATTACTAATATCTTGCAAGGATAACAATGTTGGTTTCAGTAAGATCCCTCCATTGACTGTCGCCGCTGTTCCACGAACAATAGCTAACGGAGATTCAGCAATACCATGACCAAACGCAATCGTCATCACAGTTGATATACCCCAATTTTTGATTGATGGTACAATGGGTCTTCCTGATTCTGGTAACTCTATGGGAACTCGAGCTAAGAAACCCATTCTTTGCATCCACTCTCTTTGCCTCTCTGCTCCAACGTCCAATCCGATGTGGGCAGAGGCTGGATTGGATGAATAAGCCATGACTTCTGGCAAAGAAAGATAAGGGGGGAAATGATCAGTTCTTAAATCTTTAATCGTGAACCTACCCACACGAATTGGGGCTGTTGCAAAACGATCCCAAATATGGGCTACGCCCAATTCAAGTGCCATCGCAACATTTTGCAGCTTAAATGTTGAGCCAGGTTCATACATCCCAGTTGTCGCTCGGTTAAAACGAGAGTTAGGGGGGGCTTTACTAAATTGATTAGAATCATAGTCCGGCAAGCTAATCATTGCCAAGATTTCACCCGTATGAACATCCATCACAATGCCACAAGCTGCCTCTGCTTGGAATTTATTCTTTGCTGCTTCGACTTCTTCTTGAACGACAGTTTGAACATGGGTGTCTATTGATAATCTTAAGGGGTGACGCGTATCCATTAACCGTTGATCAAAATATTTTTCAACCCCGGCGATTCCATGGTCGTCGATATCAACACTGCCCAGAATGTGAGATGCTAATCGCCCCAAAGGATAACGACGACGTTCACCGGCTTCGAAATATAATCCTGGTATTCCCAGATTATTAATCGCAACTTCTTGCTGTGGGGAGATATCGCGAGCAAGATAAACAAATTGCTTTTTAGAAGACAAACGTTCATAGGTTTGATTAACATCAAGTTTCGGCAAAATTTCTTTTAGTTTTTTTGAAACGTCCGCAGGATCAATAATTTCTAAAGGATTGGCATAAACTTGTGCAACAGGCAAAGAAATAGCTAGTATTTGACCATTGCGATCGATAATGGACGCTCTTTTAATTTGTGGTAGAGCAAAATCACCAGACATCACGCCTTTGGGATCACTTTTAGGTATTGCAGGAACTTGAGGGGCTATTTGTTGCTTTTGTGGGGCAAGCGGCATTAAAATAGTCGCCATTGTCAGTTTAAAAGAAACTGCACCATACAAACAACAAAAACCACACGCTGTGATGAGTAAGCGTGCTCTGGTTTTATCCATTCGGTTATAGTTTTTTTTCTTCTTTTTTATATTAACGTGTGGTTGTGGCTCAGCACGATTTTCCCTCTCTTGAGCACGAGGGGAACCTTGATTCCGATCATCCCTGTATCGCATTATTTTTTATACAACCTTTGAGTTTACGGTGCAAAAGGTACAGGAGCAGGAAGCGCTTCGTCGCCACTTCCCCCTAAGGCAGACTCAGAATGTGCAACTGTGACTGTAGAAGAGCGTTTCTTTTGTATACTATTGGAAGAGGACTGTGTTTGTTTAGGTTTTGAAGTTTTGTTGTGAGAAAAAGGATTTCCACTTTGAATATTGTAAGCGACATTCTCAATATGATTTTTCTTAATCGTTTGTGGTTTTAAATTTGGAGTATCCACAGAATCATTGGTATCAGCTGTCTCTATGGGTTTAACTTTTTTGCGATGTGTTGAGAGAGCTGAAGCAGGGGTAATAGATTGATCTGTTAGGCTATTCTCTTTTGGTTTAGCGTTTGCAACAACAGATGGCTTTTTAATTGTTTGTGGTTTTAAAGTTTGTGTTTTTATTGCATCACTAGCTTCAGCAACTTCCACAATTTTTACTTTTTTGCGTTTTACAGGTGCAGGTGCAACAACAGGTTCAGCTGGAGGATTAGTTGCTGTCACAACAGGTTTGACCGTTTGTTGCGGCTTTTGTTGTAACATAGGGGGGGAGGCATCTGCATTATTATTGGCAGGAATAATAATTGGTGGTGCTTGAACAGATGATGTTTGATGAAGATCTTTTTGAGCGGTTGTTGCATCAGCAATAATATCGCCAGATTGTCCATGGTTTTGGGCAACGTTCTTAACCAAATCCTCACGTGTTTTGTCTTTTTCAGGAGTCTTGGTAATCGGTGGTAACATAGAAGTAGCCGCAGACATTTGAACAAATTGTGATGGGCTATATGGATGTAATACGGGTATAAATTTAGCAGATAATTCTTTTAATCGATCAGGTTGATTAAGCAATGTCCACTCTGTACGTAACATGGCCGTACGTGACTTAATTTTTTGTGTATCATACACAATTTTTGTAATTTGTTTGTCAAGGAGGGTTGTTTTATGCTTTTGGGCATACAAAACCATACCAGAAACCCCAGCAAAGAAAACACAAAATAAAGTAAATGGACGGATCATCATAGGGAAATTTTCCTTTTATCAGATCATGTAATACGTTTGATTGCACGCAGTCTGGCACTGCGTGAACGAGCATTAATATAGCATTCTTGTTCAGAGGGACGTTGTGGTTTCGAGGTCAATAATTCAAAACCAACCTTATCTTGTGACTGAGACAAGGAAAGAGGAAGATGCCGAGAGGGTTTTGCAACCCGTCCAGCAGCTTTATTCATAATATCTTTGACAATACGATCTTCCAGAGAATGGAAAGAAACAACAATTAACTTTCCACCAAGCTTCAATAAATTCAATGCGGCATTAAGAGCCGTATGGATTTGCTCTAGCTCATTATTAACTGCAATACGCAACCCTTGAAAAGAGCGTGTAGCAGGGTTGATCTTGCTTTTGTCCGTTGGGATCGTTCTTTGGATAAGGCTTGCTAAGTCTTGAGTTGTTTCAAAGAGAGATTCTGCACGTCGAGCAACAATTGCTTTTGCAATTCGCCGAGAAAAACGCTCTTCACCATAGTGGAATAAAATATCTGCAATTTCGGTCTCAGAAAGATAATTTACTAAATCAGCCGCGGTTTTTCCCGTGCGGCTCATACGCATATCTAATGGCCCATCAAAACGAAAGGAAAAGCCTCGATCTGCTTGATCCAGTTGAAATGATGAAACCCCAAGATCTAGAACAATGCCATCACATTCGGTCACTTCTTGTGACTTTAATAATGAGTCGATATTTTCAAAATCCCCTTGCAACAAATGTAGAGAAGGGAATTGTTTTTGAATTTCTTGTCCACGTGTAATTGCATCAGGATCTCGATCAATCCCCCACACATTACAATTAGCAGCAGCGAGAATTGCTTTGCTGTAGCCGCCACCACCGAAAGTAGCATCGACATAAACACCATTGGTTTTGGGTTCCAACCATGCCATTACTTCATTAAGCATGACAGAGAAGTGTCCGTCATGTGCAGGATAGATTTCTTGTGTCATGATTCTATCCTTTTTATATTGGATTGTGGGGTAATTGATAAGTTTTTTTGTTGCACCTTTTGACGTGCTGTTTTGCAACGTTCCGCAGCAGCAGAAGGTTCCCAAATTTGAAAAATGGTTCCAAGCCCCATAAATGTTACTGCATCCGTTAAATTCGCATGTTCTTTTAGAATATCTGGCAGTAATATGCGACCTTCACGATCTGAATCAATGGGCCAAGCTTCTGCATAAAGAGTGGTGGCGATATCATCATGCTCTTCCGAAAATAAGTCTAGACTATTTAAAGAGTTTGTTAATTCAGAAAAAATAGATAAAGGCCACCCTTCGATGCAAGGCATTTTATGAGAGGGTCGAAAAATAAGGGGATTATTTTCTTTAGATTGTTCTTTGCGTAATGCAGCACGAAAGCTTGCAGGTACAGAAACCCTTCCTTTGGCATCAAGTTTATTTTGATGTGTACCAAGGAATAAGCTCATTCTTGTGTGATCCCCTTTAAACGTGCTGCATAAATAAGAAAAAGAAACTTTAGAATCGATAATCTATTTTCACCAGAAATGATTATGTTCTTTTATGGGATAGCATGGGTAATCGTGGGAGGTCAAATGTTTAGAATTAAAATTTCTCTTATTTTCAGTAGGTTTTGTCAAATATTTCATATTTTACTTTCAGAGATGATAAAAAAGTTTCACTTTTCGATATCAAAATAAAAAATAGTTGAATAAAAACGGATACATAAAGGGGATTAAAGTCAGATAGCGTATAAGCCGGGTTCTGTGAATGTCCGAAGACAAGCGATGACCATTCATCTAGAACACGATTCGCATCGTATTTCATGCAACCAACCCGGATAACAAGACGGAAATTCTTCGACTATCTTGCGATAATCCGTTATCCCTATTAGGTTTTGCTCCTGGTGGGGTTTACCCTGCCATTCTTGTTACCAAGAACGCGGTGTGCTCTTACCACACCATTTCACCCTGACTTGTAATTTATTGAATACTCAACAAATTCCGACAAGCGGTTTGTTTTCTGTGGCACTTTCCCTAAGGTTACCCTTGCCAGCCATTAACTGGCACCATTTTTCCGTGGAGCCCGGACTTTCCTCTCTTTATATACCAATGAAGATTTATAAACAGCGATCATCTGGCTATCTGACTGCAAAGATAAGGACTGTTTTTATGGCAAAAGTCAAGAAAAATTACTTTTGAATTCTATTTTGATATAATTATATTTTTTAATATGGTGGAGCAAAAATTAATATGAAATGTTATGTAGTCGATGCTTTCAGTAATGAAATATTTAAAGGAAATCCAGCTGCTGTTTGTATTTTAGATCAGTGGGTTTCTGATGAATTGATGCAAAAGATAGCTTAAGAAAATAATTTGTCTGAGACTGCATTTGCGATCAAAAGCAATCAAGATCGTTTTGAGTTGCGATGGTTTACCCCAGGGGATGAAATTGATCTCTGTGGGCATGCCACATTGGCAACAGCCTATATCTTAATGCGTTTTTTTGACGTTAAAGATCAAATTATATTTGATACAAGAAGTGGTGCCTTAAAGGTCTGTCAAAAAGGAGATCTATACGAATTGGATATGCCTTCTTATCAATTAGCGCCTGGTACCATCACGAATATTATAGAAGAAGCAATTGGTATTCGTCCTCAAGAAGTGTGGAAAGCAAGGGATCTGGTTTGTATTTTAGAAAATGAAGATCAAGTTAAATCTGTTATTATTGATGAACAAAAAGCAAAAATATTGGAAGGATTACTTTTGCACGTTACTGCACGTTCTACCAAGTATGATTGTGTTACCCGTAGTTTTGCGCCGAAACTTGGTGTTTTAGAAGATCCTGTGTGCGGGTCAGGTCATTGTCATATTGTGCCCTTATGGGCGAAAAAATTAAATAAGACAACATTAATTGCTTTGCAAGCTTCACAACGATCAGGGATTTTATATTGTCGATATGACAAGGACAGGGTTTATCTTGCGGGAAAAGCGGTTTTATATTCGATTAACGAATTATTTCTTGGTTTACTGAGTTAAGCTATATTTGTTTGATCTGCGTGAAATCAAAATTCTGCCCTTTGGGATTTTCACCGATACGGATAATGTTTGGTTTTAAATAGGTATAGGGTGGAATTGGTAAATTATATGGGGCTGGCATAGATTTATAGACACGTCCGGCTAAATCAAACCTTGAGCCATGACACGCACAATTATAAAAGCTGCCTAACTTAGCGCCTAGCTTTAATGTCGGCACACAACCTAAATGCGTGCAAGATCCAATTAAAACAACAGTTTCTGGACGAATTGAACGGTGCCAATTTTGGGTATAAGAAGGCTGCTGTAATTCTTTACTATCAGGATCTCGTAATCGTGTGATTAAGCTTGCGTCTTGTAAAGCCTGAAGCGCCTCTGTCGGACGATTTAAAATAAAAACAGGATGTCCTTGCCATGTTACGGTTATTTGCTGCCCTGCCTTTAGAGAAGAAATATCAATATCAACAAAATTTTGTTCAAGTGTTGTGTTTTGAGAACTAAGGCTGTTTAGAAAAGGGCAGGCCACAACAACCCCTCCTACAGTCACAGAACTGGCAGTTAATAATTGTAAAAAACTGCGACGATTTTGTGAGGGAGGTATTACAGGTGTTGGTGTGGATGGATTGTCTGTCATTTGAGTTGAACCTTGTCAATAATCACTTTAATGAATAGGATAAAAGTGATTAGGAGATCCTTTGTCTACTTGTATATTACCATCTGTTCGATTGACACGAAAGGTAAATAATACAGGAAAATCAGTCCGTGTATTAGAACAACTACTATTATGCTGTTCTCTGACCTGCATATTAACTATTTCGCCGCCATTATCATTATTAATTACAAAAACAAGACAGTTGGTTGGTGTCTGAGTTAATTGGTTGTCAGTAATGACAGTGCGAAGATACTGAGTAACCTGTTTATTATCCATCCAGTTGACTTTTTGTTTAGTCCATTGGCGGGAAATATTATTTAACCATCCCATTTCTTGGGCACCAATAACAGCCGCAGAAAAGAGCAGCGCAAAAATAACACGCTGCATAATTCTGCGTTTCATAGAACGACGAGGTTTGCCTGTAGAGCGAGAAGTAATCTTTTCTTGCTCAACAGGCTTTTGATTCTTATCAGATAATTGCGACATCACAGATTAAGGCATATTTTCGTGCCAAATATGGCCATCTCTTGCTAATAATTGTTCTGATTCCAAAGGTCCCCAAGTTCCAGCCTTATATTTAGAAAGCGGTACAACGTCACGTGCCCATCCATCAAGGATAGGTTCAATCCATTTCCAAGCAGCATCAACTTCGTCCCGACGAATAAATAGCAACGGATCACCCTTTACAGCATCCATTAATAAGCCTTCGTAAGAATCAGGATAACGAATATGAAATGCGGGAGAGAACGCAATATCAATTGAGGTGTTGCGTAAGCTTGTATGAGACTTGCTTGGGTCTTTGACTTGCATAGACAAAGAAACACCTTCGTCAGGTTGAATGCGGATATGTAAACGATTTGGTTCTGAAGCTGTAGGGAACAAAGACCATGCAGATTTTTTGAACTGAATCACAATTTCACTTGTTTTTTCAGCCAATCTTTTTCCTGTTCTAAGGTAAAAAGGAACACCAGTCCAACGAGATGTATTGATTTGTGCTTTGATCGCAACAAAAGTTTCGGTATTGCTTTTGTCTTTTTGAAGCTCCTCTAAGTAGCCAGGAATAGCTTCTCCATCAATAGTATTTGCAGTATATTGACCTCTTACCGTATCTGTTTGAATCATTTCATCGGTCATTGGTTTTAGAGAACGTAAAACCTTTAATTTCTCGTTGCGTAAATCATCTGCGTTAAGGGAAATAGGAGGATCCATTGCTACCATACAGAGGACCTGCAGCAAGTGATTTTGCACCATATCACGCAGCGCACCCGCGCCATCATAATATCCACCGCGCTTACCGACACCAACAGTTTCAGCTGCTGTAATCTCAACATAATCAATGGAGTCTGAATTCCATAAACGCTCGAAGACAGGATTTGCAAACCGTAACGCTAAAATATTTTGAACAGTTTCTTTGCCTAAATAATGGTCAATACGGAAGATATGATTTTCAGGTAAGTGTTTACCAACACGACTATTGATTTCTTCTGCAGTTTCAAGTGAAGTACCAATTGGTTTTTCCAAAACGACCCGCGTCGTTTTTGTTAGTAATTTGCGATTGGATAAATTATCACAAATATCACCATAGAGGCGAGGGGCTGTCGCAAAGTAAAAAATGCGAATTGCGCTGGCTTGATCTGAATTTAATAGTTTTTCGATATCAACCCATTTGCCATTTGGATCTGCCCCATCTAAGCTAACATAATAAATATGTTGCACGAACTCTTCTATTTTTTCAGGCGTGCGATCTTCTTCACGGATAAATTGGTTCAACCCATCACGAGCACGATTTCTGAAATCCTCGTCACTTAAAGGTGAACGTGCAGTACCAATAATACGTGTATTGCCAATAAGTTGGCCATCAAGGAAACGATAATATAATGCAGGTAATAATTTTCGAGTTGTTAAATCGCCTGTTGCACCAAATATGATAAAATCAAATGGTGAATAGGAGTGTGGCTGTTCCATAAAAAAATTAACCTTTCAGATTACTTGTATTTAGTCATATGACTTTGTGTAAAAATATACTTGGTAAAAAACGTTATAAAAATATAAACCTATCATTGAATAGTCAGCCTGACTGATTATCATGATTTAACGTTAGCTTAATATGATATTTTTTTTTTTCAAACTTTTAATTATTGTTTGTTAAAATAATAATGCATCAAATAATTGACCATATTAAAAGGATTGCGTAATGCAATATATATAATAGTCAATATTAGATTATATAAAAACGATAGGAATTAAAATGAGTGAATTTGAAAAAACACCCGAAGTTGGTGGAATCGCAGCAGACCGTTTACGGAGTATAATTGAACGTATTGAACGTCTAGAAGAAGAACGTAAAGGCTTAGCAAACGATATTAAAGATATTTATGCTGAAGCTAAGTCAGCGGGGTTTGACGTTCCTGTAGTTCGTCGTATTATTAGTGCACGTAAGAAAGAGCCATCTGAGATTGAAGAGCAAGAAACGCTTTTCGATATTTATCGCCGTGCGTTAGGAATGTAACGAATAAAAAAGGAAATTTTGACAATTTCCTTAAACTTGATAAATTCGTTTATAATTTTAAGAATATTTTTAATTACTTATAAGTTAGATAGCTGGAATAGATTTATGGCGCTTTTTTTTCCAGAATGGATTCCTTGGTGGTTACAGCTCGTCATTGTTGGTGTTGTTATCATTTTTGGGCTCTGTTTTTTATTAATGCCTTTTTCCGTTTTTGGGTTAAAAAGTCGTTTAACGTATTTGGATCATCAAATGGAAGATATCCAAGCCCAGTTACGCGTATTGTTAAAACGGATCCCAGATGCTCGTGAACGGTTAGAATTTAAATTACAACCGGTTCCAATGTCTGAGCGGGATATGGTGCGTGAAGAAACTATTGCAAGAGACAGGAAGGCTACCAATCCTCCTGAATATTACTCTGTGGTGCCTTCAACTAAAAGCAATCCGACTTGTTTTGATCCACCTTCGCAATCAGGGACGGTCGCTACACCTGTTGGAGTAACTTCAAAAACAGCAGTCTATAATGATGCTCCAGACGTCGTAACCGATAATCGGACGAGAACTAGATCTATTGAACCAGTGCAAGAGAAAGCATCTGCTCCAGTAAGAAGAGAAGAACGTGTTTATGATCCTCCACCCAAATCTGCCAGAGAAGAAAGGCAAGAAGAATCACAACAACGTCGTCGAGCAGAGCCTATTTTGCGTTGGCCTCCGAGATAGATAAAAGGGGAGGAAGTACCATGTCGTCATGATGAATGACTTCATCGGGTCCTTCCCACCCTAAGGAGGTATTAATATCTTCTGTTTGCAGACCAATAATTTGATTAATTTCAGAAGAATCATAAGCAGTAACGCCGCTGCCAATAATATTTCCCTCTTTATTCCCAATCTTGATCAAGTCACCCCTTTGAAAATATCCATCAACTTTGGTAATGCCAACAGGTAGTAAAGATTTACCAGAATATAACGCTTTTTCTGCACCATGATCGATATAAATCACACCTTTGGTGGTCATACCCCCCGCAATCCATCTCTTACGTGCAGTATAGGTTGAGCTATTTGGTAAGAACCATGAGCATCTAGCGCCCTCTTGTAATGCTTTCAGAGGATGTTGTAATTTTCCAAAAGCAATCGCCATGGCACAACCTGCAGTGTTTGCGATGGTTCCCGCAGCAAGCTTCGTTGCCATTCCTCCAGAAGAATATCCAGTAGGGGCTTTGCCACCCATTGTCATAATTTCGGGCGTGATCTCTTGGATAACGGGGATATGTTTGGCATTTGGATCGCTCTTAGGATCAGCTGTATATAATCCGTCAATATCTGAAAGCAAGATTAATTGGTCTGCTCCGACCATTTCAGCAACACGGGCAGCAAGGCGGTCATTATCTCCAAAGCGAATTTCCGAAGTTGCTACGGTGTCGTTTTCATTAATAATAGGAATGCACTTTAACTTTAACAAAGTTTCCAAAGCAGAGCGTGCATTTAGATAATGAAGACGTGTCTCAGTATCTTCTAATGTTAATAAAATCTGAGCAGTAGTTATATTATGCTCCAGAAAGTTTTCGCTCCATGCTTGGGCTAGTTTAATTTGCCCAATGGCCGCCGCTGCCTGCTTTTCTGCAAGTCGTAATTTATGACGATTAAGGTTAAACGTATAACGTGCCAGCGCAATCGCACCCGAAGAAACCACAAGCACATCGCAATTTTGTTGATGTAAATTGGTAATGTCTTGGACAACGCTTTTTAACCAAGATTGTCGAATACACGCATTTTGTCCATCGACAAGCAATGCACTACCAATTTTAACAACGATTCTTCGGGCTTTATTAAGTTGAGGAGTTTGCATCATATTGGGCTAAATGGTTTTTGGTGAGAACTATCATTTAATTTATGATTAGTAATGTAGTTTTGTAAATAATATAAAATATCTTTAACACCATGATGCGTGGCTGCAGAAAGTAAAAACACCTTTTGCCCTGTTGCTTTTTCCAAAGCCTGTTGTTTCTCTGCGGCTTCTTCTGGCGTCAGAAGATCGGCTTTATTTAACCCGATGATTTCGTGTTTTTTTATAAGATTACCTTCGTAAGCTTCCAGCTCATGACGAATGGTTTTCCACGTTTGCACCACGTCTTCAGAAGTGATATCGATCAAATGAAGGAGTAACGCACAACGCTCAACATGCCCTAAGAATCGATCACCAAGACCGCTACCTAGGTGGGCGCCTTCGATCAATCCAGGAATATCAGCCAAGACGAATTCTTCTGTAGAAGATAAACGCACCATTCCTAATTGAGGGTGTAAGGTTGTAAATGGGTAATCGGCAATTTTTGGGCGAGCTGCAGAAGCAACTGACAAAAAGGTAGATTTACCAGCATTGGGTAAACCAACCAATCCAGCATCGGCAATCAACTTCAAACGTAGCCATACCCAGCGTTCTTCACCAGGCCATCCTGGATCTGCACGGCGAGGGGCTCTGTTCGTGCTGGATTTAAAGCGTGCATTACCGAAACCGCCATCACCACCACGGCATAAAGTGATTGTTTTTCCTGCTTCATCAAGGTCTGCCAAGAGCGTTTCTTTGTCATCATCAAAGATCTGCGTTCCAACAGGGACTTTGATAACGACATCTTCTGCAGCAGCACCTGTGCGATTGGCACCAGACCCATTCCCACCTTTTCTGGCGCGGAAATGCTGAGTGTAGCGAAAGTCAATTAAGGTATTTAGATTATCAATAGCTTGGAAAATGATGTCCCCACCGCGTCCGCCATCGCCACCATCAGGGCCACCATATTCGATGAATTTCTCTCTTCTAAATGCGACTACACCATTGCCACCATCACCTGATTTTACATAAATTTTAGCTTGATCGAGAAATTTCATCTTTTATCTATACCTTAAAATATAAAGGGTCGATTCAAAACGAATCGACCCTTTATTGAATAACATAGACCCAAAAAGGTCAATGATCGTTTTATTCAGCAGCGTTTGCTAGTGTTTCTACGGAAACTGTAACGTTTCCTTTGTTACGGCTATCAAAACGTACATTGCCATCAACAAGGGCAAAAATTGTGTGGTCGCGACCTAAACCGACATTAGCGCCTGGTTTAATTTTTGTTCCACGTTGACGCACAATGATGTTACCAGCGATAACAGATTGTCCACCAAATTTCTTCACTCCAAGACGACGACCTTCTGTATCACGTCCGTTTCTGGAGGAACCGCCTGCTTTTTTATGTGCCATGATTTATCTCCTGTTTTAAAATCAATATTGAATAGGTTTATGAATTACGCAGCATTAATTTCGGTAATGCGCAAAACTGTTACAGGTTGACGATGTCCATTTTTACGACGGCTGTTTTGGCGACGGCGTTTTTTAAAGATGATGACTTTCTTTAAGCGATCTTGTGCGATAACAGTTGCTTTTACAGAAGCACCAGCAACAGTCGGGATACCAATTGTACCATCAACAGCTAATACGTCAGAAAAAGTTACTGTGCTTCCTGCTTCGACATCAAGTTTTTCAACTTTTAATACCATATCATGAGTAACGCGATATTGTTTTCCACCCGTGCGGATAATTGCAAACATTATAAACTCTCTATAGATGTCAAATTCTTGTAATGATCTTTACAGAATTTCTTTTTGTTATAATTCGTTTCAGAAGATTAGATCTGAATTTCAGACTTATATCATATTTTTTGATAAAAAAGTCAATCACTAAGTAAATTTATTTATTTTCTTTAATTTAATAATCAGTATATTGATGCTTTGTTATATATTTCAAATCATTCAATAAAATTTATCGTAAAGAACCACCAGAGCCTATTTGCAAATATGAGCCATTAACATATTGATGTTTGTCGCTGTTTTTTGTACAGTTTGTCAAAGAAAATAAAGCGATAATACATATAATAGACACTGTTTTTACTTGAAACATGATTTTTAAATCTCTGTTAAAGTGATCATTATTGCGATCGTTCTTTATGACATAAACATAAAACAAAATATTATCAAACTTTTATTTTAGCTAATGAGTATAGTATCAAGGTTAATTAATTTTTTTATAATTTTGTATAGTAATTATTTTAAATAATGCTAAAACTGTTATCAGTATGTATAGTAAAAGAGTGTTTATTATATAATTTTATTTAAATTTTTTAAATGAAATTCAAATATTTAGTGTGATATTTTGGATAATATAATATGGAATTAGAAGAAAAAAATTTATCATTGTTAGAACTGACTGTCAAAGTAGTTTCCTCTCATATATCAAATAATTCGGTGGGCTCTGACCAGTTGCCAGAATTAATCAGACAAGTCTATCAAACATTAATTTCTATAGAGAAGAATGGTTCCGATACAGAAAAGTTGCAGCCTGTTGTTCCAATTAAACGTTCTGTTTTCCCTGACTATATTATTTGTCTAGAAGATGGGAAAAAGCTTAAAATGTTAAAACGACATATTCAAAGTGCTTATGGGCTGACTCCTGAACAATATCGTGAACGTTGGAACTTGCCTGCTGACTATCCTATGGTGGCACCCAATTATGCAGAGCGTAGATCTAATTTAGCTCGTGAAATTGGATTGGGGCGTAAAAATGTAGCCAGCAGCAAAAGTGAACCACGTAATCGTAGAGGTCGTAAAGAAGATTAGTAATATTCTTTTGACACTATAGGTTTGGATATCTATATATCCAATCTTTAAGGTTATTAAATGATAGTTAATTTGTTACGGGATAGTCTGATCAATGCAATTAGAAAGTGATTTGTTACTAGAACGCCAGAAAATTCGACGAAAGTTGGTTTTATGGCGGTGTATCGCATGTACTATATTTATTGTGTCTATTGTAACAATTATTGCAGGTTCCTCTTTATCTAAAATGGGACGCAATACCGATCATTTAGTGAAGTTAAAGATTGAAGGTATTATTGGTTCTGATGTTTCTAAACAAGTTAAATTGATTGATGATGCTTTGGCGGATAAATCTGTCAAAGGGATGATTTTATGTGTAAATAGCCCAGGGGGCGCCGTTACTGGAGGCGAGCAACTGCATGATGCGGTTACGCGTTTTGCAAAAAAGAAACCTGTAGTTGTGAGTATGGGAGGCGTTGCTGCTTCGGCTGGCTATATGATTTCCGTACCTGCTAATCGCATTTTCGCTCTTAATTCGACATTGACGGGTTCGATTGGTGTTATTATGCAAGCTCCTGATATCTCAGGATTGTTGGGTAAAGTTGGAATTAATGTAGATCAATTGGTTTCTGGTCCGTTAAAAGGTCAACCCTCAATGATTAAACCACTTTCCCCGCAAGGTCGTGAGATGTTGCAAGGATTGATTGAGAATTTTTACGATCAGTTTGTCGGGATGGTTGTTGAAGGAAGACATATGGATGCTGCAAAAGTCAGAGAACTTGGCGATGGTCGTCCATATAGTGGTCAACAAGCGGTTAAAAATGGATTGATTGATCAAATTGGTACAGAAAAAGATGCTAAAAATTGGTTAATTCAATACTCAAAATTACCATCTGATATCAACATAACGGAATTAAAGAATAAGAAACCTTCTAAATGGTTTTCTAAATTTGTAGGCGAAATGTTGGGAGATTCAATGAACGGTTTTATACATCAAATTGTGTATAAAGATCATGAAAATCTCGATGGTGCGATAGCAATTTGGAATCCTTAGGTAAAAAATTATAAAACGAGTATAAATTAAATGACTAAATCTGAGCTTATTTTAGAGATTGCAGCTGCACATCCAAATTTATTAATTAAAGATATTGATTTGATTGTTTCTACTATTTTCGATGAAATCGAAAGTTCTCTAGCCCAAGGCGGTAGAGTAGAATTACGTGGTTTTGGTGCTTTTTTCGTGAAAAATCGTAAAGCACGTACTGGTCGTAACCCAAGAACAGGAGATGCTGTAGACGTTCATGAAAAATATGTTCCTTTCTTTAAAACAGGAAAAGAATTAAGAAAACGGACAAACAGTCAAATGGATGAGGCTTAATTATTTTCGATAAAGCTTAAGGAAATCAGGCAAAGGGGTATAGGATGAGTGGAACTGAAATGATAAAAATTGTTCCAGTGATTTTATCAGGTGGAACGGGTAGCCGTTTATGGCCTGTATCTCGAGCCAGTTTTCCTAAGCAATTATGGCCGTTATTATCTGAAAATTCGATGTTGCAAGATACAGCACTTAGAGCAATTGGGTCTTTATTTACAGACCCAATCATTGTTTGTAATAATGACCATCGTTTTTTAATTGCCGAACAATTACGTGAAATCGGAATCGAAAAAGCCCGTATTTTATTAGAGCCAATAGGAAAAAACTCTGCACCTGCTATTGCAGCTGCTAGTCTATTAGTAGAAGAAGAAAATCCACATTATATCCTTTGGGTGATGGCAGCGGATGCAGTTGTTCAAGAAACTGAACGATTAATTCAGTTGGTTGAAGAAGCAGCGTCTCTGGCTAAACAAGGGAATATAATTACTTTTGGGATTCAACCTACTCGACCAGAAACAGGCTATGGATATATTCAAAAGGGTGATAAAGTCTCAGATGCCCAACATGCTTTTTCTGTAAAAGCATTCACTGAAAAGCCAGACTTTCAGCGGGCTTCTCAAATGGTTGAGTCTGGGCAGTATTTGTGGAATTCGGGAATGTTTGTATTTTCTGCACAAACCATGTTGCAGGAAATGGGAAAATATACGCCAGAGCTGCTTTCGAGTATCCAAACTGCCATTCAACAACGTAAAACTGATTTGTTTTTTGAGCGTATTCAATTGGAAGATTTTGAGAAAGTTCCTGATATCTCCATCGATTATGCAATTGCAGAAAAAACTGAAAAAATGTTGGTGATTGCGGCTGACTTGACTTGGTCAGATATTGGTAGCTGGGATGGACTTTGGGACATTAGTGCAAAAGATGAGGTAGGGAATGTTGCCATTGGCAATGTTGTTCTTGAAAATACACAGAACAGCTATATCCGTTCGGATGACATGGTTGCTGCGGTCAATGGTCTTGAGAACATTGTTGTGGTGGTTACCAAAGATGCAGTTTTAGTTACAGATCGACGCAAATCTCAAGACGTAAAAAGAATCGTTGAAAAGTTAATATTAGCCAATCAGAAAGAAGCATTTGCACATACACGCTGTTACCGTCCGTGGGGATATTATGAAACTTTGGCGAGCGGGCATCGTTTTCAAGTTAAACAATTGGTTGTGAATGAGGGTGCACAACTTTCTTTGCAAAAGCATTATCATCGTTCGGAACATTGGGTTGTTGTTTCTGGAGTGGCTGAGGTTACACGAGATACTGAAATTATTTTGGTCAAAGAAAATGAAAGTATCTATTTGCCTGTTGGAACATTACATCGTTTGAAAAATCCAGGACGTATTCCGTTGGTGGTTATCGAAATACAATCTGGTTCTTATTTAAATGAAGATGATATTGTGCGTTTGGAGGATAATTATAATCGTTTAGACTAAGCCTTATACTTTATAAATATCCATCCTTTATAAGAATTTAAAGTATCTATTGGGGCATTTGTCTGGGTTAAAATGATTTCTTGGGATTGAAAGTCAGGAAAATCAGCGAGTATTTCAGTAACAGCACAATCTATGATTTCATAGTCGTCCTCGGTTGGTTCAGTATCATAATACGCATAAATAAAGACCGAGTTGGTTGTATAATCAAAAGCAATTGCACGAACATTACTTGTAATATGCCCCAAAAAAGCCCTATTGGCAGATAGTTTTACATCAGTATTATTAACCATTTCGAGAGTAGTGGGAAATAATATTGCTATTTCCCACTTTTATTTTATTTATTCAATTTCACTTATAAACCGTTCAGCATCCAAAGCAGCCATACAGCCTGAACCTGCTGCAGTGATCGCTTGGCGATAGGTTTTATCTTGAACATCGCCTGCAGCGAAAACGCCAGGAATAGATGTTTTAGGCGTGCCTGATTGAGTAATTATATATCCTTCAGAATCGAGATCAAGTTGGCCTTTGAATAAAGATGTATTGGGATTATGACCAATAGCAATGAAAACCCCATCAATCTCTAAAGTTGATTGCTCATTGGTTTTTACATTTTTCAAAGCAAGACCCGTAACAGCTTCTGGAGTTCCGCCTGAAAGAATATCTTCAACAACACTGTCCCAAATCACAGATACTTTTGGATTATTCAATAAACGATCTTGTTGAATTTTTTCAGCTCTTAGACTATCACGGCGATGAATTAGGGTCACGTGTGAAGCATGATGGGTCAGATACAAAGCTTCTTCAACCGCGGTATTGCCACCACCGATAACGGCTACTTTTTTACCACGATAAAAGAAACCATCACAAGTTGCACACGCAGAAACCCCATAGCCTTGTAAACGCTGTTCTGCTTCTAGTCCTAACCAGCGTGCTTGGGCACCTGTGGCGATAATAACAGTACGGGCTTTATAGATATCGCCATTATCTGTATGAAAAATAAAATATCCATCTTCCTTTTGAGGATTCAACAAGGAACATTTTGAAACGCTATCCATAACGATTTCAGCGCCAACATTTTTGGCTTGAGCGGCCATTTGCTCCATTAACCAAGGTCCTTGGATTGCATCGGCGAAGCCTGGAAAATTTTCGACATCATTGGTGATGGTTAATTGTCCGCCAGGTTGCATGCCTGTTAATAAAACAGGTTTCATATTGGCTCTGGCACCATAAATCGCAGCGGTATATCCAGCTGGGCCAGCACCAACGATAAGCATATTTGTTATAAAAGTTTCTGTCATATTGTTATATCCTGATTTAATCGTAGCGATTTTTGAAATTATATATATATTGGGTTTATTGTATAAGAAGAAGGTTTTGTTTAACAATAGTCTTTTATAGATATTAGCAAAATGCTAGGGCGGAATAAGAAGTATATGGCACATTTAGTAGACCTTGATAAGATTGACTGGTTGATTTTAGATGAATTACAAAAAGATGGTCGCATTACCAATATAGATTTGGCTCAGCGTGTTGGAATATCTGCTCCTCCTTGTTTAAGACGCGTCAGACGATTAGAGGCGATGGGCGTTATTCAAAGCTATCATGCCAGAATCAACACCGCTGCAGTGGGATGGTCTTTGACTGTATTTGTATTGGTTGGGTTGGATAGCCAAAAAGAATCAGTATTAAAAGAATTTGAAGCCCAGATGGCACAATTACCAGAAGTTCGTGAATGTCATATGGTCAGGGGTGGCGTTGATTTTTTGATTCGTTTTATTGCCAAAGATGCAGAAGATGAGAATCGATTGACGCATGAATTAACCAATAACCCTCATGTCGCACGCGTGCAAACATTGCAAATTATCAGAACCAGTTTACAACGAGAAGGGGTTCCCTTAGAAAGTAATGCGGAATAATTTCCATAGATATAGGTTAGATTAATAGATAGTAAATGATGTTATGAATGCTTCTCGTCCTTTCGAAAATAGACTAGAGCTAAGTGTTATTATCCCATGTTATAATGAGCGCGATAATGTCGAGCCGTTGTTCAGTGCACTAATCAAAGCGTTAGATGGACGGAAATGGGAAGCAATCTTTGTCGATGACAATTCCCCTGATGGCACAATAAAACAAGTCTGGCAACTTGCACAACAAGATCAACGAATTAGAGGGATATTACGCGTAGGAAGAAGAGGACTTTCTTCTGCTGTAATTGAAGGTGTACTATCTTCTTCAGCGGAATGCGTGGCTGTTATTGATGGTGATATGCAGCACGATGAAACATTATTGCCGACAATGTTAGATGCAATATTACGGGAAAATTATGATTTTGCTGTTGGAAGTCGCCATGTCGAAGGAGGCGATAATACTGGATTAGCCAATCGTTGGCGACTTTTTTTATCCAATACAGGGATTCGAATCTCTCAACAATTTTTACCAGTCACCTTGAACGATCCAATGAGTGGCTTCTTCATGTTAAGGCGCTCTTTATTTATTCAGCTGTTGCCCGCATTATCGGGCACGGGGTTCAAGATTTTATTGGATTTAGTCATGTCTGCCTCAGCATCGGTTCGCTTAAAAGAAATTCCATTTCAATTTCGTCAAAGACTTTTTGGCGAAAGCAAATTGGGTTTTAAAATTATGGTGCAATTTTTATTCATGTTGATGGAAAAATTATTCAAAACATCGCTAAAGAAAAAATAGTTTATTATATTTTCGAATTTGTAAGGAATAAGTTATGGATATTTTGCTTATAGAATTACAGTCTGAAGATGTCGTAACAAGAAAAAATGCAGTTGCTCGTATCAATAGACTTTCGAGAGGAAGATGGACTGTTAAAAACAAAGAATTTTTAACGGATGATGCAGTGCTTTCTATTGTAATTCATGCGATAGAACAAGAGATAGATATAACAATCTTATTAAATACTGTAGGTAGTATCAGCCAAAGATACGAATATTACGATTTAAGGATTTTAGAGGCACTTATTCCACTTTATGAGCATGTGTCTATTTCTATCAAAGTAGCGGCATGTACATGGACAATACAATTTAATGACCCTAAAACATGGAATGCAATTTGTCAGATTTTTGGAGTAAAGACAACAAAGATTACAAATAGGTTACTTGGATTAATGATTGCTAGGCATGCAAAGAATGTACCTCAAAATTTTATAGTTAAGTTATCTTCTCTTATTCAAAATGCTTTTGTTCAAGAAAAGAATCTGGATGCTAAAGATGCTTTATTACTTGCATTAGGAAAAGTCGGAAATGACGCAACGATTGCATTTATTAATAAACAGGTTTTGAAGAAAGGAATGGACCGTTTGTTAAAGGAACGTGCAACACATATACTGGAAGAAATAGCCGAGAGGTCTGCAAAATAAGTAATAGACCTTCATTATAATAAAAATATATAAAATTAAAGTGTAAATTTTTTATGTATTTAAATATTATTTTTATAATAGATATGATTAGTAACGTAATTTTCTTGATATGTTACAGTCGGTATTTTATTACAACATATGTACCGGCATAATGATAAAAGATCTGGTTTTGTATTTATGAAAAATAATTTACTTCTCAAACTATCTATTGGGTTGGGTCTGTTGACAATAATACGAATTATTGTCGCAGCTTCTGTGCCTTTATCACCTGATGAAGCCTATTATTGGGTCTGGTCACGTCATTTGGATTATAGTTTTTACGATCATCCACCCATGATCGCACTATGGATCAAAGCTGGTTGTTTATTGTGGGGGAATACAGAGCTAGGGGTTCGCTTTTTAGGTTCACTGGCTGCTTTTATCGGTAGTTTCTTTATTTTTTTTGCTGTTAAAGATTTTAACAATCACCAATCTGATTCAGATCAAAAAGCGCTGATTGCGGTTTTATTATTAAACGCGACTTTGACGGTCGGGGTTGGGGCAATTATTATGACTCCAGATACGCCTTTATTATTCTTTGTGTGTGTATTTCTTTGGGGCTGCGGTCGCTTATTTTATACAAAATCAGTACAATGGTGGTGGTTTATTGGTGCCAGTGCAGGATTGGCGTTACTGAGTAAATATACAGCTATTTTATTGATTATGGCTTTGGGAATATGGTGTTTAATTAGTCAAGAAGGACGTTCTTATTTAAAAACAAAAGAACTGTGGGGTGGTGCAGTTTTAGCCAGCGCTATTTTCTCACCTGTGATTTTTTGGAATAGTCAACATCAATGGATCAGTTTACTTAAACAAGGTGGACGGACAACTGACTGGAATCCTAGTCGCGCGTTACAATTTTTATCAGAATTATTGGGTGGGCAAATTGGTTTATCAACGCCTATTATTTTTATTTGTTTTTGTATTGGGATAGTATCTTTAACCAAAACTATTTGGTATAAAAAATTTAGCTCATGCGCTTTGTTATTATGGTTAATGATTATTGTGCCTGTTTGCGTGTTTATCCAACATGCAGTTGGGGATCGTGTGCAAGCAAACTGGGTCGGATTATTGTATCCTGTGCTGGTTGTTATTGCAGGATTGTATGTTACTCAATGGTTGAAGACGGCTATTATTATTGGCTTTTCAGTCATATCATTGGTTTATATCCAAGTGTTATTTGCAATTCTTCCTTTGCCTGCAAAAAAAAATATATTGTTAAAACAGCTAGGTGGATGGCAAACATTTGCACAATCAGTGAACTCTGCGGTTCCTTCAGACCGAGTGATTATTTCTGATAACTATGGGTTGGCATCAGAACTAAGATTTTATTTGCCAAAACGACAAATCATAGTTGTTGGAGATCGCTGGAAATATTTTAATTTACCCGTAAGCTATACAATGAAAGGGTATTATATTCGTAAACAGAATAATAAAGAATCTTCTTTTTTATCAGTTGATGAAAATAGCTATTTTGCTCCCGCTTATAATCCATTAGGTTATCCGCCCAGAGGGAAAATAGAACGTCAACAATATGATCAAATAGCGCAAATATATGAATTATATAATGTTGATCTTAACCCAAGATTAGCTACTATAGGTGAAAGTAAGCAGTTGCCAAATTAATTTGCAATCAAATTAAACCATTTATATAAATTTGACGCGAAGTAAATATAATTTTGTTATCAAGCAGAGTTCAATGCTTGTAACGTTTTGGTGACGGGTATTTCAAAAGCTTGCTCAACAGACTTCATCAATGTTGGCAAACGAAACGGCTTTTCTATTCGAGGCAAAGGTAGTCGTGCCAGGCGTTTATTTAACTCGAAATTTCCGCTCATTAGCAAAACTTTGCATTGTTGCGCCAATAATTCTTTGACCAACGGATAAGGATCACCATCTGGTAAACAAGAATCAACGATAGCGACATCAAAACGATATTTAGATTGTAAATGACAGGCTGTAGATACTGAATGCGCAATATGTATTTGTTCTACTTTATCAAGCAAACTGAGTTCAATTAAATCACATATTTCTGGTTGATCTTCTATGATCAGAAGCGAGGAAGAAGGGGGTATCATCAACTAATCAATCATATATTTCGTATTAATGGTATGAAGTAATTCTTTATAACAAAAACTTGATTGTTTGTATAACAAAATTTTCATATATTTGATGATTTTTTGTAATATATCAATGTTTCATTGATGATATTTATAATGGCGCACCCGACAGGAATCGAACCCATAACCCCCAGATTCGTAGTCTGGTGCTCTATCCAGTTGAGCTACGGGTGCGTCTTGAATAAGGCTTTTATCTTATCTTTTTTTTTATTGCAAGTCTTTTTTTAAATTTTATTTATTAATGTGCGATGGCATCGGATAATCCATAATGATTAGGGCGATAAAATGTAATATGCGCACGACAATCAGGCGTTCCATAAGTCCCTATAATATTCTCATTTTGTGCTTTACCTTCGAAAATAAGATCGTATGGCTTGTGATCCATATCAACACGATGAAGTTGAGCAACTAAATGTCTTGGCTTTTGTTTTTTATCGAAATCACCTCTGAGAATCAAAGCACCGTTATCTGGGGAAAAAAGAACCATCTTTTTATCAATGCGTAATGCAGCCATTCTATCCGTAGGGCACGTTCCTTGTTCAACTTCCATTTTCCCCAACCACACACCTTGTGGGTGATCTTCTGCAAGTTTACTGCTACAGGCGCTTAGAACAAGGCAAGTCAGCCCTAAAAACATTGTATTCGTTAAAAAATATCCTAATTTCTTTTTAAACATAGAAGGCTCCGACAAAATTCAATAAAAAACTATAGTATAAAAATATTAAATTGATTTAGTCTTATAAACGAGAAAGTTAAATTTTTTTAGATAATTCCCTTTTTATCTGAATGTTTTTCGCTTATGTGATATGGAAACATGTTTTTTGATAAGTATTAATAAAGAAGTTGGTATGATGACCCAAGTAAGTGACTTAGAACAATCTTTACACGAAGAAAAGATTCTTATTCTTGATTTCGGCAGTCAAGTAACCCAATTAATTGCCCGACGTGTTCGGGAAAGTGGTGTTTATTGTGAGATTTGGCCTTATACCAGCAAGAATGAAAAGATTCGTTCTTTTGCACCTAAAGGGATTATTTTATCAGGGGGACCTGCCAGTGTTGCGGATAAAGATTCTCCTCGGATTCCAGATGAAGTCTTTGCATTGAATATTCCTGTGTTGGGAATTTGTTATGGCGAACAAGCGATGTGCCATCAACTAGGTGGACAGGTCGAATCTAGCGATCATCGTGAATTTGGTCGTGCGCATGTTGATGTTGTGGAAGATAGCTCTTTATGTCGTGGCGTGTGGTCAAGAGGAAGTCGTGAACAAGTATGGATGAGCCATGGCGATCGTGTTGTTAAGCTCCCGCCTGGATTTAAAGTCATCGGAACCAGTGAAGGCGCACCTTATGCAATGATTGCGGATGAAGGTCGTCGTTTATATGGTGTTCAATTCCATCCAGAAGTTGTGCATACACCTCATGGTGCAGCATTGTTAAAGAATTTTACGCATAATATTGCGGGTTGTCATGGTAATTGGACTATGGCGAGTTTCCGTGATTTAGAAATCGCACGTATACGTGACCAAGTTGGCGATAAAAAAGTTATTTGTGGTTTATCAGGCGGTGTTGATTCTGCGGTTGCAGCTGTATTAATCCACCAAGCGATTGGCGATCAATTAACCTGTATTTTTGTCGATCATGGTATGTTACGTCAAGGCGAAGTGGATGAGGTTGTTAAGACATTTACTGGACAGTTTAATATTCCTTTAATTAAACGTGATGCCTCTGATCTTTTCTTAAAAGAACTTGAAAATGTTACTGATCCAGAAGTCAAACGCAAAACGATTGGCCGTCTATTTGTAGAAGTCTTTGAAGAAGAAGCAAAGAAATTAGGTGGTGCTGACTTCCTTGCCCAAGGAACGTTATACCCAGATGTGATTGAGAGTGTTAGCGTTACTGGCTCATCTGTGACGATTAAATCTCATCATAACGTGGGTGGTCTACCAGAACGGATGAACATGCAGTTGGTTGAACCGCTTCGTGATCTGTTTAAAGATGAAGTCCGCGATCTTGGTCGTGAAATGGGTATTCCAGAAAATATTGTTGGTCGCCATCCTTTTCCTGGACCAGGACTGGCTATTCGTATTCTCAGCGATATTACGCGGGATAAACTCGATTTATTGCGCAAAATTGATTCTATTTATTTGGAAGAAATCCGTAGTGCAGGGTTGTATGACGCGATTTGGCAAGCCTTTGCTGTGTTATTGCCAGTACGTACCGTTGGTGTGATGGGGGATGGTCGTACTTACGATCATGCATGTGCATTGCGTGCCGTTACCAGCGTAGATGGAATGACTGCTGATGTCTATCCATTCGATATGGCATTTTTAACCCGAGTGGCTGGGCGCATTGTCAACGAAGTGCGTGGCGTTAACCGTGTGACGTATGACATCACCTCAAAACCACCAGGGACGATTGAGTGGGAATAAGGGTTTAATTATAAGTAAGAACTATAAAAAAGCTTAATTAGTTGAAACACTGATTGAGCTTTTTTATTCTGCATAATAGAGAGTATTGAATGTATAAACGATTTATATTTTTGTGGTTACCTTTTGCTTTTATGATGTTAAGCGCATGTCGTAATTATTATCACCCAAAATATTATACAATTTTATTATCTCAAGAAATTGTTCCTTGTCGTGGATGGATGGGAATGATGGAGAAATGTATGCAGGTTAAAGATTTAAGTAATAAAGATCAAAAAAAGTCAGAGTGGGAATTTTTATATAATCCTATTAAAGGATTTATACCAGAAAAAGGGTATATATATCAACTATATGTTAAGGATACGGATAGAGGAAGGCAAATTCCTACAGATTCTGTTGGGCAATATTGGACATTAGTCAAAATTATTCATCGACAAAAGATGGATGTAAAATGATAAAATACCATTTAGATGGCATATTATCAAAGATCAATAGTTAAAGGTAGTATATGTCTACCCACAAAACAGGTCTTGTTTTATCCCCCAAACATTATAAAAATTGGTGCGCTGAATGTGTTAGCGATTCAGCCGATACAGGGGGAATCTATGTTGTTCTTCATCATACTGATCATTGGAAACCAGTGACGTTTTGGGAACTAACTCTGAATGAAATGGAACAGGCTTTAAGAGATCAGAATATTACTATTCTTTGGGAGGACGAACATACGATCTCTTCGTTTTTGAGTAGCGACAATTTAACAAAGAAATTTGCTAAAAAAATTATAGAGAATTTTTACACTCGAACTGAAGCAACGATGACTTTCAATCTGACCCAACTGGCGTTTGACTTTAAATCTTCGTTAGTCATAGTTTCATATTATGTTGAACAAGAAACCTATCCCGATATTGTTTTTTCTTTCGAACAATTAGAAGCTTTATTACTTGAATATCTAATCCAATAATATACTGTAAGAGTATGCTTATATTTGAGATGCTAATGTCTGAGTAGAGTATCAAAAGACTTTGATTGATCCTTTAATCTACAATAAAATCTATAAAAAACTGATATTTAATAGAATCTGTAATATTTTATTTAAATCATACCAAGCGTTTGACATTATACAACTATTAAGGAGTTAATAGTAAAAATGTGGTTGAGAACAATTATTGTATCTATATTCCTTTTCCTAATAATGCCCTTCCAAACATACGCAGGGGAACCAATGAAAATTCTTATCAGCACGGATGATGGTCAACACTCTATCAATGTGACTTTGGACAATAATCCAACGGCTCGAGATTTTTATCATCAATTACCAATGGACTTAATATTAGTAGACTATGGGGATAAAGAAAAAGTCTCAGAACTACCTAAAAAACTGACTCAGGAAAATGCGCCTAAGGGCCATAAACCCCTCAAAGGGCAGTTGGCATATTTTGCACCTTGGAATAATTTTGTGATTTATCGTGAAGATGCGTCTTTCTATCCAGGAATTATTTATCTTGGTAAAATCGAAACGGGTCTTTTATTCGTTGATGAAGCAGGAAAAATCAAAGTACATATTCAATCTGCTCCATGACTTATTTTATCTAAACGTGTTTGTATTTCTTTTTGTAGTTTTTTAGTTTTAACAGAGGCAAGTAGCATAGTTAGGATTTCAGAATTACTATGCTTATTTTCTGCAATATATTGATGTAGATATTTATTACCTGATTTGATTAATTTTTGAACGATTTTAAGATCATTATAATGGTTTTCAAAAGTTATCATTTGCTCTTCTAAACGATAATGGTCTTCTGCTGTTTGTTCATTCGTGCCTTGTGTGAATATATATAATTCTAAGTGATCTTCTGTGTTTATTGCAAATAAATAGATGGTTTCTCCACAAGTAAAATATTCTTTTTCTAATCTTTCTTTTTTTAATATAAGATTGCCCAAAGAAAAATGCTGTTTGATTCTCAATCATTGGAATCTCTGAATCGTAATGTTTCCATTTCGGAGGGCGGCGTAGGCAACGAATTTTTTTGGTATTGAACATATCACCATAGATGCTGTTACTTAATATTATCTCCATCAATAGTGCAATAAAAAGTACTTTCACTGTGAGTAAGTTGGGCTAAGATTAAGCTATATTGTTGGTCTTTATCAATTTCTATGATTAGGAAATTAGCATGCCATGTTTCTATTCCATCATAAATTTTACCAGTTGAGATTTTATCAGCAAATATTTGTATAGTAAGCTTTAAACTGATTCCTAAGGTTGTCGCTTCTTCATTTTTGATCTCCATTGTTCCTAATAGAATGGATGGGTTTCCTTTGATTTTTGGATTATTTTCGATTTTTCGTTGACCCATTTATTTTGCTTATATGGTTTACTGTGTTCTTGTAGCAATCTGATTGTTTTTTAATTGCTGACCATGATTATAAAATATATTTTTGTTTTTATTTTTGTGTACTTATCACACACAGATAAAATTAATTGATGTCAAGACCATTGTTTAGTTGATTTTACATCATCATATAGATATTTATAATCTTTAAATATACTATATATAGACAATTAACCATTTCATTGAACAATTTATGGTGTATGGTTAGGGATATAAAGAGTCCCTAAACCGTTAATCTTGTTTTACGAGGATATGAGACGTGAGCCCTGTTGATGTACTTGAAAGAAAGCCCTCTGCAACTACAAAAGATAAAGTTGAACAACCAAAGTTTGATTTTACTGATGCGTTGGCAGGAAATGTTCAACTTTATGGACGGTATCAGGTAAAACTCGATCATTCTCGTGATAATTTATTGACGCCTTTTGGTAAGGCAACATTGGATGATCGCTATTTAATGGAAGGCGAATCATATCAAGATTTATTTGCACGTGTTGCCTCTTACTACGGCAGTGATGCAGGTCACGCGCAACGTATCTATGATTATATGTCTCAACATTGGTTCATGCCAGCGACGCCTGTCTTATCGAATGGCGGAACGTCCCGTGGATTACCAATTTCTTGTTTTTTGAACGAAGCTGAAGATAGCCTTAAGGGCATCGTCGAGCTTTGGAATGAAAATGTATGGCTAGCTTCAAGAGGCGGTGGGATTGGTTCTTATTGGGGCAATTTGCGTTCGATTGGTGAGAATGTAAAGCGCAATGGCAAAACATCTGGGGTCATTCCTTTTATTCGCGTGATGGATAGTTTGACATTGGCGATTAGCCAAGGTTCATTGCGCCGTGGTTCCGCAGCTGTTTATTTACCTATTTGGCATCCTGAAATTGAAGAATTCATTGAACTACGCAGACCAACGGGTGGCGATCCAAATCGTAAAGCATTGAATTTACATCATGGCGTGTTGGTTTCTGACGCCTTTATGCGTGCTGTAGAAAAAAATGAAGAATGGGCTTTATTATCCCCTAAAGATCAATCTGTGATTCGTAAAGTTTCAGCCCGTTCTTTATGGATCAGATTATTAACTACTCGTATTGAACAGGGCGAGCCATATATTGTTTATTCCGATACAGTGAATAATGCACGCCCTGAACATCACAAGCTGGCAGGGTTAGAAGTAAAAACATCAAATCTTTGTGCGGAAATTACCTTGCCAACAGGGATTGACCATAAAGGTGAAGAACGAACAGCCGTTTGTTGTTTGTCTTCTTTGAACTTAGAATATTGGGATCAATGGCATCAAAATCCTCAATTTATCCCTGATGTGATGTTGTTCTTGGATAATGTATTACAAGATTTTATCAATAATGCACCTGATGAAATGGCTCGTGCGCGCTATGCTGCCTCTCGTGAGCGTTCGGTTGGGATGGGCGTGATGGGTTTCCATTCGTTTTTGCAAGCGAAAAAGATCCCATTTGAAAGTGTAATGGCTAAGGTATGGAATAAGAAAATGTTCCAACATATTCGCCAACAAGCTGACAAAGCTTCTGTGATGTTAGCTGAAGAACGCGGAGCTTGTCCAGATGCAGAAGATTACGGCATTAACGAGCGTTTTTCAAATAAAATGGCCATTGCACCAACTGCTTCTATTTCGATTATCGCTGGAAATGCCAGCCCAGGAATAGAACCGATCAATGCTAATGTATTTTTACAAAAGACATTATCAGGGTCTTTTACGGTGCGTAACCGTCACCTACGTGCATTGTTGCAAAGTAAAGGACAAGATACAGATGAGATTTGGTCCTCTATCACTTTGAATAAAGGCAGTGTGCAGCATTTAGAGTTTTTAACTCAAGATGAAAAAGATGTCTTTAAAACAGCGTTTGAGTTGGATCAACGTTGGATTATTGAACATGCTGCGGATCGTTCTCCGTTCATTTGTCAATCTCAGTCAATTAATTTGTTTGTGCCAGCGAATATTCATAAAAAAGATTTACATCAAATCCATTATCAAGCATGGAAAAAAGGTGTGAAATCTTTGTATTATTGTCGTTCTTTATCCCTGCAACGTGCTGATGACGTCAGTAATGTTGCGGTAAAGATGGATGTATTATCTCCGATTTCGCCAGCAACACCGATAGATGGCAATACAACGACTGATTATGAAGAGTGTTTATCCTGTCAATAAATTTTATTTATTTGTAATTTTATGAAAACCCCTTATCCTTAATAGAAGATAAGGGGTTTTATTTTACACTTGCTATACAAAAAATAGAAATTCACCATAACAGAAAAGGATATTAAATGACCGATATTCCACAATTGACGTTGAATGATGGCACGAAAATTCCAGCTGTCGGATTTGGCACTTATAAACTCAATGGCAAGCAAGGTGCCAAAGATATCGTCAGAGCCATTCATAATGGTTATTATTTTTTAGATTCTGCTTTTAATTATGAAAATGAAGGCACAGTGGGGGAGGCCGTTCGTCAGAGTGGTTTGTCTCGTGATAAAATTCAAATTACTTCGAAATTACCAGGTCGTCGTCAACAATATGATCAAGCATTGGTCACTATCGAAGAATCTTTATATAGAGCTCGGTTGGATTATTATGATTTTTACTTAATTCATTGGCCCAATCCGCAGACGGGGCATTATGTAGAAGCGTGGCAAGCTTTGATTGAGGCGCGTAAAAGGGGGATGATTAAATCAATCGGTGTTTGTAATTTCTTACCTGAACATTTGGATAACATTATCAAAGAAACTGGGGTAACACCTTGTCTCAATCAAATAGAGTTACACCCTTATTTTTCCCAAGAAACGCAACGGGCTTATAATAAAAAACTTGGAATTGTTACTCAGTCATGGAGCCCGATTGGCAGAGCGAATAATATGCTACAAAATCCAGTCATTCAGGAAATCGCAGATCAATATCAGCGATCTATTGCTCAGGTTATTTTGCGTTGGCATATTCAATTGGGGGCAATGCCCATTCCAAAAGCAACATCCGATGAAAGACAAAAAGAGAATTTGTCTTTGTTTGACTTTGAACTATCTCAAACCGATATTGATAAAATTAAAGGATTAGATAAACCAGATGGCCGTTTAAAGGATCAAGATCCTGCACGTTATGAAGAATTCTAACAATAATTAAACTTATGAAAGAGGTTAATTCACTTAACCTCTTTTTTTATGAGAAGTATTAAGAATCTAGGATCATATCTTCAAAAGCATCTTCCCATGTGCCTTGAGTCGCAGCACGGCTATATTCCGTAGAACGATTTTCAAAGAAGTTTGTATGTTCAACCGCATTCAACATTTCATCCATCCAAGGTAATGGATTTTTATCAATATCATAAAGTGTATCCACGCCCAGTTGGGTTAAACGGCGATTAGCAATAAAACGGATATATTGTTTGACGGTAGCGGCATCCAAGCCTTCAATGTCACCCATTTCAAAGGCAAGATCAATAAAAGCATCTTCATGTTCAACGATCGTTGCGCAAATATCGCGTAATTCTTGTTGGAATTCAGGAGTCCACAAAGAAGGGTTTTCTTGAATAAAAGTACGGAACAGTTTGATAATCGATAAACAATGTAAGGTCTCGTCACGAACAGACCAAGAAACGATTTGCCCCATACCTTTAAGTTTATTAAAACGTGGGAAATTCATCAAAATCGCAAATGTTGCGAATAATTGTAACCCTTCGGTAAATGCACCGAAAACAGCCATGGTTTTGGCAATTTCATAAGGGTTATCAACGTTGAAATTCTGCATATAATCATATTTATCCCGCATTTCTTTGTAATTTAAAAATGCAGAATATTCAATTTCAGGCATGCCAATTGTATCTAGCAGATAGCTATAAGCAGCAATATGAATCGTTTCAATATTAGAAAATGCTGAAAGCATCATCAGAACTTCAATCGGTTTGAAGACCTGACTATAATATTTCATATAGACGTTATTAACTTCTACATCGGATTGAGTAAAAAAACGAAAGATTTGAGTAATCAAATGTCTTTCTGATTCGGTGAGTTTTTTATGCCAATCCTTGACATCTTCTGCTAATGGAACTTCTTCTGGAATCCAGTGAAGACGTTGTTGTGTTGACCATGCATCATACGCCCACGGATAATGAAACGGCTTATAAACAGGGTTATAAGTCATTAAATTATGAATCTTTTCATTATCTTTAGTATCGTTGCTCAACGAACGTCTCCTTTATAAATTTCTTTTGGGTTATTCATCTCGTAAAGATGGCGAATAATCTCAAAATAGCAATCTATATCTGCATAATAATATCCAATCGCTAGTGCAGATATTGATGAAATGATGATAAATATTATATATATGGTATCTAAAAAAATGTAAATATACTATATATAGTTTTTAAGCGATTACAAAGAAATGCTATTTTTATTCAAATAATCATAAAAAAAAATATATGACTTGATTTTTATATGGGTTGTTTATCTAATTTAATTTGTTTTAAGGAAGTAAGCAAAGCATTTGTCCATCTCTGAGGATATGATTGGCTTGGGTGGTAAAATCACCATTTTCATTGTGTAAAATCATACCTGGAGAGATCTGACTTCCCCCCGTAGATCCCATACGCCCTTGTAATAAAATGATTCGAGAAGAGCGATTCAGTTTTGGCCATAATGGAAATAAAACGATAGATCCTAGTTTATACTGATTCATGATCGCGCTGGCCTCAACATATAAAGAGGCAGAGAGAGCAAGGGTTAACGTGCCGCCTTGGCGTAATGGTCGGCTCAGTGCATAGATCCATTCTGCAAGACAATCTTTTGGGAGTCTTTTTGCCAAATCTTTTTGCAGATCAGGAGAAGGAAAGCTATTATGGGCATGCCAAGGAGGATTGGCAAAGACATGATCGACGTGTTCTTGTCCTTTGGACAGAAAATCAAAAGGACGCTTTGGGAGTTTTGGAAGGCTTACTTCAACAACCTTAAGGCGATTCATATGGTTAAGTTGAAAATTTTCATTTGCCAATGTAAGCATTTTTGGATTTTGTTCAAAACCAATGCCTGTAATATTTGGAACACGATAGTTTAGGCACATTAATCCAGCCCCCGCGCCACAACCGCCTTCAATAATGGTTTGACCAGGTTTTGCTGGAATAGATGCCGCCATTAAAATGGGTTCAAGTGCCGTTCTATATCCTTCTTGATATTGTCGATAGAAAATCTTTCCTCCGAGAAGTGTTCCATCAGATGTTTTTTTTGATTTATGGTGTATAAAAGAGGACGAAGATGATAGCGATTGCATAAATCATGAACCAAAAAGATGTTTCGACAAAATAAATTATATACTAACTTAATAATAAGTGAGGTGTTAAAGATAAAAATGTTCTATAGTCTTGTTTTTGGATTGAATAAGAATATTTAAAGTTTTACACATAGTTGGTTGGAATTGAAAGTAACAATTCTATAAAAAGATAGAAGAGTAAGAAGCCCATCTCAATGGATAAAAAAGAACCCTTACAAAGATTATTAGATTACTTAGACGAAGATATGACGCTTTGTAATCGTGTCATTATGGATAGAATGCAAAGCTCTGTAGAATTAGTTTCACAGTTAGCTGCGCATCTTATTGTTGCTGGGGGCAAGCGATTACGCCCTTTGTTAACGTTGGCTTCAGCTCGGTTATGTGGATATGAATACAGCCCTGATGATGTGATGCCTCGTCATGTCCGTTTGGCAACGTGTATTGAATTTTTGCATACGGCCACTTTATTACATGATGATGTGGTGGATGAAAGCTTGTTGCGACGTGGGGCAGAAAGTGCCAATGTCGTATTTGGGAATGCAGCTTCTGTGTTAGGGGGGGATTTTTTATTTTCCCGCGCTTTCCAGATTATGACAGAAGATGGATCATTGGAAGTCATGCGCATTATTTCCCAAGCTTCTGCGACGATCGCAGAAGGCGAATTGTTGCAAATGACGATACAAAATGATTTATCGACATCTATCGTTCGATATTATGAAGTCATCTATGGTAAAACTGCTGCTCTTTTTGCCGCTTCTTGTCGAGTTGGGGCAATTGTTGCTGAACGGTCTTTGAAAGAAGAAGAAGCATTAGAAGCTTACGGTCTCAATTTAGGAATGGCTTTTCAACTTGTGGATGATGCGTTGGATTATTCAGCAAATCAAGAAGAGTTAGGTAAGACAGTTGGTGATGATTTCCGTGAGGGAAAAATTACTTATCCTATCTTGATTGCTTATCAACAAGCAGATGCAGAAGAAAAGAAATTTTGGGAACGGGTTATTGAAGCTTGCGATCAAAACGAAGATGATTTGAAACATGCTCTGTTCTTAATTCATAAACATCAAGCTCTAGAGGCAACGTTGCAAGAGGCCATGAATTTTGCCAACAAGGCATGTGATGCTATTCGTTTTTTTCCTGAAGGAGAACTACACAGCTTATTTGAGGATATTGCTCGATATACTGTTAATCGTCACTTTTAAGATTCGAAATGTGATAAGTCTGTATAACCCATTGTTAATATTTGTGTTAACAAAGCCTTATCTTCAGTGGGTAAGGCAGTATAATAAAAATTATTCTTTCGTGGAATGTTATTGTTAGGTAAATGATTGCTCTGCAACATGATGTCTAAAGCATGTTTTGCCACAGCATTTGCAGGGTCTAGCCACTGAATATGACGAGGCGATAACGCTTGTAGATGAGGTAAGACAAAAGTGTAATGAGTGCATCCTAAACAAACAGTGTCGATTTGGTCTGCTGATGGCATCTGTAATAATGCATCAATTTCTTTTTGAATATCTTCTGAATTATATGCCTCTTGCCTAAAAACGCGTTCAGCAATTTGTGCCAAAGTCGGTGAGCCATATCCAATCAGTTGACAATCTGCTGCAAATTGTTCTTTTAAACTTGTAAGATAAGGTCTTCTCACGGTGGCACGCGTTGCTAATAGCCCAATATGCTTAGATTGACTGATCCTAGCAGCCCAACGAATGGGTGGAACGCAGCCGACGAAGGATGTATTTGGGTAATTTTCTCTCAGAGCCTGTAGGGCAATTGTACTGGCTGTATTGCAGGCAATAATTACCAGATCAGGCTCTAACCGATCAATTGCAATACCAATTAAATTAATAATTCTTTGAATTAAAAAATTATCTTCTTGCTCGCCATAAGGGAAGATTAAATTATCTTCCAAATAATCGATCGATAAATTAAAAGAAGTGTTTTGAAGCTGCTGTTGGAGGCTTTGGACAATACCAAGCCCCCCAATACCAGAATCAAATGCAAGGATATGATAGGTCATTTGTATGACAAAGATTTATGAACTATAAACGTGCTTTTTTATAAGCTAATGCTTCTTGTTCATTGCTGACACCACCATGTTTGGCAGACCAAGCACAAGGATCTTCTAAGAAGCGTCTGATTTCAGAAGTGTCGCCATTTGAAAAATATGGATATTCAGAGCTTACTTCTAAAATATCCCACCATGTGCAAAGTGAATGAAGCGTAATACCCATTTCACTTAACGTTTGATAGGCACTGGTAAATACGCCATAAAAAAAGACAACGAAGGCATGGTCTACGATTGCACCTGCATCGCGTAATGCTTTGGCAAAACCAATTTTAGACATACCATCTGTGGTTAAATCTTCAACTAACAAAGTGCGCATATTTTCTGGAACGTCGCCTTCGATTTGTGCATTACGTCCAAATCCTTTTGGTTTTTTTCGCACATATGCCATCGGTGTCATCATGCGATCTGCAAACCATGCAGCAAAAGGAATCCCCGCCGTTTCACCACCAACCACAGCATCAAAAGATTCGTATCCGACATGGCGACAAATTTTCTCTACACCTAATTCAATAATTTTTGCTCTGGCTCTGGGAAAGAAAATAATCTTGCGGCAATCAATATAAACAGGAGACTTCCAACCTGCAGTCAGAAGATAAGGATCATTTGGGCGATAATTAACAGCTTTGATTTCTAGTAATAATCTTGCTGTAATTAATGCAGCATCACGATCCCACTCGGTCATACGAGGAGAACGAGGTTGTTTTCTGGTAGAAGCAGTTGTTGTTTGAGACATAATAAGTTCGTGTCCTGTTTTAAAATCTTACTTGTGATGTTCAATCTTATATATATGGTTTTTTATAAAAAATCAGTAAATATCGTGTTAAAAATGTCAAAAGTCCCAAGAAATCATCAACAGTTTATTATAAAGTGACTTTACTTAGATGGTATTGCTTCTTATTCTTAACTTTTTGTTAATAAATTGGGAATCGCTGATGACTATTCTGGCAAATAATATACAACGTCGATGTGAACGCTCTGTTATTACAGCTTATCAAGAGTTAAAATCAGCAGGGGTGGATGAGGTTCAAGTGTTCAAGAGCTGCACAAATTTGTATAGAATCTATCATCCCGAATCGTCTATTACAGAAGCGCGTTTGTTGGTTTCTGAATGGATCGATCATTATTTTTATAATGTATCAGACGGTGGAACTCGTGGATGTAATTGTGCCGAAGCTTCAGGAAATTTAAAACACTAAATTTCCTGAATATTATTTTAGTTTGAATTATTTTGAGTTTTTAAGATCGCGTTCTGTTGGGCCAGTATATAGCTGGCGAGGGCGGTAGATTCTGCGTAAAGGATCGTTAAACGCTTCTTTCCATTGGCTGACCCAGCCGACTGTACGAGCAACCGCAAATAGTGCAGTAAACATCGTTTCTGGAATGCCCATTGCTTTGAAAATAATGCCAGAATAAAAATCCACGTTTGGATATAATTTACGTTTTACAAAATATTCATCTTGTAGAGCGTATTTTTCTAATTCCATTGCAAGCTCTAATAATGGATCATCGGTTCCTAATTCGCGAAGTACTTCATCACACGTTTTTTTCATGATTTGTGCTCGTGGATCGAAGTTTTTATAGACACGATGTCCAAAGCCCATTAAGCGCACATCACTGTTTTTATCTTTGACTTGGGCGATGTAATCAGGAATATTTTCTTTCGTGCCAATGGTATGAAGCATTTTTAGAACAGCTTCGTTGGCACCACCATGAGCAGGTCCCCACAAAGCCGCAATACCCGCGGCAATACATGCAAAAGGATGAGCCCCCGTAGAACCTGTAAGTCTTACGGTAGAAGTCGATGCATTTTGTTCGTGATCGGCATGTAAAATCAGAATAAGATCTAATGCTCGACTAAGAATAGGATTAACTTTGTAAGGAGCATCTGGACGAGCAAAAAGCATATTTAGGAAGTTTTCTGAATATGAGTAATCTGCTCTGGGGTAAACAAAGGGTTCACCACGAGAATATTTGTAAGCCCATGCAGCGATTGTCGGAATTTTGGCAATGAGGTGAACAGCCGCAATATCACGACTTTCTTCATTTGATGTATCTGTACCTTCTGGATAGAAAGCAGACAAACCAGCAACCGTTCCGCAAAGGATGGACATTGGGTGGGCATCACGACGAAATCCATTGAAGAAGTTACGGATTTGTTCATGTAGTAACGATTTTTCTTCTAGGCGATTGACGAATTCGTTATATTCATGACGCGTAGGTAAATTTCCATATAAAAGTAAGTAAGCTACTTCTGGAAAACTTGATTTTTCAGCGAGTTGTGTAATAGGGTAACCTCTGTAAAGTAGAGTACCTTTCTCTCCATCAATGTAAGTGATTTTACTTTCGCAAGACGCTGTTGTTCCAAGGCCTGGATCGAATGTAAATAAATTGAGGTCTTTTTGTAGGTTGCGTATATCAATAACATTATTGCCGTTAGTCCCCGATAAAACGGGCAATACTGAGCTTTGCCCTTTATAAGTAATGGTTACAGAACCTTCATCTTGGGGTGGGCTAAAAGATGGAGCGGTTGGCGTGGTTTGAGTCATACACTTACTCCTAAGTAAAATATTAAAGTTATTAAGACTGATTTATTAAAAATATTATAACAAAAAATGAAACATATCTTGTCACGTCTATGCGAGGCGTGCAAGTTTTATGGATGATAAGAGGACAACAATCCTTGATGCCAGTTAATTTCAGACCAATTTTCACAATAGAAATGAATTTCTACAAGCGCACATTTAGGAAGGGATCTAGATAGAGAATCTTGCAGCACGCTTTGATGTAACGGATTAATAGAAAGTAAATCATAAGCAAATTGATGTAGTCCAGGATTGTGCCCGATGATTAGTGCTGATTTCCCATGGGTGATTTGTTGTGTACAAGCTAATAAAATTTCAGGATCACAAAGATACAGATTATTATCAGTAATAATCTGTGATTTATCGATATTTATATCTAAGTAGCTTAGTGTTTCAGCGGTTCGTTTGGCAGCACTACATAAGATCGTATCGATAAGAGGAGTTTTATTTTTGAGTAGCGTTCCTTTTTCAATCGCTTGTTGCTGTCCTTTTTTGGTCAAAGGGCGATCAAAGTCAGTATTAGCGTGATCGCTTGCTTTAGCATGTCTTAGGATAAAAAGAGTTAAATAAGAGGATGTAGGCATTATTTACTATCTTTTTGTTCGGCAATGGCTTTGTGATGTTGAATCACTTCTTTAATAATAAAATTTAAAAATTTCTCAGCAAAGTCAGGATTTAACCGTGCGGATTGCGCCATCTCACGTAAACGCGCAATTTGTCTTGCCTCTCTTTGCGCGTCTGCAGGGGGAAGGTTATGAGTTGCTTTGAGTTCTCCAACTGTTTGAGTCAAACGAAAACGTTCTGCTAGGATATGAATTAAAGCATTATCAATATTATCAATACTAAGACGAAGATTTTGTAATTGTTCTAAAGCATCTGCAGAAGAAGGAGAGCTCATTATATATGATCCTTTTTAAATAAAAATAATGATATTTATAAAGTAATATCAACCCATGATAAATGCCCGCCTTTGCTGGCGCCTGTATCCATAAATATTGCTGTGCCACCAGCATATCCTTTGCGTACCCAAGGTCTACCATCGGTTGAACGGCAATCATGACCACAATATAAAGTATATCCTTCGGGAATATGATTAACCCATTTTAATTTGCGTACAGGATATCCACTTTTATAAAGTTTATTGCTGGTTTCCCCGTACAAAGCTCTAGATAAAAGAGGATTAATCTGTGCCAATGGGTTTAGAGGTGGTTGTTCTGTAAGCATTCTTGTGTGAAAGCCTGCGTGAACGAAAATAAGTTTTTTAAGAACAATCCAAGCTGGAGCCTGTTCTAAGGCGTGGATAATTTTTTCGGGTAGCTCTTTATCATGATGGCTGTTAATTTGTTCAATTGTCTCATTCAAGGCATTATCTATACGAGGTTTATGCCCTTTAAGAACGAGCCCTAGTTTGCGATCATGATTTCCAATAAGAAATAATCCTCTTTTTTCTTCGATGACTTTTAACATCAAAGCCATGACTTTGCCGCTTTCTGCGCCGTAATCAACCAAATCGCCTAATTGTATAATAAAATGGTTTGTATGTACGGCGTGCTTAAAGGCGTGCCAATCACCGTGCACGTCTCCAATAATACGCAAAGATTTAGGGTTCGATGAAAACAAACTAGACATAAGAAAGTATTTTAAACATAAAGTACAAAATTTGCATCATATATTTCATAAAAGGAATCTCTAGAATATGCGCTCACGGTGTTTTGTGCTGCGTATGTACAGTTTTTTATCTCTTTTTGAGGGCAAAGCGGGTTATATTGTTTCAATTACAATTAATAAGAGGGCATTATGAATCAAGATAAGCGTATTCATCATACTGGATTACAACGTAAGATATGTAGTGCAGAGGATGCTGCACAATGGATTAAGCATGGTGATTTAGTGGGGGTTAGTGGTTTTACAGGCTCAGGTTATCCTAAGGCTGTTCCAGGTGCTTTGGCTCAGCGCATAAAAGAATCTCATAATAAAGGTGAAGAGTTCAAAATTAAAGTGCTGACGGGTGCTTCAACTGGTCCTCAAATGGATGGTGTTCTTGCAGAAGTCAATGGTGTTTCTTATCGGTCATCTTTTAATACAGACCCAAAAATGCGTGAGCGTATTAACAATGGTGATACAACCTATTTTGATATGCATTTGGGTCAGGTTGCTCCTTTTTATCGTAGCGGTGCAATCGGTGATATGGATGTTGCAATTATTGAATTGTCAAGTGTTCGTGCAGATGGCACATTGATTGCTTCGTCGGCAGTTGGGAATAACCAGCTCTGGTTAAATAGTGCTAAAAAAGTTATTTTAGAAGTTAATTCATGGCAACCCGAAGAACTAGACGGAATGCACGACATTTGGGAAGTTTCCACCAATTATCCGCAGGATATTATCCCTATTCGTACTCCATCAGATCGTATTGGTGTTGATTATATGACGGTTGATCTTGAGAAGGTGGTTGCTATTGTAGAAACCGATACGTCTGATCGTAATACTCCGTTTAGCCCACCTGATGATAATGCGCGTATGATTGCAGGTCATTTGATGGAATTCTTAAAAGATGAAAAAAAGAAAGGTCGAATTCCAGAAAAATTCTTACCATTACAATCAGGGGTTGGAAATGTTGCCAATGCTGTGATGGAAGCGTTAAGTCAAGGAGATTTTGAAAATCTGACAGCCTATACCGAGGTGATCCAAGATGGGATGTTAGCAATGTTGGAAAGTGGAAAAATGAGTGTTGCTTCAGCGACTTCATTTTCACTTAGCCCTGAGAAAGTACAGTATTTTAATGATAATATCAGTAAGTTCCGCGATAAAATTATTCTGAGACCTCAAGAAATTAGTAATCATCCTGAAGTCATACGCCGTCTTGGGTGTATTGCGATGAATGCTGCTATTGAAATTGATATTTTTGGTAATGTTAATTCAACCCATATTATGGGTACGCGCATGATGAATGGGATTGGTGGGTCTGGTGATTTCGCACGAAACTCTAAACTTACAATTTTTATGACACCATCTTTGGCTAAAAATGGTGCAATTTCTGCAATTGTTCCGATGGTTTCTAGAGTAGATCATGCCTCTATGGATATTCATGCCGTAGTGACAGAATATGGATTGGCTGATCTGCGAGGGCTTGCTCCGAAACAACGTGCAGAATTATTAATTGAAAAATGTGCACATCCAAACTTTAGACCTTTATTAAGAGAATATTTCAAAAAAGGTTTAGATAATGGTTCGATGTATACACCGCATTATTTAAAAGAAGCTCTTTCTTGGCATGAGCGTTTTGTTGCTACGGGTAGCATGCTGCCGAAGTAAATTTAAATCTTTTAACTCCGTCTGTTGATATTATTGTAGTGATTGACCAGAATGTTCAAAACGGACGGGTTTAGATGTTAGAGCTTGCAAGGTTACGTATAATAACCTTGCAGTTTAAAATTATCAGTAACTCTTATACTGTACAGGTCTGAAATGATCACGATTATACGCAAGTTGTTCTGGTGATAATTGAAAACCAATAAACAGCTCATATCCATCTGGTTGTCTATCGGCTGTTGCTGGGATTTTGAGTAATATTTTATCAGATTTTAAAGTAACTTGATCGATGTTATCTGGAAATTGTACATTTGCAACAAATTGCTGTTTATCTATAATCTCGCCGTTTTTAATCATCGTAATAAAGTATGGAATTTGATAGCGACGTTCTTGTGCTGCAGGACCACGTTTGACTTGAATGACGACATTCATCGTTGTATCGATTTTATCGGTATACGCTTTTTTTCGTTTTTTCTTTTCTTTATTATCTTCGTTTTTAGGATCGTCTATACAATTTCCTTCGGCTCCTAAGATACTTGCTTTGGTTACCAGATGAGCAAGATCATTTGTATTATTTGAAAATTGATAGGCATCAGAGGCAGAGGAAAGAACCGTCACCTTGGGACAAGCAGGTGGGAAATCATATGTTTCTTTTGCATTACATCCTAAGAGGAAAAGGCTGGCACTTATTGGAACAAACAAAGTGTTTAATACTGGTTTTTGAAGAATGTTTAAAAGAATCATATTTTTACTGCCATGATAGTATATTGATTAAGAACAACGATGTTTGCATAACATAAAGCAAAATGATTAAATGTGGAATATACTGTATATTTAAATTCTTAATGTGAAATGGTATCTTGCCTACCGATCAAACTATAAATATATAGTATATACATTAATTATTTATTTGGAAAAGTCATGCCTAGTCAAAATTTAGAATCCTCTGCGACAGATTCTCGTGCATTAAAAGTCTTATTGGCTGGACCACGTGGTTTTTGTGCGGGTGTAGATCGTGCCATTCGTGTGGTGGAAGAAGCATTGCGCAGGTATGGTGCTCCTGTTTACGTGCGTCATGAAATTGTTCATAATCGTACTGTTGTTGAAGATTTAGAAAAACAAGGTGCGATCTTTGTAGAAGAACTTGATGAAGTTCCGCAAGATGCGCATGTTGTGTTTTCTGCTCATGGTGTGCCTAAAACGGTGCCACTAGAGGCAGAACGCCGTAATTTGCTTTATCTTGATGCTACTTGTCCGTTGGTTTCAAAAGTGCATAGAGAAGCAGAGCGTCATTTTGCCAATGGTGGAGAAAACTCTCGTCATATTTTGATGATTGGACATGCTGGACATCCTGAAGTTGTCGGCACAATGGGGCAATTACCTGCTGGTGCAGTAACGTTGATTAAAGATGCAGATGAAGCGAGAACGGTTCAACCAGAGAACCCAGCAAGATTAGCATTTATAACGCAAACAACTCTTTCAGTTGATGATACTGCTGAGATTGTAGCAATTCTTCGTGATCGCTTTCCTCAGATCGAAGGCCCTAAACGTGAAGATATTTGTTATGCAACCACGAATCGCCAAGAGGCTGTAAAAAGAATAGCGCCAGAATGTGATTTAGTACTTGTGATTGGCTCACCTAATTCTTCTAACTCACAACGTCTACGTGAAGTTGCAGAACGCTCTGGAGCACCAAAAGCATTGTTGATTCCTAAATTGGAAAATTTAGAATGGGATGCTCTGGATGGGGTTAATGTATTAGGGATTACAGCCGGTGCTTCTGCGCCAGAGACGTTGGTGCAAGAAATTATTGAAGCCTTGTCTGATAGGTTTAGCCTCAACATTGAAGAGCGTATTGTTAAAGAAGAACACGTTACCTTCAGTTTACCAGCACCACTAGGATAATTAGGAATTATAGGGCTTATTCATGGCCGTTTATACGCAAGTTTCAGAACAGGAAGTCTCGCAATGTTTACAAAATTACGAGATCGGTGATCTTGTAAAATTGAAGGGAATTGCTCAGGGAGTTGAGAACAGTAATTTTTTATTGGAAACAACGACGGGCAAATATATTTTAACGCTTTATGAAAAGCGAATTAAGGCTGAGGAATTACCTTGGTATTTGGAATATATGGGGCATTTGGTTAAACATGGTGTTTCATGTCCTTTGCCTGTTGTCGATAAAGATGGCGTTGCGTTGACTGTTCTTGCTGGACGACCAGCAGCGATCGTTACTTTTCTTGAAGGAAAAGAAGCGTCTGAAATCACTGAACATCATTGTTTTTTACTAGGGCAAGCCATTGCCCAACTACATCTGGCTGGTTTAGGTTTTACCAAATGCAGAAAAAATAATGTGGGTCCAGATTCTTGGCAAGAGTTATTAAATAAATCAAAGGGCTACGATCAAGAGCAATTGATTCAAGAGATTGAACCTGTTTTACAAGAAATATTATCCCAATGGCCAACTGATAAGAATAATTTACCAATTGGGCAAATCCATGCTGATATCTTCCCAGATAATGTGTTTTTTTCTGCGCCAGATCAATTAAGTGGGTTTATTGACTTCTATTTTGCTTGTACTGATTTCTTAGCCTATGATTTGGCTATTGCGATTAATGCTTGGTGTTTTCAGGATGATGGTCGTTGTCTAACGAATTTATCGGCCGCCGTGATAAATGGGTATGAGACTATACGTCCGTTAACGACCGAGGAAAAACGTTTTTTCCCAATATTGAATATGGGTGCAGCAGTTAGGTTTTTATTAACGCGGCTACATGATTGGATTCATACGCCTGCGGATGCCTTGGTTACACCAAAAAACCCTAAACCATATCTATACCGCCTTCGATACCATCAAACATTGATAGCGCTTTCTGATGGAACATGATGCCAGTGCCACTTTAATCCCTGTTGATATCTGGACAGATGGCGGGTGCAGTCCCAATCCTGGTGCAGGAGGATGGGGAGTATTATTGCGTTGTCGTGGAAAAGAGCGTGAATTATCTGGTGGGGAAGCAGAGACAACGAATAATCGTATGGAGTTAACCGCTGCTGCTGTGGCTTTAGAAACATTAACTCGTCCTTGTTTGGTCAATTTATATACAGATAGCGAGTATGTAAGAAAAGGAATTACTGAGTGGTTGGCAGGTTGGAAACGGAATGGCTGGAAAACTTCGGCTAAGAAACCCGTTGCGAATGCTGATTTATGGCAACGTTTGGAAGCAGCAGCAGAAAGTCATCAAGTGCAATGGCACTGGGTTAAAGGGCACTCAGGCCATCCTGAGAATGAACGCGTCGATCAGCTGGCCACGCAAGGGCGTATTGCATTATAGATAATATAATACGTAGAACTATAATGTAATAATAATATGGAGCTATTATGTCTTCTTTGGTACAACAGAATAGAATTGAGTGGGTAGATCAATTAAAAGCCATTTGTATGGCTTTAGTTGTATTTACGCACTGTCATGAGAATACAGCTAATATTTCACTAGGTTTTAAATCAATTTTTTATTCAATTGATCGTTGCGGTGTACCTATCTTTTTTATGTTATCAGGTGCATTTATTATTCAAAAAGCCAATACAGATGATATCGCAAGTTTTTATATAAAGAGATTACCTCGATTTATTGTAGCAATATTTTTTTGCTGCTTTATAACTAATTTTGTTTATTTAATAGCTCATGATAATTTACCTTTAGGTAATGCCTTACTTACATCGCTAATCAAATATAATGGGGTATTTGGTTCTACAGGGGCGACAGTTCAAATTTGGTTCATGTATCCTTTAATACTTATTTATTTGCTTGCACCTTTTATTGCTAAAATGGTGATTAAAACGAGAACATCAAACATTTTATTTTTATTGGCACTTTCTATAATTTTTGGGCAACTTCAAAGTACATTAAATACCTTTGGTTATAATTCAGAATTTCTTTCTCGTTTTGGAGGAATTGATTTTCCTAGCCCTTATATATCCTATTTTATTATTGGTTACCTTATTTTTAATAAAGTACAAAAAAACAATAAAATGATTTTTTTCTTAGCAACTGCTATTTTTATTTTCTCTGTATCTACTGTATATTACCTTGATGCTAAGAAAGGTGACCTTTATGGTGAATTACACTGGTATGGTACATCTTTGTTTATTTACATCTCTAGTATCAGTTTAGTGTTTGCACTAAGATTCGTTCTAACAAAGATTAATTTAAATCTAATGAATGATATTGGTCAGAAATCTTTTGGTATATATTTATTACATGATGCTTATATTTTTATAATTATTTATTTCACTCAAAATTATAATTTGTACTGGTATAATAATGTAACAATTTTATTCTTATTTAGCTTTCTTCTTTCTTATATAACAACTAAGTTACTATATAAAATACCAGTATGTAAGTATGTTATAAAATAAATAAAAATTTTTGTTACATAAAATTCTCTCTATTTCATATTTGAAAAAGGGGGAAGTAGATTTGTACAAAGATTTAAATGACTTGCTAAAAGCAACATCAGCCTTAAACTTAGATTCCCACAGAAATTAAATGCTTCATCAACACTATTAAACCACCATTGGATAAAGGAATAATTATTCGTTGTATAAGTATTAAAGCCAAGTGATTGAACCAAGTTTGGTTAATAAAAACTGCTTTTGTGTTTTAAGTAGATTTTTTGTATCGAAGATTTGCTCTCGTAAAATATGTGTTATTTATTGCTTGGTTAATTTTTTAGTGCAGAATAAATTAGTTTACTTAATTGAGAAATGCTAACATGTTTTAGTGTTATATAAAATGTTATATTTAGTATTTGCTAAATAAGTTATATTTGTTTGTGCATTAGTAAAAGAATGCACAAACAAGTGCGCAATATAAAATTAATATCCGTCTCCAACACTCTGTTGTAAGATTGCATTTCTGTTGCCACCGGGTTGTCCAGCATATGTGTCATAAGATGCTGCGGCATTATAGGGCGGGGAAACAGGTGCGTCAAAATAAGCACGAATACCCGTTCCTGGAATATTAATGGATGGTCCATTATATGGTCTGTTAGGGGATTGGCTTGGGGTCGAACCAGGTAATCCAGGCCCTTTTTTAGAAGTAACACTATCGGATTGTGTAGCAGTCATTGAACTGGTGTATTCTTGCACAGGTTGATATTCTGACATGCCAGGACTTGGGGTGGGGCGTGCTGTATTTTGTTGTGCAAAAGAAGAGCTTGCTATTCCAACACTGCCAAAGAGAAGAGAAAAAGACAAAAGCGTTTGGGTAATTGTTTTTTTTGTAAAGCGGAACATTTGATAAATCCTTTTCCAGTAGTTATATTACAAATAAATCTTTTTATGCAGCAATCAATAATAAAAAGTAGAATAACAGAGATTTAAAAAAAGATGGTTTTTATGCCATATATTTTGAATAAAGATACTTTAAACGGGATCAATGAAATCAAGTTGATGATAAAGTAGGTTCAATTTTTAAAAAATAATATGATATTGTAATTTACTTTATTATTCATTCGTTTTGATATCATGATACCAAGAAAAAGAAGGTTTCGCAAATGACCATTAAAGATCATACAAGTTTAACACCACTTTCTTTGAACGATCAAGAAATTGCCCAATTGACGCAAGCGCTGGATAAATTGGAATCTGGTCGAGGGGTTTTGCTGCGTCTTGCTGATATTATGGGGGGCGCTGTGGGACATGCGGTTAAATTAAGTAGTCGTAGCCTTGGGTTGTCTGGCAATTTTCAACAGAAAATACAAAATTTAGCTAATAGTGCCGTTCAGATTGCTTTTGATGTTGCAATTGTAGGTATGGATCATCAATCAGGTCGTTTGAAGAATTTACCAAACTATAACAAAATACGCAGCTCGGTGATGCAAGCAATGGTCGTTACTTCTGGTGCTGTGGGTGGTTTTACTGGATTTACAGGAATGCTGCCTGATATCAGTTTTACCACATTGGCGCTGATGCGAGAGATTGCTAATATCGCTCAGGAAGAAGGTGAGGATCTATCCAATGAAGATACAAAGAGAGCCTGTTTAGAAGTCTTTGCGCTGCGCTCTTTTGGAAATGCAGGGCGTGCTAATGAGGAAAATGAACTAGGCTTTTTCTCTGCGCGATTAATGTTGCGTGGGCGACCTATGGTATTGTTAATGGCGGATATTTCTTATCAATATGGCCTTAGCTTGTCACAAAAATTGAGTTTACAAATGATGCCTGTGGTTAGTGCTTTGTGTGGTGCATCTTTGAATGCAGCGTTCTTGTCGCATTATCGTGCATTGGCGCGCGTGCATTTTGTTGCACGTCGATTGGAACGTGAACATGGACCTTTGGCAAAGGAAACGATTGAATATATTCGTAAACAACGTTTTGACGAATATGCAGCCTCTTAAAATATGTCAGTAAGCAACGAAGAGATTACGGCTGATATTTTGTTAGAAGCCTATAGGCAAGGTGTTTTTCCTATGGCTGATGATAAAGATGATCCAAGATTATATTGGTATCGTCCAGAGGAAAGAGGTATTCTTCCTTTGGACGAGTTTCATTTATCAAGACGGTTGGCAAGGACTGTTTTAGCCAATCCTTACGAGGTTAAAGTCGATACCGATTTTTTAGCGGTGATTGATGCATGTGCACATCCGACACCTCAAAGAGAACAAACATGGATTAATCAGCCCATACGTTCTTTGTTTTTTGAGCTTTATGAACGAGGTCACGCTCATACTGTAGAAGTGTGGGACAAGGATCATCTGGTGGGTGGGTTATATGGGCTGTCAATTGGGCAAGCTTTTTTTGGAGAAAGCATGTTTTCAAGAAAAACTGACACTTCGAAAATTGCATTAGTACATTTAGTTGCACGGTTAAGGTTAGGTCATTTCCAACTATTAGATACTCAGTTTATGACATCGCATTTGGCTCAATTTGGTGGGTTGGAAATTAAAGATTTAGAATATGAAACACGATTATATCAGGCGATTACACGATCGGGGCATTGGTTAAATAATGAGTGGCAAGCCGATATTTTCCAAGAAATCAAAGCAATGCGTGCATCAAGATAAGTTTGCGCATATAGTATCGAATAATTATAGTTAATAAATGAAGGTTCAAAAAAGAATGTCGTCTCTTTTAAAAAAGAATTATCAATTGCCTTTATATAAAGGGGTGATGTTTGGTTTGGGTTCTTTCGTGATGATTTCTGGGGCGTGGGCTCAAGATGTCAGTTCTGAAAAGCCTTTATTTATGCCCAAACGCGATGTGACCGTTCTTTATGCCGTCAAACCAGAAAATTCGTCTTTGTTGCAAAGCAGAAAGATTATTTTTTCTGGTGATGGTAACAGATTACGTGTTGATGGTCCTGACAATATGGGAATTGTCATTGTTGATTCTGCAAAAAAAACGGCGACCGTGATTGCCAATAAATCAAGGGTATATGCAGTTGTTCCCAGTAAATCCGATCAATATGGTTTATTTTTAGATCCTAAAATGACTTTTCAAAAGAAAGGTACCGAGCGTATTGCAGGCGTTTTGTGTCGAGATTGGAAAGTAAAAGGCCCCAAAGGTTCGGCAGTTGTTTGTATTACAGATGATGGGGTTTTGTTAAAACAAGAAGGTACTGATGCAGACGGAGTTGAAGGGAAAACCGTTGCTTTATCCGTTGATTATAGCAAATTGCCTGAAGCAACATTTCAAATTCCTGTTGGATACCAGCCTGTAAAACTACCTCAGCATAAAGGGGATACACCAACTTTAATCGCACCGAATAGTGTAGCTCAACCCTTGATTCCGATGAAAGCAAAAGCAGCTGATGAGTCAAAAGGATTAAAAGTTGATGCGGATCAAAATCCTTTTATTACCCCTCAACATGATGTGGATGTTGTTTATGCAATTGCTGGAGCAATGCCTGGTTTACCACCATTCCATCAAAGAATGCGTTGGTCTGTAGGGGAATGGAAACAACGTATTGATTCTCAAGGTGTCGATACATACATGATTACCGATTATAAAAAGCAGCAATTGGTTGTGTTAAATCCAGAATTAAAGAAAAAAACAACAATGCCTGCACCTGGAGACTCAACTTTAGCCCCTGGGCAAAGGCCTGCTGGAGATTATATGAAGGTTGGTGAAGCCACCGTTGCAGGTCAACATTGTAATGAATGGCAAATCGTTGATAGCGAAGGCAATCCTAATGACATTTGTTATACAGATGATGGGGTGATGTTACGTGTCGTACGAAATAATATTCCGTTAGTGGTGGCGTTAAAAGTGAATTATGCCCCACAAGATGCAAAACTATTTCAGGTGCCATCTAATTTAACAGAATTGGCACCAGCGCAGTAAAATAGGCTTACTGGTCAAGTTCTTGGATGGTTTTTAAGACATCCTCAACATGACCAGTAACTTTTACTTTTGGCCAAATTTTAACAATTGTACCTTGTTCATCGATTAAAAATGTAGCCCGTTCAATGCCCATATATTTACGGCCATACATCGATTTTTCAACCCAAACGCCATAGGCTTCTGTCACATGTCCTTCTTCATCAGAAGCCAGAGGAAAGGTCAGATTATATTTATCTGCAAATGCTTTTAATTTTTTAACGGGGTCTCTTGAAACGCCAATCACTGGAATATTAATTTTGTTCAAAGTAGAAAGGTTTTCCTCGAACGCACAAGCCTCTTTGGTGCAACCAGAAGTATCTGCTTTTGGATAAAAATAAAGAATAAATTTCTTCCCTTTTAACTCAGATAAGGAAATCGATTTATCTAGTTGTGTTTGCATTTCAAAGTTCGGTGCTTTGGCACCTTCGGTTAATGTTGTCATTGCACATACCTTTATGATTTAAAGAAATAGAATAAATACAGCATATCAGTTTATGTAAGAGAGCCAATATATTTTATAAAAATAGTTCTGACCTGTTTACCAATCATTTCTGCTTTTTCTTGAATTTTCGTAATGGCTTGAATATCTTGAGTCGCTGTTCCCAAAAGGTCTCTGGACATTACTTCGATAATTGCAGGTGTCAGATCTGTGGTAATCTCTTTTGGTGGTAATTTGCCAAAGAAAATTCTTAGTAGACTTTGTAGATTTCTCCAGAAACAATCAGCCTGAATTAATATTTTCGCATCTTTAGCGTCTAAAACATTATGCTTGGCTAAATTTCGTAAAGCAATACGGGTGCATGGATGAAAAATACTTGGATTTTTGGCAATTAATTGCAGCGTTTGAGCAATGAATTCAACTTCCATTAATCCTCCAGTAAGGTGTTTAACATCCCAAGGACTGCTGGGCGGGGCATCTCTTAACAAACGTGCTCTCATATCAGCGGTATCTCTTAGCACTTTTTTATTGCTGAGGTTATGAGGTGCATTTAATAATGCGTGTTGAATAGTCTTGGTTATCTTTTTTTGTAATTTTAATGGACCACCAATAACTCTGGCTCTTGTCAATGCCATTCTTTCCCATGTCCAGGCTTCTTCTTTGTGGTATCGCTTAAAAGAAGTCAGAGAAACCGCAACGGGACCCTTGCTGCCAGAGGGGCGTAAACGCATATCAACTTCATATAATGAGCCCGCTGAACCAGCATTGGTGATGGCAGAGATAAAATTCTGTGTGAGTCGTATGTAATAGTTATTGGTCGAGAGCGAGCGCTGCGTTGAATTGTTTTGGTGCGTAGTGTTACATACACTTTCGTAAATTTCTGGTGGATGATCAAAAATCAACATTAAATCGAGATCAGAACCAGCAGTCATTTCCCAAGAGCCAGCTTTTCCCAAAACAACAATACAAATCCCCCCATTGGGGATTATTCCATATTTCTTTTTGTGCTCTTTGGTAACTTGCTCAAGCAACGATTTCATGATGCTATTGGCCATGGAGGTGCGTAAAATCTGGGCTTTATTAAGGCTAAGTTGATTATCTAGATGTGCTACGGATAATCGAAATTCTTCACTATGTACTAAACTATGTAACGCAGGAATAACATCCATATAATATTCGGCATTTTTAAGGTAATTTCGAATCGTTTTTTGTAAATCAAATCGGTTTTTCACCATATTTGTTTCTAAGAGTGCATCAATAGCGGCTGGATTGCTGGCGATATGTTCAGCAATAAAGTGGGATGTTCCAATAACGGCTGACAATCGTTTGATTAATGCGGGATTGCGTTCGAATAGGGATAAAAGTTGAATACCCGCACGGTGGCGTGCCAGAATAGTGTCAAATCGTTGTAAAACCAATAACGGATTGCGTTGGTTGGCAAATGCATCTAGTAACTTAGGGAGTAGATTGGTTAGAATAGTTCTCGCCTTGGCCGTTCTTAATGCTCTGGGACCACTATCATTCCATGATTGTAAAATGGTGGCAGCTTCGACAGGAAATCCTTTTTGGTTTAAATATTCCTTCAGCTCTTCGGTTGGCATATCTAGAATATATTGCTCATCATTTTCAGGGGTGGCAAATAATCCTTCAAAGGTTTGTCTGACAAATTGCATCAACGGAAATAGATCATGAGCAAATTTCTGAGGTGTTTCATATCCCATGAAAATAGAAAATTGTTCAAGTTCCTCAAGACTATTGGGTAAAGAATGGGTTTGATAATCATTTTGCATTTGCAAACGATGTTCAGTCTTACGCAATAAAGAATATGCTTCGATGAGTTTTTGTGTTTGAGATGCGGTCAGTAAGTCTTTGTCGGTCAGTTTTGTTAAGCCACCAACGGTTGTGGAATCTTGTAATTCTGGAAAACGCCCGCCCCAAACCAATTGCATGGTTTGAGGACAAAATTCGATCTCTCTGATCCCGCCGTGCCCTAATTTAATGTTTTGACCAACCAGCCAATTTAGGGCGTCTTGATCTGATATATTGGGGGGAAGTTTTGATAAATTTTGTTTGCCAGTTTTTTTATGTTGATCTATTCTTTTTTTCATTGCGTGAATATCGTCAATCACGGTGAAGTCGAGATGTCTGCGCCAAATGAACGGGCGAATGGCTTCTAAGAAAGTATAACCAGCTGGAATGTCCCCTGCAATCGGTCTGGCTTTGCTCATTGCAGTGCGTTCCCATGTTTGACCTAAACTTTCGTAATAAGTAATTGCTGCTGGTAAAGAAACAGCCAAAGGAGAAGAAGAGGGGTCTGGACGTAACCGCAAATCAGTTCGGAATACATAGCCATTTTCGTCGCGCTCTTCCATTAAAGAAACGAGTTGACGTGTCAGTCTCACAAAAACCGTATTTAAGTCATCATTATCTGGATAAGTGTCAGGATCGTATAAAATAATCAGATCAATATCAGAGGAATAATTTAATTCTTTTGCCCCAAGCTTTCCCATTCCAAGGACAATAAATCCACAATTTTTTTCAGGGGTGTTTGGATTGTGTAAATTTAATTTTTTATTTTGGTGTGCATGGAGTAAAAGATGATTAATAGCAAGATTTAATGTTGTTTCTGCAAGTGTGCTGAGCGTTAAAGTGATTTGTTGTAATGACCACACATTTCCAATATCTGCCAGAGCGCAACTTAATGCAATTTTTTGTTTAGTGACGCGTATTATTTTGGCGACTGCTTGACGAGATTCTTGTGCTGAAAATTGATGTAGCGTATCAAAGGTTATTTTACAGGCAAGATCAGGATCATTTTGTAATAGGAATTCAAAAAAATGGATATTTTGTAAAATTAAATGTGATAAATAAGGGCTGTTACCACCAATAGAATGAATAAGACTAACGATTATTTCTTGATCTAAAAAAGAGGGATCTTTTTCATACTGTATCCATAATTTCACAAGGTCTTCGTGAAATAAATCAGCGGATTGTTGATTTGCTGGTTTAGGCCAGTTTTGATGAAACCACGGAATTGAGGTAGAATGGGGTGCAGGCATATCAATGATCCTTGTAATTCCTAATCCATTGATGAGTAGTTATATAAAGTATGCAATCGAATACAGACCAAGAACCACAGACGATAACGACACAAAAATATCTTATACGATGGTTAAAAAACTTTCTATTCCTTATTCTTGGAGTAGTAATTTTTTTAAGCGCTATTGTGGTGACTGGTGGTATTTATCTTACTTTAGAGCCGGTGAATATTACGCCTTTTGTAAAATCTTGGTTACCTATACCTATTATCAAAGGGACGAACAAACACCACCCAGCAGGAACGTTGAATTTTCAGAAGCTTGTTGTTGCGTGGCCTGTATGGAAACTAGGTTTCTCAGCGCCTTTGCAAATAGAAATTCAAAAAGCTGAGATTTTGGATTATCAAGAACATGTGCAGGGAAGTATCCAATATGCAAAGCTCGGCTTGGCAGTTGCCCCTTTATTTCATCGTGAGATACAGCCTTTGTCCTTGAATGTGGTTGGGGCAGAGTTACGGTTTAAAAGAACAACGGATCAAAGTATTCAACTAGATCTAGTCGATCAAAAAAAGAGCTCTTCTAAGTCTAAGTTTCATTTTAATCTAAAATACCTGCATGACATTACTATTCGTAATAGCCATGTTAAATTAATGGATGAAGTGAATAATAAAGTCATTCAATTAAAACAAATTGATATGAATATTTCACCATTTTATATTCAAAATACGTTGGGCGTTGTTGGGCATGTAATGGCGCAGCTTGATGTTGATGGTCATGTGATTAATCTGAGTGCACAAAGTGGTGCCGATGAGAATATCGAAATAGCACGTCAGATGCTTAATAACACAGGTTTACTAAAATGGCATGTGCAGATGGATGGGTTCAATCCTGCTGATTTTGCACAAATCAATCCAGCGTTAAAAGAATTAGCACAAGTTAATCTTCCCATTTCACTTATGGCAGATATTGGCTTAAAATCAGAACAAAATCAATCTGTTATAGAACCTTATGAAATGTCTTTAACTATTAAAACCGGTAAAGGCAAAGTTGGGGTTAAGGGGCAAGATTTATATCCATCATCGCTTGATGCGCATATTCGTGCTAATTTTTCAACAGATTTGTATAAACCAGCTCATGTGACAATTGACAAGATGGCTTTGCAATTACGCTCTCCCAAGGCATTGGATCAGGATCAAAGTGGGCCATTATTCCAATTTACTGGATCTTTGTTTTTATCAAGCTTAATTAAGACTAAAGAAGTTAGAGTAAATTTCTCGGCGAATAGTTCAACGTTAGATTTTGCAACGATCAAAGATTACTGGCCTGCAATGGTTGCCAAAGGTGCACATGCGTGGGTAACAGAGAATATCACATCTGGGCAAGTGCACGGATTTAATATTGAAGCTGGATTATCCAGCCAAAAAGGCTGGGAACATTTGGATTTAGTGCATCTGGGCGGTGGTATTAAAGAAGCCGATCATGCGGAAATCCATTGGCTGCGTCCAGCCCCACCGTTAAAAGATATGAAAGCGAGCCTACGCTTTGTGGATCCTAGTCGTATCTATATCAAGCTTTGGGATGGGTATCAGGTTGTATATCCTAATAATACACCAACAGATCAATATCACAAATTATCAGTGCCCAAAGGAGATATGTGGATTACTGGGCTTGATAATCATCAAGAAACAGGGATAATTTCAACTGATATCCAAGGAAAATTACAAGATATTATTGCGCTTTTATACGAACCTAGATTACGCTTATTATCCCGACATCCTTTGCCTTTTAAGCATCCCAGTGGAGATGTCAAAACGACGTTAAAAGTCAAACTTCCTTTGAAAAAGAAAGTCAAAATAGAGCAAATTTCTATTCAAGGTCATAATGAAATTCGCAATGCGTATTTAGATAATGTCGCTTTGGACAGAGATTTTAAAAATGGGTCATTGACGATCAACGTAGATACCGACCATTTGGAGTTAACAGGCAAGGGGATATTCTCTGTTTTTCCTGTAACCTTAAACTATATGCAAAAATTCTCGCATAAGAGTGAGCAAAGTATTACAGAGATCGCTCAGGCAAAATTGGATATTACCCCTGATCGTTTTAAAAAAATGAAGGTCGATACATCGGGCGATTTTATAGGAGAGATCCCTTTATATGTTGGGTATCAGAAATTGCATAATGGTCAAGCAACTGTAAAATTACGATTTGATTTGCTTAATGCAGGTGTTCAATTGCCGATATGGACAAAAAATATTGGGCAACCAGCCATACTTGCTGGCGAAATAGCACTAGATCAAGGAAAATTAATTGGTATTAATAATTTATATGCGCAAGGAAAAGATCTTTCATTAGATGCTAATATTGATGTTATTAATCATACCCCTCAACAGTTAAATATTACGTCTTTCCAAATTGGTCGTTCAATTGGCCAAGCCAGCTTAAATATTCCCATGACCAAAGAAGCGATGAACAATCCACAAAAGGGCGATATACGTCTTTCTGTAAAAGCGGATGCTTTGGATATCGCACCTTTTGTTCACAAATATGTGGGGCAAGATAAGAAAAAAAGTAAAACCACGAAAGCGAAAGATCAATATCAACTTCCGATTGCTGCAACAGGTCGATACTCAGGGCCAAGAGGACGCAAGTGGGTTGTGAATATACAAGCGCAAAAGATTTTTTATCGCAAAGATCAATTCCTAAGCAACGTGACAACGTATATGGAGTATAATGGGGTGCGCTTGATGCGTTTATCTTATGGGATGCGCAAACCTTTTGTATTGACAGCCTCATTATTCCCCAAAGATCAATATCGATATTTTCATTTAGAGGCTCAAGATTTTGGTCAGATTTTAGAAACGGTGGGCGTTTCAACACAATTAAAAGGAGGAACGGTTGTTTTTAAAGGGCAATTTGATGATGCTAAACCTTCTGCACCTTTTACTGGTCGGGTTAAGATCAAAAATGTGACGTTAGAAAATGCCCCGCTTGCTATGCGCCGATTAAGCGATGCGTCAATTTACGGTTTGTTTAAGAAACGAAAAAACAAGGAAATTATTTTGGATACTATTCAAACTAATTTATCATTAGGTGATGGAATTTTAAATGTTACCGATGGGTTAGTGCATAACGCAGAGCTAGGGGCCACGTTGCAAGGTGATATCGATCTTAATCAAGCCAATTTAAATTTAAGAGGGACGATCGTGCCTGTATACGCAATTAATAAACTATTTGGTTTTTTACCTGGCGTTGGTAAATTGTTTAGTCCAGAAAAAGGGGGCGGGTTTGTTGCCGTTCCTTTTGATATCGAGGGTGGCTTTAAAAAACCAATTTTTGATTTATATCCTGCTCGAATTTTAACCCCAGGGGTTTTAAGAGAGCTGTTTTATTAGTTAAATTTTATTAACGAAACCGTAGCATTTTATTTATAGATAAGTGTTTAATAAAATACGACCTGGGAATAACGATTGTATTTCAGTTGCAAAAGTGAAGGAAATAATAATACAAAAGTTGAATGAAGAGCTTTCACGTTTTATACAGTTATATCGAGTTTTAGAGTGAATCTAATTGCCTTAATACTGCCTTAATCTCGACTTATTGACCTTAATTATGATTTTTTGATTTAAAAGAAATTTGTAATATTATGGGTTATTTCTTTTGTGTAACAAGAATTCATTTAATCTAGTATCATATTTAAATGGTTTATAATCATTCTTATTATGGCATGATTATTCATTTATATAAAATCATACTGATTATATAAATTAAGCGTTATATGAGAGCTTTATAATTTGTAGTCATGTTAAATGATTAAGCACATCGTTATTTAAGCTGCTGTGAAAATTATTTATTATTAAAACTAAAGAAATGGAGCATTTAGTTACGTGAATGCGATAGTTATTACGGCGTTAAAACGCCCGTATACCTTTGTTGTCTTAGCAATTTTAATCGTTGTATTTGGGGTTTTATCAATTTTTAAAACACCAACAGATATTTTTCCTGATATTAAAATACCTGTTGTCGCTGTGGTTTGGAATTATAATGGATTAATGCCCGAGGATATGTCAGGGCGAGTGGCTTACTATTACGAAAGAGCCCTCACGTCAACCGTCGATAATATTGAGCATATTGAAAGCAATTCTTTTTATGGTCGTGGGATTGTAAAAATATTTTTCCAGCCGGGAACAAATATTGCCGAGGCACAAACTCAGATCACATCTGTTTCTCAAACTGTTTTAAAACAAATGCCAAAGGGGATTACGCCTCCTTTGATTTTAAAATATAATGCGTCTTCTGTCCCTGTATTGATGTTAAAAATCTCTTCCAGCACCATAACAGGATCTCAGCTTTATGATATGGCCTCTAACCTTATCCGCCCATCATTGGTTTCAGTAGCAGGGGCAGCATTGCCTTCACCCTATGGGGGAACGGCTAATAATGTGCAAGTTTCTTTAAATCAAAAACGCTTACTAGCTTATGGATTGACGGCTACGGACATTGGAAACGCGCTCAATCAGCAAAATATTGTTTTACCTGCTGGGGATCAAAAGATTGGTGCTGTTGACTTTATGGTACAAACAAATGCAACACCACGGGCGATAGAAGAATTTAACAATATTCCTATTAAGCAAGTTGGAAATGCGACTGTTTATTTAAAAGACGTTGCTTGGGTGCATAGAGGCGGTTCACCACAAACAAATTTAGTGCTGGTAAAAGGGCACAAAGCCATTTTGATGGTGGTAATGAAATCAGGTGATGTATCAACATTGAATGTTGTATCTGGGATAAAAAAATTATTACCTCAAGTGCAAAAAACACTGCCACCAGGGGTTAATATTGACATTATCTCAGACGCTTCGACTTTTGTAAAAGAGTCCGTGGAAGACGTTGTCCATGAAATGGTTATTGCTGCTTTATTGACCAGCATAGTGGTCATTTTATTTCTGGGTTCATGGCGATCCACGTTAATTATTGCCACGTCAATTCCTTTGGCTATTTTAACGGCGTTGATTGGATTGGATTTAGCAGGGCAAACCATTAATGTTATGACCCTTGGGGGGCTGGCGTTAGCAGTGGGTATCTTGGTTGATGATGCTACGGTGATGATTGAAAATATTGATACGCATTTAGAGATGGGAAAAAATCTCTATGACGCAATTGTGGATGCGGCCAATCAAATTGTTATTCCAACCTTTGTCTCTACACTTTGCATTTGTATTGTGTGGTTTCCGTTATTTGAGTTGACTGGCGTAGGTGGATGGTTATTTATGCCAATGGCAGAAGCTATTATTTTTGCGATGATCGCTTCTTTTATTTTATCCAGAACCTTGGTTCCCACGATGGCTTATTATCTTTTGCCAGGTCAGATCAGAGAGCATGAAAATCCTAATCGAAAGATTTCAAAACTTCAAAAGTTTTTAAATCGTTTTGACGCAGGTTTTGAGCGTTTTAGAACAAATTATAAGGCATTATTAGAGCATTTATTATCTATCCGAAAAAGATTCATCGCTGGTTTTATGGTTTTTTCAGTTGCTTCGATGGGATTATTATATTTTTGTGGGCAGGATTTTTTCCCTGAAATTAAATCAGGGGAACTGGATTTGCATATGCGCGCGCCTTTAGGGACGCGGATTGAAGAAACAGGTAAAATCTCGTATTTAGTTAATGAAGAAATAGAGAAATTGTTACCTGGCCAGGTCAAAGGCATTGTCAATAATTGTGGACTACCATTCAGTAGTCTTAATCAGGCTTTTATTCCCACGCCTACTATTGGGTCGCAAGATTGTGATTTAACAATTTCTTTGAATAACTCTGAATCTCCGATTACAGAATATCGTAAAATATTACGTCAAGGATTAAGGGATAAATTTCCTGGGACGGATTTTGCATTTATGCCAGGGGATATGACGGCCAAGATTCTGAATTTTGGCTTGCCCGCACCAATTAATGTTCAAATTGTCGGACGTAATCTATCTGCAAATTATGAATATGCTAAATTTGTGGCTTCTAAATTAAAAAATATTCCTGGGATTGCTGATGTTCGGGTGCAACAAACAGTGACTACTCCAACGTTAATGATAAATACACGCAGAACATTTGCCCTCAGCACAGGATTAACAGAGGCTGATATTGCTAATAATGCGTTGGCAACATTGTCAGGCAGTGGTCAGACGGCTCCGACTTATTGGCTTGATCCTAAAACTGGTGTTTCCCATTTGGTCAATATCCAAACACCGCAAGCAGAACTACAAACGATGAATGATTTGGAAACCATTCCTGTCAATGGGCCAGAGGGCGCCAGTGGGAAAACCAAAACACAAATGTTGGGGTCTTTAAGTCACATTTCACAAACTGGAACGGGTGGAGAGGTTTCTCATTATAATATTATGCCTGTTTTCGAGATTTATGCCAGCAATGATGGTCGAGATTTGGGTGCCGTATCAGCGGATGTAAATAAAGTTGTTCACGATCTTAATTCTCAATTGCCCAGAGGATCCACGATTGCGATCCGAGGGCAATCAACAACCATGTACAATGCATATTCTCAATTGATCGGTGGCTTAGCCATGTCAATTTTATTGGTTTATCTGATTATTGTTGTTAATTTCCAGTCTTGGTTGGATCCATTTGTGATTATCACGGCATTGCCTGGTGCATTAGCTGGAATTGCTTGGAGTTTATTTATAACCCATAGTTCTATATCTGTACCTGCATTAACGGGGGCGATTATGTGTATGGGTACAGCTACGGCAAATTCTATTTTAGTCGTTTCATTTGCAAGGGAACGTTTAGCTGTGCATGGAAATGCTGTTTTAGCAGCAGTGGAAGCAGGGTATGGACGTATTCGACCTGTTTTAATGACGGCTTCGGCAATGATTATTGGGATGTTACCAATGTCACTCAGCAATACTCAAAACGCCCCTCTGGGTAGAGCAGTGATGGGTGGATTAAGCGTTGCAACCTCAGCAACTTTACTCTTTGTTCCTTGTGTTTTTGCACTTGTTTATTATCGCCAGAAAAAGGAAGCTGTTTAATGTCTGGATTTTCAAAAAAAACAAAAGCAGTTTTTGCATTTATTGCGGTCGGTGCAGTCATTTACACTGGAATAGAAATAGTTCAACGCCAGCATCATGTTCACGTGTTGGTCAAGGAAGCTAAAGATTCATCTATACCAAGAGTGCAATATATTAATCCACAAACGGGTCCCACAGTCCGTAACCTGACCTTGCCAGGAAATGTAACGGCTTGGTATCAGGCTCCTATTTATGCTCAAGTCTCTGGCTATGTTAAGCAATGGTATAAAGATTTTGGTGCTGACGTTAAAGCTGGGGATATATTAGCAACCATTGACACCCCAGGTTTAGATGCTGAGTATGAAGCAGCTAGAGCCAATTTAAAAGTGGCTCAAACAAAATATCAGCTAGCCAAAGTTACAGCACAACGATGGAAAGCACTTTCTGGAACAAAAGCTGTTTCACAACAAGAAGTAGACGTGCAGGCAGCAAATGCGAAAGTGCAAGATGCTTTGGTTGATGCTGCAAAACATGATGTTGATCGTTATGCGGCTTTACAAGCGTTTAGAAGTATTCGTGCCCCTTTTGATGGTGTGGTAACCTCTCGTTTAACGGATGTTGGGGATTTTGTGAATGATAATGGTGATCTGAGTCGTTCAGGAAAAGCTACGGAATTATTTACCGTGGCGGACATTCATCGATTACGTGTATTTGTCGATGTGCCACAAGATTATGCCTCTATTTTAAAGTCTGGTGTTAAAGCGGAATTGACAGCTATTCAATATCCTGGGAAAATTTTTAAAGCAGATTATTTAACGTCTGCGCGGGCATTTAATACAACGACCCGAACAGTGACAACCGAATTAACGGTTGATAATGCATCTCATTTATTGTGGCCGGGTACTTTTGTAAATGTTCATTTCATCGCCCCTGCAGATCCTAATATATTAATCTTACCAGAACAAGCGCTGATTTTTAGAGCGCAAGGTATGCAAGTTGCTGTGATTGGAACGGATAATCGGGTTCGAATGCACAATGTGACTTTGGGAAATAATTTGGGTAAATCTGTACAAATCTTATCAGGGGTTACTAAAACAGACCGTGTTGTGAATAATCCTTCGGCTGGATTGATGGACGGGCAATTGGTGAAGTTAGTGGATAGCACCCCTGGGTATAATGATGATTTTCAAAATACAGAGCAAATAACTCCTAAACATGAAAATGAATCGCTCAAGAAAAATGCTGCACAACCTGTCGAGGTACAACAATAATGTTGAATAACTTTAGATTACAGCACACTCGAATAGGGATATGTTTAGTTTCGGGTTTGTTGATGTTAAGCGCATGTGATTTAGCCCCTGAATATAAACGACCTCAATATGCTTTGCCTGATACATGGCAAGGGACGGCGCCGTTTCATGTTGCTCAACCCTTAGATGAAATCCCAAAAGGGACATGGTGGACTGTATTTAATGATCCAACTTTAAATCAATTAGAAGACCAGCTGAATAAAAATAACCCTGATCTAAAGGCTGCCGCAGAGACTTTTATGCAAAGTCGTGCGTTGTTAAGCGAAGTCAAATCTCAGCTCTATCCCAATTTAACGCTCTCGGCTGGTGGAGGACGGTATAAACAGTCTCATAATCGTCTGTTTCGTAGCTCGACAAGCAATGGACCTATTACAGAGAATAATGCCCAATATCAAGCCTCTGCAATGTGGGAGGTTGATTTGTGGGGCAGGATTCGTAATCAGATTAAAATGCAGCGCAGTCTAGCACAAGTGAGTGCTGCTGACTATGAAGCGGCTAAGTTGAGTTTACAAGCCGAATTAGCCCGAAACTATATGATTTTACGTGGATATGATGCGCAAAATGAAGTGTTAAAAGAGTCAATTAAATATTTTGAAGCCGCTGTTGATGTGACACGTATGCGTCAAATGGGGGCAATTGCTGCGGGCATTGACGTATCCAGAGCTGAAAATCAACTTGAAATGACCAAGGCACAACAGACAGAAATTCAGGCTCAACGTGATATTACAGAACATGCAATTGCGGTATTGGTCAATCAAGTTCCCATGGGTTTTCATGTTGAACCTATAAAATCGAATGAGGCGATGAATATTCCCAATGTGCCTTTGGGGGTTCCTTCTGCCTTGTTACAACGTCGCCCTGATATTGCCAGCGCTGAACGTCAAATGGCAGCGGCTAATCGTGCTATTGGGGTATCAAAAGCAGCTTTTTACCCAGATATTACCATTAATGCTTTAAGTGGATTTGAAGATAGTGGTTTTGGTTTAGCCACATTGCCGAACAGTATGTGGTCAGCGGCAGTTAAGGCTGCCCTTCCTCTATTTCAAGGCGGGTTACGCAGAGCAACGTTACAAAGGAATTGGTCTCAATATCGACAAACCAGAGACAATTATCGTTCAGTTGTATTAAATGGCTTTAAAGAGGTTGCTGATAATTTGACGTTGACCCAAAAAATGTCAAAAAAATTTAGAGAGAATAAAGCAGCGTCAGAAGCAGCATTGCGAACACAAGGGATGGCAATGTCTTTGTATACGGGTGGCTTAACAAATTATTTAGATGTTGTTACTGCACAAACAGCAGCCTTAACCGCCCAGATAGCAGAGGTGGAAAGTAAAACCAGGTTAATGCAAGCTTCTGTCAATCTGATCACCGCTTTAGGTGGGGGATGGGATGCAAACGAACTGCCACAGAAAAAGTTAGAATCAGTAGGTGTGTTTCAGTATAGTCATTTAGGGAATAGTGTGGGCAAAGAATAAACTCGAAATATGGAGAGTTCAATAAATTCATTGCTAGCAACATTTTAGTATTGTATAAATTCACCTAAATAATAACCTTTATAGCTCTAAAGTTAAAGTGAATATAAAAATGGAAAAGACTGTCCCTACGGTTGCTATTGTCTTATTTGTAAAAAATGAATTCTCTGATATCAAGGGTTGGATTGCTTGGCATTTTGCTCTTGGAGTTAAAACATTATTTGTTTTTGATGACCACTCGACCGACGGAACGTGGGAAGTATTACAAGCTGCGGCTAAATGTTTTGATATTCGTCTTTTTCGTACAGACCCTTTAAATGAAACTAATTTTTATTGGCGCCAGAAAAAAAGTTTTCTTCAAGCTGTCGAAGAGTGTAAGGGTGAATATGATTGGTTAGGTTTTTTAGATGGAGATGAATACATCTACATCAAGCATTTCGATACGTTACCTGAATTTTTTTACCGATTTGATCATGCTGATGCTGTTGCCTTTTCTTGGAAAATTTACGGACATTCTAATAAAGTCGTTAGACCTAAGCTTACTATTGTAGAATCATTTGTGGAGCATTCGACTACAAATCTAGGTGATAATCAACTTATTAAAACTTTTTTACGCCCAGAAAAATTAAAAGGCAATTATCATGATCCACATTGGTTCTACGATATTGATGCTGATCGTTATGTAAGACCTCATGGGGGTAAAGTTAAAAATCCTGGTGCAACTCAAGAAATTGAATGGTCAGATGCATTTGTAATGCATTATATTTGTAGAAGTATGGAACACTTTGTTGATCGTGTAAAAAAACGCCCAGACAACGCGGGATATTGGAAGCGCTTCGCATGTTCAGACATCAAAGATACAGAACCATTGCGTTTTGTTCCAAAAATGAATGACAACTTAATAATGATTCATAAAGCGATGTTGAAGGATGCTATTCAAAAATTAGGTAGCTCACCATATACGTCTCAAAATATAGTTGGTAACAATATTGGATATTCTGAAACGCCCGCGGTTTACCGAGTTAAATCCCATTTTGATACATTTCTTTGTTACGATCCATCTAGTAAACTCGTTGTACATGCCACAGAAGAGAGTATTAATCAAAATAATTATAAAATACTTTTGGGGCTCATATACCCTTCATTGCCAAACATAATAACTATTACATTAGAAATGCAAGATGATGACGTTCCTTATCTTAGAACTAGAGAAGGGGTGCCTTTGTATAATAAATTGTTCTTCCGTATTGATGCGTTGGATGATGGCAAAAAGGGGTTGCTTACCTTAGCTGGGGATGTTTATTATTACACCTGTTTCATGCCACCTAACGGGTCGTGTGGTGACTTGTATTCTGATCGTTTAATTTGTAACGATAATGAAAAAGTGACATTGGAGTATGTTGGTGAGGGGAGTGACTTCATCGATGACAGTCTTCCGTTTAATGTGTTTGACGTGTCAAGCGTAGATACGATTATAGAGTGGATTGCAAATACTCCTAATCTTTCAGAAGATCAGTTTTTACGCGTGATGTATGCTTTGCCACCATCAGTACGTGATCATATTTCTAAATATCTTATTCCAGGTCTATTATGGCCTTATATTTAAATATGCAGAGTTAACACTTTATTGACGGTCTGATGTTTGTAGTATCAGACAGTTTAAATGATGATGTTCGCTTATGTTTTATGAGATACAAAAAAGTGGTAACAAAATATTTGTATATAGGTGGTGTCGGATTAATTTAAGAGAATATTTTCAATAAAATTCTTGACAAATCTTTCAATAAATAGTTAAGAGGTAAGTTCTCATCGGAACGCGGGAGATGAACTGTAAGGTAATTAAGTATTTCCTTATGGTTTTCGTGTGAACCGCGGTCTGGGTAGAATTTATTAAGGAGACCCGGATATGGCCAAAAAGATTGTTGGCTACATTAAATTACAAATTCCTGCGGGGAAGGCGAATCCATCCCCACCAGTTGGTCCAGCATTGGGTCAACGTGGTTTGAATATTATGCAATTCTGTAAAGAGTTCAATGCTGCGACTCAAAATCTTGAACCGGGAATGCCAATTCCTGTTGTGATTACTGCTTATGCGGACCGCACATTTAGCTTTATTACAAAAACACCACCGAATACTTATTTCTTGTTAAAAGCTGCTAAAGTATCAAAAGGCGCTCAAGTTATCGGTAAAGGTGCGACTGTTGGTACAGTCAAAATGAGCCAATTGCGTGAAATTGCTGCTGAAAAAATGAAAGACATGAATGCGAACGATGTCGATGGCGCAGTTCGTATGTTGGTTGGTTCAGCACGTTCAATGGGCTTGAAAGTAGAGGAGTCTTAAGACATGGCTAAAAATAAACGTCTTGCTGCGGCTCATGCTACTTTAGAACGTCATAAAGTTTATTCTCTACAAGAAGCGATTGCTCTTGTTGTTGGTAATGCTAAAGCTAAATTTGACGAAACCATTGAAATTGCGATTAACTTGGGTGTAGATCCTCGTTATGCAGATCAAATGGTTCGTGGCTTAATGTCCCTTCCTCATGGAACAGGTAAAACATTACGCGTTGGTGTGTTTGCTCGTGGCGATAAAGCTGAAGAAGCAAGAGCAGCAGGCGCTGATGTTGTTGGTGATGAAGATCTAGCTGAAAAAATTCAAGCTGGTCAAATTGATTTTGACCGTTGTATTGCAACCCCTGACATGATGGCATTGGTTGGTCGTTTAGGTAAGGTGCTTGGTCCACGTGGATTAATGCCAAACCCTAAATTGGGAACCGTGACAATGGATGTTAAGGGTGCAGTCAGTGCGGCTAAATCTGGACAAGTAGAATATCGCGCTGAAAAAGGTGGTGTTGTGCATGCTGGTATTGGTAAAGCATCTTTTACTGCAACTAACCTTGTAGAAAATATCCGTGCATTTGTTGATGCAGTGCAAAAAGCACGTCCAACAGGTGTAAAAGGAACTTATATGAAGAAGATTTATCTTTCTTCAACAATGGGTCCTGGGATTGAAATTGATATTGCTAGCGTTAACGCTGGTTAATATGATATAGAGTTATCATTGGCTTGTATTTTACAAGTCAATGCATATATAGGGTAAGATATCTTGCCCTACACCTGTCCAAGACCGTGCGTAACTTTGTTTTAAAAGTTCTTGTAACTGCGAACGGGAGGCGGGGCTGGTATGTATAGATTTTATAAGTCTATTTATGTGCTAGTGTAACCGTTTAGGACAGGCGAACCGGATTATATTTCATGTATAATCTAAATGGTAACCTGAACAGTCAATGATTGACTGATCAAATTGGAGACGGGATTTGGACCGCACGGAAAAACGAGCTTTTGTTGCTTCCATGGCATCTGTTTTCGCAAATACATCAATGCTTGTTGTTACACGTAACAAAGGATTGGATGTGGCTGCTGTTACAGATTTGCGTCGTCGTATGCGCGCTGCTGGTGCAACTTACAAAGTTGGAAAAAACCGCTTGGTCACCCTTGCTGCTAAAGGTACCCCATTCGAAGGTATTACCCCATTGTTAACTGGTCCTACTGCTCTTGCATGGGCACAAGATCCAGTTTCAGTTGCGAAAGTAGCCGTCGAGTTCGCCAAAACCAATGATAAACTTGAAATTCTTGGTGGTAATTTAGATGGGCAGATGCTTGATTTAAATCAAGTTAAAGCTCTAGCAGAATTGCCTTCATTGGATGTATTGCGTGCACAGCTGGTTGGGCTTATTTCTACACCTGCTACGCGTATTGCTGGTGTTGTTCAAGCTCCTGCTGGACAATTGGCACGGGTTTTTGGCGCTTATGCGGACAAAGGTGAAGCGGCTTAATAAGATTAAGCTTTTATTAATTTGCTAAATTATTAGTAAATTTGTATTGAACACTTATATTAGTATATAAATAGGATAGATATCATGGCTGATTTAGCTAAAATTGTTGACGAATTATCTGCATTAACTGTTTTGGAAGCTGCAGAACTTTCTAAAATGTTAGAAGAAAAATGGGGCGTTTCTGCTGCTGCTCCAGTTGCTGTTGCTGCTGCTGCTGCTCCTGCTGCTGCTGCTGAAGAAAAAACAGAATTTGATGTAATTCTTGCTAAATCTGGTGACAAAAAAATTAACGTCATTAAAGAAGTTCGCGCAATCACAGGTCTTGGTTTAAAAGAAGCTAAAGATCTAGTTGAAGGTGCACCACAAACTCTTAAAGAGGGTGTGAATAAAGATGAAGCAGAAAAAATTAAGAAGACCCTTGAAGAACAAGGTGCTACTGTCGAATTTAAATAATGCTATGGATCAAACGTTTATAGGGCTTTCTCTATATCGTTGGATTTAGGATTACGGTAGGGCGGAACCCAAGGTTTGGGTGTCCGCCTACTTGGTCGTTAAAGAGTTTTTTTTGACGACGTAAATAAAATATGTTTCCCTAGGTTTTAGGGGTAGGCGTAACTCTTTGGTTGAGAGTTATATTTTAGTTATCATTAGCCGATTATTTGTTTTACAGATGATGGATAAAAACAAATATAGTTGGCAACAAGCGATGGGGCACAATACACGATGAACGCGGTAAGCAAATCGTTCACGGGACGCAAGCGCATTCGCAAAAATTTTGGACGGATTCCAGAAATCGCACCAATGCCGAATCTTATTGATGTGCAAAGGGCGAGTTATGAGGCTTTTTTACAGCGCGATGTAAAGCCAGAGAACCGTTCCTTAATGGGGTTGGAAGAAGTATTTCGTTCGATTTTTCCAATCAATGATTTTGCGGGTAATGGTCGTCTCGAATTTGTAAATTACGAATTTGAAGAACCGAAATATGATGTTGAGGAATGTCTTCAGCGTGGATTGACCTATGCGGCTCCTTTGAGAGTCGTTCTTCGTTTGATTGTATGGGACATTGACGAAGATACAGGTTCACGTTCTATTCGCGATATTAAAGAGCAACCCGTTTATATGGGTGATATGCCTTTAATGACGGAAAATGGTACCTTTATTGTCAATGGTACGGAACGCGTTATTGTATCGCAAATGCACCGTAGTCCAGGTGTGTTTTTTGATCATGATGGTGGTAAGACGCATTCTTCTGGTAAGTTTTTATTTACAGCCAGAATTATTCCTTATCGTGGTTCATGGTTAGATTTTGAATTTGATAGTAAAGATTTAATTTACGTTCGTATTGATCGTAAAAGAAAATTCCCTGTTACAACATTGTTGTACGCCCTCGAAGGCGAAAACTCTATTGCATTGCGCGATGCAAAAGCAATAGAAGGTGGGGATGTAGATTCTATTCCAGTACGTGGAATGGATGACGATGAAATTCTTTCTTATTTTTACAATACAGTTACGTTTAAAAAAATTGATGGTGGTTGGGCACGTTCATTCGAACCAGATGCTTTCCGTAATATGAAGTTATTGGCTCCATTGGTTGATGCTGATACAGGTGAAGTGGTTGCCGATGTTAATGTGAAGCTTACTGCACGCACCGTACGTAAAATTGCAGAAAAAACAAAAAGCGTTTTAGTTCGTAGAGAAGAGTTACTAGGTCGTTATTTTGCTCATGATTTGGTGAATGAAAATACGGGTGAAATTTATGCTGAAGCTGGTGAAGAGCTTACAGAGGCCACACTAGATCGTTTTGAAGAGCTTGGATTAGATGAAATTCCAACTTTGGCTGTAGATAATGTCACAGGGCCTTGGATTAGAAATACATTAATTACAGATAAAAATACTTCCAGAGACGATGCGTTGGTTGATATCTATCGTGTGATGCGTCCTGGTGAGCCACCAACTGCAGAAACTGCTGAATCTTTATTACGTGGATTGTTCTTTGATTATGACCGCTACGACTTATCAGCCGTTGGTCGTGTAAAAATGAATATTCGCTTAGGTGTTCCTGGCGATGATACAATTCGCGTTTTACGTAAAGTTGATATTCTTCGCACAATTAAAATCATGTGTGAACTTAAAGATGGTCAAGGTAGTGTCGATGATATTGATAACCTTGGAAACCGTCGTGTGCGTTCTGTTGGTGAATTGATGGAAAATCAATATCGCCTTGGTTTGTTAAGAATGGAACGTGCAATTCGTGAGCGTATGGGATCAGTTGATATTGATACCGTCATGCCTCATGATTTAATTAATGCTAAACCTGCTGTTGCCGCTGTTAGAGAGTTTTTTGGTTCTTCTCAGTTGTCACAATTTATGGATCAAACCAACCCATTATCCGAAGTGACCCATAAACGCCGCTTGTCTGCGTTGGGACCAGGTGGGTTGACTCGTGAGCGTGCAGGGTTTGAAGTTCGTGACGTTCATCCAACGCATTATGGTCGTATTTGTCCGATTGAAACGCCTGAAGGGCCGAATATTGGGTTGATTAACTCACTATCTACTTACGCGAAAGTGAATAAATACGGATTCATTGAAACACCTTATCGCTTGGTGCAAGACGGCAAATTGCAAGATGGATGGAAATATCTATCCGCTATGGAAGAGGACAAGCTAATTGTTGCTCAGGCTGATGCGAAGCAGGATGCTGAAGGTAATTTGACTGATGAGTTAGTTTCTGTTCGCAAGAGTGGTGACTTCCAGTTGGTGAAACCAGAAGATGTGACGGCTTGTGACGTTTCTCCAAAACAATTGGTGTCTGTCGCGGCAGCTTTAATCCCGTTCTTGGAAAACGATGATGCGAACCGTGCATTAATGGGTTCGAACATGCAACGTCAGGCTGTGCCGTTGATTCGTTCTGACGCACCTTTGGTGGGAACAGGTATGGAAGCAGCCGTTGCTCGTGACTCAGGAGCAACTATTGTCGCAAAACGTGGTGGTATTGTTGATCAGATTGACGGTGCGCGTATCGTCGTTCGTGCTACGGATGAGAATGGTTCCACTCAAGGTGTAGATATTTATCGCTTACGTAAATATACCCGTTCGAATCAATCAACATGCATTAATCAACGTCCGCTTGTTTACGTGGGTGATCAGATTAAGGCGGGTGATATCATCGCTGATGGTCCCTCAACGGAATTAGGTGAGTTGGCTTTGGGGCGCAACGTGTTGGTCGCGTTTATGCCTTGGAATGGATATAACTTCGAAGATTCGATCTTGATTTCAGAACGTATCGCTCGTGATGACGTATTTACTTCAATTCATATTGAAGAATTCGAAGTCATGGCTCGTGATACAAAATTAGGGCAAGAAGAAATCACACGTGATATTCCAAACGTTGGTGAAGAAGCACTTCGCAATTTGGATGAAGCTGGGATCGTTTATATCGGTGCAGAAGTTAACCCTGGTGATATTTTAGTCGGTAAAATTACGCCTAAGGGTGAAAGCCCAATGACACCAGAAGAAAAACTTTTACGTTCTATTTTCGGTGAAAAAGCTTCTGATGTTCGTGATACCTCATTAAAACTTCCTCCTGGAACCAGCGGTACGATTGTTGATGTCCGTGTATTCTCCCGTCGTGGTATTGATAAAGACGAACGTGCGATGGCGATTGAACGTGCTGAAATTGAACGTTTGAGTAAAGACCGTGACGATGAATTGGCTATTCAAGAGCGTTCATTCTATAATCGTTTAAGAGAAAACTTATTGGATCAAACTGCTGGTGTTGGTTTCAAAGGGATTCCTTCAGGAACTGTATTGACACTTGACGTACTGTCAGAGCATCCTAAAGGGGCTTGGCGCAATATTGTTGTTGCTGACGATACAGTCATGGCCAATATCGAAGCAGTTAAACGAGATTTCGATCGTGAAGTTGCTGGTGTTCAAGCACGTTTCAACAATAAAGTTGATAAATTACAACGTGGCGATGAGCTTCCTCCGGGCGTAATGAAAATGGTTAAAGTTTTCATTGCCGTAAAACGTAAATTACAACCTGGTGATAAAATGGCGGGACGTCATGGTAACAAAGGGGTTGTTTCCCGTGTTGTTCCCGTTGAAGACATGCCTTTCCTTGAAGATGGAACGTCTGTTGATCTCGTATTGAATCCACTGGGCGTGCCTTCTCGTATGAATGTTGGACAGATTCTTGAAACGCATTTGGGCTGGGCTTGTGCCAATATTGGTAAGCAAGTTAGTCAAGTGGTCGATGATTATGTTCGTCAAGGTGAGAAGAAGCAGGAGCTTTTGGATCGTCTTAAAACAATTTATGGTGAAAAAACTTACCAGGAAAAAATTGTTGATCTTGATGATAATGAGTTGGTTGAATTCTGTAACGATATCCGCAAGGGTGTATCGATCATGACCCCTGTGTTTGATGGTGCAAGTATTCCTGATATTGAAGGCATGTTGACCCAAGCAGGATTGAATCCATCTGGACAAAGCACGTTAATTGATGGTCGCACAGGTGAAGTTTTCGAACGTCCAGTGACAGTTGGTTATATTTACATGCTGAAATTGCATCACTTGGTTGATGATAAGATTCACGCACGTTCAATTGGACCGTATTCCTTGGTTACACAACAGCCATTGGGTGGTAAAGCTCAATTTGGTGGCCAACGTTTCGGGGAAATGGAAGTTTGGGCGTTGGAAGCTTATGGAGCTGCATATACATTACAAGAAATGTTGACGGTTAAATCTGATGACGTTTCTGGTAGAACGAAAGTGTATGAAGCGATTGTTAAAGATCAAGATGACTTTGAAGCAGGTATTCCAGAAAGCTTTAACGTATTGATTAAAGAACTGAAATCGCTCGGTTTGAATGTTGAACTGGAACAAAGTGCTGAATAAGCATATTGATTTGGTTTGTAAGTATTTTAATAAAGAGGTGTTATATTTAATAACGCCTCTATCCCCCAAAGGGTTTATGGCGAATGAATGAACTTATGAAAATTCTTGGTCAATCAGGCCAAGCAATGACGTTTGATCAAATTAAAATTCAATTAGCCTCGTCTGAGCAGATACGGTCATGGTCTTATGGTGAAGTTAAAAAACCAGAGACCATTAATTACCGTACATTTAAACCAGAACGAGATGGACTATTCTGTGCCCGCATTTTCGGGCCTATCAAAGATTATGAATGTTTGTGCGGAAAATATAAACGGATGAAGTTCCGTGGTATTGTCTGTGAAAAATGTGGTGTTGAGGTTACGCTTGCTAAAGTACGCCGTGAACGTATGGGGCATATTGAACTGGCAAGTCCTGTTGCACATATTTGGTTCTTGAAATCTTTACCAAGCCGTATCGGCCTTATGGTTGATATGACGTTAAAAGATCTTGAGCGTGTACTTTACTTTGAGAATTATGTTGTTTTAGAGTCAGGAACTTCTCCTTTAAAACAATATAGTCTGCTTTCCGAGGAGCAATATCTTGATGCCATGGATGAATATGGGCATGAAGGTGTAGAAATCAGTATCGGTGCAGAAGCAGTTAAAAAAATCTTGATTAACATTGATTGTGATGTTGATAAGGTTGATCTTCGTGCTGAATTAAAAGAAACAACATCAGAAGTTAAACGTAAGAAATTAGTCAAACGTTTAAAATTAGTAGAAGCATTTGCTGAAAGCGGTTGTCGTCCAGAATGGATGATTATGAATGTTGTCCCTGTGATCCCACCGGAATTAAGACCATTGGTTCCGTTAGATGGTGGTCGCTTTGCTACTTCTGATTTGAATGATTTATATCGTCGCGTAATTAACCGTAATAACCGTTTGAAACGATTAATGGAGCTTCGTGCACCAGATATCATCGTTCGTAACGAAAAACGAATGTTACAAGAATCTGTGGATGCGTTATTTGATAACGGTCGCAGAGGGCGCGCAATTACGGGTGCGAATAAACGTCCATTAAAATCTTTGGCAGACATGCTGAAAGGGAAACAAGGTCGTTTCCGTCAGAACTTGCTTGGTAAACGTGTTGATTATTCAGGTCGTTCCGTTATTGTTGTGGGTCCTGAACTAAAATTGCATCAATGCGGTTTGCCAAAGAAAATGGCTCTGGAGCTATTCAAACCATTTATTTATTCGAAACTTGAAAAATATGGACATGCTACAACCATCAAAGCTGCGAAGCGTATGGTTGAAAAAGAACGTCCAGAAGTTTGGGATATTATTGAAGAAGTTATTCGCGAGCATCCAGTGATGTTGAACCGTGCGCCGACATTGCATCGTTTAGGTATTCAAGCTTTTGAACCTATATTGGTTGAGGGCAAGGCTATTCAATTGCATCCATTGGTTTGTACAGCATTTAACGCTGACTTTGACGGTGACCAAATGGCTGTGCATGTGCCGTTGAGCCTAGAAGCTCAATTAGAAGCACGTGTTTTGATGATGTCTACCAATAATATCTTAAGTCCTGCAAGTGGTAAGCCGATTATTGTGCCTTCACAAGATATCGTGTTAGGACTTTATTATTTAAGTTTGGATATTCCTGAATTTAAATTGACACCAGATCAAGCAGAATATGATGCAGAAGGACGTTTGATCAAAGAAGGTGCTCCAGTATTTGCAAATATTGGGGAAATCGAACATGCTTTATCAGCTAAAGCAATTAAGTTGCATGACAAAATTCGTACTCGTTATGAAACTAAAGATGCAGAAGGGAATCCTATTACTCAACGTGTAATCACAACAGCTGGTCGTATGTTGATCTCTCAGATTCTTCCTAAACATCCAGCGATTGCTTTTGATTTGATTAACCAACAATTAACGAAGAAATCTATTTCTGATATTATTGATATGGTTTATCGTCATTGTGGTCAGAAAGAGTGTGTTATTTTCGCTGATCGTATGATGGGGCTTGGTTTTGCTTACGCTGCGAAAGCAGGGATTTCGTTTGGTAAGGATGATATGATTATTCCTGATGCTAAACAGGAATTGGTTGCAAAAACAACAGAAGAAGTCAAAGAGTTCGAACAACAATATCAAGATGGTTTGATTACTGCTGGTGAACGTTACAACAAAGTTGTGGATGCTTGGTCACGTTGTACTGACGAAGTTCAGGCTGCAATGATGAAAGAGATTTCACGTGTAGAACCTGGTCAGCGTATCAACTCTGTGTGGATGATGAGCCATTCAGGGGCTCGTGGGTCACCGGCTCAGATGAAACAGCTTGCTGGTATGCGTGGTTTGATGGCAAAACCTTCTGGTGAAATTATCGAACAACCGATTATCGCAAACTTTAAAGAAGGTTTGTCCGTTCTAGATTACTTCACGTCTACCCATGGTGCGCGTAAAGGTCTTGCTGATACGGCTTTGAAAACTGCGAACTCTGGATATTTGACTCGTCGTTTAGTGGACGTGGCGCAAGATTGTATTATTATTGATCAAGATTGTGAAACAGAACGCGGTTTGACAGTGCGCGCTGTGATGGATGGCGGTGAAGTGATTTCATCTCTGTCTGAACGTATCTTAGGACGTACTTTGGCTGCAGATGTTCTTGATCCAGCATCAGGTAAAACCTTGTATCCGCGTAATACTTTGGTTGAAGAGGCAGAGGCTGAAACCATTGAGAAAGCTGGCGTTGAAAGCGTGATGATTCGCTCTGTTTTAACTTGTGACAGTCAAGTTGGCGTGTGTGCGTATTGTTATGGTCGTGATCTTTCTCGTGGAACGCCAGTAAATATTGGTGAAGCTGTGGGTGTTATTGCAGCTCAATCAATTGGTGAGCCTGGAACTCAGTTGACTATGCGTACGTTCCATATTGGTGGGGCTGCTCAAAGAGGGGCAGAACAATCAATGGTGGAAGCATCTCGCGATGGCAGCATTAAAATCTTAAACTTGAATGTGGTTCAAAACAGTCAAGGTTTCGATATTGTGATGTCCAGAAACTGCGAAATTGTCTTATTAGATGAAAACAAAGTTGAGCGCGCACGTTATCGTATTCCTTATGGTGCAAGACTGTTGGTTAAAAATGCGGCTAAGGTCACGCGTAATCAGAAAATGGCAGAGTGGGATCCATACACCCTTCCAATTATTACTGAAAAATCAGGTACAATTGAATATCAAGACTTGATTGAAGGTATTACTCTGGTTGAGCGTATGGATGAAGTCACAGGCTTATCTTCTAAAGTTGTGGTGGATTACAAACAAACCAGCAAATCCCGTGACTTAAGACCAAGACTCCAATTGAAAGATTCAAACGGAGAAGTCATGAAGCTTGCGAATGGGAATGATGCACGTTATTTCTTATCACCAGATTCTTTGTTATCTGTAGAAAATGGTGTTGATGTAAATGCTGGTGATGTGTTGGCACGTATTCCACGTGAGGGTTCAAAAACTCGTGATATTACAGGGGGCTTGCCTCGTGTTGCGGAGTTGTTTGAAGCGCGCAGACCAAAAGACCACGCTATTATTGCAGAGAATGATGGTATCGTCGAATTTGGTAAGGATTACAAAGCTAAACGCCGTATCGTTGTACGTAATGAAGAAACTGGAGAAGAAACAGAATATCTGATTCCAAAAGGTAAACATATTTCTGTTCAAGAAGGTGACTTTGTTCGTCGTGGTGATCCATTGGTTGATGGGCCACGTGTTCCCCATGATATTTTGAAAGTTCTGGGTGTTGAAGCTCTTTCAGATTATTTGATTGACGAGATTCAAAGTGTTTATCGCCTTCAAGGGGTGAAAATTAACGATAAACATATTGAAGTGATTGTTCGTCAGATGCTGCAAAAAGTTGAAATTACCGATCCTGGTGATACAACCTATCTGGTTGGCGAAACCATTGATCGCCTTGAATTTGAACAAGAAAATATCAAGCGGATGAATGCGAATGAACGTCCAGCTGTGGCATCACCTGTACTACAGGGGATTACTAAAGCTGCATTGCAAACGAAATCATTTATTTCTGCGGCATCCTTCCAAGAAACCACTCGCGTATTAACCGAAGCAGCATCTGCTGGTAAAGTTGATACATTGATGGGTCTTAAGGAAAACGTTATCGTCGGGCGCTTAGTTCCTGCAGGAACGGGTAGCGTGATGAACCGCTTTAGAGCATTAGCTTATTCTCGTGATAAACAAAGATTAGCTGATGCTCGGATGCAAATTCAGTCTAAAGATTCTTTAGATGTAAATATTGCACAAGAAAATGAAATGGAAGACGTGACAGAGGCCGCAAAATAGGCTATAAGAAAACGATTCTATTAATTTCATATTGATCGGATAGGTCTTGATCTATCCGATCAATTTAAAATACGGGTTATTTTCGTCTTTTGGCGGAAATAAAATGCTTTGTTTCCAACAGGGTCTTTAAGTCTTGCATCTGAAGGTAAATAATTTACCTTGCAAGATTTATGATTTGGTGGTAAATAAAGCATCATTGTTCGTTGAATTAAATACATTTTTATGGAAACAAAGTTCAAAGAAATCCTTTGCTTTTTTTTATATTGGATGTATTCAGTAAGAAGTATCTATCGTTTGTTTAGATACAAGAGTGTTGTAAATGACCGTTAAGTCAATATATATTAAATTGCTTAACCTAGAAATAGTAAGGATCGGGAAAGGCGAATGCCGACCATTAACCAATTAATCGCTAAAGGCCGCGAACCTGCTGCCAAGCGCAATAAGGTTCCTGCTTTGCAGGGATGTCCGCAAAAACGAGGGGTATGTACTCGTGTTTATACAACAACACCAAAGAAGCCGAACTCAGCATTGCGTAAAGTTGCAAAGGTACGTCTGACAAATGGTTACGAGGTGGTGAGTTATATTCCTGGTGAAGGTCATAACTTGCAAGAACATAGTGTGGTCTTGATACGCGGCGGGCGTGTTAAAGATTTACCAGGTGTACGTTATCATATTTTACGTGGTGTCCTGGATACACAAGGTATTGCAAAGCGACGTCAACGTCGTTCTTTGTATGGTGCTAAACGTCCAAAATAAGAGGAATAATAGGCATGAGTCGCCGACACCGCGCAGTAAAGCGTGAGATACTTCCCGATCCAAAATTTGGTGATGTAGTCATCACGCGTTTCATGAATGCGTTGATGTATGATGGAAAAAAATCTGTCGCTGAAAAAATCGTTTACGGAGCATTGGAAACATTGCGTGCCCGTGGTGGTGCAGAAGCAGATCCAGTACGTTTGTTTCATGAAGCATTAGATAACGTAAAGCCAGCTGTTGAAGTTCGCTCTCGCCGTGTAGGTGGTGCAACTTATCAGGTGCCTGTAGAAGTTCGTGCAGATCGACGTCAGGCGTTGGCTATTCGTTGGTTGATTGATTCGTCTCGTAAACGTGGTGAAAATACCATGGAAGAAAGACTATCTAACGAATTGTTGGATGCAGTGAATAATCGTGGGTCTGCTGTTAAAAAGCGTGAAGATACACATCGTATGGCTGAAGCAAACAAAGCATTCAGTCATTATCGCTGGTAAGTAAACTGAGTTTAGGTTAACCTTTTAACCGAAAATCTTGGGCTGTCCAAGTAACGGAGAGAGAGAATGGCAAAGGCTAAATTTGAGCGGAATAAACCGCACTGTAATATTGGTACTATTGGTCACGTTGACCATGGTAAAACTTCATTAACAGCTGCTATTACAAAAGTATTAGCAGAAGTTGGTGGTGCAGAATTTACTGCATATGATATGATTGATAAAGCACCTGAAGAGCGTGCTCGTGGTATTACCATTTCAACAGCACACGTTGAATATCAAACCGACAAACGTCACTATGCTCACGTTGACTGTCCCGGTCACGCTGACTATGTTAAAAACATGATCACTGGTGCTGCACAGATGGATGGTGCTATTCTTGTTGTGTCTGCAGCAGATGGTCCAATGCCACAAACTCGTGAACATATCTTGTTGGCACGTCAGGTTGGCGTTCCTGCATTGGTTGTATTCATGAACAAATGTGACCAAGTGGATGATCCAGAGCTTCTTGAATTGGTTGAAATGGAAATCCGTGAACTTCTTTCTTCATATGATTTCCCTGGTGATGATATTCCCATCATTAAAGGATCTGCATTAGTAGCTCTTGAAGATGGCGATGCTGAATTAGGCAAAAACCGTGTTCTAGATCTTATGAATGCTGTTGATGAATATATTCCTCAACCTGAACGTCCAGTTGATCGTCCATTCTTGATGCCGATCGAAGACGTATTTTCTATTTCAGGTCGTGGTACAGTTGTTACCGGCCGTGTAGAGCGTGGTGAAGTGAATGTTGGCGAGGAAGTTGAAATTGTAGGTATTCGTCCTACAACTAAAACAACTGTTACTGGTGTTGAAATGTTCCGTAAACTTCTCGATCGTGGGGAAGCTGGGGACAATATTGGTGCACTTCTTCGTGGAACAAAACGTGAAGATGTTGAACGCGGTCAAGTTCTTTCTAAACCAGGCGCAATCAAACCTCATAGCAAATTTAAAGCTGAGGCTTATATTCTTACAAAAGAAGAAGGTGGACGTCATACTCCATTCTTTACAAATTATCGTCCACAATTCTACTTCCGTACAACGGACGTAACAGGTGTTGTGCATTTACCAGAAGGCATTGAAATGGTAATGCCTGGTGATAATGCTGCGATGGATGTTGAATTGATTGCACCAATTGCTATGGATGAAGGTCTACGCTTCGCTATTCGTGAAGGTGGACGTACTGTTGGAGCTGGTGTGGTTGCTAAAATCACAGAATAATTTCTAGCTCTTAAGTTTGGATTCTCAGTCAGTTTTCTGGCTGGGAATCTTGTTGCTATATAGGATCGGCTTTTTAGATCCGTTATTATGATTAGGCAAATAGAAGATGGAAAGCCAAAATATCCGTATTCGCCTCAAAGCTTACGATTACAGAGTGCTTGACAACAGCACCAAAGAAATTGTAAATACAGCGAAGCGTACGGGGGCGCAGGTAAGAGGACCAATTCCTTTACCAACGCATATTGAGCGGTTTACAGTTAACCGTTCTCCTCATATCGATAAGAAGAGTCGTGAACAGTTCGAAATTAGAACTCATCGACGTTTGTTAGATATTGTTGAGCCTAACCCGCAGACCGTGGATGCTCTCATGAAACTTGACCTCGCCGCTGGCGTGGATGTCGAGATAAAGCTATAAGGTCCAGACGATGCGTACAGGATTGATCGCAAAAAAGTTGGGGATGACCCGACTATTTAAAGAGGACGGCACACATGTGCCAGTCACTGTTTTGCACTTAGATGAAGTGCAAGTAGTAGATACTCGTACACAAGACCGTGACGGCTATACAGCTGTTCAATTAGGTATTGGTAAAGCTAAAGTTAAGAACGTTAGTCAGCCAAACCGTGGTCACTTTGCACGAGCAAAAGTTGAGCCAAAACAGAAGCTTGTTGAATTTAGAGTTTCTGAAGATGCGTTACTTGAATCAGGATCAGCATTGACCGCTGCACATTTTGTTGCAGGTCAAAAAGTTGACGTAACTGGAACCAGTAAAGGTAAAGGTTTCGCTGGTGCGATGAAACGTTGGAACTTCCGTGGTTTGGAAGCAACCCATGGTGTTTCAGTGAGTCACCGTTCACATGGTTCTACAGGTAATCGTCAAGATCCTGGTAAAACTTTTAAAAATAAGAAGATGGCAGGGCATTTGGGTGATGAAAGAGTTACCACTCAAAATTTAGAAGTCGCTGCTGTAGATGTTGAGAAAAATTTGATCATGATTAAAGGTTCAGTGCCTGGTGCAAAGAATGGCTTTGTCCTCGTACGTGATGCGATCAAGAAAGCCCGTCATGCGGATGCACCATTTCCTGCTGCATTAGCAACGGTAGCAGAGAAAGGTTGAGGGAAATGGATGTAGAAATCAAAACCCTCGATAATGGAAGTGCTGGTAATATCACGCTTCCTGCTGAGTTATTCGAAGTTCAACCTCGTGCAGATATCATGGCGAGAGTTGTTCATTGGCAACTTGCAAAACGTCGTGCTGGTACGCACAAAGCTAAAGGGCGTGGTGAAGTTTCTGGAACTACCAAAAAGCCATTCCGCCAAAAAGGTACTGGTAATGCACGTCAAGGTTCTTTACGTGGCCCACACTTCCGTACTGGTGGTGTTGTTCATGGTCCAGTGGTTCGTGACCACGGATATAGCCTACCTAAGCAAGTGAGAAGACTTGGATTAATTTCTGCTTTATCACAGAAATTGTCAGAAGGAAAATTGGTCATTATTGATCAAGCTAATGGTGTTGCTAAAACCGCTGAATTGGCTGCAAAACTAAAAGTGTTAGGTTGGAATTCTGCATTGATTGTGGATACAGCTGTTGATGAAAATTTTGGTCACGCAGTAAGAAATATCCATTCTGTAGATATTCTTCCTGCGATTGGTGCTAACGTTTATGATATTTTGAATCATGATGTTCTAGCTATTACTCGTGCTGCAGTTGATGGGTTGAAGGAGCGCTTAGTATGACAAATATTCTAGCTCTTCGTCGCAAAGCAGAAACAATGTCTCGCGAAGCGATGTTTAATATCATTCGTGCGCCTTTGATTACTGAAAAAGCAACGATGCTATCTGAAAAAAATCAGGTTGCTTTTAAAGTGGCTCCAAATGCAACAAAAACACAAATCAAAGTAGCAATCGAAACTTTGTTTGGTGTCAAAGTATTGGGTGTCAATACTCTTGTATTAAAGGGTAAAACTAAGAGATTCAAAGGTCGTTTAGGGCGCCGTTCTGATATTAAAAAAGCGTTTGTTCAGCTTGCCGAAGGTCAATCAATTGATTTGACCACCAAGCTGTCTTAAGCGCAAGGTAGGAATTAATGGCATTAAAGCATTTTAATCCAGTTACTCCAAGTCTTCGTGGAACGATTTTAATTGATCGTAAGGAGCTTTGGAAAGGAAAGCCAGTTAAAACGCTTACTGAAGGTAAGAATAAAACTGGTGGTCGTAACAACAATGGTCGTATTACCTCTCGTTTTATTGGTGGTGGTCATAAACAATCTTATCGTTACGTTGATTTCAAACGTCGTAAGTTTGATATGCCTGCAACCGTTGAACGTTTGGAATATGATCCAAACCGCACAGCCTTCATCGCTTTGATTAAGTATGAAGACGGTGAGTTGTCTTATATTTTAGCTCCACAACGTTTAAAAGTTGGTGATATTGTTGTTGCTGGTCGACGTGTAGACGTAAAACCAGGAAACGCAATGCCATTGGCGGCTATTCCTGTCGGAACAATTGTTCATAATATTGAACTTAAAGAAGGTGCTGGTGGTAAACTGGTTCGTTCTGCTGGTACATATGCGCAATTGGTTGGTAAAGACGCTGGTTATGCACAAATTAAATTGCAATCGAATGAATTGCGTTTAGTTCGTGGTGAATGTATGGCAACTGTTGGTGCAGTATCAAATCCAGATAATATGAACCAACATTTTGGTAAAGCTGGTCGTACCCGTTGGAAAGGACGTCGTCCTCATAACCGTGGTGTTGTGATGAACCCTGTTGACCATCCACATGGTGGTGGTGAAGGTCGTACTTCAGGTGGTCGTCATCCAGTTACTCCTTGGGGTAAACCAACAAAAGGCTATAAAACTAGAGTCAATAAACGTACGGATAGCTTGATCATCCGTCGTCGTAAGACAGGTAAATAAAGGGGCGAATAAAAGATGGCAAGATCCGTCTGGAAAGGCCCGTTTGTAGACGGGTATTTATTAAAAAAAGCTGAGGCAGCTCGTGCTTCTGGTCGTAATGATGTGATTAAAATTTGGTCACGCCGTTCAACCATTTTACCACAATTCGTTGGTTTGGTTTTCGGTGTTTATAATGGTCACAAATTTCTGCCAGTGCAAGTAAGTGAAAATATGGTAGGTCATAAATTCGGTGAATTTTCTCCTACACGTACTTACAATGGGCATGCTGCAGATAAGAAAGCAAAGCGGAGCTAGTTATGAGTAAACCAAAGCATCCACGTGCACTTTCTGAAAACGAAGCTCAAGCAGTTGGTCGTAACATCAGAACTAGTCCACGTAAATTGAATTTAGTTGCAGGTTTGATTCGTAACGAACCTGTGTCTCAAGCGTTAGCGAAGTTAACTTTTTCAAAGCGTAGAATTGCTCAGCAGGTAAAAACAATACTTGAAAGCGCAATTGCGAACGCTGAGAATAATCATCAGCTTGATGTTGACCGTTTGGTTGTGTCTAGAGCTGAAGTTGGTAAAGCCATGGTTATGCGTCGTTTTCATGCAAGAGGTCGTGGACGTTCAGCACAAATCGAAAAATTCTTTAGCCATATAAAGATCGTGGTTGCAGAACGTGAAGACAACGATGAAGGAAAGGCAGCATAATAATGGGTCAAAAAGTTAATCCAATTGGTTTGCGTCTAGGTATTAACCGTACTTGGGATAGTCGTTGGTATGCAGATCAAGATTATACCAGATTGCTATTCGAAGATTTCAAACTTCGCGATTTTTTGCGAAAAAAACTTGCTGGTGCTGGCGTTTCACGTGTTGTGATTGAACGTCCTGCTAAAAAACCTCGTGTGACCATTTATGCAGCACGACCTGGTATTGTTATTGGCAAAAAAGGTCAAGATATCGATGGTTTGCGTAAAGAATTAGCAGCAATGGCTAATGCAGATGTTGCATTAAATATTGTTGAAATTCGTAAGCCTGAGATTGATGCGACACTTGTTGCAGAAAACATTGCACAACAATTAGAAAGACGTGTTGCTTTTCGTCGTGCTATGAAACGTGCTGTTCAGTCAGCTATGCGTCTAGGTGCACAAGGTATTCGTATTAATTGTAGTGGTCGTTTGGGTGGTGCTGAAATTGCTCGTGTCGAATGGTATCGTGAAGGACGTGTGCCTTTGCATACATTAAGAGCAGATATTGATTACGGTGTTGCAGCAGCACAAACTACTTATGGTAAGTGTGGTGTGAAAGTTTGGATCTTTAAGGGCGAAATTATGGCTCATGATCCATTAGCACAAGATCGCCGTGCAGCTGATCAAGTTCCACAACGGTAATTGATTTTTTGGAGTTTAATAGTTATAAGAGACTATTACAACGCATGAGGATATTAAATAATGCTATCTCCGCGGCGGACTAAATTCCGCAAAGCTCATAAAGGTCGTATCCATGGTAATGCGAAGGGTGGGACAGAGTTGAATTTTGGTACTTATGGTCTAAAAGCTCTGCAACCCGAACGTATTACTGCACGTCAAATTGAAGCTTCACGTCGTGCGATTACTCGTGCTATGAAGCGTATGGGACGCGTATGGATTCGTGTATTCCCTGACCTTCCTGTGTCAAGCAAACCTGCTGAAGTTCGTATGGGATCTGGTAAAGGATCTCCTGAATTTTGGGTTGCTCGTGTTAAACCTGGTCGTATTTTGTTTGAAATCGAAGGTGTTTCGCCTGAGATTGCTAAAGAAGCATTGACGCTTGGCGCTGCTAAGTTGCCGATTAAAACAAAATTCATAACCCGCATAGGGGAGGCTTAAGAATGGCAAAGGCTTATAAGCCAGCTGATCTGCGCGCCAAAACTATTGATGAATTAAAAACGTTGTTAGTTGATCTTCGACGTGAACAATTCAACTTGCGTTTCCAACGTGCGACAGGTCAAAATGAAGGTGTCAGCCGTGTTGGTGTGATTCGTCGTGATATTGCGCGTATCAAAACCATCATGGGTGAATTAAACAAAAACGCCGTGGGTGCAGCTGCATCCACCAGCAAGTCCTAAGGAGTTCGTGGGCAATGCCAAGGCGCGTTCTGACTGGTCGGGTGACAAGCGACAAAATGGACAAAACAGTGACAGTACTGGTTGTTCGTCGTGTTATGCATCCGCTTTATAAAAAATTCATTCGTCGTTCTAAAAAATATGCGGCGCATGATGAATTAAATGAATGTAAAATTGGGGATATGGTTCGTATCATCGAATCTCCTCCAATATCTAAAAGAAAATCATGGGCTGTGACTACTCGTAATGGGGCTCCTCTTGAGGCAGCAACATCAGTATCCAGCGTTAAAGTTTAAGGGGGGCTAAGACATGATCCATCCCGAGACCAACCTTACCGTGGCTGATAATTCAGGCGCAAGAGAGGTGCAGTGCATTAAGGTGCTGGGCGGTTCAAAGCGGAAGACCGCTTCGGTCGGCGACGTGATTGTCGTATCTGTCAAAGAGGCTATTCCTCGTGGCAAGGTAAAGAAAGGTGAAGTTCATCAAGCTGTTATCGTTCGTACAAGTTATCCTGTACGTCGTGCTGATGGCACATCTATTCGTTTTGATAAGAATGCAGCTGTGTTGATTAATAAACAAAGTGAACCTATTGGAACGCGTATTTTTGGGCCAGTGGTCAGAGAATTACGTGCTCGTAAGTTTATGAAAATTATCTCCTTAGCTCCGGAGGTTCTATAATGGCTGCACGTATAAAAAAAGGTGATCAAGTTATTGTGATCACCGGCCCTTATAAAGGGGTTAAAGGTGAAGTTCTTTCTGTTAACCCAACAGAAGATAAAGCTGTTGTTCGTGGTGTTGCTGTTGCAAAACACCATAAAAAACCTAGCCGTATGGGTGAACAAGGTGGAATCATTGAACGTGAAAAACCTGTTCATTTGTCTAATTTGAAACTTGTTGATCCAAAATCTGGCAAACCAACACGCGTTGGTTTTAGGGTTCTTGAAGATGGTCGTAAAGTTCGTATCGCCAAAGCTACTGGCGAAGTGATTGAAAGTTAGGAGAGAGAGGAATGTCAGAAAATATTCAAACTGCATCTGAAGCCCGACTTTATACACTCTATAAAAACGAGCTGCGTAAGAATCTACGTGAACAGTTTTCGTACAAAAATGAAATGCAAATTCCCCGTCTTGAAAAAATCGTTTTGAACATGGGTGTTGGCGAAGCTGTTGGCGATCAAAAGAAATTAGATAACGCAACAGAAGAAATGACCTTGATTGCTGGTCAAAAAGCAGTTAAAACGTTAAGTAAGAAAGCCATTGCTGGTTTTAAAATTCGTGCTGGTCTGCCAATTGGTTGTAAGGTTACGTTACGTAGCCGCCGTATGTATGAGTTTTTAGACCGTTTAGTGACGATCGCTTTACCTAGGGTTCGTGATTTTAGAGGATTACCTGCGAATAAAGGTTTTGATGGCAATGGTAACTTTGCAATGGGTTTGAAGGAACAAATCGTATTCCCCGAAATCGTTTACGATAAAGTAGACGATGTGCGTGGTATGGATATCATTTTTGTTACTTCAGCTAAAACAAATGAAGAAGCTAAAGCTTTATTAAAGGCGTTTTCTTTACCTTTCGTTGGGTAAGTTTAGTTTCTTTTCGCTGCAAGGCAATGTAAATTGCCTTGCAAATCTATTTATTTTTGGAAAACGGTCGAATTTTTCGACAAGTTCCGGAGGGTAAAATAAAACATGGCAAAAACTTCCGCCATCTATCGCAATGCGAAGCGTGCTAGTATGTCTGCACGTGATAAAGAAAAGCGCATTGCATTAAAAAATATTGTTATGGATAGAGCGTTGCCTGTTGAAGATCGTTTTGATGCTTCTTTAAAATTGGCACAATTACCTCGTAATGGTTCTCGTGTCAGAGTCCGTTTGCGTTGTAAATTAACAGGACGTTCTCGTGGTAATTATCGTAAATTTGAGCTTTGCCGTATCGCATTGCGTGAATTAGCGTCTACTGGGCAGATCCCCGGTATGGTTAAGTCAAGTTGGTAAGGGGCTGTAGATGTCATTATCTGATCCATTAGGTGATATGCTCACCCGTATTCGTAATGCGCAATCTGCTCGTCATACATTTTGTGTAGCTCCTGCTTCTAACTTAAGAGTCAATGTTTTAGAAGCTTTAAAACGTGAAGGTTATATTCGCGGTTATAAAAAAGAAGAATTGCGTAAAGGTATTAACCAGCTTCGCATTGAACTGAAATATTCTGATGGCGAACCCGTTATTAAAGAAATTCAAAGAGTTTCTAAACCTGGTCGTCGTGTATACTCAAAGATTAAAGAACTTCCACGCGTTTATGCGGGGCTTGGCGTATCCATCCTTTCAACACCTTGTGGTGTTTTGTCTGATGTTGAAGCGCGCGCTGCTAATGTTGGTGGCGAAGTTCTTTGTCGTGTATTCTAAGGGGAATTAAATGTCACGCGTAGGCAAAAACCCCGTACAGATTCCACAAGGGGTACAAGTTACTTTAACAAACGGTAACATGACAGTTAAAGGAAAAAGAGGGGAACTCTCTATTCCTGTGTCTGAACACGTTGAAACTAAAATTGAAGATAATCAAGTTATTGTTAGCCCAAAAAACAAAGCAATTATTGCGAGAGCTATGTGGGGAACAACAAGAGCATTGGTTGCAAATATGGTTCATGGTGTTTCTGAAGGGTATTCAAAAACTTTGGAAATTACGGGAACAGGTTTCCGTGCGTCTGTGCAAGGTTCAAATTTGGTTATGAATCTTGGTTATTCACATGACATTGTTTATCCAATTCCTGCTGATATTAAAATTACAACACCACGTCCAACGGCTGTAACAGTTGAAGGCAATGATAAGCAACGTGTTGGTCAAGTTGCTTTGGACATTCGTAATTTTAGAAAACCTGAGCCTTATAAAGGTAAAGGTGTTCGTTATGATAATGAAGTCATACGTCGCAAAGAAGGCAAGAAGAAATAATGGGTACGCAACGTGAATTACAAACGCGCCGGCGTAGACGGTTGCGTTATCAGCTTCGTCAGAAAGGAAATGGACGTCCTCGTCTTTCAGTATTCCGTTCTAGCAAAAATATTTATGCTCAGGTTATTGATGATGTAGCTGGTAAAACCTTAGCTGTAGCTTCTAGTTTAGAAGCTGCGGTAAAAGGACAATTGAAAACTGGAGCTGATATTGATGCTGCTCGTACAGTCGGCAAGTTAATTGCTGAACGTGCAAAAGCAGCTGGGTTGGAACAGGTCGTGTTTGATCGTGGCTCCTATATTTATCATGGGCGTGTAAAAGCGCTAGCTGAGGCTGCCCGTGAGGGCGGACTTGCGTTCTAAGGGAGGTCGCGAATGGCACGTGAAGTTAAAGAAGGCGGTCGCGCAGGACGTGAACGTGAAAATGATGATTTGGTTGATAAGCTTGTAACGATCAATCGTGTTGCAAAAGTTGTAAAGGGCGGTCGCCGTTTTGCGTTTGCAGCATTGGTTGTTGTTGGCGATCAGCGTGGTCGTGTTGGGTTTGGATCTGGTAAAGCCAGAGAAGTCCCTGAAGCAATCCGTAAAGCTACTGAACAAGCAAAAAAATCAATGATCCGTGTTCCAATGAAAGAAGGCAGAACATTGCATCACGATGTTCAAGGCTGTTTTGGAGCTGGTAAAGTGATTTTAAGATCAGCAGAAGCAGGAACTGGTATTATTGCTGGTGGTCCTATGCGCGCTGTTTTCGAAAGTCTTGGGATTAATGACGTTGTTGCGAAGTCAACAGGTTCACGTAATCCTCATAACATGGTTAAAGCAACTTTTGATGCATTACGTCGTTGCGCAAGCCCTCGGGTCGTTGCAGCAAGACGTGGTAAAAAAGTTTCTGAAATTTTGGGACGTCGTGAAGCTCCAGCTAATGCTCAAAATGCGGAGGTTGTAAATGGTTGATACGAAAGCTGATAAAGTTAAAGTGACTCAAATCGCTTCTGCAATCGGTCGTCAGAAATATCAAAAACAAACATTAGTTGGTTTAGGGTTGAATCGCATTGGTGCCACGCGCGAGTTGGAAAATACACCAGCTGTGCAAGGGATGATCAATAAGGTTCGCCACCTTATAAAGGTGGAGGGATAATTTAATGAACTTAAATGAACTTCGTGACAATTTAGGCTCTAGATATACAAAAAAACGTCTAGGCCGTGGTATTGGCTCAGGCAAAGGTAAGACTTCAGGTAAAGGTCATAAAGGGCAACACGCCAGATCTGGTGTTGCAATTAATGGCTTTGAGGGTGGACAACTTCCGCTTTATCGTCGCTTACCTAAAAGAGGATTTAAGAATATCTTCCGCAAACTTTATGCGGAAGTAAACCTTGATACTTTATCTCTTGCAATTGACGAGGGCAAATTGAATGCTTCTTCTGTGATTAATGAAGAAGCATTGCGTAATGCGGGCTTATTTAAAGGAAAGAAATATGCTGGTGTTCGTTTGCTTGGCAAAGGTGAATTGAATAAAGTTGTAAATCTTGAAGTGTCTGGTGCGTCTATTGCAGCACTTGAAGCAGTGAAAAAAGCTGGTGGCTCTGTTAAGCTATTGGTTCCTTCTAGGGATGTATCTGCAGATGCCTAAAGTGAAACTGTAATATATTTTGTTAATAATAGAATTTTATCAGTTTATATTACACGATAAATCTTAAGGCTTAAAAATACAGCGTCCCGTAACTATTTGCGGTGACGCTGTTTTTTCTGAAAGGATAAGATTATGGCCTCTATGGCCGAGCAATTAGCATCTAATATTAATCTCAGTGCCTTTTCTAAAGCCACTGAATTAAAAAAACGCATATGGTTTACCCTTGGTGCTTTGATTATTTACCGTTTAGGTACATATATACCTGTTCCTGGTGTTGATGCTGCGATTATGGCTCAATTACTTGCCAAGCATCAAGGCGGTATTTTAGGTATGTTTGATATGTTTAGTGGTGGTGCGCTGGGTCGTATGACGATTTTTGCCCTAAACATTATGCCTTATATTAGTGCATCGATCATTATTCAGTTGATGTCTTCGGCTATGCCCTCTTTGGAAGCATTAAAAAAAGAGGGTGAGCAAGGACGTAAGAAGCTTAATCAATACACAAGATATTTAACCGTTTTCATTGCGCTGTTCCAAGCTTATGGGATTGCCGTTGGTCTTGCCAGTATGAGTACACCAGCTGGGAATGCCGTGCTTCATCCTGGATTCTTTTTCACTGCCACTTGTGTTATTACGCTAGTTGGTGGAACGATGTTTTTGATGTGGTTAGGTGAACAAATTACCGCTAGAGGGGTAGGGAACGGCATTTCGTTAATTATCTTTGCTGGTATTGTTGCGAATCTTCCAACCGCTTTGGCCAGTTTGTTTAACTTAGGGTATACAGGCGCGTTATCACCTATATTTGTTGTTATCTTTTTGGTATTAGCAGCGGTTACGATTGCTTTTATTGTTTTTATGGAACAAGCACAAAGACGTGTAGTTATCCAGTATCCTAAACGGCAGGTTGGTCAACGTATGTATGGTGGAGATTCCACTCATATGCCTCTTAAAGTCAATACTGCAGGAGTTATTCCACCTATATTTGCGTCATCAGTTCTGTTAATCCCAGTGACAATTGCAGGATTTTTATCCAGTGATTCTACACCTGGCTGGTTAGCATTTATAGGTCAAGAATTTAGCAATGGTCGTATTTTATATATGTTATTCTATGCAGCCATGATTATTTTCTTTTCTTTTTTCTATGCTGCGGTCAGTTTTAATCCCAAAGAAACGGCCGATAATTTGCGTAAACAGGGTGGTTTTATTCCTGGGATTCGTCCAGGTGCAAATACGGCCGCTTATTTTGATACGATCTTAACACGATTGACGACGATTGGTGCTCTATATCTCGTTGCAGTTTGTTTATTGCCACAGTTTTTGATTAATCACTATAATGTTCCATTCTATTTTGGTGGAACGAGTTTAATTATTATTGTGTCTGTAACCATCGATACAGTAACACAAGTACAGTCACATCTGGTTGCGCATCAATATCAAGGTTTATTACGTAAATCTCGTGGTGGTAAGGGGAAAAAGCGATGAAATTAGTTTTTTTAGGCCCTCCTGGGGCGGGTAAGGGAACACAATCCCAGCATCTTGCTCAAGAGTATAACATAGCTCAGATTTCAACAGGTGATATGTTACGTGCTGAAGTTAAGGCAGAATCTGATGTTGGTAAGCTTGCTAAGAAAATTATGGATAATGGAGAGTTAGTTCCAGACGATTTAATCGTTTCTATGATTCAGAAAAGAATCCAAGCAGACGATTGTAAAAATGGTTTCATCCTTGATGGTTTTCCTCGCAGTTTGGGGCAGGCCGAAGCATTGGACAAAATGTTTTCTTCTCAGGGAACGAGATTAAATGCGGTGCTTTCCTTGGAAGTTGACGAAGAAATCCTAGCTGAGCGTATTTCTGGTCGTTTTAGCTGTGCAAGCTGTGGTGCCAGTTACCATAAGCAATTTAAGCATCCTAAAGTGGAAGGTGTATGTGATAGTTGCGGCTCGACGGAATTTGTATCAAGAGCTGATGATAACAAAGAAACTGTTTTGGCGAGATTAGAAACATATCGTAAGCAAACTGCGCCATTATTACCATACTACGAGAAAAAAAACTGTTTATATGCAATAAATGGGATGAAAAGCGTGGGAGATGTCACAAAAGACATTGACCAAGTCTTAAAAAAAATTAAATTAAGCAACTAGAATTCTTTATACAAAATAAATTTTTTGTGTTGCGGTATTGACTCTAAAGGCAGGAAGGTTATATTGCTGCCTTTAAAGGTATTTTAGGTTGTTGGCTATTTTATAAACATTACTTTATGAAAAGTAGTTGTGTTTTTGTTGAGTAGCCGATTGTTCAAGAAATAAGCCTGAATTTTTTAGGTTAATTGAGGAGTAACAGGCGTGGCGCGTATTGCCGGCGTAAACATCCCGACAAATAAACGGGTAGCAATTGGTCTGCGTTATATTTATGGCATTGGGCCTACAAAAGCACAGGAAATTTGTAATAAACTTTCAATTCCTGAAGCACGCAGAGTGAACGAACTTTCAGACGATGAAATTCTGAAGATTCGTGAGTTAATTGATAGTGAATATCAAGTTGAGGGTGATCTTCGTCGTGAAGTCGCCATGAATATTAAACGTTTAATGGATTTAGGATGCTACCGTGGCTTACGTCACCGTCGTGGTCTACCTGTAAGAGGGCAAAGAACCCATACCAATGCGCGTACGCGTAAAGGTAAGGCTGTTGCTATTGCTGGTAAGAAAAAAGCAACACGCTAGTTCCTAGGTTGGTTTTTATTTTTGTAACTAAACAACAGGATAAAAAAAGTCATGGCGAAACCCGCCGCTCCGCGTCTTAGAAAAAAAGAACGCAAAAACATTATTTCTGGCGTAGCACATGTTTTGTCTACGTTTAATAATACAATGATTACAATCTCTGATGTTCAAGGGAATGCTATTTCTTGGTCTTCAGCAGGTGCACAAGGATTTAAAGGTTCTCGTAAATCAACACCTTATGCAGCACAAATGGCTGCAGAAGATGCTGGTAAAAAAGCACGTGAACATGGTATGGAAACACTTGAGATCGAAGTTTCTGGTCCAGGATCAGGTCGTGAAAGTGCATTACGTGCATTACAGGCAGTTGGTTTTACCGTTACTTCTATTCGGGATATGACTCCTGTGCCACATAATGGATGTCGTCCACGTAAACGACGTCGCGTTTAATCCGCTCCTTTGTTATTTCTCTAAAATCATTTAGAAAAATAACAGAAGATTAATCCTAATCTTTTGGTTAGGATTTTGTCGCCTCTATGGCAAAATTCTGAATTGAAAGGCCACCACCTTGGTCCTCCAAAAAAACTGGCAGTCTCTTATAAAACCAGAGAAGCTGGAAGTCGAACCGGGCTCGGCGTCATCTAATGTGGCGACCGTGGTGGCGGAGCCGCTTGAACGTGGCTTCGGCATGACGCTCGGTAATGCGCTTCGGCGAATACTTCTTTCTTCCCTTCAAGGGGCAGCTGTGACAGCGCTCCGTATTGATGGTGTTCTTCATGAATTTTCCTCTGTAAATGGGGTACGTGAAGATGTTACTGATATTGTGTTGAACGTAAAGCAACTTGCTATTCGTATGCATAGTGAAGGGCCAAAACGTATGATTTTATCTGCGGTTGGTCCTGGACAAGTGACAGCAGGACAAATTCAAACAGATCATGATATTGAAATTATGAATCCTGATTTGGTGATTTGTACACTTGATGATGGTGTTAAGCTTGGAATGGAATTTACCGTTTCTATGGGTAAAGGTTATGTTCCAGCAGCAGCAAATCGTCAAGAAGATGCGCCAATTGGAATGATTCCTATTGATGCAATTTATTCTCCTGTTCGTCGTGTTTCATACAAAGTTGAACCAACACGTGTGGGTCAGGTAACTGACTTTGACAAATTGTTATTAACTTTGGAAACAGATGGTTCTGTAACCCCTGAAAATGCTGTGGCTCTGGCTGCACGTATTTTGCAGGATCAGTTACAGCTCTTTATTAATTTTGATGAACCAAAACCTGTTCAAGCCGAAGAGCCTCAAGAAGATCTTCCATTCAATCGTAATTTATTGCGTAAAGTGGATGAGCTTGAGTTATCAGTTCGTAGTGCAAATTGCTTGAAAAACGACAATATCGTGTATATTGGTGATTTGGTACAGAGAACTGAACAGGAAATGTTGCGCACGCCTAACTTTGGTCGTAAGTCATTGAATGAAATTAAAGAAGTACTTTCAACAATGGGCTTATCCCTTGGAATGAATGTGCCTGCATGGCCACCTGAAAATATCGAAGAGTTAGCAAAACGGCTGGATGAGCTGTTTTAGCATTTTGAATAAAAAAGGATAGAATAAATTATGCGTCACGGTATGTCTGGCCGTAAGCTTGGTGTTACAACTTCTCATCGTAAAGCGATGTTCCGTAACATGGCTGTTGCTTTAATCAAGCACGAACAAATTACAACTACTTTGCCAAAAGCAAAAGAATTACGCCCAGTTGTTGAAAAATTAATTACTCTTGGTAAACGTGGTGATTTGCACGCACGTAGACAAGCATTCGCTTTACTTCGTGATGAAACCATTGTTTCTAAATTGTTTTCTACACTTGCAGAACGTTACAAAGCTCGTCAAGGCGGATATAGCCGTGTGTTAAAAGCAGGTGTTCGTTATGGCGATGCAGCTGACATGGCTGTAATTGAACTTGTTGAACGTGATGTCAACGCAAAAGGTTTAGACAGTGGTCCAAAACCTGAAGTAGAAGATGTAGATGATTTCGCTGCATAATTAGCATTTGTGCAGTTTATTTTCTATTGAGAAAAGAGGTGGTTTATCCACCTCTTTTTTTGTTGATAAGCATATTGTTGACTTATCTATTGGTGTTCGCAACTATTTACAAACGAATTATAAAATAATATGAGGATATCTATGCCGTTAGCAATATGGGCTTTGGCGATAATGACTTTTGGTATTGGAATTACAGAATTCTCGATATCAGGATTATTGCCTTTTATTTCACACGAATTCGAAATTTCAATCGATATTGCTGGATATGCTGCAACGATTTATGCGTTAGGTGTGTTTATTTTTACGCCTATTATTGTAATTCTAGGTGCAAAAATTCCTCAGAAAAAAATGTTAATGATTCTTGTGGGGTTGTTTATCTTAGGCAATCTAATCACCGCTTGGTCTCCATATTTTGCGGTTCTTTTAGTTGGCAGATTTATTACTTCCTTGGCTCATGGTGCTTTTATAGGTATTGGGTCATTGATCGCTGTTGAACTTTGTAAGGGGAGAGAGACTGCTGCTATTTCATTTATGTTCAGTGGATTAACCCTTTCGACTTTGCTGGGCACGCCCTTAGTCACTTATTTAGGGTATAAAATATCGTGGCATTTTGTTTTCTATATGATTACAGTCATTGGTATTATTGCCTTTATTGGGGTTGCTAAACTGGTTCCTGCGCAAATCAAAAGAGAAGATGAACCCGAATTTCATTTAGGACGTGAATTTGCAGTTTTCAAAGATATAGACGTATTAATAGCGTTGGCAATTACGGTATTGGGTCCCGCTGCTTTCTTTACTTCCATTACCTATATTGCACCCGTGGTGACCAAAGTTGCTGGTTTTCATGATACTGTTGTGCCTTGGGTGCTATTTATATTCGGGCTAGGGCTGTGCATAGGAAATATATTAGGTGGAAAACTGGCCAGTAAATCTTTGATGCCCGTTTTATTATCAAGCTTGTTATTGCAAGCACTCACATTGTTTATTTTATATTTTATGGCTGGCAATCAATGGGTTTTACTGATTAGTGTTTTCTGTGTCGCGGCATTTGGCTTTGCAACCGTTTCACCGATACAGCATTTGGTAATGACCAAAGCGCGTCAAGCAGGGGCAGCAAATTTGATTTCTTCTTTTAATATTGGAATGTTCAATCTTGGGAATGCTTTGGGTGCATGGATAGGGGGATTAGCGATCGCACATCAATTTGGTTATGCATCTCCTAATTTTGCTGGTGGAGTTTTATCGATTGCAGCTTTTTTACTGGCTTTAATTTCATATTTCAGAAGTAAAAGAAATCTTGTCGTGGTTTAGATGCTATGACGATAGGCTTTCCTAACAATTAATAAAAAAGACAGCCTATCACTTTATGCGTCAATTCGGATTTTTTTGGATAAAAGGTGGAACAAAAGGTAAGTTAGAGGTTAACGAAGAACGGCTTGGCAGACGTTTGTCATTCCATCCACCTCCTAGATTTTGAATTAACAGAACACTATCAACCATACGTTGTTGTTGTATCCCTAAAGCGGTTTGTTGGTTATTAAGGGATGTAATTTGTTGTGTTACCACGGTTGTATAGTCTTCTGTTCCAACTTTATATTGATTAAGTGCGATTTGGACAGTTTGGTTTGCTAATTCAACAGCTTGTTGTTGTTGAGTATATTGTTCGTCTAGGATGCGAAGGTTAGAAAGCTGATCCTCGACACCTTGTATGGCTTCTAAAACCGTTTGGCGATAGGTAGCAACAGCCATATCATATTGTGCTTCGGCTTGTTTTACCATTGATGTTCTGGAACCACCATCAAAGAGCGTTTCAGAAGCAGATGCTCCCAAAGACCAAATACGATTAGCTACTTGCACTAAACTGCCTACTGGATCTCCACTATAACTCAGGCTGGCGGTCAGGGTTACATCAGGATAAAATGCAGCAATCGCAGCACCGATTTGCGCATTTTGTTCTTGCATTTTTCTTTCCGCAGAGGCGATGTCAGGCCTGCGTTGCAGTAGTGTTGAAGGAACGGCAACGGGAATAGCAGGAACTGTGAAGCTTAATTTTCCTCGTGGAATATTGACTTCTGCAGGTGGTTTCCCGATTAAAATCGCAATGGCATGTTCATACTGCGCTCTTGTAATCCCAGCTTGTGTCAGTTGAGCTTTTGTTTGTTGTAATTGCGTTTTTGCTTGTAAAAAAGCCGTTGGTTCGATGGTTCCCGCATAATGTTGGTTCTGTGTCACACGTAACGAGGCTTCGTAAAAATCGACGTTCTTTTGAAGTAAATCTATCAGAGAATCTTGGTATCGCAGATTAAAATAAGTTTGTGCAAGTTGGCTTTGATAAGAAAGTCGGGCATTGGCTAAGTCTGCGGCACTGGCTTGAGCAGAGGCAACTTGGCTTTCAGTATTGCGTCTGATTTTCCCCCAAAGATCTAAATCCCAACTAGCAGCAGTTTGCAGAGCATAGGTATTTTTGGTTTGCCCTTTGGCATAGCTGATATTACCCCCACTGCCGATGCCAGTGGCGCCGCCACCATTGCCTTGACGATTAAAACTGGGGCCCATGGTTACTGTTGGGAAGAAGCCCGCTCTGGTTTGGTCAATTAATGCGCGTGCATATCGATAGGATGCTTCTGCTTGTTTCAAATTTTGGTTAGAGATATCAATTTGTTCTTCTAGTTGGTTTAACAAGGGATCATTATAGATGGTCCACCATTCACCTTTAGCCGCAGAAGCAAGATCTGGGTTTGCATTTACCCAACCAGAAACAGGTTTTAACTCTTTGAATTGTGGTGAAACGATAGCAGAAGGGCGATGATAATTAGGGCCTGCCATACAGCTGCTTAAGGTCAATATGCAAATGAGAGAGACACTTTTAAACAGGCTGTTTTTGTTGAATTTTGAAAAAGACAAGTTATGCACCTTGTTGCCCTTTGTTTTTAAAGAAGAAACGTTTGAAAGGACGCCATTTACGCAATCTATCCATATAAAGATAAATTACGGGCGTTGTATATAAAGTTAATGCTTGGCTCATGACCAATCCGCCTACAATGGCAATCCCAAGAGGACGACGAAGCTCATTGGCATATCCGCTGGCAATGATTAAAGGAACGCTGCCAAAAGCTGCGGCGATAGTGGTCATCATGATTGGACGAAAGCGTAATTTACAAGCCAGTATGATGGCGTCTTTTGCAGCCATATTATCCATTTTTTCTGCATTAATTGCAAAATCAACCAACAAAATCGCATTTTTTTTAACAATACCGATTAATAGGATAATGCCAATTAATGCGATAATCGTGAATTCTTGCCCAAAAAGATCCAAAGCTAATAATGCCCCAACCCCTGCAGAAGGGAGGGTTGATAAAATCGTGATAGGGTGAATATAACTTTCGTACAAGATTCCTAGTGTCACATAAACAGCAAAAATTGCAGCAAATATCAGAACAAGACCACTGCTGCTATTTTGTTGATATTGTGCGGCATTCCCTGAAAAACTGCCAGAGATATTTTTGGGAAGATGAATATTAACAGTCTCTGATTTAATGAGTTGAATGGCGTCGCTCAGCGACTTTCCTTTAGCAAGGTTAAATGAAAGTGTTGCTGATACAAATAACCCTTCATGGTTGACGCTCAAGGAGGTTAATGCAGGTTTTTTGTGGCTGACAATAGACAAAGGAACCATCGTCTGGCTAGAGGTCGAAACAGCAGAACCATTAGAAGCGCCATTTCCCCCCGCTAATTGGTTTGCGATTTGGTTCTTGAAATTTTGTTGGTTAATTTTAGCTTCTTCGCTTAGATTAGTATTTGCTGAAACACGTATTGTGTTCGACGTCGCGCCACCGCCAGCAGTACCACCAGAAACGCTGACCCACGTACGGGCTAACACAGTTGAATTTTCTGCAAATTTAGGATCAACTTCCATTATAACACGATATTGGTTCAAAGGATTATAGATGACTGAAGCAGCTCTTTGACCAAAAGCATCATAAAGTGTGTTGGATATTAATTGAGGTGTAATTTGAAAACGTGGTGCTGTATCTCTGAGAATATCGACATCAATGGCTTCGCCACCTTGCTGCACGTCCGAGGAAACATCTTTGACAATATCTGAATGTTTTTGTAATGCGCTAACCAGTTTTGGCATCCAATCATATAAATCTTTCGAAGAGTCACTTTGTAATGTGTATTGGTATTCTGCATTACTAGAGCGCCCACCAGCATGAATTAATCCTGGGATGGTAATGTAAAATTTAGCACCAACTAAATTATTTAATTTCTTAGAGAGGCGAGCAACCGTTTCTTGGACAGTGCCAGTTCGTTTGTCTTTATCCGTAAGTTGGATAAAGACATTCCCTTGGTTAACTGCTCTACCACCTGTAAAGGCAGAAATGGATTGAACATCTTTGTCTCGAACAATGATATTTTGAACCTCAATAATCTTTTTTCTCATATTTTGAAAAGAGATTGATTGGTCTCCTTGCAAATGACAAATTAAGATTCCTGTATCTTGCTCTGGAAAGAAACCTTTTGGCATGGTGATAAACAAGAACATCATTAAGATGATGGTAGCTGGGAGAGAAAGCACAACCAAGATAGGATGCTGTAATGCGACTTTTAAGGTGTCTTGATAAAAATCACCAAGAGCATTTATAAATTTTTCGCAGTTTTGACAGAGTTTCTCTTTGAATGTCAGTTTTCTTGTTGGGTCTTTGGGAGCAGGTCTGGTGAGCATATAGGCACACATCATTGGCGTTAATGTCAACGACAAGAACATCGAAGCAAGTAACGCAATCGCTAGCGTCATTGCAAATTCATGAAACAACTTGCCGACGATACCACCCATAAAAAGAATAGGGACGAAAACAGCAATCAGTGAAACTGTGATTGAAATAATGGTAAACGAGACTTCTTTAGCACCATATAAAGCCGCTCTGATTGGCGAAAGACCTTTCTCAATATGACGATTAATGTTTTCAAGCACGACAATGGCATCATCCACGACAAACCCTGTTGAGATAGTGAGTGCCATGAGAGAGAAATTATTTAAAGAATAACCTAATAAATGCATCATCCCGAATGTTGCAATAATTGATGTTGGTACAACAATTGCTGGGATAAGCAGAGACCGTAAATCTTGCAAAAAGAATAAGACAACCACCACCACCAAAACAACCGATAGAACAAGGGTCATTTGTGTATCTGCAAGGGATGCACGAATGGTTACCGAACGATCAATCGCAACTTCAATGCTGGTATCAGAGGGTAAAGCTGCTTGCAACTGTGGTAATGTTGCGTTAATTGCATCGGTAGTTTCAATGATATTCGCACCTGCTTGGGGGAAGACGACGGCAATAATTGAAGGATCATTATTATAAAATCCTGCATTATGAATATCTTCGACACTATCTTTGATATCAGCGACGTTTTTAAGCATGACAGGGGCATTATTTCGATATGCAATGACGATGCTTTTATAATCTTCTGCCTTTGGTGCTTGATCGTTTGTCGCTATTTCATACCGCTTATCGCCTTCATCGATGAATCCTTTGGGGGTGTGGGCATTGGTGGAGGCAAGAGCAGCTCTGACATCTTCAAAACCAATGCCATATTTAAAGAGAGGAAACGGATTTAAATCAATACGAACAGCGGGGAGAGAGCTGCCTCCAATTTCAACTTGTCCAACCCCTTCGATCGCTGATATTTGTTGTTGTAAAACATTGGTTGTATAATCGTATAATTGTGCCAGTGTTTTCGTTTTCGATGTGATAGCAATGATCATAATCGGTGCAGCAGCAGGATTCATCTTAAAATAAGAGGGATTAGAGCGCATCGATGTCGGCAAATCAGCTCGTGCAGCTTGTAGCGCCGCTTGCACGTCACGGGCAGCACTGTTGACATCGCGGGATAAGTCAAACTGCATAATGATTCTGACCTGCCCTTGAGTGGACTGAGATGTCATTTCATTCGTGCCAGGGATTTGTCCTAATCTTTTTTCAAGAGGGGCTGCAACAGAGGTGGCAATTTCCTCTGGTGTTCCTCCAGCTTGTTGTGCCCTTATCATAATCACAGGCATATCAACATTTGGTAAATCTGCAATGGGTAGTAGTCTATATCCTAAAATACCGCTTAGAATCAAAGCGATTGTTAAGAGAATAGTTCCAATCGGGCGTTTAATAAAAAGCTTGGAGATATTCATTGCCCAGCTTTCTTTGCCATCGTGAGGTTACGCAACCATGTGCTGAATCTGGCCATATATAAATAGACAACAGGGATAGTAAATAACGTCAATAGTTGGCTGGCAACCAACCCCCAAAAGATACAAATCCCCAGTGGGTGGCGTAATTCTGATCCTGTACCTGTTCCCAACATCATAGGAATAGCAGCAAACATTGCGGCTAATGTGGTCATCAAAATCGGACGGAACCGAAGGAGAGCGGCTTGATGAATAGCTTCTAAAGGTGGTTTCTTTTCAACTCTTTCTGCTTCTAGGGCAAAATCAATCATCATAATGGCGTTCTTTTTTACAATGCCAATTAAGAGAACAATACCAATAATCCCCATAATATCTAGGTTACTGCCATCAATCCACAGTGCGAATAATGCTCCGATTGCAGCAGAGGGCAGGGTTGATAAAATAGTGACGGGATGAATAAAACTTTCATATAAAATCCCCAACACAATATAGACAGCGACAACAGCGGCAATAATTAAGAATAGCTCGTTACTGAGGCTTTTTTCAAAGGCAGAAGCGACCCCTTGGAAATTAATCATGAAACTTTTAGGCAGGTTGAGCTCTTTTTCAGCTTGTGTAATGGCCTGGGTCGCATCTCCCAAAGAGGCACCTTTGGCAACGTTAAAAGAAATTGTTGTGGCAGGGAATTGCTTGTAGTGTGTGATTAGTAAAGGTGCTGTTGAGTATTTAACGGTTGTAACTCCCAGTAATGGCACTAAACCAGCGGTTGGATTACGCGTTGGGCCACTGGTTGATGAAGTGCTGCCACTGATGCCAGGAAGATAAAGTTGGCTTAGTGATTTAATTTGTTTTTGGAATTTCGGTTCGGATTCAAGAATAATTCTATATTGATTGGATTGTGTATAGATTGTTGAAACTTGACGTTGTCCAAAAGAATCATACAGAACATTATCAATGGTTTGAGGGGTAATAGAGTATCTGGCTCCAGTTGTGCGATCTAAGATAATGTTGGCAACAGGCCCTTCAGCTTGTAGATCAGAGGTTACATCGGTCAGAATTGGGTTTTGCTTTAATTGTTCTATTAATCGTGGCACCCAGATTTGGAATTGGTCATAATCTGGATTTTCTAACAAGAATTGATATTGTGTCGCACTAAATGACGTTTCTAGTGAAAGATCTTGTACGGCTTGTAAGTAAAGCTGGGTTCCAATGACTTTATGGGCGGCAAGGCTTATTCTTTTAGCGATTTCTTGTGCTGTGGCTGAACGTTGACTGCGTTCTTTCAGGTTAATTAAAAACCGGCCTTGATTAACCGTCATATTTTGACCATCAATCCCAATAAATGAAGATAGGCTGACGACGTCAGGGTCTTTTAAAATGACATCTGCAAGTTCTTGTTGTTTTTTAGAAACAACTTGTAAAGAAGATGTTTGCGACATCACAGACATGCCTTGCAAGATGCCATTATCTTGCGTTGGAAAAAAGCCTTTTGGTATATAATAAGCAAGCACGATCGTTAGGACTAGGGTAAAAATCGTCATAAAGAAAGTGGCAGGTTGATGTCTAAAAACGAATTGCAACCCTTTGTCATAGAGCTTAATAATTCCATGAATAAGTCGATCAAAAAAATGCTCTTTTGGTGACTCTTTTTGTTCTTGCAACATGCGTGCGCATAGCATCGGAACCAATGTCAACGAAACAATTGCTGAGATAATAATGGTCACGGATAAAGTGACAGCAAATTCATAGAATAATCGCCCAATCACATCACCCATAAAAAGCAAAGGAATTAAAACAGCGATTAATGAAATGGTTAATGAAATAATGGTAAAGCCAATTTCTGCTGAGCCTTTGAGGGCTGCGGTCATGCGATCTTCACCCATTTCAATGTAACGGCTGATATTTTCAATCATCACAATCGCATCATCAACGACGAACCCCGTCGCAATCGTTAATGCCATCAAGGATAAATTATCTAAAGAAAATCCAAGCAAATACATAATGGCAGCGGAGCCAACGATGGATAAGGGAACAGACAGGCTGGGAATAATAGTTGCGGAAATATTTTTTAAGAATATAAAGATTACGCCGATAACGAGCAGAATTGCAAGGAAAAGCTCTAATTTAACATCATGAACTGATGCACGAATAGTAATCGTACGATCGGTCAAAGGCGTTAAAGTAATCCCAGAGGGTAGGGTGCTTTCTATTTGGGGAAGAATTCTTTTGATATTATCAACAACGTCAATCACATTTGCACTGGGCTGGCGTTGAACATTTAAAATAAGAGCTGGTGTTTTATTTGCCCATGCTTGTAATTGTGTGTTCTCTGGCCCTTGGACGACGGTGGCAACATCGCGTAATCGAACAGGCCCCCCATTATTATAAGCAATAATTTGGTTTAAAAGTTGTTCGGGACTTTGTATTTGCCCATTGACTTGCAAAGTAATAGAACGTTGTGGTCCATCGAAATTTCCTGTTGGTGAGTTAACGTTCACATTGCCGATGGTTGTACGAACACTGTCTAAATCAATTCCGTAAGAAGTCAATTTTGGAATATTCATCTGAACGCGAATGGCTTTGCGTTGTCCCCCTGATAAGGTGACTAATCCTACACCTGAGATTTGACTGATTTTTGCTGCTAGTCTGCTATTGACGTAATCTTCTACTTCTGTCAGAGGGAGAGTAGAAGACGTAATGCCCAACGTAAAAATAGGGGTATCGGCAGGGTTTACTTTTGCATAAATCGGTGGGGTTGGCAGATCACTTGGTAGCAAAGAATTGGCTTGGTTGATTCCTTCTTGTACTTCTTGAGCCGCAACGTCCATAGACATGGTCAGGCTAAATCGTAAGGTAATGACCGATGCTCCACCCGAGGATTGAGATGTCATTTCATCCAGTCCAGGAATTTTACCCAATTGTGTTTCCAAAGGTGCTGTGACAGAGGTCATCATGACTTCTGAGCTGGCACCAGGATAAAAAGTACTGACGGTAATGGTTGGATAGTCAACTTGAGGTAAAGCAGAGAGCGGTAAGAAGCGATAGCCTAATATTCCGCAAATTAGAATAGCAAGCATGAGCAAGGTTGTTGCTACAGGACGCAGAATAAATAGACGCGAGGGATTCATTAGATCGTATCCAAAATTAAATGGTCGTTAAAGATTATTGTGGATTATTAGGGATAGTAACTTTGGCACCATTACGCAGCTGATCTATACCATCGGTTACAACTTTGTCATTTAGCTTTAATCCTGATTCAATGATGGTATTTTCCCCGTCATTATATCCTGTTTTAATATTTTGGAGTTTAACGGTGGAATTATCTTGCACAATATAAACAAACGAACCATCAGGTCCTGTTTGAATGGCATTATTGGGCACTGTAATCACGTCATGCAAATTTTTGACCAAAATATGTGCATTGACGAACTGATTTGGAAAAAGCTCCCAGTTTGCATTTGGGAAAATAGCACGCATCCTTACTGTCCCCGTTGAGGTATCAATTTGGCTATCGATAACGCTGGTTTTCCCGTCGGCTAGTTTTTCCGTATTATCACTATTCCAAGCTTCTACTGAAAGTTCCGATTTTTGTTTAAGGGCTTCTAACACCATACTCAGCTTATTTTCTGGAACGGTTAAAATCACTGAAATTGGGGTCATTTGTGTTAAAATAGCAATTCCATTGCTTTGCCCTTCGGTCACATAGTTCCCGGCATCGACTTGTCTGATCCCAATGCGTCCATCCACAGATGCACGAATATGCGAGTACATGATATTCAGTTCTTGTTGTTTGATTAAAGCTTGGTCTGCTTTAATTTGCCCTTCCAGTTGAGCCACCTTATATTGTTGGTCTTGAGCTGTCATAGGGGCGATACTATTTTGTTTTAATAATTGCTGATAACGCGCATTATCTAGTTTTGCTTGTTTTAAGGACGCTTCATCAGATTTTAATGTTCCTTCATATTGTGATTTGAGCGCTTCGTAAGGACGTGGATCAATTAAAGCTAATAAATCCCCTTTTTTAACCATTTGCCCTTCGGTAAAATAGACTTGTTGTAAATATCCTGAGGTTCTTGCTGGCACAGTAATATTCGCAATAGGAATAACCGTTCCAAGTTCAGTAAATATAATCGGAACATTTTGATGTTTTGCAACTGCAACTGCAACAGGTTTAGGTAAAATTGCCACTTTTTTCTCTGAGGAAGGGAAAAAAGAATTTACAAAACGATATCCTATGACCAAGATAATCATCAGAATGAAAAAAAGGAAAAACCTTTTTATCCATTTATAATTATGAGAAGTGGAAGGATTTTCTGTTGGCTGATTATTTTGAGGTGCAGTGGACGAGGACATTCGTTTTACGATCTTTATGATAGGTTTGATCAAAATAGTTTATATTTAATATATTTATTTAATTTTTATTTGCATAGAAATAATGATAATTTTATGACGTCACTCACAGAAATTGCATTTTTTAACAATAAATGTTTTTAATATACGATTATTACAATGAAATTATTCATATAGTTTTTTATTTTTTGTTGAAATGTAAGGATTTATTTTGGATTAAGTATGGACTTTATAAAATTCTATTGTCATAATTGAGATGTTATAAAAGATTTAATTTTGTTTGGAAGGAAGATAATAAAATGAGTAAAGATCTAAAAGATTCCGTCAAAGATGTAAGCGATAAAGTTGAAGATGCTGTAGATCAAGGCAAAGAACAACTTAAAGATGCAGCAAATAAAGCAAAAGATAACATGCACGATCTTAAAAATGATGCAAAAGACAAATATCACGATGCTAAAAATACCGTTAAGGACGGGCTTCATGATATGAAAAACAAAACTGATGATCATTTTTCTGGCTTTAAAGGCAAAGCTGAAGACTTTGCAGCAAGTGCTGAAGATGAATTTAATCGTTTATATGGTGACGAAGGAAAATTAGAATCCTTGGTTAATTTTGTTCGCGATAGACCGATCCTTTCAATGGGCGTAGCTGGTGTCGTGGCGGTTGTTGTAATGAAATTACTTAAATGTTGCTGTCGCAAGAAATGCTAATTTTGTTATTTATATAAAATAATTATAAAAGCTGTTTTTTCTATTAAAAAAAGAAAAAACAGCTTTTTTTTTAAATTTGACATTTTCCCTCTATTCTTTTGCGACTCGTTGAGTATATTATGGTTTCGTGAAAAAACCGATATAGAGTACTTAGATATAAATGCAATATGCCATAGAAATAGCAGGGGTCGATGAAGTGGGAGTGGGATGTATTGCTGGGCCAGTTGTGGCTGCAGCGGTGATGTTCCGAGGGTTTTTACCACAAGACTTGCGACATAATTTAGATGATTCAAAAAGAGTAAAACCTGCCCTAAGAGAGCAAATTTTTGCACGGCTTATGGATTTACCCCAAACGTATATTGGTATTGCTGCTGCTTCAGTTGCTGAGATTTTGGTTTTGAATATTAAAAAAGCAGCAGCTTTGGCTATGAAAAGGGCAGTTCAAAAGTTGCGCGTTTTACCTAAGCTTGTATTGGTTGATGGAAATTCGCCTCCAGATTTTGAATGTATGGCACAACCAATTATCAAAGGAGATGGGCTTTCGTTTTCAATTGCAGCGGCATCTATTATTGCAAAAGTTATTAGAGATCGCTTAATGGCTCGTTTAGCAAAAAAATGGCCAGCTTATGGATGGAACAAAAATGTTGGTTATCCAACGGTTTTTCATCGTCGTGCATTGGAAGAAAATGGTTGCTCTCCGCATCATCGGCAGGGGTTTGTCACGATTAAACAACTTTCTTTTAAAATGAATTTGCAAACTAATGAGGCGGCATTCGTGTCGGAAAAACTATGAGCGGTGCTGTCATGTTGGATCTTCCTTTGGATCAAGTGGTAAAGGGAGAATGTATTCAGGTTATGAAAAATCTACCATCGGCATCAATTGATTGTGTTTTTGCTGATCCTCCTTACAATTTGCAATTACAAGGAGAGTTGCGTCGTCCTGATGATACTTTAGTTGATGGGGTTACCGAAGAGTGGGATAAATTTCAAAGTTTTGCTGCTTACGACCAGTTTTGTCGAAATTGGCTAAAAGAATGTCATCGGTTGTTACGAAAAGACGGCACAATTTGGGTTATTGGTTCTTACCATAATATTTTTCGTATTGGTACAATCCTACAAGATCTTGGCTTTTGGATACTTAATGATATTATTTGGCGTAAATCAAACCCAATGCCAAATTTCAAAGGACGACGTTTTACGAATGCGCACGAAACGTTGATTTGGGCTGCTAAAGGGGCAGATAGTAAATATCGATTTAATTATCAAGCGATGAAAACATTGAATGATGATATTCAGATGCGTTCAGATTGGTTTTTACCGCTATGTACAGGGAATGAGCGGTTACGCAATGATCATGGGTTAAAATTACATCCAACACAAAAACCTGAAAGTTTACTTTATCGAGTTCTGTTGTCATCAACAAATATTGATGATGTTGTACTTGATCCTTTTGCAGGAACGGGAACCACGTTGGCCGTTGCCAAGCGCTTGCAGCGTCGTTTTATAGGGATTGAACGTCATCCTGATTACTTAAAAGCAGCCAAAGCACGGGTTGAAACAGAAACACCGCTGCCAGTCAAAGATATTAAGATTTCACCAGCAAAGCGTGAAATTCCAAGAGTGCCCTTTGGGAATCTGATTGAACAAGGCTTTATTCAACCTGGTACTGTATTAATGGACCGTCAACGCCGCGTTTTTGCAACGGTGACCTCTGATAGTACAATTGTCAGTGGTAATCAAAGAGGGTCTATTCATAAGATAGGCGCTGTTGTAACCAATGCGCCTTCTTGTAATGGGTGGACATTTTGGCATTTTGAAAAAGACGGTGCGTTACATGCATTGGATGTTTTACGCACTGAATATAATCAAACCATGGGACAAAAATAGTAAGTCTTCACAAATATTATCTATTTTGGAACCCTAAGAAGCCGATTTCAGGTTTAGGGGTTCCACTATTTTGTTCACTATAAGCAGAACCATTAGAAGCATTTATTGTTCCACGTTTGTTTTTACCTTTGACAGACATACGTGCTTTACCATCTTTAACAGTCACGCTAGATGCTTCCGTAGATACGCTAGTAAGCTGTTGTGGAGAGTTGTTATAACCCCGCATTGACAATAATAGGAATGTAATACGGTCTCTATTGAGGTCTACAGACATTTCCAAAGGCGTTTGTCCTAAAATATTAGCAGCATGCATATCAGCCCCACGGCTTAATGCTTCTTGGGCTTGGCGTAAATTGCCAGTATTGATTGCATCGAACAATAATTGGGTTGGATTTTTATCTTTCTCTCCAGGATTTGCATTATCATCTTGATCGTCATCATCAGATGCCTGTGGCTGTGGGTGTTTTGGCTGATGTTGAGTATTTTTTTGTGAATGTGGATGTCCTGTGACTGTTTGTGCATGGGCAGAAACAGATGAAAGAAGCATCACCATATAGGCAGAGCCTAGCAATGAAGAAAAGAAAGGCAATAAACGAGCTTGAGAGTTCATGATGCTATTTTCCGTCGCATTAAAATCGATCCTAGACATTAAGTTTTTCTGTGTATCAAATCAAGTCTTAATATAGTGGTTTGTTTAAGAGAAACTTTCTCTGTACCATGCCATAAAAATGCTTCCTAATCCAACAATTAAGGCCAACCATGGGGATAGAACAGGATGAATAGATTGCTTTGTTGTTGTATAAGTAACATGTTCAGGAAATTCCATAGTGCTAGAGCTGTTTACACTAGGGTTGTTTTTTACAATTTTCATTTCAGGAATTGTCAGGCGGTTGGAATTATCTCCTAACCAATAAACATGCCCATGTTTTTGTAGAAAAGGTAAAAGTTTTTGCTGTGTCACAGCAAGATCAGTCATTTCTATTGGATCAGAGTTTTGAGGTGCTGCATAGGCTGTTAAATCACCATTGGTAATTTTCCATAGACCATCTTCTTTAGCTGGAATAGTTGCGGTGGTCTCACCATTTTTTAGAGCGGTAAAATGGAGAGGCTGTACTGAACCTGAGGGAGAGGTAACTGTAAATTCTTGGTTTTGGTCACTATTTTTTAAAGTATGCCACTCAACGGTCAATTGTTGATTTTTGATAAAAGCAGAGAGCTGCTCTTCTTCAAGTTCAGGTTCTTTCATTAACCAATGGGAAAGACGGCGAAGTAACTCTGCTTGAGGGCCTTGTTCATGAATGCCTTTTGACCACAGCCAGATTTGATCAGAAAGCAGTAAAGCAACACGTCCTTTATCAACACGATTTAAAATCAATAACGGGGATTGATCCGGGGCTTGCATAAGAACTTGCCCTTCCGTGTGATCGGCTTTCAGATAGCGATACCATGATCCCCATGTTGTATTTTCTTTATTTAGCCCTTTTGTAACAGGATGTTTTTGCCCCATTTCTGTCAATGCAGGTTTGAATTGTTGTTCAATAATACTATTTGGTGAAGATACAGTACCAGGTAATACAGAACGTAGCGGTGAATTTTGTAATGAGAATTGTTGCGCGAACTCAGGGCCTGCGATCAATAATAACCCTCCACCGTTTTTCACATAATTTGCAATGCTGGCGATATAATAAGAGGGTAATGTGTATTTATTTTCAAAACTATCCAAAATGATTAAATCAAACTGGTTAATTTTCTGCATGAACAATTCATTAATTGGGAAAGGAATTAGAGCCAACTCAGAATCAGGGATATTCTCATTCTGTTCTGCTGAACGTAAAATCGTAAAATGAACAAGGTCAACAGAAGGATCGGATTTTAATAGACTGCGCCACGCACGCTCTCCTTGATTGGGCGCGCTGGAAACCAATAACACTCTTAATTTATCTCGGATACCATTAATATATAAAGTTTGGTGATTATTAAGGGCTGAAATCTCGTTTTTTAAAGGCGACACAGATAAGCTAATCAAATTTTTACCTGTATGGGTTACGGGTATCGTGATATTTTGAGGTTTCCCCACAGGAATTTGTATATTTATAGGCTGCTTATCTTCCTGTATGATTGTGAGAGTTGCTACTTTATTCTCTTCGCGTTGATCTCCCGTATCATTAATTTGAACTTGGATGGTCGCTTCCTTACCGACGATCGTATAAGCAGGGGCGTGAATGATTTTCAAAGAACGATCTGTTTGTTCCTTGGATGCTGGCAATAACGCATAAATAGGAATGTTTTTTTTATTTGGTAATGTAAGATATTTTGGAAATTCTTTTGGCACATCATGAATTTGACCATCTGTAATTAAAATAACACCACCCAATTGAGATGTTGGGATCTCATTGGTTGCTTTTTGAATCTCTTGAAAGATTTGTGTTCCTTGTTGGTATCCATTTTTGACATTGATAATTTTAATGCGTGCATTTGTAGGCACTTTATTTTGGAGTTGTTGTAAAGCTTTATTCGCAATCTGTTCACGATTGCCAATCATCATAGAACTGGATTGATCCATAACGATTAAAATTGTTTCAGGTAGAATTTGTTGATGGTTTTTAAGAACCATCGGTCCTGACAACCAGATGAGCAAGATAGAGAATGCAATAAAACGCCAGATAAGACCCTTATAGGATTTGTTCAATAGACTGAATAATAAAACTAATAAACATATAACAGTAAGAACAATAATCCCCCAAAAGGGTAACAACGGATCAAAGTGCAGGTTCAATGAAGAAAATGGTTGAGGCATTATTATTGTTTCCCTAATTGCTTAAGCAAGGCAGAAACATGAACCTGATCTGCTTTATAACTGCCTGTTAATGCGTACATGACCAAGTTTAGTCCAAATCGATAGCTGAGGTTACGTTGTTGTTCTGTATTTGGAAAAATTGGATAGGTCGGATTACCATCTTCTGTCGTTGCCCAAGCATGCGCCCAGTCATTTTCACCAATAATCACAGAGCTGACCCCATCATTAACCAAAGGATTACTTTTGGCAATCCATACAGGCATGGCATTATATCGTCCAGGAAAAGAGTGTAAGATATAAAAGGTTCTGCTCAATAAATCTTTGTCAGATAAGGTTGATAGAGCAGGAATTTTGAGTCCTTCTGTTGCAACTTTCAATGCTTGTGATGTGCCAGAGGCTTCACCAGCAAACTGATCAGGATGAACAGCTTCTATGGTAGAAGACGAGTCATGTCCTTGTGTATCTAAAACCAAAAAGCCTCCATGGGCAAGATAGTCGTTTAATACATCAACACGTTTTGGATTGGGTTGTAAATCTGCGGTAATTGGCCAATAAAGAATAGGATAAAAAGAAAGATTATCTTTGGTCGGATCAACAGCTTCAGGCGATGCCAGTTGTAGAGATGTTCTATCAGAAATAAATTTCGATAATCCCTCTAATCCTTGTTTAGATGCTAGGTTAACCGCTGGATCAGTTGTTAAAATATATCCTAATCTGGTTTGTAATGCAGCTTTGGGCACAGAAGGGGCATCTGTTGATTGAGCAAATCCATTTGTGCTGAGGCAACATAAGGCTAAGATGAGAATTGTACTAGATGCTTTCGTTTTTCTGAGATATCCTCTTAAAAATAGACTTGCTAATATATCTAATAAGATCAGGCAAATACTAATTATGATAAAAATGCTGCCTAATGTGTAAGAAAGGGAGACGCTACCTAAGGTAATTAATTTACCAATGGGTTGAGAAGCTTTTAAAGCTGGCACATGGTTGCCTAAATTGATAGCAAGCGAGGTTCCTGTATTTCCATATAATCCAGGTGGATGTTCAGGGGAGATGGTGAGTTTTTGTGATGTCTCAAAAGAGATCGGTTTTGCATAAGGGGACGGAGCTTCTAAACTACCCTGACCATTCAAGGTTAAAATAGGATTTAAAATTTCTCCTGCTTGTGTGGATTGCACACCAAAGGAAATTTGTATCAACCGATTGAGCATATCTTCAAACAAACTGGATAAAGGCAAAGAGGACCAATCTGGAGTACTATTAGTATGGAATAAAATAACTTGCCCTTTGCCAGCAGAGCGATGGGTAACTAATGGTGTGCCATCTTCTAATTTTGCCCAGATATATTTATCATTATCAAGAGTAGGTTTGACTAGGACTTGTTTGCTAATCGTGACATCTCTGGGGATTGTTAATCCATTAAATGGAGATTCTTGAGGAAATGGTGCGATTTTTTGTGGCTTTTCCCACGTCATTGCGCCGCCCAATTCTCTGGTGCCTTGCAATAAGGGAAGGGGAATTAATGGAGTTTCTTGTTGATTTAACGCGCTGCCAGCGACTAAATCACCAGAAAAACGGATCAGCACTCCTCCCTTTTTTACCCATTCTTGTAGTTCTTTTTCTGATTTTGGATCGGAAAATAACGTATCAGGTGCAATGATAACCGATAAAGGTTGAGATAAAAGTTCTTGTATGGAACCTTCTTTAATATCTCCCAAAGGTGCTAATGCTTTTTTCAAATAATATAGAGAACCAGTAAAAGGCGTATTACTATTATTTGACGCAGAAATAAAGCCAATAATATGTTTGCGATTATTTTCATCTAGAAGGTAAATACTACCCGCACTGGGATTATTGGCGACTTGTAAATAATCTATTTTATTACGTGCTTCTAAAGGTAATGTCAGTTCTATATCGCTTTTTGTTGTATTTGCAGCAATAGATTTTTTAATAGAAGAAATTAAAACACCTTGCTGTGTATAAGCCTGCAACGTTAATATTTGTTCCGTAGAGCGAGGTAACAGCTCGACAGATTGAGTTAACCCATTTTGTGTTGGTGTATTTTTCGTAAGTAAAAGCGTTGATAAGGCAGCATCTTGAGGGCGGATTTCATATAAATTGGTGCTTTGTGTAAGCTTGTCTCGAAAAGATGTATCTTTTTGATGCTCGATCCTATCAGAAAGATAATATATCACTTTGTAATGTGGTGCTTTATTAAGCGTTTCAGTTGCTTTTTGATGATTAACAGACCAAGGCATTGGGTGTAATGCATTGAATTGAACAGAGGCAGAGCTATTTGAAGAGAGTGATACAATCTTTAAACCGTTATTTTGTTCATCAGGTGCGGTTAATAATAAATGAACAGGTGTGCTTTCTTGTTGAGCTTGGGTTAAAATCTGTGATGCACCTTCGATAAATTGCGACCATTGAGAGGCTGAAGCCCATCCATTATCGATCACTAATAAAATTGGGTCTTTGGAATGCTGGACGGATAGATTTTTAGAGGGAATAACAGGTCGAGCCAATCCAATAATTAATAAAGCCACCGCCAATAATCGCAACAAAATTAACCACCAAGGGGCATGTACTGCTTCATGTGCTTTGGTTTGCAGTTGATGGAGTAATCGAATAGGAGGAAAGGATTGTTCCCTTGGTCGTGGTGGGGTTGCCCTTAAAAAGAACCAAATTAGAGGGAGCAATAAAAGTGCGAATAGGATATAAGGGGTCAGAAAGATCATGTTAATCTTGAATTGCTTTTATTTGATAGAATATTCCACGCTTGCAGCAAAATCTGTGCAGCATTACGATCAGAGAAATCACAAAGCATAGGAATCCCTACATTTTGGCTGAGGCGCTTCAGTTTATGTTGATGGTCTGTCCATAACTCTTTGTAGTTAGCAGAAGATTGTTTGTTATTGGATAAAATCAAACCTTCTTCGCCTTCAAGCCCAGTAAATTGGATACGTCCTTTAAAAGGAAGCTCTTTTTCTGCTGGATCTGTAACTTGTATTAACAAGATGTTACTGGGGCGTTGCGCCATTTGTTTTAAGAACTCAGCCAATTTTTCATAAGGATATAAAAAATCACTGATTAAAACCGTCCAAGCATGCGGAGAAACATATTCAGGCATAGGAAATGGATTAGCAGAGCTGGCTTCAGATTGTGTTAATTGTTCAGCTAACGGATAAAGTTGGTGGGTGCCGCGAAAGCTATTGATCTGTTGGTTAGGAAGCAGTAATTTCACACGCTCCCCGCCACTTAAGAGTAACGAGCTGAGTGTTAATCCCAGCAAGAAAGCTCTGTTTTGTTTGGTAGGTAAATCGGGTCGAGAATGCCATTGCATTGATCCAGAAACATCGCACCATAAATATAAAGTCTGTGTATTTTCTTCTTCTGTCTCTTTGACGTAAGCTTTGTTGCTTTGTGCGGATTTGCGCCAATCAATTGTTTGGATAGATTCGCCAGGTAAGGCATGGCGATATTGCCAAAATTGACTGCCTTGTCCTGAGCGTTTGCATCCGTGGCTCCCTGCTAAGACTGTTCTGGCAATTCTATGTGACGCCAGTAACAAATCAGGTAAACTTTGGGCGAGATGTTCGGATGACGGGACAATAGAGTTTAATGAAGTAGTATGATCGGGTCTCGATGATGCAGAAGTCGATGATCCTTGTGAATTTTTATGAAGTGTTTTTTGTAAAAATTGTGACCACCAAGAATCTTTGACCATGATTAGATTGCTTTGTTGAGGAGGTTTTTAAGGATATCATCAAGTTGTATATTTTCTGCTCTAGCCGTAAAAGTAAGCGCAATACGATGTCTTAAAACAGCAGGTGCCAAGGCAATCAGATCTTCTTGATTAGGTGCCAACCGCCCATTTAATAAAGCTCTTGCACGTACCAACAGCATTAATGCCTGTGCGGCTCTGGAACCTGGTCCCCATGCGATATTTTGTTGAATAAATGGATCTTCACTGGTCTCTGGACGAGCATTGCGTACGAGACGTAAAATACTATCGACTAGATTTTCTCCAATCGGTAAACGTCTGACCAAAGATTGTGCTTTGACAAGTGTATCAGAGGTGATGATCTGTTGGGCTTGGGACTCATTTGCACCAGTTGTTGCTAATAACATTGCTTTTTCAGTCGTTTGATCGGGATAGGTAAGGTTTACCTGAACCATAAAACGATCTAATTGTGCTTCGGGTAAAGGATAAGTCCCCTCTTGTTCAATAGGGTTCTGAGTTGCCAAAACATGAAAAGGTGCAGGCAGAGGATAGTCTTTTCCAGCAATAGAAATATATTTTTCTTGCATCGCTTGTAGTAATGCGGATTGTGTTCTGGGGCTGGCACGGTTAATTTCATCTGCCATTAATAACTGACAAAAAGCAGGGCCTGGAATAAAACGAAAACTTCGTTTCCCCTGAGCATCTTCGTCTAAAATCTCGCTTCCTGTAATATCAGCAGGCATGAGATCAGGGGTAAATTGAACCCGTTTTGCTGATAATCCCATGACTGTCGCCAAGGTGCTGACCAATTTGGTTTTTCCAAGCCCTGGGGCACCAACCAACAAAGCGTGTCCTCCACTAAGGATGCTGGCAATAATTTGCTTTATTTCTTCTTGTTGCCCATAAATGATGCGGCTAGTTTCAGTGATGGCATTTGTTAAATGAGTGCTAATCATATCAGCAAGTTGCGTATCATCAAGTTGAGGATCAATAGGCATTTTTTCTAAAGAGGTCATGTGCATCATACGGAGTTAAGATTAAAATAAATAGCGAATAAGAAAGTTGCATTTTGCAGTATAAAATATACTAGGAGTATACTGCAAGTTTTGTAAAATATTTTAAAGCAATTTATAAATAAAAAAACGTTTATTAACTATATTTCAAATAAGGAAAATGATTTAATTATGTCTATCTTAGAAAAATTATCCTGTCTGAATGAGGTTAATCTCATATGGAATTCTTTACCACAAGCGCGTTTGGTTGGTGGCGCTGTAAGGGATCTATTAGTTGGCAATAATATTGCAGATGTTGATATGGCGACACCAGAGCCTCCCGAACTAATTATGGAGACACTAAAAAATGCAGGCATTCCTGTAATCCCAACAGGATTATCACATGGAACTGTCACAGCAATTATTAATCATCATCCTTATGAAATTACAACGTTGCGAAAAGATGTTGTCACCGATGGTCGTCATGCTCAAGTGGTATGGACGGATAGTTGGGAAGAAGATGCTGCACGTCGGGACTTTACCATTAATGCCATGTTTTGTGATCGAGAAGGTAAGATTTGGGATTTTTATAATGGGAAACAAGATTTACTTTCTGGAAAAATACGGTTTGTAGGGAACGCAAAGGAACGTATCGAGGAGGATGTCCTGCGTTCGTTACGTTTCTTTCGGTTTTACGCCCGTTACGGCAAACAAATATTAGATGAAGATGCTGTTACTGCGATTCAACAGACGACACATTTATTAAAAAATCTTTCGGCAGAACGTGTTTGGTCTGAATTAAAGCGTATTTTAACAGGTCCTATGACAGCTGATATTATGCAAATGATGGATCATTATGACGTTCTGTCAGCGTTATTACCTTTTGGATATGATGTATCATTCTTTACAAAAATGATACAAATGGACGCGCCTAATCATCCAATCTTACGTCTTGCTGGGTTGGTCACGGGTGAGGGTAATGTTATCTCAAAACATTTACGCCTGTCTCGTCAAGAGGAGCAACTCTTACATGCTTTACAAAAAACATGGAATATTCATTCCCAAGATAATGATATTCAATTACGTCAACTACGAGCTTTATTTGATTTAGAGCTGTTAATTTATTGTAGTTGGATGAAACAACTTCGTAACGATCAACCATCATCTGAATGGGATCGATGGAGAGAGAGGCTTGCGGCAATTGAGCAACCTGTTTTTCCAGTCAAAGGCAAGGATTTATTCCAATATAATGTCAAGCCTGGGGTCGAGATGGGGGAAGCTTTGTCACAAATTAAGCAATGGTGGTTGCAACATGGTTGTTATGGGGATCTACAAGATTGTTTAGAGTGGTTTAAAAACAACAAAGAAAAAAGGATTGATATAAATTATTTAATTTTTACTGATAAATGGTTTAAATAGACATCAACAATTTTGTGAACATGATGTGTATCATTACATTTTGAATTATATTTAAAGAAAATCAATAGTGACTTCTATTCTGAAAAAACCAATAAGCCAAAAGAAAAAAACAATTTTATCGTCATTATTTGGAAATAACCCAAGTTTGCCTTATATGCAGCGGTTGTGGAAAGAAGAAATTCGCCTGCACCCAAAGCGTATTTTAATTATTGTCGTGTTAACAATGATAATGGCTGGGCTGACAGCGTTATATCCGTTGGTGATTAAACGTGCATTAGATATGTTTAAGGATAACGATCCCAGAATTTTGTATCAAGTGCCTTTATTGGTGATTATGGTAACCGCTGCCAAAGCTGCATCGCAATATGGTCAGACATTAGCAATTCAAGGATTGGTGCTGGTTGTTATCCGTGGTCTTCAGAAGAAGATGTTTTTACATTTGGTGTATTCCGATGTTGCCAAAGTTGAAAAAGAAGCCCCCGCGCAATTAGCTTCACGGTTTACCACAGATGCTTTGTCGATCCGCGAAGCCATGATTAGGGTTGTGAATGCTTTTGGGGACAGTATTACCGTTGTTGGGTTGATTGCTTCTATGTTTTATATGGATTGGGAGCTTAGCTTGATTGCTGCATTATTATATCCGATTGCTGCGGTTCCTATTCAAAAACTAGGAAAAAAAGTTCGCCGTGCATCTGGAAATATGCAAGAGCAAATTGGTAAAACCGCAGCTTTATTAAATGAAACATTTGCTCAATCCAGAACAGTGCGTGTTTATGGAATGGAACAACGGGAAATTGAACGAACGGGGCAATCCTTTGATCAGCTTTATGACGCGACATTAAAAATTATCAGTGGTAGAGCAAGAGTTGATCCTATTATGGAAGTTCTTGGCGGAACGGCTGTTGCTGCTGTTCTTGGGTTTGCTGGATGGCGCGCTGCGATGGGTGGGGCGACACTGGGGGACTTTTCTGGTTTTGTGGCGGCATTATTGCTAGCAGCTCGTCCATTACGGGCATTGGGTTCCTTAAATGCAGCAATGCAAGAAGGGATTTCAGGGTTGGATCGTATCTTTAATATGATTGATGATCCAATCGAAATTAAAAATAAACAAAACACAGTCGCTTTGCCAGAAGGTCAGGGACAAATCAAATTCGAAGATGTGCATTTCATTCATCCTGGGCGGCAATTGGGGTTGCAAGGGTTAGATTTTAACGTTGCATCAGGACTAACGGTTGCTTTAGTGGGGCCTTCTGGGGCAGGAAAATCGACAGCATTAACGCTTATTCCAAGATTACATGACGTGCAAAAGGGACGTATTCTTTTTGATGGCGTTGATTTACGCGATCTGAAAATGGATGAATTACGCGCTGCGATTGCATATGTTCCACAAGATCCTTTATTGTTTGATATGTCGATTGTAGACAATATTTTGATTGGTAAATCTGATGCAACGAAGGCTGAACTTGACGAGGTGTTAGAGGGTGCAGCAATTAATCAATTTGTTCATAACTTACCCCAAGGCTTGAACACCAGAGTAGGATATGGTGGGCAGCTTTTATCTGGCGGTCAAAGGCAACGTGTTGCGTTGGCAAGGGCTTTGTTAAGAAATCCACGATTATTGTTACTTGATGAAGCAACAAGTGCGTTGGATACAGAAAGCGAATATATGGTTCAACAAGCATTGGCAAAGCTGCGAAAAGGTAGAACAACGTTAATTGTTGCCCACCGTTTATCAACAGTGCGTTCTGCTGATTTAATCGTTGTCATGTGTGATGGTTTAGTGGCAGAGTACGGAAATCATGAAACATTAATGGATTATAACGGGTTATATGCACGACTAGTGCAAACACAAGATTTGAATCGTTAATTATATTGTCTATTTATTAAAATAAATTACTGCTTTTAAAAGGAAAATCAATGGCACAAACAGAGGATGAGACAGATCAAGAATCTGTTTCAGCAGTCGACAACTCAGCAAAGAAAAAAGGTAGTTCTTTTAAAAAATTATTAATCATAGCAATATGTTTAATCTTAATTGTTTGTGCTGGTGTATATTGGTGGTTAACCCGCCATGATATTGATACAGATGACGCATTTACTGCCGGGCGAATTGTGTATATTGCCCCGCATGTGAATGGGTATGTTACGGCTCTTTTGGTTAATGATAATCAATTTGTTCATAAAGGTGATCTATTATTTAAAATTGATCCCAGAGATTATGAAGCTGCTAAGAAAGAGGCAGAAGGCAATTTAATCCGAGCGCAAGGGCAATATATTGCGTCGCAATATATGTTAGAAGTCGCAAAAAAGAATTATCCGGGCAAGCTTAAAGTTGCTCAAGGTGATTTAGGTATTGCTAAATCTCAGGCTTTCAAAGCTAAGACAGAATATGCAAGGCAGCATAGTATTGTTAAAGCTGCTACCACTCAACAAGCGATCGATAATTCAACAGCTGGTTACGAGCAAGCTAAGGCAGAGATTATTAAAGCAGAAGGTAATTTGTTAATTGCCGAACCTGTAGAAGCAAATATCCAAACCAATAATAGCCAAATTAATGAACAAAAAGGCGCGTTGGAAGCAGCTGAAGCAAAGTTACGCCAAGCAGAGCTTAATCTAGGTTGGACAGATGTCAGAGCCCCTCATGATGGTTGGATTTCAAAACGAAATATTGAACAGGGGAATTATGTCACCACGGGTCAGTCTGTGTTGGCGATCGTAGAACCAGAAGTGTGGGTTGTTGCCAATTACAAAGAAACTCAAATTACAGATATGCGCCCTGGGCAGAAAGTTAAGATTGAAGTTGATGCCTATCCATTTCTTGATTTAGAAGGACATATTGATTCTATTCAAGCAGGGACAGGCGCCGTGTTTAGCGCATTCCCTCCTGAGAATGCAACGGGGAACTATGTAAAAATTGTTCAACGTGTTCCCGTTAAAATCTTGATTGATAAGGGATTAGATCCGAAGATTCCTCTTGCCATAGGATTATCTGTTGTGCCAACGGTTTATACAAAATGAGCGAAATGGTCGTTACGGATGATAGCATTGACCGTAATACATGGAAACCAAAGCATAACCCATGGTTAATTGCAGTGGTAGTCACACTTGCTGCATTTATGGAAGTTTTGGATACAACGATTGTGAATGTATCGTTGCCTCATATTGCAGGCACATTGTCGACTACGTACGATAACGCGACGTGGTCTTTGACCTCTTATTTGGCTGCCAATGCTGTGGTTTTGACAATTTCTGGATGGCTTGGACGTGTTTTAGGGCGAAAACGGTATTTTCTGATTTGTATTGGGATGTTTACTTTATCCTCTTTTCTTTGTGGAATGGCCAGCAGTCTTGGAGAGTTAATTATTTTTCGGTTGATGCAAGGTTTTTTTGGCGGTGGATTACAACCTAATCAGCAATCCATTATTTTAGATATTTTCCCACCTGAAAAAAGAGGAGCAGCTTTTGGATTAACGGCTATGGCAACCGTTGTTGCACCTATTTTAGGGCCTTCGTTAGGAGGATGGATCACAGACAGTTATTCTTGGCGTTGGGTTTTTTACCTGAATGTTCCTATTGGTATTATCACGATTTTTGCGGTGATAATGTTACTGGAAGATCCGCCTTGGGCAAAAAAACGTAAAGAGAGCGTCGATGTTATCGGATTGACCTTGATTACTGTTGGATTGGCTTGTTTGGAAGTCATGGTTGATCGTGGTGAAGATGCAGATTGGTTTGGATCGACAGCGATTTGTTGGTTGGCATTTTTTGCTGTTGTTGGAATCGTTGGGGCAATCTTTTGGTTATTAAAAGCCAAAGACCCTGTGGTTGATTTGCGTGCCTTTAAAGATCGTAATTTTGCAGTAAGTTGTATTCTAATGGCGGGGCTGGGCGGATGCCTTTATGCTTCTGCTATTATTGTTCCTCAATTCTCACAACAAATTATTGGCTATACAGCGTTTCTTTCTGGCTTGGTCTTAACCCCAGGGGGAATTGTGATTGTAATTTTGATTCCTTTGGTGGGTCGATTAATTAATTTTGTGCAAATTCGATATGTCATTGCTTTTGGTTTTTTCTGGATGGGGACATCAATGTTTATTTCTGCACATTTGACCCCAACACTTGATTTTAATCATTTAGTGTTGTTTCGGATTGCTCAAACAGCTTGCTTAGCATTTTTGTTTGTACCTTTATCGACCATTGCTTTTATGACCATTCCTGCCAAATATAATGCCGATGCTTCTGCATTATTCAGTATGGTTCGAAATGTTTTAGGGGCTTTATGCATTTCTGGTGCCACAGCATTGGTAACGAATATGAGACAGATTAATCAAGCACATATTGTACATACAATGAGTCCATTAAATCAGCCATTTAATGAATATCTTGCACATATGAAAGCCGCTGCTCAACAGGCAGGCTATGCCGCTCATGAGCAGACGAATGTTGCAATGTCATATTTATATAAAGATTTTCAAAAACAAGTAGCAATTTTAGCTTATAACGACGTTTTTATGATTATTGGTTTTTGTGCATTCGCTTTCGTGCCTATTTGTTTTTTATTGGATGGATATACTGCTAGAAAGAAAAAATCAAAATAGAAACAAAAAAGACATTCTTTTAGGGAATGTCTTTTTCTATAAAATTCATACGATAAATAAATTATATGTGCGTATATTTCTTAAAATGATCTGATATTTTCATGTAAATATCATATTTATATCCTGTTTTAATTGTCTTTAACTCAGTGATATCGATCCATTTCCACTCATCAAATTCTTTTTCGACATGATTATCAAGATCGATATCCTCATCTTTTCCCGTAAAACGAACAGCGAACCATTTCTGAGTTTGCCCTTTATATTTTCCTTTTAACGGATTAAGGAGAACATCAGGAGGGAAGTCATAAGAAAGCCATTCCGGATATTCTTCTAATATCTCAATTTGATCTGTGCCAATTTCTTCAGCAAGTTCTCTTTTGATCGCTTCAGAAGGATTTTCATTGGCATCAATCCCACCTTGAGGAAATGACCAAATCCCTTCCTTAGCTAAATCATGTCGAAGTGCAATAAAGATTTTCCCTTTAGGATTAAAAATGATTGCAGCAACATTGGGACGATAAGGAAGGTCAGTCATAATACTTTATATTCTTTCAATTAATGCGCAGCAGGTTGATGTGTCTGAGGAGCCTGCTGTTTATTATCAGTAGGTTTATTCTCATTCGCAGGCTTCGGTGTGGCTGCAGCGGGCTTGTCCTTTTTCCACACATCCGGATGTGTCACTGGGTCTGGTTTGATTTCAGGAACAGGTGTTTCTTTTTCAACAGGCAAACCTGCCATAGAGCGAACAACCTTTAACCCTTGCTGTAATTGGAAGTCAGTTGCAGGTTTACTGTAATCATATTTAGGCCAGTTTTTAGGTGGCTGTTTAGGAATAGAGGTCGCAATTGCAGGAAGATCGTTTCGAATAACGGGTTTTTCTTTGTTACCACCTTCATTTTTAATGACGTGGTTCAAATCTGCTTCACGGATGCTGAATTCAGGTTCATCATAACTATCTTGCACAGGAATATCAGGCGTAATACCTAACCCCTGGATAGAACGACCAGAAGGGGTATAGTAACGTGCAATGGTTAAACGGATCGCGCCATTTCCAGGAATTGGCATAATGGATTGTACAGACCCTTTACCAAAGGTTTTACCACCAAGGATAATGGCTCTACGATGATCTTGTAAAGCACCAGAAACGATTTCACTTGCTGATGCAGAACCACCATTCGTTAAAACGACAATCGGCAAACCATTGGTAATATCTTTACCGGAAGCATTCCAACGATGATTTTCTTTTGGATCTCTGGCTTTTGTTGAAACAATAGCACCTTCTTTGATAAAGTCACGGCTGACAGCGATGGCTTGGTCGAGTAACCCACCGGGATCATTACGAAGATCAATAATAAGCCCTGCCAATTTTCCGCCAGCTTCTTTTTGTAGTTTATCGTATGCCTTCAGCATGCCTTTTTCGGTTTCTTCGTTGAATTGAGAAATACGAATATAACCAATTTTTCCATACAAAGCCGACTTAATGACTTGAATATGAATAATTTCACGTGTCATTGTGACTTTGATTGGCTTAGGTGTTTTTAAACGCAACAGAGTCAATGTAATAGGCGTATTGGGTTTACCACGCATTTTGTCAACAGCAGTATTTAATGGGGTTCCATCAATATTCTTTCCGTCAATCGCAATAATATAGTCGCCAGCTTTGATTCCAGCACGAGCCGCAGGCGTTCCATCAATAGGGGAAACTACTTTGATATGACCATCTTCTTCTTGGACTTCCAGCCCCAATCCACCAAATTCACCTTTGGTTTGGATTTCCATATTGTGATATTGTTTTTCAGTCATATAGGAACTGTGTGGATCAAGACCCGTTAACATTCCGTTTAGGGCATTTGTGATCAAATCACGATCAGAAACAGGTTCGACATAATTTGCACGGACACGCTCGAAAACATCACCAAATAAAGTTAATAAACGATATGTTTCAGCACTTTTATCAGCGTTAGTTTGATCTTTTTTTACTTCTTCAGCAAGCGCTTGGACCACTAAACTATGATTAGAAAAAGAAGACCACTGACCGAGCTGGGAACCAAGCCCAACACCAGCGATTAAAAAAGCAGTACCTACAAGCAGCCCTTTACGGAACTTCATGCTGATTTTCTCCTGACAATCTATCCCTTATGGGGGAGCGTTAAAGTAAATGATAAAAAGTAAAAATGTCATTGTAATGTTTGTATATAATTTTTCTAGTATAAAAATAGAAAAAAAGCGATCTATAAAAAAGGTGAAGGGTTAATTGTGCGTTCCCCACGGCGCAGCTGCACGAATAAAGTTGGGCGTCCTGCACCAGAGGATCCTGACCATGCGGGCATACGTCCAATCATCACACCTTTGCTGACACTTTGTCCAGCACCAACATTCAATGCACCCATCCCCGCCAAAACAAAGCGGTAATTTTTTCCACAGTTTAAGATAATCATTTGACCATATCCACGAAAAGAACTGGCAAATTCAACCTGTCCACTACAAGGCGCACGGACGGAAGCCATCGATTGTGGGGCATAGGTTGTTCCTTGCGCTGGCCCTGTATCGGTTGAGCTGCCCCACAGGGAAACGATACGACCAGCAACAGGTGCACCTTTGCTGCTTGATGTGCTAAGACCTGGGCCATCATTGCTTTGGGTAACAGTTTTAATTTCTTTCTTAGCAGCTTCAGCTTTGGCTTGATTACGTGCATGCTCTGCAGCAAGGGCTTCTGCCTTTAAACGTCTTTCAGCGGCTATTTTTGAAGCAGTAATCTTTTGAATAGCATCATTGATTGTATTGGCTTTTGCAGCAGCCTTCGCGGCGTCTTGAGAGACTTTAAATGCAGTGGATGCAGAACGCTGTTGAATGGCTCGGGCTTCTTTTGTAGCATTTGCAAGCTGGTCTCGTTGCTTTTCTTGTTCTTTATGTAACGCTTCTAACTTGGATGTCTCATCTGCTAATTTTACTTGTAAATCATTTAGTTCTTTTTTGTGTTGTTTGATGATTTTTGCTTTTTGTTCTAGCTGAGCAGAAACGCCTTTAATGATTGATAAACCAAGCGTTGAGCGGGACGAATTGATAGGAGCTGCAAGTAGGGTATCCGTTGGATATAGAGAAAGACGTTCAATAACTGGTAAGAACTTAGAAAATTGTTTTGATTCATCTTGGAGCTTTTGATTTAGAATCTCCATTTGTTTCTTTAATTGTTCAATTTGTTCTGACAGCTTTTCTGATTTTGTTTCTGTTTCTTGTAGTGCGCGGGTTGCTTTAAGCATTTCATTATTAAGAGCTTCGGCCTTTTTACGATCTTCAGCAGCTTGTTTGATGGCGCTTTCTTTTTGTTGTTTTAAATCTTTTAATGCTGTTGTGGCTTGCTGTTTTTGTTGTTGTAAGCGTTTTTGTGCATCTTTTGCTTGTTGTAAGGCATCTTTTGCTGACGTTGGTTTTTCTGCTTTAGCAGCAGAATTATTGAAAAAAAATAAAGCAGAGGAAAAGAAAAAGGCGCAACTTCCCCTTAAAACGATTTTTAAAAACCGCTTTGAAGAAAAAAGGGGATATTGCGTCGTCTTTTTCAGAAAACCCTCGTTTTATTCTGAGATTAATGTTTTGCCAGTCATTTCTTTAGGTTGAGGCAAATTCATTAAATGCAATAAAGTAGGAGCTAGATCAGCCAATCTTCCGTCGTGTAACTTCACTCCGGAAACACCCGCAAGGATGACAGGAACTTTATCAAGTGTATGTTGTGTATGGGGTTCCCCTGTAACAGGATCGACCATAATTTCACAATTTCCGTGATCTGCGGTAATAATCAACGCACCATTTTGTTGTTTGATCGCTTTGACAACTTCACCTAATGCTTGGTCAATAGCTTCTACAGCTTTAATCGCAGCATCCAGCATTCCTGTATGTCCGACCATGTCAGGATTAGCAAAATTCACCACAATCAAATCATATTTTTGACTGTTTATTGCCTCTACAATTTTAGACGTAAGTTCGGGCGCAGACATTTCTGGTTGTAAATCATAAGTAGCAACTTTTGGTGAGTTCACCAAAATGCGATCTTCACCAGGGAAGGGTTCTTCACGACCACCATTCAAGAAATAGGTAACATGAGGGTATTTCTCTGTTTCAGCAGAACGAAGCTGTTTTAACCCAGCTTTTGAAACCACTTCACCTAAGACATTGTCAATAGATTCTGGCGGAAATAAAACCCCCATATAGTTTGTAAGAACATCACTATATTGCGTCATTCCTAAAACTTTGGAGAATTTAACGATTTTGGAGCGAGTAAATCCATCAAAGTCAGGAAATAAGAACGCATTCATTAATTGACGAATACGGTCTGCACGGAAGTTAAAGGATAAAATACCATCGCCATCTTGCATGCCTTGGTAGTCATCGATAACAGTTGGTAAAATGAATTCATCAGTAATTTTTTCATGATAAGAATCTGTGATAGCCGATAAAGCATCCCCTTTATGTGGACCTTCACCTGAGATCAGCGCGTCATAAGCTTTTTGTACACGATCCCAACGTTTATCACGATCCATGGCGTAATAACGTCCAGAAACGGTTGCAACTTTCACTTCTTTAGGGAGTTCTTTTAAAGCTTCTGTAACAAATTCCTTAGCCGATTCAGGGGGGGTATCCCTGCCATCGGTAAAGATATGCAATGCAACTTTGATGCCTGCTGCGTGTAAAGATTTAGCCAAACCAACTGCATGATCTTGATGGGCATGAACCCCACCAGGAGAGAATAATCCAAGCAAATGGCATGTACCACCATTTTTCTTTAAGGTATCAATAAACTCAACCATTAATGGTTTTTGAAGAATAGAGCCATCTTTGACTGCTTTGCCAATTTTCGGCAGCTCTTGCATAATGATACGACCTGCACCAATACCCATATGACCGACTTCTGAATTACCCATTTGACCGTCAGGTAAACCAACATCTTCGCCACTTGCTTCAAGTAGAGCGTGTGGACATTCTTTTAATAAATAATCTAAATTAGGCGTATTTGCGTTTGCAATCGCGTTATTTTTACGTTCTGGATTATATCCAAACCCGTCAAGAATGGTTAACATGACTGGGCGATATTTATTTTGAGTCATTTTGATATCCTATTCCTTGAAACAAGTAAAAAATCAAATAAATGTTTTATAATGTGTATGTTAGAATGTACTAGTAAGAATATTATGGAGATGACTATAACATAATAACAGACATTGCTTGTGAATTTTTTCTATAAAATGAAGAAATGTTTTTTATAGTGAATATGATAATTTTTATCATCAGGAACAATATAAAGGTATATTATAATGACAAACCAATCAAAAAAAGAGTTTTTATGGGTTTCTGATCTGTCTGCTGAACAATTAAGAGTTATGCGTGATCATGGGACAGAACCCCCAGGTAGTAGCCCGCTCAATTATGAAACGCGCTCAGGGATTTATTATTGTGCAGGGTGTCATACGCCATTATTTCATGGGGATATGAAATATGATAGTGGTTGTGGTTGGCCAGCTTTTTTCACCGTTATCGATAATGCGGTTGAGACGGAAATCGATCATAGCCATCACATGGTAAGGACAGAAGTTCATTGCGCAAAATGTAAAGCACATTTAGGGCATGTTTTTCCAGATGGTCCCCAACCAACGGGTGAGCGATATTGTATCAATGGAATTTCGTTGAAGTTTAAAAAGGAAGAGTCTTAAGTATTAAGATATGTTTGAAAATGATTTTGATGTGTTTGCAATCAGCCAAAAACTTAACCCGATGATGGCAATGATGGATAACGCTAAAAAGGCTGTGCCATAATTACAATCTTTTGCAATGATGCCAGCAATAGAGGGGCTGAGGGCTGCACCGATTCCTTGAACTGTCATAATAATGCCTATGCCCGTATTAATCCGTCCCGATCCATCAAGGATGCGAGCGGTTAAACCAGGCACGGCAACGCCCATCAATCCAGCACCGACACCATCCAGCATTTGTACTGGGATTAAAATATCAGGATGTTGGATGAAACCAGCCAACAATCCTCTGACGGGTAAGGCAATTAAGGCAAAGATAAAAATAGATTTATAACCCTTTGTTTGTGCGACTTTGGCAGCTAATAAAGCCATAGGAACCATTGTAAGTTGAGCAATAATAATAGTTAATGCTGTATAAGCTCCAGGATTGCCTGCAGTGCCTCTGGCAACCATTGCTTGGCTTAATAAGGGGAGCATAGCAGCATTTGCTAAATGAAAAAAAGCAACGGTAATTGCGAGGACTATCATTGATCTCTTTTTTAATAAATCCAAGATAGATTGAGGATCTTTATGTGTTTCACTTAGACCTCGGGCTGCTTGATAATTAATGTTTTTAGGGCGAATAAATTGAATGGTTATTATAGATAATATTGTCCATACAATCATGAGGGCAAAAACAGCTTTTAATCCGAAATAATAACTAAAAACCCCAGCCATCATTGCTGAAAAAGCATTGCCACCATGATTATAAGATTCATTGCGCCCCAGCTGATGATTGTATCCTTTTTGCCCAACCAATCCTAGGGTTATTGCATTAATCGCAGGCGGAATAGCAGCCCCAGCAATAGCTGCTAAAATTTGTGCCGATATAGTCATATAAAAAACAGGATAAAAATAATTTAAACAACACGCGAGAATAATAACTAATGCAGAAACAATAATAACAGCGCGTTTAGCATGGATGATATCAGCCAAGGTACTAATAGGGGTAGTAACAATCATTCCTGTTAGACCACTGATGGTCATCACCCACCCAATTTGATCAACTTCCCAATGATGTTGTTGTAGAAATATAGCTAGAAAAGGCCCTAATCCATCCCTTACGTCTGATAGAAAAAAATTAAGAAGATTTAATGGGAGCAGGTTCATGATCGTTCTATAGAATATTAAATATATATAAAATGTTAATCTGTTTTCGAAATATTGAATAGAATATTATTTTGTTTGATGAGCATATATTATACAATTTGTCGGCTTCAGATGATTCATCAAATGAGTAATAAATGACCGAGATAAATTCACAAGCTCAAGAACAAATCTGAAAGAAAATTATAGAATATTTTTCTGATGAACTAAAGAGTTTTCCTAAGGAAATCAAGCTTGGTCTTGTTATAAACAAAGGTCGATATATTTTGAATTCCGAGCAAATTTATACGATATTGGCACATATCTCAGATGATACGGGTATATCAACGGTTTTATTACGAAGTATTTTCCCATATAGTCGTTTTTTTATTACAACTAAAGTAGATATTTCTATATCATTTGGGGTATTCTGTTTAATTATTGCTTCGATCACTTTTTTTATAGATCGAGACAATAATATTTTCTTTTTTTTTGTTTTTTTATCATGTTTACTTTTTACATTTGCACTTTTAAAATTTATTATAATTAGTCTTATTAGAATTCTTAAACCAGTATTAACAATTGCATCGTTTATCAAGACTATTACTGTTATTATTGATGAGCACCGTGATAAATTAACTTTTGGAATATCTATTCAAGATCGTCAAATATGGCGCACAAAGATTTATGAAATATGTTCTCGATATAAAAGTATATTTTGGTCAAAAGGCGAGTTTCTTCCTGCGTTGATCCTTCTTTTATCAGATCCTGACGGATATGCGTTATCGCTTATGATTGAGGAGTGCGCTGAAATAATGTCGCTTCCTTTTGAAATAATTGATAGCTCAAGAATATATGAAAAATATACTGATCTTAATGAGGATCAGTTGTTAACCGTCGTGCATTTTGAAGACTTATTAATTGATTTTTGGGCAGAAAATCAAATAAAAAACTGACTAAGCTCTATGCGCGATTTGTTATAATAAATCAATTATAAATTAAAATATTTTCGTAAAATTAAAAATTAATCGGATCAACAAAGTAGCTTAATAAACTATTTTTTTGTTGATCCAAATGGATGGTTAAACTCGTTCGACTTTGTATTTAGCTTGCAAACATTCGACAATTTCTTGAGAATGTTCTGCACTGCGTGCTTCAATCATAATTTCTAGTACGGCTGATTGCACGCTGGACGTCGTAAATAAACGTTGATGAGAAACTTCGATAATATTACCGTTCATTTCTGTGCCGATAATATGAGAAATATCAGCCAATACACCAGGACGATCAGGAATAAAGAACCGTAATCTTAGCAAACGTCCTTCACGTAATAGGGTACGTAGCAATGTGTTGGCTAAGATACGTGTATCAATATTAGCACCACTGATAGGGAAAGCAATATTCTTATTTTTGAAACGCTCTGGATAAGTTAAAATCGCAGCTAAAGCATTGGCTCCAGATCCTTCAGTGACTTGTTTAGCGTGTTCGGCAGTTAATGTAATGGCATCTTCAATCGCCTGTTCAGGAACGGAGATAATATCATGCACATGCTTTTTAATGACTTCGAACGGATATTGTCCTAATTTCCGAACAGCTGTTCCTTCGGCGATAGTGGCTCCGCCTAAAACAGGTAAATCTTTGTTTTGTGCCATGGAATAAGAAAAGAACTGCTCACTTTGCACGCCAATTACTTTGGTATATGGACGTAACGCAGCAGCAGCAATTGCAAACCCTGAAATTAATCCACCGCCACCTACGGGAACAAGTAAATAATCAAGTTCACCGGCATCTTCAAAAATTTCCAATGCCGCTGTGCCTTGCCCAGCCATAACAGCTGGATCGTCATAAGGATGAACAAAAATACGCCCTTCTTTGGCAGCTAATTCATCAGCGAATAAAGAGGCTTGGGCAAAATCTTCGCCTTCTAGGATAATTCTTGCGCCCCATGCAGCGGTTCGATTGACTTTTGCAACGGGGGTAAATTTCGGCATAACGATAATGGCATCAATACCCATTACTTGTGAATGACGAGCAACCCCCTGAGCATGATTACCAGCAGAAACGGTGATTACACCACGTTTCTTTTCTTCTTCAGTCAGCATTGCCAAACGATTAGCAGCACCACGTTCTTTAAAAGAACCGACAGACTGTAAGTTTTCAAGTTTTAATGTAAGATTAGCACCCACGCGCTTTGACAAAGATTGACAAGCAATGGTTGGAGTACGGGTGACGCGACCTTTGATCCGTTCTGCGGCAGCATAGATATCATCGATAGAAAGCATTATTTTTAACCAGACCTAGGCACCATAAGTAATATCAAGGATTTCATAAGAGCGGTCTCCACCTGGTGCAGGAACGGAAACTGTTGATCCTTTTTCTTTTCCAATTAAGGCTTTTGCCAATGGTGACGAAATAGAAAGCAACCCCTGTTTGATATCTGCTTCATGAACACCGACAATTTGATATGTCATTTCTTTGTCGGTTTCTTCGTCGACCAACACTACTTTAGCACCAAATTTGATAGTGCTTCCTGAAAGTGTAGAGGGGTCGATGACTTGTGCAGAAGAAATAATTTGCTCAAGTTCTAAAATACGTCCTTCAGTAAAAGATTGACGATCACGAGCAGCGTCATATTCTGCGTTTTCAGATAAATCACCATGGCTGCGTGCTTCAGCGATCGCACGAATAATTTCAGGGCGTTCTTTATCTTTAAGGCGACGAAGCTCTTCTTCCAGACGTTGAAGCCCTTGTGCCGTCATTGGAAATTTTTGCAAGATTTACTATCCTTTAAAAAACGAACAAGAAGATACTATACCGAAAATCAATATAATAATAAATAACTTTCTACGGAAACGAAGTAATGATTATCAAAATATTATTTATTGTTCAATAAATATGAAATATATCTGTAAAATATAGATTATAGAATAGGATTACAAAAGATGCAGTATCCGATAGTTGTGGGGCTTGTTGGTTTAGGAATAGGGCTGAGTTCAGTAACATATGCTGATAAAGTTGCGTATCCTAGTTTTGAGTATAAAGATTGGCAAATCGTTTGCGATAACACTCGTACATGTCGTGCCGCGGGATATTCTGCTGAAGAGGCTTCAAATCGTGTGAGTATCCTGTTAACCAGAAAGGCGGGTGTAGGGCAAGATGTATCAGTCAAAGTAAAATTTTCAGACATTTCTGATGATGGTAGTACTATTAACGAGCCTCATATAATTACCTTGAATATCAATAATCATTCTTATGGTGTAATTGGTAAGGTCATTAGTACAGAAGATAGAGCCCATTCATTAAATAAAACCCAGACAGATGCTTTAACCAAAGCGTTAAAAGGTACATCAACAATCACATTTATTGGTGAGGGCAAAGAGTGGGTTCTGTCAGGGAACGGAGCTGCGGCGACCTTATTAAAAATGGATGATATTCAAGGACGTGTTGGAACGCCATCTGCGTTGATCAAAAAAGGCGCTAAGTCAGAGGATAGTGTTTTACCCGCACTGGCTCAGCCTGTTATTCACCAACAACCTATTCCAAAAGAAGAACCAAAATTATGGCAAAGCAAAATTGATTGGAATATATTGAAAAAAGAGCTTCTTAGAGACAAGACATTCGAAGATGATGATCGTTGTGAGTTATTAACTGAAAAAGATACAAATTTAGGAAAGTTTGAGCCCCATGTTGTTGTGGTATTATCTCATAAACGTCTATTGGTTAGTGGTCTATGTTGGCGGGCGGCTTATAATGAGGGATATGGGTATTGGATTATTCAACAACAACAACCTTATAAACCTCAATTGATCACAACGATGGCAGATGTTACGTTGGAAGGTGACTTTAAAAAGAACAACACAATTGACTCTTTTATGAAGGGCAGAGGGCTTAGTGATTGTATATCTCGTATGTCTTGGGTATGGGATGGAGAGAATTTTGTTAAAACCTATGACGGTAACTCTGGAATGTGTCGGATGATCACTCTTGGTGGGGCATGGGATTTGCCAAGTTATATTGCCAAAGTTCAGTGAGTTTTATAAAATGACATCGTTAAAATGGTCTACTTATTCTGAACTATCAACGCAGCTTTCGAATATAGAAATTGATTGGTTGTTTAATCAAGGATCATTGACTAAACGTTTGGTTGAACTTAGCGACAACCAATTTTCTCTTGAAATATTATCCGAAAAAACACAAAAGTTGCGGCAAGATGAATGTGATTATTTAAATATATCTTCTTCATCACAACAGAGCGTAAGAGAAGTGCTTTTGAAGGGAAAAGAAATTCCTTGGGTCTATGCGCGAAGTATCATTCTTTGCAATAATATAGATCAAAATGATACAAGCATATTAATTAATATAGGCACGAACCCACTCGGTTCGATTTTATTTGAAAAAGATCAATTTGATCGCTCTGTTATAGAAGTAACAAAATACCCAGCTAACCTTTTATCATTTGAGCATTCCGATAATGATTTATGGGCTAGACGCTCAAAATTTAATAGTGATACGCACATTGTCTTGGTACAAGAAATATTTTTATCCGATATTTGGAGAGTTATACAATCTATAAAATAATGGATGATTGCATCATCATTTTATAGATTAGAAATTAGTTATTACACTAAATTATTCGGGAAATCTGCTGGTAACTCATTTGCAGCACAATTAATAACATCTTCATTATCGATCCCACGATCTTTAATAAAAGTAATATTAGCAAACTCATCAATAATTTCGATTGGATAGGTTGGTCCAGCTTCACGATAAAATTCCATCAAAGGCAAATTATCATTTTGAAAGCCTCTAGTTCTTTCGGGATGATTTAAAATCCAGCGAGGAAAAAATATGGTTCCTTGGTAAAAATTATCCTTTAGATTAATGATTATGCTGACATTGGTTCCTGTGGGTTCCGTCCAAGAAATTTTACATATTTCTGCAGCAATTCTGGCAATATGTACAGATTGACTTTTAACCCATCGTTGCCCGATAAGACCATTATGAATGCGATAATCGACGATGTTTTCGTTTTTGATATAAAGTTCGTAATTCCAACCATTATCATAGGTAAAAATTAATTGTCTACCAAGAAAATGTGAAAGATCTTTTCTATCAAAATGAGGCATGGAGATTTCCTTTAGTATTACCAGATCAAAAACATATAATAGAATTAGCTATTAGATTGTGTAATTATATTCAAATTACAATAGTTTGGTTAGTGAAATATCTTAGCTAAGCGCATTTTTGAGATAAATTGATAGCAATCTCTTACGAAATTTAAAAGAACAACAACTTTCACGAAAGGGATAGTTGTTGTTCTTATATTTATCTTAATGTTTAAAATAAGATTGTAAAGGCGCTACGTCCAATTGTCCAGCGCGCAATGCAGAAATCGCATGAACGGCAGCAATTGCTCCAGCCATTGTTGTATAATATGGTATGGCATGGGTTAACGCAGAATGACGAATATCAAAACTATCCGCAGTGGCTTGTGCTCCTTGAACAGTGTTGATAATCAGTTGAACCTCGCCTGAAAGGATGGCGTCAATGCAGTGGGGACGACCTTCAAGCACTTTATTCACGATCTTTGCTTCGATGCCAGCTTGCTTTAAGGTTTCCGCGGTTCCTCGAGTTGCAAGAATTGTAAAGCCCATTTCTGTTAGCTTACGTCCTATTGAGGGTAAAGATACACGATCGTTATGACGAACAGATAGGAATACATTGCCAGATAAAGGCAAGGTAACCCCTGCGCCAAGCTGAGATTTTGCAAAAGCGCGTTCGAAAGATGTATCAATACCCATAACTTCACCCGTTGAACGCATTTCTGGACCTAGGATGATGTCAACATTGGGGAAACGTGCAAATGGGAAAACAGCTTCTTTAACAGCCACATGACCCGAAGATGAACGTTCAGTCAAATTGAATGATTTCAATTTCTCACCCGCCATTACTCGAGCCCCAATTTTAGCAACAGGAACACCCGTCGCTTTCGCCACAAAAGGAACGGTTCTGGATGCACGAGGATTAACTTCTAAGATGAAAATTTCATTATTCTTAATAGCATACTGAACATTCATCAGCCCAACAATGCCTAATGCTTTAGCGAGGGTTGATGTTTGTGCTTTCAGCTCAGTTACGACGGAAGGCGCCAAAGTATATGGCGGGATCGAGCAAGCGCTGTCGCCAGAATGGATGCCTGCTTGTTCGATATGTTCCATAACACCAGCAACATATACATCTTCGCCATCCGCCAAACAATCGACATCCGTTTCAATAGCATCACTCAGGTACTGATCGATTAATAATGGACCAGAGCTGACATCGATACCGGCTGATTGCAGAACATCACGTAAATAACGATGTAAGCTATTTTTATCATAAACAATTTCCATCGCACGTCCACCAAGAACATAAGAGGGACGCACAACGACAGGATAGCCAATTTCTTCAGCGATTGCTTCTGCTTCGTCACCATTGCGAGCAATGCCGTTTAACGGTTGACGTAATCCTAATTTTTTCAGTAAAACTTGGAAACGTTCACGATCTTCAGCTAAATCAATCGCATCTGCAGGCGTGCCAAGTAATGGAATATTGGCTTCTTCAAGGGCTTTTGAAAGTTTTAACGGGGTTTGACCACCATATTGAACAATACAGCCTTTGACAGTGCCATTTTCTTGTTCACGACGGATTAAAGAGATTACATCTTCATTCGTTAAAGGTTCGAAATATAACCGATCGGAAGTGTCATAATCTGTTGAAACGGTTTCAGGATTACAGTTGACCATGATGGTTTCATAGCCAGCTTCTCTGAGTGCATAAGAGGCATGAACACAGCAATAATCGAATTCAATCCCTTGCCCAATACGGTTGGGGCCACCACCCAAGATAATGATTTTTTCACGATCTGTTGGGTTGCTTTCACAAACAGGTGTATTGAAGCTACCTTCATAGGTGGAATACATATAAGAAGTCGAAGAAGCGAACTCGCCAGCACAAGTATCAATCCGTTTATATACTGGCATGACTTTAAGATTGGCACGGTGTTGTGCAATATCTGCTTCTGTTTTATTTGTAAATTGTGCTAGTTGTTTATCAGAGAACCCAAGCGCTTTGATCGCTCTGAGTTTATAAGTATCATTGGGTAATCCATTGGCTTGGATTTCTTTTTCAACGTAGATAATTTTTGCAAGCTCACGTAAGAACCAAGGATCTAAACGACATGCTTCGTGAATGCTTTCCAAAGAGATGCCTGCACGAATAGCTTGTGCTGCCATTAAAATACGATTAGGGCGGGGCTGAGAAAGCGCGCCGCGGAATGAATCGATATCTCCATCGCCAGGAATCTCAACAGAATCAAGCCCAGAAAGGCCAATTTCCATTGAACGTAGCCCTTTTTGTAAGGCTTCTGGGAAAGATCGACCAATCGCCATGGCTTCACCAACAGATTTCATGCTGGTGCTCAATAATGCTGGTGTTCCAGGGAATTTTTCGAATGTAAAACGCGGTATCTTAACAACGACATAATCGATTGTAGGTTCAAAAGAGGCTGGGGTTGTTTTGGTAATATCGTTTTTAAGTTCGTCCAGCGTATAACCAATCGCCAACTTGGCAGCAATCTTAGCAATTGGGAACCCTGTTGCTTTGGAAGCAAGTGCTGATGAGCGTGACACGCGAGGATTCATTTCGATCACAACCATACGGCCATCAACGGGATTTAACCCGAACTGAACATTTGATCCACCAGTATCCACACCAATCGCACGTAAACATGCAATCGATGCGTCACGCATGCGTTGATATTCTTTATCTGTCAACGTTAACGCAGGCGCGACGGTGATTGAATCACCTGTATGGATCCCCATCGGATCAATATTTTCGATGGAGCAAATAATAATACAATTATCCGCGGTATCGCGAACAACTTCCATCTCGAATTCTTTCCAACCTAAGATACTTTCTTCGATCAGCACTTCTGTTGTTGGGGATGCATCCAGACCAGAGGTTACAATTTGTTCGAACTCGTCTTTATTATAGGCAATACCGCCGCCAGAACCGCCAAGCGTAAAAGAGGGGCGAATAACAGCGGGAAGACCTGTGAACTTTAATGCTTCTCTGGCTTCTTCAATAGTATGTGCAATGGTGCTGCGAGGACTTTCAATCCCAATTTTTTCCATGGTTTCGCGGAATTTTAAACGATCTTCAGCACGATCAATCACGTCTGCTTTGGCACCAATTAGCTCAACATTATGTTTTGCCAAGAACCCAGATTTATCCAACGCCATTGCTGTATTCAAAGCAGTTTGCCCACCCATGGTTGGCAGGATCGCATCTGGTTTTTCTTTGAGAATAATTTTTTCGACGGTTTCTGGCGTAATAGGCTCGATATAAGTCGCATCGGCCATATCAGGATCAGTCATGATCGTGGCGGGGTTAGAATTCACCAAAATCACGCGATAGCCTTCTTCTCTCAACGCTTTACAAGCCTGAGCACCAGAATAATCGAATTCACATGCCTGACCGATCACAATCGGTCCAGCACCAATAATCATAATAGAGGATATGTCTGTCCGTTTAGGCATAGGAACACCTTATTGTTTTTTGTTAGGAGAGTGTTGGTCCATTAATTCCGCAAAGCGTTGGAATAAATAATGGCTATCGGTTGGGCCAGGGCTGGCTTCTGGATGATATTGCACAGAAAATGCAGGATATTTATCCGAAGCAATGCCTTCATTTGATCCATCAAATAAATTAATATGAGTTGGATGCGCATCAGATGGCAGGCTTTCAGGATCAACGGCAAAGCCGTGATTTTGGCTGGTAATCTCAACGCGACCTGTTTTTAAATCTTTGACAGGTTGATTAGCACCACGATGCCCTTGATCCAGTTTATAGGTTTTGCCACCCAAAGCGTGAGCCAAAAGCTGATGTCCCAGACAAATCCCAAAAATAGGAATGCGTTTTTCAAGCAATGTTTTTAAGACAGGCACGGTATAATGTGTAGTTGCTGCAGGATCAGCAGGGCCGTTGGATAAGAAAACACCATCAGGATTATGGCTCAGGATTTCTTCGGCAGAAGCAGTGGCAGGCACAACGGTAAGGTTACAGCCGACTTCGACAAGATTACGGAAAATATTATGTTTGGCTCCATAATCAATCGCAACCACGTTATATGTTTTGCTTGGTTTTGGTGATGTCTCATCACCCCAATGCCAAACGCCATTTTTCCACTGGTGTGATGTCGCACAAGTGACTTCTTTGGCTAAGTCCATGCCTTGTAATCCAGGCCATGCTTTTACTTGTTCTTGCAAGAATGGAATATCAAAGATGCCATCTTCTGGGAAATATAATAATGCATTTTGTGGCCCTTGGTCACGAATACGTAAGGTTAAAGTACGCGTATCAATGCCACAAATCCCAGAAACGTGATGTTGTTTTAACCATTCTTGTAAAGGACTGGTTGAGCGCCAACTGGCTGGTTCTGTAATGGGTTGTTTAACAATTAACCCTTTGGCAACGATTTTATTGGCTTCGTTATCATCAATATTTGTGCCAACATTTCCAATGTGAGGAAAGGTGAAGGTAATGAGTTGCCCAGCAAAAGACGGATCTGTCAATGTTTCTTGATATCCAGTCATGCTGGTGGAAAAGCAAATTTCACCAATAGAAAGATTATCTTTGGAGGAAAATGCCCCAAATCCGATCCCCCATAAAAAAGTACCGTCCTCTAGCAAGAGAACGGCATTGGCACCTGTTGGACAGGTATGAGGGGTAGAATCGGAAAGTTCATTTGGTTGTAAATCAGACAATGTTAAACCCGTTTCTTGAATAATTGTTGTCCAATGTTTGGATGGAATGGCACGGGCTTGTTTCCATTTGCGGATAGCCTCTGTGCTGACTTTTGTAATGCGGGCGGCGTTTTCAATCCCCCCAAGGCGAGAAATAATTGTATCAATATCCATCATGTCCTTATGTCCTTTGCTGGACGAATGTCGTATACTATATATAAAGCATTGGGAAAAAAATTCCCAGAGTATTTATAAAATTTTTCTTTTGGGAAATTTATTCCTGAATTAAGTCATGCTATACAGTATTTTAGTTTATTATATGGAGAGTTATTGTGGATTTACGCGAGCGTTTCAAAGAAGATCTTAAAGTGGCGATGAAAGCCAAAGAAGCCGAAAAAGTATCAACCTTAAGAATGATTGGTGCAAAATTAAAAGATTTGGATATTAATGCACGTCCAAAAGGAATTGAAGCGGTTGGAGAAGACGAAATCATTGCGATGTTAAAAGGCATGATTAAATCTCGTCGCGAATCTGTGGAAATGTATAAGCAAGCCGACCGTCCTGAATTGGCAGAAAAAGAGGAAAGCGAAATTCAAGTCATTGAAACATTTTTGCCTGCTCAGTTAGATGATGCTGCCATTGCAAAAGTTGTGGATGAAGCCATTGAAAAAACAGGAGCTTCTTCTGTGAAAGAAATGGGAAAAGTCATGGCTTATTTAAAAGAACATTATGGCGCTGTGTTAGATTTCTCTAAAGTCGGTCCATTAATTAAAGCTAAATTTTCTTAATATATTAAGGTGATGTGTGGCGTTTGATCAGCGTTTTCTTGAGGAATTACGGCAACGTATTCCTTTACATAGTATAATTTCAAGAAAAGTAAAAGTTGCCCGATCAGGTCGCCATTGGAAGGCGTGTTGTCCTTTTCATGGGGAAAAAACGCCTTCATTCTATATCTATGATGATCATTTTCATTGTTATGGATGTGGCGTTCATGGGGATGTTATTTCCTTTGTGATGCAAAATGAAGGTCGAACCTTTAATGAAGCGGTCACAGAGCTTGCTGCTTTGGCAGGAATAGAAGTTCCAGAACAAACTCCTCAACAAAAACAACGTCAGGAGCAACAGCATAATTTATACGAGCTGATGGCAGCAGCGCATGAATATTACTTATCTGAATTTCAAACCAATAAAGCCAAAATTGCGCGAGATTATTTATTGGATCGTGGAATAACGCCACAGACAATACGTCATTTTGGTCTTTGTTGGTCGGGTGATGGTCGAGGGGGTCTGATCCAATATCTAAGATCCAAAGAATATAGTTTGGAGATGATAGGCGAAGCAGGTTTATTAAGAAAACAGGCGGACGGGCAATGGGGGGGAGAGCTATTTTTTAATCGCGTGATGTATCCCATATGTGACCGGCGTGGTCGTGTGATTGCTTTTGGTGGACGTATTATTGGTGAGGGACAGCCAAAATACCTAAATAGCCCAGAAACGCCGTTATTTTCGAAACGTCGAATTTTATTTGGATTAAATCATTTATCATCTGTTTTTTCACGTAAAGACATAGATCCACTATTTAATACTATCTTGGTTGTTGAAGGTTATATGGATGTGATTGCTTTGTATCAAGCAGGGTTCCATGGCGCGGTTGCCCCTTTAGGAACAGCATTAACTCAAGACCAATTGGCTTTATTATGGCGGGTCAGTTCACAACCTGTTTTGTCCTTTGATGGTGACAGTGCAGGGCGCAGGGCAATGTTGCATGCTGCTGAAGAAGCATTGCCGATTTTGACCCCAGAGCAGACTTTGAATTTTATTACCCTTCCAGAGGGTGAGGATCCGGATAGTTTCATTCAAAATAAAGGGGTGAACGCCTTTCTTGAAATTATACGTCACAAACTAAGCCCTAGTGAAATATTGTATAATTTGTCTGTTGATGCCATGACGAATCGTTCACCAGAACAGAGAGCTGCGTTAAGAAAGCGATTAACGTCTATTGCTGAACAGATCAAAGATAAAAACCTTGCTAAGGAATATCGGAAAGTATTATTGGATCGGTTTTATGAGCAATTCTATTCTAAAAATAAACAATCAAATTATCAATCTCCTTACGGAAAAAAGCAAAACGATAAATTTAATGAACATTTAATGCGTCCTGTATTTCAAAAAGATCAGGTTGAATATCAACGGATGTGTATTTTAATTGCTTTGTTAATATATTGTCCAAGGATTATTTCGAGTGTTGAAGACGCACTTTGTCGCTTGGATTTGCCAGAGGAGCTATCGAAGTTAAGGGAAATTTTATTAGATTTCCCCCTTGATTGCGATAATATAAATTCATATTTACAAGAGAGAAATATGATTGAGGTAACCAAAAAAATCCTCAGCCATTCCAATCTAACCTTGATAAATCATAATAATTACGATAAAATCAATGATTTTGGATTGTTTGAAAAGCAATGGTGGCATTATTATGGGTGGTTAAATATTCACGAATTGGAAAATCAAGTTACACAAGCGCAACAGGACTGGATTAATTGTCCAGATGAGGAACACCAACGAACATTAATTGCTAGACTTAATGCTTTGGATGCTGTTAAACGTGGTGAGATTGATGTTTAAAAACGTGTTTAAGATAATGTGTAAGAATAATTTTGATATAACTCTTGATTTATTTTAATAAAACACCATTTGTAATAACAAATTATTTTTGGCTATGAAGTTGTTCCGCTAACCCTGCGTAATTCAAGAAAGTGATAAGGGTCTATAAGAGAGCCAATTTTAAGAGAGTCTGCATAGGTTTGTGTTATTTATTGATTGGTGATTTGTTAATATTTAGAAATAGTGCTATTTGGTAGTAAACTATTTATTCTTTGAGGCGGAAAATGGTTGTAAAAGCAGCAGGTAAAAGTGAAGGAAATGCAAATGATCGGGATAATGACACCAGTTTGTTAGATGTCAGATCTGCAGATGTTAAAAAATTAATTAGCAAAGGGAAGGAAAGAGGATATGTAACTCTTGATGAGCTGAATGCAATCCTTCCACAAGATAAAATGTCTTCTGAACAAATCGAAGATGTGATGGCTGCTTTTTCAGAGATGAGTATTCAGATTATTGAGTCTGAAGAAAGCGAAGAAGAAGCTAGTGAAGATGATAATGAAAATAATGCTTCCGAAGATGAGGTTGGGGAGAATGATGATGAAGAAGTCGTCGTTGCAGCAACCGAATCAACTGCAGGAAGAACGGATGATCCCGTACGTATGTATTTGCGTGAAATGGGTGCAGTTGAGCTCTTGTCACGTGAAGGCGAAATCGCCATTGCCAAACGTATCGAAGCGGGTCGCAATCAAATGATTGGAGGGCTTTGTGAAAGCCCCTTGACATTCAAAGCTATTATTGGCTGGCATGAGCAATTAAAAGCCGGTGATATTCTACTTAGGGATATTGTAGATTTAGAGGCGACACAAACAGAATACGATCAAGCAGGTTTGCCAGATATGAGCAGTGCTCTAAGTGCATCTGACGATGGTGACGAAGACACTGATGAAAATGATGATAGTGATGAAGACACAGATGAGAACGGAGAAGATTCTAATGAAGAAAATAACCTTTCTCTATCAGCATTAGAAGAAAAATATAAAGATGAAGTTTTAAGCCATTTTGCTGAAATCGAAACAATTTACACCAAACTTTATCAACTTCAAGCTCAACGTCTAGATTTTATTCAAGCTGGTGAAAAATTAACCCCGGCCTTTGAAACGGAATATGAAGATCTAAGAAATAAATTGATTATTGAAGTTCAACAAGTTCATTTACAAAGTAATAAAATTGAATTTCTGGTTGAACAGTTGAAAGAAGTTTCAAAAAAATTAGCGACTTTAGAAGGTGGTTTGTTGAGAATGGCCGAGAAATGTAAAATTTCTCGTGACGATTTCTTATCTAAATATCATGGTTATGAATTAAATCCAGATTGGATAGATGCAGTCCGTGCGTTGCCAGGAAAATATTGGAAGTTATTTGTTGAGCGATACGAAGAAGATATTAATAAATGTCGTGATGAAATCGCTGAACTTTCTCAAAGAGTAGGATTGCCAATTGGTGAATTTCGCCGTGTTTTTTCAACGGTTTCTTATGGTGAACGTGATTCGTCCAGAGCAAAAAAAGAGATGATCGAAGCCAATTTGCGGTTGGTTATTTCGATTGCTAAGAAATATACGAATTGCGGATTACAATTCTTGGATTTGATCCAAGAGGGTAATATTGGCTTAATGAAAGCGGTTGATAAATTCGAGTATCGTCGTGGTTATAAATTCTCGACTTATGCGACATGGTGGATTCGTCAAGCTATTACCCGTTCTATTGCGGATCAAGCCAGAACCATTCGCATCCCAGTGCATATGATTGAAACAATTAATAAATTGGTTCGTACTTCTCGTCAAATGCTGCATGAGATTGGTAGAGAGCCAACCCCAGAAGAGCTTGCTGAAAAATTGGGAATGCCCTTAGAAAAGGTCAGAAAAGTTCTGAAAATTGCGAAAGAACCTATTTCTTTGGAAATTCCAGTTGGTGACGAAGAAGACAGCCATTTGGGTGATTTCATTGAAGATAAAAGTGCGGTTATTCCTTTGGATGCTGCAATTCAGACCAATCTTCGTGAGGCAACAACACGTGTTTTAGCCTCTTTGACACCTAGAGAAGAACGCGTTTTGAGAATGCGTTTTGGTATTGGGATGAATACAGATCATACGTTGGAAGAAGTTGGTCAACAATTTAACGTAACACGTGAACGTATTCGTCAGATTGAAGCTAAAGCATTACGGAAACTTAAACACCCAAGTCGTAGTCGTAAGCTGCGTTCATTCTTAGATGATAATTAATTTAATTTTAAATTCTAATTCATAAGGGAAGAGGGCTTATCGCCTTCTTCCTTTTTTTGTTAATTGAAATGTCAGCACTAAATAATATTCATCCTTCTACACCTGTAACGGTTTCTATCACTTTCTTGCGAATGGATCATTTTCCAACTTACGAACTGTTGGATTTGCCTGCTGGATATTCTTTGGAAAAATTGTCTTTTGTTCCTGTACCACTATATCGTTATCTGTATGGGAATGTTGGCAAAAGCTGCTGTTGGTGGATGCGCAGGGTACTTTCAGATCAATATTTAGAGCAATTATTTTCTGATCCGTTGATTGAAGTTTATATTTTAAAAGATTCAGAAAATATAATTTCTGGTTTTTTTGAACTAGATTGTACACTTTTTACCAGTATCAATGTTGCGTATTTTGGTTTGATGCCTCATTTAGTCGGTCAAGGGATAGGAACTGCTTTTTTTCATCAAGCAATTCGAAAAGCGTGGGAAAAGAAACCAAGTTGCCTACGCATCAATACGTGTAACCTTGATAATCCAAGAGCATTGGAAATTTATAAAAAAGCTGGTTTTGAGCCATTCAAAGTAGAAACCGAGCTTTGGAATATTCCAGATGTTTTAAATTTACCTATTCCTAAAAAATATCGAAAAAAATAAGATAATCCCTTGCTTTTTATGAGAGTTTATGGTTTTAAAAGAGTTCTTCCCTGCCAAGGTTTTACGGCTATGCCTTGGCTATACCCAAAAGATGGAAGAATAATCAGGTTCTATACTGATTTTATTGGGTTGAAGTCAGCCGAAGGGAGATAATATGCCATTATACGAGTGCGTGTTTATTGCACGTAATGATGTCACTCAACAACAAGTTGAAGATATCGCTAATGGAGTTGCTTCTTTGATCGAAAGTGAAGAAGGCTCTGTACAAAAACGTGAATATTGGGGATTACGTAACTTAGCATACCGTGTTAAGAAAAATCGTAAAGGCCATTATATGCTATTAGGTGTTGATGCAAAATCAACAACTATCAAAGAAATTGAACGTCAATTGAACTTGAACGAAGATGTTCTTCGTTTCATGACATTGCGTATTGATGCGATTGATGAAGCACCATCTGCGATTCTTTCTCGTAAAGGGGATGATAGCAGAGATCGTTCAGATCGTTCTTCAAATAATCGTTCTTCTAAATCATCTGGGCGTTATGAAAGCGGTCGCAAAGCCGTTGAAGAAGATGATCTAAGCTCTGATAACAACAGTTTTGCTGTTGATCATGCTGATGATGAAGAGGAGGTCTAATTCATGTCAGAAACAGCTCAAGTAAATCCAGCTGCACGTCGTATTGCTGTGGGGGCACGTCGTCCCTTCCATCGCAGACGTAAAACATGTCCTTTTTCATCTGCAAATGCACCAAAGATCGATTATAAGGATATTCGTTTATTGTCTCGTTTCCTTTCAGAAAGAGGCAAGATCGTTCCAAGTCGTATCACTGCAGTTTCTGCAAAGAAACAACGTGAATTGGCACAGGCAATCAAACGTGCTCGCTTTTTAGCATTATTGCCTTACGTTCAAGACTGAGGGAGAAGAGATTATGGCTGCAACTGAAGTTATTCTACTTCAAAGAGTAGAAAAACTGGGTCAAATGGGTGATGTCGTTAAGGTAAAACCTGGTTTTGCTCGTAACTACTTGCTTCCTCAAGGTAAAGCAATCCGTGCGACGGCTGCTAATCGTGACCGTTTCGAAAGAGAACGTAGTCAATTAGAAGCACATAATGTCAAACGTCGTGAAGAGGCTGAACGTCTCTTGGAACGTTTACATGGCTTGTCAGTGGTTATTATTCGTCAAGCTGGCGAAAGTGGAAACCTTTATGGTTCTGTAACTGCACGTGATATTTCTGAAGCTGCTGCAAAAGATGGTGTATCCTTCTCTCGTCAGCAAGTCGAAATCGCACATCCAATTAAATCATTAGGTTTGTACCAAGTTAAAGTTCAACTTCATCCAGAAGTTCACTTGGATGCAAAAGTTAATGTTGCTCGTTCTGTTGAAGAAGCTGAACGTCAAGAAAAAGGCGATGTTACACAAGTTGAAGCTGCACATACACATGTGGATGCTGATACTGTTGAGCAAGCCAATTCAGAAATGTTAGAAAATGCACCTGTTGTAGATGAAGCTGCTGATAAAGCAGAATAATATAACATTATTTTTTGATATGGTTATAAAAAGCGAGGGGATTAACCCTCGCTTTTTTTATAGTTTTATCTTTGATTAGATTAAATTTTTATTAAAGCATCATAACTTATTTGAATTTTCAGTTAAAAAATAAGATACTTATTTCAAGAGTAATCGTTTATTTTGTAAATTAAGAAAAGCTTTATAAATTTGGGAGCTAGATATGTCTGGATTATTAGACGCAGTTTTAAAAAAACTCATTAAGAATGGTCGTTTAGAAGTTATATTTCCAGATAAAAGAAGAAGAATATATGGGGATATGAATGCTAAAGATGCTGCTGCAATGGAGATTTTAACAGCAGATACCTATGCTCACTTGTTAGTTAATCCCAGCCTTGCTTTTGGTGAAGGCTATATGAATGAAACTATCAAACCAATCAATTGCTCAATTTATGATGTTTTGAATGTGATCTTACAAAATGATCTTGCAGCTGGACATTTTGGAGAAAAAATTGTTTCTGTTTTAAGGTTTGGAAAGCGTTTTTGGTCTCAGCTCAATGGTTTGAAAACGTCACGTAAAAATGTAGCACACCATTATGATCTAAGCGGTGCTTTGTATAGTTTATTTTTAGATGAAGATCGTCAATATTCTTGTGCTTATTTTCTGACAGGTAATGAAACCTTGGAAGAGGCTCAGTTGGCTAAGAAACGCCATATTGCATCTAAATTGAACCTAGATCGTCCAGGGCTCAATATTTTGGACATTGGATGTGGTTGGGGTGGAATGGCGTTGTTCCTTGCAAAAGAGTTTGATGCCAACGTAACTGGAATTACTTTATCACAGGAGCAACTGCAAGTTGCTAAAAAACGTGCTAAAGAGGAGGGGTTAGAGGATAAGGTTCGTTTTGAGTTAAGAGATTATCGATTGGTAAATAAACAATATGACCGTATTGTTTCAGTAGGCATGTTCGAACATGTGGGTGTGAATTTTTACGATCAATTTTTTCAAGATATTAAAAGAATTCTCAAACCTGATGGTGTTATGCTTCTCCACTCGATTGGACGCTCCGATGGTCCAGGCTCTACAAATGCTTGGATTAATAAATATATTTTCCCAGGAGGGTATTCTCCATCATTAAGTGAAGCTTTTGCAGCTATTGAAAAAAGTGGTCTGTGGGTTACTGATTGTGAGATACTTAGATTGCATTATGCCAAGACATTAAAATTATGGCGTGCACGAGTAGAAGCACAAAAACAAGCGATTATAGAAATGTATGATGAACGTTTTTATCGAATGTTTGACTTTTATTTGTCTTCTTGTGAATTATCATTTTATTATCATAACCACATGAATTTCCAACTACAGATTAGCCCGACAATCGACAGCTTACCGATAACAAGAGATTATATGTTTCAAACGGAACAGGAGTTATCTATCGAGCATTAATATTATGGTGCAAGTGAGCAAGTTGATCAAACTCTGAAATCGTCAATGTTTCTGCTCTTCTTGTACCGTCAATATTTGCTGAAGCAAGTAATTGTTCCCCGCCGATATTTTTTAATGCACCTTTTAACATTTTGCGTCTTTGTCCAAAAGCAGCGGCAGTAACCTGTTCCATCGCTTTAAAGAGGGCTGGTGTAGGTTGCTCTGCTTTGGGAATGATATTAATGACAGCAGAATAAACCTTTGGTGGTGGGGAAAACGCACCAGGTGGAATACGCTTTACGATCACACATTCAGCAACCCATTGTGCAATAACAGATAAACGTCCATAATATTCAGTATTAGGAGCAGCGCATATACGCTCAGCGACTTCTTGTTGGAACATTAACGTCATGCGTTTCCATTCTAATCCTTGCTTTAACCACCCCAGTAATAATGAAGTGCCTATATTATAGGGTAGGTTGGCGATGATTTGACGCGGTGCGTCACAAAGCGTTGTTAGATCAAGTTTTAACGCATCATGTTGCACGACTTGAAAGCGATCAGGGTAAAAACTTTGTAACTCATGAAGTAATTGCAAAGCACGCTGATCGACTTCAACGCCAATGATCTTTTTGGCAGCGCTGTCCAACAAAGCTCTGGTTAGACCGCCAGGGCCTGGCCCCACTTCAATCACATTTTTATTGGTTAAATCTCCAGCCAAAGCAATAATTTGCTGATTTATCATGGGGTCTAACAGAAAATGTTGCCCCAATGATTTTTTGGCAAGAAGATTATATCTAGTGATGCTTTCTTTTAGGCTGGGTAGCTGGTTTTGTTGTAGAGTCATTGGTATTTGTATGCATTTCAATAATGGCTTGGCGGTGTAAGTCGCGATCTAATTGTTGAGACACTTGTTCAACACGTTGGCTTAACAGTTGGTTAGCAATTTCACTGGTTGAAATATCAGCGATATTCTTCTTTTCTTTTGTACAAACCATAATTAGGGCAATACCATCAATTGAAACCAATGGTTTGCTGACTTGACCAGGTTGTAATCCTTGCAAAACATTACCCATTTCTGGATTCATACGCTCTAACTGCATTGGGCCAGGATCAGAAGGGCGCGTGTTTCCCGCCTTTTGGTTTGCTTCTTCAACTTGTTGGCAAGTATGTAAAGAATTTTTTAATTGGTTGACCTGATTTAATACACTGATTTGCTGTGGGGTAGGGTTTTTCGGGTTTAGTTTAGAAGAGAATGGGAGGAACACTTGCCGAATAGTCATTAACGTTCCCATTTCATTACCGATCGTACGTTTGCCACTGAGCATTGCAATAATATATCCACCAGCAACTTGAATAGGGTTAGAAATTGCCCCAATAGGCATTTTGCTGACTAGAGTAGCAACTTCTGGATCTAAATTATCCTTCTGCACCCAGCCTAGAGCTCCACCTTGTAAGGCACTTTGTGCTTGAGAGAATTGAGCAGCAACGATTGGAAAAGGGGCACCATTTCGAAGTTGTTGAATGATGGTTTTGGTAAATTGTAACTCTTGTTCTGGATGACGTGCGTTTTCAACAGGAATGAAGATTTCATTCAGAAGATATTCTGGTTGTCCAACCTCTTGTTTTAAGGCTTTTTGTCTTTGTTCAACTTCTTGGGCTGTAATACGACTTTGGCTTCCAAGTTCTTGTTGAAGGACTCTACTCCATCCTAGTTGTAGCCGGATTTGGTCAATCAAGGTGCTCATAGATACACCATCGGACGAAAGTTGGTTTCTTAGAGCATTAGGGGGCATACCATTGCGTTTTTCAATGTCAGCAATGGCTTCGGCGATTTGCTCAGGGGGGACATTCACATTTCTTCTGAGCATCTCTTGAGTATGAAGGCGTTCAGTAATTAATTGCTTAATTAATTGTGGACGCATCCGCTGTAATACATCAGGAGTTAATCGGACACCTGCGGTTAATTGGAATAATTGTTCTCTGTTATTTACATCTCTTTGGGTTAACAGATTACCATTAATGATCGCAATAATCTTGCTTTCTGCATTATCTTGAGCGTCAGGAATGGAGTAATCTTTACCCATAGCTTTCGAGTTAACACTGGGAGAGGAGGAGGGAATATGATTTTTGTGCTCTGTTGTTGCAAAAGAAGTCGCGGAGCTTAAAAAAGTACCAACCATAGCTAGGAAAATACTCAATTTATATGGAGAGAGTAAGAGTGAAAATCTATGTGTCTTGTACATTATCCATTAATTCCAAAAGTGCCAAGTGTTTTAAAGGTTAGCATAAATAATACTGTATCACTATTTTGCTCACCATTAATCATTGTATATTGTTTAAGATAAATTACATCTAGACTGAAGCAATCATTTCGATAGCCCGCATTACCACCGATTGCGACATTTTGCTTTCTAGATAAACTGCGTCGTCCAAAAGCAGATGCATGCCAATGTTCCCAATCTGTGGAAGCACCTAACGTTAATTCACTTGTTTTTTGATCGTAAAGCTTAGATGGACCTGTGGATGTAAAGGGGTTTCCAAAATAGTAATAATAAGGGGTAACGGGTTCATAAATATATCCCCCGTTGATACCGAAATGTTTGAAGCCTGCGTTAAATATTCCTTCACCATATGTAATATCCCCGCTATATGGGTCTACACGAGTTCGGGCTGTTGTCGTAAAATATTGCGTGGGTGCAAATCTTAGACGCGCGACCACATCTGACATATGACGATTGACTCCGGCATTTCTGGGTAAATTTTTGGTTACATGTTCTTGGTAACTTTGACCGACTAAGAAATCAACTTGCTTACCGTTCCATGCCCAATTTCCGTGAATACCGACATTGGCTCTGGCACCACCATCTAAACGATCTGTTCCTTGAAAACGATTGAGTGCGAAAAGGGTTGTATCAGAAAATTCGTATGCAAAGCTATCTTCATTTGGCATTGCCCAATTTCGTCCGCCTTTGGAATGAGGGGCAGCAATAAGTTGTACAATAGGCTCGATAACCTGTGTGCCGGTTGTATTGCCTAGTTTAAATTGTCTAAGGAAAGGCCAATTCATTTTGACCGCTAATGTTGGTAATGCTTGTCCTGTAAAATGGCTACCGTATTTATTTAAATAAAGTGGTTGTTGGTAGAGATGTGATGCATTGTAGATGTTGGAATCTACATGTAAAGTCACCAACCATTTTTGTCCAATATTAGTATCAAATGGTCTATCCCAATTTAAAGAAGCCTGACCTCTTTGGTCATTTACACCTGTTGGGCGATAAAGGATAAAGTTGGTTGTATCAAATGAGAAGCGACCACCTAATGCATCAGGTTGACCGAAATAGCTATATGTATAACGTGGTAGCACAAAAGGCAGATCGGAATCATTAATGACGCCACGATTTAATCCTTGATAAGCTTGCATGGTAACCTTTGAGTAGGCACCTTCTCCAAACCCTTCTAAATAAAGATTTGAGCTTAAGGTATCTTGACCGTAACCGTTGATACGATAATCGCGCATATAGTCAGCAGATGTTGCAACGTTAATATTTGCACCATAACGCCAATTTTTATTTAATGACCATTCTGTTTTTAAGAATAAATATCCTTGTGCGCCATGACCATTACTGTGGAGTGTATTTCCCCATGCATTTTGCCATGAATCTTTATCTACTGTATCATCTGCGACACCACCTTCAACGCGCAACATGCCTTGATTAAAGCGCGCTCTGTAGATAGCACTTAGTTGTGGTCCAGTTTTTGTTGCAAATAAGGGGCTCAATGTCAAATCTGACCACTTATTCATCGCCCAGTAATATGGAATAGTCGTGTAGGCACCAATATATTTACTATTAAAATTAATACTTGGGATTAAGAAACCACTTTGGCGTTTTACAGAAGGGTCAACGATAGAGAAGAAAGGCATATAGAAAACAGGCACACCAAAGAAATCGATGAATGTATCAGAGAAATCAATGCGCTGATTTTCCATATCTCGAATAGCTTGATAAGAACGTAATTGCCAGAAGGGTGCTTTTTTAGGATTTTTTTCACAAATAGGACAGGCTGTATAAACAGATCGGCTGAAATCATGCACTTTACCACCCGTGCGTCGAGCACCATTAGCAGCCAGTTTACCATTGTCGGCAAGCAATGCATAAACTTGATCCATCACGCCTTCACGCATATTATCACCAAGTTGCACATGTTGGGTAAATAAAATTTCACCATCAGGTTCAACCATAGATACATTACCACTGGCGGTAGCGATGTTCGTGGTACGATTATAAGTCACTTTATCAGCGCGCAAGATATGGTCATTTTGCCATATATGAACATCTCCAGCCCATGTAACCTCTCCAGTCTTTGAATTGTAAGAAACGTTATCAGCTTGGAAAGTAATCGGTTCTTTTTCTGAAAAAGGAGTACCGCTTGATTTGCCAATGTTGGATTGAGCAATTTGTACTTGCTGCTGTGCAAATACACTCTGATCCACAAGTAAACCAATAGTTCCTATTGATCCGCTGAAAATGCTAATTAACAATAAGGTTTTATGCTTATTTTTACGAGCAATTTTTCTGGTCAATTTTTTAAAGAGTGAAGGTGAAGAATAATTACGCATCAGCCGTCTTCCAAATGAATAAGAAGAGATATAGCCAAACAAAGTCCAGCAGCCGTCGGGGCCCATGCAGCAATAAGGGCTGGCAAAGCACCAGACTCACCAAATTGTTCAGCGACTTTTGAAATGGTAAATAAGGCAAAACCAGCAGCTACTCCTGAGCCAATCATTTTCGCAACGCCACCTCTGCGTGTGGAACGGGTGGCAAATCCTGCAGCAACCAAAGCCATTGTACTAGCTAATAAAGGTTGTGCCAATAATGACTGAAAACGCAAGCGATGACTGATAGACGAAAAGCCAGATTCGTTTAACAAATGTATGAACCCTGGTAATGACCAAAAGGACAACGTGTCAGGGGATGAAAAGCTTTCTTCTATGTTTGATAGTGACAGATTTGTTGACAATTTAATCATTCCTAAATTGACAGGTAATTTGTCTGGTTTAATAGACCGTGCATCATTCAAGACCCAATAATGTTGATGTTCCAAATATCCCGAAGGCGATTCAATACGAACCAGTAAATGGTCATTATCGTCAAGTCTGAAAATGCTGATTCCTTTCATATGAAGGATGTTATCTTGCACTTTCACTTCCTGAGCATGTAAAATTGCAACACCTTTATGATCTAGCCCTTGATCAGATTGACGAACCCATAAAGAGCCGCTTGAAAGGCTTGTTAATTTTCCACCACTTGTATTTAAATAAGTTTGATCGAGGATTTCAGCTTTACGAAATAAGTTAGAGGAGATAGGGGAAATAATCATAATTGAAAATAATCCCAGACCAAAAGCACATAGCACAGGTGCAGTTAAGAATTGCCAAGCAGAAATTCCTGCTGCGCGTGTTACAATTAATTCGGAAGAGCGAGTTAACCTCCAAAAACAAATAATCCCACCTAAAAGAATGCCAAATGGTAAAATTTGCATACAGAAGTTGGGAATATGATAAAGCGCAATAGAAGTTGCTACACTTGTTGAAACGTGAGGTTTGGTTGCAACTCGACGCAATAAATCAATAAAGTCAAATAAAGATACCAGTGCTGTTAAAGCAAGGATCATCGATATTGAGGCAAAAGAAAATTGTTTTGCAATATAGATTGAAATCGTGCGTGCTGAAAACATATTTTACCTTCCTTTTTGTAAAGAAGATAGGGGGATAGGTTTGTCAGTCTTGGATTTTAATTCGGGTATAAAAAGAATGAAAGACGCAACAATGCCTGGTGTAATTGCTACAACCCATATGAATGGAATGAAGATCATATTTCTTGTTGCTATGTTTTGAATAATTAAAATCAATGACATTAACCCAACAATAGTAAAAATAGCACCGAGTGGGCGAAGAATATTACCATATCGTGCAAAACTTCCTCTTAACACGCTGACCAATGCAACCATAGTGAATGAAAATATGGTTAATGGCGAAGTTAATCGTCGATGTGCTTCGACCGCTAGTTTGCCATAATCACGATCAAATACCTCTTGTGCATTGGGATGAAGTAGTTCGTACAAAGACATTTCCGTTGCATCTTTAAGACGTGCAGCTTGTTCTTTGTTTGAAGAGAGATCAATTGTATTTCGTTTAAAATTCAGCACATTTAAACGACCTGTTCTTTTATCGATAACTTCTCGGGAACCATTTAATAAAACGACTTGAGGCTTATCATTGATAATAACGATATTCCCACTTTCAGCGAGGATAGTAGCTTTATTATCTGGTTGCCTAGCATCCTCTACTAAAATACCTTTCAAGACACCATTATGGTCTTTAGAGCGTATATAAACGGTTAAATTATTCGAAATATTCGTAAAAACACCTTCTTGTAACATAAAGGCAGCCATTTTATTTCGGATTTTAAATTCGTTTTGCCTAAAAGAATGATAGGCAGCAGGCACAATCCATAGATTAAGTAAATAACACGCAACTGTTGCAATGAGCGCACAAATCATTCCAGGCTTAGCCAAAGCAAATGATGACATTCCTGCTGCTCTCATGACAACGATTTCTCTGTCACCAGCTAAACGATGGTATATAAATTGTACAACAACAAAAGTTGTAATAGGTAAAATAACCGCAACAAAAGAAGGAATTAACAATCCAGTTAGTTGAAGGAATACCCCCAGAGACAGACCTCTATCGACAACAAGAGATACAAATCGTAAAGATTGTGTGAGCCAGATAAGTGCTGCTAAGCCTCCTGTTGTTGCCACCAAAGCAATCAATAATTGATGTAAGATATAGCGGTCAAACATGGGGAGACGCAATGAAGCCAATAAACGCATTTGAAATTACCCCACCTTGTTCCCTAGATATTTCTTCTTTACTATTAATACGGTTCAAAAGACAATAAGAATTATAAATTAAGTAACGAAAATGAGAGTTTTTGCTTTTGATATTTACACCAATAGCAAAAATTTTTCATTTAAAGAAACGGATTTAATATAGTTTGTTATAAATGTATAGCTCGACTTAAGCTATTATCATGATTGTTTTGCTAGTTTGGAAAGATTTTTCCTGGATTTAAAATATTTTTTGGATCCAAACTTTGTTTGATTTTTTCCATTAGCTCTAGCTCTACCCCGCCACGCCATGAGGGCATCATATAGTTCTTTAATTGCCCAATACCATGTTCAGCAGAAAATGAACCTTCCAAATCGTAAACAACTGCACAAACAGCATCCATCAAATCATGGCTTTTATTCATAAAATCTTTGCTGTCGCCATTGGCAGGTTGAACCAAATTAAAATGAATATTCCCATCCCCTAAATGTCCAAATGGAGCAACCTGTATTCCTGGATAGATTGCTTCGCATGCTTGGGTTGCACGTTCAATAAATTCTGGAATAGAGGAAATGGGAACAGAAACATCGTTTTTAATGTTTGCCCCAGAAAGTTTTTGTGATTCAGATTGTTCTTCTCTGAAACGCCACAAATTAAGTCTTTGCGTTTCGCTTTCCGCAAGAACGGCATCGAGAATAATTTCTTCTTCAAAAGCTTTTTCTAGGACGGTTTCAAAGAGCTCTCTTAATCCATCCCCTTGTGCCGGAATGGCCAGTTCGACAACTATATATACGGGTGCTTTGGTTTCAAGTGGGAAATTTAACTCTGGAAAATGTTGGCAAACCAGATCCATGCCTTTTTGTGAAATATATTCAAATGCTTGTAATGCAGCAGGGTTATAATTGTTAAACAGATGTAGTAAACGTAGTGCATGTTGCAAATCTGGCACTGCACACAATGCAACTTCTGTAGAACGCGGGAGGGGGTGTAAATGCAGAACAGCAGCTGTAATAATGCCCAGCGTTCCTTCTGATCCTATAAAGATTTGCTTTAACGCATACCCTGTATTGTCTTTTCTCAGGCGACGTAAATTATGTAATATTTGACCATCAGCCGTTACAACTTCTAGACCCAAAACAAACTCTCTAGCATTGCCATATCGTAATGTATTATTACCACCAGCATTGGTTGCAATAACGCCTCCAATTTGTGCAGAGCCTTGGGATGCAATAACGATCGGTAAATATAGCCCTGCATTTTTCGCTGCATTTTGGGCTTCTTCTAAAATAACACCAGCTTCCACAGTCATCGTAGAATCAATGGTATCAATATTGCGAATTTTATTCATGCGGCTTAGGCTAAGGATGATTTGGTTACCTTGTTTTGGTGGCGTTGCACCACCGACAAGGCTTGTATTTCCACCTTGTGGAATAATCGTTACATCATATTGGACGCACAATTTAACGACATCTGAGACTTCTTGCGTATTCTGAGGTCTTAGTACAGCAATACTATTCCCCTGAAAGATTTGTCGCCAATCAGTGTTATAGATTTCGGTATCTTTGGGATTGGTGATAATTCCTTGTGAACCGACAATAGAGGTCAGGTCATGAATAAAGCTGTTAATATCCATAAGAGTAATCCATTAATGAAGGTAAGTTGTATTATCGGGTTGATACGGTTGATACATAGCAGAATTAAAAACCGAAGTCCCAGCAATTCCAAAAAATAAACCACATAATATTGAAACAATAATCGTGGCTGTTTTAAAGGGGAATTTGTCAGATTGAGCATGAAGTTCAGTCTGTAGCTCAGCTCTAGATCGTTGTGTAAGCAATAATTCTGACTTTAGTGTTTCGTTTTGTCTTCTTAAATCACGAATAACGATATCTAATTGAGTGATATTGCGAGTTAGGTTTGAAATGTGGGAACGCGCTCTGGTCAACTCCAGAGAGTCTGACTGATTTTTATATTGAGCATTATTAGCGCTGTTTGATGAAGGGGGATTATTGGCAATATTTTTAAAAAGGTTTTTTAATGCTCCACCCGTAATCGTATCCTTTTTTGCCCTTTTTTTAATTGTTTCGAGCGCATTTGCAGATTGCCCTGGTTGGTCTTCTAAAACCAATGCCAGAATATCAGCAAGGACTTTTAACTCTTTGGGGTCTATTTTTTGGTTCATTTTTAATTACGTTGTTCTTGGTGCGGCAGCACGGGTTAACCTATCACAAATTGCTAATCCTAATCCGACTTGTGGAATGGACATGACTGCAATTCCTTTTAATCCTAATGCTTGTCCTTGTGCATCTAGATCGCGTAGATATGCAAACAAATTTTGTGCGGCCTCTTCTAAATTAGCATTGATACTTAAGTTTTTAGACAAGCCAGTATGTTCTATTGGATGCCCAAAAGCAAGTAAAGCTTCATCGGGTGCCACATGGGTGCAATTCAACCGAACTGGTAAAGAAGGTGCATAATGAGAACTCAGCTGACCAGGGGAAATAATTTTGGTTTCGATGGGGTGGCTGATTTCTATGGTTCCACAAATAGAGGTTAATGCTTCCAAAGAAATACCACCGGGGCGTAATAGAGTTGGGGTATCACGGCTTAGATCGAGAATAGTGCTTTCGACACCCACTTGACAGGGACCAGAATCAATGATGGCATCAATTTTATGATTAAGCTCTTGAAATACATGTTGAGCCGTAGAAGGGCTGATTTTACCAGAGTTGTTCGCAGAGGGGGCAGCAATCGGTTTTTTGCTGAACTGAATCAGTTGTCTTGCGACCTTCGTGTTGGGAATACGTACCGCCATTGTCGGTAAATAAGCAGTCGCAATAGGACTTATTTTGATAGGATTATCTGTTCTTTGGTTCAAAACCAACGTCAAAGCGCCTGGCCAAAATTTCAATGCCAGCTCATAAGCAAGTTCTGTTTTTTGAACAAATTGAAAGAGATGATCTAACTCGGCGAAATGAATAATTAACGGATTAAAGCTTGGGCGACCTTTAGCTCGATAAATTTTCTCTACAGCCTTTGTATTGGTTGCGTCAGCACCCAATCCATAAACAGTTTCTGTGCCAAATGCGACGACGCCCCCATGCTTAATGATGGTGGCTGCTTGTTGGATTTCAGATAGTGAATCAGAAAATAAAGAAGTCATCAGGAATTAATCACTCAAAATTACTTAAATAATCATCAATCAATGTACTAGAACAAAAGAAAGGCGGAATACGTGATCCTTCTTTGCCATATTGTAAAGGTTGGTTGTCAAAACTGCGCAAATATCCACCAGCAGCCTCAAGTATTGCTTGAGGAGCAGCCGTGTCCCATTCCATAATAGAGTTAAGGCGAAAATGCAAATCAGCTTTTCCTTCGGCAATGCGTATAATTTTGGCAGCAGATCCCATCGCTTTGATTGAGCAAGCTGGAAAATTTTCAAGCTTTTCGCTTAGTTGGGGATCATTTGAATGGTTATGAGAGGTAATAATGCGAAAACCGTTTTTAGGAAGTGTGCTGACATGAATAGGAATTTTTTTGTTGTTCTCAATTCGCCAAGCTCCTTGACCAACAATACCGCAAAAGATTTCATTATAAGCTGGCAAAGCAACAACGCCCATAACAGGTTTGTGGTTGCGGATCAGACCGATATTGATGGTAAAGTTCTTACTGCCTCGGATGAAACCCTTGGTACCGTCAAGGGGATCGATTAACCAAAATTCAGAACCAATTTTGGTATGGATGCCTTCGGATGTTTCTTCTTCGGCAATAATGGGGATGGAGGGGACGGCTTTTCGTAAACCTTGCAAGATTAGGGTTTCTGAGGCTTTATCTGCTTGGGTTACGGGGCTGAGGTCAGATTTCGTAGAGACAATTAACCCTTTTTCACGGATTTCATTAATAATGACTGTGGCTTGTGCTGCCAAGTCAATTGCCAATTTCATTAATTGTTGGTCAGAAAAAGGGTGCATTGTAAAATTTGAACCTAAATTAAGAATTTTTGATTGAGCGTGGAGATAAGAAATTTGATCATATCTAAAGTGAACTCAGTTTTTATAATTCAATTATCATTTAGAGAATATATCAAAAATATCACTGTGAGTAGATATTTATAGGATGCGATAAAGTTACATAACTTTCCTGCATAGATATTGTTGCTAAATATGAAACCCGTTTATATAAAGAAACTGCATTTGATTAGGTCATTATTATAAATGAATATTAGTAGGTGAAGCTGTTGTCTTCTCTCGTGCATGTGGGTTTCCCATCTATGTATGCGAATATAAGTTTATAGGCGTATAAATGCTCCAAATCGGTTGTATAGTTCATTGGTAGAACGCTAAATTTAAGATTTAGAAGTAGCAGGTTCGATTCTTGTTATAACCACCATAATAAAATGCCCCAAAATTTTAAGGATGGCAGCCTTAAACTCTTTATAAAATGAAGGGGGGTCTAGGGGGAAGATATTTTCTAATGAAGGTTAAATGATCTTCGGGTGATTTAATCTAACAGCGGAAAGCATGGTCATCACCGGTTAAAGATGATGTTATGATCGCTTTATTATCAGCAAGATGATGGGATTTATATCAAATTGCCTGTAGTAAAGCCATCATAACCACTCGCGGCAATCTGTCGTGATTATGTATATATTTGACACTTAGACCCTTCATTAAAATCGTTATTTTATGGATATCCACGATGACACAAAGTTTGATCGAAAAAATTACAGGTAAAAAAACCATTATCGTTCAAGAAAATGAACGTATGATTGCGTCGTATCAAGGGCGGGTTTTAGGATTTTACTCATCAGGAGTGCATTCTTTGCCTAATCGGGATCATTCTTTGGAATATACTATCTATGATTTAAACCAACCTGTTTTTTTCAGTGATTTAGAAAAAATTATTCGGCGGAAAATGCCTAGAGAATTAGAGCGACATGTCTTCATCATTGTAGCAAACGACAATGAAATTTGTATTATCAAAAATGGTATCGCAGTTTATGAGGTTTTAATGCCTAATACTGAGCGTCTGTTATGGAAAGATGCCGGAGAATGGTCAATCCAAAAAATTGTCATTCCAAACGATTATCGTATGGATGCGAAAGTTGTAAAACAGTTTGGATTGGAACAGAATGTCCTGTCTATCACAACAAATGAGAACGAAGTTTGCATCATCAGAAACGGGAATTTGGTTTATGATGTTCTTAGTCCTAATAAAGAATGTTTATTGTGGAAAGATGGAGAAGATTGGTCGCTTGAAAAAATTACCATTCCAGATGATTGCCGAGTTGATAATAAAGTTGCTAAACAGCTTGTTGTTTCCAAAAAGGCGTCGTTGTTGGTGACCTCCACGATTGAATCTTATGAAAAAGGGATATTAAGAATTGATGGTATTATATATCCACCATTAGAGGCAGGGACATATTACTTTTGGAATATCGCGGTTAATCTTACGGTTAAAAAAATAGATTTGCGTCGTCAGACTTTGGATATTACTGGTCAAGAACTATTAACACGCGATCGGGTAACTATTCGTATTAATCTGACCGCAGATTATACAGTAGAAGATCCAATGATGGCTGTTTCAGCAGTCAAGGATTACCAAGCAGCCCTTTATAATACGTTACAATTAACGTTTCGTAAAACTTTAGGGGAAATGTCTTTGGATCAGATTTTGGATCGCAAATTTGCTATTGGTGATGAAACAATGGCGATGGTGCGTGCGGAAATGAAATCCATTGGATTAGAAGTGCATAATATTGATTTAAAAGACGTTATTTTGCCTGGAGAAATGCGTGATATTTTTAATCAGGTCGTTGCTGCTGAAAAGCAAGCAGAGGCGAATGTCATTCGCAGACGTGAAGAAACGAATGCGACACGTTCATTATTGAATACAGCCAAAGTCATGGCGGATAATCCGATTATGTTGCGTTTGAAAGAATTGGAAAGTTTAGAAGCTATTGCTGCCAAAGTCGATCATTTAACAGTTCATAATGGTACCGAAGGGCTGATGAATGATTTGGTTAAGCTAAGAAGTGGTAAATGATAGTTAAGATATATTTTGATTTTTTTCTTGATGCAAAGTCTGTTCAAGGAAAAGAGAAAATACTGAACAAGATTACTCGACTTTTAGACAATCAATATGGTTATGCATCAGTGAACCATATTGAGAATAATAAATTCATCATAGCTTATGAAATAGATACCTGAAAAAATTTGATATTTCGATTGATTGAATTTTCTCAAACAATAGGAAGGTAGTGGATTATCACAGGTTCTATCAATGATGATTTGAGTTTATGGAGTAATGATCCAAGAGTTATTGGGGTTAGTCATATTGGGATTAATGTAGATAAATCAAATAGATAATTCAATTATGTATTTGCTGCTGCTTTCTATTACAATTGTTTCATTTAGAACGCAATCAACTGTTTATGACCTTCATTCTATTGTTAATCATAGAGTGAAGGTCATATGACTTTATTGTATTGTCGATACCCAGCCACGTTCAATTTGATAGCCATAGCCTGTTAATTGATATGGTGTTATATTAATTTTGGTTGAGACTGTTTTGCTTGAAAAATTACTCAAGCTACCTATACAATCGGTATTATATTCAAAGGGAAAATACATTTTTGATGTGTTTCCAATGGCGCCGCCAAAATCTGTGGAAGTCACAGGGCCGTAAAAAACACTAATCTTTGCTAGTAAATTACATGATGGAACAACAAATTGGGGAAAGCCAACTTTATAAAATGCATAATATTCTGCAAATCCACTTCCTGATGTTTGCAGATTGCTAACGGTGCTTGGTAAAGTCCAGCTGCCGATATGGACTGTTTGTCCTGTTTGTTCGTCTTGTAAGTCACCACTCCATGTGTTCCCGGTGGTTTTTTTAACGGTCATTTTGTAATTATGACCATAAGTGGTTGGAAATACTACGCCACAGCTTACACCAGGACCGCCATCAGCTCCGTTTGAGCAATTTGGATCTGTTGTGGTTGAATTGGCAATAAATGATGAAAATACAGCTCTTAGATATTGTTTTCCATTGATATCATATTGTGGTTGAAGTCCAGTATATGCACCATTTCCTTGATTGCCAGAGTTATTAAAATAAAATTGTTGTGCAAAATAGGTGCCCGTCGCATGTAGAGTATTTTTATTTACTGTAAATCTGAAGGTTAAATTTGTTAAGCCGGTGTTATTATAAGGCTTAACAAATTTACCGATTTGCCAAGAAAACCCTACATTCCCAGCTGGGACATACGCCATCGCATTAGATATTCCAATTAGAAAAGTAGAAAAGATACCTACGATTAAACTAATTGTTTGTTTTTTGTTTTTAACCATAATATTGGTTGATCCTTTTTGTATAAAATGAATAAAATATAGTGATAATTATTTAAAATTTATAATAATTACTAGTACAATATAATATTATATTCAAAATAAATACACAAGTTCGAATTTATATACTTAGAAAAATTCAATTTTTACTTATAATTTAACGTCTATATTTATTTGTAATTTATTTGTGGTATTTCATTATGTAGGTTTCTGCGTTTGCCCTTTGTCTGACAAAATGCCGACTATTTGTGTATGATGTGATCAGCATTTTTTATAAACGTAAATTTCTTTGTTCTTTAGATTTCCTTGTTGGATATTTTTGATATAGTAGATTGAATTAATAATTATTTAATGAAATAAATTTTAAGTTTTTGAAGGATTATACAGATGATACCGACAGTCAGTTTTGCCAGTTTAAAAAAACCAGAAAAGGGTGATATTGTTCTTTTTACATTTGAGAATGGCGAACAAAGTGATTCTTTTCGTGTAATAAACAAAGCATTGGGTGATGCGTTGACTCGCGCGATTGCAGCAGAAGAGTATAAAGGGAAGTTAGGTCAAGTCTGTAAACTCGTTGCCCCAAGTGCGGAATATACTCATGTTGTGATTGTTGGTTTAGGTGAGCAGGCTGATTTTTCTATTGCCAAGGCCCGTCAAGCTGGTGGTGTGGCAGCAAAATCTTTGCAACATAAAACCACCGCTTTAACCATGATGACTGATTGGGATTTTACGGAATATTCGACTTATATTGCTTTGGGTGCATTACTAAGTGTGTATGAATTTAATAAATATTGCACAGAAAAAAATAAAAAAACCGATACAAAACACTTAAAAGAAATCCAAGTGTTAACTTCTGATTTTGAAGCAGCTCAAAAAGATTGGGGTAATATTGCCGCAGTGGCAGAAGGATCTTATTTGACCAGAAATTTGGTTAATGAGCCTGCTAATCACTTAACACCTCCTGAATTTGCCAAACGGATTAAAGAGCTCGAAACATTAGGCGTTTCAATTGAAATCCTAAACAGAGCTAAAATGGAAGAACTAGGCTTTGGTGCATTATTAGGGGTTGCGCAAGGCAGTGATGCTGAACCTCAAACCGTGATTATGCAATGGAAAGGCAATCCAGAAGATAAAGAAGCACCAGTAGCATTCCTTGGAAAAGGGGTGACCTTTGATTCTGGTGGAATTTCTATTAAGCCAGCTGGCGGTATGGAAGATATGAAAATGGATATGGCTGGGGCAGCCACCGTTGTTGGGTTAATGAAAACTTTGGCAACTCGTAAAGCCAAAGCAAACGTCATTGGTGTTGTCGGATTGGTTGAAAATATGTTGTCTGGGAATGCACAACGTCCAGGCGATATTGTCACCAGTGCTTCTGGTCAAACCATTGAAGTCTTAAATACCGATGCTGAAGGACGTTTAGTTCTGGCTGATATTCTTTGGTATACCCAAGATCGCTTTAAACCACGTTTTATGATTAATCTTGCGACCTTAACAGGTGCGATTGTCGTCGCATTAGGCTATGAATATGCTGGATTATTCTCAAATAATGATGAACTTTCAGAACGCTTATCAACGATTGGAAATGATATTGGCGAAAAAGTATGGCGTATGCCAATGGGACCCGCTTATGATAAAGCCCTAGACGCACAATTTGCAGATATGCAAAATATTGGCGGTCGTGACGGTGGGTCTATTACTGCGGCTCAGTTCTTACAACGCTTTGTAAATAAAACCCCTTGGGTTCATTTGGATATTGCTGGAACGGCTTATACTGGCAAAGGAACAGATAATGGCCCTAAAGGTGCAACCTCTTTTGGTGTCTGTTTATTAAACCAATTGGTTAAAGATCATTACGAAGCCTAAGGATTTTTAACATGGCCTCTGTTGGTTTTTATCATTTAACCAAGACTAGTTTAGAACAAGCATTGCCAGCGTTGTTGACACGCACGATGCAAGTAAAAGAACATGGGTTGGTCTTATGCAAAGATGACCAACAGGTTAAATTATTGACAGAGGCTTTATGGCGTATCACACATCCTGTGTGGTTGCCACATGGGTGTCAAACATCTAAACACCAAGATATTTCTCCTGAATGGCAACCGATATGGTTGACAGTGTCAGAGGAAAATCTTAATCAGGCTGCTTTTTTATTCATTGTAAAAGGGCAGTCTTCACTTTCTTTATCGTCTTTTAAACGAGTGTTTGATTTATTTGATGGGAATGATGAACAAGCCGTTCAACAAGCACGGGAACGGTGGCGGTTATTAAAACAAGAAGGTCATGATTTGACCTATTGGAAACAGACCGACAAAGGTTGGGAACAAGGCGGCAAGTAGTATTTGTGCTTTTTTGTTTATTTCTTTGCCATTTTACGCTAGTGAATAAACAACTCATTTTATATTCAATATCAAATTATCGCTTATCCATGATAAAGGAATAAGATTCTGTCACTTTTTATTCTTTGCTTATTATTGTTGATCGTCATGTTGATGGGATTACAGGGCGGGATAGCAGCAAAGCGGTATTATCAAGGGTATGTTTTAACTGGTCTTGAGAATGTTCCTTTGATAGGATCTTCTTTGGGTTGTATACTCACATTTATTTATTCAATTTTTTATTTGTCTACAACAAGTTTACCTTTGCCAATATTGAATAAGATATTTGGTTTCAGCTTTTATCTTGATGCATTAAACTCTTTTTGTTTATTTTGTCTTTTCTTATGTGGTGCATTATTTGTATCCTTTAAACGAGAGTTAGGCGCTTCTCATTATTTTCTGTTACCTTATGTAAATACATTATTGCTGTTATTATCAGGTAATTTATATTTTCTCGTCGGTCTTTTGTCTATTTTGATGATGATGACCTATGGTCTTTCAATAGGAAAAACTATTATTCCTTTTATTGGGTTGGCGAGTTTACTAATTATAGTTGTTTTATTGCCCGTACAAGTCGGTGCGCAAGGAAATTTTGTTTATTTACCCTTCGAAATATTAAGACAAATTAGTTTCCCACCCATCATATTATTTTTCGTCTTATTAGCCAGTAGCGTCTTTATGGGATTTGTTCCTTTGAGCCAGTGGCGAATGAATATTGCTCGGCAAGGTAAAGGGGATGTCGTTTATAATTTTATGCATCTGTTATTATCTATGGCGGGGATGTATTTATTGTTACGATTTTATGTCGATCTGGGTCAAAAAAGTGAAGCTTTGTGGCTTTCATTATTGGTAACAATGATGGGTGTCGTTGCCGCTTGTTATGCGGGATGGCAAAGTTTAGTTGTGAAGAGTTTCCAAGAACGGATCAGCTGTTTATATATATTGGGCAATGCTGTTCTTGTTCAAACGGTTGGCATTGTCTCTTCTTTTATGGTCTCTGAACAACAACAATGGATTTCATTTGCGAATGATGTGTTATATTTTGGTTTATTCATTCAGTTTATAGGATTCAGTTTTGTTTTTTTATTATCGGGTTTGTTAAAAGCCTATCAAACAACACCGTCTGAGAAACAAATTATTCCTTCGTCGATTTTAATTTCTTTGTTGCTTTTGAGCTTTTTACTATCAGGTTTTCCTCCATTTGCTGGTTTTGCAATATTATGGGGTAATTTACAATTATTATTGACGATGCCAGCAGGACATCATTTAACCAATACGTTATTAACAACGGTTATTCTTGGGTTAAATGCGATTATTTTAATCGTCTCCATATTAGGGTGGATACGATTAATTTTAACAGGTGGCGTGCAATCACTTCAAAAAGCATTACTAGAATTATCAGACTATTTTTCGCTGAAATCCTTTGCAGAAATTAAAATAGGTATTGCTCTTCTCTTTATTATTGCGTTGATACCAGGATGTGTTTTTGTCCTAGCACGTTCTGTTGCAACGAATGTTATGGGCATATCGGAAGCATCAAGTAACTTTTTCACTTTTACTATTTCCTCATCACATATTTCATTTACCCCTTGGCTTATTGCGGGCTTATTCATTGGCATTGTCTTAATAATAGGATGGGTTGCGCGTAAAGAGAGGCAAAAAGCGCCGACTTTATTATTAAGAGAATCAAATTCACAACCGAATACAAACCGTTCCATTATTGTCGAGGAAACAAGTTTTTCATTTGGACAAGCCAGTTTTCAAGCAATGTTAGAAAGACGTTTTTCGTTTATACGTTATTTCTCTGTTATCAATTATACCGTTTGTAAAAATTGGATACGACTAAAGAAAATTTCTTTACGGCATACGCATCATATCAATCTTTTCGTTTGGCAATATCAGAATTTGTTTCTGTTGATGATAATTGCGATTATCCTCGTTTCTATCAGTATGATTGCACGGTGATTGCGATGATGTTTTGGTTATTAACTTTTAGCGTCACTTTGCTGCATTTAATGATGGTTTTATTATTGGCTCCTTGGGTAATGGGGTTCCAAAAATGGCTAGAGGCAAAGATACAAGGCCTGCCTGTTGTTCCTTTTTGGTTTTATTGGGGTGAAATCTACTCGGTTAATATTAAACGTTTATCTAGTTTTTTAACGATTACCTATTCATATACCTCTTTATTGCCTTTCATAGCTTTGGGAGCAGCAATCATTGCAGCTTTACTGGTGCCTAGTTTTACGGTGGGAATGGTTACAGCTTCTTTTTCTGACTTGTTGTTAATTATTGCTTTGCTGATGATGATCCCCGTATCTTTTTTCTTGGTTTCCTTGCGCTATGATTCCTTGAAAAGTCTAAAATTGTTACAGACCATGTTGGTTGATAATCTTTTATTTTTGCCTGTCTTATTCTTCGTGTTAACCATAATTCGTTTCATTACAGGCAGTACATTCCTTGATACGGTGGTAATATTTTTTCACCAGTTTGGTGAATTTCCTTTGATGGCGTATTGCCCTTTATTGGTTGTGGCTTTTTCTTTGTTATTTGTGGTTTGGGATATGCCTAATTTTTCACAAAGAGAAGGGATGGATGGCTTTGGTGGGGCAGATAGAGGGTTGCTGCTTTACACAAATGATGTGCAGTTTTTAGTTTGGTTGTCTCTGATCGCGCTGTTTCTATGGCCACAAAGCTTAGTTATTTTGCAACTTGGTGATCACTATTTTATAAATTGGTTGCGCGCAGTTCCTTTTGGGATATTGGCTTGGGTTACTAAAATTATTGCTGAATGTTTTATATTGGCAATGATGCGCAGTTTATTGCTGTTTTCCAGTGGTATTTATCGTGTTGGTATTGCAGTTGTTCTAAGTTTTTTGGCAATTATCTTATATTTTGCTGGTTTGAGTGGAGAGTAACGATGTGGCTTTCCTTATTCATTAGTATTTTATTATTGGCAACGATTGGTGGAATGTCCCATCCTTCTGCTCAAAGTTTTACTCATTCAATACTAACTATTTTTTGTCTATTAGCAGGAAAAGAAAATGCGCTTGATTCACAGATTACCGTAGGGTGCATGATCTTGTCTTTTGCATCAGGTGTTGTTTTAAGTATTATTTTAAGGCGACAATCCTTTCCACGCTCTTTCAAAGAATTATTCTCTGGGCTTTTTTTCGTTATCTTGATGGTCTCGCTAATTGTATACATTTTGCCACCTTCTTTACCAAGGTTAGAATATGGAATTGTTTTATCCATTATTTTAATTGGTATGGTTTATAGTGTTTTAGGAAAAACAGTTGGTGGGCAAATTATGGGGGTTGCGTGTGCATTAAATGCATTGTCATTGGTTGTTGGGTTAAATGGGCAAGGCATGGCTTTTATTGCACTGGTTTCATTTTACAGTGTTTTTCTATTCATGTCTTACGTTGTTGTTTCTAGATTGGGGCGATTTTGATCGTGGAAACAATAAATGATCTAGCAAAATTATTATATTGGGGTTGTGTGATTTGGCCTTTGGCTGGAATGGCTGGTATTTTTGCGTGTGAAGGTCAAGCAGCTAGGGCAAAATGTCATTTTGTTATTTCGATTATTTTAATTGTTATTACGGCTGCTTCGGCATGTTTAGCAGATGATTTTTTCTTGTCTACGGTGTGGAGTAGTGATGGGTTAACACGATTTTTGCGTCTTATCATCGCGATTGGGGCTGGTATCTCAACGGTCTTATTAACTTTTTGGGCACCCAGAAGTCTTTTCTTTGCCAAAGAAGACAAAAGATCATTATGGAATTTATTATTATTTCATTTGCTAATAACCGTTTCAATGTTAGCGGTTGGGGTTAATAATCTTTTCATTGCTTTGTTATTTATCGTCGTGTTAGCTGCGTTACTAATGTTAGGATGCATGATGATGCAAGGAGGCAGCAGCATCAAAGCAGGTTGGGGATATTTTCGGTTAGTATTGTTGTTCGCAATGATGGCTGTTGTTTCGGCATTTTTACTGGCATCGGTTCCAATCGATAATGCTCCTTATCTGGCACAATTTAGCAGTGTATTACTAAGTGTAAGTCTGGTTTTAATTGCTGGATTATTTCCAATGTCTATGTTTTCTTTAGGATTGACAATCGAACTGCCTTTGACATTAGGGGGCATTGGCTCTTTTATTCTTTCTGTTCCAACGATCGCTACTGTTTTAAGGTTATATCAACTTCCAAATTATCAGCCTTCTGCATATCTGTTAATTATTTTGGTCATTATCAGTTTATGTTTCGTGATAATGAATGAACAAAATCGTCAACGCTCTTCCTTGTGCCTCAGCTCTATATTCTTAGTTGCCATGAGTATTTTAGGGGGCATTTTTGCTAATCATGTCGAAGGAGTGTTCAGTGCTTGCTTGTTTATGATGGCACTAGTTGTTTTTGCACCCTTGGGATATATGATGAGTCAAAAGCAAAGGAATAATCAAGAAGCATGTGAAGGTTGGGTTATGTTGGCATTATCTGGGTTACCACCGATGGGTATTTTTTGGGCTTGCTCGGTATTATTTGCTTATTTGATGCAAACGTTGCCTGTGGCAGGAATATTGATTATTGGTCTATTTTTGATAAGAGGATATATTCTATTTCAAAAGGGTAGAACGATTTTTTTCTCTCCAGATATGTTTAATAAAGAAATACAATTGATTCTGGGGATTATTATTACGCAAACAATTATTATTCCTTTTGTTACATCCAGTTGGCTATACCAGATTTCTTTGGAATTTATTAAACATCATGGTGGATCATGATACAGTCTGAGCCACCGTTAACAACGCATACCAAGGCTGCGGATTTAATCAAGAAACACAAAAGGGAAAGTAAGTTCTTTTTCCGTGTAGAAGAAGATGAGTGGAGAGAAATTGTCTCAAAGCTACCTTTAGATCGTTTGATTTTTTTGGCGATGTGGTGCAGCGGTGATGATATTAACATTTTGTTTCTCGAAAATGGTTTCCGTCCGTTGGGGGTAAGGGTTGCTTTTTCAATTGATCGTTATTTAGCTGTATCTCAAATCCGTCCAGCAGCGATTATTTACGAACGTATGATTTGGGAGTTATGGGGCAAAGAGGCGATGAATGCCGTCGATTTGCGTCCATGGTTAGATCGAGGCCTGTGGAAACATACTTGGCCATTATCCTCTAAACAAGCACCAACTACTTGGCCGCCAGAACAATATGATTATGAAATGCCTCCTGATATCGTTCAAAAAGGTGGCGAGCTTGCAACGATTGATCCTTCATCTTGTCAAGGTTTTTCTCCGTCCTTATGGCGTTTTGCGATGGTGGGTGAAACAATTATAAAGGCAGAATCGCTATATGGATATACGCATCGTAGTATTATATCTAATTTATTAAATAAAAACGTTTTAGAGGTTTTACCTAGAATTAGCCGTATTAATGCAGTCGATAGTGTGGCACATCAAATTGCGTTTGCTCATGCGATCGAAGATATGGCGCAGTTTATGCCAACCGCCAAAGTATTACGAAAGCGGGTGATTTTATCGGAGCTTTCGAAAATAATTGCCCATTTGCTCTATTTATCGCAGCTATTTCGTCAGTTGGGGATTGGCATTATAGCTTCTCGTTGTGAGATTGCGCGTGAACTCTTAATGCGTTGGAGCGCGCATTATTACGGTCACCGATGGCTAATGGATTGTGTCTTTCCTGGGACTGTTCGTTCAATCGATGAAATGGGGGAGGAAGCTACCGAAAAATTACCAGCGAAAGTAAAATATCTATGTGCTGAAGCTCATAAACTGATGCATGGTTTCCCAGGATTAATAGATAGTTTGCAAGATATTGGGGTATTAAGCACAGAGCAAGCCATCCAATTTAATATTGGTGGGGTTATTGGGCGAGCTTCTGGGCGGGATGTGGATATTCGTCGATATATGCCTGAATATCGTTTAGAGTGGTTGTCTCCTCGTACTTTTACCAGTGGGGATGTGTATGCACGGATGCAACTTCGATTTCAGGAAATTGAGAATGCATTGCAAATTATTGAAACAATCTTGCAAGACGTCGAAGAAGAAGCCCCTGTTGAAGATAAGAAAATCATCGTTGAAACTTTATATGGTGAAGGAATAGGGGTTTGCGAAGGGGTGCAAGGGGATCTGTGGTATTATATCAAGGTAGAGGGTGGGATTATTAAGGATATTTTTATCCGTGATCCTGCTGCCAATCAGGCCTATGTATTACAGGGTATTTTGCAAGGCGAACTTTGGGAAAATCAATCCATTATCAGGGCTTCTTTTGGAATATTATCAACGGGCGTTGATCTATAAAAGGATAAAAAATGGCTGTAATCCGAGCATTATTTGATTCTGTTTTTGGAAAAATCAAACCTTTAGATCAAAAAATAGGTCATACTAATCAGATTCTACATCTTTTTCCTGTCCCTTGTGGGGATTGCAATGGTTGTATATTGGAAATAAACGCATTGCGAGGCGCAGCATTTGATATTTCAGCCAGTGGGTTAGCCTTTGTCGACCATCCAGCCATTGCAAATATTTTATTGATTACTGGGGTATTAACCCGTTCTATGATCCCGTATTTAGAAAAAAATTGGGAGTTAATGCCAGAACCAAAAGCGATTGTGACTGTTGGGGCTTGTGCAATTAATAAAAATGTTTTCGATGAAAATTATGCGGTTTTAAAAGAGACGACTGGAGGGGAAGATTGTATCTTGAAAATCGAAGGATGCCCCCCAGCACCTCAACAGATTATGGAGGGGTTATTGGGGGTGTTGGGGCTTCGTCCTCAGTCTGAATTGGATCTTCCTCATCCTCCTCACTCGCCTCTTTATGAAGAGCCTCTGCATCAGCCTTCAACAGACGAAAACTCCGATAACTCAACGGGATAGTGCATAAATATAATATACCACTAAATGCAAAAGTTCCCCATGGATCTGCAACTAATACAGTTGCATAAATGGTAGTCCCTAAAAATAAAGGTAGAACATAGGCAGTAGGAACTTTAAAATTTTTAAATGACCAAATCGGAATGGTTGAGATCAATAAGAAAGATGTTGTTACCAACATAATAATGGTTAATATTTCTGAATGAGCAATATTAATCAAAAAATCCCATTGTAGTTTATTGGCTTCTAATCCCAAGAATACAGGGAATAACACGATCCCAGCCCCAGCAGGTGCGGGTACTCCTGTAAAAAAGTTACTGGCGTATTTAGGTTTTTCTTCATCTTCTAAAGACGCGTTGAATCGAGCCAATCGTAATGCCATACAAACGGCAAACATTGCACAAGGGACAAAAGCATAACCGCTTCTTATATCTTTTAACGCCCACATATATAAAATGAAACAAGGGGAGATCCCAAAAGATAAAAAGTCGGCCAAGCTGTCTAGTTCCGCACCAAAACGGCTGGTTCCTCGTAATAAACGCGCAATGCGCCCATCTAACCCATCAAAACAAGCTGCGATTACAATAGCAATAACTGCTGTGCCAAAATCCCCATGGATAGCACTGCGAATACCAATTAAACCTGCGCATAATCCTAACATTGTTAAAAGGTTAGGAATCATGCGGTTAAACGATATTCCTTTTACCCTAGGGCGTATTTTTTGACGTAATAGTAAATTACGTCGTGCACGAAGCGATAAAGATTTAGGTGTTTTAGAGTTTAGAGACAATAGTTTCCCCACCAATCATAGTTTGTCCAATTTGTACATTCGGTTTACAGTTTTCAGGCAGATATAAATCAACTCGAGAACCAAAGCGAATCAACCCATAAAGATCGCCTGTTTCAAAGTGATCCTCAACATTTGCATCACATACAATTCGGCGTGCAATAAGACCAGCAATCTGAACGACGATTAATTGTTGACCATTGGGCAATGTCATACAAATAGCATTACGTTCGTTATGTTCTGATGCTTTATCCAAAGAGGCATTGAAAAATTTCCCTTTGATATATACTCGGCTGGTAATGGTTCCTTTGGCTGGAATACGTTGTAAATGCACATTCAACACAGACAAGAAAATAGAAACACGCCATACGGGCTTTTCAGGCATCCCTAAGTTGGCAGGAGGCATAATACAATCAATGGCTGCTACTGTGCCGTCTGCGGGGGCTACAATCACGTTTTCTTCCGTGGGGATGACGCGCTTTGGGTTACGAAAGAAAAACCAAACGAATCCAAAACCGAGTAAACTAAGTTTACCGATGAAGCGAGTCATTCGCCATTTTGTCATGCGCCCTAAAATAGCTACTATGGCTGTTATAATTAGGAAAGGGTGGCTGGCAGGATGTGGTTTGCACATACTGGATTGTATTGATTTTAAAATAGACATGTAAACGTAACCTTTAGACGTAATATTCTTAACTCAGTCAGAATCTTTTAAATTCAAACTGGATTTGGATGATTTGCTTTGTAGTATATAGTTTTTTTTCAAAGGTGCCACTGTAATTGGTGCATAAAGATTTTTTTCAATCTCAACAAGGTGATATCCACCCAAAAAAGGAACAAAAAACAACCCCGTGAATTCAAGTATTTTATTTGTTCTTAGAGAAACAGAATTCATGATTTTAGGAGGGAAGTACAAAACACGTTCATAATGATTTATACGAAACATATGTTGTTTTAAAACGATATTTAATTTTTGAATAAAGAACGCATTTCTATATCGAAAAGAAAGATTATCAATAACCGACCACCATCCAAGTTTATTGGGTAAGAGTAAGATGATTTTTCCGTGATCTTCTAAAGTCTCCCAGCATGAACGAAGCATTAAGCTAAATTGATCCTTGGATAGTTTGGCATCATGCACGTACAAAATACGGTTGATACTACAAGCTTGCAAGGGAAAAGAATCAATGGATAAATGGCATATATTTTGAGTATATAAAGATTTCAAATTCTGAGATGGGAGAGAATCTAATATCCCATGAATATGATATTGAGGGTACCAAGTGTTTTTTGGAATTAAAGAGGATGTTTGCCCCAATGTAAATAGAGATAGTCCGTATAGATTAGGCCACAGTTGTGCTAATTTATGTTGAAGATAGGTTGCAATTCCTTGTCTTTTTTGACGTGGATCGGTTAGAATAGAATTAAAGTCGTAGGCCATTGCAACCTTTTCCTCGAAGATAAATTTTAGTTTAAAAAAGGATAATGGTTAAAATAAGGAGAAAGCATGTCTATTATTATTGAACCTATTTCTTTCTATGAGTCAAATTATGCATGGATAATGATCGATGAAAAGAGCAAAAATGCAATTGTTGTTGACCCAGGAGATGCAAAACCCGTTTTAAAATATTTAGAAGAAAAACAATTATCTTTACAAGCGATTTTGATTACTCATTTTCATGACGATCATATTGGTGGAATAGCAGAATTAAAAAGCAAATATTCGTGTAAAATATATGCGCCTTTAAAAGAGATCAATAAAATTCCAAATATCGATCAAACCGTAAAAGATGGGGATATCATTTCTTTAGAGGCAATGGGACAGGCTGAAATAATAGAAACACCAGGTCATACATTGGGTTCAATTTGTTATTATCTGCCTAATTTAAAAGTTATTTTCACAGGCGATACAATGTTTAGCATGGGATGTGGACGTTTATTCGAAGGAACCCCGCAACAAATGTATAATAGTTTTGGAAAGTTAAAGAATTTACCAGAAGATACTCTGGTTTATTGTGCGCATGAATATACCGCCGATAATGGACGTTTTGCGATATCTGTGATCCCTGAAAGTATAGCTTTGAAAAATAGGGTGGAACAGGTAAAAAAGTTAAGATCACAATATTTGCCAACATTGCCCATCTCATTATTAGATGAAAAAAGAACTAATCCCTTTTTACTTGCGAAAAATGTTGATGAATTCACGGCATTTCGTAAAGCAAAAGATCATTTTGCATAATGTCTGATTAACATTTTCAAGTCATTATACCAACGTGTTTCCAAAGGAATGGCTCCCAGATACAATACACCATCGCGGATTAAGAGCGTTAGATGAATTTGTGATGGCAGTGAGGTCTGGGAAAGTTCCTGTTGTAGTTTATTACAACATTTTAAAGATGATAATTGTTCGTAGATTGCTTGATTAACACCATTCAAATAAAGTGATAACTCGCCTGTCGGAGCCATTTGAGGAAAAGGTAGATATAATTTGCCAGAAGAGTTAATGGCTAGATTATTCCAGCTTGAATTAATATTCTGAACTAACAATTTGTATAAATTATTAGGTTCTTGAACTAATGCTGCTTGGATATATACATTTTTCAGCTTTTGCGGGGATAAATTATTAACATTTACAGTCATTTGTTGTATATTAAGGCTTAGAAAGGCGAGACTGTCTTGAGGTGTTGCTTGAATATTCCAATGCAGCTTGGATCGTAAATTTTTAACCTGTATAGATTGAATTGTCTCTGTAGATTGTGAAGGGCTGGTATAAAAGATTTCATCACATTGCAGGTAAATTGAATTCTGCGAAATATTCTTGAAAATAGATGTGTGGATATTCCAAGAATTACCATGAATTTGGATACATTGGTTTAGGTTATTCAAGGAACAAAAAAGCTGCTCCCCGTTAAGACGAATTGAGATACTCAAAGGATGTGATAAAGAATAAAAAATTATCGCCTGTTTTGCTTGCCAAAGAATTTGGGGGGGGTGTGAAGAAATATCCTTTTGTATTGTTGGATATGCAACGATAACCTGTGGCCAAATCGTCCATTTAGAGGCAGAGGCTGATTGAAATTTAAAGATCAGACCTTGTTTAGTTAAAATATTTTGTTGATTGGTCAAAAACAGATTGATCGTTTGTTTCAAATAGACGTGGGAAAATAAAAAAGTTCCCCAAAAAAGAAAAAACATCAATCCCATTAACAGAAATTTTTGGTAAGATTTTTTTTTACGGTTAAATAAATGTCGTTTATTGTTATTAAACATAGGAAATTCAAAAATTTATATTGGATAGTTTCGATGTTTAGAAAAATCCACAAGAGAGATTCTTAAAAAATCAAGAAGAAAATTAATTATATTTTTTAATTGACTGTTGTAAAACGACAGAAATTCAAGGGTTGTAGAGAATCTACCAAAATAGCCAACGACTCTAAAGATTAAAACTTTTATCAAAAAACCCACAAAGTTATCCACAGGCCTATTCACTACGATTCCAACTTAGACCAACTGCGCTCGATAGCAGCAACCGTCTCCTTGCGGTTACTCGTATCCGTAATAGCAGGATGAATGATAATGTGGATAGTTCCTGGATATTTGTAAAAAGAATTTCTTGGCCAACAATATCCAGAGTCAATACTGACAGGAACAATTTTTAAATTGAGTTGATTGGCTATAGCAACTGTTCCTGCATGTAATTTTACTTTTTCACCGACAGCGGTTCGTGTGCCTTCTGGAAAAATAATAATTTGTCTAAAATCATTAACAGCTTTTTGACAGTCTTGAATTAGGTTTTTTAAAGCTTTGACACCCCCTTGTCGATCGAGAGGAATCATTCCAGATAATAACAACATTGGTCCAACCAAAGGAATACGGGTCAGCTCTCTTTTCATAATATATGCAGGGCGGTCTAGAAGATTCATCCATACAAACGTATCAAACGCAGATTGGTGCTGAGAAGCAATTAAAAAAGATTTGTCTTGGGGAAGGTTTTCTTGGCCAATAATTTGAGTGGATATTTTACAGATTTTTTCAAGTCCATTCAAAGAGAGACGAGTCCATAACTGAGCATAAGTTAGAGCGTGTTTCTTTGCTATAAAACGAATAACAAAAGCAATAGTACCCATAAAAATGGTTAATGTAATAAAGTAGATTAAAAATAGAATAGAACGAATTAAAATCATCAGAAATCAGCTTCTTATGGAATATTTTGTAATAAATCTTCTTTGGGACGTGTCGTATGGATAAGGCCTGTATAAGCTGCTAGAAATTTATTATATTCAAGAAACAATAATCTTATCGAATGTAAATGGGATAAAGTTTCTTTTTTATCATTACGAGCAACATAGGGATACAGCTTTACATTATCTAACAAAGTTTGCATTTCCACAAGTGCACGACGAATATGATAGCTAGAGGTCACAATAATTAATGAATCCAAATGATAATAATGTGCCCATGCAGCGGTTTCAACAGCATTCCCCATAGTAGAGGTTGCATTATGTCCCAATGTAATTCGATTTCGATCTTGTTGTGTCAAAGCAAAGGGTAGGATTCTTTCTAAATCCACCAAATGAGTGGTTGGTTCTACCCCAGAAATTAATAGATATTTCCCATGATTGGATTGTAAAAGTTTAATCGCAGTCTCAATACGTTTTGCACCACCTGTTAAGACAACAATACCCTGGGCGTTAGGTATAGCAGGATTATAGGTTAATGTATCAATAACAAATACAACAAAGCCCATGCCCCATAGAAGAAAAATCCCCAAGATCACCCATATAATACTCCATTTCGATTGCAAGCGTAGTTTATTCATATTTTACGTTAAACGCCTTAACCAAAAGTAAACAATGATAGTGGTGGTAATCCATCCGATAAAATAATTGCATATTGGCAGCAGAATAAACAGACCAAAAAGTTGAAAAGGGGTCGTTATTAAAAAATAAAACCAACTGGCATTGGACAGAGCTTGCCAATTAGGGTCACTGCTAAATGGTAAGGATAAATATGTTAAGAATAATAGCAAAGGTACTGAAAATACACTGCCTATTGTTCCACCCACACTGGCCAAAAAAGCACTTCTGTTTGCAAAACGAAAAGATATATAGGCATCTGATGCCCCAAGATTATGTAAAATTTCAATTGTTTGTTTACATTGCATTAATCCCGTTCGTGTGGATAATGCAATGACGGTCGCAGCAACAGATATGACAATAATAAGTGCTAAAAAAGCACTTGTTTGCAAGCTATTGGCTAAGGCATTTAATCGTTGATTCCAAAAATTGCTTTGTTCGATTGAAATATCAGGAACTGTTTGTTTCAGAGTTTTTTCAAGTGTAATAGATAAGGGCGGATCATGTTTTAAGTGAAGCTCTATAATCGCTGGAATAGGCAAAGCAAATGATTGAATACTTTCATGTAACCAAGGCGCAAGCAATTCATCAATTTCTTTGTCGGTCATTTGATGAAATGAATCGAGTTCTTTTGAAGTAGACAAGATTGCAATGACGCTTTGTATTTTTGTTTTAGTGGCGGTTGTTGATAGCGTTGTTGTTTGATTGCTGGATGATAACGACTCATTGGGCATCGGAATCTGTAAGATGATTGTTGACGCTGCACCTGCGCTCCATCTTTTTGCTAGTTGTTGGCTAGCATAGGCCCCAGCAATGGACAAGGCAGCAAGGAAAGTCATGGCTGCAACCAAAGGAATTAAAAATTGCCCAGGCAGTGCACGGTGCAGTTTTAGACCATCTGATGTTTTATATTTAAACAGCATCATTTACCCATAATCGTCCATTTTCCAATTTCAAGCGCGTTGCTGGAAATTGGCGAATTAATGCATCATTGTGTGTTGCCATGATAATAGTACACCCCAGATCATTCAAATCATAAAACAGATCCATTAGACGCTTGACTTGATATTCGTCTAAAGCGTTTGTTGGTTCATCAGCAAGTAAGAGATTGGGTCTATGAATGACAGCCCTTGCAATTGCAACACGTTGTTGTTCGCCCCCAGATAGGGTTTTAGGATAAGTATATTTTTTATGTTCTAATCCGATCCATTCTAATATACGTGCATTTGAACGTTGTACGGTATTTTCATCGATATTTTGTAACCGTAAAGGAAGTGCTATATTATCAAAAACCGTCAAATTAGGAATGAGTTTAAAATCTTGATAGACTATCCCAATACGTTGTTTTAACCGACAGATCGTTGATCTGCGAGCGTGATTAGTTGGTGTATCTAAAATCGTTATTAAACCCGAGCTAGGTTTTTTTTCCAAGTGTAATAAACGCAGCAAGGTTGATTTTCCAACGCCAGATGGACCTGTTAACCAACAGAAACCACCCTGAGGAATATGTAAATTTACATTGTCCAACAGAGTAATATCATTTTTATAATTTAAACTGACGCCATCGAGTTGAATCATTCGCTGTGCTTTAAATCTTTTTAATTTTTAGAAAGAGAAAACTTACAAACGTCTTCCCAAAAAGGCTGTGATGGTTGCGCAAAGTGCCGTCAAACCAATCAGCAATAAACCATCAAAAATTAATGAAGATGCAGAAATTGTATGACCAGCGACAGTTAATGATGATGGGATTAGTTCTGTTCCACGGCCAACTATATCACGTATTTGTGGATCAGCTGCATCGACCATGCCGACCGCAGAGTGTAAAACACTGGGTAATATTTTCCAAATAATACCAATAATGAGTAAAAGTGGCGCAAAGATTTCAGCGACTTGTTGAATGAAAAAGAAAGCAAAATGACATACTGCCCATATAACCGTTAAAACCATTTTGGATATTGGAACTCCAGAGGATGGATTTTTTTTTGTATAATGCTGCTCTGACATGGATGTGCTGAGACGTTCGTTTGTACGGGTGGTATCTGTGGGTATATTCACGAAATAATCCTCAAATAAACAATAAATTGGGCTAATTATCTTTCTGTTTTCAGTAATATGCAACCCTATAAAAAGCAATATTTTATATAATTACAGTAATGATACGATATGATTTTGGGTTTGTGAGGCGTTACATTGGATTTACTCACCAGCTTTTAACATAAAAAAAGACATAATCTTAAATAATTATTTGATCGGTTACTGAATTCAGATACAAACATTTGATATCAATTTCAGTTCGTTAAAATGTTAAGGAGAACGAGCAATGAATGCGCTTCCAGCCATTTTGGTTGTGGATGATGATCCTAAAATTCTGCAAGAGTTCAAGCAAATGTTAGAGGATCAGTTTTGCGTATATATTACACAATCTCCACATTGTGCCTTGGATATGATTAAAAGAGGCGTTCACTTTTCTGCTATATTATATAATTATTTTATGCCTGTAATGTATGGGAATGTGTTTTTTGCACGTGTTCGGAATATTACAGTTGCCACGCGTATTCTTCTATCATCTAAGGATCGAACTGATTTTTTAATTTCAGCGTTAAATCAGGGTGGGATATCTTTTTTTATCTCAAAACCTCTCGATCCTTTGGAAGTTAAAGAAATTGTACAACGTGCTGTTGCACGCTCTCAATATCGTCGCCAATTACGACATGAACAGATTTTGCTAAAAGGATTATTGGATCATTTACCTTATGGATTGGCCTTTAAAGACGAGCAAGGCAAATTTACTAAAATGAATGAACTGGCAGCAGCAAGAAGAGGCTTGACCGTTCAAGAATGTTTAGGAAAAACCGAAGAGGAAATAGAACCGTCTTTTAAGCCCCAAGAGCTGTCGGCGTTTAAAGAGCGTTTACAAAAAGAAGAACGCTTTGTTGCGACACTAGAAGTACCTGCTGCTGATATTCATCAGCCTTCGCAATGGTTTTTGATTACACGGTTGTTACTAGGCAGGGTCAAAGGTGAAATTGCGCATTCTTCCGTTATTATGGAATTAGATATTACCGAGCAGAAAATGCTAGAAGCTAAGCTACAACATGCAGAAAAACTACAAGCATTAGGAACTATGGCAGGGAGTATTGCTCATGATTTTAATAATCTGTTGACAACCATGATGGGATCGTTGGAGTTATCAGAACAATTATTAATGCAAGATCAGTTGCAAGAAAAACAAATTATTTCTATAAAACGATTATTAGTGAATACGCTTGCTGCTGCACAGAAAGGCGCAGTTCTTACGGAAAGATTGTTAAGTTTTAGTCGTCGAAAAAAATTATCTTTGCAAGAAGTCGATGTCGTTAAACAAGTAAAAGAAAATTATGAACTTTTATCCCAAACTCTATCAATGCGTCATGCTTCTCGTTTAAAAGGCGATAAGAAGGCCGCAATTAAAGAAAGTATTTACTTAGACATTCGGTGTCAGCTTCCTATGGGGGTTTTAATCAAAACAGATCCTTCTCAATTAGAGTTGGCAGTCATGAATTTATGTATTAACTCTGCTGATGCAATGCCTCACGGTGGGAAAATCATGGTTATTTTACACAAGGAAACGATTACAGACCCTGTGAACCATAATCATCAACTCTCATGTGGGGATTATGTTGTGATTACAGTAAAAGATGAAGGTGAAGGTATGTCAGCAGAAACGATTGCCCATATTTTCGAACCTTTTTTTACAACAAAGGAAGCAGGGTGGGGAACAGGTTTAGGACTAGCAATGGTTTATGGGTTTGCACAACAATCAGGTGGGGATGTGATGGTTAAAAGCCAAGCTGGGGTTGGAACAGCAATTAGTATTTATTTACCTATTTTAGTCAACTAACCTCGTTGAGCGTAAATTGATGAAAGAAGTCTTCTTTGCTTTGGAAGCATCTCAGGACGAAAGAGGTAATAATTATTACATTATTCCTCCTGACTTTCAAAATTATAAAGCGGATCCATACCGGTACCATTATTCAGAATTTGAAACTATATCAACATATCATTTTGATAATTTTTATCAGGCTAAGATCAAAGAAAATCAATTAACTGCTGACTTTTATGTGCAAAGTAATCTGGCATCAAAAGAATTCAATGTATTATTAGATCAGCTCGATATTAAACATCAATCTATTCCGTTGGATATAGTTCTTTATCGTAATAAAAAGCCGTTAAAGCAGTATTTTTTAACTTTTGTTACAGATATAATTTCTATTCTTGATGAAGGGCAATCTGATTTTCGAATAAGTATCGATCAATACACAAATAAACCAATTATCGAGAAAGGATTTACAATTTATGAAACAATATCAAATTTTATTATTGATGAAACAAAAGTAAATCAAAAACATTTATTTTATTGTGCAGATATCCAGAGTTTAATGTGTTCATCCTATTTTAAAGACAGATATATAAAACAGAATTTAATCGGGATTAATTTTAAAGAAATTAATAGCAAGTTTAAATATGATCCTTTGGCAAGTTTAATGTAACATTGTATATTAGTAAATAGAATCGTTTTAGTTATAAAGTAGAAGATTTAAAACTAAATAAGTAAGAATTAATTGTAACGTAATTGTAATATGACCTTTAATTTTTTTTGATAATTGATTGTAATCAATATGTTATATGAAAGTTGTTTGAATATAATTATGAATTTTGCCTAATTATTAAGAAAGCTATTCAAGAGTTGATTGAATATGCACTACCTTAATATTCATTTTGTATTATTTTGTAGAAGAGTTAATTTGGTATGTTTTTAAGGTATAATTAAGATTAAGATGCTTATAAAATTTGATGTAAATATTATTTTTCTTCTTTGTTCAAAGGGTTACATTTTATGGCAATAGAACAAATTGAAAAGAAATTAATCTTAGTTGTGGAAGATGATTCTGTTTTACGTCCGTTGTTGGTCGAATTGTTAAACGATATGGAGTTCGAAGTTATTGTTGCAGAAGATGGTCAAACAGCATTGTCTTTGTTACAAAATTTAAACGAGAGCCAAAGTAATATTGATTTATTACTCACAGATATTGGCTTGCCAGGTATGAACGGCAGTGATTTGGCAAAAATAGCACGAAAAATGTGGCCAGATTTATCAATTTTATTTATTACGGGTTACTCTCATGGGGTTGGAAAACTGCCAACAGATGAAAATATAAAGCTGATTACCAAACCTTTTTCTTTGGGTGTTTTCACAAAGAGAGTTGAAGAGCTCGTCGCAAGAGAATAAAGTAGGGCATACTTATTTTAGTAAAAAGGCTATTTAATACAGATGCAAAATCATATTTTATCTTCACATGACCCAGTACAATGGCATGGGACAACCATTTTATGTGTACGCCGTGATGGTCAAGTCACCATTGCTGGTGATGGCCAAGTCACATTGGGGCACACTGTTGTAAAAGGAAATGCCAAAAAAGTCAGAAGAATAGGTGCCAGTGGTACTATTCTTGCGGGCTTTGCAGGGGCAACTGCGGATGCATTTACCTTATTAGAAAGATTAGAAAAAAAACTTGAACGTTATCCGAACCAACTAGAACGTGCTTGTGTGGAATTAGCTCAAGATTGGCGTACAGATCGTTATCTTCGCAGATTAGAGGCCATGTTGTTGGTTGCTGATAAACATCATTCTTATACATTAACAGGAAATGGCGATGTATTAGAGCCAGAAGATGGTGTTGTTGCGATTGGTTCAGGTGGAAATTATGCGCTGGCTGCTGCCCGTGCTTTGTTGGGGGTTGACGGATTAACATCCGAAGAAATAGCACGTCGTGCAATGGCGATTGCTGGTGAAATTTGTATTTATACGAATTCTTCCCTTACCGTAGAGACATTGTCAGCAGAAGGTTAATAATGATGAGTAATAATATTCCAACCTATTCTCCAAAAGAAATCGTTGCAGAGTTAGACCGCTTTATTGTTGGTCAAAATGATGCAAAACGTGCTGTTTCCATTGCGTTGCGTAATCGTTGGAGACGTGCAAAATTGGCAGATGGTATTCGTGAAGAGGTTGTTCCTAAAAATATCCTTATGATTGGTCCAACGGGTTGTGGTAAAACAGAAATTGCAAGACGCTTAGCACGTTTGTCACAGGCTCCATTTTTAAAAATTGAAGCAACCAAATTCACCGAAGTTGGATATGTGGGACGTGATGTTGAAAGCATCGTCAGAGATCTAGTCGAAGCCTCTTTGGTAATGTTACGTGATATTAAACGCCGTGATGTCAAAGAAAAAGCGAAAGACGCAGCTAATCAACGTTTAGTAGTGGCATTAGTGGGTGAAAGTGCTTCTGCGGAAACTAAAAATAAATTTTTACAAATGTTGCTTAATGGTGAGTTAGAAGACAAGGAAATCGAGATTAGCCTTGCCGATGCGTCTTCACCTGTCAATCAATTTGATATTCCTGGCATGCCGTCTGCTCAAGTCATTAACTTTACTGATATGATGAAAGGGTTAATGAGCAAATCTGAAAAAACACGTCGTCTGACCGTTGCCAAAGCCCGCGAAGCATTGATTAAAGAAGAATCTGATAAAATGCTTGATAATGATGCATTGGTGCAAGAAGCGATTAATCGCACGCAGAATCATGGTATTGTTTTCTTGGATGAAATCGATAAAGTCTGTGCGCGTTCTTATGAAGGCAGTGGTGGACGCGGTGGTGCAGATGTGTCTCGTGAAGGGGTGCAGCGTGACTTATTACCTTTAATCGAAGGTACCACGGTTTCTACAAAATATGGTTTGGTAAAAACAGATCATATTTTATTTATTGCGTCTGGTGCTTTCCATTTAGCCAAGCCGTCAGATTTATTACCAGAATTACAAGGGCGTTTGCCTATTCGTGTAGAATTATCGCCGCTGACTTGTGAAGATATGCGCCGTATTTTAACAGAGCCAGAACATTCTTTGTTAAAGCAATACATCGCGTTGATGGAAACGGAAGGTGTCAAGTTACACTTTACCGAAGATGCCATTGATGCCATTGCAGAACTGGCCACGGATATTAATGAACGGGTTGAAAATATTGGGGCTCGTCGTTTGGCAACAGTGATGGAAAGGTTATTAGAAGAAGTGTCTTTCTCAGCTTCTGATAAGGCAGGGGAGACCATTGAAATTACACGTCAAGATGTTCAAGAACGTGTCGGTTCATTGGCCAATAAAAGTGATCTAAGTCGCTTCATCCTCTAATTTTTTTTCTAACTGACTGACCATGCGAGATTTATAGAATGTCTGATCCTTTTATTGTTCCAGAAGAAGAAAGTGCTGCCGAGGCGATTGAGGCAATTCGTGAAGAATTAGAGTTGTTTGATGATTGGATGCAACGCTATCGGTATTTGATTAATTTAGGCGAAAAGCTACCTGATTTTCCTTCAGAATGGCAAAATGATCAATTTCGCGTGGTCGGTTGTCAAAGTCAAGTTTGGCTCAATTTCCGTGAACAAGAAGGGAAATTGTTTTTCGCGGGCAGTTCAGATGCGGTGATCGTCAAAGGATTAATCGCATTATTATTACGCATTTACTCAGGGCGTGATGCTGTAGAAATATCTCAAATTGACCCTATTTTTATTACTGATTTGGGATTGGCAGGTGCCTTGTCTGCCAATCGCAGTAATGGTGTTGCGTCAATGGTAAAAGCAATCCAAACAATCACACAGCGTTATTTGTAGTTTCCAATATTTGTAAATAAGTTAATGAACGAGTCCGATTTGCATAAGCGCGGAATTGTGATTTTCTTTTACTTTTGGACTAGAGTAAAAATAAATACAAAATAAACATCTTCTTTTATTAAAAAGAATATATTAGAGAGGCATACATGAAAAGGACTATAGGGGATTTCTTACTTGATAGATTATCCCAAATTGGTATCAAAGATATCCTTGGTGTTCCTGGAGATTATAATCTTCAATTTTTAATTCAAACAGAAAGAAGAAACGATATCAAATTCGTTGGCACGCGTAATGAGCTAAATGGTGCTTATGCCGCAGATGGTTATGCCAGGTTGAATGGTATCTCGGCTTTGCTTACAACATATGGGGTTGGTGATCTCAGCGCGATTAATGGCATTGCTGGTGCATATGCAGAGTACGTACCAATTGTTTGTATTACAGGTGCACCTCCTTTAAATAGTATGTATCGTCGTCGTTCCTTGCATCATACGACTGCAGAAGGGAATTTTGAGGATATAATGAGTTGTTATCGGCCTTTTACTGTGGCTCAGGCAAGAATTACCCCTCAAAATGCTGTTGAGGAAATTGATCGTGTTTTACGTGCCTGTGTTCGTAAGAAACGTCCAGTTTATCTGCAAATACCATCTGATATTACTTTTTTTGAAATTGACGTTTATAACGAAAAATTATCTCTGCGCCAGCAAACCAGCGATTTGCAACAACTAAATGCTGTTGTTGAATCTATTGAAGAAAAATTGGCTAAGGCGGAAAACCCTTCTGCTTTATTAGGGATGGCATTGGATCGCTTTGGATTACGTGATTTAAGCCAATCTATGATTGAAAATCTTCAGATTCCTTTTGCAACTTTATCTGCTGCACAATGTGTGTTGGATGGGGATCATCCGCAATGGATTGGCGGATATAGTGGACGCTCTTCTTCAGACAAGGTTAAGGCTGCTATTGAACAATCAGATTGTTTATTTGGGTTAAATGTTAAATTTACCGATAGTAATTCAAGCTATTTTACTCAACATGTTCCAGAAAATATGATCAATATCCGTCCATTTAGAACGATTATTGGTCATGAAGTGTATGAGGGCGTTTCAGCGATTGAATTATTAGATCGTTTATCCAAAATTACGCCTCCTAAAAAATACAAAAATTGGCAATCGAATCCTCCAAAAGTGAAGGATGCTTGGAAACCAGTCACTGGTGAAAAGTTAATCCAAAATCGTTTCTGGCAACGTGTCGAAAGTTTCATTAAACCACACGACGTGGTTGTTACAGAAGCTGGTACTTCCATGCGTGGTGTGAAGATTTTGGACATGCCCTCTGGTATTACGATTATCAGTCAACCTTTATGGTTATCGATTGGATATTCGTTGCCAGCATTGTTTGGTTCTTTGATGGCAAAGCCAAATCGTCGTCAAGTAATCTTTATCGGTGATGGATCATTCCAATTAACAGCACAAGAGGTTTCTTCTTTTTTTGAACATGATCTAAAACCTATCATATTCTTAATTAATAATAGAGGTTATACGATCGAACGAGCAATTATGGGCTTTCATTCGAAGTATAATGATATTCCTAATTGGAATTATCGTCAGTTGTTTGATGCCTTTAGTGATGGGAAAGAATTTTTCTCTCGTCAAGTCAATACTGAAGAAGAATTCGAAAATGCATTAAATGACGCTGATAAAGTTGCTGACAAGCAATTATGCTTGATTGAAGTTATGTTTGACCCGTTGGATATTCCAAAAGCAGTGCAATCTTCTGCAAACATGGTTGCAGCATTTAACTATGGACCAAGAGGCTTAAAAGAGCTTGATAAAAATATAGATGATTAAGTTGAATTCTATATAATGTAGTTAAAAACCAGATAAATATTTTATCTGGTTTTTTTTGTTGCCAGACAGCACAATAATTAAAGAGCTAATTATTGGTTTTATTTTGTTGAGGCACTTCAATATCGATTTCCAAAGTTGAAAAATCATTTCCTCTGTCTACTTTGACATGAATTTTCTCTTGATCGATAGCAATATGTTTCTGTATCACTTCCATAATTTCTTTTTGAAGTTTTTGTAACAGATCGGAATTGCTTGTTTGAGAAGAACGCTCATGAGCCAGTAGTATTTGTAAACGATCTTTGGCAACTGGGGCTGTATTTTTTTTATTGAAGAAATTTGAAAAAAAACTCATTATTTATTCCTTCCAATTAGCCAGTCAAAGAATCCTTTCTTATCAGTAGGAACAGTAACTTCAATTTTTTCACCTTGTAGGCGTTTCACAGCTTCTGAATATGCACGCGCCGCAGGAGAGTTCGGCGCAGATAATGTGATTGGTGATCCTAGATTAGAAGCCTTTAAAACATCTTCGCTTTCTGGAACAATGCCGATTAAAGGGATAGAAAGGATCTCTAGAATATCATCTGTATTCAGCATGTCACCACGGCTGGCGCGGCTAGCAGCATAACGCGTAATCAAAAGATGTTTTGGGATTTTTTCGCCTTTTTGTGCTTTGTCGGTAGTACTGTCCAATATCCCGATAATACGATCGCTGTCGCGTACTGATGATACTTCTGGATTCGTAATAATAATCGCTTCATCAGCAAAATGCATGGCCATTTTCGCACCTTTTTCGATGCCAGCAGGGCTATCACAGATAATCCAGTCAAATTTTTCCCTTAGTTCTGCGATAACTTTTCCGACACCTTCTTCGGTCAAGGCATCTTTATCCCGTGTTTGTGAGGCGGCAAGAATATAAAGTGTTTCTACACGTTTATCCTTAATAAGCGCCTGTGATAATGCGGCTTCGCCTTGAATAACATTAACAAAATCAAAAACAACACGACGTTCTGCGCCCATAACAAGGTCAAGATTTCTTAGCCCAACATCAAAGTCAATAACAACGACATTTTGTCCTGTTTGTGCCAAGGCTGCACCTATTGCAGCAGTAGATGTTGTTTTTCCAACGCCACCTTTTCCAGAGGTAACAACAATTACCTTTGCCATATCATCTCCCTTATTATTTACGGTTTAGAAATTTATTATTGTATATTGATTAATTATGCTAGAGACTAAAATTCAAAATTACTTTATTTTCAATAAAGGTGCGACTGTCATAACATCCTTATCTAAATATACTTGCGCAGCTTTCATACTGAAATCATTGTCAATTTCTTCTGCTGTCATATAATATCCATCAATAGCCATCAGTTCTGCTTCGAGTTGATAAGCAAAAATCCTGGCCTTAGGTTGCCCACTGATGCCTGCTATGGCTCTACCACGCAAAGCGCCATAGACATGAATGGATCCCCCTGCAACGATTTCAGTACCAGAAGCGACAGAGTTGGTGATGATAACATCCCCTTCTGGGAAGAGAACACTTTGTCCAGAGCGAACTTGTTCATCAATAATCAAACAGGGAAGAGCTACATTGGCTGTCTGTGGGTTTGCTGGCATATCGAGATTATCGATATTTTTTCCATTGCCAAAAATAAAGGTTTTTGGCCAGTTTTTTAACTTTTCCCATGTTAAGGAACCACCCTCAACACTAATAATCTGTATATTTCTTTGTGACAAAGCCAAATGTAAATTTTCCAGCCCTTCTTCTTGTCCAGAGAGAAGTTCAAGATTTAAAATTACGGGCTTTCCTAAAAAAAAGAACGAAGAGCGTTCTAGTTGTTTATCCAAGCTGGCAAGCCAACTTGGTAAAGGCGCTTCTGGTGAGAGAACCAAAGATAAAAAGGATCGCCCTCTAATGCGTATTTGAGGAAGAGATGGGGAAGTGTCTGGCACGAATAATAATTCCTATTATACAAGCAGAAAAAGAGATAAAATTAACTTATAATATTTTTATAATAGATAAAAATTAAAATTAATCTTTATATTCATTTTATATTTTTTTGTCACTTAATTATCTATAAATTTGTTAATTACAAGGAAATAGTGCTTTTAAGGCAAGGATATTTGACAAGTTTCAAGCTGTTGGAAATATTTTATTGGATTACTTGAAGTAATGGTGATAGAAGAATTAAATTTCAGAGTAAAATTCTATATTTCTGTATGTTCATGATATTTTAGAAAAATGGCTAAGTTATATGCGTATCTTATATCATCTACCTCTTTGCCCTTTTAGTCGTAAAATCCGTCTGATTATGGCGGAAAAGCGCTTGTCTTTTGAACTCATGACAGAGATGGTTTGGAAAAGAAGACCAGAATTCATTGCAATCAATCCAGCTGGCATGGTGCCTGTTCTGGTTGAAGAAACAGGTCTGACCATTCCTGATTCTTATGCGATTTGTGAATACTTAGAAGAGGCCTATCCCGATACTTCATTAATGGGTCGTACGCTTGCTGAACGTGTTGAAGTTCGTCGTTTGACGGCTTGGTTTGATTGTAAATTCAATCGTGAAGTGACCCATAATCTCTTATACGAAAAAACATTTAAACGTTTTTTTGGAAATAATAATCCTAATGCTCAGGCATTGAGGGAAGGGTATGAAAATATCAAATTCCATCTGAATTATATTGCTTTACTGACTGAAAATAGAGTGTGGTTGGCAGGTAGTAATTTATCTATGGCTGATTTTGCTGCTGCGGCACATTTATCGGCACTGGATTATATTGGTGATGTGAATTGGGAAAAAAATCCTGCGGTAAAAGATTGGTATGCACGGATTAAATCCCGCCCAAGTTTCAGAGCATTATTGAATGATCGTGTCAGTGGTGTTGTCCCTCCTAAACATTATGCTGATTTAGATTTCTAAGTGTTTTGGATCAAAGTATGACGTTTGATAAACCTGTTATTTTACAAGTTTTACCTGCATTAAACACAGGTGGGGTCGAACGTGGCACTGTTGAAATGGCACAAGCAATTTTAAATGCTGGTGGTGTTGCACTTGTTGCAAGTGCAGATGGAGTTTGGAAACAATCATTAGAACGGATGGGTGCAATCCATATTCAATTGCCTTTGAATTCAAAGAACCCTTTGGTGATTTGGAAAAATCAATTCGCTCTAAAAAAAATTATCAAAAAATATAATGTTGACATAGTTCATGTCAGGTCGCGAGCACCTGCATGGTCAGCTTGGCTGGCTGTAAAAAACACAAAGGTACATTTGATAACGACTTGGCATGGTGTTTTTAGCGAAAATTGGCGTGGTAAGCGTTGGTATAATCAAGTAATGACAAGGGGCGAACGAGTAATTGCGATCAGCTATTATATCGCAGAGCGACTGAAAAAACATTATGGGGTATCAGAACAAATGTTGAGAATCATTCCTCGTGGTGTTGACTTGAATACTTTTGATCCAGAGCTTTCTTTTGGCGATAGAGTGACAGATCTTGCTGAGAAATGGCAGATTCCAGCAACGAAAAAAATTATTTTATTACCTGGGCGTTTAACGGCTTGGAAAGGGCAAGAGTTGCTTGTGCGTGCTATGGCAATGATAAAACGACATCACGAAGATTGGATTTGTGTTTTTGTCGGACCATCAAAACATAACGACCAGTTTATAAAACGACTATTATTGCTAGCAGACCAATTACAGGTTCGTGAACAATTATATTTCGTAGGAAATTGTCAGGATATGCCAGCAGCATTTATGTTAGCGAACATTGTTGTGGTCCCTTCATTAAAACCAGAGCCTTTTGGTCGAGTAGTGATAGAAGCGCAAGCGATGGAAAAGCCAGTTATTGTTGCTAATCATGGTGGTGCGGCTGAAACCGTGATAGATAAAAAAACAGGATATGTTTTTGAGCCTGGTAATGTAAAGGCTTTGGCTGAACTGTTACAAGAGTTAGTCGAATCCTCAGATGAAGACTTACATTGGACGGGTCGTTTAGCCAGAGAGGATGCCCAAGCTCATTATGCCCTCACACAGATGCAAGCTGCGACATTGAACGTATATAATGAGGTTCTGCCTCAAACTAAACAATTAAGAGTATCATGACTAAGCCCTTGAAGATTTTAGTTATTCGGTTGGGGGCTTTAGGGGATTTCATACAGAGTTTTTATCCTTTTGCTGCTATTCGTCAACATCATGCACAAGATAATATTACCTTAATGACAACAGCACCCTTTGTAGAATTGGCACAGCATAGTCCTTGGTTTGATCGTGTTATCGTGGATGATAAACCTCACTTGTTTAATTTCGTCGGAAGATTAAAGTTAAAACAAAAGTTACAGGGTTATGATTTTGTATATGATTTGCAAACTTCTGGGCGTTCAAGTCGGTATTTTAAATGGGCAGGTAGGCCTCAATGGTCTGGCATAGCTGATGGAGCTTCTCATCCTCATAATAACCCTCATCGCAATCAAATGCACACGATTGATCGACAACAAGACCAGTTAGAAAAGGCAGGAATCACTCTTTTTCCATCTCCTGATCTATCCTGGCTATTGTCAGAGTCTATTAAAATACCTAGTCCTTATGTTGTCTTGATACCTGGGTGTTCTTTGAAACGTCCTGAAAAAAGATGGCCTATTAAATATTACGGTAAGATTGCACATTATTTAATGGAACAAGGGTTTCAGCCTGTGATTGTTGGTGGGCAATCAGAGGAAAATATGGTTGCTGTTATAAAAGAGTATTGTCCTCAAATAATTAGTTTAATTGGACAAACAAGTTTGTTACAATTAGGGGGCGTCATCAAGCATGCAGAATTTGCGTTGGGAAACGATACGGGCCCAATGCATCTAGCAGCAATGGTGGGCTGTCCAAGTGTGGTTTTATTCTCATCAGGTAGCGATCCGTTGTTAACGGCACCTCGTGGGGATGATGTAAAAATAATATATCAGGAAAATTTAAAAGATCTTTCTGTAAAAAGGGTTGCACAAGAACTGAAGTGGGTTCATTAGTTTTTGTGATTTTGATAAAATTTGATTTAATTGTTCTGGAGATTTGATTATGCTTTCTATTACTTTGCCTGATGGTTCCATTCGACAATATGAGGGAACGGTAACAGGCTTAACGATTGCACAATCGATTGGGGCAGGGTTGGCAAAAGCAGCTTTGGCAATGGAAGTTGATGGCAAACTGGTTGATTTGTCTTTGGAAATCACAGAGGATTCATCGATTAAGTTCGTAACCAGAAAAGACGAAGCAGCTCTGGAATTAATTCGTCACGATGCTGCCCATATTTTGGCTCAGGCTGTTCAAGAGCTTTTTCCTGGAACACAAGTAACAATTGGCCCAGCTATTGAGAATGGCTTTTACTATGATTTTGCCCGTGAAGAGCCTTTTAAACCAGAAGATTTAGAAAATATTGAGCGTCGTATGCATGAAATTGTGACGCGCAACGAGGCTTTTATTCGTCAAGTCATGCCACGAGATGAAGCAATTCAGTATTTTGAAAAAATTGGTGAACATTATAAAGCTGAACTGATTCGTGATTTACCTGAAACAGAAACGATTTCCGTTTATCAACAAGGTCCTTGGTTAGATCTCTGCCGTGGTCCACATATGCGGACAACAGCTGACGTTGGTGGTGCTTTTAAATTAACCAAAGTTGCAGGTGCTTATTGGCGTGGAGATTCTAAAAATGCGATGTTGTCTCGTATTTATGGGACGGCTTGGCGTGATAAAAAAGAGTTAGATGCCTATTTAACGCAAATTGAAGAAGCCGCTAAGCGCGATCATCGTCGTATTGGTAAAGAAATGGATTTATTCCATTTACAAGAAGATGCGGCTGGCTCTATTTTTTGGCACCCAAAAGGATGGCAACTTTATACAAATTTACAAAATTATATCCAAAGAATCCAACGTCGTTATGGATATGTTGAAGTTCGTACACCTCAACTATTAGATCGTTCTTTGTGGGAAGCCTCTGGTCACTGGGAAAAATTCAGAGAAAATATGTTCATTGCAACGGTCGAGGATGAGGATCGTACTTATGCATTGAAACCGATGAACTGTCCTTGTCATATTCAGATTTTTAATCATACGTTGCGTTCTTATCGCGAATTACCTTTGCGTATGGCGGAATTCGGTGCTTGTCATCGTTATGAACCTTCTGGTGCATTGCATGGGATTATGCGGGTGCGTTCTTTTGTCCAAGATGACGCGCATATTTTCTGTAGTGAAGATCAAATTACCTCCGAAACGGCGATGTTTGTTCGCATGTTATCTGAAGTTTATAAAGATCTCGGATTTGAAAGTTTTCGTGTTAAATTTTCTGATCGTCCAGAAAAACGTGCGGGCGATGATTCTACTTGGGATAAGGCAGAAAATAGTCTGAAAGAAGCATGTGAACAAGTCGGTGTTGAATTTGAATTAAATCAAGGTGAAGGCGCATTTTATGGTCCCAAACTAGAATTTGTTTTACGTGATGCGATTGGTCGTGACTGGCAATGCGGTACGTTGCAAGTAGACTATGTTTTGCCTGAACGTTTGAAAGCTTCTTATATTGGTGAAGATAGTGCCAGACATCGCCCTGTTATGCTGCATCGTGCGATTGTTGGATCATTCGAAAGATTCTTGGGGATTTTGATTGAACAATATGCAGGTTCTTTCCCATTATGGTTAGCACCAGTTCAAGTGGTTGTTGCAACGATCGTCAATGATGCCGAAGACTATGCTCAAGAAGTGGTTGAGTTACTACAATCAAAAGGAATGAATGTAGAGCTTGATTCTCGGAACGAAAAAATTAATGCAAAAATTCGTGAACATAGCTTGCAACACGTGCCAGTTATCTTGGTTGTTGGACGTAAAGAGGTCGAAGAACGTAAAGTTGCTATTCGTAGATTGGGTGGCGCAGCACAGGAAGTCCTGGGTTTAGACGAGGCAATTGAACTTTTAGGCAAAGAAGCAACACCTCCTGATTATAATCGTGCTCCTATTGTAAAACAAAAGCTAAAACTTGAATGTGAAGGCTAGATCGTTCGACAAAAATAGATTATAATAATTATTAAATCATTTTTATACCTTTAGAAAGCGTATCATCCAAAATCAATGTGCATTTATTGCCAAATAGGGTTATGTCTTTCTAAGGTAAACAATTAGAAGGAAAACTAACCATAGTAGTAAAGACAACGACACCTCCCACAACAAACCGCGAAGGTCCGCTTGTTGATGAGGAGATTCGTGCACCTCAGGTTCGTCTCGTTGGTGCAGAAGGCGAAATGTTAGGCATTGTTGCCACTCGTGAAGCTTTGAAAATGGCTCATGCGGTTGGGTTAAATTTATTAGAAGTTAGCCCTAACGCCGAGCCTCCTGTAGCTAAAATTCTTGATTATGGTAAGTTCAAATACGAACAACAGAAAAAGAAAAACGAAGCGCGTAAAAAACAAAAAGTGATCGAAATTAAAGAACTTAAAGTTCGACCTAATATCGACGAAAACGACTATCAAGTTAAATTAAATGCTGCAAAGCGTTTTATTGGTAGTGGTGATAAAGTAAAATTAACGCTTCGTTTTCGTGGCCGGGAAATGGCTCACCAAGAGTTGGGTGTGCAACTCTTGGAACGTTTTCGCTTGGATTTAGAGGCTGATACAAAAGTAGAACAGCTGCCAAAGCTTGAGAATCGTCAGATGGTTATGGTTTTAGCCCCACGTTAAAATAAAGAAAGGTATGTAATTAATTACATACCTTTTTTTTATATCTATAAAAATACTCGCTTTTCTGATAGCCATCGATTAAATTTCTTTTATCAATTGATAATTAATAATACTTTCATGAATAAAAAGGATATTTTTTGATGACGATACAATCTCGTTTTACAGGTTTTTGCCAAGAAGTCAGAAAAGATATTATCCTTGGGTGGGCGATTAATGCATCCTCTCCACAAGACTATGTGACTGTATCAGTCTTTATTGATGATCAGCAAGTCGCAGAAATTAAGTGCGATCAAAATAGAGAAGATATTCAAAAAAAAATTAATTTTTTTCGCAATGATATCGGTTTTCAATTCATCATACCAAATGAATTTAGAGATGGCAAATCTCATCGACTTTCTTTTCGTTTCCCAGATAATAATATTATTTCCATTTTAACGAAAAATAACCCTACCGAAGGGATCTCTGTTTATCCTTTTCAATTAGAAGAAAAACAATCAGATCAAGTCAAAGTTCTATCTTGTATGGATGGGTGGAAAAATGGGGCCATTCATGGCTGGGTATTAAGGCAAGATACCTCGACCGGTAAATATTCTGGTAAATGTCAGGTAATGGTGACAATAGATGGTCGTCATTTAAAAACAGTTGAGGCAAATCAGTTTCGAGGTGACGTCGCCAGTGCAGTTAATGCAGACGCACGTTGTGGTTTTGCTGTGGTTGTTCCTAGAGCATTACGTAAAAGAGTTCGCTCTGTATTTCGTGTATATGTCATGCCTGAGCAAATAGAGTTGCTGGGCAGCCCTTATGAAACGACATTAATTGATGATTTGTTAGAACAACAACTTTTAGTTTTAAATAATCAAATTGATTTTCTTTATAAAGAAATGACAGCGCTACGTACTCAGTTTAAACGTTTAGTGAGTGGTTCTGATTATGTAATCAACGAATATGGCACTTGGGCAAAGAAATACTATTTTTTATTACCAAAACGCTTGGAAAAACTACATTTAGAATTGGAAATTAATGATATTGGGTATCAAACACCGTTAATTTCTATTATTTGCCCTGTTTATCAGCCTGCAATTAAGTTTTTTAAAGAAGCTGTAGGGTCTGTATTGGGACAAACCTATCAAAACTGGGAATTGATACTTGTTGATGATGGCGGCAAATCTTCTGAGATTAAAAAAGAAATTAAACAGCTGGTTAAACAAGATGCTCGGATTAAATCTGTTACGTTAAAAACGAATAAAGGCATTTCAGAAGCTACAAATGCTGGGATTAAAAAAGCTACTGGGGAGTGGATAGCATTTTTTGATCACGATGACGTATTGGTTCCTCAGGCTCTAGAAATGATGATTGGCTCTGCGCAGTTGCATCAAGCGCAAATGCTGTATTCTGATGAAGATAAAGTGGATGATTACGGTGCTTTTGTTGAACCTCACTTTAAACCAGATTTTAACTATCGTTATCTACTTGGATTAAACTATATTTGTCATTTTGTAATGGTGAAAGTCGGTGCAGTAAAGAAAGCAGGGCAATTACACTCTCGATATGATGGTGCACAAGACCATGATTTCTTGTTACGTTTAACGGAGGTTATTCCTCATCAACAGATCTATCATGTGCCAGAAGTTTTATACCATTGGCGTAAAACAGCTGGTTCTACTGCGGAAACGGTGGATAATAAAGAATATGCGATCAGGGCTGGGGTTGCTTGTGTTCAGGATCATCTGAAACGGATTAAAAAATCTGCTAACGTATCTTCTATTAAAGATTTTACAGCGTATCAGATTGAATGGAAAAAAGCACAGTCTGATTTAGTGACGATTGTTATTCCGTTTAAAGATCAAGTCAAGACAACAAAAGAATGTATTGATCGATTATTGGAATATACAAACTATAAAAATTATCGGATTATATTGGTTGATAATGCTTCACGTGAAGCAGAAACCTTAATATTTTTAGAGGAATATTCTCAGTACGACAATATTGAAGTTCTACCGATCCATGAGGAATTTAATTTTTCCAGATTAAATAATCTTGCGACACAACAATTTGAAAGTGATTTTTATTTATTTTTAAATAATGATGTTTTTGTCAATGATCCTAATTGGCTTCATATTTTAGTGAATGAGGCTTTATTGTCTAAAGATGTTGGGATTGTTGGTGCGAAATTATTGTATCCTGATGGTCGGGTGCAACATGGTGGCGTTGTTGTAGGACCTGAAGTCATTGGCGATCATATGAATAGGGGTTTGGAAACTGAAGAATTTGGGTATGCTTGTCGTTCTATATTATCTCAAGAGCTAACAGCAGTCACAGCAGCAATGATGCTTATCAAAGCAAGTGTTTTCGAAGAGTTAAATGGTTTTAATGAAAATCATCTCAAAATTGCATTTAATGATGTAGACTTATGCTTACGTGCCAGAGAAGCTGGATATAAAGTGGTTTTTAGTGCTGATTGCATGGCTGTGCATCATGAAAGCTTATCCAGAGGAACAGATGATTGCCCAGAACATGAAGAACGTTTTTCTTATGAGAAAGAGTATATGAACAATAGTTGGGGACGGAAAGCTATTTATACTTGTGACCCTGCATACTCACCTAATTTCGTGGTAAGACCTCCGCTTTTTTACGAATTAAGTAATCCAGAAAAAACGGAGGCTACAGAAAAATAATAAATTATTTTTCGATTTGATTAAAATCAGCGATCAGGCTAGCGGCCTGGTCGATTTGAGACAGTAATTTCAAACGATTGCTGCGGATAGCAGGGTTTCCGTCATTAATCGTTACGTTTTCAAAGAATAGATCCAAAGAATTTTTTAACGTTGCAATGCTGTTCATTGCTTCACTAAATTGCTCTTGCTCAATGGTTACGCTAATTTGCTCAATGGCTTTACTCAAAGTAGCAGAAAGTTTTTTTTCTTCATCTTGAGCGAGTAATGCTGTATCGACTTTCCCTTGATGAGGACCATCCTTTTTATCTTCAATTCGTAAAATATTGCTGGCACGCTTAACTGCAGCAAGTAAGTCTTTACCATCTGTTGTTTCAAGGAAAGATGTAATTGCTTCGACTTTCTTTAATAACTCTACAAGATCAGTAAATTGCTTGGTTGGTGCAACAGCAGAAAGAATATCATACCGAGATCCTTCACTGCGTAATTGAACATAAAGACGTTCATAAATGAATTCGACTAACGCGTTAAGATCACTGGATGCTCGCAATGCTTGAGGTAAACCAGCAATAGCGAATTCAAAGAGTAATTTGATATTAAAACGCAGCTGATTTTCACGAATAATACGAATAATTCCCAAAGCTGCACGGCGAAGCGCATATGGATCGCCCGAACCACTTGGTTTTTCACCAATTGCAAAGAAAGCAGTCAGAAGATCAATTTTATCCGATAGAGCCGCAATGATCGAAATAGGTGCGGTAGGGACGCTATCACTTGGACCAGCAGGCTTATAATGCTCAGAAATAGCCAATGCTACTTCAGCAGCCTCTTTGTCATGCTTGGCGTAATACCCGCCCATAATGCCTTGGACTTCTGGGAACTCACCAACCATACCTGTGGTTAAATCGGCTTTACTAAGAAGGGCTGCACGTTTTGCGAGTTTTTCATCTTGCTTTAATTGTTGTGCAAGATAGCCAGCTAAACGCTCTAAGCGTTGAATACGTTCGTGTTGGCTGCCAAGTTTTGCATGGAAAATTACATTTTGAAGTTGTTGATTTCGTTGTTCAAGAGATGTTTTACGATCTTGATCCCAGAAATAACGCGCATCTGCAAAACGTGCGCGTAATACGCGTTCATTTCCTGCAATGATTAATTTACCTTCATCATCAGGAGTAATATTGGCAACAAATGCAAACGCATTGGCAGGGGAACCATCTTTATTTTTTAACGCAAAATAACGTTGATTAACTCGCATGGAAACTTGCATGACTTCAGAGGGTAAATCCATGAAGATCTCATCAATTTTTCCCAATAAAGGCACAGGCCACTCAACCAATCCTGTTACTTCATTTAATAAAACTTCGTCAGGAACAAGTTGCAGATTTGCTTTTTGGGTTAATTCTGTTAGTTCATCGAGAATTTTTTCACGACGTTTAACAACATCAGCAATGACGAATTGAGAGAGGAGAGTTTTTTCCCATTGTTCCGCATTTTTGATTTCAAAGGTTTGTGGTGCTAGGAAACGATGACCTTCGCTTTTATTATTACAAACCAATCCATGCGCATCATCATTTGCAGTGGCAAGGTCTAACGGAATGATTTTTCCATCAAGCAAGCAAGTAATGTAATGTAAAGGTCTTACCCATGTAAATTGGCTGCCATTGCCCCAACGTTGAGATTTTGGCCAAGGGAACTTCCACAGAATTTGAGGAAAAATTTGTGCAATAAAATCAGTTGCAGAAACTTCCGCGATTTTCTTTTGCAAAACCCAAAAGCCATTTTCTTCGATCAGATCAGATTGCTGTGCTTGATGTTTACGCAAGAACCCTTCCAATGCTTTTTCAGGCGCAGTCGTCCGTGGCCCACGTTCTTGCACTTCTTGAGCAGGAATGGTGTTTTGAATATCTAAACGAATAGCAATCCGACGAAGGGTGCTGAAAGTTTTGATATTTGTTGGGGATAAATTAGCCAATGCATCACAAAGCAGACGTTGTAAATTCTCGGTCGCTTGTCGTTGCATGCGTGCAGGAATCTCTTCGGAAAAGAGCTCGATAAAAAGTTCTGACATCTTATTTCTCCTCCGCTAACCAAGTTTCACAACAATGTTTGGCAAGGTTGCGGATACGACCAATATAAGACGCTCTTTCATTGACACTAATGACCCCACGGGCATCTAATAAATTAAATAAATGACTGGCTTTTAGACAATAATCATAAGCAGGTTGTGCTAGTTTCTGATTAGCTAGTGCCTCAGATTCTTTTTCTGCATCTTTAAAATGGCTAAAGAGGATTTCTGTGTCAGCACATTCAAAGTTAAAACGAGAATAATCTTGTTCAGCTCTTAGGAAAACTTCACCATAAGTCAGCCCATGATCGTTAAAAGCGAGATCATAGACATTTTCAATTCCTTGGATATACATTGCCAAACGTTCTAAACCGTAGGTTAATTCGGTCGATGGAACAGAAGTTGTAATACCGCCTACTTGTTGGAAATAGGTAAATTGAGTGACTTCCATACCATCGCACCAAACTTCCCAACCAAGTCCCCAAGCACCAATGGTTGGATTTTCCCAATCATCTTCGACAAAACGAATATCATGTTTTTTGGGATCAATACCGATAGCTTTATAACTTTCCAAGAGAAGCTCTTGACTGTCTTGAGGAGAGGGCTTTAATAACACTTGATATTGATAATAATGCTGCAAGCGGTTTGGGTTTTCTCCATAACGCCCATCCGTTGGTCTGCGACAAGGTTGCACATAAGCAGCCTTCCACGGCTTATTTCCTAAAGCTCGCAACGTCGTATGAGGGGATAAGGTTCCCGCGCCAATTTCAAGATCATAAGGTTGTAAAATCGCACATCCTTTTGAATCCCAAAATTCATGCAATTTCAAGATTAGTCCTTGGAAAGATAAAGCACCATTCTTTGATGATGGAAGCGTTGTATTCGAAGGCATGAAAAATATAATTCCTAGAAAACAATATAAAAATTAAATTACATTTTATAGTGTTTTCTGGAAAAAAATAAGAGTAATCTTAAGTAAAAAATCGAATAAATGAATTTAAATTTAAATCATGTGGATTGCAATTCCTTATTTAAAGGTATTTATTTGATATTCGTATCTTTGTAATCGTAAAAACCTTGACCTGTTTTAACGCCAAGTTTGTTTTTGGATAGAAAATTTTCTTTTAAATATTCTCTTGGTTCTTTGGGAGTATCTTTTCTGACGGTGGCATAATGTTCTTCGATATCATACACAACATCTAATCCGACTTCGTCCATTAAATGAAAAGCACCATGGCGGAAATCCCCAATCTGAGAAAAGATTTTATCAATTTCTTCAGGTGTAGAAACGCCTTCTGCAGCAACATATAAAGATTCTCTTTTAATTGCAGCCCAAATACGATTGAAAATGAAGCCAACACTTTCTTTTCTGACATGGAAAGGGCTGAGGTGCAGTTCTTCAAAAACTTTGATAATAAAATTAATAAGATTTGGATCAGTATACCCACATCCCATGATCTCTACCACTTTGATTGCAGGAGGGCGATAAAAATGTGTATTGATAACGCGGCTTGTATTTTTTACTTTGCCAATCAGTTGACTGGAAGGGAATGAAGAAGAGTTCGTCGCTAAAATAGCATCAGGTGGAATCATTTGATCCAGTTGACCCAAAAGATCGACTTTGGCATCAAAAATCTCTGGAATGGCTTCAATCACTAACCAAGCATTCTCGGTAGCTGCTTTTAAATCATTAAATGCTTTGACGGTTCCAGCTTTACCATTCGGTGTTTCTTTGACAACTTCAGGAAGATATTGATTAATATATTCGATAGATTGTTTTGTTTGTTCAGGGGATGAATCGTAAAGATGAACTAAATTTTTTTTTGTGGCAAGTAATGCTGCCATTCTGCGTCCCATATTTCCAGAACCACAGATTACGATAGGGCGGTTAATGTAATCAATCATGATTAATCCTTTTATATAAATGATGCACTTGGATTAATAAAAAGAATATATTTTTTTATTATTTAAAAGTAACAATATGAATAATTTATTAAAATTTAACCTAATTAGCATAAGCGGTAATTTTCTTATATAAAGAATCACTTTATTGTGATGTCTGCGTAGTTTGAATTTTATAAAAGGTTTTTAGAGAAAAAAAACTTGTTAAACTGCTTACAAAAACTACATAATGTTAGACGTTTATTGTTTTATAAAAGGATTATAAACAAATGAATAATGAAGAACGTGAGCTTATTAACAAATTTTTTGATAGGGTCGGGGGTAATACTTCATCCCAATCTGGTTCCGTTCCTACGACGAATCAGATGCCACCTGTCGATCAAGAAGCGGATCGGCTCATCAAAGATAATTTGCAAAAATATCCCGATGCAGGGTATCGCATGACCCAAATGGCGGTTGTGCAAGAGGCAGCTCTGGCAGAAGCTCAAAATCGTATTCGTCAACTTGAGTGGCAGTTGCAACAGGCTTCTCAGCAAGTACAGCAAATGCAACAACAACCTCAAAATCAACAACAATCTTCATCAGGTGGTTTTTTAGGTGGGTTATTTGGCGGTAACCGCCAGTCAACTCAATCCACACAGCAAAATCAGGCGCTTCCTCCTGGATGGGGTGCACCGAATCAGCAACAATTCCAAGGTCAACAAGGGCGTCCGTATCCTGGCCAACAAAACGCTTATGGTGCGCCACCTCCACAAAATTATCCTCCTGGATATCAACAAGGCATGTTTAATCGTGGTGGCGGGGGCTTTTTAGGCAGTGCATTGACCACCGCAGCAGGGGTTGCCGGTGGTATGTTTGCCTATAACGCGTTAAGCGGTTTATTCGGTGGCAGCCATGCTGGTGGTGCTGGTGTTGATCCAACAGCAGGAGCAGCAGATCCTTTTGCTGGTGGTGACCCATTTGCTGGGGCTGGCACAGGTGTTGATCCAGGTTTTGATGCGGGTGCTGGTACTGACGCAGGCTGGGGAGCAAGTGATAACTCTGGTTGGGGTGATAATAGCGGTCAAGATGACAGCGGCTGGGGTGACAGCGGCGGTGATGACAGTAATTGGGGAGATGATAGTTTCTAGGGTATTGAAAGTTTAATTGATACTGGGCAATGGTCTGACAATTGATTTTGCTGATTAAAGCCCTGTTCTTTATATTTTAATACGCTGAGAGAGTTTGGAATAAACCATTTGGTTGCATGATGATCTAACATGAAGCCATCAATAAAGTAACTGCCTCCCCAACACGGATTGGCTTGATAAGCCGTAGGAAACGTTGGGGAGGTTATTTTTTCTGATAAACTTTTATAAAAGAACTCATTTGGGGAAATAACTCTGTTAAAATCACCCAAGATAATAAACGCTTGCTTTTCCATTAAACGTTTTCGTATCCATTCTTGCAAAATAGGTAATTGTTCTTTGAGGAATTGACAAGATGGTTTAAGAGCCTTGTTCGTTAAAGGATAATCTTGGCAACCAGACTTTAAATGCAAAACAAGAATCCTAAGGCTATTCTTTTCTTTAGTATAAAAAGTTACATCTAACCCACTACGTAAAGGGTGTGATCCGTTTATATTGCCTAATTCTGTTAAATCTGGATTTTGTTCAATATGCGCAAAAACACTATATCGTACTGCAAGAGCTGTATGCTGAGCAATAGGGTCTCTTGATATAAAGAATAAATATTTATTTGCAGGAAAAACGGAACGCAATGTTTCCAAAGAACCGATTTCTTGTAGTGCAATGATGTCGGATTGTAATTTTATTGCATATTGTTGTAGTTGCTGAAAATCAGAAGCGTTTCTAAGATTTACATTTTGTGGAATAGGGGTGTTTTGGATATCTTTTTGAGAAACTAACCACTCTAAATTCCAAGTGGTTAGTTTTAGTATTTCGGCTTGTGCTGAAGCACTATTTACAAGACATAATGTATAAAGAATATAGGCAAAAATCTTATTATACATTGATGGCTAAGATTATTCTTGTGAACGACGTTCATCTACTTGATTTTGTAAAATCTCAATGGCTTGGCTGACAGTCATATCATGGCGTGTTTCTTCATTTAGGATATAAACTTGCCCATTGGGAATATCATAATACCATCCTTGAAGTGCGACCTCATTACGAGCCAATGCTGCGGCAATGGAAGGATGTGTGCGAAGATGTTGTAATTGTAACAAAACATTATGTTCTGTTAAAGTTTGAATATTTTCAGGCCCAACATCGGTTGCTGTTAACGCATCGGTTACAGCATGGGCTGTGGCTGCGAATTTGAGCCAACTTTTAACAGCTGGCATAGAATCTGTTTTTTCTGGATGGATCAGCGCATCCATTGCCCCACAATTTGAATGCCCACAGACAATGATGGTTGATACTTTTAAAGCGCAAACTGCATATTCGATTGCAGAGGTAACACCCCCCATAGCATTTCCGTATGCAGGGATAATATTACCAATATTTCTTAATACGAATAGATTTCCAGGATCTTGATCGGTTAAAAGTTCCGGGTGAATACGACTATCTGCGCAGGTAATAAAAAGAGTTTTAGGCTCTTGACCATTTGCCAGTTTACTAAAGAGCTCTTTGCGTTCAGGGAATTTCTCTGTTTTAAAGCGTTTAACACCGTGTAAAATGTTTAATAAAGTCTGTTTAGGATTTAGATCTGGCATGTAATTTCTTTCATTTATGTAAAACCAAGAAGCTGTTATTCAGCAAGAAGATATTGATATTGTAGATAGATCAAAATATATTGCAATTTAATTTTACATAAATTCTTGTTTACAATTTAAAAAAGCGGGCTTTTCAGCCCGCTTCTTAAAGGTTTTTACACAGAAAGTTTTTTAATTTCTTCAAGAATTTTATCAAATGCTATTTGATAGTCACCTGCATTTGGACCTCCTGCCTGAGCCATATCAGGTCGTCCACCACCACCCTTTCCACCAACAGCATCACTGGCAATTTGAACCAAATGAACTGCATTAACGGTCTGAGAAAGATCTTTGCTGACAGCAACCACAAAAGAGGCTTTGTCTCCAAAAGAGGAAAAGACAACTGCAATGCCGTTATCCATTTTTCTGACTAACCCCTCAGCTAAGGATTTTAATTCTTTAGGAGCGACGTCGCCCAAATTACGCATGACATATTCAATATTACCGATTTTCTCTGCGCTATTTTGCTCACTTCCTCCAACAGCAATTTGGTGTTGAAGTTTAGATACTTGTTGTTTAAGAGATTTACGTTCTTCAAGTAATTGCTGTAACCGTTCCACAAGCTGTGTCGATGGCGTGTTTAATAAAGAAGCTGTTTCGTGCAATGTTGCTTCATTTTGTTTAAAATATGCTTCCGCAGCGGTGCCTGCGACGGCTTCGATACGGCGAATACCCGCAGCCACCCCAGTTTCAGAGATGATATGGAATAAACCAATTTCAGCCGTGCGGGTAACGTGAGTACCACCACAAAGTTCAATCGACCATGCTTTGAGTTTTTCTTTGTCATTACCCATGGCAACAACGCGAACTTCGTCACCATACTTCTCGCCAAATAAAGCCATAGCACCCAGCTTGACTGCTTCATCAGGGGTCATAATACGGGTAACAACAGGTTCATTCTTGCGGATTTCTTCATTAACAGCAGATTCAATGGATTGAAGTTCTTCGGGTGTTAATGGTTTTGAATGACTAAAGTCAAAACGTAACCGATCGACACTATTTAAACTGCCTTTTTGGGTAACATGGTCACCAAGTTGGTTGCGTAATGCTTGGTGAAGTAAATGTGTCGCAGAATGATGGGCTTTAATCGCTTGGCGTTCTTTATGGTCAAGAGCAGCAGCAGCAGGCTCACCAACTTTAATGGAACCTTTTGTGATTTTTCCATAATGAACAATCAAATCACCTAGTTTTTTTTGTGTATTGATAATGGTTACTATAGCATTTTTGCTGGTAATATATCCTGTATCGCCAGCTTGACCACCACTTTCACCGTAAAAAGGGGTTTGATTAAGAAGAATGGCAACCTCATCACCTTCTTTGGCTTCTTGAACAGATTGATTATTTACAATAATAGCTTGGATCTCTGCGTCAGCAGTCTCGTTTTTATATCCAAGAAATTCTGTTGCACCACATTTTTCTTTGAACTCGAACCAGACGGTTTCGGTGGCATTATCCCCAGACCCAACCCAAGCAGCTCTCGCTCTGCTACGTTGTTCGTTCATGGCACTGTCAAAGCCCTCTTGATCAACCGTAAAGCCTTTTTCGCGTAAGGCATCGGCAGTTAGATCAAGCGGAAAACCGTAGGTATCGTAAAGTTTAAAAGCAATATCTCCAGGAAGTTTTCCTTTGCTTGGCAATTTATTGGTTTCGTCAGCCAACAAAGAAAGCCCTCGATCAAGCATTGTTTTAAATCGTTCTTCTTCGCCTTTTAAAGTTTCTGAAATCAAGGCTTTGGCTTGAATCAGTTCAGGATAAGCACCACCCATTTCAGTAATTAATGCAGGTAGCAATTTAAAGAAAGTAGGCTCTTTGGTGCCAATCATATGTAAATGGCGCATCGCACGGCGCATGATGCGACGTAACACATAACCACGACCATCTTTGGAGGGTAATACACCATCAGCAATCAGAAATGCGGCTGAACGCAAATGATCGGCGACAACGCGGTGACTTACTTTATGTGTGCCAAAAGGATCCGTATTGGTAACTTCAGCAGAAGCACGTATTAAAGATTGGAATGTATCAATATCAAAATTGTCTCTTTTCCCTTGCATAATTGCTGCAAAACGTTCCAATCCCATGCCTGTATCAATTGATGGGCGAGGAAGAGGCGTGCGGGTTCCTGGTGGGTCTTCGAAATATTGCATAAAGACCAAATTCCAGATCTCTACAAAACGATCACCATCTTCGTCAGGAGAGCCAGGAGGGCCACCGAAAATATCCTCACCATGATCGTAAAAGATTTCAGAACAAGGTCCACAAGGTCCCGTATCGCCCATACGCCAAAAATTATCAGAGCTGTTAATACGAATAATACGATCATCAGAAAAACCAGCGATTTTTTTCCATAATTCAGCAGCTTCATCATCATCTGCATATACGGTCGCAAGAAGTTTATCTTTGGATAAACCAAATTCTTTTGTAATTAAATTCCACGCAAATTCAATCGCACCTTCTTTGAAATAATCGCCAAAGGAAAAATTGCCCATCATTTCAAAAAAAGTATGATGGCGGGCGGTATAACCTACATTGTCCAAATCATTATGCTTACCACCAGCACGTACTACTTTTTGAGCAGTAGTTGCACGTGAATAAGGACGTTGTTCCTGCCCAGTAAATACGTTTTTGAATTGAACCATTCCTGCATTAGTAAAAAGGAGTGTTGGATCATTTTGAGGAACGAGAGGGGATGACGGAACATGTTGATGATCATTTTTGGTAAAATAATCTATGAAAGTAGAACGTATTTCGTTTGTACTGGGCATGTTAAATAGATAATCCTAATCAGATAAAAACATAATTTCTAAGAAGATTCCTGAGCAAACAAGTAAAATAGAAATTTTATAAACTATTTCACAATTTTTTTGATAATTTGCAAGATAAAGCTCTTTTAACTTTAATGAAAAAGGTAAATTTTTATGTCTAATGTTATTAAAAGTACACGTTCTTTGTTAGATCAAGGCTTAATTGGTCGTTTACGTCGAGATTGTCAAGCTGATTGGACACAATTCACTAACCATCGTTTTATCAAAGAATTAGCGTTGGGGACTCTGCCAAAAAATGAATTTCAACAATATCTTTTGCAAGATTATTTATATTTACTAGATTTTTGTCGAGTGGAAGCGTTAGCTGTATATAAAAGTCGATCTTTTGAAGAAATGCAATATTTTTCATCTGTATTACATGATCTGTTACACGTAGAGCTGCCTTTACACATATCCTATTGCCGCGAATGGGGCATTCAGCAAGAAATAATTGATAATACCCCCAAGACCCTAGAATTATTAGCTTATAGTCAATATATATTGAGTAAAGCAATGCAAGGGGATTTATTAGATCTGATCGTTTTATTGATGCCCTGCGTTATTGGCTATGGAGAAATTGGATTGAATATTATTTCAGATTCTGAGTCAAAAACTCAAAATAATCCATATCAATCATGGATAGATATGTATTCTGGTAAGGAATATTTGGAGATCATACAAAAAACGGTGACTTTTTTGGAAAAGATTTGCACAAAATATGGTGTAGAACAAAGATATTTAAATTTACTTGAACAATTTCAAACATCAGTAAGGTTGGAAACTGCATTTTGGGATGTAGGTCGAGCAAATCCACTATAAAATGAATGTCTTCATTTTAAGCAAAATTTTTTATATGAAACTCTGTAAGATTTATTATTGCTTAACAAGATTTGTATAATCTTTTGAATTCATTAAAAATAAGGCCAATAACACATATTATGCTATTGGCTTTTAATCTAATATAGCTAAGCGCTTAATTGCATTACTTTTGAATTACTTTTTTCTTTTTCAATAAAAATAGTTGTCTCAACAACTTTGATAACAAGACATGAATTTGTTCCAGGTTTGTTGTTTAAGGGTAAAAGGGCTTTGCCAGTAGTCCAACGACAATTTGATTGATTTAGATCATGCCAACCTTCTAATGTTGGTTGATCTAAGTGCGCTGTAATCTTCTGTATATTTTGATTATTAAATAGAGTGATTTCTCCTATGGATACCCCAAAATAACGGCGATCATCAATATACGGACCGATTACATCACTTGGGCGACTTGCGTTTGAGATAAGATGAACAGAAGTTACGTCGCCTGGTATAACGAATAAGTAATGATCATTGTTATTTTTACCGTATATCGTAATGCCAGTATCAGTAATAAGATGTAAATCTGTTTCTTTTGTAAATGTATAAGGCAATGTTTGATCAATAAAACCACATTCCTTGGCTCTTGTTTTAAGTTGATTAAAAAGAGGCTCAACAAAAACTTGAGATACATCCAAGGATACCGCTGAGTCGTTCCAAGTTTTAAATGCATGATTGTGGAGTGAAACAATATTATTTTGTTGATGGAATAATCGATGATTTTCAGTGTTTAAAAACGATTCAGCAAGCATTCCATTGGCAAATAATACAGAATGCTCCTCTGTCTCAATATGATATACATCAAATATTTTTAAACCATAATCATAATAAATTGATGTACCATTAACAAGCATACGAGCAGGTACAAACTTTTTGTTCAAAAACAAACAATGTTCAGAAGTTACCCACGTGTCTTGGTAAGGAATATTGGATGCAATAGCATCCTTTTTGATGCAAACAGGATATCCGGCCAAATCATCAGGAAAATTCGGGTTTACGGTAACTGTTCGATTACCAACCCATATTATTATTTTGTTTTGATGGTTATTGGTAACCACATCAAAAATTTTTATATGATCGCCAATTTTAAGTTGCTCCACAGGGACATCACCATTTGGAGTGCTAATCATAGAACCGGCTAAGTAACATGGAGTATCAATGTCAGGGGCTTCGCCGTTATATTGAATCGTTGTTCCAGAATAGACAAAAAGTGCAGGGTCATAGCCAAGTCCCATATCAAACTTATATTGTGTGTTTGCGTAGGTAACGGTTAAAATACCGGTTTGGGGATCGTATATTTGGGTTCCTGCAAAACCTAAATTTAGTTGATCCGTTTTACCAAATCCACGAATCTTTCCTTGGAATGATTTCGCTGTTGCCATAGAGAAATTAAAGACGTTATTGCCATTAGTGAAATTAATCGTCTGGTTCAAAAATGTGGGTGTGTAAGTATAATTATTAATATATGCGCCGCCAATCAGATTTATATAACCAGGTTTGTCGCTTGTAGAGCTGATATCTGTGACATTTAAACTTACACGTGTATGATCGAATGTTAACGAGCCATTGTTAATAAAACCTTTTGATGTTGAGTTTAAAGTAACTGTTGAACCATCGGTGGCACCGCTTTTAGCACTGGAAGAATAAGTAAAATTACCGTTATTAATAAATCCACCTGCACCAGCAGTGACATGGACAGTGCTTCCAGGTGTGTAATTTAGTGTGAAATTACCATCATTTATAACTTGACCAAAATTAATATTTATCGTCGTTCCACCAGTTGCAGATCGATTATCAATATTAAAGGTCCCAGTATTATTAAATACACCTCCAGCTGCTCCATTTCCCCAGTTCGAGGTCATGGCTCCACCGTTGCTACCTATACCTCGAATAATACCTGCATTTGTTAAGTTTTTAACATAAGGGGCACTGAATGTGGAAGATGCACCTGCATTAGATATAATTTTACTATTTGCATCATTGGTGATGGATGAATAGTTCAAATTAAATACCGTTCCAGAAGTATTGTCTGGTTGATCAAATTGAATTTGACCGTTTGTTTGGGTCAAACTGTTTGTTGTATTCGCATAACCAAAAGCTATATTAATACCTGCTCCAGGGGTCTTAGGATTGATTGAAAATAAACCATTATTGATCAGGTTACCATATATATTAAATGTGGTACCAGGTTGGGTAAATATGAATGAACCATTCTCATCGTTTGTAATTGTATTGCCAGTACCTCCACCTATATAGGTGGTTCCACCGTTGTTAAACAGCTGTTCTGTGGAATTGGTTCCACCATTTGGAAACGTGTTGGCCATAAAACCTCCTTAATAAGATTAAAAAATATTTTAATTTTTATTTCTTTTGTGCATTCAATTGGTCTGTATTCAATAAATGTAATTTGAAATTTACAATTATTGATTAAAAATAATTATTGCAATAAATTAGATTCTAATTTGAATCAAATATGAATCAAATAAAATTATCAAACAAAAGGAAGGTTGTAAATAATATTTCTGTAAGGGTACGAAATTTTTTATTTGTAATCGGACAGATAAATAAAAACACGCACTAACGCAGAACAACTAATCTGATGACTTGCTGACTAAATATAGTATGAAAAATAAGGGGAAATTGAAGTTAGAAACTATGTCTAATTTTGTAAAAAATAGGTAAAAAAGTATGTGTTATACTGATTTAATAAAAATAATAATGATAATTTGGTATTATCTATAGACCAGTTTGCGAGATAAATTAAAATTGGCAAACATACCTGCGGCTGCACCGATAACTAAAGCAATAATAGGGTGGGCTACACAAGTGGGGCTGAAATAGAAAAGAATTAAAACAGTGCCTCTATTTAAACAGAAACCAAATATATTTGTAATTAAGAAAGTTAACCATTGATTTATATACTTTTTCTTTTTTCCAGCGCCGCGAAAAGTCCATAAGCGGTTTATCAGCCAATTTGATGTTGCTGCGATGAAATATGCTAATAAAGTAGAGGCGGTTAATCCAATAATATGTCGCAATAAGTAAACAGTGCAAGTATCTAGGACAAGGCCAGAGAAACCAACTAATCCAAATTGGATGAATTGGGTTATTTTTGTATGATATTTTTCAGGTTTAAAGAGACTTAATAACCTTTGAAACATATCAATTAAATCTTTTGTTTATAAATAATTAAAATAAAAAAAGGAGATATCTTTTGATATCTCCTTCTTATAAATTACTAACTAAGTAATAAATTACTTAAGAATAATTTCTACGCGACGGTTTTGTGGTTCACGTACATTTGGTCCTGTTGGAACCAATGGATGAGATTCACCGAAACCTTGAGTAAAGATCGCACTAGCAGGAACGCCATCACGGATCAACTCAGATTTAACGCTTTTTGCACGGCGTTGTGATAGACCCATGTTATAACGAGCACCAGCTGCGCCACCACGAGCAGATGAAGTATCGGTGTAACCGTTAACTTCGATACGTGTTGTTTGAACACGTGTAGATGCTTGAGCAGCTTCACGGACGATTTCACGAGCGCGAGGTGTCAAAGTATATTTGTCGAAATCGAAGAATACTAAGTATGTACGAGCAGGTTGTGTTTGTGGCACAACTACAGGTGCTACTGTAGGAGGAGCTGGAGGAGCTGTGTCAAACGCATAACGTAGACCTAGGATAAATTGGTGATTGAAACGATGATCAACTTTACCATTACCTTTATAAACGCCATTACCAACCCAAGATGTTGATTTATATGTAGATTGGTCTAATTGACCCATCATACGATATTCTGTTGTAACAGCAAGACCAGGTACACCTGGGATGTCATATGCAGCACCAACGATACCTTGGTATGCAAACCCACCATTTGTTCCGCCAAGACGGTTCACGCTGCCGTTGCGGTAATTGGTTTGTAATGGACCCATATCTTGCCATAAGTAACCAGCACCAACACCAACAAATGGAGTAATAGGAACATCGATTCCGAATTGACGTAGATCGATATCATAAAGAACGTTTACTAATCCACCATAACCTTGGTCGTGACCTTTGGTTTTATATGCAGGTGATTCAGTGCCTTTACGACCATTAATATTAGAATAGTTGTAAACACCTTCTACTTCAACGCGAAGACCGTTGCCAAATCCCCAACCAGCAGAACCGAATGTTGTGAATCCAGTACCATGACGGTACTGAGATTTGCTTCCAGCAGCACTGTTTGTGCCATTAGCACGTGTGCTTGGTGAGAAAGTAGCGTGTTGATTTTGAACTAAGTTATAACCACCACCCAAGCTAACATAAGGGCCAGTAATTGTGCTAGCCATCGCTGCAGCGGGTGTGGCTACTGCAAAAGTCGTTGCAAGTAATGCTGTACGAAGACGCATCTTGACTTATCCTTTTAATTACGTTTTGAGCGATAGACCGCTGGTCAAAGCGGTAGCTCTTTTGAAACAATGAAACTCTATAACTAGATGTTAATCTAATCTATTTTATTGTAAAACCAAGGTGTTTTTGTATTTTACACGCAATTCTATAACACATGTAATAAAAATAACACAATAACTTTTCTTGGCCTTTCAACCACTAAAGATTAGACGGTATATTAATTAAGTTTTAATAGAATGACAATCACCGAAATATCATTGCTAGGCTAGATTTTTAAAGATGTGCTTTCTATACAACAATAAATTCATTATATACAGCCATCCTCGATTAGTAACTTATATAAATCTTTTTCGTTAACTTCTTGAGAAGTAAAAGTTTTTCCGATACCGTTCACCAGAATAAAAAGTAACTTGCCATCTTTCACTTTTTTATCATGTTGAAGATGTCTCAGCAGATTTGTGGCTTTCATTGGTGAGTTCAGATCTTTAATAGAAGTTGGTAGGCCTACTGACTTGAAATGTTTTAAAACTCGGCTTGTATCTTCTGAAGGACATAGTCCTAAACGTGTGCAAAGTTTAAAAATAAGGCAACATCCTAAGGCCACGGCTTCGCCATGAAGAATACGACCATCATATTCTAGCTCTGCTTCTAAGGTATGTCCTAAGCTATGACCTAAATTTAACAAGTTTCTACCTTTGGAACTTTGTTCGAATTCATCGTTTTTAATAATTCTCGCTTTGAAAGCACAAGCACGTTCGACGGCTTCATCAATATATTGATGATCTTTAGATAGAATCTTTTGACCATTTTCTTCGCACCACTGAAACAGCTCTGGATCATCAATTAAACCTGCTTTTACAATCTCAGCATAACCAGCTACGAGTTCCCTGTGGGGAAGGGTATCTAGAGTTTGTGTGTCGGCAATTACAATCTGGGGTTGATAAAACGCGCCAACCAAGTTTTTGCCTATGCTGGTATTAATTCCAGTTTTTCCGCCAACGGATGAATCAACTTGTGATAATAAGGTTGTTGGAATTTGAATAAATGGAACGCCTCTTAAAACACTCGCAGCGGCAAAGCCACTTAAATCGCCAGTCACACCACCACCCAGGGCAATAATCGGTGTTTTTCTTTCAATATTTTTTTCGAGTAATTGGTTTATAACTCGTTCGAAATGTTTAAAGGATTTTGTATTTTCACCTGGAGGGATCAAAATCGTTTCATAATGTATTTGTGCATGGCTGAGGCTGTCTGTAAGAGTTTGCAAGTGAAGTGCTGCAACATTCTCATCAGCGATGATAAACACTTTCTTTTGTGATAAGATTGGAGAAATTAACGCACCGGCTTGTTCAAGCAGTTGAGAGCCAATCATTACGTTATATTGAGTATCTGAAAGTTGAATAGGTAATGTACGCATGTTACTTGCACGCTCCAAAGTTAAAAGAATCTGTGTTAAAGTGGTTTCGATTTTATTGTCGTGACAAGGTATAATAAGGTCAGCTTCGGCATAAACCGGATAGCGTGTCGCCATAAGGTTAGAGAGGATCTCATGTTTATCACCTGAATTTAACAAAGGGCGATGGGTATGATGAGAGATTCTTTCCAAGAGCGTTTCAACATTGCAATGTAACCAAATTGTTGTCGTTTTCTCTTTTAATAATGCTCTTGTTTTAGGGTGCATAAAGGCACCGCCACCTGTGGCTAGTATAATAGGGGATTGTCTAATTAAACGTCGAATGACTTCGTGTTCCACACGTCTAAATTCTGCTTCTCCATATTGCTCAAAAATATCAGCAATTGTGCAACCTGCTGTTTTTTCGACTTCTTGGTCAGAATCAACGAAAGGAATGCAAAGCTCTTGAGCCAATTTTTTTCCGATCGTTGTTTTTCCAGCGCCCATTAATCCTATTAAGGTAATAGGTTTATTAATTCTTTTCTCTTTATTAAACATTAAATATACCGAAGATAGCGTAAGTTACATGAAACATACTGATTTAAATGAACAATTAAAAATATAAAATTTGGCTTTATTTTTCAACACAATCTATCGTAAAGGCAACGCTCTTATGCTATGAAAAAGTTTATTGTAACGACTTATATACAGAAATCATAGATTTAAAATTGTTAAGGAAAGATGATGCGTCGTCCTATTTTTATTATTATTGGCTTGATTGTTGTCGTATTTGCCATTGTTATCGTTCTTTTTGGGCTAAGGGGTCCTGAAATGCCGATTCAAGAAATACATAAAGTAATTCCTTTAAGCAAATTGCAACAGCAATCATCAGCACCAGCTCTGCCATCGATTCCATCAATGCCTGCTGCTGGTAATCCTGTTGGCCAACAACCAGCTGTGAATCCCTCTCAACCTATTCCTGCAATGCCACAACCTAATGCCACACCTGCGGCAACACCTAACACTAGTGGTCAGCCTGCGATGAATATGCCAACACCTCCCGCACAGCAACAAGCTGTTGTTCCAAATGCTGCAACAGGAAATACGACGGTAATGCCTCAACAAACACCTCAATCAACAGTACCTTTGATTATTCCCCAACAAGGCGCTGGAACTGAGAGTACAGTTGGTCAACAGCCTGTAAATCCACCTCAAGCCATTCCTGCGATGCCACAGCCAGCCAGCGCTCCTGGAAATGCAATAGGGGTTCCTGCACAACGTTAAAATAGTTTAACTAATAATGAATAATACGTATCTCGAATCTTTTCTTGAAATGCTGGCTGCAGAGCGTGGTGCTAGTAAACATACGTTACAAGCTTATCAAGCGGATATAGAGGATTTTCTGAGTTATCTTATGACTCAGAATGATAAACAGCCTCTAGAATCCGCTTCGAAAGAAGTTATTCAGGACTATTTTCAGTGGATGGGTAAAGAGGGTAAATCTGCGCGAACAGCAGCGAGACGATTATCCTGTTTGCGCCAATTTTATCTTTTTTTAGTCAAGGAAGGGATTAGAAGTGATAATCCAACGTATTTATTGCAAAATCCTTACTTACCTAAGACTTTGCCAAAATATTTAACTGAACTTGAAATTGGTCTTTTATTGGATGCTTGTGTTCTTTTAGAGGATTATCGTCGTGGCTTGGTGGCGCGGGCAGCTTTAGAAATTCTTTATAGTTCAGGCTTGCGAATCTCAGAATTATTAAAGATTAAAAAAGATCAAATTCAGTCCGACACTAAAATCTTACGAATCTATGGGAAAGGGGGCAAAGAGCGGTTGATTCCTATTTCTGATTCGGCAGTGGAGGCTGCTATTGATTTAAAGAGAAATGATCACCATTTACAAAGTATGTTTTTATTCCCTGGTCGCGACTCATCAAAAAATTTAACACGACAAGGATTTGACAAAATTCTTTATCAAGTGGCATTGAAAGCGGATTTGGATCCAGATCGTATTTCACCCCATGTCTTGCGCCATTCTTTTGCAAGTCATCTACTCGCTCATGGTGCCGATCTCAGATCTTTGCAAATGATGTTGGGACATGCTGATATTTCTACAACACAAATTTATACGCATGTTCAGACTGAACAACTACAAAAAACGGTGCGTAATCACCATCCTTTAGCTAAAGTAAGAGATAAAACGTAAAGATTGAAAATCTGTGCTAAGATAAAATGATAGATTTTCAGGCGAATAGACTATAGAATTTTATTTATTTATGGTATTTCCGGATAATTATGCGTCAATTTTTAGATTTTGAAAAATCAGTTGCTGAACTTGAAACGAAGATTTTTGAGTTACAGCACGTTGAACAATCCTCTGATGATATGAATATCTCCGAGGAGTTAAAGCAACTTGTCGAGAAAGCAGATAAGCAACTTATTGCTCTATATGCCAAACTGACCCCCTGGCAAAAGGTTCAAGTGGCTCGTCATGCACAACGTCCACATGCGTTGGATTATGTCAATGCGTTTATTGAGGATTTCACAGCGTTAGCTGGGGATCGATTATTTGGAGAAGACCACGCAATTATTGGCGGAATTGGTCGTTTTAATGGTCAAACCGTTGTTGTGATTGGTATTGAGCGTGGCTCTGATTTAGATACACGGTTGGAACATAATTTCGGGATGGCTAGACCCGAAGGGTATCGTAAAGCACAACGTTTGATGCAATTAGCTAGTCAGTTTAATGTGCCGGTGATTACATTGGTTGATACGCCAGGTGCTTGGCCAGGAATCGATGCTGAAGAAAGAGGACAAGCGGAAGCAATCGCAAAGTCTATTCAGACATGCTTGCGTACTACTGTGCCTATTGTTACGGTGATTATCGGTGAAGGTGGCTCTGGTGGTGCGATTGCTTTGGCTACGGCGGATAAAATTTTAATGCTTGAGCATTCGATTTATTCTGTGATTTCTCCAGAGGCTTGCTCTTCAATTTTGTGGCGTGATGCTTCTCAAGCCGCTCAAGCGGCAGGGGCATTATGTTTAACTGCCCAAGATTTGTTAAAGTTTAAATTAATTGATCAAATCATAGAAGAACCAATGGGCGGCGCCCAACGTGATCCCGAAGCTGCCGTTGCGTCTGTGAAGAAAGCTATTCAAGAATCACTCGATGAACTACAAGCAATCCCTGCACAAATTTTACAAGCAAAAAGAAGAGATAAATTCTTGGCGATGGGTCGCCAAGAAGTAGAGTAAATATTAAAGGGGTTCACCTTCTTGAGGTTGATACCCCATACGAATCAATAGTTCATAAACTGCTTTTGCTGCTTGTTCAACAGCTTGTTGATCTTGCCCTTTTGCGACCAGAGCAACACCGTTTTGCTTTTCATTTTTATAGAATGGATATGATCCAATATCTGTTTGTGGAAACTGATTTTGGATATCATTTAAATCAGCAGCAACTTTCCCTTCAGAGGCATGATAGGCATACCAAGTTTTTGAGACGATGGGATTTCCATGACGTAATGTCGGAATGATATTATCCAACATTGCCTGCATAATTTGTGGAACACCAGCCATGACATAGACGTTGCCAATAACATATCCAGGTGCAACAGAAACTGGGTTAGCAATTGGTGTCGCGCCCAAAGGTAAGTGCGCCATTCGTTGACGTGCTTCGTTGAAGTTTTCTTTTCCGATATAGTCTTCTAATAATTTAAAAGTTTCGGGGTGGATCTGGTTAGGGACTCCAAATGCTTCAGCAATACAATCAGAGGTGATATCATCATGAGTCGGGCCAATGCCGCCTGTGGTAAAGACATAATCCACAGCTGCTCTGATTTCATTAACAGTATGAATAATTACTTTTGGATCATCAGGAATAACCCTTGCTTCTTTTAACTTGATCCCTGCAATTGCCAAGTGCCTAGCAATATAGTTAATATTAATATCTTGCGTACGGCCTGACAGTATTTCATTGCCGATTATGATAATTGCAGCTGTGGGATTCATTGATACTTTCCTATGATACGTAAATATGAAATGATCTATAAGGTATATAGAGTTCCCTTGTAGTATAGCGAAGGATTGAGAATGTTACATACAAAATTTTTCGAACCCGTTTGTGTATGGGATGTCAAAGCTTCATTGGGTGAAGGCGTAGTCTGGATCGAAAGTGAACAATGCGTTTATTTTGTAAATATCATAGAAAAGAAGATCTATCGATATCATCCAGAAACACAGGCAAAAACAGTTTGGGATGCACCCAAAAAGCCAGCCTTTATCTTTCCAACAACAGGTTTTGTCTTATTATGTGGTATGGAAGATGGATTATACTGGTTTGATCCAGTTCAAGGCACTTTTACTCAATGGTTTGCCATGAACGAAACACATCCAAATAATCGTTTAAATGATGGATATATCGACTCTTTGGGCAGACTCTGGTTCGGCACAATGGATAACGAAGAGAAAGAACCAAGTGGGTCTCTTTATTTATTAACCTACGACGAAGATGGTAAAATATCTTCTGTGCTACAGGATAAAGACTACGTTGTTACCAATGGTCCAGTCATTATGGAAAATCATTATATCTTGTTTCATAATCATTCCAACGAGCAGGTTATATACAAATTTGATTGGCACGAGTCAGGATCTATTTCTAATAAGACAAGTTTTGCTGTGCTTGAAAATGGATATCCCGATGGGATGGCAAGTGATTCGCAGGATAATCTTTGGGTTTGTCTATATGCGGGCAATCAAATCAATGTTTATTCACAAGATGCAACATTACTTCAAACCATTCCGTTTCCTTGCCCTAATATTACAAAAATTACGTTTGGAGGACAGAATTACCAAACCGCTTATGTAACGACGGCAATAAAGGATATGACGGTTCAAGATAAACAGGAATACCCTTTGGCAGGTGGTTTATTTGCGTTTGACGTATCCGTTCCAGGGAAATCTCAAAATTTATTCAAGATTTCCGAACATGTTTTATTAAAATAATAGGTCTTTGAGTAAAGGAATAAAGGGTTTGTCTGCTTCCATCACTAAATAATGATCCAGTTCTTCGGCAGAAACCCATGCAAGCTGTTGATTTTCTCTAGGTTCTGGTGGGTTATTCCATTTATGACAGACATATAATGGCATCAGCAAATGAAAATCTGCATACTCGAAAGAGGCAAATGTAAAAGGAGCCAAGCAGCTTTGGGAGACGTCGACGTTAATTTCTTCTTTCAATTCTCTTACCAAGGCTGCTTCTGGCGTTTCCCCTGGCTCTATTTTTCCACCAGGGAATTCCCACATGCCAGCCATGGATTTACCCTCTGGCCTGCGAGCCAGCAACAAGCGACCTTCTGTATCGATCAAAGCAGCTGCAACAACCAATAAGATTTTTTTAGGTGTAGAAGAGGAGGGGGGCATAGAAGGGGCTTTCCCAGGGCAGATATCTTCGCGTTGCAGTAAAAAGTAAGAAACAGGTTGCTCCGTCGCCCGTGCAAGGAATTTTTCTTTGCCTTGACCAAAAGGTTGGTAACCGCATTTTTTTAACACAGCGATCGAAGCCATATTATCATCAGCAGCTGTGGCGCGAATGTAATTGATATTTAGATTTGCTAATGCCCATGTGCTAATGCGTTGTAATGTTTTACTGGCAATTTGTTGCCCCCAATATTTATGAGCAATCCAATATCCAATTTTCCCTATTTGATCTTTGCTATCTACGCGAAGACCAATGCAGCCGACAATTTTCTGGATGGTCTCATCGATAATAGTGAAATGATACGATTTTCCTTCTTCAGATTCTTTTGAAACCGAATCGATCCATTGTTCTAAAAGTGATTTAGGATAGGGAAAAGGAACTTGGCTGAGCATTCTGACAACATTCCAATCATTGATTAAAGAATGGATCGAATGAATATCCTCTGCTTCAATAAGTCGCAACGTATAATGATCGATTTTTAATGGAGGAACAGAAACATTATGGATCGTCATTGTGCAAAGCCTTGTTATAAAGATTATATTTTTCGAGCAGCAATGAGGAATTCTACATTGCCTTCTGGGCCAGTTATAGGGCTGGTTTCGATGCCCAAAATATCCCAGTTTTCTAAACTTTCCCACCAAGATCTGATTTCTTGGCATACTTTTTCGTGGATTACAGGATCACGCACCACCCCTTTGGAGCCAACATGCTCTCTGCCAGCCTCAAATTGTGGTTTAATTAATGCTACTGCCCATCCACCTGACTGACACAAAGCAAGTGCGGCTGGTAATACGGTTTTAAGGCTGATAAAGCTGGCATCACAAACAACAACTTGTACTGGATCATGAATGATTTCATCGGTTAAATAGCGTGCATTGCATTTTTCATGCACGATAACTCTCTCATCACTGCGTATTTTCCACGCAAGCTGTCCATGACCCACATCAACGGCATAGACTTTGCTGGCATCATTGGTTAGTAATACATCTGTAAAACCACCTGTTGATGCCCCAACATCGATACAATTCAATCCTTTGGGGGAAAGGTTAAAGGCAGATAGAGCATGATCCAGCTTAATACCGCCTCTGGAAACCCAAGGGTGCGGTTGTTGTTTGACATTTAATTCAGTATCTTCACGAACCATGTCGCCAGCTTTATTAACGCGTTGCTCTTTGCTGAAGACGAGCCCCGCCATAATTAAAGCTTGAGCTTTGGAGCGGCTTTCGACTAAGCCTCTATCAACCAAGAGGACATCAACACGTTTTTTAGCAGCCATCAGATCAAAGCTCTTTTATATGTGAATATGACAAATATACTAATTTTTACGATAGACAACATATTCTGCTAGCGCACGTAAATTGTCAGCGGCGGTGCCAAAAGGTTCTAAATGACGGATAGCTTTGGCAACCAAACGATGTGCTTCTTTTCTGGCATCTTCGATTCCTAATAGTGAAACAAACGTTGATTTTCCAGCAGCATTATCTTTTCCTGCTGTCTTGCCAAGTTCTTCCGCACTAGCAGTCGCATCCAATACATCATCTGCGATTTGGAACGCCGTTCCTAAATCCCTACCATAACTGATAATATGGTTTTTTAAGTCTGGGGTTGCTTTTCCTAAAATGGCACCTGCTTCGGCAGAATAACAAATCAGACGTCCTGTTTTCATCGCATGTAAGTTTAGAACTTCTGGTAGGGTAAGATGACGATTTTCGCCTTCCATATCAATCACTTGACCACCGACCATACCAGTTGAACCGCTTGCTTCAGCCAAAGCTTTTACCAATTGGATACGAATGGTGGCACTTTCGTGCACTTCTTCTATTGCTAATAATTCAAACGCTTTGGTTTGCAACGCATCGCCTGCCAAGATCGCAATCGCTTCACCATATTTGATATGGGTAGATGGTTTTCCACGACGTAAATCATCATCATCCATTGCAGGTAAATCATCATGAATCAAAGAATAAGCATGAAGCATTTCAACAGATGCGCCAACATATAATGATTGAGTCAATGATACATCAAACAGGGATGCTACTTCTGTTACCAGATATCCTCTGAGGCGTTTTCCCCCACCCAGAACAGCATAACGCATTGCATCAATTAAATTGGCTTCTCCACCCTTCATGCGAGGGAATTGTTTGTCCAATGTTGTCTCAAGTTCTTTTGCGCGTTGGGTTAAAGAATCACGAAGAGATTGAGCATTATAGGTTGTAGGGGAAGTCATGAGAGAAAGGACCTTCAAAATTATTCAATAGTTTCAGTATCAAGGCTGTTATCATCTTTTTTTACAATGATTTGAACACGAGCCTCTGCTTCATTCAGTTTTTTTTCACAATAACGGCGTAACTGCGCACCACGTTCATAAGAAACAATGGCTTCTTCCAACTTTTGTTGACCTGTTTCGAGGTTATGAACAATTTTTTCCAGTTCGCTTAAAGCATCCTCGAAAGAAAGAGAGGATAAATCATTGGTCATCGGTATTTTCCAATAGCTCTTTTTAATGTTAAAACAATCTTATTGTTTCTTCAGAAAATGGTTTTCTTGTTTATAAGACGACTTAATACAGTTGTATAGAAAATATTGACGTTATTTTCGTTTTATTAGAAAGGATAATGCCGTTCCTTGATCTGAAAAGGCAATTAATGCATGTCCAGTTTGGCGACAAAATTCTTGAAATTCTTTGATTGTGCTGCGGTCTGTTGCCAGAATACGTAGACTATCGCCTTTTTCTAGGGTTTGTAATGCACGGTTTGCTTTTAAAACAGGCAAAGGGCACAATAATCCTTTAACATCTAAAACGATCTCGCTCATGAAGATATTCCTAAAAAAAGACCTTGTTTCCAAGGTCTTTAATACTATATTTACAACGACTTGTATAGAATTTTCGTATTATTTTAATTCAGAGTGCTTCATTTCGCCTGTTTTACTATATTTATGAGTGAAAATACGAATAATTCCGATAATCGCTAAAATTAGACAGGTAATAATAATTTGGGCACGCGAAGTATCGTTAAAAAGCATTGCAACGATAACGGCTGCTAGGGATAAAACGGTAATCCATGATAAATATGGGAATAACCACATTTGGAAAATAGGAAGCTTATTTACGGTTTGCATTTTCTTGCGAACATTAATCTGAGAAAGACCAATCGCAATATAAACAAACAGAATGATAGATCCCGCACAGCTCAATAAGTAAGAAAATGTATGGCTTGGGGAGATATAAGAGGCAATTGAAATGGCAATACCAATAACGGAAGCTGTAATAATTGCTCTCTTAGGAACCCCGTTGCTAGTAGTATGAATTAACCATCTTGGAGCATCATCATATTCCGCAAGTTCAAATAAGGTTCTAGATGTTGCATAAATTGAAGAATTTAAACACGATAAAATTGCAATCAAAATAGTAAATTCCATAATTTCAGAGGCGTAAGGAATTTTAATCGCTTGTAATGCCATTAAGAATGGAGAGATACCAGGAACGACTTGATCCCAAGGAACGATTGATAAAATAATAGCAATTGAAACAACATAAAAAGCAACAATTCTGAAGATGATTGTTCTGGTTGCATAAGCAACATTCTCAGCAGGTTTATCAGATTCAGCCGCTGCAATGGTGGCAACCTCTGATCCTGTTACGGTAAATAAAACCGTCGGAATAATGGTGAAAATTGCAATAACACCATTAGGGAAAAAACCATGATGTGACCAAATATTACTGACACTGCCTGTTTTAAAGCCAAAAAAATGTGATAAAGCAATGCCACCAATGACAATAAAGGCAGCAATAGCAACAATTTTAATCAATGCGAACCAAAACTCAAATTCACCATACCCACGCACAGAAAATAAATTGGTAAGCATCATGGCAATGACCAATAAAGGCCCTAAGACCATGGTGGCGGCAAAGCTATATTCTGGGGGAATATGCATGTAATGCTGTAACATTTCTCCACCAGCAATTGATTCAGCAGCAATGGCAGAAATCCAAAATAGCCAATATCCCCATCCTAAAACAAAAGTAACATTATGTCCCATTCCTCGGCGAATATGATTTAAGAAGGAGCCGATTTCTGGTCGTTCAATAACCAATTCCCCCAACATTCTCATGACAAAGAAAATCATCAATCCCGTGATAACATAGGATAATAAAACAGCAGGCCCTGTGGCATGAATAGAAGCAGATGCACCAACAAAAAGGCCAGCGCCAATAATCCCCCCCATAGAAATCATGACAACATGACGACGTTCAAGGGTATGGGCAAGTTCACCGTCTTTTAAAGGGGGAGTAGGAACTTGTTCTTTGTGTTTTTTGGGTATCAATGATTCATCCTTTATTATGTTCATGAATGTTATAATTTAAATACAGTGTTGTGTATAATATATCGTGTATCAATTCCTTTTTTATACAAAGACAAATATGTGATATGGGCATATCTGTTGATTAATTCAAAGCATCACATAGGTGCATAAAACATATTAAGGCATTTTTGTGGCTAAAAAATCATGCTTACTTATTTTGATTATTTTTGCAAATAGATAATTTATTATCAGACAGAAATTTATGATTAAAATTTTTAAAATTAATATAAGAATATTACAAAATTTGAGTATGCTTTATGCTGAACAAAGATCACGATCAGTTATATGAAGGCGTGAGATATAATGTTAAATATGAGTAAAGTGAGTATAATAAGCCAATTTAAGATCTGATTGCTCAATTGGCTTTATGAAATAATATACGAATTTAAATTATTTTAGGGCATCTTCTTGTAAATAAACTGGGTAATTCACTAAAAAAAGAAAAATAATCATAAAGTGCCATTGAATCTATCTTACTTAATTCTGGATCATTTTTAAAGCGTGGCGCTGACGTATAGTATTTAACTCTATTTTGTTCTAGAGCAATTGTCATATAAGGGTCTCTTGCAGAAGGATTTTTTCTTCTAAAACCATATAATCTAGCATAATTTTTGTTGATAAATTTTGTCGCAATTGAAGTCATTGCTTGATCAGCAAGAATACATTGATCAAGGGTTGGGCTATTTTTTGGGGTTTCAGCATAGCACTTTTTGACTGCATCTTTAGTGCATTGATACCGTCTATACAATATTTGGCACCAAATTTATTATTGTGTAATAGTTTTTAATAAATTTTTGCTTTTAGTTTGATCCTTATAATAAGTAGATTATTAAAAGTTAAATTATAAGAGATTTTATTTAGATGTGCAAATTTGATGAGACAAAGGAAAAGAACTTTCGTTAAAAACGTGTTTAATAGCAATGATTGAACACGTCTTAAAAGTTTAGCTTATTAGGATATTGATTGATAATTATTTAGTATGTTCCAGGACATCTTTTTGTTAATATATCTGGTAAACTAGCAAAGCCTGGAAAATAGCCGGATAATTCAAAATGATCTAGCTTGCTTAGTGTAGGATCTTTTGTAAAACGTGGTGAGGATAAATAGTATTTTTCTCTTGGATTATGAATTTCTGCACTATAGTATGGATCTATTGTACTTGGGTCTTTTTTAAATGGACCATAAATATTTTCATATTTTATATTTTTACGAACTGCAATAGAAGCCAAAGCTCTATCTGCTACAATACATTTATCAAGCTCTGGGCTAGTATCTGGTGTATTTTTGTAACACTCTTGAACAGCTTCTTTCAGAGCGTTTAGACCTTCTTTACAATAAATTGCACCATATTTGTCTACAGTTTCATTAACTGCCTTTTGTGACATTTTAGGTGCTTCAGCTTTTGCTATCAAAGGGGAGAATGAAATCAGAAGAGTAATGAATAAATAACTATATTTCATCAAAATTATCCTTTTGTTGATTTATAATTAAATATAGACTGTATTGAGTGAAAAATAAACAGTCTATAAATTCCCATCCTACTTTATTCAGGGGCGTTTTCTGATCTCTTAACAGCAACTTTCGGTAAATTCAACGCTAAAGAAAGCTCTTTTAATCGTTCTGGTGTCGTGGGCGCTGGTGCACACATCATTAAATCTTCGCCTTGTTGATTTAATGGGAATAAAATAACTTCACGAATGTTTGGTTCATCCGTTAATAACATTACAATACGATCTACACCAGGAGCCGCACCACCATGAGGAGGTGCTCCATAACGGAATGCGTTCAACATCCCACCAAAGCGTTTTTCAACTTCTTCTTCTGGATAGCCAGCAATTTCAAACGCACGGATCATAATGTCTGGGCGGTGGTTACGAATTGCACCAGAAGAAAGTTCAATTCCATTACAAACAATATCATATTGATATGCATTAATTTCCAAAGGATCTCGATTATTTAATGCTTCTAAACCGCCTTGAGGCATAGAGAATGGATTATGAGAGAAATCGACTAATCCTGTTTCTTCATTTAACTCATACATTGGGAAATCAACAATCCAACAGAAACGAAATGCATTTTGTTCTATTAAATTAAGCTCTGTTGCAATCTTTGTACGGACGGTTCCAGAGAACTTAATCATTTCAAGCCCTTTGCCAGCCACAAAGAAAACAGCATCGCCATTTTGAAGATTACATGCTTTTTTAATTTGCTCACAACGTGCTTCATCAAGATTCTTAGCAATTGGGCCTTTGGCTGCGCCCGTTTCATCAAAAGTAATATAGCCCAGACCACCCATTTTTTCTTCTCTAGCCCAACCATTCAACTTGTCAAAGAAAGAACGCGGTTTGCCACCAGCACCGGGGGCAGGAATGGCACGCACTTCACCACCTTCGGCTGTAATTTTAGCAAATAAGCCAAAGTCAGAACCATCAAAAGCGCTAGTCACATCGGTAATTCTTAATGGATTACGTAAATCAGGTTTGTCACTGCCATACTCTTTCATCGCGGTTTTATAAGGGATGCGTTCAAAAGGGGCAGGGCTAATTTCATGATTTGGTGCAAATTCTCTAAAGATGCCTTCCATCACAGGTTCAAGTGTTTCAAAAACATCTTCTTGTGTAACAAAAGACATTTCAAAATCAAGCTGATAGAATTCACCAGGAGAACGATCCGCACGTGCAGCTTCGTCACGGAAACAAGGAGCGATTTGGAAATAACGATCAAATCCAGCAACCATTGCCAATTGTTTGAATTGCTGTGGTGCTTGAGGAAGAGCATAAAATTTACCAGGATGTAGGCGCGCTGGCACCAAGAAGTCTCTTGCTCCCTCAGGAGAAGAAGCAGTCAGAATAGGCGTTTGAAATTCAGTAAAGCCTTGTGCGATCATACGGTTACGAAGGCTAGAGATAACGTTGGATCGTAAAAGGATATTACGATGAATACGTTCGCGGCGTAGATCAATATAACGATAGGTTAAGCGTAAATCTTCTGGGTAATTTTCATTACCATTAACTTGGAAGGGAAGAACTGCGGCTGAAGATAAAATTTCAATATCTTCAGCTTGGATCTCAATTTCGCCAGTAGGCAGTTTGGGATTTACGGTATCACCTTCACGTGCGACGACTTTACCTGTCACACATAAAACGCTTTCCACTCTGATTTTTTCAACTGTTTCTAATAAAGTGGAATCTGCAGGAATAACTATTTGAGTTACGCCAAAATGATCACGAAGGTCAATGAATAATAACCCGCCATGGTCTCTTTTACTATGTACCCAGCCAGAAAGTTTAACAATTGATCCAACGTCACTTGCCCTGAGGGCAGCACAATTATGGGTACGATAGCGATGCATTATTTTATCCTATTATTAAAAAATCGATATTATAGTTTTATGATATGAAAGGCATGATTACAATAAAAATGCTATATCATTTTATTTAAAGGAATAATTATAAATGAGATCATGAATTCTTTCAAATTCATTCATGACTACTTAGTATATTTTTCTAAATACAGGGCACGTTTGATATTAGGACGAATAAAAAAAATATCTAATACTTGAATACCGATCATATGATTGATATGCATCAGAACTCTGTGTGAGTAATTGCCACGATAAAGTTAAATTTGTTAAGCCGATAATAATGGAATGAGAAACTCTTAAATTGTTATCGATGCCTTGCAATTTATATTTTTTGGTTTCGTGAATGTTAACAAGTCTTGTAATTGGTCATAATCTTCTAGTACACAGTCTAGAGTATATTTATCGAGAACTGTATAAAAGGCTTCAAATGCGTCATAAATAATTGTTTTTATAGTGCAATTTTTTTGAATGATACATTTTCCACATTTAATAGGTTGTTCTGTGTCTTCTGTGTGTCTGACGATGCTGCCCAAGGTAATATCACACGGCGGCTTATTTAATTTAAGCCCTCCACGTCGTCCTCGAACGGTTGAAATAAAGTCTGCTTTTCCAAGATGATGCACCACTTTCATAAGATGGTTTTGCGAAATATCATAACAAGTAGCAATTTCATGGATAGAGCTGAGGCGATCTTGATGAATGCTTAGATAAATCAAGACGCGTAGTGCATAATCTGTATATAAAGAGAGTTGCATAATTTAGGTCTCCACCAACACATAGACATTCTATAATTAATAGTTTCGAAATAGGGTTTAAATATGTTTAATTATTTAAACCCTTTATATTTATATAGTCATTAGTTTGAGCGTTTCCACCAACCAGCACGCGGTGCTGGAGACGGAGCAGCATCATCAATCACAATTGGCTTAATTGCAGTGTCTTGTTGATTTGGTTGTGTTTCTTCTTTTGTTTCTGATTTAGGCGTTTTTGCTTTTTTACTGACTGTTTTTCGAGAAGTAGTTTTTGCTTTTTTAGCATCAGCACTGTCGACAGTAGTATCAGCGGTCGTTTTTGTGGTTGATGTTGCTTTTCTTACTCGAGTTGTTCTTTTTACAGGTTTCTTTTCTGTTTCATCAGTAACAACAGTTAATGCAACAGCATCGGTGCTATCATTGGCGTCTTCTGTTTGACTTACAGCTTTTGCCTTTGGTGCTGCAGCTTTCTTTTTCGCTGTAGTAGAGACCTTTCTAGTTGTCTTACGCGTTGGTTTGGATGGCGTCTTTTCTGTAGCTGCTTCTTTTTCTGTATTTTCCGACACTATTGGTTTTGATGTTGGGATTTCAGAAACAGGAACAGTTTTCTCCTGTATATTATTTTCAACCTTATCTGTAATATCGACAGCGATAAAAGGGGCAGAGCTTGCATCATTATCTGTTTTTAGCGCATTTACAGATGCTGCTGTTTTTGTTTCTGTAATTGGAACAATATTAACAGTAGTTGTAGTTTGATCACGAGGTGCTTCCTGAGTATTATCCTCGTTAGATTGCTGATATTTGTTCCGTTTCCAACGAGGTTGTCGTGGGTAACGATTTGAGCGTTTAGGACGATCTTCACGTTTAGTTGCAAAATATTCGTCTTGATTAACCACGGGATGAAAGCTGATATCAGGCTGCTCATCTTGTTCAGCAATTATAACAGCTGGTGGGTTATCTTGTATAACTTTTTGAACATCTACAGATTCAATAATGTCCTCGGGTTGTTGATCAGGCTTACGTTGCTTATAGTTATTGTAACGAGAACGTCTATTATTATTACGACGTTTTTGTTGATAGTTTTCTCTTTCCTCAGAAGCCTCTTCTCCTTCAGAAAATTCAGATTGGATTGGAATTTCTCTGATGAAGGGACTTTGACTTTCTTGTAATAAGAAATTTGCTTTTTCTTGTTCTACTTCTGGCTCTTGTTCAAGAGCTTCATTAACTTCATGAGAGAAAGAAATCTTTGATTCAGTTAATGTTGCATCGATTTCAAGTATGATTTGAATTTTGTATTTATTTTCGATATCTAATAACCAACTGCGTTTTTGATTCAAAATATAAAACGCAATATCATTAGAAGATGTATGAACTGTTAAAACACCAGGTTTAGATTTGCGAGCTTCTTCGTCAATTTGGCGTAAAATATGCAAACAAGCACTTGGGATGCTGCGAATAATTCCTGTTCCATTGCAATGATGGCAAGGAATAAAAGAAAATTCAGAAATGGAAGGACGTAGCCGTTGGCGCGTCATTTCCAACAAACCAAATGAGGAAATAGAGCCAACTTGGATGCGTGCACGGTCTTTGTGTAAAGCATTTTTAAGACGCTTTTCAACCATATAGTTATGTTTTCTATTTTCCATATCAATAAAGTCAATAACGATCAGCCCAGCTAGGTCACGTAGGCGTAGCTGTCTTACAATTTCTTCAGCAGCCTCTTGATTGGTACGTAACGCTGTTTCTTCCAAATCTTTTTCTTTGATAGAACGCCCAGAATTCACATCAATGGCAACCAAAGCTTCGGTTTGATTGATAACCAGATATCCACCAGATTTTAATTGTACTGTAGGGGATAACATTTGTTCGATCAACTTTTCCACTTTATAATGAGAGAAAAGGGTTTGTTTCTGATCTCTCCATAAATGGAGTTTTCTCATGTTTTGAGGCATCAGAGCACGCATATACTCTCTGGCGATGTTCCAGCCTTCTTCACCATCAATCAAAATTTCGCCAATATCAGAAGTATAAATATCTCTGATTGCACGTTTTAATAAACTTGAATCTTCGTAGATTAAAGAAGGGGCAACTGCTTTCATCGTGCGGTCACGAATTTCATCCCATAAGTGCAAAAGATATTCACCATCTTTTAATGCATCAGGTTTAGGACATTGAGCACCAGCAGTGCGAACAATCATTCCCATATGAGAAGGAATGTTTAATTCAGCAACGATGTCTTTCAGACGCTTTCTTTCGGAAATAGAAGTGATTTTCCTTGAAATCCCACCCCCTCGAAGAGAGTTTGGCATTAACACACAATAGCGACCTGCAAGAGATAAATAAGTTGTTAAAGCAGCGCCTTTATTTCCTCTTTCCTCTTTAACGACTTGGACTAATAATATTTGTCTTTTGTGAATAACTTCTTGGATTTTATAGTTTTTGATAATATTTGCAACAGGCTGACTAATATCATCATCGTCATTAAATGTAGTAGGTTGTTGATCGTCGAAATTTTCATCGTCTAGTTGATTATCATCAAGATCAATTTTATTCAAATCAAGCAGTTTGTTACGGTCTGCGATTGGAATTTGATAATAATCAGGATGAATTTCACTGAAAGCCAAGAAACCATGACGGTTGCCACCATATTCAACAAAAGCAGCCTGCAAGCTAGGCTCAATTCGGATGACTTTAGCTAGGTATATATTACCTTTTAATTGTTTTTTAGTTGAATTTTCAACGTCATAATTTTCAATACAATTCCCATCTAGGGTAACAACACGTGTTTCTTCTTTATAGCTGGCGTCAATCAGCAATTTTTTAGTCATAATAATTTATTACTCCGGCGATTGTGTTTAAACAATCAATAATAATTTCAAAGTAATATTTGCGATGGGAACGTGCATTTCATATTATTTTTTACGACGTAACCATGAAATTTACCTGAAATAGATAAAAAACTTAAAATCTTGTTTAGCAAATTTAGAAAATAATTACACTACTCAAATTAAATTTTGTTTCATATTTATACAAAGTTATTGTTAGCAAAGTTGAACAAATGTTTTAGCTCTTAGATATCATTAAGGATACTCTTTAAATAAGTTGTTATAAATATTCAAAATAATATTGATTTGACATATAGTTTTGCCACTCTACGGTGCAGAGTATTTTCCACTAGAAAACAATATCTCAGAATTATATGACAACGCAAAGTTTTTTTTGTTATTTGCAGACTAATAAAGTTTTTTTATTAAAAAAAGAACTTTTTGAATTCTTCAAAAGAATCGGGCAATATAAGCTAGTGAAGGTTTCAATTGAATTAATTTGGTCAAAAGTGTCAGTAGGAAAATGATCGATAACTTAAAAAACTGTAATGAGATTATAAAAGATTCTATTCCTCAGATTTCAAGACGAATTATATTATCAGCATCTGTGACTTTATTTGTACCATCCGTTGCAATCGCTGTAGATAGGGTTTCGCAAAAGTCGACTATTACAAAACACGTAAAGACCTCAACAAAGCAAACTGTAAAAAGCAAGGCTCCAGCAATTGTTGGACGTGCCAGGCCACATGTACCTGTTATCATATTAGATCCTGGGCATGGAGGAAAAGATCCTGGTGCAGTTGGATATTCTGGAACTTATGAGAAACATGTAGCTTATGCAACAGCGGTAGAACTTTCAAAGCAATTGATGCGAACAGGAAAATACCGCGTTAAATTAACACGAAATTCAGATAAATTTGTTCCGTTAGACGGTCGTGTTGATTTTGCCCAATCAAACAAAGCAAACTTATTTGTTTCAATGCATGCAGATGCCTTGAATAACCATTCAATCAGAGGGGCCAGCGTCTATACATTATCTAACCATGCTTCTGATGCGCAATCTGCTGCACTGGCTTCTGTGGAGAACAATGCTGATAGATATGGAGGCGCGAATGTACATGTCGCGTCACCTGCAGTGCAAAAAATTCTAGCAAGTTTGGTAAAGTTAGAGACTAAGAAAGAGTCCGTTGCAATGGCGCGAAATATTGTAAGCTCTTTTCATTCCCGTGTAAGTTTATTACAAAATCCGAAACGTTATGCTGCTTTTGTAGTGTTAAAATCAATTAATATCCCATCTATATTGGTGGAGATGGGGTTTATGTCTAATCGAGTTGACGAAGAAGCTTTAAAAAGAGCAGCATATAGATCATTGATTGCATCCTCGATGTGTCAAGCTATTGATAGATATTTTGCAATTGGTGGAAGCGTCACGCACTTAACAGGTTAAATAAAAATTTGATTTTATATCAGAAAATGATATATTTCATTTACACAATTTATGATATTTAACCTTTATTTATAAAGTAAATATTTATGTTTTGTTGGATCTTTTTAATTTATTTTCTCTATATAATTTTGGTTTTTTTCAAAAATTATATAGAGATTTTTTTTATTAGTAACCTTGGTTATAATTACCTTGCTTAGGTCTGTTTGGTGTTGTTGCAGCACCTACACCCGCCCCAAGAGCACCACCAGCTAATGCGCCAATAGCAGCACCGCCGCCGCCGCCAGCAAGTGCGCCAATGGCTGCACCGGTGCCGCCACCAATTAATGCGCCTGTGCCGGCACGTCCACCCATACTGTAGCCATTATCACATGCAGTTAAAAAAGATGTTGAAAGAATGACAACAGCCAGACCTGCATAAGTCGATTTTAAAATTTTCTTCATTTTGGTTCTTTTCTCTCTTAAGGTTTAACTCATAAGACAACTACTCTTACAAATCTAATATAACAAAATGGCTTATTTTTGGCAGCTTTTTTTTAAAATTCGTCAATGATTGCGATTCTTTTATAAAATCATAAAGTATGTCGTAAAATACAGGCTTTATAAGAATTGGAATTTATTATTTATACATTAGAGTTGAGGTTTTTTGATGAATTTGAATTTTTTATTAAAATTTGACTACAAATTTTATTTATTTACGGTTATATATTTATATCTCTTTTGTGTTGTTTTTTTGTAACAATGTTGATGTTGTGCAATGTTTATTGTTAAAAAATATAAAAATTAAAAAAAACTTTTTTTTTTATAAGATTAAGGCTTGCCCCGAGCGTTGCAAATGGGTAATTCCAAGAGAGAGCTTTGTAATTTAGGGGCTGGGTGTTTCTATTTCAAAATCGTGATTATAGAAATTATTAATTAAAGTTTGATTAAAAGCATATAAAGTTTTTGCTGTCGGGAGTGGTGGATGTTTTCTCGTCTGTTCGGTTTTATGTCTGCAGACATGGCGATCGATCTTGGAACTGCTAATACATTGGTGTATGTCAAAGGTCGTGGAATAGTTTTGAATGAACCTTCAGTGGTTGCGATTGCTGAAGTTCGTGGGAAAAAACAAGTTTTAGCAGTGGGTGAAGAAGCCAAAAATATGGTGGGACGTACTCCTGGCAATATTACTGCTATTCGTCCTATGCGCGATGGGGTTATTGCTGATTTTGAAGTCGCAGAGGAAATGATTAAGCATTTTATTCAAAAAGTGCATAATCGTCGTATGTTTGCCAGTCCTCAGATTGTTATTTGCGTGCCCTCTGGATCGACAGCGGTCGAAAGACGTGCTATTCAAGAGAGTGCGGAAGGCGCTGGTGCACGCAGAGTTCTGTTGATTGAAGAACCAATGGCTGCAGCAATTGGTGCAGGGTTGCCTGTGACAGAACCTTCCGGCAGCATGATCGTTGATATTGGCGGTGGAACTACCGAGGTAGCTGTGATTTCATTGGGTGGTATTGTCTATTCTCGCTCGGTGCGCGTCGGTGGTGATAGAATGGACGAGGCTATTATTGCATATATTCGTCGTCATCATAATTTGCTGATTGGTGAAACGTCTGCTGAAAAAATTAAGATGGAATTGGGGGCGGCGATAGCAACCCCTTCTGCTGATGGTGGTCCTTGGCGCGAAGTCAAAGGACGTGACTTGATGAACGGTGTGCCAAGAGAAGTCTTGGTGTCTCAAGAGCAAATTGCGGATAGTTTAGCTGAACCCATCGCACAAATTGTCGAAGGTGTATCTGTTGCACTAGAAAACACACCGCCTGAATTAGCTGCAGATATTGTTGATAAAGGGATTATGTTAACGGGTGGCGGCAGTTTATTAGCACGTTTTGACGATGTTTTGCGTCAAGCAACAGGATTGCCAGTTATTCTTGCGGAAAATCCTTTGGACTGTGTTGCACTCGGTACCGGTCGTGCCCTAGAAGAAATGAAACGACTTAGAAATATTCTAACAACAATGTATTAAACTAAATTTGTTCATTGAAGCAATTTTATTAATTGAATAGTGTGTGTTGATTGAACACACACTATTTATATATTCAAGTAAACAACTGTAACTGTTGGTTGTCCAAATGATCCCTTTATCTATTCATCTTAAACAAGGCTTGACAAAATTAGTATTACCATTTTTGTTCGTAATGGCTTGTTTAGTTATGCTAATAGGACAAGCTAAACCCAAATTGGTGGAGGCAATGCGTCTAAAGGTGACAGATTTTTTGGCTCCTGGATATGCTTTAATAGAAGAACCCTTTAATTTCATTTATAATCTTGCACATAGCCTTAAGGATATCCAAAATTTATCGACAGACAATAAAAAATTAAAAGAAGAAAATTTACAGCTTCGACGTTGGTACCACGTTGCTATGGGGCTAAGTGAAGAAAATATTAAATTAAAAAATCAGTTACATTGGATACCAGAGCCCAGGTTGTCTTTCGTCACAACCCGTGTCGTTGCAGATGTAAGTGGCGTATACCACAAAGCTATTCTAGTCATTTTAGGTGAAGATCACGCCGTAAATCCCGGTCAAGTTGTTTTGGATGGGTTTGGACTAATTGGCAGAGTCACCGAAGTTGGAAATAGATCGGCACGCATATTACTAATTAATGATGATTCTAGTCGTATTCCCATACGCCTGTCTGAATCACATGCGCAAGCAATAATGGCTGGTGATAATAGTTTATATCCTAGACTGATTTTTTATCCAGAAGATAAACATCCTATTGAAGGAGAAAAAGTGTTAACCGAGGGGCAAGGGGATACTTTGCCTGCGGGAATTCCAATTGGGTATGTTCATTATATAAAAAAAGGACAGCCTGTCGTTGTTCCATATCTACCCTTAGACCATCTTAGAATCGTCAGAATTGTTGATTATGGAAATAAAGAGGTTACGCCTCCAGATGCACCTGGACGAATTACACCTTCGAATAAAAGAGTGAGACAAGGTCCCGTTGCAAGTCCTACAATGCTTGAACGTGATGAACAATGATAAAAAAAGAGAATACACATACTATTATAAATGATCGTAAAAGTCCTGGTATACGACCAGCATTTAATAGATTCCAACGTATTGACATGTTGGTTCGTTCGTTTGTACCCATGCTTTTTTCAATTTTTGTAATATTATTTTTATCGATACCGTTTGATATTCCTGGCAGAAATGAGTTATTGCCTGCGATTATTGTATCTTCCGTTTATTTTTGGTCTATCTACAGACCTAAATCAATGCCTGCGATTGGGGTTTTTTTTCTAGGATTATTGATTGATCTTTTAAATTTTACACCGCCAGGAATAGTAATTTTAATATTATTGATTATTTATGGTATAGGCGTGACACAACGTTTTCGCTTGGTAAAGTACAATTTTTTATTGATTTGGTTAATATTTTCTTTTGCTGCAACGGGAGTATTTTTGTTGCAATGGGTTTTAATATCTGCGTTTAGTTTAAGAATAGTGCCTTATTATTCATTTTTGTTCGAAATAATTTTTTCAATTGGCATTTATCCTTTGCTGTCTGTTTTATTTACGTGGGCACATCAAACGATTGCAAATCCTGCGAAAGTATAAGTTTTACAGTTGAAATGAAAAAAAAGAAACTCTCTCGCGGCAGTAAGCAAGCACAACAAGACGTTCATTCTTCGCGCCGTGTGTTTACGCGCAGAGCCCTATTATTGATAGCAGCGCAAACGGGAATTTTATCTTTATTAGCTAATCGTCTTTATAAATTACAAATTACTGAGGGCGATAAATATATTAAAATGGCTAAAAATAATTTGATTAGTAAACGGTTGTTATCTCCACCTAGAGGGAGTATTTATGATCGTTATGGAGATGTGCTTGCGAATAATAAAATTAGTTGGCGAGCTTTATTAATTCCAGAAGAAACAAGTAATTTATCCGATGTTATTGAGCGTTTTAGTCAGTTTATTACGTTAGATGAACATGATTATGCACGTATACAGTGGGCAGTCGATCATCAAAGACGTTTTATTCCAATTATGTTAAAGGATTTTTTATCTTGGGATGAAATGGCTATGATTGAAGTGAACTCACCCACTTTACCAGGGGTATTGATTGATACTGGCACAAAGCGTGTTTATCCAACAGGCCCTCTATTAGCCCATTTGGTAGGGTATGTCGCACCTCCTAATGAAAAAGATGTAGCTGCAAATTCATTTTTGGCATTACCTGGTATACGTGTTGGTCGAGCCGGTATTGAAAATACTCAAGATGACGTGTTGCAGGGAAAAGCAGGAGAGGTAGAGGTAGAGGTTGATTCTGTTGGGCGTATCATTACAACAATTGGCAGAAAAGAAAGTGTACAAGGGCAAGATATCCAACTAGCAGTTGACATGCAATTACAACAAGATGTTGTCAATTTAATCGGGGAAGAATCCGCCAGTGCTGTTATATTGAATTGTCAAAATGGCGAAGTGATGGCGATGGTCAGTAATCCATCCTTTGATCCATCTTTGTTTGACAGTGGGGTTAGTCATGCACAATGGAAAGCATGGATGACTGATGAACGTAATCCTTTGATGGATAAAGCAGTTGCTGGATTGTATCCTCCTGGGTCTACATTCAAGCCAGCGGTCGGACTAGGGGCGTTGGAAGCTGGAACTATTAATGAAAACGTGCGTATTAATTGTCCTGGCTATTATGATTATGGAGGCACAAGGTTTCATTGTTGGAACAAATATGGTCATGGGTCTTTGAATCTTCATGAGGCATTAAAATATTCTTGTGACGTTTATTTTTATGAAGTGGCACGCCGTACTGGAATGGAGGCGATCCATAAGACTTGCCAAAAATTGGGGTTAGGTGTGTCTTTACCTATTGAGCTAACTCATGTGAAAGCAGGATTGATCCCAACACCTGCATGGAGGGAAAAACACGGGCATCATTGGAATATTGGGGATACCATTGTCAGTGGGATTGGCCAAGGATTTGTGCATGTTTCGCCTTTGCAGTTAGCAACTTATACTGCACGGATGGCAACTGGTAAAATGATTAATCCCCATTTAGTTCGCGCAAGAGACCATAATCTTATTCCAGAAGCAAATTCTGAATTTTGGAAACCAATTGATATTAAGCCAGAATTTTTAAAGATGGTACGCTCTGGGATGTATGCTGTTGTAAATGAACCCAGAGGGTCTGGGGCAAAAGCGAAGATTGATTATAATGGTATATTATTAGCAGGGAAAACAGGAACGGCTCAGGTCAGAAGAGTATCAAGAGCATTGCGTGAAAGCGGTCATTTTAATTCTGCGAATTTACCTTGGAAATATCGTCCTCATGCTTTATTTATTTGTTTTGCACCTTATGATAATCCGCAATATGCGATTTCTGTTGTTGTGGAGCATGGGAATGCGGCTGCTTCTGTTGCGGCACCTTTGGCAAAAAATATCATGTTGAAAACCCTTCAACGAGATCCAGCAAATAAAGCAACAAGAGCAGAGCAAACAAAACCTGAAGAGCCAGAAGAGCCCAAATCTTCCGATCAATAAATATCGATACGCTTTATCTAATTTCTTTAATAAGAGTCAAATATATGGTTTTTGAAAAACGTTTATTAAGAGCAGAGCCAAACTTAAAGATATTAGGTAAATTATGGCGTATTAATTGGCTATATGTTGGATTAATTTGTCTGTTAGCAGGTGTGGGTTATATTGCGCTTTATTCAGCGGCTGGTGGTGCTGATTATCCTTATGCACGCCCTCAGATGATGCGTTTTGCGGTGGGATTTATTGTTATGATCTCGGTAGCTGTAACCCCATTAAGGTTTTTAGCAAAATTGGCGTGGCCCTTATATGGTTTGGGCATTGTGTTGCTATTGGCTGTTTTACATATGGGTCATGTTGGCAAAGGGGCGGAACGTTGGATTGTTATCGGAGGGATCGCTTTACAACCCTCGGAATTAATGAAAATTGGGTTGGTTTTGTTATTGGCAACTTGGTTTCATAAAATTAGTTGGAAGCAGATGGGAAACCCTTTGCGTTTAATTATCCCAGCAATTTTGGTCTTAATTCCAGTTGCCTTAATCTTAAAGGAACCCAATTTAGGAACAGCAGTGATTGTAGGTTGTATTGGGGCGTCGATCTTCTTTGTTGCGGGGATGCGTTTATGGCTTATTTTGTTGCTAGTATGCCCTTTACCATTTGCGTTTGAATTTATTTATAGTCATTTACATGATTATCAAAAAGCAAGAATTACAACCTTTTTACATCCAGAAAGTGATCCTTTGGGGGCAGGGTATAATATTATTCAGTCTAAAATTGCTTTGGGATCGGGGGGAATGTGGGGACAAGGCTTTTTACATGGAACTCAAGCACAACTAAATTTCTTACCTGAAAAGCAAACCGACTTTATTTTTACGATGTTATCAGAAGAGTGGGGATTTGTCGGTGGTATTTGTATTATTGGATTATTGTTAATGATAATTCTGGGGGGAATGATTTTTGCGATACGTTCAAAGAATCAATTTGGTCGTTTATTAGCATTGGGACTAACGATGAATTTTTTCTTTTACTGTGCTGTTAATCTTTCAATGGTGATGGGGGCTATTCCTGTCGGGGGTGTACCTCTACCGATGGTGTCTTATGGTGGTTCTGCGATGTTGACGGTGATGTTTGGCTTTGGGCTATTATTATCGGTACAAGTTCACCGAGACTCGACTTTTGGTATGGAAAAAAAAAGTAAAGATTAGTAAAGTGCCAAACATATTGCCACCGACCTTAGAGATAAGTGCTGCTTATAAACAAAGCCTTTATCAAGCAGGTTCTGTAGTAACCAGAATTAATCAATATCCTAAAGGCATTCCAGCTAAATTACATCAATCAACTTTGATTATGTTAAGTGCTTATAATCCTGGGGGGCGTTTAAGACTTTTGGGTTGGAATATAAAAATGATGCGAAAGCTCGAGCAAGAATTAAAGCAATATGAATATTTTATCGGTAAAGGATCTTTAAAAGAGGTGTCTGAACCTCTTTTTATGGTGGTGCTTTCTTTGCCAAAAGCTGTTGTTTTAGCAAGAAAATTTCGTCAGAATGCCATTGTGATGATCCGTCATCAACGTTTATCTAAACTGACATTTCTCGCTTAAATTGGGATTAAAATAGCATCATAATTGCGAATTGAGGTTGGATAAAATCATTCGTGTTATGTCCGTTGACAGTTAAAGCAGTACCGACGATAGCACCAATTTTGGGTGTCCAATTATACTCAATGGCTGGAGCTATTTGGATATCGTGAGATGCCCCAGTTATATTACGATTATAAACAGCGTTTTTATTTGTACCTCGTATTCTAGTTCCACGTGCCCAATCATAGACAAAATCAAAAGAAAACAGCCATTCTTTATTAAAACCATATTCCACAGAAAAACCGGTATTGCCAAATAAACCTGGTCTTGCGTTCCCTTGATATCCTAAGGAAGTGCCATAATTGCTTATATTTTTGATATTGACGGAGTTTAATGGTTGCCTACCAACTCCCCAAACGCGAATACGTAACGCTCGATTAAATATTTTATAAGCAGCTTGTGATTGAAGACCGAAACGAACAGTATATGTGCCATTACCAGCCCCATCCAGAGAGCGCCCTAAATTGGAATAGTTGCCCGTTGGAAAAGTCATTCCTAAGATTGTGGTTAGACTAGGTATATATTTTGGATTATTTTGGTCAATCAAGCGATATTGTAATTCAACAGGCAGATCAGCAAAATGCAAGCTGCTGGCGGTGGTGCGTCCATTCCATGCATAACGAATTTGAGGGGTACTTTGAACCGAAAAATGATTGGTAACGGCATATTTTACTAAAGTAAAATTAATAAAATTATCTGTTCTATTTTTACTATTTTGTACATTACCATTTGATAAATATCGACCACGGCTAATCGTTATTTGGGCATAGGGTTCAATAGCCCATAAACCTGCTGTTGTCATAGCCCCAGAGGGGGATAACAAAGAGCCTGTATAACGTTGCTCATTCAAAGTATTAGTGGTTTGTTGAGAGGGTGGCGTTACTTGAGCATCGGCATTTGTAAGGATTGTATACGAAATAATACAAACAGTTTGAATATATAGTATATAGCGATATTTGTTGATGGATATCATATAAGATCCCTGATACGTAACAATTTTAAATAAAATTAATTATTACCTGATATAATCAACAAGGAAATAGTTATCTATCACTATTAAAGTAAAGTTGAAGTGTGAAATAGTTGGCTATTAATTTAAGAAAGAAAATTGAATATCGAATGATCTTTCTTAAATTTAATTTATTAAAATGCAAAGTTTATGGCGAATTGAGGTTGAACAAAATCGTTAGTGTTATGACCGTCAATGGTTAATGCTGCCCCAACAATGGCACCAATAGTTGGTGTCCAGTTATACTCTATTGCTGGTGCAATTTGAATGTCATGAGAAGCGGCACTGACGTAACGTTCGAATGGGCCATTGGTATAAGCACCTCTCATCCTTGTCCCTTTCGCCCAATCATATTGGAAATCAAAGGCTAGAACCCACTCTTTGGTAATACCATATTCTAAAGAAAAACCCCAGTTACCGTATAAACCCGATTTGGCATTTCCTCTGTATCCGATATCAGTGCCATAATTGCTGATGCCACGAATATCAGCAGAGGTTAATGGTTTTCTAGCCACTCCCCATAATCTGACCCGTAAAGCATGGTTATTGATATCATAGGCTGCTTGGCTTTGTACGCCGAAACGTAATGCATAAGAACCACTTCCCGCTGCGTCAAGTGCTCTACCAAGATTCGTGTAATCTCCTGTTGGAAAGATCATGCCAAGATAAGTCGTAAAGCTTGGTATATATTTTTTGTTATTTTGATCAATCCATCGATATTGAAACTCCACAGGTAAATCGGAAAAATGAACAGTACTCGACGTTGTTCTGCCATTCCAATAATAGTTCACTTGAGGTGTAATTTGGACGCTAAGATTATTCGTCACGCCATATTTGATCAATAGAAAGCTGTCGGCAGAGTCTGTTCTGTATTTATTACTTCTGACACGACCATTATTCAAATATCCTCCACGACTGATGGTGGATTGAAAATATGGCTCCATCATCAGTGCGCCAGCTTGTGTTACCGCACCAGAAGGAGAGAGCAAAGATCCAGTATATCTTTGAATATCCAAAATACTGACATTAGATGATTTATTTAGTGTCGTTGTATCAGTAGCTGCATTTGTTGAAGGAACAGGTGTAATCGCAGAAAAATCTTTTGTTAACTTAGCATGGCTGCTGGGTGCTAATGCGCATAAAAAGCCCATAGATAAAAAAGAGATTTTAAATTTTTGAGTATAATTTGAGGATAATGTTTGTGAAGGGTCTTTAAATAAAAAACGCATCAGCCTGTCTCCAAAAATGGGGAAAAAATTAAGGTTGAAACGATGAGCAATCGTTGAGTAGTAACAGAATATATCAAGCTAATGAATATAAAATAAAAATACTATATGAAAAAAAACATACAGATTTTATTTCTGACAGCTTGTGTGAATATACAACACAATAATTCGTATTATGTGAATTTATATAGAAATAATACTTAACTATTCAAGATTATATGTAAATTTTAAGATATTAGTTATCGGCATCCTTTGGGCGATGACCAACAGTAGTAACGATATTAAATTTTCGTTTATTGCGTTTGATTAGCAATTCTATTTTTGAGCCAGGATGAGCCATGGCGACTGTTTTCATAAAAGTACGAACGGTATCAACATGTTGTGAATTAATCATTTCAATTCGATCTCCAACTTTGATTTTTGCATCATAAGCAGGACCTTTGGCATCGATGTCAACGATACGTACGCCATCACGTCTGTCGTCATCGCCCAAAGTCACCCCAAGCCATCCACGATCAATAAATCCAGTTTTACAAAGTTGGGTAACGATAGGGGCAACGATTTCGGAGGGAATACCAAAACCAATCCCGACAGAACTTCCCGTTGGTGAAACAATTGCGGTGTTTAATGCAATAACTTGCCCTGCTAGGTTAAAAGAGGGGCCACCTGAATTTCCAGGGTTCATTGGGGCATCAAGTTGTAAAAAATCATCAAAGGGACCCGATCCAATGTCTCTACCTCGAGCAGAAACAATCCCAGCTGTGACAGAAGATCCCAGTCCAAAAGGGTTTCCTGTGGTTAAAATCCAATCGCCGACTTCAACTCTTTTGCTATCTCCCCATTTGACATAAGGCAAAGGATGATGTGCATTGATTTTAATAACGGCAATATCAGTTAACGAATCATTTCCGATCACTGAGGCAGGAAGTTGTGTTCCATCTTGCAACGAAACGGTTATATCACTTGAATCACCAATAACATGAGTATTGGTGACAATAATTCCACTGGGATCAATAATAAACCCAGACCCAGCTTCTGTTATTTTTTGTTGTTGTTGGTGTTGCCTTTGTCGAAATTCTTTTTCTAGTGGTGTTCCTCTGACAGAGGGAGGAATAATTATTTTCTTGGGATGTTTAATGGGTACATTTTGAGAAACAGCAATATTAACAACTGCAGGAACGACTTTTTTTACCAATGGGGAAAAAGTCAATGGTCCATATTCCACCAATAAAGGTGAGGTCTTTGCTAATTCATCAGAAGGAATAATTTTTTCAGGAGCAGGAGCAGGAGCAGGAGCAGGAGCAGGAGCAGGAGCAGGAGCAGTGTTTTCCTTAACAATCTTGTCTTTTAAATCTTGCTTTTGTTCTTGTGCGCCAGCAGAGTAAGCATATAAAGCAGCCAGGACGCTCGATATACCTATCAATAAGATAGTTTTATATGCGATGTGAGAATAGGGAAATGAAGAGGATTTAAACAGTTTCATTAGGATTTACGCTCTGTTGCAGAAGAAATGCTTCCAGGGTTTTCTGGCCAATGATGCTTTGGATACCGTCCTTTCATATCTTTTCTCATATCTTTCCATCCTTCGTTCCAAAAAGTTTGTAGATCACTGGTAATCGCTTGTGGACGATTAGCAGGGGATAATAAACAACATTGTAATGTAATTTGCCCTTTGGCAATGCTGGGAGTAGTGTTTATACCATAAAAATATTTGGCTGGTGCAGAAATTGTAGGTCTTGATTGCGTATAATCAATATAAATTTTGTGATTATTGAATGAGATAGATTTTGGTAAGAGCTTATTCAGTTCTTGACAGAGTGTATATCCCAAATAGGCTTCCAGCATTTCTACGACATTGAGTTGTTTGATTTCCGCAAGATTAGTGATGCCATTCATCCAGGGAAGAAGCCATTCTTTACATGTTTTTGCTAATACATCATCAGATAAATTGGGTGAAGCTGAAAATCCAAAGTCAGATTGGGCGAGGGCATATCTGGCTTGTAATTGTTTGCTATGTTCATTCCAATCAAGGGGTTTCGATAAATTATTTGCAACAACCTGTAGCAAGATAGGCACAGCTTCTTTAGAGGAGGCAGGGATATTGCGATCTTGTAAAGTTAATCTGCCAAATTTTAGGCGTTCACGTAGAATAACTTTGCCACTGATACTATCTAATGTTGTTTCTTGCTCAATCTCAGCACGTTGATCGATAAAATTGGACAATGCTTGTAATTTAACAGGAAACGCCAAGCAAATATTGGTGCGTTTATACACATGAACGCTGGCAACCGCTAACAAACTTTCTTTTGCAAAAGGGTCTTGAGGGGATAAATGCGCTGCCCCACCGCCAGCCAGTCGAAAAGATCCAATTTCACTGCGTCTTTGAGCCAAACGATCAGGAAAAGCTGCACAGATAAGTAAAGATGGGTTAAGTGCAGGGGGGTGAGTAGCAGAAATACGTAGTCTTTTACGATAATCTTGGCTAATTTTACGAATGCGATGCCATAATCCTTGGTCATTTTTTGAATTTGGCTGATTGCGCATCCATATTAAACGAGATTGAATATCAACCGATGCAGGTTCTTCGTGACGCAAAGGATCTCGTTCTTCTAATAGTGCAGCGATATCAGCAGCCAGAGCTTTTTCTTCATCGGATTGTGCGCTTAACATCATGCTGGCTAATCTAGGATGGGCACCAAATTGTGCAACTTTTTGACCAAAAGGAGTGATATGATTTTTTGAGTTCAAACATCCTAATAAAACTAATAGCTCTTTTGCAGCTTCGATGACACCCAAAGAGGGTTTTTCAGGAAAAGGAATATCAGTGATGTCTGTTCCCATAATATCTGACCATGTCTGACAAACCAGTAAAAATTCACTAAGTTCAGCTTCGAGTATTTCAGGGCGGTCATGTAGTGGTAAGCTACGTTCTGTGGCTTGTGTCCATAATTTATAAACAACACCTGCACCCTCACGTCCTGCACGCCCCGCGCGTTGGGTTGCAGCAGCTTTTGAAATACGTTGCGTTTGCAAGCGTGTTAATCCTGTATCTGCATTTAACTGAGGTAATCTGCGATATCCGCCATCAATCACAATGCGCACACCTGGAACTGTTAGAGAGGTTTCTGCAATAGAGGTTGCTAGAACAATGCGGCGTGGTGTTTGAGGTGTGACTGGGCGCAGGGCTTTATCTTGCTCTGTAGCAGGCAAATCACCATAAAGTGGAAGGACCTCAGCATTGGGCAGAGAAAGAAGATTCATTGTTTTATGGATTTCCCCAGCTCCAGGAAGAAAGGCGAGAATATTGCCTTGTTCTTCTTTATAGGCTTCGGTAATTTGTGCAGCCATGACAGAGGGAAGGTCTCTGATATGGGTTAAATCTCTTTTGCGATGATGTGTCGTAATGGGATAATAGTCTGTCTTACTTTCGATAATATCGCATTGCAGAATTTCTTGTAAGTTTTTCAAAGATGGCGTTGCCGACATTGCTATCAGGCGAAGGTCAGGACGTAGATTTTGTTGTAAATTACGGCATAGCCCTAAACATAAATCAGCATCTAATGAGCGTTCATGGATTTCATCAAAAATTATTCCAGCAATGTCATCTAATAGAGGGTTATTGAGCAAATGTCTTAAAAATAATCCTTGGGTAACGACTTCTATTTCAGTATTGGCACTGACTGCTTTATCCATACGGGTTCGATACCCGATTTTTTGTCCAATTTCTTCATTTAACAAATAGGACATTTGCCTTGCTGCTGCTCTGGTGGCAATACGGCGAGGTTCCAGCATAATCAGCTTTTTTCCTTGTTTCCAAGGCGCATCCAATAATGCCAACGGAACAAGGCTGGTTTTACCTGTTCCAGGAGGGGCAACTAAAATCACATTTGAATGTTGATTCAAATATTCATAGAGATCGGGAAGTGTATGTTGGATAGGAAGTGAAATATTTGATATACTAAACATAGAATTTGTGACGACAAAATTATTAAGAAGAAATTTTATAGCTGATTTATCTTTATCTTCTTATATAAAAGACAAAATAATATTTATCAAAGGATAGTTTCATTGCGTGCTTGGTTGTTGAGTTTTCTTTTGGTTATTGGATTGGTAACCTTAAACCCTTATTCTGTTCTTGCCAAAGAAACAGATGCAGTCATTAATAAGCACGATCAGACAACTATTCTTTCAGAAAGTGATACGTACGATGGTCGTAAAGCGTTAACGCTAGGGCTGCGGATAAAGTTAGAGCCAAAATGGCATACTTATTGGATTAATCCAGGGGATGCAGGCGAGCCAGCTTCGGTTTTTGTAAAAATTAATGATCATCCCACCGCACAAGAAGGTAAAATTGAATGGCCTTCACCAGAGCCTTTGTCTGAAAATGGATTAATGTCTTATATCTATAAAGGGGACGTGGTTTTACCTTTTAAAATTTCTGTGCCTGATGAAGAGATGAATAAGCCTTTGAATTTGAAATTGAAAGTTAGATGGTTGGTTTGTGCTGATGCTTGTATTCCACAAGAAGGCGAGTTTGCTTTAGAGATTCCAAAAGGCGCAGCCTCAGACTCAAAAGAAGCCTCTTTGATTCAGCAATCTTTGTCCAAAAAGCCTAAACAAAGCCCTTGGAATGTCCATATTGCACCGACAGGTGAGTTATGGGTTCAGAATGATGCGATCAGCCCTTTGCATATGATTCATGCGTGGTTTATGCCTGACAAAAATGGTGTGATTGATCAAATTGCACCGCAGACACTAACAGTCAAACCAGGATTATTAATTTTAAATTTAAAACCTATTCATCAGCTTGATTCATTAAAGCCGTTCAGTGGGATTTTAGCGATACAAGACGATCACCAACAAGTGCAGCATTTTTCTGTTAAAGCATCAGTTGCCCCCTTACCAACATCAGGACAGTCACAAACAAGTTTATTGATTTTGATTGGCAGTGCTTTTCTGGGAGGGATTTTATTAAATTTGATGCCTTGTGTTTTTCCAGTCATTACGATGAAACTCTTGTCGCTAAGCCGTATTGGGCAAGAGCATATCAGTGTTCGATATAAAAGCAGTTTTGCATATACAGCGGGGATTTTATGTTGTTTTATAGCAATGGCAGTCGCATTTGTGGCATTACGTTGGATGGGATCGCAACTTGGATGGGGCTTTCAATTCCAATCGGTGGGGTTTGTAGTCTTATTATGTTGGCTCTTATTTGGAATATCTTTGAATTTCCTCGGCGTATTTAATATCCGACTTTCTTTAAATAGTGTTGGTTCAAATAATAAAACTACTGGATACTCCTCTGATTTCTTTACAGGATTATTGGCGGTATTGGTGGCAACGCCTTGCACAGCACCTTTTATGGGAATTGCCATCGCTGGGGCTTTAAACGCACCGTTATGGATCAGTGTTTTAATCTTTATCGGGATGGGATTAGGGCTGGCATTGCCTTATGTATTATTTGCTTGTATTCCGTCTTTTGCACGGTTGTTGCCTCGCCCTGGATTATGGATGGATATTCTTAAACAATTCTTGGCGTTTCCATTGTTGCTTAGTTGTTTATGGTTGGCTTGGGTAGTATATCAACATCAACAACCGATGAGCTTCTTGGTATTATTAACAGGATTTGTTGGATTAGGGTTTATAGCGTGGGGCGTTGGCATTATTCAACAGCTTTATATGCAGGGGACTTATCGTAACTTACGCTTGTTCATTAGTGGCTTGATTTTAATTATTGTTGGTTTATTGGGTGGTGGTTTTTATTTCTTTGTGCATGATGAAGCCACACACTCAGTTGCGGGTATCAAAGAAGATGCTATCCCATTTTCAGAACAAAAACTTGAAGAATTACGTCGAGAACACAAGCCTGTTTTTGTTAATATGACAGCGTCTTGGTGTTTAACCTGTATGGTGAATGATAAGGTTGCTTTATCTTCCGAAAAAGTTCAAAAAGCATTTAAAAATCAGCATATTACTTATATGGTTGGGGATTGGACGCAATATGATAAATCGATTGGTGATTTCTTAAAAGCACATGGGCGAGAAGGGGTGCCGCTGTATATTTATTATCCAATCAAGGGTAAGCCAAAAATATTACCGCAAATTCTGACGCCGAATATTGTGATAGATTATTTGTTTGACCCCAAAAAGTAGAGTTATGTTTAAAAAGTTTTAGATGCCTCTTTATAAATTTTTTTGCAAATAAATTAAAGTTTTTATGTAGCTCTATCGTTTCAGGAGTTATGATCTTTTTCTCAAATAATGTTCTGATTGCTAAGTTGGCTTTTTCTTTTAATATTTTCAGAAAAGCAATTTGCTCAAGATTTATCCTATATTTTTGTTTATTGTTTATGAAGAATCCTATCAAAAATAGATTGTTTTGTGATGTCATCACATAGTGACAGGAACCCTCCATGAAAATGCACCGAACTTTTGATCCATGGAAACAAGCAATCGCTTTTTGAATCCATTCGTTTAAAAGGATGATGATAAAATCGTCCCAATGCTTATCAGGGAAGAAAGCATCCTGATCTAACTGAAAATATATTTCTCCAAACACTGTCGTATTATGATTGGTGTCAATATGATTTCTGATGGTTGGTGGGGACATAATTAAGTCGAACATATTTAAGTGATATCTTTGAAGGAATTATTGTAATCATTTCCGATTCTGCAGTATATTTTCATATATATAACGAAGTAAACTAATAAATAATAATCACATTTACTTTTCGAAATAATGATATTTAATTTATATAAAGGATTGATAAGATGGAAGTCGGGTTGTTTATTCCCTGTTACATGGATGCTTTGGAACCAGAGGTTGGCATATCGACTTTGAAATTACTAGAGCGTTTTGATATCAACGTAACGTATCCATTTGATCAAACTTGCTGCGGGCAGCCGATGACGAATACGGGATGTCATACAGAGGCTGCCGAAACAGAAAAATTATTTGTTAAAAATTTCTCACAATTTGATTATATCGTGATGCCGTCAGGCAGTTGCACAAATCAAGTCCGCCATCATTTTGATGCGATTAAACAAACGGACGAGGTTCAGCATGTTCGTAAAAATACTTATGATTTAGTTGAATTTTTACATGATATTCTGAAAGTCGAAGATTTCCCTTGGGCAAGTTTCTCTCATAAAGTAGCTATTCATTATAATTGTAATGCGTTGCGTGGATTACGTCATGCCAGCATGTCTGAACGCAGGGAACCTTTTTTCTCTAAACCCAAAGATTTATTATCAAAAGTTAAAGGCATTGAATTTGTTGATTTGGAACGTCCTGATGAGTGTTGTGGCTTTGGTGGAACTTTCTCTGTTTTTGAGGAAGGTGTTTCTGCCAAAATGGGACAAGATAAAGTCATGGATCAACATCGTAGTGGTGCAGAATATGTTATTTCTGCGGATAGCTCTTGTTTAATGCATCAAAAAGGCTGTGCGATGCGTATGGGGGTTGATTTAAAATATGCGCATATTGCTCAAATCTTGAACGGAGATTTATCATGAGTGATCTTCAACAAGAGGTTCAACCCAAAGGGGCTAAAATCAAAGGGAATAAACCTGTTAATCAATTAGAAGCTGCTAATCGTTTTATTGCTGCTTCTGCACATCAACAAATGCATGACCAACGCCTATGGGATTTACGAAAAAAGCGTGATGCACAAATGCATTTAATCCCTGAATGGGAAGCGTTGCGAGATCTAGCTTCTGATATTAAATCACATACTTTGGATCATTTAGCGGATTATTTAGAAGAATTCGAGCGTAATGCCAAAGCTAATGGTGTGCATGTCCATTGGGCCAAAGATGCACAAGAAAGTAACGATATTATAACGACCATTCTAAAAGAGCGTAATGCCAAGAGCTTAGTGAAAAGCAAATCCATGCTGGGTGAAGAATGTATGTTGCGCCAGCATTTAGAGGAAGAGGGCATTACCGTTATTGAAACTGATCTCGGGGAACGTATTCAGCAATTGGATAAAGAAGATCCCAGTCATGTTGTTGTCCCTGCGGTGCATAAAAGCAGAACTGATGTCTCCAAAGTATTTGTGAAAACATTAAATGCTGAACAAGGCAATAATGATGTGCATTACTTGGCGGAAACTCAAAGAGAAACCACTCGACCTTATATTTTAAATGCTGATGCAGGCATGACAGGTGGAAATTTTCTTGTGGCAGAGACTGGTGCTGTGGTTGTTTGTACCAATGAAGGCAATGCTGATTTGTCAGCGAATACGCCGTCATTACATATTGTAACGGTGGGGATTGAAAAAATGATCCCTAAAATGGAGCATTTGGCAGTCTTTATTCGTCTTTTATCGCGCAGTGCTTTGGGATCACCAATCACACAATATACTTCTTGTTTTCGTGGCCCTCGTAAGGGTGGCGAAATGCATGTAGTATTGGTCGATAATGGTCGATCTACACGTCTTGCCAGTCAGAAATTTAAAGCTGGATTAAAATGTATTCGTTGTGGCGCATGTATGAATACATGTCCTGTTTTCCGCCGTAGTGGTGGGCTAAGTTACGGTAGTACATATGCAGGACCAATTGGATTAATTCTAAGTCCTACTTATAATGCACATAAATATCGTAATTTGCCTTTTGCATCGACGTTGAATGGCAGTTGTACGAATGTTTGCCCTGTTAAAATTAATTTGCATGAACAAATCTTTGCATGGCGCGAAACATTGGCTGATGAAAAAGAACTCTCTTTGTCCAAACGCATTATTATGACCTCGTTAGGTAAATTATTTGCTCATCCCAAAGCCTATCGAATGGCCGTTCAAACGGGGGATAAAGTATTGTCTTATTTGCCTCATTTTATTGTTTATAATCAACTCAATGCATGGGGAAGGCAGCGGGATATACCACAACCACCCAAAGAAACTTTTCATAGTTGGTATGCGAAAAATTACATGAAGAAAGGAAAGGCTGATGAGTAGTCGTGAATTTATTTTAAACCAAATCCGTCAATCTTGTCAGACAGAGCATTCTGAAGCGCCAACATTACCTTTGTTTCATCAAAATTCAGTAGATATTATTGAGAGATTTAAGCAATCTTTAATTGCTATGGGAGGACAAATCATTGAAGCAGATCCTCAAGACCCTTATAAATTTGTAAAAGAAAGAATAGCAGAAAGCAAAGTTATCTGTTCTGTTGTTCCTGAAATACAAGGCAATAGACATTTAACGGAAACAACTGAGCCTAAAGAGTTGCAAGATATAGATTATGGGATTTTACGTGCTAGTTTTGGGGTGGCTGAAACAGGTTCGATTTGCTTAACCGAACAAGATTTGTTTATTAATACGTTAGGGTATTTGCCTCAACATTTGATTATATTCCTTGATCCAAAACAAATAGTAGAGAATTTGCACGATGCTTATGCACGTCCAGAATGGAAACAAATTCATTATGCAGCATTACATAGTGGGCCCTCAGCGACTGCGGATATCGAAGGCGTATTAATCCGTGGTGCGCAAGGGGTGCGTTCTTTATCTGTGTTGTTGATAGAATAGCTTATTTATTATTTAGCAGAGTTATCTATATTATAATTATAGGTAGAAACAATTGGCCATTTTTTCTGCATATAGTTCAATAAGGGAAGGTTCTTTTGTAAGTTAGAGCTGATTGAAGGTTTCCTCTCGCCTCCAAATTTATCCTTTCCTATAATAATAGTTTGTTCACCTCTCATGGTATATTTTTGACCATTTTGATATGCAAAATATTTTATATCTTCGGGGTCAATACCCCCTCGACAGCTGATGCTGTATGAAAAAAGCAGGTAATGATTATTCGTTTTATTAAGGTCAATATTCTCAAATGATTTTGGGTTTATTGTTATATTTGCATCGACAGGACAATCTTTAACAAAATCATGGATAGTCCACTCTGGTTTATTATTAATAGAACCTTTTCCTGATAAAGATACTTGTTGCAGGTCATCTGAAGCCATTTCTTCGACGATAAGGATAACATCATGCTGTCCCTTTACGTCGTTCCATGTTTTTTTATACGTATTTGCTTGCGCGATAAATGGGTTCAAAACCATGGAAATGATAAATGCAATGGCATTTTTAATGAGGTGCATTTTATTTTTAAACGTCATCGTTTTTTATCGATTTATTACCAACCTTACTTATGAAGTTCAAACGTGCTTCATAAGTAAGAATTGCATAAAAAAACTTAATATCCCTTGGGCGTAGAGCCTTCAGGTAAAGTGCCTAAACTTCCAACGGGAAATTTACTATTGGTTGTTTTACCTGAAGATTGTTGTCCCTCTTGTGTCGTCTTATTAACAGTATCGGGTTTTCCACCTGGAAAAATAGCACTGAGGTCATCGTCGTCTGATGATGGGGATGATTGAGGAGTATTGGTTTTACCACTTGATTGCGTAGTAGGTGTGGTGGTAGGGGGTTGTACTGTTGATCCAGGTTTTCCAAGGTCTTGGGTTTGGATGCTTCCAGCAACAGGGGTACCAGTCGCATCAACAATCCAGTTTCCTAAATGTTTACGAATTTGGAATTCTAATTCGACATTCATGTCTTGCATCAGTTTTTGTGTAGCATCATATAAATTAGCTTTGCTGCTTGCTGCGCCTTTAGAGGAATCAATATTATAGGTATGATTGACACTGGCAGCCACAGAAGCAACTTTTTTATTGCTACTATCAAATATATCTAAAGTCGCATCCATTTGCCCGTAAATGCCATTGTGACCTTGTTCTTGCAACGATGCACGATTGATGATGAAATTTGCATTGCCAGAGGACCCACGAGCTTGGAAACGCGTTTTAGCCATATTTTCCAAAGCAGCTGCTGGTAAAACTGGACTAAGATTCGTTACATCACGCGGATATTTTTGATTTTCAGCGAGATTTTGAACGTTAATTTGACCAACATTGAAAAAAATAGGGGTTAGATAGTCGTAAGTTAATGGTGCAAATGTTTTAGGATCATCGCTAGAACATGCGGTTAATCCAATCAGTGGAGTCATCAGCAATAGTGCAGAAGCACATAATTTTAATTTCAAAGATAATGTGTTTTGTTGTTTTAATGACATTGAATGTTCCTTTGTGTGAAATCAAAAGTAGACATTGATGGATTGGAATGAAACTATAAAGAGAATTACCAGAAGATACACGCTTTATTTGTATGTATTAGATTTCTGTTGGTTTGAAAATAAAATCGTAACGACAAAATTCACAAGTCATTGTGATATTTCCATCTTTATTCATGGTATCAATGTCATCTTTGCTAAATGTTTTTAACAGGTTTTCAAGGCGAGAACGAGAACAACGACAGCCATAAGAAACAGGTTTTGCGGTTCCGATAGAAATAGAGGTGCTGTTAAATAAACGATAAAGCAATTGATTGTTATCGATGGTTTGATCCAACATTTCTTTGGAGGTCATGGTCTCTGCCAAAATAGTCAATGTATTCCATTCTTCTGCTTCATTGGCAATTTCTTCTTCATTTTTAACAATGATAGAAGGATCATTAGCGATCTTTTCTAAAATTAATCCAGAAGCTTCCCAGCCATCTGACGTGTGTTCACAATATAGACGTATCCAGCTGGAGAGTTGTTCGCTGCTTTCAAAATAATGGCTAGCCATCTCAGAGAGACTATTGCCAGTAATTTTAACCATTCCTTGATAGGTGTCTTTATCATTATGTTGGTCAACAGTAAGAGCAAATAGACCTTTTTCAAAAAGTTCTAAAGCGCTTGCCTCTTTTGGTAGTTGAGCGACTTTTTCTTCATCAAAACGTGCATAAAAACGAAGTTCTCCATTATGCGTGCAATCAACAACCAGCAAAGAAACGGCTCCTTCGCCTTTGACTTGTAAAGAGAAAGAACCTTCAAATTTGAGCGCTGCTGCCAATCCAGCAACCAAAGCAAGTGCTTCGCCACCTAATTTAGAAATAGCATAAGGATATTGATGACGTTCTAATAACGTATTCGCCAAAGCACCAAGGCGAATTAAACGACCTCTGGCTGAGGGGAAAAAGAAAGGGGTGATGCCTTCTGGAATTGTTAATTCAGGAACATCAGGGCGGTCGGAAATAGATGTATGTTTAGTCATTATTTTGTTTCTTTTTTTCGTGTTGTAAAAAATTGATATATTGCTTGCAAACATTCTTTGCTAGTTTTTTGTTTTGAAACAAGTCACTATTCTTTAGAAATCTGAAATAGGTTTCAAAACACCATAATTTACGGCGCACTCGTTTGCAGTTTTTTTACGTCGAATGTATCAAGGATTACATCAAGAAGGAATATAGATGACCACATAAATCGTGGCTGTGCAAAAATTTTCATACTCCACAAATCATTATCTAAAAAGCGAAAATAAATCTTGTTCGGATGCTGAATAGCAAAATCAGACACATGATCTGCAGTCTCATCAAAATAATCACATAAATATTGAAGGTTCGAAATGATAACTTCCTCTTTGTCAGGAGAAGTGAAAATTACATAATATGAACACTTAATATAGAAAACAACCGTTAAGAACACAATTAGTCTTATAGCTATTTAAATAAATAATGTGTTTTCCACTGGATTTACCGTCAGATTTATATATTGTTCTTATATCTAATTCATTTTTTTTGAATAGGGATGATAGACATTGGTAACTCTTAAGCTACTTAAAATTTAAAAATGGACCTACAAATATTGTAGATCCATTTTATTGATAAAGATGTAAATTAATTACAAACTCTTATTTACCAGAGCCATATTGACGCCAATCATCATCCATCATAGCCCAAATCAAGATGGCTTTATGTGCATGAAGACGATTTTCGGCTTCATCAAACACAACAGATTGCTTGCTTTCAAAAACTTCTTCAGTAACTTCTTCGCCAATATGCGCAGGCAAACAATGTAAGAAAATCGCATCAGAAGCGGCTAATTTCATTAGATCTGCATTCACTTGGTAAGGTGCTAATGCCTTCAAACGGACTTGTTTTCCATCGTCGCTGTCTGACATACTAACCCAAGTATCGGTTACAATAGCATCAGCGTTTCTGACGGCTTCTTTAGGATCGGTTATGACGTTAATATTGCCACCGTTTGCTTTTGCCCAATCAAGAACTTCTTGAGAAGGGGAAAAAGCATGAGGGGTAGCAAGGTTTAATGTGAACTCAAATTGTGTCGCTGCTTCAATCAGAGAACTTGCAACATTGTTACCATCACCTAGCCATGCCAGTGTTTTTCCTCTGATTGAACCTCTATGTTCCTCGAATGTCATAATATCAGCAATGATTTGTGATGGGTGAGAAGTGGGGGTTAATCCATTGATAACAGGTACAGAACTCAACTCAGCAAGACCCAAAAGGTCATCTGTGCAACCTGTTCTTAAGACCATAGCATCAACAAATCGAGATAAAACACGTGCTGTGTCAGCAATGGTTTCCCCACGACCAATTTGCATTGTATCGGTTGATAAAACAACAGAATCACCACCTAATTGACGAATGCCCACTTCAAAAGAAACACGTGTTCTGGTCGAGGGTTTAGAAAAAATTAGTGCAACATTTTTGCCTTTTAAAGGTGCTGTAGGATGCAAAGGATATTTACGATTTTCTTGCATATCCTTCATTTGTTTTCCCAAAACAACCATGTCTTGTAAATCTTTTTTTGATAAGTCACGAATATCAAGGAAATGTTTGCATTTTTTACCGTGATGGTTGTTTGGATGAGTTTTTGATAAAGAGCTCATTAATTTTGTTCCATAATATTTTGTAATTGCTTTGCGGCTTTTGCCAAACGATTTGCACCCTCGTGACATTCTTCTTCAGTAATAATGAGAGGAGGGATAATTCGAAGCACATTATTTCCCGCGGCAACCGTCAATAAATCTTGGTGTAAAGCAGCATTTTGAATTTCAGCAGGAGGCAGTTTTCCCTTGAGACCCAACATCAATCCCATCCCTTTGACTTCTTCAAAAACCGTTGGGTATTGTGCAATTAATGTTTGCAGCTCATTTCTTAGATAGTCTCCTGTTTGGACAACTTGATCTAGAAAATTAGGTGATAGTAAAATATCTAATACAGCATTCCCAGCGGCACACGCCAGCGGATTCCCACCAAAAGTCGATCCGTGCGTCCCTGGTGTTAAATGTTTGGCAATAGATTCTTTAGCAAGAAACGCGCCCATTGGAACACCACCTGCAATTCCTTTGGCCAAAGACATAATATCAGGTTCTACATCTGTCCATTGATAGGCAAACATTTTACCCGTACGACCCATACCGCATTGAATTTCATCAAAGCCAAGATATAAATTTTTTTCGTCACAGATTTTTCTTAGTTCACGCAAAAATACTTCTGGAACAACATTAATACCGCTTTCCCCTTGGATTGGCTCAATCAGGAAACCAGCAGTATGTTCATCGACAGCCTTGTGTAAAGCCTCCAAATCTCCAACAGGAATATGCTTAATCCCAGGAAGTCTTGGTTCGAATCCTTCCAAGTATTTCGGATTGCCTGTTGCAGTTAATGTTGCCAACGTTCTGCCGTGGAAGGCATTTTTAAAGCAAATAATATCTGTACGTTCAGGATGACCATTTTGAAATTGTGCTCTACGGATTCCTTTAATTATTCCTTCGTTGGCTTCAGCACCGGAATTGCAGAAAAAAACACTATCAGCAAAACTGATTTCAACTAGTCTTTGTGCTAGTTTTTCTGCTTGTGGAATGCGATATAAATTGGAAACATGCAATACCAGTTTAGCTTGTTCAGCGATCGTATTGGTCAAATGAGGATGGTTATGTCCAATAGAGGAGGTCGCGATGCCTGCACCAAAATCTAAAAATCGTCGTTTATCTTCCGTAAAAAGCCAAGCACCTTGACCTTGCATAAACGCAAGATTTGCACGATTATAGGTAGGCATAAGAACGGATATCATGGTTACTCTTCTTCATGAATTGGTTTAAAGAAAAGAATCATAATCTGTGATTGTATTTGTAAAGTCAATTTTTCTTTTTATTTTGCACGGCTAAATATATACAATAATATTATCATTTTTGATTATGCAATAGAGTATTCATCCTGTGAAATATCCAGATCTTCAAGAATATGCAATGGCTTATCTAGCACGATATAGTAATACTGAAAAAGGGTTAATTCGTGTGTTGAAAGCTAAACTACGCCGTTGGGCGGCAAAAGCTGAACAGGGTGGTATCGATCAATCAGAGATTGATGAGGGATTACGTCAAGGATTACAACAAATTCCTCAGATCATTGCAAAGGTTAAGAAAATAGGGATTATTGATGACCATACTTTTACTGAATATAAAATAAATTCATTGATACGCTCTGGACGCTCACAAAAAGTAATACAAAACAAATTATTACAAAAAGGTGTTGCTTTTGATGTGATTCAGTCGGTATTAGATCAGTATCAAGACATAGATACAGAATTACTAGCGGCGTTGGTCTACGCCAGGAAAAGACGTTTGGGTCCTTTTCGTCGTGTTGATCGCGAGGTTGGTGATGAACTAAAACAAAAAGAACAATCTTCTTTTGCCAGAGGAGGGTTCTCCTTCGTGATGGTAGATAAAGTATTGTCGATGGAACAGGCAGAAGCAGAAGAAACGATACAAAGATTACGGTCTTTATAAATTGGGTTGTTATATATGACGATTTTTAGATCATTAATTATATTGACATTTCTGTTACCTCTGCTTGCAGCATGCGGGGGTGGTCGCAGTTATAACGGACCATTACAATGTGCACCTTATGCCAGAAAATTAACGGGTGTTCAGCTCAGAGGCTCTGCCTATACGTGGTGGTATAAATCTCAAGGAAAATATTTACATACAAAGCAACCTAAAAAAGGGGCTATTTTAGTCTTTCGTAAAACATCAAAACTGCCCGATGGGCATGTTTCTGTTGTAAAAAAAATTAAAGATTCGCGCACAATTATAGTCGATCATGCCAATTGGGATGCACAAAGGATTAACCATAATGCATCTGTGGTGGATGTTTCCTCTCGGAATGATTGGTCTTTGGTTCGGGTTTGGTGGCCACCAATAAATAAATTGGGAACGCGTAAATATCCAACGTATGGATTTATTTTGCCAGGAAAGACTTGATCTGTAAGAAATATGAATCTGAATTCTGCTTCCAAATACAATCAATTGTCATATTTGGAATGTTTAGATCTGACAAATTGTTGAAAGTTGAAAATATCACCTGATTTGATTACTACCCCCAAGAAAAGCAAGTACTAACATGTCAAACCAGAATAGTAACAATAGACTAAATATGGATTTATAAATTTTGCATCCTATATAAAATTATAGTATTACCCAAGAAATCAGATTATAGTATATTTCTTATGGTTTTATTATTGATCTGGTTATGATGTTAAAGCAATAGATGCATCATTTTGAACCCAAACATAAATATGAGGATACTATGGGTAGCTTAAGTATTTGGCATTGGCTGATTGTATTAATTGTTATTTTATTATTATTTGGATCAACAAAAGTATCTTCCTTAATGGGCGATTTTGCCAAGGGGATTAAATCCTTTAAGAAAAATATGGCCGATGACGAACCATCACCAAATTCTTCAACGACCCAACCCAATAAAACATTATCAGCATCAGATCATAAGGATGACTCTGTGCCTTTTAATGAACCTCCGAAAACGACTGTCTCTTCTGATTCTGACAAGAAGTAAATTAATCAAAGGAATATATAGTCGTTTATGACTGTAATTTTTAAAAATAGCCAATCCATTTCCCAAGATGCCAAGGGAAGTGTGGCTGCATTAGGAAATTTCGACGGTGTACATCGTGGACATGGTTATTTGATACAAAGCCTGCGCGAACAATATCAAAACCGTCCTTTATCTGTTGTAACGTTTGAACCTCATCCTCGACAGCTTTTTTTTAAAGAAGCTGCGCCATTTCGTTTGACCAATGCGGACGAACGAAACGTAGTTTTAGAAAAGATGGGGGTTGATTTTATTTTTCAAATTGACTTCACACAAGAATTCGCATCTTTGAGTGCTCATGATTTTGTACATAATATTTTACATAATCATTTAGGCGTTACTCATATCGCTTGTGGCAATTGCTTTGCTTTTGGTAAAGGGCGCAGTGGGAGTATTGAATATTTAGCCTCTGAAACACAATCCTTGGGAATAGGCTTGACGGTTTTGGAGCCTTTACAAGATGGCGATGAAGTGATTTCTTCCAGTCGTATCCGTCATTTATTAAGAGATGGTCATCCTCGGAAAGCTGCTGAATTATTAGGTAGAGTTTGGAGTGTTCGAGCCATTGTCCAACACGGGGATAAACGTGGCAGAACAATTGGTTTTCCAACCGCAAATTTACTCTTGGGCGAACATGTTGAGCCAATGTGCGGTGTTTATGCTGTTAAGATTGCGCTGCCGAATGGTGAAATGCGTGATGGTGTTGCAAATGTGGGCTATCGCCCCACTTTTGGTCAACAAAATGAATGCCGTTTAGAAGTGCATTTATTTGATTTCAATCAAGATATTTATGGTCAAGAGCTACAAGTGTGGTTGCATCATTTCATTCGCTCAGAAAAACGCTTTTCTGGACTGGATGAATTAAAAGGTCAAATTGCCAAAGATGCACTGGACGCTAAAGATTTTTTTAGTAATCTTGAAATAATTAGATAATTTGTAATTATGAATTGAAAATAATCTGAAAAATAGGTTATTGATTGATGTTCGTGACTATTGATTTTTATCGTTATTTAAGGATTAATAGTCGTTTTGTTTATTATTGTCACAGTTAGAATAATGTTATGACTGAATCCAAATCGACTGATCTGTATCGTGATACAGTATTTTTACCTTCTACTTCCTTTCCTATGCGTGGTGGCTTACCTAAAAAAGAACCAGAAATTCTGGCTCATTGGAAGAAGATAGGGTTGGATGAAGCCATACAGAAAAAATCTGACGAGCGTCTGGCTGCAGGTCATAAAGTCTTTACCCTGCATGATGGTCCTCCTTATGCCAATGGTCATTTACATATTGGTCATGCATTAAATAAAATCATTAAAGACGTTATTAATCGCTCTCATCGCATGAATGGTGAGGTCGTGCGCTATATTCCTGGTTGGGATTGTCATGGCTTGCCGATTGAGTGGCGGATCGAAGAACAATATCGTAAAGCAGGTAAGAATAAAGATGATGTTCCTGTTTTGCAATTTCGTGCAGAATGTCGTAACTATGCCAAAGAATGGTTGACCACTCAATCTTCAGAGTTTCAACGTTTAGGGGTTCAGGCTGAATGGGATAATCGTTATGCAACGATGGATTTCTCTTCTGAAGCAACGATCGTTGAGGAAATTGGTCGTTTCTTATTGAACGGTAGCCTCTATCGTGGTTTGCGTCCTGTAATGTGGAGCCCAGTTGAAAAAACAGCTTTGGCAGAAGCAGAAATTGAATATCACGATCATACTTCTGTAACGATTTTTGTTGCGTTTCCAATTGTGAAAGATTCGACTTCAAATCACGCATTAGACGGCGTTTCAGCGGTTATTTGGACAACAACACCTTGGACAATCCCTGCAAACAGAGCAATTGCTTATAATAACGACATTAATTATCAAGTCATTATTGCTCAAGCTGTCAGTGATGAATCCTATGTCATGGTTGGCTCTAAATTTCTGGTTGCGCAAGATCTGGCTGATTCTTTTTGTCAACAAGTCGGGATTACCGATCATCAAGCTTTACATACATTCTCTGGTCAAGCGCTAAAAGGCACCGTTGCGGCACATCCTTTCCGTGGGAAAGGGTTTGATTATGATGTACCATTACTTGCAGGCGAATTTGTAACAACAGAGGCTGGAACGGGATTGGTTCATTGTGCGCCTGCTCATGGTGAAGACGATTTTTATCTTTGTCGTGACCACCAAATCGGCGTTGATGAATTGGTTCAAGATGACGGTGTATATGCACCTAATGTTCCATTATTTGCTGGTATCCACGTATTTAAAGCAGCAGAACCCGTTTGTGACCAGTTAATTGAATCGTCTCAAAAAGCACAAACCGAAGGAAAAGCTTTCACAGGATTAGTCGCCAGATCATCGATTGTTCACTCTTACCCACATTCTTGGCGTTCAAGAGCACCAGTTATTTATCGTGCGACACCGCAATGGTTTATTGCGATGGATGATGACAGAAAAATTCGTGAAAACGCATTATCTGTATTGGAAGTTGTAACTTTTGTCCCTGCACAAATTCGTAATCGCCTGACCAGCATGGTGGCATCCCGTCCAGATTGGTGTATTAGTCGCCAGCGTGCTTGGGGCGTTCCGATTGCGGTGTTTGTCAACAAAGAAACCCGTGAAGTATTACGTGATGAAAACGTTATGCAACGCATTGTCGAAGCATTCAAAGTTGAGGGGGCAGATGCTTGGTACACATCACCAGCTTCTCGCTTCCTTGGTGATAGCTATAATGCTGATGACTTTGAACAAGTATTTGATATTGTTGATGTTTGGTTCGAAAGTGGTTCAACCCATGCGTTTGTCCTAGGTCAAGATAAACTCAATTTTCCAGCAGATTTATATCTTGAAGGCTCAGATCAACATCGTGGTTGGTTCCAGTCTTCTTTGTTAGAATGCGTTGGCACCAGAGGCATTGCCCCATATAAAGCAATTGTTACGAACGGCTTTGTTATGGATGAGCAAGGGCGCAAAATGTCTAAATCTTTGGGCAATGTGGTCGCGCCACAAGATGTAAATGATTCATTGGGAGCAGATATTCTTCGGCTTTGGGTGATGAACTCAGATACGAATGATGATTTGCGTATTGGTAAAGAAATCCTGAAACAACAAGGGGATTTATATCGCCGTTTACGCAATACCTTGCGTTGGTTGTTGGGGGGCTTGGATGATTTCTCTGAGGCTGAAAAAGTGCCATATGCAGAATTACCAGAGCTTGAAAAATGGGTTTTACATCGCTTGACCGAAATGAATAAAATCATTCAACAAGCAGTAACCTCTCATGAATGGGTTGGGGTTTATCCAACGTTACACCATTTCTGTACGGTCGATTTGTCTGCATTCTATTTTGATATTCGTAAAGATGCGCTCTATTGCGATGATACAAATAATGTCCGTCGTAGAGCTGCTAGAACTGTTTTGGACATTTTGCATCGTTGTTTATGTGCTTGGTTGGCACCTGTATTATGCTTTACTGCAGAAGAAGCCTGGACAGCTCGTTTTGGTGAAGATCAAAGCATTCACCTAGAAGATTTCCCAACCTTGCCAGCTGAATGGAATAACGAAGCCTTAGCAGAAAGATGGTTACAAGTTAGAGCTATTCGCCGTATTATTACTACTGAAATTGAAAATGCAAGAAGAGAAGGGATGATTAAATCTTCTTTACAAGCAGCTGTTGAATTGGCTTTTTCTGAAAAAGAAGTGGCTCTTTTTGGACAATATGATTGGGCAGAATTAGTGATTGTTTCTCAGGTCGATATTCAGATCGTGCCTGGTTCAGCATCTCTTTATACGGAGGATGAAGAACAACAAGGTGAGCCGCATGCACCGCCAGTGGTCACGGTTGCTTCTGGTGAAAAATGTGCGCGTTGTTGGAAAGTTTTGGATGAAGTGGGTGAAAATACTGAACATCCAGAATTATGTCTGCGTTGCGTAGATGTAGTCAGCCAATAAAGATAGAGATTGTAGAAAGTAATGAATATAGTCTCGGCACATTCGGCGAAAACCAAGCATTGGCTTTTGGGTATAGTGATGTTGGTGTTGGTTCTCGTTTGCGATCAGTTAAGCAAATATTGGATTTTAAATATTTTTGACTTGCCTGAAAAAAGGTCTGTCGAGATACTTCCTTTTCTGAATTTTACAATGGTATGGAATAAAGCGATCACATTTGGCATGTTGGGTGATGCATTAGGTCAATACGCCCCAATAATTTTTGCTGTTGTTGCTTTTTCTATTGCAGTTGGTCTGTTTGTATGGATGATAAGAGCATCTAAACGATGTGTTGTTTTAAGTTTAGGTGCAATTATTGGTGGTGCTGTCGGAAATATTATCGATCGTGTACGTTTTGGGGCGGTTGTGGATTTTATACATCTTCATGTTAGCGGCTGGTCGTGGTATGTATTTAATATTGCCGATAGTGCAATTGTTTGTGGTGTAGGGGTATTGCTAATTGATGCTTTTTTCCGTAAGGATTCAAAACATTAGTTCGTATTGTCGTCTATTGAATGTTTGTTGATTTTTATTGTAAGTTAGGGGTGAGGCAAATTATGGTGCATAAGTTAAGCCTGAATTCTTTGATGCCAGTTGGCTGTCTTATGACGGTGTTTCTTCTTTCTGCATGTTCGGGAGAGGATGTTTCCCGCGCTTTTGGAATAAAACGTTCTATGCCTGATGAATATACGGTGACAACACGTTCACCATTATCTATGCCTCCATCGGAAAGTTTGTTGTTACCTGACAGCAATGGGGGACGTCCCGCAGGACAATCTATTCGTCAACAAACTTTAGAAATTTTATCCCCTGATGTGGCATTGGAAAGAGATAAAGACGTTCCAAGTCCAGGACAATCAGAGTTGGTAACACAAGCCAATCAATCTGCTGATGTTAGCCGTCAACATGAATTGGTAACGGATCAAGGTTTTGTTGATCAAATTATGTTTTGGAAAAGTGGCAAACCATCTGATCTAGCTGTTGATGGTGCTGCTGAAAATAAACGTTTACATAATAATCTAAGCCTAGGGGTCAGCCCAGATCAAGGGGCAACGCCTACAACAGATAAAAAATAACTTTTTCTTTGAGGTGATCGATATTGGTTGAAGATAGTGATAGAGAAAATATTTCTTTTCAAAATCATAATAAAATTCGCCAATTATCTGAACATACAATAAATCTAATTGCTGCGGGTGAAGTCATCGAACGCCCAGCAGCAGTTGTTAAAGAACTTGTTGAAAATGCACTTGATTCTGGTGCCGATCGTATTGTTATACACCTTGTTAATGGGGGTATAGATCGTATTCAAGTGATTGATAATGGATGTGGAATGTCATCCGATGATTTATCACTTGCGATAGAACGACATTGCACATCTAAATTAAAAGAAGAAGATCTAGTCCATATTCAAACACTAGGATTTCGTGGTGAGGCATTGCCTTCGATCGGTGCTGCGGCACGTTTAAAGATTATTTCCCGTATAGAAAATGCATCCCAAGCATGGCAGATCAGTGTTGAGGGTGGAAAAACCAGGGGTATCTCACCAGCTGCTGGGCAAAAGGGAACCCAAGTTGTTGTTGAGGATATATTCTTTGCAACACCAGTGCGGCGCAAATTTTTAAAAACGCCTCGTGTAGAATTTTCTCGTTGTGAAGCGATGATACAGCGCCTTGCTGTAGCACGTCCAGAAGTTTCATTCTGTTTGATTCGAGACGACAGAACAATTTTTGATCTGCCGATTCAAACTCAACAAGAACGAATTCTCGCAATTTTAAACGATATTCGTAAAGAAGAACTAATTGCGATTGATTTTAAGCGTGAGGAATTACGTCTAACGGGGTTTATTGGTGCTTCTTCTGTAAATCGATCTACGACTAATGGTCAGATTATGGTGGTCAACGACCGCCCTGTGATTGATCCAGTAATGCAAACAGCTATTCGCGTTGGGTATAGAGATGTTTTAGAAAAAGGACGTCATCCCGTTGTTGCTTTGTTTTTAGCGGTGCCGTTAGATCAGTTAGACGTTAATGTTCATCCTGCTAAAACGGAATTAAGATTTTCTGATGAAGCCAATGTGCGTGCATTATTAATTGGCAGTATTCAAAAAAGCCTGTCGATTGGTGCAGGAAATATAGGTATTCATCCTGAGTCGTTACATGTCGTCCCCAGGCAATATCAATCAAAACCGACAAATATACAATACCCATCTTCTATACCGCGATCCTTACCTACTCAATCGGATTCTCCTCTTGTGGAGCAAGCGCCTAAACAACAACTGGATGTTTTGTTTAATAGAGGAGCTTTGTCGGCCAGAGATGTTGGAAATAGTTTAGTAACCTTTTCCAATCCTGTTTTTGGAAAGGAATTTGATAACACATCATTTCCTTTAGGAACAGCTGTTGCACAGATATTTAAAACTTACATTTTGGCGGTCACAGGTCAAGATGAATTGGTGATTGTTGATCAACATGCTGCACATGAACGATTAACGCATGAATTATTAAAAAAACAATATTTAGAACAAGGAATTCGTTCTCAGCCTTTATTATTACCTGAAGTAATTGAGTTATCAGATTCTCACATACAATGTTTGTTGGATTTTAAAGATAGTTTAGAAGGGTTAGGGATCGAGCTCGAATCTTTTGGTGGTAAATCTATATTGGTTAGGTCATTACCCCAACTACTGGGTGCAATTTCTGCAAAGCCTTTGTTGATTGATTTGGCAGAAGAATTAGAAGCTGACGATCAAGCAAACCCCGAAGAGACGGAAACTCTCCACCATCGCCTAGATGCCATTCTGGCAAGGATGGCTTGTCATCACAGTGTCCGTGCGGGACGTTCGTTAAAAATAGATGAAATGAATGCGTTGTTACGACAAATGGAGGAAACCCCTAGGGCAGGAACCTGTTCTCATGGTCGTCCTACTTGGTTAAAATGGTCGAAAAAAGACATAGAAAAGCTCTTTCATCGTTCATAATTCAGTCTGTTGATCAGGTTGAATTCCAAAAAAATAAAATCATTTCTGGGCAATTCTGTTATAAAGATGTATAAACTTTTTATTATCGTATTTGAATCAATAAATTAATGAGAATACAGTGCACACAGTATTACTTACGCTCGTAACGTATTTGCCCTTACTTGGGGCTTTAATTATCTTCCTGATGCGTGGATCTTCTGAAGAGGTTGCACGTACCGCAAGATGGATCGCTTTATGGACCAGTGTTGTTGTCTTTGGTTTATCTATTGTAATGTGGAGCAAATTTGATCCAACATTGCCTGGATATCAATTTGATTACCAAAGTACATGGTTAGAAGGCTATGGCGTATCTTATCATGTTGGGGTTGATGGAATCAGTCTATTCTTTATTATTCTGTCTACCTTGCTGACATTGGTTGCTATTTTAGCCGCTTGGCAAATGATTATTGATCGTATTCGTGATTATATGGTCGCTATATTATTGCTTGAAACGACATTAGTTGGTTTGTTCTCTTCACTAGACATGGTGGTTTTTTACTGTTTCTACGAAGCAACTCTGATCCCAAGCAGCATGCTCATTGGGATTTGGGGCGGACCAAAGCGTATTTTCGCATCATTAACATTCTTTTTATTCACATTTACTGGATCATTATTCATGATGATCGGTATTTTGTGGATATGGGTTCATACAGGCACCACCGATATTCCAGTGCTAATGCATCAATCGTTTTCTGGCACTGTTCAAGGCTGGTTATTGTTGGGCTTTGTCTTGGCGTTTGGTGTTAAATTGCCGCTATTCCCATTACATTCTTGGTTGCCAAACGCATATTCTGAAGCTCCTGCACCCACAACATTATTAGTCTCAGGCGTGATGTCAAAGGCGGGTGCTTATGGTCTATTACGGTTTTGTATTTTGATGTTACCAGAAGCTTCGCATCGTTATTCCATGTTAATTATGATCTTGGGTGTGTGTGCTGTGATTTATGGTGCTGTGATTGCACTGGCACAGACGGATATTAAGCGTATGGTAGCTTATTCGTCTTTTTCACACATGGGATTGATTGCAATTGGTTTATTTTCGTTCACTGCTGAAGGTATTAACGGTGCTTTGATGCAAGTTATTTCTCATGGTGTAACGATTTCAGCATTATTCTTATGTATTGCAGCCGTGACCTATCGTGCAGAAACACGTTCTATTACCGAATTTGGTGGGGTGGCTAGTCAAATGCCTAAACTTGCCTTACTAGGGATGATCTTTATCATGGCAAATGTTGGTTTACCTGGTACGGGTGCATTTGTTGGTGAATTACTTGTTATGGTAGGGGCTTTACAAGTTTCTTTCTGGATTGCTTTGTTGGGTGGATCCACCATGATTTTAGGGGCAATCTATACCTTAGTTTTATATCGAAAAGTTATCTTTGGTGCCGTAGTAAAGCCAGCTGTTAGCCACATGCGTGATTTGAGTGTCAGAGAATTAACTATTCTTGTACCACTAGCATTGATTACTTTGTGGATGGGGATTTATCCAAATAGTTTCCTATCCGTTTTTGATCCAGCAGTTGTTTCCTTTACCAGTTCAGGTAGAGTTGCCGAGTTAACATCTCAAGTTCATACTGTTGCAGTGAATAGTATTGATACTCATTCAGCTGTTGTTCGCTAAAATGTGAAGGAATTTATTCCTTTAAATGATGAAAAACCCATTGCAGCCCTTGGCTTTGCAGTGGGTTTTTTTTATGATGTATTAATCTATAAATAAAAGGATTTTTTCAATGGCTCAGGATAAAGCGTCTTATAACTATGTGGAAATCGGTATCCAAGCAACAGGAAATCGTCAAGAAAGCGATTCTATGGGTGCTGTTGAAGTACCTGCTGATCGATACTGGGGCGCACAAACTCAGCGGTCTTTACACCATTTTAATATTGGTGGTGATATCATGCCACGTGAGGTCTATCACGCTTATGGTGTGGTTAAAGGAGCCGCAGCAGAAGTCAATGCCGCAGCAGGACGTTTGGATAAAACAATAGCTGAAGCGATTGTGCAAGCTTCAAAAGAAGCTGCTAATGGCAAATTGGATGATCATTTCCCATTATGTGTATGGCAAACAGGATCTGGTACACAAACCAATATGAATGCTAATGAAGTTATTGCTAATCGTGCCATTCAATTACTGGGTGGTGTAATTGGATCGAAGAAACCCGTTCATCCAAACGATCATGTGAATATGGGACAATCTTCCAATGATAGTTTCCCAACAGTAATGCATGTGGCTATGGCTTTAGAATTAGAGAGAAAATTCTTTCCAGAATTAAACAATCTTGTCAAAGCGATTGAAGCTAAGGCAGAGCAATGGTTTGAAGTTGTCAAAGTAGGTCGTACTCATTTACAAGATGCTGTGCCATTAACCGTGGGTCAAGAATGGTCTGGTTGGGCCTATCAATTAAAAGATGCATTACATCGTGTTAAAGAAGCAGAAAGAGGTGTTTTTGAATTAGCTGCTGGTGGAACTGCTGTTGGAACTGGGATGAATGCTCCCAAAGGTTTCTCTAAAGCAATTGCGGCAAAAATCTCTGAAATTACTGGGCAGTCTTTCATTACAGCACCTAATAAATTTGCTGCTTTAGGTGGCGTGGACGGAATGGTTGCAGTGATGGCAGCCTTGCGCGGTGTTGCAACAGTATTAATGAAAATTGCCAACGATACACGTTGGTTGGCTTCTGGTCCACGCTGCGGTTTGGGTGAATTACATTTGCCAGAAAATGAGCCAGGTTCTTCAATTATGCCAGGTAAAGTTAATCCTACACAATGTGAAGCCATGATTATGGTATGTATACAAATTATGGGGCTGGATGCTGCTGTCGCACTTGCAGGATCTCAAGGTAATTTACAGCTTAATGTTACACGTCCTTTGGTGATTATGAATACATTGCATGCAAGTCGTCTATTAACTGATGCTGCCAAAGCTTTCCGTGAATTCTCAGTTGAGGGTACTACATTAAACGAAAAGCGTATTCAGCATTATATTGATAATTCATTGATGTTAGTAACAGCATTAGCTCCAGTTGTCGGATATGATGGAGCAGCAAAAATTGCACATCTAGGGGATGTAGAAGGATTAAGTCTGAAAGAAGCTGCTTTGAAAACAGGATTGTTAGACGAAAAACAATTCGACGAACACATTAAACCACGCCTGATGGCTGGTGAAGGTGTTGAGGGCGCTTAATGATATAATTCAGATTTGGTATGTTAATAAAAATAGCTAATATATTTAATATTAGCTATTTTTTATGTACATCAAAGTAGTAAAACTAGGAATAAATAATGTTGCAAGCATATCGAAAAAATGACGATAGATATATATTGACATATCAGCTGAATCAAAACGACATAAATATATTTTTTAAAATGTTTAATAAGCTATTTCTATTACAGAGATGGTTTATTTGTTTAGTTTCATTTTACTGTGCTTTTATTCTCTTGTTTCCTACATTTCATTTAAAATGGGTCTTACTTTTTATAAGTTCTATCGTAGCAGGAGTATATTTTTCTTCTAATTTGTTTGTTAAGAACTGTACTAAAAAAGCCCCTGGCTTTTCTGTTTTAATACATAATAGATCATTATTAACTGTAGATAATGATTGTATTACAATTGATTATTTAGAAAAGTTAAAAAGTATTGTTCAATGGAGAGCGGTTATTAAAATAATTGAAAAGAAAGATTATCTTTATATTCATCTTGAAACAAAAAATTATTTAATCATTCCTTGTTATGTATTTGAAACAGAGCTAGATAAAACTAATTTTATCCATTTTGTAAAAACGCATATATTATTAGCAAAAGAACAAGATAAATTGAAAAAATGAGGATATAGTTTTAAATACTATAATGGATCTTGACATTTAAGATTTAATTAAATTTTTTAGAACAGTGGTGATCGTTAGTTTAAGTTTCAACCGAGATTGCTCTACTTTTGCGTTAGAGGCATTGCTTTCTCATTCCTATAATAATTTGATAATTTTTACACTTATTACGGTCGAAAGAAATAATCTAAATATCTAACGTTTCTATAGAGCCTGCATGTTCCTGAATGAATTGAAAACGCATTTCAGATTTTTTACCCATTAGATTAGAAACGCGTTCTTCAGTAAAGTTAGCCTCTTCTTGAGGAATGGTGACTTTTAATAAAGTTCTATGTTTAGGATCCATTGTTGTTTCCTTAAGATCTTTCGGAGGCATTTCCCCAAGACCTTTAAAGCGAGAAACTTCGACCTTTCCACGTCCTTGACTAAGTTTACTTTGTTTTTTCTCTTTATCTTTGTCATCCATTGCGTAAACACTTTTTTCCCCTTGAGTTAATCGATAAAGGGGAGGTTGAGCTAAATAAAGTTTTCCTTGAAGAATAAGCTCAGGCAGTTCTTGGTAGAAAAAAGTCATCAGCAGAGATGCAATGTGAGCGCCGTCAACATCAGCATCCGTCATAATAATAATACGACCATAGCGCAATTTATCTATATTGAAATAAGACCCAATACCACATCCTAGCGCTTCGATTAAATCTTTCAATTCTTGATTATTATTTAATTTTTGATTAGAAGCACTGGCAACATTCAGAATTTTACCACGTAAAGGAAGGATTGCTTGGGTTTCACGATTACGAGCTTGCTTTGCAGATCCTCCAGCAGAATCACCCTCAACAATAAATATCTCAGTAATTGCAGCATTTTCTTTAGTACAGTCTGTTAATTTTCCAGGTAAACGTAATCGTTTTGTAGCGCTTTTTCTGGGCGTATCTTTTGCTTCTTTACGACGTAGGCGTTCTTCGGCTTTTTCTAGAATGGTTGTAAACAGGATATCTGCTTGGCTGGGATCAGCAGCTAACCAATGATCTAAGCGATCACGTAATGCCGTTTCAACAAGCTTGACCGTTTCCTTGGAACTTAATTTTTCTTTTGTTTGCCCTTGGAACTCAGGGTCGCGAATAAAAACGGATAATTTAGCTGCAAGTGATCCCAATACATCATCACTTGTAATGATAGAGGCTCTTTTGTTAGAACGCTGATCACCCCAAGCTCTGATACCTTTGAGCAAAGCATTTCTAAAACCTTGCTCGTGCGTTCCACCCAATGGAGTGGGAATCGTATTACAAAAAGAACTGAGTGAAGAATCGCCTTTGGTTAACCATGCGATAGACCATTCAATACGACCTGTGTCTTTGCCTTCTGTGTCTGTTGGGAGGGAAACATCGCCCGACCAAATAGGGCAAATAAGAGTATTGGTATCAATTTCTTCTTTTAAACTATCTTCTAGTCCATTTGGAAAATGTAATGTAGCTTGAGCTGGAATGTCGCTATTTTTTAAAAGTGTTTCATCACATGACCAGCGAATAGTAACACCTTTAAACAAAAATGCTTTTGCACGGCATAGTTTAAAAAGTTGTTTAGGTGAAAAATGAATGTCACCAAAAATTTCTGTGTCTGGGATAAAGCTAATTTGGGTGCCACGTCGATTCTGAATTGCGCCTACTTCAATGAGTGGGGTAATTGGGGTACCACGTCCATAGGTTTGTTTCCAGAGGATTTTATCTCTGGCAATTTCGACTTCCATCCAAGATGACAGCGCATTAACTACAGAAGAGCCGACACCATGTAACCCACCAGCAGTATTATATACTTTATTGGAGAATTTTCCACCAGCATGCAAGGTTGTAAGAATGACTTCTAACGCTGACTTATCTTTAAATTTAGGATGAGGATCAACAGGGATACCTCGACCGTTATCGCGAATGGTTAGCTTATTGTCCGTATCTAATCTTACGTGGATCAGATTAGCAAAACCACCAACAGCTTCATCCATAGAATTATCAAGAATTTCGGCAGCCATATGGTGGTATGCCGCATCATCGGTACCACCGATATACATTCCCGGTCGCCTGCGAACAGGTTCAAGACCTTCTAAAACTTCAATATCATTAGCATTATAACTGTTTGTCGAGGATATGGTCGCACCTGATTGCTGAGGTATCTTAGAATTATCAGAAGAAAATAAATCGCTCATATTGTTACTGTTCCTTTAAACGGTACAATGTTACACACTATTTTCTTCATCTTTCTTGATTTAAAGTTTATTTTTTGCTTGTTTTTTTAGTATGACGTACTGCGCGCTTTTTACTTGTTTTTGCTCTACTTTTGGAGGAAGAAGCAGGCGCATCACAAACTTCGATTGAAGTTGGTTGTGCAATATCTTTTGCCTCTGCGTATTGAGACAAATCTGTAGCTGTTTTTAGAGGTTTAAGCTCATCAAACATACTCATTCTTTGTAAACAGAAAATAGTTCCTGCTTTTAATCCTTGAGAGGATTGAACGTTAGCTAGTTGGGTAATATAATCATCTTGTGCTTTTTGAGCACCACGTCCGTAAGTTGTACGAAAATGACGCTTTAATTGGCTCTCTTGGTCATTCACAATAGAACCAAATTGTTTAATAAACCCGTTATATTGATCTTGTGCTTTACAAGATAAAGCAGTCACCATAAGCTCGCTTTTTAAACCTTCAACGTTGAAAGCTTCATGAGCAGAGGATGAACGGCAGGCTGCATTTGCAGTACTAATTTGACCGACAATAAGGCCGCTAAGAATAACCCCAGAAAGAGCAAGACGTTTAATTGAAAAAGACATTCAATTCTCCAAATCAGGACAAAGGACAATGATTATAAGAATATATCAAATGAATATATAAAATAACCGATTCGGTATTTTTTTTCAGCTATTTTTATTTTCTTAGCAACTCAAACCTGTATCAGTTCATATGATTTGCTTTTTTGATATAGCAGGTATTCAATATAATGCAATAGTTTATTATTCTTTACCTTAACTGAGCATTCAGTAAAAAAAAGCATTGTTTTATCTTTGATAAATGATTAAAGATTATGTAAAATATTAAAGTTATATCGATATATTCTGTCATTAATAAACAATGCTTGGGATCAGGATAAGTCTTTGATATAATTTTTTATAAATAAATGGTTTGATTAGTAATCATAAAACGAAAAATAGTTTTTCGTTGAATGCAATGGGGGCTAGTACGTGCGTCTTCAATTATCTTTAGTTTTGGTTGGTTTAGGGTTTGCCTTAACCGCATGTCAAAATCAGCAGCTTACCTCTTCTGATAGTGAGGCAAATAATCCGTTTAAATACACAAAACGTTCCGCTGTGTGTAAAGTAACGCCAATTGTCAAAGAAAAAGATGGTAGTTGGAAAACAACTATGGCTGTACGCAGCGATGACGGGCAATGTGAGTTCGTTGTTAAAGATCCAGATTCAAGCGGTTCATTTGCCTCTTTCGGTATGACGATTGCACCTGAAAACGGTAAAACATTTTTGTACAATTACGACAATCGTACTTATGTTCGTTATACACCAACAATGGCATATGCAGGTGCCGATAAATTTACAGCAAGTTTGATAGGCAAAGATGCTGTTAAAAGAACACCATTGCTTGTCGATGTTACTGTTGATAACACAGGGGTGCAAGTTGCAAAACCTGTTGTTGCCACAGCACCTGTAAGTAGTAGTAAGGCAAGCAGTAAAAAAGCCAAAACTACTCGTAAAAAAACGACACGTCGCTCTACAGCTAAGAAGAAATAGTTAAATATATAAAAATTGAATATGAGATTAATAAATTTCATATTCAATTTTATATTGTAAAATAAATTGGATTAGGACGAGGTCTTTTCATTCCCTTTTCTTCAGCTGATTTGATTAAATCTTGCAACGTAACTTTTGTAGCTTCTTTTAGTATTTTGTGATCTGTTTCTTCCCAAAAAGGTTTTATAACCTGTTGATATAAAGGGGAGGAAATTTCTGTATATTTTTCTTTTTCTTGAACTGAAATCGCTTGTATTATACTAGCAACAGTAATTAATCGCTTTGGTTTGGCAAGGTGATATCCACCGTGGGGACCTCTAGTACTTTCCAAAATAGAAGCTTTAGAAAGTAATTGTAACAAAGGCTCAATACTTCGTTTAGGCAAAGTTGTTCTTGTCGATATATCAGCAGCACTGACTGTATTGTTTCGACTTGAATAAAAAGCAACATCTGTCACAATTAAAAGAGCAATGATTGCTCGATCTTGTCTTAAAAGCATAAATCTTTCCAAAGTTAGTTATTGAACATTAAAAAATATTTAATATTATTAAACATAGATATTATATTATTTTAGTAAAAAAAATAGGTTTTTGTACAAAAAATTATATTATATACAAAAAAATATAGTAATATATTGAATTATAATATTTATAATTGGGGATTAAATTAGATGGTTGATATACAAGGGAATGACTTTGGCTTCTCAAAGGCAAGAGGTAAAATTTATAATTCGTTATTGGAAACCATTGGTGGCACGCCGTTGGTACGTCCTTCGAATTTATTAAAAAAGGATCAAATTGCTGCTGATATTTTATTAAAATTAGAATGCTTTAATCCTTTGGCATCTGTAAAAGATCGGTTAGCGGCAGCTATGGTTTTACAGGCTGAAGCTGATGGAATTATCAGCCCACATAAAACAATTTTGGTTGAACCAACATCTGGAAATACTGGAATTGGTTTAGCGTTCATTGCTGCGGCAAGGGGGTATCGCTTGATTGTAACGATGCCTGAAAAAGCGTCGATAGAACGTCGAAAAATGATGCGTTTTTTAGATGCTCAATTAGAGTTAACTCCTGGGCATTTAGGAATGGCAGGGGCAATTGCACGTGCAGAGGAAATTGTTGAAACAACTCCAAACGCATGGATGCCAAAACAATTTGAAAATCCAGTGAATGCAACAATGCATGAATTCACAACTGCTGAAGAAATTTGGCAAGATACAGAGGGTAAAGTTGATATCGTTGTTGCTGGTATTGGAACAGGTGGTACGATCACAGGAATTGCAAACGGGCTTAAAAAACACAATAGTGCTATTGAAATCTATGGTGTCGAGCCTGCAGAAAGTGCTGTACTAAACGGTGAGGAACCTGGTCCTCATGGTATCCAAGGAATTGGTGCTGGATTCAAACCAAAAGTTTTAGAAATGGATTTGATTAAGCAAGTATTAATGGTTTCAGAAAATGATGCCTTAGCTGCATCTCGTAGACTAGCTAGTCTTGATGGTATTCCAGTTGGAATTTCTTCGGGTGCGGCATTACATGCTAGTTTAATGCTGGCAACTCGCCCTGAAAATAAAGGGAAAATGATTGTTGCCATAGCGCCTTCATTTGCAGAGCGTTATTTATCGACACCTTTATTTAATAATTTGGGATAACAATATTATATTAATTCAAAAAAAGCGGGAGTTACCCGCTTTTTTTTATTTGTGATCGTTAATTAACGTAGAATAATTTCTACACGTCGATTTTGTGCTTCGCGTACATTTGGACCTGTTGGTACTAATGGGTTTTCTGATCCATAGCCATGAATATCTATGTTACTTGCTGGGACACCATTTTTAATCAATTCAGCTTTGATTGAACGTGCTCTTTTAAGAGAGAGAGCAATATTATAACGTTTGCCTTGTTCATTAGGAGCTGCAGAAGTATCGGTGTATCCGTCAGCTTCAATACGTGTACTACGAACACTATTATATGCTAGTGCCGCTTCTTTAACGATAGATACAGCATGATCGTTTAAAGCATAACTGTCCCATGCAAAGAATACCAAATATGTGCGTGACTTTCTTGAGGATGGAACGGTTGGTGTTGTATCAACAGGCTGTGTAGGAGGAGGGGCTGGATTGAATTCGTATCTCAACCCTAATAAAATAGAATGATTGAAATAGGTAGTTGTATCTCTATTTCCACGTGCTTGGCTATAGGCATGAGTCGTATTATAGCCACCTTGTGTTCCCCAAACATCGGCAGTGTGGCTTTGTGGACCTAGCATCGTCCAAAAACGATATTCCGTCGTAAAGGAGAGCCCGACAACCCAAGGCGTTGGAAAGGACAAACCACCAATTGCTTGATAGGAAAAATTACCAAATGTTCCGCCGAGATGTTCTGTAAGACGATTATCTGTGGTGCGAAGTTTTACACCATTCATAGATGACCATCCATACCCAATACCTGCACCGAAATAAGGAAAGATATAGGGGCTACCAACATCCATATCAAAAAGAGCATTTGCCATAAAACCATAAGTTTGTTGGCGTCCTTGGCCCCAGGCTTTATAAGAGCCTAGATTCTGATATCTTAACGGATTGTTACGATAGTTTCCTTCGATTTCAACACGGAAACCATTTCCAAGGCCATAACCAAGGCTTGTGACTGCGGTTGCACCAGGTGTATATTTATCCCGTCCACCTGGCATAAATTTATTTAATCGTACAACTTGATCTTGGTTAAAGCTTACTCCGCCTGCTCCTGAAACGTAAATCCCTCGAACAGGCTGTGCTTTAGCAGTAGAGGATAAAAGAGGCATTACACAATAAGATGCTGAAAGGCTGAATAGGGATGTCATTAATAGACGAAAGCGTAAATTCATCTTAACCTTTAAACTCCTGTTAAGTGTAGCTGCTGTTGTTTATAGTACAATAATCATTTTGGAATAGCGTGTTTTTTTATAAGAAAGAAGCAAAAAATTATTTTTTTGAAAAAAGTTTTATTTTTGTCATACAAACATCACATATTACTCATGATTTTTAAGTATAAGAACTAAGTTAAGCTGATAGAAATTATTCGCTAGGAATAAAATTTAGTAATTGTTTATAAAGTGTTGGTTTAAGGATTAACATGTTCGCGATATCAAGATCAGCATCAGTTCCCAAAGCAGCTGGACAAGCACTGCGGATATTTTGAATAATTTTTGCATCCAGAGGGGCTCGTGCTTTTCGAGAGGATACAACGCTGTCTTTATAAAAAGATGTAGGTGTTTTTAAAGAATCTAATTGTTTTTTTATAAATTGCTCGCCTCGGCTGGTGCATAGTTGTGGCATGACACCCAATCCTTGGAGGGGCCATCCTAATGGTGCTAGAACTCGACTCCATGTAACGAATAATTCACCTTCATCAGGCAATTGTGCAATGGTTTGCACCAATCCTTTTCCTAAGGTTGTGCTGCCTACAATGACTGCTCTTTTATGGTCAGAAAGAGCCGCTGCCAGAATTTCTGCTGCACTCGCAGTATGTCCGTCAACTAAAATGACGATAGGTATCCCTTGGGTCAGGTCTCCTCCTTGAACGGCCCAAATATGATTTGCATCATCAAAGCGCCCTTGAGTGGTTGCAGCAATACCATTATCTAATAACAGCGCAGCACTTGTAATTGCTTGTTGTAATACGCCACCACGATTACCGCGAAGATCGATAATTAAGCCCTTTATTTTCATATCTTGTATTGCTTGATCTAGGTATTGGCTGATTTCCTCGGCTGTATCTGTTGAAAAAGAAGTGATTTTTAGCATCACAATATTATTGCTAGTAAATGCGAAAACAGTTGCTGGGGGAACAGATGCTCTTTTTATACGAACTGTTTTGGTCTTTTTGTTACTAGCCATACTAACCGTTAGGGAAATAGTTGTATTTTCCTTACCCCTTAACCATTTTTTAACCGTGTCTAATGATTGTTTAGCTGTTTTTTTACCATCCACTGCATATAAGCGTTGACCTACCATTAGCTGCGTTTCCCATGATGGGCCATTGGGATTAATAGAAGATATAATAAAATAGTTGCCTTGTTTAATTAAAGAAATTCCTGCGCTGGCGTCACCACCATCGCGTATGTCTCGATCGGTAACGGCAGAACTAGGGGCGACATAACGAGAATACGGATCCATATGATCGAATAGCTCGTCAAAAAACGCCTGTATAATTGCTTGCTTACCAATAGATTGGATTGTGTTTGAATTCTGCCAAGCATTGTACCAGATATTTATAACGCTTTGTGACCATAATTTGATATTGTCAGCTGAAGGAGGGATTGGCGTACTATAAAGCAGTTTTTGGGCTTTATATAAATTTAATTGTCCTTTTTCCTCTTTGATAGAAAAGGCAGGATCGATCGCGTTTAAGCCATTCAACCCCCATAAACATAATTGTTCGATAGAATGTTCATCTAGCGTTCTGGGTTGTAAAAATGTCAACGCTGTGGCGATAATATTAATGTAATTATTTTGATCGAAATCTTTGTCGCTTGAATGCACTGTGCTGGGTTGGGGTTGTTGTGCAATGGCAAAAGAACAACTCATCGCTATTAAGAAAGTTACGACAAGTAATATCTTTAAGAGTCGTTTGCAACAAGGCGTTATTGAAAGAACAAGTTGCATCGCAATAGTTTCAATCAATGGAAATGTTACATGCCTTAATAGGACTAGAATCGTATTTCTCCGATTAAAGTAGAGTGAGCAATTAAATTACAAAAGATATTAAGTACAGAACTTCGTCAAAAAGAACAGTGATTATTGATACAAAAGTAAAAGTTGTAATAAAATTACACTGATTGTTACATAAAATATACATAACAATCATGTGGATTCAGTCTTTTTTTGTCTTTTTACGAGAAGTTGTTTTTTTTGCTGTAGAAGTTGTGGCTTTCTTCTTTTTAGTTTTTTCTTTGGTGGATTTGCCTTTCTCTTCCAAAATAGACAACGCAGTTTCTAGAGTAAGCGTGTCGCCATTATCCCCTTTCGGTAGGGGGGCAACTGTTTTTTTATGTTGCAAGTAAAATCCAAAACGTCCTTTGCGTAACAAAATAGGTTCTTTATCTTTTGGATGGGCGCCTAAATTTTGAATAGAGGCCATTTTTTTCTCAACGACTTCCAATGCACGGGGAAGATCAACGGTTAAGACATTATCCGATTTATCCAAGGAAGCAAATATATTCCCGACTTTGATATATGGTCCAAACGGCCCCAAGCCTGCTTGAATCGCTTCTCCAGTGGTTGGGTATTGGCCTAAAGTGCGTGGAAGGGATAGTAATCCAATCGCATCTTCTAGAGTCATGGCATTTCCATCCATTCCTTTTGGAATAGTGGCACGCTTGGGTTTCTTCTTTTTATTTTCAGGATCTGCTTCGCCACATTGAATATAAAGTCCATAAGGACCACGTTTAAGGATAATGGATTCATCTGTTTCGGGATGGTTTCCGAGGGTGCGAGAACCCTCTTTTAATGTATCCTCTTCTTCTGGATTAGCACCATCAACCCCTAATCTGCGGGTATATTGGCATTCTGGGTAATTTGTGCATCCTATGAAAGCCCCATAACGTCCTAACTTAAGATGTAGTTTGCCACTATCACAAGCAGGACATTTACGCGGATCAGATCCATCGGTAGACTCTGCAAAGAAATGATTGCCTAGATCATGATCTAATGCATCAATAACATCTGAGATTTTAAGATCTTTTGTTTGTTCGATTGCCTTGGAAAAATCATCCCAGAAATTGCGTAAAACCGTTTTCCAATTGACTTTACTATCAGATATATCATCCAGTTTTTCTTCTAGATTAGCAGTAAAGTCAACGTCAATATATCGTGTAAAGAAAGAAGTTAAAAAGGCGGTAACCAATCTTCCGCGGTCTTGAGGGATAAAATAACGATTTTCAAGCGTTACATATTCTCGATCACGTAGCACTCCCAAAATAGACGCATACGTAGAAGGTCTACCAATACCCAACTCTTCCATTTTTTTAACAAGGGAGGCTTCGCTGTAACGAGGGGGTGGCTGCGTAAAATGCTGTTCTGGGATGATTGTTTTGGTTGTCGTATGTTCACCTTCTTTCATAGAAGGTAACATTGTTGAGCTTTCCTGTTTTGATGGATCTTTTTCTTGATCGTCAACAATATCTTTATAGAGTTTTAAAAACCCATCAAATGCGATCATTGAGCCTGTGGCTCTAAACAAATGCTCTTTGTTTGGATTAGCAAGTGTTACCGCAACTTGATCCAATTCTGCGGATTGCATTTGACTTGCAACGGCACGTTTCCAAATCAATTCATAGAGCTTTTTTTGATCTGGTGTTAAATATGCCGCGATTTGATCTGGAGTATAGCTAATATTTGTTGGCCGTATTGCTTCATGTGCCTCTTGGGCATTTTTGGCTTTGCTCGTATAGTGACGGGGTTTGGAAGGTAGATATTTATCCCCAAATTGAGTTTCAATATGTTGACGAATGGACGTAATAGCTTCACTTGCCATTTGTACGCCATCTGTTCTCATATAGGTAATTAACCCGACCGTTTCCCCACCAAGATCAACTCCTTCATAGAGTTGTTGGGCTGTGCGCATTGTGTTTTGTGCGCTCATATGTAATTTACGAGAAGCATCTTGTTGTAAAGTCGATGTTGTAAAAGGGGGAGCTGGATTACGTTTTGTTTTTTTACGCTCAACAGCTTGAACAGCGAATTTTTCTTTTTGAAGGGTTTGTACAGCTTGCTGAGCTAACTCTTCATTGTTAAGATCAAATTGCTCTAACTTTTTACCTTGGAGTTGTGTCAGTTTCGCTGTGAATGCTACATTTTCTGAAGTTAAGAACGTGCCACTAATCGTCCAATATTCTTTGGATTTGAAGACTTCAATTTCAGCTTCACGTTCACAAATAAGACGCAACGCCACAGATTGCACGCGTCCAGCACTGCGAGAACCTGGTAGTTTTCGCCATAGAATAGGAGATAATGTAAATCCAACCAAATAATCCAAGGCACGACGAGCAAGATAGGCTTCAATAAGCGGTTGATCTAGTTCTCGAGGGTTTTGCATTGCATGCTGGACGGCTTGTTTGGTAATCTCGTTAAAAGTTACCCGTTCAACATTAATGTTTTTAAGGAGTTTTTTATCCTCTAACATTGCTCTAACATGCCAAGAAATAGCCTCACCCTCTCTATCTGGGTCAGTTGCGAGATAGAGGTTTTTAGCACCCTTTAAGGCTTGTGATATGGCTTTAATCTGTTTCGTGCCACGTTCATCCGCAGCCCAATCCATAGCGAAATCTTCATCGGGACGAACACTGCCATCTTTGGGCGGTAGGTCGCGAACATGACCAAAAGAGGCAAGAACAGTATATTGATTGCCAAGGTATTTATTGATTGTTTTAGCCTTAGCAGGTGATTCTACTATAATGACGTCTGTCATTGCTTCTCCAGGCGAGAATAAGATGAAAAGTGTAAAGTCGAAAATATAAAAAACAAAATACTATCGTTTTTTTTCAAAGAAGCAAATGTTATTTAATTGCCTTCTAATAATGTTTGGTAATCTTTTTGTAAAGGTAAGAAAGAAAATTTTAAAAGACTAACAATGATTTTAGCTGGTTAGAATATATCCATTATGTTGAAAGATAATTTTGTTATTGATTTCAAGTAAAGTAATTGTGCTAAGTATTTCAGTGGCTGAATAAGAAAGATGACGAATAATTAAATCAATAGGGATCGGTGTTGTCGACAGTAAAGCAATGATTTCATCTTCTATTGAATTGCATGTTGTTTCTTGAATGGTATCCATTGATTGTTTGTCAATTGTGGCAATAGAAGGCTCTATATCAGTAAATAAATCTGGTTTAAAAGGTTTATGATTGTTTGTAATGAATGGTGAAAGCTCTGGAATAATATCCAACGCACTTTCCGTAAGAACTGCACCCATTCGTATCAGATTATTGCTGCCTTTACAGCGTGGATCCAAAGGTGATCCAGGCACAGCAAAGATAGGTTTGTTATAATTTAACGCAAGTTTGCTTGTAATCAGACTGCCAGAATTCAGAGCAGCTTCAATAACGACACATCCATGACATAGCCCTGCAATTAATCTGTTTCGACGAGGGAAATGAGTGGCTTGGGGAGAAGTGCCAAATGGAAATTCTGATATAATAACGCCTTTGTCGGCAATTTGCTTTTGTAGTTTTTCATGCTCTGTTGGATAAACAATATCGATCCCGCATGCAATGGCTGCAATTGTAAAGCCTGTATATAAAGCACCTTTGTGTGCAGCCTGATCGATGCCTCTGGCTAAACCAGAAGTGACACCAATCGAATGTGCTGCTAAATCAGCAGCAAGACTTTCTGCGATACGAATACCGTGCATTGACGCATTTCTGGCTCCAACAATTGCAATATTTTGCTGATGTAGAAAACCTGCGTTTCCCAAAACAGTAAGGACTGGAGGAGCATCATCTAATTGGGTCAATAATGCAGGATAGTCATCAAAGCCGTGAATGAGAAATTGTCCTTGAAGTTCAAAAGTTTTCTCAATTTCTTCAATGATAATAGAGAGAGGCGGTGGCGAAAAATACGTAGAGTTTTTTTTGTTTCTGAGTAACGAAGGTAATATATCTAAAGCTGCATCAGGTGTGTGATATTTTTTTAATAGCTGATGAAAGCGAATAGCTCCGATACCGTCTGTTCTTGCTAACCTTAAATAGGAAGATAGCTTTTGAATAGACAGGTTTTTGGATATCATTTTAGTCATTCGATGACTTTGATAAGGAAGATTGCTCTTTTTTATCTCCAATACGGGGTTCCGTGCCATCCATCAGACGTTGAATATTGGCGTGGTGCCGCCAGATAACCAACAGACTTATGATTAGGCTTGGAAAGAGTAGAGGTGCTTTTAAGTCAAACTGGGATTCAATCATAACTAATAATGGCCACGCGATAAACGCTGATAATGCACCCATTGAAGAAATTTTCGATAATTTAGCGCCTAAAAGCCAAATAGCACAGCATAAAGCGCCAGAAATTGGTGTTAACGCAAGTGCGGCACCAAGGCCCGTTGCGACACCTTTGCCGCCTTTAAAGCCTAACCATATTGGGAAGCAATGTCCAAGCACCACACAAATAGCAGCAATCGAAATCGCGGGATTAAGATTAGCCAGGCCAAAAATATACCCGCAAGCTACTGCAAATGTTCCTTTGCCCATATCGCACAATAATGTGAGTGCTGCGAGTTTTTTATTACCTGTTCTTAGCACATTGGTTGCCCCAATATTGCCAGAGCCAATTTTACGAATATCCCCCATTCCGCCGAGTTGACTGATAAGCATCCCAAAAGGAATGCTGCCAATAAGATAGGATATCAACGCAATTCCGCCCATTAAAGGCATTTGAGAAGGGGGGATATGCCACATCATGATGATTGCCTCGTATAAACACGACGACCAGATTTCCACGTACCTAAAACAATCCCAGGCAGTTCACGATTATCAAAAGGTGTATTTTGTGCACGTCCTGGTAATTTTCCAGCTTCAACCAGCCAAGTTTGATCGGGATCAAATAAACAAAGATCAGCATCAGCCCCTATATTCAAGGTTCCAAAATGTTGATCTAATAACGCTGCGGGACGATAGGTTAATAACGATAATGCATCCGACAAGGAAAGATTGCCTTCTTTAACCCGTAATAAAGTGACACTTAATAAAGTGACTAATCCTGTGCCACCAGCAGCAGCTTCAGCAAAAGGTAGTCGTTTATCATCAACATCACGGGGAAGATGATCTGATGCAATCGCATCAATTGTCCCATCGGCAAGCGCTTGGCAAACAGCTTGACGGTCTTCTTCAGATCTTAATGGTGGTGATAATTTTGCATAAGTACGAAAATCACCGATAGCTTCTTCATTCAGATCGAAATATACAGGAGCAGTGTCGCAACTGATGGGTAATCCTTTGGCTTTAGCTTGGCGAATTAACTCCAGCCCTTCGGCGGTGGATATATGACCAAAATGTAAACGGCATCCTGTCAATTCAGCAAGACGCAAGTCTCTGGCAATCATGATGGCTTCAGCCGCAGCAGGAATAGAAGGCAATCCTAATTTGGTAGCCAACTCACCGCGAGTGGCACTGCCATTTCTAGCAAGAGAAGGATCCTCTGGATGTTGCACGACAAGGCAATTATATCCTCTGGCATAAGCCATGATGAGCATCATGAGGCGTGTATTTTCGAGGGCTTTGTTTCCATCAGTGAATGCAATTGCTCCCGCTTCATGTAATAAACCGATTTCAGCCATTTCTTTGCCTTCGCACCCGACACTCAGTGCACCGTAAGGTAAAATATTGACAGAATGTGTTTCTTCCCCTTTGGCTTTGAGTAGAGTTACTAATGCAGGGTTATCAATGGCTGGTTTGCTATTCGGCAAAATTGCCATCGTGGTAATTCCGCCAGCAGCACTGGCTTCGGCAGCTGTAGCAATTGTTTCACGATATTCATAACCTGGTTCGCCAACAGTGACGCGCATATCGACTAGACCAGGACACAGTACAGCGCCTTGCCCATCAATAAGTTCACACTCTTCGGGTGGCTTTTCTGTTTCTGGAAGATCGACAGCAGCAATCTTGCCTTCTTTGACAAGTAAACATCCCAATTTATCCAACCCAGATTTAGGGTCAATTAAGCGCACATTGGTAAAAAGCAATGGTTTCATGGTTGTGCCTTTATCTGAGAGAATTTTTCGAGAACAGCCATGCGAACAGCAACACCCATTTCAACTTGCTCTTGAATAACGCTTTGTACAGGGTCGTCTGCTACATTACTGTCGATTTCTACCCCGCGGTTTAATGGACCAGGATGCATAACCAAAGCACCTGATTTAGCAAGGTTAAGGCGACGGCGATCCAATCCAAAGAAACGGAAATATTCTCTGCTACTGGGGACGAGACCAGCTTGCATTCGTTCTTTCTGCATTCGTAACATCATAATAACATCAACGCCTTTAATCCCTTCGTCCATAGAATAGTAAGGGGTGGCGCCCATTTTTGTAATCGTTAGTGGCAATAAAGTTGGTGGACCAATGACGCGTACGTTGCAACCCATTGTATTTAAAAGTAAAATATTTGAACGAGCTACTCGACTATGTAAAATATCACCACAAATTGCAACGGTTAATCCTGATAATTTCCCGTAATGGCGACGAATAGTAAGCGCATCTAACAATGCTTGTGTGGGGTGTTCATGCATCCCGTCACCTGCATTAATGACGCTGGCATCGACTTTTTGAGCTAAAAGGGCTGGCGCGCCAGAGTGAGCATGTCGAATAACCAATAGATCAGCACGCATTGCGTTTAATGTATAAGCTGTATCTAATAATGTTTCCCCTTTGCTGACAGAGGAGGTGGAGACAGACATATTAATCACGTCAGCGCCTAGTCGTTTTCCTGCTAATTCGAAAGAGGTTCTGGTTCGTGTGCTATTTTCAAAAAAGAGCGTAATCAGAGTACGTTCTCTTAATAAGGTCCTAGGCGTTTTCCTGGATCGATTAAGCAAAGCATAATTATCCGCTCGATCCAATAAAGACTCTATGTGATGAGGGGATAAGCCTTCTATTCCAAGAAAATGCTGTCCAAATGGATTATCCATTGGTTACGGCTCCTAATCTAGCCAAAACTTCCTCTTTACCTAAAGCGAGTAATGTATCATCAATTCCAGGAGACATGGTGCTGCCTGTCACGGCTGCGCGCAGAGGTTGGGCGACTTTACCCAACTTTAAAGATTCTTTTTCTGCAAATTCGTGAAGAAGATGATTAATAGTTTCTTTGGTAAAAGGAGTTAATGTGGCAAGTTGCGATGCAAGTTTGCTTAACATATCACAATTTTCTTCGGTCAGTAATTTTTGTGCTTTATCTGTAAAAGATAGAGGGGTTTGAGCAAATATAAATTGTGAATTCTCAGCGAGTTCTACAAGGTTTTTAGCGCGTTCTTTAAGTCCTGGCATCAATGTTAATAGACGATCTTGATGGCTTTGATCTAGGATAAGATCAGGATTGTTTGAAAGGCGACTTACAACATCTTTAACGAGTCTTTGATCGTCCGCTTGGCGGAGCCAATAGCCATTGACATGCATTAATTTTGCATAATCCATACGAGAGGGTGAGCGTCCTACACCATCAAGATCAAAGAGTTTAATCTGTTCTTCACGGTCTAGAATCTCGTCGTCTCCATGTCCCCAACCCAAGCGTAATAAATAATTACAAAGCGCTTCTGGTAAATATCCTTCATCTCGGAATTCGACAACAGAGCTGGCACCGTGACGTTTGGAAAGTTTTGCACCATCAGGGCCATGAATGAGCGGAAGATGTGCAAAATTTGGAATATCCCAGCCCATAGCACGATAAATCATTAGTTGGCGAAATGTATTGGTTAAATGGTCATCTCCACGAATAACATGGGTAATATTCATGTCATGATCGTCACATACAACAGCATGTTGATAGGTCGGTGTTCCATCAGCACGTAGAATAATCATATCATCCAGTTCAATATTTGCGACAGTGACTTCGCCTTGAACTAAATCATTGAGAATGGTTTTTCCTTCGTGAGGTGCTTTAATTCTAACTGTGTAAGGCGCACCTTCTGGAGCTTCTGATTCGTCACGATCGCGCCAATAGCCATTATAACGAGGGGGTTTTCCCTCAGCTTGTGCCTTGGCACGCATATCGGCAAGTTCTTCTTGGGTACAGAAACATTTATAGGCTTTACCTGTTTCTAATAAATGTAAAGCCACTTCTTGATGCCGTTTAATACGGGTTGATTGATAGACAGGTTCTTCGTCTGGGGTTAATCCCATCCATGCTAATCCATCAAAAATAACATCTACGGCTTGTTGTGTAGAGCGCTCTTTATCTGTGTCTTCAATACGTAATAAAAATTGACCATTATGATGCTTGGCATAAAGATAATTAAAAAGTGCTGCGCGAGCATTTCCAATATGGAGTAAACCTGTGGGGCTTGGGGCAAAACGTGTACGAACTGTCATAAGCGTCTTTCTTGAGTGCGCAAATTGAAAATAAATTTTGTATAAACGATCATACTATAATTATTTAAATCATATATGTGAAGTCTAGTTTCGTATTTGTTGTTATATTTTTCATCCCGTTAAGGATATGGGCGTTTCTTGACCGAATAATTAAAAAATCAATTAAAGCTGTTCAATTTTAATGATGTATTATGATCTGAGAATGGAGATGCAGAATGAATGAGCAAAAAGAACGTCAGGAAAGAAAAATTCAACGTGGTAGAATACCGGCGCCGCGTTTATATGGAATATTGGCAAGATCAAAGAGAGAGGGAGTGATTTTGCGTCGAGGCCCTAAAGAATGGGTGCAACTTATTAACTGGAATCTTTCTAACGATACATTGGAACATGGGCAATGGTTAAAAGGGCGCGTTTATGAAAATCGGTGTGATTTATCGCCATCTGGAAAGTATTTGATATATTTTGCCACAGGCCAGCATGGTACTCGCAGAGGATATGTTGGAACAATGGTATCAAAACCGCCTTTCTTTACGGCGTTGGCATATTGGAAACATGGTGGTCATACATGGGGTGGAGGCGGTGTTTTTGAGAATGAAAAAACTATTCAATTAAATTATTATTGGGATGAGCAAATACTAGCAGATGGATTTTCCGTGCCTTCGTCTATTCGTGTTAAACCTTTTGGAGAACAATCGGGCAAAGGTGAAGATTGGCCTGTTTATTATCATAGGCAATGTCGTGATGGATGGATAATGATACAAGAAGGGAAATGCCATCGTGCTTCCGCTGATATGACATATTTTTGGTATTTCGATCCTGTGATGATTTTTGAAAAAGTAAATAAAAATGGCTTCAAATTACAACAAATATGGCGCTGGATAGGAAGGCAAAATAAGCCTCATCTAGAGTCCGATTATGTGATTTTAGATCCGAATACTCGAATTCGTTTACAACTTGAGAATTTGACTTGGGCAGATTGGGATCAAGGGAATTTAGTTTTTGCTAAAAATGGATGTTTATATCGTCTTTCATGTAGTAAAAAAGGACATTTTCCACCTGTAGAAGAACAATTTTTTAAATTGATTTATAATTTTAGAAAGAACTCTTTTGCGCCATTAAAGGCGCCACTTAAAGTATGTAAGTGGTAACTCTTTTAATTAATCGTTTATTTTATTTTTCAATCCTTTCAAGATAAGTTGATCTGCCGAAATATATTTTCTTATTGTTGTTCTTTGAAATGTTGTTTACCAATAGTTATGGAAATTTTTTTCTATTAGAAGAAATTTATATCCTAAAATAGAATTATTTTTCTACGATTGTGAAAAAAGTAGAAAAATGATGGTCATAATTTTTAAACTTGGTTTTGGGGGACAAAGATGAAATTTGCATATGATCCCAGTCACTTTAGAGATAATACAACAATAACTGAAATGATTCACAAGGTTGCTGATCTCGGATATGAATATATTGAGATGTCTCCTCGTGTAGATTTTTGCCCTTTTTATGGATTTCCTAAAGTCGACAAAGCAACGATACAAACCGTAAAAAAAACTCTGTCTGAAACGGGAGTAAAGATATCTTCTTTATTGCCTTTGTATCATTGGGCTGGACCAGAGGAAGATCGCCGTCAAGCAGCGGTACGCAATTGGAAAAGAGCGATTGAAATTGCTGTAGAGTTGGGCGTTGATCTGATGAATAGTGAATTTTCAGGATCAAAATATCAAGCGGATGTTTCAGAGGAAATGTTTATTCGCTCGATGGATGAATTATTACCTATATTTGAAAAAGAAGGCGTTCGTCTAAATTTACAAGCACATCCTTATGATTTTATTGAAACCAATGCGGGTGCAGTGAATATGATTAGAGCACTTGATAAACCTTGGATCAAGCTAGTTTATTCAACAGCACATGCTTTTTATTATGATGATGGTGTTGGTGATATTAATGCTCAGTTTGATGAGGCTGGGGATCTAATAGACCATGTTTTATTTGCAGATACATATAATCATAAAGCAGCCTTTGGATTACGGTATATTGTTAATCCACCCGATGCAAAAGTAACCATTCATCAGCATTTAAATATCGGTGAGGGTGAAGTTGATTTCGATACGATTTTTAAAAGACTGCGAGCCATGAAATTTGATGGGATTGCAACCAATGCTGTCTTTGCATGGTCAGATAAACCACAAGAATCTTCAGATTTTATGAAGAAAAAATTAAAAGAAGGTCTTGGAATATAATGTTTAACATTGATGCTGCCTTCGTTTAACGCTGGATAAAATCATACTATTTCACTGTTTTTCAATGCAAGGCAGCATTTTAATTTCTTAGCAAATTTAAATAATAAAGGTTTAAGAATATGATTAATGGTGAAAGTAAAATTGCACGATTGCGTTGGGGTATGATCGGTGGTGGTCGTACGGGACAAGTCGGCTATAAGCATCGTACGGGCGCGTTAAGAGATGGAACTTATCAACTCGTTTGTGGCGCTTTCGACCTTGATGTAGAGAGAGGTCGTGAGTTTGGGGTAAATATTGGTGTTGCATCAGATCGTTGTTATGCGGATTACAAGGAATTAATTGCCAAAGAAACAGCACGTCCAGATGGTGTGGAGGTGGTTTCTATTGCAACGCCTAATTTCACGCATTTTGAAATTACCAAAGCATTTTTAGAAGCTGGCTTGCATGTTATTTGTGAAAAACCATTATTTTTTACGGTGGCAGAATGTGAAGAAGTTCGAAAAATTGCCGAAGCAAAAGGGTTAATAGTCGGGGTAACTTATGGGTTTACAGGACATCCATTGGTTGAACAAATGGCTATGATGGTTAAAAAGGGAATGCTTGGTGATATTCGGATTGTTGATTTGCAATATACACATGGATTTAATGCTGGGGACGATACCAATGCCAGCGAAGCACAAAAATGGAGAACCAACCCCAAGACTTCTGGTCCAACATTTGTGCTAGGGGACATCGGAACACATCTTTATTATCTTTCAGAAGTCGTGTTGCCACATTTAAAAATCGACAAACTGCTTTGTGATCGTAAGGCATTTATTCCAACGCGTGAACCTTTGGAGGATCATGCAACAGTATTAATGCATTATGATAATGGTGCTCGTGGACATTTATGGGTTTCTTCGGTTGATGCAGGGAATATGCGTTCGCATCGTTATCGTTTTGTTGGGTCTAAAGCATCGCTTGAATGGACAGATTCTTTTCCGAACCAATTAAGCTATGAAGTGCAGGGCGAGCCTGTCAAAATCTTGCATCACGGTATGCCTTATCTAGAAGATGAAACGAATGCGATTGATCGCATGGGGGCATTACATACCGAAGGGCTAGGAGATAGCTGGGCAAATATTTATTTATGGATTGCTCAAGCTATTGATGCCAAGAAAAGAGGAGATGAAGCCTTTTTGAAAACGCATCGTTATCCTGGGATCGAAGCAGGGACAGAGGGTGTTCGTTGGCTTGAAAACTGTGTTCGTTCTGCGGATGCAGGGGCAGTATGGGTTGATTTTAAATAAACTATTATAAGAGAAGTGAATAGAATGAAATTATCAATTTGTACTGATGTGATGGCGGACCTTTCTTTTGTAGAAATGTTGGATAAGTGCGTCAAACTTGGTGTTGAAGGCATTGAGATGACGGGTGGCGGCTGGTCTCGTGCGCCACATTTTAGAGCCGATGAATTATTGGCTGACAAAGGGTTGCTCAAACAAAAACTAAATGAAATTAAAGCCAGAAATCTTGAAATTGCAGCGTTAAATTGTTCAGGCAACCCATTGGATCCAGGAGGAATGGGAAAACGTCATTTAAAAGAAATCGAAGACACTATTCGATTAGCTGGAGAAATTGGCGTTAAGAAAATCGTTACTATGTCTGGTTTGCCCGAGGCTGCCCATGGCGATACAGTTCCAAATTGGCTGGTTTACACCAAAAGTTGGCCAGGGGAGATGCCTGAGCGAGATCGCTATCAATGGGAAGACAGAGCTTTTCCTTTGTGGCATCATTTGGTGAAATTGGCTGACGAAGTGGGTGTCGAAAAATATGCCCTTGAGAATTTCTCGGCAATGTTGGTTTGGAATCCAGAAACACTTTTTCGACTGCGCAATGAAGTGGGAGAAAAGATTGGAATGAATTTAGATCCTTCACATTTAATATGGATGGGTGCTGATCCAATTGCTTCAGCCAGAGCATTAGGAAAAGCTATTCATCATTGTCATGGTAAAGATACCCGTATTGAACGTGGATTAGCGGATGTGAATGGGTTGCTTGAAACCAAAGAAGTGACAGATGTTGCTAATCGTGCTTGGAACTATGTGGCGGTTGGGGCAGGTAAAGATTTGCAATGGTGGAAAGAATTCTTCTCGGTCGTCAGGATGGTTGGATATAATGGTTGGGTCAGCTTAGAAATGGAAGATTTTACGATGTCTACTGAAGCTGGTATTCAAACATCCATTGATGCTTTGCAAGCAACGATTAGTCGGTAATTTTATTGTATCACCTATAGAATATTTGTTTAAAAGATTAATATTGTATATTAATATATACCTTATCTATATATTAATTTTATTAAGGCTAACAATATTCAAGCTATATTCTATAGGATGTATCAATATTTATATATTGAAACTGAATCGCTGAGATTATGGATTCCTATTGCTTTTGCCGTTGGGTGTTTAGCTTATTTCTTACTACCTTTTGAACCATCTATCATTTGGGGATGTATATTTTCTGTTATAGGATTAACAGCGGTAATCATAATCCGTCGTTATTACACGGCGTATTTAGGTCTTTATCAAATCAGCTGGACAATTACACTAATAGCGTCGGGGTTTTGCTTGGCATGGTTGCAAACCTACCGCCAAGAACCTTTTTATGCGGTGCCCTCTCGTGCGACGGTTGTCCAAGGACAAATTCAGTCTATTGAATATTTAAATAACGGTAAGAAACGGATTACGTTACAGCAAGTTCGTTTTAAAACAGCACCAGAATCAGACCAAAAAAAATGGGAAAGAGTGATCTTATTCACGCTTTCTAAAAAAGATAATCAGTCTTTACGAAGTGGTGATTTGGTGCAGGCGAGAGTTATGTTGCATCGCCCTGCACCTCCTCAATATGTAGGAGGCTATGATCTACAATTTCGATCTTGGTTTAACAATATAGGAGCATATGGATACGCTCTAGAACCTGTAAAACTTATTTCTGTTCATCCTATTTACTCGATACAAAGTCTAAGAGAGAAAATTGCAGCACATATTCGAGAAATAAATGCTGGTTCTGCAGGGATTATTGCGCAAATCTTGCTGACAGGCATGGGTGGAGAATTATCCCCTGATGTGCGTCATGTATTTGCTGCTTCTGGACTGGCGCATCTATTGGCAATTGCTGGATTACATTTGGGCATTGTGATGGGGATTGTTGCTTTTACAGTACGGTGGTTATTGTTGCGCAGCCAAACTCTGACATTATACTGGCCGATAAAATCGATTGCGATTATCGTTGGATGGACTGTCGGATGTGGTTACTTGGTGCTAACAGGATTGCATATTCCAGCAATGCGAAGTCTATTAATGGCCAGTATTGTGATGTTGGCTTTACTTTGCAATCGTTCGGTGTTTTCTAAATATAATTTGATGCTGGCTGCCTTATTTCTTTTGTTGCTTTCGCCAGCTTCTGTATTGGATGTGTCATTTCAGATGTCAATGACGGCGGTGATGGCTTTGGTTTCTGGATATCAGTTGGTTTATCGGTGGTTAGAGAAATACCAACAGATTAACTCTTGTTTATTCCGATTTATTAAAGTTTATATTCTGGAAGGGGCATGGGTTAGTATTTTGGCAGGAACCGCTGTGGTTCCTGTGGTGATGTTTTATTTTCACGAATTAAATCTATATTTTGTCTTTGCAAATTTAATCGCAGTTCCTTTAATGGCTTTGTGGGTTATGCCTTTGGGATTATTGACCTTATGCACAATGATTTTTGGGTTTGATTATATTTTCTTAAAGCTTATGACCTTTGGAATAGATTGGATTATTTGGTTAGCAGAGCTTGTTTCCCATTTACCTTATGCCAGTGTTTCAGTTCCTAATTTTCCTGCTTGGGGATACGCACTTTATTTTCTAGGGCTGTGTATTTTATGTTTATGCATAACAGCTATACGTTGGTTTGGTATAATCGTGATGATAATCGGCATATCGTCTATTTTTTGTATAACCACACCAACTATTATAACGTCACCTAATGGAAGAATGATAGGGGTCAATCACCAGCATCGATTGTTGATGGTCTGTCAAGGAGGATGTGATCCGATAGCCGTGGAAGAATGGCGTAAAATTACAAAACTTACAGAAGCCAAAGTAATATCTTCCAATACCATAGAGGCAGGAATATATTGTAATAAGGATTATTGCTTTATCAAAAGAAAGAGGATTTTGATTTTATTAAAGAGTATTCCAAAGGATCAACAAGAGAATTTATGTCGATCAAGTCTCATTGAATTATCTTTCTTGTGGAATGAGTCCTCTTGTAAAAATATTCCTGTTATCAATAAAAAAGAAAATTGGATTAATGGCGCACATAGTATCTGGCTAGATCCTCTAATAATAAACACCGATATATATAATAGGGGGCAGCGACCTTGGGTTATGGAACCTATTCAGAGGGGGGTTCCTAAAATGCCGATGGCACAGCAGGAATAATATTATAAGGTAGAATTAAACAAAGAGTTTTATGAATCAGTTACTATTCTTAAGTTTGTATAGTCATAAATACTTAAATAAATTTTAGGCTAGCCAATATACTTAAATTGCTAAATTTTTATTTGGATAATGGCAAACAGCAGTAGCAGGACAACGCCAACATTCGGGTTTCCTGGCTTTACAAATATATCTTCCGTGTAAAATCAACCAATGATGAGAATCTCGTAATAATTCTTTAGGAATACGCCGAATTAATGCTTTTTCAACCGCAAGTACATCCTTTCCTATAGCAAGACCTGTGCGATTTCCCAATCTAAAAATATGGGTATCAACAGCCATGGTGCTTTGATTAAAAGCGATATTTAACACGACATTTGCTGTTTTTCGACCTACGCCAGGTAAGGCTTCTAACGCTTTTCTTTCTCCAGGAACATCACCATTATAATGTTCTAATAGCTGAGCCGACAAAGCAACTACATTTCTTGATTTCGCACGCCACAAACCAATGGAATTGATGTATTTTGCAACGCCTTCTTCGCCTAAGGCAACCATTTCTGAGGGAGTAGATGCAGCTTGAAATAGCTTGTCCGTTGCTTTATTGACCGATGCATCTGTTGCTTGTGCCGATAAAACAACAGCAACTAGCAATGTATAAGAAGAAGTATAATTTAATTCACTTTCTGCATCCGGATTTTCTTTGGCCAAAAGTTCAATAAAAGTCCGTACTTCTGCCAATGACATGGCGGTTACTTTTTTATCTGTTTCTACGCTTTTGCTTTTCATTGCGAAAAATTAAACTAACCCATAAAGCCCAATTGTTTTCCACCCATAATATGGAAATGGAAGTGAGGAACTTCTTGTCCAGAATCTCGACCTATGTTGCTGATAATACGATATCCGTTATCTTCCAGTCCTAATTCTTTGGCAACATAAGCAATGGCTTTGCTAAAGGCAACAAGCTCTTCTGGTGCAGCACGTTCAGCAAAATCAGAATAGCAAGTATACGGATTTTTAGGGATTATCAACGCATGGACTGGGGCTTGTGGAGCAATATCATGAAATGCAAGCACAAAGTCGTTTTCGTAAATTGCTTTGCATGGAATTTCTTTTCTTAGAATTTTTGCAAAAATATTTTGAGGATCATATTTTGAGATATTAATAGACATAGTTTGCTCCTTGCATGATTTATTTCAAAGGATCACTAGAACGCGCAGCTTTTTCTGCAATGCCGCTGGTTCCTTCTCTGCGATGTAGTTCTTGCCAAACATCATCAGGGGATACGCCTGCACTGACCCACATAACAAGTAAATGATATAATACATCAGCACTTTCGGTAATCAATTCTTTTTGATTGCCAGTGGCACATTCAATCAGACATTCGACGGCTTCTTCACCGAATTTTTCAGCAGTTTTTTTTGAACCTTTGGCCAGTAATTTTGCAGAATAGCTGGTATTGGGATCTGCATTTTTCCGTGAAAGAATCGTTTCATAGAGTTGATTAAGGATATCGGCGCTGATTTTTGGGCTCATCATTATCTTCTTTTGCTCTAATTCTTATTTCGATAAACGAACAGGAATGTTGTTTTGGGCGAGTTCTTGTTTAACTTGAGAGATCGTAAATTGCCCAAAATGAAAGACGCTTGCTGCCAGCAGCCCTGTAGCCCCTGTCTGTGCCCCTTCCGTAAAGTGATGTAATTCACCGACACCACCACTGGCAATCACAGGGATCTTAATGGTATTACAAACTGTTTTTAATAGTTCCAAATCGAAACCTTTGCCTGTTCCATCACGATCCATGCTGGTCAGTAAGATTTCACCAGCTCCACGCTCCGCCATTTGTTGACACCATTCAATCGCATTAATGCCCGTTGGATTACGCCCCCCATGGGTATAGATTTCCCAAGATCCTTTGCCATTAGAACGTGCATCAATCGCGACAACTACACATTGACTACCAAATTTATTTGCCGCTTCGTTGATAAGTTCGGGGGTTTTGATGGCAGCTGAATTGATTGCACATTTATCAGCCCCAGCCAGTAAAAGTGCGCGCATATCTTCGACACGACGAACGCCGCCACCAACTGTTAAAGGTAGGAATATTTTCTCTGCAGTGCGAGTCACGACATCCAGAATGGTATCCCTGTTTTCATGGCTGGCGGTAATGTCAAGAAACGTCAGTTCGTCTGCACCTGCTTGGTCATAAACTAATGCTTGTTCAACGGGATCACCAGCATCACGCAATGAAACAAAATTGACCCCTTTAACCACGCGACCATCTTTTACATCAAGACAAGGGATAACCCTGGTTTTTAACATGTTTCCAAGACCTTTAATGCTTCGGTAATATTCACACGCCCATCATATAATGCCCGACCAACGATAACGCCCTCAATACCGGGTTCTGTGTTGGCGACCTCACGTAAAGCACGTAAATGATCTAAATTGCCTACACCACCACTGGCGATGACAGGTATAGATAAATGGTGCGCTAATTCAGCCGTTTGTTCTAAATCTAATCCAGACAACATGCCATCTCGCTGAATCTCGGTAAAAATAATTGCTCCAGCTCCGCTGTCTTGTAATTTTAAAGCAAGATCGAGTGCTTTCATTTCAGAGGTCTCTGCCCAACCTTCGGTAGAAACAAACCCCGATTTGGCATCAATCCCAATCACGATCTGATTAGGAAATGCTTTACAAGCATCGTAAACCAGTTGTGGGTTTTTAACCGCGACACTGCCCAGAATAACGCGAGTAACCCCTTGAGACAACCAAAACTCAATGGATTGAAGGTCTCTGATGCCACCGCCAAGCTCTACTGGAACCTTTGAATTCGCAAGGATGGCTTGCACAGCTTCGATATTGACAGGTTTTTTAGCAAAAGCACCGTCCAAATCCACAACATGTAGCCATTTACATCCTTGCTGATGCCATTCTTTGGCTTGGCTTCCTGGATCATCTGAGTAAATGGTGGCTTGATCCATTTCCCCTTGGCGTAACCGAACGCATTGCCCGCCTTTTAAATCAATAGCAGGATATAAGGTTAATGGACGAGGAGCGGGATGTGATATCATAAAAAAAGAGCTTTCCTGATTATGAAGAGGAAGTATTTAAAAACGATTTATAAAGCAACAAGCCTTTAACAATTTGACCGTCTATTCTTTGATAGTAGGGATGGGTTGCCCAATGTTGATATTCATTTTGTAGATAAAATTGAAATAATTTTTTCTGTGTTTCATCAATAATAACATTGATGATCGGAAATCCGAGTTGCGAAATACAATGCTCCACTTTTGATAATAGTCGCTCCTCAACCCCTGCATTTAATGCATAGGGTGCAACGGTAAAGATATCGATCATTGCAGCAATTGAAGACGAATCTTTTTGCTTTGGTGGCGTCGTCACCTCGCAAATTCCAGTAATATTCCCATCTAAACGTGCAATGAATAAAATCTTTTCAGGTACTAACAACACGCCTTTGAAATAGTTTTCTACCTGATGACGAGGAGGGGGCTTTGTCCATTTACAATGATATCCAGCAATAATCGAGGCCTCTAATGCTTCAGATAGAGAATGAAGATCGTCTTCATTCTCCCAAGATACGAGTTTTTCGATTTCTATTTTAGGTAAAAGACCAGAAGTAAAATGATCCATTTTAAATCTTAATATGAATGATTAGGATAAGCGGAGTTAGTCTTCCATGTTAAAAAATTAGCAAGAATTCTCAGGCCGACTTCTTGGCTTTTTTCAACATGAAATTGTGTTCCAACCTTGTTGCCTTGGGCAATAATAGCAGGAATGGCTACTCCATCATAATCTGTTGTTGCGATAATAGTCTGTGAATCAGCGTTGGTTAATGCATAAGAATGCACAAAATAAGCATGATTACCAGGGTCTATTCCTTCAAGAATGGGATGCTGATTTGGTTTAAATTGTAATTCATTCCATCCCATTTGAGGTAGGGGTAAATTCTTGGGCTTCATTTGAGCGATCTCACCTTTTACCCACCCTAGACCCTCAGTGATATGATGTTCCAGACCTCTTTGTGCCATTAATTGCATACCAACGCAAATTCCCAAAAAAGGAGTTCCTTGGTCGGTGCTTTGTTCTATCGCGGTTAAAAGGTGAGGGATATTCTTTAATCCATTCATACAGTCTGCAAAAGCACCTTGACCTGGCAATATAATTCGATCTGCATTAAGGATTGTGTCTGGATGATTGCTGATTTCTACATCAACAGATAAATTAATTTGTTGGGCTGCATACAGGGCAGCACGTTGTGCAGAGGCAAGGTTGCCGCCATTATAATCAATCACAACGATTTTAAGAGAAGGATGGGACATTATATTATATCTTTTGGGCAAGATCTGGATATTGATCGAATAATCTTAATAAAGCAGCTTGTTTATTTCGTCCTGCTATAATTGTTTTGATTTTCCATCCTGATAACGTAAGTTCTGTTCTTTGAAAATGATACGCAAAACAGGCTAATAGAAAATGGATCAAAAATAAAATAACAAATGGCGGGTGTAACCAAAATTTTAAAGAAATACACAGGCTTAATATAATTAATCCGTGTATCCAGCTTTTTTGGATAAATAAACCAATTGCGCCCAAGACCAAAACCATCCAAGAAAATCCATTAGGAACAAGTTTGATATTTCTGGGGTATTGTGGATTGGTATAAACGGTAAAAAACTTCACAAGACACCTTTGGTAGATGGAATGTTATTTAAGGCACGAGCATCCAATTCACATGCACAGCGTAAAGCTCTGGCAGTGGCTTTGAAAGTTGCTTCGGCAATATGATGCGAATTACGTCCTGCACGTCTGATTGCATGTAGATTAATATGCGCACTCATGACAAAACCGCGAAAAAATTCTTCGAACAGTTCTGTATCCATTTGCCCAATTTTTTGTGTAGGGAAAGATACATCCCAAGCCAAATAAGGACGGCCAGAAATATCAATGATGACTTCGCTAAGCGCTTCATCCAAAGGAACCGTAGCTTGTCCAAAACGACAAATCCCTTTTTTATCCCCAATGACTTGACGAAAAGCCTGTCCCAAAGCAATCCCTGTATCCTCGACACTGTGATGATCGTCTATATGAAGATCCCCTTTGACGACCAAATCAAGATCAAACAGACTATGTTTAGACAAAGCGGTTAGCATGTGGTCAAAAAAACCAATCCCTGTATTAATATTAGATTTTCCAGTGCCGTCAATATTTAGCGTCAACTGAATATCTGTTTCCGAAGTTTGTCTGTGTATGCTGGTTTGTCTTTGCTGGGTCATAAAAGATTCTGTGTCCATTGATAATGATTACTGGCGATACAAGATAGAAATATAAGGCCAAGAAAAAGAAAAGACAATCTTATAGAAATAGAATAATGTAAGAAAAATTATTTTTTATTAGTTTTTATCAGTTTTTAATTTTTTTATTCGAGATACTGTGAGTGTTTGAATACTAAAAATACGATATATGGTTTAATATTCATATAGTGGATTAGCAAATGTCAAATATTGATTTTTTACTTTCACGTTTTTCGAGCGGTGCTTTGAAAGAGCCAGCACCTTCGGATCAACAATTGCATCAAATTCTGTCTGTGGCAATGCGTGCGCCAGATCATGGAAAGTTGCGTCCTTGGCGTTTTATCGTAATTCCAAGGGAAAACAGAGCCGCATGGTTGCAATCAGTTGAGCAATCCATGCAAAAACCAGAATATGATTATCCTGCATCCTATTTGCCAAAAGTGCAGCATAATTTTTCATGCGCGCCGATGGTGATAGCACTTGGCATGCGTCAATTTACGCAAAAAACCAGCGTTTCTGTTGATGAACAACTAATGGCTAGTTCAGCTGCTGTGATGAATATTCTGAATGCTGTGCATGCGTTGGGATTTGGTGCCAAATGGGTTACCGGTCCAATTGCTAATAAAGATATTGTTGAAGGGCTAGGGTTCCAAGAACCTTATCGGATGCTTGGTTTCTTATTTATCGGCAGTTTATGTGAGTCTGAAGAAGCTCCACCTCGCGTAGCGGTAGATGATTATGTTGCTGTTTGGAACGGGAAGCCTGTTCAATTCAAAGTAGATATTTAAGAGTATATGACCTACTTAAGAATAAAATTATATTAATTTGGGAGAGTATCAAATGCCATTACCAATGGATAAGAAAGATGTTGTTGTTATTGGCGGTGGCCCCGCTGGTTTAGGGGCAGCATTATCCTTAGAGGCATTGGGATTACAGGTTACTGTAATTGATCCAGCACCGTTACATGCTTTAGAAAACCCGTCATTTGATGGGCGTGAAATTGCGTTGACCCATCACACGGTTGCGTTAATGCAATCAATGGGGGTGTGGGATCGTATTCGACCCGAAGATATTTCTGTGATACAAGAAGCACGCGTTGAAAATGGTGATGAAAATGACCCTTTAACCTTTGATACCAAAGGCAAAGATGAAGAGGCGTTAGGATATTTAGTTCCAAATTGTGCTATTCGTAAATCTTTGTTTGAAGAAGCACAAAGCCGCGAAGGAATTACCATTTTACCTGAACAATCTTGTGAAGATCTGGCTTGTTTTGTTGATTATGTAACGGTTCAAATTAAAGGCGAGAAATTTACTGCAAAATTAGCTGTGCTTGCCGATGGACGTTTCTCTAAAACCAGAGATCATCTTGGCATCGGGTATCATTTACATGATTTTCATCGCCATATGATGGTAACTCGTTTAGAGCATGAATTACCACATCATGGGGTTGCGTTACAGTGGTTTGATAAAGGTCAGACGATTGCGTTACTGCCATTGAATGGCAATATGTCATCGATTGTTTTATCGTTACCTCCTGATGAAATGAACAAGGTTCGGTCATTAGACCAAGATGCCTTTACCGCCGATATTAGCCAACGACTACAAAATCGCTTAGGCAAAGTTAAGTCTGTTTCCTCACGTCATGTATATCCATTAAAAACAGTCTTTTCGAACCGATTTGAAACTCGCCATACGGCACTCGTTGGAGATACTGCGATTGGAATGCATCCAATTACAGCACATGGATTTAACTTTGCAATGACCGCGCAAGAGATTTTAGCACAAGAAGTTGAAGCAGGAATCGAACGTGGTGAAGAAATTGGTGCGGCAAAACAACTGCGCCGTTATGAACGTCGCTTAAGACAAAAAACATTCGCAATGTTCACAATTACCAATACGATTGCCACTTTATATACCCGTGAAGAAAAAGGATTATGGCTGTTAAGACAAGCCGGAATGCGTGCTGCTAATTTATTAAAACCTCTAAAAGATAAAGTTGTGGATCAATTGATTGATAAAAAAAGACGGTTATCCTCATCGTCAATAGACACAAAATAGTTATAGAAATAAAGATGAGTAGTATCCTTTTGGTCGTGAAGTTATCGTGATGAGAAATATTGTAAAATATGGATTTACAACCTTATTACTATCCGTAAATATCTCAGCTTCAGCTGAAGTTGTTCATTCGCTGGATCAGATTAACCCTAAGATGCATAGTCAAGATGGCAAAGCCAATTTTGCAAAAGAAATGAATGGGGATACACTACCCAATGAGTTTGGTAGCGATTTTTGGTCAACGCAGACAGCGTTAAAGCCCAGTGATATAATCAATATTATTGCTCCACAATATAAAAATGACAAATGGAGTCTGGTGGGGATGAAGGCTTGGCCAGGGCAAAAAGATCGTTATATTGTTGTGGCTTGTTCTACAAAGATAAAAAAAGAGATATTGGATAAATATCAAGAAAATAGTTGTTCGTACGAAGTCGATCCAAGAGATAAAATTATTGTAGCTGTTCTGGATTATGATGGCTCAGGAATGCCAAAACTTGCCGCTGAGCCATATATTGAAACAGTTGCGAGTGATGAAAATGGTTATGTCAACAATGACAATGGAGATGAGCTTGAAAAAAGTGCATTTAATCTAAAAAATAGAGACGATGGAGTTGTCGTAGGGAATTTGCAAAATTTAGATTTCGCGCATTACCAAGTAAATCCTCAAACTCTGGCGTTTGGTATTCGTTATGGCGCAGAGGTAGGGTATTCAGGAGGAAATGCGTCTAATCAATCGATGACTTTGTTTGCTATTATGCAAGGAAAACTTCGTCCGATTTTAAAAACAGATATGTATCATTTTGCAAATATTGCGGGTGAATGGCATAATGACGGAACTCGCGATCACGATATAACCGAAGAAGAGTATATTTTATCTTTTTTACCCCATCAAACAAATGGATTTTACGATATAAAATATACTCAAAAAGGGACTAAAAGTAAGAAAAGCAAAATCTATCGATGGAATAATCAAAAACTATACTATCAATAGTTTGCTTTCATTATCTTTTTATAATTCTGCTTTTCGTCTTTGTTGACGTAATACAGATTCAATCCAGTCATTCAGTTCCCGAGTAGTCTTCTCTGCGGTTTCTAAATCGGGATATATTTTAGGAAAACGCAAGGATAACCAACGCCACGCAACAAGACGTTTATGGCGTTTTTCTGCTCGTTCTAACTCTTGACGTGATGCATTGCTTGGATGAGGAAGCTTGCCAGTGCTGGGTGCAGAAATTTCTTTACCAGCAGCATGATCGGCTGCCCAACGCGTTAAGCGTTGAATACCATTATCACGATCATCAACAGGACAGACCGAATATGTCCAGCGATCTTTTAATTCTAATCCTTGCACACCTTCTAATGCTGAGGCAATCGCAAAGGTTTCTTCCATCGGGGCGAGGCGATAATTCGGATCATCAGGACGTAATACCGCGCGTTTCAATCGTGTTAAAACACCAAACAAGCTGTCAGAGTTAATTTCGTTGGCAATAAGCTGCACAATATCACTGTCAGGTTGCACCAAAGGTCGTAAGTCCTTCAGGATTTCAGGCGGTGCTTCTAATTGACGGCGAATGAAATCGGGATCACCAGCACCTGCGAGTAAACCAACGGTTCCTGTTTCATGCTTTCCATAACGTCCTGCACGACCGCCAATTTGCTTGACTTCTTGAGACGTAAGGGGACGTCTGCTGGTTCCGTCAAATTTATAAATAGTGCTGAAAATCACCCGTTTGATTGACAGGTTCAATCCCATACCAATCGCATCAGTAGCAATCAGGATTTCAGCTTCACCATCATTAAAGCGTTTAGCTTCGGCACGTCGAACCTCTGGACTTAATGCGCCGTAAATGACAGCAACTCGATGCCCTTTTTGCATAAGAACTGCACGTAAATCCAAGACTTCACGCCTGGAAAATGCAATTAACGCATCACCAGCGTGAAGCTGGTTTAGTCGAATAGGGGCAGAAGCTGTTTGTAAAGCACTTTTACGCTCCAGAGAGATTTCTTCCCAAGGGTCATCACAGAGTCGGGCTATATTTTTAACAATCGGAATACATTCAGGCGATCCCAGAACAAAAACTTGTCGTGCTGGCACACCCATAATCGCAGCCGTCCAAGCAGCCCCTCGATCTTGGTCGGTCAGCATTTGTGCTTCGTCGATAAGTGCAACATCGACAGGATTATCCATTGGACACATCTCAACTGTCGCAGCTAAAAACTTGCTATGAGGAATAAGTTGGCGTTCTTCTCCCGTTTTGAGGGATGCGCCGATGTCTCTTTCTGCCAGGGCTTCTTTGAATTCGTGCGCTAATAAACGTAAAGGAGCCAAAGCAATTCCGCTTTCGCTCTCTGCCATCGTTTTTAAAGCAGTGTAAGATTTTCCACTGTTTGTGGGGCCAGTAACAATAGTAATACGGCGTTTTAAACTGCGTGCTGTGACAAAGTGACCTGCATAACGATCCATCGCTGCAACACTGGCAAGGACTTTATTTTTGATATTCAGATCACCCAAATTGATAAAAGCGTTCTTTTTCCCTTTGGTTGGTGTATCATTGCGCCAGTTGGAGATTTGAGGGCGTAACGCTTTAATTTCTTTGGGATCAAAACGCCAAATATCTTTGCCATGTTTTTTTATTTTTTGGGCAACTGGAATTTTATTTTCAGCAATCCAGCGTAAGACTTCTTTATGAGAACAATGTAGCAAAGCAGGGATTTCTTTAAAAGAAACAAGGCTGTCTTCCCATTCTCTTTGCTTTTTAATTTCGTCTTTTTTACGATCACGAGCCTTTTGATGAATTTCTTGATCTTTTTGCTGCTGCTTTTGCTCTTGATAGACAATATCTTCGATGAAATGTTCGGTAGCATCAGGGTCTAATTGAAAAGCCAATGCAATATCTTGTGCCATTAAGCGCAGCGATTTGCTACCAATAATGGGTTTGCCACTATCAAGCAAATCCGTGTAAAGGGTTTGAAACGAGTCATTAGCGTTTTTACCGTTTTGACGTAGCCGTGTATGAAGGGCTTGTTCTAACGCATTATGTAAAGATTCTTCGTTGGGGTCTGGATCATGAATGAAAGAGACTGCCCAAGCAATATCTTCGGATTGAATCCAATGTTTATTCTCTTTTTGAACTTGTTTATTTAGATGTTTTGCCCATTCTTTTCTGCGAATAATGCAAAGTAATTTGTTAAAAGTTGCCGTTGAGATTTCGGTTTGCTCTGGTTGTAAATTACGAGCAATTAATTTTAATAACCGAGGTTCTTCTTGAGCACTTAGGGTAATAGGGCTTTGTTGTAATGCTTTTTGTAAGGCAAGTTCAGCAGGAGATAAATTCATGAATTTCCAAAAAATAAAGGATATGTCCAAAAGTAAAAAGAGAATAAAATCAAAGAAGTTATTGAAAGTGCAAACGGATTTCGAATATAACTAAGAATGATTATAATCTATTGATTTTTATTTTGTCACTTTAAATAGCTTTGAGGCATGATATTAGCTATTATTTAACGAAAAGAGTAGTGATAATTTTTTAAAGTTAAAAAAACTTATAAATACTCTTTGAAATCTGTTCAATTTTGGATAGGAATGGGTTAAAGTACATTCGAAATGTGAATAATTTTTATTTACGCAATAATTTAGGTTAATTTAGTAGGAGCCTCTTTATAATGTCTGAACCAATCGTTATTGATAGTTCTTTTCGTCTGACAGACCCAACCAAAGAATATAGCCATTTAAATGCAGAAAAAGTGTTGACGGTTCATCATTGGACTGATCGTTTATTTTCATTTACTTGTACTCGCACATCCAGCCTGCGCTTTGAGAACGGTCAATTTTGTATGATTGGGATCGAAGTTGACGGTAAGCCTTTGTTGCGTGCGTACAGCGTCGCTAGTGCAAATTATGAAGAAGAGTTAGAATTCTTATCTATCAAGGTTCCAGATGGTCCATTAACCTCTCGTCTATGCCATATGCAAGTTGGCGATACGGTTTTAATTGGGCGTAAACCAACGGGGACATTGGTGCTATCTAATTTAAAGCCAGGTCGTAACTTGTACTTCTTCTCCACCGGAACTGGGCTTGCACCTTTTATGAGTCTGATTCGTGATCCTGAAGTCTATGAAAATTTTGATCATGTGATTTTAACACATGGCGTTCGTACTGTGGGTGAATTGGCATATCGTGATTATATTACCAAAGAACTTCCAAATCATGAATTCCTTGGTGAAGATATTGCTAAAAAGTTGATTTATTATCCAACGGTTACGCGTGAAGATTTTCCTGTTCGTGATCGTATTACAACTTTGGTGAATAATGAGAAATTGTTCTCTGACATTAACTTACCTGTGATGGATCCAGAATTGGATAGAGCCATGATTTGTGGTTCACCAGAAATGTTGGTTGAAATCAAAGCTATTCTTGAAAATCGTGGCTTTACGGAAGGGAACGGGAATTCTCCTGGTTCTTTCGTTATTGAAAAAGCATTTGCGGAGCAATAATTAATGACATATGACTTTGACCTTATCGTAATCGGAGCAGGTTCTGGTGGCGTTCGTTGCGCACGAATTGCTGCTGGACATGGCGCGAAAGTTGCCATTATTGAAAAACAACATTGGGGTGGAACCTGTGTAAATATTGGTTGTGTTCCTAAGAAGTTAATGATGTTTGCCAGCACCTTTGGCGATTTGGTCGAAGATAGTCATGGATATGGCTGGGATACGAAAAAAGGTCAGCATCATTGGCAACAGTTGATTGAAGCAAAAGATAAGGAAATTAATCGTTTAAACGGTATTTACGTATCAATGCTTCAAAAAGCTGGTGTGACGATCTTTAGAGGCGCAGCCTCTTTTAAAGATGCACATACGATTAATATCGCACAAAGCGTTTTATCTGAAGATAATGCTCAAGGTAAATTAAATATTACCGCAAAGCATATTGTGATTGCGACCGGTTCATCACCAAGTCTTTTAGATATTGAAGGCAAAGAACACGCAATCGTTTCTGACCAAGCTTTTTATTTAAAAGAACGCCCTCAGAGAGTATCGATTGTAGGTTCCGGATATATTGGGATTGAATTTGCTGGTATTTTCGCAGGTTTGGGATCTCAAGTAGATTTAGTTTATCGACAATCGGTTCCCTTACGTGGGTTCGATCAAGATATGCGTGAAGCGTTATATGATGCTATTGATGCACGCTCTAATATTACGCAACATACTAGGGTATCACCTGTTAAAGTTGTTAAAAATGATGATGCTTACCAGCTTCATTTAGATAATGACGAAGTGATTACAACGGATTGCGTATTTTTTGCAACGGGTCGCCATCCTAATATCGAAGGGCTGGAGTTAGATCTGGCTGGGGTAGGCGTGACTAAGAAAAAACAAATTATCGTTAATGATGATTTTGTCACTTCTACTCCTAATATTTACGCTATTGGCGATGTGATCGATAAGATTAATTTAACACCTGTTGCTATTGCTCAGGGACATGCGCTAGCAGATCGTCTATTCGCAGGAAAAACTCGTAAGAGTGCTTATGATGCAACGCCTAAAGCAGTTTTCTTTTATCCGCCTTTGGCAAGTGTTGGATTGTCAGAAGAAGAGGCAGCTGAAAAAGGTGAAGTGGAGATTTACATTTCACAATTCACATCAATGAAGTATGCATTTACCCAGCGTAAAGTTAAAACTTATATCAAGATGATTGTTGATAAAGCCTCACAACATGTTGTTGGATTGCATATGCTTGGTGATGATGCCCCTGAAATTATGCAAGGGTTTGCGGTCGCCATTGCTTCGGGTTTAACGAAAAGTGATTTCGATCAAACGATTGGTATTCATCCATCTTCAGCTGAAGAGCTTGTTACGTTAAGACAAGTAACAAGAACCAGCCAAAAACAATAATACTATAATTATCTTGGGGTTAACCAACCATTGCCAGTTGAGTCCCCAAGTTTACCGCTGCCCATTGGGCCACTTTCCCTGTAAGCAGTTCCGTAACGTGAGAGATTAGCCCCACTGACAGGATCTTTTCCTTCTTTTAACGCCTGCTGGTGCTCTGGATCAGGACCTTTGGTCATATCCATCGAGGGCGCATAAGTATAACCAGGAGGTGGGGCTCTACGACCACGAACGGTAATATGTTCGCCATTACCAGAGTTATTATTTCCAGAGGTTGAGGACTGTGCATTCGTGGACTGTCCTGAAAGACCTGGTAATGTGGCACTGTTAGAGTTCACATTCATCTCTTGTGCATAACTGTTTGTTATGAGTAAAGGCGTGATTAGGAATAGCCCGTATAAGCTATGTTTCAGCCAGTGCATTTTAATATCCTTTTACTTCTTTGAGCGGTAAGAATTGCATATTCTATAATAAATACAATTCATTTTATATAAAACTGATAAGAAAATATAGATTCAAAATGATTTATTTGTGGCAAGTTCATTAAAATCTGATCAAACAGAATAAATAAAATTCATTGTTTTATTAAAGAATAAATGGGTTTATTGTCCAAAATTGAGTTGACGACAGTTCATATGATATTATTGATTCTAGGAATTGAGAGGCAAGCTATTATTTTTATAGATTTTTGCTTAATCTAAAATAGTATTGTTTTTTAGAGGGTAACTGTGATGGATCTTCAAGCGATTAATCCGATTGTTTATAATGCTTGGTTACAAAGAAAAAACGGAGGGTCACGTTATTATACGCCAAGTACAATTGAGCAATTACAGCAAATTGAAGATAGGGTCGGCTGTCATTTGCCTGCGGATTTTACTGAATTTATGCTTAAGTATTCATGTGTTGCACCGACACCGAAAAATAAATGTTCATGCTTTAAAGTGGACTACGTCACAGGTGCTAAACTTGGGATGATTTGGGGTTTAGTAGATTGTGCAAAATCAATTATAGACGCTACGGCATTTTATCATGAAACCTCTCCATATAATGATGAAATTGGCCCTAGATTACCAAAATCTTTGTTACCTTTGACCAGAAGTGAAGAGGCTGCTTTATTGATTGATTTGCGACCAGAAAGTTTTGGCAATATCCTTTATCATCCTGATTTGACTTATTATACGTTTGGCACGGATCTTAATGATTGGTGGAGAGTGGGCTATGTTGCACCAACTTTTACAGATATGCTTAAAGAGTTAAATACTGAAGAAGTCATTTGCCAACGTTATAACTTGCAACTTGGGAACTATGACTAGATTTACTTTGCATATTGACAGTAGGAACGACAAGCTGAAGTTTTATCTGTGATTTACTCTTCTTGCTAAATAATCTCCAACCCATTGAATGGCAGAAATCATAATGACCAATAATATAGTAACAATCAAAGTAATATCATTTCTATAATCTTGATATCCGTATTTAATAGCATATCGTCCCAATCCGCCTGCACCAATCGTTCCAGCCATTGCTGAAATGCCAATAACAAGAATAATGGTAACCGTAAAGCCAGAAATTAATCCAGGTAAAGCTTCGGGTAAAAGAACTTCTCTGATAATGGTTAATCGGCTGCCACCCATTGCTTTGACGGCTTCTATCAATCCTTGATCGACTTCTTTTAAAGAAACCTCAGCAATGCGGGTAAAGTAAGGAATGGTTGCAATGGATAAAGGAATAATAGCGGCTTCTGTTCCAATAGACGTTCCTATGATAAATCGTGTCACAGGGATTAAAGCGACTAATAGAATGATAAAGGGAATAGAGCGAAATATATTGATGATAATACTGACAATTTTATTAGAAATAGGGGCAGGGCGTAACCCGTCAGGTGCAGTAATGACTAAGAATAAAGCAATCGGTAGTCCACCAATCAATGTTAAAAAGCTACAAGCAGCAGTCATTTCTGCTGTATCTGCAATGGCTTGATAGAGTTGCGTTAACAGGTAGGGTGAGAGATGAAGTGTGTTTGCAATAAAAGCGTTCATTTGATCTAAACTAGAGGTTAACATATCCAATTCTTTCAACTGTTTCTACACCCATTGATGCCAAAGCATGAATTGTTTTGTCGCAATCTTTTGCAGGAACAGCCAGGAATGACGTGCCGATAGGGGTTTCCCTGATATGAGAGATACTTCCTTCTAACAAAGAAGCAGAAATAGAAAAATCTTTTTGTAAGTCAGCAATGAGCGGTTTTCTGACGACATTGCCAAACATAATGACATGCAAAATCGCATAATCATTAGGTGCAGGTTCATCATGTAATAGGTTCGTAATGCTGGCTGGTAAAGAAGGTTGTTCTTCGGTTAATAATTGTTTTGTTGTCTCTGTCTTAGGATGAGAAAATATATGAGCAACAGCACCTTCTTCAATAATCTGTCCTTTTTGGAGGACAATAACACGATCTGCCAATAAGCGAATAACACTCATCTCATGCGTAATCAAAATGATTGTGAGCTTTAGCTCTTTGTTGATTTGCAATAATAATTCAATAATTGAACGGGTGGTTTCTGGATCAAGGGCAGAGGTTGCTTCGTCGCAAAGCAGTAATGCAGGATCGGCGGCTAATGCTCTTGCTATACCTACACGTTGTTTTTGCCCGCCTGAAAGCTGTGCAGGATAATTATTGGCTTTATCAGGCAATCCAACTAAATTAAGTAACTCTTGTGCTTTTTGATATCGTTTTGCTTTTGGCATACCAGATATTTTAAGAGGTAAAGCAACATTTTTTAAAACGGTTTTATTACTGATTAAGTTAAAGTGTTGAAAGACAAGCCCAATTTTCTGACGCAAAGGTAGTAATTCTTTACGAGGCAAATTAGCAATATCTTTCCCTTCAATTTTGACCTTACCCGTATCAGGTTGCTCTAATCCAGCCAAACAACGTAAAAGGGTTGTTTTTCCAGCGCCAGAATGTCCGATAATTCCTAATATTTCACCTTTTTTAACAGAGAAAGAAAGGTGAGACAAAGCAATATGATTGTCGAAATTTCGGCAAACATCGTCAAATTCGACGACAGGAACATCAGGGGTGTTTTCAGAAGGTAAGATCATTTTTTAAAAATATATAGTAAAGAAAAGGTTTATTGCCAAGCAGGTAGGATTGCCCCATGATATTTATCTTCCATAGCTTTTTTAACAGCATCAGATTGGAAGCTTTCAACCAGTTTTTTAATTTCTGGGCGGTTCTCATCACCTTTTCTGACCACGATGATATTTGCGTATGGATTATTCAAACGATCTTCTTGTAGAAGGACTGACTTAGGATCAATCTTGGCAGAAATCACGTAATTGGTGTTAATCGATGCCATACTGACATCATCCAAAGAACGGGCAAGTTGAGCTGCGTCAAGTTCAACAAAATCATAATGATGAGGATTTTCTGTAATATCAGCTAAACTCGGTAAAGCAGGGGCGCCTTTTTTAAGTGTAATAAGCCCTTGTTTTGCAAGTAGATTTAAAGCACGACCTTGATTGGATGGATCATTTTGGATGCCAATTTTTGCTCCATCAGGTAGCTCTTTTAAAGACTTAATTTTATGAGAGTAAAATCCTAAAGGTTCAACCCAAGTTTTACCAACAACAGCAAGCTTATATCCACGTGCTTTGACCTGTGCATCCATAAAAGGAATATGCTGGAACGCATTCGCATCAATATCTTTGCCCACTAATGCTTCGTTAGGGAGGTTGTAATCGTCAAAATCGATAAGTTGGACATTAAGATTTTTTGTTTTTGCAACATTTTTTGCAACAACGGCTAGATCTTCTTCTGGGCCGGATACAACACCGACTTTGATCGTTTTGTCTTGTGAATCAGCAGCTTTGGTTTGAAGTGCTGTAAACGAGCAAAGTGCAAAAGCAACAGAACCAGCAAGAATAACTCGACGAGATAAAGAAGAAAACATAAGCAAAGCCCCTTGTGATGCAAGTGAAAATGACCAGTTTATTTATAAAATTGAGTTTATATCTATAGTAAAATTTTAAAAAAACAATAGTTAAACTACAACTTATAAAGATAATATCTTTTTTAAGGTGAAATAAAAAACGATTATTTTAAGGTAAATTGATATTTTTCTATAGGAAAAATCTAAAAATACGATACAATAATTAAGCCTTATATGCATGAAACTTCTTATTCTAATTCGTGATATAACGTATTATTTAAATTTTGTAACTTTTAATAATTGATTAGGATATACCCGATGAGTGAACCTTCTTCGAACTCTGGAACCAAAAATTCATCTTGGAAGTCAGATAGCTGGCGTTCATTTCCAATTAAGCATGTCCCAGAATATCCTGATCAATCTGCTTTGGCTGAAACCGAAGAGAAGCTCAATCGATATCCACCCTTGGTTTTTGCTGGTGAAACACGCCGTTTAAAGCAACAATTGGCATTGGCATCACAAGGGAAAGCCTTTGTGTTACAGGGTGGGCCTTGTGCCGAAATATTTGAAGAATTTACAGCAGATATTATTCGTGATGTGTTCCGCGTGATTTTACAAATGGCGGTCGTCCTAACCTACGGAGCAAAAGTGCCTGTGGTTAAAATTGGTCGTATCGCAGGACAATTTGCCAAACCACGTTCATCAGATAATGAAACCAAAGATGGTGTCAGCCACATGTCCTATCGTGGGGACATCATTAACGGTATTGAATTTTCTGAAGCCTCACGAGTGCCAGATCCAAAACGGATGGAGCTTGCTTATTTCCAATCAGCAGGCACATTAAACTTAGTTCGTGCTTTTGCTAATGGGGGGTACGCGAATTTAAATGAAGTACATCGTTGGAATTTAGATTTTGTTCAACGTTCTCCATTAGCAGAACGATATAGTGTATTATCAGAAAAAATTGGTGAGACATTAGCATTTATGAATGCTTGTGGGTTAACAGGTCACAATACACCTCAAATTAATGAAACTGATTTTTATACATCACACGAAGCCTTGTTACTTCCTTATGAACAGTCATTGACCAGAATTGATTCAACTTCTGGTGAATGGTATGATTGTTCTGCGCATTTCTTATGGATTGGCGACAGAACACGTCAACCAGATGGTGCTCATGTTGAATTCTTACGTGGTATTAAAAACCCGATAGGAATCAAAGTCGGGCCTAGTGCTAATATTGAAGATTTATTAAAATTATTGGATATTTTAAACCCTGAGAATGAGCCTGGACGCATCTCTTTAATTGCGCGTATGGGTGCAGGTAAAGTTAAAGAATTGCTTCCTCCTTTTGTAAAAGCAGTAAATGAATCAGGTAAAATTGTGACGTGGTTATGTGATCCAATGCACGGCAATACCATTTCAACAAGTGATGGCGTAAAAACACGTCCATTTGATGCAATTTTATCTGAAGTAATGGGATTTTTTGATGTTATGGCATCGGAAGGTGCAATTCCAGGTGGTGTGCATGTTGAAATGACAGGGGCGAATGTAACCGAATGTATTGGTGGTGCGCATCATTTAACCGAAGCAGACCTAGGGGAACGCTATCATACATTCTGTGATCCTCGTTTAAATGCTGAACAATCTCTTGAAATGGCCTTTTTAGTTGCAGAAGAGCTGGCTCAACGTCGTGTTGCTGCGAATAAAGAAAAATAACCCAAGGTTTTTGAAAGAGCATTATATATGACTGCCAAGGATAATAACGACTTAGCGTCTGTGTTTAACGATTGGGTTTCCGTAAAACAACCAGCCAATGCCGATAGTGTTGCGCTACGAACAGATGCTTATTTTGATAGAACACAGCAGATTGTTCATCATTATGGTGATAAAGAAGTAGTATATGCGGTCTTTTTACGTCGCCCTGTCTTATCTGCCCCAAGGTTAGTGTTGCAGTGGTTGGATCAAATCTTTGAACAAGAAAAGATTAAGGCAACCTATTACGTTGCCTTTCCAGAAGGGGAATGGGTTGGGGCTGGTCAACCTATTTTGTATTTAAAAGGTTCTTTTGAACAACTTGTTGTTCTAGAAACCATTTTATTGCAAAAACTGGGTGTCTGTTGTGTTGCTGCGTGTAATGCGTTTCAAATGGCACAAGCATTACCTGAAGTTGACTTTATCGCAATGGGTGCACGTCATTGTGCAGGCTATGAAATGCAGGAACTGGTTGAATATGCGGCTTGGGTTGGAACACAGGCTGCACAGAAAAAGAGTGGTTCTAAAGGATTTATCGGCACGGCGGCTGCAAGTACAGCGACAATGTTTGGGTTGGACGCTGGTATGGGCACAATGCCTCATGCTTTGGTTGGATATGCGGGTTCTACTGTTCGTGCTGCTGAGATGTTTCATGAACAATTTCCGGATCAAATATTGGGTGTATTGGTTGATTATTTTGGCAAAGAGGTCACAGACGGTATCGCTGTTTGTCAACGCTTTCCAGAGCTTGCCGATCAAGGAAAAATTTCTTTGCGTTTAGATACGCACGGCGGACGTTTTTTAGAAGGATTAAATCGACAAACATCTTATTCTTTGATTATGCGTCATGCTCCAGAAACATTGCAACGCTATTGTTCTGAAAAAGAATTAACGCATTTAACGGGGACGGGGGTTTCAGCTGCTGCAATTTGGTGGATGCGTGAGCGCCTGAATGAAGCGGGGTTTAAAAAAGTTAAATTAATTGCCTCTTCTGGTTTTGATGTCACGAAATGCCGTATGATTGCCGAGGCCAAAGCACCAGTAGATTGTATTGGAACTGGCTCTTTTATTCCCAGTCGCTGGAGCGAAACCTATGCGACGGCTGACATTATTGCCTATAATGGTCAGGCGCTTGTCAAACAAGGAAGAGAATTTTTGATTAATTTTGCACGCCAATATGTTCCTGGGTTATAAGTGTTGAAGAATCAAAAAATGTATAGGAGTAGAGTTTTTGGATAGTCAAAACAATGATGAAAATCATGACAAAGGTGAATATAAAGTTCATGTTTTTGATCTTTCCAGTGATGCCGAGGATAAAGTCGTAGAAATCATTGATGGTTTTTATAATGAAGAACATGCGATTGTTTTTGCACATGCCTACGTGCGGGCAAGTGTAGAACGCTGTCGTATTCCTGGCGTGACAAATCAAGAAATCGTTGATGCGTGGTCTGCGTTCGGTGAAGATATAAAAGTCATGAAAAAGGAAGAAATAGTTTGGAATTCTTCTGACGAAATTATGTCTTTTGTTGAAAATGTTGCGACCCCTATGGAATGTGATTGGCGTTCATTAGACCCCCGCCGATTGGTTGAAGAAGACGAATTCCCAGAAGATGACGACGAATAACCCCCTTGAGTTTTAAGATAATTTAAATAGCGATAAGTTTTAAAGATGAAATTACGTTTTGCCCCAAGTCCTACTGGTTTAATGCATGTAGGAAATGCTCGTTTAGCTGTTGCGAATGCTTTATATGCACGTCGTCATGGCGGTAAGTTTATGTTGCGTATTGATGATACGGATGTTGAACGTTCCAAGGAAGAATATGTTCGTGAAATTCACAAAGCATTAGAATGGTTTGGTTTTTCTTGGGACGAATATATGAAACAATCTGATCGTATGGATCGTTATAATATGGCGATTGAGCGATTGAAAGAATCTGGACATTTATATCCTTGCTTTGAAACCAAAGAAGAGTTGGATTTTAAACGCGAATTGCGTCGTCGTCAAAATAAACCGCCCATTTATGACCGTGCAATGTTAAGATTAACACCAGAACAACGCGCATCAGCTGAGGCAAATGATAAAGTGCCACATTGGCGTTTCAAACTTTCTGGTCGTGAAGTCAAATGGGATGATTTGGTGATGGGGCAATGTCGGGTTAAATTAACATCGATCTCTGATCCGATTATGATTAAAGCTGATGGAACTGTGTTATATACACTAGCTTCTGTTGTTGATGATTTGGAAACAGATATTACTCATATTATTCGTGGGGAAGATCATGTGACAAACACGGGTGTTCAAATTGATTTAATTGAAGCATTAACAGGTAAACCAAATAAAATTAGATTTGCGCATTTGCCTTTATTAATGGATGCCGATGGCGGTAAATTATCTAAACGTTTAGGCAGTGTTTCTTTGAAAGAGCTACGTGAAGACGGGTTAGAAGCCAAAGCCATTGTTTCTTATTTGGCACGTTTGGGAACATCCCGTGACCCTCAATTATTAAGTGTTGATGAGTTGGCACAAGATTACGATTTGTCAACTTACTCCAAATCTCCTGCACGTTTTGATATTCAACAAATGTTAATGTTGAATAAGAAATGCTTGCACGGAATGGAATTTGCAGAAGTCAAAGATCGCTTGCCATCTTATATCACAGAAGAATTTTGGAATGTCGTTCGTCCGAACATCGATCTTCTTAGTGAAGCGAGATATTGGTGGGATTTAATTCATGAAGATATGATTCCAGAAGTGGCAGAAGAAGATAAAGACTATTTACAACAGGCCTTAGACTGCTTGCCAGAAGACCCTTGGAGCGAAGAAACTTGGGGAGAATGGACAGCAAAACTGAAAGATATCAGTGGCAGAAAAGGTAAATCTTTATTCCATCCATTGCGGATTGCTTTGACTCGTGAAGAAAAAGGCCCCGAAATGAAAGGGATGTTACCTTTGATTGGTCGTGAACGTGTTGTTCGCCGTTTGCAAGAGGCAGTTTCTCGTTAATATTCATTATATTGAGTTAAGAGCTAAATCATAAAGGGCAGTTTAGGAACTCTAAATAGCCCTTTATGATATTTTAGGGTTTTATAAATTCATGTATTGAGCGAATTGCTTTTTCCAAAGTGGATGCCATCTTGATAAAGCAGGTCGGTTTAAAATAATATCATTGACTGCCCACATCATACGCCGTTTATCGATTTCAGGAGTTACGGCATTATCGGGACAAAGTATATAAAAATCCTCTTGAAATAATCGCTCGATAAAATAATCTACAAGTTGTTTTGCTGTCCAAGGTTCTTCTGGTTTATCGTCAGATGTTGGATTCATATTGGGGAAATTCATCGGGGTCCAAGTATAACCAGGAATCAATAAATGCGCCGAAACAATACCATTTGTGCTTTTCAGTAATTCGTGTGCCAGTTGCTCTGTTAATAGTTTAACCGCACCTTTGGCAACGGAATAGGCCGCATTTCCTGGGGGAGTGGTAATCCCTTCTTTTGACCCTAAATTAATTATGGCTGCAGGATTGTTGGCTTTAATCATATATGGCACAAAAAGATGTTGAGCATTTAAAACAGCGGTAAAATTCACATCTAACGATTGACGCCATTGTTCAGGGCTATCCCAAGGCCCAGCATTTAGCGTTATGCCTGCATTATTTATAAGCAATGCAACGTCTTTAAATTGCTCTGTGGTTTGGTGATAGAGTTGTTGTAAAATATGGGGATCACTGATGTCTCCACCCATTATGATGGTGTCGGTATTCAGGGTGCGGGCAAGTTTATTTAACTCGTTTAAATCTATATCAATTAAAGAGAGTTTCATTTTATGGGATGCAAGCTTCCGTGCCAATTCTGCGCCAATTCCTTTGGCAGCTCCTGTGATAACAGCAACTCGATCTTTTTGTATGATATGATGCATTCTTGTTGTCATGATGAATATCCTTTATTTTTGATAAGAATTGAAAAGACAAATAATGGTATTCCACAAATCGCGAGGATGGCTCCCACCACACCAATAGATGCCCAGCCAAAACCTGTTGAAATAGCTATTCCTCCAGTCCATGCGCCAATGGCATTAGAAAGGTTAAAAGCAGAATGATTCATGGCAGAGGCTAAGGTTTGTGCTTTTGGGGCAATATCCATTAGTCTTGCTTGCAATGCGGGAACCAAAGCAAAGCCAGTTCCGATTAGGAATAAGCAAATGGCTACCCATAAGGGGGAATGCGCTATGATGGTGAATAAACCGAGGAAAATTGCATTCCAAATTAGCAAACCAAAGATTGTTTTTAATAAAGATTGGTCTGCCAACCAAGAACCAATGATATTTCCGATCACCATTCCTAGTCCCCATAAGGCAAGGAAGAGAGGAACGCGGTGTTCAGGTTGCTGGGTTACATGTATTAAGGTAGGGGTTATATAACTGTAAACAGCAAACATTCCACCAAATCCAATAGCGGCAGTTGCCAGCGTCAGCCATACTTGTCGTGTATTCATGGCTGAAACCTCTTGTAACGGAGAAATCGTTTGATCGGATTTAATTTTTGGAACAGTAAGGGGAAGTAATAGCAGCAATATGATCCCCCCAAGGGATATTAACCCAAAAGTAGAACGCCACCCCCATAATTGTCCCATCCATGTCACCAAAGGAACCCCTGCAAGGTTTGCAGCTGCCAGACCTAACATGACGCGTCCGATTGCTTGGGTGCGTTGATGGTGGGGGACTAAACTTGCGGCTACTAATCCAGCCGTGCCATAATAAGCACCATGAGGTAAACCAGCGATAAATCGAGCGATGGCTTCCAAACCAAAATGGTTGGCAAACTCAGAAGCACCATTGCCAATGAATACTAAAATCGCAAGGAGATAAAGCAAAAATCGTCTCTCCATCCTTGCGCCAAAAATCACCAGTAATGGAGACCCAACAATAACGCCACAAGCATAAATAGAGATCAAATAACCAGCAGTTGGAATGGTGACTTGAAAAGTTTGTGCAATATTGGGTAACAGCCCCATTGCTGCGAATTCACCTGTGCCAATAAATAATCCGCCCAGAGCCAAAACAAGATGAGCCATCCAAATAGTGGTTGGATTATTTTCTTGAGATAAAGATGTCGTTTTCATGTCAGATACTCTGTTTTAATTTAATTAGAACCTTCATATAAATTAAATAGAGCGCGCTTTATGTAGGTAAGGTAACGGATGAACTCTGTGTTTTCAATGAACTAAAATTGCACATAATGTTGATTTTAGATGAACATTAAAATATGATTATGATGTAAAGATTGGGTCAGTGATGGGGTGAAAATTCTATGTCATTATTAACGCGCAGCGATCTTGGTGATCTCAGTCTTTTTCGCGAAATTGCCGAAGCTGGAGGGTTCCGAAAGGCTGCGGATAGACTAGATATGTCACCCTCAGCACTCAGTCGGGCCATGCGTAATTTAGAGGAACGTCAGGGTGTTCGTTTATTTCATCGCACCAATCGTAGTGTTCAACTAACCCCAGCAGGACGAGAGCTGTTACAATCCATTCATATTGGCTTTGGTGAGATTGAATCTGGATTAGAGGCGCTTAATCGCTATCGAGATCATCCTGCGGGGCTACTCAGAATTAATGTGTTAAGCGATGCTGCACGTCTTATTTTGGCACCTATCTTAGCAAAATATGCCGAAACTTATCCTGATGTCAGGTTGGAAATTGCCGTTCAAGATACCGTTATTGATATTATCAATAATGGATTTGATGCCGGTATACGATACGGTGATAATGTCCCGGAGGATATGATCGCTCTGAGGCTATGTAATGATTTAAAATGGATCATTGTTGCTTCTCCTGAGTATTTAGAATCAGCACCGCCTTTAAAAATCCCTGCGGATTTACATCATCATCAATGTATCGGTACCCGTATGGGAAATGGCAAGATTTATCATTGGGAATTAGAGCAGGAAGAAGAAAGATTTATTCTTTCCGCGGATTGGTCAATTATTGTAAATGAAACGATCCTTTCGATTGAACTTGCCGAAAAAGGCGGTGGGATTTGTTATAATTTAGAGCATCGCGTTGTCAAGCAATTGGCTGATGGGTCATTGGTTCGGGTTTTGCCAGAATGGGGATCAATAGGAGAAGCTTTTTACTTATATTACTCAAACCGTCGTCAATTACCCAAAGCATTGCGGGCACTAATAGATTTTATTAAGATATATCCTTTTTATTTATAATCAAAATATATTAAATTTGTTTAAGGATTAAATAAATGAACTTGATTTAAATTAGTAGGATGAATCACATAGGTTTGTTTAGATTTATCCTTTGACAAGTAATTATATACTTTTAATTTAGCGTTATTCGGTGTTAGTAAATAATATGAAACGTTATCATTTTGCTCTTTTTTATCTAGACTAAAAGCTATGATTACTCTTTTCTTTGTAAAGAAAAAATACTTTAAATCATTAAATGATGGTAACATATCAAGATCATATAAAAAATCATTATGAATAATCTGACCATATAAAACTAATTTGCTCTCCAATATCTGTTTCAAAAGAGTTTCTGAGACCCGTTTTATTTTGAATACTATCTTGACTTGCTCTATCAAAAAAATATGTTTTATCCCATTTAAAAGGTAAAATTTGATTTAAATCAACCACACATTCTTTTTGCTCTTTGCAATTATTCTTTAAGTATAAAAAAAGAGTTTGTTCAAAATCTTTTTTTACAGAAAAATATATAAAAAGCGTAAAGACAACTACTCCAATACAAATTATCGAATATTGCTTTAATTTCATATTTTTAACCTAAAACCTAAGTTTTTATATTCTCTTAAATAATTTTGAATTATAGAGCAAAAGATTAATTTTCTGCTGCTTCTTTATAAATACATTTAAATAATATATATAATTTGCTAAAAGATCTTTCCTTTATATTAAAAAACAGTTGTTATTACATGTCAAATCCTTTGAAAGTTGAACTCTTAAGTCCCGCGGGGACATTAAAATCCATGCGTTATGCATTTGCCTATGGCGCAGATGCTGTTTATGCGGGACAACCTCGATATAGTTTAAGAGTTCGGAATAATGAGTTTAATCACGAGAATCTTAAAATTGGGATTGATGAAGCTCATGCTCAGGGGAAATGTTTTTATGTGGTGGTGAACATTGCCCCTCATAATGCGAAATTAAAAACTTTTATCAAAGATTTAGAACCTGTGGTTGCAATGAATCCAGATGCATTGATTATGTCTGATCCTGGATTGATTATGATGGTGCGTGAAGCATTTCCTGATATGGCTGTGCATTTATCTGTGCAAGCCAATGCAGTCAATTGGGCAACCGTGAAGTTCTGGCGTCAAATGGGTCTAACACGCGTTATTTTGTCTCGTGAATTATCGATCAAAGAGATCGAAGAGATCCATCAACATGTGCCTGATATTGAATTGGAAGTTTTTGTTCATGGTGCATTATGTATGGCTTATTCTGGGCGTTGCTTATTGTCTGGATATATTAACCATCGTGATGCAAACCAAGGAACCTGCACCAATGCTTGTCGTTGGCAATATGGTGTTGAGGAAGGCACTGAAAACGAAGTTGGTGAGATTGTAAGCAAGAAATCCGAAAAGCAAGATGGATGCTGTCAAGAGAAAGAGGAAGTCCAACCCACATTAGGTGAGGGGCCATCAACTGATAAAGTATTCGTGTTACGCGAAGGCACCAGACCTGAAGAGGAAATGACTGCTTTTGAAGATGAACATGGTACGTATATCATGAACTCCAAAGATTTACGCGCGATCCAACATGTAGAGCGTTTGGTGAATATTGGCGTTTACTCTTTAAAAATCGAAGGTCGGACGAAATCACATTATTATGTAGCTCGTACCGCTCAAGTTTATCGCAAAGCAATGGATGATGCGGTGGCAGGTCGTCCTTTTGACACCAACCTATTAAGCACATTAGAATCTTTGGCACATCGTGGTTATACCGAAGGGTTCTTGCAACGCCATAAACATAATGATTATCAAAATTATGAAACGGGTTCTTCAGTTTCGATTAAACAACAATTTGTAGGTGAGTTCACAGGACAACGCCAAAATGGCTTGGCAGAAGTCACCGTAAAAAATCGTTTTGAAATTGGCGATCGTTTGGAAATGATGACCCCAAAAGGGAATATTAGTTTCACGCTTGAGAAAATGGAGAATACCAAAGGTGAAGCAGCCACAGTTGCACCAGGAAATAGCCATACGGTTTATATTCCGATTGCAGACGATGTGCAGTTGGAATATGCACTGTTAATGCGGTATTTAGGTGAGAAATAAGGACTAATTAATGGTATAGTTAGAAAGGCTGGTCTGGCAATAGGATCAGCCTTTTTATTTTGATAATATTTTAAGTAAGGATAAGATTGCTATTTAAATTGATAGTGAAATATTTGGGTATAAGGAGATACAATGTGGTAGTCAGTGTTAATGGTCAAGATAGGTGGACATGTCCATATTGTAATTATTTAAATAGTCTGGGAGATAATTGCAAAATTATATCTGGGGTATTTGATGAACATACAAATTCATTTACCGGTAATCCTAGTGATATAATATATAATAAGCACCAAGATCAATTGAATTTAAAGACTGCTTTTATAGTATGTTTAAACCCTGAATGTAGAGAATATATTTTTATGTTTTCTTTATCCTTACACAACTCTAGTGATTTTATTCATAAGTGGGATTCTTTACCTGAGGGTTTAAATACGGCAAAAATATTTCCCGATTATATTCCCAAAGCTATTCTTGAAGATTATAAAGAGGCTTGTTTAATCAAAGATAAAAGTCCAAAGGCTTCAGCAACATTATCAAGAAGATGTTTACAAGGGATAATAAGGGACTTTTGGAAGGTTAAGCCTGATACTCTTTATAAAGAAATTAACCAAATCAAAGATAAAATTGGCTCTGATTTATACGATGCGATTGATGCTATTCGGCAGATTTGGAATATTGGGGCTCATATGGAAAAGGATATTAATGTCATTATTGATGTTGATCCTAATGAGGCGCAGATATTGATCGAGTTAATTGAGATGTTGATTGAAGAATGGTATATCAAAGATCATGAAAGAAAAGAAAGATTAGCAAGAATTACAGCTATTGGTGTTGAGAAAAAAGCATTAAAAGGTAGTAAATAAGGAGAATTTTATGCCTAAACAATTTGCAATATTAATAGCAACAGTTTTTATTTTATTTATTGTTTGTTTTATTACTTTATATATTCTTTTAAAACCTGCTGTTGAAGATCATTTATTAGAGGTGGGTTCTCAATCTGCATATAACGCTCTTGCTATAAAAACGAAATTTGTACCGATTAAATCATCGATGTCTGAACTTATGGAAGGTGGGAATGGGTATAAAGTAACATCAACGAATAAGACATCAACTGGTTTAATATTTACGTTAGAATGGAACGTAATAACACAAGAATATTATAAAAAAGAAAGAGATAATGTTCTTTGTATTTTAACCTTTCCTAATCCTCAAAAAGGTCAATATGAAGCAACATCACGTTGTTGGCGTTTGAATTAAAATACACTATACTTATATTATGCCCAAGGATCATTTTGAATATTTGTAAATGGATCATTATTAATAAAAGATTGCTCAAATGGGTTATTATCATACCAATTATTATATAAAGGCACAGGCTGAATATAATTTCCATCCCAACCCGGTTCCATATGTAAGATACGTTGATTCAATGGTGGATGAGTTGAAAATAATTGCCTAGCACTATTGGCAAAAAACATATGGCTATAGGCTTTGCTATTAGGGGTATGAATAGTGGAACCTTCGATACTTCCACCAATTTTTTTTAACAAAGAGGCAACTGCATGGGGCATTCGGGTAAATTGTGCGGATGATGCATCGGCAAGGAACTCTCTTTGGCGACTAACACTGGCCTGCATAATATTCCCCCACAATGCTAACAACGCCCCCAAAGCAATAAAAATCAGGCAAAAGAAAGCCATAATGGCAAGACCGCCGCCACCTTCTTTGGAAGATCTGTTACGGCTTCCTCTGCCCATATTGATAATGAGCTGATAGGCAACAGTCATTAATACATACATTCCACAAATAATAGCTGTGAAACGTAGATTAATACGCATATCCTCGTTTAAGATGTGACTTAATTCATGACCAATTAAAGCCATTAATTCTTCACGAGTTAAGACATCCAAAGCCCCTTTGGTAATCCCAATCGCCGCATCATCAAACGTATATCCCGCAGCAAAAGCATTAATGCCTTGTTCGGCATCCAAAATATATAGGTGAGGTGCAGGAATATTGGCGGCAATCGCCATTTCAGCAACCACATTAATGAGTTGTCTTTCTTGAAAATTTTGTGCTTGTTGTGGATGAATATATCGTCCGCCTAGTTGCTCTGCGATAACGTAACCCCCAACTTTAAATTGGGAAAATTTATACAAAGCAACAGGAATAACTATACCAATCGTACCACCTAATAATATCCCGATGATTTCCCAGGGAATACTATCAAAATCTCTGGGTAAATATCCTTTTTCCCAATAATCAATGCCGATGGCCGTAAGAATAGGGAGGATGACCGTACCAATAATAAACAGAACGACAAAAATTGTCGTATTGTTACGCGCATTATGTTGATGGGTAAAAAAACTCATAGGGATCGTAACAGAATTAGTTGAAGTTTACTTTAGGGGCTGACTGAATTTGAGCTGAATCTTCAAATTCCAACAATTTTCCTTTTTCGGTATGACCAACCAAAGGGGCTATCAATACCGCAGGAAATGTTTTTAATGCAATATTATAGGAGGTAACTGCATCATTATATGCTTGTCTTGCATAACTGACGCGGTTTTCAGTAGAAGTGATTTCTTCACTTAATTGCATCATATTGGTACTGGCTTTTAAATCAGGATAGGCTTCTAACTGCAAATTTAATCCTGACATATTTCGATTGAGATTTTGTTCAGCTCTATTTAATGCTTGAATATTCTGACCGTTGGTTGGATCAGCGGAGGCATTTTTTAAAGCGCTGATTGCTTGGTTTCTGGCTTCGGTAACTTTGATTAAAGTTTCGCTTTCATGCTTCAAATAAGCTTTGGCAGTTTCAACTAAATTTGGAATTAAATCATATCGACGTTTTAATTGGACTTCAATTTGTGCAAAAGCATTTTTAAACTGTGCCTTGAGACGAACAAGTTGATTATAAATTGAAATCAATATAAAGATCGCAATAATAATTAGAGCAATAATAATAAGCGTGGTTATATTCATATCGATCTTACTACCATGTGAAAAAATGTAATATCGTATCTTAGCAAAAAATAAGCGAAATAAACATTAATCTTTTTATGTTTATACTATGAATATCAGTTATAAATAAATTTCATATATAAGATGGGTTGATTAGACTACTTAGTAAGTAGAATGGTTTTCAAACATGTTAAATACGCAACAGTAAGGCTGCCATCAAAGCAACGCATTCTTTTACAATGGGAAAACATCTGAAATTCATATATGAGTTAGGAAAGTATATATTGAAGGACTTTAAAGATGATTAGCTCAGGCATCAGCACAGGTTTAATTGCTATTATTATTATATTATTTGCTGTGGTAATGACATTGTTTAAAGGGGTTCGTATTGTTCCTCAAGGACAGCAGTGGATTATTGAGCGATTAGGAAAATACAAAGAAACATTAGGGGCAGGATTGAATATTGTTGTTCCTTATATGGATCGTGTTGCGTATCGTCTTTCTAATAAAGATCAAATCTTAGAAGTCCCTAGCCAAGATGTGATTACCAAAGATAATGCCGTTGTGACGGTCAATGCTATTTGTTTTGTCAAAATTGCAGATCCACAAAAAGCAGCCTATGGGGTTGAGGATTACGAGCAAGCAACTGCAAGTCTGGCCATGACATCATTGCGTGCCACCATTGGGAAAATGGATTTGGATGAAAGCCTTTCTTCTCGAGACATGATCAAAGCTGAATTATTAGGCGTGATGTCTGATCAAATGACGGATTGGGGGCTGATTTTACGCTCAATTGAAATTCAAGATATTGCCCCATCACCATCAATGCAAGGAGCAATGGAACAACAAGCCGCCGCAGAGCGTCAACGTAAAGCGACAGAAACCAGAGCCGCTGGGAATAAACAGGCCGCTATTTTAGAAGCTGAAGGGATTAAGCAATCCACTATTTTACGTGCAGAGGCTGAACAAGAATCTGCAACAAGGCAAGCTGCTGCTGCGATTTCTTTGGCAGAAGGAACAAAAAGAGCCAACCAGCTTCTTGCTGAAAGTATCAGTGGTGAGGGTGGTCAAGCAGCGCTAAATTTCCAACTAGCAACACGTTATGTTGACGCATTATCTGCTTTATCTCAAAGCAATAATACCAAAGTCGTTGCAATGCCATCCGAGCTATCACAATCCATAGGCAGCTTGATTAATGCAGGGGTTGTATTAGGAACAACCGCAGAAGTTGTTGCTGATAAAAAGAAGCAAACTCAAAGTCAAACAAGCACTAATTTCCCTTGGAATACCGAAAATAGTTCAACATAAATTATACGCATTAAGTAAGAGAAGATAAAATGGTCATAGATTTACATACACTTTGGTTAATGTGGATTATTATTGGTGCTGTTCTTTTACTTGTAGAGTTATTTACAACGACTTTTTTTGCACTGTGGATGGCTGGGGCAGCGATTGTTCCTGCAATTCTATCGTTTCTTTATCCCAATATAAGCTTAGAATTTCAAATCATCGTTTGGATAATTTCGATGTGTATCTGTGCATTCTTATGGATGCGTTTTTCTAAAAGAGATACACCGCTTGAAAATATTGATAAAGAGTTAATCGGACAAATTGGTATCCTTGCTAAGAAATGTGATGCTGAAAATAAAGGGATATTGTTATTACAAAAACCCGTTGATGGATTATCACAATGGGAATGTGTGGCGAACGATGCTATTCCAACGGAAACACGCGTGATTGTAATTAAAAGAATTGATCAACGGTTATTGCAAGTTGATTTTGAGAAAAAATAATTTAAAAATAGTAATCATTGACTAAACTATGCAAGAGGCATAATGGGTATAGGTCTGTTTGTAGTTTTTCTTTTATTGTTTATTGTTGTATATTACCCTTGCAACAACAATTTGTATTGTCCCACAAGGGCAGCAGCTTATTATCGAGCGTCTAGGAAAATATAAAACTACTTTGGGTGCAGGTTTAAATATCTTAACGCCTTTTGTTGATAGGGTTGCCTATCGTCTCTCAACCAAAGATCAGATTTTAAATGTTCCAAGTCAAGATGTCATTACCAAAGATAACGCATTGGTAAAAGTAAATGCTATTTGTTTTATTAAAATTATTGATACCCAAAAAGCGGCTTATGGTGTTGAAAATTATGAACAAGCAACCATTAGTCTTGTGATGACCTCCTTACGTGCGACGATTGGGAAAATGGATTTAGACGAAAGTCTTTCCTCCAGAGATGTGATTAAGGCTGAGTTGATTAAAGCCATGGCAGATCAAATGACGGACTGGGGATTGGTACTTCGCTCTATCGAAATTCAAGATATTTCACCCTCTGAATCTATGCAAGTTGCAATGGAACAACAAGCTGCGGCTGAGCGTCATCGTAAAGCAGCTGAAACGCAAGCTGCAGGAAATAAACAAGCCGCTGTTTTAGAAGCGGAGGGGATAAGACAATCAACGATCTTGAAAGCAGAAGGGATTAAACAGTCTACTATTTTAAAAGCCGAGGCAGAGCAAGAGGCTGCGGTCAGACAAGCTGCTGCAGCAGTATCTTTGGCAGAGGGTACAAAAAGGTCAAATGAATTATTAGCAGAAGGAATAAAAGCGGTTGATGGTCAATCTGCTTTGAATTACCAGCTTTCAAAACAATATATAGAAGCATTGGCTTTGTTATTTAAAAGTGAAAGCAATAAAGTGCTGATTATGCCTCCAGAATTATCTCAATCAATGGGTAATTTAATCAATTCCAGTTTCGTTTTGGGTGCTACAAACGAGTTGGATAAAAAAGATAAATCTTAAAGTCAGTGGTTGATTATAAACGTGATATCGTTAATTTATTTTTTTGGAAATACAATAAATGCATCATTTTCATAGTAATAAATCAATGCTTTGAATAAAACTTCCAGCGATGGTGCTGTTAATTGTGCTTTGGTATTCTCTATAATATCTTCAATAGTTGCACCATCGAACAGTTTGATCCATCCATTTTCTTTCACTTGTATTGGTAAATAGTCATTGGAATCTGGTGGAAATTCGCTGGCATCCAAACTAAAAGCACCTTTGGTGTCTAACGTCCATTTTTCTTGTTCAGGAGGTAAATAAAATCATTCTTGGTTCTTGATTGGAAAAGAGAGTAAATCACGAATAGCAATGAGTTTCATGTAGTACCTCCATATCATTCAAAAGAACTATCAGCACCGTTTAACCATTTTATCCAATCAGAAAATTCTTTGAATTTTTGTTCTGATTGTCCGTGATAGCGCCATATTTCTGGTTCAATAGGGTTATTCCATACGGCCAGTGTAAAGTCTCCATCTTTTTCACTGGCAACAGAGATAACCGATAATTGTTTATCAGAATAGATCATTGGTGCGGAATCTTCCCAATTTTCTCTCATGGATTTTACCCATTTTTTGAATTTTGGTTTATGAATGAGCTTCAACATCCCTTCAACATCAAGCCAAGTTTCACCAATTTCTTTCCGTTTGCCAGTATATAAAAAATGTTCGTGAAGTTGAGGGCTGACTTTTTTAGAAATAGATAGATCAAATGTAGGAACTTCACGCACGATACTGCCAGCAGTTCGTTTGATTTTTGCATCTTGCTTGGCTTCTGCTTCAGTAAAGCCATAGGATAGATATTCTTGAATGAATTCTTGCTTACGTTGTTCAACGCTTTTTTCATAAGCCTCAAGTAAATCACGAATAGACATTCTTATTTCCTAATTAAATTTATTAACCAGACCGTAATAAACGTCCTGCATTATTTTTAGCAAATAAAAGGAGTAAACATTCAATTGTTTCTTTTTGTTGCACAGACGCTTTTGGCTCATATTGAAACCATTGCTCGGACGATTGCCACGCTATATTTAACCATTGTTCAAATCTAATTTCATCAACCACTTTAAAATCAGGAAGTCCAGATTGTCTGCGTCCAGTGACTTCGCCACCGCCTCTGATTTTGAAATCTTCGTCAGCAATTAAAAACCCATCTTCAGTATCGCGTAACAGAGCTAGACGTTTTTTAGCGGTAAAATTGATTTTATCATCGTGAAGGAGTAAGCAATAAGATTGTTTTTCTCCTCGACCAACACGCCCTCTTAATTGATGGAGTTGGGCTAGACCGAAACGCTCCGCATGTTCGATAACCATAATATTGGCGTTGGGGATATTGACGCCAACTTCAATAACGGTGGTTGCAACCAAGATTTTGGTTTTATTTTGTGCAAACGCATCTAAAGCATCTTGTCGTTCTTGGCTATCTTGTTGGCCATGAGCTAACCCCACAATATCTTTACCAAAATGATGTTTCAGCTCGTTAAATCGATCTTTGGCAGCTGCTAAATCCATGACTTCGCTTTCTTCAACCAAAGGGCATACCCAAAAGATTTGACATCCTTGAGAGACCATACGTTCAACGCCTTGCAGGATTTGTTCCATACTGCCTAGATTATGCAAGGTGGTATGAATGGGTTTACGCCCTGCGGGCTTTTGAGTCAGGCGACTGACTTGTAATTCTCCCCACCGTGTTAGTAATAAAGTTCTGGGGATTGGGGTGGCGGTCATGACAAGAATATCGGTATTTTCTCCTTTATCCCCCAGTTTAATTCGTTGCTCTACGCCAAAACGATGCTGCTCATCAATAATAACCAGAGCAAGATTATGGAACTCCACGCCTTCTTGAAATAAAGCATGGGTTCCAATTGCAATTTTTGCATCACCATTCTGGATTTTTTCAAGCGCTTCTTTTCGTGCACTGCCTTTGACAGAACCACTCAGAAATACAGTTTCGACTGAACATAATTGTGAAAAGACCTCAAAATGTTGTCTGGCTAATATCTCGGTGGGCGCCATGATAACGGCTTGATATCCAGCCTCTACAGCGTGTAACGCGGTTAATAAAGCAACGATTGTTTTTCCTGAACCGACATCGCCTTGTAATAAGCGCAGCATCCGAAAAGGGCGTTCAAGATCTTGTTTAATTTCTTGTAACGCATGAACTTGCGATTGCGTTAATGGATAACCAAATTGTTCCAAAGCTTGATGAGATAAGGTTTGGTCTCCTATTAATGCTCGACCAGGATTTTTCTGTGTCGCTCTTTTGGCCTGCCCAATAGCCAGTTGTTCGGCAAAGAGCTCATCAAAGGCTAATCTTGAACGTGCTCTACTTTCAGCAGCTTCATAAGATTGATTGTCAAATAACTCTGGAAAATCACCTGGAAAATGTAAAAGATGTAAAGCTTCTTTAAATCTCGGCCATTGATTTTGTTGAACGATTGTGGGATCAATCCATTCAGGTAATATTGGGCATTTGGATAAGGCAGAACGGAGGGCTTTGTATAGATTTTTAGGAAATAATCCTGCTGTTAATGGCCAGACGGGTTCTATTAACGGGATCATATATTCGTTTTCTGTAGATTCCAGATAATGAGGATTTGTAATTTGTAAACGATTGCCATAAGTTTCCAACGTGCCAGATACAATAATTTGTGTATTGGGTTGGATTTTCTTTGCTTGCCATTGAGAGAAAAAGCTGAGTTCGGCGTTTTTAGTGCCATCCGTGGCATGAATCCGCCAGGGTTGCTTGCTGCGTAATGGTCTTTCAATATGGATAACTTTTAGTTTTACTGTGACAATCCTACCTGGGATTGCATTTTGCAGTTGAGGGCGATATCGTCGATCGATAATATTTTCAGGCAGGTGAAACAATAAATCAATAACGCGATACCCACCAACCGCTCTGGCAATCAGTTCGCTGGTTTTTGGTCCAATACCATCAAGGGAAGATAAAGGAGCAAGCAAAGGGGATAAAGCAAGTTGTGTTGTCGATGAAATAGAGGTTTCACCCATGAGATGGCTCGGTTATATTAGAGGTCATAAAAGCGTTTAAGATAAGGTATATTGCATCATGGATCAAAAAGAAACAATGACGGATTTAGAAATTCGTAAACGTCGTTTAATCTATCAAGGGAATTATCGTGGATCTTATGAAGCAGATTTGTTAATTGGTCGCTTTGTAAAGCAGCATATTGCGGTTATGGACGAACGAGAGTTAAATGAGCTTGAGCATATTATGAGTTTAGATGATACCGATTTAACCTTGTGGTTGACGGGTGCAAAAGAAATTCCTTCTGAACTATTGAGTATTCCAATGTTTCACAAAATGCGTGAATTCGCAAAAATTATTCATTCAAAATTATAAGATTTAATAACGAGGAGAGATAGAATGGGGGATACCTCATCAAAACAGCAGAACAATTTGTTGCCAATATGGGGTGTTCCAGATGGATATGATGCCTTTTTGTTAAAACGTCACGCTTCGGAATGTTTTATTAAAGATAAGAAAACTTTGGTTCATGTTGCCCGTAATGATGCGGATATGATCCGAATTGCTGATTTATTGAATTTCATTGATCCGAGTTTAGAAGTTTTGAACTTTCCGGGATGGGATTGTTTACCTTATGATCGGGTTTCCCCTAATAAACGGGTTGTTTCTGAACGTGTAGCAACGTTGACACGATTACTAGAGCCTGTTACTTCGCCCAGAATTGTTTTAACAACGATCTCAGCACTTTTACAGAAGGTAGCCCCTCGTTCTGTTTTTTCTGGACGTGCACTAAATATGAAAAGAGGGGATAGTTTAGATCATGAATTCTTAGTCGAACTCCTTGTTTCTCAGGGGTATAATCGAACAGATACAGTGATGGAGGCAGGAGAGTTCGCTGTACGCGGCAATTTATTTGATATTTTTCTTGCTGGTGAAGAAGAGCCTGTCCGTCTGGATTTATTTGGAGATGAGGTTGATTCAATTCGTTCTTTTGATCCTATTAGTCAGCGTTCAACAGGTACGATGGACGCGTTAATAATGCGTCCAACAGCTGATTTTTCTTTGGATGAAGAAAGTATTGCAAGATTTAGAACAAAATGGCGTGATTTATTTGGATCAACGGCAACAAATGATCCTATTTATGACGCCGTCTCTAATGGTCGTAGATATCAAGGTATTGAGCATTGGTTGCCTTTGTTTCATGAGAAAATGGAAACATTGTTTGATTATATCCCAAGATTGTCTTTATCGTTCGCATATCAAGCCGAGGAGGCATTACAACCTAGGTTGGAAATGATTGCAGATCATTATGAGGCTAGGAAGCAACCTGTCAGACCAAACGAAGTTCCTTATCGTCCGCTGCCTTCGGATTATCATTATTTGAGTCAAGAAGCTTGGGATCAATTAATCTCAGCATATAAAATAATTTCTTTTCACCCTTTTGCAAAACCTGATGGTGCTGTGGGTGTGGATGCTGGAGGGCGCCCTGGTATTGTGTTTGCAAAAAGCCTTGCTGTATCAGAGCGTGAAAATGTTTTTGCTTTTTTTGGGAAAAAAGTTTCGGAATGGGGATCTGCGGGGCGCAAAGTGATTATTGCTGCGTGGAGCAAAGGCTCCAGAGAGCGAATTGCAACATTATTAAAAGAGCACCAGATTCCAACCCAACAGTTAGCCCGTTGGATTGAGGTAGAGAAATCTAAGGCTGGTATTGTGAATTTGTTAACTTTGGGTGTTGATAATGGATTTATTGCTGATGATTTTGCATTAATATCAGAGCAAGATTTATTAGGGGAGCGTATTTCCCGCCCACATCGTCAGCGTAAAAGGGCAGAACAATTTATTTCAGAGGCTTCTGAAATTAGCGAAGGGGATTTGGTGGTTCACCAAGAATACGGAATTGGTCAATATCAAGGATTAATTAATCTTGATATAGGTAATGCTCCTCATGATTGTTTGTCATTAATGTATCACGGCGAGGAAAAACTTTTTCTGCCCATTGAAAATATTGAGCTGCTCAGTCGATTTGGTTCGGATCAATCAGGCGTGGCATTGGATAGGCTAGGTAGCCCAGCTTGGCAAAAGCGCAAAGCTACCATGAAGGCCCGTATTCGCGATATGGCTGATGCTTTGTTGCGTACAGCTGCGACACGTTTGATGAAAGAAGCCTCTATTGAAACGCCCCCCGAGGGATTATGGGAAGAGTTCTGTGCAGGGTTCCCATTTATTGAAACAGAAGATCAATCTAGAGCAGTGGCAGATATTATCCAAGATTTATCGTCTGGCCGCCCGATGGATCGTTTAATTTGCGGTGATGTGGGTTTTGGTAAAACCGAAGTTGCTTTGCGTGCAGCCTTTATTGCAGCAATGGGCGGTTCTCAAGTGGCTGTTGTTGTGCCAACGACATTATTGGCTCGACAACATTATCGTACATTTATGAAACGGTTTGATGGGTTTCCTATTAAAATTGCACAATTATCACGTATGGTAACCGCCAAAGATGCGACGCAAGTTAAAAAAGAAATAGCTGATGGTACAGTGAATATTGTCATAGGTACTCATGCCTTACTGGCCAAAGGAATACAATTTGCCAATCTGGGGATGTTAATTATTGATGAGGAGCAACATTTTGGGGTGACTCATAAAGAAAAATTAAAAGCATTGCGTGAAGATATTCATGTTTTGACCCTTTCTGCAACGCCATTGCCAAGGACTTTGCAACTCTCTTTGACGGGTATGCGGGAAATCAGTCTGATCGCGACACCTCCTGTCGATCGATTGGCAGTCAGAACGTTTATTATGCCATTTGATCGTGTTGTAATCCGTGAGGCTTTACAAAGGGAGCGTTTCAGAGGCGGGCAAGCATTCTGCGTTGTTCCTAGGCTGCAAGATTTACAACCATTACAAGAACAACTGCTTGATATTATTCCCGACTTACGTTTGGTGCAAGCTCATGGTCGTTTGACACCGACCGAGCTGGAACGTGTGATGACAGAGTTTAGTGATGGAAAGTATGACGTTCTTCTTTCGACCAATATTGTTGAAAGTGGTCTGGATATGCCATCAGTTAATACGCTGATTATTTATAAAGCAGACCGTTTTGGATTGGGTCAATTATATCAGCTTCGTGGTCGAGTAGGGCGTGGTAAGCAACGTGGTTATGCATATCTTACGTGGCCACAAAACCATTTTTTATCTAAAAACTCTGAAAAGCGACTTGAGATCATGCAGTCTTTGGATAATTTAGGAGCAGGATTTACGCTTGCTTCTCATGATCTGGATTTGCGTGGTGCAGGGAATTTGCTCGGTGAAGAACAGTCTGGTCATATTCGCGAGGTGGGTGTTGAATTATATCAAAAAATGCTCGAGGAAACAGTCGCATCATTACGTGCAGAACGTGACAATCAACCTATTGAAAATCAGGAATGGAGTCCTAATATAGTGCTAGGACTGGCTGTATTAATTCCTGAAAACTACGTTACTGACTTGCCTGTGCGGTTAGGGTTATATCGCCGTATCGGTAATCTAGTGCAAGAAGATGAAATTGAAGCAATGCGCGCAGAATTAATTGATCGTTTTGGTGATCTTCCAGATGAAGTGTCTAACTTACTGGCAGTTGTGAAGTTAAAAGGATTATGTAAAAAAATAGGTGTTCAGCGTGTCGATGCTGGTCCAAAAGGAGTGGTGGTTCAGTTTTTAAACAACCAATTTAAAAATCCCGAAGGTCTTATTAAATGGGTAGCAGGAATTGGAGAGGGATATATGAAGTTACGACCAGATGGTAAATTGGTATATTTGAGAGAAACACCATTTGCAAAAAGAGTACAACGTACTCAATTCTTACTAGAGAAACTTCGTGAAATATACAACTTTAAATAAATAATTTATTATGTTTACAAAATACTTTACTTAAGTGTAATAATTATTATAGTTATTTATTATCATTAAATTTTTATTTATTTCGGAGAGTATTTATGTATAAAATAAATATTCTCTGTAAAATCTTGAATACAACTTTGGATTGGATTTTTCTAGTATGTTGCAAAAAAATATTAACGATCTTTTAGTTTTTTTAAGTGTTGCAAAGGAACGCAGTTTCACGAAAGCTGCATCTAAGTTAGGTGTGTCGCAATCTGCATTAAGTCATACAATGCGAAACCTAGAAGGGCGTTTAGGAATTCGTTTGTTGATGCGTACGACGCGCAGTGTTGCGCCAACAGAAGCAGGCGAGTTGTTGCTGAGGAATATTGCCCCTCGAGTAGAGGAAATGGAACAAGAATTAAGCAGGGTCATTGAATTTAAGCAACAACCTGCAGGCACTATTCGACTGACTGCTGATGAGCATGCAGCAAATTTTATTTTGTGGCCTAGATTAAGAAGCTTTTTGAAAGACTATCCTGACATAAAACTCGAAATTGATGTTGATTTTGCTTTGAAAGATATTGTAACAGAACAATATGATGCTGGAATTCGTTTAGGAGAGCTGGTTCATAAAGATATGATTGCTCTGCCAATCAGCCCTGAAATTCGTATGGCTGTGGTTGCATCACCTCATTATTTAGAAAATAGATCTATTCCCAAAAAGCCAAAAGATTTATTAAAACATCAGTGTGTTAATCTGAGATTACCAACAGTAGGTAATTTGTATGCTTGGGAATTTGAGGTCAATCGACGTGAGATCAAAGTGAACGTCGAGGGGCAGGTAATCTGTAATACTTTAACACAAATGTTACAAGCAGCATTAGATGGTTTTGGTTTTATATATGTGCCAGAAGACGAGGTAAGTATTGCAATACAACAAGGTCGATTAGTCCGGGTATTGGAAGATTGCTGCCCTTACATTCCGGGATATTATTTATATTATCCCAACCGTCGTCAGCATAGTTATGCTTTTTCTCTATTTTTAAAAATGTTTCAAAATCAGAATAAAAAATAAAATTAGCTTTGTCTTTAAAATATTTGACTTGACGATACTTGATGATAAAAATCATCAAAATATTTCACAAATAAAGTTATTATATTAATTGTAATATTATTACATCCATTGTTGCTCTATATTATAGGTTTATATATCTTTTTTTTACAAGGTACATCAAATGTATGATGTTGTGGTTGCTCGTGCAATACATGTTCTATCTGTCGTTATTTGGATAGGTGGGGTATGTATGGTGACGACGATTTTATTACCTTCACTGCGGCGTTATTTTCCTATTCAAGAACGATTAAGTTTGTTTCATAAAATCGAAGAACGGTTTGCTTGGCAGGCAAGATTTGTTGTGTTATTGACTGGAATGTCAGGCTTTTATATGGTTTGGCGTTTATCTGCTTGGGATCGTTTTCACCATATCTCTTATTGGTGGATGAATGCGATGCTATTAATATGGGTTCTATTTATGGTGATGCTTTTTGTTCTGGAGCCTCTTTTCTTAGAAAAAAAATTACATCAAATGTCTAATGAAAATCCAGAAAGAGCGTATAAATTAGTACAAAGATTACATTGGGTATTGCTTATTCTAAGCTGTATTACCATTATGGGGGCAGTGATGGGGAGTCACGGTTTTTGGTAAGATAATTTAATAGAATAAGGGCGCAACAAAATGCAAAAGCTAATTCGTAATATTCTTTTATTTATAAAGAATATACCAAGAGGATGGATTGATGCATGGCGCCATTATTTTTACTTCAAAGGACGTACCAATCGATCTGGATTTTGGTCATTTGCGATTATGAATAGTTTAGTGGCATATGTCTTGTTTTTGTTGAGTGCCCAATTAGGGCTAGTATATGGTATTAACCTTTATACAAAATATGTAGAATCTTATCTTTTATTTACGATTTATATTATCGCCAGTACGGCACCTTCTTTTTGTTTGTGTATCAGACGTTTGCATGATTTGAATTTGAGGGGGTTTTGGTTTTGGATCTGGCTCTTGGTTTTATTCGTATCGATCCCTTATATGTATGTTAATTTTGTTTGTCAGTGGTTCATATTATTGGTGGCTTGCTATCCTTCAAGTGAAAATGAAAGATTTGGCAGTCCACCACAATCCTCTTTTACTGTATAAATTACCAAACAGGAATTGGGACACTATTAACTTTGAATAAATTTCCTTGCCAGTTAATATCCCATTCTAAAGCATTATTGTCCACGCTGCGCCCTGCAAATTTTGCTAAAATTAATCCAGTTTTGAGCTTACTGTTTTGACTTTCATTACTAGCTGTAATAAGTGCTTGCATATTTGTTATACGCAATACACCATTTGCAGAGGTTAAGTTTGGTTTGTTATTCAAAGTCACATTGCCATTAGCTGTGATGCTTACTTTTGGATTATTTACATTAAGGCTATTAATTTTAACAGGAAATGTACCACTCGCAGCTGTATCCATATTTCCGCTAGTTGCAGCAAGAATTAAAGGATAAAATTGTGCAGTTGTTGTCATATCAATCGTCCCTCGTTGAGGAACAAAGGCAGAAGGCGTATTATGTTGCGATGTCGTTGATAATCCTGAAAAATTAACGACAACACGAATATTATTACCCTGCGCACTCAGTTGTGCGGCTAAAATTTTTGCTTGATAAGATGCTTTGCTATTTTGAATACGAATATTATTCCACGTAAAATTTACCTTATTACCATTTTGTAGGCTGGTTAGTAAGGGTGCTAAGCTATCAGTATAATATCTTTTATTACAATCTTTCATTTGGTGATTTAATATAAGATTTAAAATACCTGTAGAGGTTATATTTGTTATTCTCTGAAGTTGATCAGTAGATAAATTTTTATTAGATTGGGTTGTGTTCAATTGTTGAGCAATCATTTTAATAGCGGGATTATTAGATGCTTGCACTGTGTAATTGGTTGCGCTAATAGAATTGGGACTATTAGAACTGTTATTTACAGTAACATTAGAGCAAAAAGATTGCCAAGTTTGTGATGCATGAGCGGTATATGCCGATAGATGGCTTATTGCGAATAATCCAAAGAGAGTAAGTAAATTTGCTTTTTTATTCATGATGATAATATTTTTTTGATAAATGATTGCTACTAATTATTAAAATATATAGAGATTTAATAAGATATCAAAGAAAGAATTATGGTTTTTCTTTCATTTGATATAATTTCATTTAAGGTTCCCCTTCAAAATGTTCAAATTTATTGATCCTTTTTTAGTTTCATTGCTATCGACTGTCTTATTAGCCAGTCTATTCCCATGTTATGGCAGTGGTGTGGCTTTTTTTGATAATTTGGCCATTATTGCGATTGCGTTAATGTTCTTTTTACAAGGTGCACGGCTGTCTCGGCAAGCAATGGTGCAGGGGTTATTGCATTGGCGATTACATTTAGTAATTTTCCTTTGCACTTTTGCTTTATTTCCGATCCTAGGGATCGGTTTACATTTTTTCTTTCCTCACTTGTTGATCCCTGGATTATGGAGTGGTGTGATTTTTCTGTGTTGCTTGCCTTCTACGGTTCAGTCTTCGATTGCATTTACATCAATCGCAAAGGGAAATGTTCCTGCCGCCATTTGTTCTGCAACAGCTTCTAATCTGCTTGGGGTGTTTATTACACCTTTATTGGCAGGGTTAATTTTCAGTAGCCAAGGGCATTTGAAATTAGATGGGACAATTAATATTGTCTACCAATTATTACTACCGTTTATTGCCGGGCAATTACTACAACCATGGATTGGCGAATGGGCGGTGCGTAATCGGCGTTTACTGTCTTTTTCTGATCGTGGGTCTATTTTGATTGTTGTTTATAGTGCGTTTAGTGAAGCAGTAAATATGCATTTATGGCAGGAACTAAGTATCGATCAATTGATATATGTCGTGTTGATTGATGTTTTCTTATTATTCCTGGTTTTAACGATTACAGCGATTGTTAGTAAGTTTTTAAAATTTTCTTTGGCAGATCGAATTAGTATTATTTTTTGTGGGTCAAAAAAGACCCTGGCATCAGGCGTCCCGATTGCGAATGTGCTTTTTCCATCTAGCATGGTTGGAATCATTGTTCTACCATTGATGATTTTTCACCAGATCCAACTTTTTATTATCGCCATTCTAGCAAAATATTGTGCAAAATTAATGGATAAGGAATTGGCTGCGAAAAAAGAAGATTAATTTATAAAAAACCGCTTGCCAAAGAACTATAAAATCGTATATGAATGTTTTTACAAATCAGGAGGGGTGGCCGAGTGGTTGAAGGCAGCGGTCTTGAAAACCGCCGTGCGTTAATAGCGTACCGTGGGTTCGAATCCCACCCCCTCCGCCATATATGTCAGTTAGAACATTGATTTTGCTATATATTTCTTGTAAAATTAAATCTGACCCATTATAAAACCCATCTTAGAGTATTTGCTGAATTTTACTTCCTTACAATGCAACTTGTTTTGTTATCGTATCTATATTGATGAATCGTGGAGTTAGACAATAATTTAATAGCTTGCTCAATAATATCTAAAGAAAGTAAAAACCATTCTTTTGGCTGTACTGTTTTTCCAAAACGATCTTTAATTTCTATTTGTAATTGGGCTTGCCCAAAAAAACGGTGTAATAAATTTTCAAATGAAGCCAAATTAATATTTTTAACTCTATACTTATGAACAAGTTGTACGGGTGCTAAGAGATAGGTAGCTTCATTTTGTGCGTTCTGGATACGTTGTTGCACGTCATCTGACGTTGTATATCCAATTTTAAATAATCCACCGTCTAACTCTTGAATGCTTTCATTTTTAGAAAGGCTTTTTAAGATATAAATATATCCAGAAATTTCTTTTCCAGGAATGGTTATTATATGGTCTGAGCTAAAAGTTTCTGTTTCAGGTTTGGAAATACGTCTGCCTTGTGGATCTTTATACAATTCAGTAGCCAAAGAACGTAATAAATTTTCACCTTCCATACCATTACTAAAAATCAATCTTAAACGTGCGTTTTTTCGTCCATTTCTTATTTGACGCTCTGTTACTTCTGCAACTAAAACCATAATTCCGTTTAAGATAAAGAAATCACCAGTATCAATTTCTTGCTCTTTACGAAAACGTATACTGGCTCTTTTTCCACTTACGAGATCACTAACACAAGAATCAAATAAGGGTTTAAATTGATTAAAATCAAGGCATTTAATGCGCTTTGAAACGCGATCTGTCTTGGAGATAAGTCGTTTAGGTGTTTTTGAAGAAGAGAAAATATTTGTTGCGGATGAGGTGTCTGTTGATAACAAAGCATGTCCTTTATTAAAAATATCATCCAAAGAATTTGGAATATCTTCTATTTCTTTTTCCTCTTGATAGTTCAGTAGGAAATGCCGATCTTGTGACTTTAAAATACGAATATATTGATTATTTTTATGGTATTGTTCTAATCGTGCAGCCAGTTTACGTTCATTTAAACTTAATCGATGCCCATCACGCACATCGCCTGGTGCATAACCATTCGCATCAATAAAAAGATTAATCTCTTCAAAATCATGCAAGATTTTATCATCTTCACTTGGACGCTGATTTCTTTTTTTCTGATCGGTTAATCCCATTTCTTGCATGCGGTTGAAGATTTCATCAAGGGTTGCTTTGGTCATTATATAATACTTAATTTTCTGGAGTAATAGAACGTTTACGTTGTGCTTCTTTTAACCAGGCCAAGGCTTCGGCCAAGCGTTGTTCCATTGGGTGATTACTATTGATGTTCGGCTCTTTTTGATGCTCGTTATGAAATATTTCAATTTTTGGCCATAATGCAATTGCCTCGCCTTCGGTCATGCTTATTTTGGAAGATATAATATAAGTATGCAGTGTGTTCAATGTTTTTGCATTCAGGGTTTTTGATAAAATTTCATAAGCACGTTGAAACGGATTGATTGTTTCAATGAGGTCAATATCCAGCTCTGAGACATGAATTAATTTATTTGCCATGCGAATGAATTGATCTCTTTTTGCTATTGCCTGAGGATATTTTTGTTTAATTTCTTGTTCTTCCTCTGGTGATAATTCTGGCTCCATTTCTACAGAGGGAGAGCTTATGACCATTTTTGTGGCCAGGCGTTGACTAATTGCTTCGACTTCTTCATCATTACAATTAGGATATTTTTCTCTGATAATCCCAGGTAAAACGCTTTGCATTAAAATTTCTGGAGGATATTCTTTGATATTCATTCCAGCTTTTAAAACAATGCTATCTTGTAAGGTAATAGCGACCAAATCATTCAAATCATTTTCGCAAATTTCTTTGGCACGTTCAGAAGGATAAGGGTTAAGTCCTTTGATGGACAAAATAGATCCTCCATCTGGGCTATTTTGGATAAACCCTTCGATTGAGTCGCTATCTGTACGATTTTTAAAACTATAAGATGGTGCCAAGACTTGTTCCATTAATAATGAACAGGCAATGGCTTTAAGGAAGTTATTGACAGATTCCTGCACACGATCATCGCTGGCATCAGGTTGGGCAATAAGGTTAGTAAATTGCGCATGGTTTTTACCAGGGGCATCACGGGTTGCCCGCCCGATAATTTGGATAATTTCAGTCAAAGATCCACGATATCCAACGGTTAAAGCATGTTCACACCAAATCCAATCAAATCCTTCTTTGGCCATAGCCATTGCAATAATGATATCGACATCATCGCGCCCATCAATATTGCGTAAAGAAGCAATAACTTTTTCACGCTTAGTAGTGTCATCGTTAACTAAATCAGCGATTTTAAGGGTTCTGCCATTAGGAGCCGTAATCAGGTAAAATCCAGTGTCTTCGTCAACACCTTGATACTTTCCAATAATATCACACAGCCTGGCGATTTCATCATATTTATCATCGGTAGCTTCGGCAGAGTTAGTATGGGGAATATGAATGATGGTTTTTAGGTCTCGGTTTAAGACCTCGCCAATAGCGTCTAAATATCGACCGCGATAAAAATGATATCCCATTCCCAGCGTTTTTAAATAATGATACCCATTTAATTGTTCGTAATAGGTATAGGTAACGCGGGCAAAGCGTTCTTCGTCCTCTGGGGACAGGATTGATTCAGTATCTCCACGGAAATAAGAGCCCGTCATGGCAATAATATGGGCTTTGTCGCGTTCAATCAGTTGATGCACCACATCGCCCAAGCGGCTTTCTTGTTTAGAAGAAACATGATGGAATTCATCAATCGCAATTAAACAGTTATCAAATCCATCAACCCCAATTTCATTAAACGCAAACCTTAACGTGGCATGGGTGCATAACAAGATTTGATCTTCTGAGGCTAAGAATTGTTGTAATGCCTTGGTTTTGGCATTATTGCTGGAAATATCAGTTAAGTCCCACTTTGCATTTAATGTCCAATCAGCAAAAAAGCCTTTGGTGGTTAAATCAGTCGAGGCAAACGATTTTCCAATGGATCGTTCGGGAACGGCGATGATGACTTTTTCCAACCCTTGGTGATGTAATTTATCTAATCCCAAAAACATTAATGCTCTGGATTTTCCTGATGCGGGTGGGGATTTGATGAGTAAATATTGCGCATTACGGGCAGCATAGGCGCGTTTTTGCATTTCCCGCATGCCCATATTGTCCAGATTTTGGCTGGTTCCTGTTTGGTGATAGGAAACGGTGGTAAAATTAACCATTTTTTATTCCTTTTTATTCTTTTGTGGCAGGATTGGACGCGGATTTAGAGGGCTTTTTTTTGGTTTGTTTTTTAACGGCTTTCTTTTTTGTATCGGCTTTTAACAAACGTTCATACTGTTTGAATAAAAAAGTTAATCGTTCTGTATCATCGACAAAGGGTTTGCCATTATAGAAATTTTCCAACATTTCATCGGTTTGCTGATGGGCTTGTAAGAGGTTGGCGGGCATGGTTTGGGGATTATAGAGGAAAGCAATGGTTTTACCTGGATGTTCCTCTCTGGCGGCCAAGATATTGCCTGCACATTCAGCCAGTTGCTCTTCTTGATCCTCGGTTAAAGGAAGGAATGGGAAATTATTATAGACGATTGTGTTGGAATACCTATAACGCTCTTCTAGTTTTCCACCAATATTCGCCAACCATACCGCATGTAAACGAGAGGATAAAATCGCAAATAAATAGTCAGGTGGATCAAAAATAGCGAATGATGAATTATTGATAATAATATTGGCGGGCATAAAGCCAATCGATAAATAATGACGTTGTTCAGATGATACTGCTGGAATTAAAAAAACTTCTTGATTTATTCGACTTCGTATTTCATCAAATCGATAAGGTTGTTGAGCTAGTTCTTTGGTTGTTTTTTTACTACTTTTTAAACGAAATTGTTGAACTGCTTTTATTCTTTTCATAATGGGGGGGATAGAGTGTGCCAACGGTAAATCCTGATCCTGAATCCACAAGCAAAAACGTTCCTCTCCACGAATAAATTCTTGTGATCCATAAATACGCTTCACCAGAGGGGTCGCTTGTGGATAATTCTCTAACAGTTCTTGTTTTTCTGGTGGAGATAACATTAAATATCCACCATCAGTTGGTTTATTACCAAACACCATAATAGGAGTTTTTCCAAAAGGTTTACTGCGTTTTTGTACAATAATATCATTATTAACAGGCAATAAATATGGTGAAATATGAGGGATATCCGTACTATGATCCTCAAAATATAATGTCTTTATGGTTGATGATGCACGCCGCAATCCCACAATAATACAAGTCACTCCCGCATTATGGGTGGCATTATTTTTCCATTTAAAAGATGGCCAGGCAAAGCCAATTTCAATATTAAGATTTAAAATTAACGGCCAAAGCAGTTCCACTTGTGTACCTTGGCAAATTGAATTGGTGCTAACCAATGCCCCGCCATATGTCTTAGGATGGGTTAAAAATTGTGCGGTTTTAAAAAACCAGCCTGCACTATAATCCAGCGTTTTATAAGATTTGGTATGTGGAGAAAATAGCTGTTCAATATCTTCTTTTTGCTCTTTACTCTGCCAAGTACTACCATGAAATGGAGGGTTCCCCGCCACATAAATCTCTGTTTTGGAATCAATATTTTCAACAGGACAAATCTCTGTCCAATCCAATCGTAACGCATTCCCACAAATGATATGACCATTTTCTGTCAAGGGCAAGGTTGCTGGGGAATCTCCAAAATCCTTTTTCATCTTGGCATTCATTTGATATTGCACAATCCACAAGGATAGTCTTGCTGTTTGTGCTGCAAAATCATCCAGCTCTATCCCATAAAAATGATCCAATTGAATAGACGTAAACCCCAACGGTGCTGCTATTTGTTGTTTTAACCGCTTTAAGACTTTGAATTCCAGCTCTCTTAACCGACGATAGGCAATAATTAAAAAATTACCCGATCCACAGGCAGGGTCAAAAATACGAATACGAGCCAAATGATCGTGAAATTTATTTAATTTGGATAAATCATCCCCAGCCTCGGTTAATTCAGCCTCTAACTGATCCAATAATAAAGGTTTTAATAATCGCTCAATGTTCGGAACAGAGGTATAATGCATCCCATTATCTTTGCGTAACTCTTTGTTCGCAATGGCTTGCATCATCGATCCAAAAATATCAGGATTAATTTCTTGCCAATTATAATTGCCACAATCTCTGAAAAAGCGTAATGCTCGGTCTGAAAATCTGGGAATACGAATGTCATCGTTAAATAATCCCCCATTCACATAGGGAAAATCCAATACCCATTTCGGAAAATTCTTTGTTTTCCTTTGGGTTGGGTTGGTCGCCATTCCCTCAAAAAGCTGGTGCAAAATATCCGCTGTATCTGATCCATCGGGCGATGAATAGGTCATCACCGTTTCAGTAAATTGATCTTTTGGAAAAATGGCAGTATCCTCGGCAAAGAAACAAAATAATAATCGCATCACAAATAGATTTAATTCGTGTTCTGCCTTTGGATTGTTAATCCAATCCATATTATGATCTAATAACTCTTTGTATAACAAATTGAGTTTACGCGTGGCTTTACGATCGGCTTCAACCTCTTCTATAACTTCGTATCGTTCTATACCCGCCAAATAAGCAAAAAAATCAAAGTAATCATTCAACTCTGTGAATGGTTTATCCAAAAGTTGATCCTGTTTAGCGTTCCAAGCCCTGATCGTTTTGCCATTTGTCACAACATATAGACGAGGTTTGTTTTTGTGCTTGTTATATTTCTCTTTTAATTGATCCTCGGCCAGCAATAAATCATCATGATCAATGGCTATAAAAGCCAGTTTTTTAGGAATAAAAACAGGTGTGTTTAATTGATAAGACTTTTGAATATCCGTAATTGTTTTTTGCGGAATATTATAAATCTCTAAGAACTTGGTAATAAAAGCAGAGCCATCTTCAAAAGGTTGCTCTATCAATAGTTTTAGCTTTGGTTCAAGTTCGTAAAGATTTAGCATTAATTTGTTCCGTATAACAATCGTGATTAGCTATATTATCAAGAGATTATATTTAATTTTAATGATTGTATCTAAATTTTTATTGAATATTAATCATTTTAAAAACGGACGAGCGGGGGAAGCGGGATTTATTTGGTAACATATTGATATATAATAATATTTTATTTTCCCGTTTTATCCCGTTCGTTTTTGTGGTTCAGTATTAGCGGGAGGCATTAAGTTTCTGCCATTCTCCCGCTTTTCCCGTTAATCCCGCTGCAATTTAATGGGTTTTATTTTTTATTCATAATTCAAGATCTCGCCTTTGACGATGTAACATCGCATATCGCCCATTGATGGAATTGTGACTTTTTGCTTCATTCGATCAAGTTGAGGCACATCGAGAAAGTGGTGATCTCTTAATATTCTAGCCATTTGTAATGGATCAAAGCCTTTACAAACCTCTTTCTTCCAAGCCTCAGACAAGATCAAATAATCAAACACACCATTTGCATTCTTCTTTTTATACCCAACGCGGTGGGGTGTTCGGTCGGTGTCTGCGAACGTAATATCAATAAAGCGATTGGCTCCATGCGCTTCAAGATAGTGTTTGATATGCAAGATCATTTGTTTTTCTTCATGTTCTTGCATATTGGGATTATGGTTGATCCAGTCTTTGAAACATTGTTCTATATTCTGGGTAATGATGACTTTATCAAATGGGAATATTTGATATTGAATCGCCAGCAATCCCGCTTGTTCAATCAAAGCACAACGCTGGGCAATGGTTCTGATCGCACCATCTTTGCTGGTTGTATGATTTGATAAAAGCTCTTGCGTGCGTTGTTCTATAGTATTGGTTAAGTGTTGTTTAAAGCATCCCTCGTTTTGTTGACGTGCTTTGCACATAGCCTCGATAAAAGCCAGTCCAACCGTGCCATAGAATCTGGCTGATTGTGTTTGTAGGTAAGAGGCAAATAACCCAGCTTCTTTAAACTCATGGATATTCTCAAATAACCCCATATTCGCCCCTGCATCGGCGGGGATTTCCATAAATCTGACTTTCTGTCCCATTTTGCTGGATCGTTGATCCTCACTCATCTTTTGATCTAACGTGACCTCTCCAGACGATAAGAATGTGGATCGCCATGTTTTTACAGAACGTGCATTCCCCAATTGATTGGCTCTGCCTTTACCAATCCCATTAGCCAGCATATAGATAATATCGCCAATCTCTTTTGCTGAGGCCTCCCCAAATTCATCTAAAATTAAACATAAATCGGAAGTTTCATTGGCAATGCCTTCCAATCCATTACCTGTATGTCTCCAGCTTCTGACTTGACCATCTCTGGCACCTTTCCCCCAAAGCGATGCTGCAACAAATAACGCCGTACTTTTTCCTGATTGGCTTTTACCAACCAGATGTAATCCACCCCCAGCAATATGAGTCATCTCCAATAAACTCCCCGCCAAAGACGCACAGACAAAGAAGATCAATCTTGAATTACCAACTAAATATTGCCCGATCTGTTCTTGCCAGTCTGATAAGCTGCCAGATTGGGTAAAGAGTTGACCTTGATGAATATTCCCTGTTTGTAGGATTAGGCTATTTTTTGTCTGTGATGATGAACCCATAATTTTGCCATTAGGCATCATAAACAAAGCTTTGTTGTTTAAATGATGCCAGCCAGTTTTATGAGTGCTGCGTAATAAGATATTGATTTTCAATTGGCTGATAAAGTTTAATAAGTGTTTACGTCCAGCAATGAGGCATGCCAATCCTTTGCCTTCTAACGTGGCAGCAATTTCATTGCCATTCGAGTGGATTAAACTGCGTGGAATAGAATAAGTATGTTTTGTGCCTGAGTTTTGGTTCGTCCAAGCAATATATAACCCACAATTAGACCCATGCTCATCCTCTGTGGCTCCTAAGATCGTAAAAGGATCCCAGATTTTAATCGGTAAAGCATCATCTTTATAAGGGTTGGTATAATATAATCCATCATCATAGAACTTATAACCAGATGGCATCATGATTTTGATGGGTTTTTCGATCATCTGAGCATTATTCAGTAAATGCATTAAATAATCGTGTTCTGTTTGATTGCTCTCTAAACAAGCCTGAGGAACAGGATCAGCCAAATCCCATCCATTGGGTAAAGTTGTTGGTAAAGCAACTTTACGAAGGGATTGAATGCCAATCCCATATAAAATCTCAATAAGATCGCTTGCATAGTCTTCTCCTGCTTGGTCATGATCTGGCCATATGATGATTGATTTATCTTTTAAGACTGACCACTCATTGCGATTGGCTCCGTGACTGCCTCCTTGTGAGGTCACAACTATATATTCAGGGAATATTTCACGCCCTGCATCGGCGGTCTTTTCCCCTTCAACAATCAAGATCGGATCATGAGGACGCTGTGCAAGAATTTCCAATCCATATAAGGGCAATAATGAATTGGGTTCTTTAAAATGCCACTTAGTTTGATCTTGCTTATTCCCTTGCTTATCAATCCATACACGGTGACCATAAGTCATGGGTAAGAAGTCTTTCTTACCGTTGTCTTTTTCAATGCGTAATCTTGCCATTAATGGTGCGTTATCAGCATCACGATAAATCCACATCTTTGAAGCAAATGATGGTTTTTTGGGTTCGTTTTTGGCTGGAAGCATAGGTTCCCAGATGAGTTCTTGCTCTGCACAAATTGAGGGTGAATTAACTTTATCTAACATGATGATAAGCCTCCAATCTAAGAAGGGCAGAGATCTTGCATGCTGCTTGGCTTTGAGTGGAATGATCCAAATAAGACAAGAGTGCAATTAAATCCCCACCACGATCAGAGGTTGCAAAATCTGCCCATTGTCCTGAACGCATATTGATCCGAAAAGATCCTAAATGCTGATCATGCCTTGTCGGATTTAACGCAATATATTCATGCGCTTTAATAACGCCATTAGGGAGCCATGTTTTTAATAATAGATGACTATGAGAAAGCGCTTTCTCTTTGACCGCTTTATAGTTAATCATAGGTGCGTAAGCTTTGGCTTTTAACGCGGCTCTTGATTTAGATTTAAAACGAGCATTAAAAGAATTAGTTTTGACATGAACACTCATAATTACACTCCTTTACGCTGAGTTGAAGAATGATCATGAAGCTTTGGTAAACTATGAATATAGGCTTCAATAGAGGCATAAGGGATGCGGGTATTGCGACCCATCTTAATGGCTTCTAATTTGCCAGCTTGTAACAAGCGATATAAATTTGCTCGTGACGTGCTTAAGTAAGCACAGGTATCTTTGATGCTCAGTAAAGACATCGGATGGTATATGATTGGTTGTGTCATAATCGACAATCTCCAAGTTAAAAATGAAATTACTGGAGATAATTAATAGTCCTCAAAAAAAGAAAAATGCACAGTACAATTTAAAATAAAAATGTACTGGCTTTTTAAATCTTGTACTTTTGATAGAAATATTTTATAATAAGCTATTGATAAATAATATTATTGTATGCTTTATTTAATGGCATGCTATTCAATCTATACAAAAGACATAACTGATTATATTTGCCAGAGAATCGTTGATGGGGAAAGTTTGCGCCATATTTGTAAGGATGAATCTATTAAAGTAGAGAGTTTATGAATGTTGACTATATATAAATCGTTACATTGAAAAAGAATCAAACTAATCAATAAAAAAGAGGAAAGAATAAAGATGCGTGGAGGATATAGAGAAGGATCAGGACGTAAAAAAGGATCAACTCACAAAGTCTCTTTATCAACCGTTCAAGGGATCATGCAAAAAGAAGAATTTCAAAGTCCATTAGAAATCATTTTAAAGATTATGAACCAAGCCTATGAGAATGAAGATTATAAATTGGCGTTAGAAGCTGCCAAAGGAGCTGCGCCCTATATGCATGCACGGTTAAATGAAGTAAATGCGAATATCCATCACATGAAGAGAATACAAGAGATGAGTGACGACGAGTTACACTATTTTATTAATAAAAACTAAATATAAGATAATTAATCAGGTGCATATTTAATCATTCTTTTATATTCTTTTTCCGATTTAAAACGGTTTAATGCTTGCACAATGGCAGATTGACTGACAGAACGTATTCCAACTCTTTTTAAAATATAATGGATCAGTTGAATAAGTTTAGAATTTGCTTGTTTAAAGCTAAATTTTAAATTTCTAATTTCTGTGAATTTTAATATTTCTTGAGCAATAAAAACTGTATCAACATGCCAAAAATTGGCTGCGGATTGATATTTTAATGATGGTTCATTAATAAGATAAGCATTTTGTTTCAAAGAGTTAATTATTTGTAGAATAGCTTTGCAATGATTAGATAAAAAAATTACATCTTCCATTTGTTTTATATTATCACTAAAGATAATGGTTTTTTCATCTAAAAAATTGATTGCGTCAGGTAAGTTGTCCAATAATTTTTGATAAAGATGGATAACTTGACGCATCGGTTCATATACAGGCATTGTATAAATAGGTTTTGTAACACGTAACATATTTAATTTTTTTGTAAATAATTCTGTTTCATTTAGCGTAAGTTCAAAAAAAGATTTGGTAAACCATCGATTTACCTCATCGACTGTAATGGCAGGTTCTTCAAAATCTTCATGAACAATCTCCTATATATCCGTTTTTGGGTTCCCTTTTGGATTATGAATATTCAATGTAAAATAGAAAGGCCACGCCGTGCCTTCTTGATATGAATAATAATATATACGTCTAAGGAACTTTTTACGTATCTTTGTCATTGAACTTTCCCTGATAACAATACTCAGCCCATTGTTGCATCATGTCGCGTCTTTTGGCAAATAGATCCCCACGACGATAGGCAGCTTCTACTTTATTGGCAATGGTATGAGCCAAGGCCATTTCTGCCACATCTCTTGGCCAGCTGGTCGCTTCTCCACACCAATCCCGAAAAGTGGATCTTAATCCGTGAATGATCACTTCTTTGGTATTGGCTGCATGATGTAAGGCTTTGGATAAAGCAACGTCAGATAATCCTTTGCCTGTTTTAATACTGGGAAAGATAAAACTATGATGATCTTTTTTGAACACTTCAACTTTCTTTAAAATCGCTATGGCTGGAGTTGATAAAGGCACGCGATGTTCTTTCCCTGTCTTCATACGTTGATCGGGGATTGTCCAAATGGATTGATTTAAATCAATCTCCTCCCACCGTGCAAAACGCACTTCACTGGAACGAGATGCACATAAACATAAGAACTGCACAGCCAGCGCACTGACCCCATCAGATTTTTGCAAATTAGCAATGACAGGTTGGATCTTTTGCCATTCAATTGCTGCATGATGCTGGACTTTGGCTACTGAAGAGGGTTTAGGCAGAATATTAAATAAATGGCCTTTCCAACGCGCTGGATTATTGCCGTCACGCCAGTGGTGTGTTGTTGCATAATCCAAAATACGTTCTATGCGACCACGAACACGATCGGCCGTTTCTGTCTTTACTGTCCAAATGGGTCTTAATACAGCCAGAATATCATCTGTATCAATGGAAGATACAATTTTACTGCCAATCACAGGATACGCAATACGTGATAAAGAGCTTCTCCAGATGGGTGCGGATCTGGGATCTTTCCAGCCTGCTTGTTGTTCTGTGATATAGCGTTCGGCAACTTCTGCAAAATTTGGAATTTGTTTTTGTTTCTTTGCTTTGGCTTTGAGTTCCAAAGGGTCTATGTTGTTTGCAACTTGCCTTCTTATATCAATTGCAACTTGACGCGCTTTGGCTAATGTAAGGATATAGGCTGATCCAATGCCAATCTCACGGCGTTTATGGGTGGTTGGACTGAAATATCGCACTGTCCAATGACGTGCTTGCCCTTTGATGGTTAAATAGAGGTTCCCACCGTCACAATGAATACCATCCTCGAGACCATCAATCTTACGAACATTCAATTGACCAGCTGGAATACGACTCATCTAATAACCCACCATAAAACCCATCTTATATCATGAGATTATACAGGCTAAACAGAAACGTCAAGAGACAATAAAATAGTTTAATATATTGATTTATATAGTATAAATTATACATAATGAGACTGTATGAAACATTATGTTGGTGGCCACCCCCTCCGCCATATATCAAAACATTTCCCTACATAATACAGCATAACATATAGAGAAACATTCATTTTTGACGTTTTTGCTTTGAATTGTGTAGTATTTTATATCATTTCAAAGCATGAATTTTGTTGGTATCAAATCATATTTGTTGATATTGATAAACAGGTTTAATTAATTATAACCCTAATTTAAATTATCTTTATCGTCGTAAAATAGTTAATATTATTTTTATATCAACGTCTAATAATTTACCTATATAAACTGATAAATAGAAAAGATGAGAAAAATGAATTATTCTGATTTCACCTTCTTTTGGGGACACATAGAGGATTCTGTGCATCCAGAATGTAGCCAGTTTTACAAAAGCCCTTTCATTATTGATGGAATAGAATTTAATTGTACAGAACAATGGATGCATTGGAAAAAGGCTGTGATTTTTGGAGATCAGGAGATCGCACAGAAAATCCTGTTGGCAAAGTCTCCTTTTGATCAGAAGAAGTTGGGGCGCGAGGTTTCTAATTTTAATGCCTCATTATGGAGTGCAGTATCAGTAGATATTGTATTTCGTGGAAATATTGAGAAATTCTCACAAAATCCAGAGCTTTTAAAACGACTTTCATTATCCAAAGGCACTTTATTAGTAGAGGCCTCACCCTATGATACTATTTGGGGAATAGGGTTGGATGCCTCTGATCCTAAAGCGTTACATAAAGACCAATGGCAAGGACAAAATTTATTAGGAAATATTGTGACACGTGTCAGAGATGTTTTATGTGGCGTCATATAAAAATGAATCAAAGGTTTCGAACTACTTCTGTGTGTGTTAGAGAAACCGTTAGCAAGTTTTAAAGAGGCACCATAATGAGTAAAGACGAGAAAGATTTCGGAATAAAAGAAGAGTATGAATATGAGCTGCCAGGTCAGCCATTGAATTCTTCTGATGAACCTTTGGGAAGGTCTTTTTTTTCTAGCCCTTCTGATATTCCTGCGGATGATAAATATCTTAATGCCGATGAATATACAAATTTGGGTTATTTAAAATACTGGTTTCTCTCTTGTGCGGTGATGCTTGCTTTAGGGTTAACGTTCGAGTTTGGAATATTGGGCAAAGATGGAAAGGAAGGTCCTTTATGTAAGTACCTTCCCAAAAATAAAGTATGTTATTATATGGCAGGTGTAGCCCCTAAACCAGCAAGTCCTGCACCATCCTTGGTAAAATAGAAACTATTCTTCAGTTTTTTCTTGTTGTTTATTCGCTCTTTGAACGGTTAGACGTTTAATGACGGGAACCATTAATTCAGTAATTTCCTGGTATGCCTTGGCAGCTATGCTGTCTGGATCTTGGGCAACAATTGGAACACCTGCATCTGCGCCACTACGAATTGCTGGGATTAATGGGATTTCTCCTAGGAAAGGAAACCCTAAGGTTTGAGCTTCATTTTTGGCACCATTTTCACCGAAAATATAAGTTTTCTCATTACAGCATGGGCAAGAGAAATAAGCCATATTTTCGATAATACCTAAAATTGGCGTTTTAGATTTTTGAAACATCGCGATGCCTCGTCTTGCATCCAATAATGCAACATCTTGAGGGGTAGAAACGATAATTGCGCCATCAATTTGAATTGTTTGGGTCAGGGTTAATTGAACGTCGCCTGTGCCAGGTGGTGTATCAATTAAAAGAACGTCAAGCTCTCCCCATTTAACATCGGATAAAAGTTGTTTGACGGCACCCATAACCATTGGCCCTCGCCAAACCATGGCTTGTTCTTGTGGAACCAACATTCCAATCGACATGGCAGAGATTCCCCAAGCAGTCATTGGTAATAATTTATGATTGACGACTTCTACCTGACCTTCTAATCCCAACATATGCGGAACAGAAGGGCCATAAATATCGGCATCCATCAACCCTACTTTTAACCCTTGCTTAGCAAGGCTGACAGCAAGATTGATGGCAGTAGAAGATTTTCCCACACCTCCTTTGCCAGATGCAATGGCAATGATACAGCCAATTGATTGCAATGTTTCAATCGGACCATTATTGCCAGGTTTAGCAGGTGGATGTTTATGAGGTTGTTTCCAAGCAGGGGCTGTATTTTTCCCTTGTGTAGTATTGGCTGGTTGCCGAGGTGGGAAAACTAATCGTTTACTTGATGCTGTTCCTGAATTTAAAAAAACACGGGCTTGGGTGACATTTTCAAGCTGTTGTAAATGCTGTTCGATTCTGGCTCTTAACGGTTCAGCCGCATCAGGTGGAATAGTTGAAAGATTTAAGGTTAAGTGAACTTTTTGACCCTGAATGGTTATATTTTCGATAATATTAGCATCTAATAACCGTATATCAGGCGACCAAGGAAGTGTAAAATCAGATAAAGTTTGTTTAATCGTTTGCTGATCAATTGGATTTGGGCTAGTCATAGATATACTTTCTAAAGATGGCAATAGGAATAAAGACGATCATAAAGGATCCTTGAAATAATATATAACAATTTTTTTAAAGATTTTTACGATTAATTTTATATTTCTATTATAAAGCACATATAGAAAGATAATTTTACTATTAATGATAAAGGACTGGAGCGTTGTCTATTCAAACAACCAAACCAGGTAGAGATCATCGTATAGATGCCTTGCGAGGTCTGGCATTGATTATGATGTATGTCGATCATATCCCAGAGGATTTATTAAATCGTTTTACGATGCGGAATGTTGGGTTTGCCGATGCTGCAGAGATATTTGTATTATTGGCAGGATATGCCTCATGGCTGGCTTATGGCAGAAAAATAGCAAAAGATGGCTTGTGGAGCGTTACCAAAAAGATATTACATCGTTGTTGGAAAATTTATTTATTCCAAATGGGACTTGTCTTGATTAGCTTGTTGAGTATTTATCAATGGCGGCGTTTTTGGGTATTGCCTGTTGATTTTTTAGAACCCGAGCTGGCGCATGGATATAGCATCGCGCGTCAGATTTGGCGTTTGTTATTATTGGATGCGTTACCCAGTAATTTAAATATCTTACCGCTTTATATTATTTTATTAGGTATATTTCCTCTATTATATTTATTGATAAAGTGCCGGTGGTGGTTGGCAATTGGGTTCAGCTTTGTTGTCTGGCTGGTGGTAAATATTAATCCATGGTTCAATTTCCCCAATTGGTTAGATCCAGACGGTTGGTTTTTTAATCCATTTGCTTGGCAATTTTTATTTACGATTGGGATTTATGGAGCCATCATCGCAGGTAAGCATCAAGGAAGTTTTCCAGCATATTTATGGTTAAAGTGGTTTTTGTCACTCTACTTACTCTTTTCTTTTTTTGAGGCATTTCCTTGGCAATATTGGGGTTTGCCTGATTTAAGGATATTGCATGTGCCTGTTCCAGCTAAGGCATATTTATCACCATTACGATTGCTAGATGTAGTGGCTATCTTTTATTTAGTGCAATCCTCTGAGAGAGCAAAACGCTTTTCCGAAGGGAAAGTCGGTCAATTTCTAGCCTTATATGGTCGTCATTCTCTTGAAATATTTTCTTTAAGCACGGTGTTTGATCTATGGGGGCGTTTAATGTTTGCAAGTTGGGGAACCAGCTTGTGGTTACAACTTATTGTTAATTGTATGGGTGTTTCTCTTTTATATTGTTTAGCACTGCATCTGGATAAAAAAAGAGCTAAATTGAAAGCAAGGTTAAATACAAATATTCTTTAGAAATTATGAAGAGGATACTCTAATTCTCTTCATAAATTATTTTCTTGATGGTTTACATTTAAGAGATCTTAGCTAAAGTATTTACCCTACGTTCTTTTTGCATGTAGGTTTTTTTATGATCAATTATTATTAATCTGAACAGGAAAATATGCGAATGAAAATGCGCAAAAGATTTTTAATGCAGCCTTATTGTTTGTTGTTTATAGGAACAACTTGCTTGTTCCCTGTTTCAGAAGTTAAAGCACAATCCTCTATTTTTTCTCTTCCTTTTTTTCACAAAACAGAACTTATATGCCGTTCACAACGTGTGCCCGACAGTTTTGCCGATTTAGCAGATAAATTATTACCAACCGTGGTAAATATTTCGTCAAGCAAAGTGGTAAAACCTGGTCAGACGACAGACGATGATGAAGAGGATGATAGTGATGAAGGTGATGATGATAATAATGCGGCACCTGATCCTAATTCACCATTTGAAAAATTCTTCCGTAATTATATGAATAATCGCGGTGTTCCTGATGATGGAAATAATCATTTACAAGCATTAGGATCGGGATTTGTAGTCGATCCAGCAGGATGGATTGTAACAAATTATCATGTTATTAAAGATGCCGATCAAATTACGGTAACATTACAAAATAATCACATGTTGAAAGCCACCTTGAAAGGTGTGGATGAACGGACGGATTTAGCTTTATTAAAAATAAATCCAAAAACCCCCTTAACAGCAACTTCTTTTGGTAATAGTGATCAATCAAGAGTAGGGGATTGGGTATTAGCTATTGGTAATCCTTATGGGTTATCGGGCACGGTGACCTCGGGTATTATCTCTTCTCGTGGTCGTGATATTGAGCAAGGACCCTATGACGATTTTATTCAAACAGATGCCCCGATTAATAAAGGAAATTCTGGAGGCCCTTTATTCAATATGAAAGGCGAGGTTATTGGGATTAACACTGCGATTTTCTCTCCTTCTGGAGGATCTATTGGAATTGCCTTTGCAATACCTTCGAACGAAGCTAAGGGAATTATCGATCAATTAAAAAAAACTGGGAAAGTAGCCAGAGGATGGGTGGGTATTCGTATTCAAGAAGTTAGCGAAACGATTGCAGACAGTTTGAATATTCAACCCTTTCAAGGGGCTTTGGTGGTACAAGTCGATCCCAAAGGCCCAGCAGCAAAAGCGGGAGTTAAGGCTGGAGATGTAATTCAAACGCTGGATGGAAGTAATGTTACCGCACATACGATGCCTCGTCTGGTTGCACAAATGACCGCGAATAGCAAAGCATCAATCGGGGTTTTAAGGCAAGGAAAACAAATTGTTCTACCTATTGTCATTGAAAGCTTACCCGATGATGGTAATGTACAACCTGATCCTCATCATGATATCCAAGAAGAAAAAGAAAAAATTGTTTTATTAAAAGATCTAGGCGTTTCAGTTAGTAATATGACTGATCTTTTAAGACAAAAATATAATCTTTCTGAAAAGCAACAAGGAATTGTAATTGTTAAAGTTGATAGTCATAAAGGCAAAAATACAAGCGATTTAAAAGTCGGAGATGTGATCATTGGAACAAATAAAAGTAATATTACTCAGGCTACTGAGTTACAAAAAGAAGTTACTTTGTTTAAACAGGAAGCGAAGAAAAAAAATCAACGAAAACCAACGATGTTACTTTTGATTCAAAGCGGTGACGCTATGCGTTGGGTTGCTGTTCCCATGCAAGATAATAAAAAATAATGTGTTTTGCTTTGAGTATTGCACAAATAAAGAAATGATTTTTATAAATGCGAACCATCATGTTTTATAGCCTTAAAAAGCGTGAAATATACTCAGCTGTGCAACAAAGTCTGCGCTTATTGCTATCAATTGCTTTGTCTAGTTTAATAGCCTATGTTTGCAAGTTACATGAACCTTATTGGGCGTTAATTACCTCGGTCATTGTAACCCAAAGTCGTATAGTGCAAACTATTCAAACCAGTCGAGATCAAATCGTTGGTTCTTTGATAGGTGGAGTGGCTGGGTTAATTGCCATTATTTTAGAGAATTATTCACAGTGGCCGTCTTTGATTGTTTTTACGATTGTGATTATTCCGATGGTTGCATTGGTTGCTTGGCGACCCTCTATGCGTTTGGGAGTGGTTACTCTAGCAGTGGTATTTTTATTTCCTTCTCCTGGTGGGATGTTTGAACGTCCTTTTGACCGTATAATGGCCATTATTGTTGGGGTTATTGCATCTCTTGCTGCCAGTTATTTTATCTTACGTCCTCAGGCGCGATGCAATGCATTTATTCATGCCAAAGTAGCTTTCGATAAGCTACATATATTACTGCATTCTGTATTAACGTCTCATATTATTTGGGAAGAAGTTGAATCAATGAATGATGATGTTGCTTCTGAATTACGTGACTTAGCCAGCGAAATCGCCGAAGCACGGAAAGAACATCCAAATTATACGTTAGAGCATTCAGATCCGACATTGGTCAGAGTTTATCCACTATTAAGACGTTTACAAAGCGATAGCATTTTTGTTGCCAGAGCAATGGATGAATATCATCAGATGTTGCCTGATGAAACAAGGAATATTTTGAAAATATCTTTGAATCAAGTTTTTGAAAGATTTATTCAGCTATGCAACGAGCAAGCAGATCATAGTGAACCATTCTTTTGTTCTATCCAAGCAGCCAATGATTTTGAAGCCATGATAGAACCTATTTTGAAGGAAATTAAAGAAAATTGCCCAGAAACCATTCAATTTACACTGGAAGCATTGTGCCATGATCTGGTTCTCGGGCATGATGTTTTTATGTTATCCAAAAAGCTGAGGGCTTCTTCTTAGAACAAATTTATTTATATTTATTCACTTCTTCATCTGTTAAATGCCTGGCTTCGTCAACCAGCATCACAGGAATTCCTTCTTTGATGGGATATGCTAAAGCAGCATTGCAACTGATGAGTTCGCTTTTTTCTTTGTCATAAATCAAAGGGCCTTTTGTCAATGGACATACTAGGACGGAGAGCAAGCGTGGATCAATAGGGGGAGAAGATGATTGTTCTGTCATGTGAACCTTGTAATCAATATAATGGGTTGCAGAAAAGATAAAGAATAAAGCAAAATTGTTAATTGGCTCTATTCTATACTCATATTATGAAAATAGAAGGCTTGATAAACGTCTTCTTGCTTCTAGGGTTGATGGATCGTCTAAGCCCCATGCTTCGAAAAGGCGTAAAAGTTGTTTTTTTGCGGCTTCATCATTCCAGCTTCGGTCTTTTTTAACGATTTCTAATAATTCATCCGCAGCTTCCTTACGTTTTCCAGCAGCATTATAGGCGCTTGCCAGATCATAACGTGCTTGGTGATCGTCAGGGTTGGCGGTGACTTTGTCAAGAAAAGATTGGAACTCGCTTTGTACTTTCTGACCTTCAATAGCCAAGTCAATGGCTGCTTGTGCACCAGTAATTTCACCATTTTCTAATAAAGCTTCTGGAACTTGCTCTATAACTTCTTGGGCTGCTTCTGGGCCAGAATGTGCTAATAAGGCACGAATCATTCCACCCCAAGCTTCTGGTTTTTCTGGCTCCAGTTCTAGGGCTTGAGAATAGGCCCCCATAGCTTCTTCATACTGATGATTTTCAAGAAATTCTTTGCCTTGTTCAATAAAATCTTCGCTAGGCATAGCACTACCTGCTGCTTTTAACACTTGATCGATGAATTTTTGAATAGCACTTTCTGGCTGTGCACCTTGGAACAAATCAACAATTTGGCCTTGCCAAAAAGCAGCAACGACAGGAATAGATTGCATTGGCAATCCTACTTGCATCAATTGTTGCGTTAAGGCTTGGTTTTCATCAACGTTAAGCTTAACAAGTTTAACCCGACCCTTGGCTGCGATGACAACTTTTTCTAGAACAGGCGTTAATTGTTTACAAGGAGAGCACCAATCCGCCCAGAAATCAACCAAAACAGGGATAGTTTTGCTGCCGTCCAATACTTCTTGCATAAAGTTATTTTGATTGCCATCAATAATCATATTTGGATTGGATGAAGACGAGGTAACTGCAGAGCCATCTTCTGATAAAAGCTGTGCAGTGGAGGGGCTGTTAAAAGACGTCATAGAGTTATGTTATCCCGTATATAAATGAGGTACATTTAAATGATATAAATTTTATAAGGTCTTTAAAGAAAGAAATGTTTATTATTACAATTCAATCATAAAGTGTTAGGCATCATTATATCAATAAGGGCATAGAGAAACAAAAATAAAAATAATTTTTTAGAATTTATTATTTTTCACTTGCAAGGTTTTTAAGAATCTCTTACAAGCAACTTACGCAATATAAAGCGGGCGTAGCTCAGGGGTAGAGCACAACCTTGCCAAGGTTGGGGTCGTGGGTTCGAATCCCATCGCCCGCTCCAGGTTAACAAATCTGAAGCGAGTTTCCAGAAAAATAATTTTAAAAGCCTTCTAACACAATTTTTCCAACCATTGTTTGGTTTTCAAGAAGAATATGTGCTTTTTTAAGGTTCTTAGCATTAATTTTTCCTAGATTTTTTCCTAGAGTAGTTTTTATTTTTCCTTGATCAATCAAAGATGACACTGTGTTTAGTAATTGGCTTTGTTTAATCATATCATCTGTTTTATGGGTTGAACTAGCAAACATATATTCATGATGCAAAGACAGGCTTTTTTGTTCCAAGAATGCAGTGCCACACTTGATAGGATCGTCAATCATACAAATTTTTCCAAATGGACGAATAATTTCTTGAAATTGATCAAGGTAATGTTCGGTATTATGTAAACTGGCAATATGGGTCACATCTTGAATGCCCAGTTCCTCAAGTTGTTGCTTCATTGGTTGATGATGGTTAATAACATAGTCCGCGCCTAATTTTTTAACCCATTCGATAGATTCTGGACGGGATGCTGTTGTGATAATCGTTGTGTTTGTTAGTAATTTTGTGAGTTGAATAAGAATAGAGCCAACGCCACCGGCACCTCCCATAATCAGCAAGATTTCTTTTTTTGAGGGATTTTGTGTATTTGAAACGTTTAAATGAAAATGATCAAATAAAATTTCCCATGCCGTCATTGTCGTTAAGGGCAAAGCCGCTGCTTCTGCATTGCTCAGCGTTGAAGGTTTTTTACCAACCAGACGTTCATCAATCAGTTGATATTCTGCATTACAACCTTGCCTTGTAATATCTCCAGCATAATAGACTTGGTCGCCAATTTTGAAATTTTGAACCTCAGAACCAACTTCGATGACTTCACCAACAGCGTCCCATCCTAATATTCTAATTTGCCCTAGTTGAGGTTGAGCACGTTGTCTGACTTTGTAATCAACAGGATTAACAGCAATTGCGTGAATTTTGACTAATAAATCCCGTCCTGTAGCTGTTGGTTTAGGCAGCTCTATATCGATTAATGCGTCAGGTTCTGTAATCGGTAGAGAGGTTTTATATCCAATGGCTTTCATCATAATCTCCTATAATTGATGTGTTATAGATGAATATAAAACTTGTTATTTCTTTGATAAACAGCATAATAATTGAAACATTATCAAATTATTTTTGAAAATATGCAGTTAGAAGATTTACAAATTATTATCAAAGTCGCAGAGTTGCGCAGTATTACGGCTGCTGCGGATTATTTTAATATTCGCCCAGCAACCGCCAGTGCGGCGATTAAAAGGGTAGAGCATCATCTGGGAACTGAGCTGTTTACCAGAACGACGCGACAATTACGCTTATCGACAGCGGGTGAAAAATATTTACCTCAATGCCAACAAGCATTGCAGTTATTAACGAAAGCCAAACGAGATATTGAGGAAGATTATGCCGAGATTCAAGGGGAACTTCGTATAACGATTTCTTCTGATTTAGGAAGAAATTTGGTCTTAAAATGGCTAGATGAATTTATGGATCAGCACCCTAAAATTATTTTAAAAATCCATATGAGTGATAGTAATATTGATGTGTACCGTAATGCGATTGATGTGGCATTGCGCTATTCTCCTTCTCTGCAAAGCAATTTATACGGATTCAAAATTTGTGATGCGCCACGTTTGATGTGTGCGGCTCCTGATTATCTTGCAGAATATGGAACGCCTCAACACCCCGATGATCTGGTTCATCATCAAGGGTTGTTTTATGAGCTTGATGAGGTTGTGCATGATGAATGGAAATTTTCTGATGGACAACAGAATTATAAAATAAAGATGAAGGGCAAACGTTTTGGGAATGACAGTGATGTGGTTAGGAAATGGTGCGTTGCAGGCAAAGGGATTGTGATTAAATCATCATTAGATATGTATGAAGATTTACTGGCTGGGTGATTAGTTCCGATTTCACCTGGTTTCACAAAAGATGTTGCCGAGCTATGGTTAGTTTGTCCCAGTAAACATTCTATTACTCCAGCCGTCCATTTGTTAAGAGATTTATTTCGGCAAAAATGTAAAGAATCAATTAATGATATGAAAGCAAAAGGAATTTTAGAGGAGTATTTAATATGAGAAAAATGACCTTAAATAAGAAAAATAAAATTTAACCTATTTAATAATTATCCACTTGCATATATTTTAAAAATGTCGTAAACAACCTCTACGTTCAGAGCGGGCGTAGCTCAGGGGTAGAGCACAACCTTGCCAAGGTTGGGGTCGTGGGTTCGAATCCCATCGCCCGCTCCAATTTATTTATGCTTTTATGATAAAGCAGTCTCTAAATGTTTCCTTATAAGTTACCAATCTTTGAGATTTTTATGCCCATTGAATCGTTTCAATATTTATTGGTTCTAATGTTATCATGATTGATGCCGAAGATATTGAATTATCGTGTATAACGATTGAGGATCAAGATTTTATTGCCAATGCTCGGCAAGATATTCCAAAATAGTTGCAAGAAATCAAACTGTCGAGACAGAAATTATTCTCTTTGAAATTGTTAGTCTTTGCCGATCTAAACTATTGATCTATATCGGCAAATCATAACATTAATTATATAACAGCGAGTGCTTGTTCAAGGTCGGCGATAATATCAACTGCATTTTCGATACCAATAGACAAACGTACTACATCAGGTCCAGCACCAGCCACAGTTTTTTGTTTATCCGTTAATTGGCGGTGGGTTGTAGACGCAGGATGGATGACTAGGGATCGTGTATCCCCAATATTTGCTAATAACGAAAACAGATCTAATTTAGAAACAAATTTGACGCAAGCATCATATCCGCCTTTTATCCCGAATGTGAAGACTGAGCCTGCGCCATTCGGTGCATATTTTTGTTGTAAAATATGATAAGGATTACTCTTCAATCCAGGATATGACACCCAAGAGACTTTTGGATGATTTTCTAAGAAATTGGCAACTTCAAGAGCATTGTCGCAATGACGCTGCATCCTTAGTGGTAGAGTTTCTACACCTGTCAGAATAAGGAAAGCGTTAAACGGGGAAATGGTAGGTCCTAAATCCCGCATTCCCAGAATACGAGCGGTCAAAGCAAAAGCCATATTTCCAAAAGCATCGCTGGCAACTAGACCTGCATAGTCTGGTCGAGGTTCCGTAATTTTGGAATAGTTCCCCGATTTTTTCCAATCAAAATTGCCTCCATCAACGATGATCCCACCCATAGAATTGCCATGACCACCAATAAATTTGGTTAAAGAATGGATGACAATATTTGCACCATGTTCAATAGGACGAACAAGGTAAGGGGTCGCCATCGTGTTATCGACAATTAAAGGGATATTATGTTTTTGTGCGATTGTGGCTATTTTTTCAATATCAACAATGATCCCACCTGGATTAGCAAAACTTTCAATAAAAATAGCACGAGTGCGATCGTCGATTTGGGATTCAAATGTTGAAATATCATCTGCGTCTGCAAAGCGAACATGCCAATCAAAAGACTTAAATGTATGCACAAATTGGTTAATAGAGCCACCATAAAGCTGGCTTGCAGCAATAAAATTATCGCCTGGCTCCATTAGAGTTTGAAAGGCCAAGAATTCTGCGGCATGACCTGATGCGGTCGCCAAAGCAGCAGTTCCTCCTTCCAAAGCGGCTATACGTTCTTCTAAAACAGCTTGGGTAGGATTAGTGATACGGCTATAGATATTCCCAGCGTCTTTGAGGGCAAAGCGATTGGCTGCTTGATCGACATCTTCAAAAACATAAGCAGTTGTTTGATAAATAGGCGTTGCGCGTGCGCCTGTGGTTGGATCTGGTGTGGCACCAGCATGCACAGATAAGGTTTCGAATTTTTGCTTCTTGGTCATTGTTGGGCTTCCTTTATATCTATTGCTACTTTACACTATTTGATAGTTAACTTTTATAAAAAGTAGATCAATGAATAAATTACAATATTTTTTACTTTTCTCAATTGTTTCAATCTTTTGCGGGAATAGCAATTTAAGTTATGCCCAGGAAACTCAGCAGAATGACATTATACAAGGACCTTTTAAAACGAGTTTATATCCAGAGGGTAAAATTTATTTTGTTAAAGAAAATGATGCCACACCAGATGATCGCTGTCAGATGATTGCTTTTATGCTGGAATATAAGCAAGATCATATAGTGAAAAAAGAAAAGATTGATGAATATGAAGAAAATGGTGGTTGTGTAGAGGTTGCCTCGGTATTTTTCGACAAAATTCATAATAAACCTTATATATTTGTAATGCAAAAATGGGAGCATAGTTTTCCACCTGCTATTCAGATGGGGAGTGATAGTTATGAAATAAGGGCTTATACTAAAAATAAAGAGGGAAAATTAGTTATAGATGCAGATGTTTCTGCTGATCCTAATTTTGAAGGAATAGACGGAATTGTTGATGATGATGTTAATCCTGAACGTCACTATAAATATAAAACAGCAGCAGACGTAAAGCGATACTTAAAGAAGAAATATCATTAATGATTTAATTTAATATAATGACTTTATCATATGAATATTAGTTTGTTACATTACCTAAAAACTAGTAACCTTAAAAAATATTCGAAATATTAATAAATACGATAGAATGACAGAGGGTAAAAAGGTAATGGATCATAACAACAAAAATTTTGATAAGCATGACTGTAATACGATAGAGCAATCAAATCTAGCTCGTTGGCCAGACCCTGATTTAGATCCAGATGTGTATTTGTCTTTGACGCCAACACCCGACGGTATGAAGCCTATCTTTAATTTAGGCGTCAGAATGTGTATTGGATTTTATGATAAAGAAGGTGCCATTTATGATTATCAAGGTGTCTTGACGGAGCATTCTATATCAAGGACACATCCTTATTACACGGAGAATGTGTCATCTACTACGCTCTATGATTTTTCGCAAGAAGATTGGTTTCCTCTTCTTGATGCTCAACATTATATCCCTAAAATTATTTTAGTGCATGTAATAAAAAATGGAATAAGATCCAAAGATCCAAATAATTATGGTTTTGGATTAATGTATAAAATGTACACCGCTATTGTATTTCGATATGGTCAAGCGATGATGGTAACAGTCCTTGTCAATGTAAGAACGTGGGAGATAAGGCATTTTAAGGCTTTGGAACCGCATAATCTGGATGAAAAGATATCTCAATAGGCTTATGAATATAATTAAAACACTACATTTCAACGTTCATATATCAAAGATATAGAAAATCATAAGAAACATGTGCATGCAACATGTTCGATAAAATATGATTGTCAAGAATATACAGATTGGCAATGGGTAGAGAAAGAATGATCGAAATTATAGGGAAAGATGGCGGTATTCTTCAGCTCGAAGTTAATTATACGAGCTGTGGTGGTATAGAATATACTTTCTATTATAAAAATAATGATATTTTTTTCATGTGCAAAGATGATTATTGTGATGATGACTATTTATGGGACTTTAAACGTGATTTAAAAGAATTACTGAAAAATAAGCAAAATTCCACTATTCCAGAAAAAATATACCAAGAATCTGACACTTGGCTGACAATTCAATTAAAGACAATGTTTCCTTTTTTATCTGGCAAAACATCTGGATCATTAATCAAAGAAAATGAGCATGATAGTTGTTCATTTCACTTTGTATATCCTGATGCTACTTTGGAATGTAAAAAGATTGAAGATTCTTCAGACTATCTAATCGAATTTGAGTTTATTGATCCAAATATTGTGCAGGATATAGTTGAGGGCATGTTAGCTTTGAAAGGATCTTTAACGGTTACCAGAGCAGCTTTATGGGATTTCCATCAAGATTTATTATCACTTTAAAAGATTTTAAATATAGTTACATGGAAAAAAAATAATGATAGAAATAAAAGGCGAACGTGAGCTGATTCAGATTGATGTTACTCAATCGAATACAGATAAAAAACAATGGCAATCTGGAGATAATATAAGCTGTAACATCTATTTTCAAAAACTCGAATGTAAGTTCGCATCAAAAGATATCGTGATTAGTTACGATGCATTGGAAATGTTTGCTAATGAACTAAAGATGCTTATTAATAGTCATAGAGGTGGTTGTGGTTGCTCTTTCACTGATGAAAATCAAGTTATTTTCCTAGGGTATGAAATTGATAGAAACCCATCTAGACCTGTTATTGTCTTGGAAAATAATGTTTATAAAGTGGGATTCAATCTTCTTTATCATAAGGGCAGTGATATTTTCCTCAGTGGATACTTATATTCTAGCAAAGAGCAGTTACAACAAACAATCCAACAAATAGAGAGGTTGTTATGAGTATTTACTAACTTATTTCTTGCCTTGCTTAGCCTGTGTCAACATTTCATAAGAACGTGCAAAGTTTGTTTTAAAATAGATTATATCTGTTTCTGCCAATTTATTTTCGGCATAGGCACAACTGAGCAAATAATCTCTCATTTCATTAAGTAAATCAAGTTCTGTTGGAAACAGATCATTAGTTGTCAAGGAACCAGCTGGTGCATTTTGAATAAGTTTGGTTGCTCTGTATTTTAATGGATATTCAATCCAAGAATGATAATCCCCAATGGCTTCAATGATCTTATGATTAGATAACAAAGCATTCGTGACTGTTGAATGCACCAAGTAGTTTTGAAAATAAAGGTTCATAAAGGTTGTTTTATCTTCTGCCTCTTCGAAATCTTGAAAAATATGGATGAAATCAGAGGGTTTGTTAATAAGATAAACACAGATATAATCAATCAAGTAATCACAACAAATACTCAAAGGGCTGTCGCTGTTATTAACCGAGCATTCTTTGACTGCATGGCATAGGATAGAAGAAATCTTATCTTCTTTACACCATAATTGTTGAACAAATTCTGGATTTTGGAATGCTGAGCTAATGTAATATTGCGATGCTGGGGATTGGTTGGACATGAATTTTCCTTGAAGTTAATATTAATTTACATTTAAAATTATTTTTATTTTACTCCGAAACATAGAAGCATATTGTCATTCGGTAAAATTTGTTTTTGGTGGTCAATAATAAATAATAAACTCTGCAATCCTAACATTCTTAGCACAATACTTAAATACGCATTAGGTAAATAATAGTTAAAAAAGTCATGATTATATGATACTCAACTATGGAGAGATATAATGTATATTGCAACAAGTAAAATACATTTAGATATTTCAATATAATCGATTGTTGGATAACAATAAAAATACAAATATTATCTGATTGATAGGTGCTTTTTTGAAGAAAATATATATTGCCGCTTTACTCGGATTGTTCATAACGGTTCCTGCAAAGGCGTATCTTGCTTGCCCTTATATCGTTCCTGTTCCTTTGAATAGTTCGCCATCTCCGTTGGTCAATCCAGAGCCAACACCGTTGGTTAGTCAAGCGGATCAAAAGGTTTGTGGTAATGGGTATGCGTGGGGATTTTCGACGAAAACCAATGTTAATGTTTATGCAGCTGAACATATAACCAAAGATCAGATTTTAAAAGCTCGGGAAATGCGGCGTTTTGGTACATTTGATAATAGAGATCCGTTGATTCAAAATTATCGCAACTCTGGATATGATCGTGGTCACATGGCTCCCAGTGGGGATATGGGGGATTATGAGTCTCAAGTCAAAACATTTGTGCCTCAAAACTTAGTCCCGCAGACAAGACAATTAAATAGTGGGAAGTGGAATTGGATCGAGGGTCAGGTTCGTCAAATGGCAGTGCAATATGGTGAAGTTTATGCGGTGACAGGTCCATATTTCCAAGGAAGAACAAAAACAATTGGCAAAGATAACCTTTGGGTGCCTTATGCCACGTGGAAAGCAATTTACATTCCATCTACCAAAGAAGCAGGGGTTTATTTCTGTCGAAATACTCAAAAACCCAAATGCTATGTTCAAACGGTTGCTTTTTTCACTGAAAAAACTGGAATTGACCCATTTCCAACATTGGCACCATCCATCAAAGAACAAAAACCAGCATTTCCAAAAATGGGTGAATATCGAAAGAAATCTAATCCATATGCTAAACATCAAAAATATAATTATTAATGCATCCATTCTATCAAATATTGAGCGCATTTTTACTTTTATGTGAAAATGCTATTTTGTATCCTGCTTTCGCGCAATCAGATAAGAACACATATATGACAGACGATAAGTTGAAATTTGTTCAAGATAAAGCTAATGATTTTTTAAAACGTTATAATCAAGAATACCACACCAGTTGGGAGGCTTTAGCTCTTAATCCCAAAATCAGTATACCTCAATGTGCTGGTGCAATGTCGGCTAAATGGGGTAACAGATTTATGAATGGAGATAAAATAACCATTGATGTAGAACGCTATGTTATTTTAGTAACTTGTGCTAAGGATCAAAGCGGCTCTTCTTGGACGGTTGATGTTCCTACAACAAGACCTGATCGCGTCACTGTGCATCAATAATCAATTCGTAATGTTGAAATCAAGAGTATCATTTTAGCTTATAAGTAATAAACCCTATGATAATAAAATTCGATGAGTTAATTATGGATGGAGTTAAATCTCCACCGACATAAGACACTCTGAGATAACTTAATTTTTAAAAATTAGTTGTTGGTGAAACTTGGATAATAAAGTGGTTTATGTTGTTTCACCTGATCTTATCATGATTATAGGTTTCAGTCTTATGTCTTTTATCGGAATTTTAATTCTTCAATTTTTTGCTTTGATTATTCCTGGGCCAGATTTCTTGTTGGTTTCTAGAACAGGAATTACAGGCAGTAAAGTCGCAGTCTGTCAAGTGGTTGCTGGGATTTGTACAGGTGCTTTAATATGGATGATTTTATCGATCCTTGGGTTACATATTTTATTTCAAACTTACCCTGTTGTTAATCAATTAGTTATGTTGGGTGGGGCTTGTTATCTAATATATTTGGCTTACGGGATTATCAAACAGTCCAATCTGGAAATTGGTAATGTAGCTATTCAAGGACAGCGTTATTATCTAAAAGGGGTCATGTGCAATTTATCTAATCCTAAAGCAATTATTTATTTTGCAAGCGTTTTTTCAGCGTTGCCTTTGGGATCAGATATAACCAATATTATACTGATTATCATTTTACTTTTAGTTGAAAGCTTTTTATGTTTTGTTGGATTGGGTATTTTATTCTCTCATTCTATGATTAAAAGAATATATCAACAATATACCAAAAAAATAGATATCGTTTCAGCGATTATCTTTATATTTTTTGCGTTATTATTATTGTTTAAATTTTTAGTTTCAGTCGATTTAGGGTGAAGTGATAGATAAATGTGATTTGTTATTTTAACGATAAAGTGATTAACTAATACTTATTTCATTAAAATAGGATGGCTCTTATGTTACAAATTATTCAGTCTCCTTCTAAATATATTCAAGGACCTAATGCTCTACAAAAAATTGGGTGTTATGGAAAGTTATTAGCAGATCACTATCTAGTTATTGCAGATAAAGTCGTGATGAATATAACCAAAGACATTATCGAAAATAGTTTAAAAACAGAATCAGTTCAGAGCCATTTTGAGCTTTTTAATGGTGAGTGTTCTAAAAACGAAATTCACCGCCTAGGTGATGTATTAAAAGCCAATAATTGTCGAGGCGTGATCGGTGTTGGTGGCGGAAAAGCGCTTGATACGGCTAAGGCTGTTGCTTATTATAATAAAGTACCTGTTTTAATCGTACCAACGATTGCTTCGAATGATGCGCCGACCAGCGCGTTGTCTGTGATATATACCGAAAAAGGCGAATTTGAAGAATATTTAATGTATCCGACTAACCCAGATATGGTTTTCATGGATACAATAATTGTTGCCAAAGCACCCGTTCGTTTATTCGTTGCTGGAATGGGGGATGCATTATCAACCTACTTTGAAGGACGTGCTTGCTCAATGTCACGTGCAAAAACAATGGCTGGTGGGCAATCAACCTTGGCCGCAATGGGATTGGCAAAACTATGTTATGAAACCTTGTTAGAAGAGGGATATAAAGCAAAGTTGGCTGTTGAAAATGGCGTTTCCACATCTGCTGTAGAGCGTATTATTGAAGCAAATACATATTTAAGTGGTATTGGATTTGAAAGCTCTGGCTTGGCTGCAGCGCATGCGATCCATAATGGATTTACGGTATTAGAAGAATGCCACCATATGTATCATGGTGAAAAAGTTGCTTTTGGCACATTGACCCAACTTGTGCTGGAAAATGCATCGGAAGAAGAGCTGGAAACTGTGTTAGATTTTTGTGATCGTCTTGGGTTACCAATTACTTTGGCTCAAATTGGGGTTAAAGAAGGGGATGGATTTACAGAAAAGAAAATTATGGAAGTTGCTAAAGCCAGTTGTGCGGAAGGGGAAACTATTCATAATATGCCGTTCAAAGTCACACCAGAACGAGTTTATGCAGCGATTTTGACCGCTGATGCGCTGGGTAAAGCATGGCGAGCATAAGCTCTTATTTATGGTATAAAATTCTACGTTTTATTGGTGAACAATATATGATATTAAACTTCTTTTAATACAAAAAGTTGAGGATAAAATGACCTATGATGCGGTTGGGCCATTATGTATCATTTTATTAATTATGGTTGTTTTCCTCAGCTTACCTATTCCTCTGTTTCGAAATATCCAAGTGGTTCAGCAAAGACAAGATAATCGTTTATATACGATTGATGGTTTACGTGGATATTTAGCCTATTTTATTGTCTTTTTGCACGCAACTGTTTGGTATAATTTAATTTCAGTTCATCAATTTAAAGGTTCAGAACATACAAATGTAGAGCTGTTGGGAACAACGGGTTTATGTATATTTTTTATGGTTTCATCATTTTTATTTTGGACAAGATGGTTAAATCATCAAGGGAAAATTCAAGTTATTCCTTTTTATATCAAACGTTTTTTTCGAATTGCACCCATTTATTACTTATGTATCTTATGTCTGTTTATTGCGGTAATGAGCAAAACCCACTGGCACTTAGATGTTTCTATTTGGAGTTTTATTAAACAGATTCTTTCTTGGCTAAGTTTTGGATTATTTTCTTTTCCGCCCATTAACGGATATGGATTAACTTCCTTATTAGTGATGGGGGTAGTGTGGACTATTCCTTATGAATGGATGCTTTATCTGGCTTTGCCTATTATCGGGGTGTTTAGTAAAAATATTTGGTTATCTTTTTGGTTTGCAATAACTCTGTGTGTATTCACTGTTCTAGCCCAATTTTATTGGAAAATTCATTTTATCGCTGATAATGACATGATGCCTTTTGCGTCTTATGCGATTGGGATGTTGATTGCAACATTAAAACAGATGAAGTGGCAGCCACCATTAAATGATATATGTGGCTCATTCATAATGACTGGTTGTATCATATTGCTGTTAATTTTTTGTCATAAATATCCAGAACCTTTGATGTTATTTTTTTGTGGCGTTTTTTTCTATTGCGTTGTTTCTGGAGGGTCTTTATTTGGCTTGTTTAAACTTCCTGCATCACAACGAATGGGGAGAGTCAGTTACAGTATTTATCTATGCCAAGGTTTAATTTTATATTTTTTTAGTGATACGTTAATCTTTGTAAAACAGTTTATGTTGCGTTCCATTTGGCATTATTGGGTGGCTTTTTTAGGAGAATGTATCATTCTTTTAATAATTGCTTGTTGTTTATATATAATTGTTGAAAAACCTTGTATGGATTTAGGCAGAGAGATAGCTGATAAATATATAAAAAACAAAAGAAATAAGTGTGTTACAACTAAATGACTTATTTTTCGATTTGGCCATTTTTTATAATTATGGCGCTGCTTTTATTGGTCTTATCTTTGCCGATATTTAGAGTGATTAAACCAAACACACAAAACACACATCGTGTTCAAACGATTGATGGATTAAGAGGTTTTTTAGCCTATGGTGTTGTGTTTTCTCATGGTCAAAACTTCCATACATTATTAGCAACAGGACAATGGGCAGGCAGCCCTAATCCTTTTTACAATATGTTTGGAACCGTAGCAGTTCGTTTGTTTTTTATGATAACGGCGTATCTATTTTGGTCAAGATTATTAGCATCTCATGGGAAAATGAATTGGCAATCTTTTTATATCAAGCGTTTGTTTCGTATAGCCCCAGTCTATTGGTGTGCTTGTCTGGGTGTTTTTACCATTGTGATGATAGAAACGCATTGGACATTGCGAGTGCCTTGGACAGAGTTTGCTAAACAAATTGGCTCTTGGCTGGCATTGGGTATTTTGCCACTGCCAGATATTAATAATCATATGATGAGTTTTATGATTTTACTTGGGGTTGTATGGACATTACAATATGAGTGGTTATTTTATGGATTATTGCCTTTAGTGGCATGGTTTGCACAAAATAAAGAACGGGCACTTATTTTCATTATTTGCGCTATTATTTTTATTTTGATTTCAGCTTATTTTCTGCAATCGTATCCTATTATCAGGCAAGTATGGGGCGTGTTATTCATGTTTTTAATGGGGATGCTTTGTGCAACCCTACAGCAATATGCGTTTATCATTCCGTTTAATTCAATGATACAATCATTCTTTGTATCAGCAATGATAATGGCTATTTTTATTTTAGCACCCAACGGCATCTATGTTTCATCTATTTTATTTGCTGTAATTTTCTTTTTTATTATTTCAGGGTGTTCTCTTTTTGGATTACTAACTTCATCTGCTTCTCAACGTATGGGGGAAGTAAGCTATGGGGTTTATTTGTTACAAGGAATCGTGTTTTATTGGGTTTATTCCGTCCCATTTGTACGTCATTATGTGTTACAAGGTTCTATTGAATTTTGGGGTATTATGACTTTGATTTGCACTCTAATTCTGTTCTTTGCAATGATTGTTCATATAATCCTTGAAAAACCTGGAGTTAAAATAGGGTATCGATTATCTGTTCTATTGAGTGCTAGAAAATAAACATTATTATCATAACTATGATTCACTAATTTTTTTATATTTAGAAAAATCTTGGCAGTTTTTGATTAAATTTCTCATACTATTAAGAAACTTTATTCCTTTAACTTTATCGGTTCTAAGAATGTGGGGTTTATTATCGGTATCGCTTAAAATAAACTCTGTATAGCCAGCCTCATCAACGCGGCTGTTTTCTGGCCAAGTAAGAAGTGAAAATTGGTATTTTCTGGTAGATTCCATTGTCACGGTAATTGAGCATATATGATCTGAATTAACACTATATATTCTTTTACCATCAATGGTTGCTTTTCTGGGCATAGATTGTTGCAAATTATTCACTGCACTGGGATATAAAGCGGTATTTTGAACATTTTGCCCATGAGTTTGATAAGTGACGAAAAAGCTAGTTACAAACGAACAAGATAAAAATAGTGTTTTCATTTTGTGAACCTTTTAGATTAACACAAGGCGCGTGAGTATATTAGATCTAATCTTTTATTTTCAAAGGGATTAGTTTCAAAGTTGGCATTTGAGAGAAGCTGCAATTTTTGGGATGATAATCTGCACATGATGTCGTTTCGCTGGGTTGGCTTAGCTCTTGTGTTTCCTGATTGATATCAAAAGATATTTTGCATCTTTTATAGGTGATGGTAAGCTTTTTGTTTTTCAATGCAAAAGGATCAATATATCCTGCAATTTCTGCATTGCATCCTGATGATTTCATAGAGACCAAACCATAAGCTGGGTAATAGGGCATATATAAAACCGTTGCATAATGATTGGGTGATTTATACTCATAGGCGATCATATTTAAAGAATATTGTTGTGGTTCACTATTGGATTGAGCTTGGCTCACAACAGGAAAAAATATCACAGTACCAATTATATAAGGGGTAAAAATAGAAAGTAATTTCATCAGACCATACTCTGGCTTATTGTGGATAAATACGAGTTAGCAAAGATATAGATGAAAAAGTACAAAAGTCACCATGCCATGCTGTACAAGCAGCAGTTTCTTTAATAATTTTTAACTCGTTATTATTGGTTTTTTTAAAATTAATTTTACAAAGTGGATCCTCGGTAGAGGTGAACTCAATTTCAGACTTGTTTTTGGGGTTGATGCTTGTGCTACCATATGAATTCGCCTGACAAGTCGGGGAATCATAAGTAATTAATGCTTTTCCAGGCTGATCTGTATATAACGCAATAACGTAATTATTTTTATCTTTGTGAGCATTGTAAATACTGATTTGAGAGTCTGTAACGATTGATGGCTTATCATTCCTAGTGATTGCTTTTGGCGTATTATATGTCTGCTTAGAAGGGGATGTTTTATGATGTTGTGTGTTTGCAAAACTGGATGGCATACTGCTTATCATCAATAAGAATAATACTCCCAAAGAACTGTTTCTAATCAACCGTCATCTCCAATATATTTGCCTAGTAAATAAGAAAGAAATCCCTTGATATGAAGGGATTTGCTCACTTATTTTAAAATATTTTATTCACTATTCATCATTTTAGTTGAAATACAAGGAAATTTCAAACCTCTAATGATGTGTATTATATGTTGGATATATTTCGAAATTAATATAATTTGGAGAATATTGTTTGAATTTGACTGGGTGTAGTAATGTGGTTTGCAAGTAGAATTTGTAATAATAGACGTGATTTTTGAGGGTTTAAATCTTCTGAAACAACAAAATGATTTTGGTCATCATTAATCTCCACATTACGATTCACAAAACCACTTCCCACTCTTGTGGACCGGACGATAACAACCCCTTTATTTGCAGCATTTTGTAACGCTTTTAATGCAGCCGCTGATGTATTTCCGTCTCCAACGCCTGCTAGAATAATACCTTTTGTACCTCTTTTTACAGCATCTTCGATTAAGTCCCCATCCATCTGAACGTGCGAATAAATAATGTCCACTCTAGGAAAAGGTGCTTGACTAGGCGGGGATAAATACTCAGTTTCTTGAGAGAATGATGGTAGATAAAAGCGAACATGTTCATTATTTACAATGCCAATTGAACCCGCATTTGGAGCTTGAAATGCTTCTAAATTGGTCGTGTTCATTTTTTGTGCAGAGCGAGCAGAAAAAATCGTATCATTCATCACAATCATGACAGGACGATTCTTGGCAAGTGGGCTGGTTGCAACTTTGACGGCATCAATGAGATTGGCATTTCCATCTGCACTGGCATACCCTGCAGGGCGCATGGCACCGACAAGGATTATAGGTTTATGATGAGGTAATACTTCGTTAAGGAAAAAAGCAGTTTCTTCCATTGTATCTGTACCATGTGTAATTACTATGCCAGCAAGTTTTGGATTTGTTTCTGCTTTTTGAATATGATGTACTAAATCCAATAATATTGCATCGGACATATCTTGCGACCCAATTTGAGAAACGGCTTCAACTTGTATATTGGCAAGGTCTTTAAGTGCTGGAACAGAAGCAATCAATGCTTCGCCAGAGGTTTGACCAGCATGATATCCAAGACTTTTATGATCTTGGGCTTGTCCTGCAATAGTTCCACCTGTGGTTAAGATTAAGACAGTTGCTTTTTCATGTATAGGTTGCTGCATGATTGTTGTTCCTGATTCAGAATGGGTGTTTTGGGCAAGTAAAGATTGAGAGAAACAGATTAAGCTTAAGCATGTAAAACTGAAAATAAATTGGTATGTAGTTTTTTTTATATTATGATACATGGTATGAAACGATCATTTCTATTAATGAAATATATTGAACGAATGAATTTTAATCATTATCTTAAATCTATTTGTAATCTGTTTTGGTTGTGATTTAAATAGAATAGATTAAGATGCTGATTATCTTAAAAGAGAATATAGATTTAAAATAAAGGTTTTGGTGATTTTATGGTATTTCAGTGGTTTAAAAAGAAAGGTCAAAAAGGCTCGACACAAAATCATTCTCAAAGATTGCTGGTTTTACCTATGCTTCAAACAGGGCAGCAGATTGATTTTATTTATAAAGTTGAGAATCAGGCTGTTCAATATATATTTGATCTCAGTCTGGTTTTGCAACCCAATGAAGTTATTGAAGAAGTTAATTACGAAAATAAAGAAGATTCTTTTCAATTAAAAGATTTTATTTATCAACAAAATGAATTCACAGTTACGGCTGACGGTGGCTGGAATAACTCGAAATTCGCGATTTTACTCAAGGTTACTACAAATACAAAACAAATTTATCATTTTACAATATTAGTAACGATTATAAGTATTTATAAAAATAAGAATGACCTTGGAAATGGGCAAAGAGTTTGTCGTTTATGGGGGTTAGATCATAATCCAGATTTAAATTATGCTCAAGAAAATCAAGAACCCTGGATTGAGGGGGATATGATTTTGAATATTCATAATCGTTATTTATGGGAATACAAAAAAACAGATAAACAAGAAGTATGGCTACCGTTATTTATTTTGAACGGCGCCACAGATTCTGTTGTTTCTTCTTACAGTGATGCAAAAAATCCTGGTGAACGATTGGCTTTGAATCATATTCATTCCGATCAAGGAAAGGTAAAATCAGATTCCAAAGGGAATTTATCAGTTCAAGGGGATATGACGACGGGTTCAATCTATACCAAAGCAATCATTGCTGGACACCCTTTGGGAGAAGGAATGTTATTTACGTCCCAGGGAATGATCGCAGGACATAGTTTATATATTGGCTCCCCTGAGGCAAAGCCAAAAAATATCTATATTGGAATGCCTGGTGTTGTTTCTACCAAAATGGTCTCAACTGATTATTTACAGTTAACCCCTTTATCGGTCAAAGAGTTGCCTTCTCAGGTTACCAAAGGAACGCTAATTTTATGTTATGATTATAAGGGGCATTCAGATTTGGTTTTATTATATGCCAAAAAAGATACTCCGCAAACTCTCAGTGATTGGAAAGTTTTATTCGCGTCTACTGGGATAGAGCAAAAACCAACACCACCAACCTCATCCTATACGCCACGTATTGCCCCTACATCTAAGCCACATTTATATCCGGTGTCATTTAATCCAGATATTCCAACGGGAAGATCTAAGTTAAATAATATAATTGATATCAAACCAGTTCCAAATACTGATAATACGAATGAACAAGAACTGGTGAAGACGCAAACTAATTCCTGTTCTGGGATTGGTACTTATACTAGATTTCAATTTGAAAAAGTAACTATTCCTAAAACAATCGATAAAAAAATAGTGTGGAAAAAGCTTTGTGTCGAAGATCAAGACCAACAATTAAAGGGGGAGGGGCAACAATACTGGTCTGAACAAGAGAGTTGTTGGCAAGTTCCCGTAGAGGGATTATTGCACGTAGAGGGCTCGTTTATATTTATCGAGGAACAATTGAATTCATCAGAACCTATCCCGTATCATACAGGGGATATGCTATTATTAAATGTTGCTTGTAATCAGGAGCAAAAGCACGAGATTTATCCAACGACACAGTTGGAATTCCCCCTAATCCCTTATGTAAATGATGTTACACATAAGATCTGCGCACATCAGCAAATTAGTTTCTCAATGACCTATCCAGTCAAAAAAGGGGATAAGATCAGTATCATATTAGGATATTTGAACCAACATTCAGCTTACAGTGTTGCAAAAGATTTATGTGTTAAAAAATCAATTATAACATTATATATGTCATAGGCTGATCGGCTTAGCTGATCCTTGTTTTCTCATTATTAGAGTAAGCTAAAAATGGAGATGCTAAGACAACATTCATATTTCTATACAGATGCTCTAAGGTGATATCAATCCCGTGTTCTACGTTAATCGCAGTGATAGTCCCATAATAGTAAATTTCATAATTATCCAAAGGTAATTGATCGAGCAATGCTTGCGCACATTGAGGGGTAATGGAATAACAAGGTGTACCAGCAAACATAGTTGTAGAGATAAAATCTGGGGTTATAGATTGTGACAAATATTCTTCTTTATTGATTTTATCGCCATATGCGCCAATCTGATTGATCCGGTGTAGTTGTGAGGAATCGCCTACTTGTACTAAATATGATATTAAAGAAGAAGGGAGGCCTTTTGCTGTTTGTAATCGAATTGGCCAATCTAAGTTATATCCCCAAGCAATAATATCATATTGTTCTTTATTATCTAACAAAAGCTTGTTTGCCTTTACGAAATCAGGATGAACGATGACATCATCTTCCATAATCGTAATGCCATGTTCACTTTTGGCCGCAATCTTCCAAAGTTCGACATGTGACTTCAAAACACCTAAGCCTCTTGGTTTATAAAGGTTTCTATCTGTGATCAATCCATCTAAAATAAGCTGCCTACGAGCTAGACGATTGCCATCATATGCTTTGAATATATTTAAATGCTCTAAAAGAAAGGGATTATTTATTTTGAATTGTTCAAGACGCTCTGTGTGGCGTTGCAGATTGATAAGATAAACAGGCAGCATATATTCCTCATAAGATCTTGTTGATTAATACAATGTTTTAATAAACAATTTGATTTCTAACGGATATATCTTGAAAAGTAAAAATACTTTTCAAGATATATGAGTTATTTTATTCAGCGTTTTTCAATTCACCTGCTGACCACACACGATACGATAAATGAATATCTTTTGGAGTGTAAATGACGAGCGGAAGTTTGCTGTTATATCTTAAGAATTTTAAATTTGTATGAATGGCAATTTGCTTAAGTTCTGTTGTTTGTGGAAAACAAGCCATTCGTGTCGAAGCAGGTTGGCCGATTTGACTTAGTACATAATATTCGTATCCCCACCCTGTCAAAGGTTTCGTTTCGATTGTTCCATTGATCATGATATGATTACAATCTGCTTTTAATGTTTTTTCAGGAATTAATTCGACACGATATAAATCTTCATCTTGCAAGTGAGGTAATTGTATAACAATTTGTTTAAATCCCTTTTCGGGCTTTGGCCAAATAGACATAGGATCCTTTGTATCTGTAGTATACCCTGTTGTTACGTTCAGAAAAAACGAAAAAAAACCAATGAGAGATAAACATATTTTACAAAGTGAAAGATTCTTTGAGAAAGGCATTTTATTTCCTTGAAAATCGAAAGGTAAAGCAATATTTTATCATAAACATAGTAAGATTTGGATACATTCTCTTAAATCTTATGATAGTGTGACCACAAATTATAAATAACACATATTATCACTATGGATAATTTTTCCCTAGTTTAAATAATGGTTTTGATTTGGATAAGCTATGAAACTTTATATTTATGAACATTGTCCTTTTTGTGTTATGGCAAAAATGATTTTTGTTTTAAAGAACTATCCCGTAGAAACTGTTTATTTATTATATGATGATGTTCAAACGCCAATGCATATGGTTGGTCGTAAGGCGCTGCCTGTCTTAGAGTATAAACCGAATCGTTTTATGTCTGAAAGCATTGATATCATTCATTACATTGATCAGAGTATCGGTGAGCCACAGGTAACATTGCCTATTGTTGATGAAATCGCACAATGGGTTAAAGAGGTAGAGCGATTTATTTATCGTTTAGCTTATCCTCGTTGGATTAGAGCTCCTTTTCCAGAGTTTAGCTCTGATGAAGCTAAGAAATATTTTTATAAGAGTAAAGATCCATCTGGTAGAGGGTTTATGTCTGATTTAGCGGATCCTGCATTATTGCAAAGGGCGCAAAAGGCAATTGATAAATTAGAAAATATTCTGGTTGATTATCCTTTGATTGATCGCACAAAGCCTATTTCGATTAGTAGTTTATCTTTGTTTTCGCAGCTACACTCCTTATCTATCATCAAAGGATTAAATTATGGTAATATTGTTGATAGATGGCGAAAAAATACTGCAGAAAATTTCTTTATTTCATTAAATGATGAGTTCGCTAACTAAAAAAGAGAGAGACAGTTTATTGTCTGTCTCTAAGTCGGATCTAAATAAAATCTTCTGTTTGAGGAAACATTGCGCGGATGCTGCTTAGCTGGTGCAATTTTTTGGCAACATTTAACGCTGTGGAAGAGCGAGAAGGGGTCGAGGATATAGGAATAGTATCCGCAGCGCCTAATTCATCAAAATTATTGTCGATTTTATGGATCAAAGCAGTACGATCTTTTGGGTCTAAATCTACAACAAAAGAAGAAATTAGTTGTTCAACCAACAATAACGCGGCACTCAGCTGCTGATTTTCAATTTTAAGATTTTTCACATCCTCTTGAAGTTGTAGCAATTCTTCTTTGGAAATTAATTGTTCAGTCATAATAAATATCCAATCCATAATATAATGAGAAATATAATTTTTACATCTTTATGCGAAAGTTTGTTTGTTAAAATTTATACAACTATTAAAAATTACTCAATAGAAATAACGCGGCGTTGAACGACTTGCCCAATTATAACCAAAACAGGACTTTTAAGATTGGCTGTCTCAACCAATTGGGATAAATTCTCTAATGTTCCAGCGATTACTTTTTGATTAGGTAAAGTTCCTTTTTCGATCGCAGCCGCTGGCCATGTTAATGGTAGACCTTTATGAATTAATTTTTGGCATAGCTGGTGTAGCGTGCTAAGTCCCATATAAATAACCAAGGTTTGTTGTTGGTTTATCATACTTTCCCACGGTAAATCTAGTTGCCCTTCATGTTGCGTATGACCAGTTAGAATCAGACAAGATTGAGCACAATCACGATGGGTCAGGGGAATACCGCTATATGCTGCACATCCATTAGCCGCAGAAATGCCGGGAATAATTTTGAATGGAATCTCAGCTTTTACCAAGGCTTCCGCTTCTTCGCCGCCACGACCAAAAATGAAGGGATCTCCTCCTTTTAAACGTAGAACACGTTTCCCATTTTGTGCATGTTTGATTAAAAGTTGATTAATATCTTGTTGTGGAAGTGTATGTTTCTTTTTTTGTTTGCCAACGTAAATTAATAAGGCATCACGGCGAATTCGTTTTAAAACGTCCTCTGATAATAGATGATCGTATAAAATTACATCTGCATTTTGTAAGCAATGCATTGCTTTTAAAGTTAATAAATCAGGATCACCGGGACCAGCACCAACCAACCATATTTCACCTTTGATAGGCGTATTCAGATCAACAAGTTGTTCTAAATAGGTAAGAGCTTGGTCTTCTTGGTTTTGTTCTATGAAAGAGGGCCCGCGACCATCTAAAAATCTTTCCCATAATCGTTGGCGCTCTTCTGTAACAGGTAAATGTTTTTTTATCCAATGGCGGTGCTTTCCCATAAAGCGAGCCATATGTCCGGTTGCTTGACTGATAATAGGCTCTATTGCTTCCCGAATACGTCTGCTCAGGACAGGGGCAGTTCCTCCAGTAGAAATAGCAATTTGCACGGGGTTTCTATCGATTATGGCAGGTGTAATAAAGCTCGATTGTTGGGGATTATCAACAGCACAAATAGGAATGTTACATTCTTGAGCCCATTGAGAAATTTGCGTATTGTAATCTTGATCGTCTGTGGCTGCAAAGATCAGGCGAACACCATAAATATGGGTTTGAAATTGTTCTTTATTTTCGATTTGTCCGTGGAATTGAACTCGATTTTGCTGAACAAGTTGTTGTATTTCTTGACACAGATTTTGGGCAAAAATTTCTATCTGAGCATTTTTATCCAATAATAGTCGGATCTTTCTTGCTGCAATTTGTCCTCCACCAACAATAACAAGGCGCGAACCATCGATACGTAATGTAATAGGGAAATAAGAAAAAGGGGTAGAAACATCCATAATGTGATTATTTTACCTGATAAAATTGTAAAAATATAAATGCAGTCCATAAAATCGTTCATATCTTAATTTTTATAGGTAGTAAAAGGAAAGTTGTTTTTTTATACTTGGAAAGTATAAATTTATAATCTTCAAACATTGTATCAAAAAGTAAAATATAAAACGGTGAGAGAATGATATGTGAGTTATCCATAGCAAAACTGTTATTTATTTATAACGCTCTGCAAGTTTCTTTACAGTTTTTTTGTTTTCTCATGACTTGCCTCTTGTGATGATAAACGTTCTTTTGTAAAGTCAAAACCAAGTTTATATCATAATTTTTCATAAAGGTCAGGATATTCGCTGATGAGGCCCTATGGACAGGTTCGTCGTTTATTTTTTAAAAGTGAGTATTCCAATAGATCTTTATTCTCAGTTGTTTCTAAAAAGCAAAGAAATACATAATATGTTTTTTTTAGAATACACCTTATTCTTTTACATAAAAAGCTCACAATATGACCCCTCGTAATCGATCGCTGCTTAATACGATTGCTTTCTTATTTGTTTTATTTGGTGCAATTATTTATACCATTATGCATGTGCGTGAGGACTTAATGGGCTCAACACATTCATCAGCTTTGGCTTTTTTATTATTGGGCTTGGCATTAATTATTGCATTGGGGTTTGAATTTGTAAATGGCTTTCATGATACCGCAAATGCTGTGGCTACGGTGATTTACAGTAATTCCTTACCCCCTACTTTTGCTGTCATTTGGTCAGGAATTTGGAATTTTATAGGCGTGTTGCTATCAAGTGGTGCTGTTGCCTATACTATTATTTCCCTATTACCCATTGAGCTGGTACTCAAAGTTGGTAGCGAGGCAGGCTTTTCAATGATTTTCGCCTTGCTATTGGCTGCGGTTATTTGGAATTTGCTTACTTGGTTTTTTGGTATTCCAAATTCGTCTTCTCATACATTGATTGGTTCGATTCTTGGTGTCGGGATAATGAATCAGTTATTGATGGGCGATGGCGTAAGCAGTGGCGTGGATTGGGGACAAGCACTACAAGTGTTCAAAGCATTGATATTCAGTCCTTTGGCTGGATTTGCAATCGCCTTTTTAGGAATGCAATTACTACGCGTTTTGTTACCTATTCCAACATTGTACCAAGCTCCAAAAGAGGGCAAAGCACCACCTTGGCCTATGCGTTTACTGTTGATTTTAACTTGCACAGGGGTAAGTTTTAGTCACGGTTCCAATGATGGGCAAAAAGGCATGGGATTGATTATGTTAATTCTCATTGGGACTGTCCCTACAGCCTATGCATTAAATAGTGCTGTGTCTTCAAAACAAGTTGAGGACTTTACGCATAAGGCGATTATTGTAGATAAAATTCTAGCTCAATATAGTTCAGATATTAAATTATCATTAAATGAGAGCCATGCAATTTTAACGAAAACAATTCAACAAAATCATTTGTTACCAGAAACTGTTCCTGCAATGAGAACAATGCTTCAAACAATCAGGGCAGATGTCGGTAATCGAACAACATTCAAAGAAGTTCCCATTGAGCATCAGACTAATTTAAGAAATAATTTATATTTATTAGATCAAAATCTAGTTCATTTTACCCATTTAAAAGGGGACTTACCGAAAGCAGAAGAATCAGTAATTGACGATTTCGAAGGTGATATTGTTAGTGCAATTCAGTTTATTCCTCCTTGGGTCAAAGTTGTGGTTGCGATTGCGTTGGGTTTAGGTACGATGGTTGGATGGAAACGCATCGTCGTCACAGTTGGTAAAAAAATTGGTAAACAAGAAATGAGCTATGGCCAAGGTGCTGTTGCTGAAACCGTTGCCATGACTATGATTCAAATGGGAAATCAATTTCATATGCCAATTAGCACAACGCATGTTGTAACCTCTGCGATTGCAGGAACGTCTGTTGGACGTGGGAATGGAATACAATGGAGTACAGTGCGCAATATGGCGATGGCATGGATATTAACTTTACCCATTTCAATTATATTGTCTGGTTGTCTTTTTTGGATATTTTTGAAATTATTTTAAACAATAACAGTTAATGATAAAACAGATTTTATGATGAGATCTGTTTTGTCGTTATTATATTGCATTATTTGGAATAGAGTAAATGAAGTCAAAAATCGGTTATAGGCTATCTGAAATTGAACAAGAGGCAATAGCAATTTGTTATCCTTGGATATTCAAAGGATTTCAATTTTTAAAACCTGAAACAGGTCATGAGCTAGCGATTGGCAGCTTATTATTGGGCTTGTGCGGTGGGCATAAACCATGGCAAGATGATCCCATATTACAAGTGAATGCAATGGGATTGTCTTTTCCTAACCCTATTGGAATGGCTGCTGGATTTGATAAAAATGCGTTAGTAATTTCACCATTGGCTCGACTGGGCTTTGGTGCTGTTGAGGTTGGAACGGTTACACCTCGACCACAAACTGGGAATCCAAAACCAAGATTATTTCGATTGACCGAAGATGGTGCCATTATTAACCGTATGGGGTTCAACAATGATGGCATCAATCGCATTATTGCACGACTTGAAAAAATAAAAGATTCGAAAGGATCATTTAAAACAACGGCGAACATTCCCGTTGGTGTCAACATTGGTATTAATAAAATTGGGGCTGATCCTGAAAAAGATTATCCATTTCTAGTGGGAAAAGTTCAGGATTATGCAGATTATATTGTTTTAAATCTTTCCTCTCCTAATACGCCTGGATTAAGGGATTTACAACATCCTTCTCGTTTACGTGGTATCCTAGCAGCGATTAAGGATCAATATCCTCACCATCCTCCAATATTGGTTAAATTAGCCCCTGATTTGGAAGAGAAAGAGATTGAAGGAATTGTTGAAACCGTTATAGAAGCTGGGATAACAGGATTAATTTTAACAAATACAACGATTTCACGTCCCGATGATTTGCAAGGGGCTTTTCGTTATGAGCCAGGTGGATTATCAGGTCGCCCAGTTCGTCAAAAAAGCACTGAAATGTTGGCTCGGGTTGCACGTTTATCCAAAGGCAGATTAACATTAATTGGATGTGGTGGAATTGAAACTGGTGCTGACGTTATCGAAAAAATTACGCACGGTGCTGATTTTACGCAAGTATATAGTGCCTTAGTTTATGAAGGCCCTGGTTTAGTTCGGCGTATAAAAAAAGAAATTGTTGAAATTTTAAACCAGCAAGGGATCAAGCATATTTCAGAGTTAAAAAATATTGCGCTTTAGTCTTTATAAAAAGCCATTCAACTATTCAGGTTGGATGGCTTTTTTTTGATTAGCTTTGTTTGTTTGCGCGTAAACGAAGCATATCAACATATTTTTTCATCGTAATTAGCTTATTTTCTGTTGGTGCGTTTAAAAAATGTACTAATCCTAGCGTTTGATTGCCGTTTGGTATCAATGTTGTTTCAGGGGGGATACGATATAAATTTAACAATTTTGACATCGATATGATTTCTATCTTTTTAAATTTAAATAAAATATAATTTGTAAATCGTTGATCATAAAATTCATCTCTATATCCTTGTTTATCCATGAAACCATAAGTAGACTGAAGGATCATTTCAAAGAAGGGTAATACAGATTCGACATTGTTGAAGAATAGTGCTCCTGCTGAAAAGCCTCTGTTTTGTGTATTAAATGGAACGTTATCTTCTTGCATTAAACGCCAACCATACCAATATCCGCCTGATTGTGGTGATCCTTCACCAATCAAGCCTTCTTGGCAGGCATGTATTAAAGGACTATCAATTAATTTAATAAAAAAGTCGTCTAATGGAGCATTACAGATAATATCTGTATCCATGTAAAATAGCGGTTGTGCTTGTTGCAAAATCGGGTGGTTAATACGGTATCTTGCCATAACCCAATCTAATGTATCTGTTGCTGGCAGAATGGTAATCATATGAAGTTTGTTACCTAGCCCCAAAGAAGAAAGTTTGTCTTGTAAATATTCTTTGGTGTTTTCTGCGGTAAACACCACAATTTCATGTTGCCAAATTCCAAATTCGATCAAAGATTGTATGGATGTATAAACACATTCAAAAATTGCATCTTTACCAAATGCACAAAAATAAATAATTGGTTTATATTTTTTGAAGATTGCCACCTTCCATGATTGATGAACCAATTGGAATTCTTTGATATCCTGGAGATTAGTTAAGGGACGAGCGGTTAATATTTCTTGGTCATTGGTGATAATATCCCCCAATATCCATGTTCCGTCGCTATTACGCTGAGGCTGTATAAGCGTATTATTTCCTAAAACCACCCATTGGGAGTTCAAAATATAATCGAACCATTGTTGTGTATTCTGCATGTTGTTCACTTTATTAACAATATCCCAAAGGTTAATTACGATGACCTTTGGGATATAGATTTTACGGAGTTGCAGGACCTTTGATAATTTGAGCAAGGTCTTTTGGACGAACATAGGTTTGGAATGCTTTTTGGATTTCGGCAGCTGTTGCTTTGTAATAGGCTTCTGCTGCAAGATGGGAAGTATTTAACGGCAGTCCCAAACTGGTATAAGTTAAATAACGACTGGCAATCCCATCAATACTGGCCTCTTGCAAAGGAATGCTGCGTAACAAAGAGGCTTTTGCGAGTTGTAATTCATCATCTGTTACCGAAGCAGTTTGCATTGAAGTTAAGTCTTTTAGTGCCGCTTTGCGTGCTAAAGAGACTTTATCTGGATCTGCACCAAAACTAATACTGTATGAGCCTCTGGTTTGTGACCAGCTAAAATCACTATTTACATTATAGACATAGCCTGTTTTTACACGTAAATCTTTATAAAAACGTCCAGCAAAGCCACCACTAAGGACTTCATTGCCTAAATTTAATAAATAATGATCTGGATGATGCACATCCAACCCAATGCTTTCTACGAGTGCAACACTATTTTGCACTGCGCTTTTGTCGGGAACATGGACATAAGAACTTTTACTATTTGGACGTGTAGGCATGTTCAGGTCAGGCTTTTGTCCTTCGGCCTTCCATTGACCAAAATATTTCTCAATCGTTGCTTTTGCTTGTTCTGGAGTAATATTTCCAGCCACCACAATTGTGGTAAGATCAGGTCTGAAGGATTTTTTATAAAAATCATTCAAATCTTGTATCGTTAATTTCATCACTTGTTGAGGGTTGGCTTGACGTAGGCTGGGGTCATTAGGTGGATTAATGGCTTTGGTAATCGCTCTGCTGAAATGATAACCAGGTGATTGGTATAATCCGACCAAAGATTGCGAGGTTTGTTGCTTTACAATATCAAAGAATTTTTGATCAAAGGCAGGATTAAGCTCGTTATCAGCTAATAATTCCACGCCACGATCAAAATCAGGAGCTAATACAGATAAAGAAAAATCACTGCCAGCACTGACATCAGCGGCAATATCGTCAACGGCCTTTCTGAAAGCTAAACGATCTAAGGTTTTCGTTCCATATTTGAACATGTCATCCGTAATGCCTGCAATACCTTCTTTGCCTTTTCCTTCTTGCAAGCTAGGGTTTTGACGGATTTGTCCGTAAATATTGATCGTGTTACTGACATGGATAGGTTGAACAATCAGGCGTATTCCGTTGCTGAGGGTTATATCTGTAGGGGCAGGACTTTCTTTAGGAACATTTAGTTTTTTCAGTGCAGATTCTGCCCATTCAGGAAGCTTGACGGGTTTGTCCGGTACTGAGGCAAAGGATTCTGCACCACCATAACCTTTATTTGAAATCGGTTTTCCAGAGTTTTCAGGGGTTAAAATAGCCGTAATAGCTTCGTCAGGATTTAGGATTTGTTTAGCAAGCTCATTGACTTGTTCAGGAGTAACCGCTTGATAGGCAGCAGCCATCTCATTGGGGTCATTTAATCCTTGGAATGCTAATGCTGTTGACCAAGAACTGGCCAGTCCTGTGATGCTGTTGGCAGAGAACGCAAGGCTGGCGATTTCTTTTCGTTTTGCAGCTTCGACGAGTTCAGGAGAAACGCCATGTTCATGAATATTTTGAAGGATTTGTTTTACCTCATTTAAAATAGGTTTGTAATCTTGTCCTTTGGGGAAGGCGGCTATCGCAACACCAAAACCAACCTCTCCTTTGGGGACATATTCAAAATCTGCCATTAAGGCTTTGCCTTGAGGAACCAATCCATATAATGCACCCCGTTGGCTAGAAATAACATCGCTTAAAATATCCGCCACGGCAAAATTCTTTGATTTTTCCCCAGGCATACGCCATGCAATCGTGACTAAGCTGGTCGGGAAATCCGTAGGATAGGTTAATGTTTGTGCTTTGATGGGCTTAAGTGTAATAGGTTTGGTTTTAGGAATATCTTTACGAGGGATAGAACCAAAATCTTTTTCGACTTGTGCAATGGCTTGAGCAGGGTCAACATCACCAGAAATGACTAAGATTGCATTATTAGGTGCGTAATATGTTTCATAAAATTTTCTTAACAATGCCACAGTGGTTTTATTAAAAGAAGGACGTGTTCCCAAAGCATCATGTTCATAAGGTGTGCCATCGAACATGATTTTTTGAAGTTCAGATACATATTTATAAATAGGATTGGATAAGTCCCTTGAGACTTCTTGTTCAATCGCACCACGTTCTTTTTCCCAATCCGCAGCATTTAAGCTGAGACCACCCATCCGTAATGCTTCAATTTTTAACATAATGTTTAAATCTTCAGCAGGGGCAGTATAGTAATATTGGGTTACATTTTCAGTGGTAAAGGCATTATAACTGCCTCCTAATTGGGCGCCCAAAACAGCCAGTTGATCTTTGTCTAATCCTGTGCTGCCACGGAACATCATATGTTCCAACGCATGTGCGGTGCCAGGAAATCCAGCAGGGGCTTGATTAGAACCAACAAGATAACTGATTTGAGCAGTGACTACAGGAGCTAACGGATCTTTGACAACGATGACGCGTAATCCATTTTCTAAAGTTTTCCGAATAACATCTTGTTTAATCAGCACAGCAGATTGTGTGTCCGCAGGTTTTTGTGCAGCTGCATTTCGGGAAAAGGAAATACCCCCCATTAATGGGGTTGACGCCAGTAAAGCAAGAGAAAGCGTTGCTGTACCAAATGTAAATTTCATCGCTATTTTTATCCTATTTTATAAAAATGTTTCTTAATAGGTTAGTAGAAAAAACAAGTTTAGTAAAATTAATATCAATAGAAACGATGGTAAAGAACTTAGATCATCAAAAAATATTTAAAATATTATTGTTACGTTAGACATTTAGAAATAATTTCGACAAGTTGCTTATAACGCCTAAACTATCCTGTGCACCAAGCTGTATTGGGTAATAGTGTATATTGTATTTATTGAAGCGCCAGTGGCAGAAAGCGTACTGGCATCAGGGATGAATAAAAAATAATATATTAAAGCAAGTAAGCAAAACGATCAATTTTGTCGTAAATTATTCATCAAAAAAAGATAAAGGCTATGTTTCACGCCTTTATCTTGGGTTTTATTCTTGGTCAGCGCTGTCAGAATTCAAATTGATATAATTTTCGAGTCCCATGCGTTTAATCAAGTCAAATTGTTTATCGATGAAGTCGATATGTTCTTCTTCTGCATCAAGGATAGAAAGGAACAAATCACGAGTTACGAAATCACGAACAGATTCACAATATGCGATTCCTTCACGAAGATCTTTGGTTGCTTTTTGCTCCATCGCAAGATCAGATCTCAACATTTCTTCGACATTTTCACCAATTTGAATGGTGTTTAAGCGTTGCATATTGGGTAAACCATCAAGCATCAAAATTCTTTCGATGATTTCGTCTGCATGTTTCATTTCTTCAATAGATTCGACATATTCTTTTTTACCTAATTTGGTAACGCCCCAATGGTTTAGGGTACGTGAATGAAGAAAATATTGGTTAATTGCAGTTAATTCGTTTGTTAATTGAATATTTAAAAATTCAATTACTTTTTTGTCTTTAATCATTTGGTTTCTCTTAAGATTATTATGATTTATTATATTTTGTTTCTTGAGGATGAATGACATCCTTGGGGTTCACCATATCACTTTTATCATCATAAGTAAAAAGCATAAACGAAATTAAAATTGTTTTTTTTCATATTTTTATAAAAAAATACTGGACAACTTAATTGAGAATGGTTATTAATATCATTATTAACAACTTTGTTGTCTTGGGGCATTTGGCAATGTATATTTGTTCATGTAGAGCTTTAACTGATAAGGATGTTGGTAACGCAATTCGGAGCGGTGCAGATCGCCCCAGTGCGGTTTATGAATCTTGTGGATGCAAACCTGATTGTGGTCGGTGTGTTAACCGGATTGTTAATATGCTTAAAGAACATAAGAAAGACGCTGTTTCAGCATAGATTTGTATATTTTGTTTCTTGAACTTATTCGGCTCGTTTGTAATGAACGAGCTTTTTTTTGTCTTTTTTATAGCAATCATTGAAAAATATTTTTATCTTGTTAAGATTTCCTACCATGACCACAACAGCGCAGAAATGGGGGGTAAAGGAAGTTTATGGCACAAAATACAGATAATGTATTAGTTCGAATTGATCTTTGGATATTGGATACGATTTTTCAACCGATTGCCAATCGTCTTCCAGGCGAGAGGATGAATATTCGCCTTGGTATGAATCTGTTATTAGGATCAGTTATTTTTTCCTTTGCATTTTTATTAATGCCATTGTTCTTTTTCAATGTTGGCTTCTTTAATTCAACTTATAATTTGATGTCATGCATTGTCGTCATCTGTTTTTATATGTTCGTTTATCGCAATCAAGAAGTAGTCAGAGAAGGATTTATTAACCCTTTACGCTACCATCTCTTTGGGATCAGGATTATCTCGATTCCATTCACGTTATATGGTATTTATATTTGGTTGTCTTCGGGAGGAATGGCTGGTCGATTTACGATGTTATATTGTATCAGTAATATTTTATCTGTATGTGGGTTATATTTGATTTCTTGTAATATAAATCCACCTAAGAAAAAAGAAGAGCATAAAGTCGCCTTTGCTGATAATCCTTTTTCTTAATTATTGAACATGCCCTGATTAAGCTAATAATTGTCAGGGCAATTTAGATATTAACGATGAGCTCTTTCATATTCAGCAATGCGTTGTTCGGCTAATTCCCGCCAAGGTATATCTTTGGGAGCGGCTTGCAGCGCTTTGCGGAATAATTGAACACTATCCTCTGAAACTTTACCTTCGGTCTGTGTTTGTACTTCGGCAATTTGTGCAGCAAGATTGGGATCAAATTGTTGATTTAATGCTTCTTTCCATGCTTGGCTTGCAGCTATTAAATTTCCACGAGAAGCCTCAATTTTTCCTAACAATAAATAACCTTCTATTCTTTTGGGATCTGTCATGGATAAACTGGATAATCGTATTTTCAATTGCTCTATATAAGGGGCTACTTTTTGACTCATTTCTTTTTGCTCAACCAGCCGTGGTGCGAGCGGTGCAGCTGGTAAAGAAGGAACACCATTCATCAAGTATAACCCTATTGCCGCCAATGGAATGCAACATAATCCCAAACCAGTAACGATTACGCTGCCTCTCGATAAGGGCGATTGCGGCATTGACGATTGTATTGAAGAATCTGTTTTTAATAGTCGTCTTTGGATTTCAAGTTGCGCTTGATTATATTCAGGTTCTAAAATAAGCCCGTTGTTAAGATCATTTTTAATTTCATTTAATTGAGATTGATACACTCGCAAAGCAGATTGCTGCGTATTGGTTATTGTTGGGGCTTTGCATAAAGCGATCCAACATGGAACCAAGCAGAGTAAGCTAAAAAGAATAATCACTGTCCATAACATTGTTGTTTACTCTTTCATTAACTCGGAAAGGCGTTTTTGTTCTTCTTTACTCAATGCTTCAGCCTCTATATGTTTGCGTTTGCGCAAGGTTACAAAAGCGATGATACAGCCTATGCCTAAAGCCAACACAGGCATAAACCATAATAAAGCTGTTGTAAAAGTGAAAGGCGGTTTTAAGCGAATAAAATTTCCGTAATGATCCACCATCCATTCCATGACTTGTGAGTCTGTATCTCCTGCAACGATGCGTTGCCTAACAACTTTGCGTAAATCTTTGGCCAGATCAGCACTGCTATCCTCGATGCTTTCATTTTGACAAACTAGACATCGTAATTGCGACCCAAGATGCTGAGCTCGTTGCTCTTGTTGGGTGTTTTTTAGCATTTCATCGGGACTATCAATACCAAAAGCAAGCATTGGTGCTGATAGGCTGATACAAAAAAGAAAAAAAATCGTAAAGAAACGCATGAGCATAGTTCTTTATTGCAAAAGAGATAAAAGAATTTGCGTAGAAGCGACACTTAGTGGTTTTGGATAATGCCACTTGATGATTCCACCAGGCATAATCAGAAAACTTTCTGGAACACCTGAAAGTCCCCATTCAATACCAATATTTCCCTCGGGATCTTGACCGATCTTTTGATAAGGGTTGCCATTTCGTTCTAAAAATCCAGATACCGCATCAGGCTTATCTTTATAAGCAATCCCCCAAATATCAATATGGCTAGATAATTGCTGTAAAACACCCATTTCTGTTAAACAAGGAATACACCAAGAGGCAAAAAAGTTAATGAGAATAGGTTTGGTTTGTCGTTGCAACTCTTGTTGATTAAACCCTGCTGATGGGGGTTGGCCTATTAAAGAAAAAGGAGGAATGGGTTTATTGATAACTGGGATATTGATTTCTCTGGGATCAAAATTGCCTTTACGTAATCCAGATAGCATTGCCAAAAATCCTCCACCAGCAACAGCGGCAGTGGCAAAAGGAATGGACCATAATAGACGGCGACGGGTAATGTCCTGCATATTAAGCTTCCTTTACTTTTTTGCGTTGGGCAGGGGTGCCTATTCTGAAACGACGATCCGTTAAAGTAATAAACCCACCAATTGCCATAATAAATCCACCCATCCAGATCCAAGGTGCCAAGGGATTATAATGTAAACGTAAGACAAATAAAGGGGTTGATTGTGTGCTGTTTTTACTGTCACCAAGCACTGCATATAAATCAGAGATAAAATTGGTATGAATAGCGACATCCGTTACGACTTGCTTTTGACGGTCAAAGTAATGACGGGCAGGGAACATCCATGTCACCACTTTTCCGTTTTTAGAAATTTTAATCACTGCCTCTGTGGCAATGAAATTAGCGCCTTGTCGATCTTCGATATTGGTTAATGTCCAATCATATCCAGCCAGATGTATCGTGGTATTGATGGGAACTTCAACGATTTTTTGCTGACTGGCAGCCATCCCAACGATGCCAAGGATGGTAATGGCAACACCAATATGAGCCAAATAAGATGCATAAAAAGCGCGAGGTAACCCAATCATTCTTTTCACTGAGTTACCTAATGATGTTTTAAAAAATGCGATATGTCTGATAAAATCTGAACAGGCACTTAAGATAACCCAGATACTTAATCCTGTTGCAAGTGATGGAAAAATTTGATGTAAATAGATGAAAGCAATAATGGTGCAGATAATGGATAAACCAGCTGCGATGCTTAATGTCTTAAATGTTTGTTGAATATTTCCTTTTTTAAATGCAATGACAGGGCCAATAGCCATGACAAGGAATAAAAAGAGCGCAATTGGGATCAGTGCATTATCAAAAAAAGGTTTACCAACAGATAAAGTCTGTCCGTTGATGAGCTGCACAAAAGGAGGATAAAGCGTTCCTGTTAATACAACGGCTGCCATCGTACATAATAAGATATTATTTAAAACGATAGAGCCTTCACGTGAAAAGAAAGTGAAAATTCCAGTTGAGGTCAAATTCGGGGCACGCCATGCAAAGAGTAACAAAGCCCCACCGCTGATTGCGGCTAATAAAAGTAAAATAAAGACACCTCTGGCTGGATCAGAAGCAAAAGCATGGACAGAATTTAAAATACCAGAGCGTACTAAGAATGTTCCGCTTAATGACAGGGAAAAAGTCCCAATTGCAAGTAAAATTGTCCAGATTTTTAATGCTTCTCTTTTTTCCACGACTAAGGCAGAATGTAACAAGGCCGTTCCTGTAAGCCACGGCAGTAAAGACGCATTTTCCACAGGGTCCCAAAACCAATATCCTCCCCAACCAAGCACATAATAAGACCACCAAGATCCTAAAGCGATCCCACAAGTTAATAACGCCCACGCCAAGACAGTCCAAGGTCGAACCCAACGCCCCCATGCGGCATCAACTTTCCCTTCTAGTAATGCAGCAACCGCAAATGCAAATGGGACTGCAAACCCCACATAGCCCATATAAAGAATAGGAGGATGAAACGCCAACCCTGGGTCTTGTAACAAAGGGTTCATGCCTTGCCCATCTAATGGGGCTGGCCATACGCGTAAAAACGGATTGGAAGTAGTTAGACAAAAAAGTTCAAATCCAGCAGCGCTGCCTCCCATAATGGCAATGACTTTAGCACGAAGTGACAAAGGGAGGTGATGACTATAAGCCGAAACAATGGCACCAAAAAGGGCAAGAATAAAAGCCCAAAGTAAAATAGACCCTTCGTGATTTCCCCAAACGCCTGTAATTTTGTAAAGTAACGGCTTATCCGCAGCACTATTTTGCAAAATGTTTAATACAGAAAAATCATCAGTAACAGCAGCTGTAATTAAACATGCAAAAGCCAAAGTCAAAGCCATAAATTGACCCCACGCCAAAGGCGAAGCCAATGCCATTAAACGGTTATTCTTAACCTTAGCCCCCATTAAGGGGACAATAAATTGCGCCCCAGCAAGACAGCAAGCCAAAGCCAATGTAAAATGACCAAATTCTGGGCTAAGTATTTTTGAGATCACAGCGTTTGTCCAGAGTATATTTTTGAAATAGGCTAGAAATCATTTTTTATTTTCTCTTCTCCAGTAAAAAGACTTTTGAAAAGCAAAAAAAATTTCTAAATAGAGTTAAATATTGTAAATTGTAACCAACCATTACAATGAATTTAACTATTTTACTAAGCAAATATTAGCTTAGTAATTGAGATATGTTTGAATATGATTATTTAGGTTGTGTCATATGATCCCACGTTGCTGCATCGGGTGGAGGGCCATATTTAGGATCCCACTTGCCGCTTTTGCGTAAAGCATCAGCAACTTCTTTAGGCATATAAGTTTCGTCATGTTTAGCGAGTACTTCACTGGCGGTAAAAATATTGTTTTTGTCCAATGTTCCAATGGCAATTACGCTTTGCCCCTCGCGAAATAAATCGGGTAAAATGCCAGTATAATGTACTTCGATAGCCGCTTGCCCGTCAGTGACTTGAAATTGGGCGGTGGGGGTTTGGTCTTTGTGTGAATAGTGCAAAGAATTTGCCAAAACCATTCCACCCAGTCGGATCGTCGTTCCTTTTACAGTGGGATGATTAATCAACTGTGAAGGGGCTTTGAAGTAAACCAGATTACTTGAAAATGCCGAAAGAATTAAAACGATTGCTATGGCAAAAGAAGCCATTGACCCTAGGATAATCCACAATCTTTTTGTTTTACGTTTCATGGCTGCTGATTATTTTGAATCTGTATAAGTTTTTTTTGAACACGTTTTAATCTTGTCCAAGAATGAAAAGATAATATTCCAAGAGAAAGAACGGTAATACCGTAAGCAGCAATAAGATAAGGTAAATGGGTCATAAGTTAAATGGCCTATTCATTTAATAAAAAATGGCGGACTTGACGTTCAAGAATAGCAGCACGCAATTGCATACAAACCAAAGCAATAAAGCCCAAAGCAAATCCCATAAAACAGAAAATAAGGGGCCATATCATTGAAAGGCTCATTGCGGGTGCATGTATTATACTAAATGTGCTGGGTTGATGTAAAGTATGCCACCAATTAACACTAAATTTAATAATAGGTAAATCAAAAACACCTACTAAAGCTAAAATTGCTGCTGCTTTATATCCTTTTTGCTGATTATCAAAGGCATGCAATAAGGTAATATGCCCAAGATATAAAAAAAACAAAACCAAGACAGAGGTTAATCTGGCATCCCATACCCACCAAGTCCCCCACATTGGCTTACCCCACAGAGACCCTGTAATAAGACAAAGTGCGGTAATGACTGCACCAATGGGACCAATTTCACCAGCTGCCAAATCTGCTAGTGGATGCTTCCAAATTAGAGAGCATAAAGCACATGCAGCCAACGCAAAATATCCTCCACTTGCCAAAATTGCCATGGGAACATGAATATACATAATTCTGACGCTGTCGCCTTGTTGCCAATCCGCAGGGGAAAAACATAACCCCCAGATCACCCCAATCACAAGGAAAATGATAGCCGATATTGTAACCCATGATTGTATTTTACTTGCAAAGCGTAAAAATGTTCTTGGGTTAGCAAAACGATGAATATTGAAACTTGATTGGCTCGGTGGGGAAGATGATGTATTTGTCATTTGGAAGATATTAAATAAAAATAAAGATAATCATACTATTACAAGTGAATGTGTTTTTTTTCAATTTTAAAAGTAGAAAGATTTATATTACTATGCATAATTAATAAAGTTTTAATTATAATATGATTAGCATTAGGAAACTAAAATGTTATTTGTGATTATGTGTACTGATAAACCCGATTGTAATGAATTGAGAATGGCTGTACGTCCGCAGCATCTAGCATATTTGAAAACATATGAAAAATATATTAAAGTTTGCGGTCCTTTACTAAATAAAGATGAAAAAAGCTGTGGATCTTTGATTATGATCGAGATGGATGACCGAGCAGCAGCAGAAGGATTTGCTGACAGCGATCCATATACAAAAGCTGGTCTTTTTGAAAGTGTCATTATTAGACCAATGAAAATGATTGCATCAGACGGAAAAATGTTAGCAACATAGTCGCTTATAAAAGCTAAATATAAAAAATCAATTCAATACATATATTAGGTAGAGAATAAATGCGGCTTCAATTTTTAAATCAAGCCCGGTTGCTTGAAACGGATATAAACAATAAGTATCAATTTAATGGCTTATCAGCAATATATTATGATAATGTCACAGACACTTATAGTGTTCCGTGTGATTTTGGAGCCGATGGTAAACCAACAGCAATTGATAGTTTTCAATTTACAGGATTATATAATCCTGATGGCACCCCACAAATCCAATTGGAGAAAACCCCAATTGATTTAACGAAAATTAATGATGTGCGCTCTGTTCGTAAAGACCCCAAAGGGGATGGGTATTGGGTAACCACAGAATCAATAAGACCAAGTATTTATCGCTATTATAATAATGGGACTGTTAGAAAATTAGGAACTATCCCTAATCTTATAGAAATCAGCTCAGAGGATGAATATAAACAATCGACAAGAGCGACTTTTTCCCCTGATGGGTTTTATTACGTTTCGTTACAAACAAACTTGAAACAAGATACTCCAGGATATATTCGAATTACGAAATTTGATTCAGATGGGCAATCGGTTGCACAATATGCTTATGGTACTGATTCTACCTCTACGAATAATAATGGTGTTTATGAAATATTGGCAATTAACAACGATCAGTTATTGGTATTAGAACGAGAGTATACTTCAGATCAAAGTAATCTAATGGCAAAAATGAATGCATATGCCAGGGTTTATGAAATTAATTTAAAAAATGCAGAGAATATTTTAGGGGTTGTCAACTTAAATTCTACGAATGCACAATTAGTCCCAAAGAATCTTGTCCTTGATTTAGAGGGTTCACCCTTGGCAAATGCACAAGAGTACGGTTTGACTGGTATTGTAAATATGAGTTCAGGCCCGACTTTATTTGATGGAAGACGATCAGTTGTTTTTGCCTCGGATACGCAGAATACCACTACTAGCGCAGAAAATACAAAATTAGTTAGTTATGCGCTTGATACGACATCCAGCAGTTTACAGTTGAATTATATCAATCAAGTGGGGCTGCCTTTTGATTATAAATACAGAGATTCTAATGGGATAACCTATCGTATTGGTGGATTATCTGGAATTGACTATGATTCTAAAACAGATACTTATATTGTTGAGTCAGATCACCAGACAATTGATGGTGCTTCGCTAGGATATTCCGTAATGTTTCGTATTAAACTGCACGGATTAACTGATGTCAATTCACGCCCAACAGTTGAGTTTTTAAGTGCGCAGCCACTGGTTAATGAAAAGGGCAATGCTATCTCTGATGCTGAATCCATTCGTCTTGATCCAAATGGAGATGGTTTTTGGTATACGACAGAAGAAAAACCTGCTGGAATTTATCATTATCATCAAGATGGTTCAGTAACTAAGGTTGCAGTTCCAGAGAATATTGCTCTGCGGGCTCAAGATAATTTAAGTTTAGAGGGTTCTACTTTCGCACCTGATGGCTCTTATTATATCGCTATGGAGCGTAATTTAACGGGTGATGCCACTGGATATTCCAGAATTACGAAATATGACGAAAACGGAAATATTACAGCACAATATGCGTATTATACGGATCGTCCTTCGACGATTGGTGCAACGAGTAATGGGATTTCCGAGATTTTAGCTTTGGATAGCAACACGCTTTTAATCATGGAAAGAGGTGATAATAGAAATCAGACAGGCGTTACAGAAGGAGCCTCGAGGAACCGTATACGTATTTATAAAGTCAGTTTAATTGGTGCACAAAATGTTTTGAGTATTGATTATTTAACAGCTGAGAATGCCAAATTATTGGATAAGACTAAAATCTTTGATTCCCAAGATCCTTCGATTGTAGATAAACTAAATACAAACGAGACGAAAATTGATAATATTGAAGGGATGACTCTGGGACCAAAGTTACCTGATGGTCGACAATCTTTGATATTGGTTTCGGATAATAATTTTAATGCGTCTCAATATAAAACTCAGTTTATCAGTCTTGCTTTAGATGATGGTGATGCATGTTTTTTGCCTGGAACATTTATCCGTACACAAAATGGAATGGTTCGAGTAGAAGATATTATGCCAGGGGATTTGGTTTATAGTCTTGGGCATCGTAACGTATGGCAATTACGCCAAGTAGTATGGGTTGGTAAGCAAAAGGGTACTGTCATTCCCTATAAACATGATGACATGGCAGGATATCCCGTTTGTATTCGTAGAAATGCATTTGAAGAAGGCGTTCCTTTTGCAGATTTATATGTGACTGCTGAACATTGCATGTTTTTTGAGGGATGTTTTGTCCCTGTTCGTATGTTGGTCAACGGCAAGACAGTTTTTTATGACCGTTCTGCCATCACGTATGATTATTATCATATAGAGCTTGAAAAACATAGTATTATTGAGGCCAACGGCGCTTTGTCAGAGAGCTATTTAGACACAGGAAACCGTCATTATTTTGAGAGTAAATCATTAAGCAATGTAACGTTTAACAAAATAAAAAATTGGGACCGCGATGCGGCAGCACCTATTATTACAAAACGAGGCAACGCACAAGCCATTTTCAATTTTTTAGATCAACGTGCGGATCGTATGTGCGTGCAGTCAGTGGAGGCCAAAAGAGCTAAAACCAATGATCCCAATGTATATTTGCTGACAGATCGAGGAAGTAAGATACTGCCTATGCAAAATCGAGACCAAAAAATATTGTTTGAATTACCCTCTACTACCCAATCGGTTCGTTTAATGTCGAGAACTTATCGTCCATGTGATGCATTTGGACCGTTCGTTGATAATCGGTATAATTTGGGTATTTCAGTGGGAAAAATTTGTTTACACCATGAGGATCAAGAGCAAGTTATCGATATTCACTTATCCAAACGTGACCTCTCGGGATGGTTACCTTTATCAGAGTTAAATGCTCGATGGACAGCAGGAAACGCGCTTCTTCCCTTGCAACCCTTAGATACAGTGGGAAACGTATTTTTATCAATTCAGGTTTTAGAAACAGGTTCTTATTTTGTTGACGATTGAAAATGTTGCTCTTACGTAACTCGTTGTTTAAGCGAAAATTTAACTAAACGCTAGAAGATTTAAGCTGTTTTCTTTATCTTTTTAGCGCTTTTATAGAGTGGTTATGAATTATATAGTCTAACGATTGAATATTTAATTATATATCTAATGATGAAAGGCTTTCAGGGGATTCTATAGAAACTCAAAATTGTTCAAAGAAATGATCGGGCAATGGGCTATGGATTGTCAATTGATATTCGTCACTCATTGATATATTAAAATTCCCTCGTATCTTCTGCCCATGGGATCAGTTTGGTTGTGGCTATTGTTACTGCTCCCCATAAACATATCGTCATCAAAGATAATAAGAATAAAGCTGCAAACATTAAATCGGTTTGAAAGCGATTATTTGCATTTTGCATCAAAAACCCAAGTCCAGAAGAAGCACCAACCCATTCCCCGACCACGGCACCAATGGGAGCAATAGCTGCGGCAATTCGAAGCCCTGAAGCAAAAGAAGGTAATGCAGCAGGAATACGGATATATAGTAATTGCCTTAGAGGGGAGGCATTCATCGTTTTTCCCAACTCTATCCATCCCGCTGGGGTACGGGTCAAGCCGTCAAAAAAAGCAGAGGTGACTGGAAAAAAAATCATAATCATGGCCATGACCACTTTGGAACTTATCCCAAAACCAAACCATAAAACTAATAAAGGAGCAAGCGCAAAGGTTGGGATGGATTGACTTATCAAAATAATCGGCATTAACCACTGTCTGACGAACGGGATAAGACTCATCATTAATGCCAAAAGAATCCCCAAACCACATCCTGAAATAAGCCCTAGGATCGTCTCGTTGAAGGTGATAAGAGCGGAGTTCCATAATAATACTTGATTATCTTTGAAAGCGATAAAAACAGAATATGGCGAGGGTAATAAATACGGTGGTATATTAAGAAAAAGATGTATCCCTTGCCATAAAAGCAATAAGCCAATTATTAAGATGGGGATGCGGAAATAAAGGGGAAAGGATGGCATTATATTGCACTTTTTTCTATCAAAAGATTTAATAAATTGGCTTGAGCTTGTTGCACGTGGATATCGTCAGGATGACGAGGAATAGAACCTTGAATAGACGGAATGAGATGAATCTGCGCAGGATGGCCAACCAGAATTTGAATATTTTCTCCTAATCGACAGGCCTCAAAAGGATCATGGGTGATTAAAATAACAGTTTTTCCATGCAATAATTGTGCTGTATAATCCTGCATTTTGCTACGGGACACACTATCCAATGCTGAAAAAGGTTCATCCATCAGAATAATCGGACGATCTTCATATAATGTTCGAGCAAGTGCAGCACGTTGGCGCATTCCTCCTGATAATTGAGAGGGATATTGATGGACGACATTGCTTAATCCCACTTGCTCTAAAATATGAAGCGCTTTGCTTTTATCTTGTTTTTCTTTTCGTAATTTACTGCCTAACATTACATTTTGAATAACCGTAGCCCAAGGCATCAACAAATCTTGTTGTGCCATATAGCTGATTTGTGAAGTTAATGAGGCTGTTGGCTCACAAGTTATCTGTCCTTCACTAATAGGTAAAAGACCAGCAATCATTTTAAGTAAACTGCTTTTCCCAACACCACTTGCCCCAAGGAGGATATTAAATACACCACCTTGGAAAGTTGTGTTTAATTTGGAAAACACAGGTTTATTCTGATAATTGAGCGTAAGATCATGAATATAGATTGGTGGTGAAATGTTTGGCACAATAATTACTTATTAAAAGGAGAAAAAGTTGCAAAAGGGCGGGTTATACGAGGAGGAAAAGCAGGCTCCCCATCCATCCCACGTTGTAATGAAAGATTAGGATTGTAAAAAGGATCATTATTACATACAGATTTCCATTTAGAGCGAATTGACAGGATTTCTTGCCGCTCTTTCCCTGCGCGTCGCCCCGTATAATGATCTCCTAAGGAAAGCGATTCATAATGGATCAACTCAGCATGTTGGCACTGAATAATATGATAGTTTGCTTTTCGTAATTTCAAACAAAAATCAACGTCATTATAAGCGATCTCATAAGTTTCATCAAATCCTTGCACTTGGTTATACGCCGACCTGCGGATTAACATGCAAGCTCCTGTAACTGCTGATACATCATGGTCGTAGGTTAATGTAAATCGATTAGATTGCTGAAAACGCCCCGCATGCTCACAGAGGTTAGCAGCCCCCATAATAATACCAGCATGTTGTATTTGCCCATTAGGATAATAGAGCTTTGCCCCAACAGCACCGACATCATCATTTTGCATGTGTCCCATCATATAACTTAACCACTTTGAAGCCTTAGGTCGAACATCATCATTCACAATTGCAAAAAAATCATGCTTTGCATGTTGAATCCCAAAATTACAGCTTTGAGAGAAATTAAAACTATCTGTTTTTAACCAAACCACCCGTAAGTTTTGATGTTTTAATAAAGGACGTAAATAATAACGCTGCGCACGGCTTAAAGGAGCTGGTTGTGAGATGACTAATATTATTTCAGTATTCGGATAATGTGTCTTGTGAAGAATACTTAGAATAGCGTTTCGAATGGTTTTCGATGAAATGGTAGTTGGAATAATCAGGCTGACAGGGATGTGATCAGAAATTAGATTAATTTTTAGCGGAAAAATATTATCTTGTATTTCTCCGATCCAGTTTCGAGATAATAAATCTCGTTTAATTATTTGGTGCATCGCTTTGATTGCTGCTGTGCCGGGGGTGATCTGGCGATGGCTTAATATAAAAGGCACATGATGAACAGATAAATTTTGGTTCCCTAAATATAGCGCCAAAGCAAGACGGTGTGTATAAGCGGAGTTGTACTTTGTTGGGTGTTGTTGTTGATATGAGTCAAAGATATCTTGGCGAAATAGCCAAATATCTTGAGTTAAGAGACCAGATGCTAGTATTGAATATCCAATATTGGGTTTAAAGTGAGGCGTGGAGCGTTGATGATTGTGATCAAACATATCTGAGTCAGCATAAAGAGCTGCTGGGTAATTTTCTCTTGTGGCTTGATCTGCAAAAATAGCGAGCGCATGATCTGACAAGACTTCACCATTTTGTAAGATAGCCACGTAAGATTGATCGGCTTTTCGAGGTGTGGGCCATTGTTGATCTAAACTGATATCCGTTTCAGGGTAATGACTATCAGGCGGATTATATATCAAGGAATGAATGACAGGCCATTGATTATAAAATGGACTTTGATACAGAATTTCTTTCTCTTGCTGCCCCCAGCGATCATATAGATCACACCAATCTTTGTAAATTAAATGGATCTTTGATTGATTATATTGATGATGGAGAGCTGTGCGTAAACGTTTTTTTAGATGAGTTGGCGAGCCTAAAATTGTTTTTATAATAGTTTGTGGGCTGCTCAATGCCAATAATATGCCCGCTTGTAATCGAGACAAAGGGATAATCTTTATAGAACTCAATACAGGGCTAGTTTTGCTATTCTGAGGGATACTAACTTTAATCTTATCACTATCATGTGGTAAATATATAATCCCGCCGATCCAATGTTGTGAGAAGCAGTCATATTGTTTCAAATAGTGGGTTTCTTCCCATTCTAGGCTGTCACGGTGATGAATAGAAAGCACAAAAGGGAGGTTATTATTTTGTTTTTGCAGCAGTTTGCAAAGTACCAAACACCATTGATTTTCATTCTCTTTATTTAAAGATAGTTCAATGAAGTTCGATACAAGAGGTGACATAAAGATTCTTTATACGCAATATACAATAAACAGATTCTACCAGTAGTTACATTTTTCGCAAAACAAAAATATGATATTGAGTATACTTGAGAGGATAGGATTGTAAAATGAATATAAGAAAAGCTGCTGATTAGATATTAAATAATACTAAATTATAAAGTATTATGTGGATAATTTTGATATTAATTTTACTTAAAAATATTGTAATAAATTATAAAGCGCATTATAATATGTATAATTGATCGGGTTATTGCTGTTTTAAATAGGTAAATCGTAAAAAATGAGCAAATATTATTCTGGATATAAAAACACCATAGCGCTACTTCTAATCGGGGGTGGTGTAACGGGTTTGTGCGATTCTGGGTACAGTGCGACCCCGCAAACGAATATTTCTCATGGTACGATGAACGCAACCGACCAAGCAAAAGCATTGTCTCATTTACAAAAGGTGGATGTTGGACAAGGATGGATTGCGTGTGAAAAAACCGCTCAATCTTGTTCTTTATGGAATGCGGTTAAGGTTGTGAATATTGATCCTTATCAAGATATTAAATATCAAATAGGAAAATTATCTGTTACTTTTCCAAAAGGTCGACCAACATTTTCTTTAAATAATAAAGAATTAGTTATCTCACTTGGAGGAATGTTCCAATATGATGTTGGTGCTTTTGTTGGTGGGAATCCAAAGGGAAATGGACCATCGATGAATAGTATTCGCAGTCATTTAAGGCGTGGTCGTTTTATCGTAAGTGCAAAATATAAAGATTTTGTGGTAACCGTGACCCCTGATCTGGGAACATCTGGCACACAAAATGATTCTTTGTTTGAAGCTTCTTTAAGGTATCAAGGATTTCGCCATACATCCATTGATATAGGGTTATTGCAGCCTCGTGTAACGTTGGAAGATGCCGAGGGTTCTAATTTTTTTGAATTCGTTGAACGCCCAATGGTGATTGATTTAGTTCGTAACATTGCTGCGGCAAATGCACGTTTGTCGTTGGGTGGGACACATTGGGAAAAAAGATATATTGTGGCAGCATATGTAACGGGTCCTCGTTATGGTTCTTTTAAGAATTTTCAGGATAATCAAGTTGGAGGTGTTTTTCGCTTGGCAGGTCGTCCAATCATTACTAACGATATTGATTTACATGTTGGTGTTTCTGGTTCTTTTGCCTTTCATGGAGAAAATCGAAAATATTCGATGAATACCGGGCAAGAGGCACAAATATGGTTAACACGTCCTTATTTAAGAACCAGAACGATGGATGGGGTTGATAGTATATGGAGTGTTGGACCTCAAGTTGCTTTGCGTTATAAACGGTTTTTGTTAACATCTGAATATTACTCTATTCATATGCAAAGATCGTCTGTAAATGGTGAGAATGCTCCAAATTTAAATTTTCCAGGATGGTATGTTAGTGCCAATTACACGTTATTTGGACAACCTCGACTTTACGAGGCACAAAGAGGCGTATTTATCACGCCTATAGGACCAACTTTCAATCCATCAGCAGGATATTGGGGGGCATTGGAATGGTCTGCGCGGTGGAGTGTGATGGATTTAAACAGTCATAAATCTTGGTATGGTTCTGATAAAAAATTATTGGGTGTAAATGGTGGAAAGCAGACCGTATGGTCAACGGGTTTCAATTGGTACCCATCTTCCCAAGTCAAAATAATGTTAGATTATAATCATATTCAAGCATCGTCTTCGTTGAAAAATGAGTATAACCCCAGAGGTCGCAGCAGTAATTTGATCATTTCAAGGTTGCAATATAATTTTTAATTCAATTTTACACATTATTTTATAGTTAATGTGTAAAACCCCTTATATTACCTGACCTAAATGTTACTTTAACTTTCTATATATTCATACATAAGATTATTTTTTCGTAGTTTGATTCTCTGATATTTGTTAATTAATCTACATATTTAATAATATGGTGTGTGATATGTGTATAAATAAAATAAATGATAGCAAAATTAATAGCTTTATTTTACCATACAGCATCGTTTTCAGTGTTGCTGTATGTTTTACGAGTGCTTCTTCTGCAAGTAGTATTGCTAGCACGAAGATAGTTACCCAGTCAGAGCAAATTCCTGATGATAAACAGCTTGCACAATTAGGAGAACAAAAGACCGATTTTAGACAAGGCTGGTATATTTGTGCAAAAGCTGAAAAAACTTGTACAATGTGGAATGCTATAAAAGTTATTAATGTAGATCCTTATAAAAATATTAAATACCATGTCGGGGGATTAAATTTAACATTTCCCAAAGGTCGCCCAGCTTTGGCTTCTCAAAATAAACGGTTAAAAATTTCGTTGGGTATGATTATTAACTATGATATCGGCGGATTTATTGGACCTGATAACAAATATGGTCAAGATGTTTCTGGGTCCCGAGGATATATACGTCGTGGACGATTTAGTTTAGGCGTGCAATATGATGATTTCTTATTAACCATAAGCCCTGAATTTGGTGAGTTTTTTAGAGATACATATAATTTATATGAAGCTAACTTGGCATATAAAGGGTTTAAAAATACAATTATTACTATCGGGTTATTTCAACCAAGGTCTTCAATGCAAGATGCAGAGAGCTCGACAGGATATGAATTTATGGAGCGTCCAGCCATTATTGACGTGGTACGTAATATTGCTGGAGGTGAGCCAAGATTAGCGTTTGGTGCCCAACATTTTGGTAATGGATATATGATTAGTGCTTATGTCACGGGTCAGCGATTAGGCAAGCCATTCCAGCAAAATTTTCAAAATAATCAAATTGGTGGCGTATTCAGAACCGCGGTGCATCCGCTTGCTACTCGAGATTTTGACTTACATTTAGGACTTTCAAGTTCGTTTGCTTTGCACGGTGATAATAAAAAATATGGGATCAGTGCGAGGCAGGATGCTCAGTTGTGGTTAAGTAAACAATATATTCGCACGGGCACATTGAGTGGGGTTGATAATGTATGGTCTATTGGGCCAGAAGTGGGATTTCGTTGGAAACGAGCTGTTGTGCAATCAGAATTTTATAACGTGCGGTTGGGACGTAATTCAAGTTATAATGAATACAGACCTAATTTTAATTTTAAAGGATGGTATATTTCGTCTTCTTATACACTTTTTGGTCAACCACGATCATATAATAAAGCACGTGCTATTTTTAATCCACCAACAGGATCATATTTTAATCCAGCAGCAGGTCAGTGGGGGGCTTTGGAATGGGATGCACGGTTTAGCCAAATGGATTTAGATGATCGTGTACATAGTTATAGCCCCACGGGAAAATTCCAAGGAGTGCAGGGAGGAAAGCAAACCATGATTACCACTGGATTTAACTGGTATCCATCGTCCCATATGCGGATTATGTTGGAATATCATCGTGTGCACGCGACAGGGTCCAAAGGAAATAGATATAATCTCTTTGGTCGTACCAGTAACTTTATTACATCAAGATTACAATTTACGTTTTAAGACTTGAATAAGAACAAATTAACATTTGACGAAAGATTAAGTCAGCGGTGTAAGATGTTCATAATTAAATGATTTATGTATACCAAATAGAGTAAAGTGGATGAAACGACTTCTTTTTGTATTTTTCTTGTTTTTAACGTCTTTTTCAGCTTATGCACAATCAAATGAAAAAATATATAGTTATAAACAGTTTGGTGATCAGTATGTGGTTAGTATTAAAAATCACGCTGAAATTTCAAAAGCGATTAGTGATTTCTGTAATGACCAACATATTATGGCTGGAAACATCATTGGCATTGGCGCTGTAAAAGAAGCCACATTACGTTTTTTCAATCCTGTTACTAAAAAATTTAGAGATAAAACATTTTCTGAGCAAATGGAAATCAGTAATCTAACAGGAAATATTGCTCAAAAAGATGGCAAGCTTTACTTACATTTACATATAACACTTGGTCGGTCTGACTATTCAGCTTTGGCTGGGCATTTACTAACTGGTGTGATTAACGGTGCGGGGGAATTTGTCATTACAAAATATAACGGTCAGCTACCACGATATTATGATGAAACGATTGGGTTGAATTTGTATCAGTTTAACTAAAAAGTTGTTGTATTGGTCAAAATTTGATTAAAATATCGAATTAGCACATCCAATATATCTTCTTTTTAAAATCAATCGTTGCTGGCGCATCCCCTCGGCAAGCCTCAATATGATCGAGATTTACATCTTGAGGAGAGTTGGGAGATGAAATAATCCATACGCCTGACTTGTGTTGGCGAATAACTCCATCTTCCATCAGTTCGCCATTTTTTATGCCAGATATATTTACTTTTTTTGCATATATTTTTATTCGATCGTTGTGTATTTTGACAATTACAGTATCGCCCATCCAAGAATTTTGTTCTTCATAGTAAATTTTGTATATGAATGTTCCGTTATGGTATTCTGGCTTTTTAGGTATAGACCAAGCATGGATGCTGAACATAAAAAAGAATATAGGGATTAAAGAAAATTGGAACTTCACAGAAGGTATCCTTGGTAAGAAGACAATAACTTATAGTATAAATTTTGAATTTATATCAGTCCAAATTGTTCGACATGCTTATCTTGCTGCATTTGCACAGCATGTTCTAAATCAATAGAGATAATCTGACTGACCCCACGTTCTTGCATGGTGACGCCATATAACCGATTCATGTGACTCATGGTAAGTTGGTGATGGGTCACAACCAAAAAACGTGTTCCAGCTTGTGCGGTCATATCGGATATCAATGAGCAAAAACGCTCTACGTTCGGATCGTCCAAAGGAGCATCGACTTCATCCAAAATACAAATGGGAACAGGATTACAACGACTGACCGCAAAGACAAGAGAAAGGGCGGTAAGTGCTTGTTCTCCACCAGATAGCAATGAAAGTGTAGAGAGTTTTTTCCCCGGAGGTTGAGCGTAAATCTCTAACCCTGATTGCAAAGGATCCTCATGAGCGAGCAATTTTAAATAGGCACTGCCACCATTAAACATACGGGTAAATAAATCTTGGAAATGTTGGTTAACTTCATTAAAAATTGCATGAAGTTTTTCTTTGCCTTGTTGGTTTAGTTTTTGAATGGAATCTCGTAATTGCTGAATAGCAGTCGATAATTCAGTATATTCTTTTTCTATATTGTTTAATTGTTCTTGTTTTTCTTCGCGTTCAATTTCAGCACGTAAATTGACAGCTCCCAATGCGTCGCGCTCAGCAGAATTTTCTGCAATGATGGTCTTGAGTTTTCTTTCTGCAGCATCACCGATATCCATGTCAGTTTGTTGCTTGGCATGTTCTTGAATAGATGGCTCGATGTTATTTTTTAATTGTTCTAATAAAGCCTCTGCTTGTTCTTGCTTTGCTTGTGCTTTCAGCAGGTTCTCTCTAGCTTTATGAGCATTTTGCTCTGCTTGTTGTAATTGTTTTTGTGCTTCTGTGCGATCTCGTTCAAGCTGAATTAATTGTTGTTGTGCTGCTTGATATAATTCACCTGCGTGCGCCTCAGTTTCTTTTAAAGAGATTAACTGCTTTTCAAGAACAGGAAGCTTTTGATTTAAAAGATCATATTCAGATTGTAACTGTGTGATTTTGTTTAAAGAGATCGTTGCTTCGTCTTGTGCCTGAGATAAACGGGCTTGCCATTCTTTAAATTGAGTTGCCAAAGCTTCTTTTTGTTTAAGCAGATTGTCTTTTTCATTCAGTAGTAAATGATAAGACAACCGTTCTTTTTCTTCTTGTTCTTTGCAATTTTTATAAGTTTCTTGTATCTGATAAAGATTGGCTTTAACAATGTCTAACTCAGGGCGGGCAGCATATAATTCTTCGACTTTAATAAACTCTTGCTGTTTATTTTCTAAGTATTTCTTTGCATCTTCACACCGTGGTTGAAGGGTTTCAATACGGCTATGGTGCTGAATGTAATTTTCTTTGATCGCTTGATGATTTTTTTGTGCAACCAAAAGCGCTTGTTCAGCAATTTGAGATTCTTGTTGCAATGCCAGTATTTGCTGTTCTAGTTCTTGAACGTTCTTTTGCGCTGCTTGTTGAGCAGAGAGTGCTTGCTGAGGATTTTCCAGTCGTGTTTGTTGTTCTTGATCTTGAACTAATCCTTGTTCCAGTTGTTCTAATTCTATTCCCAGCTGTGTTTGTTTTTCTTGTAATGTTTCTAGCCGAATAAGGTTTTGTTGATCATCGCTTAATTGTTTGTGTTGCTGATCTTTAAGGGTCGATAATTGATGTTCAATCATCTGTAAGTGTTGTTGCGCTTGTTGAGCAGCCTCTTTGCAGTGTTGTAATTGTTGTTGGCTTTGTTCGACGATGTTATCGTCAGGCCTAGGAAACTCAGCTTCTTTTTGAGCGTGCTCGTAAGTTTTTTGTTTATCGTCAAATTCCTGTTGTGCTTGGGAATACGCAGGGTGCAGCGCATCAAACTGAGTTTGAGCTGCTTGAGCACGGTTTTGCAGAGATAAAAATTCTTGTTGTGTTCTTTGCAATGTTTGATCGGTCGTTTTATAGAGCGCTTGTTTGTCTGTAAGCTGTACTTTAATCGTTTGAAATTGCTCTTGAAGGTTTTGATGCTTCGTTTGTAGCGTAGGATATTCAGAGCTTAACGCCGCCAGAGCTTCTTCAGTTCGTTTTAAATTTTCTCTTTGTAATAGACGTTGAGCTGCTCTGTTTTGCAATCCTGCTTTTTGATGATAACCATCCCAACGCCATATATCACCCTCTTTGGTCATCAGACTTTGTCCAAAAGTAAGGGTTTGAAAATAATTTTGACCTTGTTCAACCGTTTCAACCATACCAATATGATCGAACGCGCGTTGTAGAGCAGGGGGTGGGGGAATAATTTCTGAAAGTTTCCGAATAGATGCTGGGAATACAGAATGGCTTGGCGGTAATGGCATCCAGCCTGTCTGTGTATCTAAACTGACGGGGCTTTCTAAAGTCTCGTCAAACAAAGCCGCCACCGCAACAATAAGATCAGATGGAATTGTGATACTGTCTAATACAGCTGGTAAAGTATTGGTAAGTTTTTCTTCTTGATCATGTGACAAAGCAAGCGCCAGACCATCTCGTTTTGCTTGCAGCTTTTGTTGCTCTGCTTCATGTTGGTGCAAATTTTTTTGCGCTTGCTCTGTTGCTTCTTGAGTTTCCTGATATTGCGCAGTTAAATTTTGTATTGTTTCTTGTAGAGATGTAACTTGATCTTTTTGTAAATTGAGTTCCGTCTTTTTATTTTGTAAAATTTGATCTGCAATGATCGCTGCTTTAGCTTTGTCAATTTGTTCAGCCAAGAGCGTTAAATTCTTCTGTGCTTGTTGGAATGCTTGTTGTGTCGTTAACAGATTTTTTTGACGGTTATTATAAATTTGTGTGGCTTGTTGGTTTGCAGACTCAGTTTCCAGATGTGCTTTAATAGCATCTTGATAATGTCGAGACGTTATTTCTGTATTTTCTTTAGCGTTTAAATATGTTTTTTGTAGCTCTGATAGTTCAGCAGCAAATTGTTGTTTTTGTTGTTCGGTCAAAGATTGCTTTTGTAATGTTTGCAGTTGTGTTTCAAAATTACTTTTCTGAATTAAAAGCTGTTGTTGCTTTTCGGTTTGCTGCTTAATTTTTGTCGCAAGTTGCGTATAGGCTTGCTCGACTTGTTGAGCGTGGTGTTGTGCGTGACTTGCTTGTAATTTTGCTTCGTTAAGACGTGATTCGCTTTCTTGCTTTTGCGTTTGTATGGTTTTTAAATGTTGTTGGGCATGATCCTGAGCATTGGCAAGATTATTTATTTCCTTTTCTTTGGGAAGAGCTTCAAGACATCCTTGATAGTCAGCAACGATTTTTTGATACTCTATTTCAGCAGCTTGCTTGGCTTGTTTAGCTTGCTCATATTGCTGTGTAATCGTTTGATGTTGTTTTTGTTGCTCTTCAAACGTTTTTTCTTCTTTTTGAATTTCCACAGTCAAACGGGCTAATTGCTTGTCATAGTCAGCAATATTGCCTTGAAGAATTCTTTCTTTTTCAGGGTGTTCCAGCAGATTTTGTTCTGTAGTTTGTAAATGAATATGAACTTGATTTAAATCAGCTTGCGTTTTCTCTACACGATTATTGGCTATGATTTGTTGTTCTGTTGCTTCTTGAATACGTTCTTGAAGTTGTTGCAACTGTTCTGTAATTTTATTTCTTTGCTCTTGCAAGAATCGTGTTGCATTACGTTCATGATCCCATTGGGTACGCGCTTGAATCCCTTGTTGTCTGAGCTGCGGTATTTTTTCTTCAAAAGATTCAAATAGGGTCTTCTGTTCAGTATATTTGTATTCAGCATCCTTTTGTGCGTTGTCAGCTTGGATTTGCTTTTGCTCAAATAGATATAGACTACGGATTGCACGTTGGAAATATAGGGATTGTAAAGTGGTTTCTGCTTCTCTCAGTTCGGTTGAAAGCCGTCTATAGATTGTTGCTTGTGAAGATTGTTCGTTTAAAGATTCAATAAGCAAAATCAGTTGTTGTTGTAAATCATCCAAACGTGCCAGATTTTCTTCAGTTGCTTTAAGTTTTAATTCGGCCTCTCGACGACGACTATAGAGGCCAGCAATGCCGGCCGCTTCTTCTAGGACTTGTCGTCTTTCTTCGGGTGAGGCTGAAATCAGTTGTGCGATGCGGTTTTGGCTGATGATTGCAGAGGATCGCGGACCAGACCCCAGATCAGCAAAAAAAGTTTGCACATCTCTGGCTCGTTGAACTTTGTTATTAATTCTATATTGGCTGCCAGAACCACGTTCTAACTGTCGAGAGATTTGCAGTTGGTCTTGTTGTTGAAATGGGGCTGGTGCAATCGTTTCTGTGCCTTCGATGGTTAAGGCAACTTCGGCGATATTACGTGCTGCCCTTCGTGTGGTTCCGGCAAAAATGACATCGTCCATTTCTCCACCACGTAAAGAGCGGGCAGAGCTTTCCCCCATAACCCAGCGGATGGCCTCAACAATATTGGATTTGCCACAGCCATTGGGGCCGATGATCCCTGTTAACCCTGGTAAGATTTCTAATGTAATAGGATCAGAAAAACTTTTAAATCCAGCAATTTTTAAATGTGTAAAGCGGATGGTCATACAGGGATATTGGAACTATGGTAATTAAGGGGTTGGTTGACGGCTTAAAGCATTTGTAACCTGTTTTCCAAAATCTTCAATAGTTAATTCACCAACAACAGGTTTGCCGTTGAAAATAAAGGTTGGGGTGCTGTCGATTTTATATTGCTCTTCAGCTTGTTTGGTTTCTGCTAAAATTGCATCACGTAAAGCAGAATCGTTTGTAACTTGCTCAAACTGAGAAGCATTCATGCCAGCAAGGGTTGCGTATTTTTGTAATTCTTTGACTGGATCTGCACCTTCTTTAAATGCCCATTGCTCCAAATTATCTAATAAAGCAAAAACAAAAGGTTTATATTGCTCAATAGGTAAACTGCGTGCAACGATAGCAGCCATCAGCGCAATTTTATCTAAAGGAAAATCTTTGAAAATATAATAGACTTTGCCTGTGTTAATATACTGCTTTTCAATTTCTGGAAAAACCGTTTGAGCAAAGCGTCCACAATGAGCGCATGTCAAAGAAAACCATTCTTGGACATGAACTTTGGCATTTGGATTACCTAGTGCGCGTGGCGCAGAAAAATTTGGTGAAATTGTTGCTGCTTTGGCTTGCAAGCTGGTTGCGAACAGGGTTGCAGCTGGAAGTGCAGTGCTTAGAAATAAGCGGCGCGTAATAGGCATAATAGGTTCCTAAAATAGTAAATAAAGACAATGATATTATGTTTCAATTTTAACATCAAATTTGACGGTTAATCACGTATTTTATCATAAATATCATTGAGAATCATAAAATTATTTATTGTAAAGGTGATTGAGAGATGTGGATAATGATTTTGGTTAATCAATATTGATTAACCACCACGGAAAATAAAGAAAACAGCACCAACAATACATAGTCCTGCCCATACATAATCCAACTTAAAGGATTGATTCATAAAAAAGATGCTAAAGGGGATAAAGACCAATAAAGTAATGGCTTCTTGCATGATTTTTAACTCCCCCAAAGAGAGCTTGGTATATCCAATACGGTTGGCAGGGACTTGGATCATATATTCGCCCAAAGCAATGCACCAACTGATGAGTGCAGCGATGTACCACGGCTTGCTTTCTAATGTTTTTAAATGTCCATACCATGCATAGGTCATAAAAAGATTTGATAAGACCAGCATCGACGCAGTTGTTAACCAAACAGGCATTTGTTTCTCCTTTTAAGTTATAAATTTTGCTGAATTTGAATAAATTTTAGTAGTTTGTTAAATAAATTGAATATGCTAACATTTGGTAATAATTTTTAATGTATAAATGAAATTATTCAAATGGCTAAAACAACTGTTGATTTTATATGCTTTATAAGCATGATCCAATAGTAAAATATTGAAGATGAGACTATTTTATAATTCTATTCTGTTATAGGAGATTTTAAATGATTATTCTGTGTGGGGATGTTTTAATTGATTTTATCCCAGATAAAACGGTGGATGGAAAAGATTGTTACTATCCAGCCCCAGGGGGGTCATGTGCAAATATTGCTGTGGCTATTGGTCGTTTAGGCGGAAAAGTTGGCTTTATGGGTGGGATTTCTAATGATTTTCTAGGTGAAAAATTGATGGAATTCCTTGAAACCTCTAACGTCGAAACCAGATACGTGGCACGAGGACCTCAACAGACAACGCTTGCTTTTGTAGAGTTGGGTGAAGAAGAGCCACAATATGCTTTTTATGATGAAAATACAGTTTCTCGTCTGTGGGTTCGTTCACAATCTCCTGGATTTACAGATGATGTGAATTTAATTCATATTGGATCGACTTCTTTGATTGAGCCCCCCATTTCTGAAGCATGCGAACAAATGTTCAGAATTGAAAAAGGTAAACGTATTCTTTCGATTGATCCAAATTGTCGTCCAGGCAATACATTACATCCAGCCGTATATCGTGCGCGGATGTCGCGGTTAATCGCGATGGCTGACATTATTAAGCTTTCTAAATCTGATTTAGCATTCTTAATGCCAGATACCTCTTTTGATGAAGCTGCTGAAATGTGGATTTCACAAGGGACTTCGATCGTAATCATTACACGAGGCAGCCAAGGTACATTATGCTACCTACCAGGACAAAAGGCAATTACGGTAGAGCCAGACTATATTGATGATGTTGTCGATTCTATTGGCGCAGGGGATACGTTTATGGCTGCAACGCTAACGTATTTGCAAAAAGAAGAATTATTGACACTGGATAAGATTAAATCAATTACTGCCGATCAAATTACGCAGGCATTAAAATATGGCTCTGTTGCTGCAGCGATGATCTGCCAACGTCGTGGTGCCAATCCGCCTTGGGAACAAGAAGTTGCGGAACGGATTGCCTCAAAAAAATAATTGTTCATTATAGGCAGAGAAAATAACTTTATCTTTGCCTTTTTTATTTCAGAATGAGCTTTAGGTTAAATTGATTTTTATATCATTTAGCTGGTGATTTTAAAAATACTGCAATGTAAGATAAGAACGTAAATTTTTATCAGCCCCTTAAGTCTTATTTTAACGATGGGTTATAGGGGAGTGGTCATAATATCGGTAATAATCGGATAATACGATTTGAAGGTGAGAAATTAGAGTATAGATTTGGATAGATTTTTAATGATTAGAGCCATATCAAACATTTATTAAGAAGTATTTTTATAAATCTTTTTGGCTATTGTCATTTTCATCTGTCTGACTAGGGACGTTAGAAGCAGGAAAATTCCAATCATTAGGAATATGCATTCTTAAACGTCGAATATGTCTTGGATCAGAGTCTAAGACTCTAAATACTAAACCACTTGAATGTGTCAGTACTTCACCTTTTGTTGGAACATGCTCTGCCAGGCGAAATACGAGACCACCAATCGTATCAATATCAGAATTATTTTCTTCCTCGGTTAAAAAGGCGCCTATGTGTTTTTCAAGATCTTCAAGCACCATTCTAGCATCAAGGTCTAGTGTATGGCGGTCGCGCTCAACCATCATTTCCACGTCAGGGTCATCATGTTCGTCGGCAATATCGCCAACAATTGTTTCAACAAGATCCTCAATTGTAACCAAGCCATCGATACTGCCATACTCATCAATCACCAATCCTAAGTGGGTACGATGTTGACGCATTTGTAACAATAAATCCAAAATAGGAATTTGTGGTGCTATGAAAAGAGGCTGCCTTAAAAGATTCGTAATATTAAATTCTTCGTGGTTTCCCGTATAGGCAATCAGGTCTTTGACATGTAACATTCCAATAATATTATCGAGTTCCGTATGATATACTGGAACGCGAGAATGATTTTCATGTCGCATAACTTCTAATGCTTTTTCAAACGTAATTGTGTCTTCGATCGCAAATATATCTGCTCTGGGTATCATCACGTCATCTGCTGTTTTTCCACGCAAACGTAGAATATTAGAGATCAATAATCGCTCTTGAGTACTAAGCTCTTCAGTACTAACATGTTGCGGGGATTGATCGTTTGCGTTTTCCTCATCAACCAAATTAACAATAGATTGACGCAAACTGGGATGTTTGCTCTTATATATCCAGCGCGAAATGACTGATTTGAAACGTCTAGGTTTTTGCTGTGCAGAGTTTTGTCCGTTATCGGATGATGAATTGTTTGATGAACCAGAGCCACGATGCATTATTATATACTCCGTGATGGGTAAAGTTTCCAAGGATTAGGAATGTTCAGTTTTTGTAATAAAAGAGCCTCTCGCATTTCCATTTCTTTGGCTTCGTTGACATAAATATGATCATAACCTTGTAAATGTAATAGACCATGAATTATTAAATGTGCCAAATGATGCATAAAAGGTCTTTTATTTTGCTGTGCTTCTTTTTGAATTGTTTGCAGCGCAAAAATAATGTCACCGCCTATCATACCCCCACCAGGTAACTCAAAGGTTAATACATTGGTTGGTTTATTTTTTCCCCTAAATTGATCGTTTAATTTTTTAATAGAAAGATCATTAGAAAAACACAAATTGGTTTCTTCGGTAATCGGAAGAATTTGATGGATACGATACAGTAGTGGTAGTAATTTAGGCATAAATCTACGCCATTGTAACTCTTGTATAATCAGTTTTTCGTTTAGCTGTTGTCGAGTTTGATAGGTGAGTTGCATGGGCATTATGTTTTATGAGTATCAGGACGGTGTTGAGCATCACGTTTATCATATGCCTTCACAATTCGACCGACCAACGGATGCCTGACCACATCTTGTGCTTGAAAACGCATAATTTCAATCCCTTGAATACCTTCAAGTGTTTCAACGGCGTCTTTTAATCCAGATTTGATATTAGAGGGTAGATCTATTTGACTGATATCCCCAGTAATAACCATTCTGGATCCTGGGCCTAGACGTGTTAAAAACATCTTCATTTGAGCGGTGGTCGTATTTTGAGCCTCATCTAAGATAACATAAGCATGTTCAAGTGTGCGCCCTCTCATAAATGCAAGAGGGGCGACTTCGATTTCACCATTGGTTAACCGTTTAATGACTTGATCGCCTGGCATCATTGCATGTAACGCATCATATAAAGGGCGTAGATAAGGGTCAATTTTATCCTTCATATCCCCAGGTAAAAAGCCCAATCGTTCGCCAGCTTCCACAGCAGGGCGAGATAAAATAATACGATCAACTTGACCGGACAGCAACATTGAAACAGCCTGTGCAACAGCAAGGAAAGTTTTCCCTGTGCCAGCAGGACCTATTCCAAAAACCATTTCATGTTTTAATAACAGCTTTAAATATTCAGCTTGCCCCGCCGTTCGTGCAGAAATAGTTCCTCGGCGTGTCGTAATTGTGGGTGCATTGCTGGGAATTGCTTCATTTTGCTCATTAGGATTTTTTTGAGCATAAGCATTTGTTTCTAACAGCCCGTCTTGCGTCATACGAATAATGGTATTCACGACGGTCGAATTGATATCTTTTTGATGGTAAATATGGTTATAAAGATTGCTCAAAACAGCTTTGGCAAGCTCGGCACTCTGTATGTTGCCTTCTATAACAATATGATTTCCTCTGCAGCCAAGCTTGATCTGCAGCTCTTTTTCAATTTGTACTAGGTAACGATCATGCTCACCAATCAAATGAGCTAGAACCAAGTTATCACTAAACTGCAATGTTGTTTTTAGCGTGGATGCGTCTAATAATTCTTCTGAAACGATAAGGGGGCGATTATCAGTTTGTTTACTCAATGGGATGTGCTTTCTTTAACAAGAGAACCTGATAGAGAGAAAGTAAGGCATTCATCTATTTCTACCATACATTCTTGACCAATCAAACTATCATTTCCTTGGGCATGAACGGCTTGTAAATAAGGAGACTTACCAGCTATTTGCCCTTCCTTACGGCCTTTATGAGTAAAGAGAATGGGAATCTTGCGTCCAACTGTGTCTTTGTTGAACTGAGTTTGTTGATCTTTTAATACGGCTTGTAACTCTTGCAAACGTGCATCTTTTTCGGGTTCTGCGATTTGATTCATTGAAACCGCAGCTGAAGTACCTGGGCGAGGAGAATATTTAAAAGAGAAAGCCTGTGCAAACGTAATGTCCTGAACCAGTTTCATGGTTGCTTTGAAATCTTCGTTCGTTTCACCTGGATGGCCTATGATAAAATCAGAGGATAAAGCAATATCTGGTCTGGCTTTTTTGAGTTTCTCAATAATAGCATAATATTCACTAACCGTATGACCACGATTCATTGACTTTAAAATACGATCTGATCCTGATTGAACGGGCAGGTGTAAAAACGGCATTAAAGTAGGCAAGTCACGATGGGCTGCAATTAAAGAATCACTCATATCGTTTGGATGTGACGTTGTGTAACGAATACGCAGTAATCCAGGAATGGTTGATAATTTTTCAGCAAGTTTAACCAAATCCCAAATATTCCCATCGGGACCTTGACCATGATAAGCATTTACATTTTGACCAAGTAGTGAAATCTCTTTGACGCCAAGGCTGCATAAATGGGTTGCTTCATCAACAATTGCTTGTACTGGGCGGCTTTCTTCTGCACCTCTTGTGTAAGGAACAACGCAGAAAGAGCAAAATTTATCACACCCTTCTTGGATGGTTAAAAATGCTGTATATCCTTGTGATTCATCAGGTGCAGGCAAGAAATCAAATTTGCTTTCTGTTGGGAAATCGGTCTCAATTACATTACCTGATTTGCGAGCGACGTCTAATATCATCTTAGGAAGACGGTGATAGGTTTGTGGACCAAAGACAATATCAACATAAGGCGCACGCTTTAAAATAATTTCACCTTCTGCTTGTGCAACACAACCTGCCACCGCAATTAATGTTGGGTTACCTTGGTCTTCACGATATTCTTTGATCTGTCTTAATCTTCCCAATTCAGAGAAAACTTTTTCGGTTGCTTTGTCACGGATATGGCACGTGTTTAAGATCAAAACATCGGCTTTTTCAGCTTCATCAGTAACTTTATAGCCCAAAGGGCGAAGAAGATCGACCATACGGTTACTATCATACACATTCATTTGGCATCCCCATGTAATGACATGTAGATAACGTTGTTGTATTGTCTGTGTAGAGTGAGCAATATGAGTAAAACTGGTATCAACCATTCGGTAAGCAACCTATTATAAATAAAAAAGACAGCAAGGTTCTTTTTTAACAAGAAAAAATAAACCAAGCTATCTTTTTATAAAAATAAAGGCGTCGAGACAAGTATTTTATAAACGTTTAACCGTTAGGTTGGAGGAGAAAATATCTCCATCAAAACGAATAGCACCCTGTAAACTCTGAGAAAGTGTTTCAAAGTGTTTTTTGAACATTGTCGCTAGTTCTTCCGCTTGTTTGTGGTAGGCTTGCGGATCAGCCCAACAAAGTGCTGGATTTAAAAGTTCACTTGGGATTCCATCAACTTTTGTCGGGATTTGTAATCCGAAATGCTTCTCTGTTTCAAAAGGCACATCTTTTAACGAGTGATTCAATGCCATATGTAATAATTGGCGGGTATGGGGCAAAGAAAAACGCTTTCCGATACCATAGGGACCACCACTCCAACCTGTATTAATTAACCAGCATTGAATATTAGGATTTTCTTCCAAACGTTTCATCAAAAGAGCACCATAAATATCCGCAGGTCTGGGCAGGAACGGTGCGCCAAAACAGGTACTAAAGGTTGCCTTTGGTTCTTTCCCCAATCCGCTTTCTGTGCCAGCAATACGTGCTGTATATCCCATTAAGAAATGAAAGATTGCTTGTGCATTGGTCAGTTTTGAAATCGGAGGTAACACACCAAACGCGTCTGCAGTTAACATTACGATATTTAGAGGCAGACCACCTTTACCAGATGTTGAAGCATTGGGGATAAAATCAACTGGATAGCAAGAACGTGTATTCTCTGTAAGAGAATTATTATCAAAATCAGGTGAAGCATCAGGGTTTAAAATAACATTTTCTAAAACTGATCCAAACCGTAATGACGCATTCCAGATTTCAGGTTCTGTTTTTTTATTCAAATTGATGACTTTGGCATAACATCCGCCTTCAATATTAAAGACACCAGTTTTTGACCAACCATGTTCGTCATCACCAATTAAAACACGTTCTGGATCAGAGGAAAGAGTGGTTTTTCCAGTACCAGAAAGACCAAAGAAAATAGCGACATCCCCATCTTTACCAATATTGGCAGAGCAATGCATAGGCAGGATATTTTCAGCAGGAAGTTGCCAATTCATCGCAGAAAAAATAGATTTTTTAATTTCCCCAGCATATTGGGTTCCGCAAATAACGATTAACTTCTCTTTGAAAGATGTTGTAACAGCGGTCGGTCCATGGGTGCCACATCGACCAGCGTTTAAAAAGAGATGAGGGGCATGTAAAATTGTATAAGGTTTTTTACTGTTTTGTTTGATGGTTTCTTTTTCATCTTCACTTAAATCTTCAGGTCTGACAAACATATTTCTAGCAAAAAGCGCGTGCCAAGCACTGGTTGTAATTAATCGAATTGGAGTACAACAATCAAAATCACGTCCAGCATAAAGGTCTTGAATATATAAAGTTTGCCCTTGAAGATATCCACCAACTTCTGACAAAAGCTGTGCAAAGTGAGCAGTGGAGAGTTTGTGATTAATATCACCCCATTGGATTTGATCAGAAATATTAGCTTCATCGACAACGAATTTATCGCCTGCTGCACGCCCTGTGAAATGTCCTGTGTTTACAACAAAGGCACCTTCTTTGGATAAAGCCCCCTCTTTGTTGCGAATAGCATGCTCGACTAATGCTGCACGAGAAAGATTAATATATAAATTTGGTGCTTTTATTATTCCTGTGCCCTGTAGAAAACTTGCAATAGCATTATCTACTTGTTCATGGTCACCATGTGTATAGGAAAGGCTAAGCGTTGCTCCTGTAACATAAGGTTTTACAACATTATGAGGTAAGGAAGATGAGTGTGTCATAATTTTCAGAACCCTGAATTATTAAAGTATAGGTTCATCTTATTTAATAGAGTAAAATATCCAAAAGGCTATTCACAAAACCGCTAGTTCTTATCAACAGTCATTGAAATATTTTGCAATATTATGAAAGTTAAAAAAAATTAATAATTATTCAAATAAGTTATATTATTTTTTTTATATCTTCGTCAGATTTCCCTTGCCTTAAATAAGCAGTACCTGTCGCGATAATATCCCATGTTTTTTTGGATAACTGTTTTCTGTTTTTAAAATCTTCGGGATAAAGGGGCTGATGATAGATAATAGATGCCCTCATCTCAGACCATTTACAAAAATCCCATAAGTGGGGAGTAAGTTCCATATCTCCGTACCAAGAATATATTGGACGACGAAAGCGATTGACTGGTAACATCCCCAAACGATCATAAACCACCGAAATAGGTTGGATAATTGGAATAGGATAGGCAACATTTTTGGCAATTGGCTTTGCCAGTACAAAGAAGGATGACAAAAAAGGCGCAAGATGAGATCCCTCGGTTGAGGTGCCTTCTGGAAATAAAATTAAATTTCCACCTTCTTCTAATCTTTTTTCCATCGTTTGTTGTTCTTTGATTGTCGATTGACGTTGCCTACTGACGAATAAAACCCGTCCCAGTCGACATAATGTGCTAATGACTGGCCAAGAGCCAATTTCTTCTTTGGCGACAAAAGCTCCTGGTACTAGTCCTCCAATGGATGCAATATCCAGCCAAGAAGTATGATTGACGATATAAATAATAGGTCGTTTTTGTGAACTGGATTGATGTTTTTGTTCCGCAAGCTTTCCAAATATACGCAGATCGAGCCCTAATATTCTGGAAACGTTACGCCAGTAAAAGCGTGCAAAGTTAATTTTTGCAGAGCCAGGTAATTTGATAAATAAACTTTGAAAAGGCATACAAAGAATAGTCCATATTAAGACAATGCCAATCTTTTTTGCTGCTCTAATTCTTTGATAAATACTAGAAAATTTAGACAGAAAATGAGGGTATGTAATAGGTAGTTGATGAATATCGTGTTGTATAAAATGTTTTTTTTGGTTAGAAGAACGCAAAGGAGAGTTATTCACTTGTGATGAGATTGGTTTGCAAGATATTTTTTGTAAATTTTGTTTGAAAAAGGATAAGTATTTCAAGGTATGACAGCTGCTTATTACAAAGGTTTTGAAAATTGGGTAAAATGTTCTACTAACAATTGTCGGCATTCTATAAGAAGTTAAAAAGAACTACAAGGATATGTCTTATAATACGTTTTAAAAATGTTGTATATATATCACGACATCTTTATAGTGCAAATATTTTAAAAATTGTACATGTTTTTCATAATGTTGTACGGTGAAATGTTTTATATAAAAGATAGGGTAGTTTTTCATAACATATCATTAGATTAATTTTTATCTTTTGTTATCAATATTAAATTTAAAATGCTGTGATTGTATCAATAAGATAGAGGAAATAAAGTTTGTTGTTCACCGAACTGCAATTAAGTTACTTTCGTATATTTAAAAAGATGAAGCCTTCTAAAATGGCCTTTGGCTTATGTTGGGGCGTGATCACAGGCACTTGCACATCTATATACGTAGCTATGGCAGCCGATCCTCAGACTTACAGAGTGGAAATCAGACCAACAGGTAACAAAGATATCGATGCCACATTATCTGATGTTTCAAGCCTTGTATCTTTAAAAAAAACCAAAGCTGTTGGGGCGTTTGCTTTGGCTGGGCGAGTCAAAGGGGATTACGATCGGTTACAAACTGCAATGGATAGTTTTGGATATTATAACGCTAAAATTAACATTAAACTTGGTGCGGGCAAGACCTTAATAAGTAATGATGATAGCAAGAAAAAAAATAAAACAGAAGCAGATATACATCAAGTTACTCAATTAGCCAACGCAATGGATGGAAGCAATCCGGATCTACCTAACTTTATTGCAAATATACCTGATAAAACAGAGGCGGTTATTGTTGTTGATATTGATAAAGGGGATCAATATCATCTTGGTAAAATAGAGTTGGTTGAAAATAAACCTTCAACACAGCCTGTAAAAGATCCCACGTCACCGAATGCTAAGCCTAAAATAGTGTCCGAACCTGTAACATTAACAGCAGATCAACAAAAAGCCTTTAATCTAAAACCTGGGCAAGTTGCAGTATCAGCGGATGTCGTGGCTGCAAAAGGGCGTTTATTAACATCCCTGCGGGAAGATGGTCATGCATTGGCAAAGATCAGTGATCCAGTAGCCTATTTGCGCCCAGATACGAAAACATTAGATATCGTATATCAAGTCAATCCAGGTCCAATAGTCGATTTAGGAAATATTGACTTTAGAGGGTTAAAAAAAGTTAATGAGGATTTTGTTCGTAAACGTCTGTTATTACGTGATGGTCAATTATATCAACCATCGAAAATAGAATCCGCGCGGCAGGATTTAGCTTCTTTAGGTGTTTTTTCCAGTATTGATGCCACTGCGGCAACCAAACTTGACGTGAATGGCAAACTACCATTGGTTCTGACCTTCAAAGAATCTAAAAGAAGATCGGTCAGCTTTGAAGCAGGGTATTCAACAGATTTAGGGGGACGTTTAGGCGTGCGTTGGTCGCATCGTAATCTGTTTGGAAATGCAGAAAAGCTTAATGTTGCTGCTTTGGCTACTGGGTTAGGCGGTACGGCTCAAAGGGGACTGGGATATGATATATATGCTGATTTTACAAAACCGGACTTTCGACGTAGAGATCAAGATTTTAATGCTCGTATCGAAGCAGTAAAGCAGAGATTATACTCCTACGATCAGACAGCACTCTTAGTTAAAGGAGGGCTAAACCGAAAAATTAATAAACGGTGGAGAGCATCTGTTTATTTAGGGGCAATCCAAGAGCGCATCATTCAGCAACACATTAAAAATGATTATACAATGATTAATGTGCCATTAGCAGTCCGATATGACAGCACAGATTTGGACAGTCCGATGATGTCGCCAACACATGGAATGAAAGGGTCTGTTTCTGTAACACCAACCACATCATTTGGGGATGGTACGATTTTCTTTGCGGCTTTAGAAGGTAGCGCTTCGACTTATTTAGACCTTGCAAAAATTGGCTTAACAGATCCAGGAGATAGCGTGTTTGCGTTCAGAGGAACGGTGGGTAGTATTCAAGGCGCATCACGAATGAATCTGCCACCAGATCAACGTATGTATGCTGGGGGAACGTCGACCGTCAGAGGATTTCGCTTTCAAGGGGTAGGGCCTCAATTCCCTGGGACAAAATATGCGGTTGGGGGGAAAGCGATGGATGCTGGAACGGTCGAGTTTCGACAAAAAATTACAGAATCTATCGGCGCACAGGCATTTGTTGATGCCGGGCAAGTCAGTAAAACAAGTATGCCGTTTCAAGGAGATTTAAGAGTAGGTGTGGGTGCTGGCGGAAAATATTACACTCCTTTGGGACCCATTCGTTTAGATGTCGCCGTGCCGATGAACCGTCCATCCAGAGGGGATAAATTCGAAGTGTACATCAGTTTAGGCGAGACATTTTAATGGCAACCGAGGATACAAAAATGACAGAAGCACAATCTACATGGCGACAAACGCATCCTATTGGATGGCGTATTCTCTTAGGATTCTCAATTTTTATCACAACGATCATTGTTTTCTTTTGTGCTTTGTTTATTTTTCTGAATACGCAATTTGGAAAAAATTATGTGTTGACCCAGATTGAAAAGCGCACACACGGTCAAGTTCAAATTGAAAATATTTCAAGCTTTTTCTCTCGCCAGTTAACGATTGCAGATGTTAAATTAAAAGATCCAAATGGTGGCGTATGGCTTAATGTGAAGCAAGTCAAGATGGATTGGTCACCGTGGGAAAGCTTTCGTAACAGTAAAATTATTATCAATTCTCTAATTATTAAAGAACTCGATTTAAATTCATTCCCATCAAAACGCGCCGTCATAGATTTATCCAAAGATAAACGGAAACCGATCAACCTTACGTATATGGTAGACCTCCGTGATTTACAAATTCAACAACTGCTTATCTCTAAAAATATTTCGCCAATTGAGATGCGTTTGGCGATTGAGGGGAAGGTTCTTATTCGCGATCTTTCCAAGATGGTTGATACGGAAACATTAAAAGCAGTGATGAAGGCCAAACCAAAACTGCATCTTTTGGCGTCTAAAAGGCTACCTGATTTTAAATTTAACGGAAAAGTCAGCGGTAATTTGATGGGTGAAGACGGGAAAAGTGCTTCTACGCCTTTACATTTTTCTGTCATGTTCCCTCCAGGGGCAGACACAAATAGCAAAGATAAAGCAGAAATTTACCTCGATTTAGGCAGTGGTGATTGATGAAACTGACAACAGAAAAAACGACTCAAAATCAGGAAGTGCCAAAGAAAAAATGGCGTCAGCGTCACCGTATTCTTTGGGGGTTAGGATGGTTATTTGGTGGCATCATCGGTTTGATTATCGTTGTTATTGCAGGTGCGTTTATTTTTGTGAATACGCAAAAAGGACAAAATTATCTGGCCAATAAAATTGGGGATTTAACAAATCACACAGTTATCGTTGATGGATTAACAGGCTCTTTCCCTAATCATCTACGCGTTGCTACAATCAAGTTAAAAGATCCAAAGACTGGCGTATGGTTATCGTTAAAACAAACAGAGCTTGACTGGTCTTTATTGGCGTTATTAAGCAAAGAGATTCATGTTGATCGACTATATGCCAAGGAGATCAATGTTTATAATTTACCTTCACCAACAGAACCAGAGGCAGGTTCAGAGAGTAGCTCTAGCTCTTTGCCAAATATGGCGATAGCAGCGAATATTAATGATATTCAAGTCGATAAATTATATGTTTCTGACAAAGTTGCACCGATTGATCTTTCAGTGGGGATCAAGGGTAAAGTCGCGATTAAAAACGTGTTAAAAGTTGTTTCCGTTCAATCTATTAATGATTTATCCAATATTAATTTATCACTACATCTTTGGGAGTTAAATCAGGCAACGGATTTACAATTGTTGGCTGGTATTGGGGATAAAGAAGTTGAGAGTGCCTCTCTTAAAATCAATGTTAAAAAACAGTCTGATGGGTTGGTTGAACGTTTATTAAAAATGGATCAATTAACACCATTAGCTTTAAATGTCGCATTACAAGGTCCTTATAATCAACTCAAAACGCGCCTTAATTTATCAGCAGCTCAAACGAATTTAAATCTTAATGGCGATGTTGACCTTATAAACTCTAAAATGAATGTTACATTATCAGGACATTCACCTGAAATGACATTAAGCCCTACGATCGGTTGGGGAGGATGGGACTTAGACGCTAAATTACATGGTGCATTTCAGTCTCCAGCCGGCACAGGGAAATTTGAGATGACAAACTTAGCTGCAGGGGACGCAATGGTTAATAAGCTGTTGTTGCAATTTAAAGGAGAGGATTTAGCATCTCTAGGCGATCAAACAACGCAATTTAATCCTTGGATTCGTTTGAAGCTGGTTGCTGATGGCTTACGCATTCCAGGCAGCCAACCAAAATTATTGGCTGATAGTCCGCTCTCGTTAGAGGTGATTTATCATCCCAAAGAAAAAGACCAGCCTGTGGATTTACAGTTAGATCATCAGTTGATTAAAGCGGTAGGTCGTATTTTTGTAAAACCATCTTTGCATGGAAGTATGGATTTATTTGCTCCACAACTAGGTTCTTTGGCAAAAGCAGGAAATGTTGATTTAAAAGGCTCAGCGGTTTTAAATATGGCTTTTGCATTACCTGAAGATCCAAAAAATCCTATTCATGTCGATGTGGACGGACCGTTAATGATTACTGGCGGCCTTCCAATTGCAGTGCAAATGATTGGGTCTGAAGGTCATATTGGATTGCATGCACAAATGGTTCAAGGTCAAGATCAAAAAATAGAGTTAGACTCTCTGGTCGTAAAAGGGAAACAGATTGGTTTAAATGCTCAAGGATCATTAATTGGTGAACAAGTTAAAGGGTTGTTTAATCTAAGTGTCAACGAATTGTCAGCAGCAACCCCAATATTAAAAGGTAAAGCTAATGCTCAGGTAAATGTGGAGGGTTCGTTAAAAGATTTAGCCGCACAATTAAAATTAACAACTAACTTCACAACGGCTGCTAATAGTGGGTATGTGATTCGACCTAGCCAACTTGAATTGACAGCGAATGCACAACATTTACCTTCACAACCAACTGCGACCGTTGGGCTGACAGGAACGTTAGATCAAACGCCATTAAATATACAATTACAAGCAGGTCAATCTGAACAACAAAAGGCCTATTATTTGAAATTACAACAAATGGAGTGGCGTGGTATCAAAGCCGTGGCCGATGTTGTAATGTCTGAAAATAATATGTTGCCTGTAGGTAAAATTAAACTTGATATCGCGCGTTTGTCTGATTTTAGTCGTTTAATTAACCAAAAGATTGATGGTAATGTTCATCTAGATATTCATAGCTTGCCTGAAAATAAGTCCAAAGTCATGTTGGATTTGAACAGCCAACTTACGATGCCTCAGGCAAAAATAGGAAAATTATCATTATCGGGCTCTGTTGAAAATCCTATTCAAAAACCAGTTGTTAATTTAAAATTACAAGTCAATCAATTACAAGTCCCCAAAGTAGTTAGAGGTAATGCGAATATGACCGCTAATGGCGGGATGGAGAATTTAAAACTAGCACTGAATGGCAATTTTCCTGATTTAATGGACGCCAAAGGAAATATTGATACCGCACTTACGTTGAATTTATTAAAGAAAAAAGTTGATATTCAGAAATTTGCTGCATTGGTTAAAGGCGAGAATATTCGCTTACTGGCACCTGTACAAGCAGATTTTGGTGATAAGATAGCCATTAATCGCCTTAGAATGTCTTTAGCACCACCAAGTGCTGCTGCAGCAACGATTGATATTGCAGGAGAAATCAAGCCAAAATTGGCTGTAACAGCTTCTATTCAGAATATTACGCCAGCACTGGCAAAACCATTTGCGCCAGACTTAAAAGCTAAAGGCGTTATTAATGCGCAGGCAAAACTACAGGGTACTATTGAAAAACCACAAGGAACGATTCAAGTTAATGCGCATAATATGCAGCTATTAACAGGTGCAGCAGCCTCGTTGCCTCCTGCGCAATTAAATGCGCAGGCGAATTTGAATGGCAACTCAGCAAGGCTTGATACAAAGTTACAAGTAGGACAAAAAGTGAATGCCAGCGTCACAGGAACAGTGCCATTACAACCTAAAGGAAACGTGGCGTTACAATTAAATGGAAATATTGATTTATCTGTAGCCAATGCGATTGTTGGGGCATCAGGTCAGCAAGTGCTTGGATTGGTGAATATGGCGATGCAGGTGAATGGAAATGTGAATTCGCCTGTGATTACTGGGCATGTTGATTTAACAAATGGCAGTTTCCGTGATTATGCTCAAGGTGTCAGTATTCGCAATATGCAAGCCTCGATTGTTGGGCAAAGAGATTCGATTGTATTACAATCATTTTCAGCCAAAGCTGGGAACGGGACAATGGATGCGAATGGTCAAGTTGGTGTGTTTAAACCTGGCATGCCGATCAATTTGCATTTCGGTATGAAAAATGCGAAACCATTAGTTAGTGATTTACTGACAGCGATCTTAGATGGCGATATTAATATCAAAGGAATGGCTAAGACACGTATCGATGTTGATGGTGTTGTTAAGATTAAACGTGCCGACATTAATATTCCTCATTCTATGGCACGTTCTGTTGTCCCGTTAAAAGTTATTCGTCCAGGGGATAAAATAGAAGTGGCTCAACATGATTCTGCAGGGCCTGATATTGGTTTAAATCTTACGGTTAAATCTGCGGGGCAAATCTTGGTTCGTGGATTTGGCCTCTTTACCGATATGGCTGGGTCATTACATGTCGGTGGGACTGCCAATGCACCACAAATCTCTGGTGGTTTTGAAATGCAAAATGGTCATATTGATTTGGCGGGTATTTCTTTGGAATTTACCAAAGGAATTATTGGGTTTAAAGGCAGTAACGTTGATCACAAAATTGATCCATCGTTGGATTTTGAGGTTAAGAAATCAGTTGAAGGAAATACTGTTAGTCTGGCAATTACTGGTTACGCCAGCTCGCCTAAAATAGCGTTAACATCATCCCCACCATTATCTCAGGACCGTGTCTTGGCAATGTTATTATTCGGTGTTGATTCACAAAGTCTTTCAACGACACAAATGGCTGAAATTGGCGTAGCATTGGCAACTTTAGGTGGCGAGGGTAGTGGATTTGATCCACTAGGAACGGTTCGTAAAACGTTAGGGCTTGACCGTTTATCCGTTGGCGGAGGTAGTAGTGACGGGAAAGGATCTTCTACTGGAACCAGTGTCTCAGCAGGTAAATATATAATGAAAGGTGTTTATTTGGGTGCCAAACAATCAACGGGTACAGCTGGCACGCAAGCTGAAATGCAAATTGATATTACCAAACGCTTAAAAGCAACAGCAACTGTTGGAACTGGACAAGATAGAACAGGTTTCGTTACCCCTGATAATGATCCAGGAAGCAGTATTGGATTATTGTACAAATTTGATTATTAAGTTGTTTTCTGTTCATGCTCATTAGCCATCTCTTGTAAAAGAGAGGTGGCTTTTTTGACCACATCGCTCCATACTCTTGGGCGTGTTTGTCGAATAATTCGAGTTTTTGGATACCATGGGCTATATTCAGCCCCAGAAATCCAGCGCCAGCAATTATCATATCGATCTAATAAAATGGCATTAGCTCCTAATCCACCAGCCAAATGGATGACAGAAGTATCAACAGAAATCACCAAATCTAAATTCTTGATAATTCCGGCAGTGTCATCCATATCTTGCACCTCAGTCATAGGATTAAAGACAGAAATATCTTTTGACAAATCGTTTATTTCATGCGCATGGTGCCCCATTTGTAAACTGATAAAAGTGGCATTTTTTACAGATCGTAATAATGGGATTAGCTTAGTTAATTCAATTGAACGTTTATTATCCGTCATAACCGCATAGGCATCACTGGGATGAGGTGACCCACCCCAAACAAGACCCACTTTTAAATGTTTAGTATCAGGTAATTTTTTTTTCCAAAAATTTATTTTTTTTCGATCTGCTATTAAATAAGGTATAAATTTATGTTTGTTGGGATCAGCACTTAGGGCTCTGGGCAGGCTGATAAAAGGACAATGCCAATCAAAGAATGGTGCTTCTTCGCCACCAACCTTAACCATCGGTTTTCCTCTGATTCGCTCACAAAGCCCTTTCATTGTCTTCGCCACCCATAATTCGACAATTGCGCCGCGCTTGATAAGCTCTGGCACAAAACGCAAATACATCAAGGTATCTCCAAGTCCTTCTTCTTGAGTAATCAGAATTTTTTTCCCTTGGATATCTGTTGTATTTGTTAATGTAGGAAGCAATGTTTCACGTGGTAAACTTGTATGGTTAGGTGTGTCCAAACGGTATTCATGCTCTGCCCAACCCTGGTAATAATATTGTCCCTTCAACAAACATAATGAATAATTTACACGTATTGGTGCCCAAAGAGGGCTAAGTATGATTGCTTTGCGATAATATATCAAAGCCTGCTCTGTATCGTTTATTGCATTATAGTAAGAAGCAAGGTTAGCTAAAATAGTAACATTATCTTCGTTACGTTGTTCTAGATATTTATATATTTTCAAGGCTTGTGGATATTTTCCTGCTTCGAAAAGAATAGTGGCTAAAATATTAAGTAACCAATCTTGTTTTTTAGAGAATATTAAGCATTTTCTGATATATAAAATTGCTTTTGATGATTGTTTTGTATGTTGTAAAATATTGGCGTAGGCAATATACAAGAGCTCGTCCGCTGATTGAAGTTTAAAGGCTTCTTCGTATACTTTAAAAATCAGGCTATATAAATTATGACTCCCCAGATAAGGTTCAAGCTCACTGCAACTGTGCTGATAAGGGGTTTCCTTAAGTTGTTGCGCTAAACAAAGATGGTACGCAGCCTCTTTGGGTTGATTGCAACCTGCATAGGCGATCCCCAACAACGTCATAATAGGTTGGTTGAGTTTAAAATTCTTATATGGAAGTAGTAAAGCAAGGGCTTTTTCAAAATTTCCTTGATGTAAAAGGATATTTATAGGGTGTATTATATCCTCATCAGAAGGATTGGAAATTTTTGTCATAATTACGTCGATAAAGTTCAATAAAATAAATTGATATATAAAATAGGATCAATACTTTATTTATCAAAATTATTGTTGTTTTCCCAGTTTTTTAATTTACTGGTTTTACCAATGCCTGGATTGAAAATATTGCATGGATCAAGTTCTTGATAGAATTTTTTTAACGGTTCTTTTGCATGGTATAGATGACCAACATTATGTTCAGCAGGATATTCTGCACCTCTATGGTCTAAGATCTTCAACATTTTCTCCTCTAGGGAGACGATGTCGTGTCCTTTATAAATGACATAATCTTGGTGAAACACATGACAGAAAAAATGACCATAATAAAGTTTATGCATACATGTTTTATCAATTTCAGAAGGGAGCGTTTCTGTCCATTTCTTGTCATTACGACGTAAAGCAATATCAAGGGCTAAAATATCCTCTACCGTTTTATGGTGAATGGCACGATAACGAACGGCTGCCCCAGCAACAGCAAAACGCTGTAAAAATGCTTTTTTCCCTTCGTCAGGATTACATTCAAAAAAATTACCTTCTGGATGTGTTTGAAAGAATTTGCTTAGGTATCCTTTGATCGTTTCAATATCATTTTTTCCCACTTTTAAAAGGAGATGATGTTCATATGTTTTTGCATAATCATTCATACGGGTGGGTAGATGTTGAGGAAATAAAGAGCTTGCGAACTGCATAATTTTATCGCTGAAATGCAAAGGTAAAAAACCAACTTTTTTTGTTAAATAATCAAACCGATTTTTCAGTTTAAAAAGTAACGGAATATAATCTGTTCCAAAATAGTTAATAAATAAGAAAGTATCTTTTCCATAGACAGCAGCAATGTCATACGCTTTTTTATGAATATACTCTCCTGAAACAGGAACGATGCGTTGGGAAAGCAGATCATATCGTATTTGGGTTAAGTCATCAGGATTATTGGTGCCAATATAAAAAACTTGTGTTTCTTTTTCTTGTGGAAAAGTATCTAAACGTACTGCAAAAACAGCGAGCTTACCCGCACAACCCGAAGCTTCGTGTAAATGAGAGGAATCAGCATTATACCGTGCAGGGGTGGGGGAATCGACTTGGCAAACATGTTCTTTATAGTGATGGTCTGAACAATGCTTCTCAGTTTTTGGTAGGTTATGGCTATCAAAGAGATTATTGTCTAAATTTGTGAGGATCTCTTCGGGTGTATTTCCCAATTCAATTCCTAAATGATTAATAAGCTCTAAACGACCATCATGCGTATATTGAGCATAAAGAGCCATTTCAGTATAGGCTGGTCCGCGTTGTACTAACGCACCTCCAGAATTGTTGCAAATTCCACCAAGTACAGAAGCTCCAATACAAGAAGACCCAATAACTGAATGAGGTTCTCGATGATAGGGTTTTAATTTTTTTTCAAGTTCGTTTAATGTTGAGCCTGGAAAACAAATTACCTGTTCTGCATTATTCAGAAGAAATATTTTCTTCATATTCATCGTATTGATGATGACAATATCACGATCATAATTATTGCCATCAGGGCTTGACCCACCTGTCAATCCTGTATTGGCTGCTTGCATAATGACAATCACATTGGCTGTTACACATGCTTTTAAAATTTGCCATTGTTCAAGTAACGTCTGTGGCTGAACAACAGCAATAGCTCTGCCCGATCCGTATCGAAAGCCATTACAAAATAAACCCATTTTACTAGGATTGGTAATAATATTTCGTTGACTAACAATTGTTGTCAATTCAGATATAAGATGCTGTTGAGTATTAGATAAGTTAGTTTGTAATTTTCTTTTTAAAAACATGGCAGTAATTGTCTTAATAATCTATGAATTTCTTGTATTATAATCATTAGTAAGATTATAAATCCATATAAATATCGATAGGTAAAAAAAAGAGGATTATAAAATCCCCTTTGATAAAACAATTATCAGCTTAATTAAGCAGACTTCATCACTTCAGTTAGTTCACTTAGAACAGTGTTAGAATCTTTAGATTCTAAAACTGCGACCTCTGTAACGAAACGTTCTTGCGCTGCTTCAAAGAGCTTTCTTTCACTAAAACTGCCATCAAGGCTATCTACGTTGCGACGAAGGTCACGAAGCACTTCGGCGATTTGTATTAAATCACCAGAATTAATTTTTTCTTGATAAATAACAGCGCGTCTTGCCCACATACCCTTATTATTTTGTGGTTTCCCTTTGATTGTCGACATTGCTTTGCTGACGATTTCCCTGGAAGCAATTTTGCGTAACCCTGCTTTTTTAGCTTTTGATAATGGGATACGCAGGGTCATTTGATTATCAGGAAATGAAATTTGTATCATTTCGAGTTTGGTTCCAGCAATTTCTTCGACACCAATACGATCAACACGCCCGACACCATGTGCAGCATATACAATGGCATCGCCTTCTTGAAAAGGGAATGTATCTTTGTTGTCTACTTCTTGAGCAGCTGTTTTCGCAATAGCAGCGCGTGCCATTTCATCAGTGACACCGCCTTTGGGAGGGGAACGGAATATATTCATACGATGAAGCTATCACAAATTTCACAAATTGTCATCATAATATTTTTTAATTAAATATACAAGAAATAGAATTGTTTATTACCATTGTATGCCATTAACAGGTGCAATAGGAGACCCAGTTGGATCACCGATTTGTTCAAGCAAATCGATTTCTAAACTACGCGTCATCGTTAGCATTGGCAAAGCATGTGGACTGTCGTCGAAAGGGTTTTGTAAATCGCTGCCGATTTTATATAACGCCATAAAAAGAAAACCCACAAGTGCGGAACCCAAAGGCGTAAACCATCCTAATGTTTCAACCATAGAAAAGGGTAATATAACACATGTAATTTCGGTTAAAAAATAAGGTAACGTAGAAAATTGAATCGATAAAGGAGTGTTTTTAATTCTCTCCAATGCTCCTTGAGCATTGGCAATATCCGATAAAATCCGATCAATTTGTGCGTGAACAGCACCATCAATATGCTTTTTATCAACTTCTTGAGTAACCATAAGCCCTATTTGGAACAACACGCCATTAGGTTGGTTTCTAAGTCCTTTGATATAATTTTGAATATGTATGGGTAGGACACGTTTTACATTGCTGTTTAACAATGCGTCTTTACCTCGTAGGTGATAGGCCAAGACATAGGCATACCCAGCGATGGCACGCGTTAAGTCAGGGTGTCCTTTAAGGATAGTCGTGCATTGCCTTGAAAACGAACGACAATTATTTGTAATTAGTCCCCAATGAGACCTAGCCTCCCACCACCGATTATATGCAGTATTATTTCGAAAATTCATAAATAATACCAGAACAGAGCCGATTAAAGCGATAGGAAGCTCAGATTGACCAAACCAACTGATTTGATAATATCTGTAACAAATAACAACCAACATATCCCAAATAAAGAGGATAGAAAGCGGTTTGAAGCTATCTTGGAGAATAAACCGAAGACCACGTTTAGCATTAACAATCATTAATTAATGTCTTTTTATTGATGGTTGTAATATATATTCAAAATAACAGTAGAACTGTCACAATAAATTATGTCGATTTTAAGTTAATCAATTTTCATAGTCAATTTAAGCATAACCTTGCATATTCTAATCTTACTCTCGCTCTGAAGCTCTTATTCTTTGACTTTCGGTGCGTAATTGACCGCAAGCTGCTAGAATATCCCTGCCACGAGGGGTACGAATAGGAGACGAATATCCTGCCTGCATAATAATATCTGCGAATTTTTGCACTTGTTCCGATTTAGAGGGTTTATAATCGCTTCCAGGCCATGGGTTGAACGGGATTAAATTGACTTTGGCGTGGATCCCCTTAAGTAGACGAACAAGCTCATGTGCCTCGGCTTCACTGTCATTAATTCCCCGCAACATGATATATTCAAAAGTAATACGTCTTGAATTACTGGCAGCTGGATAACGACGGCAAGCGGCTAATACATCTTTGATAGGATATTTGCGGTTCAACGGAACAATTTCGTTTCGCAAATCATCTCTGACGGCATGCAAAGAAATCGCAAGATTAATTGCCAAATCATTTCCGCACTGATCCATCATTGGAACCACACCAGAAGTCGATAATGTAATACGACGTCTAGAAATACCAATTCCTTCGTCATCCATCGCAATACGCATAGCTTTGGCGATATTTTCGTAATTATATAAAGGCTCACCCATACCCATTAAAACAATTGTCGATAAAAGGCGAGGTCTATCGGCTGTCGGGGTTGGCCATTCACCATAACTATCTCGAGCAGCCATAAACTGACCGATAATTTCAGCCGAACCAAGGTTCCTTACGAGGTTTTGCGTGCCGGTATGGCAAAACCGACAAGAGAGGGTGCAGCCAACTTGCGAAGAGATACAAACAGCTCCTCGATCTTCACGACGATCTGGAATATAAACGGTTTCGGCTTCTTGACCATCTCTGAATTGGAATAGAAACTTACGAGTTTCATCCTTAGAGGTTTGTTCTGTGACGACTTTTGGTCGACTGATAACGCAATGATCAATCAACTTGGCACGTAAAGGCTTGCCAATAGAGGTCATTTCATTAAAATCAGTAGCCCCCTTATGATAGATCCAATGCCATAGTTGCTTTGTTCGAAAGCGCTGTTCACCCATATCCACCAAGAGTTGCTCTAATTCTACACGAGACAATCCGACAAGCTCTGTTCTGCCATCAGGCAAGACAGCAGAAGGAGGAGAGAATTGCGCAGATTTTGCCAATATTCTCTTTTTTTCTTCTTCGGTTAAATCAATAGGAGAAGCATTGGATAAAGTATCAGTAGCCATCATAAAATTGGGTAATCCCAGAGTAAGAGAAAAAATTAGGTATTTTAAGAACGAAGATAAGAGCCATTAATATCAATATAGCCTTTGGTAAGGTTACAGCTCCATATGGTTGCTTTACCACTTCCAAGATTTAGGTCAACTTTAATTTTAATAGTCTCCTCTTTCATATGCTGTGCCACAGTCTCACGGTCATAATCAATAAGAACACCGCCTTCATGAGCAACCCATACATCACCAATAGAAACGGATAAGGTATCTCTATTTGCAGGCTCTCCTGCCTTTCCAACGGCCATAACAACACGTCCCCAGTTTGCATCTTCGCCTGTAATTGCAGTTTTTACCAATGGAGAATCACCAATAGACATACCAATTTTATGAGCGGATTCATCATTGATCGCACCCGTAACAGTAATTTCAATCAGTTTACTGACACCTTCGCCATCTTTGATAACCAGTAACGCTAGTTCCTTAAGCACCTTTTCCAAAGTAGTGGCAAAGTCAGTTAAACGAGGATCACTTGGATCAGTAATATCAGGTGTGTTGGCAACGCCTGTTGCGAATAATAGTAATGTGTCTGATGTGGAGGTATCTGAATCAACAGTAATTGCGTTGAATGTTGTTTTTACTTTTTGAGAAAGTAATGCTTGTAAAACAGAAGCAGGTAATTTGGCATCGGTTGTTACAAAAGATAGCATGGTTGCCATGTCAGGTGCAATCATTCCGCTGCCCTTGGCAATTCCTTGAATGGTCACGGTTTCTGTGCCGATTTTCGTTCGTAAGGAATATCCTTTTGCGAATGTATCCGTTGTCAAAATAGCTTGGGCTGTTTCTGTCCAATGATTTTCATCTAATTGTTGGTATAATGTTGGCATAATATCAACAATTTTTTGATATGGCAGTTGTTCACCAATAACACCCGTAGAAGCAACAAAGATTTCTTCTGCTGAACATCCAATTGCTTTTGCGGCCGCTTCGGCAGAGCGTTGGACAGTTTCAAAGCCAGCTTTTCCAGTAAAAACATTGGCAATACCAGCATTAACCAATAACCCTCTGGCATGACCTTTGGCTAATATAGAACGACACCAATCGATAGGAGCTCCTGGACATTTATTTTGCGTAAAAACTCCAGCGACGGTTGTGGAGGGCGCAAACTCCATTAGCGTTAAGTCTAGTCGCCCAGAATATCGCAACCCTGCTTCTATAGAAGCCAAGCGTACCCCAGGAACAGCAGGAAGCGCTGGAAGTGGAACTGCTAGGGGGGAGGTTGGATATGCGCTCATCGTTGAAATTACCTTATGTTAAATCATTCACCAGAAAATTAAGAATATAATTATATATTCGAATAAAAATATCTATATCTATAATGTTAATTTTATAATGATAATCAATAGAGATCGTCAGATAAAGGATTAATATTCGATAATATGAGCGTTTTCCAAACTTTCTTCGTAAATACGGCTGATTGCTTCTTTTGTAATTTGTTCTTTGATGAAAGATTCAACAGATTCTAAGGAAGGAACAGGTCGATTACGCTCGGCAACTTTTTGGAGAATAACCCATCCATAGTTCGTTCGTATTGCTCTGGCAGTATATTCGTTATTTTTTATTTTTGAAATTGCTTGAATGATAGGTTGGTCTAGCTCGCTGATGGTTAACCAGCCCATATCGCCTTTATTTTGATCTCTGTTTTGTAAATCAATCGAATACATACGTGTTGCCGCTTGAAAATTTTGTCCAGCTTTGAGTTTTTGTAAAACGAGTTCTGCAACTTCAGGGGATTGAACAACAATTTGGCGTAAATTAACTTCTTTGATTTCGGGTTGGTTTATATAATGTTCATTATAATAATGTTGAATAGCTTGTGGGGTTAATAGAGGTCTAAGCTTTTCGAGAAAATAGGCTTGTGTAAGTTTTTGTTGAGCAAGATCTTTGATTGCAGCGTTAATTTGTTGTTGGACAACAGGTCGTCGAGAAATACCATCTTTTTGAATAGCAATCTGCAAAGCATGATCAACAATAAGCTGTTTCGTTAATTGGGGATATAATAACTCTTTTGGAAGAGATTTTAATTCTCTAGGCAAATTGGACGCTAATTTTTTTACATCGCCAACGGTAATAATATCATCGTTAACGCGTGCAAGTATTTGTGCTGAGTTATTGGTTATTACGTTTGTAACAGGTGGTTTGACTGGAGGTTGTATTTCGGAAAATGTAGAATTCTCACTTTCTTTTGGAATTACAATCGACGTTCCAGCCATTCCTGTGAAGGTAAAAAAGGCTGCCTGAGCGATAGTTAGTGCAAATATGTATAAACCACATTTCGTTATTCTACAGACGGCAACCATTTATTTTGATTCAACCTTATTTTGCAGGTGCAGATGTCGGAGCAGATGCAGGAGCTGAAGGCGGTTGAATGGTGTATTTTTTGATGATCGCGTCGTTTTTCGTAATTTTGCTTTGTTTTACAGTATCATCAATGACGGCTTTAACATTTTGTTGAATTAACTTTTGACGAATCATCGGTGTTACTTTGTCCAAAGGAGGAACTGGAACATCTTTATAGGCTAGTACTTGAATAACATGATACCCAAATGGGCTTTTCACAGGGGTTGTGCTGGTTGTATTTGCTTTCATAGCAAAAGCTGCTTTTGAAAAGTCAGGAACAAGTTCGTCAGCTTTAACCCAACCTAAATCACCACCATTTTGTCCTGCAGTTGCTTTATCGATTGAGCTTGATTTAGCAAGATCAGCAAATTTCTTACCAGCTTTTAATTCTTTGATAATTTTTTCAGCTTCAGCTGATGTTTTTACCAAAATATGGCGAATATGTGCTTCTTTTACAGGGGGTTTATTCGCTATATTTTCATCATAGAATTTTTTAATCGCTTCTGGAGTGATTTTAGGTTCAACTTGAGCCTTTAAATAAGCATCTTGGATAATACCCATTCTAGCAAGTTTTAATTGTTGTTGTACTTCTGGGGTGTTTTCAAGGTTTGCTTTTTCAGCCATTTGTTGGATGGCTTTTTGATTGACCATTTGGTCGATCATCATCGGTAACAAAACACCTGTTGGAATTTGGCTGAGTTGAGCAGGTAATAATTTACGTGCATCGATAACGTCGCCAATGGTAATGTTTTGACCATTGACAGTGGCTAACACTGTGCTTTTATCAGCTTTTTCGAGAGGATCCGCATTGTTTGCAGCGGCAGCTTTATTTGTAATCTCAGCTGTTGGGGCTTGTGTTGGTGTTGGTGCTGCAGGTTCAGCAGCCATCAAAGCAGTGCTGAAAAGACTTGATGTGACAAAAAGGCTAGCTGCAAAACGGAATGTTTTTGTAGAAATGGACATTCAAAATACCTTAAAAAAATTGATTTTGTTAAGTCATAAAATATAAAACCTTAGTTGTAATTATACCATACAAAAAAAAGATTGTCTTCAAAGAAAGTCGTTATTATCAAATGAAGCATTAAAAAATTAGGGACATATTTAAAAATACAAATGCAGGAATTTTTATGATATGGTATTAAAAATTTTTAATTATAATATTGTTTGCTTAAGTTCTGCCTGAATTTTGTTAAGTTTAAATAAGATTACTGACTGACCTTGTACTAACAGGCAGAGTTACGGGGTCGTTGTTTGGAAAATATTGATGTTTGCAAAATTTGCTCGTGCTGTTTTAGGTACATCTAATGAGCGTTCATTAAAAGCCTATCAACGGCGAGTGCCCAAAATTAATAGTTTAGAGCCTGAGATGCAGGCTTTGGATGACGCTGCTCTTGCAAATAAGACAGTTGAATTTCGTAAGCGTCTTGCTGATGGTGAGGAACTAGATGCATTGCTGCCCGAAGCTTTTGCAGTGGTCAGAGAGGCTTCTAAACGTGTATTGGGAATGCGTCACTTTGATGTGCAGCTTATTGGTGGGATGGTTCTTCATGATGGTAAAGTCGCTGAAATGCGTACTGGTGAAGGAAAAACACTAGTTGCAACATTAGCAGTATATTTAAATGCACTGCCTGCCAAAGGGGTGCATGTTGTCACCGTCAATGATTATCTTGCGTCTCGTGATGCAGAGGAAATGGGACGTTTATACAATTTCCTTGGATTAACAGTTGGTACTATTGTTGCTGATCTAAATGATGATGAACGTAAACAATCTTATCAAGCTGATATCACTTATGGCACAAATAACGAATTTGGTTTTGATTATTTGCGCGATAATATGAAATACAGCTTTGACGAAATGGTACAACGTGACTTTTTCTATGCGATTGTTGACGAGGTTGACTCTATTCTCATTGATGAAGCGCGTACACCTTTGATTATCTCTGGTGTTGCAGATGATAGTTCTGATTTGTATCGATCTGTTGACGAGGTAATTAAAGAAATTGTCAAAGTCCCAGAGAACTATGAAAAGGACGAAAAGTTTAAAACTGTTATCCCTACAGAAGTTGGAACAGAAAATATCGAGGCAGCTTTAGCCGCAAAAGGTGTTTTGCATGAAGGGGGTCTGTATGACATTCATAACGTATCCCTAGTCCATCATATGCAACAAGCTCTAAGAGCACATACTTTGTTCGCTAAAGATGTGGATTATATCGTAAGAAATGATAAAATTGTCCTAATCGATGAATTTACGGGTCGAATGATGGATGGTCGTCGTTACTCTGATGGGTTGCATCAAGCTTTAGAAGCAAAAGAACATGTCACAATTCAGCCAGAAAACCAAACGCTTGCTTCGATTACCTTCCAAAATTATTTCCGTTTATACCCCAAACTTTCTGGAATGACGGGGACTGCAATGACTGAAGTTGATGAATTTGCAGAAATTTATAAACTGGATGTTGTTTCAATCCCAACTAATTTAAAAGTTCAGCGTAAAGACGAACATGATGAAATTTATCTGACAGCTAATGAAAAATATGAGGCTGTTAGTAAATTAATTGAAGAAATTCATGCGAAGAAACAGCCGATCTTGGTTGGTACAACGTCAATTGAAAAAAGTGAAATTCTATCTGATTTGCTAGCAAAAAAGAAAATCCCTCATAATGTTCTAAATGCGCGTTTTCATGAAAAAGAAGCTCAAATTGTAGCACAAGCGGGTGGTTCTGGAGCTATCACGATTGCCACGAACATGGCTGGTCGTGGAACGGATATTAAGTTGGGGGGGAATGTTGAAATGCTTATTCAACAACAACTCTCTGACATAGAGGACGAAGAAGAGCGTAACCAAAAAGAACAAGAATTACGTGCACGTACAAAAGTCGATCACGAGCAAGTCAAGGCAAATGGTGGCTTGTTCGTGATAGGAACTGAACGTCATGAAAGCCGTCGTATTGATAATCAGTTACGTGGTCGTTCAGGGCGTCAAGGGGACCCCGGGAACTCAAGGTTCTTTTTATCCTTAGAAGATGATTTAATGCGTATTTTTGGTTCTGAACGCATGAGCGGGATGTTGCAAAAAATGGGACTTAAAGAAGGGGAAGCTATTGTGCATCCTTGGATTAACAAAGCCCTAGAAAAAGCCCAGAAAAAAGTTGAAGAACGCAATTTTGATATGCGTAAAAACACATTAAAATATGATGACGTGATTAACGATCAGCGTAAAGAAGTATATTCTCAACGTCGAGAATATATGTCATCAGAGGATGTGTCTGAGACGATTGCAACAATGCGTAATGATGTGATTTCGATGTTGATTGCAAGTTACTTGCCAGAAAAATCTTTTGCAGAACAATGGCAAACTGAAGAGTTAGCTGCAGAAGTCAAACGGTTACTTAATCTTGAGTTGCCGATTAAAGAATGGTCAGAAGAAACAACGATCAGCATTGATGAGATTGAAGGTAGGATCAAAGAAGCTGCTGAAAATGCACACGCAGTACAAGCTGCGAATTTTGGTGCTTCTATCATGCGTTATGTTGAAAAACAAATCTTATTGACAACATTAGATGGTGTTTGGAAAGAGCATCTCTTACGTCTTGATCAAATGCGTCAAGGGATTGGCTTGCGTGCTTATGGGCAAAAAGACCCTCTTAATGAATATAAAAAAGAGGCTTATAATTTATTTCATTATATGCTCGACGAATTAAGTGAGCGCGTCATATCTACTTTGTGTCGTGTTGAAGTAAACGTCAGAACAGATGAAGAAGAGCCGATGGACGAATTCGGTGAAGGACAGTTTTTAGAAAAAAGTGAAGATGAAGAGATTGATATTCCAGAAGAGTGGGCAAATATCTCTCGTAATGCACTATGCCCTTGTGGTTCAGGTAAGAAATATAAGCATTGTCACGGCAAGTTAGTTTAAGTGTTGTTGGTTTAAAGATAGAAAGAATTAAGAGACAAATTTATGGCAGGACATTCCAAATTTAAAAATATTATGCATCGTAAAGGTGCTCAAGATGCACGTAGAGCAAGAGATTTTGCAAAGATTATTCGTGAAATCACCGTTGCTGCTAAGACAGGGTTGCCTGACCCAGCATCAAACCCTCGACTAAGAGCTGCAGTTGCTGCTGCCAGAGCAGTCAATATGCCCAAAGATAATGTCGATCGTGCGATAAAAAAAGCTGCGGGTAGTGGAGAGGGCGATAATTTTCATGAAGTAAGGTATGAAGGTTATGGCACCGCAGGGGTGGCGATTATTGTTGAGGCGTTAACCGACAATCGTAATCGTACGGCTTCCGACGTCCGTGCTGCATTTAATAAATATGGTGGTTCTTTGGGGGAAATGAATTCTGTATCCTTCATGTTTGAACGGTTAGGGGTGATTACTTATCCTGAAGCTATTGCAGATTACGATACAATGTTTGAAGCTGCAATCGAAGCCGAAGCGGATAATGTTGAAGTTGCCGATGGGTATTATGAAATTACTTGTCCAATGGAAAATTTCTTTGCTGTTCGCGATGCGTTGGAAGCAAAATTTAAAGATCCTGAAAGTGCTAAGATTGAATGGCGTCCAAGCAACACAGTGACGCTGACCGAAGATAACGCACAGACCTTGTTAAAATTGATTGATACATTAGAAGATCATGATGATGTGCAAAATGTCTTTGCGAATTTTGATCTTCCTGATGAAGTTGCTGAACGGTTATCGGTTTAAGATTCGTGGTTAGAATCTTAGGGATTGACCCTGGCTTGCGTTTCACAGGCTGGGGGGTAATAGACGCTCAAGGAAATCGTCTTTCTTATGTCGCCAGTGGGATATTGGCGACGGACAGCAAAGCATCAGTTCCAGAGCGTCTTTGTGTTTTATCCGATGGTTTGGAAAAACTAATTGAGCAATATGCCCCTGATGAAGCTGCTGTTGAAGAAACGTATGTTAATCAAAATGGCACGGCGACGTTAAAACTGGGATATGCCAGAGGGGTAGCTTTGTTAATTCCAGCCAAACGAAGTTTAATGGTTATTGAGTATGGTGCTAAAACAGTCAAAAGGGCTGTTGTTGGAACGGGTGCAGCAACCAAAGATCAAGTAACGATGATGGTAAAGCGTATTTTACCCAGTGCTATTATTCAAAAGGCCGATGCTGCGGACGCATTAGCGATTGCGATTTGTCATGCCCATCATCGTACTAGTCAGAATAGCATTGCAATGGGAAAGGTAATGGCATGATCGGTCAATTGACAGGATTACTTATTGAACAAACTGAAGCAGATCGCTGTTTAATAGATGTCAATGGTGTCGGATATGTGGTTTTTTGTTCTAATCGTACATTAACGCGCTTACCCAGGCCTCCAGAAATCGCGAGGGTGTTGGTTGAAACCATTGTTAGAGAAGATGCGATTTTACTATATGGGTTCGCAGATAGTTACGAACGTGATTGGTTTCGCTTGTTAACGACAGTTCAAGGGGTTGGCGTGCGGATGGCATTGTCCATATTATCTACTTTATCTCCTGATGAGATCAGCTCTGCCATTATGACCGCTGATAAGGCCACCTTAACCCGTGCGCCAGGAGTGGGGGCAAGGCTTGCCGTTCGTATTTTGACAGAACTGAGTGGTAAAGTAGCCTCTTTATCTGACCAAGTAGTTTCGACAGTTGTATCTGATGCAAAAGGCCACAATCCTATTCCTCAAGCGACCCAAATTTTATCTGATGCATTGTTGGCGTTGGAGGGATTAGGGTTTCGCCGCGTAGAATCTCAACCTGTTGTTGCTAGAGTGGTTAAACGTTTAAATGAAGAAGACAAAGGATCAGAGCTTGATCTTGTAATTCGTGAATCATTGAAAGAGTTGGCACGATGAATTCTGCTGAAGATCGTCCATTTGATGCGACAAAGCGACCAGAAGATAATTTTGAGGTTGCGTTACGTCCGCAGTCTTTGTCTGAATTTACGGGGCAAAAGACATCTCGTGAAAATTTATCAATTTTTATCCAGGCGGCACGTAAGCGGGAAGAGGCATTAGATCATGTATTATTGCATGGTCCTCCAGGTTTAGGGAAAACAACGTTAGCACAGATCGTCTCGAAAGAATTAGGCGTAGGGTTTCGTGCAACTTCTGGTCCAGTGATACAAAGAGCAGGGGATTTGGCTGCGATCTTAACCAATTTACAGCCAAGAGATGTGCTGTTTATCGATGAAATCCACCGTTTACATCCTTCTATTGAGGAAATTTTATATCCTGCGATGGAAGATTTTCAGTTGGATTTGATTATTGGTGAAGGACCTGCTGCACGTTCTGTCAGAATTGATTTGCCACCTTTCACATTGGTTGCAGCAACAACGCGTTCGGGTTTATTGGCAACACCATTGCGAGATCGATTCGGTATTCCATTGCGATTGATTTTTTATACGCCAGAAGAGCTGAAATTGATTGTAGCACGCGGGGCAAGAAAACTTGGGTTTGAATTAACGGATGATGGTGCACAGGAAATTGCAAGGCGTTCTCGTGGTACGCCTCGTATAGCTGGGCGCTTGTTAAGACGTGTGCGTGATTTTGCCTTGGTAACACATAAAGAGGGACAAGCGGTGGATAGTGGCCTTGCTGATGCTGCACTCTCACGGTTGGAAGTCGATCAAATGGGACTGGACGCGATGGACCGTCGTTATCTGATGCGAATTGCGGAATATCACCACGGTGGACCTGTGGGGGTAGAAACTTTGGCCGCAGCACTGGCAGAATCGAGAGATACGTTGGAGGATGTGATTGAACCTTATTTAATTCAAGAAGGTTTGGTTTTAAGAACGAGTCGTGGACGCGTTTTAGGCGAAAGGGGCTGGAAACATTTGAATTTAGTTCCACCTCCGTCTATTACGACACAGTTTGATTTATTAAATGATATTAATGAGGAAGATGAATAAAATGGATATGTCTGATCAAGAAGAGAACATATATAAAACCAAGACTAGATTATTATCTAAAGAAGAAATTCAAAATTATCAGTTTAGAATATGTTACGAAGATACAGACGCAGGTGGTGTGGTCTATCACGCGAAATATTTAGGAATCGCAGAGCGTGCAAGGACTGAGTGCATTCGCCGTTTGGGGGGCACTCTTGCCGAGTTATATAAAGAATACGGTCAGATATTAGTCGTTCGTCAGATGGAAATTCAATATCGTAAACCCCTTTTTTTGGATGATATGGTGAATGTCAAAACCAGTCTAATTACTGCTTTGGGGGCTAGCTGTTGGTTGTCTCAAGTCTTCTCACGTGAAGGGGAAATTGTTACAGAAATCAAGTTGCAATTAGTATGTTTAAAGAAGGGTGATTACATGCCAACACCGTTCCCTCGACACTGGCAAAAGATGTTTGATGCATTAACAGAAGTAGGCGCTTAAAAGAAAAATATGACCAAGATGAAAACATGATTGTTTTTGTTTCAAAAAATAGATAACAGTTAAGTTAATAGAGAAAAAATCTTAGCCTCATTAGTAATGCTTTGTTCATACTAATGAGATTCATAGTGCAGGAGGCATCTTTGGATCCAACGATTAATGCAGCGAATTTAGCTGCACCAGCAGCCGATTTATCCCCTTGGGCATTGTTTATTCATGCAGCCATTGTTGTAAAGTTGGTTATGATTGGTTTGGTCATTGCCAGTATCTGGGTATGGGCAGTTATCATTGATAAAATTGTTACTATTCGTAAAGCAAAACGTCAGGCTGATGAATTTGAAGATTTATTCTGGTCTGGTGGCAGCCTTGATGATTTGTACGATCAATATGGGGTAAAACCAAATCACCCAATGGCAGCTGTATTTAGTGCAGGCATGGGTGAATGGCGCAGATCAGCCAGAATTGCTGGTGTTGATATGAGCAGTGAAGGTGTAAAACAACGTATTGATCGGGCGATGTCTATCACAATTACTAGAGAGATGGAACGTTTGGAACGTTGGTTAACTTTGTTGGCAACAATCGGGCCCGTGGCTCCTTTTGTTGGGTTATTTGGTACTGTTTGGGGAATTATGCACGCTTTTGCATCCATCGCACAATCAAACAACACCAGTCTTGCGGTGGTTGCTCCTGGTATTTCAGAAGCATTATTCGCAACAGCATTGGGGTTGTTGACAGCTATACCTGCAGTGGTTGCATATAACTTTTTCAGTAATAAAATGAATTTATTTGCTGAACGTTTAGAAGGGTTTGCGACAGAGTTCTCTGCGATTCTTTCTCGCCAATCAGAAGCATCAATGTCTTCTCAAAACTCTGGTAATGTAAATAATCAGGAATAAATCTAATGGGCTTTTCTGTTCAAGGTGGATCTGGCAGAGGGGGACGCGGTCGTCGTCGCCCCCAAGCAGATATTAACGTTACCCCGATGGTTGACGTGATGCTAGTGTTGTTAATTATCTTCATGGTCGCAGCTCCGATGATGACCAGTGGTATTAATGTGGATTTGCCTAAAACAGCTGCAAAGCCTGTTAATGCGGATACAAAACCGATTACGGTTACCGTCAAAGAGGATGGATCAGTTTATATGGGTGATAATCCAGTTGATATGAATCAGCTGGTTGAGCAACTCCGTGCTGTTTCTCAAAATGATCCAGAACATCGTATCTTTGTAAAAGGGGATCAGCATATTAATTATGGGCGTGTGATGGAAATTATGGGACGTATTACAGCAGGTGGATTTACACATGTTGCATTGCTTGCTCAGATGCCATCAGGAGCAGAAGCTGGACAGCAGCCTGCACCATTGCCACCAGCTGCACCTTCTCATACTCCTTAATCAAAGGATTCTTATCGATGCTGGGTATGTATCGTTCTGAACGTAAACTTTTTGGTTGTTCTATTGCTGCCTCTATTGGATCGCATCTTAGTGTTGTGGTGTTGCTGGTATTGTTGTCATTAACATTTCAAAGTGATCCACCTCCTAAACCACCCGAAGAGCAACCTGTTCAGGTTGAATTTGAGAGTAAAGATACAGGACAAGAAACGCCTGCAAAAGCAGAAGTGGATTCTCCTAAACCAGATGCGCCAGCTCCTGAAAAATTAGATGCACCACCAGCACCGACGAAGCCTATTAATGCACCAACAGAAGAGCCTCCTCCTGTTCCTCCGCCACCTCAAGCATTACCACCGCCACCTCAAGCTGTGGCAAAGATTGATACGGTGCAGCCTGTGCAGGAGCAAGCAATGGAATCGCCTGCTGAATCAGCTGTTACGCTGCCCCCAGTTGTGGCGCCATTGACTTCGTCCTCTCAGTCTAAATCACCAGCACCTCCATCACCTTCACCAATGCCTGATGCACTGCCGACAGAACATCAGACATTTTCGAAAATAACCAAGCCCGAGAAAGCAAAGCAAGAAGTGCCTGATACTTCCGCTTTGGAAGCAGCAATTACTTCGAATCGCGCTGAACAAAAGCAAACACACCCCCCTAAATCTGCTGCGAATCCTCGACAAGGTGGATCGCCAAATGGTGGTGGTGCAAGAAATGGTGATATAACCAAAGGGCTTTCAAAAGCCCAACAAGGAAGAATTGCTGATTCGGTTCGGGGTTGTTATACGCAAGATACGGCTGCTAAAAACTATGCGAATAACGTAGCACATATGGTGGTTACTGTTGATAATACGGGTATGGCTCGAATGGTAGATTTTGATGCTGCGACGAAAGCGAAGATGAGCAGTGATCCTGCCTATCGTGCGTTTGCTGAGCGTTCAAAAGATGCAGTATTGAGTCCCAAATGTTCTAAGCTACCTATTCCAAGTAATATGCTTGGGCAAAGAAATACCATTAAGTTTGTGTTTCGCCCTTAATATTTTTGGTAAAAAAATGATGATAAAATATCGTTACATTATGCCACATAAATATGTTTTATTAAGTGGTTTATTCTGTAGTGGTATTTTACCTTCTGTTGCACTGTCAATAAAACAACGGTCATCGTGTAGTGTAATGAAGTTGGAAAACGGTAAGCAACTAGTATTGCAATCTCAATCCCTAGTAACATCGTTGAAAGGTGATCGTGTAAATTAAAAGCAAATATACACGTCTCTTTCACATGTAAATTTTAATCAGGAGGATGCATATTATCTTGAGGAAGATATAGCTGAAGATAATACTATGAAACCCTTCTAAGTCACAGCTAGGGAGGATCGCTGACTCGGTAAGAAGATGTTACGCCAAGATATTGCCGCTACAAATTATGCAAATAATATTGCGCACATGATCGTTACTGTTGATAATACGGGGATGAGGAGTAACTCCTCTTATCGTTTATTTACAGAGCGTTCAAGATACGCGGTATTAAACTCAAAATGTTCTACGCTATCTATTCCAAGTAATATGCTGTTTGGAACAGAAATACAATTCAGTTTGTATTTAAGCCTTAGATATCTTTATGTTTATATATTAGGGTATTTTTATGTATAACTTCTTATTTCTCTCTTTTATATCTAGTATCCCATTTATATTCAAAGATGCGTTAAAAGAATATTTGAACATGCTTTATTGTTATCGACAAAATACTGATACAAAGGAATTTATGGGATATAGAGCGCATATAATTATCTCTCTTGATGATAAAGGAGAGACAAAAAGTGTAGATTTTGATGCGGCAACAAAAGTCAAAATGAATAGTGATCCTAAATATCGTGTTTTTGCTGAGCGTTTGAAAGATTCTGTGTTAAATCCAGCTTGTTCTAGACCATAGATACTCATTAAGATACAAAAGAAGAATACGATTCGATTTGTATTTCGTCCATAAATATGTCGTAATTAAATAATAGTTTTTTGGATATATAAAGTTAAAAAGGAAAGTAACGTTATGCGTTCGATTATTTCTGATCAAGATGCTGATATTCTACGTGATGCATTGATGCCTCGTCGCACAGTATTATATGGGTGTGCCGCTGTTGGTGGGATTATGGCGACCCCTTTATCTGCTTTTGCACAGTCTGGCGATAACGCCCCAGGGGCTGCTGAAATTACAGTGGATCGCGCGCGTAACGAACCTATTCCTATCGTTATCCCAAATTTTGGGTCTGGAAATGGCGCTACAATCACACAAGTTGTTACTGATGATTTGAATAACACGGGTCTTTTTAAAGTAATCAGCTCTACTTCATCTGCTGCAACGCCTGACTTTGCATCATATAAAGCGATGGGTGCTCGTGCTGTTGTGACGGGAAATGCCTCTGGTGGTCGGGTAGAGTTCCGTTTGTGGAATACATTAACAGGACAACAAATCCAAGGCACTGCATATTCTTTTTCAGGCAGTGGCGATGTTCGTCGTGTTGCTCATATGATTGGGGATGTGATTTACGAACGTATGTTGGGTGAAAAAGGTTATTTTAACACTCGCATGGCTTATGTTGCACAAACAGGACGCCGTTCAAATCCGACGAAACGCCTTGCCATTATGGATTATGATGGTGCGAATAGTCGTATGTTGACTAATGGTAAATGGTTGGTGTTGACCCCTCGTTTTAGTCCAGTCAGTAACCAAGTGGCATTCATGTCATATGTGAATAACCGTCCACGTGTTTATTTGTTCAACCTGCAAACTGGTCAGCAAAAAATATTGGGTGATTTTTCTGGGATTTCTTTTGCTCCTCGTTTCTCACCTGACGGGCGTTCCGTTGTTATGTCTGTGACTCGCGGGGCGGGATCAGATATTTATGTTGTGGATCTTGCTTCTGGTTCAAAAAGGCAATTAACTAGCTCTGGCGCAATTGATACCAGTCCATGTTACAGTCCTGATGGCTCTCAGATTGTGTTCTCTTCTGATCGTGGTGGAAAGCAACAATTATATATCATGAGTGCCAGTGGTGGTAGTGCGCATCGCATTTCTTATGGTAGTGGCAGTTATGCTGGTCCTGTGTGGTCACCTCGTAAAGATGTTATTGCTTTTGTACGTATTTCTGGTGGATTCTCCTTAGGGGTAATGGCACCTGATGGTAGTGGGGAGCGTATTTTAACCCAAGGTTATACTGTTGAAAGTCCAACTTTCTGTCCAAATGGTCGGGTTCTTGCGTTCTGTAATCAATCAGCAGCTGGTGCTGGCGGAGCAGGGTTCTCGTCCTCAATCAAAACCATTGATGTTACTGGATTTAATGAGCGCTCAATTCGCACGTCAACGATGGCGTCAGGGCCATCTTGGTCTTCTAGCAACACTTAAAAAATAAATATTAATTCTATATTAAAAATTATAAACAAAAAACAAAGTTTTTGATAAGGTAAAATTAATCTTAGCCTGAATTACAGGTTTGGGTGAAAAGAACAAAGTTACTTTGTTCTTTTAATTTTTATATTTGTTTTGCGATCATTTATCATTGGGATAATTTGAAAGCGATTTTGTAGGAATACAGATAATGAAATTAAAGCTTCTTGGTGCTTTTGGTGCTGCATTGATGCTTGCTGCTTGCGGACACAGTGATGATAAAGGTGCGTCAACAGGAAATGGTGCTGGCCAACAAACTGTTAGTGGAGTAGTTCCTGGTAGCCAAGCTGATTTGGTTGCTAATGTTGGTGATCGTATTTTCTTCCCGTTCAATTCAAATAATTTAACTAGCGATGCACGCTCAACATTAAACCGTCAATCAGAATGGTTAAAACGTTATCCAAACGTACAAGTTATGGTTGCTGGTAACTGCGATGATCGTGGAACAGAAGAATATAACATTGCGTTAGGTTCACGTCGTGCAAATGCTGCTCGTGATTACTTGGTATCTTTGGGTGTTTCTCCTGATCGTGTTACAACGATCTCTTATGGTAAAGATCGCCCAGTTGCAGAAGGTGATAATGAAGAATCATACGCACAAAATCGTAATGCAACGACTTCTGTACGTTAAAATATATTGATTTATCGATATTGATAAAAAGCCGATAAAACGTATTATATGTTTTATCGGCTTTTTGTTATTTATAAAAATAAAATTTGTTTGTTGGATAAGTTATAAAGCAATTGGTAACTAGATCATCCTATTAAGATATCTCAAAGGGTAATGTAAATGCTATTTTTTGATACTCGTGTTGTAAAACAACCTGAATATTTATCGTATAAAAAACTTTTTAGAGGCACATTATTGGGGGTATTTTTACTTTCTGGAGGAATAACCAACAATGCTCTTGCACAAGATGTTTCCAGTCGAGATGTTATCTCATTGCAAAATCAAATTGAGTCGTTAAAAGCACAAGTCAGCCAATTGCAACAAACGACATCATTTTCTGGTAATTCAGATCGTCATACTAAAAGCAATAGTAATAATAAAAGCAGTGGTGATCCTAGTGGATTATTACCCGAATTATTAACAAGAGTGAATAATTTGGAGGATCAGCAACGTGTCATGCGCGGACAACTTGACGATTTAACCAATCAAGTTCAAACAAAAATTGATTTACTAAATAAAAAAATTGATGATGCCAATTTCGCTGCAGGGGGAAATGGTGGGGGATCAACTGCACCAGCTGCTAAGGCTGCACCTGTTGAATCTGCTTCATCTGAAACACCAAAACCAGCATCAAGTGCAGGGGATTCATTGAAAGATGGTCAGCAAGCATTATTAGGTAAAAATTATTCTCAGGCAGAATCGATTGCTCGAAATATCATTGCAACACCACAAGGGAAAAAATCTGTTCCAGCTCATTTCTTGTTGGCACAATCCCTGGCCGGACAACAACGTTATAAAGATGCATCTGTAGGATATTTTGATATATACAAAAAATTCCCTGATTCGACACGTGCACCCGAAGCATTATTGGGGGTAGGGATTACATTATTGAAAAATGGCGATAGTGCAGCTTCTTGCCAAGCACTTAATTTGTTAAATAGTAAATATCCAAATGCTTCTAGTCGCATTAAAAATGCCGCAACCAGTTTACATAAAAAGGCAAAATGTTCTTAAAATTGCATAATGGATGATTTAAGCTTTCCTCCTCTGACTCAAAATGAGTTTAATCAATATATTGAACCTTTGGGGCCATGGGGAGAGGATAAGGATAATATCCCTCCTATAGCGGTTGCGGTTTCAGGGGGGGCAGATAGTTTATGTCTTGCATTAATGCTCTCAAGATGGCGTAAAAATATTCATGCTTTTATTGTGGATCATCAGTTGCGGACATCTTCAGGGCAAGAGGCAATTATTACTCAAAACCGTTTATCTCGTTTATCTATTCCATCTACGATTTTAACGCTAAATAATTTGAACGCAGGTGCTGCTTTAGAAGAGAGAGCTAGAATAGCAAGGTATGATGCGTTGTTCGATGCCTGTTCTAAAAAAGGATGTCTTGATTTATTACTTGGGCATCATGCTGGGGATCAGGCTGAAACTGTTTTGATGCGTATTCGTGCAGGCAGTGCGGCGGACGGTTTGGCTGGTATGGCGTTGATTATGGATTTACCAAATATAAGGTTGGTCAGACCATTATTATCCGTGCCTCCACAACGATTACGTGCAACTTTGAAAAAAGAAAATATTGTTTGGATAGAAGACCCTTCGAACCAAGACATGCGTATTCGACGTAATCAATTAAGAAAAGAGCTATCGACGAGTTCTCAACAATCCGGTGCAATATCTACTTTGTTACAGCGTTCCCGTGAAGAAGGACGTAACCGCATGAAAAAAGATAAAGAACAAGCAGATTTATTGGTTCAACATGTGGAGATTAGACCAGAAGGATTTGCACTTTTATCAGCCTCAACAATAGAATCCAGAGCGTTAGGGGCGATCATTCGGACAATCTCAGGTTCAATTTATGCGCCTGTGTCTCAGTCATTAGAAAGACTGCGTCATTTACGTTCAATGACTGTTGGTGGTGTTAAAATACAGCCGGCAGGCAGGTTGGGTGATGGATGGTTAATGTTTCGTGAAGAGGCTGCTATGCAAAAAAGGGTACAAGTTACCCCAGATTGTATTTGGGATCATCGGTTTCGAGTCATTATCCCTGATGGGCAAATGAAAGATGGAATAGAGGTTGGTGCCTTGGGGGACGGATATAAGCAATTTGCTCATCGTAATACATTCCCTTCGGCTTTATTGAGAGTGTTACCAGCGTTTTGGGATCGTCAAACTTTAATTGCAGTACCACATTTGAATATTTTTTTACAAAGTGATGTTAAAAATTGGCAAATTATTTTTCAACCTAAACAACCAATGACACAAAGTTATCTTTTTTGGGGTATATAATGTGAAACACAAGATTTAATTTGATGAATTAAAATGAGGGAAAATAATTTTTTTGACTAGGAAAATATTAGTTTAGTTCTTATGTTAAATAAGTAATAGTAAATAATAAAACAAAATAATTTTCATTTTGTTTAAGGGATCTGTAAAACAAGACGTGTTTGTTTTGAACATGGAAATATAAAATAGTATGAACAAAAAGAATTTTGGCCGTAATTTAAGTTTATGGGTTGTTGTGATCGTGATGGTCATGCTAGCTGCTGGATTTTTCCGTCCAGATACAGGGCAATCTACTGGAGAACAAATTAATTATTCACAGTTCATCAGTAATATCGATCAAGGAAAAGTAAAGTCTGTCGTTATTCAAGACCGTAATTTAAGCGGTAAGTATAAGGATGATAAAACTTTTACAACATATTTGCCCCCATCAACGAACGATTTGCTTACAAAACTATCAAGCAAAGATGTTTCTATTGAGGCAAAACCTTTGGATAACCAACCCAATTTATTTTGGCGTTTGATTATTAATTTGCTTCCGACATTGTTGATTATTGGGCTATTTATTTTGCTTATGCGCAATATGCAAGGTGCAGGTGGAAAAGCAATGGGTTTTGGGAAATCCAAAGCTAAGATGTTGACTGAAAAACAAGGTCGTGTCACGTTTGCAGATGTTGCAGGGATTGACGAAGCTAAAGCCGAGTTAGAAGAAATTGTTGAATACTTAAGAGATTCTCAAAAATTCCAACGGTTGGGCGGTAAAATTCCTAAAGGGGTTTTATTAGTTGGACCTCCTGGAACGGGTAAAACATTGCTAGCTCGTGCGATTGCTGGTGAAGCAAATGTTCCATTTTTTACCATTTCAGGTTCAGATTTTGTTGAAATGTTTGTTGGTGTAGGTGCTTCCCGTGTTCGTGATATGTTCGAGCAGGGCAAGAAATCAGCTCCTTGTATTATCTTTATCGACGAAATTGATGCTGTAGGTCGTCATCGTGGCGTTGGTATGGGTGGTGGCAATGATGAACGTGAGCAAACTTTAAACCAAATGTTGGTTGAGATGGATGGATTTGATAGCAGTGAAAGCGTTATTCTGATTGCTGCAACAAATCGCCCTGATGTTCTCGATCCTGCATTACTGCGTCCGGGACGTTTTGATCGTCAGGTCGTTGTTCCTAATCCTGATGTGGCTGGACGTGAAAAGATTTTGCGTGTGCATATGCGTAAAGTGCCTGTAACCAGTGACGTTGATCCGAAAGTTATTGCCAGAGGTACCCCAGGATTTTCTGGTGCAGATCTTGCCAATCTGGTCAACGAGGCAGCTTTGTTAGCAGCACGTTTGAATCGTCGTACGGTTTCGATGCTTGAGTTTGAAAATGCCAAAGACAAAGTCATGATGGGTGCAGAACGTCGCTCGTTAGTGATGAGCGATGAAGAGAAGAGAAATACGGCTTATCATGAAGCAGGTCATGCACTTTGTGCGCTCTTAATTCCTGGATGTGACCCTGTGCACAAAGCCACCATTATTCCTCGTGGACGCGCGCTGGGGATGGTGATGAGCTTACCTGAAGGGGATCGTTATTCCGAAACCAAATTGAGATGTAAAGCCCGACTTGTCTTGGCTATGGGTGGTCGTTGTGGTGAAGAATTAGCCTTTGGCCCTGAAAATATCACTAGTGGTGCATCTGGCGACATTCAAATGGCAACCAATCTTGCTCATAATATGGTGACTGAATGGGGAATGAGTGAGAAGCTCGGTATGGTTAATTATGGTGATGGTGAGCAAGGTTATTGGCAAAAACCAAGCAAATCAGGGTCTACCATTCGTGAGATCGAGATTGAAGTCAAACAATTAATTGATGAAGCATACACTCGAGCAATGAATTTGCTAACTGAACATAGAGAAAAGTGGGAAAGGTTAGCTGAAGGATTGTTAGAATATGAGACATTAAATGCTGATGAAATCCAACGTGTTTTACGTGGTGAAAAGATTGAGCGTAGTTTCGTAGATGACACGACGAAAAACCTTCGTTCATCTGTTCCTGAGATTGTAACTACTGAAGTAACAGAGACCTCGTCTGAAAATAAATCGGTTGAAGATGAGAATAAAACAACATCTTTAAATCTGGATAAATCTGATCCAACTGCGTAGTTTATTTAACAAATAAGATTAATTTTAAAGTGAAAGAAGTTTTTTCTTTCACTTTTTTTATATATAGGCTTGGCGAACCAGCAATTTCTTTATAGTAAATAAAGAATGCAAGATATATTTTTAGAGCCAATGGCATTCTTATATGACGACGTTGCTGAGCAAGCGATACAAAATAAGAGCGCTTATCCATTTTTAGGTCAGCAAAGACTAGCGTTTTCAATGGTAAAGCAAGTGAGTCATCGTCAAAAGCATTTTCCTTTGTCAAAAGATTTATTTCCAGTAATATGGCAGGAAAAATTAAATCAATTATCGTCTCCGCTACCTATGGCACATTTACCTTCTGGTCCGTTAGTGATGGGAATATTAAATATCACGCCAGATAGTTTTAGTGATGGTAGTAAGCACTTTCAGTTAAATGATGCTATTCGTGCAGGCCATCAGATGGTCACGGATGGGGCTGCAATTATTGATATTGGCGGTGAAAGCACAAGACCAGGATCTATTCCAATCACACCACAAGAAGAATGTGAGCGTATTGTGCCTGTTATTAAACAGTTGCGAGGGTGTGGTGCTTTAATTTCAGTGGATACACGCCATGCACAAACGATGCGCGTAGCTTTAGAAGCTGGTGCTGATATGATCAATGATATTTCGGCACTTGATGATCCTGAGAGTGCAAAGATTATTGCTCAAGCAAAATGCCCTGTTATTTTAATGCATATGCGTGGAACACCTCAGACAATGGGAAATTATACAAGATATGGGAATGTTTTGTATGATGTTTTATCCGAGTTAACGAATAAGATTCAAAAAGCAGAGCAAGCAGGAATCTCCCGTGATCAAATTATCATTGATCCAGGTATCGGGTTTGCAAAAAATAAACAGCATAATTTATTATTAATAAAGCATTTTCCAGTTTTAGCAAATTTAGGGTGTCGTTTATTATTGGCGGTATCTAGAAAACGTTTTATTAAAGAAGTTATGAATAATATTATTTGTGAACATTATGATTGGGGAACAATGGTTGCCTCATTGCCATTTATGATGGTTGGCAATGGGATAATTCGGGTGCATAATGTGCCTGCAATAGTACAATCAATCAAACTATGGCAAGCTTTACATTAAGATTAAAAAGAGCAGGCTATTTAAAACAAACAACCTTGGAAAGACAGATGAGTAATCAAAGAGTTTTTTTTGGCACTGATGGAATTCGTGGTACGGCAAATAGTAATCCAATGACTGTTGAGGTCGCACAAAAGCTGGGGCAGGCGGTTGGTTTGTTATTTATGGACGAAGGAGATCGAAGACGACATCAAGTCTTGATTGGCAAAGATACACGTTTGTCAGGCTATATGATTGAAAGCGCACTGATTGCAGGGTTTCTATCCGCAGGGATGGATGTGATCGTGGTAGGGCCAATGCCCACACCAGCGATTGCAATGCTGACACGGTCGTTGCGTGCTGATTTGGGGGTTATGATTTCTGCGTCACATAATCCATATTATGATAATGGTATTAAGATTTTTGATCGTGATGGGTTTAAGCTCTCTGATGCTCAGGAAATTGAAATTGAGCGATTAATACAATCTGACCTCTCTCATCGTCTTTCTAGCCCTGAACATATAGGACGAGCTGTTCGTTTAGATGATGCTGCTGGACGTTATATTGAACATGCAAAGGCTTCTTTTCCAAGGCAATATCGCCTTAATGGATTAAAAATTGTCATTGATTGTGCGAATGGCGCAGCTTATAAAGTTGCCCCGGCAGCATTATGGGAGTTAGGAGCAGAAGTTATTTCGTTAGGATGCAAACCCAATGGATTTAATATTAATAAAAATTGTGGCTCTACTCATCCAGAGGCATTATGCCAAGCTGTTATTGAACATCAAGCAGATATTGGCATTGCCCTTGATGGTGATGCAGATCGAATGTTACTGGTTGATGAAACTGGAAAAGTTCTTGATGGTGATCAAATTCTCGCTGTGATTGCATCTTCTTGGGCTGAGAAAGGATATATGCCCAATAAACATGTTGTTGCAACGATTATGTCAAATATGGGATTAGAACGTTTTTTTAAATCTCAAAATATCGAATTATTAAGAACACAAGTTGGAGATCGCTATGTTGTTGAAAAAATGCGCGAGCTTGGGTGTATCATTGGCGGAGAGCAATCTGGGCATATGATTTTGTCCAATTTTTCAACGACAGGAGACGGTTTAATAGCTGCGTTACAAGTGTTAGCTGTTTTGGTCGAAAGAAAAGAAAAAGCGAGCGTTGTTTGTAATAAATTCTCTCCATTCCCGCAAGAATTAAGAAATATACGTTTTCAAGGAAGCGATCCTCTGACTCATGAAAATGTAAAAAACGCATTAAGAGAAGCTGAAGAGCAATTAGGTAAAGATGGTCGTATTATTCTAAGAAAAAGCGGCACTGAACCTCTGATACGCGTTATGGCAGAGGCAGAGGATTATGCTAGTGTTGATCGAATATTAACCCATTTATGTGATGTAATTCAGAATGTCAAAGACTGCTAGCTTTGTTTTCTTTTTGATTTTAATAACAAATAGGAAATTACATTGTTTATCAGCTGGTTACTTTGCACAAAGAAACTGGCTGGTGCGGATAAGAGTTGCTGAGAAGGTTGAATATAACGATCATTTGTTAAGTCTAAGGATGAGTTATTAATCATGCTTTGCAAATGATAAGGTGTTGTTTGTGCATGAAATTGCAGCCCAATAACATGATTTTTAATTTGAAATGCTTGATTTTCGCATATTGAGCTGGATGCAAGTAATGTTGCATTTTCAGGCAGCTCAAATTCGTCTTTATGCCAAAATAAACTTGTAAAATGGTCTGGGAAATGAAAACAGTTTCTTTTAGAAGTTGATTCCGCTTTTATAGGATACCAACCAATAGCTTTATGAGGAGAAGAACGTACTTTTGCTCCAAAAATATCGGCAATTAATTGTGCACCGAAACATATACCCAATGTTGGAATGTTATTTTCAATTGCTTGTCTAATAAGTTCTTTTTCTTTTTTAAGCCAAGGATATTGCTCTTCATCATATATGCTCATTGGGCCACCTAAAATAATTAATAGGTTGGCAGATTCAATATTCGGAAGAGGGGAATCGGGTTTATACAAGAAGCAGATATCTGATGCAATGCCTTGCTCATGTAGCCATGATAAAATATACCCAGGGCCTTCGAAAATCGCATGCTGTAAAATAATAGCTCTCATTTTAGACCATTCCAAATACAAATTTTACTATTGTTTATAGTATATAGTGCAAACATTAAACAAATAAAGCCCCTATTGCATAATAAGGGCTTTATGACAAGGTTTATCTATAATTTTTTATGTAAAATTATAGAGTTGCTTCACCTTTTTTCCAGCTACATGGGCACAAACCACCGTCTTGTAATGCATCAAGAATACGAATGAATTCTGCTGGATTACGGCCAACTGATAAATCATTTGCACTGACATGGCGGATAACGCCTGTAGGATCAACAATGAATGTTGCGCGTAGGTTTACGCCTGCAGCATAGTGCAATACACCAAGTGCTGAAGAAAGCTCACGTTTATTATCTGCTAGCATTGGAATTTCTAAGTTTCTCAACTGGTCGTTGTGTAAACGCCAATTTAAATGAACGAAAGCAGAATCAATTGAAAGACCATAAACAGCAGTATTACGTTCAGCAAATTCTTTTTGTAGATCGCTAAAGGCAACGATTTCTGTTGGGCAAATAAACGTAAAGTCCATTGGCCAGAAAAAGAATAGTTTCCATTTTCCGCTATCATCTTTGTTAGAGATGGTTTGGAATTTGCCTTCTGCACCTTGATCCAAGCCTGCTTGTCCAGCAGCAACAGCATCTAAGCTAAATGATGGGAATTGATCGCCAACTGTTAACATGATTATCTCCATATAAAAAATAAAAAACAGGAATAGATTGCTCTATACTCTATATCTATTTATGGGTATGTATGATTAAATATTCAAATGAATTCTTTTGTAATAAATGATTGAAAAAATCGATGGACATTCTTCCTTCACCACAACAGCTGCGTTATTTGATTGCTCTTTCTGAGCAAAGACACTTTGGCAGAGCTGCAAATGTTTGCTCTGTTACTCAATCGACTTTGTCTGCAGGCATATTAAATTTAGAACGTCAATTTGATGTCGCTATTTTAGACCGAACAGCTGGAAAACGGGTAGTCTTCACGCCAATAGGTGAAGAGGTTATCATTCAAGCAAAGGTTGCGTTACAAGGGCTTGAATCGGTTCGAGATGTTATTCATTTCGTACAGGAACCTTTTTCATCTTCGCTAAGACTTGGAATTATACCCACAGTAGCTCCTTATATACTTCCTGATGTTATTCGGAATATAAGACACAATTATCCTAAATTAACGTTGAGCCTTCACGAAGATTTGACAGAGAATTTAATGGAAAAACTTGCCATCGGTCATCTGGATTTATTGGTGATTGCGATGCCATGTGATTGTAGCGGCGCGGAAACTTTCTTTTTGTTTAAAGACGATTTTTTTATTATTATGCCTAAAGATCACCCACTGGAACAATTTGATCGTATTCGCTTGGATCAAATTGAAGCTAAAGAGATTATTTCTTTACAAGATGGTCATTGTTTGAAGGATCAAACATTGGATATGTGTAGACAAGGGCAAAATTTTAAAACCGTTTCAGATTCTCATAATGATTTTACGGCTTCTTCGCTTAAAACAATTATTAATATGGTTGGAATTGGATTAGGTGTAGCTTTTATACCCAAAATGGCAATAGAAAGTGAAATTGGCGATCGTTCTGATATTGTAGTTCGTCCTTTAGATGGAAATCCAACATGCAGAACGATTGGTTTGGCTTGGCGACGTAATTCTTTAAGAGCAAGCGAGTTCAAACAATTCGAAAAAGTATTCCAAAATTTAAAAATATAGTCTTAGGATTTGACTTTTTCTTATTTTTCTTTATATAAGAGCTAACTTTCGAATTTATTGCCTTGGGTGGAATTGAAATTATGAAAATTAGAAACAGCTTACGTTCGGCTAAATTGCGTGACAAAGACTGCCGTATCGTTCGTCGTCATGGAAGAGTATATGTTATTAATAAGAAAAATCCACGTATGAAAGCACGTCAAGGTTAATCTTATTTATTTACTTATAGAACATCCTTTTACGAGGATGATCTTTTATGAATATGAGTTTAAAAAGGTTTCTATTTTTATAAATAGAAGCCTTTTTTTGCATTTATATGTCTTTAATCATAATATTGATATTTATTTTGTGGGGGATATATGAATGAATATTTATATATTGTTATTTGATAATTTCCGCACGCTGGACGTTTTTGGTCCCGTAGATGTTTTTGGGGAGGTTAGCGAATTCACTTTACATTATTGCTCATTAGTAGGTGGATTAGTGTATAGCTCTCATCACGTACCCATTATGACTGAAGTAATGCCATTAACAATATTTTCAGATTCGATCATATTTATCCCAGGAGGGATAGGGACACGATCTTTGGTTAATGACGTTGGGTTCACCAAGGCGCTAACACATATTATTCCACAAGCATCTTATTGCTTAACGGTATATACAGGATCAGCACTGGTTGCCAAAACGGGATTATTAGAAGGTAAAACAGCAACTTCAAACAAAAAAGCATGGTCTTGGGTGACGTCGGTTAATCCCCAAGTCAATTGGCAGTATCATGCACGTTGGTGTATTGATGTTTGTTTTTACACTTCATCAGGCATATCAGCTGGTACAGATATGGCTTTAGGATTCGTTGCAGATTTATATGGTCAAGAACGTTCGAGATTGATTGCTGATTCAATGGAGTATGTATGGAATAATCAAAGTTACAATGACCCTTTTGCTGAGCCAATGTGACGTTTATTGACGGTGCTGAGCAGGCTTTTCAGGTTTGTTTGCCAAGTCAGATCGAATCATTTCTACATGATCTGCACTAAGGTCTTTATCTTGCGCTTCGGGTATTCCTTTGGCGAGTAAATATATACGTGTTGAGGGAATACCTTGGTTAATCAAAACAGCGCGAATAGCTAACCCACGATTTAATGCCATACGACGAGGTGTTGATAAATCATCGGCATTGCCATGGCTATAGGCATTTAAATAAACTGTAGATTCAGGATGTTGTTTTAACATATTGGCATAGTCCATAATGGCTTTCATCATGGATTCGTTTAAATCTACACTATTTTGATCAAAAATAAGTAATGTATGTTTTGACGTAGCACGTACTTCTCCTTTAACCTCTTTGATAACTTTAGGCATCTCTGGTGGTGCAGGGGGATGTAATGGCACGACAATATTTGCATCTTTAAATACAGGCACAGGAGGTGGTGCAGGGGGGATTGTTGCTGACACAGCAGGTTTTGCGCTTGCTGGTGGCTTTGTTTCTACTGGTGTTGTAATTTTTTCTTTTTGATGTTTTTTCTTATCAGAATGCTTATTGGTTTTTTTTGCTTCTTTATTTTTAGTTTTATGACCGTCTCCCAAGTTGCTCAAAGCAGAGTGATTGACACTTACTTGGGCAATAGCATTGGGTGTGGATAATAGAACTAAACTAGCAAAAGCAGAGGTTAAAAAAAGTTGATTTCTTTTTTTTAGAAGAGAAAAAGGAGATAGAGGAAATAAAGGAAAATTCATAATATAGCCTAACAATCAACTTTCTTTAAAATAAACGCACTTAAGAATAATATATTAATTCATTATTTGTTTGGAGTATTATCCGAGATAATTTCTCTGATTGTAGAAAATAATGCGGCATTGGCAGCAACAGTATCTACAGACATACCAATGTCATTCAAAGGATTTCCTTGGATATCAGAGACATGCCCACCAGCTTCTCTGACTAAAATCAATCCTGCAGCAACATCCCATGGCTTTAACCCAAGCTCCCAGAAACCTTCATATCGGCCAGCGGCCACCCATGCCAAATCCAAAGCAGCAGCGCCAAAACGCCGTAACCCAGCTATTTGAGGCATTAATGAGCTTACAGTTTGTACAAACCCTTTTCTTTTTTCTTCAGTAGAAATTGCAAAAGGAATGCCCGTTGCAAACACGGCTTGGTACATATCCCTTCTTGCAGATACACGTAGGCGGCGTTCATTTAGAAATGCGCCAATCCCTTTTTCAGCCCAGAACATTTCATTCGCAACGGGGTTGTATACAAGACCAGACACAATTTCGATATCGCCATTGTCATTACGTTTTTGTAAAGCAATTGAAATCGCCCAGTGTGGGATGCCATGTAAAAAATTGGTCGTGCCATCTAATGGATCAACGATCCAACGCCAGCTCCAATTATCACTGCCGGAATATCCACTTTCTTCCATCAAAAAAGCATATCCAGGGCGCGCTTTTTCAAGCTCTGTGCGAATCGTGGATTCGGCTCGCAAATCTGCTTGAGACACGAAATCTCCTGGTCCTTTAACACTGACTTGAAGCATTTCCACTTCGTTAAAATCTCGCAATAAACCGCGTGCAGCTTTTTGTGCAGCGTTTTGCATTACCATCATATGAGGAGAAAGTCGCATAGCCATAAGCAAGTTCCTGAATATTATAAAGAAAGGGCTTGGTAGTAAATAATTAACAAAACATCAAAAGATGTCTGTTTGGATATGTGTAAACAGACATCTTTTTTATGTAGAATAAGGGATAAACCTTATGTAAAATCTAGGATTTAGCTCTTTCAACGTAGCTGCCATCTTCGGTTTTAACAACAATTTTTTCACCGGCTTCAACGAATGGGGGAACCATTGTTTTAACGCCATTAGATAACATCGCTGGTTTATATGAAGAGCTTGCTGTTTGTCCTTTGACAACAGGTTCTGCCTCGACTACTTCCAAAGTAACTTGTGCAGGAAGCTCAACAGAAACTGGATCCCCTTCAATTAATCTTACGATTACTTTCATATTATCTTGTAAGAAAGGTAATAGATCCCCAAAAATATCTTTATGAAGCAAAAATTGATCATAAGTTTCTGGATCCATTAACACGATATTATCGCCATCTTCATAAGAATACGTAAATTCTTTATCTTCGGCCATCAGACGCTCTACGGTATCAGCAGTACGCCAACGTTCGTTGGTTTTATTTCCTGTTTTTAGATCGCGCATTTCCACTTGGATAAATGCACCACCTTTGCCTGGCGTGATAATTTGTTGTTTAAGGACAGACCAGCGACGACCTTCATGTTCAATAACTTGGCCCGCACGAATTTGGTTTGCCTGTTGTTTCATTAGTTCTCTCTAAAAAATAAACGAGTAAAAGGAAGATGTATAATCTGTAAACTCGAAAAAGGCAAGTTATTCACATCTCTCATCTTTTAAATTTGATGTATTTTCTTATTGGGGTCAAGCACATAATTAGGAGTTTGTGGATTAAAGTAATCAGGTCCAATGGGCACTTTGCCATATCCTCCTGGAATATCGAGGATATAAGTTGGCCATGCCAGTCCAGTCACCCGTCCGCGTAGAGCACTAAGCAGCTGCCTTCCTTCATCGATAGGAACATAAAAGCGTGCTGTACCTGGGGCTTTGTCAAGTTGGTGTAAATAATAAGGTTTGATACGCCACTCAACAAAATGACGTAGTAAGGATTCAAGTGTTGCAACATTGTCGTTAATATTTTTTAATAAAACGGATTGGCTTAATAAAGGAATGCCATTTTTAACTAAATTTTTAACTGCTTGATGAGCTGCAGGTGTAAATTCATTGGGATGATTGGCGTGTACAACAACCCATAAGGCTTTATCTGTTTCTAAACTATCAATAAATTCTTTGGTAAGTTGACTGGGTGCAGAAAACGGAACACGCGTATGAATACGAATTGTTGTAACATGAGGTATTTGGTCGAGTTGTTGTATAATAAAACGCATACGACGAGGAGATAAGACAAAAGGATCCCCACCCGATAAGATAACCTCTTTTATTTGCTGGTGGTTCTCAATCCAGTGTAGTGCGTTTTCAAGTTGAAGATCGGTTAATAATCCATTTTCAGGTCCTATTTGTTCCCTTCGGAAACAAAAGCGACAGTAAACGGGACATATAAGTAACGGTTTTAACAAAACGCGATCTTCATAACGATGGACAATGCCTGGAATAGGGGAGAGTGCTTCATCTCCAATGGGATCGTTCAGTTCATCTGGATGTGTTATCAGCTCATCAGGATGTGGGACATATTGCAATCCAATTGGATCCTCAGGACATGCAATTAAATCAACCATTTCCGAGGACACAGCAATTGTATAGATTTTTGATAATTCGTTTAACTGTGTCAAATCTTGTTCAGAAATAAGATTATTTTCTAAAAGATCATGAACAGTGCGAAGTGTTTTTGAGGTCATAAAGGAATAAGGCTTTTATGTAGATTAAAGATACAAGTTTGTAAAAACAGAAAAATCGCATATTTAATAGAAGGATGTAAAGCAAATTAAGAGAAATACGAGGACTCTTTAGTGAATAGATTAGATCGCGCCTCTCTATTTGATCGTTTGCCATTGTTGAAACGACGGCAATTAATGATAAAGGCAATCAGAAGTTTTTTTGATGCTCGTAATTATTTAGAAGTTGAAACTCCTTATCTAGTTTCTGCACCAGGCGAAGAAGTACATCTAGAACCCTTTAGTTCAATGTATGAAACGCCTCAAGGGGGAAAAAAAGAGCTATTTTTACATACAAGCCCTGAATTTGCCATGAAACGGATTGTTGCAGAGTTGCATCAACCTATTTATCAATTAGCAAGGGTTTGGAGGAATAAGGAAGGCGGACCATCTCACTCGCCTGAATTTACAATGTTGGAGTGGTATCATCCTCATTGTTCAATGGTTGAATTAATGGATGAAACAGAGAGATTGTGTAAAGTCTTATTTCCTCGACAAATAGAATATTCTAATCATCAAATCCGTTTTGGTGTGCCGTTTGAACGATTAACAGTCCAGCAGGCTTTTCAAAAATATGTTGGGGTTGATATTTTATCTTTACCTGACGACTCTCAAATACTAGCAAATGCAGCAGGATGCCAATTACGATTAGGGGAAACGTGGGAGGATTTATTTTTTCGATTGTTACTAGAAAAAATTGAACCGAATATTGGAAGGGATCGCCCGACCTTTTTAACGCATTGGCCAGTAAAACAAGCCGCTTTGGCAAAAATAGATTCGAACGACAAAAGGGTTGCTTTACGTTTTGAGCTTTATGCTGGCGGATTAGAGTTGGCAAATGCTTTTGAAGAATTAACCGATCCTGTAGAGCAACGTCAACGATTTCTTATCGATCGGCAACAACGAACAGAATTGTATCCTGAGGCTACTCGATGGGAAATTGATGAGGATTTTTTAAGTGCTTTGTCGAAAATGCCACCTTGCTCTGGTATTGCGGTGGGGTTTGATCGATTGGTGATGTTAGCAACAGGTGTCAAAAATATTCGGGATATTCTGTGGATATAAAATAAAAGATATTTGTTCATCGGCAAATATCTTATGAAAAACAGTATGAGAGAGCTTGTCGAAATGGTTAAGAAAAGATAAAACCTAGATACAAGAATGATTTAATTCATTTCAACTGTTCTTTAAGGGAATAAAAAGACCATGTCGCAGTCAAAAGCACAACAATTTGCTGTTATTGTTCACAAAAAAAAATCAATAATCGGAACACTGTTAGGAATGGTAGGCGTGCTTGCTGTGGCTGGATGTGGCGGTGTGCCAGAACATGAACGCGAATGTCAGTGGCAGGGAACACCCTCTTGGTATTGTCGTCATACGGCAAAAAAAGATACTTATTTTGTAAAAGGGAATACGCAATCTTATTTTATTCCTGCTTACACTGGGGCTAAAGAGTTCCCAGTGCCTGATATGCCCGTCTATACAGATGAGACAATTGATCAAACATTGCGTGCCTCTATCGTTCTAACAGATTATAAAGAGGCCTTAAGCAAAACAGGATTGCTTGCTTTGGTTGAACGTCAAGGACCTTATACTGTTTTTGCCGTTCCAAATAATCCGATGGAACATCCAACCTTTGCTGTAGAAGGTTCATTAATGGATGTTCAAAATGAAAATTTGTTAAAACAATTAATGGGTTATACTATTGTTTTAGGGAACTACTCACCAGAGAAACTTAGAAAACTAGCCTTAAAAAATGGCGGGTCTGTTGAGTTGACGACATTTTATAATGAAAAACTAATTGTGGTATTTGATCCTCAAACAGGTGAATTCGCCACTAAAAATAAAGCTGGGCAGATCAATAAAATTTGGGTCAACGGTATTCCCCAAGCAAACGGCACTTTGTATGTCAGCCAAGGTCTACTAAATTTTGTTAAATGATTAAAGATAAAATTATTCTGTGAATAAAGTGATATTCACAGAATCGAAACTTATTGTTTTTCTTCTTCAGCCTCTATAATTGCTCTTAACATGTTTTGGACACCTTTTGCTGGTCCATCAGGATGCCTCCAAACTGCACCAATGACGGATAAGAAATCAGCACCAGCTTTGACAAGCGGTTTGCAATTTTCTGCTGTAATTCCACCAATTGCAACAACAGGTAGCTCCATCATTTCTGACCACCAACTTAATAGTTCAATGGGTGCTCTGACATCGGTATCTTTGGATATTGTTGGGAAAAAAGCACCAAAAGCAATATAGTCTGCCCCTTTTTCCCCAGCTTTCATAGCCATGTCCCGGCTGTCGTAGCAAGAAACACCTAATTGTAAATCATTTCCTAATTGTGATCTTGCTAATTCGATCGGGGCATCATCCATACCAACATGGGCGCCGTCGCAGCCATATTCTTTGGCTAAATCAGGACGGTCATTTAAAATGAATGCAACATTCCTATCCTGAACGACAGGTTGTAATATATCGATTACTTTACGAATTTCATCATCTGAAACATTTTTTAATCTCAGTTGCAAGGCTGCAATTGGACCAGCTTCCAATGCTTCGATAAGTAAAGGTTTAAATTGTATAGGATCCAAGGTGGGAGGGGTTATTAAATAAAGTTCACAAGCATTCATCGTTCGTCTCAATATGTTGAATTTAACGATCAGAATAACATTAAGATTTAAAAGTGACCATAGGAGAGTATATGTGCAATGCAAAACATGAAAAAATGTAAGTAAGAATACTAAAAGTGTTTTTGTTTTATCACTGAGATTATATTTATTGCTTTATAAATAATGTATTTTGACATCAGGTATTTTGTCTTTACTTAAAATGTGATTTAACCGATTAATGCTTTATACGTAATTTTGAAATTGATAAAATGTGGGTTGTTTTAAGTAAATATATTATTGTTGGTCTTGCGAATACCTTGCTGACTATGATTGTGATTATTGCCTTGACGTATTACGGTATAGGTCTGTACGTGGCAAATGCATCTGGCTATGTTGTGGGTATTATTTTCAGTTTTATTCTCAATTCAGTTTTTACATTTTCAGCAACACTAAGTTTCACAAAGCTTTTAAAATTCTTGGTTGTTTGTTTCATTTCTTATTTGGTGAATTTGATTGCAATGAAGGTTTTTTTCTTACTTTGTCCCAATAAAATGCATTTAGCTGAGTATAGAATATATCTTGCACAGTTCTGGGGCATGGGATTTTATACAATTACTGGGTTTATTTTAAATAAAATGTGGGTCATGAAATGAATAATCAAACATCGGGCGATTCCGCTTTACAAATAATGAGAACTGTTCCTTCATTAACCATTGTGGTGCCTTGTTATAATGAGGCAGAGGTATTTATATATTGTGTTGATGCATTAAATAAAATTGTAACTGATTTGGTTTTAAGAAAAAAAATCGAAAAGAATAGTCGCATTTTATTTGTTGATGATGGTAGTAAAGATAATACATGGTTGCAAATTACAGAGGCAGCCAAAAAACTAGATTATGTTCAAGGGCTAAAGTTATCCCGTAATCGTGGACATCAAACAGCTTTAATTGCTGGGTTGTCAGTTGTTGACACAGATGTTTGTATAAGTATTGATGCCGATTTGCAAGATGATATAAAGTGCATTGAGCAAATGATTGATAAATATATGCTCGGTAATGATATTGTTTATGGTGTCAGAAACGATCGTTCGAAAGATAGTTTTTTTAAACGAAATACGGCGAATATATTTTATGGATCTATGTCAGCAATGGGCGTTAATCAGATTGAAAATCATGCTGACTATCGGTTGTTAAGTAAAAGAGCTTTGGCTGCCTTGTTAGAATTTAAAGAACAAAATCTTTATATCAGAGGATTAATTCCGTTACTTGGTTTTAATAGTGATAAGGTGTTTTATACACGTGAAGAACGTGTCGCAGGTGAATCAAAGTATCCATTGAAAAAGATGTTAGGGTTGGCGATAGAAGGAGTTACTTCGTTGACAGTAACTCCTTTGCGTTTAATTTGTGCTTTAGGGTTTTTGACATGTTTCTTTTCTTTTCTAGCGATTATTTATATTCTAGTTGCTAAATTTACTGGACAAGTTATTGAGGGATGGACCTCAGTGATTATTTCTATCTTTTTCCTCAGTGGGGTTCAATTACTTTCACTGGGTGTGATAGGAGAATATGTTGGTAAGATCTATTTGGAAACCAAGCAACGTCCAAAATTTTTTATAGATGAACAGACAACTGACTAAATACTGTCATAAATTATATTTAAGTGTTTTAAAGGTAAATAAAGTGAAACAATACCGTTTCTTATATTTTAAAATTATATTCATATTATTGATAATTTTATTTATTATTGCTCATACAACATATTTTATTATGTCTGAGCAGAATATTTATTATTGGGATTATAGCGGCTATTGGCGTTTTTGGGAAGATATGTCTACAAGGTTTGCGCATCAGCCTTTTCAAGCATTTAAATTTTCCTTAAATTCTATTAGCAATAACGATTATAATGTATTGCCAATTATTTTACCAACAATATTTAGTATATTACCATTACCTTCAAGGTTGTCTTATATTTTATCCATATCCGTTTTTTATTACATACCAGTCATATTTTTATTTTCATACATATTTTGCCACTTTGTTGTTGACAATAAAAAATTAGTTAGCAGTTGGGTGATATCAATAATATTACCGGCGACTTTTGTAGCTTTTTGGACACCTATTTTGGCAGGCTATCCTGATATTTGTGGACTATTATTTATATTACTCGCAATTTTGTATCAATTTAAATTTGATATTGGTAATAAAATTCAAATAAAAAAGATGTTAATATTAGGTATCTTATTATGGGCTCCTTTTGTATTACGTCGTTGGTATGCATATACAGTTGTTTCTTTATATATTTCACTACCTATATTAAATTATTTGTGGTTTTTTGACAAAAGTCGTATTTGGTTGAAATTTAGAACGGTTTTTATTTCTTTTTTTATTTCTGGAACCACCAGTTGTATACTTGCTGTCATTTTTCAAAGAGGATTAATACATAGAATTATTAATACGAATTATTCAGATATATATGCAGCTTATCAGGGAGGTATGAGTTATTCAATCGTATCTTTGTTTAATAGTTGTGGTTATTATATTTTGCCATTAGTTGCATTAGGAGTAGTAATTAGTTTATTTGTAAAAGATAAAAAACAAAAGATTTTTATCTTTTTTTGTTTATTTAATTTGCTATTTACATTTTTTCTCTTTACTCGAACGCAAAGTCCAGGAATGCAGCATAACTTACCTTTTGCATTATGGATGTTGTTTATCGCTTGCTATTCAATCGTATGGTTGAATAATCGTATCTCTAAATCTATTTTTTCTGTATTTTTTATTGGTTGTCTTATATGTTTTTTGGGGTATATCGATCAAAATAGTTTGTTTAATCGCAAACCATATACAGCTTTACAGGAAAAAATGTTTCCTTCTAAACACTTGCCATTAAGAGTAGACAATTACTCTGCTTATGTTCAATTGGAAAAAGATATAGAGAAATTAGTCGGGGATAGTCAGACTGTATCTATTTTAAGTTCAAATCATGTGTTAAATGATGAGATGTTAAATACTATATCAAATCAAAAGTTAAGTAATCATATTGTCTATACTTCACAGGTAGATTTGCGAGATCAGATAAGAGTTAATCCTTTTTTATCAAATTATATGATTATTGTTGACCCTCCTCAAACACATTTAGGTGAGAGTAATCAAAGAGTTATAACAATTCCTGTAAATAATTTATTGCAGCATCACAATGTTGGTAAAGCCTATATCGCGGTTGGTCATTCCTATAAACTCGATGATAATGCAACAGCTTGGATTTATAAAAAAGAAAGAGCTTTTACTCCTGTTGAGGTTAATGAATTTTTAGCTCAATATTATCAATATTACCCCCAATGGAAGTCAATCTATAATAAAGGTCTGTATCTTTCTTTTTTAACCGCACATATTACTAAAGGAGATATTTATGGTGGAGCATCATTAGATAGTGATACGGGTATTATTTCCACTCATCCTGGAGAGAATACGCCAACAATTATAGAATGGACACTCCAGAATGTCCCTAAATTAAAAATACAATCAACTAATATGGAGTGTAACCAACAAGATACGATTAAGATTTCCATTTCAGGTGCAGGCGCTCCGTCAAAAGAAATTGACTTACCTCATGGTGGAGAAGTCAATATTGATATGATGCCTTGGCAAAACATTTTATCGAAAATAGTGATTGAGAAAAATAAAAGTTCCGGTTGCGATGCATTAATCATTTCAGCATTATGATTTATGATTAATTTAAATATTAAAGGAGCTTTAAAGCTCCTTTTTTTTAACAATTGAAATTAATTAGTAGATCAACCTTTAAAGATATTAACAATTTTTTCTAGCATTGCCAAAGCATCTTCACGTTTTCGTTGGAATGTATTTCTTCCTATGATCGCACCTGTTGCACCACCATCTTTTAGGCTTTGGAAAGTGTTATACAAGGTTTCATCATTTGTTTGTTCCCCGCCAGAGAATAATACCAAACGGCGCCCAGCAAATGAAGATTGCATAATATGTTCCGCACGTTTTGCTAACGTAGAAATATCAATTTTTTGATCTTCATATACCTTTTTAGCAGCAGGTAAACATAAATGGTCTGAAGGAGGTTTTACTTTAATGATATGTGCACCCATTTGCGCAGCAATATGCGCAGCATATGCGCAAATATCAACAGCAGTTTCACCAGCTTTATCCAAGAATGGACCACCACGAGGATAGCTCCAGACAACAGAGATCAATCCTGCTGCTTTAGCTTCTCTGATTAATTCTTGTAAGAAATCCATTTGCTCATAACAATAATCACTGCCTGGATAGATGGTATAACCAATACCAACACACCCTAGACGTGCAGCCTCTTGGACAGAACCTGTGATTGCTTGGTTTTTAATGTCACTTAAACTATTGGCATTATTTAACTTTAAAATAGTAGGAATTTGATTACCATAAGAAACAGCACCACATTCCAATGCACCTAATGGAGCTGCGTAAGCACTTAAACCAGCATCAATAGCCATTTTATAATGGTAATGTGGATCATAAGCAGCGGGATTAGCCGCAAAAGAGCGTGCAGGCCCATGTTCCATACCTTGATCAACGGGTAGGATCAATAATTTTCCTGTACCACCAAGTTTTCCGTGCATTAAAAGACGGGCAAGGTTAGCTTTCGTTGCAGCGCTATCTGTTTCATAATTATCGAGAATACGCTTCACTTCAGGAGTGAGTTTCATGCTTAATTTACCTATTAGTAGTTAATTTTATAGCTCAGAATTTAATATAAATGATTTAAAATTGCTATTCATATTATAGTGAGCAATAAACAAGCGTTAATGCTCGCAAATTATTTTTTTTTGAAACTTAACGTCAACAAACTGAATGAGCTTGGTTTATTCGTAATGAATATTGTATTCGTTTGCTCGGCTCTATTTTTTAATAGTGAGGAATGCGGTGATTCCGATTCGAATAAAATATATTTTTGACCTTCTCTAATCGCAGCCATTGCTAATCCAGCATGATCGTAACAATCCAAAATATTAACAAAGTTTTTTCGTGGTAAAATGGTTGATGCTGTATTTATAAAAGCAAGCCACCAACGAACACCCAGGTAAGTGACGGCATTAGGAGGGGATATGATACTAAAAGAAGGACTATTTTCAGAAGTATTTCGTGGATTTATACTTGTTTTTTTAATAAATTCTGCAATAAAGTAGATATGTGCAAGATGGTTGACAACAAAGCAAGGTATTTCTGTTTGTATTAAATAATGATTTAATGCTGTTGTGAATGTTTTTTTTTGTACAAAAATATAAGGGTTTTCTGTCATTATTACAAAAGGTCTTTGATGGTTATTCTGAGTGTATCAGATTGGCTTGTATTGTAATAAAACTTTAGATAAAGAACCTTTTATAAATAGTAAAGTTATTTGTTTGCTATAAATATACAAGGGGCAAAAGAAGTGGTTGAATCAGATACAGTGGATATGAATGTTCAAGATGATAATATTCAAATATCATCTCAACCAATTGTAACTTCTTCTTCAGAACAACGCTTGGACAATGCCCTGATGTCTATTGAAAATTTTCTTGCAGAACAAAGTCATCGTTCAAATGCACAAGCGCAAGAGGATCTAGAGAAAAAAGAGGTTATTCTTGCAAATCTGGATAATCTAATTACACATATGCAAGAGATAGTCGAACAATTAGAAACTGTAGAACAAGTAGACGGATCCAGAGAAGAATAAATGGCGCAAGTAACAATTACAATTAACGGATATGGATATACTGTTGGCTGCAACGATGGGGAAGAACCCCATTTGCAAGCAATGGCAAAAGTGGTAGAGCAGCATATTGATCTGATCCGCCAAATTGGTGGTCAAAGTGGAGAAGGCAGGATACTGGCTTTGTCGAGTTTGCTAATGGCAGATAAACTTCACGACATGGAAAAATATGTCGCCAGCTTAGAAAAACAATTAGACAAACAAAAGCTAAAGCAATTGCAGAAAGAAAACCAAGAATTAAGAAAAAAACTCGATGATTTTGCTGAGAGAGCCGAATCTATTGCAGAGAAATTGAATTTATCATAGAGTTGATTTATGGGGCTGCCTGGTTTGTTAGGTAAAACATACTCCCGGGCCGATAATCACTTCCTAGGGAGCTGGCGCTGTCGTGACCGTGGTCTCGTTATACTGGCACCCACCTGTATTGACAGGTCTGGAAGAGTTGATAGACCGACGGCTAAGGTGGCTTCATATATTTTAGTTAAGTAAATGATTGATATTTTACAACAAAAACAACAATTAAGGCACCAGCTTAAAAGCTTAAGAAGCCAATTTAATCAATCTCATTATCAATATACACCGCCGCTTATCCAAAATATTCTCAGTTTTATTTCTGCTGTTTGTAGTCAAGAAGATGTCATTGCTTGCTTTTGGCCTTTGGAAGGTGAAGCAGATTTACGACCTCTGATGCATGAATTACATCAACAAAGCTATAAAGTTGCACTTCCTAAAACGCCCGTTAAGGGAAATCCTCTCACTTTTTACTCTTGGTATCCATCTGCGGCGATGGAAGAGGGACGATATAAAACGATTTACCCAAATACAGAAATCGTGGAGCCTAATTTTATTTTAGTTCCATTAATGGGGTTTGATCGAAAAGGAAATCGTTTAGGTTATGGTGGGGGATATTACGATCGCACTTTACAGCATTTCACTGAGGCAAAATCTGCTGGAATTGCATTTTCTTATCAAGAAGTAACAACGATTCCAACAGAGCCATTTGACTTTGGCTTATCTGCTATTATTACTGAGTTAGAAATTATTTATACATAAAAGGGTTTATTGTGCGCATTGTTTTTTTAGGGGATATTGTCGGCCGAAGCGGTAGAGAAGTGGTCATTCAAGAGTTACCAGCATTAAAAAGTAAATTATCCGTTGATGCTGTGGTTGTGAATGCAGAAAATGCTAGTCATGGTTTTGGTTTATCACCAGCAATTGCAGAAGACTTATTCAAAGCGGGCGTAGATGTCATTACTCTTGGTAATCATAGCTGGGATCGCAAAGACATTATTCCTTATATCCGTGAAAACCCTAAAATAATTCGTCCTTTGAATTATCCACCTCAAACGCCTGGGGCTGGGCATTATATTCATATGCTGCCGAATAGTAAAAAATTATTAGTGATTAATGCCATGGGTCGTTTATTTATGGAGCCGTTAGACGATCCCTTTCGGATGATTGACGAGTTAATTTCAAAATATCGATTTGGTATTGATGTTCATGCTATTTTAATTGACATTCATGCCGAAGCAACCAGTGAAAAAGCTGGGCTAGCCCATTATTTTGATGGACGTGTTTCGCTGGTGGTTGGAACGCATACACATATTCCTACGGCGGATTATCGTATTTTATCTTCAGGGACGGCTTTTCAAACCGATGCTGGTATGTGTGGGGATTATAATAGTGTGATCGGCATGCAAAAAGAGGCTGCTATTTATCGATTTGTTACTAAAATGCCTGGAATGCGGTTAAGCCCTGCCGAAGGATTAGCCACATTATGTGGGCTTATTGTTGAAACAGATGACAGAACAGGGCTTGCGAAAAGAATATCGCCCATTCGTTTAAAAGGGGATTTGGATCCTATTTTACCAAAATGGGACTAGAAGACCCAATTCATTATATTCCATAAGTTGTTTGGATTAATGTCTTAACAAAATATAGTTAATGGTTAAATCCAGTTCAAAATGATCAGGAAGGTCAGGTGGAATTTTAGGTAGTTTTGCCCCTCTGAACATTCCTGTTATGGCAGCATCCAATGTATCAGATCCTGAAGAGTTGGTTAAGCTGACCGACAAGACATATCCATCTCTGTTTAAAGCAACGTGAACAGAGGCACTGCCATCTTCACCATTTTGAGCAGCTTCGGGTGGATAATATAGATGTTGTCTTATCCATGTATTAATCGCATCACCGTAATCATCGCTAACACCTTTGATACTGATTTTAGCAGCATAAGGAACATTGATTCTGCCATTTTTAACCAAAGGGCCAGTAGACATATCCATGCCTGAACGAGAACCCTGAGGCAATCTGCGTGTTGCTGCTTTACGTCTTGACTTACTAGGATTCTCACTGAAATCGAGTGTTTGCATATTTGCAAAGGGATTGTTGGATTGTTCTGGGGCAGGTTGTCGCCGACGTGGTTGTTGGCGAGGTGGTGTATAACGATAAGTATATTGGTGGTTTTTCGTTGGTTGTTTCTTTGGTGTTTGTTTTTGTTGTTGTGGGATAGGCATCGGTATTTCACCAACATCTGGAGGAAGCTCTTCAGTTTGTGGCTCTGGCGCAGTGACGCTTTGCTCTGGTGCTGGTGGTGGTGAAACCTCTGGTAACGCAGCAGGAGGTGGAGGCGGTGGAGAGGTTTCTCCTTCTTCACCACTCATGCCTTCGCCTGTTAACCCACTAGACCCTGTTGGAGTAGGCGCAAAAACAACATCAACAGGCTGTCCTTCGTTCGTGTTGCCCATCGGTTGAGCTGGAAATTTTAAGGTAGCTGCATATATACCGAGTAATACTAGACCATGAATAATAACTGAACCCGCAATATAAAAGATCATGGAATGCTGATCCGACTCACTACTATATAGTAGTGAGGAGGTTTTATTAAATATAATAGGGGATACGGTTAATGTTTGGTTAGTATCTTTATTGATGTAAGTTGTTGGTGTTTGTATTACTTGTTTGTTGAGTTTATCAAAAGAATTGCTGGCTGCGTAAGGCTCTTTACGTAGTAAGGGAAACCCCGCCAGAACACTCTTGTAATCTTTTGGTTTTTTTAAATAATGAGGTCTTAATGACAAATTTTGATTTAATTGGATTGAAATATTTGTCGGAGCAGGAACAACAGATCCACCAAAACGTTCATCGGGAGATGCCATAAGCGTTTTTTGATTCAAAGGTCTGTTGCTTTTTGTCATTCGCTTATCGATCTTTGCCTGTATTTGTGTTTGATAATATTATGTAATATATTTTTTTGATATTTGTATTTTCTTTTAAAAAACGCAATAGGAAAAAATTATGTTGGCTGAGAAATGGCAAAAAAAAATGCAAGAAGCAACTGATTTTTTATCTTTAGTTGATAAAGATCTTGCATTGGTCATACAAAAAGAAAAAAATTGTCGATTGCAGATCAAAGAAAAACAAGAACCATATTTTGCACTACTCGAAGCCATTGCCGGTCAACAATTGCATGCAAAAGCCGTTACAGCAATTTTAAACCGTTTAAAATTGTTTAATAACGGGCATTTTCCTAACCCAAAGCAATTATTAGCCTATTCAGATACAGAATTAAGAGCATGTGGTTTTTCTTTTCGTAAAGTAGCAAGTTTGAAACAATTGGCTGTGGCAACAATAGAAGGTCGGGTGCCTTCCTATTACCACGCTCAAACAATGTCAGATCAAGCGTTAATAGATTTATTGACACAATTGCCAGGGGTGGGAATCTGGACAGTCGAAATGGTGTTGATTTTTACACTAGGACGTTTAGATATCATGCCCGTGCATGATTTTGGTATTCGTGAAGGATGGAAAATCTGTAAACAATTATCCGAGCAACCTAAACCAAAAGAACTCAAAGAAAAAACAGCCTCTTGGAGTCCTTATCGGTCGGTTGGAGCTTGGTTTTTGTGGCGTGCTGTCGATCAAAAAAAACCAAAAGAGAAACAAAATCCACTGACGTTATAGATTGGATAAATCAAGAATCATTTTACCACTATGATGTCCAGCTTCCATAATTTCGTGAGCTTTGCGAACTTCAGATAATGGAAAAATTTGATGGATCAAAGGGGATATTTTCCGTGAGGAAAGCAACGGCCATACATGATGGTAAAGTTCTTTGGCAATATGTCCTTTAAACTCGTTTGAACGTGGTCGTAAGGTACTGCCACTCACGGTCAATCTTTTCGTTACAATTTTCGCCAAATTAACATCATTTGCCTTGATACCACCTTGAAAAGAAATAATGACTAAACGGCCATCTTCGCTCAAGACGTTGATATTTTGATTAAAATAAGCTGCAGCCATAATATCAAGGATAATATGAACGCCTTGTTTATTTGTTAATTCGTGAATACGTTCGACGAAATCTTCATTAGTATAATTAATATAATCCTTAGCGCCCAATCTTTTGCAAAGTTCTCCTTTTTCTTTACTGCCGACAGTGGTGTAAACGGTGGCTCCGAAATTACTGGCAAGTTGGATGGCTGCGGTGCCGATACCACCACTTCCGCCATGAATCAGGACGGTTTCTCCTGCTGTTAATTTTCCTATTTCAAATAGATTTGTCCAAACGGTAAAAAATGTTTCAGATAAGGCAGCAGCTTCGTGAACAGTAAAATCTTTTGGCCACGGAAGGCATTGTTGTTCAGGTACAGCGCAATATTCAGCGTATCCACCACCATTGGTCAAAGCACAAACGTGATCGCCTGGTTTAAAAATCGAAGCAGAGGGAGCAGATACAACTTCACCAGCGATTTCTAAACCAAGTAACGGGCTTGCTCCCTCTGGAGGAGGATATAACCCTTTACGTTGCATAATATCGGGACGATTAATACCCGCGGCCAAGACACGAACTAAAATTTCTCCTTCTTTACATGTCGGAATAGGTAAGGTGCTTAACGCAAGTTCTTCTGGCCCACCAGGATTTTGAACAATAATAGCTTTCATCTGTTGCGTGTTCATGTCATTTTACCTTTTGAAGAAAATATTATAAATTTTAGCTGCTTCGGAATACCAAATGAAGTAACTAAGATTTTTATCGTAGGTAATTAAAATGCTGTACGCAACCCCTTATGAATTAATACAACAGCTCCCTAAAGGATATCGGATATTGGGGATCGATCCAGGTTCTAAACAAATCGGATTGGCTTTATCGGATGTTACATTAATGCTGGCTTCCCCTTTTGCAACAGTCAAGCGGGGGAAGGTATCAGTTTTTGCCCAATATTTACAAGAATTGGCACAAAAAGAGCAAGTCGGTGGTCTAATATGCGGGTTACCGCTTTCTTTAGATGGTGATTTCGGCCCTGCTGCTCAGGCAGCGAGAGATTGGATTACTGCTGTTTCAAATGCCAGCCAGTTACCAGCTTGCTTATGGGACGAACGATTATCCAGCAGTGCGGTTAATCGTTTTTTAATCAATGAGGCAGATTTAAGTCGTAAGAAACGCAATGCAGTCGTGGATAAAATGGCAGCCAGTTATACGTTACAAGCCGCCCTTGATGCCTCTAAAAACCAGTAAGGGTATTTTTGGTAGCGGACGTTGCGCCCAAAGCATTTAGGTAAGAAACATATTGATCAATTTTTGATCGAGCATTTTCTAAGGATGTTTTGGGAAGCGGTTTATTCTTATCAAATTTTTGTCGAAATTGCATTAACGCTTGATAAGCGTCAGAGCGATATTGTTTGAGACGTGTGAATGATGCAGGATCAGGTTGCCCATAATTTCTTTTTTCGTAATCTTGATCAAGCGCGACAGCGTCATTATAGCTGTTTTGAACTTTCTCAATGGTTGTTAAGTTTTTATGAGACTGGCTGCATGCAATCAATAAACTACATAGAAAAAAAATGGATGCTGGTTTGTAAATCGAGCGATGGGGTGTCATTTTGCTTTAAATCATATAAGTTATGCCTGTCGTAAATACTATAAGAAAAATCTTGTTCAGAATATGATTATTTTGAATTGAACAATTTTATAATATTAACTGCGTTGTTCTTAAACGTATATTGCTTTTTTAAAAATATAAAATATGCTTTTGAAAACACAGTGGTTTTATAAAAAATTAAGAATGCTAAATTTTATTGATCTGATATTATCTAAATAATGTTTGTTGTTTACAAGAATTAGTTGGCAAAAAAGTCTCTTATAATTTTATTGTACAATAACACTATTATGTGAATTTCATAAATAAAGGAAAGAATTTAACCTATCGAAATAAGTTGTTTTCGAAAGGATGAAATATTGATGAAATTTCCTAAATTTGCTTTGAATCGGATTGTTGCACCTAAATTATCTTTTGATGATTATTTAAAATTATGTGCCTCGCTAAATATTGATGCGATTGAATTGCGTAACGATTTACCAGGAATTAATATTTTTGATAAATCGGAGCACTCATTTATTGTTGCAAAATGTCAGCAACATAAAATTGATATTTTAACCATTAATGCACTTTATCCTTTCGACGTATGGAATACTGAAAGAGAGCAACAAGCAGTCAAATTGGCACAAGTGGCGACTAATATTAAGGCAAAAGCAATCGTTTGTTGTCCTCTGAATGATAATGCTGATTCTCGGACGTCACAAGAACGAAAACAGGATTTACGTCAAGCATTAAAAAACTTGAAAAATATTTGTAATCATCATGGTTTGATGGCGTATATCGAGCCTTTGGGATTTCCTCAATCTGCACTACGTGCCAAAAAAGAAGCCGTTGAAGCTATTCGCGATATTGGTGGTGTAGGCACATTTAAATTAGTGCACGATACATTTCATCACCATTTAGCAGAAGAAACAGAGTTCTTTCCTGAATTAACAGGCATTGTTCATGTGTCGGGTGTTGTTGATCAAGATCTTGATATTTCAGAAATGTTGGATGCACATCGAATTTTGGTAAATCAGCAAGACATGTTAGAAAACATAGCGCAATTGAAACGGTTTAAAGAATTAGGTTACACCGGGTATGTCTCTTATGAACCATTTGCGGAGAGCGTGCATAATATGCAAGATATTGAGAACGAGTTGAAGGAAAGTATGAATTTTATACGTAATCACATTTAAAGCTCAGTAAATGCTTTTCTAAATTCTTGTTCAGGCAAAGCAATACCGATAAAAACCAATTCTGAAAAAGGCACTTCTGATTCTGACCAAGGCGATCCAAAATCACTATTATAAACTTGCTGTATTCCTTGTAGCAAAAGGCGTTCCGGGGTGTCTTTTATATAAAGAATTGCTTTATATCGTAAAAGCTGATCTTTGAAATTAACAAGTAACCTTTCAAAAAGTGGGGATAGAGTATGCAAGTCGAAAGGTTCATCTCTTCTTATAACAAAAGAGTTAACTTGTGCGTCTAACGGATTATCAGGTAACTCTTGGCACAAAAAGCTGGATTGAGAAGGTAAAGAAAAACCATCAAGTTGATCTAAGAGTGTTAAATCTAGTCGCCCATTAAAAATAGGATGAATATTTGCTCTGTTATTCATATAAGCAAGTTGTTTAAAAAAATCTTGATATGGTTTGTTTATCAGGTCAATTTTGCTTACTAAAATCAAATCGGCATAACCAATTTGGGCCTGTGTCACATGAAAATGTTTGAACTGATATGGGGCGTTGAATGCATCAACAACAGTAACAACGCCTTTAAGTTGAAAGTAGCTAGAGACATGATCGTGGGTTAAAAATGTTTTAATAATTGAACCAGGATCCGCCATCCCAGTGCATTCTATCATTAGTTGTGAAAATTGAATTTGATGCGTTTTTAATTGATTTATCAGCTGTATTAAAGTTATTTCTAATTCAGCATGGCTGTTGCAACAGATGCAGCCATTTTGTAGAGTCCTAATATGCAGAGATTGCTTCTCTTGTGATAAGACGATGCTATCTAATGCTGTGTTACCTAATTCATTTTCTATAATTGCGATTTTATGTGTCGTTTGATGATATAAAATATAGTTGAGTAAGGTTGTTTTTCCTGCTCCAAGAAAACCGGTTATTATAAATACAGGAATAGGAAAAATCATAGATAAACTCTTTGTTGCCGGTTAGGAAAATTATCCGTGATATTATAAATAAAACGCGAAATATAATAATATATTTCGCGTTTGCTTAAATTATTTAGAGATAAAAAGATTAGATAAAAATTTTTAATAAAACTATTTTACAAGCAATCTGTGCTGAAAGCACCTTTCCATTTTTCTTCGAATTGTGTTACTGCAATTGCAACCGCTGGGTCGGCGAGGAACAGATCAAATACTTCAGGAGATAAAGTAATACCTTTACAACCAATCAGCATACATTCCAAAGCTTGTCTTGGGCTTTTAAAGCTGGCTGCAATAAGTTCACTTTCTGGCGCATGCATTGATAATAGAGATTGAAGCTCAGAAACAACTTCTGGTCCGTTTCCTCCTTGCGCGTCGATGCGACTAACGTAAGGAGAGACATATTTGGCACCAGCAAGAATCCCCAGTAGACCTTGAGCTGAGCCATATACGGCAGTTGCCAATGTTGGTATATTCTGTGCGCTTAATTCTTTGATAACTTGCAGACCTTTTGGGGTTACAGGTACTTTTACAACCAGGTTATCGACACGTTCATATAGTTTTTGTGCATCAGTAATCATACCTTCCACTGAAGATGAAATAACTTGCGCGAAAAGTGTGCCTTTGCCACCCAAAGCATCTCTAATTGCAGGGAGCAGATCAAATAATTGCACTCTGCCAGTTGCAACAATTGCTGGGTTTGTGGTTACCCCCCAAACGGGGAACGTAGCTGCGATTCTTTTGATTGCTTGAACGTCAGAGGTATCTAAAAGTATTTTCATAGTCTCATAAGCCTTATATTGGAATTAAAAGAAATCAAAATAGTAATTTATATATTCGAACTAGTAAAAAACTGGATTTATAGAGAAAAAATATATTTAAAAGATTTATTTAATAAAAAAACAACGACATAATTGTCTTTCGTGGATTGTTTTTTTATTAACGATATTTTATTTCAAAAGAGCAAAAAGAATTAAATATTTTAATTACTTTAATAACGATTAGTTTAATCCAAAAAGGCTTTTTTGTTAAGACATAATTATTAAAAAAATCAATTTTTTGTGATGACCTAACAAAAAAGCTTACGATCAGGTTTTAGACAGAATAGTACATTTCAAACTCTACGGGATGAGGAGTATGTTCAAAGCGATATACTTCTTCCCATTTGATTTTTGCATAGCTTTCGATTTGATCTTTGGTAAAGACATCGCCAGCTAATAAGAAATCATGATCTGCTGCCAAAGCGTCTAATGCTTCACGCAAAGAACCACAAACGGTTGGAATTTCTTTGAGTTCTTCAGGAGGAAGATCATATAAATCTTTGTCCATTGCATCGCCAGGATGAATTTTATTTTTTATACCATCAAGACCAGCCATTAACATTGCTGCGAATGCAAGATATGGATTAGCTGTTGGATCTGGGAAGCGAATTTCAACACGTTTTGCTTTTGGGCTGGTTACATATGGAATACGGCAAGAAGCAGAACGGTTGCGAGCAGAATAAGCCAATAATACAGGAGCTTCAAACCCAGGGATTAAGCGTTTGTAAGAATTGGTTGATGGGTTGGTAAATGCATTTAGTGCTTTGGCATGTTTAATGATACCACCAATATAGTATAATGCTTGATCGGAAAGATCAGCATAACCATTACCAGCAAAATTAGGTTTACCATCTTTCCAAATTGACTGATGCACATGCATTCCTGTGCCGTTATCGCCATAGATTGGCTTTGGCATGAAGGTTGCAGTTTTTCCATAAGAATGCGCCACATTATGTACGCAATATTTATAGATTTGCATATAATCGGCAGAACGCACCAAAGTAGAGAATTCAATGCCTAATTCATGTTGAGATTGTGCCACTTCGTGATGTTGTTTTTCGATTGGAAGTCCCATTTCACCCATCGTTGTCAACATTTCTGCGCGAAGATCATTTTCGCTGTCTACTGGAGGCACAGGGAAGTAACCACCTTTAAGACCTGGACGATGTCCCATGTTACCTTCTGGATAATCTTTTAGATTTGAGCCAGGACCTTCGATGCTGTCGAGTTGATGAATTGCAAAATTAGGACCTGTTCCAAATTTAACATTATCAAAAATGAAGAATTCAGCTTCTGGACCAAAGAATGCAGTATCCCCAATCCCTGTTGATTTTAAATATTGCTCAGCAAGTTTAGCTGTTGAACGTGGGTCACGATTATAAGCAACACCTGTCGCAGGGTCAATAATATCACAAATCAAGATCAACTGTGGTTTTGCGGTAAATGGATCCATCACTGCGCTGGTTGGGTCTGGCATCAAAATCATATCACTTTCGTTGATTGCTTTCCAACCTTTGATAGAAGAGCCATCGAACATAATACCGTCCTCAAAGATTTCTGCTTTGATTGTGGTCACATATTGTGTTGTATGGTGCCATTTACCACATGGGTCAGTAAAACGAAAATCCACAAATTCAACTGAATTTTCTTGGATCATATCCATGACTTTGGAAATGGATTCTTCTCTGGAGATATTAGACATTTTTGATCTTTCCTGTGCCTTTTGACTTAAGAATATGAAAACTATAACGAGTTATCATCTAGAGTGTATTTTGAATGATTGATTATAATGCTTCTGTACCACTTTCGCCTGTGCGAATACGAATAGCATTTTCAACAGGCATCACGAAGATTTTTCCATCCCCGATACGGCCTGTGCGTGCTGTATTCATAATAATTTCTACGGCACGTTCCACCAATTCTTCACCGCAGACAAGTTCAATTTTAACTTTGGGTAAAAAATCGACAACATACTCAGCCCCACGATATAACTCAGTGTGACCTTTTTGACGCCCAAACCCTTTGACTTCGGTGACGGTAATGCCTTGTAAACCAATTTCTTGCAAAGCTTCTTTCACTTCGTCAAGTTTAAAAGGTTTAATAATAGCTTCAATTTTTTTAATCATTCAATTTCTCTTAAATAAAGTTAAGCAAATAATGTTTGCCTAGTTATTCAGATAGAATTTCATAGTTTCTATGGAGGATATTAAAGACCATTTTATAAGTGATTGTCTAGCAAAAATAATTACGTGTATTATTGCTTTTGATTAATTATTAGGCAAAATTTGACCAAAAAAAAGTCATACGAACATATTTTATGCAAGCAGAGCAGAATATTATATATGGTTTACGTTAGTTCGAATGAATTGCCTTTTTTGTAGTCAATTTTTTGTTTAAGTTCTGAAGTTATTTTTTACAGAAATTTTTTATATTTGTATGGAAATCAACAAAAATATTATTTTGATAGTAATTAAGGGTATAAATAGCCGTTTTGAAAGAGCTTATGCCTGTTCGAGTTGCAGAATCTCGTGCAGTTATGAATTGACACATCATTCTTTCATCACCCGAAAATGTATAAGGTAATATATTAGACATCTTTACAGCGACAAGCCAATCGAAGTTTTGTTCACCATATAATGGCAAAAACAATGGAATTCTTGATGCTAATTTTTTATTACTCTCTGACAGGGGAAAGGGGTTCAATACAAATATTTGAGCAGAGGATACGCCCGGCGTATGCCCAATATCATAATTAATATTTGTCATTATCATATCAAAAAAATGATTTTGGTCTTTAAGAAAATTCCCATAACTATAGCTAAATGAAAAGCAAAAACAGCAAAAACAAAAGTAGAACACATAATAAAGCGTTTTAGAAGCAAGGGATATTATATAAAAGGATAATACCCATAAAAATGATATTGCAATTAGCAGACGTACATCACTGATATCCGTTTTAAAGAGAAGACTGGCACCTTCGGCTGTTAACAAAAAAACGATATAAAGTAAGCCAACTATTAAAAAATTAACGACAACTTCAATGGGTTTAATCTGTTTTGTCTTAATTTGTTGATAATGAAAGATAAAAAAAGACAGTAAAGTAATCACCGCAGTTATATATAAAAGATAGTGGATATTGAAAAACAATAATTTAATATAGGAGATTGTTTGTAAAATATTGGTTTTTACGTTTGATAAGCTAATGACTATGCGGCTAGCAGAACCATCGAATAAATATGGATATATTTGTTTGTAAATAACACAAAAAAGCAAATAGATACTCAGGCTAATGATTGCTTTTATGTATATTTTATCGTTATGATTCCAACCATTTTGCAAATAATAAATAAATAATACAAATACCAGAGCGTTTACATATGTTCCAATAGTTGTTTGATATGAAAATATGATGATAAAAGTCAGTAGCGCCGTTAATGGAATATAGTATTTATTTTGTATAATGAGCAATGCAGAGATAATAGCACAACAGGTTGCAATCGTCATGGGAAGACTGTCGTAGCCAAAACTCATATTCTGAAGATAAAAAGGGTTTAAAAAAATCAAAGAAATCAAAGAGCAAGAATAGAAATTAATTATTTTAAAAATTGTTTGTGCAGCATAAATAACAGTAAAAGCAATGCATACAAGAGATAAAAGCTGCGTTAAAGGCGCAGTATAAATGCCATCTGAAAAAGTAAAAAAATTTATAATCCACTTGCTGATAAACCGTCCTTCGTCAACCCAACCTAAATTGAGGAACAAAGCGCGGATATAATCGTCTCTGTATTTGATATCTAATGAGATAACGGGATAGTAATAGAAATAAAAAAAAACAAAAACAAATAACAGATTGAATTTATTCTTTATGACAAATTGCTTCATTTGAATTCTCTATTTTCACCCCTCAATATATTGAGTATAATCTATATACTAAGTTCTTTGTTTTTGAAATAAAATAGGTAAGGGGATAATAGGCTTTATACTGTCTTATTCATTATAGCTGCTGTGAACGATTGATTTTAATCATAGTATATAAGGCAATAGTGAAAACTCATTTAGTTATTATCATTTGTCGCCCTTTTCACGGTTGAATTGTAAAATCTTTTTCTTTGGTTGACTTTCCTTTATTTAACGAGTGTTGTGCCTACTTGTTCAACGGATTGTATCCGAATTTCTTATGAAAAGAGATTAATGCGATCATTTGCGAGGTGAATTTTCTGGGGATTCTAACAAGAATAATGTAATTGAATTAAATCAACGACTAGACCAGTATTGTATGGGAACCGATTAAGCCTTAACTCAATTGACAAAGAAATATCACGATAATCCAAAAATTATTCAAAGGATATGAGAGTCCTATTGAATCTTCAGATCAACGAAAAATTTCTTTTCATGATTATCCAGTGACAATGTTCAAAGGGAATATTCGAATTCCAAAAGGATATACGCACAAAAACGCTGGCTGGGTTGATGAAATGAATAAAATTGTCGATCCATTAAAAATCAATTTTACAGGTCAATATTATATTGCGTTACACAGCTGCGGCGCACAATGTCGATACTACACAGTTTTCAACCTTCAAAATGGGCAAGATTTATCAAAACTTGCTGAGAACTTACCATCTAGTCCAGAAAGTGAATAAAAGTATTTCATTCATTTAGATTATCAAACGAATAGTCTGTTATTGAAATTACGTTATTTTAAGGATTTTCATACAATAAAATTCACACCTTGTTTGTAATTAGAGATGATAAATTAGAAAAATTGAGTCAATGTCCAATAATATCATAATAGATAATATCGAGGTTTTACTTACCGATTTTCTGGATTGTAATATGAAATTACTACTTAAGATACGGTTAGAGCATGATCTTGATCAGGGTTTGATTAAAGAATACCTGCACTTATTAAATAAGATTTGTATAAATTATGAAAGCGCCCAAATGCTTCCTAAAGTGCTAGTCAATGCGTTGATAAATGCTCGTGATACGATTGAGGGTGCAATAGGATACTTTTTGACAGAGGATGATCGTCAAAAGATGAAATATTTAAGTTTAAACTTTTATAGATTAATGGAGCGGGTTTTGTCAGAAGAATAAATGTTCTAGTTAAATAGAAGTAATAATTGCTTTTGTAGATAGTATTATATTAATTTACCTTTATATTTCATAAATTATAAGGAATTCATTAATGAAATTGGTAAATAAGACCTTATTATTTGCAACTTGTATACTATCTTTTACGAGTTATTCGTATGCTCAAAATGCAGCTGTCGAACATAAAGATACTACTGTTTTAGAACAACAAGCAGAAAAGAATGACGCCAAGGCACAACTTGATTTGGGAATGATATATTTGACTGGGCAAGGAAAACCAGTGGATTATGTAAAAGCCAAAGAGTTATTGGAAAAATCAGCCAATCAAGGAAATGCAAGAGCCCAAGATGAGTTGGGTAATATGTATTATGAAAATAGAGGCGGTATTAAGGACTATGCAAAAGCTAAAGAGTTATATGAGAAAGCAATAGCTCAAGGAGATGCAAGGGCTTTGGCTGATCTTGGTTGGCTGTATTATAATGGTCAAGGTGTTGCTCTAGATTATGACAAGGCAAAAGAGTTAATTGAAAAATCGGTAGAAAAAGGGGATGCTCGTGGTCAGGGAATCCTGGGGATTTTATATTCCGAAGGTAAAGCTGTTCCACGTGATTATGCCAAGGCTAAAGAATTATTCGAAAAATCAATTGCACAAGGATATTTACGCTCAAAAAATGGTCTTGGATTATTATATGATGAAGGCAAAGGTGTTACAAAGGATTATGTGAAAGCTAAAACATTATATGAAGAGGCTGCCAAATATGGCAGTATAAGCGCAGTAAATAACATTGGTTTTATTTATTACGATGGTAAAGGTGTTCCTCGAAGCTATAAAAAAGCAATGGAATACTTTAATAAGGCACTTGAAATGGGATATGAAGGTGCAGAAAATAATCTTGCTATTATGTACTACGAGGGGAAAGGCGTTCAAAAAAATTTGGTAAAAGCCCGAGCTTTATATGAAAAAAGTGCACAAAATGGAAGTATAGAAGCCCAATCGAACTTAGGGATAATGTATTTGAATGGTCAAGGGGGCGTGCGAAATTATAGTAAAGCTAAAGAATGGTTAGAAAAAGCTGCCAATCAAAAGAATGCAGTTGCACAAACACAAATGGGTGGAATGTATTTCGAAGGTAAAGGTGTAAAACGGGATTATTTTGAAGCCAAAGATTGGTTTGAAAAAGCCGCTAAACAAGATAATGGTGAAGCACAATTTATTCTTGGCTTTATGTATTATCAAGGTAAGGGCGTTCCAAAAGATAAAGCAAAAGCAAAAGATTACTTTAAACAAGCATGTTTAAATAAAGAGCAACGTGGTTGCCAGTGGTATAGCAAGTTTAAATAAAACGACAAAGAAGCAGTTAAAAACTGCTTCTTTGGTTTACTGGTTAGAATTTATAAGCCATAGTCAACTTCTCTAAAGGATCGTTTATAGCTTTGACTCATTCAAATCTTTTTATTTTCGACACGCTTGTAACGATTGCTTTTGTTTGCCATCTTGATCAAAATTATCAGGAGATAGCCATTGTCGAAATGCTTGATTAATCGCTGGCCATTCTTTGTCTATTATGGAAAACCAGTCCGTATCTCGATTATGTCCTTTAACGACCGCAGCTTGCCTAAAGCGTCCTTCATATTGAAAACCCAACCGCAATGCTGCTTTACGTGAGGGTTCGTTGCAGCTGTTACATTTCCATTCATATCGACGATAGCCAAGCGTTTCAAAAGCATAGTTCATTAAAAGCCATTGCGCTTCGGTTGCCATAATGGTTTTTTCTAATAATGGCGAATAATGCACATGTCCGACCTCTATTGTACCGTTTTCAGGATCAATATGCATTAATGAAAGTGTCCCAACAGGTTGATCAGTTTTATTATCCATCACTGTGAAAAGAAGTGGGTCATTTATTGTGATTACACTTTCGACCCATCTCTTATAATCCTCGATTGTTTTATCGGGTTCACGGGGTAACCATGTCCAATGTCCATCGTCAGGAAAGAGTTGATAAGCTGCAAATAAAGCCTCTGCATGATCCAAAGTCAAAGGTTCTAAATAGCATGTTCTCCCCCGTAGCGTAACACGTTGAGGAAGAGGTCTTGGTTTCCAGTCAGGTAAAGGTTCACCGACAGCTTGGTTAAGTTCGTTAAAGTAGCTCATGTTTGTATACAATAATTTCGTTTTGAGGAAAGTCTTTATGATATGATGAAAAAATCATCTTGTATAATAATTTTATAAAAGAAAGATTTTAAAATGTCCGCTTGCATTATCCCGAAAGTCATTGACAAATTATACCCAGGGATTACAGAAGTTTTTGTAAAGTCTGAATTGTTAAAAGCATTTTTCTTTCCATTATTTTCTTTTAACCATGAGGGGCAGATATTTCATATGATTGCTGTGCCTGGTTTGTTTAATGACGAGGAACAACGCCAGCAAAATGCTGAGTTAAGTTTTTTTGGATTTTCAAGAAATCAAAATAGTAAATATGATTTTTTAGGAAACCTCAGTATTTTTCAAAATTATCAAGAGGTTCCAGAGTTATATGAAAAGCTGTCACAAGATTGGTTGTTAAATAAAGATCGTTATTATCAACAAAAGACTAAAGTAGAGGATTATATACTCGCTTTGGATCTAGATGAAGTTACCAAGATGAAGTTCGAAACGTATATCAGTGATTTTTATGGATATCAGATGGTAAAGCTGAACTGGGAGAGAATTGGGCGGTTTGAAACATTAATGTCTATGACTGAATCTTGGGGTAATCTTGATGTGTTAGAGTTTATTTCGGATAATGAGGCTGTTGAAGAATTTTTTATGAACAGACAATATAACCTGAAATTTAACTATGATTTAACCCCAGAAATGATGATTGGTGGAACGGATAAATACGAGTTTTTATCCGTGATTAATGGGGGAACCAATTTCATATTCTGGGATAGTAAAAAGGACATAGTGTATTTGTTGGAATATTATTCTTAATCGGTAGCGACAATTACCGTTTACAAAAGCTTATGATAGCAAGAGGTATCATGATAAGAAAACAAATAGAACTCATCCCCAGAAAGAGCATTGGAGGATAGGGTTCTTGATATTGTCCACTGCCTGAAATACTCCCAAGCGCACCTAAAATAGGAACAATGCCGATAGCCAAAAAAAGTACACCAAATATTATCGAGAGTATGGCAGCAAGAATGATGCTTTTATTCTTGCTATGGAAAAGTTTGATAATCAATCCAATAAAAATAACTAAAATAATTATGGGTATCAGAGCTATTAAAAAAATCGAAAACATTATAAGAAAGACTTTACATAGATATTGATTAACTGCTCATAATCGATTTTTTTGCAATGGCCTTTAGCATTCTACGCCTGATGATTCCACTGACAATTCGAATAATACACCAGTAACAAGTAAATTGATACATAGAGTGCTTATCTGTGCAATATATTCTCGTTTCAGTGGACAATAGCGTTTTACATTTTTTTAGCGGAATTACGTGAAAATTTAACACAAGTTTTGCTGATTTCGGCGTATTAAAGGCTATAAATTCGTCTGCATTTTTGAAGGGTATTAATCCATAATTAAGTTCCCAAAAACGACCCAATAGACCATAGACAATTTCCTCTTGGTTGCTTTCAAGAACTGTAAATTGCTCCATACTAAACGATTTTGCGGATTTATAAGATTTATAGTTTAAAATCCTATGAGGGAATTCTCGTAAACATATAGCAATTCTATAAAATAAATCTTCTTGAGTGTTATATTCGATGGCATGTGAGAACACTTTATCCGTTGGTGCATCAACAACGATAAAGTGTCGCTCTTTGAATTGAAAATAGGATAAGTATTTATCAATCAACATACTTAGTCTTAACCAAAATTGGTTTTAGAAAACGCCCCGTATAACTTGCTTTAACCTTAGCAATATCTTCTGGGGTGCCAGTGGCGACAATTTGTCCACCACCATTCCCACCTTCGGGGCCCAGGTCAATGACCCAATCTGCGGTTTTAATGACTTCTAAATTATGTTCGATGACAATGATAGTATTACCTTGCTCGACCAAAGCATGAAGGACTTCTAGTAATTTTCGAACATCTTCGGTGTGCAGCCCCGTTGTGGGTTCATCCAAAATATATAATGTTCTTCCCGTAGCGCGTCTGGCAAGCTCTTTAGAGAGTTTAATCCGTTGTGCTTCCCCTCCAGAAAGGGTGGTTGCTTGCTGTCCCAAATGAATATAACCCAAACCAACTTGCTTTAAGATATTTAGACGATCACGTATTCGAGGCGCTGCTTCGAACAAAGGAACCGCTTCATCAACCGACAGATTTAAAATATCCGCAATAGAATGTCCTTTGAATTTAATTTCTAAAGTTTCTCGATTATATCTTGCACCCTTACAGGCATCACAAGTCACAAACATGTCGGGTAAGAAATGCATCTCAATCTTGATAACCCCATCACCTTGGCATGCTTCACATCGTCCCCCCTTGACGTTAAAGGAAAAACGTCCAGGTTTGTAGCCTCTGGCACGACTTTCAGGCAGCTCTGCAAACCATTCACGAATAGGGGTGAATAAATCCGTATAAGTTGCTGGATTTGATCTTGGTGTACGCCCAATGGGGGATTGGTCAATATCAATGATTTTATCAAGATGCTCTAACCCTTTGATGTTTTTATAAGGGGAAGGAACCATGTTCGATTTCATAAGTTGACGAGATAAGGCTTTGTAAAGCGTATCAATAATTAAAGTCGATTTTCCACCACCAGAAACACCAGTAACAGCGATAAAAGTTCCTAATGGGAAATCAACAGTGACATTTTGTAAATTATTCCCTGTTGCACCAGCAAGGGTTAGAAGTTGTTTTTTATTAAATTTTCGGCGATTTTTTGGGATGGGAATATATTTCCTACCGCTAAGATAATCTCCTGTAAGACTTTTTGGATTTGCTTCGACCTCTGCTGGTGTGCCTATAGCAACGACGTTACCTCCAAGAATACCCGCACCAGGTCCCATATCAATTAAATAGTCAGAAGCCTTGATGGTATCTTCGTCGTGTTCAACAACAATAAGTGTATTTCCTAATCCTTTGAGCCGTTCCAAAGTGCCCAATAAACGTTCATTGTCCCGTTGATGTAAGCCAATCGATGGCTCATCCAGAACATAAAGCACCCCTGTTAATCCGGAACCAATTTGACTGGCTAGCCGAATACGTTGGCTCTCACCACCAGATAAAGTAGCTGAACCCCGAGAAAGTGTTAAATAATCCAACCCAACGTCATTTAGGAAATGTAAGCGTTCTATGATTTCACGTAAAATACGATGCGCAATTTCTGCCTTTTGTGTCGTTAGCGTTTCTTCAACTGTTGAAAACCAATCTAATGCTTGTTGAATAGGATATTCTGAAATCTCAGCGATATTTTTCTTATCAATTTTAACGCATAAAGCCTCAGGTTTTAATCGTGCACCGTGACAAGTATGGCAAGGATAATCAGCACGATATTTATTGAGCTCTTCCTTAACAGACATACTGTCTGTTGCATGATAACGCTTTTCAAGGTTGCGAATAACTCCTTCAAACGGTTTATTCAGCGTATATGATTGTTTTTCATCGTGATAAGTAATGGGAATTTCTTCGGTGGAGCCGTGTAAAATGATCTGTTGAACAGCTTCCGGGATCTTTTCCCATGGGGTGTTCATATCAAATTTAAAATGACGGGCAATACTTTCCAACGCTTGTTTATAATAAGGAAGTGAGCTGTTGCTCCACGGAAGGATAGCGCCTTTTTGAAGGGATAAAGTTGTATTGGGAATAATGAGTTGCGGATCAAAAAAACTTTCAGTGCCAATTCCATCACAAGCAGGACAAGCGCCTTGTGGTGCGTTGAAAGAGAAAAGGCGTGGTTCAATTTCTTCGAGCGTAAATCCACTTTCTGGACAAGAGTAACGTGCAGAAAAACTTAAAGTAAGAGGTTGTTTTTCTTCTCCATCGCGCAAGACCTCTTCAACACTTGCTAATCCATCAGATAAGGCAAGGGCAATTTCAAAACTGTCTGCTAGTCGTCCTTCGATGTCCTCTTTGATAACAACACGATCAATAATGACTTCGATCGTATGTTTAATTTTACGATTCAAATTTGGAACATCATCAATATCATACAAAGTGCCGTCAACTTTGACGCGAGTAAATCCTTTGCGTTGTAATTCTGCTAATTCTTTTTTGTATTCACCTTTGCGGGCGCGAACCACAGGTGCCAATAACATCAGGCGTGTTTTTTCGGACAACTCCATAACACGATCCACCATTTGGCTGACGGTCTGAGCCTCAATTGGTAATCCTGTTGCGGGGGAATAGGGTGTGCCAGCTCTTGCCCAAAGCAGACGCATATAATCATGAATCTCAGTAATCGTTCCAACCGTTGACCGTGGGTTTTTAGAGGTTGTCTTTTGTTCAATCGAGATTGCAGGGGACAACCCTTCAATGGATTCAACATCAGGTTTTCCCATGAGTTCTAAGAACTGACGTGCGTATGCAGAAAGGCTTTCCACATAACGGCGTTGTCCCTCGGCATAAATCGTATCGAATGCCAAGGAGGATTTTCCTGAACCTGATAATCCCGTAATAACCGTTAATTGATGCTTTGGAATATTAACATCAATATTTTTAAGGTTGTGTACTTTTGCCCCTTTGACAACCAGAGTGGTGAGGGGAGAAACTTGCTTTGAATTCATGATGTTTTTTTATTGCTCTTGATGATGTACGTTACGATTGTAGATAATATTTTAGTCTCTTTAAAGGTTTTTTATAAAAGAATAGGTGAACGGGAACATATTATGGTGATAAGTGATTAATTTTAGGCAAGATTTTAATTGTATATTGTTAATAAAATTGAGCTGTGAGTGGGGTTATAAGCTTTATAATTTTTCTATAATTAAAAATTATGGGGCAATCGGGTATGAAGACAATGTGTTGTATCTATATTCAGTTAAGTAATGATAACTGGGTTTCAAGCTTATAGTAAGAATATTATGTCAATAGAGTTTCGATTAATAACACTGTAATGAAGAACCCAATAGAGGTATCATTGAGCAAAGAGAGATAGGTTATATGTTTAAAGTATTATTTAGAACGGTATGTACTAATTTTGCAGAAAGTTTCTATTTGTAGTTTAAATAAAAAACTTGAGCTTAGACATGAAAAAAGAGTAAATATATAAACGATATACGAAATTAAAAATATTTGTGATTAAGGTAAAAACAATGGCTGGCAGTGTTAATAAAGTAATTTTGGTTGGGAATTTGGGCAAAGATCCTGATGTCAGAACAACTCAGATGGGTACCAAAGTGGTTAATTTGACACTAGCAACCAGTGATACCTGGAATGATCGTCAAACAGGCGAACGCAAAGAAAATACAGAATGGCATCGTGTCGTTATTTTTAACGAACGTTTGGCAGATGTTGCAGAAAAATATTTACGTAAAGGTCGCAAAGTTTTTATTGAAGGGCAACTGAAAACGCGTAAATGGACAGATCAACAAGGAATGGAGCGTTATACGACCGAAGTCGTTGTTGATCGTTTCCGTGGAGAGTTGGTGTTGTTGGATAGCAATCGTAGCGGTGGTGATGATATGGGATATGAATATGGAGCCTCTGCACCGATGGCACCGACCTCACGTCCAGCGATGTCTTCGCCGTCACAAAATAAATCTGGCGGTGGTTGGGATTCTTCCATGCCAGGAAATAATGATTTAGATGATGAAATTCCATTCTAAGTATTCATTATAAGAATTTTGGAACATACATAATATGTTTATGGTAATCCTTTTTTTGGCATTTATCTTTATTATTTTGCTCTTATCCAAATATAGAAGAAGTTCGCATAAAAAGTTGATTACCGTCACAATTTTTATGATAATGACCGGTATGATATGTTGGGGATATACGGATCTTATCTTCGCAGTTGGCGCGTCATCAGGAATTGGAAATGGTTTTTTCTTTGCATTAGTTAATAAATCGTGGGTTTGGACAATTGGCTCTGGGCTTTTGGTGTTATCAGTTCCTAGTGCTTTATTTTGTTTACTCAGCAAACCTAAAATTCTTGGTGAGGAAGATAAACTCTTAGAAGATAATGATGATTTATAAGGACAATCATACATGATATTGGGTCATATTAATAATGAAGCGACTTTCCCTTTACCACCCATTATACAGCAGGGACTAGAATTCCTAAAAGCCTTAGATTTACTACAAATTAAACCTGGAAAAGTTGACATAGATGGTGATAGAATTTTTGCCGAAATTGTGGATACAGTAACGCACTTCAAAGAAGAATCTAAGCCAGAGAGCCATCAGAAATATATTGATATTCACTATTTAATTTCAGGCGCAGAGTATATTGGTGTTAGTATCAATACCATGGATAATCCAATTTATCGACCTTTTGCACCAGGAAAAGATATTCAGTTTTACGACTCTGTAAGACACGAAAATTTGGTTGAATTATTTCCAGGTAGTTATCTTATTTTATTTCCACAAGATATTCATAGACCTTGTTGTTGTTTGCAAGAACCAGTTTCTATTCGAAAAGTTATTGTTAAAATCGCCGTAAGTGAAATATAGATTGCCAACGATATATTACAAATCTTTGTTGAAGATATTTTGATCGATATTTTAAACTCATATTATATTTGTTTAAAGTTAAATGTTTTCTCCTTGCACGAGGTTTGAATAAATAATATATGAGTGACCGCTCTTTTAGCAGGTTTTGGTGTTAAAGATCTTATTAATGTAACTCCTGATATGGCTTTGTCAAAAAACTGGAGAATTTTGCTCTAAGCATTTATTTATCCTTTTGTCTTTGGGTGATGCTTCCATGGACACTTTAAGAATAAATGGTGGGATCGCAAAAGCGTCAACTGTCGATAGTGTAAGTAAAGGGTTTACACCAATCTTTTACAAAAAACGAACTTAAGCTTATGGTGATTAGATAGTAAAATAAAGAGATCGAAAACTATTAGAATAGCTTTTGATTTTCTAAAAAGGTCAACTTTACGATTTTAATCACCAAAATTTTTTTATTTTTAAGTTATATTCTTACTTTTGATGATAATTAGTAAAACACTCTATAATATTACGGTGTTAATCTCTACATTAATGAAGTCTTACTTGTTTTTTTCTTCTAAAAAAATTATAGTTAATGGCTGTAAATGATCGTTTTTTATATAGAGTATTTATATAACTTGATAGCTAGTTGTTCGCATCGATAATAGTGTTACAAGTATCAAATTTATATATAGTTGCTTTATAATAATGTTATGATCAGTCTTTGAAATTTTAATTTATTATAATTGTAATTAAATACTGGATCTACCTTGACCGATTTGCCAGAAAACACCCTTCCTCCGTTGACTGATATTGTTCCTGTAACTGTAGAAGAGGAAATGCAAACCTCTTATTTGGCTTATGCTATGTCAGTTATTGTCAGTCGCGCTTTGCCAGATGTTCGTGATGGGTTAAAGCCTGTTCATCGTCGTATTCTTTATTCTATGTTTGAAAGCGGTTTGACCGCTGATAAACCTTACCGCAAGTCAGCACGTGCGGTTGGGGATGTGATGAGTAAATATCATCCCCATGGCGATTCATCCATTTATGATGCAATGGTGCGTATGGCGCAACATTGGTCGATGCGGGTTCGTTTAGTCGATGGACAGGGTAATTTTGGTTCTGTTGATGGGGATTCTCCTGCAGCGATGCGCTATACCGAGGCACGCCTAGGGAAACCAGCTACTTTCTTACTTGAAGATATCAATCAAGATACGGTGGATTTCCAAGCAAACTATGATGAAACAGAAGAAGAACCTGTTATTCTTCCTGCGATGTATCCTAATTTGTTGATTAATGGTGCGTCTGGGATTGCGGTTGGGATGGCGACGAATATTCCAACGCACAATCCAACAGAAATTATTGATGCGGCTTTAGCCTTAATTGAAAATCCTGAAATGGATTTGCCAGAATTAATGCAAATTGTAACGGGACCAGATTTTCCTACGGGTGGTATTATTCTTGGGCGTTCTGGTATTCGCAGTGCGTATGCTACAGGTCGCGGGTCTGTGTTGATACGTGGTCGTGCGAATGTTGAAGAAATCCGTAAAGATCGCCAAGCGATCATTATTACTGAAATCCCTTATCAAGTTAATAAAGCAACGTTACAAGAAAAAATCGCAGAGTTGGTGCGGGCTAAGCAAATTGAAGGTGTGTCCGATATTCGTGACGAAAGTGATCGTTCAGGAATGCGGATTGTCATCGAGATCAAACGTGATGCAACGCCTGATGTCGTTTTAAATCAACTTTATCGCTTTACGCAATTACAAACATCCTTTGGTGTCAATATGTTGGCACTAAATAATGGTAAACCTCAGTTGCTGGGTCTCAAGGATGCGTTAACTGCATTTATCACGTTCCGTGAAGAAGTTATTTTACGTCGTGCAAGATTTGAACTAAACAAAGCAAGAGACCGTGCACATTTATTGCTTGGGTTGATGCTAGCAGTTGCTAATATTGATGAAGTGATTGCGTTAATTCGTTCAGCGCCCGATGCGGCAACTGCCCGTGAACAATTAATGCAACGTTCTTGGCCAGCAGCAGATATTCAATCTTATTTAGACCTTATTCAAGATGATGGGAATATTCTTGAAGGTGGGCGCGTTTATTTAAGTGAAACTCAGGTTCGTGGTATTTTAGAACTTCGTTTACAACGCTTAACAGGCTTGGAACGTGAAAAAATCCAAAGTGAATTGGTTGAAGTTTCTAAACGGATTGAAGAATTATTAGAAATCATTGCCAGCCATATTCGTCGTATGGAAATTATGCGCGACGAGTTATTGCGAGTTCGTGGTGAAATTGGTTGTCCTCGTGCGACTGAAATCGTGGATTATGAAGGCGATCAAACTGACGAAAGTTTAATCGAACCTGGCCAAATGGTGGTAACGATTACCAGAGATGGCTTTATTAAACGTACGCCTTTGGAAGCGTTTAGATCTCAAAACAGAGGCGGTCGTGGTCGTAGAGGTGCGGGCAGAAGAGGGGATGATATCATTACCCGTTCTTTTAATGCACATACGCATCAATGGGTAATTTTCTTCTCTTCTGGAGGGAAAGCATATCGTGCAAAGATTTGGCATTTGCCAGAAGCCAGCCCAACCTCCAAAGGTCGCGCATTAGTGAATTTGTTACCTGATCTTGGTGGTGATGAAATTACTGCGGTTTTACCACTTCCTCAGGATGAAGAATTGTGGCCAAATCTTTATCTTGTTTTCGCAACCTCCAAAGGGGGCGTTCGCAGAAACAGACTGAGTGATTTTGGTAATATTCGCTCTTCTGGTTTGATTGCTATGAAATTGGATGAAGGCGAACGTTTAATCGGGGTTGCAACCTGTCATGAAGGGCAAGATATATTCTTGGCTTCTAAAAAAGGGCGTGCTGTTCGGTTCCAAATTACAGATGATACAGTTCGTGTTTTTGCTGGTCGCGCGAGCACCGGTGTGCGTGGTATTCGTTTATCAGACGATGATGAAGTAATGTCTTTATGTATTTTAAATCATGTCGATGCATCTGTTGCCGAAAGAACGGCATATATTCGCTATAGTAATGCAAAACGTCGTGCAGAAAATGCGGAAATAGTCGAAGAAATTGAAGAAATCCTTGAAACTGAAGAAGATGACGGCAGTGCAGATACAGAATTAACGACAGAACGTTTAACCGAGCTGCAACAAACAGAAGAAATCCTACTAACAGTAACGAATGCTGGCTTTGGTAAACGCTCAACTGCTTATGATTATCGTGTCAGTGGTCGTGGCGGCTTGGGATTATCAAATATGAACCTAGCCGGTCGAAATGGTACAGAAATTGTCGCTACCTTTGCTGTGTTGGATAATACGGATGTGATGCTGGTGACTGATAAAGGTCGTTTAATTCGTGTGCCTGTCAATCAAGTTCGTATCACTTCTCGCACCAGTATGGGGGTAACCTTGTTCCGTATTGACGAAGGTGAAACCGTTAGTAGTGTTTTCCCTGTCATCGATGATTCCGTTGAAGGTGAAGAAATCGAGGTTGCTGAAGGTCAAGAAAATGATGAGGTATAAGTCATAGGATGGTTCATCATAAAGAAACAACACGAATTGGTTTTTATCCAGGTACGTTTGATCCCATCACTAATGGTCATCTTGATATTATCAAGCGAGCTGTTGGTTTGGTAGATGAGTTGATTATCGGCGTGGCGTTAAATGAGAACAAAAGCCCTACATGGTCTCTTCAGGAGCGAGTAGAATGTATTCATGAAGCGTTAATTGAGGAATTTGGAGAATCTTGTCGGATACTTGGTCATAAAGACTGTGCGATTAAAGTGATTGGATTCGATAATTTGCTGGTTGATTGCGTTAAGGAATATAATGCTAGTGTGATTATTAGGGGATTACGACAAGCAACCGATTTTGATATGGAGTTTCAAATGTGTTTGATGAATCAACGTCTGGCTCCTGATATTGAAACACTCTTCTTGGTTGCAACTGAACAGAATCGCAGTATTGCTTCTAGTGTTGTTAAAGAAGTTGGTCGCCTAGGAGGAGATATCTCATCTTTTGTGCCGAAAGCGACTCTTCGTAAATTTGCGAATCAATTTAAATCATAATTTAAGGAAATGAAAAATGACGAATACAGATCAAAATAAAATGCTTCGAATGGAATTAAAACACGGTGTAGTCAAAATTAAATTACGTCCAGATTTGGCACCATTAGCCGCGGAACGCTTATTAACCCTGTCTCAGCAAGGGTTTTATGATGATACGCCTTTCCACCGCGTTATCGAAGGATTTATGGCTCAAGGTGGTGATCCAAGTGGAACAGGAACCAAAGGAAGTGATCTACCAGATTTGAAAGCAGAGTTCACAAAGGCCGAATCATTTCACAGAGGCATGATTGGAATGGCTCGGACAATGGATCCGAATAGTGCCAATAGCCAATTCTTTATTATGTTTGATAATGCGCCACATTTAGATGGACAATATACAATTGTTGGACAAGTTATTGAAGGGATGGAGTTTGTTGATCAAATTAAACGCGGTGGCGGTGCCAATGGTATGGTAAATGATCCAGATCGCATTATTAAAATGTCAGTTATTAACGAATAATTTTTTAAAAAAGTGAAAATAGTGGTTGACTTCTACCTAAATAACCACTATTTCAATGTTCATCGCTTGATACAAGCGGTTCAAAAAAGAAGAGCCGGTAGCTCAGTTGGTAGAGCATTCGACTTTTAATCGAATGGTCGAGGGTTCGAATCCCTCCCGGCTCACCAAGATCATTATTGGTCTTGAACAGTTTTGATAAATCAATTTATATATCATTATTATTTTTTAGTAAAGAAAAATTAATACATTATAAGTTGAATTTTAAAACCGTAATTACAACCATAGGTTGTATCATCCATATTCCTCATATTTTTACTTTCCCTCTTCATGTTTCAAGCGGTATTTATAATCAAATGAAATCAATGAATTGAATAATTGCAAATAGCACCCATATGTATAACGAAATATAATTTTTTTATTTAGCTTTGCTTTATGATGCTCGAATTGTGTTTCCTTTGTTCCATCACAATATTGCGATATAAAAAATGCTATGTTAGGCTAGACAAAGTTATTTAAGTGACTTCTTATTAATGTTTAAATGATGTGTTGATTTGATAATTATATTTTTCATACAAATTTCACTTTAGACGTTAGTATTTAAAAAGCTTATAAAAAGAAAAGTATACTTTATTACATATAGGAGATTTCTGGTGGAATATACTGTTGGACAATATCTGGCTACTCGTTTAGCACAGCTGGGTTTAAACCATGTTTTTGCTGTTGCTGGCGATTACAACCTAACCTTACTTGATGAAATGGCAAAGGTTGAAGATTTAGAGCAAGTTTACTGCTGTAATGAACTTAACTGCGGTTTTGCTGGAGAGGGATATGCGCGCTCTCGTGTAATGGGCGCTGCTGTTGTGACGTTCAGTGTGGGTGCATTTAGTGCTTTTAATGCTGTTGGTGGGGCTTTTGCTGAGAATCTACCACTGTTATTGGTTTCTGGCGCTCCAAATAATAATGATTATGGCAGTGGTCATATTTTACATCATACAATGGGATATTCTGATTATCGCTATCAATTGGAAATGGCAAAACAAATTACATGTGAAGCCGTTTCAATTGCTCATGCACATGAAGCCCCTTGTTTGATTGACCATGCTATTCGTTCAGCATTACGCAATCGCAAACCTGCTTATATTGAGATTTCTTGTAATATTGCGAATCAGCCTTGTACGGAACCAGGACCAATTAGTAGCATCACAAATAGTTTAATCAGTGATGATGAAAGTTTAAAAGCAGCTGCTCAGGCATGTTTAGAAGCATTAGAAAATGCAAAAAATCCAGTCATGATTATTGGTGGTAAAATACGTTCTGCTGGATGTGTGATTTCAAAAAAAATTACGCAACTTGGTAAACAACTAGGATGCCCAGTTGCCACCATGGCGCAAGCTAAAGGTCTGTTTCCAGAAGAAGAACCTGAATATGTAGGTACATATTGGGGAGAGATTAGCTCTACTGGTGTAGAAGAACTTGTTAGGAACTCAGATTGTCGCATTTACATTGGTGCTGTATTTAACGACTATTCAACCGTTGGCTGGGAATGTCAATTGCTTGATGACCACGATATTTGGATTTCGACACACCACACACGGATTGGAAAAAAAGAATTTAGTGGTGTTTACTTAAAAGACTTTATTCCAGTATTAACCCCACTTGTGAAAAAGAATTCTGCATATTTAGAACAGTTCAGAGCTAAAAATCATGCTGCTAAAGCAGTAACGATTGCAGAAGGTCAAGCGCCATTAACAACAGTTGAGTTATGCCGTCAAATTCAAGGCATGATTACGGGTGATACAACATTATATCTTGAAACAGGGGATTCGTGGTTCCACGGTATGCATTTCAAACTTCCTAATGGTGCACGTGTAGAATCAGAAATGCAGTGGGGACATATCGGTTGGTCTGTGCCTTCTATGTTTGGATATGCTGTTTCAGAGCCAGATCGTCGTAATATTATCATGGTTGGTGATGGATCATTCCAATTGACAGCACAAGAAGTGTGCCAGATGATTCGTCGTAATTTACCTGTTATTATTATTTTAATTAATAATGCTGGTTATACGATCGAAGTTAAGATTCATGATGGTCCATATAATCGTATTAAAAACTGGGATTATGCAGGTTTGATTGATGTCTTTAATGCTGAAGATGGTAAAGGTCTTGGAATCAAAGCCAAAAATGGTGCGGAACTTGAAAAAGCCGTGCAAACAGCATTGGCACACAAAGATGGCCCAACGTTAATTGAGGTAGAGATTGACGCTCAAGATTGTTCTCCTGATCTTGTTGTTTGGGGTAAAAAAGTTGCTAAGGCAAATGGCAGAGCGCCTCGTAAAGGTTAAGCCCTAAAGACGAATATTAGATATAAAAAAGCCCTCTTTACTTTATATAAAGAGGGTTTTTTATTGTGATACTCGATAAAATGATGGACTAGTCTTTTTTAACTATTTCTTCGTAAGGTTTATTCAAATAAATAGGTAGTACTTCCTCGGGAGTACCATCCATTTTCAAAAATCCTTGATCTAGCCATAATACGCGATTACACCATTTTGCTATTGTTTCAGCAGAGTGGGTCGAAATGACCAGAATTTGAGAATTTTGAACCATGTTTTCTATACGTTTGGTTGCTTTTTGAATGAAGCCAGCATCTCCAGTTAAAAACCATTCATCCATCATTAGAATTTGAGGGGCAATAGCAGTTGCAAGTCCAAATCCTAGACGTAATTGCATCCCAGAGCTGTAGGTTCTGACGGGCAGATCAAGATAAGCACCCAGTTCGGAAAAATCAGCAACGCTTTCTGCGATTTCTTGTGTTTGTTTTTTTGAGTATCCATTGATAGAGCATTTTAAATATATATTTTCTCTGCCTGTCAATCCAAAATTCATACCTGCGTTTGGGTCAAGCAGCGTGCTTATACTACCTTCGACACGAATATGTCCCACAACAGGCTCATAAATGCCCGTCATAGTTCGCAGTAATGTTGTCTTGCCTGCGCCGTTTTGACCAATCAGACCAACTTTATCTCCTTGACGTAATGTAAAATTGATATCACGTAAGCTTTGGACAAGGATCTTTTTATGCTGATCTTGCCTTAAACGACCTGAAATGAACAAATGCGTCATTTTACGCAAGCTACGTGTATTTTCATGGTATAAAGGAAACGAAATAGAGAGGTTTTTTACAGTAATACTAGGCATGGTTCTTACATCCAGTAAGGAATACGAAAACGCGTTTTACTAAAAATGAATAATGCTGCTATCCATAAAAAAAGACTATAGCCAATTGCAGCAATCCATATTGAAGCAGATACGTTCTCACCTAGAATAGGAGATCTGACAATTTCAAATAATGGATAAAGAGGGTTTAAAAGAACATAGTTACTATTAAAATGTAGGGAACTAACTTTCCAAATGATCGGTGTTATAAAGAAAAGAGATTGCATCACGCCAGCAACAATAGGGGGTATATCTTTAAACCGAGTACCTAAGATTCCAAATATAATGCCTAATGCAAGACTGTTTACAAGCCATAAGATTGCGGCTGGCAGTAAAAAGTATAATGTATAAGGTACAATTCTAAAAATAGTGAAAACCACGATAATTACTAATAAATTATGTAAGAGAATTAGAATATTACAAAAAACATTGCGCCAAACATAGATACTATAGGGAAGTCGTTGTGATAAAATAAGCTGGCTTGAACTGGTAAAGATGAGACAGCTATCGTTAACCATACCATTTACATATGTCCACAGAACAACAGAGATAGCAACATAAGTAAAATAATGTTGTAAGTCTAAGTGTAATAAATACGCATATAAAATACCGATTGTAGAAATTTTGGCTCCCATAATAATGGTAATCCAAAAAGGTCCCAGGATCGATCCGCGGTAGCGTAACTTAATATCGAGTAGTGCTAATTTCCATCCTAATCGCCATTGTATCAATCCTTGAAAGAGGTCTGTTAAAGCAAGTTTGACATTTTGACTGAGACTGACAGACCTAAGGTCAATGACAGGCTCTTTGACTATTGTTGGATCATGATCCGACATTATAATATCCTTGGAAGAGATAAAGTATGGCGATGAATAATTGATATGATTTTACTGTATAAATATTAAATGAGAAAGAGATAATTGTTTTTGATTTTCAAAAGCTGGTATGTTGTTTTGTTTCAAGCAAATTATAATGAATTAATTGTTTCTTAACAAATATTGTTACTATTAATTTGTAATGTAATATTTAATATAATATCAATATTATTTAGTCTAAAATTTATGTACAGATAATCCAAAGTAAATAGTATTTTATATTTGTAATTATTTTTATTTTTTCTGTTCTCGAAAATATTATCAGGCTTTATATAGGTCATTTTTCAAATTTGGAGTATATTGACCAAATGATTAGTAATTCTGCTTGGTAATATAAACGTGCGGTAAAATGAAAAATATATCTACAAATGAAGTTAAAGATGCAGTCCTAATAGGCGCGGGTATCGTCAGTGCAACGTTGGGGGCATTATTAAAAGAGTTTAACCCAGACATTAAAATGGCAATCTTAGAAGTGCGCAATACAGGAGCAGAGGAAAGCTCGAGTGCATGGAATAATGCTGGAACAGGTCATGCTGGATTATGTGAATTAAATTATACGCCTTTTATTCCTGGGCAACAGGTTAATTTAAAAAAAGCAATTTTTACCAATGCACAATTTGAAGTGTCCAGATCGTTTTGGAGTCATCTTGTTGCTAATGGTGCTTTTAAAACACCTACAGATTTTATTAATCCTGTTCCTCATATGAGCTTTGTGCAAGGTGAAGCTAATGTTGCCTTTTTAAAAGAGCGTTATGAAAAGCTAAAACAGCATCCTGGCTTTGATAAAATGGCTTTTTCAGATAATCCCCAACAAATTCAAGATTGGGCTCCTTTGGTTGCCAAAGGCAGGTCCGCAGGCGAGAAGATGGCCCTAACTCGTGTTGAAGGAGGAACGGATATTAGTTTTGGTGCCTTAACACGTAAGTTACTTGCTCATCTTGAAGCGCAGCAAAATATTGATGTTGGATATTGCGAAAGAGTAGAAGACATTAAACGTGTTAATGATGTTTGGGAAATTAAAAGTAAAAATATCATTACCGGTGAGGAAAAATTAATTCGATCTCGTTTTGTGTTTATTGGTGCTGGTGGTGCAGCTTTGTTATTACTGCAAAAGTCTGGAATTCCTGAAGGTCGTGGTATTGGTGGTTTTCCAGTAAGTGGACAGTGGTTGCGTTGTGATAATCCTGATATTGTTGAACAACATCATGCCAAAGTATATGGACTATCAACAGAAGGATTACCAACCGTTGTTGCACCGCATTTAGATACTCGAATCATTGATGGTAAAAAATCACTTTTATTTGGACCTTATGCAGGGTTTACCACCAAGTTCCTAAAAAAAGGATCTTATTTTGATGTATTATCTTCAATACGATTAGATAATATCGAATCTTTGGTTTCTGTTGGTATTCATAACCTTGATTTTATTCGTTATTTAATCGACCAATCCACACAAACGATGGAAAAACGGATGGCTGCATTACATCGCTTTTATCCTTTGGCCAAAGAAGGGGATTGGAAACGACAAATTGCAGGGCAACGGGTTCAAATTATCAAAAGGGATCAATATGGCCGCTCTATTTTACAAATGGGGACCGAAGTTATTACATCAGGGGATAAATCCTTAGCTGCACTATTGGGGGCATCACCTGGAGCTTCTGTTTCTGTTTCTGTGATGTTGAATCTGATTGAAAAATGTTTTCCTGAACAAGTCAAAGGGGCTTGGGCTGAAAAAATTAAGAAAATTTTTCCAGCACGAGAAGCTGAATTGCAAACAGATGTTACACTTTATAACAAAGTGCATGATTTTGCCAATAAAGTTTTACATTTAACCTAAATTTACTTTTGATATCTCTAAAAAACCTACCATTTGGTAGGTTTTTTTACAAACTGTCTTAGTCTAGATCTTTTAGAAAAGCATAGTAATTATGCTGTCCTTGTCTAACGCCAGCTTTCATTTTTTTGATAATTGTTCTTGTTGTATTTCGACGCCACAAATTAAAAATAAACATACCTAATACGCCAATAAACACTCCTATGGCAACAGATAGCATATTAGTAGCAGGTAGTTTACTCATCATCCAGCTGCTCATGGCTCCAAGAAGGAATTGAATGGTGCCTAGTAAAGCGGATGCACTGCCTACACGTCGACCGTGAAGAATAAAAGCAAAAATGGTACAGTTAGGAAATACAAATCCTAAGCATCCCATAATGATAACAATAGGGGCACAGTGAAGGATAATCCCTGTTGTGTTTAAAGGAATTGGTAGTAAACAGATAATGATAAATAAAATACTGGTTGCAAAAGCAATATTTGTAGCGACATTCAACATAATATATGGACGGATTTTATTCAGCAACAAGCCATTTACTTGGTTACACGCTGCAATAACGAAAGAATTAATACCAAACCATATGGCTAGTTGTAATTTTGTAAATCCCATTGATTTGCTTAGAACATCGGGAGTACCACTCAGATAAGCAAAAATCATAAAAAGGGCAAAACCAGTAATCATCGTATTCGTTAGGAATATAGGTTCGCGGACAATACGAATATAACGCCAAAAAATAGATCTAATCGACGAATAAATACGATATCTAGGCATTAACGTATCTGGCAAATAGAAATACACAACAAAACTGCCAATAATCCCGTAAATGCCCATGATCCAGAATAATATTTGCCAAGGGAATTTGATGACAATAAGTCCACCTAATGTCGGGGCAACAATTGGCACGATACAACTAACGAGCGCGAGTTGTGCCATGATCTTTATGCCACCAGAGCCAGAAGAAATATCTCTGACCATCGCTCTGGGAATCACCATCCCTGCTGAACCACCCAATGAAGATAAAAAGCGGAAAAAGCAAAAAACGTAAAAGTCAGAGAAAATTGCACAGCCAATAGAGCCAATAGTAAAAATGATGATTCCAATTAAGAGGGGGGCTCTGCGTCCTAGACGATCTGATATAGGGCCGATGGAAAGTTGTCCAAGTGCTAATCCGATAAACCAAACCGTCAAGGTCATTTTTGCTGCACCATCACCGTAACCAGCCAAATCTTGATTGATTTGCGGAAAAGCAGGAAGGTACATGTCTGTTGCCAAAGGCCCAATTGCTGTGAGCAAGCCAAGTATAATAATAACCCACATTGATAGCTTTTCATTAAAGCTATTTTCAGTTGAAGGGGGCGTTGTAGAGATAGTGCTCAAGATTTGATTTCCACAAAATAATTGAAATATTGTAAGATAATTAACTGTTTTAAGATGGGTATTGGGTAATATTCGATCGAATAAATAATCAGAATTTATAAAACTACATATAAACAGACAAATATGATTGGTTCATCAATCATGACTTGTTTGCCTCTTCCTTATCCTAATTCTACAAGGGACGTAAAGCCTTATTTTGAATAGTAAGCTATGGATTTTGTATTCTTTTAAGACATTCATTATATATGTAACACAGTTTGATTATCAACATTAAAAAGAAAATAACCAATCAATTTTTGTCTAATTTTAATGATCTAAAGCAATCTTACCCTTGTTTGTTTTATTTGTTCTGCTATCCTATTCATTATTCATATAAGGAAGGATGTATATATATTATGCGGTTACGTTTTCTCAATAAAACAATATCAGGCATGGCTATTGCTGCAACTGTATTATTGCTTTCAACATCTAACGTTATGGCAAAAGGTCAGATTTATAATAATGTCGGCAAAGAAGTTGGGCATATTGATAATCAAGGAAATATTTACGATAATGTTAGTGGATTTAAAGGTCGTTTACAACAAGATGGCTCTGTCTTTGGATCTGACAATCAACTAGTTGGACGTGTGGATAATAAGGGTTCGATTTTTGATAAAAGTAATATCCAAGTAGGTCAATATGATGCAACTAATGGCAATATTTATGACGCACATCGTCAAATTATAGGTCATTTGCAAAAAGATGGTAATGTGTATGCACCTGACGCCACATTGATCGGAAAAGTTGATCCAGGAAACATCATCGGTGCGATTATGTTATTAAAGCACTAATTATTGCTTTAACTGAATATTTAGCCTATCTATTTAGTATAAAAGTAGCTGTAGGTAGGCTGAAACCATGATTATCTTGAAATTTTAAAATATCTTTGACATGCGCTGGTGCTATTTGTTGAAGTTCAATAATCGCTTGAATACAATGAGCAGAAGGATTGGTTCTGTTTATCCAACTATGAAATTCTAAATTTAATTCTCGTTGTGTAATTGAATTTAACGTTAATTCATAAATAGAGAAAATTTGGGTATATTCCGCCATATTATAGTTTCTGACGTGGGAATGATCTCTTAGTAATTCTATAGTCTGTAAAAAACTGTCTGCTGTTTTATCTAACGGGGCAATGGTATCAATAATGATCGCAGTGCCATTAGGTTTGAGTACACGTTTGATCTCACAAATTCCTTGCGCTAAATTATGCCAATGATGGCTGCTGAAGCGGCTAATAACCCAGTCAAATTGATGGTTTTCAAATGGCAGTTGCTCTGCTTGAGCTCTCTGGGTTATAATATTGTTTAAGGATTTTTCCTTGGCTGTTTGTAATACGGCATCCAACATGGTTTGACTAATATCACAAGCCACAACTTCTTTGACTAATGGAGCTGCACAATAACTAACATGTCCTCCGCCACATCCTAAATCTAGCAAAGACGCGCTACTGTGAGTGCTAAGTAATGCTTTGATTTGTTCAAGGTCAGGACCAAAAGCATGAACTTGACTGGAGACATAATCTTTTGCACGAGGATCATAACTTTGTGCAACATACTCTTGAGGTTTGTTAATCATAAAAAAATTTCCGAAAAAATCTATAATTTTAAACGAGTTAATAAAGTTTGGATCATATTAACATAGTAATCTCCAAAAAGAATATAATGTACTATCGCAGGAAAAAGTTGATAGATGGGTAAGCGTTCTTGCCAGTCTGGTTCTAAAAGAGAATAGCTGTTATAAAAAGCTTCTGGCGGGCTGCCAAAAATATTCAACATCGCGATATCAACTTCGTTATGACCAAAATAACACGCAGGATCAATTAAATATGGTCGATTGATATTTGTAATAATATTTCCAGACCATAAATCTCCATGTAACAATGATATAGGCGGATAAGTAGGAATATAATGATCTAAACGTGCGATTAATTTTTCGATTTGGATGGCAATAGGTTTAGGAAGCTGATTAATATAGCATAATAAACGATTTTCTCGCCAGAACTCTACCCAATTACTGCTAAAGCTGTTTTTAAGCAGTAATTTTCCAAAAGCATAATCTTCTTTCCATCCGTAGGATGAATGATGTATTTGGTGTAATTTATTTAATGTAAGTCCAAGATTTTGCCAAGCCTCTTTGGATAAGCAATTAGTTTCTTGGATTGCTTCCATTATCAAAAGATGATCATTTGCAAAAATTACTTTTGGTACATCAATATGATGTTGCTCAAGAAACTTTAGCATCTTCCCTTCGGTAGTAGGGGAAAATCCATTTTTAACGACATAATTTTGCCCTTCACTTGTGGTAACGATGAACGCTTCTGAGAGGTCACCTTGTGTCAAGGGTTGTGTTTTTATTATTTTACTTTCAAGATGTTGCTCAGCAACTTGAACGAGCGAAAGTTTACTCATAATTGTTTCTCAAAATAATCTGCCAAACCAATAATACCAAGCTCGACTTGCTTCCAAGTGACTTCAAAATCCAATTGATCCCCATAATAAGGATCGGCAATTTCCTGACCTTTATGAGTAAGAGAATAATCCATTAGTAACGATATTTTATGAAGGCATTCTGGTGGAGCTATTTTTTTTAAATGATAGATATTTTTATGATCCATTCCGATAATATGAGTAAAATCAACAAAATCTTCGGATTGTATTTGTCGACCGCGATAATGTGTAATGTCAATTTTATGCTGTGCAGCTTCTTTGATTGTCCTTCTGTCCGGTGGGTTATTAACGTGCCACGAACCTAATCCAGCTGAATCAACTTTAATATGTAATTGTCGTTTTTGAATTTCGTTGATAAAAGCAGCCTCTGCCATCGGAGAGCGGCAAATATTGCCAAGGCAAACAAATAATACTGAAAAAGAAGAATGCATTTTATTGTCCAAATATAGCTTTAGAGTAATTATTTAAAGTGGTAGAGATTTTTTGTTGCAATGAATTTATTTACTTATCACAAAACAGAGCGATTAAAAAATTATTAAAATTCAACGACAATTATAGCGTTAAATTATTGGGATATTGAAATTTATTATAATTATAGATATAAGCAATGAATATATTTTGTATACTATAATTAATTTGAACGGTTTAGTTAATTTTAAGATAAGTTTATTAAATTATTTTATAGATTATAAAAACCTTGTTTATTAGCTGTGGGGAATTGTAAGTGCCTGCTGGTGAAATTGTTGATCCAACCAAGGATTCAGTAAATCGTTTCTGGCGTTTATTTTTACGTATAGGCGTTCCTATTTTAGGGGTGGTTTTGGTTGTATTCGTTGTCGTTGGGGTAACATTACATTCTTATCGTCAAACTAAATCTGGAATTTTAAAACTTACTCATATAATTTTGAAAACCGAGCAATCACGTGTCTCTCAAGAGGTTATGAGCTACCTTTCCCCTGCAACAATCAGTAGTAAATTGGTTGTTGATATGCTTTCTCATATTCCATCTGAATATGAAACAGGAATGTTTTATACCTATGTCATGAGTAGCTTGCGCCAAACAAAACAGTTGCAATCATTTTACCTTGCTGATGAAAAAGGTAACTTTACGATGATTGAACGTATCGTGGATAAACCTAACGAGGTGAGGGTAGTTACTTTAAAACCAGATCAAAATGGAGGACAATTTTTAGAAGAGTTTTCCACCTTTGATGGTAAAAAACTATCCCGATCGTTACGACCAGCCAATGCTTATGATCCGCGTTTACGATCATGGTATAAGCAAGCTATGACAAGTGGTAAATTAACATGGTCACCCCCGTCTTTAATGCCATCAAAAAAAGGGTTGGTGATAACGGCCTCCATTCCATTTCAAGACCGCGATGGCAAGAAGGGCGTTTTCGCAGTCAGTATTTCTTTACAGCAATTAACCACATTTTTAAGCTCACTTAATATCAGTCAACACGCCAGAGCTATTATTGTTGATCGTCAAAAGAATATCATCGCCTCACCAGGATTATTAATGCAATTTGGTGATAATGAATGGAATGCCGAAACAAGTAAGATTAACCCAAAATTTAGCCCGGTTATTGCAAGAGCATACGATCAATTCTTAGTTGATGGTATCGGTATTCGTACGTTTAAAATTAAAAAAGATGAACAAACGAATACAGATAAAGACACACCTTTATCTTCATCAATCGATTCTATTGCTGGAAATTATATTAGTATCACATCACAGCTTCCAGAATCTGTTCAAAGTTGGGTGGTCTTAATTGTTATTCCAGAAAGTGATTTTTCCAATTTTGCAGTTACTAGCGGTAAGCAAAATTTACTATTTTCATTATTAGTGGTTGCTCTTGCTGCGGCAATGGCGGGCGTATTGATCTATCAAGGTCACAGAATGGATCGATTATGGAAACGGTTTAAAAATGTTCAAAATATTGCTGAACAAGAAGATAATGCAATCGAGATGATCGCGTCTCAGCCAGAGATATTTGATCCCAATCATGAAGCCTTAATTTTAACAGAAGGGCTATGTAACTTAGTTTCTGCGAAAAGGGTTAGTATTTGGCATATTTCTGAAGATCAAAAGTCACTAATTTGCAACGATCTTTATGATAATGAAGATGGAAATCATGCAGAGGGCGTGCAATATTCTATTCAAGAGATCCCAGACTTTTTTAAGGCTATTACTGAAGGTGAAACCCTCGAAATTGAAGATGCGGTAAATGATTCTCGTATTGTCAATTTCTATAGGTTGTTCATGCGTTCTGCGGAAACAAAATCTGTACTAATTACACCTGTCCTTGGAAAAGATGGAAGCATTGGGGCTGTGATTATCGAAGATACACCACATCTACATAACATACGTCATATTACTAAGATTTTTGCAGGCCTAGTTGCAATGCGGTTTGTTGCTGCAGAAGTGCAAATGAATGAATCAAACCTTGTTCGCTCTGAAGGAAAAATAGACCCTTCTACTCCCATTGAAAAATTGACAAATGATATTCATGATGATTTGTCGACATTAACCAATGATGAAAAGACAGAATTTTTAGTAAAGCCAGGCACAGTTAAATATCAAAATTTCGATTTTGATAGTTTAAGTGAAGACGATCAACAAGGAATTTACCCAGCAGTTGCTGTAATGAACATTACATTCAGTGGTTATTTAACTTCTGATATCGATGAATCTTCGAAACTCGTAACGCCTGTCCGTGAACTGGTCATCGTGTTACAAGATATTGCTAAGAAATATGGTTTATTTTATGTAAAAATTATGGGTGGTCATTTGGTAGCTGTTGCCGGATGTACAAAAGAACCCGATATTACCGCACCGATTCGATTGGCGCATGCCGCATTGGATATGAGAGCAGCTTGTATAGAAATGATACCTGGTATGGGGACTGAATCTAATTTTGGTATAGGAATAGATGTGGGGGCAGCTTTGGGATCTTGGTTTGGTAAAGAACCCAGAACTTTTAATTTATGGGGACCAGCAGTTGGAATGTCTGGATTAATGGCCAGTATGGCCACAGATGGTGGCGCAGTACAAGTTACGCAAAGTGCTTATATGGCTCTTAGGAATGACTTTTTATTTAGACCAAGAGGAACATTTTACATTCCTAAGGTTGGTATTTCACATACATTTATTCTTGCTGGTAGACGATGAAATATTCAGATGATTTTGAAAAAAAACCTTCGGAGCAAAAGGAAGAACAAAATCGCGTAGAAGCCATGCTGTCTGATTTGGATAAAGATGGTATAAATGATCTTGATCAATATGTTGAGGATATTCGCAATCGCGAGATTGATCAGACGCAACGTCTTTCTGTTCAATTGAAATTGGTAAAAGATGGCCGTTTTGCATGGTTGCAAAAAATTGGGATAATTCTTTTTTGGTATTTGCGTCCAATATTATATGTCATTGGTGAAAAAACTCGCAGTTACTTTCGTTTTTTATTGGGTGTTTTGGCTGCATCATGGGGGGTGCTGGTTGAAAGCATCTCGCCCATTACTTGGCGTCGCACCGTAAAATACGAATTTAAAAGGTCGCTGGGTCAAGTTGTCTGTGGGGGTTTTTTTAGCACATTTTTTACAGCAACATTGGCTGGGTTGGCTGTGGTGTCGCAAGCAATTTTTTGGTTAGGTGCAGCTGGATTAACCAAGATGACAGGGCCCATTTTAATCACGATTTTGGTCAGAGAAGTAGCCCCGATTTTAGTTGGAATGATTTTGTTGGGACGTAACGGTATCCTGACTGTGACAGAATGCAGCTTACTAGCAATGGGGGGGCAGCTTAAATCATTGACAGTAATGGGAATTGATCCATTTATTACGATTGTTTTACCCAGAGCTTGGGCTTTTACGATCGGTAGTTTTACTTTGGGAATGATTTTTGGTACGACTTCTTTATTTATGGGATATGTTGTTACCTATGCTCTGGGAACGATGCAAGATTCGATCTGGACATTTTATAGTAATATCTTAGCTGCAATGTCTGTGGCGGATTATGTTTTAGTTCCTTTGAAATTTATTGTTATGGGATTTATGATTGGAGTTGGTTCTTGTATTACGGGCATGAATGTTAAGGTGAACGATGAGCCATCCACTTTATTACCCAAAGGTTTCACTCGTGGGATCATGCTGATCATGGTGGTGAATATTTTGTTTACGTTGGATTTTTAAAAAATGGCAAATAAAATATTATTAGATATTCACCAAGCAAAACCTTCATTTGATGAAAATTACTTGCCACCTGTTGCTTTTGATTTAAAGGTCAAAGCAGGAGAGTGCGTCATTATAGAATGTCGTGATTTAGAAGTAGCAACAGCTTTTGCAGATTTGTGTAGTGGTATGGTTGCTTTAAGAGACGGTAAAGTATTATTTAAGGGGTTAGATTGGTTTGATTTAAAAGAACCACGTTTATCAGCATTGCGTGGATGTATCGGCCGTGTTTTTCAAAAAAACGGTTGGATGGATATGTATTCAGTTGCAGTGAATATTTTACTGCCTTCATTACATCACACTCGGATCGATGAAGATAAGTTAGTCGATCAAGCCATGACGCTTTGTCGTAAATTTGGATTGCCAGGGTTACCTATGGATACAGCGAGAGAAGCAACGATGATCGATCTGTTTCGCGCATCATGTGTCCGCGCTTTGTTAAATAATCCGGATTTGTTATTATTGGAATATCCAGCAGAGAGTTCCTCTGCTGAGCTTATGTCTCCTTTACTGGAGATGTTGAATATTGCTCAAAATAGAGGGGCGGGTATCATTTGCTTTACACGCCAATTTAGTTTGTGGAATGATTATAAAGATCGTGTAACGCATTGGATGCGTTTACAAGAAAAAGGTTTAACCTCAATACGGCTGGGATGAAATGTTTAACAGTAAACAATATACGAAAACACGACAGTTATTTCAGTTAAGATACGCCAATGAGTGGACAGGCGGATTAGTACTATTGTGTTTATTGGCTTTTGTTGGAGCCGTGATTGAAGCTGGTGTCTTAAGAGACTGGATGACACCAGCTGCAGAGTTAAATATTATTTTGCCTCAGACTGGGGTGGATAATTTATCTGTTGGGGATAATGTTGAGGTTTTTGGGATTAGTGCCGGAACCATTAAGAAAATTAATGTTAATCCAGATGGTGGATTATCTGCTGTTGCGGCAATTGATCCGAAATTGACCACCTTTATACGTCGCGATAGCCAAGCAACCATTAAAAGGCAATTTGCTGTTGCTGGAGCAGCATATGTATCCATTACGCGCGGGTATAGTGCCAAACTCGATTGGAAATATGCGGTATTGGTTGCGAAGACAGAGCCTAACCCTGCAGATCAGATTTCTCAAATGGTTATGCAAATCCATGAACGTATTGTTCCCACAATGGATAGTGCAAAAAATATGATGGCTTCTTTGGAAATGATTGTTGAAAATATTCAACAGGGTAAAGGATCCATTGGTCAGCTGGTTAATAATGACGAGCTTATTCGTCGTGCTGAAAATATGGTTCAAACATTGAATAATATTATTGAACAATTGCAGCCTATTGAAAATAATTTGAACAAAGTGGTCACCCATGCAGATACAATGGTTGTCAATTTTGGTAAGGTCTCCAAAAATATTGCTCAGGCTTCACCAAATCTGGTTCCAATTACAAAGAACTTGGTTCCGATTAGCAAAAATATTAAAAATTCAACAGAGCAATTACCTGAAATGATGACACAATTACAGGCCACCGTGGCTGATTTACAAAAGTTAATTGTTCAGGTCAAAGGATTGTGGTTATTAGGGGGGAATGGAAAAGAACCTCGTCGTTCAAAACGCTTACCAGCACGTGAGGTCAGACCATGAGGTTGCTATACAAAAATTGTGCATTATTGTTTCCTCTTTTATTAGGTCTGACCGCTTGTGGTGGTGGACAAGAAAGCAATCCTGTGCGAGATGATCCATTCGATCGCACGATGGATGTTGCAGACGAGGCAGTTTTTTACGATCGTTTGCAACAGGCAGAGACCAGTTACCAAAAGTCTTTTGATTATGCGATCACAAGTGATGATGTGTCAAATATTGATGATGCAGGATATAATCTGGCCATTATAAAGCTTGGGCTAAATAACGTGCAAGATGCAATGAAAACGGTTAAGAAAACCACTAATGAATTAAAAATTAGAGGACAAGGGATCAGCCCTCAATTAGATTTGGTTAATGCCGCTATTTTTTATCGTATGAACCGTTTATCTGACGCAGCATTAGCCGCCCAAAATGCTGAGAAGAGCAAGGATGAAGATATTCAGGAACGTGCGTATTTTCTATCTGCCTTGATTGCGAATGATGCAGGTAATGTAAATGACATTGTTCAATATTCTCAAAAGTTAGATCAGCTTTTATCTCAAAGCAAAGCTAAGATAGAGAAAAGTTGGCAAGCAGATCAAAAGGAATTGCATGCTTTATTGGCTTATCGACAAGGACAATATGAGCAAGCAATGACAGCAGCCAAAGAAGCACAAGATATTCGTCGTGACCAAGTTGAATATCGTGCCATGGTTCGGACTCTGGCTTTACAAGGATTAATTAGCGAGGGTGAAAAAAACTTTGTTTCAGCAGCACAATTTTATGTCAGAGCTGGGAAAAGTGCGTTGTTACTTAAGGATTATGTCGATGCCAAAAAGTATTTAGATCGTGCAGCCAGCCTTCATGCTGACCAATTAACGTATCAATTGGCATCTGATGCTTTAGTTGACCTAAGTAAGAAAACTAGTAAAACATCAGAGTAATTTATTATAGGATCGTCGTTATCAAGAATTATGACGATCTTTAACTAAAAAGGCTGCGATGGTTAAATATAACCACGAAATAATAAGGGTGCTTCCTCCCATTGGAGCCAAGGGAATAGGCGGATGAAGACCCGTTAGTGCTGTATAAAAAACAGCCCCGCAAAATAACCAAAGCCCAATATTAAAAGCGCATCCTATGATATTCAGATGAATAGAAGGTTGCCAGACCTTTTGTAAAATAGAAACAGCAATCAAAGCTATACTGTGAATCAGTAAGATCGTATCTGCAATACGCGCCATTTCTCTGCCGTTACCAAAAAAATATTGATCAGGAAGATGGGAGGTAAAGGAAGAAAGGACAACAGCGGTCATTCCATAAAATGCACCAGTTGCCAGCCAGAGGCGAGTAGATAAAAAAGATTTTTTTGACGTCATGTTAGAGCAATCAGAAGATATGAAGTAAAATATCATTTCAGGAAATAATATTATTTTAAATGAGAATAATAATTATTATTATGAGGAAAAACAAGTTTTATATTATAGCATTTAAATAAAATGCACATTGTAGTTGTGGACTATGTAACAAATAGGTGAGAGTGATACAGGGTATCATTTATAAATCCGTATAAATTTTTCATATAAAGAGGACTATATCATGTCGAAAATGACTTTAAAAAATACACATAACTTATGGGATGGACATTCTAGGTTAGAAATGACTGAAATGCTGCAACAATACGAGGACGGCCATATAAAGTCTTTGAAAAGAGAAGTGCTAAAAGCACGTGATAGTGTTGTTGTCTTGCTTTATCGTCAAGATACAAAGAAATTGGTGTTAACTTCTCAATGGCGTGCTCCCATTGTTTTTCGCGGTGATAATCGACCTGTTATTGAGGCTTGTGCTGGAAATATTGATCAGAAAGATTTTGACAATCACCCAAAAGACGCTTTGGCTGCAGCTAAAACCGCTGCGATAAGAGAAGTAGAAGAAGAAACAGGATGGCATATAGCTCAGCTAGATTATTTATATGCCTTATATAGCTGCCCTGGTATATCAACTGAAAAATTATATTATTTTATTGCGAGCGTTGATGAAAAAGTGCAGCAAGGCGGTGGTGTCCGTGATGAAGGCGAAGATATTGCGGTGTTAGAAATATCTTTGCAAGAAGCCATAACGAAAATTCAAGAAGGCGAAATTATGGATTTAAAAACAGTTGTTTTGATACAATATATTCAACTACATTGTTTAGATTATTTAGAGTAGTTACTTATTTGTGTGATGAAGGGTGTCATTTGCAAATTATGGTTTTTCGTGTATGCTGACTAGGTGGAATTACAATCATTCAGGCATAATGGTTATTATTTAAAAACTGGATAATAATAAAAAAATTATATGATTTTATTTGTTACTGATTATTATCTTACATTATTCAACTATAGTTATTTAAGGGGTTAAACGTGGTATTTCGTCGAGATCTTTTACGTTCAGCTGCAGGTATCTCATTGGCAAGTGTGGTTGGGGAAGCAACGGGTTCGTTAATACCTCAAGCAGTCGCTGCTGATAGCAAATCAAGTGACGATGAGAAAGGCAAGCCTTTCGATCAAACAACTGTTCGACAGTTGGCTCGTGATATGGCCAAAACATCTTACAAAGCTCCTAGTGATAAATTGCCAGATGCTATTGATAAGCTAGATTTTGATGGGTTTCGTAGTATTGACTTTAAACCTGAAAGTGCTTTGTGGCACGGCAGCAATTTAAATTTTGAAGTGCAATTTTTCCCCAGAGGTTTTTTATACAGACCTCGTATTGATATTTACGAGGTGGTGGATGGTATTTCCAAGCCGGTGCCGTATAACGCTGATATGTTTAATTACAAAAATCCAAAATTGCGAGTTGAGGATAATTTAGGATTCTCTGGATTTAAGCTGATGACCCGTCTAAATCAAAAAGATGTGTTTGAAGAATTTGCTGTCTTTTTAGGTGCCTCTTATTTCCGAGCTGTTTCCAAAGGTCAACAATATGGTTTGTCTGCCCGTGGTTTTGCCAAAGGCACTGCGGATCCTCAAGGCGAAGAATTCCCTTTGTTTAGATCTTTTTGGATTGTGCAGCCAAAATCTGGGATTGAATCTCTTGTTATTTATGCATTATTAGATAGCCCCTCTTTAACGGGTGCATTTAGGTTTACTATTCGTCCAGGTGATACAACAACATTCGATGTAGAAAGCTATTTTTATCCACGTAAAACCATTGCTAATGGCGGGGTCGCCCCTTTAACTGGTATGTTTTATTTTGATGCGAATAACCGTAATCATGTCGATGATTGGCGTCCAGCAGCTCATGATAGTGAGGGGCTGTTAATGTGGACAGGGACTGGTGAGCAAATATGGCGACCTTTGAATAATCCTGTTGATTTACAATATTCTGTCTTTATGGATACTGCCCCCAAAGGGTTTGGCTTGATACAACGTAAACGTGACTTCTCTCAATATGAAGATTTGGCTTTGCACTATGAATTGCGCCCGTCATTATGGGTTGAACCTGTCGGCGAATGGCAATCAGGCAGCATGAATTTGGTAGAAATCCCTACGCCAAGTGAAGTTAATGATAATATTGTAGCTTTTTGGCGTCCCAAACAGCCTTTTAAAGAAGGTGGGGAATATTCATTCACCTATCGTTTATATTGGGGTTGGGATAATCCTTGGACTTCAGATCTTGCAAGAGTAGCAGGAACACGTATTGGCGCAGTAGTTGATAAGCCTGATGTTCGGTTTTTCTGTATCGATTTCTTTGATGGCCCTTTGAATCATTTTCCGACTAATAAACAACTGACATTAAATGTTACTAGTTCGACAGGTAAAGTTAGCAATATTGTTGTCGAGGCTAACCCAGTGACTCATGGATGGCGAACAACGTTTGAATTCGCACCTGAAAATGCTAAAACAGCAGAGTTAAAATGCGTTCTAATGGATGGAGATCAACCTATTTCTGAAAAATGGGTGTACCGTTGGACAGCATAATGCTTGCTATTTATTAATTAAAAAAACCTAGATCTATTGAAGATCTAGGTTTTTTTATGGTTATCTATTATTTAACCATCTTGTGGCTGTATCACGTGCATGTTGAAAATTTGAACAATATGTGAGTTTACCTTGTATTTTTCGCAATCCAGCCCGTTTTAAAGAGAGGATGATTTCTGTAGATACCCCAACAAAAATTAACGATTGATTGTTATTAAAAATTTGTTTTTTTATTGATTGTAGTCCAGAGATCGTAGTTCCGTCCATACTGATGACATCTTTCATATCAAGAACAACAATTTTCTTGTGTAAATTTTCATAAGATTTAAACGATGCGATTGTCCTTTCCGAAACGCCAAAAAATAAAGGGCCATTAATGTCAAACACAACGATATCTTTTGCTATTTCGTCTAATTCTGGATGTTCCTCAATAAGAGCTGTTTTCGATGCGTAGGTCATGCTGCGGATAAATAAGATAGCAGATAAAGCGACACCAACGGCAACAGCAATAACCATATCGAATATAATAGTTAACCCAAAGCAAATTAATAAAACAATGACGTCACTACGTGGGGATGTTTTGATGGTTTGAATACAATGTTTTGCCTCACTCATATTCCATGCCACAATGAATAACAAGGCACCCAAAGACGCCATTGGAACAAAACCTAACAAGGATGCAAAAAGAACAACAGCTAATAATACAAAAATCGAATGAATAATCGCTGCAATAGGAGATTTCGCACCACTGCGGATACTGGTGGCTGTTCTGGCAATTGCCGCGGTCGCAGTAATCCCACCAAACAGAGGTGCAACGATATTTCCAATGCCCTGTCCAATTAACTCTGCGTTAGGATTATGTTTTGTATCAGTTAATTCATCTGCGATAACCGCACATAACAAAGATTCAATTGCACCTAATGTTGCAATAGCGAATGCAGGACCAGTGAGCGAATGAATTAGTTTATATGTAATCACTAATGGCTGACCATCAGGTCCAGGCAGTGCCCAAGGCATTATCAAAGAAGGAGGAATAGGAGGAATACCATTACCGCTCATTCCATTTGCATGCCATGTAAAATTAGAAGCAATCGTTTTTATCTCAGCACCGCTGATTCCTTTATTAATAAAATAAGCAACAATACCTCCGACAATCAATCCAACCAAAGGCGCAGGAAGAGGGATTTTAAATTTTGGCCATAAGATTAAAAGCACTAAAGTGAATAAACCAACACCCATTTCATAAGGATTTATGGTGCCTAATGAAGAAAAGATAATACTGATATTTTCAACGAAATCATCACCAAGTTTTTCAGTATGTAAGCCAAGAAAATCTGGAATTTGAAGAATAGCAATAATAATTGCAATTCCTGCGGTAAAGCCTAAAACAACAGGGTAAGGTACGAAACGAATAAGCTGTCCCATTTTACTTAGTCCCATTAAGAGTAGGATAGTCCCTGCCATCATGGTTGCTAGGAGTAGCCCACCAATTCCGTAATCTTTGACAATTGGAAATAAGATAACAACGAATGCTGCGGTAGGCCCAGAAATATTAAATCTTGACCCCCCAGTTAAAGCAATTAAAGCACCAGCAACAATTGCTGTATATAATCCATGTTCAGGAGGAACGCCTGTAGCAATAGCTAGAGCCATTGAAAGGGGAACAGCAACGGTTCCAATTGTTAAGCCAGCCAAAGCATCGTTTTTAAAATCAGAAAAACGGTAACCCTTGCGAAAAGTATCAATCATCCCCGTAGCAATGGGTGGGGCTTTTAGTATAGTCTTTTTATTATGCATATAATCCTCGTTATAATTGCGTCGTAGATGAGTATTTTCAAGAAGAACTGCAGAAACGAGATTTCAATCTTGTATAAAATAGGTTACAAGAATTAAATTTTTTTAAAAGAGAATTGTTGCCAACATCTCATAAAGAAACATTGATTAGAGAAATAATAAATTTTCTTTATATTATAGCTCTCTTGCTCTATAGTAATTGCCTGGTTATTTGTATTGGTTAGGAGTATTGAATTACTTATGACTGAACCTCATAATGTTTCGTGTCATAATCTGGAGGACAATAAAGTGAACACAGACGATTTATCTCAAAATCAAAATTCTGATCAACCTGTTTTCACGGTTTTGCCTCCTGAAACGCCTATTGATATGCCAGTACAAAATTTACAGGCAAATCCGAATATATACGGCAGACCGAAAACACCGCCAACGCAAGCTCCTAATATTTTATTGAGACGACTGTTTGTCTTCGTTGTTTCAATTGCTTTAACGGTATATGCTTCTTATGAAATGAATTTAGTGTTTAATAGCTATGGAATGACAGCTTTGGGGCTGATTATTCTCGTGATATTTACTATTTTATTTTTCTGGATTGCTTTTTCTTTTGCTTCATCTCTAGGTGGTTTTTTAGAACAGGTTAGTAAAAAAGGAGGCCTGTCTTTGGGGATTAATCCCAAGGATCCTTTACCTTCTTTAATAAAAAAAACAGCTGTTTTAATGCCAACCTATAACGAAGATCCACATCGCGTATTGGCAGGGCTTAAGGCGATTTACGATAGTATCCAAGCGACTGGTCAAGGGAAGCATTTTGATTTTTTTATTTTATCAGACACGACCAACCCTGATGTTTGGGTAGAAGAAGAAGCGGCTTTTTTACGGTTTCGTCAACAAACGGGGGACGATACTCATATCTTTTATCGTCGTCGCTTTAAAAATACAGATCGTAAAGCAGGTAATTTAGGTGATTGGGTTCGTCGTTTTGGCGGTGGATACGATCATATGTTAAGCCTCGATGCGGATAGCTTGATGGAAGGGGATACGGTTGTTCGTATTTGTGCTGCGATGGAAGCCAATGAAGGCGTTGGGTTAATTCAAACACTACCAGTCATTGTAAATGGCACCACGTTATTTGCACGTTTACAACAGTTTGCTGGGCGTGTTTATGGACCAACCATTGCATATGGGATTGCGTGGTGGCATGGCTCTGAGAGTAACTATTGGGGGCATAATGCGGTCATTCGTATCAAAGCATTTGCAGAGCAAGCAGGGATGCCTCATTTACCTTCTGCGCGCAAGCCTTTTGGCGGTATGATTATGAGCCATGACTTTGTCGAAGCAGCGTTGATGCGCCGTGGTCGTTGGGCTATTCATATGGTACCAGCATTACAAGGTTCTTACGAGGAAAGCCCACCGTCATTGACAGACATTGCGGTCAGGGATCGTCGTTGGTGTCAAGGTAATTTGCAGCATATTATGGTAATACCGACTAAGAAACTTAGCTGGATCAGCCGAATTCATATGTTAACAGGTATTGGTGCTTATATTATGTCACCATTATGGTTATTATCCTTATTAGTGGGGATTATGGTTTCTTTACAGGCATTATTTGTAAAACCTGAATATTTCACGGGAACGGATCGTGTTTTATTTCCTAATTGGCCTCAAGTTGATCCTGTTTTAGCGAAGTATGTATTTATTTTAACCATGTTAGTGTTGCTTGCTCCTAAATTTTTGGCTTGGATCGCAATGTTCTTTAATCCAGAGTTGCGTAAGGGATGTGGGGGTTCGATAAAAGCACTATCTTCTATTTTCTTAGAAACTTTGATTGGAGGGTTAATCGCGCCGATTGCTATGTTAATTCAGACAACAGCGGTAATGTCTATTTTGCTTGGATACGATTCAGGGTGGAATGCGCAGCGTAGGGATGTTGGGTTTATTCCCTTAAAAGATGTTGTAAGAGATTACTGGCGTCATACTGCATTTGGGATTTTAGTCGGCATTTTTGCTTGGGAAGTGTCTCCGTCCTTATTTTTCTGGATGACGCCTGTGTTATTAGGGTTATTGTTGGCCATCCCACTTGTATGGATTACCTCTAGTCAGCGTTTTGGTGCATTTTGTATGAGAATTGGATTGTTAATTATTCCAGAAGAAATTGCTCGCCCTGATATTTTAAAACGAGATCGTATTGAAAAAAGAAGAGTGATGGATATGGAAGTACAGGACGCATTTTCAACCCTCGTTAATGATCCTGAACTTGTTGCTTTACATATGTCTTGCTTGCCCCCAGAACGCAAAAAGGGCGAAGTGATTAATCCACATTATTTGGTGGGTATGGTTAAATTAAACGAGGTCGATAATCAAGATCAAGCTATGCAAATTCTAACGCATGATGAGAAATCAGCTTTGTTATGTAGCCGTCAGGCAATCAATAAATTTTTAAGTTTGCCCATTTAGCTTATAATTTAAAAAGATTAATTATTAGACCGGTAAAGATAAAATTATAATTGGCTTTTTAAAAGATGATTGATTAGTTTAAAAAATAAAAACGCAATCATCTTTTCAATTAAAAATTATAATAATTTTAAATAGATTTATTATTTTAGAAGGAATGAATAATATGATTATCCATTTCTGTTGTAGTTAGAGAATCATTTTCTAAAGCGTGTAGTTTATCAACCAGTTCAATCGAAGACTGGCGTTTTCCTTCGCCGACTTTGGTTAATAAAACAAATTCGATGTTATGAGCTTTTTCAGAGTAACGTTGTGCACTGACACGATATCGTTTGTAGGGTTTTGCGAAAATCTTGACTTCACCAACTTCGCAATTTTGTTCAATCATCTCTCGCAAATTGATGAAACCATCTGTGCTATAACTCGTAGCAATCCAGCGTGTGGGTAAAGTTTGTAATAATTGTTGATATGCAAAACTGGCTTGTTTGCGTATCGTATAAGCACTTTTACGTTCTGTTCGCCAATCTTTACGAATGGCCGATTTTTCATAAGGTATAATGTGAGGCGACACATTTGGTTTATCCCAAAGCGTTATACTATTTAAAACGTGATAGTTTGCGCCATAAGGATGTTGATTATATGGGGGATCTAAATAAGCAATACTATATTCAGGTACATTCATATAATGCAATTCTTCAGCCAGTGTTTGGGCATCCATGCGAAAGACTTTATTATTTTGATGATTATTGAAAAATTGGATGGGAGCTAGATTGAGGTCAGCAGCAATACGATAAAGGGCAGTTTGTGTTTGTCCGCCCCAACCTTTATGAAACCCTTTAAATACCCCACTCGTATTTGCATGATAACAAGCACAATAGAGTAAAGGGGCTAATAAGCAGGATTTTTGGATTGGATTTAATAGACCCGCACGATCCCATTCCTCTATCTTTTCACGAATAGTATCAATACGTATGCCATTTTTATGCATGTAAAACATGCGCTCTTTTGAAATATCGTATTCAATATCATCCCGAGGGCATAAATGTTTTGTCACCCAGTCTTCAATTGGAGGCAGGTTATTTAATTGTTGCAGTACCTCGTCGTACGAATATTGATTGAAATAAGTGGGTGGCTCTAATGCTTGTATAGAAGCAATATTCAATGTTTGGCTGTAATATTCCCAATCATTGCAAAAGACTTGATATCCCATCATTTTTGCCAAGCGACTAACAACACCAGTGCCTGCAAAGCAGTCGATGAAAAGACCATTTTGTGTTTTAAAGTTCTCTTGGCTAGCAATTAGAGTTTGTTTGATCAAATCTAATAATTTACGCTTGTTACCAATATATGGAATGAGCTGGTTAAACAAAAAATCTGTTGTTTGATAGGATCCATGCTCGGATTTATTCCATTTCATTAAAGTACACTTTATGATTAGGGTGTGTAAAATAGACAAGTAAACGCAAACTAAAAATGTTACCCTAATTCATCTACGAACTCTGACTCTTTGTATCCTTGAATAAATAAAGCTGAACGAAGTGAAGTATATTGAATGATATTCGACAATTGTTCCGCTACAATAGGTTTTGGATAATATCCAATACCTAATCCTGCATGGGTTAACATGGGTAGGTCATTGGCACCATCGCCAATGGTCATGCTCTCATTTTTAGTCAAATTCAATGTTTGAGTTAAACGATTTAAGTGGAATAGCTTAGCTTCTTTACCAAGGATTGGGAGAATAACAGTGCCATCTAATTTGTTATCTTGAATGCTTAATTGATTAGCATGATTTTCATGAAAACCACATTTATCGGCAACTTTTTGGGTGAAAAAGGTAAAACCACCAGAGATCAAAGCGGTATATGCATGATGTTTTCTCATGGTTGCAACAAGGGTCTGTGCACCATCATTCAATTTTGTGTGTTGCCACGTTTTTTCAAGGAGATCTGCTGAGACATTTTTTAATAAAGCAATACGTTCATTCAAAGCATCAGCAAAGATAAGCTCACCATTCATTGCGCGTTTGGTTATGGCAGCAATTTGCTCACCGATACCGACTTCAGCAGCCAAATCATCCAAGGTTTCACTTTGAACGATTGTACTATCCATATCAGCAATAAGGAGCTTTTTTTTTCGAGAAAGCATTGGCGTTAAAAAAATATCTACTTTTTGAGACCTTAAAGCGGTTTGCATTTTCTTAAATATAGATTTTGCATCATTAAGATCAGTTGTTGGTAATTCAATATCGATTGCTTCTTGTTGAGATAACCATTGCGCATCTTGTAAAGAATAATATGGCTCAATAAGGTCTAAAACCTTTTGGTTTAGTAAAGAAGGGGGTGCAACAACAGTAATCACATAAGGCAAGTAAGACATTCAACAATCCCATCACAACGAACAAGTATAGATTTTAAGAAATAATAAAGAATTAGTATGAAAACTCTGTATGTTATTCAATATATTTATTATAAGTAAGCAGCTTGTGAAGCAACAAAGAAAATCATTTGTCTACTATTAAAAAATATAAAGGCTTGAATATGATGCTGCGATCGTCAGATAATACACAAAAACCTTGGGCGATTATTGTGGCAGGACCAACATGCTCTGGTAAATCATATTTATCTTTAAAAATTGCAGAAGCTTTACAAGGGACGATCATTAATGCCGATGCAATGCAGTGTTACCGTGATTTGCGTATTATTACCACACGTCCTTCTATAGAGGATGAGGCCTATGTTCCTCATCGTCTCTATGGGGTGTTGCCTTGGGATCAAACAGGTAATGCAGGTTGGTGGAGAGAGCAAGCAATATCAAAGTTAAATCAGGCCTGGGATCAACAGCGTTTACCTATTTTATGTGGTGGAACAGGCATGTATTTCCATTCCTTGATCCATGGGATTGCCATGATCCCAGAACCAAGCACAGAGGCTAGGGAAGAGGCCCGTCAGTTGATCGAGACTCAAGGTGCGCCATTTTTACATGAATCTTTGCTACAAGTAGATCCCCAAACCGCAGAATCATTAAACCCTGCTGATTCTCAACGTATTGCCAGAGCGTGGGAAGTATGGCGTTCAACAGGGAAAGGGTTGAAATATTGGCAACAAGAAGCCCATATTCCTGGAATTGATTGTCGTTTTCTTGTTATTCGGTTGGCTCCTGATCGTGCGTTATTAAAAAAAGCTGTCGCACAGCGTTTTATGGCAATGGTTGATGAAGGGGCTGTGGAAGAAGTTGAAGAATTCTTAAGAGCGAACCCACCTGTTCAAACCCCGTTACGAAGAGCACTAGGTGTTCCAGAATTTGCAGCTTATTTATCGGGTGAACTATCGTTATCAGACGCAATAGACCAATCCGTAAGAAATACACAACGATATATCAAACGTCAAGAAACTTGGTTTTCCCATCGAATTTTGGCTCCAGCGGATCAAGTTTGTATTTATAATTCAAGAATTGATAAAAATTTGAAATTTTCAGAAAGTTTTATTGAAAAATCTATACTATTTATTAATTCTTTTATTGACGTTTGATTAAAAATTAGTTAGGTTGCCAAGTAGTCTAAAAATGCTATGCTGTTTTAAGACCTATTATTCTAAAATTAAGTTCGTAAAGCTGAGGATTAACTGAAATGACAAATGCCGAGCATAAGAAATCAGGTTCTGATGAAACAGGACAAACCGTTCATACAATGACTGGTGCTGAAGTTCTTCTCCAAGTGCTCGCAGATCTGGGTGTTGAGGTTATTTTTGGGTATCCAGGTGGCGCCGTCTTACCGATTTACGATGCTATTTTTCAACAAGACAAAATTCGTCACATCTTAACCCGCCATGAACAAGCAGCCGTTCATGCTGCCGAAGCCTATGCGCGTTCAACAGGCAAAATTGGGGTAGCTTTGGTAACTAGTGGTCCAGGAGCAACCAATACAGTTACGGGATTGGTCGATGCTTTGATGGATTCTATTCCTATTGTTTGTATTTCTGGACAAGTATTCAGCAGTTTGATCGGAAATGATGCATTCCAAGAAGCAGACACGGTGGGAATTACGCGTGCAGCAACCAAATTTAACTATTTGGTTAAAGACAAAGAAAAATTAGCGGATAAAATCAGAGAAGCGTTTTATATTGCAGGATCTGGAAGACCAGGCCCAGTTTTGGTTGATATTCCAAAAGACTTACAGCTTGCACAAGTACCATATGTAAAAAAGGAAATTAAATCCCATCCTTCTTATAAACCCGTAACGGAACCTCATCACCAAGCAATCAAAGATGCTGTAACAGCAATGAAGAAAGCGAAACGTCCTATCTTTTATACAGGTGGGGGGATTATCAATGCTGGACCTCATGCTTCGGAAGGGCTTAGAAAACTTGTAAAATTGTCTGGTTTTCCATGTACATCAACATTGATGGGGCTTGGGGCATATCCTGCATCAGACAAGCAGTTTTTGGGCATGTTAGGAATGCATGGAACGTACGAGGCAAATTTAGCAACTCATGGATGTGATGTGTTAATCGCTTTGGGTGCAAGATTTGACGATCGTGTTACGGGTAGTGTTAAAGATTTCTCACCAAATGCCCTAAAGATTCATGCTGATATCGATCCTTCCCAGATTAATAAAATTGTTTTGGTTGATATTCCTGTTATTGGTGATGTGGCTCGGATTATTGAATTAATGATTCAAGAATGGGAAGCACAATCTGATCATTCTGTCGATCAGGAAGCATTGAAAAATTGGTGGGAGCAAATTGAGAAATGGCGTGCCGTTGATTGTTTGAAATATCAACAAGATACTAAAGCTGGTGAGGTGATTAAACCACAACATGCTATTCGTCGATTGAGTGAGTTGGTAAAAGAAAAAAGCAAAGAAGCCTATGTTTCAACAGAGGTTGGTCAACATCAAATGTGGACTGCACAATATTTTCCTTTTGAATCGCCTAATCATTTTATGACCTCAGGTGGGCTTGGAACGATGGGGTATGGATTGCCTGCAGCCGTAGGGATTCAGGTTGCACATCCTGATGCTTTGGTTATTGATATTGCGGGTGAAGCATCAACCATGATGAATATTCAAGAGCTTGCAACAATCAAACAATATCGTTTGCCAGTTAAAATATTTATTTTGAACAACCGATATATGGGAATGGTTCGCCAATGGCAAGAATTGATCCATGGTGGACGTTATTCAGAAAGCTATAGTGAAAGCTTGCCAGATTTTGTTAAATTAGCCGAGAGTTTCGGTCTCAAAGGAATGCGCGCGCGAACCATTGATGAGCTGGATACAATGATTAATGCGATGCTTGATGAGCCTGGCCCAGTTGTCATGGAAATCCAAGTGGAAAGAGAAGAAAACTGTTTCCCAATGATCCCAGCAGGCGCGCCTCATAATCAAATCTTGTTGGGGCCTGTCAAAGAAAAAACCAAAACTGCATCATAAGCGTTGTTGTGTAAACTCAGACATCAGGAATAAAGCAATGGATTATATTGATAAAAAAACATTACAACGTAGCGCACAACAAGAAAAAGATGAGTTTATTAAAGCGATCTTTTCATTGATTGTTGAAAATGAAAGTGGTGTTTTATCAAGAGTTATTGGATTATTCGCAGGGCGTGGTTATAATATCGAAAGCCTAACCGTTGCCCCTGTGGACGATCATGGGCGTAAATCCAGAATTAATATTTTAACTTCTGGAACGCCAATGGTTATTAATCAAATCAAAGAACAATTAAATAAACAAATTCCTGTTTATCAAGTTGTGAATTTATGTCAGCAAGGTCCTTATGTGGCAAGAGAGCTGGCTTTGATTAAAGTAGTTTCTAAAGGTTCTGAACGAGCAGAGGCATTGAACTTGGCTGATGCTTTTAGAGCACAAGTTGTTGATGCAAGTGTGGATTCTTTAGTTTTTGAATTGACTGGTAAAACAGAAAAGATTGATGCTTTTGTGGATTTATTACGTCCTTTGGGTCTGGTAGAGTTATCTCGGACTGGGATAGCAGCCATTGGACGTGGCTGTCAGACAATTTAATTTTGTTGATTTAATACAAGGAAAATAAAAATGCGTGTTTATTATGATCGCGACGCTGATGTAAATTTGATTAAAGGTAAAAAAGTTGCGGTTTTAGGGTATGGCAGCCAAGGGCATGCTCATGCAAATAATATGAAAGACAGTGGCGTCAAAGAGGTTGCTATTGGTCTTCGTCCAGGTTCTGCAAGTGCACAAAAAGCCGAAGCTGCTGGTTTAAAAGTCATGAGTGTTGCAGAAGCATCTGCTTGGGCTGATGTTGTGATGATTTTAACACCAGATGAATCACAAGCTGAAACATACAAAAACGAAGTTGTTCCTAACTTAAAACAAGGTGCAGCAATTGCTTTTGCTCATGGTTTAAACGTGCATTTCAAATTAATCGAACCACGTGCTGATCTTGACGTATTTATGATTGCACCAAAAGGCCCTGGCCATACAGTGCGTTCTGAATATCAACGTGGCGGTGGGGTTCCTTGTTTGGTGGCTGTGCATCAAAACCCATCTGGTAATGCGTTGGAAATCGCATTATCATATGCTTCTGCAATTGGTGGTGGTCGTGCTGGTGTAATTGAAACAACCTTCCGTGAAGAATGTGAAACTGATTTATTTGGTGAACAAGCTGTTCTTTGTGGTGGTGTTGTTGATCTTATCCGTAATGGTTTTGAAACATTGGTTGAAGCTGGATATGCCCCAGAAATGGCATATTTTGAATGTTTGCATGAAATGAAATTAATCGTGGATTTGATCTATGAAGGCGGTTTCGAAAATATGAACTATTCAATTTCAAATACCGCTGAATATGGTGAATATGTTTCTGGTCCACGTGTTATTACCAGTGAATCTCGTCAAGCAATGCGTGATATTTTGAAAGATATTCAAGATGGTACATTCGTGAATAAATTCATGACCGATAATAAAGTAGGTCAAGTTAGCCTTAAAGCACGTCGTAATTTGCTAAACGAACATCAAATCGAAAAAACAGGTTCTAAATTACGTGACATGATGCCATGGATTGCTAAAAACCGTTTGGTTGATAAAAGTAAAAACTAATTTCTGATTAGTATATCAAAGAAAAAGCTCTATATTTTCAATATAGAGCTTTTTTGTTTGTAATTTGATTTTAAAAAAAGGTTGGGGCAAAACAGCAAACGTAGAGTAAGAAAATGAGCCAAATATATTCAGATATTGATCTATGTGAAGCTTTATCAGAAATATCTGTTGATAATAAAATGGATTATTACAGTATTGCTTATGTTGCGAAGCGTTTTCCGATTGAAATATGTGGAAACGGTTTATTTTAAATGGATAGCGCCTATATGTTATTTTAATCTTCAAACCCTTGTTCTTCATATATGGTTTTAATAGAGAGTCGTTATGGAAAAACACACAAGAATACAGGACTAAAAACAGTCAATTAGTTCGTTTTAGAATGTTTTTCTATAAAATTTTTTTTAAAAAATTTAAGAAATGAATATATATCACAATCTGGATGGGGTGAGCTTAAACAACATTTAGAAAGAATGAAAAAACAAGAGGATAGATCTACTTAGATTCAATCCGCGCCAACCATTTCACAAAAGTGGCTTTTCCAGCCTGTGTTATAAGTTGATTATAGTTTTTTGCATCAATTCTTAATTGGTTGAGGTCAATTTTTGCTGTGATTAATTCATGATTGTGCCCAACCAACCACTGTTCAATTTTTTTAGTATCAACTTCCATATGAAATTGTAGTGCCAATACATGATCTTTATAAGAAAAGGCTTGGTTAGGACATAAAGTGCTAGAGGCTAGGGGGTGGCAGTTTGCAGGAATATCAAATTGATCCCCATGCCAATGGAGTATTGGTATATTTTCGAGGCTAATAAGTGGGTTATTTATTACTTCTTTGTTAATCGTTAATGTTGAAAAAGCAATTTCTTTATGTTGCATCGGATAGACTTTGGCGCCTAATAAACGTGCGATTAACTGAGCACCTAGGCAAATCCCGAGTATTGGTTTTTCCGTTTCAAGATAGTTCTGTATAAAAGAAAGCTCTTGAACAATTAAAGGATAAAGTTCTTCGTCAAATGCACCAATTGGTCCGCCCAGAATAATTAATAGATCATATTCTGCTATATTTAATTGGTTAAAGTTTACTATTGGGGCTTCTACATATTGAATTTGAAAGTTGATGTCAATCAATTCATCTTCAAATATGCCTAAATCCTCAAAAAGAAGGTGACGAATGACAAGTGCTTTTTTCATTGTCAGTCCTTACCAAACAATTGTTGAGCCAAGCTGTTTTTGCAACTCTTTTGTTTTTTCTAAAACGTCATGAATTACAGGATTACTTTTATCTTTATCGAATAATTTAAAGATTTTACGTATAATATCAACAGCAGTATAACCACGATTATGTTCAAACAAACTTTTTGCACGCCCATACATTCCTTGAGCAACGATTTCACGAACTTTCATATCTTCATCATTTTGGTAAAAGGTCGTTAAGAGGTCATAGGTTTGTTTAATATCACTTCCCTTTTTTAATTGGATCAAAAGGTTTGCCTTTTTTATAATTGCTAATGCACCATTGTAACGAATAGAGGATAAGGTTTTATGGTGTGCCATTGATATTAGGCTGGTATATGATGAAAGCGCATCATCATATAAATGCATTTTGACTTGAAGTTCAGCCATAGCCATATAAGCTTCGCTGACTTTATAGTATAGACGTTCATTATGAGTATTTTGAAAAATTTGAACGGCTTGAGATAACAATTTCAAGGCTTCGGCATTATTATCTAATTGTACTAATATAGCGCTGCTTTCAATATATGCAGAAAGCAGAACATCGTTAATCGTATTGTGACTATCATCATAATGATAGGATTGTATAATTTGTTGATATACGATCAGTGCTTGTTTATACTGCTGTAGAGTATTTAAAATCTGCGCTTTGGTGAGCAAAGATTTAGCAACGACATCTTTTATTTTGGTGGCATCAATATCAGCAAAAGATTCATAGATTTGATTACATAGATTTAAAGCTTCTGTATATTTTTTCTGTTGTTGAAATATTTGTGCTTTTCCAAGCAACGCTGTTATTTTATAACGCTGATATTCGCCCTCTTTATGCTTATCAATAGCGGATAATAATTCGTCATAAGTGGTTAATGCTGCTTCTTGAGGATTATCACCAAACAATTTTTTCTGATCTTCTGGGATTGTTTTAACTCTATGAAGAATTTCTGCACGATATAAAAGATTATGTGCAAGGAATTCTTTGATTGTAGGCGAGGCATCTTTACTAAAAATTTTAATAAATAGATTGCTGTTGTAAAGAGCAGGCCCCCATTCTCTATTATTCAAACGGTTAACAGTACGTGCCATCAAAGATTTTGCCGTGACTAATCTGATTTCTGGATCTTGTTCGTTAATAAATTGTTCAATGATAGCAGAATGGATGTTCAGGGCAGTGTCTTTTTTTTCCCAATGATTTAATATCTCTGTTTCTTGATACATGGCTTGGGCAACCATACGTTTAATTTTAATATTATCACTTCTTCCATAAACTGATACAAGATGCGACAAGGCAAGCATTGCAGGTTCATATTCTTTTTGTTCTAATAAAAGATTACCTTGCCTGAAGAGAGCCAGGGCAACATCATCCTTTAATTTCTGATTTTTGCTATCTAGAAATAAATTGCTTAATCGTTCTAATGTAAGAATAGCATCATCAGTATTTTTAACCTCAACCAAAATTTCAGCTTTTTTAAGTAGTGCTTCAGCGACGATTTCTTGAACGGTACTATTTCTTTTGTGACCGTAAAATTCACTTAAAAAGCTAAAATCACCCATGGCCTGCAGCTTTTTACCTTTTTTGAGGTTCAGATAACCTGACTGTAAAGCTGTATAAGCACCATGTTCCAACCGTGACTGATGTTTATAATATAAAACAACACCAATAGTCAGAGCAAATAAAAGGGTGAAAATAGCTATTTTTTTATACATCGCAAGAATATATCCTTTATTCTTATCTTTGACTATATTGATCTTTGAAAATATTATTCTTTTTATGAAATGAATTTTTTTGAAATTCCATACCTAAAATACGTATTTGATCCATAGAAAATATTTGATTGTCTCCTGGCACAATAATTCTAATCCATCTTGCTTTTATTCCCAAAGGATGCAGCCATTTATAATAAGAACCATCGACACCACCAAATAAGTCATTATTTGTTTTTCGGTGTCTGACGGTCCATATTTCATGATCTTCGGAGCTTTCGATAGTAAAGTGCTTCATGTTACTGGTATAAGGATCTATACTGTTAAACAAATAAATATTGATAATAATATGGTTCTCTTGAAGATCGATCTCCCACCATGGATTGCTTTCTTGTTGGGTAACACTTTGTGCAACGCCTTTCAGTTGCCCATTGGCAAGAATGTAAGCGGATTCTTCTGTTGTTTTATTTTTGAATGCTATGGAACTTTGTCGACAGGGTTTTAGACTTGAAAGCAGTGACAGTTCTGATGAAAATGAAGGAAATATTGAATTTTTCCACATTTTTTTCTTGTTTTTTTGCCAATATTTATTTGGATTGTATAATTGTAATATGGGCGAGTGTTTATTTTGTTCTACACATTTATCATCATCATTTCGTGAAGCTATAAAAGGCTCAGAATTGTCTTGGAAATGATGATCTGTCGGTAATACCGGAAAATTCTTAATATCCTTTTGTATGGAGTTGATATCGCAAAGGTGAGCTATATAAGCTGTTTTAATAATTTCGTCTTGTGTAGTAGAATTCATCAATTGCAATGCGTGTTCGGGGAAAATTTTATAATATTGTTTCATATCTTGACGTAGAACATTACAAGAGGAAAGCATTAACTGATTATCATCAATATGATGGTCAAATCTATTACTTAAATGATTAAATATAAATTGATATGGACATGATTGGCTCTTTACCATCAGTTTAGTATATATAAAAGGATAATCAATAGGCGTATTTTGCTCAAAGAAGGTTGAGTTGTTTGTAGATGTATCAGCTTCTTTATTGTTATAAAGAACCATATTAAAATATATTGCATTTACATTTGTAAAGCTGTTGATGAAATTAGATAAAGATTGGTTTTCATTAATGTAAATAAAATCAACATTTTCTAATTGAATATACCATTTTGTTTCATGTAAATAATTGCGAATAAAATGAAAATATAATTGCGTCTTAGATTTTGAAAAACGATAATGTAGAAAAGTAATAAATGGCTTTTCCCCAAAAGTAAAAGCCATAATTTTTCTATACAAATCTGTAGGATCACTGTCTGTGCAATACATATAGATATGATCGATGCCTAACATTTGATGGTAGGCAAGCCATTCAATAATATTTAAATTTTCGATAGAGGCAGAAGTAACAACGCTGATATTATATTTAGAACTAGGCCATTGTCCTTGATTATGTAATATCCCCAAAGGTGCATAAGGATAGAGCATTAATTCATGGTCGTAGATCAAATGTGTATAAGAAGTATTGGATATCGTCATTTCAATATTAATTTTGTACTATGTTGCCAAAAATTTGGATTTGATCCAAACCGATTTGTTTATTATTGCCTGGAATTACCAGTTTTATAAAACGTGCAGAAATGCCTTTCTCTGAAGTCCAAACATATGGAGTCCCATCCATACCACCGAATAATGCTGGGCTTATTTTTCTTGCTATACATTGCCAGATTTTCCCATTCGTAGAGGCAAAGATTTCGAATAAACAGTTTGCTTGAACATTTTGATCTAAACGATTAAAAATTTGAATTTCATGGATAAAGGTAATTTCTTCTAAGTCAATTTGCCACCAAGGGTTATCTTCTATTTTAGTTAAATTTTGAGCGGTTCCTAATAATAAATCATTGACCAGTTTGGTTGCATCTTCTTCAACAGAACATTCATGTGCGGTAGAGCTTTGTATAGCAGGCTTGTTTGTGGATAATAAATGCCAGAAATTGACAGGAAACACACTATGATTCCATGCTGTAATAATATGATTAATCCATAATTCATAAAGAAAGCTATCTTCAATCAAATTGAATTGATCAAAATAATCGATGGTATCCTTTAACGGATTAGGAATAGAAAAAGTTTGGCCACCATAATAAGTAAAGCGTTCGTTATTATGTTGATTTTCTATAAAAACGATAGAGGGGAGACCAAAATGAGCAATATAAGCAGTGTCTAATATATTTGAATGTTGGTTTTTTTGTTTAAGGTAATTATCAGCATCTAACGGATAATCCGTGAAATATTCAGACAAATCATCCCCTAAAACATTTATGGAATTTAACTCTGGATCTAAGTAATCATAACGATGTTGAAAGTCAGTAGAAAACTGGTAAAATAGTTTGCTATAAGGTACGCTTTGGGCTTGTATCATGACTCTGGTAAGGGAGGATACGTTGCGTGATCGCAATGTATAGTTTAATAAGATGTCTCCTTCAGGTGCTGATTCAAAATGGCTATGTCCATAGTGACAAATATTAAAATATACAGCATCAATTTCTTGAAGGTCTGGCAGTAAAAAATCTTGAATAGTGGCAGCATTTTTAAGGCATAGAAACTCATCAATATTTAACCACAAGATCCATTTTGTTTCATGGCTGTGATTCCGATAAAAATGGCAAAAAGCTTGATGTGCATTGCCAGGGTCAGCGTAATGGTAATATGTGATTAAAGATGATCCAGAATTTAAAAAAGGTAATAATTGTTGATAAAAATATGCTGGATCATCATGATAAGAGTAAATGTAGAAATGTGAAAAACCTATACGTTGGTGATAGATAATCCATTCTATGATTCTTTCACTAGGATCATTTGTATATAAAAACAAGGAATGTTGATACTCAGGCTCTGGCCATTCACCAGAATTACGAAAGACCCCAACAGGAATATGGGAGTACAATAGCAATTCTCTTTCTTTGATAATGTGGCGAATATCGACCATAATAAATCATCCTGATAATTAAATTCTAATGAAATGATCTTTTATTTTAATCTTTTAATTGGATATCTTTGGATCGGCAAGGACATTTTATCTTTATTCGATACTAGCAAAAATTTACTTCGTTTGTTGCTGCTATCATAATATAATTTTGAAGAAATTATACATAAATCATGTTGAAAGGTATGCGTCATGCAAAAGAGAACTTTGGGCAAAACTAATATCGAAATTGTTCCTCTTGTTTTTGGGGGAAATGTTTTTGGTTGGACGTTGGATGCAAAAGAGAGTTTTGAGATTTTAGATGCGATTGTTGATTTGGGGTTAAACGCCATTGATACAGCCGATGTATATTCTCGTTGGGCGCCTGGAAACCAAGGGGGAGAGTCAGAAACTATCATCGGGAAGTGGTTAAAAGCCAACCCACATAAACGAGATAAAGTTTCGATTTTTACCAAAGTTGGTTCTGATATGGGGGGCGATCACAAAGGCCTGTCGAAACGTTGGATTATGCGTTCTGTAGAGGATTCTTTAAAGCGGCTGCACATTGAGGTGATTGATTTATATCAATCACACTGGCCAGATCCAGAAACATCATATGAAGAAACTTTATCCGCTTATGAACAATTGTTGAAAGAGGGAAAAATAAAAGCGATTGGTACTTCTAATTATACTGCCCAACAATTATCGGATTCTTTGAGGGTTGCTAAAGAACATAGCTTGCCAGCATATCAAACATTACAACCAGAATATAATTTGTATGATCGTGAACAATTTAATCCAGAGTTAAGAAAGTTAGTTGTTGACGAAGAAATTGGTGTTATTACTTATTATAGTTTGGCATCAGGCTTTTTATCAGGCAAATATCGTCGTATAGAGGATTTGAATCAAGGGCCTCGTGGTGAAAAAGTTGCCGGATACATGAATGACCGTGGTGTGTATATGTTGGGTCTTTTGGATCAAATTTCTGACAAACATCAAGCAACATGTGCAGAAATTTCATTGGCGTGGTTAATAGCGCAAAAAGAGGTGACTGCTCCGATTGCAAGTGCAACGACTATTTCACAATTACAGAGTTTAGTGAAATCTTTAACCATTCAACTGGATCAAGAGGATCTGGAATTATTAAATAAAGCCTAACTCATATTGAGTTTATGATGATGATTTATCCGTCAATCATCATCATAATTAGAATAATATTGAACAGAATTGCTATGATATTTAAACTTTATTTTTGGCCAGAATAACAATCATTGCAATGATACAAGCTGCGCCAAACCAATCGACCCAAGAGAATTTTACGTTTAAGAAAAGAACAGATGAAAAAGCCGCAGCCAGAGGTTCAATGGTTGCCAAAATACTTCCCTTTGAGCTGCCGAGGATTTTTACACCAATCAAATAAAGTAAAAAAGCCAACATTCCTGTGGCAAAGATAATGAAAATGATGCTCAAAATTGCTGTAAAATCTAAGATACCTGAAAATTGCCAGAAAGGGTGGAAGAAGTTTAAGATAATCCCACCAATAAACATTCCCCAACCTGCGATGGTGGTGGTGTTGTATTTTTTTAATAGTGGAATAGGTAGGAGCGTATAGGTGACAGATCCGATTACACAAATTGATCCATAAACAATGGCTTTTGCTGGCAGTGTTATTTTGTCAATTGATCCATCTGTGACAAGACAAAAGGCACCCGTTATTGCCAGAATAATTGCAATTATCACATAAATTGATGGTCTTTTTCTTAAATAAATTGCCAAAATAATTGCAATAATCACTGGATATAAATATTGTAAGATGGTAGCTGTCGCCGCATTTGAATATTTAATCGTTAAAAAATAAAAAAGCTGAGATGCCATCATCCCAACAACTGAAAAGATAATAAGTAACATTAACTCTTGAGGGTTTTTTAACGGATTAAAGATCGTGCTTTTATGTTTTCGATAGCATAGAGACAGCAGTAATAATCCAGGAAGCCATAACCGAATACCAATAATCCACGCTGCATCAATATGTTTATATTGCATAATATATTGACCAACAACGCCACCAAATCCCCAAATACATCCAGCAGCAATGATATAAATCATACCTGCACGTTCGCTGGTTAAATTGATTGTTTTGATAGAGGAAAGGGTTTGTTTAATACTAGAAAGAGGCATTGGGATAAAGCTTAAAAAAATATGAAATGAATGATCTATTTTCTATATTCATTTTATTTCAAAAAATAAAATTTTTTATTTGTGATTAATGTTTTCGCTTGAGCTTATGATGAATAGTGGTTATATAAACACACTACGTTTACGGGTTGGGCTGAAAATACAGGGCATGCCCTTCTGGTGACGTCTCCCATGATGGGATGTGAAACTTTGTATTCAAAGGAGATTGAAATGCCCAAGATGAAGACCAAATCATCGGTCAAAAAACGTTTTAAAATTACCGCTACAGGTAAAGTCCTTGCTGGACCTGGTAATAAGCGCCACGGTTTGATTAACCGTTCACAAAAAGCAAAACGTACCAATCGCGGTTCTCAGGTATTAGAACCACAAGATGGTCGTACGGTTAAACAATGGGCTCCATACGGCCTATCACGTTAAGGAATTTTTGAACTATGGCAAGAGTAAAACGCGGCGTTACCTCACACGCACGTCATAAAAAAGTATTAGCACAATCCAAAGGTTTCCGCGGTCGTTCATCTACGAACTATCGTATTGCGTTGGAACGTCTAGAAAAATCTTTACAATACGCATATCGTGATCGTCGCGTGAAAAAACGTGATTTCCGTGCATTGTGGATTCAACGTATTAATGCTGCTGTTCGTGAACACGGGCTAACATATAGCCGTTTCATCAATGGTTTAAACAAAGCTGGCATCGAATTGGATCGTAAAGTTTTGGCTGCGATTGCATATGATGATGCAGCAACATTTGCAGAAATTGTTAAAAAGGCACAAGCGGCTCTCGCTTAAGTCTTCATAATGAGATTTGTCTGTTCATGATAATGAATAGGAAAGAGGGCAGTCTGTAAAGGCGGCCCTTTTTTTGTTTATTGAGGGTTTAAATGGATCAAGATCTAGAAAGTATCAAACAAGATACGTTATCAGCATTAGATCAAGCACAAGATCTACGTGCATGGGATGCCGTTCGTGTTGCAACGCTTGGAAAATCAGCACCATTAACGCAAAAATTAAAAGAATTAGGAAAATGTCCTCCAGAACTACGAAAAGAACGCGGGGGCATTTTAAATCGTTTACGTGATGAGCTTACACAAGCCATAGAAACCCGCAAAGTGGTCTTAGAAGAAATTGCTTTAAACGAAAAATTAAACGCGGAAGCCATCGACGTGACGATGCCTGTGACGGTGACTTCGGGTATTTTACATCCTTTACGCAGAACTGTTGAAGAAATTATTGCGATTTTTGGCGCAATGGGTTTCAAAGTCGCAGAGGGTCCCAATGTCGACACGGACTGGTTTAATTTTTCGGCATTGAATATTGATAAAAATCATCCTGCACGTGCGGATCATGATACGTTTTATCTTCCAACAAAGACGCTTGATGGGCAACAAAATTTACTAAGAACTCAGACGTCAACCGTTCAGATTCGGACTTTATTAGATCAAGAACCACCTATTCGTATTATTGCACCGGGCCGCACCTATCGTGCAGATCACGATGCGACACATTCTCCGATGTTTCATCAATGTGAGGGAATGGTCGTCGACAAAGGAATTACGTTGGGTCATCTCAAAGGATGTTTAATTGATTTTTTACGTGCGTTCTTTGGTATTCCTCATTTACCTGTTCGTTTTCGTTCTTCTTATTTCCCATTTACAGAACCTTCAATGGAAATTGATATTGGTTGGAACCGTAAAACAGGCGAATTAGGGGGAAGTTCTGACTGGTTGGAAATTTTAGGATCAGGAATGATGCATTCCCGCGTATTGGCTAATTGTGGTGTCGATCCCAGTGAATGGCAAGCATTTGCGTTTGGAATGGGAATTGAACGATTGACCATGTTAAAATATGGTATTTCCGATTTACGCTCTTTTTATGAGGGTGATGTGCGTTGGTTACGTCATTATGGTTTTTCCTCTTTTCGCTCTGTTGCATTACATGAAGGGATATAAGCGATGAAATTTACTTTATCCTGGTTACGCGATCATTTAGAAACCACAAAATCTGTTGATGAGATTTGCGTGGCTTTGAACTCAATTGGCTTGGAGGTAGAGTCTGTTGAAGATCCAGCAAAAACATTAGGTGCTTTCAGAATTGCTCGTATTTTGACGGCATCTCAACATCCGAATGCAGACCGTTTGCAAGTGTGTCAGGTCAATGCAGGAGAAGGATTTGAAAATGTTCAAGTTGTTTGTGGCGCCCCTAATGCTAGAGCAGGACTGGTAACTATTTTTGCTCCTGTTGGGACGTATGTTCCTGGTAGTGATATTACTTTAAAAGCTGGGAAAATCCGTGGTGAACAAAGTAATGGCATGATGTGTTCCACCGAGGAGCTTGGTCTTGGAGAGAAACAAGACGGCATTATGGAATTACCCGAAGAAGCCCCCGTAGGGACTGCTTATGTGGATTTCGCAAAATTGAATGATCCCGTGATTGAAATTGCCATTACGCCTAATCGTGGGGATGCGTTATCAATTCGCAATATTGCCAGGGATTTAGCTGCAGCAGGGATGGGAACGCTTAAGCCCTGGAATCCTGAAGTGATAGAAGGAACATTTCCACCTGAAATTACGTGGGATAATCAATTTACAGAAGCATGTCCATGGGTGCTGGGACGTACGATTACCAATGTGAAGAATGGTTCAAGTCCAGAATGGTTGCAAGCTCGTCTGAGAGCAGTTGGCGTTCGTCCGATTTCATTATTAGTCGATATTACCAATTTCTTTACCTTCGATCTGGGGCGTCCTTTACATGTATTTGATGTTGATAAAATCACAGGCAAAACGCTGACGATTTGTCCAGGTCAAGGCGAAAAATTGATTGCATTAGACGGCAAAGAATATCAAGTAACCGATAAAGATTGTGTCATTGCTGATCAATCAGGCGTTCAATCTTTGGCTGGCCTAATAGGTGGCGAGCATACAGGAGTTACAGAAGAAACAACCACAGTTTTTATCGAATGTGCTTTGTTTAATCCTGCTACGATTGCATTAAGCGGTCGTCGTCATTTTATCACAACGGATGCACGCCAACGGTTTGAACGGGGTGTGGATCAAGCGTTATTACCTGATGCGATGGAAGCTGCAACACAAATGATCCTTGATCTTTGTGGTGGAAAACCCAGCGAAGTTGTTGTTGCTGGAGAAGAGCCAAAATGGAAACGTGATGCAACTTTAAGATATAATAGTCTGGAGAATTTTGGTGGGCTGGTTGTAGCTCCTGAGCGCGTTACCGAAATTTTAACATCACTTGGGTTTGAGGTTAAAGACCTAGATAGCCAAGCAGTTACCGTATCAGTACCATCATGGCGTAATGATATTGTAATGCCGATGAATATGGCGCAACATTCCAGTATTGATGCAGGCAAGGCAGATCAATTAACAATAATTGCTCAGGCTATGGAAGGTGAGATCGATCTGATTGAAGAAGTGTTGCGTATTGAAGGGCTAGATTGTGTACCAGCGGTATCTTTACCTGTTACCAAAGCCGTGCCAGAGGCGGCATTAACCAGTAGTCAAGAGAATTCCATTCTCTGTGCACGTTTGTTGGCAGCACGAGGATTGGTTGAAACGGTTGGTTTTTCTTTTGTCGATCACGAAATTGCTGCAAGGTTAGGGGATGCGCCTGAGAATTTGCGTCTATTAAATCCTATTTCGAGTGATATGGATCAATTGCGTCCAACACCCTTGGCTTCTTTACTACCGACTTTACAACGAAATATTGTTCGAGGTTGGGGAAATATCGCCTTTTTTGAAGTCGGACCAGCTTTTACTCAAGATGCCGAAAAGACAGTCGCTGCTGGTGTGCGTTATGGCTACATGCCACGTAATATTCAGGGTAAAGCACAAGAAGTCACGTTATGGGATGTAAAAGCAGATGTATATTTTGCGTTGGACGGTCTTGGCGTTGCGGTTGATTCATTGCAAATAACCAAAGAAATCCCTATTTATTATCATCCTGGCCGTTCAGGGCGTTTAAGCTTGGGGCCTAAAAATACTTTAGCTTATTTTGGTGAATTACATCCATCACTTGTTAAAGAGTTTGGGTTTGATCAAGCGCCAATGATTTTTGAAATTATGGTTGATAATTTGATTGCAAAAAAAGCGCAAAAGAAAAAAATACCATACTTATCATCGTTTCAACCGCTGAAACGTGATTTTGCTTTTGTGGTGAAATCAGATGTTGAAGTAGGTAAAATTTTGAATGCAGCAAAACAATCCGATCGTCAATTATTGACAAATGTTGAATTATTTGATGTTTACGTTGGTGAAAAAATTGCTGAAGGTCACAAATCTGTTGCGATACAGGTAACGTTGCAACCTCAAGATCGGAGTCTTAAAGATGAGGAAATTGAGGTAATTTCACAGAAAATTATCAAAGAGGTTGGTCGATTAACAGGCGGCACTTTGCGGTAAAAAGATAAACCAAAAAAGCCCATGTTGTTTTGCATGGGTTTTTTTATTTTAATGATTTTATATATAAACGAGCCTTACAAACTATGTCTATTGCTCAGCAAGTTTCCAACGGAAAATCGAAAGTTCTCATCGCGACAGCTTCGGGTTTACTAACCATCTTATTGTGGTCAAGTTTGGCTGTGATGACGACGTCTTTACCTAACATACCTCGTTTTCAGCTTTTATGGTTTGGCTTTGGTGAAGCCTTTATTATTGGCAGCATTATTTTGGCAATAACTGGGCGGTTGCGTGAAATGGCACAACCATTTGCGCCTTGGTTTACTGCATTTTGTGGGATTTTCTTTTTTCATTTATTTTATTTTGTTGGATTGAATTTTGCCCCACCAGCCAAAGTGACTTTATTATCTTATTTATGGCCTACGATGCTGGTTGTGTGTATTGCATTTTTAAGTACGAAGCAATTTCATATTGCTTATATACTTGGTGCAATCATGGGATTAATCGGAACAATCTTTTTAATGCCTGCAGACCATGGGGCGGCGCTGACTTCTGGGAATTTAATAGGATATTTACTGGGCATTTTATGTGCCATTGTTTGGACGATATACTCTCTTGTTAATCGTCGGTATGCATCGGTTCCTACGGGGATGATGATTGGGGTTTGTGGTGGGATATCATTGGTTGCTATGGGTATTCATTTTGCTTTTGAACCGACCATTCTACCTCAAAATTTCAAAGAAATACTAACAATTCTTTATTTAGGGTGTGGCCCGATGGGAATAGCTTTTTTAGCATGGGATTATGCTACTAAAAATGCTAATCTTTCGTTGATGGGGTCATTATCTTATCTTGCACCTTTACTCTCGACGTTATGGTTGGTATTGGCAGGAAAAGCACCAGCCACGATGGGCTTATTAATTGCTGTTTTATTGATAGTTGGTGGTGCTGTCGTTGCAACATATCCATTACAAAAAAAATGAAATAGTTGATTTTTCTATATAATTAAAAAGATTTGCAACATAATAGGTTAAAGGAAAGTCTATGTAATTGCTGCATAGGCTTTTGTTATATTTTGTTATTGAAACTGGATGAATTGTAATGCCTATTAAGCAAAAAGAAACTGAAAGAAACTCTAAGATCTTATTTGCAACAGCATCTGGCTTTTTGACGATTTTGTTATGGTCCAGCTCTTCTGTAACGATTACCTCTTTGCGATACATTCCACAGTTTGAGTTATTATGGTTGGGATTTGGCGCATCTTTTATCGTTGGTATTGCCATTTTGGCGTTAACAGGGCGTTTGAGAGAGATGTCTCAACCTTTTGCTCCTTGGATTACGGCATTTTGTGGATTATTTTTCTTTTATATATTTGATTATATAGGTCTCAGCTTGGCACCACCAGCCAAAGTAACTTTGCTTTCTTATTTATGGCCTATCATGCTGGTTATTTGTATTGCATTGATGAATAATAGGAAATTTCATATTGCGTATTTAATTGGCGCAGTTATGGGGTTAATTGGAATGATTTGCTTAATGCCATCGGATAGTAGTTCATCGTTAAGTCTTAAAGTAATCTTAGGCTATTGTTTCGGTTTTATGAGTGGTGTTGTTTGGACGATTTATTCCGTGATTAATCGTCGTTATGCGACGGTTCCTACGGGAATGATGATCGGGGTTTGTGGTGGAATATCATTAGTTTCGATGGGGCTTCATTTCATTTTTGAGAAAACAGTAATGCCAGTCAATTTCACTGATATGTTGATTATTTTATATTTAGGGTGTGGGCCGATTGGAATTGCATTTTTGGCATGGGATTTTGCAACGAAAAATGCAAATTTGTCATTGATCGCTTCATTTTCTTATCTTGCACCATTACTCTCAACGTTATGGTTGATTTTGGCTGGACGAGCAACAGCGAGTACTATGTTGTTTGTGGCGGTTGTTTTGATTGTTGGTGGGGCAATGGTTGCATCTTATCCATCAAAAAAAATAAAAGGGTCATAGTATTTTTTTAAAAAAGCGTATAGAACTATGTTCTAATACACTCTCTTTATTTCTTGTAATTATTTTGCCTTGTTGGTGCCTATATGACAGATACGCCTTTGGAATTAATTCGTAATTTTTCGATTATTGCTCATATTGATCATGGAAAATCTACGCTTGCTGATCGTTTAATTCAGGCCTGTGGCGGATTGACGCAACGGGAAATGCAAGCTCAAGTTTTGGACAATATGGATATTGAACGTGAGCGTGGAATTACGATTAAAGCGCAGACAGTCCGCTTAAATTATAAGGCAGAAGATGGTCGAACTTATGTCTTAAATTTGATGGATACCCCAGGTCACGTTGACTTTGCTTATGAAGTCAGTCGTTCTTTGGCTGCGTGCGAGGGGTCATTATTAGTTGTGGATGCTTCTCAAGGTGTAGAGGCACAAACATTAGCAAACGTATATCAGGCGATTGATGCGCGTCATGAAATTGTGCCTGTCTTGAATAAGGTTGATTTGCCTGCGGCAGACGTAGAAGATACTAAAAATCAAATTGAAGAAATTGTTGGTATTCCGGCTGATGATGCGATTGGGGTTTCAGCGAAAACAGGTTTGAATATTGAAGCAGTTTTGGATGCCTTGGTAAAACGTTTACCTCCACCAAAAGGGGATGTGAATGCACCATTACAAGCTTTGTTGGTTGATAGTTGGTATGATACCTATCTTGGCGTGATTATCTTGGTGCGTGTCAAAGAAGGGCGTATCAAAAAAGGCATGCGTATTCGTATGATGTTTAATGGCAGCACCTATAATGTCGAACAGGTCGGTGTTTTTACCCCGCATATGCGTGAGGTTGAAAGCCTTGGTGCTGGAGAAATGGGCTTTATTAATGCAGCTATTAAAACCGTTGCTGATTGTCATGTCGGGGACACGATTACCGATGATAAAAAGCCTGCTGCCAAGGCTTTAGACGGCTTTAAACCCTCTGTGCCTGTGGTATGGTGTGGTTTATATCCGATGGATGCAGATGACTTTGAGAAGTTACGTGAAAGTCTGGGCAAGTTACAACTTAATGATGCTTCCTTCCATTATGAAGCTGAAACATCAGCTGCATTAGGGTTTGGGTTTCGATGTGGTTTCCTTGGGTTATTGCATTTAGAAATTATTCAAGAACGATTAAGCCGTGAATTTGATTTGAACTTGATTGCTACGGCTCCGTCTGTTGTGTATCATTTATTTAAAAATGATGGCTCTGCTGAAGATTTACATAATCCTGCTGATATGCCAGATCCATCTTATATCGATCGTATTGAAGAGCCTTGGATCAAAGCTTCGATTATGGTGCCTGACGAATATTTGGGTGCTGTGTTGGGATTATGTACGGAACGTCGTGGACAGCAAATTGATCTTACTTATGTCGGAACGCGGGCAATGGCGATTTATCGTTTGCCCTTAAACGAAGTGGTCTTTGATTTTTATGATCGTTTGAAATCTGCAACCCGTGGATATGCCAGTTTCGAATATCAAATGGATGGGTATGAAGAAAGCGATTTGGTGCGGATCAGTATTCTTGTTAACCAAGAACCTGTCGATGCCTTGGCCTTTGTGGCTCATCGTTCTGTTGCTGAGAGCAGGGGGCGTGCAATTTGTGCGAAATTAAAAGACCTTATTCCTCGTCAACTCTTTAAAATTGCTATTCAAGCAGCGATTGGTAGTCGTGTAATTGCTCGTGAAACGATTGGGGCATTGTCTAAAGATGTGACGGCAAAATGTTACGGTGGAGATATTTCTCGTAAACGTAAACTACTGGATAAACAAAAAGAAGGTAAAAAACGGATGCGTCAATTTGGGAAAGTAGAAATCCCACAATCTGCATTCTTGGCCGCATTGAAAATTGATCGTTAGGCTTTAATGAATTATCCATAAGGTGGTTTTGTGCCTTATGGATATATACTATATGATCGTCATAAGGAAATGCGATGAAGCGTTTATATGACTTTTTTATCAGAGTATTTACTACTCAGTCCTCGTCTCAAACTCATTCCTATACATATAAAAAGACCAAGGGAAATCCTTTTACGAACCACGATGAAGAAGGGAACTCTTTACCTCCTTGGGTAAATTTTCCGAAGATTAGTCCTTTTGATTTTTTCTATAGAGAGGCTGGTGAATTTTGGATGTATTCTGTTTGGAATCCTTTTTGGGAAAAGATGGGTAAAGAAGAGCAAATAGCCTATTTAGATAAACGGGATGCTCCAGAAATTTGGCGTGACTGGTATTCAGAAGAGTGGCAGTCTTTTTTACATAATGACGCGTATAATTGATTGATTTAAAATAAATAGTAAATATATCAATATGATAAAGTCATAAAATTAATGGAATCTATTTTTTTCAGTTTAATTATAGGAATTGTCATCGGTTCTTGTTTTACATTTTTAAAGTTAAAACAAAAATATCATCAAAAAATACAGCAGCTTTTGCAAAAAATACTATATTTAGAAAATAAAGAAAAAAAGCGATTAAAAAACGCCGAGATTTATAAAAATAAACTTAAATCTCAAGGGGTGCCTGTTACAGAACCAGAGCTCACCAATTATCAACAGCAAGTTCAGTATATTAAACAATGTGCTTTGTCATACATAAAGCCAATAAATTGGGAAGCGGTGAAATATTTTTACTATCTGAATGAATGGATACAGAAAAATCAATTAAACTGGTATGTGTCTTTTGAAGTTTCTATGGGCGCGTTTATTCGCACCTCTGGTAAAGAAGATGCAGAGTTACAAAAATTGGCGTTCCGTTCTTATAATAGCAAAAGAGTAGATTTTTTACTGATCGACCATCAAGGAAATCCTAGGGGCGTGATTGAATATCATGGCTCTGGGCATTATTTATCCGATGATGCGAATGAACGAATGCAGGTTAAAAGGCTGGCCTTGCAAAAGGTTGGTATTCCCTTGATTGAAATCCCAGAGCAGTTGGATAAACATGGGTTATTTAAAAAGTTGCATGTGTTGTTATAGTAAATGAATACCTGTATATAGAATTATTTTCATAATAAAATAAATTATAAATATTTTAGGTTCATTATGATGGGTAAAAGCACTTTAGATATTAATAGATTAAAAGAAAATGCGATTTTATCAATACAATTGGGCATTGAGGATTTTGAAATTTCTCAGAAAGAAGAAAGAGAAGGTGGACAGCCTGCACGAGCATTGTCTGCTGTTAGAAATTTATTTTCTGGGGTTTTGTTATTATTTAAATATCGAATTGCTCTATCTGTGCCAAAGGATAAGCAAGAACAAAGAGAACAGTTAATTTATGATCCCCCTCGTGAAATTTTACCCTATTTAGGCGATGATGGTAATGTTGAGTGGAGACCTACGGGAAAATTTAAAACAACAACAATTGATGTATCTCACATAAAAAGTAGGTTTGAAACGCTTAACATACATACGGATTGGAAAGTAATTGAAAAATTACAGCAATGTAGAAACCATTTGGAACATCTACATCCGAGCAATACTTTAGGGGAGATGGCTGATTTTGTTGCTGAACTTTTTCCTATATTGCATGATTTTATTCAGGATGAACTTGAGGAAGATCCAAGAGAGTTATTACAAAATTCTTGGGAAATATTGCTGGAACAGCATGATTTTTTTGAAGATACTCGTCGCAAATGTATGAAAAGATGGAAAGACTTACACGTTCCTGAAAGAATGTGGGTGTTTTTAAAGCAATCAGGGTGTGCACGATGTGGTTCTGTTTTATTAACTCCTTTACAAGAGTTTATTGATCGGGGTTACGATATTCAAGGTTCTCTTGATACACTTCAATATAAATGTCATGCATGTGGAGAAGAAGGATTTATTACGGCATTATTATATGAACAATTATTATATGAACAACTAGAAATATTAGATTCTCAAAGGGCTAAGGATCAAGCTATCCCTATTGAACTTAAAAGGTGTCTAGAAAGTAATCGTTTAACTTTTACAAATGAAAAAGGAGACTGTATCTGGTGTGATTATGTAAACAAAATGTGGTGGTGATTTATACCCTTTAGAATTAGAAGAATTATGTAGTTGATGTTTTTTAGAAAATTAATAAAGGCAGGATTATATAGAAATATTTATTCTTTAATCATCTCTAAAATCTCTTTCGCAGCGACGTGGGAAGGTAGCTCATCATTCGGCCCAGAAAGTTGGTGCATAATTTCGGTAAATGCATCTTGTTGAGCTTTGGCTTTTTCTGGGTCGGTTAATAATCCCATCAACATGGCAGAGAGCTTTTCAGGATGGCAATCTTCTTGCAATAACTCTGGCACAATTTCCTTATTGGCTAATAAATTCAACATACAAACATATGGCACTTTAATCATGCGCCGTGCAATTATTGCCGTAACAGGATTAACACGATAGGTCACCGCCATTGGCACTTTTGCCAAAGCGAGCTCTAAGGTTGTGGTGCCTGATTTGGTGAGGGCAGCACTGGCGGCAGCATAGGCATTATATTTGTCATGAGGGTCATGGATAATAATTGGTTTGACTGGCCAATCATTTACCATTTGCAATACACGTTCTTTTGCCAAAGGCGAAGTCGGGATCACGGCAGTGACTTCGGGGAGCTGTCGTTTTAATAGGCTCAATGTTTGTTTAAACACAGGCATTAATTTTGGTAATTCAGAGCGACGACTGCCTGGCATAAATAAAACAATAGGGGCTTCATCGCTGATTTCATGGTCTTTTCGAAATTGTTCTGCATTTCCATGATGGACTTCAGTTTCTAAAATAGGATGTCCAACAAAGGTGCTTTGCAATCCATGCTTCGAAAAGAACTCTTTTTCAAATGGCAGCAAACATAAAAGCTTTTCCCATAATCCAGGAAATTTCTTAACACGACTTTCATGCCAAGCCCAGACTTGGGGGGCAACATAATGAATCCGAGGAATGGATAAATCCGCAATGCGTTTTAATAATCGCAAGGAAAAACCTGGACTATCAATCGTGACAACGACATCAGGACGAATAGTTTGAATATGCTCCACTGCTTGAGTTAAACGATTGGATAGCATACGGATTTTAGGGAGAACTTCAACCAATCCCATCACAGCCAGATCTTGCATTGGAAATAAGAGTTCTAATCCTTGCTCTTGCATCTTTGGGCCACCAACACCGCAAAATTTAAGGTTTGGATTGAAATGACGAAGGGCTTTAATCAGCTTTGCACCCAATTCATCACCACTGGTTTCACCAGCTAATAACCAAATTGTATATGTGGATGTGCTCATCATATTGCTCTTATGTAAGATTATTGGTGATAAAGTTTGTTTGGATCCATCAAAGGTCTACTGACCTCGACGATTTCTCCATCACGATAGGCATGAAAGAAGCAATTACGACGTCCCGTATGACAAGCAACGCCTTTTTGATCGACTAACAATAAAAGCGTGTCACCATCACAATCAAGGCGCATTTCCACCAAAGTTTGCACTTGTCCTGAAGTTTCCCCTTTACGCCATAATTTCTGACGGCTACGAGAATAATAACAAACTTGGTTTGTTATTAGGGTCTCACGGATAGAGTCTTTATTCATCCACGCCATCATCAGGACTTCGCCTGTATCATGTTGTTGGGCGATGGCGGCGATCAATCCATCCGCGTTAAATTTCATCATGGATAAAAAAGAATTAATGGATGAATCTGTCATTCTGTTATAGACCTTTAAAGCAAGATAAAATAATATTCTTTATGGATACTCTTTTGCCTAGTATAAGTATGATATGCAATCATCTACAATAAAAAATATTTTGTTTATTACTTCAACCCGATTAGGCGATGCGGTCATCTCTACGGGAATATTGAATAATTTACTACAAAGCTGTCCTGATGCAGAGTTTACCATTGCTTGCGGTTCAGTCGCAGCAGGGATATTTGATCGAATGCCACGGCGTAAAGCAACCTTGATTATGGAAAAACAACGCTATGATTTGCATTGGTTTAAATTGTGGCAGCAATGTATTTTACATCCTTGGGATATGATTGTAGATTTAAGAGGGTCTGCGATCAGCTACACGCTGCGGGCAAAAAAACGTATTGTTATTCGCGGTGGCAGAATTAAACAAAGGCGTATTGAACATTTGGCAAGCGCTTTAAAGTTGCAGCCCGCACCGTTACCTGTGGCGTGGGTAGGAGAAGAAGATAAAGAAAAAGCCAAACAATATTTGCCTGATGATTTTTATATTGCTTTGGCACCTACGGCAAATTGGTCAGGCAAAGTATGGGATATTAATCGTTTCATTGCTTTAGCTCAAAAAATACAAATATTGTTTCCGAAAAGTAAATTTGCGGTTTTTTACGGAGCAGGTCAGCAAGAATATGCGATGGCAAAACCTTTATTAGATGCCGAACTACCGATTATTAATGTTGGTGGAGGTTTTAACTTACCCGAGGTTGCAGCCATGTTTCAGCGATGCAAAGGGTTTGTCGGGAACGATTCTGGATTGATGCATTTGGCTGCTGCTTGTCAAATTCCTGTGTTGGGTTTGTTTGGTCCTAGTCAAGTTACAGAATATGCACCCGCAGGACTATATGCACGGGCTGTTGTTGCAAAGGGAGAAGAGGGAAAGGCATCAATGGATAATTTATCTGTTGATAAAGTTTTTGACGCTTTCAAAGCATTATATCAAAAATATTAAAATTGGTTAAAAATACGATTGATGCGGGTAGGAAAAACTGAATGAGTGATTTGCGTATAGCCCATGTGATGGCGGGGGCAGCCAATGGTGGGGCTGAGTTATTTTATGAACGTCTTTGTGTGGCACAACATGAACAAGGATTAAATATCTTACCCATTATTCGTAAAAACCCAGAACGATTACGATTATTACAACAAGTAGGATTACGACCCCGTGAATTATCCTTTGGTGGAAAAATTGATTTTCTAACAGGGCGTAAATTAAAACAGTTATTAACCGATTTTTCCCCTCGAGTATCGGTGGCATGGATGAATAGAGCTGCTGCTTTCATGCCGGTTGGAGATTGGGTGTCCGTTGGACGCTTAGGTGGGTTTTACGATTTAAAATATTATAAAAATTGCGATCATTTGGTTGGTAATACCAAAGGGATTGTGAAATGGCTGATTGAACAAGGATGGCCAAAAGAACGTGCGCATTATGTCCCTAATTTCGCCAGAGACTTTCCAAATGTTATTCCCAAACGCTCTGAATATATTCCTTCACAAGCGCCATTTTTATTGGCTTTGGGGCGATTACATACGAATAAAGGATTTGATATCTTAATCAAAGCGATGCCTTATCTTAAAGATGCACATCTCTTAATCGCTGGCGAAGGTGAAGAGCGGGCAAAGTTACAAGATTTAGCGGATTCTTTAAATGTCTCTGATCGTGTGCATATGCCAGGATGGGTGACGGATATTTCCCAGCTGTTGGGGGCATGTGATGTATTTGTTTGCTCATCTCGTCATGAGCCTTTGGGCAATATCGTGCTGGAAGCATTTGCAGCGACTAAACCTGTTGCATCATTAGCCTCTCAAGGACCAGTAGAACTGATTACAGATGGTGAGAATGGGTTATTATCGCCTTTAGAAGATGAAAGATTATTGGCACGATCAATTCAAAAATTGCTAGATTCTCCAGAATTTTCCAATAAAATTGCAATGGCTGGTCGACAAAAATTTGAACAAGAATTTAGTAAAGAAACCGTATTAAACCAATGGTTTGATTTTTTAAGTAAAGTTGAAAAAGTTTAATGTGTGGCTTGGCAGGGATTGCTCTCAAATCAGGATATTCCATAACGAATGAACAAAAAGAGCTACTGAAAAACGCTCTTGCGCATCGTGGGCCAGATGGTTCAGGAGAATATGTTGGACAACATGCCGTTTTAATTCATACGCGTCTTTCTATTATTGATCTTGACGGCGGGAAACAGCCGTTGAGTTCCCCAAATAAACAGTTTCTTGTTGCAAATGGAGAAATTTATAACGATTTAGAATTGCGCGACGCTTTACTTGATTATCCTTTTCAAACAGGTAGTGATTGTGAATGTATTATTCCTTTGTGGCAACAATTTAAAGAGAAATTCCCAGAAAAATTACGAGGTATGTATGGAGTTGCGTTGGTTGATGTGGACGAGCATACTCTTATCCTAAGTCGTGATCCTTTTGGAATTAAACCTTTATATTACGCTTGTGTAGAGCAAGGTGTTGTTTTTGCTTCAGAGGCACAAGCTTTGATCAAAGCAGGTTTCGTTCAACCAACACTTCGTCAAGAAGGAATAGAGTCTTTATTACAGCTTCAGTTTATTCCTGGAAAAGAGACAATATTTCAGAATATTCACCGTCTGCTGCCTGGGGAAACATTGATAATCCAAGATGGGGTTATCGTGCTAAAGAAACGGATTGAAGTTTTTAAAGAACAAAATCGAATAATTTCAAATCCAGATTTTGCTTTATCAGAACTAGATCATATTTTGGAAGAAACGGTGTGCGTTCATGAACGTTCTGATGTTCCTTTTGGATTGTTTTTATCTAGTGGTATTGATAGTTCAATCGTCCTGAAAATGATGCAGCGCTTAGGACAAGAAAAACGAGTAAGAGCGTGGACGGCACGGTTTGAAACGGATGACCGCCAAGGCTATGTTGCCGATGAAACGGATCAAGCGTCCTTGTTAGCCAAACAAGTGGGGGCTGAACATCATATTTTCTCTATCACTCAAGAACAAGTTTGGCAATATCTTCCTCAGATTGTGGCGTGTATGGATGATCCCGTGGCTGATTATGCGATTATCCCGACTTGGTTTTTGGCAAAAGAAGCTAGCCAATCGGTAAAAGTAATCTTGTCTGGCGAGGGTGGTGATGAGCTGTTTGCAGGATATGGTCGTTACCGCAAAGCCAGTCAGCCTTGGTGGCGTGGTGGAAAGAAAATGTATCGCAAAGGTGTATTTGATCAAACCGATTACCTGCGATCTTCGTTATCTTCTTGGCGAGACGAAATAACAGCTTATGAAAATGCATGTGATTTCTCGTCAATGACATGCTTAACCAAAGCACAAAAAATTGATATCGAGACTTGGTTACCCAATGATTTGTTGATTAAATTAGATCGGTGTTTAATGGCGCATGGTATCGAAGGACGTGTGCCATTTTTAGATAAAAAAGTAGCTGAATTCGCCTTCAGCCTTTCAGATTCATTAAAAGTGCAAAACAGGCAAGGAAAATGGATTTTAAGAAAATGGCTAGAAAAATATTTTCCAGAATCTAAGCCTTTTGCTCCTAAATTAGGGTTCAGTGTGCCCATTGGATTATGGATTGAGCAACAAGCAAAAATATTAGCACCAATAGTTTCTCAACAAGCAGGAATAAAAGAAATTGCTTTTTCTGATAAAATATTACCATTATTTGAAAAAGCCTCTGGTCGAAAAGAGCGCTATATGGCATGGAATTTATTATTTTATGCTTTATGGCATCAAATACATATAGTGGGTCAATCTCCAAACGGTTCGGTAACCGATATTTTGGCAGTTTAGTAAAGTAGAAACGAGAAGATGCATTACGATTTAATATTAAAAAACGGAATTTGTATTTTTCCTTGGGGTGAGGAAAAAGCGAGCATTGGTATTAAAAATGGACGTATTCTTTCTTTGACTGTTGGCACGCATGACGAAGCAGACCAAGTGATTGATGCTCAGGGTCTGCATGTACTACCAGGGTTGATGGATTGCCATGTGCATTTTCGTGAGCCAGGAAATGCGTTGGTTGAAACGATTGAAACTGGAACCAAAGCAGCGGCTTTGGGTGGGTTAACGACTGTTTTTGATATGCCCAATACCAATCCTGCAACCGCAGATTTGGAAACGGTGCAATGGAAGCAAAAACGTGCTAGTGAAACCAGTTGGATCAATTTTGGATTTTATATCGGCGCTACCCGAGAAAATACCAAAGATCTTGCCAGTTTAGAATCTCAACAAGGTGTATGTGGGATCAAAGTTTATGCGGGTTCTTCAACGGGATCGTTGATGGTCGAAGATGATGCCAGCCTTGAACAAGTGATGTTGCGTGGGCATCGTCGTGTTTGTTACCACGCCGAAGATGAATATCGTCTGCAAGAACGTAAAAAGTTGTTTTGTGAGGGAATGCCTTATGAAAACCATAGCAAATGGCGTGATGAAGAATGTGCATTTTTAGGCACCCGTCGAATTATTGCTTTGGCACGTAAAACAGGTCGTCCAGCCCATATTCTGCATACAACTACGCAAGAAGAATTAGAATGGTTGGTGGATCACAAAGATATTGCCACCGTTGAAGTGTTAGCTAATCATCTTACTCAGATCGGTCCAGAATGTTATGAACGCTTAGGGGGATTTGCAGTGATGAATCCTCCTATTCGCGATCAACGTCACTATGATGCGTGTTGGGAAGCGATCAGAAACGGTGTTGTTGATGTGGTTTCATCCGATCATGCGCCACATGATCCAACGTTAAAAGCGAAACCTTGGTTATGTTGTCCTTCTGGAATGCTGGGAGTACAAACGATTGTACCATTAATGCTTAATCACGTGAATGAGGGGCGTTTATCCCTCAGCCGTCTGGCAGATGTGATGGCTGCTAATCCCGCACGGATTTATGGAATGCCAACCAAAGGACGTATTCAAGTGGGATATGATGCAGATTTTACTTTGGTTGATATGGGTAAACAGCGTCGTATTACCAATGACTGGATTGCATCTCCAGCAGGGTGGACACCTTACGATCAGGTTAAGGTAAAGGGTTGGCCGATGGTAACGATTGTCAAAGGGTGTGTCGTCATGCAAAATGATGAAATGCTAGGAACGCCGAAAGGACAGTTAGTTAATTTTTTACCATAGAAAAATTGTTTGATTTAAGTTATTTATAAACGCAATAAATTGATTTGGGATAATAAAGATGAAAATTTTACTACAAGCAGGGATCGTTGGCTTAGGAATGATTGTTGGCAGTGCTGCGTTTGCACAAGATTGGGCTGCCAACTGTGGTCACGAACCCAAAGCACCTGCTCTTAATGTATCGAACGTATCCAATTATAATAGCAGCGTAGAGCACTATACTGCGTATGACAAAGCAGCGCGTGCATATTATGGATGTGTTGCCAAAGCTGCGCATGCAAAACAAGCTGCTATTAGTCAGAAAGCTGCTGCAGATATGGAACCTTATAAAAAGGTTACGACAGACGTGCGCACCCGTATCACAGCTAATTTGACCAAGATGCAAACAGAATTAAAAGCAGGCGGAAAAAAATTAGGGGCAAAAGCTAAAAAATAGGCTATGTAGAGGATAATGTTGTTTGCTTATTATGATATAATAGCATGCATTATTGATCAGAAAAGGAGAATACATAGGTGTCTGAAGACCTATTAAAAGAAATTGATGCAGACTTACGCGCAGAAAGAATCAAAAATACCGCGCGTCGTTATGTTGCTTTTGTTGTCGTATTGATTATTGTTGCTGTTGCTGCATTAGGGATATGGCAATATAAAAGCTGGCAATATCGTAAAGCTGTTGAACAAGCCTCCTTTTCTTACTTCAATATTACACAGCCTATTATTGCGGCGATTCCTGGACAGTCTATTTCAGATGCAACAAAGATTACTGCAATATCACAATTAAAAACATTATCTGCAAAGTCTCCACAGGCAGTGCGTGCTTTGGCTCAACTAGAACAAGCTGGTTTATTGGCTGATCAAAGCAAAGTTAAAGAAGCTTCTATTGTATGGGAAAATTTACGGGGAGATAAAACTGCGCCATCTGATTTGCGATCTCTAGCAGGATTATTGTGGATACAACATCATTTGGACACTGCCCCTCCATCTGATTTGCGCAACCGAATCAATGAATTATTGGGACAGCAAACCCCTTGGTATGGATTACTGAAAGAATCAGAAGCATTATTAAATTTACGTACAGGTAAGTTAATTGAAGCACGTCAGATTTTTGGACAATTATCAATTGATATGAATGCATCACCATCTTTACGTGAACGTGCAAGTATGATGTTGCAAATTATTGCTCACAATAAAACTGTAAATAAAAAGGTATCTCCATGATAAAATCTTTTTCTATGGTCAATAAAGGTTTGTCTCGACGTTCTGTGTTATTAGCCACTGGGGGCAGTATTGCATTGGCTGCTTGTGGGCATAAAAGTGAAAAGAAAGTATTGGTTGGTCAACGGATTGACGTATTCAGCTCTGGTGCAGGGTTAATGGTCGATCGAGACGATCAAACGCCGATTATTATTCCAGCCCCAATTATCGATCCCAAGTGGATGCAAGAGGGGCGTGTGCCTAGCCATACTTCAATTCATAGTGCTATCGGTGGTGTCCGTAAATTATGGGATTGCAGTATCGGAGCAGGTAATTCAGAACCAAGTCCTTTGGCGTTCATTGCGCTGGGGTCCAAGGGAAGAGGGATTGTTAATACCACTCCCGTTGTTGATGGCGATCGTTTTTATACTGTGGACGCAGTTGGAAAAGTAACTGCATTCGATTGGAAATCAAGAAAAGTATTATGGAAGTTAAATCCAAATAAAAAAGGGTCTAAATCGAGTAATCTAGGCGGCGGTATTGGATTAACGGATGATGCTCTATATATTGTTGATGGTGTTGCAGAAACATTAAGGGTTGATCGAAATAATGGCAATGTTATTTGGCGCGTTGATGTAGGAACCCCTGGACGTTCAGCACCAACTATTGTAGATGACCGTTTGTTTTTCGGCACAATTGATGGCAGTTTATTTTGTTTAGATACAAAGACTGGCAATCAATTATGGTCATATCAAACAGGCAGTGTGCAAACAAAATTATTTGGACAACCTGCACCTGCTTATTTTGATGGAATTATTGTCGCAGGTTTTGGTACGGGTGATTTGGTTGCTCTGCGTGCTGAAACGGGTGAACAAATTTGGACAGAGACGTTGGGACGCGGTGGTCGAGATTCTGATACAGATTTTTCTGCCATTAGTGCGTTGCCAGTTATTGTTGATGGCACAGTCTATGCAATTAGTGTGGGGGCTGTGTTGGTTGCTATTGACGTGCGTTCAGGGCGCAGGTTATGGGAACGTGAAGTTTCCGGTCAAAATGCGATGGTTGTGATTAGTGATTGGCTGTTTGCCTTATCCCTAGATCAACAATTAGCATGTTTAGATCGTATTACGGGGCGTGTACGTTGGGTTACTCAATTACGTCGTTTTAAAAACGTGGAAAAATCTAAAGATCCGATTGCTTGGTATGGTCCTGTGCTGGGTGGTGGTCAATTGATTTGTATCAGTGATTTTGGTGATAATGGTTTGGTTACGGTTGATCCTGCGACAGGGAAAGTAACCAAGGTTGTTAAAACAGATATTACCCCAGCGTTAGCCCCAGTTATTGTTAATGAGAATTTGCTGGTCGTTGGACAAAATGGCAAATTGACTGCTTTTGGATAGGAATAAAATACGTGGCATTATCCACTAAATCTTTGCCTGTTGTTGTGATTGCTGGGCGCCCAAATGTTGGGAAGTCAACCTTATTTAATCGTTTGGCAGGCAGACGATATGCAATTGTCAATGATCAACCAGGCGTTACGCGTGATCGTAAATCTGTTGATATTATGCTAAGAGGCAGAAATGTTTCTTTGGTGGATACTGCTGGCTGGGAAGAAGATGATCCTCAAACCGTTTTTGGACGGATGCGTCAATCCTCTGAAAGTGCCGTTGCTTCTGCTGATGTTGTGATTTTTTGTGTCGATGCACGTTCAGGTATTCATCCTGTCGATCAACATCTTGCTCAGTGGCTTAGAAAACAGGGTAAGGTTATAATTTTAACCGTGAATAAAGCAGAGGGACATGCTGGGAATGTTGCTGCAATGGAAATGTATAGTCTTGGTCTAGGAGAGCCATACCCAGTTTCCGCAGAGCATGGTGATGGTGTAGGGGATCTTATCGAAGCCGTTCTTGATGCTTTGCCTAATGAAGAAGATGAAGATTTTGATGCTTTCGAAGATGATGAGAATGATAATATTGATCGTCCATTAAAGTTGGCTATCATTGGTCGACCCAATGCTGGAAAATCAACATTGGTCAATCAGTTGCTGGGCGAACAGCGTGTCATTACTGGACCTGAAGCAGGATTAACCCGAGATTCGATTACAGTCAGATTAAGAGATGAAGAGGGTGAAATTGAGTTGGTTGATACAGCTGGATTACGCCGAAAAGCTAGAATTGACGAAACATTAGAAAAAATGTCTGTATCCGCTTCGTTGGTCGCTTTGAAAATGGCTGAAGTCGTTGTTTTGGTTATCGATGCTGAATTAGGTGTGCATGAGCAAGACTTGCAAATTGCACGTTTGGTTGAGAGAGAAGGGCGTTGCTGTATTCTAGCCTTAAATAAGTGGGATATCTTAGAGAATAGAGATGAAGTACGTCAACAAATCAAAGATCGTATCGAAATCTCTTTAACTCAAATGAGTGGTATTTTTACCGTTTCTTTCTCTGCATTAACGGGACGAGGCGTGCATAAATTACTGCCTACAGTACGCAGAGCTTATGCAGTATGGAACAAACGTGTTCCGACGGGCGCTTTGAATCGTTGGTTTGAAGAAGCAATCACACGTCATAATCCGCCAATGGTTGAGGGACGACGTTTAAAAATACGTTATATTACTCAAATTAAGGCTCGTCCTCCGACTTTTGTTTTATTTGGAACACGGACTTCAAAAATCCCGATGGATTATCAACGGTATTTAGTGAATGGATTACGAGCTACATTCGATATGCCTGGTACACCGATACGATTACAATTTAGGGACAGTAAAAATCCTTATGCGAACGCTAAGGATTAATATTTAGATTTAAAAGCTGAGCATATCAAAATGTTTGGCTTTTTTTATAAAAAACATACGAATAGTGAAACATATTATGATTTATATGAATTAACAGGGAGCGATATTGAGGTCGCTAGACAAAACATAGAAACCCTATTTTTCATTATATTAGAAAAGAGATATAGTGATTATCATATCGGTAATTATTTCTTGTTTCGAGTTGATACAATGTCTTTAGGTTAAAATATAATATTGATCTTTATGATTGGGAGTCAGCTGAATTAAATTATTCAGAGTGTAGAATACTTATTTATTTTTCTTATCCAAAAAATTTATTGGAATATAAGTATAAATTATTTGCACATCAGCTATTAATATTAATGGAAAGAAAAAGGTCGGCTCATTTATACGAGGTCACGTCGCTGTAAATATATACTGAGAATAATAGAGATCATAAGTAAGATTCCTAGGATAGTCTCTCCTATAAATTGCATGAAGTGGATGCAAATAACACTCGTCAATGCGCCTGTAACAAAAGCAAGAATTACAAAAAACTGCATGATATATTCTTTCTTTTTGTCAGTATAATTCGGGTCATTTTTATGTAATGCAAAGTAATTATTGATTAAAGTCGTGCTCATTCCGGTGACATAACTGGAGTGAATGCCGATTTTATGCAAGTTATTAATGGTGCCATTTTGCAGACCCAGAGCAAAACCTAATCCTCCAAAGAAGATAATGTGACTTATATTGTTATAGAATCGTAAATTGATTACGAAAATACACATGACAACAACCAATTGTAGCAATAGTGCAATAGATGTTTTATAAATCAAATGGATTTTTGGATTTGTTCGAAACCATACCCCTAATACGGTACCAATTGTAAAACCGAAAATGGCTATAATACAACGATATAACGATGAGTAGTTCTGATTAACAGCATATACCGTGCTAAGCACAAGATTTCCTGTTAAGTGACCTGTAAATATTCCAGAAATAAGATAAGAACTGGCATCGGCAAATCCACCGATAAATGTAAATAGTAACATATATATAGATACAAGAGATTTATAATGCATGATTTAAGGTCACTTCGACTTTTTTAAAAAAAGCAAAAAACAAAAGGTTTTTGGTGATGTCACGAAAATATACTGAATTTGTCATATTTTTGCCTAAAAGATTATCGAAACTCTTAACAAGAGCACAATACAAGTTTGGCTATAATTTCAAATTGTGTAAATAAAAATAAGGATTAAAATAATGTTTAATAAAAAAATGCTCTCTTCTATGGTAGTTGCTAGTGGATTAAGTTTAAGTGCTATTGGTGCTGCGTTCGCTCATCCCGAAGCACCACCTCCACCACCTCCGGGTGAGTTGCCACCACCGCCACCGCCTCATCGTCCAGGTGGGATGTTTGGTCCAGCTGTTGGTCCGATGGGAATGATCTTCCAAGGTGTCAAGTTAACTAAAGAACAAAAACAAAAGATTCATGACATTATCGACGCAGCTCGTAAAGAAGAAAAAACTAATCGTGAAGCAATGAAATCTATTCAAGATCAGATGGCTGCAGCGTTATTATCACCTGGAAAAGTAACTGATGAGACGTTAAAGCCAATCTTGGAAAAGCAAGCAGCTCTGGAAAAAACGACAAAAGAAAGTCACTTAAAGACTATTTTGGCATTACGCGATGTGTTGACACCAGAACAATTGGCTAAAGCTAAGGTTCGTTATACAAAAATTAAATCAATTAGGGAGCAAATGAAAGAGTTGCGTGAAATGGATGCGCCATCTCCAGAAGATGCACCATCACCTACTTCAGAACCTTAATTTAAAAAATATTGGTTAGTTTTGAGGCCTGTTACAATAATTTGTAGCAGGCTTTTTTCATATTTGGTTCATAGTGGTATAGTGATGAAAAATGTTTTTTAAAAGTGACAAGCTCATGAAAAATTGTTTAAATTTAAAAGTTAAAGTTCTATCCTTCATTTGTTTTATGGTAAGCGGGTTGAATGCTTTGGCAACTGAGCCGGCTTCCATGAGTGAAATGCCACAATCGTGCCGAATGATTTCACCTGAAAAAATAACTTTTGAACTTCCTCTACCAACGCAAAAAATAACACAATCTCAAAAAGAACGAATTTATACTATTTTAAGTGATGCTCGCACACAGGCTTGTATATTACAAATGCAATATGATGGCTTGTTACAGCAAATCATTGCTATGCTTTTTGAAAATAGGGATGTTACTACAGAACAGCTACAACCATTTTATGATCAATTAACCTCTCTAACGCAAAATAGAATAGAGAATAAACTAAAAACGATTATATCTATTCGAAAGTTACTGTCACAAAAAGAATGGCAAGATGTTATCGCTGAATATACACGATATATCACAGCCAAAAATGAATTTATAAAGCAACAAACAGCGTTACATCACTCAACTGATGCGTTAATTAGTGGTGATAAACCGAGTGATTTTATGACATCACCCCTAATTTCAATGTCGTATTGTATAGAAAACACTCCAAAAATAGAGATGTTGGAACAAATTATCTCTAAATTGCCTTTGACCAATTCTCAAGAGGGGAATTTTCGTAATGTTATGCGCTTACAAGAGACGCAATCTTGTGCGGCGAGACAAGAGATGGACAACTTTATAAGTCAGTTTATTACACTTTTGGCGCAGCCATCAGAACAAATAGAAACAAAACAATATCAAGCACTGTTTAATCAATTAATAACGAAAGAATATTTATTAGAAAGCTATCAACTGCAAACATTATCTTCTTTATTTCAATTTTTAACGGTCGAGCAAAGAACGCAGTTGAAGGAAAAATATATGTTGTTAAAAGGATTACTGTAATTACAGTTCAATAATGATGTTTACTTTCAATAGGTTATATATTTTATTAAAAAATTTATTCTAACGCTTACTCTTTTATCCGCACCTGTTGTTGTGCATGCAGAGGAACAAAAGGTTAAAGATGCCTCCACACAACTGCCACAAAAAACATTTGATGATTGGTAATATTTTGGGTAATTGTTTGATTCCGTTTTGCCCATTCAATATCCATTCCATTTGATGCCATAGGTCGGTTACGCGTTTCAGGATGTTGGTATTTATCGTCCAATGAAGCATTTGATTTTTTATTAGTATCTAAAAATTAACTTTTAATTATATTCTTTCTTGACATTTACCAATAAGTTAAACTATTCTCATCCCAAAGATAAGAAACGTCACCTCGCGAAGACTCGTGCAGTGACGCGTTATTTATTGCTTAAAACTGTAGGATGATTTAACGTGTTTGATCGTTTATCTGGAAAGCTTTCTGGCGTATTTGATGGGTTGTCAAAACGCGGTTCCCTGTCTGTGGAAGATGTCAATGAAGCCATGCGAGAAATCCGCTTGGCGATGTTGGATGCGGACGTTGCTTTGCCAGTGGTCAAAGACTTTGTTAACAGAGTTCAAGAGAAATCTGTTGGTCAAGAAGTCCTCCATAATATTTCCCCAGGTCAAGCCATTGCAAAAATCGTCAATGATGCGCTGATTGAAGCCTTGGGGGGTGCAGGGGCAGTTCCGTTAAATCTGAATGCCGTGCCTCCTATTCCTTATTTGATGGTGGGGTTACAAGGGTCTGGTAAAACCACGACTTCTGCAAAAATTGCTTATTATTTAAACCGTCGTGAACGCAAAAAAGTATTATTAGCCAGCTTGGATACATATCGTCCTGCTGCTCAGTTACAATTAGAGCAACTGGCCAATCAAGTCAAAGTAACCTCTTTACCTGTGATCGAAGGGCAAATGCCTGTTCAGATCGCCAAACGTGCGATGGAAGTTGCTCGTCTTGAAGGGTATGACGTCGTTATTTTGGATACTGCGGGTCGTCTATCCATCGATGAAGCATTGATGGAAGAAGTTCAAAATATTCGCGACGTAGCCAAACCTGCTGAAACCTTGTTAGTCGTTGATGCGATGACAGGGCAAGATGCGGTTCATACAGCCAAAAGTTTCAATGAAAAAGTTGGTATTACTGGTGTAGTCATGACCCGTATGGACGGGGATGCACGCGGTGGTGCGGCTTTATCAATGCGTGCCATTACGGGTGCGCCGATTAAATTGGTTGGTATGGGTGAAAAGGTGGATGCGTTACAGGAATTCTATCCTGAACGTGTTGCCAGTCGTATTTTGGGTCTGGGTGATATTGCTGGTTTGGTTGAAAAAGCCAGTGAAACCATTGACCAAGAAGAAAGTGAGCGTCTTGCCAAAAAGATGCTTAAAGGCAAATTTGATCTGAATGATTACGCAGCTCAAATTGGTCAAATCAATAAAATGGGTTCTATTTCAAATATCATGGATATGATGCCTGGTATGGGCAAAATGAAAGAGAAACTCGGAGACAAAGAGTTAGACACCTCTATCCTAAAGCGTCATCAGGCGATTATTTCGTCAATGACCAAAGCAGAACGCAAGCAGCCTGCTATTATCAAGGCTTCTCGTAAAAAACGTATTGCAGCTGGATCAGGGGTTACAGTTCAAGAAGTTAATCGTCTATTAAAACAATATGATCAGATGGCTTCTATGATGAAGCGGTTTAATAAACTGGGCGTTAAAGGTTTAATGCGTCAGGGATTATCCGCTCTTTTACCAAAAGGAATGACGCCACCGCCTGGTGGTGGAATGATGCGTTAATTCTTTTTTAATTGTGGCTAGATATCTGGAGAGAAACAGTCAATGAGCCTTAAAATTCGTTTATCCCGTGCAGGGTCAAAGAAACGTCCTTATTATCACATCGTTATTGCTGATAGCCGTTCACCACGGGATGGCCGTTTCATTGAAAAAGTTGGGTCTTATAACCCAATGTTACCAGCAGATCATGCTGACAGAATTCGTTTGTTCGATGAACGTATTAAACACTGGTTATCACAAGGCGCACAAGCGACTGACCGTGTTGCACGTTTCTTAGGCAATGCTGGTTTAGCACCTAAATTTGAATATCGTGAACAACCTAATCAGTCAGCTCCAAAGAAAAAAGCACAAGAACGTGCTGCGGCTGCTGCTAAAAAGAGCGAAGAAGCTGCTGCTTAATCGTAAATTAGTTATCGCAAGAGAGTAACAATCTTTATGAAAACGCAGCTGGTTCATATAGGAACGATAGGGAAGCCCCACGGTGTTCGTGGTTTGGTTCACCTTCATCCTTGTGTTGAAAATCCAAAAGATTTAGAAAAATACGGTGAACTGGTTGATGATCGTGGAGAGCGTTGGACGATAAGTTGGCAAAGTGGCAAGGTTGCAGCACTTTATGATAGTCAAAAAAAACGGATAGATGATCGAAATGCCGTTGAAAAATTGACTAATCGTAAATTGTATATTCCTAGAAACTTGTTACCTGAACCTGAAGAAGAAGAATTTTACTTTAGTGATTTAATCGGATTGCAAGCGAAAATTCGGCATGAAGATCAATCAGAGGAACTCTTTGGAACGGTTCATATTGTGCATGATTACGGCGCAGGGGTCAGTTTGGAAATAAAACGGGATCAAGGGGAAAATGCTCTGATTCCTTTTACCAAAATTTGTGTTCCTGAGATTGATATCAAATCTGGCTGGTTATTGATTTGTCCTCCGAATGAGGTGGAAGTTCGTCCATCGAATACAAAGGATCAATCATGACTTGGCAAGTGGATGTCTTAACGTTATTTCCAGAAATGTTTCCTGGCTTTTTAGGGTATTCCCTTGCAGGTAGAGCATTGGAAGATCAGCGTTGGTCGTTAAAAACGCATGCACTTCGTGAATTTGGTTTAGGACGGCATAAAGCCGTTGATGATACGCCTTTTGGTGGTGGAGCTGGGATGGTTATTCGTGCAGATATCTTGGATACTGCACTAGAGGCAACAAAGCCTGAGGATGATCGTCCAATCATTTATTTATCTCCTAAAGGTCGTTTATTACAACAAGCTGACGTGGTGCGTTATGCATCGGGTCAAGGTGCATATTTCATTTGTGGTCGTTATGAAGGGGTCGACGAACGGATCTTTCAAAAACACACAATTGAAGAAGTTTCTATTGGGGATTATGTCCTTTCAGGTGGAGAACCCGCAGCATTGATTTTAATGGATGCTTGTGTGCGTTTATTACCTGGTGTGATGGGTTCAGATCAAAGTGGGGTTGAGGAAAGTTTTTCCTCCGGTTTACTAGAATATCCTCATTATACGAAACCTGCGCAATGGGATGACTATGCTGTGCCTGAAATATTACTGTCTGGAAATCATGGTGCGATTGCCTCTTGGCGTAAAGAGCAGGCTGAGAATGCAACGCGACAACGTAGACCAGATTTATGGGAATCCTATCAAGGAAACCATAAATAAACATTGTGCTGACGATAAATAGTTTGTTACTTGAATTGCTTAAAAGATTGTAGAACTTATCTTATTGTAAAAGGAATAGGATTAAATGAATACCATTCAAAAATACGAGGCAGAGGAAATCGCTCGTTTAACAGCAGAACGCCCAGTTCCTGAATTTTTTCCTGGGGACTCTGTTCGTGTTGATGTTCGCGTTGTTGAAGGTGAACGTAAACGTATTCAGGCTTACGAAGGTGTTGTTATTGCACGTTCAAACAAAGGCTTGAACAGCAATTTTACTGTTCGTAAAATTTCTAATGGTGAAGGTGTGGAACGTGTATTCCCTCTATACTCACCAACCATTGCTGCGATTACTGTTGTACGTCATGGTGATGTTCGCCGTGCAAAATTATATTACCTACGTAGCCGTAGCGGTAAATCTGCTCGTATTAAAGAACGTAGCCGTGATGTTAAAAAAGCTGCTGATACAGCTCAAAACTAATATTCTATTTATTAGTTTCAAATAAAAGACTATATTAAGTATCTGGCAGCTTTTTAAGTAAGGTTGCCAGATATTTTTTTAGAAACAAAATACAGCAAATAATTAAGGAAAAAAAATGAAGGCGCGTACTTTATTTGACAAGTTGTGGGATAGTCATGTGGTTGAACAACTTCCAGATGGTACCGCAATCCTGTATATTGATCGTCATTTAATTCATGAAGTGACCAGCCCGCAAGCATTTGAAGGCTTACGTATGGCTGGACGTAAAATCCATAATCCAGAAGCAATGATGGCGGTAATCGACCATAATGTTCCAACAACAGATCGCAGCAAACCGATTGAAGAAGATGATAGTCGACAACAAATAGAAGCATTAGAGCATAATGTAAAAGAATTTGGTGTGCCATTCATTCCATTGCAATCAGATAAACAAGGGATTATTCATGTTGTCGGACCAGAAGAAGGAATTACACTTCCTGGTATGACTATTGTTTGTGGGGATAGCCACACATCAACGCATGGTGCTTTTGGGGCTTTGGCTTTTGGTATTGGTACTTCTGAAGTTGAACATGTGATGGCAACGCAGACCTTGTTACAAAAGCCAGCAAAAAATTTAAAAATTGAAATTAATGGCACATTAAGGCCAGGGATGAGTGCTAAAGATGTCGTATTAGCTGTCATTGGTCATATTGGTACTGCTGGTGGTACAGGTCATGTGATTGAATTTACGGGCTCTGTTATTCGTAATTTAGATATGGCTGGTCGTATGACTGTTTGTAATATGGCTATCGAAGGTGGTGCAAGATCAGGGTTGATTGCTCCAGATGAAGTTACATTCGAGTATATCAAGGGTCGTCCGAATGCACCTCAAGGGGCTGATTTTGATGCTGCGGTTGGCTATTGGAAAAGCTTGGCTTCTGATGAAGGCGCGCATTATGATAAAGTCATTACGATTAATGTAGATAATTTAGAGCCAATGGTCACATGGGGAACCAGCCCAGAAGATGTTTTGCCAATTACAGGTAATATTCCAGATCCTGCTCTTCTAAAAGATGAATCTCAACGGTTACGTAAACAACGTATGTTGGATTATATGGATTTAAAAATTGGTACGCCTATTGCGGGCACTAAAATTGATGCTGTTTTCATTGGTTCTTGTACCAACAGTCGCCTTGAAGATCTACGCGCGGCAGCCCATGTTTTAAAAGGTAAAAAAATTGCAAATCATGTGTGGGCATTGGTTGTGCCAGGTTCTGGTGTGATTAAAAAACAAGCCGAAGCCGAAGGGTTGGATAAAATCTTTATTGATGCAGGGTTTGAATGGCGTGAAGCAGGATGTTCAATGTGTCTTGCAATGAATCCTGATCGTTTAAAACCAGGTCAACGTTGTGCATCGACCTCTAATCGTAATTTCGAAGATCGCCAAGGACCAGGAGGCAGAACCCATCTTGTATCCCCAGCAATGGCTGCTGCTGCTGCAGTTAAAGGTGAATTAACAGACGTAAGGGAAATGATTTAAAATGGATAAATTTGATATTTTAACAGCGATTGCTGCACCTTTACCTGAAGAAAATATTGATACGGATAAAATCATTCCTGCACGCTTTTTGAAAACAACCAAAAGAAGTGGTTTGGGGAAGTCAGCTTTTTATTCATGGCGTTATGATGAAAATGGTAAAGAGCGTGAAGAGTTTGTTTTAAACCGTGAACCTTATCGTCAAGCCGAAATTCTTGTAACGTATGAAAATTTTGGATGTGGCTCTTCTAGAGAGCATGCGCCTTGGGCATTGCTAGATTTTGGTATTCGTTGTGTGATTGCACCTTCTTTTGCAGATATTTTCTTTAATAACTCTTTTAAAAACGGTATTCTGCCTATTCGTTTACCAAGAGAGATTTGTGAACAGTTGGTTGAAGATACCAAAATGGGTGCAAATGCTAAATTAACGATTAACTTGGAAAAACAAGAAATTATTCGCCCAAATGGGGAAAAGATTTCTTTTGAAGTCGATCCTTTGCGTCGTCAATTATTGCTGGATGGATTGGATGATATTGGTCAGACTTTGCAGCATGTGAAGTCTATTGATGATTTTGAAGAAAAGCGTAAACAAAATCAACCTTGGTATCCAAAAGTGTCTGCGGAAAAGTTATCTTCTTAATTAGTTAAGATATTTTAAGGATGATTATAAAAGGCTCATTATGTTTAATTAATGAGCCTTTTACATCATGTACAATAGTAAGTTTAAATGGAATAAATGATTATGATTTATGAAGATTTATTTGCATTTAAATTACAATTAAAAGTTGGGTTAACTACATTCAAAGAAGTGTAAGGCTGGGCAGATCAAAAAATCTTACAAAATAATAATGATATAATTATTTTGGATATTTGTTTTATAAAGAACGATTATGAACTTCATGATTATATAAACCACTTATTTAAATATGATGTTGACGTTGATAAAGAGAAGGTGGCTTTAGTAATTCTTAAGCAGTATTTAAGTCACAAAATGCCAAAACAAATGGATAGTCAATTTGATTACCATGTATCGAATTTAAGATTTTTAGCTGATTACTTAGATGAGGTTAATCTTCCAGAAAGGGAAGCGTTTTTAAGTGGATATATTGTAGCTTATGACGATGAAATTTTTGGGGCAGCAACAGGCAATTGGTCTATTTCTGCAGAGGAGATTTATGAGGAGTTCTATCAATATTTACAGAATTGGCTATTAAAATATACTTAGTTTTAAAAGTTTAGCTGATATATAGAAATATTTAGAATATTTTATGTTATTGTGTATCATAATATAATAAAAGATGGATATGATAATGAAATTAATAGGAATGTTAGATTCCCCTTATGTTCGAAGAGTAGCAATTTCGTTAAAAGCAATGGAGCTTTTATTTGAACATCAACAGCTCTCTGTTTTTAGTGATACTGAAAAAATGAAAGCTGTAAATCCATTAATGAAAGCACCTTCATTAATAACTGATGAAGGCACTTTGTTAATTGATTCAACGTTAATTTTAGAATATCTTGATCGGAAATGCTCAGCAGATTGTTCTTTATTTCCAAAAGATTTAGAACAATTTACAAAATCTCAGTATCTAATTGGCATAGCATTGACGTTATGTGATAAAGCAGTACAGCTTTTTATGGAATATAATCGCCGTCCACCTGAAAAATTCTATCAAGAATGGGCAGATCGTATTGATGAACAATTACACATAGGTCTAAAGCTGCTCGATCAGCAAGTTACCTTTAACAATATGGGTTATCTTGTCGATACACGCATAATGTTGGCTGATATTACGATTGCAGTTGCGATAAAATATATTAAAAAGAAATTGCCCGATCTCTATCAAGAACATGTATCAGAAAAACTAAAACAATTCTCTTCTGAGATGGAAGCAACATCTCTTTTCAGAGAATTTAATTTTTAAATCATCTCACTTCATAATGGATTAAAAGAATGACAAAAGAAAAAAAGATATTAACGTTGGCTGGTGATGGTATTGGCCCAGAAGTCATGGAACAAGCGCTTCATGTATTAGATTGGGTGCAAGAAAACTCTAATTTGTCTTTTGTAGTTGAAAAAGATCTTGTTGGTGGGGCTGCTATCGATGCCAATGGTGTGCCTTTAACCGAAGAAGTGATTGCCAAAGCAAAAGCTGCAGATGCGGTCTTATTTGGTTCTGTTGGTGGTCCAAAATGGGAAAAAGTAGGATTTGATAAACGCCCTGAAGTGGGGATTATTGGTCTGCGTAAAGAGTTAGGATTATTTGCCAATTTACGCTCTGCGATTGTGTTTGATTCGTTAGTTGGTGCCAGCACAGTAAAGCCTGAAATTATTCAAGGGCTTGATCTTATGATTGTGCGTGAAAGCACAGGTGGTGTGTATTTTGGTGAGCCACGTGGTATTGAAACTTTACCAGATGGAACGCGTAAAGGGGTAAATACCGAAGTTTATACGTCCGTTGAAATTGAACGGATAGCACGTGTTGCTTTTGAACTAGCACGTCAACGTCAAAATCGTGTTTGTTCTGTTGAAAAATGTAACGTGATGGAAAGTGGTCTTTTATGGAAAGAAGTTGTGACTGAGCTTCACCAAAAAGAATATTCTGACGTCCAACTTTCTCATATGCTAGCAGATAATTGTGCAATGCAATTAGTACGTAATCCCAAACAATTTGATACGATTTTAACCGGCAATTTATTCGGTGATATTTTATCTGATCTAGCAGCAATGTTGACGGGTAGTTTGGGAATGCTTCCTTCTGCAACGTTGGGCGCACGACAAGAAAATGGTGTTATCCCAGCTTTATACGAACCAATTCATGGCAGTGCTCCTGATATTGCAGGGCAGGGTAAAGCCAACCCATTGGCTCAAATTTTATCACTAGCGATGATGCTGCGTTATTCTTTTGATGAACAAGCAATTTCAGAAAAAGTGGTACATGCTTGTGAAGCTGTTCTAAACCAAGGTCTACGCACACCAGATATTATGAGTGATGGGATGAAACTGGTCGGAACAGAAGATATGGGTAAAGCTGTGTTGGCAGAGCTTAAAAAATAATTTTGATTAAAAGCTCATACCAAAAAATATGAGCTTTTTTATATGCTTTAAATAAGCAAAACGCTTCATTATAAATAACGAAGCGTTCAATAACATCACCAACTTACAAAAAATTTTGATTAGAAGAATATGAAAATAAGATTATTTTCGTATGTAGACTCTTAATAAAGAAAAAACTAGAAGCCTTCGCGTTCTACGCGTTTACGTTCCATTTTACGAGCACGTCTTACAGCTTCAGCAGATTCGCGCGCACGGCGTTCTGATGGTTTTTCATAATGACGACGTAATTTCATTTCGCGAAAAATACCTTCGCGTTGCATTTTTTTCTTTAAAGCTTTTAAAGCTTGATCAACATTATTATCTCTAACAAGAACTTGCACTTGGCTGTCATCTCCTGTGTGTGTTAAGTGAACATTAATTATATATCATCCATGGATACATATAACTAGACAAAGTTATATACGCTATTTCGTTTAAAAAAGAAATAGATTATTGTAATTTCATTGTATTTTTCATTTAGTTTTAAAGAGATTTTTATTTGTATCGTCCTTTTCCCCATGATTTACCGATTTCAAAACCAGGTGAAGAACTTTTATTCTTACGTGAGGAAAAGATTCGTTTCATGCAAGATGTTTTATTTTTTATCGACTGTGAATTGCATAATGCCACGAAACCAATTTTACAAGAGTATGGAATAGGTCATGCCCATCATCGTTTAATGCAATTTGTTTGTCATTGTTCTGGGGCGAGTGTTAGTGAGATTTGCAAACTGCTAGGGATTACAAAGCAAAGTTTAAATCGCGTTTTACGTGATGTTCTTGAGCTGGGATATATTGAATATCGTACAAATGCAGAAGATCGACGCAAAAAAAGCTTATATTTAACTCCACAAGGTGAGAAGATAGAAGAAAAATTATTTCAGTTGCAACGTAAGCAATTTCTCCGTGCTTTTCGAGAAGCACCCAATAATACCTATATTGAAGGGTTTCAACGTATTCTTTATGGTATGTTAAGTATAGAGTCTAAACAATTACTTGAATTACATTCCAGCCAAAAACCAGATAAAGGAAAAGCATGATGGATGAGAGCATCATTAAAAATGAAGATTCTGACTCTTTACATGTTTTGGTCATTGATGATGATCCTCGGCTGCGTCGTCTGTTGCAACGATATTTAAATGAAAATGGATTCCGTATTAGTGGTGCAGAATCAGCTAAAGAAGCCAGAGAAATGCTAAAATTTCTTCAGCCAGATGCTATTGTTCTCGATGTTTCAATGCCTGGTGAGGATGGGTTGCAATTAACACATTCTTTGCGTGAAGAAGGAAAAGACATTCCTATTATTCTCCTCACCGCTCGAGGGGAGCCAGAAGATCGTATTGCTGGTTTAGAGGCTGGCGCAGACGATTATCTTGGAAAGCCATTCGAACCCAAAGAACTCTTACTGCGTTTACGCGCTCAATTACGTCGTTTACAACAACCAATTATGACGGATAACGTAAGGGCGGTAAGATTAGGGGACATGGAATTTGATCCTATTCGTAATTTATTGATTCATAACAATGAGATTATTCATTTAACGGGTGGTGAAATAGCGCTTTTACGTGTGTTGGCAAGTCGTCCAAATGAAATTTTGTCACGCGAAGATATTGTGCAAGAAATTGGGATGGAGGAAATCGGTGAGCGTGCCGTAGATGTCCAAGTAACGCGTTTACGAAGAAGAATAGAATCTGATCCCAAACAACCTAGGTTTCTACATACAGTCAGAGGTAAAGGGTATGTATTAAAACCTAGCTATTCTTTATCTTGAGGAAATTATTGTGTTTGCTAATTTTAAACGTTATCGTCGAGTTTCTAAGGAAGGTAAAATTGCTGCTGATCGAAAAGTACGTAGGTTTTTACCGCGTTCTTTATTAGCACGTTCTTTATTAATGATTTCCATCCCTTTAATTATTACTCAGGCTATATCGTTAGAGTTATTTTATGGAACTTTTTTAAATACAGTTTCTCGTCGTTTAACTGATTCGGTCAGTGGTGAAATCAGTTATATCGTTCAACAATATTCAACTACTAAATCTGAACAATATCGTGCTACTTTATTGGATCAGTCACAACAATATTTGCAATTGAATATCAAGTGGTTCCCTAATCAAAATTTACATAACCAGTCCAATAACGGGTTGGTTATAGGGCCAGTTGATGAGTTATTGGATCGAGGATTGGCAGATCGGCTTGATATTCCTTTTAAAACAGATTGGCAAAGTTACACGGATCAAGTTATTGTTTCGATTCAACTTAAAAATGGTGTTTTACAGTTCCTTGTTCCAAAGAAAAAATTAACGGCAGGATCTGTTTGGTTGTTTGTCGTTTGGATTGTTGGCAGCGCCATAATTTTGTTTATGATTACAGCCGTATTTGCGTGGGTGCAATTTAGAGCCATTCGCCGATTATCCAAAGCGGTAGAAAAATTTGGAAAGGGTAGAGATCCTGGAATATTAATGCCTGTCGGTTCAAAAGAGTTACGTAATGCGGCCGAATCATTCAATGTGATGAGAGAGCGTATTTTACGTTTTATCAAACAACGAACTGTTATTCTTGCCAGTGTATCCCATGATTTGCGAACCCCTTTAACACGTTTAAGACTAAGTTTAGCAATGTTACCGCAAAAAGGGATCGTGAATGCCGAGGATCAAGCGACAGATATTGCAGAGATGATTGGTGACACAGAGGAAATGGAGCAAATGATTGCTGGTTATCTATCTTTTGCCAGAGGAGAAGGAACCGAAGAGCCACAAACGACAGATATGGTACAATTAACCGAAGACGTGGTGGCAGCTGCTTATCGATTAGGTACGGAATTTATATCAGCAAATATTCCTGCATCTTTACCAGACATGATGGTGAGGGCAGGTAGTCTTCGTCGGGTTTTGGGGAATATCTTAGAAAATGCCAGACGGCACGGTGGCAAGGTCGCGATTGAGGTGCAAGATAGAAGTAGAGGGATTTTATTTATTATAGATGATGACGGTCCAGGCATTCCCGAAGAGAAAAAGGAAAGTGTTTTTATTCCTTTTCAAACTGGTAATAGCCAAAAAGGAACAGGCTTAGGATTAGCAATTGCACTGAATATTGTTCAAGGACATGGTGGTGATATTGAATTGCAAAACAGCCCACTAGGTGGGCTGCGCGTTGTTATTTTTATTCCAAAATAGATTATTATATTTATCGAATAGTGTTACCAGAGCTTCCTATACCGCCAGCAGTATTTGGATTATTGGCAAAAGGCCCAGTGCTATTATTGGGTCCAAAGGTGCTTCCTAACCCCATAGCACTTAAAGGTGAGTATTGTCCAATATTACCCAAAAGTTGTTGGAAGAAATTTGTTTTTGTTCCAGGTGTTGGGGTAACTTCTGAAACCATTCCTACAGGTTTGGCATCTTTTTTACCAAGATGTTGTATTTTTTGCAAAGTTCCATTTTGATCAAAATATAATGATAATACTTCTTGTTTAGTAATTCCGGGATATGACAACGGAACTAGTCGCGTCATCATCGAAATATATATCCAATTATTAGGATCAAAGGTCGCGTATGCAGTAGGAGATCCAAGAATATCCACGACGTCTGCTTTACTGGTGCTGCCGACTTGTAATGCTTTTAGATCTTCTTTGCCAATAATGTTTCCTCTGGGAAGTGGAGGAGGGGAAAAGATTGAACAAGCAGATAAAGTCATTCCAATTGAAAGAATAGAAGCCAGACAGGCACCTTTTCTTGCTTTACGAAAAGATTGAAATCGCAATTTAACTGACGGGGCAAGAGGTTTCTTATTGAAGCATGGACGCATGATTGATAAATATTCCTCGAGATTTGGATATAAAAAAAATACCTGTTATAAAAATGCGTATTGTAGTTTGAATAAAACTTCAACAAAAAAAAACATATAAAGGAATAAAAATGAAAGCATGTTGCGAGTTTTCAAGGAAAGTACAAATTAATCAAATACAAAAAAAACCTTTAACTGTAAAAATAGAAGCAAATGAGGATGAAAAACAGGCTTTGGCGAAGCGTTTTTCTATTCCAGAAGTGCAGTCTTTATTATGTACGTATCAGTTAAAATATTATCATGGTAGACAAGTTCGCGCTGTTGGGGAGATGAGGGCAGAGGTGATACAAAATTGTGTGATTTCGTTGGAGGATTTTTTGGTAAAAATGAATGAATCGTTTGAACTGCATTTTATCCCAAGTGATAAACTATCATCAGAGCTAGAGGAAATTGATGATCCTGATGTTATACCTTATGAAAATGATGTAATTGATTTAGGTGAAGTCACAGCCGAGCAATTGGCATTATTTTTGGACCCTTATCCACATAAAACAGATGCTGACCAACCTAATCCATTGATATTAAGTGAAAATGAGGTCGAGATTGTTAGTAATAAAGAGCCAAAAGAAAACCCATTTAAAGTGCTTGAACAGCTGAAAATTTTGAATAAAGATAAAAAGAAATCATGATTTTGTACTAATCTGCTTGTTATTTTTTAAAATAAGAGATATTAACTCTTAGGAAAGTAAAACTTACAGATAATCGACGTTTATTGCTTGCATATAAGGTTGTTATCTGTTAGAAAACTCGTTTTAATTTGAATAGTTTAACTATAATATCAAACAATTTCGAATTGTTTGGTCGTTGGGAAAGGTAGGAGGGACTAATGGCTGTTCCTAAGAGAAAAACATCACCTTCACGTCGTGGTATGCGTCGTAGTCACCATGCTTTGCGTACAGAAGCACATGCAGAATGCGGTAATTGTGGCGAATTAAAACGTCCTCATCATGTTTGCAGTCACTGTGGCCATTATGATGGTCGTGAAGTTGTTGCAGCTGGAAAAGCGTTGAAAGTTGCTGTTCGTCAGTAATTTTTAAGGAAAAAACCTGTAAAACATTTATCTTGAGAGATACAACTTAATGATTATAACCAATCATTTTTTTAGTCAGTGCTTTACAGGGATACTTTATAAATAATGAGCCAAGAAGTAGAAATTCAAAAAGAAGATCAATATGATCTCGCCATTGACGCAATGGGGGGCGATGAAGCTCCAGATATTGTGATTAAAGGTTTGGATTTTACGGCACTCCGCCATCCAAATGTAAAAATATTGTTGATAGGCGATGAAACAAAGATCAACCCTTTGTTGCATCAATACCCTAATGTTTCTGCAATTTGCACGGTGAGACATACTTCTGTATCCGTTCCAATGGAGATGAAACCTACAGCAGCATTAAAGTTGCGAGATTCGTCTTTGCGTATGGCGATGGAAAGCGTTGCAAAAAAAGAATCTAAAGGGATTGTTTCTGCTGGTAATAGTGGTGCGATGCTTGCTTTGGCGCAAATTATCGTTAAAACAATGCCTGGTATTGCACGCCCAGCGATGGCCGCGATCAATCCAACCGCCAAAGGTGATGCAGTTATGTTGGATTTGGGTGCAAATGTTGCTTGTGACAGTCGTAATCTTGTCGATTTTGCAATCATGGGTCACGCTTTTGCAAAAGCTGTTCTTGGTCTTCCTCATCCTACAATTGGTTTGCTGAATGTTGGTTCAGAGGAATTAAAGGGTGATGAGCGTGTGCGAGTTGCTGCTGAGATATTACGCAACAGCCCTCTTTCTGATCAATTCTATGGTTTTATAGAAGGACATGATATTACCGCAGGTACCACAGATGTTGTGGTAACGGATGGCTTTACAGGCAATATTGCATTAAAAACAGGCGAAGGTGCATTAAAACTTGTTTTTCATTTATTGAAACAGGTTTATACTTCTGGAATACGTGGGAAGTTAGGGTATTTGATGGTTCGCCCTGGTTTGGAGCGAATGAAAGAGTGGCTTGATCCTCGTCGTTATAATGGAGCAGTTTTCGTTGGTCTCAATGGGGTGGTTGTGAAATCCCATGGTGGTGCTGATGAAGTTGGTTTTGCATGCGCAGTCGATGTTGCGATGGATATGATAAGCCATGGTTTCTATGAAGAAATCTTGTCAGGACTATCCAAAATAAACGCAGCAAAAGCAAATAATCAACAATAAAAACTTTATATTAATCAGAATTTTTAGGGTAACTGAATGGCATATTGTTCACGCTTAGTAGGGTTTGGTGGGTATTTGCCAGAAAAAATCGTGACTAATCAGGAGTTGTCACAATCTGTGGACACGTCTGATGAGTGGATTCGCGAAAGAACAGGTATTAAGCAACGCCACATTATCTCAGGAAATGAAAGCTGTAATTCAATGGCAGCAGCAGCAGCTCAACAAGCCATGGATTATGCTGGGCTGAGCTCAGATGATATTGATGCGATTGTTGTCGCAACCTGCACACCTGATCAAGCTTTTCCGACAACTGCAGCAAGAGTCCAGCAAACATTAGGAATTAAAAAAGGATTTGCTTTTGATATTTCTTCTGCATGTGCTGGCTTTGTTTTTGGACTATCTGTTGCGGATAATTTTATTCGTAATGGTCAAGCTAAAAATGTTCTTTTAATCGGCAGTGAAGTTTATTCCCGTATTTTAGATTGGTCAGATCGAAGAACATGCGTGCTGTTTGGCGATGGCGCTGGAGCTGTTGTATTAAGTGCTGAAGAAGTTACCAATACAACTAGTCAAAACGGTATATTGGGGGTCTATTTACATACAGATGGTCAATATAGTGATTTATTGTATGTTGATGGCGTTCCTTCTAAAACAGGAGATGCCTGTTTCTTGAAGATGCATGGTAAAGAAGTGTTTCGCCACGCCGTTACCAAGCTTTCAGAAGTGGTGGAAGAGGCTTTGACAATACATCATTTGACGCACGATGATATTGATTGGTTAGTTCCTCATCAAGCCAATTTGCGCATCATTTCTGGAATGGGAAAGAAATTAAACTTACCTGCAGATCGTGTAATTGCAACAGTTGATCGTCATGCGAATACTTCTGCTGCTTCTGTGCCATTGGCGTTAAATGAAGCTGTACGTGATGGTCGCATTAAAAAAGGTGATTTAATCGTCATCGAAGCTTTGGGTGGTGGATTAAGTTGGGGATCTTCTATAATTCGCTTATAAAAAAATTGATTTTAAAATATATTTAAGGCTACAAGAAAATAAAAGCCTTAGAATCTTAAATTGACTATATTGTGTTAACAACTTTTAGATTATTGATTATTTGATAAATTATGCAAACTTTGACAAGAGCAGGACTAATAGAAAAACTTTACAGCCATGTTGGCCTTTCACGCAGCGAATCTGCTGTTTTATTGGAAGAAGTTTTAGAGAAAATTGTTTCCACTTTAGAAGGTGGGGATGCCGTTAAAATTAGTGGTTTTGGAACCTTTTCAGTTAGAAAAAAAGGTAGTCGCATTGGTCGCAATCCAAAAACAGGTGAGGAAGTTGTTATTGAACCGAGGTTAGTTCTCGCATTTCGTCCTAGCCAAATGCTCAAAAATAGTGTTAATGAAGGTATGACGAAGAAAGTTGCTAAAAAGGATTAAAACATGACGAATAGCACCTCTACGAGTTCTTCTAATGAATTAGAGGAAAAATTCTTGGATAATATCGAAGAGAATTCTGATTTAGAGGATGATGGGGTGACTAAAAAACATCCTGGTGCTTTTCGTACAATTAGTGAGGTCGCAGAAGAAATTCATGTACCTCAACATGTTTTACGCTTTTGGGAAACACGTTTCAAACAAGTTCAACCTGTTAAGCGCAGTGGTGGCCGACGTTATTACCGCTCCGAAGATATTACGTTATTACAATATATTTCTGAGTTACTATATACGCAAGGTTATACCATCAAAGGTGTTCAGCGTTTATTAGATGAGGATTTTTCTAAATTTAGCCCCCAAAATGAGTTGGTCGAGGAAGAAGCCACTGAGGTTTCTACTGCCTTGACTCATGAAGAGGTTAAAGAGGAAGAAAATCATTTTTCTGATTCCACAGAAATAAACGAACAATTTATACAACACGAAGAAAATAACGCTGATGAGATGACACGTTTGAAAGAACAAAATGTTCTTTTAACACAATTTTTGCGAGCAGTTTTAGACGAGCTGCAAGAACTGCGTAAAATAATTGCCTCTTGATGTGAGTTTTTTGTTGCCTATAGCCATATAGATTGCTATATGGCTTTAACACCTTTAAACGGGCAGTAGCGCAGCCTGGTAGCGCATCAGTCTGGGGGACTGGGGGTCGTGGGTTCGAATCCCGCCTGCCCGATATCGTTTAAGTGTTATGAGAGGATAATCCTTTCTTTTTTGCAGTCCAATTGCACCATAGCATCATCAGGGCTGCCATGATTGCAGGTCCAATAAATAGACCAATCATTCCCCAAGATTCTAATCCTCCTAAAATCCCAATCAAAACCCAAATAAATGGTAATTTTGTTGATCCACCAATCAAAGCAGGTCTGATAAAATGATCGGCAATAAAGACAACGATACAGCCAATAACGACAACTGTAATTGCAGCGATAGATGAGACTTTTAGCAAAGCGGTTAATGCAACTGCGGCAATAGCAATAATTGGACAAAAAGGAATCATTGCAGCGATTGCGGTCATAATGCCAAACAATGCAGCGTGGGGAATACCAACAAGCGCATAGACAATTCCCAGAATAATTCCTTGCCCTAAGCCCACCAACACCAAACCTGAAACGGTTCCATGAACGGAAGAGATCATTTGCTTGGCAATATTTTCCCCTTGTATTCCAAACAAACGACGTGACCCACGAAGGCATTGTTGAATGACTGTTTCACCATCTTTGAAAAGAAAAAACAAGGTGATGATTGTAAAGAGAAATAATAAACCTCGGTGAAAAATTTGTGCACCAATTTTCTGGGTGACATAAACCCCACGGCTCAGATGCAGGCTTGAAAGCAGGTCTGATGCAGATTGGGGATCGGCTAGATTGTTATTCCACCAATTGATCACGTAGTCTTTGGCAAAGGGGATGCTTTGTAACCATTGTGGAGGGGGAACGCCATCATGACTGGCATGCATGACCCATGCAAATGCAGTTTGGATATCTTTAGTTGCTTCCACAGCAATGATTGTTAATGGAAACATAAAAAGAAAAGTAATGATACAAGAAAAAACTAACGGCAAAAGAAATTCAGGTTTTCGATAAGGCCATCGTGTTTTGGCTTTCATGTATAAAGGCCAGCAAGCAATCGCAAATATGACCCCCCAGATTAAAGAGGGAAGAAAAGCGCGTATTGTAAAAAGCCCAAACAAAAACAAGAGAATGGTTAAGCATGTTTGAGCAATAGTCTGATTGTGGATTTGTTCGGCAATACTGAGTTGCCTTGTAATATTAAGGTCAGAATCTTTATGAGGTAGGGACATTTCATACCTTTTAAATTATATTTGATTTAAATCTTTTGATTAACAATGAATAAGGCGAACGCTTGGATAAAAGCAGCCTCTTTTAATGAGTCATATCGACCCGCAGTCCCGCCATGTCCGGTATCCATATTGATTTTCAACAGTAAAGGGGCATCGGATAGATTATAATCTCTTAACTTAGCAATCCATTTTGTGGGTTCCCAATAGGTTACCCTAGGGTCGGTTAATCCACCAATAGCAAGGATAGCAGGATAAGATTGTTTCTTTATGTTATCATAAGGCGAGTAACTTGCAATATATTCGTAGGCTTCTTTATCTTCAATAGGATTACCCCATTCTGGCCATTCAGGCGGTGTCAAAGGCAAAGAAATATCTGACATGGTATTCAACACATCTACAAAGGGAACCACTGCGACAATGGCTGCAAATAAATCGGGACGTTCATTGGCAATATAACCCATCACCATCCCTCCCGCGGAGCGTCCATCAGCAATAATAAGTCCAGCATTGGTATAGTTTTGTTGAATAAGATGTTCAGCGCAACAGATAAAATCTGTGAAGCTATTTATTTTGTTAAATTTACGTCCTTGTAAAAACCAATTCCACCCTTTTTCAGAACCACCGCGAACATGAGCAATGGCATAAATCCATCCTTGGTCAAGATAATTTAATGCCGTATTTGAAAATGTCGGATCAATCGCATATCCGTAAGAGCCATAACCGTAAAGCAGGACAGGCGTTTTCCCATTAAGTGGAGTATCTTTGCGATATGTGATGGTGATCGGGATTTGCTCGCCATCTGATGCAGTAGCCCATAAACGCTTTGTTTGATAATCGTTAGAGTTATGACCAGAGGAAATTTCTTGTATTTTAAGGGTTTTTCTTTCTCCCGTCCTCATATTATATTGATACCAATGACGAGGTGTTGTCGGGGATTGATAGCTATAACGAAGCCATTCTGTTTGATCGGTGAGCGTTTCGTCTAAAGATACAACGAAAGCCTCTTCCTCTCCTGATAATAGGGCTTCTTTACCATCTTTATTAGTAATGATAATGCGCGTATTGACGTTATGACGTTCTAAACGAACAAAAAAATCTTGATAAGCAATGGTTTCCATTAAATATGTTTCTGGATCATGTATAATCCATTCTTGCCAATTTGCAGAAGATAAATAGTGTTCTGAAAGCTGTTGGGGATTAGGTAGTGCCATCCGCATTAGTTTAAAATTATCAGCATCATTTAGATTTGTCTTAATGATAAAATGACCTTGCCAGTCTACTAATTCATATTGAATACCGACTTGTCGTTTCATAACACAGACAGGAGAAGCCGTTGGATCTTCATTTGAAAGAAGCCAAGTTTCATTCGTATCATGATCGTTGGCAGTAATAAATATCCATTGATTAGACAGGCTGCGTTCAATACCAAGGAAAAATCCAGGATCATGTTCTTCATAAATCAAAGTATCTTTTCCAGAAGCGAATTCGTGCCTAAAGATTTTAGTTGGGCGCCCGTGATGATCTCTGTAAATCCAGAAAAGATAATAACCACAAGGTGAAAATGCAAATTGTCCTGCACAGTGGGAAATGGTTTGGGGTAAGAGGACATTACTATTTAAATCTTTGATGCGAATATCCCATATTTCTGACCCTTGAGTATCCTCGGCATAGGCTAGATATTCGTGAGTTGGACTATGTTCAATATAGCCAACTTTATAGTAACTGGATTTGTTGGCTTCTTGATTAGGGTCAAGGATTGTTTGTTCTGTAAGTGATTGTATCGATTTCCGATAATATGTTTTAAATTCGTTCCCAGCCTCGTATCGAGATAGATAAATCCAATTACCATCCTCAAGTTCTGGACTGCTATCTTTATCAACAAGCCTGTTTTTCATTGAATGAAATAAGGTTTCTTGCAACTCTTTTGTTGGTTCAAGATAAGTATCTGTATAATTATTCTCGGCAATCAAATAAGATTCAATATCTTTTCTTAAAGATTTAGGATTTTGTAATACCTCTTGCCAATGCTCATCTTTGATCCACGCGTAAGAATCCGTGCGTTGATAACCGAGTTGTTCAAGATGCGTGGTCTGTTTTGATGCAATAGGAGGCAAAAGAGGTTTCATGAAATACTATATCCTTGATGAATGTTAATGAATTGAGAATATAACCAAAATGAGTGAAGAATAAATATCGTTTATTAAATATGTTGACCTTAATTTATACTAGGGTAATTGTTAAAAGAAAGTAAAACTATCATGAAAGGATATGAATTAAATGGTTAAAAAAGTGATATTCTTTTTGATGGGTTGTATTGCATTACGGTGGTTTTTTAGTTCTACGTCTTTACAAGATCAGTTATATGATTCGATTAAATCAAAATGTAAAAATCAAGAAAATTGTATTGTGCGTTTGCATGAAATCATGCCATTTAAATGGGATAAGGCTTACTTCTTTTCGCCTGAAAGTCCTTATTCATTTAACTATTGATAAGGTGATAGGAAATCAAACTCAACTGAAGCAAGATGTGACGACTACGCTGGTTGTTTTTACTCGAAACGGTAAAATAGTGAAAGAGGAGATTTTTGAAGTTATATATAGTGATTATTATGAGTTAAGACTTGCTCCTCTTTTTCAATTTTCTCCACGTGAAAGTATAGGTATCAATTTTGTTTTTAGAAAAAGTCGATTGAAAGAGTCGAATTATTTAGGAAATATTGATGATTTTGTAGATTTGGTTGGAGTTGAATATTATGAGATAACTCCACAAAATGATTTTCCGCGTGCAGGCTGTGAAACGTTTTATTTACGAGCAACAGGACGCGAGGTGTCAGTAAGTCAGTATAGGCTTAGTTTAAAGAATTTAAATCAGGTTGTTTTATTTAATCCTAAAACTCATAAAAATTAAAGATAATGAATGACCTTTAAAAAATCCTTTATATATGGTGGATATACTAGAAAGCTAATTCTTGTTATAAAGAATCAAATTAATTATTAAATTTATAAAATAAAGAAAAAACATGGAAAATAAGAAAATACTCATCGTTGGTGCTGGTTTTTCTGGCGCTGTTATTGGACGGTTGTTGGCAGAAGAAGGCTTCGACGTTCAAATTATTGATGAACGTTCACATACTGCAGGAAATTGTTATTCTGAGCGTGACAAAGAAACTGAGGTGATGGTGCATACTTATGGTCCTCATATTTTTCACACTGATAATGAAGAAGTATGGAATTTCCTTAACCAGCATGCAGAAATGATGCCTTATATTAACCGTGTTAAAACCACAGTTAATGGACAAGTTTTTTCTTTGCCGATTAATTTGCATACGATTAATCAATTTTTTCATAAAACTTTTTCACCATACGAAGCCAAAGAATTTATCAAAACAAAAGGAGATAGTTCCATTGCTGAACCTCAATCTTTTGAAGAGCAAGCACTTAAATTCGTGGGAAAAGAATTGTACGAGGCGTTTTTTAAAGGCTATACCTTAAAACAATGGGGATTACATCCTTCTGAACTGCCTGCTTCTATTTTAAAACGGTTGCCTGTTCGTTTTAATTATGATGATAATTATTTCAGTCATAAATTCCAAGGGATGCCAAAAGATGGTTATACCGTCATTGTTGACAGTATCATGGATCATAAAAACATCACTGTTTCTTTGAATACCAAATTTGATAAAGAAGATCAGGGAAAATATCGTCATATTTTCTATAGTGGTCCATTAGATGCCTATTTCGATTATCAACATGGTCGCTTGGCTTATCGTACATTGGATTTTGAAAAATTTACTTATCAAGGGGATTATCAAGGCACTGCGGTAATGAATTATGGTGAAGAATCTGTTCCTTATACGCGTATTACAGAGCATAAATATTTTGCGCCATGGGAAAGCCATGAGGGATCTGTGATGTATAAAGAATTTAGTCGTTTATGCACAGAAAAAGATTTGCCATATTATCCAATTCGCTTAGTTGGTGAAATGACTCAATTGGAAGAATATGTTGATTTAGCCGAACAAGAAAGCAATGTAACGTTTGTGGGTCGTTTAGGGACTTATCGTTATTTAGATATGGATGTCACAATTGCAGAGGCGTTAAAAACGGCAAAAGTATTTTTAGAAAATGCTCGTGATAATAAGAAAATGCCAGCTTTTACGGTGGCAATGAAATAGACAGTTTGGCAAATAGAGAAGGGGTATTCTGTGAAGAATATTCCTTTTTATATAGATAGTCGAGTTGCATTAGTAAGAGAGTTTAGCATCTGTAATCATATCGTATAATTGATTGATTGTTTTAAGACTTTTACATTTTGGATTATTTAAAAGCTCTATGATGGCATCTCGTAGTAGTGTATTCATTCGATGAAAATCTATGTTCTTAGATGATAGACTTCCATGAACTAATGCAGAGCGTGCTTTGTATATTTCTTTTGTAAATTTTATAATTTCTTTCCTATGCTTTAAGTCCTTGCCAATGATGAATGCAAGACAATCAGATAGTTTATCAGTGATACTTCTTTGGAATAACTGTCCTTCATCAAAAGAAAATAAAGCCTCTATAGCGATGCACGTGTATATGAGAGAATTTTTTTCATCTTCACTACGTATAGACTCTCCAACAGCAAGGCTGGCACTTAAAATACGTTTTTGAATATCTGTTATTTTTGAGGATTTTGGATTGTTTTTAATTTGTTGATAGAAATTCCATAAATCATTTAGTTGAGTATAATTTGAAGAGCTCAATAGTATATTCATATCAAATGGTCGAAAAGAATTACTGTGGTAGCATGCTGCTATGTTATTCCATTCAAGATCATAGAGGTAATATTCATAAAATTGTGTTGTGATAAGATTATCATTATTAATAATACAAAATAGGTTGTTTATTAGTATATTATAATTATGGCTAATATCTTTTGTAATAAAAAGAAGTAATCTATTAAAGTCTAAAAAGTATGCTGATGCTTTTTTAAAGGGCATGTTATAATCATATATATGAGTTATATTAGTTTTAAGATATAAGAAATTTTCTTTTCCAAGCTTCTCTGGTAAATCGTGATTATACCCCATTTCAAAACATCCCATTTGTATAGGTGTTTGACAATTTTCTAATGAAATACCTTCTATACGTGTAATTATTTGCATAGTGGAAGGCTCTATGGAAGTAAGATTTTTGAAAAAATCTTCTTGATTTTTTATTGTGTACAAGACGTTATTTATTTTTGCAGAAAGCAAATTTCTTTTTATACAATCATCTATAGTTTCTTCAGTGAAATTAGACGAAATATTTTGCGTGAAATATTTTATGAGGTTGTTTTTAACTTTTTTATATTCTGTTATCTTTTGATCAATTACAATCAAAGATGTCTGATCTCGATATGGACGAAAAAAGATCTTTGATTTTATAGCTTTATCAAAAGAAGATAAGTCTATTAAAGATAGCAATTCATTCAGCAACTCATAAAGCTGCATTTAACCCTCCAACAATATCTCTCAAACAATCTTAACATTATCTTAACAAGAAAGTTATAAAATTTACAAAATCGCATCAATATCGTGTATAATTTGCCAATTAATAAAAATTAAAAACAGCAAGTTATAAATTAATGACCAAAAATAATATTAATGACTATGTATTAACCCTTTCTTGTCCCGATCAGCCTGGGATAGTGGCGGCAATTTCCACTGGACTATTTGAGGCAAAAGCAAATATTTTAGAATCTCAACAGCATGACGATCCTTCAGGGCGTTTTTTTATGCGTGTTGTTTTTGCTTTGGAAAATCAAAGTGAACTCTATGAATGGTTATATGCACGTTTAGAAGCTCTGGCAGGTCAGTTTAAAATGACATGGTCTTTGCATAACCGATCAAAACGCAGGCGCGTAATGCTGATGGTTTCAAAGATGGATCATTGTTTGGTGGACTTGCTATATCGTTGGCGAATAGGGGAGTTACCTATTGAACCAGTAGCGATCGTTGCGAATTACCCCAAAGAAGAATACGCCCATATCGAAATGAAAGATATTCCTTTTTATTATCTGCCGATTTCCAAAGAGACTAAAAAAGAACAAGAACAACAATTATGGGATATTATTAAAGAAACTCGAACAGAATTAGTTGTTCTGGCACGATATATGCAAATTCTATCTGCTGATATGATTAAAAAGCTACCCGGGCAATGTATTAATATTCATCATTCTTTTTTGCCAGGCTTCAAAGGGGCTAAGGCCTATCATCAAGCCTTTGCTCGTGGCGTTAAATTGATCGGTGCAACAGCCCATTATGTCACCGAAGATCTTGATGAGGGGCCGATCATTGAACAAGACGTTGAACGTGTCAGTCATCGTGATATCCCAGAAGATTTGGTGCGCAAAGGGCGTGATATTGAACGGCGTGTATTGGCCAAGGCTGTTCGCTATCATGTCGAAAATCGTGTCATACTCAATGGTAATAAAACAGTTATTTTTGCTGATTAAAGAGTTAAAGCCTAATGATTAAGTAAATTGGCTTAATCATTAGCGTAATTTAATGTTATTTTTGTTCGATATATCGACGCTATAGACTGGATTATGGAAATAACTTTCCCTTCAATCCAACTTTAAGCATTTGTGCGTTAGCAGATTTACTGGAAATAATCCCTAAACGTAGAAACAAATCGATCAATACAAGATTTATATTAAACTTAAAATCATTTGTTTCACAAACGCGTTGATAAACATCTGTGATTTTCATTAACTCGAACCCAATAGCTTCACCATCAATTGGGATTGGTTTGAACTCTTCAGGTAACCATATATCATAACAATATAATACATCGCGACGTAAACCTTCGGGACGAAGCATGCTATAGGTAACTATGCTAGTATATTCAGCTTTAGAAATGAGTTCAGCTGGAATATTAGCTTCTTCTTCAGCTTCTTTTGCTAATGCTGTTTTATGGGTATAGCCAGCTGGGATACCTCCCGCAACGATGTGATCCAACTTATTAGGGTCAAGGCGTTTATGAGGGGATCGTTTGGCAATCCATAGATGCGTTTCATTATCCTTTTTGACCAAACCATTGAGGTGGACACCCGTGCCAATTATGCCCAAAGAAGGTAAAACAGCTCTGTCTATTTGTCCGATAGGTTTTGCATGAGGTGAAGGATAAACATCGAATAGTTCATCCATCGTTTGAATGATTTTATCTTGGATCAGTTTTTCGCCTAATATTTGCAATGTTAAGGTATCAGGTAAAGTATCGATGTGGTCATCTGCTTTATACACACCATAATGATATAAACTTTTCATAAAGTCAGGTCTGACCCAACCGACGATTTGATTGCAAGCACGAAAAGGAAGGAAATCTTTATGAAGTTGCGCTGTATTGCATTGTTGTATGTAGCTTAATAATGTTTTAAATTCAGAGGGTTGCATAAATAACCTTTGATATAACTTTAATGATGATAATGTAAAATATTTTACAAGAAGAGCGTAATTGGTCTGTATTTAATTTTTTTATTCTTCTACACTATAAACTTTATATAACATTTTAAAAATTGAATATGTCAAGATACTCTAAATTTCATTTTTCTGCCAAAGATAGTAACCGATCAGGCTGGTCAACTTTGCTTGAACTTCTGTCTTATTTATGGCCTAAACATCAACCCATGATGCGTTTGCAGTTGGTTGGTGCCACATTGCTGATGATTATCGCCAAAGTTTCAGCTCTTGGTATTCCTTATTTATATAGTAAAGTTGTCGATATTTTGTCCAAAACGCATGGACAAGATTTGGTTTATATCCCGATTTGGCTGATTTTAGGATATGGGCTTATTCGTATTATTTCTAGCTTATGTTCAGAGTTAAAAGATACCGTTTTTGCACCTTTACGCTTCAGAGTGATGCGTACAATTACGTTGCGATGCTTTGAGCATATGCATAATTTATCTTTGAAATTTCATCTTAATCGTCATACAGGTGCGATTACGCGTGCGATTGAACGCGGTAGCGAAGGGGTGGAAACAATCCTTCGGGTTGGTGTTTTTAGTATTGTGCCAACCTTAATTGAAGCACTAATGGTTATAATTGTCATCGCAAATCTGTATGACTGGCGTTATACGGTTTTGGTTTGTGTGGCTGTGTTAGCATATTTTTTGTTCACGATTTGGTTTACGTCATGGCGTATACAAATTCGTCGTCAAATGAATGAGATCAATAATGAAGCGAATAATCGTGCATTAGATAGCTTATTAAATTACGAAACAGTAAAATATTTCGGTAATGAAGCGCACGAAATTAAACGTTATGATGAATCTTTAGAGCGGTATGAAAAAGCATCTATTACAACGCAAATGACGTTGAATGGGCTAAATTTTGGGCAATCTTTAATCATTGCTGTGGCGTTGACTTCGGTGATGCTGTTGGCAGCTCATGATATTGTCATGGGTTATTTTTCCGTTGGGAAATTTGTATTGATAAATACATATTTAATGCAGTTGTATCAGCCGCTGAATTTCTTGGGCAGCGTTTATTCGAATCTTAGAAAATCGATCGTTGACTTGGAAAATATGTTTTCTTTGCTCTCGCAAGATCCGGAAGTTGATAATCATAAAGATACGAAACATTTGCCAGCTAATCTTTCAGAAGCAGGGCCAGCTAAGATCGAATTTCAAGATGTATATTTTGGCTATGATATAGAAAGAGAAATCCTTCATGGGGTCAGCTTTGCAGCCGAACCAGGCAGTCAAGTCGCGATTGTTGGACCAACGGGGGCAGGAAAATCAACGATTAGCCGTTTGTTATTCCGTTTTTATGATGTTAATTCAGGTTCCGTTAAAATTGATGGGCAGGATATTCGTGACTATATTCAATCGAATTTACGCGCTGCAATAGGGGTTGTTCCCCAAGATACCGTCCTTTTCAATGACACCATTGAGTATAATATTGCCTATGGGCGGTTAGGGTGTAGCAAAGAAGAAATAGAACATGCGGCAAAATTAGCACAAATACACGATTTTATTCAAAGCTTACCCGATGGTTATCAAACATATGTAGGGGAGCGCGGATTAAAATTATCAGGCGGTGAAAAGCAACGTATTGCGATTGCTAGGGCAATTTTAAAGAACCCTCGAATTCTGATTTTAGACGAGGCTACGAGTGCATTAGACAGCCGCACGGAACAGGAAATACAGCAAGCTTTGGATAGGGTGGCAAAAGGTCGAACAGTTGTCACGATTGCTCATCGCTTATCGACCATTGTACATTCTGATTTAATTCTCGTGATGATTGATGGGAAAGTCAGAGAGCAAGGCACTCATGAATTTTTGCTTGCAAAAAATGGTTTTTATGCCAGTATGTGGGCTATTCAAGCAAAACAATCTGATGAATAAATTTTATTTATAGAATTTTTCTGGATTTTAATGTAGAAACATTTAAAACCCTTGACTATTATTATAAATTTAGTCATTTAGAACGTATTAAGTATTCGTTATTCTTGCCGAGCATTCGTGTGTCGGCTTTATTATCTGGGGATAAAAGCATGTCTCGCCGTTGCCAAATTACAGGCAAAGGTGTGTTGACAGGAAATAATGTCAGTCACGCCAACAATAAAAATCGCCGTCGTTTCTTGCCTAACTTGCAAGATTATTCTTTATTGTCTGAAATTCTAGGACAATCAATCCGTTTACGTGTTACCAATCATGGATTGCGTACCATTGAACATAATGGTGGTCTTGATAACTTTTTGTTAACAACACCGAATCGTAAACTTACAGAAGAATCTATGGTTATTAAACGCCGTATTCTTCAAGCTCGTAATAAGAAAATGGCTGCAACAGCCTAATTTATTACTTGAATGCTAATAGATAAAACCCCTCTTAAATAATTATTTATTTAGAGGGTATTCTTGTTTTTTATCGATTTGATACTGAATATTTCTTTTATTAAAAATTGTATCATTCATCGTTTGTGGAGGTTTCCCTTTGTCCGCCCAGTCTGAACTTTCAAAAATTCGTAATATAGGTATTACCGCACATATTGATGCTGGTAAAACAACAACAACTGAACGTATTTTATATTACACTGGTGTTTCTCATAAGATTGGTGAGGTTCACGATGGAAACACCACAACCGACTATATGGATCAAGAACGCGAAAGAGGGATTACCATTACCTCTGCTGCGGTGACTTGTGAATGGAAAGATCACCGTATTAACATCATCGACACCCCGGGTCACATCGATTTTAACATCGAAGTGAACCGTTCTTTGCGCGTTCTCGATGGTGCTGTGTTCGTTATCGAAGGTGTTGCTGGTGTTCAACCACAATCTGAAACAAACTGGCGTTTGGCTGATCGTTACAACGTTCCACGCGTGATCTATATCAATAAATTAGATCGTACAGGTGCTAATTTCGATTATGCGTTCAGCACATTAAAAGAAAAATTAGACATCGTTGCAATTCCATTGCAATTCCCAATTGGTGCCGAAGAAAATCTTAAAGGTATTGTTGACCTTGTAGAAATGAAAGCATTAGTTTGGGAAGGTGATGAACTCGGCGCTAAATTTAACGTTGTTGAAATCCCAGAAGAGCTACAAGAAAAAGCAGCAGAGTGGCGTGAAAACCTACTAGATACAGCTTTGGCTATGGATAATGCTGCTATGGAAGAATACTTTGAAAAAGGTGACGTTTCCGTAGAAGTTCTAAAGAAATGTATTAAAAAAGGTACAATTTCTGGTGAATTCCGTCCTGTTGTTTGTGGATCATCTTTCAAAAACAAAGGCGTTCAACCTTTGTTAGATGCAATTATTGATTACTTGCCAGCTCCCGATGATGTTGAAGGTATTCGTATTGCGCCTCCTGAAGATGAAGAAGTTGACGAAAATACATTACCAATTATTCCAGTCGATCCAGATGGAAAATTTGCAGGTCTAGCATTTAAAATTATCAATGATAAATATGGTTCACTGACATTCGTTCGTGTGTATCGTGGTGTATTACGTTCTGGTGATACAGTGTTAAATACAACCCATGGTCATAAAGAACGTATTGGTCGTATTTTCCAAATGCATGCTGATAAACGTCTTGAACTTAAAGAGGTTCATGCAGGGGATATTGCAGCATTCGTTGGGTTGAAAGACACAAAAACGGGTGATACTTTGGCAGATTCTTCTGATCCGGTCATTTTGGAACGTATGCAATTCCCAGTACCTGTTATTGATATTTCTGTTGAGCCAAAAACAAAAGAAGCAGTGGAAAAAATGACACTTGCTCTTCAAAAATTGGCTGCTGAAGATCCTTCTTTGCAATTAAAAACAGATCAAGAAACTGGACAAACCATTCTTTCTGGTATGGGTGAGTTGCATCTTGACATTATCATTGATCGTTTGCGTCGTGAATATGGCGTTGATGCGAATATTGGTGCACCTCAAGTTGCTTATCGTGAAACCATTACTCAGCCTCATACTGAAGTTTATACACATAAGAAACAATCTGGTGGTGCAGGTCAGTACGCTGAAGTCAAAATTATTTTCGAACCAACCGAGCGTAATGAAGGTATTGTGTTTGAAAATAAAATTGTTGGTGGTGCGGTTCCAAGAGAATATATCCCAGCTGTTGATAAAGGGATCAGAAACCAAGCATCTTCTGGTGTTCTAGCTGGCTTCCAAACCGTTGACTTTAAGTTCACATTGGTTGACGGTAAATACCATGATGTTGACTCTTCTGCATTGGCGTTCGAAATCGCTGGTAAAGCTTGTTTCCGTGAAGGTATGAAAAAAGCTGGTCCAGTCATTCTTGAACCAATTATGGACGTTGAAATTACCACACCAAATGATCACGTTGGTGATGTGGTTGGTGATCTTAATCGTCGCCGTGGAATGATCCAAAATCAAGAAACAGCAGGCAGCACCGTTATGGTTCGTGCTTATGTTCCTTTGAAAGAAATGTTTGGATATATTTCTGACTTACGTTCTATGACAAAAGGTCGTGCATCATTTACGATGCAATTCCATCACTACGATCCAGTTCCTCGTAACGTTGCTGATGAAATTATCAACCAATCTTCATAAGATTGAGTTGATAGTCTAATTATAAAAGCGAATGTCAAACTGGCATTCGTTTTTTTTTAGTTAAATTACTTATATATTAGAAATCTATTTTTCGATTTCGTTGATTATGACTAGCTCAAAATCTTTATTTTAATACAGGTCATATAATGTGAGAATAAGCTTAATTAATTTAGCATAGTCACATTTGTGACGACTATTAAAGTTGACCAACATTATTTTGACAATAATGTTGGTTTTATTAGAAATTCATCAATTTTGAATACTGTAAGTGAAAAATGGATTAGGTGTTTGGGTTATTATACATAACTTCAACAACTTTTTTATAAATATATAGAAGAATTAATGCACCAATTACAGAGAAAATAAAGCCAGCGCTTTGCCCTTCGTGATATATGTTGAGTGCTTTCCCTAGCCAAGTTGCAAAGCTTGATCCAGCAATCCCTAAGATTACCGTGATGATAAAGCCTCCAGGTTGTTTTCCTGGCATTAAAAATTTAGCAATAGCACCGATAATGAATCCGATAATGATTGCCCAAATAATTGACATTGTTTTTTCCTTTATTTTGATATCAGTATTAATTAATAAGATGTACTGTTTTTGAATAAAAACAACCTAAGATAATCAAAATTTAACCAAAAGCGTGTAACCTGTGAATTAATGCAACACTTATTTCACGGATCAGATCGAAATTCCTTTGAATGGGTTTAAATATTTGACGATCATCCATTGCATAGGCACCTTCATTACGAGGGGCTTTAGGTTCATAAAAATATAAATCAGAGACATGTTCTTCAGCCTGAGGAAACACATGTAGCAATACATTGAGTGCCGTTGGAATTTCTAATGAAAGAATTTTTGTTTCAAGTGCTTCCCTACTGAAATCATGATATGGAGAAAAATATGGGATCTGCGTTGAAAGCATCCATATTTCTTCAATGATAGTTAATCGAATAGCATGAAGTAAGATTTCTTTGGCATCCATACTGGGGGCTTCTTCCCAAATGGATAGTAAGGTAATATTATCAGCTTGCACACGTTGAAACGTAGCTTGAGTACTTGCCCACAAATCCATTCTTCTTAGACCTTTTGCCAATGATAAATACGATTCACGTAAATTAGGGTCATCTTCTGAATTCGCTCTGTCCAACCATATGCCTGGATCAAGCATGTAGATAATTGCACGTAAAACAGTAGAGTTAGAATGTTTCAACGCATGACGAGCAAAGTCAAGAGATCTTTTAAAACGAGGACTGTGTTGTAACATTTCTTGGAATGTTTCAGGATTTGCAGATGCGGCTGTACCCAATCCTTGTAGTGTGTTTGCACACCACCCCAGCTGCTGCAAGATTGCGTTGTTTGGAATGGCCCTCAATTGTCTTGGGTGTTTAATTGTTGTCACACTGGAAGAAGTATCACTTTGTCTTACAGCAGGACGGGAACCTGTGCGATCAATAAGGGCTGGGCCGAAAACGCTTAATAAGGTTCCATATCCTTTATCTTTGACTAGTTCTTTCATTTCAGAGCTAATGGTAGAGAAAAAATCAGCACTAAAATCGCTTTCTTCATAAATGGGATCTTCTTCATCAAGATCAAAATTATAAATATGTTTTGCAATGATACTGATGGTTGCGTTGGCCATCGCTTGTGATCCAAAAAGCAAATATCCATCGCCACCTTGAAAAGAGGTCTCTTGCCGTGTGCATATCCCATGTTTTTCAAACACGAGTTCTGTTTTTTTAGGAGATAAATACTTAAGGCGATCTTCCATACTAAATGGATGACCACCACGTCCCATGCTTTCGCCGTGTGTATCAAAAAGAATAAGGTTAACTTCAGTTAATTCATATTTATTTAACAATGCAGCGATTTTTTGGCGTAGTTTTTCAATTTGATATGTTGCTGAAATTTGACCGATGAAACGGCCAGAATCAGAATATCCAAATTGTAAACATAATTTTCCTGTGTGACGCAGATAATCTCTCCAATGGGGGGATCTCAGTGCTTGTTCAATAATATTTGCACCGTGTTGAAGGGCATTATCTGTTTCAAATAAAGGCGATATTTCAATTTGTTTTTCAATACCAAATAAGCGTGCCAGCCACAGTGCAACTAATAAAGTGTATCCATTTTCAGTTTCCGCAATTAAGAAACGAATGGGGGTTTTAGTATCAACATGTTTAATAATTTGTGTTAATAACATCATTAATGTGCTGGCAGATGCTTTTTCGGTAATTAGAGATCCAAAATCAACAGGGATTGGTGTAACATTTTCCAAAGCGGTATTAATTGTGTTGAACAATGTCCTTGTATGAGAACGATTATCAGGATTGCTGGTAATCCCTAAACGCTGACGCGCCATATTATGGATTTGGACAGAATTTAAACGCACATGTGTATGACATAAACTCATGCCGTGGCTTATAAAACCAGCGCGTGCAATCAGCAAGTCGATTTTGTAGTTTTCGCTGACTTGAGTGAGGGCTTGATCAAAAAGTGGAATTAAGTCATCACTTGACAATAAAGCATCTTGACGGTTTTCAATTAACTCTCTAGCAAAGTCAGAGAATTGATCTGGATTATCATTTGCTGGGCACTGTTGTCTTTGTTTTTTTACAGTTTTCAAAGCAAGAGAAACGCGTTGTTTTAACTCATCAATTCCATTTTCGATGGGCTCCAGTTGATGATGCAATCGTTGTAATTGTAACTCTTTCATTTTCAAGCGAATATTAAGACTGTCCCACCAACCAATATCCGTACGCCCATCCGTGTCATATCCAACCCAGCTGCTTAATAAAATAGAGCAAGGTGTCAAACTAGTCCAATAATCAGGCCAATATTTTTGTGCAGTCTCAAAGAGATATCGATTGAACATATCTAATGCATTTCTGGCACGTTCAATCGCATGAATTGCAAGGTCTAGTTCTTCTTTTAAAGTTGGAGCTTCGGCTCTGCGGTGGGTTGAAAAAAAAGGAACTCGAGTATCTTCGTCAATTGGGTGACTGGCGATGTCTGCAAGTGCAGTATAAACAGTATTTGCTATTGAAAAGGTAGGATGTGCAGTAAATACAGCGGCAAATTGACTGACTTCCACTAATGAACGAAAAGTTTCAAAACTTTCCTTAGTATTAGATTTGCATGAAGTCGTGGCTTGTTGCACTATATTTTGAATGGTTGCTTCTATGCGGCTTTCGATAATTTCTTTATCAGGATTATTTACATATTTTCGTAAATGTATAGCATGCGACAGAAATGCTGAATCTCTGAGATGTTGAATAATTTCTTGTAAATTATCAAAAGAAATTTGACCAGATTTTAACTGTTGTTTAATTTTTTGTGATAATGTTAATACTGGGTTCTCTGTTGGTTCATGGTTGTGTTTAGACATTAATTGAGAGGTTAACGCAACCAGTTGATCCAAAATTTCGGAAGATGATGCTGAATTGTTATTCATAGGTAAATAATCCATATGGTAATAAAATAACTTTATATATGGTGTTTATGATTGAATATTATGGATAAAATGAAAAGACATAAATTTTATTTTTAAGAATAAAAATGCAAGAAAAAGTTGAAAACACAGAAAAAACGTCTGAATCAGATCATTTGGCATGGGTATCATTTATTCGATATCGTCGAATAGCAACAGGGCTATTGATGTTGATGGGGATACTTACCTTTTTAGGATATCTGCTGCCATATTACGGAATTATTCACGACAGTTTTTTGCTTAATGTTTTTCGAACAGGAGCGCAAGCTGGCTTTATCGGTGGATTTGCGGATTGGTTTGCTGTCACAGCATTATTTCGTCATCCAATGGGTTTGCCTATTCCACATACTGCGATTCTTCCTATGCAGCAAAAGCGTCTGGGAAAGGGATTGGGGTATTTTATCGCACGATATGTTTTTACCAAAGATGAAGTGAAAGATACGTTAAATAAAATAGATTTTCCTAGTTTAATTGCACGGTATTTATCTAATCCAACGAACATCGATGTGTGTGCTAAAATTATAATGAATTCTGTTCCCAATATGCTGGATCGTTTTGAAGATGGGCGAGCCAGCACGTTTGTAAGCCGTATCTTCTCACGTTTATTGAGTGGTGAATCGCTTTCGCCATTAATGGTAAGATCATTGCGTACGATGGTCGATAACGAACATCATCAAGAAATTGTCTCATTTCTATTAGAAGTTATAAAAAAGAATTTAAAAGAGAAAGAAGATAGTCTGAAAGAAATTATCCAAGATCGTGTTAAAGAGCAGGGTGGGCGTTTTCTGGGGTGGATGATTGGTGGATCTGTTGCATCCAAGGTTTTGCTTGGAATTAATAAAGAAATGGATCGTATTGATCCACAAAATTCAGATTTGCGACATGGTATTGCAGAATGGATAAAAAAAGAAATTGATAAATTTGAAACCAACCCAGAGCGAAGTGAGAAAATATCAGAAGCTTTAAAGATTTTTGTAGATCATGAAAGTGTTCAAGATTGGCGAGAGGATATTTGGCAAAAAATTCGAACACTTGTCGAGGAAGATATTGAAAATGACGATGGTTGGATGAAAAATCTGATTCATGATACGCTTCTTTATTTAGCAACACAGTTGCGCGAAGATCCATCCGTCCGTGAAAAAGTCACAGCAACGCTTCAGGGGGCTGCTTTGCGATCTTTACCTCACACGCAACAGTGGTTAGTGGACTTTACTGAAAATGTTGTTGCTGGATGGGACAGTAAGGCTCTTGTTTCACGTTTAGAAACAAGAATAGGAAAAGATTTACAATTTATCCGAATTAATGGCTCTATTGTAGGTTTTTTAGTAGGTATAATTATCTACTTATTCATCTATGTATGCTTTGGTTCTGTTACTTAACAGAGAAAATTTCATCACTTTTACAAATAGATCTTTTAAAACGCTTTTAAATGGACTAAAGTAGTCCTATATACAGTAAATAGTTAACGTTAAGCTGAAATACGGCTTGCCCTTTTATAATGAAACATGATCTATGCTTAAGATATCTAAATTAACAGATTATGCAACTATTCTTTTAATTCACCTTTCACGCCATCAAAAGGCGATTTCGTCCTCGATATTGGCTGTTGAAACAGGTGTTCCAGAGCCCACTGTGGCTAAGGTTTTAAAGATGTTGACGCGAGCAACCCTTGTGCAGTCATGTAGAGGTGCAGGCAGTGGGTATATGTTAAAATCTACTTTGGATCAAATTACACTTGCTTCAGTTATTTTAGCGATAGAAGGTCCCATAGATCTGGTAAATTGCGATCATGAGCATTGTCGCGTTACTTTGAAAAATTGTACATTATATGGAAAATGGGAAGGGATTAGTTTGCAAGTAAGAGATGTATTTGAAAAGGTAACTATCGCTGATTTGCAAAATCAAAATAAAGCGATTCATTCGTGCTAAATGATTGTCTAAACCGTTAAAAATAAAAATATAAAATATTCAAGAAACAAGAGTACTAGAATGACTAAACCAACTCAGGATGAAGCCCTGTTAAAGCAATTAGAACCGAATGCTTACAAATGGGGATTTGAAACTCAAATTGAAATGGATATGGCTCCGAAAGGTTTAAATGAAGATATTATTCGTTTAATTTCCGCTCGTAAAGAAGAGCCTGAGTGGATGTTGGCATGGCGTTTAAAAGCCTATCATTTATGGTTAACGATGACACCACCACAATGGGCAAAGGTTGGTCATCCAGAGATTGATTTTCAAGATTTGCATTATTATGCGGCACCTAAAAAGAAAAAAGGGCCGAAATCCTTGGATGAAGTCGATCCAGAGCTTTTAAGGACCTATGAAAAATTGGGTATACCATTAAAAGAACGAGCTATCTTGGCTGGTGTCGAGGGTGCAGAAGAAATGTCTGATAATCACCCACCCGTTGCAATTGATGCTGTGTTTGACAGTGTTTCCGTGGCAACTACGTTTAAAGAAACATTATCCAAAGCGGGTGTAATTTTTTGCCCAATTTCAGAAGCCATCAGAGACTATCCAGAGCTGGTGAAAAAATATCTGGGGAGTGTTGTTCCCCAAGGTGACAACTTTTACTCTGCGTTAAATTCAGCTGTATTTACTGATGGTTCTTTTGTGTATATTCCAAAAGGGGTGCGCTGCCCGATGGAGCTATCAACTTATTTCCGTATCAATGCTAAAAATACAGGTCAATTTGAGCGCACTTTGATTATTGCAGACGATAAATCTACCGTATCTTACTTAGAAGGTTGTACCGCACCTCAACGCGATGAAAATCAGCTTCATGCCGCCGTAGTTGAACTCATTGCCATGGAAGATGCCTTCATCAAATATTCCACCGTTCAAAATTGGTATCCTGGCGATAAGGATGGCAAGGGCGGGATTTATAATTTTGTGACGAAACGTGCTGCTTGTCGTGGTGCGCGTGCTCGGGTATCGTGGACACAAGTTGAAACGGGTTCAGCAATTACATGGAAGTATCCATCTTGTATTTTACAAGGTGAGGGATCAATTGGTGAATTTTATTCTGTTGCAGTGACCAATGGTCATCAACAAGCCGATACAGGTACAAAAATGATTCACATTGGACGGAACACGCGTTCAACAATTTTAGCAAAAACAATCAGTGCTGGTAAATCTGACAGTACTTATCGTGGTTTAGTTAGAATGTTGCCAAGAGCTAAAGATGCACGTAACTTCACTGAATGTGATAGTTTGTTGATTGGGGATCAATGTGGGGCGCATACGGTTCCTTATATTGAAAGTCAAAATAGCTCTGTTAAAATTGAGCACGAAGCAACAACCTCTAAAATTTCAGATGAACAGCTCTTTTACTGTCAACAACGTGGTCTTTCAAAAGAAGAAGCGATTGGGTTGATTGTCAATGGCTTTTGTAAAGATGTATTAAAAGAACTCCCGATGGAATTTGCAGTGGAAGCACAGCAGCTTTTGCAAATTAGTCTTGAAGGAAGTGTGGGATAAATAAAGAAAATGAATATGGTTTTAGAAATTAAAAATTTGCATGCTTCTGTTATTGATGAAACTGCAGAAGATAGTCGGAAAGAAATTTTAAAAGGCGTTAATTTATCTATTCCAGCTGGTGAAACACATGTCATTATGGGGCCTAATGGTTCTGGGAAATCGACTTTATCTTATGTATTATCAGGGCATCCAAGCTATGAGGTGACAGAGGGATCTGTAACTTTCAAGGGGCAAGATTTGTTGGTAATGACCCCTGACGAACGTGCTGCAACGGGTTTATTCCTGGCGTTTCAAGCACCCGTCGAGTTGCCTGGTGTCAATAATGCGAATTTTCTACGCACTGCGGTGAACTCTGTTCGTAAAGCACGCGGGCAAGAGGAGTTAGATCCTGTTAAGTTTCTTAAACTAGTACGTGAACTTGCTAAGAAACTGTCTTTTTCAACCGATATGTTAAAACGTAATGTGAATGTTGGGTTCTCGGGTGGGGAAAAGAAACGTAACGAAGTTTTACAAATGACGTTGTTAGAGCCTTCTTTTGCAATTCTAGATGAAACCGACAGTGGACTAGATATTGATGCACTTCGTATTGTTGCGGAAGGGGTGAAGTCTTTACGTTCTCCTGAGTTTTCATCATTGATTATTACCCATCATCAAAGATTATTAGATCATATTCAACCTGATTATATCCATGTTTTGGCTAAAGGTCGTATTATTCACACGGGTGGTCCAGAGCTTTCTCGTCAATTAGAGGCAGAAGGCTATGGTCGTCTTGTTGGAGAAGCTGATGCATAAGAATTCTGAGGAGAGTAAAGATACGGGACTATCTTCACTTTTGTCTCGTGTTAAAGGAAAAAACACCTCTTCTGAACAGGAGAAAGCAATCAGATTGCTTTCTGAAGCAGGGCTTCCTTCACGACGTGTTGAAAATTGGAAATATACGGATCTAAGATGGTTCAATCAGCACCAATTCGTAAAGCCTGTGCCAGTAAATACACAACAAGTGCAAGAATGGTTAGAGGAAAACGTTTTTCCTTTGCCTAACTTATCTGAACTTCCGCGTTTAATTATAGCGAACGGTCAAATTATCAAAGAATTTTCTACATTGTTTGATGACTCAAATTGCCAAATTGACATAAAAGATGGTGTATATGGGTCTTTGGGGCGACTCCAAAAAGACATTATGACCACTTTGAATTATGCAATAGGTCAACAAACGCTTCAGCTGACAATTTCAAAAGGACAACAAGCGGGTACAATCTTATTCGTTTATTTGGGTTATGGGCAAAATGATGGATTGGTTTCTTTTCATCATAGATTGAATATTGAACTACAAGATCATGCGCAGTTGTCCGTTATTGAAATGAACGCGGGTTGTGGTGAGTATTTTACCAATCCTGTTTGTGAAATTAAAGTTGGCCCCAGAGCCAATTTCGAATATAATAAACTGCTTAATTCTTCTCTAGAAAGTTATAATTGTGCTAATTTGTATGTATCATTGGCAGATCATGCAACGTACCGTCAGTTTTTAATTTCCAAAGGCTCTAAATTTTCTCGTCAAGAAGTTTATATTGATATAAATGGCGAATGGAGCAACGCCTCTTTTCAAGCTGTTCAAAAACTTGCTGATAGACAACATGCAGATATTACAACGGTGTTTTCTCATTTAGTGCCGCATTGTCAATCAGACCAGAACGTCAAGAATATTTTAACTGATCAAAGTCATGGGGTTTTTCAAGGGAAAGTTTTTGTTCATCAAAAAGCCCAGAAAACAAATGCACAACAGCAAAATCAAGCATTGTTGCTTTCCGATCAAGCTGAAATTAACACAAAACCAGAGCTTGAGATCTATGCAGATGATGTGAAATGTTCTCATGGTGCGACTGTTGGGGCTTTGGATGAAGATCAACTATTCTTTTTAATGGCCAGAGGCATCCCCTTCCATCAAGCCAGAGATATTTTAATTAATGCCTTTGTTGCTCAGGCAGTTGAAGATGTGAATGATCCAATTGCCAAGCAGCTATTAAAAGAACAATTGGGCGTTGAAGTGGTAGAGGATATTACATAATGCACGAATCAGCTATTTTTGACATTGAAGCGATCAGAAAAGATTTCCCTATTTTACAGCAAAAAATTAACGGTAAACCATTTGTTTTTTTAGATAGTGGGGCATCTGCTCAAAAGCCGATACAGGTTATTGAGGCAATACAGAAATCTGTTTATACGCAATATGCAAACGTTCATCGTGGTGTTTATACGATGAGCGAAGCAATGACAGACCAATACGAAGCTGTCCGTCAAAAAGTGGCTGATTTTATGGGTGCGGCCTCTGCTGATGAAGTCATTTATACGAAAAACAGCACTGAGGCGATCAATCTTGTCGCGCATTCTTATGGCTCTTTACTACAAAAAGGGCAGGGTATTGTTATTACCGAGATGGAGCATCATGCTAATCTTGTCCCTTGGCAAATGCTGCGCGACCGTACGGGGCTTCATTTATATGTCGCACCAATTACGGATCAAGGGGATATAGATTTAATTGCGTTAGAGCAAATTCTTGTTGATAATGATATTGCTTTGGTTGCTGTGACGCATATGTCAAACGTGCTGGGAACGATCAATCCTATTAAGATGATTGCAACAATGGCACATCAAAATGGAGCAAAAATCTTAGTCGATGGTAGCCAAGGAATTGTACACCAACAAGTAAATGTTCAAGATCTGGACGTTGATTTTTATACATTTACGGGACATAAACTTTACGGCCCTACGGGGATTGGGATTTTGTGGGGTAAAAAAGAACTGTTAGATCAAATGCCACCTTTTATGGGCGGTGGGGATATGATTGAACGGGTAACTTTTGAAAAATCAACATGGGCTCTACCTCCTGTAAGATTTGAAGCGGGTACGCAACCGATCTTAGAAGTAGTAGGGCTTGGCGCTGCGATTGATTATGTTTTATCGATTGGTTACGAAAATATAACTCAACATGACGAACGTCTAGTTGAGTATGCAATTAAAAAAATGCAAGAAATCGAGGGATTATCTATTTTAGGTAACCCAGAGAAACGCGGTGGTGTAATTGCTTTTACCATGGACAAGGCACATGCGCATGATATTGCAACGTTGCTTGATCAAAATGGGATTGCCGTGCGTGCAGGGTCTCATTGCGCAGAACCTTTGTTACATCGGTTACATCAAACCAGTGTGGCTCGGGCAAGCTTTGGTATTTATACTTCTTTTCAAGAAATAGATTATTTTGTCGATACGTTGAAAGTTATTAAACAATTATTTATTTAATAAAGAAGTATTTTTATTACTAGTTTTATGATAGTTTAAATTAATCGTTATAGTTGGTGTTTTAATGGAAAATAGCGTTATATCATCTGTCGATAAGCAAGAGGTCGATTCTGTGTCTGAAAATATTCAAACTGATATTCATACAGAAGAATCTAACCCAAAGTCTTCTGTCGAATCCTGGAAACCAGATGAAGACCAATCCAGTTCGGAAGAGGGTAAATCTGCTGGTGGAGAAATTAATGAAAATGCTGTTATAGACGCAATTTCAACGGTTTATGATCCTGAAATACCCGTTAATGTTTATGATTTGGGATTGATTTATGCAGTCGATTTGCATGATGATGGTCGTGTTCATGTTGAAATGACGTTGACAGCACCAAATTGCCCTAGTGCTCAGGAACTTCCTATCATGATCCAACAAGCAATTGAAAAAGTAGATGGCGTTGTTGAAGTCAAAGTAGATGTTGTGTGGGACCCACCTTGGGATGTTTCCCGAATGAGTGATGAGGCTCGTCTGACACTCAATATGTTTTAATTTTCTTTCTATTCTATGCTACACTCTGGGCAATCTTTATAAAAGATTGCCTTTTTTTTATCAAGCTTATAGGTATAACTTTGTGTAAGATCAATAATCTAAAAATATTAAGGATAATTTAATAATGACCAAAGTCGCTATTGCTCTATTTGTTAAAAATGAACATAGCGATATTGCTGGTTGGATAGCTTGGTATCAAGCTATAGGTGTTGAAAAATTATATATATTCGACGATTATTCAACTGATGGCACTTTTGAAATTATCTTAGCTGCAGCACGACTTTACAATATTCAATATTTTAGAACTGATCCTATTCAACAACCGAATTTTTATTGGCGACAGCGAGATTCTTTTATGTTGGCAGCAAAATTGGCAAAAGGGGAATATGATTGGATTGGTTTTCTAGATGCAGATGAATATGTTTATTTAAACGCTTACGATAATATTTCTGATTTCTTAGATCAATTCCCTCATGCCGATGCTGTGGCAATAAACTGGTGCATTTATGGGAACTCTAATAAAGTCATACGTCCAAAAGGAATGACTGTAGAAATTTTTCTTGAGCATTCAGATGCTTTCTTTGGTGATAATCAACAAGTCAAAAGCTTCATTCGTCCTGAGAAACTTGGATGTCGTTACATTAATCCGCATCAATATGATATTGATTTATCAAGATATGTCGATGTAAAGGGAAATGTAATTGAATGGCGTGGTTGTAACAAAGATGTAGAGTGGGACGGTGCGAAAGTAATGCACTATATTTGTCGTAGCATGGAGCAATATATAGGGCGCATTAAGAAACGAGCTGATGATTTAGGAGATAATATCAAACATTGGCAACGGTATGGTTTCCACTTTGATAATATCTATATTGATGAAGAACCATTAAGAATGATGCCAAAAGTGCGGCAATATTTATCAGAAATAAGTCGACAGATTATTCGCAATATTAGAAAGCAGATAAAAGAAAAGCCTTTTTTAGAAGCAATTTCTTTTTATCCTGATACATATGAATATTCTTTGAAGCCTCAGGAAAATAGCTTATATCAAACCTTTAAAAAAATGACTGATTTTGAAGAGAATTTTCCTATTATTGTAAAATTAGTTGGTAAGGATGAATACAATCTTTATATATCCGTCATTGAACAACAATTGGTACAAACTGCTGAGCAACATGCCAAAATAGAGTCTTTCCTTCCTATTTATGGCCTTATTTTTCCATATTTATCAGATGTTATTATTCTAACCGCATTGCTTGATGAAAAATATGTTCCAGTTTCTTTTATTATCGATGGGCAGAATCTATTGTCATCGGAACATTATTTACAAGCTTCATTAAATGAGAACCAACAAAAATATTGCTTAACTTCTATCTACGATTCTAAAAGATTGGGTTTTCCCCAGCAACAAATAGAAAATATTCAGTTTTATGACAAAGCAAATGCTCATTCAGCAAACTTTGATTGGGAAATTCAGGTCATCCAAACAACATTAAATGAAGAAAATATAGATATACCTCATCTTTATCCTCATACGAGTTTGAAAGATTTATATCCAATTTTAAATAAACTGTCTCAGGAAGCAGACAGAGAGTTTTTACGTATCGTTTCAAATTTAAACCCTTTTGAAAAGGGAAAATTAAAATTGTTATTTCCAGGACAGATCGACCAGTTTTTATAAAAAAAGCTAGAACATATGTTCTAGCTTAACTTAATTACTTCCGAAAAGGGGATAGCATAAACGCTGGAACAAACTGTCCGAACCCGATGACTGGATTATCGTCATCAGGAATTGCTTGAGATAACGGAACGCGAGGCACGATCGTTTTTTCTTTTTTAAAGTGTTGTTTTTTAGTTGTTTTCTTTTGTTCTTCTTCTTTTGATTTATATTGTTTCTTCGTATCTTGGTCTTTTTCGGTATCGGCCGTTTCTGGTTTATTCAAAGAAATTAAAGGAATAGATTTTTGTATTAATGCTTCAATCGCTTCAATAGTTTCTTTGTCATTATCTGTTGCAATACTATATGCAAATCCAGTTCTTCCCGCACGGCCTGTTCTGCCGATACGATGGACATAATCTTCTGCTTGTCTGGGTAGATCGAAATTGAACACATGAGATAAATTATCAATGTCAATGCCTCTGGCGGCAATATCGGAGCAGACTAAATATTGAATGTCGCCATTTTTGAATTCTTCCATCGTTTTCGTACGATGTTGTTGCGTTAAATCACCGTGCAAGGCACTACTTTGAAATCCATGACGATTTAATGATCGAGTTAAAATATCGACGTCTTTTTTACGATTACAAAAAATAATTGCGTTTTTAACATTGTCATTACGCAATAGTTGACGAAGGGTGGCTCTTTTTCTTTTTTCTGGAACGATTACCAACCCCGATTCAATAGTCGTTGCAACGGAGGAGGGAGGAGCAACGGTAATTTCAGTTGGATTAGATAAAAAAGATTCGGTTAATCTTTTAATTTCTGGAGCCATCGTTGCAGATAGAAGTAACGTTTGTCTGCTTTTAGGTAGGTAGGAAATAATTTTTTCGACGTCTGGGATGAAACCCATATCTAGCATACGATCTGCTTCGTCAATAACCAATATTTTGATTTGGTTTAGGAGAATGGCACCTTTTTCGAACAGATCCATTAATCGTCCGGGTGTTGCAATAATAATATCTACACCACGATTTAATGTGTCTTTTTGTTCGACAATACTTTCGCCACCAACCAATAAGGCGTGGGTTAATTTCAAATACTGACCATATTGTTTCAGGTTTTCAGCCACCTGAATTGCAAGCTCTCTGGTTGGTTCCAAAATCAAGGCGCGAGGCATCCTTGCACGCCCTTTACTACTTGTCAGGATTTCCAAAATAGGTAACGTGAAAGAAGCTGTTTTCCCAGTGCCTGTTTGAGCGATACCAACTAGATCCTGTTTTTGTAGAATGACAGGAATGGCTTGTGCTTGGATCAGAGTGGGTGTTTTATACCCGATTTCATCAACAGCACGCATAATGGATGCTGATAATCCAAGATCACTGAAAAGAACGGGAGACTCCGTTTCCAGAATTTGTGTGTCTGAAATTATGTCTGTTTTTTTTTGGTTAGTTTTTCTAGAGATCGCAGGCAAAGTAGTTTCTACCATTTATGTCAATAAAATGAAAAGAAGTCTTAAGAGATTAAAACTGTAAACTTTTCTTATATTGACATAAAAGGAAAGAATCAATCTTTATATGCTTAACGATCAGATATATATAATTATTTTGTAAAGATATATCAAAAAGCAAGTAAAACTAAGTCAATAATTCCTAAAAATATAATTAATTTTAAAGGATTATTTATTTTTCTAAAGACTTCAGGCTTTGGTCTTAATGCACGGCGAGCAGTGCGATATGCAGATGTAAATACAGAAAATTGTAAAATAATCATTATAACAATAATGGTTAAGGCAGCCCACGCAGACCACGTTATGGTATGAATATCAAATGAGTTACTAAAAAGTAGCAAGGCTTGTGTTAATAACGTGGTAACACCGAAAATCCAGCTAAATTGAAATAGTTTTCTAAGACCTTGAAGTTGTAAAGATGTTTTTTGTGTTGGATCCAGCAGGCTTAAGCAGGATTGTAATCCAAATATATAATAAAACATACTGCCGATCCAAAAGGCAAAACTGATGTGATGAACAGCATTGATAGGTCCCCAATAAAAAGCAATTTGAGACATTATTTTTCCATTTCCAAAATATGATAGCGTATACAACCGAATTATTGAATTTTAATGGTAATATATACAAAGAAAATTAAATTGCGCAGGATTTTATTTATTTTATGTTAGTTTAATATTTTTCATTTTAAATTATTGAAGAAAATTATGAATGAAATCAAAGCATTTGAAAACCTATTAAGCATATTGAAACAACATGATGATCTCAATTTTATTAGAGTGGATAAAACGAATATTGATCCTTCGTATTTGCATAATAACGACATTTTAATAGAGCTGTATAATCAATTTGATTTGTCAAATCTTATTGTTGAAACAGGAATGTCCTCTTTATCATTTATTGATTATTCAAGTCTAAAGCAAAGAAATAACACTTATTCCTTTTCAAGTTTACAAGAAAAAGATTACATTATTTTCATAGAGAAGGTCGGTGGTGGTGAGCCTATTTTGCTTAATTTTAGAGAGAATGTTAGCCCTGCTATATATGCAACATATGATGTATTCGAACCATTTAAAATTGCAGATAATTTAAGTCAATTTATAAACGCTTTGACCGTAATTGTCGACATTGTGTACAATGAGTATGCCATTTACGAAATATACACCAACGATGATTGTGATGAGTTAAAACCAGACTTCTTACCAAAAGTGAAAATGAAACTCTTCCCGATTTTAGGGGAGAATGCTGGTAATTTTATGAAGTATTTTTATGGTTAGCGTGAAGATATAAAAAAATATTAGATATGCGTGACGAGTTCAGAAAGTTAAATTTATCGAAGCTTAAATTACTTATTTAAACTAAAATATATTTATAACGCTCACGGAGAGAATTAAGATCATGACAAAACAGATTTCAGAATTAGCGTTACTAACCCCTTCTCAGATGAATGATATAGATCGAGAAGCTGCCAAAACAACGCCTGTTATACAATTGATGGAAAATGCAGGTTGGGCAGTTACGCGAGAAATTTTGAAACGATATAAACCTTGTTCTGTCTTGGTTTTATGTGGCCCGGGTAATAATGGCGGGGACGGTTATGTTGTGGCACGTTTGTTGGCCAAGGCTGGATGGCCTGTTTATGTTACAGCTATTGCCAAGCCTAAAATGAGGAGTGATGTAGCACGAGTTGCAGGGCAATGGACTGGCACGGTTATAAGTAATTCAGCGTCTTATATTGAAAAGGTAGGATTGGTTATTGATGCAATTTTTGGTGCGGGACTGAATAAAGCGCTTGATTTAGAAATTACGAACCTCTTACGCAAAGCAAAGCATGTGGTTGCGATTGATATTCCTTCGGGAGTGCACGGTGAAACAGGTCAAATTATGGGATATGCTCCACACGCCGAACTAACTGTCACTTTTTTCAGGGCAAAACCAGGGCATTATCTGTTACCTGGTCGTGAGTATGTGGGTGAATTAGTTGTCAAAGATATAGGGATTTCTTCTAATACTTTATCTAAAACATCTACACGATGTTGGTTAAACGAACCTGGGTTGTGGAAAATCCCAACTCACGAAATAACAGATTATAAATATAGTCGCGGCATTGTTAGTATTGTTGGTGGTTCTCAAATGACAGGGGCTGCGAAATTATCTGCACATGCAGCGTTAAATACTGGTGCTGGGTTAGTCCATATTTTTGCTTTGGGGAGTGCCGATTGTTATAGTGCTTCATCCCCTTGTTTTATAGTGGATAAGGATTCGCTTGAAATTGCGCTACAAGATTCGCGTCGAAAAATATGGGTATGTGGGCCAGGATTATTGCCAGAAGAAGTTAATGAAATATTACCAAAGCTAGTTGCAGCCAAGGTTAAAATAATTGCTGATGCGGGTGTGTTCCAATCTAACCAATCCGAGTTGTTAAAAGGAGCATCAATCATTACCCCTCATATTGGTGAATTTAAGCGTGTTTTTGGTGATATTGAAGAAGATAAAGTCAGTGCTGCAAGGTTAGCTGCCCAACAAACTGGGTGTGTGGTGGTTCTGAAGGGGGCTGATACGGTAATTGCATCCCCTGATGGACGGGTGGCAATTAATCAACATGCTTCTTCTCAATTGGCGACGGCAGGTTCAGGGGATACATTGACTGGAATCATTGCGACGTTATTAGCATCAGGGTTGTCCGAGTGGGAATCAGCTTGCGCAGGGGTATGGATCCATGGTGAAGCGGGTTTTTTGTGTGAACATTCTTGGCCAACTGCAGAAGATTTGGCACAAAACCTTGGAAATGCAAGAGATAATGCTGCAAGATAAAAAAAATTCGTTATTTTGTAAAAAATATATGAAAAAGAGGTTGCTCTGAATCAAATAGTGCGTTAATACAACATGCATAAAGCACGGATGTGCGGATGTGGTGAAATTGGTAGACACGCTAGACTTAGAATCTAGTGGCGTGAGTCGTGGGGGTTCAAGTCCCTCCATCCGCACCAAAAAACAAGTTTCTACTAACTTGTTTTTATTGAGTGAAATAAAAAATCCGTTTACAATTATATAAGAACCCGGCTTGGGTAAAATACATTTTGACCGAGAGGATGGCCTAGCTTATGCAGGTTACTGAAACGCTTTCTGAAAGCCTCAAGCGTGGCTTTACAATCGTAATTAAAGAAACTCAACTTGCTGAAAAAAGAAATGCACGTTTAGCAGAGATGGGGCATCAAATGAATATTCCAGGATTCCGTCCTGGTAAGATTCCTTTGGCCGTTGTTAAACAACGTTATGGCGAAACAGTACAGAATGAAGTTCTGAATGATGCTGTTGGAGATGCAGTCAAAACAACCCTTGAAGAAAGAGGTTTGCGCGCAGCTGCTCAACCACAAATTACCCTTAAAGAAGGGTATAAAGAAGGCGATGATTTAGAATTTTCTTTTGAAGTTGAGTTAATTCCTGAATTTGAAGTGCCAGATTTCAAAGGGATCAATTTAACACGTCTAAAAGCTAAACCTGATGATGAAGCTTTGAATAAAGCATTGGAATCAATTGCTCAACGTCAACGTGACTATAAAGATATTGAAGAAAAACGTCCTGCTGCAAAAGGCGATGTTCTTGTTGTTGATTTCGTTGGTAAAGTTGATGGTGTTGCTTTTGACGGTGGCACAGCAGATGATGTTAATGTTGAAATTGGCGGTAGCGGATTTATTCCTGGATTTGCTGAGCAAATCGAAGGCATGACCCCTGGTGAAGAAAAACAAATTACTGTTACTTTCCCCGAAGATTACCAAGCACCTAATCTTGCAGGTAAAGAAGCAACATTCGATATTAAAGCTAAAGGGTTAAAAGAAGCAGTAACCCCAGAAATTAACGATGAATTTGCAAAAAAAGTCGGATTGGAAAGTCTAGATAATTTAAAAGATCTCGTTGGAAAACAAATTTCATCTGAATATGACCAAATGTCTCATATGAGATTAAAACGTGATATTTTGGATGTATTAGCTGAAAAAGTTTCTTTTGAAATTCCAGCAGGTTTATTAGATGCTGAATTTAATCAAATTTGGCAACGTATCGAAGCCGACCGTAAAGAGGGTCGTCTTGATGAAGAAGATAAAGCAAAAGACGAAGAAACGCTTAAAGCAGATTATCGTAAAATCGCAGAACGTCGCGTTCGTTTGGGCTTGTTATTAGTTGAAATTGGACGTTTGAATTCAATTGCAGTTACTGACGAAGAATTAACCCAAGCAATGCGTAGCGAAGCTATGCGTTATCCTGGTAAAGAAAAAGAAGTTATTGAATTCTTCCAAAAAAATCCTCAAGCAATAGATTCTTTGCGTGGTCCAATTTACGAAAATAAAGTTATTGATTATATCTTGGAGCTTGCAACGATTGAAGATAAAGAAGTAACTGCTGAAGAACTTGCTGAAATGCCAGCTTCCAAAGTTTAATTCTTTGTTAAATAAGTAAGATGAATGTCTAGATTTGCGTCTAGACATTTTTTTTTTGCTTTTTGTGCTGTGTTGAATTAAATATCTATTTTGATTATCTATATGTATAAAGTACGCATAATGTATAAATTACACATAGATAAATAAAGTATCGTCTAACTTTAGGAAAAAATTGATGAGGGATTCCCACCCGTTAGAAATTTATGATAATGCACTCGTACCTATGGTTGTTGAACAAACATCAAGAGGTGAGCGTGCATTCGATATCTATTCACGTTTGTTAAAAGAAAGAATTATCTTTTTAACAGGGGCTGTTTATGATCAAGTAGCTTCTTTGATTTCAGCACAGTTGTTATATTTAGAAAGCGTTAATCCCAAAAAGGAAATTTCTTTTTATATCAATAGCCCGGGTGGTGTGGTTTCTGCAGGTTTAGCTATTTACGATACAATGCAATATATTCGTTGCCCTGTCAGCACAGTTTGTATTGGACAGGCAGCTTCTATGGGATCCTTGTTATTGTGTGGCGGCGAAAAAGGTCAGCGCTTCGCGTTACCCAATGCTCGTGTGATGGTGCATCAGCCTTCTGGTGGTGCACAAGGACAAGCAAGTGATATTGAAATTCAAGCAAAAGAAATCCTAGCCATTCGTAAAAGACTAAATGAGATCTATAACGTTCATACGGGTCGAACATTAGAAGAAATTGAGCAACGTCTCGAAAGAGATAGTTATATGTCTGCAGAAGAAGCAAAAGATTTTGGAATTATCGATCAGGTTGTTACAAAGCGTGATACTGATCTGTCTATAGATAAATAATGATTTTCCCTCTTGGTTAAATTCTCTTTAATAAAGTATGTTTGGTGGTTATTAAAGGGTAGGAGTACAAATGACTGATAAGAAGAATGATTCCAAAAATGCACTCTATTGCTCTTTTTGTGGTAAATCTCAACATGAAGTTCGCAAATTAATTGCTGGTCCAACAGTGTTTATTTGTGATGAGTGTGTTGAATTATGCATGGATATCGTGCGTGAAGAAAATAAAACTCAGATCACAAAAGATCAGGGAAGTTTACCTACACCGAAAGAAATATGTAAAATTCTTGATGACTATGTAATTGGACAAGGTGATGCTAAGAAAGTATTGTCTGTGGCAGTTCATAATCATTACAAGCGATTGAATCAAGCTGAAAAGTCTGGTGATGTAGAAATTGCAAAATCTAATATTTTGTTAATTGGTCCAACAGGGACTGGGAAAACATTGTTGGCTCAAACATTGGCTAGAATCCTAGATGTTCCATTTACAATGGCAGATGCAACTACATTAACTGAAGCAGGTTATGTAGGTGAAGACGTTGAAAATATTATTTTGAAGCTATTGCAATCAGCTGATTATAATGTTGAACGGGCTCAACGTGGTATTATTTATATTGATGAAATCGATAAAATTACTCGTAAATCAGAGAATCCTTCGATTACTCGCGATGTAAGTGGTGAGGGTGTACAGCAAGCCTTATTAAAAATTATGGAAGGTACAGTTGCTTCGGTTCCTCCACAAGGTGGGCGTAAGCATCCTCAGCAAGAATTTCTCCAGGTTGATACAACCAACATGCTGTTTATTTGTGGTGGTGCCTTTGCTGGTTTGGATAAGATCATCAGTGCTAGGAGTGTTGGTTATGGTATTGGGTTTGGTGCAGAGGTTCAATCAGCCGACGATCATAATATTGGTGCTCTATTCCGCCAGCTGGAATCAGAAGATTTGATGAAATTTGGATTGATTCCAGAATTTATCGGTCGTTTACCAGTGATCGCCACCCTTGATGATTTAGATCAAAAAGCATTGGTTCAGATTTTAAGAGAACCTAAAAATGCGTTGGTCAAGCAATATCAAAAGCTTTTTGAAATGGAAAATGTTCAACTAACATTTTCTGATGAAGCGGTTGAAGAAATCGCTAACAAAGCGATTGAACGTCGTACTGGGGCTCGTGGATTACGATCAATTTTAGAAACTATTCTGCTTTCAACAATGTTTGAATTGCCTGATTTAAAAGATGTTTCTGAAGTCTTGATAAGTAAAGAAGTGATTAATCGTCAAGCTGAACCTGTTTATGTATATGACAAATCAAAGAAAACCGATAAAACTGCTTGATCTTTGCGTATAATTTGACAAGATAGAAAGGATCTATTTCGGTAGATCCTTTTTTTATTGATATGTTAATAATAACATATCGAAATAAAATTTGCAGGTGGTATTATTGTAATTTTCTGCAATTATGCTTATATTTGAATAGAAGTTATAAATACCGCTTGAGCCTTTAATCAGTGTTACAACATAGCTTTTGAATTTTGCTACTCTTTAGTTAGTCATATTTTCATTAACAAAAAGATATTAATAAAAGGTAATTATTATACAATAAAGCGTGCCAATTTTGGGCGCTTTGTTTTAAAAAGATCGTCCAATGAGGAGGTCATAGTTTATGACAGAAAAAAAAGATAACACTTTGAGCAATGATATTGAAGTGGAACAAACAGATGTACAAGAACAGACAAATTCAGGGTTAATTGCAGTATTACCTTTGAGGGATATTGTTGTTTTTCCTCACATGATTGTTCCTTTGTTTGTGGGACGGGAAAAATCGGTAAAAGCGCTGGAAAAAGTTGAAAGTCAACGCAACCAAATTTTATTGGTTTCTCAAAAAGACGCATCCCTAGAAGATCCAACCGAAAATGATATTTATCATTTTGGTACCGTTGCGTCGATTCTTCAAATTCTAAAGCTGCCAGACGGAACGATTAAAGTTCTAGTAGAAGGATTTCAAAGGGCAAGGGTCAAAACACTTTATGATCGTGAAGCTTTTTTCGAGGCTGATGTTGAGATTATTGAAGAAGTAGATAATGAATCAAACAAAGAGCTTGATGCTTTACAACGAACGGTCACGACTCAATTTGAGCAATATATCAAATTAAATAAATCCATTGCTCCCGAAGTTCTGGTGGCGGTTAATCAGATCGATAATCCTTATAAACTTGTAGATACGATTACCAGCCATTTAAATCTTAAAGTTGCCGATAAACAAACCATTTTAGAGACGATTCCTGTTGAAGAACGTCTTGAAAAGCTACTTGAACATTTGGAAGCAGAGCTAGGGGTTTTACAGGTTGAAAAACGCATTCGAAATCGCGTTAAGAAACAAATGGAAAAAACTCAACGCGAATATTATTTGAATGAGCAAATGAAAGCCATCCAAAAAGAGTTGGGCGAGGGGGAAGATGGCAAAGATGAGTTGTCTGAACTCGAAGAGAAAATTAAAAAGACTCGTTTAAGTAAAGAAGCAAGAGATAAAGCATTATCCGATCTTAAAAAATTGCGCACTATGAGTCCAATGTCCGCAGAAGCGACCGTTGTAAGAAATTATTTAGATTGGATCGTGGGGATTCCTTGGAAAAAACGTTCTAAGATTTCAAGAGATCTAAAAAATGCAGAAAAAATTTTAGATCAAGATCATTACGGTCTAGAAAAAGTAAAAGAACGAATTCTTGAGTATCTAGCGGTTCAAGTTCGAGCCTCCAAACTCAAAGGGCCGATTCTGTGCTTGGTTGGTCCTCCTGGTGTGGGTAAGACTTCTTTGGCACGCTCAATTGCCAAAGCGACGGGTCGTGAATATGTGCGTATGGCTTTGGGCGGTGTACGTGATGAGGCAGAGATTCGTGGCCATCGTCGGACGTATATTGGTGCAATGCCAGGTAAAATCGTACAAGGCATGAAAAAAGCTGGCACTTCGAATCCCTTATTTTTATTGGATGAGATCGATAAGCTTGGTTCAGATTGGCGCGGTGATCCTACCTCAGCTTTATTAGAAGTATTGGATCCAGAGCAAAATTCAACTTTTGCTGATCATTATCTAGAAGTCGACTATGATCTTTCTGATGTAATGTTTATCACAACGGCTAACAGCTACAATATGCCTCAACCATTATTAGATCGTATGGAAATCATTCGTCTTTCCGGATATACAGAGGATGAAAAGGTTGAAATCGCACGTCGTCATTTGATTAAAAAGCAAGGTGAGGCGCATAATCTTAAACCAAAAGAATGGTCTGTATCTGATGATGTGCTTCGTGAGCTGGTCAGAACTTATACGCGAGAGGCTGGCGTTCGTAACTTAGAGCGTGAAATTGCTAAGATTGCTCGTAAGATTGTTCGTAAAATTGTTGTGGGTGAATGCGATCATGTTGCTGTTACTCTTGATAATTTAGAGGATTACGCAGGTGTTAAGCGATTCCGTTATGGTGAAAGTGAAAGTGAAGACTTAATCGGAATTGTGACTGGTTTGGCTTGGACAGAGGTCGGTGGTGATATCTTGCACATAGAAAGTGTGACTGTCCCTGGTAAAGGTCAAATCAAACACACGGGTAAATTAGGCGATGTGATGCAAGAGAGTGTTGTGGCTGCACTTTCTTATGTAAAAAGCCGAGCATTCCAATTTGGAATTAAACCAGAGCTATTTGATAAGAAAGATATCCACGTTCATGTGCCAGAAGGGGCTACTCCTAAAGATGGTCCTTCTGCTGGTGTCGCTATGGCAACCAGCATTGTCAGTGCGATGACTGGGATACCTATCCGTCGTGATGTGGCAATGACAGGGGAAATTACACTTCGTGGTCGTGTGTTGGCAATTGGTGGGTTAAAAGAAAAGTTGCTAGCTGCTTTGCGTGCAGGAATTAAAACGGTTTTCATTCCAAAAGAGAATGAAAAAGATTTGATTGATGTTCCAGAAGTCGTTAAAAGCAATCTAACAATTATTCCTGTTTCTAATGCCGACGAAGTGATTATCAAAGCATTGATTCGTCCATACGAATCTATTGAACCAGATGAAACAGCAGAATCGATAAAAATTGCTGATACATCTGCTCAAGAAGTGCCTTTGACACATTAAAATGTGATGATCTTGCAACCTGGCATGGAATAAATGTAAGAAAAAGCCTGTTGAAGCACAGAGAATGGTTGACGTTCAGCCAAAGTGCTTCAATAGTCTTGAGTATGGATTAATGATACAGTCCAAAAGATATAATTTTTTGTATCCTCACTATAGTGGAAAGATAAAATAAATGGAAAAGCCGCTTAATAAACAAGAACTCGTTGCTGCTGTTGCAGAAAAAGTTGATCTATCAAAAGCAAAATCTGCAGAGGTTGTAGATGCAGTGTTGAGCACAATTGAAGAAACACTTGCTAAAAAACAAGAAGTGCGTCTTGTTGGTTTTGGTAGCTTTGTCACCGCAACACGTAAAGCAGCAAAAGGTCGTAACCCTCGTACAGGCGAAGAGATTGATATTCCAGCATCTATTTCTGTTCGTTTTAAACCTGGGAAATTACTAAAAGAAGCTGTTAGCAAATAGTTTCAAGTTATTTGAAAAAACGACTAGACAGACAACGGCTTCGATGCTATGAAGTCGTTGTTCTGTTAAAAACGTTAAGTTCAAATAGAGCAAGGGCGATTAGCTCAGTTGGTAGAGCATCTCGTTTACACCGAGAGGGTCGGCAGTTCGAGCCTGTCATCGCCCACCATAAAGTTTCAAAGTAAGTGTATTTACTTTGAAATAGTGACTAGTCTGAAAAGACGATAATACCCTGCGCGGGTGTAGCTCAGTTTGGTTAGAGCGTCGGCCTGTCACGCCGAAGGTCGCGGGTTCGAGCCCCGTCACTCGCGCCATTAAAAGTTTGTTATTTTTCTTTAAAAATAATGGGCGATTAGCTCAGTTGGTAGAGCATCTCGTTTACACCGAGAGGGTCGGCAGTTCGAGCCTGTCATCGCCCACCATAAAGTTTTAAGGCAGTGTTAATGCTTTAAAATAGTGACTAGTCTGTAAAGACGATAATACCCTGCGCGGGTGTAGCTCAGTTTGGTTAGAGCGTCGGCCTGTCACGCCGAAGGTCGCGGGTTCGAGCCCCGTCACTCGCGCCATAATAATATATAAATTAAAAGAATCTTATTGATATCAATATAAAATTCCTAATAAAGATATTTACTTTTTTCAATTTGTAATTTTCAGATTTCAAATTTATTTTATGATTTTGGGCATATGGCGTTGTATTCTCAATTATCTGATCTTTAAAAACGGATTTTTTGATGAAGACAAATATCAATTTTTATACAAAGACTATAATGTAAGTCAGTAAGACTGGTATTGATACGAAATAAATTTTGTATAGATGGTTGTGACGCTTTACTAATATTATGTAATACATTTGTCTGTCAGCAAAAACTTAAAATTATTAATAGAAATCCTCGATAGCCTACGAAATCATCAAATTCTAAAAGATTCATTTATTGTAATTATTTGTGAAAAATAAAGAATTTCTAGAAAATTAACGTGAAGGGTTTCGTTATATTAAACTGAATGAACTGTTTAATTGATGAGTGATAAATATTTTATTCGAAGTTATGTAATGAGTTCGACTATAACGTTGATATAGCTATCATTAATGTACATATTTATATTTAAAGAGGTCTGTTTAGTTGATGGATTTTTAATATGTATCTGTAAAAAATACAGATTAGCAGTATAATTTTATTTTATTGTCTGTTATAAGATTAACAATATTCAATATTTGTTGATGATGTTAATTATTATAGAAGCTAAAGAGTTATCTCATGCAAGCTATTTTAGGTAATTATTTACCAGTGCTGATTTTTGGAGTAATTTCATTAATTATAGCATGTGCCATGTTAGGGGCGGCGTTATTTTGTGCCAAACAAAAACCTTATGCTGAAAAAAATTCTCCTTATGAATGCGGATTTCCAGCGTTTGAGGATGCACGCCAATTATTTGATGTTCGCTATTACCTAGTAGGCATCCTATTTACTATTTTTGATCTTGAAATGGTGTTTTTGTTTCCGTGGGCATTAACGCTTTCAAAAATTGGAATGTTTGGTTTTTTTTCAATGCTTGCTTTTCTAGTCGTTTTAACCGTTGGTTTTATATACGAATGGTGCAAGGGCGCATTAGAGTGGGACTAGGTTCACAAAGAGTAAGTGCGTAACTATTAAACAGATTTATATCTGTAAATGAGATTGTGATGAATCAGAATACAACAGAAAACTCTGGTCTTGAAAAAGTCTATTGGAATCAGGATGCTTTGCCGCCAGGGTCAGAGCAAGATGCCGTTATAAAAGGTATTACTGGGGCAATTACAGACAAAGGGTTTGTGGTTGCAAAGCTGGATCAATTAATTAACTGGGGCAGAACAGGCAGTCTTTGGCCGATGACTTTTGGGTTGGCTTGTTGTGCTGTTGAGATGATTCATGCTTATATGCCAAGATATGACTTAGATCGTATGGGGGTTGTTCCGATGGGATCGCCTCGTCAAGCAGATGTAATGTTAGTTGCAGGAACCGTAACCAATAAAATGGCTCCTGCTTTAAGACGTCTGTACGATCAAATGTCTGAGCCTCGTTGGGTTTTGTCTATGGGGTCTTGTGCGAATGGGGGGGGATATTATCATTATTCTTACTCTGTCGTCAGAGGGTGTGATCGTATTATTCCTGTTGATGTTTACGTACCAGGTTGCCCACCAACGGCAGAAGCTTTGATTTACGGGATTATGTTGCTCAAGAAGAAAATTCAACGGACAGGGACAATTATTCGTGGTTGATCATATTGATACATATAATAGAAGCTATGTAAATACACCTCGTTTGGAGGCGATTGGTTTTATGTTATGTACCTCTGTCAAAGGGGTTATTAAAACTGATTTTGAGCAAGATGAGCTTGTTGTTCTGGTTGAATTAGATCATCTTGTGGATTTGCTTATTTTGCTCAAAGAGCACCCCTTATGTCGTTATGAACAATTAATGGATTTGTGCGGTGCCGATTATCCGCAACGTGCAGATCGCTTTGATATTGTTTATAATCTACTATCTGTTTCATTAAATCAACGCATTCGAGTAGTTACGCATACCGATGAGCAAACTCCTGTTCCTTCTGTTCGTAATTTATGGAAATGTGCAGATTGGTGGGAACGCGAATGTTATGATATGTTTGGCGTTTTATTCTCTGGTCAACCTGATTTGCGTCGTATTTTAACAGATTATGGTTTTGATGGTCATCCTTTACGCAAAGATTTTCCTTTAACAGGATATGTTGAGGTGCGCTACGATGCTGATCAAAATAAAGTGGTTTATGAACCTGTTAAACTAACACAGGATATGAGAGATTTTGACTTTGACTCTCCTTGGGAAGGCTTAGTTACCTTGCCAGGTGATGAAAAAATTCATGAGAAACGTCAAAATATTAAGCCGTATTCTTTGTAATAACATGCAGTGTAGTCGGCAAAAGGATATTTGATGAGTAGTGAAGTTTTAAAAAAAGAATTGGCAACCAAAACAGAGGAATTAAATGCTCAAGTAAAGCAAAATATTTCTCAAGTTTTATCTGGTGATTCTCATACGTTGAATTTTGGCCCTCAACATCCATCTGCACATGGTGTACTACGTGTTGTGATGGAATTAGAAGGGGAAGTTATCAAGCGTGCAACACCGCATATCGGTTTGTTACATCGTGGAACGGAAAAATTACTTGAGCATAAAGCGTATCATAAAGGTTTGCCTTATTTTGATCGTCTAGACTATGCTTCACCAATGAGTGAAGAGCATGCTTATGTTCTTGCAACTGAAAAGTTATTGCGTGTTGATGTGCCTGATAGGGCAAAATGGATACGCGTTTTATTTGCAGAAATTACCCGTATTTTGAATCACCTGTTGAACGTAACGGCGATGGGCTTGGATTGTGGTGCGATGACACCAGCATTATGGGCTTATGAAGAGCGCGAAAGATTAATGGAATTTTATGAAGGCGTATCTGGTGCACGCTTTCATGCTAATTACTTCCGTCATGGCGGTGTGGCAAAAGATTTGCCAGCTGGTATGGAAGATAAAATCGGTAAATGGGTTCAACATTTTCCAAAGATTGTTGACGACATAGAGGGTCTTTTAACCAATAATCGTATTTGGAAACAAAGAACGGTTGGTATTGGCGTTTGCACAACTGAGGAAGCATTATCTTGGGGCTTTTCAGGTCCCTGTTTGCGTGCGTCTGGTGTGCCATGGGATTTGCGTCGTTCTCAACCTTATGATAATTATAATAAGGTTGAATTCCAAGTTCCAGTTGCCCGCCAAGGTGATTCTTATGATCGGTATTTAATCAGAATTATCGAGATGCGTGAAAGTGCAAAAATCATTGAACAATGTTTAAATAAAATGCAACCTGGCGCAATTAAGGTTGAAAACGAAAAGATTTCACCACCAAAGCGTAAAGATATGAAGCATTCTATGGAAGCTTTAATTAATCATTTTAAACTTTATAGTGGCGGGTTCCATGTTCCTGCTGGGACAACATACACAGCAGTAGAAAGTCCCAAAGGGGAATTTGGAGTTTATTTGGTTGCGGATGGTGGAACAAAACCATATCGTTGTAAAATACGCCCAACTGGTTTCTCTCATTTGCAAGCATTGGGTGAGTTGTCGCATCGTCATATGTTGGCTGATATGGTGGCGATTATTGGCTCTATGGATTTGGTTTTTGGTGAAGTGGATAGATAGGGCGTTATGTCAGAGAAATCTATGAATATACAACCTGCTGAATTTACTTTCGATCAGGAAAGCGAACAGCAAATTGAAAAAATACTAGCAAAATATCCAGCTGCACGAAAAGCTAGTGCTGTTATTTCGTTATTATACGTGGTTCAAAATCAGATGAATCGTGAAACCAAAAGTGCATGGGTTCCAAAGGTTGCGATGTCTGTCGTTGCAAAACGCTTAGAAATCTCACCTGTGCGTGTTTTCGAAGTTGCAACATTTTATACAATGTTCAATTTGGAACCTATTGGTCAGTATCATCTGCAAGTTTGTGGAACAACGCCTTGTTGGTTGCGAGGTTCAGATGACATTGTTACGGCTTGTAAAAATGCAACTGGGATTAAGGAATTTGGGCAAACCAGTGATGATGGTATGTTTACACTTTCCGAGGTTGAATGTTTAGGTGCGTGTGCGAATGCGCCAATTTTGCAGGTTGATCATGATTATTATGAAGATATGACGGCAGAGAGCACGACTAAATTAATTGACCTATTGCGACAAGGGAACAAGCCTGCACATGGTTCAATGATTGATCGTTTTAACTCTGCACCCATAGGTAAGAAATTTTCACAAAATACAGAGGCCAAAGATGTTAAGTGATAAGGATCGTATTTATCTTAATTTACATGGCCAAGATGATTGGAAATTGGCAGGCGCACGCCGCCGAGGTGATTGGGATAATACAAAAGATATACTTGCTTTGGGACGTGAAACAGTTATTAAAACTGTTATTGATTCTGGTTTACGTGGTCGTGGTGGTGCAGGGTTCTCTACTGGGTTAAAGTGGTCTTTTATGCCTAAAAATGAAGGTCCACTACCCCATTATCTTGTTATTAATGGTGATGAGTCTGAACCAGGCACGTGTAAAGATCGTGAAGTCATGCGGCATGAACCCCATAAAATTGTTGAAGGTGCTTTATTGGCTTCTTTTGCAATTGGGGCTCACACTGCGTATATTTATATTCGTGGTGAATATTATAATGAAGCAAATCGGTTGCAGGTTGCGATTGATGAGGCTTATGAAGCAGGTTTGATCGGAAAGAATGCCTGTGGCAGTGGTTGGGACTTTGACTTTTATATTCACCGTGGTGCAGGAGCTTATATTTGTGGTGAAGAAACGGCTCAGCTTGAAAGTTTGGAGGGCAAAAAAGGGCAACCTCGCCTTAAACCACCTTTTCCTGCAGGTAAAGGATTATACGGCTGTCCAACAACCATTAATAACGTCGAAAGTATTTCTGTAACACCAACAATTTTGCGCCGTGGATCTGCCTGGTTTGCAGGAATTGGTCGTCCAAATAATACCGGACCGAAATTAATGGCTATTTCTGGTCATGTAAACACGCCTTGTGTTTTTGAAGAGGCTTTGGGTCTACCAATCAAAGATGTTATTGAAAAGCATGGTGGTGGTGTTCGTGGTGGATGGGATAATTTATTAGCAGTTATTCCAGGTGGTACTTCAATGCCAATGTTAAACAAAGAAACCTGTGAATCTACTCTATTCGACTTTGATGGTTTACGAGATGCTGGCTCTGGTTTAGGGACTGCATGTATGGTGGTGATGGATAAATCAACGGACATTATTCGTGCAGTAACATTGCTTTCAAAATTTTATAAGCATGAAAGTTGTGGACAATGTACACCATGTCGTGAAGGTTCAATCTGGGTTCTGAAAGTTATGCAACGCATGACCGAAGGGCGTGCAGAAATTGAAGAAATTGATATGTTGATGGATGTTACCAAAAACATTGAAAACACAACAATTTGTGCAATGGGAATGTCAGTTGCTTGGCCTGTTCAAGCATTAATTCGTAATTTTCGCCCTGTAATGGAACAACGGATTATGGATTATAAAAAATCACGTGGTGGGGCCTCACAAATCCAGGTTCCAGGTGATGCGGCAATAGGGAGCTTTTAGGTAAGGGATATGGCAAAAGTAATCGTAGATGGTATTCCTGTAGAAGTACCAAATGGTTCTTCTGTATTGCAAGCTTGTGAAGCTGCAGGGAAGGAGATTCCTCGTTTTTGTTATCATGATAAGCTATCCGTTGCGGGTAATTGCAGAATGTGTATGGTGGAGATTACGGGCGCTCGCAAACCGTTAGTTTCTTCTTGTTCTCATCCTGTTATGGAAGGGATGCATGTCACAACAGATTCTGAAACGATCCGAACAGCACGACGAAGCACGATGGAGCTTTTGTTAATAAACCATCCTTTGGATTGTCCAATTTGCGATCAGGGTGGTGAGTGTGATTTGCAGGATCAAGCAGTTGGATATGGACGGGATTGTTCACGTTATACTGATGAAAAGCGTGCTGTAGTTGATAAATATATGGGTCCATTGATCCGCACCGTGATGACACGTTGTATTCAATGTACACGTTGTATTCGCTTTACCAATGAAATTGCTGGGACGGCTGAACTAGGCGGTATTTATCGTGGTACTAGTTTAGAAATTACCCCTTTTATTGAACAAAGTTTAGTATCAGAGCTTTCTGGCAACTTGATTGATGTATGTCCAGTTGGTGCGTTAACATCTAAACCAACAGCGTTCCACTATCGTTCGTGGGAATTAAAAAATACAGATTCTATTGATGTCGTTGATGCAGTTGGCACAAATATCATGTTGCAAATACGTGGTAATGAAGTTATGCGTGTGTTGCCCCGCAAAAATGACGATGTGAACGAGGAGTGGCTTTCTGACAAAGGACGTTTTTCTTTAGACGGTCTTAAGCGCCGTCGCCTTGATCGTCCATGGATCAAAAAGAATGGGAAACTTGTTGAAGCTTCCTGGACTGAGACCATCCAATATGTTGCGGATAAATTAAAAACAGTTGCAGCAGATCGTATTGGTGCCATTGCCGGTGATTTGTGTGATGCTGAAAGTATGTTGGCATTAAAACATTTGGTAAATGGATTAGGATCTGCAAATACAGATTGTCGTCAAGACAATGCGTATTATGATATCTCTGAACGCGGCAATTACGTGTTTAATAGCTCAATTGCAGGGATAGAAGATGCGGATGCTTTATTAGTAATTGGTTCATTTCCAAGGCAAGAAGCGCCTGTATTAAATGCGCGTATTCGTAAACGTTGGTTATCTCTAACAGAACAATTCCCAATCGCTTATATTGGAGAGCTTCCTGATGATCCAACTTATAAAATAGATCATCTAGGTGAAAGCCCAGAGCTAATTAACGAACTATTAGCTGGCAATCATGCGTTTGTAGACATTTTGAAAAATGCAAAACGTCCAATGATTATTTTAGGGCATGGTGCGTTGATCCGCCCTGATTCCAAGGTCATTTTCGAAAAAACGATGGCATTGGCAAATGCAATTGGTGCAGTTTCTGAAGATTGGAATGGATTTAATATCTTACACCATGCAGCATCTCGCGTTGCAGGTCTTGATTTAGGCTTTATCCCTCAAGGACAAGGTAAAGATGTTGCTGCTATGATAAATGGTGGTGTTGATGTATTGTGGATGTTGGGTGCTGATGAAGTGGACATTTCTACACTAAGCCCTGAATGTTTTGTTATTTATCAAGGGCATCATGGAGAAAGAGCAGCATCTCGTGCAGATGTGATTTTACCAGGTGCTACCTATACAGAAAAATCAGGCACTTATGTAAATACAGAAGGGCGTGTCCAACGTAGTTTCCGTGCAATTTGTCCTCCAGGCGAAGCAAAAGAAGAATGGTCAGTGATTTGCTCAATTGGTCAAGCTTTAGCTGTTGAACAACCTTATCAAAATTTAGAAACATTGCGGCAATATATGACAGAGGTGAATCCAGTTTTCGCACAATGCGGATTGGTTAAAAATTCTGTGGCTGTTTCTGTTGGTGATGGTGCGCAGGGAAACTTTGAAAAACAACCACTTACAGCTGTTATCTCAGACTATTTCTTAACGAATTCTATCAGTCGGGCAAGTTTGACAATGAACGAATGTTCGAAGTTGCGATATGCACCTTCGGCTGAGGCAGCGGAGTAATCGACGTGGAACATTTCTTTTTACATACGATGGTTGGATCGATTATTCTGATTGTTTTAAAAGTCCTTGCTGTCTTAGTTCCCTTACTGATTGGGGTTGCTTATCTGACTTGGATCGAACGTAAAGTATTGGCTGCAATTATGCTGCGTAAAGGGCCGAACGTGGTTGGGCCTTTTGGGTTATTGCAACCATTTGCTGATGCCGTGAAAATGATTTTCAAAGAAACCATTATTCCTGCAAAAGCAAATAGAGTTCTTTTCTTCATTGCGCCTATTCTTGGATTTTCGCTTTCTATGCTTGCTTGGGCTGTTATTCCAGCGAATGACGGTTGGGCAGTTGCGAATTTAAATATTGGTATTTTATATCTACTAGCTATTTCTTCAGTTAGCATTTATGCAACATTGCTTGCAGGTTGGGGATCAAACTCAAAATATGCATTGCTTGGTGCGATGCGTGCTGCTGCTCAGATGATTTCTTATGAATTAGCAATGGGGCTGGTGATTGCTTCTGTGTTATTATTGGTTGGTAGTGCCAATTTGAATGACATTGTGTTGGCACAACGTCATGTTTGGTTCTTTTTACCAATGTTTCCTATGTTCATCATTTTCTTTATTTCTTGTTTAGCAGAAACAAACCGACCACCATTTGATTTTGCTGTTGGTGAAAGTGAATTGGTTGCAGGATTCTTTGCAGAATATTCATCCATGGCATTTGGTTTATTTTTCTTGGCTGAATATGGGAATATGATTTTAATGTCAGCCATTATCAGTATTTTATTTTTAGGTGGTTGGTTACCTCCACTTGATTATGTTCCATTTACATGGATCCCAGGACCTTTCTGGTTAATTATTAAGATTTTGATCTGCTTGTTCTGCTTTATTTGGGTCAGAAGTGCTTTCCCAAGATATCGTTATGATCAATTAATGCGCCTAGGTTGGAAAGTATTCTTGCCATTTACATTAGCTTGGGTTGTGTTGACTGCAGGATTTATGATGGCTACGGGCATTGGTATTTATGGAGGAGCAGCTTAAAATGGGGTTTATCGATAGAACCGCGCGATCCTTTTTGTTGTCGGAGTTGCTGACTGGCTTAGGGATCACATTACGTTACTTTTTTAAACCAAAAGCAACGATTAATTATCCTTACGAAAAAAGCCCATTGTCTCCTCGCTTTCGTGGAGAGCATGCGTTACGTCGTTATGCAAATGGTGAAGAACGTTGTATTGCTTGTAAACTTTGTGAAGCGACATGTCCTGCCGAAGCAATTACAATTGAATCAGAGTCAAGAAATGACGGTTCAAGAAGAACTACGCGATATGACATTGATATGACCAAATGTATTTATTGTGGTTTATGTCAAGAAGCCTGTCCTGTGGATGCGATTGTTCAAGGACCAAATTACGAGTTTGCAACCGAAACCAGAGAAGAGTTGATGTATAATAAACAAAAATTATTATCCAATGGCGATCAATGGGAAAGTGCTTTGGCACTTCGGTTGGAACAGGATGCCCCTTATCGGTAGGTGGGAATTAATAACAATGATGGATAACATGTTTTTATTACAAATAGGCCTTGTGCCCCTACACAAAGGATCTGGGGCATGATGCCAATTATTCTTTTTTATATTTTTGCAGTGATTTTGCTGTTATCAGCCGTGATGGTTGTTATTTCTCGCAATTCTGTTCATGCTGCTCTGTTTTTGGTTCTAGCGTTTTGTAACGCCTCAGGATTATTTCTGATTGCTGGTGCTGAATTTTTGGCGATCTTACTGATTGCGATTTACGCTGGTGCAGTGATGATTTTGTTCCTTTTCATTGTCATGACCATGCAAACCAATCTGGTTCAGCTTAAGGAGGGAATGCAACATTATTTGCCTGTTGGTTTTTGTATCGCTATTGTGTTAGTTGTAGAGTTAATTATTGTTGCAATTAACTGGCATATAGACCCAAATGTTGCGGAGGCTGCACGTCAACCTTTATTGCAAAACATGTCGAATACCAAGGCTTTAGGTTCATTAATTTATACAAATTATATTTTCTTGTTCCAGATGGCTGGTTTAGTTTTATTGGTTGCGATGATTGGCGCCATTGTTTTGACCCTGCGTAAGCGTCCAACTAACCGTAGACAGGTTGTTGCTCGTCAACATATGCGTGAACCTAATCAGACATTGGAAATGCGTTCAGTCGAATTGAATAAAGGAGTTGATGATTTGGGCGGCTATTTAAGACCAAAAGAAACTTACTATGGCATTGCTCAAGAGGATTCATTCGGACCAAAGCCTGGAGATAAGATGGATATCACAGAAAAAAGACAAGAACGGGAGCAATCAAAATGAATATTTTGAATACTGTAGGGCTTGCTCCTTATTTAATTGTAAGTGGGCTTTTGTTTACAATTGGTTTGTTTGGCATTTTTGCAAGTAGAAAGAATTTAATTGTTATTTTGATGTCAATTGAATTAATGCTTTTGTCTGCTAATCTTAATTTAATTGCTTTTTCTTCAGCTTTAGAAAATTTGACGGGTCAAGTTTTGGTTATGTTTACTTTAACCGTCGCTGCAGCTGAGTCTGCAATTGGTTTGGCAATTGTGATGGTTTACTATCGAAATCGTCATTCTGTCGAAGTTCAAGATGCAACGATGATGAAAGGGTAACAAGAAAATGGCACCGATAACATCGTCGTTGTTTGCAATATCTGTCTTTGCCCCTTTGGGTGGATTTTTAATTGCAGGTTTATTAGGTAGAGTTCTTGGCGATAATTTTGCTAAATTTATTGCTATTTTAGGAATGTTGATTGCAGTTGTGTTCTCATGGTGTGTATTGGGAAACATGTTGCATTCTGGTATTAGCAGTACGATAGTACCATTATTTGATTGGATCCATGCTGGTAGTTTTAACGTCAGCTGGTATCTAAGAATGGATATGCTTTCAGTATCCATGTTAACCATGGTTACAAGTGTGTCTTTGCTCGTGCATATTTACAGCATTGGTTACATGTCTCATGAAACCATGCCAACTTATCGTTTCTTTGCATATTTATCATTATTTACGTTTAGTATGTTAATGTTGATTACCTCAGATAATTTAATTGAATTATTCTTTGGTTGGGAAGCTGTTGGTTTATCCAGTTATTTATTGATTGGATATTGGTATACACGTCCTTCAGCTGTTGCAGCAGCGATTAAAGCATTTGTCGTAAACCGTATTGCTGATTTGTTCTTTCTTATTGGTATTTGCGTATTATTTATACTATCTGGTTCTGTATTTTATGATGATATTTTTCATAAAATTCCTGAACTGGCGAATACACAATATCATTTGTTTAGTTACGGTTTTCAAGCTTATGAATTTATTGCATTATTACTATTTATTGGGGCAATGGGCAAATCGGCTCAATTATTCTTACATGTTTGGTTACCTGACGCGATGGAAGGCCCAACACCTGTATCTGCATTAATTCATGCTGCAACCATGGTTACAGCGGGTATCTTCTTAATGGCACGTATGTCACCATTAGTTGAATTTGCACCACATGTTAAAATGTTCATTGTTATTATGGGTGCAACGACGGCATTCTTTGCTGGAACGGTGGCACTGGCTCAACCTGATATCAAAAAGTCAATTGCATATTCCACTTGTTCTCAATTAGGGTATATGTTCGTGGCTGTTGGTGTTGGCGCGTATCAAGTTGCAATGTTCCATTTGACAACACATGCTTTTTTTAAAGCGTTACTGTTCCTTGGTGCAGGTTCTGTTATTCATGCATTACATGACGAGCAAAATATGTTCAAAATGGGTGGTTTATCAAAGAAATTACCTGCGACTTGCTTGTTAATGTGGATCGGTTGTTTAGCATTAGGTGGGATTTTCCCTTTTGCAGGATATTGGTCTAAAGATGCTATCTTAGAAGCTGCTTGGATGTCAGGGAGTACCGTTGGTTATTATGCTTGGATTATGACAGCGATTACTGCATTCTTAACGGCGTTTTATAGCTGGCGTATACTATTTTTGGTATTTCATGGTAAGCCAAGAGATCAAAAAATATATGACCATGCGCACGAATCTTCTTTTGTAATGACTTTGCCTATGTGTGTTTTGGCAACAGGGGCCACAATTGGTGGATTTACTTTAGCGCCATATTATATTGGAAAATACCAATTGGCTTTTTGGAATGATTCTATTTTTAATGCGCCAACAAATCATATTATGACCTTGATGCACCATGCACCTTATCTAATTGCAAAAGCTCCCTTGGCTCTTGGTATATTAGGGATTATTGTTGCGTTTATATGTTATATTGCAGCTCCTAGAATACCTGTTATTATGGCTTCTGGATTAAAGGGAATTTATCAATTCTTATTAAATGCATGGTATTTTGACAAATTATATGATTTTATTTTTGTTCGCCCATATATTGCGTTATCCAAAATATTGTGGAAAGTGGGAGATCAAGAAATTGTAGAAGGAATGCCTGTTGCTGTTGCACGGATTACAGATCGTTCAGCAAAAGGGATTTCTTGGATACAAAATGGATCTTTTGCTTTTTATGCGTTTACCATGGCAATTGGGTTGGTGGTGGTTCTTGCCACTTTCCTGATCTATCATTGATTTTAGAAAGTCAGGATTAATCCGATGAATTGGACACTTGCTATTCCAGAGATTGCTTTATCAATCAGTGGTCTTATTATTCTCTTATGGGGCGCGATTCAAAAGAAAGGTAATGCTTTCTTTCCTTGCGCAATCCTTTCTATTGCTGCCTTCGTTGCAGTGGGTTTTTTAACGCTTACGGTTTCAAATGGCGTGGGTTATAATGGATTATTCATCAACGATGAATTTTCACGTTATATGAAGATTTTGATTATTATTGCTGGATTTTTAAGTATTATTTTATCTATTGATTTTAATGGGAAGAATGATACGAATTGTTTTGAATATATTGCATTAATTGTATTTTCAACGGTTGGTGCAATGGTGATGGTGTCATCAAATGATTTGATGACCTTGTATATGGGGCTAGAGTTATCATCTTTAGCTCTATACATTCTATGTGCAATTGATCGTAAAAATGTATTCTCGGCAGAATCTGGGGTTAAGTATTTTGTACTAGGTTCCGTTGCTTCTGGTATTCTTTTATATGGAATTTCCATGATCTATGGATTTTCTGGCGGAATGGGTTATTCAACTATTCATCAAATCATTGCTTCAAATCATGCTTTATCAGCAGGTTTTGCTGTTGGTTTAGTGTTTGTTTTGGTTGGTTTATGCTTCAAGATCTCTGCGGTACCATTTCATATGTGGACACCTGATGTGTATCAAGGCGCACCAACACCAGTGACGACATTCTTATCAACCGCACCTAAATTTGCAGCTTTCGCGTTATTTTTACGCTTAATGATTGGACCCTTTGGTCATTTGTCACCACAATGGCAGTTATTAATCGAAGTGATCGCTATTTTATCAATTATTATTGGTAGTGTTGGGGCAATTGCTCAGACAAATATTAAACGAATGATGGCATATTCTTCTATTTCACATATGGGATTTGCCTTGGTTGGTTTGGCAGCAGCAACGCCTGATGGTGTAATGGGGACATTAATTTATTTAACAACTTATTTGTTTATGAACGTCGGCACTTTTGCTGTGATTGCTGCGATGTCTAGAAAAGGACATGTTGTTGAAAATATCAATGATCTTGCCGGATTGGGAAAAACAGATCCTGGAATTGCAACAGCGATGGCCATCTTTATGTTTAGTATGGCTGGTGTGCCGCCTTTGGCTGGGTTTTTTGGTAAGTTCTTAGTGTTCAAAGCTGCCCTTGGTGCTGATCTATATAGTTTGACGATTATTGGTCTTTTGGCCAGTGCTGTTGGTGCATTTTTCTATCTGCGTATTGTAAAGATTATGTTCTTTGATAAGGCTGTAGAGGCATTAGATCAACGATCTTTATCTTTATCATTCGTTACATTTAGTATGGGAACATTAACGCTCGTATTTATGCTCTTTTTATCTCCAATGATACAAATGGGGCAAATCGCAGCACAATCTTTATTTCATTAATGATGTAGGTTAAGGTGGATAATAAAATTACCTGGCAGGTAGAGCATTATCCAACCTTGCCATCGACGAATGATTATTGTATTGAACAAGCCAGATTAAAAGAGAAAATTAATCTGGCTGTTTTGACAGATTCCCAGACTGCTCCACGAGGAAGTCGCGGGCGTGAATGGGTTGAGCCGACTGGGAATCTGGCATTATCTTTTTTGTATTGGCCGTCGTTTTCTGTAGAAAAGATAGGTTGGGTGCCTTTTATTTCCTCGTTGGCACTATTTGATGCTGTAACTGAGCTTTGTGGTACCTATTCAGATTTATATATCAAGTGGCCAAATGATTTACTTTTTCAAAACAAAAAAATCGCTGGTATTCTTATTGAAAGTCATGTCGAATATCCAAATGTATTAGAATGGTTTGTTATCGGAATTGGATTAAATATTTGTTCAGCACCGATGGTTGAAGGGCGAGAACTTGGTTGCTTGAGAGATTTTGTCAGTGACGAACTGCCCAGTCCATTGCTTATTGCTGACAAGATAAGGCAATATTTATCTTATTGGATATCGCGTTTGGATCAAGGTCAAGAACAATTTATTCGTGAATCTTGGTTACAAAAAGGGTTGCCTTTGGGTAGATCTTTAACAGTGACAAGTGGCAATGAAAAATATATTGGTATATATAAGGGAATAGATGAAAAAGGGTTTTTGTTATTACAAACAGAAACAAGTTTAAAACATTTATCAGCAGGTGAATTGTTTTGTTTGTATGAAAGTAGGAATGAATAGACGTGCTTTTAGTAATTGATGTTGGAAATACGAATATTGTATTTGCCGTTCATGATGGTCAGGATTGGTTGGGAACGTGGCGTGTCGCAACGACAGCTAATCGAACCTCTGATGAATATGCTGCAACTTTACTTGTATTAATGGAAAAACAAAATATTCCTGTTCATAAGATTACGCGTGCTATCATTGGGACTGTTGTTCCACCTGTTTTGTATCAACTGTTGACACTATGTCGTAAATGGTTTTTTGTTGATCCGATTGTTGCTTCGGCAGGCTTGGATTGGGGATTTGAGATTCAAACGGATAATCCACAAGAAGTGGGTGTTGATCGTTTGTTAAATGGATTAGCAGCACATCAGTTATATGGTGGTCCGTTGGTTGTGGTGGATCTGGGAACAGCCACAACGTTTGATATTGTTGATAAAGACGGAAATTATTGTGGCGGGGTTATTTCGCCAGGACTAACCCTGTCATTAGAAGCACTTCATAGTGCGGCAGCAAGATTGCCAAGAATTGGTTTTGGAAGACCTCAATCTGTGATAGGAAAAGAAACAATTGGGGCGATGAAGTCAGGTATTTATTGGGGATATATCGGGCTTATTGAAGGTATTATTGAACGAATTAGAAAAGAATATTCTGTCTCAGAGATGACTGTTGTTGGGACAGGGGGTTTGGCACGGTTATTGGCCGAAGGAACCCCTATATTTAAAGAAATTAATGCAGAGTTAACTCTGGAAGGACTTAGGATCCTTGCAAATCGAAATTCATCAGGAAACAAAAAGATTAATAAAATATAAAAGAAAAGGACGAATATGAATGAACAAATGAACGATTTTGCCTTTCTTCCACTTGGGGGAACGGGTGAGATCGGTATGAATTTTAATCTATATCGGTTAAATGGAAAATGGTTGGCAATTGATTGTGGAATTGGCTTTAGTGGCAATGATATGCCAGAGGCTGATATTTTGGTTCCAGATCCAGAATTTATTGCTCGTCATAAGGAAGATCTACTAGCCTTAGTCATTACGCATGCACATGAAGATCATATTGGTGCGGTAACCTATTTGTGGCAAGATTTAGAATGTCCTGTTTATGCCACGAAATTTGCGGCTTCGATTTTAAGACGTAAATTGCGTGAAGCAGGAATGTTGGAAGACGTCACTATTCATCTTATCAATATGAGTGATCGTTTCAATATTGGCGAATTTGATCTGGAATTTATCCCTGTGACGCACTCTATTCCAGAAGCACAGAGTGTATTTATTCGCACCCCATATGGAAATGTGTTACATACTGGGGATTGGAAACTTGATCCAGAGCCTGTGATTGGGAATATAACTAATTTAGAAAAATTTGCAGAATTGGGTCGTGAGGGCGTGTTGGCAATGGTATGTGATAGTACCAATGTTATTGTAAAACGCGCACCTGAATCCGAAATGCAAGTTCGTCGTAGTTTAGTTGAGTTGATTGCCAGTATCAAAGGCCGTGTTGCGGTAACTTGTTTTGCAAGTAATGTGTCACGTGTAGAGAGTATTGCTTATGCTGCAAAACAGGCCAATCGTCCTGTTGTAATTATTGGTCGTTCTTTGAAAAACCTTGAAATCGCAGCCAGAGAAAATGGATATCTAGCTGATATTCCTCCCTTTTTCACTGAACAAAATATGAACGATGTTGATTTGGATCACGTTGTTTTCATTGTAACAGGCAGTCAGGGTGAAGAACGTTCCGCGTTGACCCGTATTTCTTTGGATGTGCATCAACATATTTCCTTTGGTAATGGCGATACGGTGATTTACAGTAGCCGTACTATCCCAGGAAACGAGTTAGCGATTATGCGTGTTCAGGATAATTTAGCCCGACGCGGTGCCAGAGTGATCACCTCAAGAGATCATTTCGTTCATGCTTCTGGGCATGCATGTTATGAAGAGGTGTGCGAGCTTTATAAATTAGTTCAACCAACTTACGGCATTCCTGTGCATGGTGAATGGATTCATTTGAACGCACAAGCCAATGTTGCCAAAGAATATAATGCAGAACCTATTTTACTTGAAGACGGTGATATTTTACGCCTTGGTCCAGGAAAACCACAAATTGTTGCTGGGGTACCTTGTGGACGGTTAGTGATTGATGGTAATCGATTATTATCTGTGGACGGAGACGTATTATCGGCACGCCGTCGTATGTTATATAATGGTGTTGTTGTTGCCAGTTTTGCAGTAAATATGAATGGGGATTTGTTAAGCGATCCAAATATCAGTGCACCTGGGTTGTTTGATCAACATGACGAAGAATTTGATGATGTGATTGATGAATTCGGAGAATTATTAGAACGTCTTCCTCACAAGGTACGTTTGAATGATGAAGAATTGGTGGATAATGCTAAGATGATACTACGTCGTATTCTTGGACGCAGGCTCAAAAAGAAACCAATGGTTGATATTCATTTATTACGTCTTTAATTTTAGTAAAGAATCTCATTATAATGATGAGATTTTTTATTTTCGGATTCATCCTTCATAGGCCTATTTTAGGATTTATTAGTTTATGCGTTTATCTTCAAGTTTTCTTCCAACATTAAAAGAAGTTCCAGCTGAGGCACAAATTGTCTCACATCGTTTTATGCTTCGAACAGGAATGGTTCGTCAAATGTCTTCTGGTATTTATGCATGGCTGCCTGCTGGCTTACGTGTATTAAATAAAATTGCTGACATCGTTCGTGAAGAACAAGAAGCAATTAATGCCCAAGAAGTATTAATGCCAACTTTGCAATCAGCTGATCTTTGGAAACGCTCTGGACGTTATGATGCATATGGGCCAGAAATGTTGCGTATTGTCGATCGTCATAAACGTGATTTATTATACGGACCGACAAATGAAGAAATGATCACGGATATCTTTGATCAGTTTGTCACGTCTTATAAAGGATTGCCTGCTTTATTATATCAAATCCAGTGGAAATTCAGAGACGAAATTCGTCCTCGTTTTGGAGTGATGCGTGGACGTGAATTTTACATGAAAGATGGCTACAGTTTTGATGTCGATTACGACAGTGCGGTCGTAACCTATCATAAAATGATGTTGGCCTACTTGCGGACTTTTCAACGTATTGGGGTGAAAGCCATTCCAATGTTGGCGGATACTGGCCCGATTGGTGGCGATTTAAGCCATGAATTTATCATTTTAGCTCCTACAGGGGAAAGTGGCATTTTCTTCGATTCTGCGTTTGCAGATCAAAATTGGCTAGAAATGCCAGTAGATATTGCAGATAAAGATTCTTTGGCTTCTTTTTTCAAACGGATGACCAGTTTTTACGCTGCAACAGATGAAAAGCATGATGAAGTCGAATGGGATAAAGTGCCAGTAGAGAGAAAATGTGAAGGGCGTGGGATTGAAGTTGGTCAAATTTTCTACTTTGGCACAAAATATACGGAATCAATGGACGTTTCTGTAACAGGTTCAGATAGCAAGAAAATTTATCCTCATATGGGCTCTTATGGAATTGGCGTTTCACGTTTAGTCGCAGCGATTATCGAATCGTCTCATGACGAAAACGGGATTATTTGGCCAGATGCTGTTGCACCGTTCAAAGCTGTCATTATTAATCTTGGGATGAAAGATCAGGCCTGTAAAGATGTTTGTGAGTCTTTATATAAAACTGATCCAGAAAATTTCCTATACGATGATCGTGATGAACGGGCTGGTGCAAAATTTGCTGATGCTGATTTAATGGGACATCCTTGGCAAATTATTGTTGGTCCACGTGGGGTTGCACAAAATATTGTCGAGATTAAACGCAGAAAAACAGGAATGCGGGCTGAGGTTCCTGTTGATCAGATTATAGAATATATGGCCTCTCATCAGGATTAGTAGATATGTTTGGCTCTTTTGAAAGAATGGTTGCAAAACGTTATTTACGAGCACGTAAAGGCGAGCGTTTTGTTTCAGTTATTGCGATTTTTTCCTTAATTGGAATAGCTTTGGGAGTAGGAACCTTAATTGTCGTTATGGCCGTGATGAATGGCTTTAAAGATGATTTATTGGGCCGTATTCTTGGGTTGAACGGGGATCTGAGTGTTTATGGACAAGTGTCTTATAATGGCCCTCAACCCATTACCGATTATGATCGCTTGGCTTTGCGTATGGAAAAAATGCCTGGTGTAAAAACCGCCATTCCTTTCACTGAGGGTCAGGTTTTATTAAGTGCTGGGAACTATAATTCTGGTGGCATGGTAAGGGGGATGAGTGCCGAAGGGTTAAAAAAGCTAACGGTTGTCAGCAAAAGCTTAACCTCTGATGCGTTTGAGCGGTTTAAAGGTGATGACGCTATTGTCATTGGTAAGACATTAGCGGATCGCGCGGGTCTTGGGATTGGTTCCAAAGTCACTTTAATCTCACCGCAAGGGCCAGCAACCGTGATGGGAAATATTCCTCGAATTAAAGCCTATACAGTTGTTGGTATTTTTGATTCAGGCATGCATGAATATAATTCCAGCTATGTCTTTTTACCAATCTCAGCAGCACAAAAATTCTTTCAAATCAAAAATGGCGTTACTGGAATACAAATTTCCACGACTGATCCAGCCAAGGTTCAAAAAACGACTCAATCTTTGATGTCAGAATTTCGTGATGAAAATTTGCGTTTCTTAGATTGGACACAAAGTAATAACGCCTTTTTTGGTGCGGTTCAAGTTGAGCAAAACGTGATGTTTTTAATATTAACACTCATTATTTTGGTTGCTGCATTTAACGTCATTTCGTCATTGATTATGATGGTCAAAGATAAAACTAGAGATATCGCCATTCTAAGAACGATGGGTGCTTCGCGTGGTGCCATTATGCGGATATTTTTAATGTGTGGTGCTTCTGTTGGGGTAACAGGAACTATTGCAGGAACCGCTATTGGGATTTTATTTTGTCAAAACATTGAGCATATCCGTCAAGGATTGCAAAAATTGACTGGCACGAATTTATTTAATCCTGAAGTATATTATTTAGAGCATTTACCAGCTAAATTGGATTGGGCGGATGTGATCCAAATTGTTATCATGGCGTTGGCTTTATCGCTGCTGGCAACTTTATATCCGTCTTGGAAAGCCGCTCGTACCGATCCAGTCGAAGGATTGCGCAATGAATAATATCATTCAAGCTGTATTAGAGCTTAAAGATGTTCACGTTTCCTATAAAAGTGGGGACGAGCAATTACAAGTGTTAAAAGGTGCTGATTTTACTTTGAACTCAGGTGAAATTGTAGCTTTGGTTGCGCCGTCTGGCACGGGAAAATCGACTTTATTGCACGTGGCAGGGTTATTGGAAAAGCCGACTAAAGGCGAAATTTTTGTTAATGGGCAAAATACTGCCAAGTTAAGCGAAAAAGACCGCACGGTATTGCGATTACGTTCTATTGGTTTTGTGTATCAGTTTCATCATTTATTGCCAGAATTTACAGCTGTTGAGAATGTTATGATGCCTCAGATGATTGATAAAAAGTCAAAATCATTAGCGTCCAAAAAAGCAAAAGAATGGTTGGAGAAATTCGATCTAGGGCATCGTGTTCACCATCAACCTGGGAAACTCTCAGGCGGTGAAAAACAACGTGTGGCAATCGCCAGAGCCTTAGCAAATTCTCCTCATATATTATTAGCAGATGAGCCAACAGGCAATTTGGATGAGAAAACTTCGGATCATGTCTTTGGTTTGTTGTTACAAGCGGTGCGACAAGAAGGGCTGGCTGCTTTGATTGTTACCCATAATAATGACCTTGCCTCTAAAATGGATCGTGTGATGACATTGCATGAAGGAAAGATTGTTCCTTTTACACTCTAGTTGAAATTAAGGTATCATAATGGCTTTGGCTCCTTTTATTCACTTACGTAATCACTCAGCATATTCCCTTAGCCAAGGGGCTATTCGAGTGCCGAAAATGGTAGAGTTGGCAAAGAAAATGAATATGCCAGCGATTGCTATTACCGATACAGGGAATTTATTTGGAGCTTTGGAGTTTTCAAAATATTGCGTTGATGGTGGAATTCAGCCTATTATTGGATCACAAATTGGTATTCCTGCCATTGGCGAAAATACAGAATATGCGCGCAGTTGGCCGATTGTTTTATTGGCTCAAAATGAAACAGGATTACTCAATTTACAATATTTATCTTCTGAAGGATTCTTAAAAGGAGATCCTTCTGATCCTGCGGTTGCTGTTGAGACAATTTGTGAACATTCAGAAGGGTTGATTTTGCTTAGTGGGGGAACGAGAGGCCCTATTTTCAAACTTCTTTCTGAGGGACAGGAAAAACATGCTTCTGATCTGATTGAGCAATTTGCAAAGGCTTTTCCAGATCGTTTAGTGATAGAGCTTAATCGTCTTGGTATTGCAGAAGAAAAATCTATCGAGCCAGGAATTATAGGGCTTGCAGATCGTTATGGTTTACCGTTGGTGGCGACGAATGAATGTTTTTTTCCAACACCAGATTTATACGAAGCGCATGATGCGTTGATCTGTATTGCACAAGGCTGCACGGTGGATATGCAAGATCGGTGGAAGGTTACGCCAGAAAACTGGTTTAAACCACCTGAAATGATGGGTGAGCTTTTTGCAGATTTGCCCGAGGCATGTTCAAATACCATCGAAATTGCCAAGCGCTGTGCGGTTAAAATTGAAACGCGCAAGCCAATGCTGCCTCAAAGTCGCAAGATCAAAGAAGGAATGACTGCGGATGAAACTTTACAGCAAATGGCGCAAGCAGGATTAAATGATCGCTTAACAGCTTATCCCGAACTATCCGAAGATGATCGTAAAATTTATCAAGATCGTTTAGAATATGAAATCTCTGTTATTCAAAAAATGGGATTTCCTGGGTATTTCTTAATCGTTGCAGACTTTATCCAATGGGCTAAAGAAAATGATATACCTGTGGGGCCAGGCCGTGGATCTGGGGCAGGGTCTTTGGTGGCTTGGGCGTTAACCATTACCGATTTGGATCCTTTGCGATTTAATTTATTGTTTGAACGGTTCTTAAATCCTGAACGTGTTTCAATGCCCGACTTTGATATTGATTTCTGTCAGGATCGTCGTGATGAAGTGATTGAATATGTACGCCATGCGTACGGATTAAATCAGGTTGCCCAAATTATCACATTTGGTAAATTACAGGCTCGAGCTGCCGTGCGAGATGTTGGACGGGTGCTTGGATTGCCTTTTGGAATGGTCAATAAGGTTGCTGAATTAATCCCAAATAACCCTGCTAAACCAACAACGCTGGGTCAAGCAATTGATGGTGAACCACGATTACAAGAAATGCGTGATAGCGATGAAAACATCAGGCGTTTGATGGAAGTTGCTTTGCAACTTGAAGGGTTATATCGTCACGCAGGTACCCACGCCGCAGGCGTCGTGATTGGTGATCGTCCTTTAGTTGAATTGGTGCCACTCTATCGAGACCCACGTAGTGATATGTTGGTTACTCAATATAATATGAAATTTGTTGAACAAGTCGGCTTGGTAAAGTTCGATTTTCTAGGATTAACAACGCTGACAATTTTGCAGCGTGCTGTGAATATGCTGGAAAAGTTGGGTCAGTATATTGATTTATCATCAATCCCGCTGGATGATAAATTGACGTATGAAATGTTAAGTCGTGGTGAATCAGGTGGCGTGTTCCAGTTCGAAGGCGCGGGCATGCGCGACGTATTGCGTCAAATGCAGCCGACACGAATTGAGGACTTAATTGCGGCAGTGGCGTTGTATCGTCCTGGGCCAATGGCCAATATTCCAGATTATTGTCGCAGAAAACATGGGGAAGCGTGGGAGCCACCACACGAGCAAATTCGTGATATTCTTGAAGAAACCTATGGCATCATGGTTTATCAAGAGCAAGTCATGCAGATTGCTCAAAAAATGGCAAAATATAGTCTTGGTGGCGCTGATTTATTGCGTCGTGCAATGGGTAAGAAAATCCGTGCAGAAATGGATCAGCAACGTGAGATTTTTACCAAGGGTGCCATTCAAAATGGTGTCGATGAGAAGAAAGCGATTGAAGTTTTTGATCTGATGGCGCGTTTTGCCGATTATGGCTTTAATAAATCCCATGCTGCAGCCTATGCGTTAGTATCCTATCAAACAGCATGGATGAAAGCCAATTATCCTGTAGCTTTTTTTGCCGCTTGTATGTCGTTAGCCATTGAAAAAACGGATAAGTTGGCAGTGTTAAGGCAAGAAGCTAAACGAATTAATATTTCAGTTTTACCGCCCGATATTAATAAATCAGGTGCCGATTTTGAGATTGAAAAGCAAGAGGATGGAACCTATGCTATTCGTTATGCTCTGGCAGCGATCAAACGGGCAGGTTTCTCTGCGATGCAAGCGATTGCTGAGGCTAGAGGAAAGCTACCTTTCAAAGATTTGGTTGATTTTGCTGAACGCATTGATTGTCAGAACCTTAATAAAGGGCAGTTGGAGAATTTAGCCAAAGCAGGGGCGTTTGATTCCATTGAGCCTAATCGCCATAAGGTGTTTGCATCTGCTGAAGTCATTTTACGCAGGGCGCATGCTCGTAAAGATGAGAAAGCCAGTGGTCAAATAGGCCTATTTCAGATGGGAGATGTCAAGACGGTTGAACCGCTAAAATTACCAACGGTATTTGAGTGGCCAGAAATTGAGCGTCTGACGATGGAAGCTGAAGCCATTGGATACCATATGACGGCACATCCGTTAGATTCATTTAGAGCATTATTGCAAAAGATGGCTATTCAACCGATGACTAATTTGGAACATCTTGCTCGTTCTGGCAATACACGTATTCGATTGGCAGGTTGTATATTGAATATGAAAGAACGTCCTACGAAAAAGGGGACAAAGATGGCTTGGGTAGGACTGTCTGATAAAAGTGGTGCTTGCGAAGTAACTTTTTTCTCTGAAACGCTCAATCGTTCGAGAGATTTACTTGTCACAGGACGCATGGTCATCGTGACAGTTGATTTGCGTATGGATGAAGAAAATTTACGCGTTACAGCACAACATGTTGAGGATCTGGAAGAGGCCATCACTGGATTAGTCAAAGAAATCAAAATCTGGGTGAAAGATTTAAATGCTGTTGAGAAAATATCTAGTATTCTAGAAAATGCCCAAAAAGGTAGAGGTAAAGTGGTGTTGGTGCCTCAATGCGTTAATCAGCAAGAAGTAGAAGTTATTTTACCCGAATTATACAATGTCTCTCCAATGTTAGCTCAGCATATCAAAGTTATTCAAGGTGTAGAAAGAGTAGAGCAGTACTAGTCGGAAAAAATCAAGATAGGGTTTTAAATAGGATGTTCAAATAAAATAGTTATTTCAATAATGTGGAATTTTAAACGGTGATATTATATTCGTTTTTGACTATGTCTTAATTGTTTAGATCACTTTTTTAGTTTACTTAGCAGATGCAACTCATTCATTTTCATTTTTTTGTAACATTTTTGAGTATTTTAGGTTTGATATTATTTTTATCTCAAAGCTTTGTAAAATCTCGAGATGGAATATTAGGGTTAAAATTATTTCAATGATTACACTCAGTCTGGTATTTGCCAGTTTTAATTTTGTAGCTTTTTTATATGAAAGCTCTGGGTCATACGTATCCTTATGTAAAAATCTAACTTGGTTATGTTGTTAATAGTAGTTGCTGGTTATGTATTAACGAATATATAACTCGATAATTATAAATATTTCTGAGAATATAAGTGAATAGATGAATCAAAAAGTAATTTCTATAATCTATATCTGTTTAACACTTGTTGCGATTGGCTGCACTTTGCTCTTTTTCTCTGCATGGAACTCTGGCGCGTCCGTTGAAAATCAACTTCATGGAAAATTTTTAAAGAATTTTAATATAGATGTATGTGAAATCAATAAACGTAAAGTCTATATTTCAGGGTGGTCATATATTCCAAATCAAGATCATACCGTCACGAAGATATATGCAGAAATACAAAATGGTAAATTATTGCCTATTTCTAGCAATTTTATTATTCGACAAGATGTAAGTAAGCTATTCAGTGATGGTAAACTATATAAAAACTCAGGATTTCAAGCATCTAAACGATTAATTAATGAAAAAAACTTAACAAAAAAAATCTTTATTGTTACTCAAAATGAAAATAATCTATCTTATGTTGCACAATTTGTCTGTAAATAAATATTTCAAAGTTTTTTGTTTTAGTATAATCGTTTTTTTGTTAATTTTGCTCTCTATAAGCGTGCATCTTGACCGAGCTACGGATGATGATTTCTTTCTATCAATTGTAGATCATTGGAATATTGTTGATTTTCTAGTAGAGCGATATAAAATATGGACAGGACGCATCCCTTTAGAAGCTCTGATGGTGTCTACGATTAATTATCCAATCTTTTGGAGAATGGCAATACCTTTGTCTTTGTTGCTATTATCGACTTCGATTAGCAAGATAGTATGCCAAAAAGTAACATTATATTATACTTTCATAATTTTAATATTATTGTTTGCAATACCACTTTTTATTAATGCCAATGCGGCATGGTGGATCACAGGTTTTTATATTTATTTACTGCCTTTATCCTTAGCAACATATGCAATTTCATTCATATTAAATCAAACACAATCTAAGATACAATTTATTTTAGTTTGTATGACGACATTTTTTTTTGCCTATGCCGAGCAAATAGGTGTTTTCTTCTTTTTGATCGTATTTACTGTTTTCTATAGTGAGAAAAGAACTCGAAATTATAAAAATTTTATTATTTATGGTTTAGCGCTTATTAATTTTTTTATATCAATCACAGCACCTGGGAATTATGTAAGGTTACGCGCAGAAACATGGAGTTGGTTTCCTGACTATCTTAATTATTCGTTTATACAAAAGCTAAGCTTTGGCTTTGATAAACTTCATCAATTATTTGGGTTTTACTGGAATATTCCTCTGATAATATTTATGCTTTTATTGGCTCTGTTATATATAGTTTATGGAACCAAATTTCTTGTTGGTAATATGTGTTTGGCAACAGTTATTGCATTTACGAGTATTTCCATAGTTCAGTGGAATGGTCTTAGTTTTCCTTTATTTGGGAAAAACTTTTTAAATGCAAATATACTTAATGCAGAGAAGTGGGTTTCAGTATCGACCTACATTTCATATTTTTTTGTGATGATGGTGATAATATCTCTTCTTGTTTTAATACTTGCAACATTAAAGAATAACCATACAAAATTAATGGTTTTGAGTATCTTTACAGTAGGTATTTTGGACACAATTATTATTGGTTTGTCACCAACAATATACGCTTCCAGTCTTCGAGTAGACTATGTATTTGAAGTTTGTTGTGTAATGAACTGTATGTATTTAATCCATCATATCAATCAATTGAACCACAGAGAAACACAACAAACTTAATATAAGTTATTTAATTGATTTTATCCATTCTTCGTGATTAATCACGTGTGAGAAAAATGTCAGATCTTTTTCTAATGCTGTATTATGTTCTTGCATACTCAAAGTTGCACAACAGTCACTGAGTGTCGTAACATCGTAGCCTTTTTCGTAGGCAGTGCGCACAGTTGATTCGACACAACAATTGGTTAAAAAACCACATATTGCGACTGACTGGATATTTAACTGGCGTAAAATAAAATCTAGGTTTGTGCTATAAAAAGCATCTAGGCCACGTTTGCCTTCAAGAGTAATATCTGTTTGTAAAGGCTTAACATCTTCAATAATTTGTGCGCCCCAACTATTTTGGCGAAATGCTTTGGTTTCAACAAGTTTTTGTAAAACACCATAAGTTGGTTTTCTAATTTCACGATAGTAATTAGGAAAACTGATCGGAGAATGAATAATATGGATTCCTTTTTCCCTGGCTGCTTTCAATGCAGCTTTGCTGTTTGCCAACATATTAGTTTGTTGCATACAATCTTTGACTCCCTCGTGTAAAGCACCATTCTCGGAGGTAAAATCATGTTGATATTCAATTAAAATTAATGCGGTTTGTGATGCAGTCATAAAAGAACCTTTAATATTTTATAAAATTAATAATTTACATTCTACTTTTAAAGGATGTACTATGTTTAAAGTGATAGTAAATACATATTACTATTTTACAAAATTTTATTTTATATATTTTAATAGAAGCAAAGTTATTATTGATGAGTAATACACCTGTAAAACGTTTAAGTGTGCCAAATATTATGGCAAAAAAAGGCAAAGAGCCAATTGTTTCTTTGACCGCTTATACAACCCCAGTGGCGCAATTGATGGATGATGATGTTGATTTGATCCTAGTCGGTGATTCATTGGGAATGGTGATTTATGGATTGGATACAACACTAGCGGTTACAACGGAAATGATGATCGCGCATGGTCAAGCGGTAATGCGTGGCTCTAAAAAAGCATGCGTGATGGTGGATTTGCCTTTTGGTTCTTATCAAGAAAGTCCAGAGCAAGCATTTCGCACAGCTTCTCGTATTTTACAAGAAACAGGTGCAGCAGCAGTAAAGCTGGAGGGTGGTGAGGAAATGGCTGAAACGGTGGAGTTTCTAACCAAACGAAATATTCCTGTATGCGGACATGTCGGATTAATGCCTCAAGCCGTGCAAATGATGGGTGGATTTAAGGTTGCGGGTAAAAATGATGCTGGCGTGCAAAAAGTTATTCGTGACAGTCATGCCATTGCGGATGCTGGGGCGTTTGCAGTGGTATTAGAAGGGGTTGTTGAACCCGTAGCAGAAACCATTACACAGCAACTTTCTATTCCTACGATCGGTATTGGTGCCTCGCCAGCTTGTGATGGTCAAGTCTTGGTTTGTGATGATATTTTTGGCGTGTTTCAAGGGTTTAAACCGAAATTTGTAAAACGTTATGCGCAGGTTGGGCAAACGATGCAAGATGCAGCAAAGCAATATGCAGATGAAGTGCGCTCTAGGGCATTTCCAAGTATGGAATATTGTTTTCAGCCTAATAAGAAATAGGTGTAAGTTGCCATGATCTAAAATTAGGTCATGGTTTTAATCTAAATTTTTAATGTTACCATCTTTAAATACTATCTGTTTTTTGTTGGTAGTATAGTTATGAATGATCCCCAGTATTTGTTGCATCAGATCGATATTAATATTGTGTTTTGTGGGTTTATCCCAACAGTAAGTTAGATTGTATCCTTTAAGCTTTACTTCTAAATCACTGTCTATAAATTTTAAATATGAATTATCTAATATTTCGCCATAAACACCTTGTTTATCCTCATAGTGCTTATTAACAATTTTTTCTTTTGCGTAGATTGCAAACTCCTCTAATGAGAGTTGAGTATTTTTAGTTTTATTGACTATATAAGAGTTATTATCTATAGCGCCATTTTTAAATTTTTGTTTTATTGTTTGTTGAATGAAGGGAGGTTGTAGTGTGAACCAAGAGATGTCTGGTTCAAAATTCATAGATTTTATTTGAATAGGCTTTATAATCATAGTGCATATAATCTGACGTATTAACTGGATACCATCTTTTGTTATAAAATCTTTATCATTAGCTCCTCTAACAACTAATAAGTCAATATTATGTTTTTCAGCTTTTGTTAATGCTCCACTTTGATATCCGGTTTTAGTGGCATAAATTAATCTAAGGCCTGGAATATCAATAGTTTTTCCTAAAAAAGCATCAATTTTCTCAATACTTACTTTGGAAGCATAGTCTTTACACTCTATAACACTGCAATATTGATATCTACCATATTCAAACTCCCAATATAGGTCAAATTCTCTAGCTATTTCATTTTTATCGTGTATTATTTTGTTGCGTTCAATAGTTATATGTTTCGTAGGGCTAAGATCTGAATTTGATAAATTCAGGATTGTTTCTTGTATAATTTTAACGAAGTTTTCGTATTCTGTACCAGTGTTTTTGGCCACGATTCACCATAAAATTATAATTAAAAGATTACTTTTTAAGAGTTTATCATAAAATTTTTTAATATTGCAGTTAAACAATAATATCATTGCTGGTAAGGTAAATTACACCTAATTCTTGTAATTCATGCCTTGCTTTGTTTGCTGTTGTTTCATACTTTTTCATAGGAAGCGCAACAGGTTTGGTCGCATCTTGAATAATATAAGTTTGAAACCCAGCTTTAACAGCATCTTGGGCGGAATAGGCAACACAGAAATCTTCTGCCAAGCCTGTGTAGAATATTCGTTTAATGCCAATATTTTGTAACCAGCCAACTAATCCTGTTGAAGTCATCTGATCATTTTCATAAAAGGCAGAATAGCTATCAATATGCTGATGCCATCCTTTGCGAAGGATCATTTGGAAATATTGTTGTTGTAATTTAGATGATAATTCTGCGCCGAATGTATTTTGCACAGCATGGGCAGGCCATAAAGTTTGTTGACCATAAGGCAATTCTATTTCGTCATAAGGCTTAGCACCCAAATGGTTTTCAGCAAAAGAAATATGATTTTTGGGATGCCAATCTTGCGTGGCAAAAGAACGTTGAAAGCGGTGGGTTAACAGGTGGTTAATGACAGGAATAATATGATCCCCATCCTTTACACCCAGCGCCCCACCAGGCAAAAAGTCATTTTGCACATCAATCACAGCCAAAATATCGGTTTGTTGATTAATGTGCATTTTCATTTTATTTACCTGTTAACGCAGTTGCAATACGACGAGCAAACAAGGTTGGATCAACGGGCATTTCACCATCTTGAACACGCGCAAGATCAAGCAAAATAGTTGCTTCTTCACTGATATCTTTGCCATCTTTTGCTTTAAGAACCAAAGATTTAATCCAAGGATGATTTGGATTTAATTCCAACACAGGGGCAGGAGAAGGCATCGTTTTATCATTACGGCGCATAAGGCGCTGCATTTGTAAATCTGGCCCACCAGCAGAAGCGGCCAAGATTACAGGACTATCAACAAGGCGCTGTGTTGTGCGAACTTCAGTAACTTTGTCAGCTAGGATTTCTTTTAGAGATTTTAAAAGACCTTCTTCTTCTTCGCTGTTTACATGTTCGACATCACCCATTAGCTTTTCAAGATCTTCTTTGGCTTGAGTAATGCTGCGTAAAGGTTTTTCTGCATATTTACCTACGCGATCAGGCCAGAAAGCATCAACAGCATCGGTAAAGAGTAATACTTCAATACCTTGCGCTTTAAATCCTTCCAACTGAGGAGAAGAGGCAAGAATATCTTTGGAATCTCCAGCAAGATAATAGATTGCTTCTTGGTTTTCTTTCATCCGAGAAACATAATCGGGTAGGGTTGTGAAGTCTTCTTGGGTAGAAGAGTAAAATCTTGAAAGCTTAATGATACTTTCTGAATGTTCTCCATTTTCCCAAAGGCCTTCTTTGAAAATCGCCCCAAAGAGATTCCAGAATGTTTTGTATTTTTCATCGTCTTCTGAAAGCTTAGTCAATTCTGATATCACACGATTGGTTAATGCTTTGCGGATACGTGCCAATACAGGCGTATTTTGTAACATTTCCCGAGAAACGTTTAATGGTAAATCTTCCGTATCAACGATCCCTTGGATAAAGCGTAACCAAGCAGGAAGCATTTCAGCTTCATCCGTAATGAACATACGACGAACATGCAGGCGAACTTTACTTTTTCTTTCTTGATCCACAGGTTCAAAAGGAGAAATCATCCCTGGGATAAAGAGTAAAGAAGTGAACTCAAAGACACCCTCGGCATGCCATAATAAAGTTGCCAAAGGTTTATCAAATAAATGCGTAATATGGCGATAGAAGTCTTCAAGTTGTTCATCTGTAATTTCACTGCGAGGTTTGCGCCATAAAGCGGTACCTTCATTCGCGTTTCGTTCTTCTTCATCGCCTTGCTTAATCGCAATCGGCCATGCAATATGATCCGCCCATTTACGAATAATATTTCCAAGACGCATGCTTTCTAAATATTCATCAGCATCGCTTTTGATATGAAGAATAATGGTTGTGCCTGCGGTTTCACGCGTTGCTTCAGTAAGCGTATATTGACCTTTGCCTTCAGAAGTCCAGCTCCAAGCTTCATTTGTTCCTGCACGGCGAGAGATCACTTCAACTTTGTCTGCCACCATAAATGCAGAGTAAAAGCCAACGCCAAATTGACCAATTAAGTTGGGACGATCTTCTGGTTTGGTGTCTTTTAATTGTTTTTCAAACGCTCTGGTTCCAGAACGCGCAATCGTTCCTAAATTTTGAATAATTTCTTCTTTGCTCATTCCAACACCATCATCGCTGATGGTCAAAAGATGAGCCTCTTTATCAACGCTTAGGCGAATTTGAGGGGTTACAGGAAGTGCACAAGCTTCGTTTGTTAATGCCTCAAACCGTCTTCTGTCCATTGCGTCGGCAGAGTTAGCGATCAATTCTCTTAAAAATATTTCTCGTTCTGAATAAAGGGCGTGAACCACTAAATCCATTAGACGTTCGACTTCGGCACTAAATTGATGTTGTTCTTCTTTTGGTGCAGATGTTTCTGTACTCATAAAAATAAGTTTCCTTAATGTTGTTAAATAAAAATAGTTTTTTAAATTTTCGAGTAATATTATACAATAAATAGGGGTAAAAAATAAAGAGGGTAAACGTAATGGCAAAGATTTTAACCAGTCGCTTTGATATTCTTAGTGCTTTATCGCAAGTGAAAACAATCGCATTGATCGGCGCGTCCAACAAACCAGATCGTCCAAGCTATGGTGTGATGAAAAGCCTATTGGGCTATGGATTTAACGTTATTCCTGTTAATCCAATCTTAGCTGGAAAAATGATTTTAGGGCAAACAGTATATGCAACTTTATCTGATATTGATGCGTCAATTGATATGGTAGAGATTTTCCGTAATGCAGAAGCCGTGCCTGCGATTGTTGATGAAATATTGGGACTAAAAATGACGCATAAATTAATATGGATGCAATTAAATATCATTCACGAGGTTGCTGCAAAACGTGCTGTGGATGCAGGAATTGACGTGGTGATGGATCGATGTCCTGTGATTGAGTTGGGGTTGCATGGATAATATGTTAAGTTGATATCAATTTAATTACTGATCTAGATATTAACCATAATTTCATAATTTACTTTTAAAAAGATCTTCAATAATGCTTTTACTAATCATGGTCTTGGTGATGGTTGCTATACCAGTGGTTATTATCTTTTTTGTTGCTCGAAAGAAATTTAGAAATTCGGATATTTTGCTTGCTTTTATATTTTTTATAGCTTGCCTTTACCTTGGATTTTCAAGAGACTTTGCTATTTTTATATTGAGCCTTTTTATTTTTATTGGTTTATTCTTATTAGCTTTCGCTGTTACTATTTATAAATACAAGCAAAATAAATCTATTCGAAATCTGTTAACATCCATGGTTCTAATCGTTTTAGCTCCCATAGCTGCAGTAATCTCAACCCAATTTTATCTATACAAAGCGTTTTATCAATGGATTTTGTTTCATCCAGTGCAATTTATGGATGCCAAAGCACAAGAGGGTTTTTTACAAGAGATTGATTCATGGAGTTTTGAAGATATGTATACTCCGCTTATGCTCGCATCTAGTCAGCATTATAATCTGACCGTATTAGATGATCTTAAATTATGGAAAGCAGAGAATGGAATTGTTTGTGATATAGCCCAAGTATATAAAATATATCCAAAATTATATTTGATACAGCCATTTGAGATGATGCCAGCATATACCAATGAAGATTGTTATAAAAAATCAGATCTTAACAAATAGAGATGGGTTATTTTGTTTCTAATTTCAGAATACTTGATTGTTCAGCACAAACCCATTGAACATATTCGTCTAATACAGATTGTAATTTAGAAAAGCTGTTATGTAATTCAAAACTTTCCTCGTCCATATAAAGACTTTTATTAATTTCGATTTGCATAACATGAACATTTTGATGAGGGTTACCGTAATGTCGAGTAATATATCCACCAGCATAAGGAATATTTTTGCTCACTTTGAATCCTTTGTCAGTGAAAAATTTTTGACTATTGTTAATAAGAGTCGGAGAGCATGTTTGTGCAAAGCCATCTCCTAATACAATATCTGCATAATAAGGATTTCGTTTAGGCATAGAAGGCATTGAATGAATATCTAGGATAATACACCCACCGTTTTCCTCACAATTTTTCTGAATAAAATCTTGTATTTGTTGATGATACGAAAACCAATAGGTTTCAATACGTTGTTTAATTTTCGGAAAAGATAAATAATATTTATAAATTTGTTTGCCGTTATTACTGATTTTATGCACAGTCCCCAGTCCTCTTTTAACTTGAGGGCTATTGGTATGGCACCATTCTGGTAATGGTTCTTTGAATAAATCTGGATCGAGTTCCCATGCGTCTCTATTTAAATCACAGAAAATCCTAGGAAGACATGTCTGTAAAAAGGTTACGCCATATTGAGAGACATGTTCCAACAAGAGATTCACATAACTATCTTCGCTTTTACGTAATTCATCTAAAGAAAGTCTGCACAATGAGAGTAAATGAGAATCATATTCCATACCAGAATGTGGCGAACTGACCAAAATAGGATAAGAGGGTGTAGTGTGGGGACGTTGGATAAGAAAAGGTTCAGAAAACGGCGGATTTATCAGGTCAAAAAGAGACATTAAACATTCTCATTAAATAAATAAATAAAATTATCGGATAAAATATTTCATTTTTTTCACTTTGGCTACTTGCACTTTTAAAAGAACATCGCTATTAAACATCTATCAGCTAAGATGGGTGTATAGCTCAGCGGGAGAGCACTACCTTGACATGGTAGGGGTCACAGGTTCAATCCCTGTTACACCCACCATCTAAGCTTTGAATATTTCCCCTTTAAAATTATTTAAACATCATACTTTTAAAGACATTATCCTTGTCGATAAAGTGGTGCTTTAATGCTGCGGCAATATGTCCAACAACCATAATTCCTACAATCCAGGATAAATAAATGTGAGTTGGCTTGATGATTGCTTTTAACTCTGGATTGGTGTGGATTAAAGTGGGTAGGTCAAAAATATATAGAACAGGTGCGGTATAACCAACGCTCCAACTGAGCAAGCATCCTGTAACTGGCATCATAATAAGTACGATATATAAACAGATATGCATGAAATGAGTTAGTTTTTTTAAATGTGGAGACATAGTATCAGGCAGGTCAGGGACTGGATGTGTATAACGCCAAAATAATCGAATACAAAAAAGAAATATAATTGTTGTTGCTATGTTTTTATGTAATCCGATAAGAGTGTGTCTTAGTGTGTCTGTATTGGAAAGGATAAAATGATCGCTATAAAATCCTACACACCAAACAAAAATAAAAAGTGCAGCCATTAGCCAATGTAGTATTTTGGCAGTTAACGTATATGAAGTATTCATTAAATTCTAATCTCGATAAATTGTATGGTTTTCAATTTTATTTGTATAATAAAATGTAAACATATCGACAACAATTTAATATAGTCAGGATTTAATAATGATTAATAATATCTATTGTATTGGCAGAAACTATTCTGAACATGCCAAAGAATTGGGAAATAATGTTGAAGCTGAACCTATTATTTTCAGCAAACCTAATTCTTCATTGATTACAAATGATGTAATTACGTTGCCTATTTTTTCAAATGACGTTCATTATGAAACCGAATTAGTAATTAAAATTGCCAAAGAAGGGTTTCAAATTCAACTTAATGAAGCTGAAACTTACTATAACGAGGTTGCTGTAGGGTTGGATCTAACTGCCAGAGATTTGCAAACAAAGTTAAAAGACAAGAAGCTCCCTTGGTTTTTGTCAAAAGGATTTAAAGATTCTTGTTACGTATCCTCTTTTATTTCTAAAGGCAAATTTGGAAAAGATGTTCGCTTTTCAATGAGTTTAAATGGTGAGAAACGACAGGAAGGAAATACCAAGGATATGATTTTTAATATTCCAGGAATTATTAAGTATCTTAGTCAATACATCGTGTTGAAGCCAAATGATTTGATTTACACAGGTACTCCCAAAGGTGTTGGACAATTAAAGCATGGGGACCAACTTTCTCTTTTTATAGAAAATCAAAAAATGGCTGATTTGCAAGTGAAGTGAGTTTAGATTCCAGTTTTTTATATTGAAGAAATACTGACTTGATTGATGGATTATAAAGTGGGAGTGAGGGCAAATGGTTGGCACTCAACGGGCGATGCAGAGTTTAAATCTACAACAGTTTTTATAAAGAATTTTTTGATAAACGTAATGAGCGTTTCAGCTGTTAAGAAGGAAATACATGCCGTCAATTCATACTTTTTTATCTGATGAAGATTGGGAAAGGAGTTGTTTGTTGTTATCAAGCGATTTGATATATACCAAATAAAATATTTAAATAACGATCTGTTTTTGTTTCTGACCTTGCTATGAATAAGAGATATGATTAATGTTAAATATATAACAATTTAAAGTATCATAATATAAGGATAAAACATGATAGAGCGTCGTAAATTTTTAATTGGGGCAGGAACAGCAGTTACAACTTCTGTAATGTTTTCTGACTCTGTATTAACCAAAGCGGCTGCTCAAAGCATAGCAGGATATCAAGCTTTCCTAAAACAGATTCAACAACAAGCTATTGGTCAAGGGTTCAATGCCTCTATTATGAAGCGTGCATTGGATTGGTCGGTTCCAAATGCAAAAGTTATTCAGTTGGATCGTAAACAACCTGAATTTACGATGACTTGGGCACAATATTACGAAAAAGTCATCTCCCCAACGAAAGTTAGTCAAGGAAAAGCCTCTTATCGTTCCTTATCTGGCATATTATCGAAAATTTGGAAGCAATATCAAGTTGATCCAAGGATTGTATTAGGGATTTGGGGTATTGAATCTGCGTATGGAAAACATACAGGTAAATTCAATGTTATTGATTCTTTGGCAACGCTTGCTTATGAAGGCAGAAGAGCAAAATTCTTTAAATCTGAGCTTATGAAAGCATTAAAGATTTTAGATAACCGCGATATTGCGCCTGAAAAGATGTTAGGCAGCTATGCTGGTGCAATGGGGCAGCCTCAATTTATGCCGAGTGCATATTTGCAATATGCAGTGGATTTTTCAGGCACAGGGCAACGTAATATTTGGACGGACGTGCCTGATGTATTGGCTTCAATTGCGAATTATTTGGCAAAATGTGGTTGGCGTGGTTCCGAGCCTTGGGGTCAAGAGATCACAATTGAAGGTAATTTATTCCAAGGGCAAATCGGACGTAAAAACATCAAAACCCTAGGCCAATGGCAAGCTTTGGGAGTCCGACGTAAAAACGGAACAAAATTTTCAAATGGCTCTGTTCAAGGTGCCGTTATTAGACCCGATGGTGAGGGTGGGCAGGCGTTTATGGTTTATCATAATTTCAACGTTATTCGTCGTTATAATCCATCAGATTACTATGCTTTGGCAGTTGGATTGCTTGGTGATGCAGTTGGTTAATAAATAAAGTTGTTTTTTTAGAAAGAGAAGCGTAAAGCTGAGGATAATTTTATTTTTTGAATGGCTGTAATGACCATGAAATACCCAATGATAAAAACATACAGTTTTGCGTTTGCAGCTTTGTTGCTGGCATCTTGTTCTAAACAAGATGCTTCCACTTTACCTCAAGTAAAACTTCATTATGAGACAGGTCAACCATATCAATTAGGGGAACGGTGGCTATACCCCGAAGAAAATTTTGCATATAGAGGATCAGGTCTTGCTATTGTTTCCTCTAAAAAAGCCAAACAAGCCACAGCTGACGGTGAAATCTATTCCCCTCAGTCTATGACTGGTGCTCATCCTACGTTACAATTACCCGCTATTGTAAATGTCCGTAATTTAGAGAATGGTCGGGAAATTACGATCCGATTAAATGATCGTCCAACCTCTACTTCGGATAGAATATTAGAGCTGACCCCAAAAGCAGCTGAGTTATTGGGGATTGCTAAAAATTCCACTGCTAAAGTTGAAATCATCGAAGATGAAAAACGCAGTCAAGATCTGGCTTTTAAAATGCCGAATGGTCCTCAGACGCAAATGCAGGTCAGCACAGCACCATTGGATACGATCAAGGTTGAAAATTTGGACGGATCTCAATCTTCAAATTCCAATGCACATCCTATTGAACAACCTGCGGAAAACAGTATAAAAGGATTATTGTCTTTAGATGAGCTTCCTGTTGAATACCGTCAAGGTGCTGCAACGGGTGGTCAATTATGGATTGATGGTGGATCTTTTACTTCGAGTGTTTATGCTAATCGTTTAGCCGCAAGAATGGGTGGTCGTTTAGTTAATACTTATACTGGGGGGCGACGTGTTATCAGGGTTCGCTCTGGACCATATAATACTGTCGAACAAGCAGATCAAAACTTGGATTCTTTATTAAAATCTGGCATAAAAGGTGCCAAAATTATTGTTGAATAGGGATAGAATAAGCGTGCAAACTCGTAGATCATTATTAACTGGTGCTAGTGGCCTTGCTTTTTCTTTGGCCGTAATGAGTTCTTCTCCAGCTGAAGCAAAAAAAAACAATCGTAAACAAGCTGCTGCTCCTGCACAGCCACTAGCCCCCAGTGGCCCCCCAGCTAATACGCCTATTGGGCCATTTGCGACTAGTGCACAATATGCATTTATTATGGACTATAACACAGGTGCTGTTTTGTTGGATAAACTGGCAGATCAGCCGATGCATCCATCCTCTTTGACAAAAATCATGACATGTTATGTCGTGTTTGCTATGTTGCGCACGGGACGTATTAAACTGGATCAACTTTTACCCGTCAGTGAAAATGCGTGGAGAATGCAGGGTTCAAAAATGTTTGTGCCCTTGAATGGACAAATCTCTGTACAAGACCTTATCCAAGGTGTGATTATCCAATCTGGGAATGATGCATGTATTGTTTTGGCAGAGGGGATAGCAGGGTCAGAACAACAATTTGTTGCGATTATGAATGATTGGGCACCTAAGTTAGGTTTGAAAAATACGCATTTCTTGAACTGTACAGGCTGGCCTAATGATAATCATTTAATGTCTGCACACGATATTGCATTGATTGCATATCATCTTATTCATGATTACCCTGAATATTATCATTTCTTTTCCGAAAAAGAATTTACATTTAATAATATTACCCAAGGCAACCGCAATGTCTTGGTTGATAAAGGATTAGCGGATGGTTTGAAAACAGGCCATACGGCCGCGGGCGGATATGGACTCTGTGCCAGTTCTGAACGAAATGGTCGTCGTGTGATTATGGTTGCTAATGGCATGTCTTCTATGAATGAACGTGCGCATGAATGTGAACGTTTATTGCAATGGGCATTTAATCAGTTCGAGAATGTTAAATTATTCAACAAAGGTGAGGTTATTGAAACTGCACCTGTATGGATGGGAACTTCTCCAACTGTGCCTTTGGTTGCTGGTGAAGATTTAGTGATGACGTTACCCGTTGGTTGGCGTAATAAAATGCAAGTTACCTTGGATTATAACGCTCCAATTGCAGCGCCTATTACCAAAGGGCAAGCCGTTCAAGCCTCTTTATCTGTTCAAAATGGTGGGCAAGCTATACAGATTCCTGTTATTGCAGGTGAAACTGTTCCAAAGTCTGGCATGATTTCCAGAACCTTTAAAAATATTGGTTATCATTTCGGAAAAAAAATATAGTGCTTTTGTGAATGAAGAATAGAAAATGTAATTGATTACTTCTCTATTTTTCATTTTATAAAATAAGAAGGAGAGTATGATACAGCAATGGCAGGTTATTTGATTACTTTCGAAGGTGGAGAAGGTGCTGGAAAATCAACGCAATCTAAGCGTTTGTATGAAGCATTTGAAAGAGATGGTCGAAAAGTTTTATTGACCAGAGAGCCTGGTGGCACAAAGGGTGCTGAAGCTATTCGAGAGTTGTTGCTGTTTGGTGGTTATTCTTTTTCTTTACGTTCTGAAATCATGGCGCATTTTACGGCACGTTGCGATCATGTAGACCAAATTATTAGACCGGCATTGAGCCAAGGCTATATTGTTATTTGTGATCGTTATATTGATTCTACGTTGGCCTATCAGGGGTATGGTCTAGGTAAAGGGGATCAAGACCTCATTCAATATATTAAACAGCTTTCTCATTTAATTGCTTTACAACCAGATCTGACCTTAGTTTTTGAAGCCCCTTATGACGTTATGAGAGAGCGGTGTCATGCCCGTCAAGGCAGAGTGGATCGTTACGAACAACTCGATGAGAATTTTCATTATCGTGTGTTAAATGGGTTCAAACAAATTATGATTGACCATCCCAATCGGTGCGTCAGAGTAGATGCATATAGAGATGTGGAAATGATTCATCAAGATGTGTATGATATTGTATCTCGTCAACTGTTTGAATCGAAACAATGATACCAAGGCAAAATGATCATTTATTGGGACATAAAAAGGAATATGCTTATTTTCAACAAGCAATTGCGAAAAATAAGTTGCATCATGCTTGGCTGATTAGTGGTGATGAAGGAATAGGAAAGGCAACCTTTGTTTATCATTTAGTTCGATTAATCTTGGGACAAAGTCCAGCGGCAATTAGTCGTATTAAAGCAGGAAGCCATGCTGATTTATTAGTAGTTGGTCGTCGTATCGATGAAAAAAAGAATCGATTACGTTCTGAAATTTTGATGGATGATATCAAAGCCGTTGGAGAATTTTTACGCCTAACCCCAGCAGAGGGTGGGTGGCGTATTGTCGTGATCGAAGATGCGGATTTGATGAATCGTAATGCGGCCAATAGTTTATTAAAATTGTTGGAAGAGCCACCCAAAGGGGCTTTATTATTTTTAATTACAACTCATCCCAGTCGGTTACTCCCAACAATCTTAAGTCGATGCCGGAAAATGATTTTGCATGGATTATCTGTTGAAGAGATGGAGCAGGGCTTATCTGTTTTAAATCCTCAATTATCTAAAATAGATCAAAGTAAAGCGATCCAAATGGCTGATGGTTCTTTGGGCAAAGCGTTACAATTGTTGGAGAGTGGACATTTAAATATAAAGGACATTGTCGAAACACTTTTCAACCAGCCACTCAAGGGTAAAGAAATCTATAAGCAAGCAGATTTGATATTACAAAAAGAAAATGGCTTTTCTATTTTTCTTGATTTAATAACAGAAGCTATTACTGCACGTATTCGCAAAGCCGTGCAAGAACATAAAAATGAATTTGGATATCCTATGCGATCTATTTCACAATGGATAGAAATATGGCAAACACTTTTAAAGTGGCATAAAGAAGCCGAATCTTTTAACCTAGACAAAAAACAAACACTCATTTCTGAATTAAACCTTGTAAGTGAACTATGAAACCTCATTATATGATTACTACCCCGATTTACTATGTGAATGGGGCCCCACATGTTGGTCATGCTTATACGTCGATTGCTGCTGATGTTTTAGCGCGTTTTAAACGCCTAGACGGCTATGATGTGTTTTTTTTAACGGGCACCGATGAGCACGGTCAAAAAGTAGAGCAAGCAGCTCAGGATAAAGGTCAATCAGCGCAAAATTTTGCAACGATGGTATCTGCGCAATTCCGCAATATGGCAGATCAACTGAACATTTCTTATAATGATTTTATCCGCACCACTGAAGAACGACATGTCAAAAGTTGCCAAGCATTATGGCAAAAAATTGCAGATGCAGGTCATATTTATCTTGGAGCTTACGAAGGTTGGTATTCATTGCGTGATGAGTGCTATTATGGTGAAGATGAGCTGACGACCGCTGAAGACGGAAGTAAAATTGCACCAACAGGGGCTGAAGTAAAGTGGTTAAAAGAGCCTTCTTATTTCTTTAAACTTTCTGCATGGCAAGACAAGTTATTAGAATTTTATGAGCAACATCCTCATTTTATTGGCCCAGAAAGTCGTCGTAATGAGCTGCTGAGCTTTATTAAATCTGGATTACGAGATTTATCTGTCAGCCGAACCAGCTTTAAATGGGGCATTCCAGTTCCTGGTGACGATGACCATGTGATGTATGTATGGTTTGATGCGCTGACGAATTATATTTCAGCTCTGGGTTATCCGAATATAGAAAACTCTGACCTATGGCGGTTTTGGCCTGCTGATTTGCATTTAGTTGGTAAAGAAATCTCTCGTTTCCACGCGCTTTATTGGCCAGCATTTCTAATGGCTGCTGGTTTAGAAGTTCCAAAACGTATTTATTCTCATGGCTGGTGGACGGTCGAAGGTGAGAAAATGAGTAAATCAGTTGGGAATGTGATTGAACCGTTGAAACTCGTTGAAGAATTCGGGCTTGATCCTGTTCGCTTCTTTTTACTGCGTGAAGTTCCATTTGGTGGAGATGGGGACTATAGCCGGCAAGCCTTAATCAATCGTATGAATAACGAATTAGCCAATGATTTAGGGAATTTGGCTCAAAGAACTCTTTCTCAAGTCATGCGAAACTGTGAAGGAAAACTGCCTGAAATTGGGCAACGTAACCAGGACGATGAGGCTTTACTTTCCAAAGCAATCTTATTGCCAATTTTGTTGCGTGAACAAATGGATCGTCAAGCGTTGCATGAATCTTTGGAAACGATTTGGAAAATTATTCGTGCTTCCAACGCTTATATCGATCATCAAGCCCCTTGGACATTGAAAAAGACGGATTTGGAACGAATGAATGTTGTGTTAAGGGTTTTGGTTGATACGCTGCGTATTATTGCAACATGTTTACAACCCTTTATGCCAGGGGCAATGGATAAATTATTGACGCAATTGGGTGTTACAGAATCTGAACGTCAGTTATCAGATCTTGAAACTCTTATTCCTGCGGGTCGAGAGCTTCCTGCACCTTCTGGTATTTTCCCAAGATTTATAGAGGCTGAATAATTCTGATGCGTTTAGTTGATTCCCACTGTCACCTTGATTTTTTTTCAGACGAAGAACTTGTAACTCTGTTAGATCATGCAGAAGAAGCAAAGCTAGGAGAGGTCGTAACGATTGGCACACGCATATCCAAAGCGGATATGCAAAAGCGTATTACGACGTTCACCCGACCTGATTTAAAAGTATGGTGTACGGTTGGAACGCATCCTGAATATGTTCAAGATGAAGCCTTTGCGACTGCGGATGAAATAGCTGCCTTAACCGATCATCCGCAGGTGATTGGTATTGGGGAAACGGGGCTTGATTATTTTTATGGTGAGCCGCATGTGTTCATCAAACAGCAAGAATTTTTTAGAGCCCATCTTCAGGCAGCTCAGAAAACACAATTACCCGTTTGCATCCATGCTCGTGAAGCTGATGAAGATATTGCGCGAATTTTACAAGAAGAAACACAGAACGGGGGCAGTTTTCCTTTTTTAATTCATTGTTTCACGTCCAGTCTTGCTTTGGCTCAAGCAGCTATTGATCTTGGGGGATATATCAGTATTTCTGGAATTGCGACCTTTAAGAAAGCACAAGAATTACGGGATGTCATTGTTCAACTGCCAAGAGATCGTTTATTAGTAGAAACAGATTCGCCTTATCTGGCACCTGTTCCTTACAGAGGGAAGCGCAATGAGCCTGCCTTTGTTGCACATACGGCGAAATATGTTGCAGCGTTATTGGATATGGCTGAATCAGAATTTATCGATCAAACGACAAGTAATTTTCATCGTTTATTTACGAAAGCAAAATAAGAATGAAAATAACCTTTTTGGGATGCAGCGGTTCAGGTGGTGTGCCAATGGTTGGTGGTGAAGATGGTAAAGGAGAGTGGGGGGCTTGCGATCCTTTGGAACCTAAAAATCGTCGCACTCGTTCTTCTGTTGTGATTGAAACAAATCTTGGTAAGCGGATTATTATTGATACAGGTCCTGATATTCGCGAACAATTATTACGTGAACAAATTAGCAAGCTCGATGCAGTTATCTATACACATGCACATGCAGATCATATTGCGGGTTTGGATGAATTACGTTCTATTAATCGTATGATTGGGAAACCTATTCCAATTTATGCGACCTCTGAAACACTGCAAGAGCTAGAAAATCGTTTTTCGTATGCGTTTAAACCTTGGACAACTGCGCCTCACTTTTTCCGTCCTGCTTTAGATGTGAATATCGTTGGATATGGTGATGTATTTACTGTTGCAGAAGAAACCATTCAGACGTTTGAACAATGTCATGGGTTTGGTAAAACGCTTGGGATCCGCTGTGGGTCGGTTGCATATTGCACAGATGTGATGGATATTTACCAAGATGGATTGGATATTTTGCAAGGTGTAGAAACTTGGATTATAGGATGTTTTCAACGAGAACCCCATCCTGCCCATGCTTGGGTTGATAAAGTCTTGGAATGGCGTGAAAAGATTATGCCTAGAAGAACGATTTTAACCCATATGGGACCTGATATGGATTGGGAATGGTTAAAAAGTAATCTGCCTGATGGTATAGAGGTTGCTTATGATGGGTTAAAGGCTTATTCTTTGTAATTGTTCTAGAATATATTTTTGTTTTTATAAATAACAGAATGAAAATAAATCGGGAAAGCTAAAAGAGATTTTATTTAACTTTGACGCTACTAAGTGTATTGTTGCTTATTTATATCATAACTTACTATCAAAAATATAAAAATTATAATAAACACATAATTAACTTAAAACCTAATGGTTAAATCCCTAACTATAAATAAAATATATTGTAATTTAAGAATTAAGAGCTTGAAGAATGACGATTGAAAACGAAGGCTTAATCAAAGAAACCCCACTGGCAACTGCATTAAGCGAGCGTTATCTAGCTTATGCATTGTCAACGATTATGTCTCGGTCTTTACCAGATGTGCGGGACGGATTAAAGCCAGTTCATCGTCGTTTAGTATTTGCTATGCGCCAATTAAAGTTAGATCCAAAGTCTGGGTTTAAAAAATGTGCACGGATTGTGGGGGATGTGATTGGTAAATACCATCCTCATGGGGATGCGTCTGTTTATGAGGCATTGGTTCGTTTGGCACAAACCTTTGCGGTTCGGTATCCTTTGGTTGAAGGTCAGGGCAATTTTGGTTCTATTGACGGCGATAACGCAGCAGCGATGCGATATACGGAATCTCGTATGACTATGATTGCTCAGGCTTTGCTCGAAGGAATTGACGAGAATGCAGTCGACTTCCGTGATACGTATGACGGTGAAGAAGAAGAACCGATTGTTCTGCCTGGGGCATTTCCTAATCTATTAGCAAATGGTGCCAGTGGAATTGCGGTGGGGATGGCAACCAATATTCCCCCTCATAATGCAGGTGAGCTTTATGCCGCTGCAATGCACTTAATTAAAAAGCCTGATGCATCAACAAAAGACTTACTACAATTTGTTCAAGGTCCAGACTTTCCCACAGGTGGAGAGATTGTTGAAGATCAGGAGATTATACTAAACACCTACGAAACAGGCCGCGGTTCTTTGCGCCTTAGAGCGCGGTGGGAAGTAGAACAAGGGCGATTTGGTACGTGGCAAGTTGTAATTACTGAAATCCCATATCAAGTTCAAAAATCTAAATTGATTGAGCAAATTGCTTCGTTGATGGAGCAAAAAAAACTTAATTTACTGGCTGATATTCGTGATGAAAGTACTGATGTTGTCAGACTGGTTCTGGAACCTAAAAATCGTACGATTGAGCCTGAAGTCTTAATGGAATCGCTTTTTAAAGCCACTGCTTTAGAGGGACGTTTTTCCTATAATATGAATGTTTTAGATTCCAAAGCTGTTCCTAAAGTAATGGGATTAAAGGAAATTTTACGTGCTTGGTTGGACCATCGATATGATGTATTGGTTCGTCGTAGCCAACACCGCCTTAGCGCTTTGGAACGTCGTTTAGAGATTTTACAAGGACTACTGGCGGTTTATCTCAACCTAGATGAAGTTATACGAATTATACGTGAGGAAGATGAAGTTAAAACCGTTTTAATGCAGACTTTTAAACTGACAGATTTACAGGCTGAGTCAATTTTAAATATGCGTTTGCGTAGCTTACGTCGTTTGGAAGAAGATGCTATTCGTCATGAATATGATGAGCTTTCTGCTGAAAAAGAAGCATTAAACGCGTTGTTAAATGATGAATCCTTATGTTGGAAAAAAATCTCTCAAGAATTAAAAGAGGGTAATAAACAATTCGGTTCAGGTGTTTTGGGACAACGTCGCACGTTGATTTCTGGTGCACCGAAGGCAGTTGACGTGGTTGAAGTGCTGGAAGAAGTTGAAAGAGAACCGTTAACCATTATTTTGTCTCAAAAAGGATGGATTAAAGCGTTAAAAGGGCATGCTCTGGACTTGACTTCACAAAAATTCAAAGAAGGCGATCAGTTCGAAACGTCCTTAGAATGCCAAAGCAATGATCGCATTTGTGTCTTCGGCAGTGATGGGAAAAGCTTTAATATCAAAGCCTCTGATTTGCCACGTGGTCGCGGGGACGGGCAACCTATTCGTTTACTGGTTGAACTTTCTAATGATGCGACTATTCTGGCTTTGTTTGTGCTAGATGAGAATGGTAAATACTTACTGGTATCGGATAGTGGACGTGGGTTTATTACCGAAGGAAATAATCTATCAACCGATCGTAAAATAGGTAAACAACTTTTAAATCTTAAAGAGGATGAAAAAGCAATTTATTGTTTGCCGATCAATGGCGATTATGTGGCCATTGCAAATACTGCGAGCAAGTTCTTAATTTTCCCAATAGAGCAAATTCCTGAGTTGAAAAAAGGTGCTGGGGTCATTTTACAAAAATTAGGCAAAGGAAAACCAAAACTTGTTGCGATTTTCTCCTCTGAAGAAGGGTTAGTCATTTCTGACAAAAGCCGAAAAAGAAGTTTAGAGGACTTAAAAGACTTTGTAGGTAATCGTGCGGGTGTAGGGAAAAAATCACCCAACTGGTTAAGAGGATAATTTTACTAATGAATAAACATGGAAAATGGATATTATTTTCCATGTTTAAATTTGATTATGTCGTTTTCAATTGCTTGAATAATGGAAAATGAGTTGAAGCGCATTATCAAAAATATCTTATTTCCCAAGGTTAAAATCAACCAAGCTTTATTAGCTGAGAAATTACACAAGAAAACTATTGTGATTACAGGAGGGAGCTTCGGAATTGGGGAGCAGCTCTGTCGTCAATTGTCAGAGATAAATTGTCAGCTTGTCATTGTGGCAAGGACAAAAGAAAAACTCCAACAAATTCAACAAGAGTTACAGAATAAACCAGCAACAATTTATATATTTTCTGCTGATCTATCGGATGAAGTACAACTCGATCAGTTTATACAATATTTACAACAATATTCGGTCGATATTGTGATTAATAATGCTGGGAAATCTATTTGTCGTCCTATTATGCAATCATTAGATCGTTTCCATGATTTCCAACGAACGATGCAATTAAACTATTTTGCGCCTGTGAAATTATGTTTAGCGCTTATCCCGCAATTAGAAAAAAATAAAGGTCATATTATTAATATTTCGGCGATTAATGTATTGTTGGCTCCAACAGCATATTGGGCGGCGTATCAGGCCTCAAAAACGGCTTTTGATCAATGGTTGCGGTGTGCAGAGGCAGAGTTATTGATTGAAGGCATTAAAATCTCTACTGCTTATTTACCTTTGGTTAAAACACGGATGATAGAACCAACAGCAGCATATCAGCATGCGCCAACCATGTCTCGCCAACAAGCAGTGGATCATATTTGCCAGTTAATTATTGAGCAACGCGCTTATTATAAACCTTGGTGGACTTTATTAGGACAAGTATCCTCTGTGTTTTTTGCCAGGAATTGGGTAAAGTTGATGCAATTTTATTTAAAGAAAAAGAAATGTTAAAGGGCATTAAAGCACTTTATCAGATCAAATTACTGAGCTTTAATGGGCTTTGGTATTTAATAAACGCTATTCATGCTGTTGGCATGAATTTAATGGCACTGTTGTACGTGGCACAAAAATTATATCCCAACAGAATAGCTTTTCAGGATGATACCGATCAGATTACATATCGTGATTTATATTTACAATCTCAGCGATTAGCAGATCAACTTTATCAACATTACGATATCCAACCTCGCCAAAAAATAGCAGTTATTGCCTATAATCATTTATCGTTGGTGCATAGTTTATTTGCGCTCTCTGTGTTAGGTGCAGATATTTACCTAATCAATGCAGAAATATCACCCACACAATTTCAGCGTTTAAACGAAAAACATCAATTTAAGTGGATTATTCATGATCCAGAGATCCAATATGTGTCTTTAGATCAAAGCATCTTTATGGATCATCATTTGTCCATATCGATTAATTCTTTATTGAAAGAAAAGAATTACCTGCTACATCAGAAAAGAAAAGTTCGGCATTTCTCTAAAATCATAGTGTTGACGAGCGGTTCAACTGGAAATTTTAAAAGTGCGGAACGATCTTCTAAAGTTGGCAACTTCCTTATTCCATTTTATCAATTACTAGCTCAGCTAAATTTATATCGTTATCAATCAATTTATATCGCCACGCCGATTTATCATGGATTTGGTATGGCAACGTTATGTATGGCGGTCATATTAGGGGCAACAAGTTATCTTCAAAAGAAATTTATCGCTCAAGATGCTTGTGATTTATTGGAAAAGCACCAAATCGAAGTCGTTACTTTGGTTCCCTTAATGTTAAGCAGGATGTTGAGGTGCGACGAACGCAAGTTACGTTCTTTACAATGTATTATTACAGGCGGTGCAGCCATAGCAGAGCCTTTGGTTAATGAAACATTGTCCAAATTGGGAAATATCCTATTTAATTTATATGGTACATCAGAGGCTGGGGTCTGTATGATTGCTACACCGAATGATTTACAAAAATCTCCTAAAACAATAGGAAAACCAATTCCTGGATTACAAGCTAAAATTGTAGAAAATGGTCAAACAATGACTGATGGTGTGGGAGAGTTATATATAAAATGCGCGTGGTCTATCCAGAGTAAAATATGGATAAAAACAGGAGATTTAGCTTTTAAAGATTTGAATGGATATTATTATTTGCAAGGACGAGCAGATGATATGATTGTCTCTGGTGGTGAAAATGTTTATCCATACAGTTTGGAGCAGACTTTGATAAATCATCCTATGGTTGCAGAGGCTTTTGTTCTGGTTATTTTCGATAGTGAATTTGGTCAAAGATTGGTTGCTTTTATTGTCGTGGAAAAGAATCAAAGCATATCAGAAGAGGAATTGTATGCTTGGTTGAAAACTAAAATTGCACGTTATCAAATGCCCAAAAGAATCCTATTGATTGACGAAATTCCAATCACGATCATCGGCAAGCCAGATAAGAAAAAATTATTACAATTATTGACTTAAACAAGTCCTTTAAACATCTGTATGCCTAATTATCGTTCTGTGAGTTAAAACTGTTTTGACCAATTGCTCTCTATTTTGATGTGTTTTCTGTCGATATATATAAGTTATTAAAATGATAATAACGATATGAAAGATAATATCATGATTGAACAAAGATTTGCTAATCAACGTGGGTTTTCAGATCACGGTTGGTTAAAGGCAAGATTCACTTTTTCTTTTGCCAATTATTGGGATCCAAAACAAATTGGCTTTTCTGACCTGTTAGTCATTAATGATGATCAAATCGCGTCAGGCAGGGGGTTTGGCACGCATCCTCATAAAAATATGGAAATCTTTTCTTATGTTCTGGAGGGTGCCTTAGAACACAGAGATTCTATGGGGAATGGGTCGATTATCAAAGCTGGTGACATTCAATTAATGAGTGCTGGCTCTGGGGTAACCCATAGTGAATTTAATCCATCTTCGACTCAAAAAACACATTCTTTGCAAATATGGATTGTTCCGAATGAAGAAAATACCAAGCCAACATACCAACAACATCATATTCCAAATGAATTAAAAAGAGGCAAGTTACAGCTGATTATATCCCCTGATGGAGAAAATAATTCCCTTTATATCCGTCAAGATATCAAAATATATTCAGGTTTATTTGATGGTGAAGAGCAGGAAATATTTAATATCCCTGAAAATCGTTATGTGTATCTTCATGTTGCGAGAGGTAGTTTAAAAATCAATGATTTAATATTTAATGCAGGTGATGGGGCTCGTATCCGTCACGAGCAGCAATTGCACTTCAATCATGGTCAAAATGCCGAAGTTTTATTATTCGATATGCGTCCTATAGAAACAAATTGTCCCTATATGTAATTAATGGGAATGTAAATAATATCGAGCTTGATATTTCTCTAAGAAATCGATCATGATGTCGGCGAATTGTTTGGCGGTTAATGTCGGTCTAGGATCTTCATATTTTATTGTTGGTTGTTTTAATAAACGTAGAATTATATTTTTCAGAATCCTATGAATAGAAACGATGATAAAGGCGAATAAAAAAATGGAACTAGCGGGATTAATAAAGCATTCATTTCAGATTTAAAGTATTTACCATATGGAAAATATTCTGCAAAATAGTCTACGGGCAAACCAATAGCGTTAGCACTATAAGTAATGAGAAACTCTGCATCTATACCATAGAACTCATATTCTCCTTTATTAATAATGAGGTCTGGGGAAAATTCTTTATAGGAAATACCGCCTTCTTTTCGAATAACTCTGTAAATTTTCAAGTAAAGTAGGTCTTGTTCATTCATTATATTTGTATCGTTTATTTATGCTCCTTTGTATACAAAGGAGCATTGCTCGAGTTTATTCTTTTAACAACCTGGCTGCTTCCAACGCAAAATACGTCATAATGGCATTGGCGCCAGCACGTTTGAAACAAAGTAATGTTTCCAAAATAGTTCCTTCTTTTTGTAAGAAGCCGTTTTGGATTGCACCCATCAACATGGCATATTCACCAGAAACTTGATAACTGACGATTGGAATATCGAATTTATCACGCACAGAGCGGATAATATCAAGATAAGGCATTCCTGGTTTAATGATAATAGAATCTGCACCTTCCTTGATGTCTAATTCGACTTCTGCCAATGCCTCACCACGATTGGCAGGATCCATTTGATAGGTCTTTTTATCACCTTTTAATAATCCCCCAGATTCTAACGCATCACGAAATGGTCCATAATAGACACTGGCATATTTAGCAGCATAAGACATTAATTGAGTATCAATAAACCCTGATTGATCCAATCCTTGGCGAATAGAACCGATACGACCATCCATCATATCAGATGGGGCAATAATATCGATACCAGCATTGGCTTGATTAATGGATTGTTTAATCAAAACTTCGACGGTTTCGTCATTCACGACATATCCGTCTTTTATAATTCCATCATGCCCGTGGCTGGTGTATGGGTCTAAAGCAACATCTCCAATCAATAGCATTTCTGGGAATTGTTTCTTTAGTTCTTTGGCTGCACGGCAAATTAAATTGTCAGGATTGTAAGACTCTGTTCCTGTTGGATCACGTTTTTCTTTTGAAGTAACAGGAAATAACGCCAATGCTGGAATATCTAATTTAGCGGCAGGTTCAATATATGCACCAAGACGATCTACAGAAACACGCTTTGCACCAGGCATTGATGCAACTTCTGTTTCTATATTTTGTCCATCTACGATAAAAATTGGCCAGATTAAATCATCAATGCTGAGTTTATTTTCAGCAACCAGTCGACGTGTTGTTTGATTAAGGCGGTTACGACGCATACGTGTCAGTGGAAAATTACCAATCATTTTATAACCTTTAGTTTAGTATTTTGATTTAATTTACTATGTGAATAGCCATAACCGAAATAAATGATTAAACCAAGAGCCATCCAACATAGCATTATAATCCATGTCAAATTATTCAAAGAGTACATTAAAACAAGTGCGGTAGCAGATCCAATTATAGGAATAATCGGGCCGCCTGGAATTTTAAACGTGCGAGGATAATCTGGATAGGTTTTGCGTAATATGACAACAGCCAAACAAACAAAAACAAACGCAAACAAAGCCCCAATAGCACACATATTTCCCAAAACCCCAATAGGGAAAAACGCTGATAATATACATACAAATACCATAAAGAACGTATGTGAATAATGAGGGGTTTTGAATTTGGGATGTGTTTTTGCGAAGAATTTTGGAATTAAACCATCCTTGGCAAGCGAGAAGAAAATACGAGTTTGCCCAATTAATAATAAGAATAAAATGGGAATATATCCAAATAGAATACTAATTTTTACAATCGGTTGTAGCCATTTAAAAGGGGTGTGATCTATGGCTGTTGCAACGGGTGCTGCATCATTTAATAAATCAGTATAATAAACAAGACCAACAATAACAAAAGCGAAACAAAAATAAATAACTGCACAAGTAGAGATAATAATTAAAATTGCTTTTGGAATATTTTTAGAGGGATTTTTTACTTCTTGGGCTGTTGATGAAACACTGTCAAATCCGATATAAGCAAATATAATCATTCCTGCGGCTTGCATAATCCCTGAAAATCCAAAGTGACCGAAAGTACCTGTTGTGTTTTCTGGGATAAAAGGAACGAAGTTAGCGGCTTTGATATAAGGTAAACCAAAAGCGATTAAGGTTAAAATAACACAAATCTTAATCACGACGACGATATTGTTTAAGGTTAATGATTCTTTTAACCCTTTGATTAACAGTAACGATAATATCACAACAATGACAGTAGAAGGAAGATTGATAATTCCATCTACCTTTGACCCGTCAAGTAAAGTCACCGTTTCAAAAGGGGATGCGATGTAACGCGGATCGATGTGAATATGAAACCCTTCTAAGAACGACATCATATATTTAGACCAACTGACTGCGACAGCCCCAGCACCAACAGCATATTCCAGAACAAGGTTCCAACCCACCATCCAAGCAATTATTTCGCCATACGCAATATACGTATAGCTGTAAGAACTGCCTGCAACTGTAATCATTCCAGCCAGCTCACTGTAACATAACCCGATAAATGCGCAGGCAATCGCGCCAATGAAAAAGGAGATGATAACAGCAGGGCCAGCATGTTCAGATGCAGCAACACCCGTGATTGAAAATAAACCCGTTCCGACAATCCCACCGACACCAAAGAAAATAAGAGAGGGCATACCAATAACACGCGCCAAATCTTCTTTATCTGAGGGAGGGGTTTCTATATTTTTTTTTCTTAGTAAAGAAGAAAAGGTGATGTTTCCCATATGTGTATTTTCCTTTAATAAAAAGGCCATGCAAATTTATTGCTTAATTAGAATAAAATGAGTCACTATTAAAATAACTTTTTTACAAAATTAATGTTTAAAAAAACAAGAATATATTTTATTTATATAGATACAAGAAATTTAATTAAAACCCTCAATCTTTAATAGCAGGAATTTGTGAATGTCTGATAATAAAAATTATGATCAGTTTTTCAACTCTGATTTATCTAGTACGGACCCAGAAGTCAGTCAATATATTCATGGCGAACTGGTTCGCCAACAAGATGGCATTGAGCTTATTGCAAGTGAGAACCTTGTTTCTCAAGCTGTTTTAGAAGCACAAGGTAGTGTCTTGACGAATAAATATGCCGAAGGATATTCTGGGCGTCGTTATTATGGTGGCTGTGCCGAAGTTGATAAAGTTGAAACACTTGCTATTGAACGTCTTAAGAAAATTTTTGGTGCTGAATACGCCAACGTGCAGCCTCACTCTGGTGCGAATGCGAATTTGGCAGCCTATATGGCAACCGTGAAGCCTGGTGATAAAGTATTGGGGATGAATTTGGCTTCTGGTGGGCATTTAACTCATGGTGCTGCCCCCAATTTTTCTGGCAAATGGTTTCATGCATTACAATATGGTATTCGTCGTCAAGATGGATATCTAGATTATGATGAAATGGAATCTATTGCACGCGCTGAAAAACCAAAATTGATTATTGCAGGGGGATCAGCCTACCCACGTATCATTGATTTCGAACGTTTTCGTAAGATTGCTGATGAAGTTGGTGCCTATTTAATGGTGGATATGGCTCATTTTGCTGGATTAGTTGCAGCAGGTCTATTCCCTAATCCAGTTCCTTATGCTGACATTGTCACCAGCACAACGCACAAAACATTACGTGGACCACGTGGAGGTTTTCTTTTAACCAATAATCCTGATCTTGCTAAGAAGATTAATTCAGCTGTATTTCCTGGATTACAAGGCGGCCCATTAATGCACGTGATTGCGGCAAAATCTGTTGCTTTTGGTGAGGCTCTACGCCCAGAGTTTAAAGAATATCAAAAATCTGTTGCCAAAAATGCCAAAGTTCTTGCTGAAACTTTAATTGAATGTGGTTTTGATATTGTTACTGAAGGGACAGACTGTCACTTACTATTAGTCGATTTGCGTCCAAAGAAAGTAACAGGAAAACAAGCAGAAGAAAGTTTGGAAAGAGCAGGGATCACGACGAACAAAAATGCTATTCCTTTTGATCCAGAGAAACCAGCAATTACATCTGGTATCCGTTTAGGTAGCCCCGCAGGAACATCTCGTGGATTTGGAGAAGTAGAATTCCGTGAAATTGGATTATTAATTAATGAAGTTCTGACTGCTTTGGCTGATGCTCCTGATGGTGATAACAGCAAAGCAGAACAAGAAGTACATCAAAAGGTAGTTGCACTCTGCAAACGTTTTCCGATATATAAATAGTTTCTATAAATTGACGGAGTAAAATTGCTGATTAAACCGTTACATCGGTTATGGCGTTTGTTTCCCCCTTCAAGCCGACGATATTTTTTGGCTCGATTGGGGGCTTATCTTGCTCCGTCAATAACAATTGATCCACCCACCGATTCAACGGTTATTATTGGGGGTGAAGTCTCACGCGCATCTGGACTTGGTGAAGGTGCCCGCGTAATGCATCAAGCATTGCAAAAAAATAATATTCCTGTTCAGCTGTTGGATATTGTACCTTATTCTTTTTCATGGGACAGATATAAAAAAGCCACCCATCTTTTATCTCAGTATATTCATGCACCTTTGATTCTGCATATAAATTCACCTCAGTTGCCCTTTGCACTTTTAGCTTTGCCAAGAAAACTTGTTAAAAATCGTAAAATTATTGGTTATTGGGCTTGGGAATTAGAAATTTTACCGAAAGACTGGATGGTTGGTTTTCAATTTGTTCATGAAATTTGGGTACCTTCGGAATTTGTTGCTAATGCTATAAAGAAATGGGCGACACAATATAATAAAATCGTAAGGGTTATACCTCATCCTATTGCTGATAGGGTCGCTTATCCTGTGCAACATATCAGCCGTGAATCTTTGGGATTACCTAAAGATAAAATAATTGTTCTTGTTTCGTTTAGTTTATCTTCTAGTTTTGCAAGAAAAAACCCCCTGGGTGCAATTTTAGCATTTCTTAAAGCGAACAAGCATGATAGGGGTGTATGCTTGGTGCTAAAAATTTCTTATACGGAATATTATCGTGTCGATATGGATAAAATTATGAATATTATTCAAGGTCATGACGCGATTATTGTTATTAATAACATTTTATCGTCCGCAGAAAACCAAGCATTATTACATCATGCGGACATTATATTATCTTTGCATCGTAGTGAAGGGTTTGGGTTGGTTCCAGCAGAGGCGATGTTATGTGGCAAACCCGTCATATCGACAAACTGGTCTGCTACTTCTGAATTTATTGACGAAACATGTGGAGTTCCTGTTTCCTATCAGTTAATCCCTGTTAAGGATCCCCGGGCGGTTTATGAGTTTTCGAATACTTATTGGGCTGATCCAGATTGTGATATTGCTGCACAAGCGATTAATAAATTAGCTTCTGATCCAGATTATCGGTTTGCTTTGGGGAGTGCCGCATGTAAAAGAGCTTACAAACAATTTGGTTCACAATCTTTAATAAAGGGATTATCCGCGAACGGCGTGGTAACGGATATGGAATGAAAAAGCCTCTTAATATGTTGATATGGCAATGGGGACGTCGAGGAGCAGGACCTAAAACTGCTGTTGAATTCTCTAAAGCAGTTGTATCAATACCAAATGTTAAGGCGTTTTTATCTTTGTCTTGCCAAGCTGAGATTTTACAAAAAGACCATAATGTTTCTGCTGATTTTCAAATTCAAACTTATACCTCCGTTCTGGGATATTTGTATCGTGTTTTACAAGCACCATTGATGATTTACAAATTACATCAATTTATCAAACATAATAAGATTGATGTTGCTATTTGTACAATGCCCGGTCCGATGGACTTAGTCATGGCCGCAGCACTTAAATTGCGTAAAATTCCGTATATTGTTGTTGTGCACGATGTGCATCCTCATCCAGGGGATGGTTATATTTTTCAGCATTTTTTACAAAAATTACTTATTAAGCGATCAAGATTAACAGTAACATTTTCAAAATATGTTTATAAACAATTGATTGCAGTTAATTATGTTCCAAGTTCTCAAATTATACAAGGGTGGCATCCTCCTTTTTCTTATTGGTCTAAGAACGAACAGCTACAATCTGTTAATCAAGAGATTAAGTTATTAAACTTCGGTCGGCTTTTATTGTATAAAGGGTTCGATTTGCTAGAGGAAGCATTAGATCAAATATCCATACAACAGCCTTATACATTGCGTATTGTGGGACAGGGACCTAAGAGTGCAGTTTTGGATCGCTTGAACAAAAGACAAAATGTTATCGTCGAAAATCGTTGGGTACCCGAGGAAGAAATTGGTGAATTAATGCAATGGGCCGATGTTGTTATTCTCCCTTATAGGGAAGCTAGTCAAAGTGGAATTGCAGCGACGGCTTTAGCTTTTGGAAAACCTATTTTAATCACAAACGTAGGTGGTTTATCAGAGCAATTTGGAGAAGACGATTTAGCATTTATTTGTGAACCTACTGTGGCAGATATTGCTAAAGGGTTGGATGAAATCTTACAATTAAACTTTCCCCTATCACATCGAAAGCATGACGCCGACAAAGAATGGCAAGATCTGGCTGAATACTTAATTAAAGAAATTACTAATAAGCTTCACCTATCGTAATGAGGTTTTCCTAACAATGGTCAAAGCAGTTATATTAACAGAAGATTTTGCTGGAATGAAATCGCAAGCTTTTGGTCTAGCAGAACGGGCAGGATATCAAAAAGAGCTTTGCAACTTGATTCCTAAAAAACCATGGAGCTTTATTTCAGCCCCATATTGGCCTTTCCCACTAAAGGCAGTCGAGGCATTCAACATTGGTGAAAGCCCAATTGTAATTAGTGTTGGAAGTGTAGGTGGGGTGATTAACTCAGCTATTCGAAAATCGGGTCGGGCGGCTATTCATATTCAAAATCCTCGTATATCTCTTGATAAATTTGATTTGGTTATTGTTAATCCTCATGACCAGCTGGGGGGTAGAAACGTGATTGTTTCACGAACGGCCCTTCACCATATTTCCGCACAAATTTTATTAGAAAATCAAAAAAAATGGATATCTTTTTTACGACCCAATTCAAAACCATTGGTTGCAGTACTTATTGGGGGGAATAATGGTCGTTTTACATTGGGGAAAGTAGAAGCTGAGAGCATCGCTTATCAATTAGCAAATTTAATGAAGACAGATAATGTCAGCATTGCACTTACGCCGTCACGCCGGACGGGAAAAGAAGCTATCGCTGTTTTCAAACAAATATTAATACCTTTAGGTGCCTATATCTGGGATGGAGAGGGAGAAAATCCTTATTTAGGATTGTTGGCATGTGCAGATTTTATTCTTGTTACAACCGATAGTGTTTCAATGATCTCAGAGGCGGTGGCAACTTCGGCACCAGTTATGATTTTATCTTTACCTGGAAAATCAAAGCGAATTTCATTTTTTATTCATTCAATGCAGCAAGAAAAACGAGTCAAATTATTTCGTGGTCGTTTAGAAAGTTGGAATGTCTGTCCCCTAGATGATACAGAAGATGTTGTTTTTAAAGTAAAAAATACTTTGGGAATATAAAGCATAAATTAAAGATGTACTGAATAGTTTACTTTTAAATAAAAAGATATATAATTAATATATCTTTAAGATTAAGAAATGCTTCGAAGCTTTCACATTCATAATGTTATCTAAATATATTGAAAAAATATATTGACTTTACAGTTTGTTGAAGGGCTATTTCAATGCTTACGGAAAATCAAAAATCTATAATAAAAGCTACTGTTCCAGTATTAAGTGAGCACGGTGTTGATCTTACGTCTCATTTTTATAAAAGAATGCTTTCGGAAAATCCGGAGTTAAAACAAGTATTTAATCGTGGGCATCAAGAGGCGGGTAAGCAACAACACGCATTGGCAGGTGCAGTCCTTGCGTATGCACAAAATATTGATGATCCAACTATTTTAAAAGATGCTTTAGTTCATATTGCACATAAACATGTCAGCCTTGGTATTCGTGCCGAACATTATCCCATTGTTGGTAAACACTTATTGGCGTCTATTAAAGAAGTTTTGGGAGAGGCTGCAACAGATCAGTTGATTGAGGCATGGGGATTGGCATACCAACAACTTGCTGATTTATTAATTGGTATGGAAACTAAATTATATGGAGATTTGGTAAAAGAGGGTGCTTGGACGGGTTGGAGAAGTTTCAAAATTGTTAAAAAAATTGCTGAAACGGATCAAATTACCTCTTTTTACTTCAAACCAATTGATAATGGTAAATTACCAGCTTTTCATCCAGGTCAATATATATCAGTCAGAGTTTACGTACCAGAATGGGATCTAATACAACCTCGACAATATACATTATCAGATGCTCCTGGCAAAGATACGTACCGTATTTCTGTAAAACGTGAAGACGGAACTGCAAAAACACCCGCTGGACATGTTTCTAATGTATTGCATAAGAATTTTAACGTAGGGGATGTCATTGATATAGCACCACCAAGTGGAGAATTCTGTTTGAATGAACAAAGTGATAAGCCTGTATATTTAATCAGTGCTGGTGTTGGTATTACACCGATGATATCAATGTTGACTCATTTGGCTCAGCAACAAACAAAAAGACCAGTTTCATTTATTCATGGTACGCGTAATATACAAACATATGCTATGCACAGCCAAGTTAATAATATCGTTGAAAAAAACAATAATTTTGAGAAAATTATATTTTATTCTAATCCAGAAGACCAAGATAACCAACTTGATTATCTTGGTAGAGTTAATCTCTTGGCACTTAAAGATAAAATTACGCCTAATGGTGAATATTATTTATGTGGTCCAGTAGATTTTATGCAAGAGCGTATTAAAGATTTAAAGAATCTTGGTGTTCCAGCTGAAAATATTCATGCAGAAGCCTTTGATACAGGTAGTATTTAAGTAACCATATTCTAATAGCTTGATTATAAAGATGTGATATGATCATTAATGATCGAGTTATTAGAATAAAATAATTGTAAATCTATTTAATGCCATAATTGTCTATTATAGTCCCATTATTCGATTAATAACAAAAGATAGTTATGATGAAAAAAAATTTCTTTAGATTAATGGGTATAGCCTGTGGATTGAGTTTCGGGTTTTTAGATATTGTGCATGCACAATCAACTGGTGGTATGCAAACCCAGGAAAATCAATCTATTAAATTGGTTTATGATATTTATAATAAAGGAATGCATGTTATTACAGTCAATGCGAACTACTCGTTGACGCCAACAACTTATAAAGTAAAAGCGAATTTTGCTTCTGCGGGGATGGCAAGTCTTGTATTCAGTTTAAACACTAATGCCACTGTGGATGGTGTTTTTAAAAATGGACATGCTTTGCCAGGAACATATCAATCAATTGGTAAAGATAAAAATGGCAAATTTAAACTGGTTATGAATTCTAACTATGGATCAAAAACTGATATTACAACATTGGAACCAGCACCTGGAAATGATCGTGATGTCTTGACCCCAGACCAAAAAACAAACAGTCTAGATGTATTGAGCGCTATGGCTGATTTGATTTATAAAGTTCGTACAACAGGGAAATGCGATTCTCAGTTTAAATTATCAGACGGATTAAGATCTTTTTCTTTCCAAAGTGAAACCGCAGGGGAAAGTGAAATGCCGTCAACATGGACCAGCCCTTATAAAGGCAAAGCGATATTATGCAAAGCAGTTGCTCAGCAAATTGGTGGATTTAAAACACATTCTCATAATAGAGCTTTATTATCGCAACCACAACCTGGCTCGATATGGTTTAAAAATATCGACGGCATTGGATATCTACCTGCCAGATTTGATTTTAAAAATCCTAAAATGGGTGTCGTGACTGGTGTTTTGAGACAAATTCCCGTTGGTGAGTAATTATAGTGATGGCTTCATCATTTGATTTTGTACAATATAATAAGTGGGCATTGCTGTAGCAAAACATAGGCAGATTGGATAAAAATATGCGGGCGAATAACGAGAAAGTTCCAGCATAAAAATAGCAGACGTTAATGGCATTTTTTGTGCGATTCCTAAAAAAACAGCAGCAGCAATAATGGCTGCGCTGGATAAAGGAATTATTGGAAACATCATATTCCAAAAGCAAGCTGTTATAAATCCCAATGCGCCGCCCAACATCATGCTTGGGGTGATTCGCCCGCCATAAGCTCCTGCAACCATGGCGAATAAAACAGCGCCCCATTTGCTGATGAATAATCCTATAGCATAATTTAAATTGATTTCTGAGGTAAAGGTGAGTTGATTGGCAGCTTTACCATTTCCTAAGATTTCTGGATATTTTATTGATAAAATACCAATGATTCCAAAAGCCAATGTTGAAATTAAAATCATTATTGGTTTGGATTTGGGTAATTTTGGTAAGCGTTGAATGCTTTTATCAAAAAGCCAGACTATGATTCCAATGATTGGTCCAGCGACCATCGCCCAAATAATCAAAACATTATTAAATTTCAAATGTTCTAATGGATATTGAACCAGATCTCCTAATCCTAAACGCATAACAAATACGGCTGTACTGCAACAAATAAAGGCGGCGATTATGGAGGTTATACTCCAGCTGAGTAATAAGGTTTCCAAGATAAAGATCATTGCAGCCAATGGCACGTTATAAACAGCAGCTAAACCAGCACCAGAGGCGCAGGCTAAGAGTATTTTTCGTTCTTCCTCTGAAAAATGACAGAAATTGATCCATTTATTGGCAAAGGCTGCGGTCATTTCTCTGGGAGCGACCTCACGCCCAAGGGGGGAGCCCATCGCAACGGTGATGATTTGTAATAAAGAATGAAAAAAAGTGGTGAGGAAAGGGAGGTTCTTATCTTTATTTTGAACGGCGGTTTTAATATCGACCAGCGGCTTGCCATAACGATGAATACAGAACCAGCCTACACCTCCAATTAAACCACAAATCAGCAATGCTAATACGCGTCTGAAAGGAGAAGCATCCTCGACCATGACTCGGAATGGCATGATTGTATCAAGTGGAGCATTAAAGGTAAGGTGCTGTAAAAAATGCATTAACAACGTTAATCCAACCCCAACACATCCTCCAATAATGCCAATCAGGAGTAAAGAAAAAAGCGTTTTGAGGTTTAAATTATATGCCATGTATATAGGATATGATGCAGAAGACGTTTCGGATAATGATATTTATATAGAATTTTAAAGTCTATTATAAGGGGGTAGATGAGTAAATAATGACTTGTTCAGCAACCAGTTTAATTAATGGGATTTCTTTGCTGAGTTCCTGACTATCTTGATAAGGTTTATAACGTTCGACATTACCTTCTTTACTATGAACCAAGGCGTTACGTGTTCGATAGATACGCTGTGCTAGATGATGATAAAAACCTTCTGTATCTTTAAAAGAAACTGTTGGGGCATGGCTAAAACTAATTTTATTTTTCAAGAAATATTCAATTTGTTCGGAACTTAATCTTTTTTGTAACTCATCTCTATCGATAAATTTCTTTAAAACAAGTTTCAAAGATTCTAATTCATTGCCTTGACCATTTTCTTTGCAATTCCTTGTTTTTTTTAATAAAGTCAATCACTTCATCCAGCTCGTTATTATTTTTATAAGAAAAGTTGGGATGAGTAATTTTGTTTTGAAATTCTTTTCGTAAATTTTCATTAAAAACTTCATCAAAAAAATATTCTAGAACATGATAGTAAGAGAGGTATTGTGCAAAAGGTTCATTTGAAGATAACGCTAGAGAGTACTAGTCTATAATATGATTTCTATAAATACGGTGGGGAGCAGAGGAAAATTTATTTAAATTTTGTCTTTCGTCTTCTACAAAAGTATTTTGCTTGAGAACATCAAACATACTTAGATAATATGCGCAAGATGTATTATTATTTATCATAACCTGGAAAATAAAAGTTTCCGTAAGTTTTTGTAAATCTTGAAGAGACATACTGTCTATAGTGGTTATTTTTATGGTTAAAGTTTGAAAAAGTTGCCTTAACATATAAAAATTAAATTGAAAAAAATCATTTATTTCATACTCATTAAAATATTCACCTAGCATACTATGAATACTTTGCTCGTCTAACTCCATTTGTTTATTATCATATAATATTTTAAAATGATTGAGTGTTAATAAACTATATTCTGTTGATTGAGAGCTAATCTCATATCGAATATTATTGATTTTATCATTTATATAATAGTCATTACCTAAAGAGAAAAATAACTTATTGGGGAAATAAACAGGTATTTCTATATGATGATTAGAAAATAAAACAATTTCTTTTGAAATAGATAAAGTTTTTAATTTATTATAAATTATAGATAAATTTTTAGACAAATTTTTAACTTTGTCTTTATGCTGGTACAGAAAAGCCTCTTCGAAATCTATAATGTTTTTATTATCATACTCTTCGAAAGTTTCTTCAAAATGTTCTTCGAATTGTTCTTTTATAATTCCTTGTATTATAAAGTCTATTAATTCTTTTAATGAATATAATTCCATCACTCCCTCCCACAATCACCCTTGAATAACAAAATTACTTAGTGACTACTTTTTCTGCCAAGTTAGATAGTTCCAATAGTGTATTCGCAACAAGTGTCGCTTGCTCACCAACTTCAGGCTTACTATATCCCCATGCTGCAAAAACACTCCCTGCAACTTTAGCATTCTTGGCAACGAGGATATCGTTAATATGATCCCCAACCATCACGGTTTTCGTTGGATCAGCATTCAGCATTTTCATAATGCCTTCTAAATGGCATGCATGTGGTTTCTTATCTTCAAACAAATCCCCACCGCCAACAGCATCAAAAAAATGATCGATTTTAAGTTGCTCTAAGATTTGTTGCGCAGCACTGGTAATTTTATTCGTGCAAAGCGCTATCTTCCAACCAAGTGTTTGGAACTCTTCCATTACTTGCACGGCACCGTCAAAAGGTTTGGAATAATCAGTGGAGTGCTCAACATAATAGGTAATGAACCGATCGGTAGCTTCTTGAACATTAATTGTATCACCAGAACTTCCTGCATGGGATAATAATCGTTCAACTAAAACTTTGATACCATCTCCAATCATTAGGCGGACATCTTGGTCGGTGACGGTCGGCAATTGGTAAGATTGCATTAAATAACGCGCACTATTGGACAGATCAGGTAAACTATCAATTAATGTTCCATCCATATCAAACACAATCACAGGATTGGCACTATAATTCATCGTTTTTCCCTTTCTAAAGTTACAAAATTGGTTATAAATGGAAATAAGAATATTCCTAATTTATTATTATGGCGAGTTATGAGTAAATCCACAAACACTTTACCAGAATCTGTTGCAGTTATTTTAGCCGCAGGGATGGGAACCCGTATGAGATCAGCCAAACCAAAGGCAATGCATCCTTTGGCTGGAAAACCAATGTTACGTTATCTGTTGGATAATGTTGAAAAAGTCTTTGACAAAGTTGTGGTTGTAGTAGGGCCGAATATGGATGAGGTCGCACAGCTGGCAGCTCCTCATCAAGTTGTGGTTCAAGAACATCGCCTTGGGACTGCTCATGCAGCTATACAGGCAGAAGAGTATTTTGGAAACGGAACCGTTACCATTCTTTATGCTGATAATCCATTAGTAAGCAAAAAAACGTTAAAAAAGATTCTTGAATGCCAGCAACAACGTGATGTTGATATGGTATTAATGGCAATGGAATGCGAAGATCCTAAGTCTTATGGTCGCATCATCGAGAAAAAAGGGTGGGTGCGTCGTATTGTTGAAACTGCAGATGCAACCGAAGAAGAAAAGCAAATCCATCTTTGTAATGCAGGCGTAATTTGTGCCAAGGTCAGTTCGTTTAAATATTGGTTGCGTCAGATAGAAAATAAAAATAGTAAAAAAGAATATTATCTTGTTGATGCGGTTGCTATTGCAGTGAACGAAGGTAAACATATCAAAGCCCTTCGTGCATCAGAGGCTGAGTTAAGTGGGATTAACTCTAAATCAGAATTAGCCGTTGCCGAACAGATTGTTCAACAAAAACTTCGTAAAAAAGCGATGGATAATGGGGTAACAATGCTTGCTCCTGAAACTGTTTTTTTATCTGCTGATACAATATTGGGCGAGGATGTTTTAATTTATCCTCATGTTGTTTTTGGTCCAAAGGTTCATGTTCATGCTGGTGCAGAAATCCGATCTTTCAGCCATCTAGAAGGCTGTGAGGTTAAAGAAGATGCCGTCGTTGGTCCTTATGCACGCTTACGTCCCAATGCAGTTATTGGCAAAGATGCTCATGTTGGAAATTTTGTTGAATTAAAAGCAACGACATTGGGGGAAGGTGCCAAAGTTAATCATCTTACCTATTTAGGAGATGCCGTTGTTGGTCGAAAGACAAATGTGGGTGCGGGAACGATTACGTGCAATTATGATGGTGTCAATAAACATCAAACTATTATCGGAGAAGAAGCCTTTATTGGGTCAGATGCTATTTTAGTGGCTCCTGTAGAAATTGGTAATAAAAGTTTAATTGCAGCAGGCAGTGTTATCACTGAGAATGTTCCCGAGAATGCTTTGGCTTTTGGCAGAGCACGACAAGTAAACAAAAAGAAAACAACGAAATAGAGCGTCAAGAAAATAGGAGATACAAACTTATGTGTGGAATTGTTGGGATTTTAGGAAAGCAATCTGCTGTACCCATTATTATTGAAGCTCTGCGTCGTTTAGAATATCGTGGATATGATTCCGCAGGCGTGGCAACGATTAATAATCACCATATTGATAAAAGACGTGCTTCGGGCAAGTTGGATAACCTTGCCAAAGTGTTAGAGAATAATGCTTTATCAGGAAATACAGGGATTGGTCATACACGGTGGGCAACCCATGGTGCACCAACAGAACATAATGCGCATCCGCATGCAACTGATCGTGTCGCTGTGGTGCATAATGGCATTATTGAAAATCACGAAGAGTTAAAAAAAGAACTGATCGAGCTTGGTCAGGTTTTCAATAGTGAAACAGATAGTGAAACCATCGTTCAGCTTGTTGATTATCATTTAAAGCAAGGAAAAACACCCAAAGAAGCTGCACATGCTACTTTGAAAAGATTAGAGGGTGCTTATGCTATTGCTATGATTTTCGCATGTGATGAAAATATGATGATTGGTGCCAGACATGGTGCCCCTTTGGTTGTCGGATTTGGCGAGGATGAAATGTATCTGGGTTCAGATAGCCTGGCTGTTGCACCAATGACCCGTAAGATTGCTTACATGCCTGATGGGGTTTGGACTGTTCTATCCAGAAAAGGTGCAGAGTTTTTTGATATGGATGGTCAAACAGTTGAATGTCCTGTGCAAACAACTGCGTTAATGGCAGGTGCGATTGGCAAAGATGGATATCGCCATTATATGGAAAAAGAGCTTCATGAACATCCTGTCGTGATTGGGCAAACTTTGCGTCGTTTTGTTAACCCAGTGACGCATAAAATTGAATTGCCTGATATGCCGTTTGATATGAAATCATTAAAGCGCGGCATTATCACAGCTTGTGGCTCTGCATTCTATGCTGGGGTTATTGGGCGTTATTGGTTAGAGGAAATTGCACGCTTACCTATCGACTTGGATGTTGCGAGTGAAATGCGTTATCGCAATCCTCCTTTTGATGAAGGTGGGATGGGATTGTTGGTTTCTCAATCGGGGGAAACAGCGGATACGCTTGCAGCATTACGTTCTTTGAGAAATGCAGGGCAAAATATCATTTCTGTATTAAACAATGAACATAGTTCCATGGCACGGGAAAGCGATGTCGTTCTTGGGATGGATGCTGGAGTTGAAATTGCGGTGGCATCGACGAAAGCATTTACGGCTCAGTTGACTGTATTGGCGTGTTTAACCTTGGTAATGGGACAGGAAAGAGGAACCATTACTTCTGAATATATCGATGAGTGTCTGACAGCGTTAATTGATTTGCCAAGCCGTGTTGCCGAGATTTTGCAAATGCAAGAGCAAATACAAAAAATGGCGCATATCATTTCTCAAGTTCAAAGTGTCATTTATCTAGGACGCGGCATTATGTTCCCTGTGGCAATGGAAGGGGCTTTGAAACTCAAGGAAATTTCTTATATTCACGCCGATGCATATGCTGCTGGGGAAATGAAGCATGGTCCGATTGCCTTAATTGACAACACAGTGCCTGTGATTTCTTTGTTACCTTCTGGACCTTTATTTGAAAAAACTTTGTCAAATTTGCAAGAGGCCAAAGCCAGAGGTGGTCGTATCTTGGTCTTTACAGATGTTAAGGGTGCAGAGCGCGTCAAGGGAATTGCTGAACAAATTGTTGTTCTTCCTACGGTGCATTCTTTTGTAACGCCACCGCTTTATACGGTTCCTGTACAAATGCTGGCTTATGAAGCTGCTTTACTTAAGGGAACAGATGTCGATCAACCGAGAAACTTAGCAAAATCTGTGACAGTTGAGTAATTTTTTAATCAAAGAAGACTTGTTATTTTTATTTAATATATGAATAACAAGTTTTTTTAGTAACGCTTCATAAATTAAATAATATCTAAAGAATATCAATAGATTTTATTTAAATTTTGATTTTTTTTACATAATATCAGTGATAGTAAAGAAAACTCTTAATTTATTTTATCAATGAAGCGATTATAGCGATGGTGCAAAAAGAAATTTCCAATGATATGCCTCAATGGCGTTCTTCTGATACCGTTTGGATGCTCAGCCTTTATGGCACTGCAATTGGAGCAGGAGTATTATTCCTACCGATTAATGCTGCTGCGGGTGGATTAATCCCTTTACTTGTTTTGGCAATTCTTGCTTTTCCGATGACTTTTTTTGCACATCGAGCATTATGTCGATTTGTTCTTTCAGGCAATTCAGCCAATAATGATATTACCGAAGTTGTCGAAGAAAAATTCGGCAAGCAGATGGGATATTTAATTACGTTATTATATTTTTTTGCAATCTATCCAATTTTACTTGTTTATAGTGTCAGCATTACCAATACAGTCATTAGTTTTATTCAAAATCAACTACACATGACTCCACCGTCTAGGATACTTGTTTCTTTTTTATTAATAAGTTTCTTGATTATAATTGTTCAATTTGGGGAGTATTTGATTGTCCGTGTGATGTCAACGTTGGTTTATCCCTTTGTTGCTGTATTGATGCTGATTGCTTTATATTTAATTCCGCATTGGACGGGGGATATATTCCAACATATTGACTTATCTGGCGCCACAAAAAGTGGAGGCAGTGGATTATTAGTAACGTTATGGTTGATTATTCCTGTAGCTGTTTTTTCGTTTAATCATTCTCCGATTATTTCTTCTTTGGCGGTTGCTAAACGTAAAGAATATGGAGAGTGTGCAGAGCAAAAATGCTCAAAAATCATTCAGTATAGTAATATCATGATGGTTATTACTGTGTTATTCTTTGTGTTCAGCTGTGCATTATGTTTAAGCCCTGCTAATTTACAAGAAGCAAAAGCAGAGAATATTTCTATTCTTTCCTATTTGGCTAATCATTTTAAAACACCATTTTTAGATTGGGTTGCGCCTATTGTTGCCTTTATCGCCATTTCAAAATCTTTCTTGGGGCATTACCTTGGGGCAAGAGAAGGATTCAATGGTGTCGTTTTGAAATCAATGCATTATTTTGGGAAGACTGCCGAAGAAAAAACACTGAATAAATGTGCTTTGCTTTTCATGTTTATTACAGCATGGATTGTTGCAGCGTTAAATCCAAGTGTTTTAGGAATGATTGAATCTATTGGCGGTCCGATATTAGCAATGATTTTATTTCTTATGCCGATGTATGCCATCCATACTGTTCCTTCTTTAGAACGCTACAGAGGGAAAATAAGTAATATCTTTATTGTTGTGATGGGATGTATTGCGATATCAGCAGCGGTTTATAAACTATTTATATAGAAATATTTTGTAAAAAGAATGAAATTCTTAATGATATAATATTATGTGATTATTTCATCCTTTTTATGTATATATACCTGTTCTTTATACTTAATTGTAACATGGATTACTGTTTGATAAACTAGCCATATCAACGACCAAGAAATTATTCATTCTTTAAGACTAAGGAAATAACAATGAGCCGTTTAGAAGTAACTGAAAAAATTATTACTGCAAAAGTAACTCAAGGTCTGAAATGGGCAGATGTTGCTAAAAAAGTTGGGCGCAGCAAAGAGTGGGTAACGGCAGCATGTTTAGGGCAAATGACTTGCAACGAAAAACAAGCTTCTGTAATTGCTGAGATTTTTAATTTAACAGAAAATGAAAAAAAATGGCTGATGGTAACGCCTTACAGAGGCAGCTTACCAACAGTTGTTCCCACAGATCCAACAATTTATCGCTTTTATGAATTGGTAAATGTTTATGGCACGACATTCAAAGAGCTTATTCACGAAGAGTTTGGTGATGGCATTATGAGTGCAATTGATTTTAAAATGGATTTAAAACGTGAAAATGATCCCAATGGAGATCGCGTTAATATTGTGATGAGTGGTAAATTTTTACCTTATAAAGAATACTAAATAATTAGCAGCTTTGAATTATTTTATTAAAGTAAAGTTGGCAGTATAAGCCAACTTTATTATGAGATATAAAATATATTTATTTGCCAACCAGTTTCATAAATGGTTCTGGGTATCTTTCTCCCTCAATGGCAACTTCTTTAAGAGCTTTTGCAATTAAGTCCAAATCTTGTTGATTAAGTTCGACTGCATCAGCCCCAATATTTTCTTCAAAACGATGGAGTTTCGTTGTTCCGGGAATTGGAACGATCCATGATTTTTGAGCTAAAATCCAAGCGATTGCAAGCTGTGCAGGGGTAATATGTTTTTCTGAAGCCATTTTTTGCAATAATTGAACAAGCTCAAGATTTTTTTCAAACACATTTTCTTGGAAACGAGGCAATATGCTTCGAAAATCTTTTACATCTAATTTTGTATCTTTCCCCATTGCTCCTGTCAAAAACCCTTTTCCCAAAGGACTGTAGGCAACAAATCCAATCCCAAGTTCTTCACATGCTTCAAAAATTCCATTGGTTTCTGGGTCTCTGACCCACATTGAATATTCGTTTTGTATAGCAGTCACAGGTTGAACGGCGTGGGCACGACGAAGGGTTTTTGCGCTGGGTTCAGAAAGACCGAAATATTTAACTTTCCCTTCTTGGATCAGGTCTTTGACGGTACCAGCTACATCCTCTATGGGAACATCAGGATCAACACGATGTTGGTAAAATAAATCAATTACATCAATGCCTAGTCTTTTTAAAGATGCTTCTGCAACTTGTTTAATATGTTCTGGTCGGCTGTTAAGGCCTTGCATTTGTCCATTAACAATATTGAAACCAAATTTGGTGGCAATGACAACATTATCCCGAACAGGACGCAAAGCCTCACCGACAACTTCTTCGTTAATATAAGGGCCATAAACCTCAGCTGTATCGAAAAAATTTTCTCCACGATCATAGATCTGACGAATTAAAGTAATGGCTTCTTGCTTTCCCATTGAGGTGCCATAACCAAAGTTAATTCCCATACATCCAAAACCAATCCTTGATACTTCTGGACCATGTTGACCAAGGCGAGTTTTTTTCATTTTTAACTTCCTTTATAATGAAATTATTTTAGTATAGAAATACTTATAGCATGCGGTAGTGGGTAGGATTAGTCAGATTATTTTACATATTATAATGAATATATTTCATGAATAAAACTTTGAGTGGTGCGTATATTTATTCAATTTAGATATATAAATATCGTTAACAATTTAATATAATTACCTAATGGATTATAGGTAAAGGGTTTTATGAATGGATATTACGCCAAGTATAGTTGCTGGCTGGGCAGTGCAAGCTGGTATCAGAAAAGTTGTTGATACATCAATAGATAAAGCTATTAAAACAAAGTGGAAAAGTATTTTTTCCAAAGGGAAAACAATTGTAGAACAATTATCTCAACAAGAAACCTATGACATTTACTTAGAAAAACATCTTTATTCTACGATGAAAATGAGGACTATTCATAGTGCTGATAAAGATGTTTTGTTAAATGAAATTTATCACCCATTAGCAATAAAAGATCGAGAGAATAGTCTATTAATTGAAGATGGGTTTGTTTATGAAAATAATGAAATTATCAATATTATTGGATATGCAGGGCAGGGTAAAAGCACAATTTTAAGAAAGATCTTTTTAGAAGCACTGACATACGGCAAGAAAATTCCATTTTTTATGGAGTTACGAAGGATTGAAAGTGATGATATTATTAAGAGTTTAAATTTAATTTTAAATCAATTACGAGTTGAAGCTAAACAAGAAGATATAGAGAATTTATTAGAAAGTGGTAATATATTATTGCTTCTTGATGGTTTTGACGAGGTTAAGACAGAGTATAGAAATCAATTACTAAAAGAAATATTCTATCTGAATAAAAAATATAATACTCAAATTATTATAACCAGCCGACATGACACAGAAATATGTCGAGAGGCGGGAGTTTGTAATTTTTATGTAGAACCTATCAAGAAAACCGATATTATTGCCATTATTGAAAAATTAGATCATTATCAAAATACAGATGTAAAAGACTATTTCAATATATCAGAGATATTAGAAAACAACCAAAGTTTGGTTGAAACGATTAATACACCGTTACTAGCAACATTATTTTATATTTGTTATCCTCATTTAGATAGTATCCCTGAAAATACGATTGATTTTTACGATCGTTTGTTCGTTACTTTATATTTACATCATGATAAATCTAAAAATTATACGAGGGAGAAAAAAGCCAATTTAGATAAAAATCAAGCATATCAATGCTTTTGTGCCTTATGTTTTTTGTCTATTTATGAAAACCAATATGATTTCACGGAAACTTCAATCCTTGAATATATGAAAAACGCTGTTAAATTAATAAATATTTATGATGTTTCTGCTGAAGCAATTATTGAGGATTTTATCGGTATAACTAGTATTATTCAACGGGACGGATATAATTATATTATTTTCTTACATAAATCTGTTCAAGAATATCATGCAGCTCAATTTATAAAATTTTTATCTATAGATATAAAAAAAACCATCTATATTCAAATTCAACGGCATATAAGAAAAAGTAGAACTTTGTATCCTGTAATAAAATATTTATATAATTTTGATAAAAATGATACTTTGAATATGATTTTTATACCTTTATTTAAAAGGGTTGAATTATATAATTATAGAGAAAATAAAAAACAAATTATTGATAAATTTTATACTAATATAATAGGAAATTTATATACTGGTATTGATAGTATTTATATAGAAGATAAAAAAAATATGAATAATGTTTATGGTCTTGATGATTATATGTTTTTTCCAGAAATCTATAAGGAATATAATACATACAATTGTTTATTTAGTTTATTTATATATATTAAAGAAAAAACTAATTTTCATTTTAATTTTTTTATTCTTAATCTAGGAAAATATAATTTTTCAGCTGATGTTATTGAGTTATGTGATGATTTTACAAATGATGTTAATGACATTTTAATACGAGGTACATGTAAAATTATATCTATCAAAGAATTGCTTTACCATCTAGGACAAGATAATTCTTGTAAAGAACAAATAGGTTTAATTATTGATGAAATGTATGCTTTTTACATATCAGGTTTACAAAATTTGAAAAGAAATAATGACAATATTATGAGTGTGTTTAAATTAGAGAATAAAATGTGATATTAAGAATCAATTTCATTTGATATTGATAATCGTTCTTAATTATGCTTATATACCGTTCATTGAATATCAAACTTTAAAAGATAACCTATGGATGGTTTATAATGAACGCATATTATCAACGTTATTTAACCCTTAAATCCGAACATACGGGTAAATTTGCACGTGATTTGGCTGGGATGATTGGCATCAGCGAAGCAGAGCTGTGCCATGCTCGTATTGGAGCCGATGCAAAAGCATTTACCACGGATTTTTCTACTTTGTTAAAAGAACTTCACAAAGTTGGAGAAACCATGAATATTGTTCGTAATGAATATGCTGTTCATGAGCAAGCTGGGCAATATGATAACGTGAAACTGGGCAATCATGGTGGGCTTGTTTTAAACCCTCGTGCGTTGGATCAACGTCTTTTTGTGGGTAAATGGGTAAGCTCTTTTTATATCAAAGAAATGACCAGACGCGGGGAAAAAGAAAGCATTCAGATTTTTGATGCTTATGGCGATGCAATCCTAAAAATCTATATGACTGATGATACCAACCGTCAAGAATGGGATGCTTTGGTCGAAAAGTTCACAGTTGAAGCCAAAGAAGAATTTATTGTTTCTCAGCTTGAACGTGTATCGGAAAATGCATTTTTCGATGCGAAGAAGATCGAAGAAGAATGGCGTGCAATGACAGACGTACATCAATTCTTTAGCCTATTGACACGTCATAATGTAACACGCCAACAAGCATTCTCTTCTGTCAGTGATAATTTGGCATGCAAAGTCGATAATAGCGCGCTTTCGCAAGTTCTAGATATGGCATTCAATGATCAAAATGAAATTATGATTTTCATTGGTAATCGTGGTTGCGTGCAAATCTTTACAGGCGTGGTTGAAAAATTGATGCCTAAAGATAATTGGTTAAATATCTTCAACTCAAAATTCACCATGCATTTAATGGAAGACCACATTGCTGAAACATGGGTTACCCGTAAACCAACCAAAGAAGGATATGTGACCAGCCTTGAACTCTTTGCCAAAGATGGCACGCAAATTGCTCAATTATATGGTCAAAGAACCGAAGGTGACTTGGAACAAGAGGTTTGGCGCAATCAAATTAATGCGATTGCTGTGAAAGAAAAAGTAGCATGAAACTAGCTCATCTTTGTTTTGCCACGTTATCCCTATTGGTTACGACTGTTTCTGCACAAGCCAAAGAAAGAATTATCTCTATTGGTGGGGATGTGACTGAAATCATCTTTGCTTTGGGTGCTCAAGACGAGTTGGTAGGTCGTGATACGACCAGCAATCAACCTGCTGCGGTCAACAAAGTCAAAGATATTGGCTATATGCGTCAATTAAATACCGAGGGTATTTTATCATTAAAACCCACAATGGTCATTACCAGCGATCTTGCTCAACCTTCTGCGGTGCTAGAGCAAATTAAAAAAGTGGGTATTCCAGTTGTGTATGTTTCTGGCAAACATTCTTTACAAGTAATTCCTCAAAAAGTAGAAACGATTGCTAAGGCTTTACATCGTGAAAAAGAAGCAAAGCCTTTACAAGATAAAATGAATAAAACTATTGCTGCTTTATCTTCAAAACAACTGCCTGTTAAGGTGATCTATATTATGGCACATGGTGGCATGAGCAATCTTGTTGCTGGGCGGGATACAGCTGCTGATTCTGCCATCCATGATGCGGGTTTACAAAATGGAATGGGAACTTCGCTTCATTATCAGCCAATGTCTCAAGAAGGGATTATTGCCGCTGCACCAGATATTATCATGACGGACAGCGATGCCATCAAAACCATTGGTGGTGCGGATAATTTATGGAAGTTACCTGGTGTTTCAATGACTCCAGCAGGCAAAAAGCATAATCTAATTGTGATCGATCAAATGGCATTATTAGGGTTCGGAATCAGAACACCTGATGCGATCAAAGATTTACGTGCAAAGGCTGAAGCATTACCTCATGGATAAACGATATCAAGTTTATCTGGCTATCCTATTATTGGTTCTGATCGGATCAATAATAGGGGCTGCTAATATTGGTCCAGTGCATTTACCATGGTCTGCCTTATTGAACGCCGATCCACAAGACATGGATTTTCAAATTTGGACTAATATTCGATTGCCGCGCATTTTGTTGGCTGTCATTATTGGGATTGCTTTGTCAGTATCTGGAACTGTGATGCAGGGGCTTTTTCGTAATCCATTGGCTGATCCTGGCTTATTGGGGATCAGCAGTGGTGCGGGATTAGCTGTGGCAATTGCATTGGTCATTCCTTTGGGGTTACCTGCTTTTTTGTCATTATGGGTGCCTGTTATTGCTGCGTTTATAGGTAGTCTGTTGGTAACGCTTTTGATTTATCAATTAAGTGGTTTAACCAAAGGGAATCTTTCTAGTTTATTACTGATTGGGATTGCGATTAATGCGCTTGGGGGCGCTGCGGTTGGGATTTTGTCTTGGGTTAGTAACGATCAACAATTAAGACAATTATCTTTATGGGGTATGGGGAGTTTAGGTCAGACTCAATGGCCATTAATTATCATCTCTATGTGCTTAATTATTCCAACAATCGTTTTGATACAATGTTATGCAAAACAACTCAATTTGCTGCAATTGGGTGAAGAAGATGCGCATTATCTGGGGATTAATGTGCATAAGACGCAAAGACAATTACTCATCTTGAGTGCTTTACTTGTTGGAACAGCAGTCTCGATCAGTGGGATAATTGGCTTTTTAGGATTGGTTATTCCAAATGCGATGCGCCTAATATTTGGCAATAATCATAAGGTCTTGTTGCCAGCTTCAGCATTGAGCGGAGCAATCTTACTTTTGGTTGCAGATACGATAGCAAGAACAATGGTTCAACCTGCGGAAATGCCTGTTGGATTATTAACCAGCTTGCTGGGTGGACCTTGGTTTTTTTGGTTGATTTTAAAAGAGCAATGGAAGCGTAGATCATGAATAATCAATTGAATAATCGTCTTGAAGGCAAAAATATTCACTTGATTAAAAATAATCAATCCATTTTGTCAGATGTATCCATCACGTTAAATCAAGGTGAGTTTATTACATTAATTGGCCCGAATGGTGCTGGAAAATCGTCTTTGTTTAAAGTGCTGACAGGGTTTTATCATCCAACAAACGGTGAGTGTTATTTAAAAGGTGTAAAATTACAAGATTGGCGAAAAAAGGAGCTTGCAAAAGAACGAGCTGTGATGAAACAGCAAAGTCAGATTACTTTTTCATTGTCTGCGATTGATATTATTAAATTAGGACGTTCTCCTTGGGCAGAGCCAATTAACAAAGCGATGATCGACGAAGTCACAGAAATGACCGAGTGCCAAGAATTAGTCAATAAAGACTATGCTTTCTTATCTGGTGGGGAACAACAGCGAATACAGTTGGCTCGAGTATTGGTACAATTATGGAGAGAGCAGGGGCCATCAGGCTGGTTATTTCTTGATGAGCCGACTTCGGCTTTGGATTTATATCATCAGCAACAAATGCTACGGTTGTTAAAAAAGCTAGTCCAAAATTTTCCTTTGTCAGTCTGTATGGTCTTGCATGATCTAAACCTTGCCTCTTTATGGTCAGATCAAATTTATTTATTAAATAAAGGATCAATTGTTGCCAAAGGAAATGTTCAAGAAGTCTTAACTGAAGAAATTTTAAAAACTTGGTATGGTGCTGACTTGCAAATTATACAGCATCAAGAATATCAAAAACCTTATGTAATGCTTTCATTATAGAATTAAGTTAGTCACAGTGAATATACTTTTTACTATTCTCTTGAGATAAATAGTTTTCATTCTTGTTTATTTGAAATAATATTATCGCGCTTTTAAGAAAAGTATAATTTTATTACAATGAACAAAGTGATTATTTCTGATGGAAAAAAATAGTTCTAGCGTCATTCATAAATGGGGCTCTTCTGATACAATTTGGATGCTAAGTTTGTATGGAACTGCGATTGGTGCAGGGGTTCTGTTTTTGCCAATTAATGCAGCATCAGGTGGATTAATTCCTTTGCTAGTTATGTCTGTATTAGCTTTCCCAATGACCTTTTTTTCCCATAGAGCTTTGTGTCGATTTGTTCTGAGTGGTAAAGGAAATGATATTACCATTGTGGTAGAGCAACAATTTGGTCAATTCCTAGGATATTTAATTACCTTACTTTACAGTTTTGCACTTTATCCGATTTTGCTGATGTATAGTGTCAGTTTAACCAATACAATCGAAAGTTTTATTCAGTATCAACTTCATCTTCTCCCTCCATCAAGGGCTTTAATCGCATTTATACTCGTGGCTTTTTTAATGTTGATTGTTCAATGTGGTAAAATGTTAATTGTCAATATTATGTCTGCATTGGTTTATCCTTTTATTGCGATTTTGATGATTATTTCGTTGTCACTTATTCCTCAGTGGACAGGGGATATTTTCAAAAATGTTAGTCTTTCAGGGGCTGTGCATCAAGGGGGGAATGGGTTATTATTAACGTTATGGTTGTTAATTCCTGTTACTGTTTATGCCTTTAATCATTTTCCAATTATATCCTCTTTGGCTGTGGCAAAAACTGAAGAATACGGCGAGGAGCTTGCTGAACAAAAATGCTCTCAAATCATCAAATATAGTAATATTTTAATGGTTGTAACTGTCTTGTTTTTTGTATTTAGTTGCTCATTATGCTTAACACCAGAAAATTTACACGAAGCAAAAATCCAAAATGTGTCGATACTTTCTTATCTAGCCAATCATTTTCAAACCCCTTTCCTTAGCTGGGTTGCACCTATTGTTGCTTTTGTTGCTATGTGTAAATCTTTCTTAGGGCATTATTTGGGCGCAAAAGAAGGTATTCATGGCGTCGTTATTAAGACAGGTAAATTTGCAAATATCGATATTCAAGAAGGTAAAATATTACATATTTGCACGATTATTTTTATTTTTATCACTGCATGGTTGGTTTCAATCTATAACCCCAATGTTTTGACATTAATTGAATCAATCAGCGGTCCAGTATTTGCAGTTTTTTTATTTTTAATGCCTATGTATGCTGTTCACACAGTGCCAGCATTGGCAAAATATAAAGGGAAACCAAGCAATATATTTGTAACGATTATGGGGCTTATTGCGGTTTCCGTTGCAGTTTATGAAATTTTTGCCTAGGCTTGAATTATACAAATATAGGATATATCTGTAATTCTATATTTGTATAAGTTTCTTTAAGCTTGTCTTTTATGATTAATCTCATTTAGTTTTTGAGTAAAGCGTTGTGCATCCCAACCTTCTGTTAATGCCGTTTTGACTAATTGATGTTGCGTCATTGGAGCCAGTCCATAAACTGGTGGATCCGTATCAAGATTAGTTGGAAAAGAATAACTATCCGCAGCAGCGGTAATAATTTCTTCTAAATGAACAAGTTGATTATTTTGATATTTTTTTAATAAAGATGGATAAATATTACTCAGGATTTTAGTGTGATTAACAGTTTCCATAGGTTTGCAAAAAACTGATGAAATTTGTAGTAGATTGGCAATACGATTAAAATTTTCTAAATGATTATTTCCAGCACCGTGGAACAGGGCAGGGCTAAAGAATAAACCATCTCCTTTTTCAAGCGGAACTTGTATGGCATGTTCATTAAAATATTCAATAAATTCCTTTTTGCGCCATGCAAGATAGCCTTCCTTATATTGTTGAGAAAAAGGTAATAACAAAGTTGGACCTGACTGAATAGGCATATCGGAATGTGCTACAGCACCTTGTAAAGTCATAAATTGTGTCATGACTTGTAGAGGTAGCGGAAATAGAGCGACATCATCTTCTTGTTGGAATCCCAGATGATAATCTCGATGAGGTTGTTGGGCTTTCCCACCTGGTCGAACAATATTAACTTGAGCCGTTACTTGATAATATGGCCCTAACCATGATTGGCAGACTAGAGATAATAAAGGATTACTATAGTAATCAATAAAAGAATCTGCGTCCTTTAATGCAACCTTTTGAAATGAATTCCAAATACGCCCGTTGGCTCCAGCTTTTGCAAAATGATCTGCTGCAATGCCGCTTACCGTTTCTTCTTGAAGAATTTGATTAAATATTTCATTATGTTGGTTTAGTAATTGATGGTCAGACCACATGTTTTTAATTGCAATTATCCCAGAACCGCTTGCCAAAGCTTTATAGATTTCACTTTGTATAGCTTGTTTATGTTCTTTTGACTGCTGGTGTAAATGATCGCCATCATAAATAATTACATTATTAATGATGTCGTGAGCAAAAGGATATTCTTGTTTATTTATATGCTGTTCACATAATTTTTTAAATTGTGAAATATTCGAATTGTTTGCTGTCGAAAAAACTGAATAAGTCATATAATTGGCTCCTTATAGAATATTAAGATAGGGATAATGGATGCAAGGGTTGAGGGGCACCTTGATCTCCACAACCAATAACACCTTGTGCAAAATCAATGACAGATCCAGTCATCATCCCAGATTCTTTCGAAAGCAAAAAAGAAACTGCTCTGGCGACTTCTTGAGGTTTTAATAATCTTCCAAAAGGTTGTTTTTTTTCGATCTCTTCTAACCAATTATCAGAAACATTATGGTATTGTTTTTGGATTTCATGTTCATGTGGGGTATCCATCCAACCAATATTTAGCCCATTTACTCGAATACGATTGCGCATTGCGCTATAGGCTACGTTGTGTGTCAAAGTTGCCAACGCACCCTTGGATGCAGCGTACGGGGCTAGGAAAGATTCACCACCGTGAGAGGTAATGGTAATAATATTAACAATTGATCCTTCTACTTTTTTACGAATCATCAGTTTAATGGCATGTTGAATCAGAAAAAAAGGAGCTCTTATGTTAACCGCAAATATTTTGTCAAAAAGCTCTGGGCTTGTATCCACAATAGTACCACGATCAGACATGCCGGCACAATTAACCAAACCATTTAAGGTTCCAAAATGTTTTTCTGCATAATCAATAACGTGCTTACAACTTTCAACATCGAGAAAATTAGCTTCTACAAAATGAGCATCGCACCCTAATTTTCTTAATTGTTCTTCTTGTTTTTTACCTTTTTCAACAGAGCGCCCACAAATAACAATGCCTTTTGCGCCACGTTCTGCGATTAGGTTTGAAACGCAAGCGCCAAGTCCTTGATTCCCACCAGTCACAACGAAATATTGATTTTTGAAAGTATCTTGATAGTTAGCAGTCATTTTTCTTCTCCTTTTGAAAAAAAGTGCATATCTAACTATATTTACAAATAGAAAAATTATTCTATTCAATCTTTTGTTATAATTATTATAATTTCGTATATTATTAACTATAATTATTATAAATATTGTGATCACTGACGGATTGCTTTAATATTTTAGAATTATTTTTCTATATTTATTAAGCAATGATAATTATAATGAATTTAATGTGATAATATTTTTCTAATGCAAATTTGAAAAATATTTCTAAAATAGGTAGATCTTACTTGATCTAAATCTGAAAAAAAACTAATCTAAAATCTTTAGATTAGCTTTTTTTATTAACGTCCTATTTGACGTAAAGGTTTACCTTCCATCAAGTTTTCTTCAATTTTTTCTAAACTAACTTTAGAAGTTTCTGGAACAAACCAGAAGGTTATACCAATAAAGATAATATTCAATATTGTGTAAAGAAGAAAAGTTTTAGAAGAACCAAGGTTATTATTAAGGGTTAAGAAAGTATAACCTACTACAAAATTGGCTAGCCAATTTGTAACAGTAGAAGCGGAAACCCCAAAATCTCTGCCTTGCAAAGGTTGGATTTCTGAACATAATGTCCAAATTAATGGGCCCGCAGACATTGCAAAACCAACAATAAAGAAAAGAAGCATCGCAACACAGAAAAGTTGCATTGTTGGATCAACAATGTGACCATTTCTCATTAAAAAACTAATAACGCCAAGACCTATCGCCATGACCCCAAAACCTGCATATAATGTTGGCTTACGTCCATATTTATCAACAGTTCCAATAGCAATAAATGTTGCAGCAACATTAACTAAACCAACAAGTGCTGTAAACCACAATGTTGCGCTGCCTGTATACCCCATATCTTGGAAAATACGTGGTGCATAATACATTACGACATTCATACCTGTAAATTGTTGGACAATTTGAAGAGTAACTCCCAAAGCAACAGAACGTCTAAAATTTCGATTTGATAAGAATAAACTAAAGCCTTTTTTAGGACTTTTAATTTGTTCCTCAATTTCTTGAACTTCATTGTGAACGGCTTGCTTATCACCATCTCGTAAGCTTAATAAGATGTTATATGCTTCTTGTTTTCTGTTGCGCATGATTAGCCATCTTGGGCTGTCTGGCAAAGAGAATAATCCAATTAAGAAAAGGATTGCAGGAAATGCAATGATCCCAAGCATCCACCGCCAAGCACCATAATATCCTAGTATAGTATCTGAAATAAAAGCAAGAAAGATCCCCACCGTAACCATTAATTGATACGTTGAAATCATTGACCCTCTTTTTTCTTCGGGTGCAATTTCAGCAATATAAAGAGGAGCCGTAGTACTAGCAATACCAATCGCAATCCCCAAGATAAAACGCCAAGCAACTAAGTCAATAATACCTCTTGCTAGGGAGCAACCAATAGCAGAAATAATAAAGATTAACGCACTGAGAATTAAACAACGGTTTCTTCCGAATTTTGCTGATGCCCAACCACATCCTAATGCACCCAAAGCAGCACCAAACATCATGCTGCTGACTATGGTTTCAATATTACGATCTGTTGCTGAAAATTCTTTCTTAATAAATTCATTGGCTCCCGACATAACACCAATATCAAGACCAAACATTAATCCAGCCAAAGATGCTAGGAAGCCTACCATGATGATGTTATAAGAAGACGATAAATTATTTTGTATATTGTTGGTGGTACTATTTTGCATAATATATTTACCTAAATTGTTACGTAGATAAGTATATTAAAAAATAATAATTGAAGGTTAAAAAAAAAGTATTTTTTTTATTTAGATTTAAAGCGTTGCTTAAGAGCTTCTTTTTGTTTCAAAGAAGCGCTTAATTTAATTAAAAAATTGAAACTATAAGGCTGATACAACCCAGAGCAATACAATAAAAGCTAAAAGGTGTCAGAGCCATCGTTTCATGATTTCGAAAATATTTCATTAAGATCCCAGTACTGATTAAAGCAGTCAGTCCACCAACAATTGTTGCAATAAATATCGTGCCCATATTTTCAATAGCGATATTATGGTGGTATATTTTCCAAGTTTGATGAATAGTTGCTGCAAAAATAACAGGCAATGCAAGTAAGAAAGAGAAGCGAGCTGAATTTTCATAAGATAATCTGCGCATTACTCCGCCAACCATTGTGGCACCAGAACGAGATAAACCAGGGAAAAACGCTAAACATTGAAAGCAACCAATAATCAAAGCATCTTTTGGGGTTAGATCTGCGATTGAATTACTCGATTCTGGTGTTGATCTATTTCTTAGTTTCTCAGTTGAAAAGAGCATAACGCCATTTAAAATCAGAAAAATTGAGACCATTCCTGGGGTGGAAAAAAGCTGACGAATAAAGCTTTCTAATAATGCACCAATAAGAATAGCAGGCAACGTCGCAATAACAAGTAACATTACTATATAAACGCTCTGTTCACGAATAGCTTGTCCGTCTTTTCCTAGGACTCCACGCCCCAAAGCATACCAATCTTTCCAAAAGAATATTAATAATGCGAACATTGTACCAAAATGTAACATGACAATAAAAGGTAAAAATGTAGGATCTTGTGGACTGATAACCCATCCCAAAAGGGCAGGGACAATAACGGCATGACCAAGGCTGCTGACAGGAAACAGCTCTGTAGCACCTTGTAAAATTGCAATAAAAATAGCCTGAAGGAATGACATGGATACCTATTGTTGCTGTATAATTTTTATTTTTGTAATTTAGATATAAATATTCTAAAAGATAAACTAAGGGAACAAATAATTAATCGACTATATCTTATTTGATGAAATATGAATATAATATTAACTATAAAATTGATAGCAAGATAGGAATAATCGAGTGAAAAACAAGGCAATAAGCGCATATATAGCAAGTGGTTTTGTGTTGGTCGTTGCGATTGGGTTTTACTCTTATTCAAGAATGACGATGTTCGGCGTCAAAGGAGACAAATATCCTGTGACGGCACAATTTTATTCTGCAAATACTCTTGAGCCTGGCAGCACTGTTATTCTTTCAGGGGTTCCAGTTGGCGTTGTGCGTTCTATCTCCTTGAATAATAAAACTTTTATGGCTGATGTTAGGCTTGAAATCAACAAAGCTATTCATTTGCCAGAAGATAGTATTTTCAGCGTTGGATCAGTAGGGATGACCGATAGCGGCTCTATTATGGTTCGTCCTGGTAAGTCAAAGGAATATTTAAAACCTAATGCTTTTGTCAGTAATACTCGACCTTATACTAGTATTGAACAACAAATTAGTAATTATATTTTTGGTAGTGGCAATTTATCAACGAAATAATGACCAATCCAATCAGAAGATTATGTAAAGATTTAAATTTACCTTCAGGAGATGCTCATACTCAAGATTGGGCTTATGAGTTACCCAACGAATATCGCACGCAAGAATGGTTAGATCAGTATATAAGCGCTTACTCAGCTATTAAATGTTTTGATATGCGCAGAGATATATTAATGGATCTGATGTTGGATATTGTTAATAACTATTTATTAGAAGGTTTAGATTCAGATATATATATTATTCAACAAGTTTTAGAGTTATTACGTGCCAATAAAATAGAGCATCAAGATACGATTGCATATTGGTCAGTTGTAGGTGAAGATGATCCTGAGGCTTATTTTGAAGTAACCCCATTTGTTCGTGAAATTGCAAAATAAAACCATAAAGTTAAAGGGAATAGAATATTCCCTTTAATAACGTACTATAATTTTAATTTTTGTAAAAGATCTGTATGAGTGCGATCAAAGGAAAGGGGCGTGATAGAAATGGATTTATTATTAATCGCTTGAGTTTCAGTATGTTCTGTATCTTCTTTAATGGGACGATCGAAGTTTAGCCAATAATAAGGTGCTTGACGCATATCTTTTTTAGCAACAATATTGATATCTTCAACGTATCCAATGCCTTGTGTTGTAAACTCGATTGATTTTACCTCGTCATAAGGGCAGTCTGGAAAGTTAATATTTAAACAAGTTCTTGGATGTTGCCAAGATGATTGAGATAACTTTTGAAAAATTTCTGGCCCGTGATGATAAGCTGTTTCCCAATAGATTTCATGACCATCTCTGAAATTTTGACTAAATGCAATGGATGGAATGTTTAATAAACATCCCGTCATTGCAGCACCAACGGTACCAGAAAAAATAGTTTCTAAACCAAGATTGCTACCACGATTTACACCAGACAAGACAAGATCAGGTTTTTGTGGCATAAGCTGCCGTAATCCCATCACTACACAATCTCCTGGTGTACCAGTAACGGCAAAATGACGTTCGCTTTTTTCAATTGCTCGAAGAGGGTGGTGGATCGATATAGATTGAGAGGTTCCACTTTGATCTCTTTCTGGTGCAACAATCCAGACTTCTTTGGCAATTTTTGATGCTATATTTTCAAGGATTTTTAATCCTGGAGCTTCGAAGCCATCATCATTGGTTAAAAGTACACGATCATATAGATAAGTCATAAATTATCCTTTGGAAATAAAATAGTATCAATGTTAAAATAGTAACATAGATTTATAGAAAATGTCATCGAACAAGGCTCATAATTTAACGGCCATAAAAAACGTATAATATATATTATGCCAACTGAACTTAATCAAAAAATGTTAGGAATATATTTCTATCAAATATGGCTCCATCCATTTTGTTTGAAATTCATAATATTTTTATCCTTGTCATAACAAATCAACGAATTACGTTTGTCAGTACAATAACCAATTTTAGTTAATGGAATATTTGTTCTTTGACTTTCGATTAATGCTTGATCTTCTTTTTCCTTTGGGATCGTCAGCATTAATTCATAATCGTCGCCACCAGTTAAACAAGTTTCTAAATATTCAGATCCAAGTTGTTTAGCTTGATTGGATAATGGAACTTGGTTTGCAAATATAATTGCACCCAGTTGGCTTTCTCTTGTAAGATGACCCAGGTCTTGAATTAATCCATCAGAAATATCCATTCCAGCGTTGGCAATATCAGTTAATTGCAATCCCAATCTTGGTTGAGGCAAATGATATCTTTGTGTCAGAAAATCATCAACATCATTGATTTCATTTTGTAAAGCCAACAAACCCAAAGCCGCATCGCCAATCGTTCCGGTAACCCAAATGCCATCACCAACTTTGGCATTATTCCGTCTTAATGCTTTGTTTTTCTTTACTTTTCCAAGTGCTGTGAGTGAAAATACCATATTATGAGGATTATAAGTGGTATCCCCTCCCAATAATGAAATATTAAACATTTTTTGATCTTTTGCCAAACCGTTAGTAAATTGTTCGAACCACTTTGGGTTAAAGCAATGTTTTGGTAAAGATACGGTTAATAGATAACCAACTGGTTCTGCCCCCATTCCTGCAAGATCAGATAAGTTGCAACGAAGTAATTTTTGAGCAATAAAATCAACAGGATCACTGGTGAAGAAATGAACATTCTCTACCATTGCATCAGCCGTTAATACCAATTCATATGCTGGGTCGACGGATAATAATGCAGCATCATCCGTTAAGTCTAATGCCCCCTTTCCTGCTAATCTTTTTATATAGTTACGAATAAATTGGAATTCGGGAGCAAGAGAATTTTCCATATGATTTATATAAGACTATAATGATGATGTCGCGGTTAAAGGACGGACTTGGCGGCTAATATTATCCAAGATACCATTGATTAATGAGGCTTCTTCACCGTCACAAAAAGCACGGGTAACGTCAATATATTCGTTGATAATAACCTTAGTTGGCGGATCATTAACATCATTCAATAATTCTGTGATTGCAGCTCTTGATATAGCTCTGATAATTGGATCTAGACGATGTAATGGCCAATCTTTCGGAAGCGATTTTGTTAAGATAATATCAATTTCAGAGGATTGATGAATAAATTGTTCAATGATATTTTTAAATAAATTAATATTAGGGATATAAGCTTTGCCGTCATTGTAAATTTCTTCGTTACATTGTGGATCAATGCGATAGAGTAAAAATTGTTCAATAATTAAATTAGCAGCCTTGACTGTACCTTGTTCCCACTGAAATAGTGCTTGTACTGCAGCAATTCGGGTTAAAGTTCTAGGGCGTTTTACAGTTTGAGTATTCATTATTAACCTAGTATATAATTTGTTTTATTTCTATATGTAGCATATTATTTGTCGTGATGTTCCATTGTTTGCAAAATTTCAGCAAAATCTTTCACATTTTTAAAGTCCGAATAGACGCTAGCAAACCTTACATAAGCCACTTTATCGATATCCTTAAGAAGTTCCATTGTTGTTTTACCAATGCTTTCTGATGTAATCACATTTTCACCGGAATCAACAAATTGCTTTTCTAATTTATTTGCGATTTGATCAATTTGTTCAGCAGATATGGGACGTTTACGTGTGGCGAGATCAATTGATCTAATTAATTTTTCTTTTTCAAAGGGTACTCTCTGCCCACTGCGTTTTAATACCAATAACTCGCGTGTTTGTACGCGTTCAAGGGTCGTAAATCTTTCATTACATTTTGTACAAACACGTCTTCTGCGGATAGCGGTTCCATCTTCTGTAGAACGGCTATCTTTTACCATGGTATCTTCATTTCCACAAAAGGGACAAAACATTAATAAACCTTTTTTTATTTTGTATGAAATTAAATAATTAATGAATTAAGAAATGAATAATTACAAGCCCTATAACATTTTTTTGTATAATTAAGTTAAAAATAAATAGGATTATATCAGTTTATAAATATGTTTGATTAATGCGCTTCGTAATAACGAATATCTAACACTAGATTGAAATTTACACAAACAGCTCATTTTTTTAAGCAGATTTGAATCTATCTAGGAAAATATTTAATCACTATTTTCCAAAAAAATTAATTTTAAGTAAATTTTACATATTTATCGGTAACATAACTTTATTTTATTATTTGAGGTTGTGTTATAAGGATCAAGCTCTTCGTATATAATTGAGTTTGATCCTTTCTGATTAATACATAAATCGCAGACTGAATTTTATATAGTGATACACAAGTTTATATATCCAAATTAGCAACTTTTAAGGCATTATTGACAATAAACTCTTTCCTAGGTTCAACAACATCACCCATTAAAGTAGTAAAGACTTGATCGGCTTCTTCGCTTTCTCCAACTTTAACCTGTAATAAAGTTCTTGTTGCTGGGTCTAGTGTAGTGCTCCATAACTGGTCATCATTCATCTCACCAAGACCTTTAAAGCGATTGATTGCTAAGCCTTTTTTACCGTAATTGAATAATTTTTCGTAAACACCACTTGGTCCACTAATTTTTTCTTCTTTATTGTCAATGGTCAGAATGGCACTATCATGGAAGTCTCTTGACATTGCATCTTGATGCATATTAATCCATTGAATATTTCTACCTTTTAAGACAGAGGCTGGAATAAAGTAATTTTCACCCACTCCTCTGACTGAACGACTAATTCCAATCCCTGTTTCGTCGTTGGTAATCTTCCAGCCTTGTTCATTAGGTAATGAAAGAGCATTTAATCTATTTTGGAAATCTTCTAAATGAGGTTGGGCCTCAGCAGGATCAGCATGTAAAAATTTGCTGATAACTGCTTGTTCTAAAATCCATAAAGGCGCATGTTTTTCCAAGGATTGTAATTTTTGAGTGATCTTTGCATATTCTAAAACTTCAGCCGTTAAAGTGTCGCCAGAAACACTATTGCCATTCGAAAATGTCAAAGACGCATTTTGAATCGCTTTACTTAATAAATATTCTTCTAACGCAGCATCATTTTTAAGGTAACGTTCATCATTGCCTCTTTTTGCACGATACAAAGGAGGTTGAGCAATATAAACATACCCTTTTTCAATTAATTCTGGCATTTGGCGAAAGAAGAATGTCAAAAGCAATGTTCGAATATGGGATCCATCAACATCAGCATCAGTCATGATAACAATTTTATGATATCGTAATTTATCAATTGAAAATCCACCTTGATCGATTTCCCCGCGACCAATTCCTGTGCCAAGAGCCGTAATTAACGTACCAATTTCAGCAGAGTTAAGCATACGATCAAAGCGCGCACGTTCTACGTTAAGGATTTTACCTTTCAAAGGTAAAATAGCTTGGAAACGACGATCCCTACCCTGTTTGGCAGTTCCTCCAGCAGAATCTCCCTCAACAATAAAGATTTCTGATCTTGATGGATCTCTTTCTTGGCAATCTGCAAGTTTGCCAGGTAAAGAGGATATATCCAATACTCCCTTACGGCGTGTCAGTTCCCTTGCTTTACGTGCTGCTTCACGTGCAGAAGCTGCATCCATTGCTTTTGAAACAATGATTTTCGCTTCTTTGGGATGTGTTTCAAACCAATGCCCCAATGAATCGGCAATACATCCTTGTACTACAGGCTGAACTTCAGAAGATACTAATTTATCTTTGGTTTGAGAGGAAAATTTGGGATCGGGAACTTTAACTGAAAGAATAGCGGTTAACCCTTCCCTCATATCGTCACCAGTCAATGCCAATGTTTCTTTTTTGCTAATCATTCCCTCAGCATATTTGGTAACAACACGTGTTAAAGCCTGTCTGAATCCTGCAAGATGTGTTCCACCATCTTTTTGAGGAATATTATTGGTAAAGCAAACTACATGTTCATTATAGCTGTCATTCCATACCAAAGAACATTCTACTTTGATATTGCTTTTTTCATGGTAAACGTCGCCATTGATTGGTTCAATTAAATTATTTTTTGAACGTGTAAGCCATTTAACGAATTCTTCTAGTCCACCATCGTAGTGAAAATGCTCGGTTGAAGTTTCGTCTTCTCGTGCGTCAGTGACTGTAATTTTCAATCCAGAATTTAGAAACGCAAGCTCACGAAGACGGCGTGTTAATATTCCTAGTTCAAAAGTAACATGTGTAAAAATCTCTTGGCTTGCTTTAAAAGTGACCTCGGTACCTGTGGCCTCATCACTTGGCCCTATTTCTTTTAACGGACAAACAGTATCACCATTTTCAAAGCGGATAAAATGCTCTTTGCCATTCCGCCAAATACGAACCTCCATCCATTCTGATAGTGCATTTACAACAGCAGCACCAACCCCGTGCAACCCACCAGAAACTTTGTATGAATTCTGGTTAAATTTACCCCCTGCATGAAGTTTTGTTAAAACAACTTCAGCAGCACTGATACCTTCTTCTTGGTGAATATCCGTTGGGATACCACGGCCATTATCTCTGACCGTAATACTTCCATCAGCATTCAACGTTAACGTGCATGTATCGGCAAATCCTGCTTGAGCCTCGTCAACAGCATTATCAACAATTTCGAAAACCATGTGATGTAGGCCAGACCCATCATCTGTATCCCCAATATACATACCAGGTCTTTTTCTAACAGCTTCCAAGCCTTTTAAAACAGAAATAGAAGATGCACCATAGTCTTCATTATTGGTTGTATTGTTGGGTAAATCTTGTGAAAAATTTTGAGGGGTGACCATAATCGATAAGGCTCCGATGATAACGCTATAGCTATCTTTACTAAATAAAATAGATAAACTGAAAATTTATAAAAATCATAGCAGATTTTCAATAAAAAAGGAAATATTCACATGATATTTCCATGATTAATTTCTAAGAATTCAGCCTGTCTGGCACATTGTTCAAAAGACGCACGATCTGTGCCCGTTAATATCGTAAAACTATCAAGATTCATTAAAGTGGCAAGCAAAGTTTTACGATGGTTTTCATCTAAATGAACCAAAGGCTCATCAAGTAATAAAATGGGTAAATTAATATTTTGGCTTTTAATTAACTCTGTTAATTTGAGGATAATTCCCACGAGTAATGCTTTTTGTTGGCCTGTACTGGCTAAATTGGCTGGGGTTTGCGTTTTTTTTTCAATGAATAATACATCAGTACGATGCACTCCAAAATTTGTAGATTTATTTTCCGCATCAGACAGGCGATCTTTTTTCCATTTCTGGCGCAAAAAATCCTCGACGGATAAAGCAGGTTCTTTGGATAAATGATCAGCGATCGGACATTGTAGTTTTAATAATGCTTCTGGGAAATTACCCTCAACAATCGTCGTCTCGTTCATTTGTTGTATAAAGAAAATTCGGGTTGCAGTAATCGCTACAGCATGTCTCGCCATTGATTCTTCAATAGCATTCAGCCAGTCAGGATCAAAATTGTTGAGTGCCAATAGTTTATTTCGTTGGCTCATAGATTTTTCATAAGCAAATACTTCTTTGGTATGAAAATGTTCAATCGTGATAATTAAGCGATCTAGAAAGCGCCGACGTCCCCCTGCACTTTCTGAAAATAATCGATCCATTTGTGGGGTTAACCAAACAGCAGATAAATATTGAGATATTTCATGCTGGTTACGTACAGGCATTTCATTTAAACGAAATTGTTTTTTATTGGTATTTGGGGTACATCCAGTAGCAATTTCAAAATCATCCATTACAGGATGAGTAAATTGTCCAACGATCCCCCATCCTTGATGCTGATGACCTATCATGCCAAGATCTTCAACACGGCTTTTCCTTAACCCACGACCTGGAACCAATAAGGATAATGCTTCTAAAAGATTGGTTTTGCCGCTCCCATTCGCTCCGTAAACAATTGTTTTTTGAGCTTTTGGCGACCAAACCAATCGATTATAATTCCGAAAGTTGGTTAAGGTAAGACGAAGAAGAGATGTCATCCTTAACGTTATCTAGCAATAAAAATATTAAACATTAAACTCGCATAGGCATTAAAACGTATAAAGCAGATAGATCATCAACATCTCTAACGATAGTTGGTGCTGAGTTGTCTGCCAACACGAATTCTACTTGACTGTCAATTTGATCGGTAATGTCATTCAGATAGCGTGCTTGAAACCCGATTTCAAGAGGCCCACCATCATATTGAACTTGAGTTTCATCAAGTTCTTCTTTGGCATTTCCTTGATCAACACTGCTGGCGGATAAAATTAATGAATTATTATCCAAAGAAAGTTTGACAGGTTTAGAACGCTCCATACTGATAGCAGCTACACGAGCCACAGCTGTTGCAAAATCTTGTTTACCAACACGTAAAATCTTGGTGTTGTTTTTAGGAATTACACGTTCATATTCTGGGAAAGTACCATCAATTAATTTAGATGTTAATGTAATATCGCCGAATTTAAATTGAATACGTGTGTCAGAAACTGACAATTCAATGATGTCGTTGGCTTCTTCAAGAAGTTTATAGACTTCATAAACTGTTTTGCGAGGAATAATTATGCCTGGGATATTTTCTGATCCTTCTGGCATCATGCTTTCAACTCTTGCTAAACGATGACCATCGGTTGCAACGGCACAAAGTTTCCCCCCCCCCTCGTCTGCTTCCATAATATGTAAATAAATACCATTAAGGTAGTAACGTGTTTCTTCGGTTGAAATAGCAAAGCGAGTTTGTTCAATAAGCTTTTTAAGTGTTTCTGTCGGGATATTAAATTGATGAGGGAAATCGCCAGAAGTCATAGATGGAAATTCATCAACATTTAATACATTCAGACTGGTAGCATATTTACCTGCACGTAAGGACAAAGGCATATCATCATTCGTATGCGTCAATTCAATTTGTGCTGTGTCAGGAAGTTTTCGGACAATTTCATAAAGCACAGATGCTGGCGCGGTAACAGAACCATTTTCTAAAGCTTCCGCAGGAATGCTTTCAACGATTGCAATTTCCATATCAGTTGCGGTTAATGTCATCAGTCCATTTTGTGCTTCGATTAAGACATTGGCAAGAATGGGGATCGTATTGCGTTTTTCTGCAACACTTTGAATATGTGCCAGTGCTTTAAGTAAAATAGTACGCTCAACCTTCAGCTTCATCGACTATGACCTATCTGTAATATGTAAACATTTATAAATATGCTATGAATCTTTACTTAATATCAGGAATTTAGTCAAATTTCTACTAAAAAATGACTAACTTTCTAACATTCGACGTAATAATTCTACATCTTCAGCAAAGGCACTATCTTTTTCAATTAACTCAGAAATTCTGCTGATTGCGTGCATGACGGTCGTATGATCTCTGTTTCCAAATTTGCGACCAATTTCAGGCAAAGAGCGGCTGGTTAATTGCTTGGCCAAATACATAGCAATTTGTCTTGGTCTAGCAACTGCTCTTGCTCTACGTGCAGAAGTCATGTCTGTTTGGCGAATATTACAATGTTCTGCAACTTTTCTTTGTATTTCCTCAATCGTGACACGGCGTTCATGGGATTTCAAGATGTCGTGTAAAACTTCTTGGGTTGCTTCCAGCGTAATTGGACGCCCGAAAAGATTAGCATGGGCAATCAAGCGGTTCAAAGCCCCCTCTAGCTCACGAACATTAGTTGTGATTTTATGAGCTAGAAACTCCATCACTTTGGGGGAGATAACCACATTGGCAGAGGCTGCTTTTGCTTCTAAAATGGAAATACGCAATTCATACGTCGTTGCATGAATATCTGCCACCATCCCACATCCAAGGCGTGTGCGAAGACGATCTTCTAGTCCAGATAGATCAGAGGGTGATTTATCCGCGGAGACAATGATTTGCCTACCTGCGTCAATCAGTGCGTTGAATGTATGAAAGAATTCCTCTTGTGTATTATCTTTACCGATAAGAAATTGCAGATCATCGATCATCAATACATCAACAGACCTCAGTTCCTCTTTGAATTCAATGGTCGACTGAGAACGAATAGACGCAATGAACCGATACATAAATTTTTCCGCAGACATATAGGAAACAGAAATATTTCCAGCTTTTGCGAGTTCAAATCCAATGGCATGCATTAAATGCGTTTTACCTAATCCAACCCCACCATATAAAAATAATGGATTAAATCCTGGGCTGGATGGACGTTCTGCAACGCGTCTTGAACATGCATAGGCAAATTCATTTGGCTTACCAACAATAAAATTATCAAAGGTAAAACGTGGATCTAGCTGCGTTTGTAAAGGAAGTTTACCATCGTCTTCCTTTGCCTCGGCAGTGGGAGATGTAGGTGTAGTAGTCTGTACGGAGGGTTTAACTTGTGCTGGCTTAAGTGTGGTATTACCTTCCGTTTGTGGTTGAGAAGATGTTGTTGTATCCACGCCTATATTCGTTGAAGAATCTGGACTGGTGATATCTGTTTGTGGTGTTAGCGCCAACTCAACGCGACGGATTTGTGACAGTTCACTATTCCAAAGTTGATTAAGTTTACTATTATATTGTGAACGAACCCAGTCCCGTAAAAAACGTGTTGGCAAGTATAATGTTAATTCGTCTTCTTCAATACCACCCAACGTAATCTGTTGCAACCATGTGCGATATTCGACCTCGCCTACTTCTATTTTTAAACGACTACAGATACGCTCCCAATGAATTTCTAAAATAGATTTCAAGGTTGCTGGATCTGCATCTTTTAAAGATAAAGTAAATTCGTTGGAGTCTTCGGTTAAATCAGACATGGGCTACGATGGCTCGGTTCATGGGTTTAAAGTCAGGTGATGAATGAAGTGTATAAGATACACCCGTTCATTTTATTTATAAAGATTCAATTCTTTATTTATTTTTTATTGTGTCATTAGGCAAAAAAAATCCGAAGAATGTTTGACATTCGTCGGCTTCTTTATAAGTTTTATAAACAGATAAATAAAAAGGAAAAACGCTTTTTCTTTATCTGTTATTTTACTTGTAACACAAGATTAAGCGGTTGCGATGCTTTTAATTCTGTGAGATAGGCGAGAAATTTTGCGTGCAACAGTATTTCTGTGTGCAACACCTTTTCCGCATGCTCTTTGCATTTCTGGTTGAGCATTACGAAGAGCAATGACTGCTTCTTCTTTATTACCAGCAGAAATTGCTTGTTCTACTTTTTTAACAAACGTACGAACTCGTGAAATGCGAGCTTTGTTTCTTTCGGTACGTTTTAAAGTTTGACGTATACGCTTACGCGCAGATGCGATATTCGCCATGGATTTCCTGTTTAACTTTTTTCTATAAATACAAACATAACATCAACAAGATGTTATACCAATTAACACCAGATTTTTAATCTCTTATTAGAACTTCGTCAAGGAAAATATCATTTATTTTTGACATAAATCGCAATAAAAACTAGATCTTCCTGTCTGAACCACTCGTTTTATTACGCTTTTCTTTTGTTTTGTCAAACAATTTGAACAGTAACCCCCTTCTTTTCCATAAACCTTCCACTGCATTTGAAAGTATCCTTTTTTACCATTGGCATGAACGTAGTCCCTGATACTAGATCCGCCAGCTTCGATCGCTTGAGTTAAAATAGTTTGGATTGAACCAACAATTTTTTTAATTTCATCCTTATCGAGCGTTTTTGATTCTCTGAGCGGGGAAATCCCAGCAAGAAATAAAGCTTCACAGACATAAATATTACCAAGACCAGCAATGATATGTTGATCGAGCAATGCTACTTTGATTGATTGTTTTTTATGTTGTAAGTGTTTCTGCAAATGGAGAATAAGAAATTCTTGGTGAACTTCATCCCCTAAGGGTTCTGGTCCCATTTTACTTAATAAACGATGCGTTTGTTCACTTTTAAATAGATCAATCATCCCAAATCGTCGAGGATCAATGTAGCTTAGTCTTTGCCCCTCTTTGGTAATCAGGGTCAAATGTTCATGTTTCACGATTGGTTCGCCATCAATATTGGGGCGAACAATCATTTTTCCTGACATTCCCAAATGAATTAAAATAGTTTGTTGGTTATTTAGCCCGATTAAGATATATTTACCTCGTCTGGCGAAATGTATCATTTTTTTACACGTAATCTGTGTGTCTAGTTTTTTAGGAATTGGATGACGCAACGTATCACGATGACATTGCACAGATGATATCGTCTGATTGATTAGATTATTTTCTAATCCACGTTTAATTGTTTCGACTTCGGGTAATTCTGGCATAGGTTTTTCTAAAAAGTAGTTTTATGGATATGAACAATAATAACACTCATTCTTCTGATGAAGAAGATCAAGTCACAGATTTTGGATTTCGTAAAGTTAATGAGAACGAAAAATCATCAATGGTAAAGGCTGTTTTTGACAGCGTTGCTTCCAAATATGATATAATGAACGATCTTATGTCTTTGGGAATTCATCGTGTATGGAAACAAATTTTCATTCAAGAATTAGCTCCAAGACCGAATCTAACCCTGTTAGACTTAGCGGGCGGAACAGGTGATATTACCTTTGGCTGGTTAAAACGTGGGGGTGGTCCAGCTTATTTAACAGATGTTAATTACAGCATGTTAAGCGTTGGCCAAAGTCGTGCTTTTGATAAGGGTTATGTCAAGAACGTTAATCTATTCTGTGTGAATGGCGAAGAAATTTGTTTACCAGATCGTTCAGTGGATCGCGTGACGATTTCTTTTGGCTTAAGAAACTGCACACATAAAGATAGAGTTTTGTCTGAGGCACGCCGCGTTTTAAAACCTGGTGGACGCTTTTTGTGCTTAGAATTCTCAAAATTGATTATTCCAATGCTACGTCCTCTATATGATGCATGGTCTTTTCAAGCGTTGCCTCGTATTGGTGAGATTATTGCCAAGGATGGTGACAGTTATCAATATTTAGCTGAGAGTATTCGCATGTTCCCCGATCAAGAAACGTTAAAGGGAATGATGGAAGATGCTGGATTGGAACGTGTAACTTATCAAAATCTTTCTGGTGGTATTGCTGCAATTCATTCTGGATGGCGTATTTAATCATTAAAGATTAAAGGTGAATGCGTTTAAATTAATGGAATATGATTTTCCAGTTTAAAGAGAATAAAGATACTTGATCTATAAGAGACAGAAAGTATCTTTATGCATTTTTGAAATGATGCAAATATTGCCGTAATTATATGATTGTTTTTAATGGTTTAAAAGTCATTTTAACGCATGAATTATATTTTTTACTGGCAATGTGGTTCAAGTTTATAAAATTAATTTGTTAGATCTGATCGAAAGATTTATAAGAAATCACAATTTAATTATTGCTTTATTTATTGCGCCTGAAAAACCATCCTTATTATGTTGTGGCTATACAAGGTATGACTATGACTGTTTGTCGTGATGACCAAAAATAAATCAGCAGAATGATATAGAGTGGATTGAAAGAGAATTATGGAATGAAGAAAAATATTCTTTTGATTATCAGCGGTGGCATTGCTGCCTATAAAGCTCTTGAACTTATTCGATTGTTTCGCACCAAAGGAATGAATGTAAAATGCGTTTTGACCAAGGGTGGAGAGCAATTCATTACCCCTCTTTCTGTGCAAACGCTTAGCGGGCAAGAAGTCTATCAAGATCTATTTGAACTAACGAAGACTAATGAAATTGAACATATCACGCTTACACGGCAAGCGGATATGGTGGTTCTTTACCCTGCCAGTGCAGATTTAATTGCCAAGATGACAGTTGGGTTGGCTGATGATTTAGCAAGTGCATTGTTGCTTGCAATGCCGCCTTCTATACCAATTTTGGTTGCTCCTGCAATGAATGTTCAAATGTGGGAAAATCCTGCTACAAAAGAAAATATTGAGAAATTAAAGCAGCGAGGGATCATTTTCGTGGGACCAGATCAAGGGGATATGGCTTGTAGGGAATATGGATATGGTCGACTGGTTTCTCCAGAAACGATGCTGCAACAGATAGAAGACCAGTTAAATCCTTATCGACCTTTATTAGGGAAAACAGCACTCGTAACCGCAGGGCCTACTTACGAACCCATTGATCCTGTGCGTTTTTTAGGGAATTATTCTTCTGGCCGTCAAGGATATGCCATTGCAGAGAGTTTACGGGACGCTGGGGCTGATGTGACGCTAGTATCGGGACCCGTTTCTATGATGCCTCCTGAGAATATCCGTGTAATTCATATCCAAACAGCTCAGGAAATGTTGGATACTTGTTTAAAAATCATTCCTGTTGATATCGCTGTGATGGCAGCTGCAGTTGCTGATTGGCGAGCAAAAGAGGTCTCTGATAAAAAAATTAAAAAAACAAGTGATGCAAAAACACCATCTTTTGAATTGACAACCAATCCAGACATTTTAGCAACGATTTCTCAAGAAAATTCTTGTCGCCCCAGGCTTGTCGTTGGCTTTGCAGCGGAAACAAATGATTTGCTAGACAATGCTGATGCTAAAAGAAAGCGTAAAAACTGTGATTGGATTGTTGTGAACGACGTCAACCCAGATACAAAAATTATGGGAGGAGTCGAAAATGAGGTGACAATCTTGTCATCCTCTGGTAAGCAACATTTTAAACGTGCTGACAAAAGAGAGATCGGTCGTTTATTAACTAAAGAAATCATTAAGTTTTTTAATCATTAAATTAAAAGGGGTAACGTTATGACATTACCACCCTTCCCTATTATTTTGGTAAAACGATTGGCTCATGCCAAAGATTTACCATTACCCTCTTATGCAACTGCTGGTGCAGCAGGCATGGATTTATTGGCAGCGGTTGATGAATCTTTAGAGCTTTTGCCTCAAGCAAGATTACTGATCCCAACAGGATTACAAATTGCCTTACCTGCAGGGTATGAATTACAAATTCGTCCTCGTTCAGGATTGGCATTAAAACACGGTATTATGGTTCCTAATTCACCTGGAACGATTGACGAAGATTATCGTGGAGAAGTTAAAGTTATCCTAATTAACACGGATAAAGAATCTTTTGTAATTGAGCGCGGAATGCGTATTGCTCAGGCTGTATTGACCCCCGTTGTGCGCGGCGTATGGCAAGAAACCGACAGTTTGGATGAAACCGAACGATCGAGTGGTGGTTTTGGCAGCACAGGCCATTAAACTGTCATTAAAAATTCATAAGTTTTTGATGATAGAAACCTTGTTTTAAAAAAAAATCATCATTACTTTATTACAAATCAATAATTATATAAGGATAAAGGCGGGTTCAATGGCAAGAGACAATATCCCCGCCAGCGTTGCTGCTCGGGCAAAACCGAATTTATTTGATGTTATTACAATCCTGTGTGTGATCGCACTTGGGGTTGCCATTGCATCAGCAACGCGGCATGTACTACAACCTTTAAATATGCCTAGTGCACAGGCAATTAATCTAGATCCCTCATATCTTCCTGGATATGCGATGCGGACAACATTACGCATGTTTGCTGCATTATTCGCTTCTTTGGTGTTTACGTTTACTTATGCTGTTGTTGCAGCAAAAAGTCGTAGAGCCGAAATGGTGTTGGTTCCTATTCTTGATATTTTACAATCTGTTCCAATCCTTGGGTTCTTAACCTTTACGGTTGTGTTCTTTATGGGATTGTTTCCAGGACAAATTCTTGGGGTTGAATTAGCAGCCATCTTCACGATTTTTACTAGTCAAGCGTGGAATATGGCGTTCAGTATGTATCAATCGCTTAAAACCATTCCAGAAGATATGAATGAAGCTGCTAAATGCTTTGGGTTAACCTCTTGGCAACGTTTTTGGAAACTTGAAGTTCCAGCTGCGATGCCTGGATTGATCTGGAACATGATGATGTCTATGTCTGGCGGTTGGTTTATGATTGTTTATTCAGAAACCATCTCAGTTGGTAATACTGAAATCACGCTTCCTGGTATTGGTTCTTATGTAGGAACAGCAATTGTACATAAAGATTTAGCAGCTATTTTCTATGCAATTGGTGCAATGCTATTTGTTATCTTAGCTTATGATCAGTTATTATTTCGCCCCCTTGTGGCATGGTCTGCTAAATTCAGATTTGAAACAACGAACAGCGACACAGATACAACCCCTTGGTTACTACGTCTTATGCACCGCACCAGTTTTATTCGTTGGATTTCTGATTATATCGAGGGATTTGCGCATAAGATTGCAATTTTACCCATTGGTAAGCGCCCATTTAGACAATCATATTTATCAAAAAATAAGATATCATCTAAAGCAATTGATATGATTTATATCGTAGTCCTATGTTTACTTGGAATTGCAGCAGCTTACTATATTTATCAAGCAGTATACGGACATATCTCTTTCGATGAAGTGTTATATGTGGTTGGGCTTGGCTTTATTACATTATTACGCGTTATTGTGATGATTATCATTGCGACGATTATTTGGGTACCAGCAGGGATTTGGTTGGGTTTGCGTCCAGAGTGGGCGAAAAGAACCCAAGTCGTCGCACAATTTATGGCAGCTTTCCCGGCAAACTTGTTCTTTCCATTCTTTGTTGTTGGAATTGTTCATTATGGTCTCAACAAGGAAATTTGGCTAACGCCTTTGATGATTTTGGGAACCCAATGGTATATTCTTTTCAACGTGGTCGGTGGTGCGTCTACATTTCCTGGTGATCTTAGAGAAGCATCCAAGAGTTTTCATATTAAAGGATGGCTTTGGTGGTCTAAAGTTATGTTACCTGCAATTTTCCCATACTACATTACGGGGGCTTTGACTGCATGTGGTGGCGCATGGAACGCATCGATTGCAGCAGAAGTCGCAAGTTGGGGAGATAAAACTTTAAAAGCTACAGGTCTTGGAGCTTATATTGCCGAGGCTACAAATAATGGAAATGTTTTCCAAGTCGGTCTGGGCATGGTGGTTATGTCTGCTTTTGTTATTTTATTTAATCGTTTAGTTTGGCATCCTCTTTATGATTTTGCTCGACGTCGTCTATCCTTTTCTTAAGAGGAATTAAAGTATGAATATGCTGAATACTCAAGAAACCTTAATCGAGGTCAAGAATTGTAAACAATCTTATCCTAAAGAGAACCATTCTGAATTGGTCGTGTTGGATGATGTTAATGTTACGCTTAAAAGTGGAGAAATCGTTGGACTTTTAGGACGCTCTGGTTCTGGAAAATCGACATTATTGCGTATTGTTGCAGGATTATTAGCACCAACAAAAGGTGAAGTCCGATGGAAGGATCAATTATTGTCTGGCCCCGCTGAGGGGATTGCAATGGTCTTTCAATCCTTTGCGCTTTTCCCTTGGTTAACGGTGCAAGATAATGTGCAGCTTGGTCTAGAAGCCAAAGGTGTTCAAAAGAAAGAACGCGAACAATTAGCAGAAGAAGCTATTGATTTGATCGGATTAGGTGGTTACGAAAAGGCCTATCCGAAAGAATTATCTGGTGGTATGCGCCAACGCGTTGGTTTAGCCAGAGCACTTGTTGTGCATCCTGATTTACTATTAATGGATGAGCCTTTTTCGGCTTTGGATGTGTTGACTGCTGAAAATTTACGTACAGATTTAATCGAGCTATGGGTCGAAAAGAAACTTCCTGTTAAGTCAATTTTAATTGTCACACATAGTATCGAAGAAGCAGTTTTAATGTGTGATCGGTTATTGATCTTTTCTTCAAATCCAGGCAGCGTTGCGCATGAGCTGGAGATTACGTTCCCTCACCCTCGTAATCGTGAAGATCTTGCTTTCCGTCAATTGGTTGATAAGATTTATACTTTAATGACGCACCGTGAGCCTGCGAAGATTAATCCAAATGAGATTGATGTCAAACAAGCGAATAGCACACAATTTGTTGCTATTCCGCCAATGTCCATGAACCTCATGATCGGGATGGTCGAAGCTTTATTTGCGGAACCATATAAAGGACGTGCTGATTTACCTAAACTTGCTCAAAGTTTACAGATGGAATTAGACGATCTATTGCCGATTGGCGAAACGCTTCAAATGCTTGGTTTTGCTGACATGGCAGAGGGTGATATTATTCTGACCGAGCTTGGCAAAGAGTTGGTTCATTCCGAAATCGAAGAACGTAAAGATATTTTCAGACGCAGTGTTGTGAAAAATGTTACTCTTATTCGTGCTATTCGCAGCGTGTTGGATGAGCGTTCTAATCATAAAGCCAGCGCAGAGCGATTTAGAGATGAATTAAAGGACACAATGTCTCCAGAATATGCAAGGCAAACGCTCTCCACCATTATTGGGTGGGCACGTTATGCCGAGATATTCGATTTTGATGAAGAATCAGATCAATTCTTTCTTGATGAAGACGATAAAAACGTAAAAGAATAAGTTGTTATTTTTTTAAATAATCAGTAAATTCTTTACGAACTTTAAGCACCTTGGGGGCAATGACTGCTTGGCAATAAGCAGCCTCGGGGTGCAATTCAAAATAATTTTTATGTTCGATTTCTGCTGGATAAAAATGCTCTAATTTAGTAATTTCAGTAACGATTGGTTTATCCCAAATAGCAGCTTTCTCAATTTCATTCTTAATTAAAATTGCTGCTTTTTCCTGCTCATCATCTGCAGGAAGAATAATTGAACGGTATCGTGTGCCAACATCTGCGCCTTGGGCATTTAGTGTCGTTGGATCATGTGTTAAAAAGAAAACACGAAAAATATCTTCAAGCATGATTAAACGAGTATCAAATGTAATTTTGACCACTTCAGCATGTCCTGTTTGGTCGGTGTATACTTGTTTATAGGTTGGGTTTTCTGTATATCCACCCGCATAACCAGGTAAGATTTCTTTAATTCCCTTAAATTGGCTCAACATTGCTTCAACGCACCAAAAGCATCCTCCGCCAACAACAACAGTTTCTAGATTCTCATCTTTCTGATTCATTGTTCATTCCTTAATCTGAGTAATAAATTGCTTCTTATTAAAAAAATAGCTGTTGAATGATATTTTTCAACAGCTATTTTCAATTATTCAGTTATTTCTTCTTATTTGAAGTGTTTTAATGCTAACTCAACACGTTCTTTATCATGGGTGAGTTGAGTTAACCGTTCCCGACTCTCTTCTATAATTTCAGGTCGGGCTTTCTGTATGAAATTTTCATTTGATAGTTTAGTATTCAATTTTGTCAGCTCATCAGCGATTTTGTCTAATTCTTTATTCAAACGTACCTTTTCAGCATCGATGTCAATAATACCAGCCAAAGGTAAAATAACTGTTGCTTCATTTACGATGGTTTGTGCGGAATCTTTAGGTAAATCACCTTGCAACGGTTCTATTGAATCTACTCGAGCCATCCGTTTTATCGCATCACCCCAAATAGTTGCATAATGTAAGGTATTAATATTTGCATCTTTTAGATAGGCAGAAATAAATTTAGCAGGCGGAACATTCATTTCAGCTCTTAACGTTCTAATGTCGCTAATAAACCGAACCACCCAATCTATTTCTTCTGAAGATTCCTTTGTTTTAACTGTTGCAAATGGGGTTGCATCTGGCCATGAGGACACCATCAATGTTCCTTTTTGACCGAAATTAAATTCATGCCATAATGTTTCTGTAACAAATGGAACCACAGGATGTAAGATTTGTAAAAGAGTTTTTAATACTAGTGCGGCAACGGCTCTAGTTTCTTTAACAATGGTTTGGTCTTCGTTTTGAAAAGCAGCTTTTGCAAATTCCAAGAACCAGTCACAGAATTTATCCCAAGTGAAATGATAACAAACAGAAGCATATTCATCATAACGGAATGCTTCTAAAGCTGAAGTCGCATCCGTAATGGCTTGAGATAACTCACCCAAAATCCAACGGTTTAAAGAAAGTTTAACATCGTTTGTTGAGAAACTAGGATCGTATTTAACCTCATTCATTTCACAGAAACGCGCAGCATTCCATATTTTGGTAATGAATGAACGATATTCTTCAATACGTTTTTTACCAAGTTTAATATCACGTCCTGGACCTGTTAATGCACAGACAGTAAAGCGCATCGCATCGGCACCGAACTCGTCAATAACTTCCAAAGGATCAATACCGTTACCTTTGGTTTTGGACATTTTTTGTCCTTTTTCGTCGCGAACAAGACCATGAAGATATACCGTCTCGAACGGAATATCTTTCATAAAATGTGTGCCCATCATCATCATTCTGGCAACCCAGAAGAAAATAATATCAAATCCAGTTATAAGCACGTTTCCAGGATAATATCTGCTTAATTCAGCGGTGTCATTTGGCCAACCCAAGGTTGAAAAAGGCCATAATGCAGATGAGAACCAAGTATCTAATACATCTTCATCACGGCGTAAAATTTCTTCTTTGCCATAATGTTTGAAGGCTTGCTCTTTGGCTTCATTTTCATCATATGCAACAAAGACATGATTATCAGGACCATACCATGCTGGGATTTGGTGACCCCACCATAATTGACGACTGATACACCAAGGCTGCAAATCGCGCATCCAAGCGAAATACGTATTTTCCCATTGTTTAGGAACAAATTTAATTTTGCCCGTTTGTACGGCTTCTATTGCAGGTTTTGCTAAAGTCGGAGCATCACAATACCATTGTGTTGTTAAGCGTGGCTCAATAATTGCACCACCTCTTTCTGCATGTGGCACTTGATTGCGATGCAGTTCAGCTTTTTCGAGAATCTCTAGTCTCTCAAGCTCTGCAATAATTTGTTTTCTTGCTTTATCCCTTGGTAAGCCTGCCAATGAAAGAACAAACTCTGTTTTCTCGTTTTCCGATAATTCGCTAATATCAATCGCTGCACTTTCATCTAAAATCGTGATCAATTTAAGATCGTGCCTACGTCCAACTTCAAAATCGTTAAAATCATGAGCTGGTGTAATTTTAACTGCACCTGTTCCTTTTTCTGGATCAGAATATTCATCTGCAATGATCGGAATTAAACGCCCCGTTAGTGGTAAAACAATATTTTTACCCACAAGATGTTTGTATTTTGCGTTTTCAGGATGAACAGCAACAGCGACGTCCCCTAACATTGTTTCGGGGCGAGTGGTTGCAATGGTAATAATCTGATCACTATTTTCTATCGGATAATGAATATACCAAAGGTGACCATTAACTTCTTTGCTCTCAACTTCGAGATCAGATACAGCAGAACGAAATACAGGATCCCAATTGACAAGACGTTTGTCTTGGTAAATTAACCCTTCACGATAAAGGGTTACAAAAACTTTCTTAACAGCTTCTGATAAGCCTTCATCCATTGTGAAGCGTTCTCTTTTCCAATCAAGAGATGCCCCTAACCTACGTAATTGTTTGGTTATTTCCCCACCCGATTCGGCCTTCCATTCCCAAACATGCTTGATAAATTTGTCACGTCCTATCGATTTACGATCAATGCCTTTTTCGCTTAGCTTACGATCAACAACAAGTTGCGTAGAAATCCCAGCATGATCGGTGCCTGGTTGCCACAATACATCATAACCTTGCATACGCCGCCAACGGATTAAGGTATCTTGTAAGGTCATGGTCAATGCATGTCCCATATGCAATGTTCCCGTCACGTTAGGTGGTGGAATCATAATTGCAAATGGTTTTTTATCTTTTTGTTCAGGATTAGCCGAGAAAAAACCAGACTCCTCCCAAAGGTGATAAAGATCGTTTTCAACAGCGGAAGGATTAAATTTTTTCTCTAACATTGGATAATATGATGCACTAAAATGAGGTGAAAATTAAGATATTAACGGCCAGGTTGATCTTGGGCATAATCATTCATACCCCACCATCTGTTTTTCACAGCGTTATAATACGCAGTATAATCATAATGGGGAACATTCAATTTCAAGTCTTGAGCTGTTAATCGTCCCATGGCAGCAGCAACGTCATAAGAGGCTGTGACCATCGTGCCAAGATTTTGAATAAGTGTTGTTTGTGAGTTTAATAACGTTTGTTGTTGTTGCAGCATTTCCAAAGTCGTACTTGTTCCAACGACGGCTTGTTTTTCAACGCCAGCCAGCGCGACAATATTGGCTGCAATTGCAGAACGATTACTGCCAATTGAAGCTTTTGCGGCAAGGAATTTTTGCCAATTACTGGAAGCTAATTGCGTAGCCAATCGTCTTTGAGTGCTAACTTGTCTATGTGCAGCTTGTACTTGTTGCTTTGCTTGGCGAATGGCAGAATATTCAGAACCACTTTGATAGATAGGCATGGTCATTTGTAATGTGCCCATTTTGCTATCCATTTGGTTCCGACCTACACCTTGGTCTTTCATCCTTTGATATTGTAAATTCGCGTTAACTTTTGGCATAATCTCGGAAATAGCGACATTTACGGCTGCTTTTTGTGAAGCTTCTGTAAACAAAGCTGTAATAACATCTGGATTATTTGAAGCTGCAATAGCGATTGCTTCTTGTTCTGTTTTGACAGGTAGGATTAAAGGTTGTGGTGGCTTCAAATTTGGAGGGGGTGCAATTCCAACAACTTGAGTATACGTTGCTTCGGCGTCTCTTAGATTACCATCGGCTGTTTGACGTCTAGCGCGCGCATCAGCAAGAGCAGCCTCTGCTTGGGCTGTGTCTGTACGTGTAATCTCGCCTAGGTTGAAGCGTTGTTGTGTCGCTTTGGCCTGTTCAGCAAGTATTTTTTCGTTGTTGATATTAATTTGTAATAATTGTTGAGCTTGAATAACGCCAACATAAGCCTTAACAACCCTTTGAAAAACTTTCTGTTCAGTTGAAAGAAGTTTAGCACGTTCTGACATAACTGCATTAACAGCCTGATGCGTTTTAGCTGTAGTTTTACCGCCTTGATAAATAGGTTGTGATATAGAAACTTGAGCTTGATACCCTAGTTGTCCATCTGCAGATTGAATCGAGTCTGCGCCTTGAACTATTTGTCCATTTTGATTGTAATCAGATGACCCGACCGAGGATCCTTTTGTTATAGATCCACCAAGAGATGTCTGAATTGTAGGTCGCCACCCGGCATGGGCTTGGGAAACCCCTTCATCTGTTGCCCTTAATACTGCACGTTCTTGTTGTAACTCTGGATTGGTTAGATAAGCTGTTGATAATGCCTCTTCCAAGGTATGAGGAACAAAATTTGGAGCGCCAGAACCATCATAATTTTGTGCCCAAGCCGCTGTTGTGCTTAACAAAAAACTGAATAAGCTTATACCAAGATATCGACATTTAATCATCACAGCAACTTTCTATCAAATTCTTTATAATTTTAGTCTTTTAGTTCTTGTAATAAAGGTAGACTTGCATAAAAACAAGAAATTGTTGCAAGACCATTCGTTGTTTTTTCGATTTTCACTGCTTGGCTAGCTTGTTCTTCTTTTCTAAGAACAGTGACAATTCGACCATTTTGTGCGAGTTGATCAACGAGTTTGCTTGGAATTTCAGACACAGCACCATCAATAATAATAATATCAAATGGTTTTGATTCTGGGTATCCTTCGGATAATTTACCTGTATGCCAATGCACACGATCAGCATATTTTTTGCAAAAATCTTGTCCTTGCAAGGAAAGCTCTTCATTTTCTTCAACTGCAAAAATATCAGCTTCTAATAATTGAACAATTGCTGATAGATATCCAGTTGATGCGCCAACAATTAATACTTTTTCATTAGGACGAATATCAGCTAGTTGAACTAAACGTGCAATGACTCTGGGTTCACTTAGAAAGCGATTATGAGACAGGGGTAAGTTGATATCTGCATATGCCATCTCACGTTGTGATGGTTTAACACATTCTTCGCGGGGTAAAGCGCGCATAATTTCGGTAAGTTGTGTATGGTTTACCTCAGCAGGACGAAGTTGATTTTCAACCATATTCTGTCGTGCTTGAGCAAAATCAAAATGAGAGTGATTCATTGTTTCCTAAAATCTTTAATAACGTGCTGCGTTTAAATACCATGAAACCCTTGTGAATGAAAAGTAAAGTTTCATACATTTTTTACTTGACCTTTTTAGTATAGTAGATGATATATGCTGTTATCAAGCGTTCATGGTCCGGTGGCAGAGTGGCTCATGCAGCGGATTGCAAATCCGTTTACGGGGGTTCAATTCCCTCCCGGACCTCCATTAACGCTTGATGATTAATCTTGTTTGACTTTGATCCGAGATAAAATAAAATCCCTTAGAAAACTTGGTGCTATTAGATCGATCCATTTTAAGAGTTTGAAAATTTTTGGAAGAATTAATTCTTTTTTACCTTTGGAAATAGCCTCGGTTATGTGCTGAACAGCTTTGTCAAGAGGCATTAAAAACGGTTTATCACATTCAAGTCGTTGGCTCATTGGAGTATCAATAAATCCTGGAACAACCAACGTAACTTGGATTTTCCACTTTTTTACGGCAAGCCTCAACGAATCGCTGAATCGAGTTAATCCTGCCTTAGAGCTGCTATAAGCAGTTGCGAAAGGTAAAGAGTGAAAACCAGCGACAGAGCTTATAAATATGATTTTACCTTTGATGTTCTTTTGTATCATATGTTGAGCTAACAAATTTCCCATTAAACTTGGGGTAACATAGTTAAGCTGAGCTAAACCATAGAGTGTTTTTTGAGATTCTAATATATCTTGATCTGCTTTAATATCACCTGACCCTGCGGCGAGGATAGCCATATTAATGGTGAATTTTTGTATTACCTCGTGGAGTAATGTTACCGCGGAAACAGGATTCGTTAAATCGATCGGGTAAGTAAGAACAATAGCTCCTTTATCTTTACATCGTTGTGCAGTTTCTTGTAATTTTGTATCAGAACGCCCCCATAAAAAAAGTTTAGTTCCCGGTTTGGCGTAAAAAAGCGCGAGCGCTTGACCAATACCGCTTGTAGCACCTGTTATTAGAATTGAATCTGATGATTGAGGCAATAGAGTTTCCTTTAATTTATGGTTTTTAATTTTTTTTTATAAAATTATATCTATAAGAATAAAAAACCTTTATATAACATGTAACGAGTAATTTTATAATTTTCCTTTTTTCAAATTTAAAAAATATAAAATTCATTTTTGACTTAATTAAAATAATGGTTTTCTAATGTCTGTAATTTCCGTTGAATCGAATAATATTGAAGTTTTTCCTGTGCGTAATGCAAAACAACTGGACATTTTTATTCGTTTACCACGTTTAATATATAGCCATTTTCCAGATTATATTCCACCTTTGGATTTTGAAGAAACCAGTTTATTGCACCCAAAAAAATCAGCCTTTTTCAGATATGGCACAGCACAATATTTCCTTGCATATAAAGACAATAAACCAGTTGGACGTATTTCCGCACAAGTAGATCCTAATGCTTTGCGTCAGTGGAAAGAACCGATCGGTTTATTTGGTGCTTTGGATGCAATCGATGACGCAGAAGTGGTGCAACAATTAATTAATGCTGCTAGCCAATGGCTTAGAAAACATGGGATGGAAAAAATCAGAGGCCCCTATACTTTGAATGTCAATTCAGAGGCAGGAACAATGGTCAAAGGGCAAAAAGATCCTCCGATGATTGCAATGCCATGGCATCCAGAATATTTGGGAAAACATATAGAATCTTCTGGTCTATCAAAAGTGATGGATTTGGTATCTTATCAAATGATTATGGGTGATAAAGCCCGAAAAGCACATAAGATTCCTTCAGGGTTAAAAATGGGTTCTGGTCGCCTAGGTAATATTACGACTCGCAAATTAAATATGAAAGAAATCTCTCGAGATGGTGAAATCCTACGCCAGCTTTATAATGACGCATGGAATAATACTTGGGGCTTTGTTCCTCTGACTCCAACAGAAATGTCAGTCTTAATCAGAGATTTGAAATCAATGCTACGACCTGAAAACTATGTATTGGTCGAGCAAAATAAAATGCCTGTTGCTGTTGCTTTGGTTATTCCTAATATTTACGATTTGTCAAAAAATATTGGTCCGACCCCTTCACTATTAGGCTGGGCAAAAATCGGTTATAGAGTATTACGTCATCAAATTCAGTCTGCACGCGTGATATTATTAGGTATCAGTCATTCAATTCGTGATACAGCTATGGGTGCTTTGATGCCATCACTTGTAATTGATGAATTATTTAATCGTGGTGAATTATTATCTTATAAAATGATCGAATTAGGATGGATTTTAGAAGATAATAAAGGAATGCGTAATTTAATTGAACGTATTGTGCCAGAGCCTTGCAAAGTTCATCGAATTTTTGAGGCTAAATTACATTATTAATAAGAGTATATTTGTTCAAAACGTGCTTTGTTTGCTGGGGATAATCTGACAAACAAAGTAATGGTGTCTTCGTCATCGTTACGCTCTAAAATCTCACCATGATTATAAAGCCATGATAATGCAGCACCGTCTTTGATTGAAATTGTATAATTTACTTTTTCCATCAATTTAGCTAGCCGATTATCAATCAGTTGGATCAAAGCAGGCAGATTTTCGCCTGTTAATGCTGAAATGCCAATATAGTCAGAAGGCTTATCAACTACTGTATTAATATCGGTCAAGTCAATTTTATTTAAAACTTCAATGGTATTTTTGCGCCAATCAGCTTCTAAAATTTGATCTTTGACCATCGTATCTAAAACAGAAAACACATCTTGGCGTTGTTCTGTTGTTTCAGGATGTGAAATATCTCTGACATGCAAGATAATATCAGCTTCCGCAGTTTCTTCAAGCGTTGCTCTAAAAGCTGCAATCAATTCTGTTGGCAGATCACTAATGAAACCAACGGTATCTGATAAAATAATTGTTTTACCAGAAGGAAGCTGCAGCTTTCTCATGGTGGGATCAAGTGTTGCAAATAACTGATCCTGAGCATGGACATCAGCCCCGGTTAAATTGTTAAATAAAGTTGACTTTCCAGCGTTCGTATACCCAATTAGCGCTACAATTGGAAAGGGTACTTTTTGTCTTGATTTACGATGTAACCCTCGGGTACGTCGAACTTGCTCTAAATCTTTTTTTAGGCGAATAATTCTTTCATCGATAAGTCGTCTATCTGCTTCGATCTGCGTTTCGCCTGGTCCACCCATAAAACCAAAGCCACCACGTTGACGTTCTAAATGTGTCCATGATCTTACCAAACGACTTCGCTGATATTGTAGATGAGCCAGTTCAACTTGTAATGTCCCCTCTTTCGTTTGAGCACGTTCACCAAATATATCAAGAATTAAAGCTGTACGATCGATGACTTTGCAGTCCAACGCTTTTTCTAAGTTACGTTGTTGGATTGGGCTTAATCTAGTATCAAAAATAGCAATTTCGATATCGTTAGATATAATAGAATCTTTGAGTTGTTCTATATGCCCCTGCCCTATTAACGTTGCAGAACGATAAGAGCGTAGATTTATAATTTCAGTATGCGAAATATCTAAATGAATAGAAGAAGCCAAACCGATTGCCTCTTCAAGTCTAGATTGGGAATTTCGATTACTTGATTGACGATTTGAAACATCCCAAGGAACAATAACTGCTGCACGAGCATTTTGATGAGTTGAATCAGAATTTGTCATTCAGTAATCTCTTTCTATTTTTCTTCTGGGGTATTAAAAGGGAGTTGTATAGGGGTTGCAGGCATAATGGTGCTGACTGCATGTTTATATACCAGTTGAGCATGGCTATCTCTTCTTAGTAAAATAGAGAAATTATCAAATCCTGATACTATCCCTTGTAATTTAACCCCATTGACCAAGAAAACAGTCACGGACACTTTAGATTTTCTTAACTGATTTAAAAAAACGTCTTGAATATTTTGATAATTATCTTTTGACACAGTTCGACCTTATAAATTAATTGTTATTATTATTCATGTTAGTATTATTATTTTTTTCCTCTGAAGAGGTTACCCCAAGTTGTTTTAGCTTACGATGTAGGGCGCTTCGTTCCATACCAACAAACCCTGCAGTACGGCTGATATTCCCACCAAATCGCATGAGCTGTGCTTGTAAATATTGCGTTTCAAATAAGTCTCTAGCCTCTCTTAAAGGAAGGCTGATAATGTCGGTTTGTGTATCAATTTTTAATAGGCTGGGGGCATTTTGCCCAATATTATTGGGTAGCATATCTGTGCGTATAGCTTCGTTTACATTACCAGGCATCATAATTAGTAGCCGCTCCATTAAATTGCGCAATTCTCGAACGTTGCCAGGCCATTCATAAGTCTGTAATGTTGTCAAAGCGTCAGCTGACAAATCAATTTGGGGAAGACCTGTCAATTCTGCACAATTTTGTAAAAATAACTTTGCAAGTTCGGGAATGTCTTCGCGTCTATCTTTTAAACTTGGCAGTTTCAAAGGAACGACTGCGAGGCGGTAATATAAATCTTCTCTAAAATTACCAGCTCCAATTTCAACGTTTAGATCTCTGTTCGTGGTTGCGATGACCCTTACATCGACTTTAACTCTTGCTGATCCACCAACTCGTTGGAATGTTTGGTCTTGCAAGGCTCTGACGATTTTCCCTTGAGTTTCAAGAGGCATATCCGCCACTTCATCCAGTACTAGTGTACCGCCATGCGCTCTTTCCAAAACACCTGTTCTACGTTGTTGCGTACCATCAGGTGTTCCCTCAATACCAAACAGCTCTTCTTCGAAGCGGTTGGGAGACAAAGTCGCACAATTTAAAACAAGAAAAGGACCATCTGCACGTTTAGATAAATTATGAATGGATCGTGCTGCAATTTCTTTACCTGTGCCTGGCGCACCAGTAATCAGAACTCTTGAACCTGTTGGGGCTACTTTATCAATTTGGCTTTTGAGAACGCTAATAGCTTGGCTTTGTCCATCCAGTTGCATTGCAACGCCACTGCGAACTCGTAATTCAGCATTTTCTTGTGCAAGCCTTGCGCTCTCTAATGCCCGACGCACAACGACAAGTAAATGATCTGATGTGAATGGCTTTTCAATAAAATCATACGCACCAAATTGTAGTGCAGAAACTGCAGTTTCAATTGTTCCGTGACCTGAGATCATGATCGTTGGGACGGCGGGTTTCTCATTTTGGATTAATTTGAGAATCTCTAAACCATCCATTCTGGAACCTTGTAACCAAATATCCAAAATGACTAAAGACGGTCTTCGTGCATGAAAAGCACTTATTGCAGCATCAGCATCCCCTGCAAGACGTGTAGAGTATCCTTCATCTTGTAAAATTCCTTCGATAAGCAACCTGATATCAGGTTCATCATCAACGATTAGAATTTCATGCGCCATATTATCCTCATCTTTGAAAAGCCAAAATTGATGTTGTACCTTTTCCTTCGGCACGGTCTCTTAGTTGTAAGGTTCCTTTATGATCTTCCATAATTTTCTTTACAATAGCAAGACCTAATCCTGTTCCCTTAGGTTTATGGGTGACATAAGGTTCTGTCAAACGTAATCTATCTTCTTGTGGCAAACCAATCCCGTCATCTGTTACAAATATGCATATCTCTCTTTCAGTCTCTTTTACCTGAACCCATATGTTTCCTGCAATAGCTGTTTCAATATTATCACATTTATTTAACATACTAATAGCATCTGCGGCGTTTTGAAACAAGTTCGTTAATGCTTGTCCGATTAATCTTTGATCGCAATCCAAATAAGGTCCTTGATTTGGCAGTTCGATATGATATTTGATTTCCGAATGTGCATTTTGCTGCAGTATTAACGTATCTCTCACAATAGTTGATAGATTGTTTTTGCTCATGACAGGTTGTGGCATCCGTGCAAAAGACGAAAATTCATCAACCATCCTGCCAATATCGCCAACATGGCGAACAATTGTATCGATACATTGACTAAATATTTGACTATCAGATTGAATTTCTTTGAGAAAGCGTCTTTTTAAACGCTCTGCTGCTAATTGTATAGGCGTCAGAGGGTTTTTAATTTCATGGGCAATTCTTCTGGCAATATCTGCCCAAGCTGCTTTTCTTTGGGCTGATTGTAATTCTGTAATATCATCAAATGTAATAACAAATCCTTCAATCTCTGACCCTCCGATTTCAGGACCGATTTGTACTAATAAAACTCGACTACCAGATGGCGTTTGAATTTGTATTTCTTCTTGTTTGGATTGCTGTGCTCTGTCGGCATTCTTAAGCAAAAATTCTGTAAACTCTGGAACAATATCTGTAATTTTTTGACCGATATGGTTGAATAAATCAACATTTAATAGTTGATTTGCTGATCGATTCGGTAATTCAATAGTCATTTGTTTATCCAGACCAATCACACCACTAGACACACCAAATAATACGGCCTCGGTAAAACGTCTGCGATCATCAATTTGCTTGTTGGCCTCAATAAGTTCTGTACGTTGAACAGATAATTGGTTAGTCATCTTGTTAAATGTGCGTGATAGATCGGTAAGTTCATCATCTTTGTCACGTTCAGGGACACTGACATTCAGATCACCTTCACTAACTTTTTTCGCTGCAAGGGTTAATAATCCTACAGGGCGCGCAATTTGATTGGCTAAATATAATCCTAGTAATACCGCAGCAGCTAAAACCAACAATGCAACTAATCCAAAAATAATAACAAACATAATTTGTATTTGTGATTGTTTGGAATTTAAGACGTTGTATTGGTCGACAACTTTTTCCGTTTTATACATATGATTTAAAATGGTTGGGTCAACAGGTCTGATGATTAATAACATTAAAGATGGCGTGTCGCTTATGGAAATCGCCGCCCTTACTGTTTCCTTATCTGATGAATCAAGGATGGCAACATCATTATGCGACATAAAGCTGGTGGTTGTACGAGGTAGGTTTTTGATATAAGATACATTGTTTAATAATCCACCCGAAGCGACAATTTTTTGAGTTGCAGGATTATAAACAATTGCAGCGTTCAATCCTCTCAAGGTTGCTTGTGAGTCGAGGATTTGATCCAAAACATTGCTGTCCTCAAACAGGTTTTGACCTTCTTGGGCAAGGTTATTTTGCATTCCTTGAATATAATTTGCCAAAGAAAAAGCCTCTGTACGGATGTTTGCATTATGTTCTTGCAAATATCCTCTTGAAGCTTGTAGAGCCTCATTTAAGGCAGTGCTGACACGATTACTAAACCAGATTTGAATGCCATAATGAAACAAAACAGTTGCAAAAACACCGACTAAGATCGTGGGAATAATAGAAATAATGCCAAATAGAACAACCAACTTCACATGAATCTTAGACCCTGCCATGCCCTTGCGGCGCTCGACTATTAAACGCATGATGCGTATAAATAAAGCGGTCACTAGTAATAACAGAACAGATAGATTTAATAGGGTGATAATAAGTTGTATGTGATGTTTATGTGAAGTGACAATACCGCCTGATAAGATAACAAATGTAACTATGCCAAAAAGCAAAGCCAAGGCAACTAAAATAATTGTTGCTTTTCGACCGGAAAGTTTTTCAATAATGCGTAAAACCGACGCATAATTAGTTTTTTTTGACACATTCAACCTTTTGTTTCTATTTATGAATAATATTGAAATCTTTTATTTTTTTTCGCAATGTATTTCTGTTGATTCCTAAGATAGCAGCTGCCTTAATTTGATTACCTTCTGTTTCTATCAAAGTTTGCTCTATTAATGGTTTTTCAACCTCTGCTAGCATTTGAGCATATAATTTATTAATTGGTAACCCTTTGTTCTCGGAAAAATATCGACGAATATGATTTTTTATTAAAGTTGATAAAGGCAAGCAACCAATTTCTTGATGTTGATAAGGTTTCTTTTCCAGATTTGGTAAAATAAGATCTTCTTGGACAATTTGATTGGGATAAAAAGTCACTAATCTTAGAATTAGATTTTGTAATTCACGGACATTGCCTGGCCAATGATAATCTTTTAAAAGTGCAATTGCTTGTTCTGATAATGTTGTAGAACTCGAATTTTCATGAAGGAAATGTTCTATTAACAAAGGAATATCTTCTGTCCTCTCTTTTAAAGGAGGGATGTGCACAGAGATAACATTTAAACGATGATATAATTCCTCTCTAAATTGTTGTTTTTTTACTAATTCGAATAAATTAAGACGCGTTGCAGCAATAATACGCATCGAATTATTTTGTATAGAATGCATAGTATCCGTATTATTTTCTAAGATATTCAATAAACGCGTTTGAATATCTAAAGGCATCTCATTGATTTCATCAATAAATATAGTTCCTTTGTTGTCTTGTTCCAAATATCCTGGCTGCCACTGTCCTTTCTTTTCGTGTCCAAATAATTTATTTTCAATTTCAGCTGCGCTCATTGCGGACATATTCAAAGTGATGAATGGGAAATTACGCCTATTGCCGTAGTTATGTAAAGTTTTCGCAACAGATTCTTTTCCTGTACCGCTCTCACCTGAAAGAATGACACTCAAGTTTGAATTAATTAGTCTAGCAATCATGCGATAAATATTTTGCATCGCGATTGATTTTCCAACTAAAGGAAGTTTTTCTTCAAGTTCATGATTTTTTATATTGTTTTTTACATGGTTCAAAGCATGTTGCACTGTATTTAATAATTTATCTAAATCAAAAGGCTTGGGTAAATAGTCAAACACTTCCTCTTGTTCAGCTTGAAGGGCTGTTGACAAAGTGGATAAGGCACTAATAACAATAATAGGAAGGTTGGGCTTAGTTTCTTTAATTTTAGGAATAATCTCGAAGATATTTTTGTCAGGCATTGACACGTCAGTAATCACAACGTCCCCTTTTCCAGCGCAGATCCATTTCCATAATTCGGTTGCATTATCTGTTATTTCAACATGATATTTTGCACGTATTAACGCTTGTTTTAATACGGTACGAATAGAACGATCGTCATCAGCAACTAAAATTGTTGGGGTGTTGTGCAGCATTAATAAATAATATCCAAGGATTAACAGCTAGTAAGAGGAAGATATATTTTTATATCAGTTTTTCCTTTTTGGCTATGAATATCAATAATACCACCATGGTCGTTGATAATTTTACCACACAGAGCCAATCCAAGTCCTGTTCCATTTGGCCTACCGCTGACGAATGGCTCAAATAAACGATGTTTAATGGATTCAGGAATACCAGGTCCATTATCTCGAATAACGATCATCAACGGTGATGTGACTCTTTTCTTCGTTTTTACGATATTCATAATAAGATTAGGTTCATATCCAATAATCAAAGTAATTTCACCATCTGTACGGTTGTTACCTATAGCTTGTGCCGCGTTTTTAATAAGGTTAATAAAGACTTGGATCAATAGATCTTTGTCTGCTTTAATTAATGGTAAGGATGGATCGTATATAGTCTTAATTTGAACAAAAGATGCAAATCCATTTTCGGCAATTTTCTTGACATGGGCTAATACGGAATAAATATTTACATCGCTGATCTGAAGTTTTTGATTGTAAAAAATTGCCGTGCGGTCAACTAGATTTTTAATTCTTTCAACTTCGTCACAAATCAATGTTGTGAGCTCTTGATCCTCTATATATAAAGATTTTTCAAGTAACTGTGCTGCTCCTTTGATTCCAGATAATGGGTTTTTTATTTCATGCGCCAGCAAGGCAGCCATATTGGCAACGCTTCTTGAGACTTTATGAAAACTAGCTTTTTCTTCTATGGTTTTTACAATAGAGTAATCATGAATTGTTAACGTGATGAATTTTTTATTTTTTATAAATGGTGCAATATATAACGTTATTTCTTTGATGGCTTGGTTATATGTGAAAATTTCTACTTCATACTCAACAATCCCTCTTTTTTTCGATTGAACTTTTTTAATCAGTTCTGAAACAGCATGCGCATTGGGAAAGAAAGAGTATAAAGAGCTTTGTTGAATACTTTTCTTAGATACCATCAAAAAATCTTCGGTGGCACCATTGATATAAACGATATTAAATGAATCATCTATGACAATCAAAGGTGTCGGCAAAGATTCGATAATGTCATAGCCATTTAAATTTTTAGGATGATATTCGATGTTCATTTTGATTAGATGCCAAGTTATTCATAATTATTCTTGTAGTTTGATTTTCTTTCCACCACATGTAACTCATTTTACAAGCAATAGATTAATAGCTCTCTTTGCAGATTCTGTCGTATATTAGTCTAAACGATCATAATCCTTAAAATTAGGTTCTAAAATATAGAATTTATCATTTAAGGCGTTAAAAAAACCTATACTAGCTTTGTGAGAACCATAGGATGCCTGTTGTTCGTCTGGGATTGGAATAGAAATAGACATTTCATACGTATGATCTGACGGGTATCGTCTTGATCGTTTGAAGATACCAATCGCATCTGTATTACGAATCACAATTAAAATTAAAACTCGCCAATTATTTAAGTCTTGACTATTAATTTTGGGTATAAGCCTTTTTATATAGCTATTCAATTTTTGTTCAATAGAATTTAGATCTGCACATAAATGAAAATTAGTTATTTCATTTCTTAGTGAAACTCTGATTTTTTCAGATAGCATCATTACTTCATACCCTTAATCAATAATGATCTGTTGTGTTATTTATTGGTCATTTTATTTTCATAACAAATTAATTTCGAAACCTTGATTTTATATCTGTAAACTTTTAATTTTTTTATTGCAGCAATGATTCTTGTTGATGTTGAATATTTTGGTCATAAAAACTTTTAATAGCAGCGATGACATCAGCAGCATTATCCATTTGATTAATAGAGGCTCTGAATCCTGCAGAACCATGTAATCCGGCTGAATACCAAGAAATATGCTTACGAGATAATCTGATTCCAGAACGCTCACCATAGTAATCCAACATACTTTGATAGTGTTTTAATAAAATCTCTTTTTGTTCAATTAATGGTGGATCGTCTAAAAGAGTATGATGTGTAAAATAATGCTTTAATTGTGCGAGGAACCAAGGCTTTCCATAGCATCCCCTGCCCACCATTAATCCATCAGCACCAGAGAGCTGTAAAGCTGTGGTTGCGGTTTCAATATCAATAATATCCCCATTAACAATGACGGGAATAGAAACAGCATCTTTAACTTGACGAATAAATGCCCAATCCGCTGATCCACGATAAAGTTGTTGACGGGTGCGACCATGAATGGTCACCATCTTAATTCCACAGTTCTCAGCAGTCTTTGCAAGATCCGGTGCATTTAATGAATATTGATCCCATCCCATACGCATTTTTAACGTTACAGGAACATTAACGGCTTTAACGACAGCTTCCAGAATTGCAGCGGCTTTTTCTTCATCTTGCATTAATGCAGAACCCGCTTGTTGACCAACTGCAACTTTTTTAACTGGGCAACCAAAATTGATATCGATCACATTGGCTCCATGCCCAACGGCTATTCTGGCGGCTTCTGCCATCGCAACGGGATCAGACCCTGCCAATTGGGTTGAATTGAGCCCTTCGGTAAGTGGTTCAGCCATTTGTAAAGTTGTTTTATTTTCTCGAATCATTGCCCAAGAGGCGATCATTTCAGATACAACCAGCCCTGCCCCAAATTCTTTGACCAATTTTCGAAAAGGATAATCCGTTACCCCAGCCATTGGGGCAAGAATAATAGGTACATCGATAACTTTATCTTTATCAAGATAAATTGGCTTTAATATTGGAATAGTATCAGATAAAATGGTCACGTTCTTTTGCTTTCTTCACAATCTTTCAGCAACATTATCATAAAGCTTTTATTATTCAATCTTGAATAAAAGCGTATTATTAAATAATAACATTTAATGAAACCCTCAATAAGTTGGATTTTTAAATAATTATGCGTATTGCTCTTATTATCCCTGCTGCTGGTGTCGGAAAACGTTTCAGTAAAGATGGAGTTGTTCCAAAACAATATATACAATTATTGGGGCATCCTGTTATTTATCACGCTGTTAAAGCATTCTTGCCGCATGTAGACTATATTCAACCTGTTGGTGATCCTGATACATTAAATTTTATTTTACTTCCTCTGGACAGTAAAAAAATATTATCGCCTATACATGGTGGTAAAGAACGCCAAGATAGCGTCAGGGCAGGATTAGAAGCATTATCCTCTTTACCAGAAGATCAACAGCCTGATATTGTTTTGGTTCATGATGGTGCAAGACCGAATATCTCTGCTGAAATTATCCATCGCGTTGTTGACGCATTAAAAGACTATCCAGCGGCTATTCCTGCTATTCCTGTTGCGGAAACGCTGAAGCGTAATAAAGATAATATTATTGAAGAAACAGTTTCTAGAGACGGTTTATTCAGAGCACAAACGCCTCAAGGATTTCATTTTAAACCATTTTTAGAGGTTCATAGAAAAGCTGCTGGTTCAAGTGCAACCGATGATGCTGCTTTATTTGAAGATGTTGGTTTAAAAGTTGCTTTGGTTCAAGGGGATGAGAATAATATCAAGCTTACCTATCAAGAAGATTTAAAAAGATTGGAATGTTTAATGAGCAATGTGATGCTGCCTAGAATAGGTTCTGGGTTCGATGTTCATGCTTTTGAAAAAGATCGTCCTCTCTATTTATGTGGTATTGAAGTGCCGCATGAATTGGGGTTAGCAGGTCATTCTGATGCAGATGTTGGGCTGCATGCTTTATGTGATGCGATTTATGGCGCATTGGCAGAGGGTGATATTGGTGCGCATTTTCCGCCTTCTGATAATCAATGGAAAAACGCAGATAGCAAGCAATTCCTGATCCATGCAGGGGAACGGGTTCGTCGACGCGGCGGCAAGATCATTAATATTGACCTTACATTGATTTGTGAGCGGCCAAAGATGCGACCTCATATTGAACAGATGCGTGAGAAAATTGCAGGACTCTTGCAAATTGATGTTGCTCGTGTTTCTGTTAAAGCAACGACAACAGAAAAACTAGGCTTTACAGGGCGTGAAGAAGGGATTGCTTGCCAAGCAATGACAAGTATTTTATTGCCCGAATAAAATAGTATAAAGCTAGTAAGATTTATAATTTTACTAGCTCTTTGGAAAAAACTCGTTAATTTTTAGAAATACCTGAACTGATATCTCTGTGGATTCCATCCCATAATTTAATTCTATGCTCTACCGCCGCGATGGCACTTTTAAGTAAAGCAATATATTTATCGGGACTGTCTTTTAAATTTGAGATGATACTGTGAACAGCTGGACCATGTGAATCACCATCAAGCTCAATATGTCTAACTAAATAATAAACAAATTTAGGATAGTCGGATTCTTGTAATCCCCATTCTTTTAAAAGATTACTAAACATTTCAGGGATAGCATCTTCCCTACCATAGAAAAAAGAACCTAATACTTCGTGCAGACTGCCATTAATTGCTGTATCGAGGTTATGAATGACAAAGTCTTTAACATAAGTCGGAATATTTTGTTTATTAACAACCTCTTTGAATTCGATATTGGTGTTATGTTCGAATTCCTTGACCATAGTTTGGATTGGTAGTGGATCGCTGTTGACATCTTCCATGGCGTTTAGATACATTTCATAATGAGATGCATGTGACCCATCAAGATTAACATCAGTTTCTTCGCCAAGAATGATGTCATTCATTGCTCTTGCTGCTTTGTTATTACGTCTGGGGATCCAAGGAAGTGTGGTACATGTAAATTCTTGTTGTAGTCGTTTTGCTAGGCTCATAAAATCCCAAACTGCAAAAACATGATATTTCATAAAATAGCGAAGATCTTCAATTGTTTTAATACTGCTAAATAATATATGATTTCTCATTTTTTGATTAGCTTGTTGCAGTTCAGATTCATATTGTTGAGTATTATTTGATAACATTTTGTTTCTTTTCTTTTTTAATTTTCTTTCCAAAATATCGGAAATACAATTATTATATAAAAAAAACAAACTTAGTTAAATATTTTTATTATACGTTATGAGCAAAACAATAAAAATTATATGCATCCTGAATATCTATTTGAATCTTATCCAGTTTTGCTTGTTGTTCTGTATCATGCCCCCATATTTCTGCTTGAATGATTTCATCTAAATAAGCCAAATTGAATGCTTCTTGAACTGTAATTCTTTCATTTTTAAGAGCAATGCTTAAAATCATACTTCCTAGCAAAGGAACAATAATTGCAAAATAAGTTAATTCTACTGAATCTAAATTGGATAAGTAACTTTCGAACAAGTTTGTTACTTTTGGTTCTTGAACAATAGGCATGATGCCTTGGGTCGTTTTGAGCTTTGTTTGAAAAGTTTTTTCAATCCAATGAATTAGTGGAATCCATTTTTCTTGTTGTTGGATAACTAATTTTTTAGGTTGGTCAGCAAAATAACACAATAGATCACCATTCACATAAGGAAGTAAAGCATCAATGTAAATATCATGTGTAGGTGATATTTTTTCGATCATTGTTGCTGTAATTTGTGTCATAGGCAAATCATTAAAAGAAAAATAATCTTCTTTTTGACTGCTAATATTTTTCCACTCGTCAGCTATTTTCTCTGCTAACAAAGGGCTTTGGACGTAGAGCTCTGTTTTCTGAGGGAGCTTTACAGGACGCTCATCCAACAAGATTTGATAGCCTTTATCATTACGAATAATATTCACAGACTTCCAAAAGCGACGTAGTTTCGAAACCGCAGCCATAATTCTTTACGATCCTTTTTTTATTATTTCTTTTGCAAAACACCCAAAGGGTTTTTGGCCTTCTCAATGGCACCTTGACAATAATTGGTTGCTGGTTGTGATTGATTAAGAGCATTGATGTTCAAAGAGAAAACTCTCTTTTTATTCATATCAAAAGTCGTATAAGGTTTTAATAATGTTCCACCAATGCGTATCGGTGCAGAGGCACTAATTGCGCCTAACCTTATATCGGGAATAAAATGAAGATTCATTTTTTGTTCAGGGATATCAAATGTCCCCTGTCCATTAAGTGCAAACTGATTAGTTTGTACTGTTATGGTATCAAAAAATAAATCATTAGGATTAATTTGAGCTCTTAAGGCGATACATTGCGTTGATAAAGACTTTTTTAATGGCAATGTTGCCGCAGCTTGACCAATATAATGTTTAAGCCCTTCTGCTTCTAATATACCGTCAGTTCCAAATAAACCAATTTTCCCAGTGAGTGTTTTTTCCCATTCCTGCCAATTATTACCTGTGGCTGTTAAACTTCCTAAGACTGTTATTTGCCCTGTATAAATATTCGCAACGGAAAAATAATCTTCTATCCATTTCATTGGAAAGGATGAAGAAACTATTCTAACATCTAACTCTGGCGTTACTTGTTTTAGGGAATAATGAACGTCCCCTTTAAAATTGCTTTGCTTATTTGCTAATTGTAATTGAGTAAGAGAAAGTTCTCTATTTTTCCAGTCTAAATTACTTGAAAAATTATTAAAAATATTTTGATCTATTTTTATATTATTACTGAATAATTTACCGTTTATAATAATATTATTAAGTATAAAATTTTTGTTAATATTTTCAAGAGATGCCAAAGTTAAAGGGAAAGAAGCAATTAACTTCCCAGAATATAGAATATTTTGAGCATTCAGATTTCCGAAATTATTAAAATATTTATTATAGTTTAATAAGCTCAATTCGGTAGACAAAGAAGGATCTTTCCCCCCTATTGTACCGTCTAGTTTTAGATTGTAATTAGCTGAAGATAATTTTCCGGAAATAGGAAGATTTCCATCTGTTTTAAACAAGATATTATCTTGTAGAGTTTTTAATTGGCCAATATTTCCAGACCAGCGAAACATTTTTCCATATAATTGCCCAACAATCTGGGTATTTACATCGGCGTTCAAATCATTCGCAACGATCTCTGTACTAATTAACTGAAAATCATCAGGAAAAATTGCCGCATTAACCTTACCCGTGTGAAGCTGTAAAAGATCAATTTGGGGTTTACCTTGAGGATCATTCGCATTCGAGATGTCTCTAAACGAAGTGTTTAATGTAATATTCTCAATCGAAGGAAGATGCGCATGAGGGAAAAGATGGTTTAAATCATTAAGATTCAAAATCGTTCCACGAACAATAATATCGTACCCTTTGGCTTTAACGAGGCTTTTTAAAGTTCCGCTAATACGTAAATTTCCAATATTCTGATTACGAACATATTCGGTTAAGTTGACTTGGAATTTAGCAGGGGGTGTGATCGTGTCATCATTTTCAAGTAATTCAGTTAAATGGCTAATCCGACCTGCAATTGTGAATTTTGCACGATGATGAGAACCGTTGATATTAAACCTAACTTTATCTGTTTCAAGTTGATTTAATTCAGCTTGTTCGAAGAATAGATGCGCATTTTTTTTATTAAGCGCGTCATCATACCAACATTCTACATTCTCTAGTTTAACATTATTAAATTGCCATCCCCATTTACGATGAGTGAAATGTTGTGCCGCAGGTTGATCTGTTTTTTTTATTGTTTCGTTGGGTTGAAGATCCCAATTCTTTTGACCTTGAGCATTACGCTCTAAATGGATTTGGACGTTGGATAGTTTAATTGATTTGAAATGGATCGTTCTTTGCCATAATGACCATAAATTCAAATCTGCTTCGAGATTTTCTGCTGTGATAAAATGAGGGTTTTTACCCCCAGGCATATTTGATAACGTAATATTAGAAGCATGAATTTCAGGCCAAGGAAAAAAATGGATATCTAGGTTTTGTAGTGCTAACTTTCGGCCTGTTTGTTTTTCTATATTACTGTAAAGCTGATCTAAAATCATCTTACGATCAACAAAATGATTCACAGCAAATAGACTTCCCCCAACAAGGCAAGCTAACACACCAAAACTACCTAGAATAACCTTTTTTTTACTCATTTTTTAGTCCGTACCGCCGATTTTTCACTTGGAACAACAAAACCTAGATGTTCAAAAGTTTCTTTCATATGTTGAGGCAAAGGGGCCTCTACCAGTAACCGTCCTCCTGATGGATGAGGCATATCAAGTTGACGAGCATGAAGATGTAATTTTTGGGAAAAACCATCCATATAAGGCATTTCTTTGTTATATTTTTTGTCACCTAAGATAGGCGCCTTCATTTCAGCACAATGGACGCGAAGCTGATGCATACGTCCTGTTAAAGGATATAATTCAACCAAAGCAAGTTTTCTGGCCGCGAAATCTTTAACTTCATATTCTGTAATTGCACGCTGAGCCTCTTTATTCTTGGCATCAGCTGCCTCGATATGAGAGCCATTCTGATATTCGACTTTCAACAATGGTAAATCGATCCGTCCGCTCAGGGGTGACGGACGACGGGTCGTAATCGCCCAATAGACTTTTTTCATATCCCTGCTTCTGAACGCAGCAGCAAGTTTGGCCGCAGCAGCAGGATGACGTGCAATTAATAATAATCCAGATGTGTCTTTATCAAGACGATGCACTAATGACGGACGATATTTACTATCAAATTGTAAGGCTTCTAATATCCCATCAATGTGATTTGTGACATTACTGCCCCCTTGTACTGCAATACCAGAGGGTTTATTAATAACGAATAAATCATCATCTTGATAAATGATCCATTCTTTTAATTGTTTGGCTAGTTTAGGATCAATTTGTTGAGGTTGCTTTGCTTTCTCATGGTCGATTTCTACCATAGGGAAGCGAACAATCTCACCTTCCTTTAAATGTGTTGCGGCTTGAACTCTTTTCCCATCGACACGAATTTGTCCTGTACGACACAATTTTTGGATTATGCCTTGGGTAATATTAGGATTTTGTCGTTTAATCCAACGATCCAGTCTAACATCGCCGTCTTCTTTTAAAATTGAAATATGTAAAATTTTCATACAGAACGCTTTTTTCTTAGTTGATTCCAATGGGATAGTCGTTGGGCAATAGTTTCTTCTACGCCACGATTGGTCGGTGTGTAAAATTGTTGAGTTTGCATTTCGTCGGGAAAGTAATTTTGACCAGAAAAACCTTCCTCTGTGTTATGATCGTATTCATATCCTTTGCCATACCCCAGATCTTTCATCATTGCTGTCGGAGCATTTAGGATATGTGCTGGCGGCATGAAACTCCCTGTTTTTTTTGCAACTGCTCTTGCCTCATTATAAGCCTTGTATACGGCATTGGATTTTGGTGCTGTGGCTAAATATACAACAAGTTCAGCCAAAGCAACCTCTCCTTCTGGTGATCCAAGCCGTTCATAAGTTTCCCATGCCGCAATTGCAAGGGTTAACGCGTTTGGTGATGCCAGACCAACATCTTCAGCTGCAAAACGGGTTAATCGGCGGGCAATATATCTTGGGTCTTCACCGCCTTCAAGCATACGTGCAAACCAATATAGAGCAGCGTCAGGATCAGAACCTCGTAAAGACTTATGCAATGCTGAAATTAAATTGTAATGCCCATCACGATTGCGGTCATATAAACTGGCTCTGCGGCTTAAAATGCGTGTCAGGTCTTTACTATCTAAAATGGAATTCGTGGCGTGTAAAGTAATTTGTTCAACCATATTTAATAAATATCGTCCATCACCATCAGCCATAGAGATCAAATCTGTACGTGCATTTTCAGACAATGGAAGTGTTTGGTGTAATTGTTGTTCTGCCCGTGTCAATAATAGGTTTAATGCAATTTCATTTAAACGCTTTAAAACGAGAACCTGACATCTTGATAAAAGCGCACTATTAAGTGTAAATGATGGATTTTCAGTAGTTGCGCCAATCAAGATAATGCTGCCATCTTCGACAACAGGTAAAAAACCATCCTGTTGAGCCCGATTAAAACGATGAATTTCATCAACGAATAATAAAGTGCTGCGCCCTGAGTGATTACGAAATCTTAACGCCTCGTCGAATGCCTTTTTAAGATCGCTTACGCCTGAAAAAATAGCAGAAATTTGAATAAAATGTAGGTTTGTTTCTTGGGCTAGGATTCGTGCAATTGTCGTTTTTCCAGTTCCAGGATTTCCCCACAAAATTAAACTGGACAAGGACCGATGGGTTAACATGTTCGTTAAAATCCCATCTGCTCCTATTAAATGATCTTGTCCAATAACTTCTTCAAGTGTTTTTGGTCGCAGAACATCAGCTAAGGGGGAATGATCCTTGGCTGAGGTTGTAACGGATGACGGCTTTTTATCAAAAGCATTTTCAGAGCCAAATAAATCCATAGGCAATTTATTGTGCTCTGATTATAAAACGAAGTAAATTATTCATAAATCCAATAGATTATTTTGCGTGAACATTGCCATAAGAAGCTGCACCAAGACCAGGGCAGCTGCAAGGTGAACCCAACGGCACAGGATAAGGCGTATTACAAGAATAAGTTCCCGCTTTACAAGCACTTCCATACCCTGCTTTTGATTCTGTGCCGGGAGGCACAGGGGTTCCTGCTGTCCCTGTGCATGCAGCAAGCAAAAACAGTGAACCAAGTAATGAGGTTTTAATTCCTAAAAGAACAGTTTTTTTATTATTCATAGACATTTTATACTCCACTACAAATCAAAATTTGATAACAAGTTAAGATAGCATATAATTCTTTTTTCAATAAAATTTTTTTTGTTCATTTATATTTTTTATAAATAATGAGTGTTAATAAAAGTTATCCACATATTGGGGGATAAGCTTGAGGAATAACCTGTGTATGACGAAAGGATAATAATAGAATGAATTGTATAAAAACAAAAAAAATGGTTTAAGTTAATATAAAATAACAATTATTTATTGATATCAAAAATTGGATAATTAACATTTTATAATATCCAATTTTAATTCTTATATCGAAATCAATAAAATAATAAATTAATAATATAATAAGGATACGAATAATGAGAAAAAGAATTTGGTTTAATCTGTTTTTATGTTCTTTTATTGTAACAAGCCCTGTTTTTGCTCAAACGAACGATAAAAAAGCAGTTTTTCTTTTGGATAGTCATTTGCAAATCTTGTTCAAAGTTCTAAATTCTAAACCAGATATAATCAGTAAAACATGTATGGATAGTTTAAAAAAATTACGAGCTTTGAAAGAACAAATTAAAAGAACACCAAGTGACTCAGATACACAACAAGATATTAATATTGCAATGTTAAAAGATCTATATACGAATTCTATACAATTTTGCACTACAGATGTTCAGAATATTTGTAGTCATAGAGTGGAACCTAATATAAGAATTGAATGTAAAAATCTATCATTTCAAAATTAGAAAGAAAAGAAATCCTCTTTTTTCTAATTCAAATTTAAATTGAACTTCAACCATACTCATAAATGGTCTTAAAATGATAACCACAATGCCGATCAGTGGATCGATATAAGTTCTAATTTTAACGTTCTTCTCAACCGAGGATTTTTCATTACATTAATTTATTTATCAAATAAATAAGCAGCAGCATGCCACCTATTTACTTAATGTTTTTAATTCTTTTGGAAATAGTGAGATATAATTACTGAATAAAAATTTCTATTTATTAGTAAATTTTAAAACCTCTTTCAACATTATATATTCTTCGTTTGTTGGAATTGTTTGTATTAAAATCTTACTTTCTGGCTTGCTGATAGTTACAGCACCAGATTGGTTAGCTTCGTCATCGATGCTTACGCCCAACCAATTCAAAGTTTTACAAACTTCGTATCGTAAAGAAGGTGAATGTTCACCAATACCAGCTGTGAAAATAATCCCATCGACCCCTTTTAAAGAAGCAATTAGTCGACCGATTTCGCCAACTAGTCGATAAGTGAATAAATCTAGAGCTTGTTGGGCATATTCTGATTTAGCACCGTTTGTTTTAATTTCATGAATGATATCACGCATGTCGCTGGAAAGCTCTGAAACACCTAATAAACCTGACTTTTTCCAAATTAAATCTTGGATTTCATCAGGAGAAAGTTTTTCTTCTTGCAACATATATAAAATAATCGCCGCATCCATTTTTCCGCAGCGCGTTCCCATCACCAAGCCATCAAGAGGTGTAAAACTCATAGAGGTGTCGACACATTTACCATTTTTAATAGCTGTGACGCTGGCACCATTTCCTAAATGGGCAACAATGACTTTACCAGTTGCCAAAGGTGAATTTGTTTCCTGTAAATAATGAACGATATATTGATACGATAGCCCATGAAAACCGTAACGCCTTACCCCATCATCAAAATATTTCCTTGGTAATGCAAAGCGCTTTGCATAATCAGGCATTGTGGCATGAAAGGCAGTATCGAAACAAGCAACCTGGGGTATCTCAGGGTTTTTGTTCAACATGACACGTAATGGAGATAGGCTTCCAGGTTGATGCAGTGGAACAAAAGGAGTTAACGCTTTTAAATCTTCATACACGCTGTCATTTGCTAAAGCGGGTGCAGAATATTTTGCTCCGCCATGCACAAAGCGATGGCCGATGCCAATAATTGTATCATCACCAAGATGATGAAATAACCATTCAATTGTTTCATCAAAAAGTTTATCTCTGGCAGAAGGTTTAAATAATTCAGGATCTGTCCAATTCTTTTCAAAGATGATCTCTTTGTTATCATTTTTTATTATAAGATGGGGTTTGGTTCCTATTCCTTCTAATAACCCATTAGCACTACTTACAAATTCTTTATCTGTATTTTCACGATACAGAGAGAATTTAAGACTAGATGAACCTGCATTAATAATTAATACTGAATCTGCCATTCACAAAAACCTTACTAGAAAAATCTATAATATCTAGAGTATGCTTAATTACAGAAAATTATTGAAGAGTCTAAACTTGTTTTATATATGTATAATAATTAAGCTAAACTCTCAATTTTCTCTTCATTATGATCTCTGATTTATGATGAAACTTTATTTGATTTTTGTCAAAATTTTCTTAGAGAAATTAGTTTTTATTTCTCAATAGTCTTGCTTTATCTCTTTTCCAATCACGATCGGCAATGGCTTGGCGTTTATCTGTTTTCTTTTTACCTTGACCCAGACCCAAAGATACTTTTGCAATTCCTCTGGAATTAAAAAAAATATCTAATGGAACCAATGTCATCCCTTCTCTGGTAATACTACCTAGTAATTTATTAATTTGCTTTTGATGCAATAATAATTTTCGAGGAGCTCTGGGATCAAACTTTGAAAAAACGCCCCCTTGATATTCAGGGATATAGCTGTTGAACAGCCATATCTCACCATCTCTCTCACCCGCAAAGGATTCGTTAATGGTTGCTCTGCCATGTCGTAAGCTTTTAACTTCTGGCCCTTTAAGCATAATGCCCGCTTCAATTTTTTCGATAATCGAATAATTGAACGTAGCTTTGCGGTTTTTAGCGACATTTCCAAAAGAAATTAAGTTATTCTTTTTCTTCTCAGCCATTCATTTAACCTATTAATCCAACGGTCTTCAAAGCTTTGTTTACTTTTTCCCGAGAAGCTTCTGTAATAGGAGCTAATGGAAGACGACAAGTTTCGTTTGTTAATCCCAAGACTGAGGCTGCATATTTTACAGGTGCAGGATTGCTTTCACAGAACATTGCATCATGAAGAACAGATAAAAGATCTTGCAGTGCAATTGCTTCACTCACATTACCATTTTTCCATGCTTTGTGCATTTCTGCGCAAAGTTTAGGTGCTACGTTTGCAGTGACACTAATACATCCATTACCACCTGCAGCTAAATAAGAAACAGCTGTTCCATCTTCACCAGAAAGCAAGTTAAAACGTTTTTTAATGGCTCTGCGTTCTTGAATAGGACGAACTAAATTTGCTGTTGCATCTTTTACACCCACAATATAAGGATTTTCGGCTAAACGAGCCATTGTTTCAACGGACATATCAATGACCGAACGTCCAGGAATATTATAAATATAAATTGGAAATTCAGCTTCGTTCGCAATGGCAGTATAGTGTAAGAACAACCCTTCTTGAGTTGGTTTATTATAATAAGGGGTTACCACCAACGCCGCATTTGCTCCGATTTCTTTAGCGAACTTAGCCATTTCTATGGCTTCATCGGTACAATTTGATCCAGCACCAGCCAAGACTGGAACGCGTCCTCCGGAAACCTTAACTGCTATTTCAACAATTTTTTTATGTTCTTCATGAGATAATGTCGGGCTTTCCCCTGTTGTGCCAACGGGTACTAATGCAGAGGTGCCTTCTTGAATTTGCCAATCAACAAATTTCTCAAATGCTTTCACATCCAGTGAACCATCAAGATTCATAGGGGTAATTAATGCTGTTAATGAGCCCTCTAGCCAAATATTCGTCATGGAAGCAATCCTTTATATATTCACTTTGTAATTTATATCATAAAAAAATTAATGTTTTGATTGACGGTAAGGTGACGCTGGATACACGCCAAGAATAACGCATTCTTCGGCATAAAAACGCAACTCATTGATTGCACGTTTTAAACTAGCTTCTTCGATATGTCCATCAACATCAACTAAAAATTTCGTGGCTATAAAATTACCATCAGCCATACAGCTTTCTAATCGTGTCATATTGATGTTATTTGTCGCAAATCCACCCAAGGTTTTATATAAAGCAGAGGGAATATTTTTTGTTTTGAATAACAATGTTGTGAGTATGTTAGGCTCTTCAATGGCAGGTATTTCTTTTTCCTGTGCAACAATATAAAAACGGGTCGTATTATAAGATTTGTCTTCAACATTATGTCGCAAGATTTTCAATCCATTTAACTCTGCGGCTAAAGAAGAAGCAATTGCAGCGTCTTCTTTGTTATTTAATTTCGCAATAATTTCAGTCGAACCCGCCGTATCAAATTCAATAATTGGTTCAATATGTAAAGATTGTATTAATTCCGAGACTTGCCCCATTGCCACGGGATGTGTATGAAGCCGCTTTATGTCTGATATTTTAGCCCCTTTGATACCAATTAAACAATGTTCTACACGTTGAAAATGTTCGCCAACAATAAATAAATCCGATGAAGGTAATAAAGTATGAATATCAGGAACGCGTCCTACAAGGTTATTTTCACAGGGCAACATTGCTTGGTTTGCTTTGCCTGTTTGAACGGCTTTAATTGTTGAGTGAAAATCTTCACAAGGTAACGTTTCCCAACCAGGTCTTGCTTGACGACATGCAAGGTCAGAATAAGCACCAGGTCTTCCTTGGAAGGCTATAATTTTTGTCTTTGTCATTGATTGTTTAACCTTTTACTATTCTTCTGACATTATCCAAGTCTTCTGGCGTATCGACCCCGAACGGAGCGGCTTCAATGGTTGCACAGCCAATGGTCATTCCAGCTTCTAATGCTCTTAATTGTTCTAATTTTTCTCTATTTTCCAAAGAGGACGTCGGCATAGATATAAATTGTTTAAGGGCAGCTTTGCGATAGGCATAGATACCAACATGATGCCATAAAGGGCCATCCCCATAAGGAATAGGACATCTTGAGAAATAAAGTGCTTTTGCAATTTTTGCATTTTCATCAAAGCTACAGGCAACTTTGACAACTGAGGGTGCATTGCGTTCAGCTTCTGTTTTTACAGGTGCAATAAGTGTCGCAATGTTAACAGATTGATCGGATAGAGGCAGCGTTGATTGACGAATATCTTTTGGATCAATAAGCGGCAAGTCACCTTGTAGATTAATAATAACATCAAAATCCTGATGATTCTTAACTTGCAAAAATGCTTGATAAACGCGATCAGAACCAGAAGGAAGATTTGGGTCTGTTTCAATGACCGCTCCGCCTGCTTTTTTTATGGTTTCTGTAATTTCTCTATCACCCGAAGCCACAATGACGGGGCCAATGTCGGCTTTTTGTGCTTGTTCCATTACACGCACAATCATTGGTTTTCCATGAATATCAGCCAAAGGCTTATTGGGTAACCGTGTGGCGGCCAGACGTGCTGGAATGATAATTAACGCATTCATTTAACTGTGGTTCTCAATTTAAAATCATTTTGATCGTTTTTTTTCTTTTCTTTTATAGCTGATAACGTATCTTTATTCTATAAACAAATAATGATTATCTAGTTCATTTTAAGTTGCGAAGAAAAATATTCACAAATGGATAGTTTTGATTGGAATAGATTAGCAGTGGCAGGCTTGTTCTCGGTCTGTGTTTTAGCCGCGTCTTGGGGAATAGGATCGGTGGTTATTCAAAATCAAACCCAAATAAAATCTGTTTTTTCAAATGATAGCGATCAAAATGAATCAATTGATTTAGCATCTGCTAACCCAGCCAAAGGTAGAGAGCTGGCAACGCAACAATGTAGCCTATGTCATACATTTAATGAAAACGGTGCCAATAAAATAGGACCGAATTTATATGGTGTTATGGGTCATAAAATTGCATCTAAACCTAATTTCAACTACTCTGACAGTCTTAAAAAACATCAAAAGGAATCTTGGGATGTACAAAATTTAAATTTGTGGCTTGCTCATCCAACGAATTTTGCGCCTGATACCATTATGGCATATCCTGGCATTTCTGTTCAACAAGATCGAATTGATGTTATTGCTTACTTGAAAACAATATCTCCTTCTGCACCTTCTTCAGCCTCTGCTATTGAAAAGAAAGATAATTCTGATCCACGCGAGAAATCCAATCCTGAAATTAAATCTAATCTTTCACAAGGAAAAGAGGAATTTCAACAACATTGCGCTGTTTGTCATACAGATACAGTTGAAGGAAATACAAGACTGGGACCGAATTTATATAACATTGTAAATAAACCAATTGCCTCGCAATCAAATTATACTTATTCTGGCTCCTTAAAATTAAAAAAAATGAATTGGACAGAAAGTAATTTAGATCAATGGATAGAGAATCCTCAACAATGGGCGCCTGGAAATAAAATGAATTACAAAGGTATCAGTTCTGCTGATATAAGAAAAAACATTATTCTGTATCTTCATTCTCTTTCACCACAGGATAAAAATTAATTCCATGACAAAACTCCAATTAGATTCTTATTTACAAATTGCTCAAGAAGCCGTAACGGCTGCTGGTAAAGTTGTAAGACCTTATTTTAGGCAAGCTTCGTTACATGCTGATATCAAATCAGATGAATCGCCAGTTACCCAAGCTGATCGCGAAGCAGAGCAAACCATTCGATCTATTTTACAAAAAGAAACACCTGAATTTGGTATTATTGGTGAAGAATATGGGGTCAATCGTACAGATTCTAAATTTCAATGGGTAATTGATCCTATTGATGGTACTCGTGCTTTTATTACGGGCCGCCCTCTTTTTGGGATTTTAATTTCGTTGTTATACGAAGGAAAACCTGTCTTAGGTATTATTGACCAACCCATTACCAATGAACGCTGGATTGGAGTGCAAGGACAATCATCGCAATTTATCTCCCAACTGGGCGGAGAAATTGGGACGAGGTCTTGTTCTGAGCTTCGTTTTGCAGAAGCCTCTTGCACTGCGCCTGAAATTTTGGAAAGTGCTTCTACAACTAATTGGAAGCAAGTTTATAATAAAGTTAAACGCGTCAGCTGGGGCGGAGATTGTTACGCTTATGGGCTTCTAGCATTGGGGCAAATAGATTTAATCATTGAATGTGGAAATAAAATATGGGACTGGGCGGCTTTAGTTCCCATTATTGAAGGTGCTGGTGGCTGTATTACAGATTGGCAAGGGAATGCTTTGAATTTACACAGTAAAGAGACAGTTTTAGCGCTGGGCGATCCAAGATTAAAGCAGCAAGTGGTTGATTTACTGAATAATTGTTAAAATTTAATATCATCATTATATATAGGAAAAGAAAATGGCTTCAAACTTATCTTTACCCAAAGATAAAATTCGTATCTTGTTACTTGAAGGTGTGCATGAGAGTGCTGTCGAGCTGTTAAAGCAAAACGGATATAGCAATATCACCCTTTTAAAAACTGCTTTAGATGAAGATGCTTTGAAGGAAGCAATCAAAGGCGTTCATTTAATTGGTATTCGCTCTCGCACACATTTAACGGAAGCAGTCTTAGATGCTGCTGATAAGTTGATTGCGATTGGTTGTTTTTGTATTGGAACCAACCAAGTTGATCTAAATGCTGCCAGAAATCGTGGTATTCCTGTATTTAACGCACCGTTTAGTAATACACGTTCTGTGGCTGAATTGGTGATGGGTGAAATTGTGATGTTATTACGTCGTATTTTCACTCGTTCAGAAGAATGCCACAAAGGATTATGGGATAAAAGCAGCACCAACAGCTGGGAAGTCAGAGGGAAGACCCTTGGGATTGTTGGATATGGATCTATTGGTTCTCAGCTTTCTATTCTAGCAGAAGCATTTGGATTACATGTGATTTATTATGATCCAATCGATAAATTAATGCATGGTAATGCACGTCCAGTTGACTCTTTGGCTGCATTATTAAAAGAAAGTGATATTGTTAGCTTGCATGTGCCTCATCAAGAAAGCACCATTAATCTCATTGGTGAAAAAGAAATTGCCATGATGAAGCCAGGTTCTTTCTTAATCAATAATGCCCGTGGGCAAGTGGTTGATATTGATGCATTAGCAGCTGCATTAAAAAGCAAGCATTTATTAGGCGCTGCAATTGATGTGTTTCCAAAAGAACCCAAAGAAAAAGGTGAAGAATTCTCTTCTCCATTACGTGGATTGGATAATGTAATTTTATCCCCTCATATTGGTGGTTCTACGATTGAAGCTCAAGAGCGTATTGGTCGAGAAGTTGCCAATAAATTTATTGAATATTCTGATGTTGGGTCAACATTAAGCTCTGTCAACTTCCCCGAAGTTCAATTGCCCATTCGCCTCAAAGGCACAAGATATATGCATGTGCATAAAAATGTTCCTGGTATTATGCAAAAAATCAACAATATCTTTACCGAAGCCAATGCGAACATCTCTGCACAATATCTTCAAACAGATGGTGAAGTGGGTTATGTCGTTATTGAAGCAACGACCGAAGGCGAAAAAGACATTGATATTGAAATCCTACGTTCTTTACGTGCGTTAGAGGGTACGGTTCGCGCACGTATCTTATATCGTCCAACTGATAAGTAAGTTTTAATATATTATATCGTATTATGGATGTTTTGTTGCATCTATAATATGATATTTAATACAAAATCTTGATCTAAACTTAATGAATTATGTAAATACATTTATTTCACAATCAAACATTTTGGATTTTCTTAATTTTCTTCATGGTTACTTCCATAAAGAAACTCAGAAACATTTCTTATTTGAGTTAGTGTTTTCAACAGATCAATATTCTGAATATTTTTTCAATAAATATCAAAATAAAATACAAAAACATCAAGTAATTGATGAAGAAAATATGTTTTTTAATGATGATGCATTGAAAGATATTGAATTCATAAAAGATATTCAAAATGACCTTATCAATAATGGATATTTAATTATTCATATATTTTATGATATCATAGATTTAATTTATATCTATGAACATGGTTTTGAAAATACACTAAATAATGAAGTATTAAGATTTGAAATCTCTAAATTAAATTGGGAAATCATTCAATTACCTAATCCATATTTATATGCAGATCAATTATCTGAGGATGTATATCAGCAAATTGCCGATAATTACGACTTATTTAACTTGGGTCAGTCAACTATTTCATTAAGAAAACCTTGGCATATTACTTTAAATTACATGTCAAATAAAATTTATTCTGATAAAGTAATATTTGATAAGAAAAATGAGGATTTTGCACAATTCAATCAAATTATATCTGATATCAGTAAGTAACTTTGTGGTTATGAACCATAGCAAAGTAAAAAAACTTTAGAGCTTCTTTTCCCATAAAAAAAAGTCTAAATTATTTAATTTATAATTTATAAAAGTCAGGTAGTCTTATGGTTTATGCGTATTGCTAAGTTGCCTATTAATATTTTGTATGAATTTGATACGGTATATTTGCTAAATGATAATTTGGCATATGTCGTTCGATTTTAAATCATCAATTATATTATAAATAAGATCTTCTGTTTCATATAATTTGTCTATGTAATAACAAATACAATTTTTAGATCCCTATTAAATCAATCTAAATTAACTATACTTTTTTTCTATAATTTGATTTTGTTATACTTTCTCAATTATATCTTGTATATTATTATAAAAAATTTATTAATTTCATAGAATTATATATTGTAATTTCTTAATGTAGTATTATTTCCACAGGGTGATAGAAGATGAGCATTACTAGAGTTTTAACATTCTCCTTTTCTGGTATTGATCCCGTCCCTGTAGAAGTTCAAGTTCAAATAACCCGTGGTCTTCCAGCCTTTGTTATTGTTGGTCTAGCAGATAAAGCAGTCACAGAATCGAGAGAGCGTGTGCGTGCGGCTTTAGTTTCTATGGGAATAGCTCTGCCCCCAAAGCGTATTTTGGTCAATTTAGCCCCAGCAGATATTTTAAAAGAAGGCACACATTACGATCTCCCTATTGCATTGGGCATTTTATGTGCAATGGATATTATCCCTGAAGAAGAATTAATGCATTATGCAGCACTGGGAGAGTTGTCTTTGGATGGGGCAATTGGTTCAGTAAATGGAGTGATTTCAGCAGCGATTGGTGCAGCCACAGAAGAAAGAGGGTTAATCTGCCCAAACGATCAAGGAAGTGAAGCTCTTTTGGGTGGAGATATTGATATCTTGGCGCCCTCTTCTTTATCTGTCTTATTACAACATTTTACAGGTAAACAAATTTTATCCAAACCTGAATTTATGCCTTTGCCTTCTTTTGTGAAAGATCCAGATTTATCAGAGGTTAAAGGAATGGAAGGTGCAAAAAGAGCATTGGAAATTGCTGCAGCAGGTGGTCATTCTATGTTGATGATTGGTCCTCCTGGGGCTGGAAAGTCAATGTTAGCTGCACGTTTACCAAGCTTACTACCTGATTTAACATCACAACAATCTTTGGCTGTAACTCGTATCTATAGTTCTGCAGGATTATTACCGAACTCAGCCCCAATTATACGCCCACCTTTTCGCAGCCCGCATCATTCCGCCAGCCAAGTTGCGATAACAGGTGGAGGGGCAAAAGTCAAACCTGGCGAAATCAGTTTGGCTCATCATGGTATTTTATTCTTGGATGAATTTCCTGAATTTGCCAGAAATGCTTTGGAATCTTTACGACAGCCTTTGGAAACAGGTAATATTTCTATTGCCAGAGCAACGTCTCATATTACCTATCCAGCACATTTTCAGTTAATTGCAGCAATGAATCCTTGTCGTTGTGGGTATCTAGGAGATACTGAGCGTGAATGCCATCGTGTGCCTAAATGTAAAGAAGAATATACGCGTAAAATCTCTGGACCTTTACTAGATCGCATTGATTTAATTACCAATATAGAACCTATTCATCCCAAAGATATTGTCAATGTTGCATCAGGAGAAAAAAGTGAAATTGTTGCAAGGCGTGTAAAAGCAGCTAGAGGTAAGCAATTAACACGACAAAATATGTTAAATAATGAAATCAATATTAATCATATTCATTTGGATCAAGATGTCGCTCAGATGGTTGAAAAAGCATCATTGCAATTAAAGTTGTCCGCCAGAGGAATTACAAGATTACTCAGAGTAGCTAGAACAATTTCAGATTTAGCATTAAAGGATGATATTGATATTCCCAGTGTTGCCGAAGCTTTGACCTTTCGGCAACGGTAATTATTTTATGAGCGCCAAGTTGCGATAAAACTATAGTTTAAATCTGTAATAAGATCTTCTGTGTTTTCCAAACCAATATGTAAACGACAAGCAGACCCTGAGATTAATTTATTTGGAAAATTTCTGTATATTTCCCCATCAGTTAACAGAACTAAACTCTCATATCCTCCCCATGAAGCACCAATAGAGAAAAATTTGAGTTTTTCAATCATGTCGATGACCTGTTGTGTTGTAATGGGCTGTTTGAAAACGATTGTGAAGACGCTGCTTGCTCCTGTAAAATCTCTTTTCCAAATTTCATGTCCATGGCAACTTGGCAGTGCTGGGTGGAGAACGCGTTCTATTTCTGGTTGTTCTTGACACCATTGTGCAATTTTCAACGCAGAAATAGATTGTTTTTCTAGCCGAGCCCCAAGCGTTCTTAATCCTCTCAACGTAAGCCAGCAGGCGTCGGGTCCAGCTACCTCGCCCAAAGCAATTGATGTATCTCTTAATATGTGCCAGTCTGCATCATTATTGACCGTAATCGCACCTAATACTAGGTCTGAATGTCCATTACCATATTTAGTGAGTGCTTGGACAGAGACATCAACCCCATGGTCAAATGGTTTAAAGACCCCTATTCCCCAAGTATTATCTAAAAAAAGTTTAATATCATGTTGATGGGCTAGTTTCGATAATGCGGAGATATCTTGGATTTCAAATGTATGACTACCTGGGCTTTCAGTAAAAATAACTTTGGTATTGGGTTGAATATAGTTTTTAATCTCATCAACAGAAATATCAGCTGGATAGTAACTGATCTCTACACCAAATTTTTTCATTACTTTTTCAGAAAAACGCTTTGTCGGACCATAGATACTATCAATTAATAGACAATGATCTCCAGCAGACAAAAAAGCCAATAACGGAACCGTACACGCTGTTAGTCCAGAAGAAACAATTTGGCTGTGACTGCCCCCTTCAATCAAAGCAATGACTTTTTCAAGCTCATGTTGGTTCGGAGATCCCATTGCACCATATAAAGTTTGGTGTTCATATTGTTGACCAGCAGTATTTCTCATTGCAGCAACAGAGGGATATATGACTGTTGATCCTCTATGTAAAGGATCATTTACAAAAGAGCCTTTTTCAGAAACAGATTCTGTATGTCTGCCTGAAGTGACAAGTAATGTTGATAATGCTTTCCAACCAATTGAAACTGTTTCTTCAGGGGTTAAATTCATTATATTTTATCCTTATTTACGATGATAATTTTATATATCTGAATTTTATATTGTATAATTTTGCACTATTTTGACAGTTTTTTATTAAAATTTTGTAAAATTACGAAAATTAATCTTTTTTTCTCTTAACAATATTTTATAGTCATGTCTTAAGGAGAAAAAGATGAATAAACGCGTTATATTATATATTCTTTTAGCAGCAATCGCATATGGATGTTGGTTGATCTTAAACCCTCTTTTTTCTTCTATTTTATGGGCTGGTATTATCAGCTTTGCCACATGGCCAATCTATGTTTTTTTCAGGAAATATATAGGGAAAGTGTGTGCTGCATTATTGATGACTATATTTTGTGGATTATGTATGGTCATGCCCGTCGTCATTTTATCTGCAGCGATTATTGATGATGTTCCAAGGGTCGTTCAAACCATTTCATCTGCAACTTCATCGATTAATTTTGTGTCCCCTCCTCATTGGATGCAACATATACCTATTATTAATAAGTATTTAGCAAAAACTTGGGAAAATGGGGCTGAGCACTTATTAAGTATTGGGGATACGCTTCGTCCTTATTTATATGATATCACGCGTGCTTCTTTTTCTGTATTTCTCCAAACTATTGGTGGATTTATTCAGTTTGCTTTTGCGTTATTTATTTCTTTTTTCTTTTGGTTAGGTGGCGATTATGTCGGAGAAATCATTCTAGCACTTATTTACAAAGTTGCTGGGCCTTCCTCTAAACATTTGGTCGAAATGACTAATAAAACAATTTTGGGAACAGTATATGGCATTATCGGAACCGCCTTATTACAAGGTATACTAACAGGTTGTGGTTTGGCCTTATTTGATATTCCGGAACCTGTTTTATTGGGAGGTATTGCAGCTTTTTTATCCCTTTTCCCAATCGGTGCACCTGTTGTTTGGATCCCAGCTGTTATTTGGTTGGGGTTCTATCATCATCAGATTGTCTCAGCATTATTATTACTAATATATGGAATTGTTATTATTTCAGGCGTTGAACATATCATACGGCCGATGTTTATTTCTTCTGGCAATAAACTTCCTTACTTATTAAGTGTCTTAGGAATTTTAGGTGGTGTATTGGCTTTTGGTGGTTTGGGTATCTTCTTGGGGCCCGTTTTGCTAGGATTAGGATATACTCTGACAATAGAATTTTCAAAAGAAAGCATTGAAAAATAATATTTTAGCTCTGAAAGTAAAATTTCATGATATATATAACGTTTTAATAAAAAAGATAAGTCATAAGATTAATGCTTTATTCATCTAAAATATATCCGCATTTTTACGTAGATACTCAACCTGATTTACGATATTTTAAAATTATTAGTTGGAATTTGCTACGAAAAGTTGGGGCTTCTCCTTATGAAGTTGCGTATTTGGTCAACACGCATCAGCCTGAATTATTATTAATGCAAGAAGCGACAGAGGATATGAATATCCTGCCTCAATTAATTGGAGGATATTACAGTCGATTTCCGTTGCCAGGGCGTATTCATGGCGTTGCTTGTTGGAGTCCTTATCCATTCAATACACCGCCGTCAACTTGTGTGTTACCCAAAGGAGCATTAATTAAAAGAGTTGCTCAGTTAATTGATTACGGTAAGTTTTGGATTGCAAATGTGCATTTGTCCCATGGACAAATTTTGAATAGAAGACAATTACAAGTCCTTTCTGATTTTCTTCCTGAAAAAGCTGCTGTATTGGGTGATTATAATTTAATTGGGCCTACGCTGATACCAGGTTTTAAAGACGTTGGACCACGTGAGCCCACCCATAAAATGATTAATTTATTTCCTATTCGTCTGGATCGTTGTCTGGTCAGAGGGATGGAATGTATCGATAAGCAAGTTTTATCTCGTTCTTCATCCGACCATCGCCCAATTATGGTAACGCTAAGACCAAAATAATTTTATAGATAGGGTAATAACAGTCTAGTGGTTGAGTCTCTAAATTTAGCAAGAGATGATCTATTCTTTAACTCTTCCAAGGTTAATAAACGATGTCGGTGTGATCCAATAAAATCATCGATTTGTTGCGCGAATTCTTTATGATATATTTCCATATTAATTTCGAAATTTAACCGTAAGCTTCGCATATCAACATTAGAACTACCTACAAAAGACCAAATTCGGTCAATAACCATTAATTTTGAATGGTTAAATGGTGCTTTTACTAGCCAAATTTTACACCCGAATTGTAAAGGCAAAATATTATTTATGTTTCGTGCCCAATCGACTAAGATCTGATTACTTTGTTCAGGAATGACGATCTCAACATTAACTCCTCTGACAGCTGCCAAACATAAAAGAGATAAAAAGCGATCATCGGGTAAAAAATAAGGGGTCATAATACGAATAGATTCTCTTGCCAAGCTAATCGCTTGCATCATCGTATATTTTATTTTTTCCATATCTGTATCAGGGCCTGCCGTTATAATACGACAAATCATGTTTCCCTTGGTTTCGACAGGTGGGTAGAAGCTTTTCTTGTTCAAATCTTCAGCCGTAATGAAAAACCAATCCTGTAAAAAAGCTTCTGTAAGCTCATGTACAATAGTTCCCGTAATTTTGAAATGGGTATCTGAAACTGGGTTCTTTGGATGGTCTGCAAGAATGTTTTCACCAGCTATATTTAATCCACCTAGAAAACCTATTTTTCCATCAACAACTAAGATCTTTTTATGTGTCCTGAGATTAATAAAAGGCATTTTCCAAGGTAAAAAAGAGTGCATAAAACGATCAATTCTGATCCCATTTTTTTTTAGATATTTGGCTATTGGGCAATAAAAATAACCACTTCCTATTCCATCAACTAAAACTCGAACAATCGCCCCTCTTTGTTGTGCTGCAATTAAGGCATCTGCGAAAATTTTACCTGTTTCGTCACTTCTTAAAATATAAGAGGAAAGGAATACACATACTTTGGCCGAATGAATAGATTCTAGCATCACGGGATAGGCTTGATCGCCATTGAACAAAGGTTCAACGTCATTACCCATCAATAAAGGACGTTGCGTAAATCCTTCTACTACTTTAGCCAAAGGATAAAAATGACCTTTAATATAATAACGCGTCATATTATTTAATAATTTATTATGCCAAGGACGATTATTCACCAGTTTTTGGGCTCGACGAACAACACGGTTAACACCAAACATTACATATAAAATAAAACCTATGATCGGCATTATTAAAGAAAAGCCGATCCATCCAATAGCGGCTCTGGTATCACGAACATGTCTCAATACATGAAATATAACAAATAATATTAAAATAAACCGCAAAATTGCTAGGAACCAATCTTGTTTAAAATCTGTTAAAAATAAATATGTGTAAAACACATGCATTTCATTGAGCTTTCGATTTAAAAGATAGTCATTCGTATTATTAAAATAAATAAGTACTATTTTTCTATAAAAAATGTGGTTTTATGATAAAATATCAAGATGAAAAATAGCAATCAAAATTTAGGGGTTCTAGCATACAATAAAGGTTTGTCTGCAGAAAATCTGGCAGAAAATTATTTAATTAATCTTCAATGGAATATTCTACAAAAACGATTTCGTAGCCCAGTTGGGGAAATCGACCTAATTGCAAAAAAAACTAATTGGTTGCTTTTTGTTGAAGTAAAAGCACGAAAAAAAATGAGCGATGCCTTAATGTCAATTTCAGCCAAGCAAAGGCAAAGATTAATAAATGCTGCGAACTACTATTTAGAATATTATTATCCTGAAATAGAAAATGTTCGGTTTGACCTGATTACAATCAATCAGTCAGGTCAAATCGAACATTTCGAAAATATTATTCTAAGCGACTTCTAGAAAAGTTAACTGCGATGGCGATGTTTTACAGCAGTTTTTTTATGTGAAGAAGATTTATAAACGGCATTTTTTACAGATAGTTTGCCTTTTTGTTTATAGGAAACATTTCTTACGAGTTTCGAGTGGTTTTTACTTGAACTTGTTTTATATGAAACTTTTCTGGCTTTATAATGACGAACAGCAGGAGCAGCAGTTAAAGATTCTAGTGTTAATTTACCAGCTTCTGTTTCTGTAACAATATGTTGTGCTTTTGCAGAAGAAGGAGATAAGGAAACAAGTGCGGCGGCACCAAAAAGGAAACAAATTGTTTTTTTGAAATGTCTGACCATTTATTGACTCTCTAACGATATATATACTAACTGCTGACGGATTACATAATTACGCTAAAAGCTAACTTATAAATTCATTTTTGGATACATACGAATAAAGAGAAAAATTATTTTTTTATAATTTTTCTCTTTATGTTGCATTTATGATACTAAAATCAGTTGCAAGCGATTGATTTTTCTTTTAAGAGTTGAGCTAGCTCTCCAGAAGCATACATTTCTCTGACGATATCACATCCACCAACCAACTCTCCTTTAACATAAAGTTGAGGAAAAGTTGGCCAATTTGAAAATTCTTTGAGACCTTGACGTAAAGAATCGTCTTCTAAGATATTAATATCTTTAAAAGAAACGCCTAGATCTGAAAGAATATGTGCGACTTTCGCTGAAAATCCACAACCTGGAAAATCTGCTGTGCCTTTCATAAACAATACAACATTATTTGAATCGATTTCTTTTTGGATTTGTTCAAAAACAGGGTTACTCATTATATGTCTCCTATATTTAGTTTGATAGAGCTGAGGTTTCTAAAGCTAAGGCATGAAGATCACCATCAAGATAATCTTCCAGTGCTTTATAAACCAATTGATGTTGCTTGACTTTATTCAAGCCCTCGAATTCTTTTGCTGCAATTTTACAATAAAAATGCCTACCGTCTTTTTTCAAAGCACCGACGTCAATATTTGCGTCAGGAAAAGCGTTACGCAGGCGTTCATCGATTTCAGATACATCCATGTGACTATACTTTCATTAATTTTTCAAAAAAGCTTTTGGAAGCAGCTTTCATTCGAGCAATCGTTGTGACCGCACCAGATGGCATGACGAGGCTATCACCTCCTGTACAACCAATGAATCTGACTGGAATGTCTTGCGCTTTGGCTGCTTGTAACAGCGCATCTTTTTGAGAGGTCATTACCAAATAACGTGCTTGATCTTCACCAAACCAATAGGCCTCTGGACGCATTCCAACTTCTGGCACATCCAAAGTACATCCCACGTTTCCTGCCATTGCCATTTCAGCAGCTGCAACTAATAACCCGCCATCTGAAACATCGTGACAAGCTTCGATCACACCATTTGCTATTTGCTCTCTGACAAAATCACCATTACGGCGTTCTGCTTGCAAATCCACTTGGGGAGGATTTCCTGTTTCTTTACCTAAGATTTCTCTTAACCACAATGTCTGTCCTAATTCGCCCTTGGTTGCACCAATGACAACAAGGTCATAATCTGCTTTGAACACATTTCCGATGGTTTTAGAAACATCATCAATAACACCCAAAGCACCAATGGCAGGTGTTGGTAATACAGAAACATTCTCGCCATTTGCATCACGAGTTTCATTATATAATGAAACGTTACCACTGACGACAGGGAAATCAAGTGCATTACAAGCATCTTTCATGCCTTCAATCGCTGCAACAATCTGCCCCATCACTTCTGGTTTTTCTGGATTACCAAAGTTCAGATTATCAGTCACTGCCAAAGGTTTCGCGCCTGTTGCCGTAATATTACGCCATGCTTCTGCAACAGCTTGAGCACCACCTTGGTAAGCATCAGCAGCACAATAACGTGGGGTACAATCTGTGGTTAATGCAAGACCAATATTAGTACCATCAACACGAATAATCGCTGCATCTGCTTGGCCGGGACGATAAACTGTTTGCCCACCAATGGTGCTGTCATATTGATCCCAAATCCAAGAACGAGATGCAAGATCAGCACAACCTAGCAATTTGATTAAGGATTGTTCAATACTGACATCAACGTCTATTGCCCCTAAAGGTTCAGGCTTTGGTGAAGGTGCAGTCGGACGATGATATAAAGGCGCTTCATCAGCCAAAGGTTCTAATGGAATATCAGCTTCGGTTTGACCATGATGTTTAATGACAATGTGACCCGTGTCTGTCAAATGACCAATGATTGCAAAATCCAATTCCCATTTTTCAAAGATTTCTTTTGCAAGGTCAGTACGATCAGGACGTAAAACCATCAACATGCGTTCTTGGCTTTCTGACAACATCATTTCATAGGCTGTCATGTGTTCTTCACGTTGAGGAACATGGTCAAGATTAAGTTCAATACCAACACCGCCCTTGCCGGCCATTTCCACAGCAGAAGAGGTCAAGCCGGCAGCACCCATATCTTGAATAGCAACAATCGCATCGGTTGCCATTAATTCTAAGCACGCTTCGATTAATAGTTTTTCAACAAATGGATCACCCACTTGAACTGTTGGACGTTTTGAAGCTGCGTCCTTATCAAATTCAGCAGAAGCCATCGTTGCGCCATGAATACCATCACGACCTGTTTTAGAACCCACGTAAATCACTGGATTTCCAATACCAGCAGCAGCAGAAAGGAAAATACGATCTTGTCTGGCAACACCGACATTCATGGCATTAACCAATGGATTTCCATTATAGCTGGCATGGAAATTAACTTCTCCACCAACTGTCGGAACGCCAACGCAGTTACCATAACCACCAATTCCACGAACAACACCATCCACAATATGACGAGTTGCTGGATGATCGGGGCTACCAAAACGCAATGCATTTAAATTCGCTACAGGACGTGCACCCATGGTAAAGACATCGCGTAAAATACCACCAACACCAGTTGCAGCACCTTGATAAGGTTCGATAAATGACGGATGGTTATGACTTTCCATTTTGAAAATCGCAGCCAAACCCTGACCAATATCGACTACGCCAGCATTTTCACCTGGGCCGTGAATAACCCACGGAGCTTTGGTAGGAAGATTACGCAACCAAGCACGAGAAGATTTATAAGAACAATGCTCTGACCACATGACGGAGAAGATACCAAGTTCTGTTAAACTTGGAGTTCTGCCCATAATGGTTAATACTTTGGCATATTCATCGCTTGATAATCCAAATTCTTTGCCAAGTTCTTCATTTACAATAAGTTGAGCTTTACTCATCGTGTTAATGTCTCCATGATTCCTTGGAAAAGGGGTTTTCCATCTTCGCTGCCCATTAAGGGATCGACCATATCTTCGGGATGAGGCATCATACCACAAATACGGCCAGTTTGATCGACAATGCCAGCAATCGCATTAATGCTGCCATTTGGATTAAAATCGGAATTCGATGGATCAATCTCACCATTAGGAGAAGCATAACGGAATACAACTTGCCCCTCGCCTTCAAGACGTTTTAATCCTTCAGCATCACAAAAATAATTACCATCACCGTGTGCTGTTGCTGTTCTGAATATATCTCCTTGCTTCCATCCTTGGGTAAAAGCAGTGTCATTGCGTTCAATACGTAAATGACAATCTCTGGAAAGAAATCTCAAGCTAGCATTCGGTAGTAACGCGCCAGGCAACAGATTTGCTTCAGTTAAGATTTGGAAACCATTACAAACGCCCATGATATATCCACCCTTTTGTGCAAAGGCTTGGATTTCACGCATGATTGGGGAATGTGCAGCCATTGCGCCACAACGTAAATAATCCCCGTAACTGAAACCACCAGGCAAAACAACCATATCGAGTTGTGGTAATGCCGTCTCACGATGCCAAATAATTTGGGGGGTAAACCCTGTCACACGTTCAAAAGCGATAACCATATCTCGTTCACGGTTGGTACCTGGAAATACAACGATACCTATTTTCATGATCTATTTTCCATTTTTCGTAGAAGGACATGGATAAGCATCATGCAATGCCGTAAATACAGATGCTCCAGCAGGTTGAGATAATTGGTCTGAATGAGCAGTCATCCAAGCAATCACTTTGCTTCTCATTTCTTTACCAGAAACATTGGTTGCAATACAAAAACCAGCAGGCGCACTAGCATCTCCTTGATTCTTTGCAAACATTTTGGAGTATGCTACAGAATCTGCGATCCCACTGATATAAGCATCACAGGCTTGCAAAGATTTTGTATTTTTACAAATTTGCAAAAATTTCCCAGATTGCAATGGTGTTACTCTTTGAGCCAACGCAGATTGAGCGCCAGATACAGCCATCAATCCAAAGCCAGCCAAAAGAAAGGCTATTTTTGTATTCATGCCAAAACCTCAACTTGGAAGTCCTCAATCACGCCATTCGCCAAAAGTTGCTGAGCCATTTCAGTAGCTCTTGCTTTCGCTTTTTCTGGGGATGTTTCTGTAACTTCTAAATCAATAACGCGACCGACGCGAACGTCTTGAACTTCCTGAAAAGACAAATTATGTAGAGCATGATTAATTGCTTTGCCTTGAGGATCTAAAACCCCTTGCTTTAGCATAATAATTAAACGAACTTTCATTTAGATACTCTCCAAGCCTTCTTTACCTTTAAGGGATTCAATATTTGATTCTGGTATAATTTTTAAACGACGTGCCACTTCTTGATAGGCTTCTTCAACTTTACCTAAATCTCGACGGAAACGATCTTTGTCCAGTTTTTCGCCGCTTTCAATATCCCAAAAGCGACAATTATCGGGGGAAATTTCGTCAGCCAAAACGATGTGAGATTCATCATCTTTCCAAAATCTGCCAAATTCCAGTTTGAAATCAATCAATTTGATACCAACACCAAGAAGTAACCCACTTAAGAAATCATTAATTCTGAGTGTATAAGTAACGATTTCATCCATTTCTTGAACGGTTGCCCAATTAAATGCCGTGATGTAATCTTCTAATACCAACGGATCATTAAGATCGTCATTTTTAAGGTAATATTCTACCAAAGGACGTGGTAAACGTAGCCCCTCTTCTAATCCCAAACGTTTAACAATACTGCCAGCAGCAACGTTCCGAACAACGATTTCCAGAGGAATAATCTCAACCGCTTTGACCAACTGTTCGCGCATATTTAAACGACGAACAAAGTGGGTCGGAATGCCAATATCTTCGATTTGTGTCATTAAATATTCGCTGATGCGATTATTTAAAACACCTTTTCCTGTAATAGTTCCTTTTTTGGCACCATTTCCAGCAGTGGCATCATCTTTGAAATATTGAACAATTGTTCCAGGTTCTGGCCCCTCATAGAGGATTTTTGCCTTACCTTCATAAATTTGTCGACGGCGGGTCATAATCGTCCCTTAATATATCGTAATAAAGTTGTAACAATTAAATAATATCAAACGGAATATGTTCTATTATTTAATATCATAGATATCATATTGACAGAATAGCTTGATTTACAAGCTATTTTATCAAAGATAATTAATTCTGTGAGCCAGGACCAGCTTCACCAAATACATTTTGATAAATGTGATCCAGGTTTTGAACATGCATACTGCCGTCCATAGCTTTGTCTAAGATCGAAGAATCTATGCGACCCATAATTTCTGGATCGTTTTCTAAGTTCTCTCTAAAGCTTTTACCTTCAGGTTTACCCAGTTTTGTCCAAGTTTCCATCGCAGAACGTTGCACGATGCGATAAGATTGTTCTCTTGATAATCCAGCACGGGCAAGTGCTAGCAATACTTCACCAGAATGAACAACACCACCAAGGCTTTCGATATTTTCTTGCATACGTTCTGGATAAACAACCATTTTTTCAATAACGCTGGCTAATCTGTTTAAAGCGAAATCAAGCGTAATCGTGCCATCAGGACAAATCATTCGTTCTACGGAAGAATGACTAATATCGCGTTCATGCCATAAAGCAACATTTTCCATCGCAGGAACGACGTGTGAGCGGACAATACGAGCCAAGCCTGTTAAATTTTCTGTCAATACTGGATTGCGTTTATGTGGCATTGCAGAAGATCCCTTTTGATCGGGATGGAAATATTCTTCTGCTTCACGAACTTCAGAGCGTTGAAGATGTCTGATTTCGATTGCTAAACGTTCAATAGAACTGGCGATGACGCCTAATGTCGCAAAGAAAGCTGCATGACGATCACGAGGAATAACTTGGGTTGATACAGGTTCTGCGCTTAGACCAAGTTTCTTGGCAACATAAGTTTCAATTCTTGGATCAATGTGAGCGTAAGTTCCGACAGCACCAGAAATAGCACAAGTCGCAATTTCTTGACGAGCTTGTAATAAACGAGCTTTGTTGCGCGCAAATTCTGCGTAATATCCAGCCAATTTCAAACCAAAAGTCACAGGCTCTGCATGAATAGCGTGGCTACGTCCAATGGTTAACGTATATTTATGTTCGAAAGCACGATTTTTTAATGCTTCTAACACTCTATCCAAATCTTCTAATAAAATATCAGCAGCTTGTGTTAATTGCACGGATAGACATGTATCTAACACGTCAGATGAAGTCATGCCCATATGGACAAAACGACTATCTTCGCCAATATTTTCAGCAAGCCATGTTAAAAATGCAATAACATCATGACGTACTTTTGCTTCAATTGCGTCAATCTTAGCAACATCGTCAGCATTAAACTTAGCCATGGCTTTATCGCCATTTTCACGAATGTTTTTTGCTGATTCTTTAGGGATAAAGTCATATTTAGCCATGGCTTCACAGGCTAGTGCTTCGATTTCAAACCAAATACGATAACGATTTTCAGGTGCCCAAATCGCAGTCATTATAGGGCGGCTATAACGCGGTATCATCCCCGTCGTTCCTTTCTATGTCGATAGCTTAAAAAAAGGTTATATCACAATTTTTATAGCTTTCATCCAGAAATTTATATTTCAATCAATAAATATTTATGGGATAAAATTTAACAATCTTTCCTATACTTATTTTAACCATGATTTTAAAATAGTATAATCTGGACAACCTACAGGTCATATCATCATTTGTGGCACGAAGCATTTACGATCGTTATTCATTTCCATCTAGGCTGATTTTCTAAATGAACATTTCAACATTAAAGTCTTTTTTTAATTTTACCACTGTTTTGAGCGTATTTTCAATTGCTATGGTTGGATGCAGCAGCAGTGATCCTGTTAAATCTCAACCTGCGACACAACCTCAGGACACTCCTTCTTTATATTCTAAAATCCCACAAGCATTTTCAGTTAAAAGTGGAACTGCTGGTCTTGGTTTGGCTGCTGATGCGACGGTGCAGGAAAAGATTAATTTATACTTACAACTTTTGCAACCTAATGGTGGAGATGCCGAAACTTATGCTCAATTTATGAGCAAAAACCCAACCTGGCCGAATCAACCAATCTTTTCAAAAAGAATGCAACAAGCATTACTAACAGAAACAGATAAAAATATTATAGATCAAATTTGTCAAAATCAGTCCATTACGACCGCAGATGCGCTGAGTTTTTGTGCTCAACAATCGAAAATAAGCAGTCATCTTATTCAACAAGCAAAATATGCTTGGACACATACCATTACTAAAACGACTGATGCACAAACTGTAGCGTCTGTTTTTTCAAGTCATTTTACAGCCCAAGACCAATGGGAAAGATTTAATATGCTTGAATCTCGAGGCCTTTTATCCGCAGCATCGCAACAAATACAGTATTTACAACCATCCGAACAAAAAATCGCCTCAGCCATATTGTCTTTACGTAGACAACAACCCACAGCCGAAAATCTGATATCTACCTTAAGCGCTTCCGAATTAAAAAGCCCTGGTTTAGTTTATGCGCGATTGCGTTGGTTAAGAACTCAAAATCGAAATGATGAAGCTGCAAAATTATGGCAAGATGTAGGGTTACAAGTTGAACGTAATTCCGATCAGAAGCGTTTTTGGATTGAGAGAAATAGTTTAATTCACTCTTTGCTGGATAATGGTGATAATAAAACCGCCTATGCTCTGGCATCCGTTGATGCATGTAATAATAATAGCTGTGAGTATGATTCAACGTTTTTAGCAGCCTGGATCGCGTTAAGAAAATTAAATAAAGCTTCAGAATCAGTTGGTTATTTCAAGAAGTTAACACAGGCAAGTTCTGTTATTACGACCAGTCGAGGTTACTATTGGTTGGGTCGTGCTTATCAAGATATGAATAATGCATCCTCAGCAAAGCAAACTTGGCAGCAAGCAGCGCAATATCCAACCACTTTTTATGGCCAGATGGCGATTGCAGAGCTTGAAAATATTCATAATGGAAGTGTGATTTTAAATCCGTCCTTGATCTCTAACGCGATTACCAAATATCTATCAACTATAAAAGAGCCTTCATGGTCTTCGTCAGAGTTAAACTCTTTTAAAAACAATGAATTAATTAGAGCTGCTCAGATATTAGTTGAACAAAATGATTTGGCTCATGCACGGCCATTTATGCTCGCGCAAAACAAAATAAGTTCTTCAACGGTAGAACAAGCTATGAATGCCCGCATCTCTAATCAAATGGGTTTAGCCGATGATGCCGTAACAATAGCACGTTATTCAGGAGCCAAAGGGGTTGTTCTATTAAAAGATGGCTGGCCCCGTCCCTATACTATTCCAGCCTCAAGCCTGCCGTCAGGACTAGAGCTGGGTGTGATGAGACAAGAGAGCAGTTTTAATCCTGTTATCGTCAGCCCATCGAATGCTTATGGTTTAATGCAACTATTGCCTTCAACAGCCAGAGAAGTTGCAGTGCAAATCGGTTTACCAGCCAAAATGGGGGCACCCGGTAATTTAGTCGTGCCAGACAATAATATTAAATTAGGAACTGCTTATTTAGAAAAGTTACTAGTTCGTTTTAATAATGTCATTCCTTATGCTGTTGCTGGATATAATGGTGGGCCTAATCGTGTAAAACAATGGATTGCTCAATATGGTGACCCCGCCAGTAATCCTGATGCACAAAATCAATTAATTGATTGGATAGAGCAAATTCCTTATACTGAAACAAGAAATTACGTGCAAAGAGTGATCGAAAATACCATTATTTATCAAACCAAAATTAATCAGTAAAAATATGTAATATCAAGAGGATAAACATTATGAATAATGATTATTTAAAGCATCAATTATCCTCTTTATGCTCTGAATTTGCACTTTTCTGCCTAAAATCTAACCTAAAATTAGTCACAGCAGAAAGTTGCACTGCGGGTTTAATGAGCGGTTATTTAACAGATTTACCAGGATCCTCTGCTTATATAGAAGGTGGTTTTGTTACCTATTCCAACGAGATGAAAGCAGCTATTTTAGGTGTCAAACAAGAAAGTTTGGAAAAATTTGGTGCAGTCAGTGAACCAGTCGCTCTTGAAATGGTAATAGGAGCGTTGCGAAAGGCTCCGATGGCCAATATCGCTGTAGCGGTTACTGGTTTTGCTGGACCTGATCCTTCTGGTAACAGTAATATTGGGCTTGTATGGATAGCATTACAGAAAGATAAACAACAAGCCACTGCTCATCAATATCATTTTTCTGGAAATAGAGATGAGATAAGGCTGAAGACAATTATCCAGGCTATAAAATTAATGTTACGTTTGTTCTAATGATAAATAACAAGGCCTCTTCATCATTAAGATAAAGAGGCCTTTCTTATTATAGTTTTAGTAACAATTAATATTGTGCAGGAGGCATGTTATTTGGATTTACTGCACCTGGTGCTGCTGGAGGAGCAACTGTATTTCCTGTGCCTGGTGCAACAACAACGCGGCCATTATTCACACGTGTTGCATCTTGCAAACTGTCGCCGTTCAATGTTCTTGTAGTTTGATTGCCTGACAATGGCACTCTTGCGCTTGGAGGTAATTGCATTTCTGGATTTGGAACAACTTGTTGAACAGCACTAGGATTACCGCCGTTATTTACTGTTTGGACTGCTTGTAAGCTACGTGCATTCAAATCAGCTGTTTCTTGGTCACCTTGCATAGCTTGTTGGTTAGCACCATTTTTTTTGTTATGTTTTGTAACTTTTTTGCTATGACGATGCCCTTTGTAGTATTTATGAGCGTCTTGATGCTGAGCTGTCGCAGCCATTGCAATATTTGGAACAGCAAATGCCAATGCTGCAGCAAAAAGGGATAGTTTGAAACTAGAATTCATAATTAACCTCTTACTTAATATTAAGAAAAATTAATATTATAAAATGATATATACCAATTTATTCTATTGTTGAACAAAAAACGATTGTTACAGATGTAGTTATAACACTAAAAAATTACAAGTAGGTAGCTGAATATTTACCAAATATATTTTTTATGTATTACTGTGCCTTTTTGTAACTGTCAGCATAACAGAAATCAGCTCTTTTGACAAACGCAGTCACCATTTTTTGTACAGCTTCATTGAAAACAAGTCCCATCGCCTTTTGCATGATTTTGGATCTAAATTCAAAGTCCACAAAAAAATCAATCATACATCCCTGTGGATCTGGTAAAAACAGCCATTGATTGCTTAAATATTTTAATGGTCCACGATCATATGTAACAACGATCTTATTTTCTTCTCTGAATAAATCCACACGACTGCCGAATACCTCTTTGAATGGACCAAATCCTACTTTTAGATCGGCTAATAACAATCCTTTATCTTTATAACGAATACTGGCACCTGTACACCAAGGTAGGAATTCGGGATATAAATCAACTGCTGCAACCAAATCAAACATTTGTTCAGGACTATAAGTTATAATACGTTTTTCAGCATGAGTAGGCATATAAATTCTTCTTTAACTTTTTTTAATAATTCTAATTTGATAAATGCGTTGATTGTCGTTTGATTTGTAAAATTTTAAAGTCTTCATCAGCGTGATAAGATGAACGTGTTAACGGCGAAGAGCTTACCATCAAAAATCCTTTTGATTTCGCAATATGACTAAATTCTTCAAATTCATCTGGAGTAATATATTGTTTTACTTCTGCATGTTTCAATGTTGGACGTAAATATTGCCCCAGAGTTAAAAAATCTACCTGTGCACAACGTAAATCATCCATAACTTGCAGAATTTCTTCTTTACTTTCTCCTAATCCCAACATCATCCCCGATTTTGTGAAAACATTTGGTTGGTACTGTTTCATTTCATATAGAATTCGCAATGATTGAAAATACCGCGCACCAGGACGAATGGACGGGTATAATCTAGGAACTGTTTCCATATTGTGATTAAATACATCTGGCTGAGCAGAAGAAATTGTTATTAACGCCCCTTCTTTTCTTAAAAAATCTGGCGTTAAAATTTCGATTGTAATAGATGGTGATAGTTTTCTAATTTCGTTAATCACATTTGCAAAATGCTGTGCGCCACCATCTTTTAAGTCGTCTCTATCAACAGAAGTAATTACAACATGGCGAAGATTTAACTTCTTTACCATTAAGGCGGTACGAATTGGCTCCTCTAAATCGACAGGAGAAGGCTTTCCTGTCGCCACGTTGCAAAACGCGCAAGCTCTGGTACAAATACTGCCCAATATCATGATGGTTGCATGACGTTTAGTCCAACACTCACCAATATTGGGACATGCGGCTTCTGTGCAAACTGTATTAAGTTGATGTTTTTTTACTAAATCATCTGTTTCATTAAAAACAGATGATTGACTTACTTTAACTTTTATCCAGCTTGGTTTGGGTAAAAGAGTTGCCGATTGTTTTCGTTCATGTTGCACAAGAATTCGTCTGAACGTCATGTATAACTTCCTTGTAAACTATTTTTGGAACTAGTTTACAAATAATATAAAGAACAATTTAGACTAAACCAAGCAAATTCCTTACTGCTGCTCCTGCATTTTGTTGTGATAATAGACTTTCCCCTACCAATACGGCACTTGCACCCACGGCTTGAACTCTGCGAATATCATCAAAAGTTTTTAAACCACTTTCTGAAACGATAATGCGATCAGGTGGGACTAATGGGGATAAAGCCTCAGTCACGGCTATATCAGTTTGGAGCGTTCTTAAATTTCGATTATTAATACCAATCAAACATACATCCAAGGCTAATGCTCGGTTTAACTCTTCTTCATTATGAACTTCAACCAAAACATCGAGTTCAAGACATTTTGCTAGCTCAACTAATTCGCTTGCTTCTTGATCCTTTAAGGCAGCCAAAATTAACAAAATACAATCCGCATCAATGACACGGCTTTCATAGACTTGCCATGGTTCAAGTATAAAATCTTTGCGTAAAACAGGTAAAGAACAGGCATCCCTGGCGATTTTCAAATCTTCGTTATTACCGTAAAAATAACCAGTTTCTGTTAATACAGATAAACAACTTGCGCCTGCATTTTCATATTGTACAGCAATCATCGCTGGGTCATATTCTTGACGGATAACACCAGCTGAAGGAGAAGCTTTTTTACATTCAGCGATCAGCCCCATTTGTCCTTTTGCCATTTTTTCTTTTAATACGCGGGCAAATCCACGTGTTGGTGTTTTTTTAGACTTAGCTTCTTCTGCAATTTCTTTTAAAGGTTTAATTTTTGCTTTTTGCTCTGTCTCTGCTCTTGTCCTGGCGCAAATTTGAACCAAAACATCTGATAACTCACTTTCAGATTGTAAAATTGCGTTCAGAACGGGATCGGATTTGGATATGTCATTCATAATAATAACTAATGTTTAAATTGAATTTCTTTGCTGAATCTTATGTAATAGCGATAAAGCAGCACCATTATCAATCGTTTCAGCCGCTTTGGAGACTAACCCTTTTAAGATAGTTGGATCGATTTCTCCATGTGAATTGATTAAAGAATAATCTTTTACAATATGTAGTGCAATAGCCGTATTAATCAATACAGTATCACGATAAGCACCCTTTTGACCATTAAATAATGCAAGCATAGAAGCTGCATTTTCTTTTGGTGAACCCCCTGAAATAGCTGATAAAGGTGCAAGTTGTAAACCAGCAGCCTGTATGTTTTGGGTTGATAAAGTTACAGCAGTAATTTTATTATCTTCCAAAGCCATTATTTTAGAAGGTCCGGCTAAGGTGATTTCATCTACGCCTTGTTCTTGTTCTTTTTCGTCCAGAAGACCATGAACAACCCATGCTCTTTCAGACCCTAAATTTTGAAGAACTTGTGCGAAAGGTGTTAACCATTTGGAATCGTAAACGCCAATCATTTGATATTTTACATTTGCTGGGTTTGATAAAGGACCCAACAGGTTAAATATGGTTCGAATACCTAATTCTTTTCGAACGACATTTATTTTATTTAACGCTGGGTGATGCACAAAAGCCGACAGAAAAGAGAGCTTATATTCGTCAAGATGTTGTTTTAGGACGGTTAAATCTGTTTGAGGCTTAATATTTAAGGCTCCTAAGACGTCAACTCCACCTGATCTTGAAGATTGAGCACGATTGCCATGTTTTGCGACTGAAATACCCATAGCAGCCAGAACAAAGCTGACTGCTGTGGAAATATTTAATGTGCTTTGACCATCTCCACCTGTTCCACATACATCCATGGTCAATGGGTCTGATGGTATAATAGGCAACATTTGGTGCCGCATAGATCTTACTGCACCTTCAAGCTCTTCTATCGTGACCCCACGCATGCGCAATGCCATCAAAAACGCAGCAATCTGAGTATCAGAAACGGCGCCTGATAAAATAGCATCAAAAATCTCTGTTGTTTCACAAAGAGAAAAACTTTCTCCATGCAGAGATTTTTGTAAAATCGGTGTAAATAAGAAAGGTAAAGCCTCTTTCTCAATTAAGGCTTTTTTTTTATTCCATTCTTTTGCAGTATCAATAAAGTTTTGTAAAAGTTCATGTCCTTGTTCGGAAGCAATACTTTCAGGATGAAATTGTACAGCGTGTATCGGCAATTCTTTATGTTGAAAAGCCATTAAAATACGGTCTTCTGTAAAAGCTGTTGGTAAAAAGCTATCTGGCAATGTATCCATTTGCACTACTAAAGAATGATATCGGGTCACTCTCAAAGGATTTTTTAATCCTTTAAAAACACCCTCACCCGTGTGAAATATAGGGAATATTTTACCATGTGCAGGATTTTCTTTAACAACTTTTGCACCAAAAGCCTGACCAATCGCTTGATGTCCAAGGCATACGCCTAGTATAGGAATAGTTGGTGCAGCTGCTTTAATTAAATCACAACAAATTCCTGCTTCTGAAGGGCTACATGGTCCAGGTGAAATAACAATCGCTTCAGGTTTTAATTCAATCGCTTCTTTAACAGTAATCGCATCATTGCGATAAACCTGACACTCATGTCCTAAATCTCCAAAATACTGGACAAGATTATAGGTAAAACTATCATAATTATCAATAAATAAAATCATGTGGCACTGCCAATCAATAAAATCTGCATGTTAAATTATTCATTCTGTTACTATATTGGATTTATTTGCTTTGGGGTCAATATTGGGAACAAATAAATGTGCATCTTCAGCGGCACGGAACAAAGCTCTGGCTTTATGTCTTGTTTCTTCATACTCAGCTTCAGGGTCACTATCTGCAACGACACCACAGCCTGCCTGCACATACATCGTATCATCTTTGATTAAGGCGGTTCGTAGACCGATACAAGTATCCATACTGCCATCAGCTCCAAAATATCCAATACATCCCGCATAAGTTGCGCGTTGTGTATGTTCAATTTCATCCAAGATTTCCATTGCTCTAATTTTCGGAGCTCCTGTTAAAGTGCCAGCAGGAAATCCAGCAATCAAAGCGTCTAATGCAGTCAGATTTTCTTTCAGTTTTCCTTCGACATTCGAGGAAATATGCATCACGTGACTAAATCGTTCAATAACGAATTGTTCTGTTACTTTTACAGAACCAATTTCACTCACTCGACCAACATCGTTACGACCCAAATCAATAAGCATTAAATGTTCGGCCAATTCTTTTTGATCGGCTAATAAATCTTGTTCTAATTGCAAATCTTCTTCTGGAGTTTTCCCTCTTGGACGAGTGCCCGCTAATGGTCTAACGGTAACTGTTCCATCGCGAAGCCGAACGAGGATTTCAGGCGATGATCCTACCAAAGCAAAATTTTCCAATTGTAAGCAAAATAGAAATGGTGCTGGATTAATCTTTCTCAAGGAGCGATATAAAGCGATGGGCGGTAATGTAAATGGTATTGAAAAGCGTTGGCTGGGTACAACTTGGAAAGCATCCCCTTCAAAAATATATTCTTTAATTTTGTCAACGGCTTGTTTGAACTCATCTTTGGTAAAAGTCGAAATAGGTGTCTCAGAATGTTTGATTGAGGCTTTATCAATTTTTTTATCTGAAGGCAACGGCTCGTTTAGTGCTGCTTGTGCTTTTTCAAGAAGTTTTTTCGCCCGCTCTTGTTCTTCAGCTGTTTTTCCTCTTAATGGGGCTGCTAATGTCAGTTCATCAAGAACGGTGTCAAAGATTGCAAAGATAGAAGGCCTAACCATAATCCCTTCAGGTAAATTCAAATCATTCTTTGGAGGGTTCGGTAAATGCTCCATTTGTCTGACCATATCATAGCCCAAATAACCAAATATACCCCCTACCATAGGAGGAATATCTTCAGGAATATTCAGTTGACTGTCTGCAATAAAGCGTTGAAGGGATTGAATAGGATGAATATCTTGCGCTATAAATTGGTCAGGATGATTCAATGGGTCTGTATTGATAGACACCTTCCCTTGCTTACATTTCCAAATAACGTCAGGCAATAATCCAATGATAGAATAACGTGCTCTTGATACGCCCCCTTGTACACTTTCAAGCAAGAAAATATTCTTTGGATCTTCCCCTGCGATAGCAGATAATTGCAAAAAAGCAGAAACAGGCGTAATGAGATCAGCTGATTTTGCAGTATAAATTACTGTCTGTTTTTTATTTATAATAAAATCATCGTAAGACACTGAAATATAGTCCTTTTTTAATAATTACCCTGTTTAACAATTGCATCAACGGCTTTTTGATTAACGTCAACTTTGCCTTGTTTATTCACGAAAATAACAAAACTTGAATAAATATCATCCCCATTAGCTTGTATTAAATTATCTTTAAGCTCTTTATAAGCAGAAGAGTTATCTTTGGGGGCTGGTGTTGTAATATTACTTAATGACGCAACATAAAAACTGTCGGGAGATTCTACCATTGTCGTTTGTCCAATCTGCATTGAAAATGCTTGAGATTGCAATTCTGGTGGTAGAGTTTTCAATGGATTAAGGCGTGAAAAAGACTCACTCACTTTGATTGGAAATTGTTGCATTCCTAAATCTTGAATAGGTTTACGATTATCTTGGGCTTGTTTAAAGACCGCTGTTGCAGCAATATTTGCTTGTCTTTTAATATTTTGCTGTTGCCATGAATGTAATACTAAATCTTTGGCTTTATCAAATGCTTCTTGGTGTGCTGGTACAATATCCTCAACAACGAACGCATAGTAAATATTATTCTCACCTAGGATCAAAGATGCTGGAGCATTTTTTGCTTTTGAGAAAATATTAACGAGCATTGTTTTTTTAACCTTTTCATCAGAAGGAAGTGGAGCTGGATTTCCTTGTAATGTTAGGCCTTGTTCATTTAACGTTCCTGTAACAGCAATTATGCCCAAACCACCTAATTTACTCAATTGATCTTCATCAAGCCCTTGGCTTCCTGCTAATACATCTTGGATTTTTTTGATATTATTGGGGAAATCTTGTTTTGACTGGGATTGAACAAGTTCTGATTTAAGTTGATCTTTGACTTGGTCCAACGCAATTTCATGAGGCGGCACAATCCCAGTGACCTTGAAAACACTCCAACCCATAGGGGTTTTAACGGGTGCAGATACTGTATTTACAGCAGCTTTTTGTACAGCATTAGCCAACTCTACTGAGGGAGAAGATTGGGGGGTAAATTCAGGTATTGTGGTTGCAAAACCACTATTTTGCTGTGCTTGTTTTTGAATATTTTCCCAAGTTTCTTTGCCCCATGAAGCTGCAATATTTTCAGCAGCTTTTTGATCTTTGACTGTTACAATTTCAAGGTTCTTTGACTCTGCTTTTTGGAATTCTTTTTTTCTAGAATTGTAATATTGTGAAACCTGTTGGTCAGATATTTCCACCCCTTTTTGGACTGTTTCAGGTGAAATAAAAATTAATTTGATCTTTCTATACTCAGGAACAGTAAATTCTGACAAATGATTTTCATAATATCTTTTTAATACTGCATCTGATGGATTAGCATCAGGTTTATAAGTATTAAACGGCACTTGGATATAATTTAGTTGTCTTGTTTCGTTGCTGAAGGCAAAGATATTTTTAGCCATAATATCTGATGCTGAAGCTCCAGAAACGAGAGGAACTGTCAGGCCAGATATGATTAGTTGATTACGCAACATTTCCAGAAATTGAACTTCGGTCTGGTTAGTTTGTCTGATATATTGATTAAACAACTCCCGATCAAATTTGCCATCTTTTTGAAAAGCGGGAAAAGAAAATACTAGATTTCGCAGTGCTTCATCGGAAACAGCTAGTCCTGACTTTTCTGCTGTAACAATTAAATTATCTTCGATAATCAATTTTTGCAAAGCTTGATCAACCAATCTTGCTCTTACGCCGTTAGGAATTTGGGATTTATCAGAAAATCCTTGTTGTGCAGCATATTGTTGCAGTTGCATGCTTGCTGCCGAATCTAGTTGTTGCAATGTGATGGTTTTATCACCAACCCAAGCCACAACATTGTTATCTCGATGAGACCAAGTGTCGATAATAGTTTCGGCACCCCAACTGATAAATACAAGAAAGATAAGGCCAACGATGACGCGCCCAAACCATGAATCAATAAGTAAATGTCTTAACCGAGACAACATGTAACGTAACCTAAATAATTTAAAGACGAATTAAATACTCTGTAATTATGTAGCAATAACCTATATATGATTAAGCTGCAAAAAAAATGTTATAGCTTTTGAATTATACCAAAATAATATATTGTATGATAACATCTTTTGATTATAAATCGAACCTTTATAATCCAATATAAAGTAATTATTCATTTAGGGAGCATTTAATATGGCTAAACCAATCATTATTGGCAATTGGAAAATGAATGGCTTATCAGAAGAAGCAGATCATATTGTGTCTGTTTTATTGACTTATGCTGAACAAAATCAAAATTTTGCGCCAACAGTTATCTGCCCTCCCTTTACGCAACTCTATCATATTCGCAAACATGTTAAGAACACCCCTTATGCATTAGGTGCTCAGGATTGTCATATCGCTGAAAAAGGTGCTTATACGGGGGATATTTCTGCTGCCATGTTAAAAGATGTTGGCGCAGAATATGTGATATTGGGTCATTCTGAACGCAGAGCTGAACATAAAGAGAGCAATGAACTCGTTAATAAAAAAGCTGTCGCTGCTTATAAATCTGGATTATTACCGATTGTTTGTATTGGTGAAACCAAAGAAGAACGAGACTCTAATCAGTATAAAGATGTCATTGCTAATCAAATCAAAGGATCGTTGCCTGAACATTTTAACGGTCTAGTAGCATACGAGCCCGTATGGGCGATCGGCACAGGTGTATCAGCCAAAAATGAAGATATTGCCGAAGTGATTTTATTTATTCGTGAAAAACTTGTTGCTCAATACGGAGAAAATGGTAAAAAAACACCTATATTATATGGTGGATCAGTTAAACCAAATAATGTAAAAGATATTTTTGCAATTCCCGAGCTGGGTGGTGTATTAGTTGGTGGGGTCAGTTTAATTCCTGAAGACTTCTTGCAACTGGTTACAATTGCTCAAGATTTTATATAATTTAAAAACATCTCTTTCTTGACTGCTAGTGAAAGTATACTAAACACATGATGACTATTCTTCTAATTGTACAATTATTGGTTACTCTTGCATTGATTGGCGTTGTATTAATTCAACGTAGCGAAGGTGGTGGTTTAGGTATCGGAAGCAGTCAAGGAATGGGTTCTTTTATGACTGGGCGTGGTACAACAAATTTGTTAACACGTACCACAGGTATATTGGCAGCGGCTTTTATGGTGTTATGTATCGTTATTGCTATTTTATATAAAAATGAAGCACAAGATAAAAGAAAAAGTCTTTTAGATATCGTTCCACAACAAACAAGTCAATCACAACCAAAACCTGCTGCTCAACCACAACCTCAGCCTCAACAAACTGAGAAAACAACACCAAATAAATAATTTTATTTAACATCTATATAATTAACTCTAGTTAGATCAATATAAAGAAGGCTTCATGACGCGATTTGTGTTTATTACTGGTGGTGTGGTTTCCTCATTAGGGAAAGGCATCGCCTCTGCTGCGTTGGCAAGTTTATTGCAAGCACGTGGTTATTCTGTTCGTTTAAGAAAATTAGATCCTTATTTAAATGTCGATCCAGGCACCATGAGCCCTTATCAGCATGGTGAAGTTTTTGTCACGAATGATGGTGCTGAAACAGATCTAGATTTGGGGCATTATGAACGATTTACTGGGGTTGATGCAACACGTCATGATAACGCAACTTCTGGACGAATTTACTCAGATGTCATGATGCGTGAACGACGTGGGGACTATCTGGGTGCAACTGTACAAGTCATTCCTCATATTACCAATGCGATTAAATCAGTTATTTTACAAGATGCTGATGAAGTTGATTTCATGTTAGTTGAGATCGGTGGAACAGTTGGTGATATCGAAAGTCTACCCTTCCTAGAAGCTATTCGTCAACTTCGAAATGATTTAGGTAATGAGCAAACGCTTTTCATGCATTTGACTTTGGTTCCATGGATTGCTTCTGCTGGCGAATTAAAAACGAAACCAACGCAGCATTCAGTTAAAGAGCTTCAAAATGTTGGGATTCAGCCTCAAATCTTATTATGTCGCTGTGATCGTACTATACCAAAGCACGAACGACAAAAAATAGCTAATTTTTGTAATGTCAGAACTGAGTCTGTAGTCCCTGCACTCGACGTAGATACAATTTATGGTTGTCCAATCGAATATCATAAAGAAGGTTTGGATACAGAAGTTCTTCGTCATTTCAATCTTCCTTATGATAAAGAACCAGATCTGAGTAAATGGTATAAAATTCTAGATGCGCTCAGAAATCCAGAAAGCGAAGTAACCGTTTCAATTGTTGGTAAATATACTGCTTTACTCGATAGTTATAAATCTTTGATCGAGGCTTTACTTCACGGTGGCATAGCCCATAGAGTCAAAGTCAATATTAATTGGATCAAAGCTGAAGATTTAGAAGATTCAGAAGATACAAGCAGTTTTTTTGTAAATTCAAATGCGATTTTGGTTCCTGGTGGATTTGGTGAACGAGGTAGCGAAGGTAAGATCAAAGCTATTCGTTATGCTCGAGAAAACAATATTCCGTTTCTAGGTATTTGTTTTGGTATGCAAATGGCTGTGGTTGAGTGTGCAAGAAATCTTGCTGGTTTACCTAAAGCTTCATCATCGGAATTTGGCCCGACAGATGAACCTCTAGTCGGCTTATTAACAGAATGGATTGATTCTGGACAAGTTAAGCGTCGTTATTCTGGTGATAATATGGGGGGTACCATGCGTCTTGGAGCATATACTGCCGAGCTTACACCTGATTCAAAAGTTGCGGCAATGTACGGTAGTACGACCATTCATGAACGTCACCGCCATCGTTACGAAGTTAATATACATTATCAAGAACAAATTGAACGTGCTGGATTAAAGTTTTCTGGTCTCTCCCCTGATAAAGTGTTGCCAGAGGTGGTCGAATATGAAAATCATCCCTGGTTCATTGCGGTGCAATATCACCCAGAATTAAAATCAAAACCATTTGCCCCTCATCCATTATTTTCGGGCTTCATTGAAGCTGCGATTAAACAGGAAAAATCAAAATGAATTTGAATAAATCAGTTCAAGTTGGCTCTTTAACCATCGCCAATAATCTTCCTTTTACATTGATTGCAGGGCCATGTCAGATTGAATCTCTGGAGCATGCTTTAAAAACTGCACAAAGATTGAAAGAGATTTGCGAAGAGCAACATATTGGATTGATTTATAAAAGTTCTTTTGACAAAGCAAATCGCACCAGCATAAAAACTCAGCGAGGCCTTGGGATAGAACAAGGCCTTGAAATATTGAATGAAGTTAAGGTTAAATTAGGACTGCCGATTCTTACGGACATTCATTTACCTGAGCAATGCGATAAAGTGGCTTTGGTCGCTGATATTTTGCAGATCCCTGCTTTTTTGTGCCGTCAAACTGACTTATTAATCGCTGCTGCACAAACAAATAAAGTAATTAATGTTAAAAAAGGTCAGTTTTTAGCTCCATGGGATATGAGAAATGTTGCTGATAAAATTGCATCTTCAGGAAACGAGAAAATCTTGTTGTGTGATCGAGGAACTTCTTTTGGATATAATACATTAGTCAGCGATATGCGCGGTTTGCCGATTATGGCGCAAACGGGATATCCCGTTGTATTTGATGCGACTCATTCCGTTCAACAGCCTGGTGGAATGGGTAATTCTTCTGGTGGTCAACGTGAATTTGTCAGTTATCTTGCCAAAGCTGCTATGGCTGTTGGTGTGGCTGCATTATTTGTGGAAACGCATGAAGATCCGGACAATGCCCCAAGTGATGGTCCTAATATGATTAAATTAGATGACTTACCTGCACTTTTGCATAAACTGGTTCAAATTGATCGGATTACCAAGGAGTTCTAGAAATTACCGCACCGATGAGGCACAGCTGAATAACAAATGTTGTTAGCCATCTCATCGTTCGATAACCAGTGGGCTGCTCTGTCGGTAAATAGGAATTTCTTTCCAAAAATAAGGTGACTGCAAACCCGATAATAAGAAATAATATGGCCATAGACCATTTATGATAAGCAGTTAAGATAATAGCCAATTCACCAAATAAACAAGGGACCACAGCGATCGATAACCGTTTTTTATCAATCGCGTTAACATTATTATCCAACAAAATCACGGGTTTTTGCATCGAAAGAATCCAATTAATTCCTCCAATAAATGACAATATAATTGTCGCATATCCTACGAAAGCTGGTAATAATATAGGTAACATTGTTTGTGGTGAACAAAACATCATTATTAACACCATCATCACTAGTGGAATAGGTGATAATACCCCCAGTAAAAATGGTAAAAGAGGTATTTGTTTCATTATATCATTCCTCAAACTTATAATTATGTTTCTAAAATAAATTATTGACTATCTAGCAAAAAAATAATTTTTTAACTATAGTAATACTCATTTAACAAAGTTCCTTTGCTAATACATATGCTTTAATATTGCTTAATAATCAAGTTTCAGCAATATTAGATTCATGTGATTTTATTTTCGATAATTTTTAACACTTTTATACGTTAGGATAAAAAATGAGTGCAATTATTGACATCGTAGCACGTGAAATTCTCGATAGTCGTGGCACACCAACCATCGAAGTTGATGTTGAATTAGAAAGCGGTGTTGTTGGACGTGCAGCAGTACCTTCTGGTGCATCTACTGGCGTTCATGAAGCCGTTGAACTTCGTGATGATGATAAAAACCGTTATTTTGGTAAAGGTGTTTTAAAAGCTGTTAATAATGTTAATAGCGAAATCCTAGAAGCATTAGTAGGTATTGAATCACTAGATCAAATGCTTGTTGATGAAGTGATGATTGAGCTCGATGGTACACCAAACAAAGGTCGTTTGGGTGCGAATGCGACTTTGGGTGTTTCAATGGCAACTGCGAAGGCATCTGCTGAAGAATTAGGTATTCCTTTATATCGTTATCTTGGCTCTCCTTATTCTCACGTATTACCAGTTCCCATGATGAATATCGTTAATGGCGGTAAACATGCAGACAATCCTATTGATATTCAAGAATTTATGATTGTTCCTCATGGTGCATCTTCTATCGCTGAAGCTGTCAGAATGGGTGCAGAAGTTTTCCAAGCGCTTAAAAAAGATTTACATGCAGCAGGGTTAAATACGAGCGTTGGTGATGAAGGTGGTTTCGCCCCTAACCTTAAGTCTGCACATGAAGCATTAGAACATATCATGAAAGCGATTGAAAAAGCTGGCTATAAACCTGGCGAAGAAATTTCATTAGCTTTAGATCTTGCTTCATCTGAATTTTATAAAGATGGCAGATATAACATGACTGGCGAAGGAAAAATCTTCAGCTCAAGCGAAATGGTCGATTATATCGTTGGTCTTTGTAACAATTTCCCCATTATTTCAGCTGAAGATGGATGTGCTGAAGATGACTGGGAAGGTTGGGCAGAAATGACCCAAAAATTAGGAAACAAAATCCAACTTGTTGGCGATGATTTATTTGTTACCAACCCTACAAGACTTGCAAAGGGCATTAAACAAAATATTGCAAATTCTTTGTTAGTTAAAGTTAACCAAATTGGAACATTAACTGAAACATTCAGAGCGATGGAATTGGCTCATCGTCATGGTTATTCAACGGTAGTCAGCCATCGTTCAGGTGAAACAGAAGATGCAACCATTGCAGATTTAGCTGTGGCAACCAATGCAGGTCAGATCAAGACTGGTTCTTTGTCTCGTTCAGATCGTATTGCCAAATATAATCAATTGATTAGAATTGAGGAAGATTTGGGTAATGCAGCAAGATATGCTGGTCGTAACGCATTTAAAGCATTAGAAATTTTGTAATCAAATGCTTGACAAAATCGGAACAATTAGATTATTTCCGATTTTGTCACTATATAGAATCATTTAAGGGAATATCGAATGCGTTTTTTTCATTTTGTTAAAAAACTAGTTAAATCAGTTATTCCCCCTATTTTCTTTTTAAGCCTCACTGGCTTTTTTATATGGAATACCTTAAATGGCGACCATGGATTAAAAAGCTATTATGTTCAGCAAAAACTATTGGTTGAAGCTGAACAAGCTCAACAAGATGCTATCTCAGAGCAGCAAACTTGGGGTAGAAGAGTTATTGGGTTAAAAGAAGGTCATTTAGACAAAGATCTATTAGATGAACGCACTCGCGTCATGTTAAGTTTTTCACAGGAAAATGAAATTATCATACCTTATAAAGCAAATGATCATCTCTATTAAGATGCGTTATATATCCAAGGCATAAAAAAAGCTGGCGCAAATAAAATTGCCCAGCTTTTTTATTTGTTCAATTTCGTAGAGAAAAATTATTTAATTTTTGCTTCACGGAAAACAACATGTTTACGAACAACTGGATCGTATTTTTTTAATTCCATTTTACCAGTATGTGCTCTTGCATTCTTTCTGGTTACATAGAAAAAACCTGTTTCAGCAGTTGAAAGTAATTTAATTTGAATTGTGTTACTTTTAGCCATTACATCCTCGTTTTGATCAGCTTATCTTTGTATTAAAATATTGCTTTTATACTAAATGCTTATATTTTATCAAAAGATCAAGTTAAATCTTAAAATCCTATTATTTTCATACAATTTTTTTATCATTTGTCAAATGATATCAAATCATAAATCCCTGTTGATGTTCTTTATACTATAAATTATTCAATAACTCTAATAAAATAATCTGATTTCTTGTTTAAATTGAGCAATAAATTGATCGGTGATCTGATCCATTCGTGGAACCTCTGCAATCATCTTAATATTTCCATGACGTTCTATTGCTTCTTTATTAGCTAGGTTTTGATTACCGTTCAAAATTACCCCAGCAATAGGAATATGGTGATTTCTTAAGACCTCAATTGTCAAAAGGGTATGGTTTAATGTTCCTAATTCGGTTCTTGCAACTATTACAACAGGTAAATTTACTTTTTGCATCATTTGGATCATATATTGAGAGTCTGCGATAGGAACCAAAACTCCTCCTGCTCCTTCAACGATATAAGGTCTATTTTGAGTTGCTAGAAAGAAATCTAGTTTGTTAATATCTAATCGAATCTCTTCGAGTTTAGCTGCTGCTTCTGGAGATAAGGGTTCTTGTAAGGCTACTAGTGGTGGGATTATCTGATTATCACAGGTTTGTGCTAGTATTTGAACTGTTTTGCTATCACCAAAATCGCTCTTCAGCCCTGTTTGCATCGGTTTCCAATAGGTTGCGTTTAATGCTTTAGTTAAACATGCCGAGACGAAGGTTTTACCAACATCTGTATCTGTGCCTGTGACAAAAAATCCCTTTGCTGCATATCGTCTAAAACTACCCAAAGCCACTTCATAGGTCGTATATCCATAATTAAGATCAAATTGGGCAATAATCTTGCGCAATTGTCCTGCTGATAATGGTTTGTGCATGTTAGAAGAAGTATGGGCGCCAATGTTACGCAGCCCTTTAATAAAATCAATTCCATTTTCAACTGATTCTATAATGGTTTCGGCCTGCCAAAAACCACCACCAACTTTAGAAGGCCAATAAGATTCTAGGGTTTTTACATCAGGATAGGATTGAAAAGAATAATGACAATGATTCTGAGTATATAGTTGACGCCATTCTTCAAAGCTCTTTTGAGCCAATGTAGAACATACTAAATATCCATTGGGGTTTAACAATGCTGTAATTGATTGTAATGATTGTTCTAAATTCTCAAACCATTGAAACGCAAGGCTGGAAACAATGAGATCAAAAGAATGCTCCAGATCAATTGCCTCTCCATCCATCACTTTAAATTCAATATTTGGATTGTTATTATATTTTTCTTTGACCCGCTCAATCATGCGAACGGAAATATCGGTAATTAAAAATTGAGCCTTCGGAAATAATTCAGTTAAATATTGGGTTAATAAGCCAGTTCCGCAACCAATTTCTAAAATTGATATCGGTTGAGAGAAATCTATATCCATTGTTTTAATAAAGTTGACTAACCGCTTTACAACAATCTTTTGCATATGGGCTGATTGTTCATAGGACACGGCGTTGTCAAAAGAATGGATGATTTTTTGTTTATAAGAATTCATGATTTCAACGCTACATCTTTAATGATTTTGGCACAAATTTCAGGATGAGAGATAGGAAGAACGTGAGTGTTATCTTTTACCCAATAAATGGGATGGGATTTGAAAGAATCTATCGTCATATCAGAAGATACGACTGGATCACTTTTTGAGGATACTATGGTTAATCTATCCGTAATAGAAGGCAAAACATTTCTAAAATCTTCGGTTTCCAAAGTTCCCAACCCTATTTGTAATGCAGAAGCATTCATTTGATTGGGTACATTGCCAACATATTGACATTGTTGATAAAATTGGGACAGCACTGAATAAACATCTTTATCAATTCCTTTTGACATTAGATGTAAAATACGGGATGGAACACCAGATAAATAATCTTCAGCTTTAGAGAAACGTAGGAAACTATTAATTGCTATATAGTGGTGAAATGTACGTGGAAACTGTTTTAATAAATACAACAAACCCAGAGAGTGCCCTATCGCTATCGTATTAGGAATTTGTTGAGAAAGATCGTGAACGTCATTACTTAATATCGATATATTATTTACAAACCCTAGATCAATATATTCTTTCGAAAATTCATTTAATAGATAACTAACGGGTTCCCAGAAATGTTTAGAAAACCCCCATCCATGTACGAATAGTAAGTGGTATTTTTGGATCATATTCTTTTCCACGAGGATGGCTTTTGTACGATCAACATATGAATTTTCTCAAGTAAATATTGTATATCTTTAGCTTGATGTGCAGCACTCAAGGTCAATCTTAACCGACTACTATTGACAGGAACAGTAGGGGGACGGATGGGTGTGACCCATATTTTTTCTTCTCTTAACGATTGCGTGATTTCTAATGCATTTTCAGCAGATCCAACGATAAGTGGAATAATCTGAGAAACCGTATCTCCCACATCAACTCCCCATTCTGTCAATTGTTGTTTAACTAACAGACATTGTGTTTGTAAGTAGGTACGCTCAGCGTCTAATGTTGGAATCAACTCTAGGGCTGCTGAAATACTACCGCTGACTGCTGGTGGTAAGGCAGTCGTATGAATAAAACCTGAACAATAATTAATTAACCAATCACATAGTGCTTTGGAGCCTGCAATATATGCCCCAAAACTGCCCCAAGCTTTGCTGAATGTGCCCATCGTTAAATCTGCGTAGGAGGATGCTAATCCTTGCCCATGCGTCCCCAGCACTCCTGTAGCATGTGCATCATCTAAGAATAAAAAAGCTTGATATTCATTAGCTAGCCTTCTTAAACCTTGCAAGTCAGCTTGATCCCCATCCATACTAAAAATTGTTTCAGTAATAATTAATTTGCTGCCATTTTCATTTTGAATAGAATCCAATCGTTCTTGCAAATGTCGCATATCATTATGACGGAAACGAATCTGTTTTGTTTGTCCTGCTTTACAGCCATAATGAAGGCTGGCATGATTGAGTTTGTCAGTAATTACCCATACAGGCTTCGGTAAATTTTCCAATAAACATGAGATTACGGCAACATTGGCTTGCCATCCAGAGGCAAATATCAGTGCTGCTTCAGTGCCAAGGAACTTTGCCAAATCAGCTTCTATTATTTCGTGATATGAAGTATGACCAGTCACCAAACGAGAGGCAGAACAGCCGACCCCATATTGTTCAATCCATTCTTGGCTTTTTTGTTCTAAATATGGATTAATAGAAAGACCGAGATAATCATTGCTCGAAAAATTGAGATATTCTTGATTTTGATAGTTTAACCGAACGGAACTTATCGCATCAATTGGTGTCAGATTTCTAAGTATTCCCTGCTGTTTTCTTTTTAATAGAGACTCTTGAAAAAAATTGTCGAAATAATTCATAAAAATAATCTGTTTGAGTTCATGTGAAGATATCGTTAATTTTAACTTTTAATCTTTCTCTTTTATATGCAAAGAAAATGTCTGGTTCAATGCTTAAAAATATTTGGCTACCCTATACACAAATGCAAACCTGCAACAATCCTGTTATTGCTGAAAATACAAAAGGCTCTGTCATTACATTACAAGATGGTACAGAACTGATAGACGGGATCGCCTCTTGGTGGACAGCATGTCACGGATATAATCATCCCTATATTGCTAATCATGTGCAGCAACAGCTACGTAAAATGCCACATATTATGTTTGGTGGTATGGTTCACAAACCCGCAATCAATTTGTCAGCGAAACTAGCAGAATTATTGCCTGGCGATTTGAATAAAGTTTTTTTTACAGAATCTGGCTCTGTTGCGGTGGAAGTCGCGATGAAAATGGCTATTCAATTTTGGTTAAATCAAAATAAAATGGCCAAAACAAAGATTTTGTCCTTTTATGGTGGATATCATGGGGATACAATGGCAACGATGGCAGTTTGTGACCCAGAAGAAGGAATGCATCATTTATTCAAAGACGTGTTACCTCATCAACATATTATTGCTTTGCCAACAACAAAGGAACTACAACAGCAATTCAGCCATTTTTTAGAAAATCACCATCAAGAAACTGCTGCAATGTTGATTGAACCATTGGTTCAAGGGGCTGGAGGAATGTTATTTCACGATCCAGAAATTTTGTTATTTTTACGTCAACAAGCTGATCATTATAATGTTTTGCTTATTTTTGACGAAATTTTTACAGGTCTAGGACGTACAGGCAGTCTTTTTTCATGTAATCAAGCTGACATCGTTCCTGATATTATAACCTTATCCAAAGCCTTGAGCGGTGGAACCATGGCTTTGGCAGCAACAATTGCTAGAGAACGTATATTTAGTGGTTTTCTATCCGATAAAGAGAGTCATGCCTTAATGCATGGACCAACCTTTATGGCTAATCCTTTAGCGTGTTCTTGTGCTAATGCGTCTTTAGATTTATTCAATCAATATGATTGGAAAAATAATGTCAAAAAAATAGAAGCGCAATTGTCTGAAGAATTATCAATTTGCCGTCAATTAGAAGTAGTAAAAGATGTTAGAGTAAAAGGTGCTATCGGTGTTGTAGAACTCTATAAAATCGAGAATATGAATTTACTCAAAAAACAATTATTGCAACATAAGGTTTGGATTAGACCTTTCAGAAATATTCTCTATCTAACCCCATCTTTTACGATCACAACTGCCGAGTTAAGTCAATTAACTCGTGCAATATATGAAGTCTTGATTCAATTATAATAATTAAAATATTTATTTAATAATTTTTTTTTCTTTTTGATCATTTGAATGGTCAGAGTTTGCTTTTGAAGTAGACTCTGATTTATCTTTATTGTTTTTGCTTTTAGACGTTTTTGAATCTGGAACAATTGAGACTTTACCCATTGAGTTAATAACCGTATTTGTTCCATCACCATTTGGAATAATAATTGGAGCATCATTCATATTTTTTTCAATATATTTTGGTGCGTGGTCATCAATATGGTCAGGTAGAGCCCCTTCGTCAATTTTAAGTGTATTAATTGCGGCACCATGCTTAATTAAATTCTTCTCACCAGCACTTAAGTCACCATCTTCTGGGAAGTCAGAGGGTAGAGAATGATTTTGACCTTGTTCATGTTTCACAACGTCTTCATCCGCACCAAAGGCATGGCTGTAATCTGACAAAGAAAAAGATTGTTCATCATTTGCAACGTCACTTAGTGTTGGTAAAGCCGGAGGACGAGATGGCCAAATATTTTCGCCTTGCGGAAGAATCGGTGTCGAAGCAACAGTTTCACCACGAACTTTCATCATGTTTTCAGAATTACCTTGAGGAGCTTCAGGATTACTCCCTGGTAATCTTACCGTATCATCTAAAAATCTATCAAATCCAGAGCAACCACTAAGCAGTAACATCGTTGCCATAAGAGCAGCATAACTCCGCATCTATAGCCTCCAACTTATAATAAAATCAAAACAGACTGCAATTTGCCTGTAATGCAAAAAAATCTCAAGAAAAAAATTACTAGATGAATATCGTATCTTATGATTTACTAACAAATCTTAATCCAGTTTGAATATATTCCCATCCAGTAATCATCGTAAGAATAGCTGAAATCCACAATAAAACAGCCCCTATCATGCTGACGGGAAACCAAGAAATACCAAGCATTTGCGCTGAAGTATCTCCTGCTAAAAGAAATCCCAACGCAATCATTTGTAAGGTTGTTTTCCATTTAGATAATTGTGTTACTGGTAAGCCAATTTGAGATGAGGCTAAAAATTCTCTAAGGCCACTAACCAGAATTTCACGCGCTAATATAATCATTGCAGGAATTAACCCACCATAAGGTAAACGGTCATAACCTGCCATTACAATCAGTAATACACCCACCAATAATTTATCTGCTATTGGATCCATCATTCGACCAAGATCGGATAACTGTTGCCATGCACGAGCAAGCTTGCCATCAAGATAATCTGTTATTCCTGCAAAAATAAATAAAATGCAAGCAAGAAAATCGGTCAATGGGCAGTGGATCATTACCAATACAGCCAATATGGGAATGACTATGATACGAGATAAGGTCAAACAATTAGGTAAATTAAAAAGCATAATTTTCGCAATGCAGACTGGGGATTAATTAGACGAACTTAACGAAACATTTTATTTGTTATACGTTATTTACAAGAAAAATCCTATATCAAAACTTTATTTTTCCTCTCTGTGCCAATTTGGTCGAAAATGACCATAAATAACCTCGGCCATTGCTTGATTAAACCCAGGGATTGCTTGAATATCAGATAGACTTGCACTCTTGACTGCTTTTGCTGATCCAAAATGATTTAAAAGTAGACGTTTACGATGAGATCCTACACCAGGAATATCGTCTAGTTCAGAACGTTGTATGGCTTTTGAACGCCCACTTCTGTGTGTGGTAATTGCAAAGCGATGCGCTTCATCCCTTAATCTTTGTAAATAATATAAAACAGGATCCTGAATAGGCAATTGAAAAGGCTCTTGATCTTGAGTGAAAAACCATTCACGTCCAGCATTACGATCTTTCCCCTTGGCAATACAAATTAATTTTACATTTGTAATTTCTAATTCTGTCAAAATTGAATCAACAGCTGAAAATTGACCTGCCCCACCATCGATTAATAAAATATCAGGCCAATTTTCAGGATCGGTATGTTTGCCTTTGGCAAATCTTCGAGTGAAAACTTCTCGCATCATACCAAAATCATCCCCTGGAGTGATAGACGATTTGATGCTAAATTTCCGATAAGCCGATTTATTAAAACCTTCTGGACCAGCAACAACCATCACACCGTAAGCATGAGTACCCATTAAATGACTATTATCATATATTTCAATTCGTTGAGGCGTTTTAGGTAAGTTAAAAAGATCTCTCACTTGCTCAAGTAATTTTTGTTGAGAGCCTGTTTCTGCAAGTTTACGTTCAAGTGCACCTTTGGCATTTTCAATAGCGTGGTCAATAACGGCTTTTTTTTCACCTTTTTGAGGAATTGATATATTTACTTTATATCCTGCTTTAAGGCTTAAAGCTTTGCGCATTAATGTCATTTCCGATAAAGGAATATTGAGTAAAATCTGTGACGGTGGTGGCTTATTTTCGTAAAACTGACCCATAAATGCAGAAATAATTTCTTCATCAGATTGTCCTTCTATCTGTGTAGGGAAAAAAGCTCTATTTCCATTATTTCTTCCACCTCTAATGAAAAATACTTGGATGCAGCATTGGTTGCCGATTTGGTAAACAGCAATAACATCTGCGTCGCCAATCGATCCTGGATTGATGACGCCATTGCTCTGCACATAAGTAAAAGCGCGAATACGATCCCTTAGCGCGGCTGCACGTTCATATTCCATTTCTGCTGCAGCTTTTTCCATTTGTTGGGCTAAGTCTTGTTGAATTGTTATTGTTTGTCCTGATAAAAAAGCTTTAGCTTGTTCAACCAAATGGGCATATTCTTCTGGCGCTATACGGTCATCACAAGGGCCAGCACAGCGTTTTATTTGATATAACAAACATGGACGTTTACGAGAGTTAAAAACAGCGTCTGTGCATGTTCTAAGTAAAAATATCTTTTGTAATAATTCAACAGTTTGATTAACCGCCCATGCAGAGGCGAATGGACCCCAGTAATTATTTATTTTAGAAGTTTTACCCCTATGTTTATCAATTCTTGGCCATTTATCTTTGCTCATTATTAACCACGGATATGTCTTATCATCGCGCAGTAAAATATTATATCTAGGTTTAAAACTTTTGATTAAGTTAGCTTCCAGCAATAGTGCCTCTGCTTCGGTATATGTGGTAATGATTTCCATAGAAGCTGTTTGTTGCACCATCCGGCGAATACGATCTGATAAACGTGTTAATTGTGTATAGGAATAAACACGCTTTCTGAGATCTTTTGCTTTTCCAACATAAAGTATCTCACCTTCTTTATTCAGCATACGGTAAACACCAGAATCAGAGGGCATGGTTTCTAAAGCTTTTTTAATAGCAGCCACACCTATTGTGATATTAGTTGGATCTAATTCTTGATGAGTCATCAAAATGCTCTTTACTAAATATGGTTTTTCTTTGTTTTAAAACAGTTATTTTAGTTCTCCACTGTTTCTGTGGATAACTATAGGGATGAATATTTAATATATCGATTTAATAGGCAGTTTTTCAACCCTTATCATGTATTGCCTAAAAATTAATCACTTTTAATAAGCTGTTGAATTTAAAATATTTTTTATTAAGAAACAAAAGATCTACAATCTGATATTATTTTGAATAATTAATAATGAATGCAAAAAAAAAATTATCGAATATAGTGGACAAAAATTTTAAAAATGTTAAAAGTCTATTAAAAATTTGCAAATTATACGTTGCAATATCATCATTATCACCAATAGTTCCTTTACTCTATCATTGAAAATACAATAATGCGTATCATTAGCTGGAATATTAATTCTCTAAGGTTGAGATTGCCTTTGTTAAAAGAACTAATTCAACTGGCAGATCCAGATATTATTTGTTTACAAGAAACGAAGGTTCCTGATCCCTTGTTTCCTCGAGATGATATTATAGCATTAGGGTATCCTTATATTGCTTATAAGGGTATGAAAAGTTATAATGGGGTCTGCATTATTTCGAAACACCCTATAAAACAGAGTAATTTAACCCGAAATTGGTGTAATCAAGCTGATTGTCGTCACTTAGCTATTGAGTTTGAATTTGCGGGACAAACAACAATTTTGCATAATTTTTATGTCCCAGCTGGCGGTGATGAACCTGATCCTGATATTAATCCAAAATTTTTACATAAATTAAATTTTTTGAATGAAGTTACCGAATGGTTTAAAGCGAATTTAGCACATAATAGTATCTTGGTTGGGGATTTGAATATTGCCCCTTTGGAGCACGACGTATGGAGTCATAAACAGCTTTTAAAAGTTGTTAGTCACACCCCTATTGAAACAATAAACCTTACCCAATGGCTAGAAACAGGATTTATTGATGCCATGCGTAAAATAACACCACCTGATGCAAAACTCTATACATGGTGGTCATATCGCAACAAAGATTGGGAAAAGTCCAATAGAGGACGTAGACTTGACCATTTATGGATTACCCCTACACTGACCCCCTACCTTCAAACAGTAAAAGTTTTTAAAGAGGTTCGAAACTGGGAAAAGCCATCAGATCACGTCCCTATTTTACTAGAGTTAAATGAAAATCCATCTATTTAAAATTAAACTTATGGATTTCCTATATCAAATTAGAAATCATCTTTTTGTTCAGTAGCAGAGCTTAAACGATACCCGCCAGCTTCTGTTACTAAAAGAGACACATTTGTTGGATCTGGTTCAATTTTCTGACGCAAACGGTAAATATGTGTTTCAAGTGTATGGGTTGTAACTGCAGAATTATATCCCCACACTTCATTTAACAATACTTGCCGAGGCACAGGTCTGGCACCTGAACGATATAAAAATTTTAGGATTGCTGCTTCTTTTTCTGTTAGCCTAATTCGTTTATTGGTTTTATTTTCTTGTAGCAACTTTGCTGATGGTCTAAAAATATAAGGTCCAATCGTAAAAACGGCATCTTCACTATTTTCAAAAATACGCATTTGTGCGCGCAGACGAGCTAGTAATTCTGCGATACGAAATGGTTTAGATACATAATCATTCCCGCCCGCATCTAGACCACGAACGACATCGTTTTCTTCATCTGAACCAGTCAATAAAATGATTGGCGTTCTACATCCTTCTCTACGTAAATAAGCACATAAATCGCATCCATCCCCATCTGGTAACATAACATCTAAAATAATTGCATCAAAATGTTTGTCAGACTTTAAAATTTTAACTTTTGCGTCCTCAACAGTATTGACAGCATGAACATCAAATTCTCCATCTGTTTGTAACTGCTCTGATAATGTTTCAATTAATTTTAAATCATCATCGACAACAAGAATTGGGTGTAATCCAGCCATTAAACAACATCCTTTTATTTAAAATACACCTATAATAAACGAACCATTCATTAAAAATATATGAAAATCATATCAGCTTTAATATCTTATTAATACTACAATTATCACTTATATTATCATAAAAAAAAAGTTATTATAAAAAAAACAATAAACTGCAAAAGAAGAGGCCAATGGATATCTTAACAATTGTATCTTGCTTATTTTTACTGACAGCGATCAGCAGCACAATAAATCATAAGTATTTCCGCCTTCCAATGACGATTGGAATTATGATTATGGCGTTTATATTTTCATTAATTTTATTTGTTTGCGATTATTCGATTACTTTTTTCTCTGGGTATCACTTTGCAAAAGATCTTTTGGCAGATATGGATTTTCCTAAATTGCTTTTAAATGGTGCTTTGGCATTCTTATTATTTGCTGGTAGTCTACATATTAAATTAGACGAGTTGTGGAAAGCGAAATATAATGTTGCCTCTTTGGCAATTTTGGGCACATTGATCTGTATATTCTCTTTGGGGGTTGTTTTCTGGGGTCTATTCTCTCTTTTTTCTGTTTCAATTTCTTTTGTTTGGTGTCTTGTTTTGGGGGCTATCTTGGCGCCAACCGATCCAGTTGCAATCATTAATATGTTAGGAAGACTGGGGCTCCCATACCGTTTACAAGCTATTTTCGCAGGCGAAAGTTTATTTAATGATGGGATAGCCTTGATGGCATTTACCACATTAATTGGTATTGCGACCAGTGAACATTCCCCTAGTGCTGCGGGATTGGCTTTGACTTTTATACAAGAAGTTTTTGGTAGCGGTATTTTAGGTGCTATTACTGCATTCATTACACTGGCGATTATTAAGCGGATTAATAACGATGATATTATTATCTTATTTTCCTTGGCCTTGGCTGCAGGGACGTTTTCTTTAGCGGATCATCTACATATGTCTGGACCTATTGCTGTGGTTGTCAGTGGATTATTAATGGGGGATTATCTTCAAAAACGTCCGTCAAAAGATGATCATGATACTGTCACTGGGTTTTGGCACGTGATTGACGAGATTTTAAATACATTATTATTCTTGTTAATCGGTTTAGAAATAATGGTTATTCCATTTCACTGGCAAACAATCCTAATTGCGTTAACCTGTATTCCATTCCTGATTTTATGCCGTTTCATTGCTGTAGGTCTCAGTGGATCATATTTATTATATAAAGATAGCAATCCAAAAGGGTTAATCTCGATATTAACGTGGGGAGGTTTACGTGGAGGGATTTCGTTAGCAATTGCGCTGTCCCTGCCCAATATATTCCCAAAAAGTGAAATCCTTGTTGTGACTTATATCTGTGTTATTTTCACAGTCATCGTCCAAGGACTCACTATGGAAAAATTAATCAATTATTTTTATAAATTGAAATAATTATTCAGCATCTTTTTGACGTTCCAGCACAGCACAGAAAAAACCATCTGTTTTATATTGTGCTGGGGTCAATTGAAATGTTGGATTATTTGAAAAATCTGCTGGCAGCAACCCATCTGGCGTATCTGGACAAACCAATTTAAATTCTGGATGCGCTTTTAAAAACATCTCTATCTGATCTTGGTTTTCTTTTTGTAGAATAGAGCATGTGGCATAAATTAAACGACCACCCTCTTTAACCATCTTAGCAGCAGAATCTAGAATCTCAGATTGTTTAGCAACCAATTCATTTAAATCATTTTCTTTGAATTTAAGACGAGCGTCTGGATTACGTCTCCAAGTTCCAGTGCCACTGCAAGGCGCATCAACTAATACACGATCAAATGTTTTTACACGTCTTTTAATCCATTTTGCCCCTTCGGCAAATAGATGGGTTTGCACGTTAAAAACACCTGCACGACGAAAACGTTTTTCAGCAGCACTGACCCGAACGGTGTGGACATCAGACGCTATAATTTGTCCTTTATTTTGCATCATCATAGCCATTGCTAATGTTTTACCACCAGCACCAGCACAGAAATCAAGAACACGCATCTGAGATGTAACGCCAGTCATTAATGCGATGAGTTGGCTTCCCTCGTCCTGGATTTCTATGATACCATCTTTGAACAGATTAGTAGATGTAACTGATTGACGACCTTCAACTCGTAATCCCCAAGGAGATAATGGCATATTTTCAGAAGATATGCCCTCTCGTTTTAACATTTCCTTGGCGTTATCACGTTGTTCTTTTAAAAGATTTACGCGTAGATCAAGAGATGCAGGTTCTAGTAATGCAGAAAGTTCACGATCTATATTTTCACCATATTGCTGTTCAAGCATAGGATAGACCCAATCGGGGATCTCATAACGAACTGCCTTTGGCATCTCTTTAAAGAAAAGCTCTTGACCTTCAAGAGATTGTAAATACAAGCCCTCATTTTGTGTTAACGGTAAAGGCGCATAACGTTCACCAGAAAAAAGGTGGCTTACTTCTGTTAATGTTTTACCTGTTAACATTAAATAAGCAGCAACCATCATTCTTGGGTTAATTGGACTGCCGATGCGTTTTAACCACCATTGTAATTTACGATAATGGCGCATCATTTCCCAAATCTGAGCGGAAACATATCGACGATCCCCTCCGCCAATATAACGGCGTTGCCTGAAAAAACGATTGGCCGTTGCATCAGCTGGTGCATGCCTTTGGTTTTGAATAGTTAATAGCAGTTCAATAACCGCAGATATTTGAGCGGAAGGAGTCATAATTCGATACTTATTTACTTTTAATTAATTGTGACGATAGTTCGGAGCTTCACGTGTGATCGTCACATCATGAACGTGGCTCTCTCTTAATCCAGCTCCAGTAATTTTACGGAACTGAACATTTTTCTTCATGGCATCAATGGTTTCATTACCTGTATATCCCATTCCTGCTTTTAATCCACCAACAAGTTGGTGAACAACGGCTTCGGCGGAACCTTTATAAGGCACTTGACCTTCAATCCCTTCTGGAACCAATTTATGGCTGTCTTTGATATCTTGTTGGAAATAACGATCTGCAGAACCTCTGGCCATCGCCCCAAGGCTGCCCATACCGCGATAAGATTTATAGGAACGACCTTGATAGAGAAATACTTCACCAGGGGCTTCATCCGTCCCAGCAAGTAAAGAACCAATCATCACCACATCAGCACCAGCACCAATTGCTTTGACAATATCCCCAGAAGTTCGAATACCACCATCAGCAATCAACGGAATATTTTCACGGTGACACACTTCTGCAACTTCCATCACAGCAGAAAATTGCGGAACGCCAACACCTGCAACAACACGTGTAGTACAAATAGATCCAGGGCCAATACCCACTTTAACAGCATCAGCACCAGCATCAATTAGCGCCTTTGCCCCCTCAGGTGTTGCTATATTTCCTGCAATTAATTGCACATCTGGGTATTCTTTTTTTAAACGTTCAATTGATTTTAATACACCAGAAGAATGACCATGTGCAGTGTCTACAACCAATACATCTACCCCAGCTTCAATTAGGGCCACTCCACGTTGATATCCATCTTCACCAACACCAGTTGCCGCAGCGCAACGTAAACGTCCAAATTGATCTTTGTTGGCCAAAGGATATACGACTGATTTTTCCATATCCTTGACGGTAATGATACCGACACAACGTTCTTGAGTATCTACAACTAATAACTTTTCAATACGATGTTGATGCAATAACTTTTTAACGTCTTCAGGTTTAACACCTTCTTTGACCGTGATTAGATTCTCTTTGGTCATTAATTCTGCAACGGGTTGATTAGGATTGGTTGCAAAACGCACATCTCTGTGGGTGACAATACCTACTAAGCGGCTAGTATTTCGTTCAATGACAGGTAAACCACTAATGTGATTACGCTTCATAATTTCAATCGTCTCGGCCAAAGTATTATCTGGATGAACGGTTACAGGATCAACGACCATTCCTGATTCAAAGCGTTTAACTTGGCGAACTTGATTAGCTTGTTCCTCGATTGTCAGGTTTTTATGAATAACACCAATTCCGCCATTTTGTGCCATAGAAATTGCCATCGCATATTCTGTTACAGTATCCATAGCAGATGAAATCAAAGGGATATTTAAAGAAATAGAACGTGTTAATAACGTTTTTACAATAGTTTGACTGGGCAATACATCAGATTGCGCAGGGATAATTAATACATCATCGAAAGCCAGCGCTTCACGAATCTGTTTGATTTGAAAAGAAGAATTTGCCATCTTGCTGCCCTTTATAGAAATAAAATGATAATACGGAAAAGGGATAACCCAAGTTTTTTTGGGTTCCAACTATTGGCAATTCTTCATACACTTAAAAGTGATTTTCGACAAGCTTTAAAATTATTTTAACGGATTATCCTTCTTGGATTGATGGTTTTCCTTTAAATCCTGTCGCGATCACATAAAGCTCTTTTGACTCTTTACGGCTGGCTGGAGGTTTTGCATGTTTTACAACTTTGAAGTTTTGTTTCAAAGTATCCAACATTCCTTTTTCAGAGCCACCTTGGAAAACTTTGGCAATAAAAATTCCATGAATATCAAGAATATCTAAGGCAAATGCCAAGGCATCTTCGGTTAGATTAATAATACGAATATGATCTGTCGAAGAATGCCCTGTGGTATTGGGTGCCATATCAGACATAACCAAATCGGCTTTACCCCCTAATTTATCAATCAAAATATCCATATTGTCAGGATCGGTAAAATCACCCTGAATAATGTCAGCACCAGGAATAGGATCAACCGCTAGCAAATCAATGCCAACGACTTTGGTTGCTTTACGATGCACCGCAACTTGAGACCATCCACCAGGAGCCGCACCAAGGTCAATGACTTTCAAACCTGGGCGAAGAAACTTAAATTTTTCATCAAGCTCAATAAGTTTAAAGGCTGCTCTAGATCTCCATCCTTGTTGTTGGGCTGCACGAACATAAGGGTCATTTAACTGACGCGTTAACCATCTTTGTTGAGAGGTTGAACGGCCATTACTTTTTTTTAGCTTCACCGTTAAACTGGCAGTAGAAAAGCGAGATTTTTTCTTTTTAGGCGAACTCTCGTTCGCGTTCTTTTCATCCATAATGAACAACTTTATTGGTTTAAAATTTAATTTTTTACAAGAAAATGAGGAAGATTGAAATTATGTTTATTATTTTTAGTCAGTTTATTTTCTTGCATACTAGTAATAATACCATCACGAATACCACGATCCGCAACGACAATATCTTCGGCAGGCCATATTGTATGAATGGCTTCAAAGATAGCACATCCAGGTAGCAAATAGTGTAATTTACTGTGATGAACTGTAGCATAGTCATAAATTTTATTGAATTTACTGACTAAAATGTGACGAATCATATCCTTTACTTGTGTAGTATCCAGCAATAATCCATCAATGGCAGCCCTACTATATTTAGGTTGTTTCAAGATCATGCTGGCCAAAGCGGTTACGGTGCCACTTACGCCAATAAACTGCACTTGCTCGCGTAATATCTCCGCTCTTATTTGATGAATACGTTCAAAATGATTAATTTTATTCATGACAAAATCAACCATTTGATAATATTCATTTAACGTTAGCTTTTTGAATTGTTCTTTTAGAGTAATTACGCCAACAGGGATACTGCAACATCCAATCAATGTTTGCTTGCGCTTGACGGGATCAATCCTAACCCAAGCAATTTCAGTTGACCCCCCACCAATATCAAATAATAATGTTTTTGTTCTATTCCGTCGCAAAACTTTGTCGTGTAGAAAAGTTCTGCATCCACAAACGGCTAACTCAACCTCTTCTCTGGGTGAAATAACGTTGATGTTCAATCCAGTTTCTTGTTTAACTCGATCTAAAAAAGAAGATGCATTCGAAGCGCGTCGACAAGCTTCTGTTGCCACAGCATACAAATTATATGATTTCCTGCGATGAATGCGGGCTGCACAATGATGTAAAGCTATTAATGTACGATCCATAGCAGCATCACTCAAAAGCCCTGTATCATACAATCCTTCACCCAAACGAACGACGCGATTATAATTATCAATAATTCGCCCCCCCCTTTGACCCGAAGAAACAATCAAAAGGCGACAGTTGTTTGTTCCTAAGTCTAATGCTGCGAACATGCCCCTCGTCCAACTTCTATAACAATTTTAAGACTATCTATATTTTCAAGAATATCGTTGAATATTAATGAATTTAAATAATTGTTTGCTTCTTTTATATATTCTATTTTAAATCTATACCATCATATACTTGTCTTATAAATAATTTAATGATAGGTTTTCAACCTAAATTTACGTTATTGGGGGATAGTTTAGCGGTAGAACTATCGGCTCTGACCCGATCAGCCCTGGTTCGAATCCAGGTCCCCCAGATTAAATTCCCAATATATTCAATTAAGGGTCCCTGAAATGCAGTGGGAAACGATCTTTTTAGATTCAGCACTAGCAATAACTATTATTCCAAATCCACAAATTTTATCTATTGAGCTCAAGAATCAAGTGGAAGATATCTGGGAAGAAAAAAGGAAACTATTTCCTTATTTATTTAATGGTAGAATTTTTAATGTTCAAGAATTAACCTCAAATTTAATTACTGGATATTGGACTGAGTATAAATATGTTTTGGCTCAAACAGAAAGACCCGGATTATATTCAGAACTTGCTATTCGATCTCTTGCTGTTATTGGACTTATTCAATGCCCTCAGGGATTTATTATTGGGAAAAGAACAAATAAATCGGTATATCTACCGGGATATTGGCAGTCTGCGCCTGCAGGAACTGTTGAATCACGCGATAGAAATGATGATATTGATTTAACTCAACAACTTTTAGCCGAAGCAAACGAAGAGTTAGGATTAAATACATTCCATCTAACTAATCCTAAAATCATCTCAGCAACGGAACATACAAATACGCACATTATTGATGTTGGAATTTTGTTAAAGACAGAATTATCATTCACAGAAATTTCTGAGTTATGGAAAAATAATAATAATCCAGAATATGACGAGTTATGTTGCTGTGCTTCTTATACTGATTTACCAGAAAACACTTTGCCCACAACTCGTTTTTTAGTTGAGCATTGGTCAGATTAAGTTAAGAAGCAACCCCTATTCCAATCTGCTTAATATCATGGAATGATAGATCTTTATTGGCATCAATAGTACGCTGCATCATAAAATCTGAAGTGGATAAAAATACTGGATCACCATCAATATCATCAGCAATAGCACTACGATTTGAATTAATAAAACGTTCGATAAGTGCTTTATCCCCTTGCACCCAGCGTGCTTGAGAAAAAGATATATTATCAAAGGTAATTTCAACGCTATATTCATGTTTTAAACGCGTTTGTAGAACGTCCAGCTGCAATACGCCTACCACACCAACAATCGGTGCAGAGCCATCTTGGGGTTTAAATAGTTGCACCACACCTTCTTCAGCTAACTCTGTTAATGCTTGCTTTAGTTTTTTTGCTTTCATAGCATCTTTTAAATTAACACGACGTAAGATCTCTGGAGCAAAATAAGGTACACCTGTGAACTGTAAATCTTCACCTTCGGTTAACGTATCCCCAATCCTTAATGTGCCATGATTAGGAATACCAACTACATCCCCCGCAAATGCCTCTTCAGCAAGTTGACGATCTCTAGCAAAGAAGAATTGAGGGGTATGTAATGCAAATGTTTTTCCTGTGCGTGTATGTTTGAGCTTCATCCCTCTTTCAAGACGACCTGAACAAATACGTGCAAAAGCAATACGATCACGATGATTAGGATCCATATTCGCCTGAATTTTGAATACTAATGCTGTCATGGATTCTTCAGTGGCTGCAACTTGACGATCTTGACTGTCCTGATTTCTTGGACTGGGACCAAAGTCTGCTAACGCATCCAATAAATCCGTCACCCCAAGTTCTTTGATCGCACTACCAAAGAACACAGGTGTTAAAAACCCTGCGTTAAAGTCATCCAAGTTAAATTCGGGCAACCCGACTTTGGCTAATTCCACTTCATCTTGCATTTGTAGAATGCGTTCATCAGTATCTGCAACTTCTTCTCTCAATCGCATCGAATCTTGACGCAGATCGTAAGTTCCAAGGAATTTTGCAGCCCTGCCAACAGGCCAAGTTAACGGTGTCGTTTCCAAAGCCAACGCCGAAGCAACTTCATGTAATAAATCGAATGGGTCCTGAGATTCCCTATCCATCTTGTTGATAAAAGTCACAATGGGGATATCCCTAAGACGACAAATCTCAAATAATTTACGTGTTCTTGCCTCGATCCCTTTGGCGGCATCAATCACCATTACTGCAGCATCAACGGCGGTCAGCGTTCGGTATGTATCTTCCGAGAAATCTTCATGGCCTGGAGTATCAAGCAAGTTAAATATACATCCACCATATTCAAAGGTCATTACTGAGGTAACAACGGAAATACCACGGTCTTTTTCAATATTCATCCAGTCAGATCTTGTGCGACGCTGTTCACGTTTTGCACGCACATTTCCAGCCATCTGAATGGCACCCCCAGCATGCAAAATACGCTCTGTCAATGTCGTTTTACCCGCATCTGGATGGGAAATAATAGCAAATGTTCGACGACGAGAGATTTCTTTTTCCAAAGATTGAGCTGAATTTGACATGAAAATACTCAGGTTAAATAGTGGGTTTTAAACACAGAAAAGCCGAGCGTATGTACACCGCTCGGCGACCTTGCAATAACAGCAAAGAATAATTAACGAGAATAGAACTCGATAACTAGGTTTGGTTCCATTGTTACTGGATATGGAACATCATTTAATTTAGGCGTGCGAACAAAGCTGCCTTTCATTTGACGATGGTCTACTTGCAAATATTCTGGTGTATCGCGTTCTTTACTTTGAACAGCGTCAAGAACGATTGCAAGTTGTTTAGATTTTTCTTTAACTTCAACAACATCATTGTCTTTTAAAGAATATGAAGGAATATTTACTTTTTTACCATTAACCAAAATATGACCATGGTTAATAAATTGACGTGCAGCAAATGGCGTAGCTGCAAATTTCAACCGGTAAACAACTGCGTCGAGACGGCGTTCCAAAATATTGATCAAGTTTTCTGAAGTATCCCCTTTACGGCGTGATGCTTCATCATAATAACGACGGAATTGTTTTTCGCTGATGTTACCATAGTAACCCTTCAGCTTTTGTTTAGCCATCAACTGAACGCTAAAGTCAGATGGTTTTGAACGACGGCGTTGACCATGTTGACCTGGACCGTATTCACGTTTATTAATTGGAGATTTTGCACGTCCCCATAAATTAACGCCTAAACGACGGTTAATTTTATACTTACTTTGTATACGTTTACTCATAACGATTTAAAACTTTCTTATACATCTAATACTGCAGAGGCAAACAATACTAACCTTTTATTGTACTGGTAGTTCCCTAAGTCATTAAGGACGGGTCTACGATTTTATTTCCCAAGTTAACCTCTAACTATCTTGGTCAAAACAATAAACCTCTTTCCCAGCAGTAAAAGCTGTATACGAAGATTATTTTAAAAAGTCAAATAGTTAATAAAAATAATCGTTACAAAATGTTATTAATTTAAAATTATATGATAACGCTATGTATTAATAAATATTAATGACAATTAACATATATTAATATTTATTTATTTTTTTTAATAAATTTTTAATAATAGATAATAAATAACTAAGTACTAATTGATAAATAAAACAATTAATTAAAAATATACTTATTCTATATTGTAATTAAAGTCATTGATTACTACATATAATACTAACAATATAATAATAATTAAAGTATAGGAATGATCGAATGGCATCGACAAGCAATGTGAGTACAGGAATAGTTAGTGGTACAACAGTTTCCACTAATGATACTTTAAATATTTATAATAATGGCATTGCTTCTGGTACGACTATCAGTGCCAATGGTAACGTTAGTGTATATAGTGGCGGCATAATTAATAATACCACTATGTATGACAATGCAGGATTAACTATTGTTAATGGTGGTAGTGCATTTAATACAGACATTAAAGCTGGTCATTTATATGCTTTAAGTGGATCAACAAATTATATTGAAAATACGACAGCAACCTATGCGACTATTTCTGTTGCTGATGGCCAAATTGTTAGCACAACTCTTTATGAGGGAGGAACTTTATTCGTCAGCGATAAAGGAATAGCCAGAGATACTATTATTAATAACTATACAGATCTTGGCCTTGGGATCTCTAATAATGGTTCGGCTTATGGCACAATTATCAATAGTGGTGGGACAATGGAGGTTGCCTCCGGAGGGCACGCTTATGATACCACTATCTATGGTTCTGCAACTGTATTAAACAATGGCAACATTTATGATAACACTATTGGTAATGGGGGTGTTTTAACAATAAGTACCGGGGGTAATTTAAGTGGCACTACCACAATTGATTATGGTGGATCTGCAGTAATTTGGTACGGTGCTGGTGGTAGCGCTCAGTTACTCAATCATAATAATGGACAACTCGTTATCACTGGTTTAACGGGTGGGCAAAACCCAACAACAGTTATCAATATTACAACAACGATTGATAGTTTCTCAGGCGAAAAACCTGGAAATTCAGATGCTATTATTTTAGAAGGTATCAATCAAGAAGATGTTGTCAACGTAGCATATGAAGATGCCACAGGAAAGCCTAGTTCAGATCATGTCACCTTAACTTTAAAAGATGGCTCTAAAATTACTATGAACATCATAGGGGCTGAAAATGCAGGTTATAATCTATCCTCTCGAGATGGACAGTTAGTGTATGAAGTATGCTTTTTAACAGGATCTCTTATTAAAACAATCCATGGCGATATTAAAGTGGAAGAGTTACGCGTAGGCGATGAACTAGTCACCTATGATTGGAAAAATAGTAAAGAAGTCACACAAAAAATCAAATGGATAGGATATAAAAACGCTATTGTAAACCCTAATCTTTCTGACGATATAGCTGGTTATCCTGTGCGCATTTTAAAAGATGCGATTGCAGAGAATGTTCCTTATAAAGATTTACTTATTACCCCTGAACATTGCTTGTTTTTTGATGGTAAATTTATTCCTGCCCGTATGTTAGTTAATAATTATAACATTTTTTATGATTATTCGATCACAGATTATATTTATTATCATGTTGAGACAGAGACTCATTCAGTAATTTGGGCGGATGGAATGTTAACAGAAAGCTATCTAGATACTGGTAATCGCCAAACGTTTCATAACTCAAGAGGTAATGTTATTTTATTTTCTCAAGAAAAAATCACTAAAAATTGGGAAAAAGACAGCTGTGCATCTTTGCTGACAGACCGCAACTCTGTTGAACCGTTATTTAATGATTTAGTTGCTAGGGCACAAAATATTGGTTTATCAAAAAGAATAAATGATCTTGTGTTGGATAATGACTCTCAGCTTTATATTACAACGAAAAACGGTAAAACTATCCATCCTCACGCACAAAACAATGATCGTTTTCTCTTTGCTATTCTTTCTGATACAGACAATATTCGGTTAATTTCTCAAAACAGCCGCCCGAGTGATACAATTGGTGCATTTGTCGATGATCGAAGGGAATTAGGCGTTTTGATTGGCAATATTACTTTATTAAGTCAAAATAGTATGAAAACAATCGATACACATTTAAGCCAAAATGATTTAGATGGCTGGCATGGTATCGAAAGTCACTTATATCGTTGGACAAACGGGAATGCTGATTTGCCCTTGGGACTACGTGGTAATAAAAACTCTCAAGAGGTTCATTATAATATCTTAGTTGTTCATGTAGTCGCAGGTGGACCTTATTTATCATTAACACAAGAAATCAAAAAAGTAGCATGAATACAAAACTAAGAATAGCAGCCATGATAAAAAATTGAAAAACTTTTCTATACTTTAATTATTGTTAAATTCACTTTAAATGCACCCCGTTTCAACGAATTGTGGTGCATTTTTCTTAACTGAATTCATGTCGTTATGTAAATGTTTTGCAATATTTACAGAAGGTCGATATTCGATAGTTTTAATATTTTAGCTTGGAAAACTATATTAAAACGCATAGCATAAATAACAAATAACGTTACTTTAGGAGTTTTTAATGGAAGAATTATTTGCACAAAAGTGGAAATGGTTTGTTGGCTTGGGTATTATTACACTTATTTTAGGATGTTTGGCACTCCTTGATACAGTTCTCGTGACAATTGCTGTGGTTATTGCCTTAGGGGTTGTATTAATTCTTACTGGTATTGCTCAAATTTTTCACGCTTGTTACGTCAAAGGTTGGAAAGGTTTTATCTTTTCTGCCTTAGCGGGAATTGTTTATTTAATTGGGGGAATTTTACTTGTTAAAGGACCCGTATTAGGATCACTTATTCTTACAACTTTTCTGGCGGTTTGTTTTTGTTTTGGTGGCATCATGCGAATAATGATTGCATTAAACCATAAATCAACAGGCGGTTGGGGATTTTTAATGTTTAGTGGTATTATGGGTATTATCGTAGGGGCTATGCTCTTTATTCAACCTTTGAGCGGACTATGGTTTATTGGTTTTATGATTGCGTTTGACCTTATTTTTGTTGGTGCTGGTTGGATACAGCTGGGTCTTAATTTAAAAAATAAGATCAAACAATAATATTAATATATATTAATTGTCTTTCTTCGGTCCTCGAACTAATTCAGAGACAATACCATGTAGGGTTCGTAATTCTTGATCTGTCACCTCTCCTCTTTGAAAAAAGTGACGAAGGTTACGAACCATTCCTGGACGCTTTTGCTCATTACGTAAAAAACCACAATGATCGAGTTCTTTTACCAGGTGAGACATAAAATTTTCAAGTTCACCTTTATTGGCAATATGCGTACCGTTTGTTTGTAGTTGACGTTGAGGTGTTTGTTCTGTTGCCATCCACCATTCATAGGCCATAATCATCACGGCTTGAGCCAGATTTAAAGACATAAATCGTGGGTCTAATGGGTATCTGATCCAATAATCTGTATGAGCAAAATCGTCATTTTCTAAACCCGTTCGTTCTGGACCAAACAAGATTCCAACGTTTAAATCTCGATTGGTCATCTCACGCATCTCTAGCGCACCACCACGAGCAGTCAGTAAAGGTTTAATAATGTGACGTGGGCGTGGGCAAGTTGCAAAAACATGATGAAGATCAGCGACTGCGTCTTCAACCGTTTCGAAAATTTGGGCATTATCTAATAAGCGATCAGCACCAGAAGAGGCTCTCCATGCAATAGATTGAGGCCATCCGTCACGAGGCGCAACAAGCCTTAGATGAAATAATCCACCATTTGCCATCGCTCTGGCAACAGTTCCAATATTTTCACCAAGTTGTGGTCTTACTAGAATAACGATTGGAGTATTTCCGATAGGCACTAAATCCGCGCCACCATCTTTACCAGTCATATTATATTTGCCTCCATATTGTGCCATTGGGGCTGTCTTCTAGCACAATGCCTTGGTCTTTTAATTCATCGCGTATACGATCAGCTGTTGTGAAATCTCTCGCTTTTTTAGCAGTATTACGTTGTTCAATTAACGCTTCTATTTGCTGTGCTTTATCTGTATTTTGAAACCATTTCGAGGGTATTGTGTTAAATAACCCCAACTGCTGGCCAGCAGATTTAAGTTGTGTAGCTGCTTCTTTATTCCCCTTTAGTGCTTGATCTGCCAATTGATGCATCACCATCAATGCTTTCGGTGTATTAAGATCATCTGACATAGCCTCTGTAAAAGCTTCTGGTAAATCATCAGTTTGATCTAGATCACTTTCAAAAGCAGATAATGCACGATAAAAGCGATCCATAATTTGTTTTGCTTCTTTTAATCCTGCTTGAGAAAAATTTAATACAGAACGATAATGGGCTTGTAATAACGCAAAACGAATAGCTTCGGGATTATGTTGTGCTAATATTTCACGAATAGTAAAGAAATTCCCCAAAGATTTGGACATTTTTTCACCATCGACTAATAACATGGCATTATGAACCCAAATGTTAGCAAATTGACTTTCTGGAAAACAACATAGACTTTGCGCACATTCATTTTCATGATGAGGAAATAATAAATCATGCCCACCCCCATGAATATCGAAACTTTCCCCGAGATAACGATAGGACATCGCAGAACATTCAATATGCCAACCAGGACGCCCCTTACCCCATGGACTATCCCATCCTGGTTCATCATCATTTGATGGTTTCCATAAAACGAAATCGCCTGGGTGCTTTTTATAGGTTGCAACCTCTACCCTCGCCCCTGCGATTAACTCTTCTGGATTTCTACCTGATAAGTGACCATAATCTTTATAAGAAGGAACAGAAAATAAAACATGTCCCTCGGCTGCATAAGCATGTCCATTCTCTATAAGTTGAGAAATCATTTGTTGAATATCATTAATATGTTCAGTAGCACGCGGTTCAACATCAGGGGGTAATATATACATAGACTGCATATCTTGATGAAAATCTTGGGTGGTTCTTTGTGTTAAAGATTGTATGGATTCATTATTTAATTTTGCACGAGCATTGATTTTGTCATCAACATCTGTGATATTACGAACATATGTAACCTTGGGATATAATGATCTTAGCGTCCTTACTAAAATATCGGCGGTAAGCATTGCCCGTAAATTACCAATATGTAAAAAATCATATACTGTAGGTCCACAAAAATAGAGACGAACATGTAAAGGATCCAAAGCAACAAAAGGAACCACCTTGTGTTGACGACTGTCATATAACGATAAATTTAATTTACTCATTTTTTCTTTTCTTTACTGTCTCTATTTCAAAGCTATCTAATGTTTTTTATTTTCTTTACTCAAAATTACAAGTCTTTTTTCTTTGTTCCATAGATCATCAAATGCAAAATAATACACGAAGTTTCTTTAAGAATGAATTAGTCGCCATTGCTTATATTGCAATCCCTATTGCTTTTGCTCAATTATTTCAAATGGCAATGGGGGTCACTGATACCATATTACTCGGTCATGTTAATAAAGAAACCTTGGCAATTGGGGGATTAACAACCAATATATTCTTTTCGATTTGCATTGTTTTTCAATCTGCTCTCAGTGCTGCTGCGATTTTAATTGCTCAAAATATTGGTGCAAAAAAAATCAAAGATATTTCCAAGATTTATTATACAACCTATATCTTCGGATTACTTTTATGTATTCCTTGTTTTTTTATTTTATATCATTCCAGCACACTTTTACAATGGAATGGGGAACATGATCAGGAAATTTTAGTAAAATCTCGTAATTTTATGCTGATTTTATTATGGGGCTTACCCCCTCTTATTGCTGGTGCTGGATTAATCAGGGTCATTTTACCGGCTTTGAATGCTTCAAAAATTCTTTTGCAAATTACCCCAATTACCGCGGTCATCAATGGTCTATTTAATGCCGCTTTTATCTATGGTCTATGGGGAGCGCCTAAAATGGGACTTTATGGATCTGCATTAGGAACAACTCTGGCTTTATGGATGTCCAGCTTTATTTTGATTGGGGTAGCTCATTGTAAAAAAGATTTAAAACAATATTTATATCCTTTTGCTATTGATTTATCTTTGTTACGCCCTCTTTTTAAATTAGGGTTTCCGATTTGTATCAGCTCAGCTGCGGAAATACTTCTTTTCTTGTTTGCCAATTTTAATGCGACAAAATTAGGAACAGAATCCCTTGCAGCACATCAAATTGCCCTTAGCTTTGCCACATTTACCTTTATGATTCCGTTGGCAATTTCACAAGCTGCAAATGTCAGGGTAAGTTATTGGATTGGGGCGGAAAAGCCATATCGTGCAAAAAGAAGTGGTTTTCTTTCTATTGGATTAAGTGCACTTATTATGAGTTTTGTCTGTGCGATTATCTTTTTCTTCCCCTATTTGGTTGTTCGTCTTTCTCTTGATGCATCTTCTCCGGATAATGCCAATACTGTTGCGATTGCAATTGCGATTATTCAGGTCGTCGGATTATTCCAGGTTGTTGACGGAATACAAACCGTTGCAATGGGGGCTTTGAGAGGACTTAAAGATACCACTATTCCTATGATTTTAGCATTAATTAGCTTTTGGGGAGTTGGATATACATTAAGTGTATGGTTTGCTTTTCATAAACATTTTGGCGCACCAGGTATTTGGGCAGGTATGGGGGTTGGGTTGGCGGTTATTGCCTTCCTAGCAACAGTTAGATTTTACCTACTTACACGCAATCCAAAGAAAATGTTGAGGCGTGCGTTAAGATAATCCTTTAATTTTATATGTCTACTTTTATTTAACAATCGAAGGACTAAAAAGGAATAAATAAGCTAATAAAAAAACCCCATTTTAATGGGGTTTTAAATAAATCTTAACTTATGTAGTTTGATTAGAATTTAAACGATACAGAAACAGATCCATAGTTAAATAGACCGCTTCTTTGTCCTTTAAATTCTTGTGTTTGCCAAGTTTGCGTATAGGCAATTTTATAACCTTTGACGATAATAGCAGCCCCACCAACAATTTCACCAACACCCCATTTTTTAGATACGTGCTGTTGATGAGAATGTGTTGGATCGCCTTGAAGCGTAGAGTTATAAGCAACTGCCTGCCCATCAACCCCGCCAAAAACATACCAATTTACAAAACGCGTTCCAACGTAAGCGTCAGTACCGTCATTGCCAGAACCAATACGAGATGGGCCAAAGTCACTGTCTAATCCTTGACCAAAACGAGCAATTCCACCAAGTTGTGCAAAAGTTTTATAGTTACCTGCTGCACCATTTGCAGAAGGTAATACATCAAAATCAACATTGCCTAATTGTGCAAATTTATAACGCCATGTACGTCCCATTTGCACTTGGAAAACAGGCATATTTTTCAACTGATTGTGCCAACCGTTATTTTTATGATCCCCAATAATACTATGGAAACCATTTTGCACTTGACGTCCCAAAGCACCAGGTCCCATTAAACCAGCTTGAATACCAAAAACACTACGTGTGGTATCAGTATCGCTGATCAAATTAACCGTTGTTAGTAATACGCCAGCATAAGGACGATCATGAGGTAATCGCGCATAAGCTCTGGTATCACTTGGGGTGAACATCATTTGTTGTAAACCCCAATGAATACGTTGCATTCCCTTGCCCAATAAAAATGTATTCATATCTGCGATGGGCGTTGGAAGGCTATCTGTTGGTGATGTCCAACCGACTCTTAATCCATTGGTATAGTAACGATCAGATGTTCCACTTTGAGTTGAAACCGCGTCATTTTCCCATTGTAAAGTTAATGTATTATAAGGGTCTTGTTTTGGGGTTGCATGTGCTGAGGGTGAAGATAAAACAGCACCTGAAACAATAGCTGTCGTTAATAAAAAGCTAGAAACAGATAAGCGTTTTTTATTGCTCATAATATGCCCTATAACCTTACATAAGAAAAATGGAAAACGTTCTTTCTTATCTACGGCTTAAATTTTTAAAAGAAAAGATTTCTTTAGCAGTGTTAACTCATTTAATCGTGTATAGAAACATATTTGCAACGCTGCTATTCAGCGATTGAAGCTGAACTAGCTATCTTGATCCCATAAAGCATTAGATATTTTTTTTTGCAGAAACTTTTGATGAGCTTCAAGTTCTTGTTGAGTGGGTTTGACAAAAATTGGTGTATGCTCTTGTAACTGGCGATATGTTTTTCCAGTTTTTTCTGACCCTTGATTGGCAAACCCAAGCCCTCTTTGCCTTCCTCCTGTTAATTGAATATAAACCTCGGACAGCAGCTTGCAATCCAACAATGCGTTATGAGTTGTACGTTGTGATAAATCAATTGAAAATCGTCGACACAAGGCATCCAAACTATTGGGAGATAGTGGATATTTTGCCCTCGCTAGTTTTAACGTATCAATCATGCGATCTAGTGAAATGATAGGACGTTTGATACGACTGAGTTCGGCATTAACGAATTTAAAATCGAACGGGGCATTATGGGCAACCAACGGATCGTCTTGAATAAATTCTAAAAAATCATTAGCAATTTCTTTGAATTTAGGTTTTCCTTTTAAATCTTCGATCGTCATCCCATGAACTCGCGTTGCTTCGATGGGAATATCTCTTTCTGGATCAACAAGGACGTGATAAAAATTTTCAGTGGGCAAATCGTTAATCAGCTCAATTGCTGCAATTTCAATAATGCGATCTCCCTTATCGGGATCGACACCTGTTGTTTCTGTATCAAATAGAATTGAACGTTGATTCATAATTGACCTGCCTGCATTAAGCGAATAATTTTTTTTACTTGGAAAAATGTGTGTGCTTTGGATAAGCCTGTTTGAATGACAATATTAGCCATTTTACACTTGGTTCTAGATGGGATTTGAGCATCTATAAACGCTCTGGCTTGTTCCCATGTAATTTTATTACGTTTTAATATTCTAATTTTCTGGATATTGACTGGTGCTGCGACCACCAACGTTTTGGTACAAAGTAAATTAATTTTTTTCTCAAAAAGTAATGGCACATCCAAGATACACCATTTAATTCCTCTGGCTTGTGCCAAACGAATAAATTTATCTCTTTCTTGAGCAACCATTGGTAGAATAATTTGTTCAATTTTCTTTAAGTTATTTCGATCTTGAACAATTAAATGACGTAAATAATTCCTATCCAAGGCATTATTTTTAACTGCACCAGGGAAGGTCTGTTCTATCTTTTTTAAGCCCTTGCCATGAGGTGCCTGTATTTGATGAACCACACGATCTGCATCAAAAACTGGGAAACCATATTGTTGGAATAAAGCACATACCGTGCTTTTCCCCATCCCCATACTGCCTGTAACCCCTAATATTTTCATAAGCTGGTTATTTCTTTAAACTATTAGCAACAAACTCTGTTAGTTCATGATCGACAATCGGATCAACACCAAACCATTTTGAAAACCCTAGACGTGCTTGATGCAATAACATTCCAAGACCTTCAACGGTTTTCAACCCCTTTTGTTCAGCAGCTTTTAACAAAGGCGTTATTCTTGGTACATAGACAATATCAGTCACTACCAAATTTTTACTTGCATTTTGTAAATCAAATTGAAAATCTTCTTTACCCTCCATGCCCAAAGACGTTGTGTTGACCAACAGATCAAAACTCCCAAGCTCTTTAGTCCATGACTGCCAATCGATAACTCGTCCAGAATTTAAATCTTGCACAAGCTGTTCTGCACGTTCCAACGTTCGATTGGTTATGGTAATTTGTGCATTTTCTTGCAATAAAGAATAAGCTACGGAACGTGCTGCTCCGCCTGCCCCTAAAATCAAAATCTTTTTATTGGTTAATGTAATACCTGCATCTCTGAGATTAGCAACAAACCCATCCCCATCCGTAGAAGTACCACATATTTTTCCGTCTTCTGTAAACCATAATGTGTTCACCGAACCCATCTTTTTAGCCGTCTCATCGACGATATCACAACATTGATAAGCAGCTTCTTTATGAGGAATGGTGACATTACATCCTTTGAAACCAGCTGCTTTCATAGTTTGAATAACATCTTTAAAATCTTCAGCTTTGACTGCCAAAGGAATATAAGCGCCATCAATCTGATGTCTTTGCAACCAAAAATTATGTAACAAAGGCGAGCGCGAATGTTCAATCGGCCATCCCAATACGGCAGCGATTTTGGCTTTACCTGTTATAATTTGCATTGGGTTTGATACTCCTTTAATGCCATGGGTAATAAAAGCGATAATCGTTCCGCCCATTCAAATTGCTGATCAGTTGATGTGATCAAATCTTGTCGAATTTCTAATTCTAAATAGGGTAAGTTTCTTTGATAAGCATGTGTTGGAACCGTGTAATCATTTTGTTCCGTTAAAGCGTAAGGTTCATTATCACCGATTGGATATTGATAATTTTCTTCAAGTATTTCTTTAAAAATCATAGAAAATTGATTGTTACGACCATGTAAAATCCCAGCATGCCAAGGTCTTTGAAATCCATCATTCATAACTGGGGTAAAACTATGAAGTGAAATAAAAATTGTTTGTATATTTGTTGCCAAACGTTCATCAATTAATGTTGAGATGGTATAATGATAAGGGCTATAAATCTCATTGATACGATCGTGTTTTTGCTCTGAACTAAGGTTTTGGTTGCCCTTTATTAGTGAATTATCACTTTTTTCCGCAATTAAGGAGAGATTATTTTCCCCTCGATTACAATCAATCACTAATCTGGAATAAGTTTGCGTAATAAATGTCGCACCTAGTAATTTCGATAGCTGTTCACCAACGTTTTTAATGCCAATATCCCAAGCAATATGGCGATAGCGATCTTTTTCTGGTAATCCGAGATCTTTAAGTTGATCTGGAATAGCATATCCAGCATGATCGCAAACCATAAAAAAAGGAGATAATGACTTTTCATTCATTATAGAGACAGGGTTGGGATCATGTTGACGCAATAACATTAATGACTCCTTTAATAAAAACAAGTTTTGATTATATGCTAAGATTGGTACTTTTTAAAACACTGAAATATTGAGAATCAAAACAAATAATATGATCGCCTAAATTTAAATCAAAATGATGGGCTGAACTCTGTAGAATCATCGAAAATTTCGTTTCATTTTTTCGCATTAAAGGTGTAAATTCATTACCTACACCATAATAAATTGTGATTAAATGGGTTGCGTAAAGATTTAGTGCTTTTTGTATGATTAATGAAATTGATTTTGTATTTTCATGTAAGATATACTCATCACAGATAAGTTTTTGTTGATTGTTCAGGAAAAGCAACCGCAACATATGTTTGTGATTGTCGTTTTTGTCCATTGGATATTCATTTAAATAAACAATCACATCCTTCCAGCGCTTTAAATAGGGACGGTTATGAAAATCGGGTAAAGTAAACCGTTCGGTTATCTGTTTTAATAATGCAATTAACTGTATTAATTCTTGAGATAATTTCTCTTTTTCTAATAATTCATTCGAAGCAGTAAACACCCCATCCAACGAGCCAAAACTATTAATTAACTGTTTTGCCAATGGCTTTGTATCTCTTCTTGGAATGACTAAATAAAGCAACATTTCGAGAAGCTCGTAATCCTCAAAAGCTTGTCCACCTTTTTGCAATAGCTTTGAGCGCATCCTTCCCCGATGTCCAACGCCATTCAGAGTGGTAAATTGTTTGCTTCTTTTTGAAACAGGCGGTAAAAAAGAATTATTCATCTTAAATCTTGTTTTATGTTGCTTTATAGTAATTCATCAAAGTTATTTACAAAATTATGACCGAGTATCTTAACCAATTAAATCAAGCGCAACGCGAAGCCGTGGAAACCATAGAAGGACCAGTATTAGTTCTGGCTGGTGCAGGTACTGGCAAGACCAGAGTATTAACAACCCGTTTTGCACATATTTTGTTAACTGGCAAAGCATATCCTAATCAAATATTGGCTGTTACCTTTACCAATAAGGCTTCAAAGGAAATGAGTGAGCGAATTGCTCATTTAATTCAACAACCCGTTGATGGACTATGGTTAGGCAGCTTTCATAAGATCTGTGCTAAAATGCTAAGAATTAATGCACATCTTGTGGGATTAACTTCTAATTTCACAATTTTAGATACTGATGACCAAATCAGATTACTTAAACAAATTATTCCTTCTTATCCAATTGATGTAAAAACGACCCCTCCCCAGCTTATTTTGGGAACAATCCAGTCTTGGAAAGATAAAGGCTACTCCTTTGGGAATTTACCCACATCCGAAAAAAATACTCCAGAAAATATTATTATTCAAGAAATATACCACGCCTACCAAGTGCGATTACAGCAATTAAATGCTTGTGATTTTGGGGATTTGATGTTGCATGTTTTTAACATTTTTAATCAACATCTAGAAATCTTACAAAAATATCAACGGTATTTCAAATACATATTGGTGGACGAATATCAAGATACCAATACGATCCAATATTTATGGTTACGACTTTTGGCACAACGATCCGACGAAGTTGCGAATATTTGTTGCGTTGGGGATGACGATCAATCGATCTATTCTTGGCGTGGTGCCGAGGTTGCTAATATTTTGCGATTCGAAAAAGACTTTCCCAATGCCAAAATTATTCGCCTAGAAGAAAATTACAGATCAACTCAACATATTCTTGGTGCAGCTTCGGAATTAATCGATCATAACTCGCAACGTTTGGGAAAGACACTACAAGCAGCAAATGAAACGCTTCAAAATGAAAAAGTGCATATTGCCTCTGTATGGGATTCAGATGAAGAATCACGATTAATTTGTGATCAAATAATTGCTTTACAAAAAGACGGGCATCAATATGGGGATATGGCGATTTTAATGAGAACTGGCTCTCAAACTCGACCATTCGAAGAACGTATGATTATGTTGGGTTTGCCTTATAAAATTATTGGCGGATTACGTTTTTATGAACGTGCAGAAATCCGAGATGCTATTGCTTATATGCGTATCGTTGCCCAGCCGAATGATAATCTGGCTCTTGAAAGAATTATTAATGTGCCCAGAAGAGGTGTCGGCAGCGTCGCATTACAAAAGATACATATGACCGCACGTGAACTTGACGTTCCAATGTTGCAAGCAGTTGATTATTTGCTAATTAACAATCAGCTCAAAGGAAAAATATACACAGAGCTGACACAATTAATGAATCAGTTGGATCAAACCAGAAAGAAAATCGAAACAGAGGGTCACGTCAGTGCCATTGATGATTTGCTAAACACTTGTGGTTATATTGACATGTGGAAACAAGATAAGTCACCCGAAGCTGCTGGTAGGCTGGAAAACATTAAAGAACTTTTCCAAGCAACAGCTGAGTTTCCAACTTTGGTCGAGTTTCTAGAGCATATTTCTTTGATAATGGATAATGATGATTTGTCAGGTGATGATAAAGTTAACTTAATGACCTTGCATGCTGCCAAAGGGTTAGAGTTTAATATTGTTTTCTTGCCTGGTTGGGAAGAAGGGCTTTTCCCTTCTCAGCGCACAATGGATGAAAGTGGCAATTACGGTCTTGAAGAAGAACGCAGGTTGGCTTATGTCGGAATTACCAGAGCCAAACAGCGGTTATTTATTTCTCATGCAGCGAACAGACAGATTTATGGACAATGGCAATCATCTATCCCCAGTCGTTTTGTAGAAGAGCTTTCAGATAAACATACAAAACGAACTTCTCATCTTAAGCAAAGTCAAAATCGTTCAAAAAGAAATAATGATTATTATGATCGTTATTCTTCGCCCAAATTTTCGGCTGAATCTTCACAAGGAACCTCTTATACACAATCCAAACGCTCTTATACCGCACCTCAATCCAAGAATATTCCAGTCGGCAGCCGTGTCTTTCATCAAAAATTTGGACATGGGACTGTTCTCAGCACTGAAAATAATAAACTTGAAGTTGATTTTGATAAATCAGATATTAAACACGTAATTGACAGCTTTGTAACGTTAGAATCATGACATTAAAAACAAAAAGACACGCCTCTGCTCTGGAAACCATTTCTGTTGTTGTTCCAGAAGAACATGTAGAAATCTTTGAAAATGCGTTAGGCACCATTTGTCCAACCGTTGGTATTTTCGAGGAAGATTCCGATAATAATATCTGGCGCTTGGAAGGCATCAAAGATGTTGGTTATGGCGAAGAAGAGCTTGCCAATGCCTTAACCTTAGCCAACAGTATTTCTGGTATTTCCCCTGAGTTACAAAGAAAAACAACCGAGACCGATGGATGGCTGGCCAGAACCTATGAAGCCTTTCCTGAACAAGCCATCGGAAAAAGATTTATCATTCGTGGAACACATTTAGATGATACACCATCCCCTTCTCATCTTGTGTTAACCTTGGATGCAGGGGTTGCATTTGGCTCGGGCGAGCATGGATCAACACGGGGCTGTTTGATTGCGCTTGAAAAAATTGCCCATCTGAAACCACAACGCATTTTAGACCTTGGTTGTGGTTCAGGCATTTTGGCAATGGGTGCTGGGGCTTTATTAAATAAAAAAGTGCTGGCTGTTGATATTGAACCTTGGTCAGTTCGTGCAGCCAAGCAAAATGTTATTCGTAATGGATTAAGAAATTTAATTGTCTGTGAACATGGTAATGGATGGTTATCACCGTCTATTCGTAAAAAAGCCCCCTTTGATCTTGTTTTTGCCAATATTCTAGCACGACCTTTATGCAAAATGGCCAAAGATTTAGCGAAAAATTTGGCTCCTGGTGGGCGAGTTATCCTATCTGGATTACTGGCAACGCAGATCCCTATGGTTTTGATTGCTCATCAACGCCAAGGGCTTAAATTACAAGAAAAAATCATACAAGGCAGCTGGGCCGCATTAATTCTTTATAAGCCGACAAAATCATGACCCATATCAGACATGCTATTCCCTCAGACCTCAGAGGCATCCTTGAAATTACAAATCATGAGATCATTCATGGCACTGCTTTTTGGATGACCATTCCAAGAACTTACCAAGAGCAAGTACAATGGTTTGAAGCCAGAGAAAAAGCTGGCTTTCCCGTTTTTGTTGCGGTTGATGAAACTCAAAAAGTCTTGGGCTTCGCCTCTTATGGCTCATTCAGAGCTTATGACGGATATAAGTATACCGTCGAACATTCAGTATATGTATCCCCTCATGCTCAAGGAAAAGGATTAGGTAAAGCTTTACTCAAAGATCTGATTGCTTATGCTCAACACCATAAAGTTCATGCAATGATTGCCGCTATTACCGAGGGTAATACAGCTTCTGTTCGGTTACATGAATGGTTCGGGTTTAAACATGGTGGGATTTTACCTCAAACAGGAATTAAATTTGATCAATGGTTAAACCTTTTATTTATGTATAAAATTTTAACGACTGAAGACTAAACCTTATTGAAAAGTCCAAGAAACGATGAATTCTGCACAAAAGCTTGCCCAAATACGCGCTATCTTTAAACAACAACAGATTGATGGCTTTATTATTCAACGAGGCGATGAATTTCTGAATGAATATGTCGCACCCTATGCAGAACGTTTGGCTTGGTTGACTGGATTTACTGGCAGTGCAGGTATGGCTGTTATATTAGATCAAAAAGCTGCTGTTTTTTCAGATGGTCGTTATATTTTGCAAATGCAGCAAGAACTTAATCAAGACCATTGGGAAAGTTTTCATATTTCCAAACATCCTCCTCTTCAATGGATTATAGAGCAAAATCAACCCTCTATTAAGCTTGGATATGATCCAAAACTGATGAGTGAAAAAGATTTGAAAGCTTTTGAGCATCCTTCTATCACATTAATTCCAATAGAAGCCAATCCGATCGATGCAATATGGCACGATCAGCCTTCCCCACCTCACCATCCAATTGTTCCTCATGACATTCAATTTTCAGGTCAAGATCATCATGAAAAGATCGAAATTCTCCAACAAGCATTAATTGATAATCAAGAAGATGCGTATATTTTATGCGATCCAGCTTCTATTTGTTGGTTATTAAATATCAGAGGCTCAGATGTGCCTTATACGCCTATTCCACTGGTGTTTGCGATTATTACTCAGAACGAAGTTGCCTTATATGCTGACACTGAACAATATATAAACAATTTATCCGAATTTTTAGGGAATGATGTTCTTTTAAAATCTCATACAGAGTTGGAAACCGACTTAATCGCCTTGGCAAATACGAATATTGCTTTTGATCCAGCGCAAACGCCGATCTGGTTTATACAAACTCTTAAAAAACATGAGGTTACTTTTAGTAAACGGAGCAATCCATGCACGTTGCCCAAATCTCGTAAAAATTTAATTGAACAAGAAGGATCACGTCAAGCCCACCTTAGAGACGCGGTGGCGATGTGTCGCTTTTTATATTGGTTAGAGCATCATGGTGTGGGTCATAGTGAAGTCGAGGTTGCTAAAAAACTTAATGGTTTCAGACAAGAGGCTGGTGGTGATTTCTATAAAGAAGAAAGCTTCCCAGCTATTTCAGGCGTTGGTGCCAATGGTGCAATTATTCACTATCATGCTACCCCTGAAAATTGTTCAATTCTAACAGAAGGTAAAGCTTATTTAATTGATAGCGGTGGGCAATATCTTGACGGCACTACGGATATAACACGCACCATTTGGCTAGGAAAAAATATAGCACCTCAAGATTTAAAAGAGGCCGTAACCTGCGTATTACAAGGGCATATTGCGATATCCTCTGCTATTTTTCCAAAAGGCACTACAGGAAGTCGATTAGACGTTTTGGCACGATATTCCTTGTGGCAAAAAGGATTAGATTACGATCACGGAACGGGTCATGGGGTGGGTAGTTATCTTTCAGTTCACGAAGGCCCTTGTCGTATTTCCTCAATTCCTTTTCCTGTTCCTTTGCAAGAAGGAATGATTATTTCCAATGAACCAGGATATTATCTTTCTGGTCAGTATGGCATTCGTTTGGAAAATTTATTGCTGGTGACCGCCGCCACTCATAATAATTTTTTACAATTTGAACCTTTAACATTGGTGCCTTTTGACAAAAACCTTATTGATACAGAAATGTTATCCAAAAACCAAAAAAATTGGTTAAACCAGTATCATCAACAAGTATTTGATAAAATATCACACCATCTTAATAAGAACGAAAAACAATGGTTACAACAGGTTTGCTCCGATGTAACATAGTTGTTCCTTTTGTATTTATAAAAAAGGATTATAATGGCTTATCAATCGTTGTTTATTACAGTTTAACCTTAAAGGAAATTTTAAATGTCTGATTTAATTCCCGTAACCCTTATCCCTGGTGATGGTATTGGTCCAGAAATTATTGCCTCTACTCTTGAGATTTTAGAAACAATCAAAGCCCCATTTCAATGGGATAAACAATTGGCAGGCATGGCCGCAGTTGATGCCTCTGGTGATCCTTTGCCTCAACAAACGATTGATAGTATTCATAAAACAGGATTGGCGTTAAAAGGTCCTTTGACCACTCCAGTAGGTAAAGGATTCCGTTCAATCAATGTAACCCTTCGTAAAGAATTCGGTTTATATGCCAATGTTCGTCCTACTCGCACCTTAATTCCAGGCGGACGTTTTGAAAATGTTGATATTGTTTTGGTTCGTGAAAATCTTGAAGGGTTTTATGCTGCGATGGAGCATTATATCCCCGTGGGTGATGATCCAAAAGCGATTGCAACTTGCGCTGGATATACTTCCAGAACCGAATGTCGTCGTATTGTAAAATATGCGTTTGACTATGCGGTTAAAAACAATCGTAAAAAAGTGACTTTGGTTCATAAAGCCAATATTCTAAAAGAACTATGCGGTTTATTTTTAGAAGAAGGTCGTAAAGTTGCCAAAGAATATGAAGGTAAAATTGCATGTGAAGAACGTATTGTTGATGCCTGTGCTATGGAATTGGTTTTAAAACCAGAAACCTATGACGTTATTGTAACAACCAATTTGTTTGGTGATATTTTGTCTGATTTAACCTCTGGATTAATCGGTGGTTTGGGAATGCCTCCTGGTGCCAATATTGGTGAGAAAGCAGCCATGTTTGAAGCAGTTCATGGTTCTGCCCCTGATATTGCTGGTAAGAATATGGCTAATCCGTTGGCAGTATTACGTGCATCTGCCATGATGTTGGAATATGTTAATCGTGTTGATTTGGCGAAACGTATTGAATCTGCCATTGAAAAAGTGGTTGTTCATGACAAAGTCCGCACTAAGGATTTGGGCGGGAATGCATCAACCAGCGATATGACTGCTGCATTAAAACGAGCAATCGCTTAATAAAAAACAGGAATGTTATCCTATGTATTGCCCTAGAAATAACATTTTTAATTTTTATATATTTGATATTAACTTTGTTTATAAAAAATATTATACTCAAGGTATGGCTTTTAAAGGAGTTTAAAATGGCTAAGCATTGTAAAAAAATATGGCGCGCTCTTGTCGGATTGGGATTTGCAGCTTGTGGTATCAGTAAGGTTCTAGGAGTGGACATCCAAGCAAAAAGATTTGCGCAATTAAATTGGTCTGAATCTAATATGAAAACTCTTGGTGGCGCTCAGATTGCGGGTGCTGCAATGCTTGGTTGTAAAAAAACATCTAAGCTAGGTGCACTACTTTTGGCTGGGTCTGCATTATGTTTATTGGTAACTGGCTTCAAACATAACAGAAAAGAAGAGCTAGCAATCGACAGCTTTGGTGTTCTTGCTGCTTTATCAATTCTATTTTCTAAAAAATGTAAAAAATAGAAAATATAGCGTATCGTCATGAAGTAAATAGCTCTTTTATAGTTATAAAAGAGCTATTTTTGCATTTACATATTGCCTAGAATATTCGATAAGGCATTGATATCTTGCTGTGAAGGATCAGTTGATACTTTAGCTCGTTTAGCGTTATAATTTGCTAATTGCTTTTCTTTTTGCTTTATCTCTTGTGAACTCATAGAGTGATCCGCTTTTGCTTTTTGAAGCTTTTGACGTACAGCCCATGCTTGACTATCAATCTTGCTCAACTCATTTCGGCGCTGAGCAATATCATTTTGCAACTGATTGGCTTGCTGATAAGATTGTTGTGCTTGCTGTTGTTGTTGTGTGGCGCTTTGTTGTTCGCTACCCAACTGATTTTTTAAATCTTGAGTTCTATTTTGATACCCACCACCCACAGAACATCCAATTCCAGAAAAGAAATTCGCTTGATCTGGATTACAATTTTGCGTAGAAGAACATCCTACTAGAAATAAAAAGCCTGTAAATGGTACGAAAAAACGTAAAGATTGAATCATTTTACCCTCTTGTTTGACTGTATCCAGAGGGTTGAGCCCCCATTCCTGTTGCCAACACATTTTCCGCATATTTTAAGCGACTAATCGCATCATCAGTTTGTTGTGCTTCTTGTGTAAAACGAGGATCTTTTGATAAGGTTGCATATTGATGCATTTGACGGCTTTGCTCTGAATAATAATTAATTTTATTATTCAAATTATTAGATGTTTGCTGAATAGAAGCTAATTTTCGTTGATATTGAGCATTTGTGATTTTCTTAGACGCAATTTGTTGATTCAACGTTGCTAATTGCTTTTGCGCCGCGTCTACTTGCTGTGCTGCTTGTTGTGCATCGGCTTGTGCGGTCAAGGTGATTTGATGTGCAGCAGCAATTTGTTTATTTAAATCGTCTTCTGTCATTTGCTGGCTTTGGGTTCTATCAGCAACCATGTATCCTGCTCCTGTTCCAACGGCTGCCCCGCTTAATGAGCCAATTAACAGTCCTTTTTTACCACCAACAAGTCCCCCTACCAATGCACCCAGAGCAGTACCTGCCACTGCGCCCGTTCCTAACGTATTGTTATACTGCGCATTACGTTGATTTTGTTTATTTTGTTCTGGAGTTAAATTTGGGTTATTTGTTGCACTACATGCTGAGAGCATGATACAAGCCGTACTAACAGCAAGAATTTTTGAAAAATTTAAATTTAACATATATGAATCACCTTAATTTTTTTTATTGTAATTTGATTGTTTTACAATAAATACAAAGCTTATCTATTAATAAATGATGCTTGATATTATATACACAAATGAGGTTGTAATTTTGTCACTTTCATTAAAATCACTTTATCTTTACAAGGCTTCTCTGTAAAAGGATTAGCATTTACTAAATTTCTAAAGACTTATAACATGGTTGTACTAGGCTTACTCAGATCAATATTATTTATAGAGATTATATATTTAACCATGCCAGCGTCTTTTGCTGATACTCAGAAAATACAATCTTATAGTACACCTATTATTTCTGTACAGAATGCAGGGAAAATCCAAGGATATTTTAATGATGGTTTAGCCATTTTTAAAGGAATTCCCTATGCAGCTCCTCCGATTAACTCTTATCGATGGCTTCCGCCTCAACCTGTACAAGAATGGCAAAATATAAAGAAAACTACTGATTTTGCTCCAATGTGCAGTCAAAAACCAAATAGTTGGGACAAAGATCCATCTTTTCACACGGCAAGTGAGGATTGTTTATATTTAAATATCTGGGCCCCTCAATCTTATTTTGCCAACTTAAATAACCAACATTTCTATCCTGTTATGATTTGGATACATGGGGGTGGATTTGTTTCTGGGGGAAGTTCTTTACCAGTTTATGATCCTTCCGAACTTGCGAAACAAGGAATAGTTGTCGTAAGTTTTAACTACCGACTTGGTCGATTTGGATTTTTCACCCATCCTGCCCTGAATAGTGAAAATGAAGAATATAAATCTGCCAATTATGGTTTAATGGATCAAATTGCTGCTTTAAAATGGGTTCAAAACAATATTCCATCTTTTGGTGGTGACAGTAATAACGTGACAATTTTTGGAGAGTCTGCTGGTGGTGCCTCCATTTTATCTTTGATGACTATTCCAGAAGCAAAGGGATTATTTAATAAAGCAATTATTCAATCTGGAACTGGACATACACGTGCCTTCCCTCCTACCCCAAAAGATCAAGCTGAACTCAAAGGCAGCAACTTTACTCAAAAACATCATATTTCAGGGAATGATATCGATATTTTAAAACAATTGAGAGCACTGCCAACCGATGATATTGTGGGTGATCTCAACATTCAAAATTTAAAATCTGATATGTTCGCTGGATTGATTATCGATCAAACACTTTTAACCCAGTCTCTTGAAGATGCATATGAAAAAGGTGATTTTTATCCTGTTCCGTTATTAATCGGAGATAATGATGGCGATGGCGTTTTGCTTTCTAAAGTTACATTACCTGATTTAAATAAAGATTTAGAGACGACCAACGATGAAATTAATCAGATATATAATCCAAACAGAAATAAATCTGAAATGAATGTTGTTCGTCAAATTATTGCAGATATCCAATTTTTAGAACCTACCCGCAGATTAACACAACAATTCGTTAAGAAAAATGTTCCAGTTTATCGTTATCGATTTTCATATATTGCTGATACTGCTCGTTCTTATAGTTCCTATGGGGCGCCACATTTTTCAGAAGTTCCCTTTGTATTCAATAATTTAAATAGTGTTTATCAGTCTGTAAGTAATCAAGACAGGGCAATGGCCAAAGCAATAATGACATCTTGGGTCAATTTTGCCAAGAATGGTAACCCATCAGTTACCGGTTTCCCGAATTTCCTTTCTGTAAATCAAGCCCCTAAACAATTATTGAATTTTTCAATGAGTGGGATTAGGTTCGAAAAAGACCCTTTTGAAAATAGGCTAAATTTTATTGAAAAACTTTTTAATCTTAAAAAATATAAGGCTAACATGCTAGTGCAGGAGATTCCAGCAAAAGTAAATTTACCAAAATATCCTACACGTTAATACATTACAATCTTATGGGAATAAGCCTCTGGCTTGTTTAGCAGCATTGACGCGTCTTAAACCCGCACAAGTTGCAGCCATACGATTGCTTACTTTTAATTCTTTGGCGCTTTTAACCGTATCGTAAAACCCTTTATCCATGATTTTTTTCATACGACTAATAATTTCTTCTTCTTCCCAGAAGAATTGTTGTAAATCTTGAACCCACTCAAAGTAACTGACAGTAACCCCACCAGAGTTACATAAAATATCAGGAATGATGAACACTTCTGGACGTTTGGCGAATACAGCATCTGCTTCAAGAGTTGTAGGACCATTAGCTGCTTCAGCTAGAATTCTACATTCAATTTTATTAGCGATTTCTTCTGTAATAACACGTTCAACAGCTGCGGGAACTAATACATCACATTTAATAGTTAAAATGGCGTTAGGATCAGTCAAGCATTCTGATGAGTATCCTTTTAATACACCATGTTTTGAGACATAGTCTATAATTTCAGGAATATTCAACCCTTTTGGATCATGGTAAGCAGCAGTATGATCGCTGATCGCTAGGATTTTAACACCCAAAGCATGTAATTCATTCGCTGCAACAGAACCAACATTTCCAAATCCTTGAATCACAGCTGTTGATTGAGCAAGATTTAAATTAATTTCTTCTGCTGCACGAACAATTGTATGGGTGACGCCACGACCGGTCGCCTCTCTACGCCCAACAGTTCCACCACAACTCACTGGTTTGCCTGTAACAATTTCTGTTACGGTTTGACCAGCATCATTAGAATAGGTATCCATAAACCAAGCCATGACTTGTTCATTTGTACCAATATCAGGAGCCATCACATCAACGTGTGGACCAACAAAAGGAATTAACTCTTGCATAAAGCGTCTTGATAATGCTTCTAATTCTTTTGGGGATAAAGAATAAGGATCAACACGTACGCCACCTTTTGCACCACCATAAGGCAGATTCATTAATGCGCATTTCCAGCTCATCCATAAAGATAGTGCAGCTACTTCACCAATATCAACATGTGGGGAAAAACGAACCCCACCCTTTGCTGGTCCTAAGCTCAGGTGATGTTGCACACGATAGCCTTCATAAACAACTGTTGACCCATCATCACGATGAATGGGGCAAGTCACTGCAATAGCTCTTTTTGGGTACAGCAACCGATCACGTTGATCGGTTGGAATTTCTAAAATATCTGCTGCTTGTAAGAATTGCTGACGTGCCATGCCAAATACAGGGCCACCATAAATATCGAACATAATCCTTTTATATCCTTAATATTAGTGAAATCTAGCTGGATACTAACCTTAATTTTCGTTCGCGGTAAATAAACTTAAAGTGTTCAATAAAACTTATGAAACCCCTTTAAATTATACTTTAACAAATAGATATTTCATGTAATAACCAGCATAATGGTAATTGTGCTCATCTTGCACTTCAACATCGAGGTTCTCTATGTCTGTTTTTTCTCAATTTGATGATATTGTACATTCACAAGCTCCACTAAGAGCTAAAATTACTGAGGCAACTCGTCGATCTGAAATGGATTGTATTCAATCGCTTATTCAAGAAGCAACAGTATCAGATACGATGAATGCACAGATTAAAAATCATGCAAAAGCACTTACTCAATATCTAAGAAAACACCGCAACTTAAAAGGTGTAGAAACCCTTGTCCAAGAATTCTCTCTTTCTTCTGCTGAAGGTGTTGCATTGATGTGCCTTGCAGAAGCATTATTGCGTATTCCAGATGTCGAAACACGTGATGCATTGATTCGTGATAAAATCAGTACTGGGGATTGGACGTCTCATGCTGGTTTTAAAAAACCGATCTTTACGAATGCTGCGGCGTGGGGATTGGCTATTACGGGAAAGTTGGTCACGCCAGTTAAAGAAGGCAATCTTGCTGCGGCACTTACCAAGTTAGCAAAACGCCGCGGTGAAAATGTTATCCGCCTTAGCCTTGATAGGGCAATGCGTATGATGGGTGAACAGTTTGTACTTGGGCAAACAATCGAAGATGCTTTAAAAAATAGTAAAAAATTAGAAAAAATTGGTTTTCGTTACTCATATGATATGCTTGGTGAGGCTGCAATTACTAAAGAAGATGCAGAAAATTATCGTATTGATTATGAAAATGCACTTCATGCCATCGGCAAATCTACTCAAGGGAGCAGCGTATATGAGCGCGCGGGATTATCCATTAAATTATCCGCATTACATCCACGATATTCCCGTGCGCAACATGACAGAGTCATGGCAGAATTATTACCCACTTTAACAAACTTAATTCTTTTGGCGCGACAATATAATGTTGGTATTAATATTGATGCAGAAGAAAGTGAACGTCTCGAACTTTCACTCGATTTAATGGAAGCCATTTGCCGGCATCCAGAACTACAAAATTGGAATGGTATTGGGTTTGTTGTCCAAGCCTATGGTCGTAGATGTCCTTATGTGCTTGATTATTTAATTGATCTCGCCCGCCGTACTAATCGCCGTTTAATGATCCGTTTGGTCAAAGGTGCTTATTGGGACAGTGAAATCAAAAAAGCTCAAGTTGAAGGGCAATCGGACTTCCCTGTTTATACCAGAAAAATTTACACTGATATCAGTTATATTGCCTGCGCACGTAAATTATTAGCTCATCGTGATGCCGTTTTCCCGCAATTTGCAACCCATAACGTCAGAACATTGACAACTATTTATGCGCTTGCTGGTAAAAATTACGATCCAGAACAATATGAATTCCAATGCTTACATGGGATGGGTGAACAATTATATAGCAAGGTTGTTCAGGCAGAACATTTATCAAGACCTTGTAGAATTTATGCACCTGTTGGCACACATGAGACTTTATTGGCTTATTTAGTACGTCGTTTATTAGAAAATGGTGCAAATTCTTCCTTTGTTAATCAAATTGGTAATGAGTCAATTTCCATCGATCAACTTATTGCTGATCCTGTAGCTGAAGCATTAAAAATTAATCCAGTTGGTAGCCCTCATGCTTCAATCAAAGCACCTTTAGCTATTTATGGAAAAGACAGATTAAATTCAAAGGGAATTGATTTTAACGATGAATTTACCCTAGAAGCCCTATCTAAAGCGCTCAATTCGTCGCCAACGACTTGGGAGTCTTTACCGATCGTCGCAGGCAAGGCGATTAAAGCAAAAAACAAAGCTATTGATGTGTTAAACCCAGCCAATCATCAAGATAAAGTTGGAACAGTTGTCGAGGCATCCACTGAAGAAGTTAATCAAGCTTTTCAATCTGCCGTCAAAGCAGCCAAAGATTGGGCTGAAACTTCACCTGAACAAAGAGCGGCTCCGTTATTAAAAGCTGCTGACCTTTTAGAGGGACAACTCTATTCTTTATTAGGGTTGATTGTTCGAGAAGCAGGTAAATCTTTTCTGAATGCATTGGCAGAAGTTAGAGAAGCTGTTGATTTCTTAAGATATTATGCCAAAACCATTGAAAAAGAATATAATAACAAAACACATATTGCTTTGGGTGGTCCAGTCGTTTGTATCAGTCCTTGGAACTTCCCTCTTGCTATTTTCCTTGGACAAGTTTCTGCTGCTTTAGCTGCAGGTAATCCCGTGTTGGCTAAACCTGCCGAAGAAACCCCTTTAATTGCTGCAAAAGCGGTTCAAATTCTTCATGAAGCAGGTATCCCTGTTGAAGTCCTACAATTATTACCTGGTAAAGGGGATATTGGTGCAGCCTTAGTTTCTCATAAAGACGTTCATGGAGTAATGTTTACAGGATCAACAGCCGTAGCCCGTGAGATTTCTAAAAGCCTTGCAAATAGAAGATCCCCTGCTGGTGACATTATTCCTTTTGTTGCAGAAACGGGTGGACAGAATTCTTTAATTGTCGATTCTTCTGCGCTTGCTGAACAAGTCGTGGTTGATATTATTGCTTCTGCTTTTGACAGTGCTGGTCAACGTTGTTCAGCATTACGTGTATTATGCGTTCAAGAAGACTGTGCAGATCGTGTTGTGACCATGTTACGTGGTGCAACCAATGAATTAGTTGTTGGAAACCCCATTACTCTTAAAACAGATATTGGTCCTGTTATCAATCAAGAAGCTTTGGATCGTTTGAATAAACATGTCGAGTATATGAAGGGTAAAGGATTTAAAGTCTGGTCGTTACCATTACCTGAACAAGCCAAAAATGGCACTTTCATGATGCCAACCATTGTCGAAATCAATCAAATTTCAGATATTCCTGACGAAGTCTTCGGTCCTGTTTTGCACGTCATTCGTTATAAACGTAATCAACTCGATCATTTAATTGATACCATCAATAATACTGGCTTTGGACTGACCTTTGGGGTGCATTCTCGTATTGGTGAAATGATCGAAAACACAACCAATAAAATCCACGCAGGTAATATTTATATCAACCGTAATATTATTGGTGCCATTGTTGGTGTTCAACCTTTTGGCGGCAGAGGTCTTTCTGGAACAGGTCCAAAAGCTGGTGCGCCTTTTATTATCAGAAGATTGTTAAAACAATGCCCTTCTTATACAGCTTTACCAAAACAAACACCTCCAACAGTTGCACAACAATGGATTAGATGGCTTGAACAACATCAACCTGAGTTTGCTCATACAGCCCATGAGCTTTTATCTCATTGTTTAGTCGGCAATTCAGTTGAATTAAAAGGCCCAGTTGGAGAAGAAAATATCTATAAACTTTCCCCTCGTGGTGCGGTATTATGCGTTGCAAAAACACAAGATATCTTGCTCCGCCAAATAACACTTGCGCTTGGATCTGGTAATTCGGTTTTATTACTTGCTTCAAACGAAATTACCCACTGGTATGAACATTTACCACAACAGCTTGTCGCTCAAATTACCAAAGTCAATGCAGCAAATCAAAAACCTTGCTCTGTTATTTTAGGCGAAAAAGACTTCTCTGAATTTGAGCAAGCACGTCAAAAATTGTCATTTACTGAACATGGTATTGTGTCTGCATTTGATGTCAGTGAAAATTTGAACCCAAGTGACTTCTTAATGGAAGAACAATCTGTGAGTATTAATACAACTGCTGCAGGGGGTAATGCGTCCCTGATGACAATTGAATAATATCTAAAAAAAAGGAGGATTAAAAGATCCTCCTTTTTCCTATAATCGACTTTTATGATGATCTCATTAAAATATCTATATATTCAACTCTATTACTGCCAGTCGTCCCAAAAAATAAGTAATGATTTAATCAGTCATTATATGGATCATTTTGAAAATGCTTCACTAGAGCTTTTTGAAAATTTATATCAAGAAACACATTTTGAATCTTTATTACTGTCTATTATTCAAAAAACAGACCCTAGTTTTAATAAAGATAATTTAGAATGTGAAGTTCTGACTGCTTTCTTTTTCTTATATTTTTTATATGCATATCAAGACCAAAAAATACAACCTATTGAATTATTAGATATATTTAGTAAAATAGAAGCTAAATTTTTATCTAAACTACCCATATATCCCGATAAAGCAATTAAATATCCAGGTTGGCTTGATCTTTACGACGCGCTTGATTGGTGCGATGAAACATGGGATTTTAATAACTCGCCTCATCTTTTGGAAGCTGTGCAAACGCAAATAGAGATTATTCAACAATGGTTGGGCAAACTTCCTCAATATACATATACTCGTGTAATTAAGGATAAAATTTCTAAATATCAACATGAGGCCAATTTATTATTAATTTCACCTAAGGACAAAAATGTATATCCCAGAACATTTCAAAGAAAATGATTTACAGTTGTTACATACTGCAATCAAAGACATTCAAGTTGCACATATTATTACTCAACATTCTTATGGAGTTGAAGCCAGCTTTGTTCCTCTTTTTTTAGATACACAACAAGAAGAAAAAGGTGTTTTATATGGACATATTGCCAAAGCAAATACGCAATGGAAAGAGCCTCTGACAAATGATGAAGCACTTGTTATTTTTACAGGTGCAAATCATTATATCACCCCATCATGGTATCCTGCGAAACAAACACACCACAAAGTTGTACCAACATGGAATTATGTTATGGTCCATGTTCGAGGAAAAATAGAATTTATTCAAGACCCTCAAGAGTTATTATCTATTGTTACAAAAATAACGGATATTAATGAAAAGCGATTTAACGAGCCTTGGCATGTCCGAGATGCCCCCACAGATTATATTCAATCCATGTTGAAAGCCATTATCGGAATCAGAATTACGATTACGGAGATTAAAGGAAAATATAAATTAAGCCAAAATTATAATGAAGATACTCAACAAAGCATTATCAATGGTTTACGAGAAACCAAAGATAACGATGGAATAAAAGTTGCTCAGCTTATGCAGGATCAGTTAAACAATAATTAATTCTTATGAATCAAATCATTTCTTACATACACATAAGAGTTGTTGGGTAGCCTCGTATATTCTATCTTCATAAAATCAAGAACACATGGCATGTATTTTTCAGCTGGAAATTGCCCCCAAACTATATAATTATCAAAGTATATTACTGGTGGTTTTTCAAGAGGTAAATCTTTGCAAATATCTCTTTCGTATCCATTCCAAGAATGCTGTGCGTAATCTGCTTCCCAAGGTAAATAAGCATGATATTTTTTTATAGGTAATCTATTTGCATAGATGTAGACATCAGGATTATATGGAATAACTAATATACGTTCGTCTGCCTTAGTGTATTTTTGAATCTCTGAAGTAAAGCCTAAATCAAGTCTTTCTCCAAATAATTTCCAAGTTATATTTTTTCGTTTATCCATGGTTTCACCAAAAGGTGAAGACGTAGCATATTTACCATGAACAACCATTATTGACATTATTAAAACTGATGAAAAAATTGATAATATTGGTTTATTTTCTGTTTTTCGTACAAAAGACAAAATAAACAATCCAAAACTTGCTATTAAGAATGCTCCATTTTGAAAACCTACGCTGCCTCTTAATTGCAAAGTTAATACGCCTAATATTATAATTAATGCACTCATTTTATAGGCTGATATACAAAATAAAATAATACTACCAAGAATAAAAGTATATACAACTAAATTAGATATTAAATGGTCGTTACAAAAACTTGGTATAAAACTATCTATTAACGTTTTCAATCCAACAGATACATAGTTGATATAGTAAAATTGATTTAATACAAAATGGTAAACTATCAATCCCTTCAAGTCACCATAAATCAATAGCCACATCATAACAAGCAGGTTAGCAAAGCAACAACCTAACAGACTGAATAAAAAAATCTTACGATACTCATGATGCTTGCAAATGCTTATATATGCAACCACTATAAAAAAAGTTAAAGGCACAAAGCTAAAACTATAAGCAGTAGCAGGCAATAACCCAATAGCTGCCCCACCAATAAAAGCATGAATCGTAAGTATTGGACTCTTACAAAGCATTGGAAATATTACAGTTGCTAAACCAATGACTGTTAAAGCCCCACCAACAGTCCAATAGCTATCTAAATACAATCCTTGTACTGTCCAAACACTGGACATCGCAAAAAACCATAATGCTGTAGCAAGCAAACGCTGGTGTAGGTTATTAAAAATTGGGCTGTAAAAAATACTTATTCCAGACATGGCTATAAAAAAAGTAGAAACTAATCGAAGCAACCAAATTTTACTAAACCCTACAATTTGTCCGAGTAACCAAGTTACTAAGAAAATTAAAGGGCCATGTTCATCAATGTAATCACGATACAATATATCATGGTGTTGGATGGTTATTGCACCTAAAAAATGTCCAGTTTCATCCCCAAAAGGCAAAAAACCTATTCCAACAATATTACGATAGATATAGAATGATATCGAAATAAAAAATAATACAAAACAAATTATAATGTTTTTATCTAATTTTAACACGATTTATCCTTATTATATTAAATGTTAAAATGAGTAGTTTTTTATTCTTTATCTCGTGCCTGTGTAGCAGGAATTGCGCTGATTTGTTTGGTTACATAATCAACAGTCCATTGTTTTTTCGGAGTAGACAATAAATTCTGTGTTTGATCCGCAAAAAAAGCTAGATTATCAAGTTGTCTGGTTTTAAAGGCAGTGATAACCATTGAAAATTGTTTGGTTTTATCTATCGCAGAAGATGCATCTGCAATTTGCCGTATAAGGTCTAAATATCCTTCTACAGAATTTTTCATGATCTTTTTGTGATTGTTAATATTAGCTGTAATTCCAGCTTTTTGCTTTTCATTAAGCATTTTCAATGTAGATAAAGATTCTTCCAACATGTGAATAGTATGTTGATGCTCCCATATATTCATTGCCAATGCAGCTGAAGCCTCTATTTGTGCACGCATCGTTGCAGTTTGGGCATCATTTCTAGCTCTGGCATCGGAATCTAATTGGGCTCCTATACGATCTAATCCTGCTTTGGTAGTAGCATCAGTCGTTTGATTTTTTAAATTATTAATCAATTGATGCGTATCAGAGGAAATATTTTCAGATTTTTGTAACAATTCTGCAAATTGACTCTGTGCTTGATTAGTTTCTTGTAAACTGCCTAAACTTGGGGCTGCAATAACAACTCGAAAACCCATTGTCGCTAATTTGGTGGGCTCATTGCTATTAGCATCATATAAAGGGATTTCTTCACGCAAAGCCGTATTAAGATCAGATGGATTGAAATTATAATTCCCTCCCTTAACAACAATCCCGCCTGTTTGACCATGTAAGCGCCCTACTCTGTTCAAATGATAATAATCTTGCATCATTTGCCCAACTTCACCCAACATATCATATAATCCCAAAGGATTAGGTTTCATCGCCCCAACAGCTTGAACTTGACCATTCGCTAGCTCTGAACCCGCCATAACATATTGTTCGATCCCTTCTGGCATTGGCCAGGTGGGCTCCAAGAATTCTGTATTGCTGACTTTATTCCCACCTTGAGCCGCATAATACCATTCAGATTCTGTTGGTAAACGAATAAAGCCATAGCTAGTATCGCGTTTGGGCAAATCTTTTTTAGCATTTTGTAAAAGCCAAATAGACCATTTCTTTGAAAAATCTTGGGCATCGAACCAAGACACATTATTCATCGCTTTTTGCCCCGCTTGATCTGCCTTGGGGCAAGTGCCGTTATTCATAATTGCATCATATTGGTTACGCGTAACATCGTACTTGCCAATATAATAGACCTTAACACCTGTTTTAGAGGATGAAAACGGTGCTGATAGAGGGGATTGATGGATATAATTACTATATCCTTGATCTGCACTCGTTTGTCCCATTTGTACAGGAATATCATCCAATACGCCTCCTTCAGACGGCACTTCAATAGCCCTAAATACCATTGCGCCACCACAAGGCATCGGTAATGTAAAATCATCAGGTAAAGGATGAGGATCAATGAGATTTTTTGTCCATGAAGGATCTGCTGCAAAAGCAGGTAACGAGGTCAATCCCCCTATAATGGCTAAACCATAAATGATTAATTTCATAATGCAGTGACCCCTTCCCAAGGTTGAATTTTTGCAGCACGATTCCCTGATAATAAACTGACAATAATACCCCCCATGACCGTTAGTCCTAAGGCACCAAAAATAATCCAGTTATTCAGTAAAAATAAAGCATGATTTGGAGGCAAGACAGAGCTAAATAACATATTAATGAGTTGACCAGCACCATAGGCTGCACCCAATGCAATAATAGCCCCTGATAATGCGAGGATAATGGCTTGCACCAAGGGAAATAAAATTAAATCCAAGGCACTAAATCCATTAAATCGTAACAAAGCCAATGATTTTCTTTTTCGTTCTGTATTCGCCCATAAACCAGCGCCAAGCGAAATACATAGCCCACATCCACCCAAAGAAGCAACACAGATAAATAGCAAAGATAAACGTTTATCCAACGATAATAGCCCTTCGACGTCCCCTGCTTTGGAAATAATATCGATCCCAGATTTACGTAAATCAGCATCCAACGTGGGCAACTCATTAATATTATGCGTATATAAACGAAAACCCGAATAAATTGTTTGCGTAGGCAAAGGCAAATCTTTTAATTGTGGCGACCAATCTTTGATCCCGTCTTGATAATTTTCTATGCCAACTGCCAAAGATAAGGTCACATAAGCACTATCCTGATCCGTAATTGAAGGCGGAACAATCCCTATAATCTTAAGAGGAAATTGAACTTGTTGTTTTTGTCCATTCAAAATACGATTTAAATAAGCTGTAATCTCATCCCCTTTTTTAACATGTAAATGGTTGGCTGCTGACTGTGATAAAATAATTTCCTGATTATTTTCTATAAAAGGATGAATATCTTTTAATAAAGGATCATTTTTAATTGTAGGTGTTAACATGATATGTCGACCACTGCCCAAGTCACCTTGTTTTTCCATAAATAAACTGGCAGCCAGCGTTCTGGTTCTGGGGGCAAGGAACTGAACATCTTTTCTATTGGCAAGTTGCTTTAGTGTTTGATCCGTGAAACTACGGTTCGAGATATTAACGATCTCTCTGGCATGAGGATCTTCCAACAATGTTTGTCGGACACTCGTTAAAACACCACTACGCAAGCCAGCAATTACGATCAAAGGCGCTAATACTGCAACGATACCAAGCACTAAACACAAAGACAAAATGGGTTCACTCTTTAAATCTTTCCAAGCAAATTTTGCTGACAAAGCCCCATGAAAACGCTTATATTTCATAAATATAACCTAGTGATTTGATTTTGGGGGTCCATCTCGCAAGGAAATTCAGTTAACCCATATTGCAATGTTCTTTTGGTATCGTGAGAGGTCATAATCAACGCAGCCCCAGTTTCTTGAATAGTCTCTATCAATAATTCTAATATTCCGTCAGCCAAAGAAGGATGCACCGACGCTGTGGGTTCATCAGCCAAGACAATCAAAGGATGGTTTATTAATGCCCGAGCAACAGCTACTCTCTGCCTTTGCCCCACGGAAACCTGATGAGGTTTATGGGATAGAATGGTGTTAATTTCCAATCTATGAACCAAATAAAGAAACCAATCTTGATCTTTTTTACCAATCAAACCCTGAGGCATCAAAATATTTTCTTGAATAGTCAAAAAAGGAATAAGCCCAGCCGTTTGTGGAATAAAGCCAAATAAAGCGGCTCTTAACATTGCCAAATCGTCACGTTTATTCCGCTTCCATTTCTCTAAAATATCCACTTTGTCACAAAGAAATATTTTGCCACGGTCAGGTTTCAATGCCAAAGATAGCATCCCAAGCATCGTGCTTTTTCCACAACCAGAGGGTCCGGAAATTAAAATCTTATCCCCTAAACAAATACTAGCTGTAGCAATCTCTATGGTAATCCCGCCAGAAAACTGACGGGATATTTTTTTAAGATAAAAAACTTCCTTCGTCTGCTTTTTCGACATTGTTAAGGTAAAGCCTCTAACGGAACGGGAAATACCGCTTCGCCTGGATCATTATTCCCACTTAAATTGACCCATAAATCTGGATGTGCTTGATATTCTTGATAAAGACGTAAGCGACTTTCAACATTATTTAAGATGGTTCTTTGGGCAATAGCACCCATTGCCAACCAATCCTTTTCTGAAATATTCATAATATCAGATTTATAAGGTAAATCTTGGAGATACTCGCCAAGCATTCCGCCAATTTGCTCAGATTGTGCAATTTTAGAAGGGTCTCTGGCAGCAGCTGCAAACGCAGAGCGTAATTGCGTAAAGAAAGTTTGTGGTTCTGTACGACCAGCTAGTCCAGTTTTAAGAATAATTTGTAAAGCTTGTGCTAAATCAGAAAGCTGGTTTCGGGTCAATAAGACACGAACCTCAACAGATTTCTTCATGGGATTAGATAAATCTCGATCCGTAGTATAACTAGATACCACATCTGGAACTGATGTTTTTTCCTCTTTTCCAACATAAGCCAACTTCATTGCTTGGCTTACAACCTGTAACTGTTTTTGTATAGCTTGTTGTTTGGGATTATTCGCATCAGGATTTAATCCCGCAACTGGACGACCTGTTGTATTGGATACTTGTTGCAACAAAGATGTTGATAAGGTTTGAATAACCTCTGCAAAAGCCTCAGGCGTTCCACCTTTCACAGGGAAATATAGGGAGCCAGCTGTTCCATATTTACTCAACGCACGATATTGTTTTTCGGCGGTTTTATGATCATTATTTTTTTGCCCTGCAGGCGTTAATAAATGAACCACAAATACTGCAACGCCTTTAGATTCCGCCAGCTGTCTGATTTCTTCAATACCTAATTTTGTTATACTATTAGGATGATCTGCGCCTCTGGCACCCGCATCTGTAACCAGAATCAAATAACGACCTGCGGATTGATTCCAATCCACCTCATCCAAAGCCGTTTTAATCCCTGCAATTGCATCTTCGTCAAAGGATTTAGAGGATACTTCGGCATCATGAACAATTGAAATCGAATCATTAATAATATCTATTGGCTTATCAAAATCAGGTTTGGCATAAACTTTGGTTTCATATTCTAATCCAGGATTATCTTTTAAACTGTCACGATATGCAACCAAGCCAAAACGAAAATTATCTTTGACCGCAGTATTTTGAATGCGATCAACAATTGATTTAACTGCCTTTTGTGTTTGTTCAATATAAGGTTCCATACTGATCGTCGTATCCATTACAAATACGAGGCTAGCCTTAAAATTTCTTAAATTTGCAGGCGATGCATTCGTTTGACCAGTGGGTTGTGAAGGAGCAGAAATAACATGCAACAACCGTAATGGTGGACCACTAGGGCGTTCAATCTGTTGTGCATCCAGAATAGGTAATAAATAAAAATTCTTGGTAATATCAACGTAATTGGTTGGCTCCATGGCAATGACTTTGTCAGAATTACCCCCCAGAGCCGCTTGCGTTAATTCTTTAGATTTTTGTGAAAGATTAGGATCTGTAATCAGCTCCTTTTCATCTTGTTCTGTTTTTAAGAATAAAGAGCGCTCTCTGCCTGCTGGATTTGTGAAAGCTCCCACCAATGTATGTGACCAATTCACAGATTTATCGGCTGGAATCCAGCCTGCTACATGTCCTCTAATATCATGCCCGACTTGAATCCAGTCTTCTTTTCCTTGTGCATCTTTATGCCGTTGATACACATAAAAAACCTTAAATCCCTCTAATGGTTTTGAATTTTCCTGTGAAGGTTCAGGAGAAATTACGCCACCAGGTCGTGAAATCACACGTTGATAAAGTGTATGTTTCCCTTCCATCAACAACGGCACTGTCGGGGCAGCATCTTTATTCAATGTTGGAGATATTGGTGCGGTATCAGGGGTTTCTGCATAAACATATAAACTGCCTGCAAAGACGACAATAATTGCAACACTGGTTTGTAGTAGCAAACGAAAATGAGTTAATTTCATTTCCAGAAATCCTTTAAAGTTAAACGTGCCATATCATCTCCGCTCTCTGCTTTTTTCGTTAGCCACTCTTTTAAAGATGCTCTGGGGGCTTCTGCTTCTTTTGATCCACCCTCTACGGCTTTTTGAAAATATCTTGCCGCTTCCCTCATGTCTGGACTTGGAATAGCACCACCTTCTTTAAAATTAACAGGGCTATATAAAAGTCCCAATGTTAACATCGCCGTAACGTCCCCTTTGGAAGCAGCATTTTCCAATAATAAAACGGCATCATCATATTGTTTGGCTTCAAGCCGTCGTTTGCCTTCTTTGGTAATTAACACTGTATTGGGTGCTTTATTAATCACATCAGGAACAGACATCTTTTGTAATGTTTCTGCAAAGGAAGGTTCTGGTTTAGGAGCTGCTGGAGGTTGAGTTTTAGCAATCTCTGGTGCCTTAGGTTGTTCTTTTTTAGGCTCTTCTTTCTTAACAACTTGCTCTTTCTTTGCTTCAGGCTGCGGTTTTTTGTGCTGAATATACCAAAAGGCTCCACCAGCACCTGCAATAACAAAAATTGCAGCAATAGATGCAATAAATGGCATTGAAGAAGAACTTTTTGATTCTTCATGAAGCAAAGGTGCTTCCTCCTCAATCACTGGTTCGGATTGAACGATAGGTTCAGGCTGAATTTCAGGTTGGATTTGGATTTCTTCTTTTTCTTCAATAATAGATGTCGTTTTAGAAGAAGCTCCAATCGTATTAATCACCCCTTTACTATTCCCTCTTCTGGCAATAATTTCAGGCCAAATAACTGTGGCGACACATTCAAGCTCTGGGATTTTAATTTGATATGGACTATCTGGTTCTAAAATATCACCAAGACTGTCAGCATCAATCGTTAATAACAGATCATTCCCTTCAACAGCTTGTTGCAAGACTGGTTGTGAAGCAATAGAGGAAAATTGAGGAAATGAAATCGTTAATTTATTTCCATAATGCTCTGCTTGTCCAACAACGGCAATAACTGCTTCCCCAGGCGCAGAAGCAAAAACTTTTAATTGAGAACTCATTTGTCTTTATGCTCCAATACTGAAATAATTCTGCCTAATAACTCATTTGCTGCTGGATCTATACCATTCAATTCAGAAGCTCCTGCATTTTCTTCAAAAATTTGCACTAATGCAGAAATCCAATCTCTGACAAAACGTTCATTATAAGGTGTTGGTTGCTCTGGCAATATTAATATTCCTTTGAGCTCTTCTTTGGGAGTAAAAACATGCTCATCTTTTAACCCTCGGGTCATTGGACGTTGGTCAAGAGGAACATCGTAATATCCCAACCAATTCACAAAATTACCTATTTCAATTTCTGCTAATAATGCTTGTGTTTCGCCTCTCAAAGACGCACTGCCTGTTAGCGATGCATTTTTTCGTAATTTATCAGCCAATTGATCGCGCAAGTTGAGTCGTCTAGATAATAATGCAATATCTGCTGTTAAAGCGACCAATTGCTCTGAAGGAACGAGGTAAGTTTCTGTAACATGTTCTTGCCCTGCAAAATGTTCCATAGCATTGTTCCATTTTGCCAATGCAAGGTCAGCATATTGCTCATGTCGATCTTTTGCGCTCTCTTGTTCTTCCGTAGTCGATTGTTGGGGTGCATCTTCTTCAGCATTAGGGAACATATCTTGAAACAAGCTATCAACATCACTGGCTCTCCCCATCAAAAACTTCTGATTACTGGATTGAGTCTCTAAATTACGCCATGCTTCTATCATTTGATCGCGTGTCACTTGCAGGCAAGATAATAATGGACCAAACATTTGAACAGCAACGCATTTCATCAAAGAACGAGCAATGGTTTGACCTTCTAATGATGCTTTTTTAATCGCTTCTTCTTTATTACCACTATGATAATATGGGGCTATAGACCGAGATAAATTAGCACAAAATTGCTCTAATTGTGCAGAGATTTGCTCAAACTTTAACCGACCATCACAAACTTGACCTAACGCTTGGGCTAGATAAGAGATACCACCATCATTTGGCATTAAGACCGCTTCCCAAGCATTCTCAGGATTAGCAATATAACGTTGAATAGAGCTATTCGATAAATATGCTTGTTTCATTGTTTCAACTAATGATTGTGATTTTGAAGCGATACCAGACTCTTTTTCAACGCCATCAATTTGCTTATAATCCATTATTGCTGGAAATTTAATTGCAGGGCTACGTAACCAATATACATTATTGAAAGGTTGTAGATTTTTCCAATCTTCGACCCAGCTGCTTGTTTTAAAAAAATCAAGCAAGCTTGCGTTAATCCGAGCCGTCCAACGAAATCCAGAAGAAGGTGCATCCCCATCTTTTTGTTCAAATTCGCGATCAAACTTGGTTAAAACAATGAATAAATTATCCCGTTGTTTGGCTCTGTCAGCTGATGTCGCACCAATACTGCTTTTAATCCACCCATCAATCATACCTGGCAGTGTAGAAACGCTTTGTATAGAATCCCCAATACATAAAAGCATTGCCGAGATTTCTCGTTCTGCTTCGTAGCGTTGAAATAGATAAGCGACTTTACCTCTTAAAAATAATCGTCCCAAAGCCTCTGGTGCTTGCAAAAAATCTTGAGGGTCATAAATAATTTCCCGAGACCTAGCCCCAGGAAAGTCTAATAAATCCGTTTCTTCTAAAAATGACCAAGGCGCGTCCCCTACGGGAACGGTAATCTCTGCTGTTAACGCCGTAACAATTGAACGATCAATCGTTACAGTTTTTTGATCTGGGGTGAATAACGCAACACTATCACCATGATCGGATTGTCCAAGTGTGAAAAGTGTTTCCACATTTAAGATGCTTCTTTCCCTGGGGCGTAACGCATCTGTTGCACAATGCACAAAATCTGGTTGACCTAGTTGTTCCAAGGTAACAAATAATGAGCGTGCTAAATTGGTAAATTGAGGTAAGCCATTCCATAAAGGTGAAAATAAACTAACGGACTCACTGGCAGGTAAATGAGGAACAAGCAATTTTAATTTGTCCCAATATCCATCCCCTAATTTTTCCAAGCGTTGATAATCAGGGTATAAAGCCTGCAAATACTCCATTAATCCTTCGATATCATCTAAATCTATAACAGCGTTAGTCGTATTCGCGCTTGCCCCAGCAGCATCAAATAAAGCATCGATCTGTTTATCTTCCATCGATAATTCTTTGACCTTAAAATCCTCCAAGGATGTATTGGTCAAGATCTTAATAATGTCCACTGCGGACAATAACCGTAAAGGCACAGGCATATTATCTTGTATCACCTGAGGTGTTCTGGTGGTAAAACGAGAAACCAACCCTGTTGATTCATTCCCTCCTTGAGGATTCATATCTTGCAGAAAGTTTAGCTTTTCATTTTGATAATGAGCCTCCAAAGTTTTCCCTGGCTTAGTAGCCAAACTTGAAACTAAATAAGACTTTCCAGACTGAGATGCCCCGAACACAGCAATGGCTGGTGGTTGACGACAGGCTCGGTTTAATTGACGTGCTTGACGGCGAAATCGTCGTAACGTTGCTTTGAGACGTTCACCGTCCCCTTTGACTGCTTTTGGGTTATCATCAAACCAAGACAAAGCTTGGTCAGAGGCTTTTAAAACCTCACTGTTACGCGCTTGTAGTGTTTGGATCATTTCTTGATTATCTTTAACCATCTTAATCATATCTTTCCTTAAGCTAACGTAAAGCGACCTGTATCTCGCCAATATCCTTCGACATTTTGCATGGTTTGCAATCGTAAGGATAAAATTCGAGGCGGATATTGTTCACCCTTTTGGTCTGTTACTTCTGCAATTTTAAATTGCTCTCTACCTGAATAATCATTTTGTGCTTGTTCTTTGTCAAAATCGATATCTTGTCGCACAATCTTAACGGTCAGAGGTAAAGATACTTTATTAAACCCAGGGAAATTACCAAATTCTAGTGTATATAAAGGAGACGCTGGCCAGCGTTCTATGCCCAGCTGTCTGAAACCAATACGGGTAGTATTTTCAAAATCGTTAATTGTAAAGCCCACATCTTCAGAGGCTTGACCTTCTAAATCAATATTTGAAAGCCATACATTTTTATTACGCAATTGACCATTTTTTTCTAAACGTCCAATAAAGCGCGCTGTGGAATACATTTTCAAATCTCGCGCTCTAAGGACAAAATTTTGTAACTTTCCCTCTGCTTGTAAACAAAGTGAAGCCCCCACAACAACCGTTGTCTTGGGGTCGCTAATTCTGTTCCTTGCGTCACGAAAAGCATAATAAGCACCCACACGGTAATGATACATACCAACAATACGATGCGGGGGCACAGGCATAGCAGCTTTAATCATATCAACAACACGTCTGAACCGTGATGGTCGTCCTGAAACTAACAAAACATCACAATTATACGACCAAATCGCTTCACATAAATTCGATATAACTTCACCCATAACGTGCGATATCGACGCCTCAATATGTTGAACTTTAATTGCAATTTTTACATCAGAAATATTGAAATTGAGAGCACCTGCTAATTCTGCTTGGCGATGAATATAACTGGCAGAGCGATTAATCGTTTCTTTATCCTGCCCAAGAACCTCCCTGACATAAAAAGGCGTTAACCCTTCTATACTACGATCGGTCATTGCTTCATATTCTTTTAAAACAGCAATAGCGATAGGTTCTAAAATAGTACTAACAAATAATTTTCTTAAATGACGCTCTTGTTCAGATTGTCCACCCCAATCTTGACCAATCATTCGGCTTAATAATGCCTGCGTATCCTGAACCCCTGCTTGTTGTAATGCCTCTGCTAAAGGAGGCAAAACCACATGAGTAATTAAATGTTCTAATATATCATCCCCAGCAACTTTGAAGCTCTCTCTAAATTCTTGCTTAGGGCAAATGGTTTCTCCAGAAGGAACAGTATAAGAGCTAATCATTAAATCAGTCGTGCCACCACCAATATCTAAACTAGCTACTCTGATGGAGGGTTCAAGCTGTTCATTTCGATCTGCATTAGGGCGTAACCGACCATGTAACCGCATAAATTCATCCACATTCCCACCTAAACGTTCTGTGATCTCATTATAAAGCCAGACAATTTGCGTAGCCGTTGCCTCGTCCAAACGACATTGTAGTTGTGGACGCGTATTCCATGAAAGACCAAGCATTTTCCAGCATAAATCAATGGCTGCCTTGGTTCTGTTTTGTAATATCTTTTGTTCGGCTACGGGCATCCCAGGGGGCATAGTCAACACAATAGATCGTAACCTGCGCATCAATGTTTTATCTTGGCGCTGTTCTCTATTTTGAGGAGAATTCATTTGCAAACGGGCTTGCATCAAGATTTCGACAAACATAAACGTAAATAAAGAACTGCGAGAGAAATTTGGTTGAGTAGCAATATTCTGCCCTGATGCTCGTTCTTCATCGGATAAGACACGCCCTTCAGGTGAAATCATTGCCATAAACGCCCCATTGACAGGTGGATCAATAATCCGCCCACCATCACTGATTGAACGGCTGTTATATCGCCAGCTTTGTAACGATAAACGGCTGTCCCATATATACCGCTTAGGAGAAGAAAGCCCAGTTAACCCTTCATTTCCAATACGCATCCCTGCTAAATGAGCCGCTTCAAATCCAACTCGGACAGGGCTTGGCCAAAAAAATGCTTTTGTTCTGCCTGAACGACGGGAAAGCAAATCATTACCAAAATTTGCCTTAGCAAACTCAATGCAACTTGGGAAAGGTTGATCATATTCTAAATAAGGTCGTGATAAATCCCTCAAGGTCAGAGGGTAACTATTAGAAAAATTTAGGTCTTGCCCTAAATGATCTTCAATTAAAATACCACAACTGCGTGAGTTCCCTAGATCTAGAACCAAATCAACTTCTACAACATTTTGGATATTCTTTTCTGTATTGCCATCTAGCAAATGAATAGTTGGCATATTCTGGATAATTTGTAAAATCTGTAAAAAAGTTTGATAAACAGCATAATGCCAACAATAATATGGACGATCTGCGAATGATTTTTGCGCAGCTTTTTCCTGAGCTTCTTGTTGAACCTTTAACAGCCAATCGCCAACCCAAGCCTCATTTAAAAACCAAGCGATTTCTTGTAACGAAGAAACAAACTTGAAATGATCTTGTCGTTGGCTATCTTCAAAAGTTGGTGCATTATACACACCATCTTCATGTAGTTCCTCTAAACTAGTATCAAAAACCAAATCAAGACGTATTTCACCCTCTTCAAGCTCTGCAAAGCGACCACGCACCCAGTTTCCAGGCCCTTTACGGAACAATTTATCCCCACCTTGTTCAGCAGAAAGTAATGCGAAAAAAGGTAAAGGAAGCCATTGTTTTTGTAAGAGTTGAACAACAGATTTCCAAGAAACATCATAAATCTGATCTTCTGGAGGAACACGACCTGTCAAGGGATCTTTAATAACTCCAGTTTCTGTATCTTCTTGCAAAGCATGTAATATATAGCGTGGGCTACCATCTTCGTATTCACCGTTACGTTCTTCCCAAAACCAACATCGAATATTCTTGATCTGTTCAGTTGAAAATAATACGGGCCAAAATTGCAATCCACTCTCGGGTATTAACGTGATGGTACGGTTCATACGCTGTTTACTCTTCTACCATTAATTAACAAATCATTTGTAAGTTACTATGAGCCAAGCGGCAAATAATATCAATTTATAACATGAATTATGCTTCATTTTTAACAACACAAACATCTATTTTGAGCTATAATAGCTTTTTTTTTGCAATAAAATGCATATAAAAGCCATAAATTATATTTATAGACACTTGAATTAATCGTCTGAATTCAAATCAACAAACGAATATTTTTACATACTCATGAACGCTGTTAATCAAGATAAACAAAAGACCTTGTTACCAATTGTTGCCGCCATTGCTTTTTTTATGGCGTCATTAGATACAACTTCTGTTAACACGATTATACCGTATTTATCGACCATCTTTCATTCGCCATTAGCAACAACCAAAAATATTATTATATTTTATATGATTGCGAATTCTTTGTTCATTCCTTTGACGGGCGTTCTGTGTCAAAAATATAGCTGTCGGACGATTTTTTGTATTGCTTTGTTCATCTTTACCCTTGGCTCCTTACTTTGTGGAATATCAAACACCATGAATGAGCTTTTGGCTGCCAGAATTATACAGGGAATGGGTGGAGCATTAATGCTGCCTGTTGGGCGATTGGCGGTTATACAAACTTTTCCCAAAGATCAGTTAATCAAAGCATTAAGTATGGTAACAATCCCTGGATTGATGGGGCCATTAATAGGTCCTATTGTTGGCGGTATTATTGCTTCTTATTTGAATTGGTCGGTCATTTTCTTTATTAATATTCCATTTGGAATTGCTGGTATTTATTTCGCATTGAAACATTTTCCAACTCAAAATGACAAAAATGTCCGGATTGATATATGGGGATATTTTATTTTTGCAGCTGGGATTGCGTTGGTCACTTATGCACTCAGCTTATATAGTGAAACAACAGCCTATACGCTCCCCACGATTATTTTTTGTGTTGGATTAGTATTACTTGGTGCTTATTGGATTAGATCTTTGTATCATGATTATCCTTTATTCAGCCCAAAATTATTTAAAATTAAAAGTTTTTCCATTGGCATTTTAGGAAATTTGGTTGCTCGCCTAGGATGTGGTGCCGTGCCCTTTATGATTCCTTTGATGTTACAAAGATTATTGGGTTTATCACCCGTTGCTTGTGGTGTTGCAATGTTACCCTTGGCAATATCTGCCATGGTTGCAAAACCTTTTGTTTCAAAATCGATCAAATTAATGGGCTATCGTAATTTTCTATTTATAAATACCCTTGCCTTAAGTGCTTCATATGTTTCTTATTGTCTGATTAATGAACATTCTGGATGGGTTTTAATCTCTGTTTTAATGTTCATCACAGGGTTTGTAAATTCAATGCAGTTTACTGCAATGAATACCGTCACTGTATTAGATCTATCCCCTAAAAGACAACCTGCAGGCAGCTGTTTATTATCAACCGTTATGCAAGTTTCAATGGCTTCTGGCGTTGCGATTTCTGCTATTCTATTAACTTTGGATGAGACAGTTCATCTTCATGCTTTGCCTGCTACTCATTTTCATTTTACGTGGCTATATCTTGGAATCATTACGGTTATTAGTGCCTTTATTTTTGTTTTATTACCTAATAAAAGAATTTAGATCGCATCATGCCTTGGACATTTTCCCATCCAGCCGTTGTTTTTCCAATCAAACAATCTAAAATAGGAAAATTCCTTAATTTACCAGCGTTGATAATTGGCAGCATATTCCCTGACCTTTTTTACTCTGTTGGTTTATTCAAACTGGCTACGAAAGCTCATCATATTATCGGCTGGTTTTATACGGCATTTCCATTATGTGTCTTACTTTTTATTATACTTTCGATATTTTCAACTAATTTGAACAAAATACTTCCCATAACTATAGAACCATGTAAACAATGGGGTCGTTCAAATTGTCTTATCATTATTTTTTCTTTATTTATTGGTGCCGTTACACACATAGTTTGGGATGGGTTTACCCATGAAACAGGAAACTTTGTTAAAAATATTCATTTCTTACAATATAATCTGATTGAGACGATCTCAAATAGGCAAGAACTACGAATATATAAATTCTTACAATATGCTGGTTCGGTTTTAGGATTGTTATATCTTTGTTTAAAATACACACAATATCAAAAAAAGTTAAATCCTGATGAGCAAAAACAAAATATTATCAAACTGTATCAGCTTTGTAAGTTAGCCATACTTTCAATTGGAATAAGCCTCCCTTTTGCATATTTTCTTACTCGACAATACAAAATTTTTAATATCAATAAATTTATCTTTAATGAGTTAAGAATTGCTGAATTAGTTTTCTTTGCATTCATCTTTATAATCGCTTTATGGATTAAGTATCGTAAGAATGAAACCTGATACTTATTTTTTTTTATCCGCTGGGTTATTCATAAAGTATAATTTTTGACGAGAATAAGATACCCAAACATGACGAGATGCGAACCAATCTGATCCGATCAGCATATTCATTGAATCATAAAGCTGGGAAACGGTTAAGATTGGATTATGCTCTATATCTTGCCCCAACTGAAATGTTTTGAATTTATGCCAATAATAGCGAGAGCTGCGCATATCGACACCACTGGCTATTCCACCAGGATCTTTGGTTAAAACATGATAAGGCACACCGATTTTTATGGCTGTTTCAAACGAAACAATTCGGGAACGCGCGCCACTATCTAATAATGCCACCAACGGTTTACCATCCACTTTAACCGTAACAAAAGGACGATGACCTATCATTTTCAATGCTACTGATTGCATTTCATCGCCCCAAAAAGGAGGCACGTGACACAGCATAGAATTAGATTCGATATGCCAAAAAGACAATATTCCTGATTTGATATTAAAATCCAAATCAAAATGGGACAATATATCCCCACCAATTAACCCTATCACTGGAATATCTAGCTTTGGATAAGTTGGTAAATTTCCCAAAGGTACAGACAAAGGCCCAATCGTTAATTGTCCCAATTTCATTTGCCGAATAAACACATTTTTGACAAGCTCTTGCCCACCTCTTGGACCTTGAACAACCGTTTGACGATTAGGATCAATGGGCAGGTTTAATAATTTTGCCCCTTCTGGAAAGATTAAGCTGCCCTCTGACCCAGTATCCACCACCATATTAAATGGATGTCCATTAATGCTGACGGTAACCAATAAAAAACCACCAACATCTTTTAAAGATGCTTGTCCCAGTTTTTCATAATCACACGAAGTTTGAGCTTGCACATCATTGGAGGCTGCACTGTGTAACAAAATAAAAAGGCTAAAAAAACAAAATATTAGCGTTTTTTTCATATTATTTATCCTGACGTGCACGGGGATGCGCATTTTCCCATATTTTTAACAAATGTGCCTCATCCATCAATGTGTATTTCTGTGTTGTTGAAAGGCTTACATGCCCCAGTAATGTTTGGATAGTCCTTAAATCTCCGCCATTTTGCATAATGTGCGTGGCAAAAGAATGGCGTAAAGCATGAGGTGTTGCCAGATCAGATAATCCCATCATACGACGATATTCTCGCATTGTTTTTTGTGCAATCGAAGGATTTAATCGTTTGCCACGTAATCCAATGAAAACAGGATTTTTTCCTTCTGAAATGCCAGGATATTGTTTTTTCCATTGCATTAGTGCTTCTGCAACCATCGGTAAAATTGGGATCAGGCGCTCTTTGTTTCCTTTACCGGTAACTCGTAATACGCCCCCTTCTTCATCCAGCCTTGAATGATGTAAATCTATCCAATCCAGCCCTAATGCTTCTGATAACCGCAAACCACAACCATACAGTAACGTAAATAAAGCAATGTCTCTGCCTTGAGCAATCGGCGATTGATCGACAATCGCAATATCTTTGGATAGTGCCATTGCCTCTTCTTGCGATAAAGGATGAGGCAAAATCTGTTTCGTTTTTGGCGTACTAAGTAATGTTGCAGCACTATTTTCAACTTGGTGATAAAGCGCTAGATAACGATAAAACGACTTAAGAGCCGACAAACGGCGACGACGTGTGCGAATAGCGGCATCTTGCGTATGGCGACCATGTCCTAATCGTGGGTTATTTGACGCTTTGTCATTTTCATCAGCTAACCAAGAACGCAAATCTTTGTGACTTATGATCGATAAAGTATCTTTGGTAGGCTCTTCACCAACATGCTGTGTTAGAAAACCCAAAAATCGTGTTAGATCTTGTTGATATGCTATCAAGCTGTGTTCCGAAGCTCTGCGGCTATCTTTCATCCATCCTAAAAATTGTTGTAATAATTCAAAAGCCCGCATTAACTTTACCCTGATCTACAATTGATCTTTTACTTCCATAAATTACAAAAATGATGCAATGGACCATGCCCGTGACCAACAGATAATTGATGACTTGATTGCAACGCCTGTTCTAAAAATGCCTTAGCTTTTTCAACTGCCTTCGGAACAGTCATCGTGGGTAATAAGGCTGTAATTGCTGAAGATAACGTACATCCAGTTCCATGATCATTTTTCGTTATAATCCGTTCGCCAACGAATTCATAGGTTTCTTGTGAATTACATAATACATCACGACAAATATTACCCGTTAAATGACCGCCTTTTAACAAAACCCATCGCGGATTTAGTTGTAATATATTCTTTGCTTCTACTTCCATTTCATCCAAAGAAATCGGTTCTTTTTTATTCAATAAAACGCAAGCCTCTGGAATATTGGGGGTGACTATCGTTACTTGAGGGAGCAAAATATCTCTGATCGCGGCAACAGCGGTTTCATCAATCAAAGGATCACCACTTTTCGCCACCATAACAGGATCCAAAACCACGTTTTTAACATTATATTGTTTTAGCTTCGAGGCCACGACTTTAACAATGTCAGCATTTGCCAACATTCCGATTTTGACAGCATCTACAGCAATATCATCAAACACAGCATCAATTTGCTCCCCAACAAATTCTGCGTCCATTGTTCGATAAGACCTGACCCCTTGAGTATTTTGAGCAACGACGGCTGTAATCACAGACATTGCATAGGTTCCAAGTGCAGAAAAAGTTTTAATATCTGCTTGGATACCCGCCCCACCGCTGGGATCTGTACCTGCAATTGTCAAAATATTTTTAACCATCAACCCTATTCCCCTAGAATTATATTATTCATCTTTAACTAAATATTTGGTATAACTCAGAAATAACTTTTAATAAATTGCTTATCTTTTATACTTTATAATTTAAATTGAGTATTGTCTTGATAATAAAGAGGCTTTGATGACCTATTTCGCATTAGTTTTTCTTAAATTTATACTCGGCTTTATCATTGTCATTTGTTATTTCAATCTTTCGGGTAAGACTCAAATCTCTCAAATGTCACCGATTGATTTAATCGGAAATTTTATCCTCGGTGGTATTATAGGTGGCGTTATTTATAGCGATACAATACCTGTTTACACCTATGTATTAGTATTAATCATTGGCACTTTTTTAATGCATATATTAAACAAAGTCGCAAAAGAATTTGAAATGTTTCGATCTTTTACATTGGGTGATCCTATAATTATCATCAAAAATGGTCAATTGATGATCGATACAATTAATAACAAACATAATAAAATTGATATTATTAACCTGTTATCCATTTTACATTCCAGAGGTATTGGCTCTATTCAAGAAATTCATTACGCCCAAGTTGAACCTAATGGACAATTGACCATTATTGAAAAAGACCAACACGAGCCTTCTATCGTCTTGATATTAAGAGGTGAAATACAACGTTTGCCCTTAGAATTATTTGATACGGATAATGATTTTATTGTGCACTTACTCGAAAATAATGATCTGAAATTAGAAGAAGTCTTTATTGCGGAATATTATAGTCAAACAATTATTATTACACTCAACAGCAGAAAAAAAGTTACGGTTCCTGTAACGCTAAAACTAAAAGAATCAAATTAGATATTTCACACTTTATGCCAAATCATATAATTTAAAATAATTCATAATCTTAAGTTTGCCACCCGACCATTTATCAGAGTATAAATGTAATTATATATCATTAAATCATTCTGAGTATTATGTGTCCTCATATTCTACCTGTATTATTACCTTATCCTTTCATAGAACCTTTTTATTATCAAGTTCCGCTCGAACTTGAACATAGCTCTCTTATACCTGGTACAATCGTCATCGTTCCATTGAATAATCGCGAAGAAATTGGTGTTATTTGGGAAAAACATGCTTTACCAAAAGGCATTGCCTTACCCGAGGAAGAACCTAAAAAAATAAAAAAAATAAAGTCAATTATTTCAATTATACCTATTCCTCCATTACCTTCTATCCTACTCCAATTTATAGATTGGGTTGCTGCCTATACATTATCACCACCAGGGCTAGTATTAGCCATTGCTTTACGTGGCATTCAAACCTATGCTTCAACCAACGCCCCTAAAACAGGATGGGTTTTATCTGATCTACCAACAGATAAACTCCGTATAACCCCTGCCCGTGAGAAAATTCTTCAATTTTTAAGGGGTAAAGAATCCCCATTTACCACTGGCTTCTTAGTGGACGCATTACAAGTCAGTTCTAGTGTCATTCAAAATCTTGCCAAAGCGGGTATTCTAGAAGAAAAATTACTCCCCTATCATTCTCCTTTCTTGGAACCCGATCCCTCTTTTCATATCCCGCAATTATCAGAAGAGCAACAAGAGGCTGCTGATTTTCTAAGCACAAAAGTCAATAACAAAGAATTCTCTGTTACTTTATTACAAGGGGTCACAGGTTCAGGAAAAACCGAAGTTTATATGCAGGCCATCGCGACTTGTATTGAACAAGGGCAACAGGTTTTAATATTACTTCCTGAAATTGCACTCTCTTCACAATGGGTAGAACGATTTGAAAAACGTTTTGGCGTTAAGCCTGCACTTTGGCATTCTGACTTAACTAACAAACAACGAAAACTTACTTGGCAAGCCGTTATCAAAAATGAAGTATCTGTTCTCGTCGGCGCAAGGTCAGCTTTGTTCCTCCCCTTTACCCATTTGGGTCTAATCATCATTGATGAAGAGCATGAAACTTCTTTTAAACAAGAAGAAAATATTATTTACCATGCCAGAGATATGGCCATTGTTCGAGCCAGACTATCCAATTGCCCCGCTGTGTTAGTCTCAGCGACCCCATCACTCGAAACGCTGACCAATGCGTATCATCACAAATATCATCACTTAACCTTGACCGCACGTCACGGCGGAGCATCCATGCCTGATGTGCAAATTGTCGATTTACGGGCTACTCCACCCCATAGAGGCTTATTTTTATCGCCACCGTTAATCACTGCCACTCAACAACGCTTAGAAAAAGGCGAACAAGTTCTATTCTTTTTAAATCGTCGAGGATATGCGCCATTGACGCTTTGTCGTGCTTGTGGTCATCGCCTTGAGTGTCCTCATTGTTCAGCGTGGTTAGTCGAACATCGCAGCACTCAACGACTGGTTTGCCATCATTGTGAATATTTTATTCCTATTCCCAAAGAATGTCCTCACTGCGCTGCTCCAGATAGTATGGTTCCGATTGGACCAGGGATAGAACGAATTACAGAAGAAGCACGCGCATCGTTTCCTGATGCCAAAATCCTTGTAATGTCCAGTGATAATTTAACCAGCCCCAAAGCCACCGCAGAAGCCATCCGTCAGATTGATAAAAAAGAAGTTAATTTGATTATCGGCACCCAGATTGTCGCCAAAGGCTGGCACTTTCCTTTCTTAACGTTAGTGGGTGTGATTGATGCTGATCTTGGACTAAGTGGTGCTGATTTACGAGCCTCTGAAAAAACATTGCAACTGCTACACCAAGTTGGAGGTCGAGCTGGACGCGCACAATCTCCAGGGATCGTCATGTTACAAAGCTACCTTGCCGATCATCCCGTCATGGAAACATTGGTTAAAGGTGATTTTAATGAATTTATGTTACAAGAAGCCGCAGAACGACAAATGGGATTTTGGCCGCCTTATGGTCGTCTGGCTGCAATTATTGTCAGTGCAGATACGAATGATGAAGCCATGCAAATTGCTTATGAACTTGGACAAAACGCCCCACAAATGGAAGGTGTCATAGTCCTTGGCCCTGCCCCTGCACCTTTGGCTTTACTACGCAATCGCTATCGGCAACGGTTGTTACTCAGAACACAAAAACATATCGCTATTCAACCGATTTTACATCAATGGCTATCCAGCGTAAAAGCTAAGAAAAGCGTTAAGATTGATGTGGATATTGATCCCATCTCATTTTTATAAAGATTACATAAGATGCTATTAAAAAATTCTTTTTTAATTATAACCCTTTTCGGATTTCTATTCTGTGCAAAAACTTCCCTTGCCAGAGAAGCCTGCAACGATGGCAGTCCTATGACAGCAGACATTATGAATTGTCTTATGATTGATTATGAAAAAAGTGATAAGCAATTAAACACGCTGTATCATACCATAATACAAAATTTATCAGTTCCCGAACAGAAACAACTTAAATCGTCACAAATCAAATGGATTAAAAGTAAAGATGAGTGTAATCGATTCTATAATGATATGGAATATGGACATGAAGGTCGTTTTTCTGTTGTTGTTTGTCAAACTCAGAAAACAGATAGCCGTATCAAATATCTCACTATTTACCAACAATGTTATCAAGTGAGTTCTCAACATTCAAATATAAAAAGCTGTTTATGGGATGAATATCAAAAATTAGATCAACAACTCAACCTAGTTTATAAACAAGTTTTATCCAAATCTTCCAATGAAAAGCAAAAAGATATCAAAAAAGACGAAAGAGAGTGGATTAAAGAAAAAGATATTGCTTGTAATAAATACAAAAATATTAATGACAAAAATTCAAGTAGAATTGAATGTCTTATTGAAAGAACACAAGAACAAGTATCCATACTTGAATCTCAATTAAAGGAAAATGAATAAGAAATATTTAACCCTTACCAGTCACCTTATTCACATAATCCCTCGGCGTAAATCCCAGCCTCTGTTTAAACACGGTGGTAAACGCGCTGGGGCTATCATATCCGACTTGCAAAGCAACCTGAGTAATCGGTTCGCCAGAGGTTAACAGTTCCAAAGCAACTTGCATCCGTTTTCTACGGAGCCATTCGACAAAGCTCAACCCTGTTTGTTTATAAAATTGACGCGTAACGGTTCGATCACTTACCTTTAATCGTTTAGAAAAATCCGCCACAGACCAAGGGTAGTCTAGATTTTTAGATATATAGCGACAGATTTCTTGATACTCAGCATCTTTAGGATAAGGCAGTTCAAAGGCATATAAATCCGACAAAGAACGTAATTCATTTAAAAAAAGCTCAATCGTCCATTCTTCAATAGAATGAGGTAAATAATGACTATCGATCCCAACCAGTTTGGGCATCAACGCATGCATTAACGGCGAAATATTCACAACTTGAGTTTTATAGGGAAAATCAGCACGCGCAAACGGATCAACATAGATACTATATAAAGACGTATCTTTAAGCATTGTCAGCTTATGCATCGATCCTGCAATAATCCAAATACCATCTTTTTCTGTAATGACCGAGCAGCTTGTCTGTGTTTCTACTCGAATCAGCCCTTTTTTGATGACCAGTAATTGCACACACTCATGCCGATGCAGTTTGTCTTCAAACTGCTCACTCGAAAAATGATATTCTTTGACGGATAAAAGGGTCAAAACAGACAAACCATTCATGCTATATATTATCGAACATACGATAATTTACAGCAATTTTAATGCCAACAACAGAACAAATTGTCCATTTTGAGCAAAAACATGTCTGGACTTCAAAAGCGAATCAAATTGACCTTGGTTATACTATTCTTAATCGTCATGAATAAAGACATTTAAAAGGTAAAACCAATGTTGACTAATCCAGAAACAAAATACCGTCCATTTAACGCATTCCCTTTTCCTGAACGCACATGGCCGAATAACACCATTACCAAGGCTCCGATTTGGTGTGCTGTGGATATGCGTGATGGCAATCAATCTTTAATCAACCCTATGGATCATGATCGTAAAATTCGGTTTTTTAAATTATTAGTCGATTGTGGCTTTAAACATATTGAAGTCGGCTTTCCATCCGCCTCTGAGACAGAATTTAACTTTGTTCGTTACTTAATTGACAACAACATGATCCCTGAAGATGTCACTATTCAGGTATTAACGGCTGCCAGACCAGAATTGATCGAACGCACTTTTGAAGCGTTAAAAGGTGCAAAAAAAGTCGTCATTCACGTCTATAACGCCATTGCGGAAATCTTCAGACGAATTGTGTTCAATAAATCTCAAGACGAAATTATCGATATGGCCACGACAGCCACACAATTAGTGGTCGATCATTGTAATAAAAATCCAGAAACTCATTGGACATTTGAATATTCGCCCGAGAATTTTTCGTTGGCTGAAATCGATTACGCCATTCGTATTTGTGAAGCGGTGGCTGATGTATGGAAACCTTCCGAACAAAGACCAATGATTATCAATTTACCCAGCTCTGTAGAAGCCAGCACTCCGAACGTCTTTGCCGATCAGATCGAATATTTTTGCACGCATTTTTCACAAAGAGACAAAGTATGCATCAGCGTCCATCCTCATAATGACCGCGGCACCGCCATTGCAACCGCAGAATTATCCTTACTAGCCGGTGCTGATCGTATCGAAGGTTGCTTATTTGGTAATGGCGAACGTACAGGCAATGCTGATTTGGTTGTATTGGCTTTGAATCTATATTCCCAAGGGATCCATCCTAACCTTGATTTCCATGATATTAAACATATTGGTGAAGTGGTCAAAGAATGTAACGAGCTTCCAATTCATCCAAGACATCCTTATGTTGGTGATTTAGTATTTAGTGCATTTTCTGGTAGCCACCAAGATGCCATTAAAAAAGGCTTTCAAAATCGCCAAAAACAAAATCATACTTATTGGGAAATGCCTTATTTGCCAATTGACCCTGCTGATTTGGGATGTAGCTATGAAGCCGTCATTCGCGTGAACAGCCAATCTGGAAAAAGTGGCGCTGCTTGGATTTTACAACAAAATCATGGAATTGAATTGCCACCGCATTTACAACGCGAATTTAGTACTATTATCCAACAAAAAACAGATCAATCAGGTCATGAATTAACCCCTGCTGAAATCTGGTCTATTTTCCGTGAACATTATGGCTTAACAGGTCAAAACAAATTGACTTTGCAAGAATTCAATGTCGAGCAAAATGCGCCCAACAGCACTAAATTGAAATTAACATTGAATATTGATGGTAAAAAATCAACAATGGAAGGTGAAGGTAACGGTGTATTATCCGCAGGAACAGCAATCTTAAAAGAAAAAACCCATCTAGATTTTCGTATTGTAGAATATAATGAACATACTTTAGGGAAAAATAGTGATAGTCGTTCAATAAGCTATATTAAATGTTCTAATAAAACGGGTGAGAGCTTCTGGGGAGTTGCGATCGATAACGATATTCTTAGCTCTTCTTTGAAAGCATTATTAAACGCAGTCAGTAAATTTGTCGGCTAATCTAATGTAAAAATAAGTTTCTGATATAAATTTGAAATATCAGAAACTTAATAATGGTATTAATTAAACGATTTGAAATCCTTTGTGAAAAGGATCTTCTTTATTAATCCAAATTGTATTAAATCCCGTTGAAATGGCACTGCCTTGAATTAATGGAAGAATAGCAGGTTTTCCATTAATATCCGTTTCTGCTGCAATGGTTGCGATGAACTTACTATGAATATAGCTTTCATGAGTAAAGGCTTCTCCGACAGACAATTGTTTTTTATGCCATAAATGCGCTATTCTTGCCGAAGTTCCTGTACCACAAGGACTGCGATCAATGGCTTTGTCCCCATAGAATACAGCGTTACGACCACGTAAACGATCAGTTTGAGGATCAGCCCATAACACATGGCTGACGCCTTTAATGGTTGGATCCAAAGGATGCACTGGTTGAATAGCGTCTCGCATTAACGCACGGACAATCGGACTATATTTCAAAATTGCAGCTGCGCCAAGTTGATCGATGCTGTGATAATTTCCTTGAGGCTCAACGATTGCGTAAAAATTTCCACCGTACGCCACATCAACGGTTAATTGACCAAGCTCGGGAACATCAATCACAATCCCTGTTGCTTCAACAAAAGCAGGAATATTATGAATGGTCACAGCCGTAACTTTGTTACCTTCATATTGATAATCAATTTCGATAATCCCAGCAGGCACTTCTAATCTTAATTTACCAGGTATTCTGGGTTGTATTAATCCATGTTCTAACCCAAAAGTGACCAATCCAATCGTGCCATGCCCACACATTGGTAAGCAACCACTGGTTTCAATAAATAAAATCCCAGCATCAGTATCTTCTTGTGTAGGAGGATATAAAAATCCACCTGACATCATATCATGCCCACGAGGTTCGAAACATAAGCCTGTTCTAATCCAGTCAAAACGATTTAGAAAATCTTGTCGACGTTCGCTCATATTTTTCCCTTTTAATAAGGGCGCGCCACCCGCAACCAATCGCACAGGATTTCCAGCGGTATGTCCATCTACACAAAAAAAAGTATGCTGCATGTTATTATTTTTCAATTCAAGTAAGGGAACAGAATATAAGCATCATCTGGGGCGAATTTTACCCCAGAGTTATATAGACCTAAGCCGCAGTCGATAACAAAGTTGGACGTGTTTTCGCTGCTTGTTCTACCATATCAATGATTTCTTTACGACGAGCGCCTTCTAATACATAACGTGGTTTACGGACACGTTCATTACCACGACCCATAATTTGTTCAGCAAGCTTAATACATTGAACCAAATCATGTTCTGCATCCAGATGTAACAAAGGCATAAACCAACGATAAATTGCCAATGCAGTTTTTAAATCACCTTTTTCTAAAGCAGCTACCAAAGCAACTGATTCTTGAGGAAATGCACTGGTTAAACCAGAAATCCAGCCTTTTGCGCCTAATAATAACCCTTCGTAAGCCACATCATCCAACCCTGCCATCATTAAATAACGATCGCCAAAGGCATTATATAAATCTGTGTAACGTTTTGTATCAGGAGAGCTCTCTTTAACTGCAACAATATTTTTCACTTCAGTCAATTGTGACAAAACATTCGCACCGATATTCACGCGATATGCGTTGGGATTGTTATAAAGCATTAATGGTAAATCTGTTGCTGCAGCAATGTCTTTGAAATGTGCAACCAATTCGTTTTCTTTAGGCACATATACCATTGCTGGTAAAACCATCAAACAATCTGCACCGATTCGAGTAGCTTCTTTGGCAAATTTAACGCCACGGCCTGTCGTCATTTCAGAGATTCCCACAATAATAGGAACGCGTTTATTCACGACTTCACATGCTGCTTCTAAAACGCGAATCTTTTCTTCTGGTTCCAAAGAGTTATTTTCACCACAAGTACCCATGACGACCAACCCGTGAACGCCGTCTTTGATCAGTGCATCTAATACATCTTGAGTCGCTTTGATATCAATAGAAAGATCAGGAGCAAACTGTGTTGTTGCTGCTGGGAAAACGCCGGTCCATTTCATTGTGTATTTCCTTGTTCGATTTAAATGAAATTCTCTTCAGAATGTTACTTGTATTTTTTCACAAACAGGTTGTAATCTAATACATATTGTATATCGTATACGAAATACGAATATATTTGTATATAAAATTTTTGTGAGAAGCGAAAAAATTATGGCCAATATGCAAAATAACGAAATGGTAATTATTGGCGGCGGTATTATCGGCTTGCTCAGTGCAATTCATTTGCAACGTGCTGGTTTGACCGTCACGATCATCCAAGATCAGCAATTTCCAGCCTCTTATGGGAATGCTGGACATATCGCTATTGAACAAGTTATGCCATTGGCGAATCGTGAAAATGCCCTCACTGGATATAAAAGACTTTTTTGTATGGAGGGTGCATTGGATATTGGTTGGCAATATCCACATAAATGGCTTCCTTGGTTTGCAAACTATTTAAAAGCCAGTTTTTCAGAAAAACAAGTTAATGAAGGTAAAGAATCGATCAAATCTCTTTTGAATCATTCTGTTGCATCATGGGAAAGATTAGTCAATTTGATTAACCAACCCGATTTGTTGATGATTGATGGCCATTATGTGATTTACCATAACAAGGATAAAGGGAAACAAGGCTGTAATAATTGGCAAAACGCTGATATCGGTACAGCCAGCGTTCATTCTATGGACAAACAAACCTTAGAACGAATCAGCCAACAACTCAGCACCCAACCTGTGAATGGTCTTTGTTTTGATAAAACAGGACAAATCAAAAATGTATCAACATTGTTAGAGGTTTGTAAGAATCATTTCATTGAACATGGTGGGATATTTAAATATGAGCATGTCACCTCCATTCAACCTGATAATGGACAGACTAAAATTACATTCGGTAACAATATTGCTATCACAAATCAAAACGTTTTGATTTGTGCTGGAGCAAGGTCTGGCGAATTATTAAAAAATATGGGGGAATATTTTCCTGTCATTGCCGAGCGCGGTTATCATATTGAATGGGAGCATGACGGCTCTTATGATTTACCACCACTGGTTTTTGAAGATCATTCCTTTATTGTCACGCGGTTTGAAAACCGTTTACGTTTAGCATCTTTTGTTGAATTTACTCAATTCAGCGCCAAGCCAGATGAACGTAAATGGGGAAAATTAGAAGAATATGCCAATAAATTTGGGTTTTCAAGAAAATCAGAATTTAAACGGTGGGTTGGATCACGCCCGACTTTACCAGACTATCGACCTATCATTGGAAAAAGTAAGAAAAATCCTGGTTTATTTTTTGCCTTTGGTCATCAACATCTTGGACTAACGCTGGCTGCCATTACTGGCGAGATCATTACCGATCTAGTCATGGGTAAACAACCATCAGTCTCAATATCCGCTTTTCGACCTGATCGATTTTAATGTTCATCACCCTTTAGGAGAAATTATTTAATGCATATTACTGGAAATCTTTTGATTGCTGGACAAGCTGTTCAAACTTCAAAAACATACAAAGCAATTAATCCTGTAACCAATCAAGAATTAGATACTGAATTTTATTGTGCAGATCAGGAAAATATAGATCAAGCATGTAAAGCGGCTTTTGAAGCTTTCGATCATTATCGCTCTTTACCTTTGGAAAAACGCGCACAATTTTTGGATAATATTGCTGATAATATTGAAGCATTGGGGGATGTGTTAACCAATCAAACACGCCTTGAAACAGGCCTTCCAGAAGCTCGCGTCAAAGGCGAAACGGGTCGTACCGTCAATCAATTACGTTTATTTTCCAGTGTCGTCCGTCAAGGAGATTGGATGGATTTACGTTTTGATCCTGCTTTACCAGACCGTGCGCCATTGCCTCGTCCTGACTTACGTCAAATTCGGATTGCGGTTGGCCCCGTTGCTGTATTTGGTGCCAGCAATTTTCCTCTTGCCTTTTCAGTGGCCGGTGGTGATACTGCCTCTGCACTGGCTGCGGGTTGCCCTGTTGTGGTGAAAGCTCACCCCTCTCATCCAGGAACCAGCGAGTTAATTGGTCAAGCTATTGCCAAAGCCGTTAAAGATTGTGGCTTGCCAAATGGAGTTTTCTCATTAATCGGTGGAACAAGTAACGATGTTGGCGAAGCATTAGTAAAAAACCCTTATATTTGTGCCGTTGGGTTCACAGGGTCAATGGGTGGTGGCACAGCATTAATGCGCTTTGCTGCTGAACGTTCAGTTCCTATTCCTGTTTTTGCCGAAATGGGAAGTATTAATCCAGTCTACTTGTTTGACCATGCATTACAAAATCGTGCTGAATCTATTGCCAAAGGATTTATTGGTTCTTTGAGCATGAGTGCAGGACAACTTTGCACCAATCCAGGATTAATCATTGCTAAATCAGGTGCGGCGTTGGATAGTTTTTTAACCAATGTTCAAAAAGAGCTTGCTCAAACCCCGACCTCTACAATGCTCAGCCCTTCTATTCATCAAGCGTTTTTAGAAGGCATACAACGATTAACAACGACCACAAATGTTAATTTGATTGGTCAAGGTCAAGACAATTCTTCACCTAATCAATGTCAAAGCATCGTTTGTCAAACGGACGCTCAAACCTTTATCAAAACACCTTTTTTATCAGAGGAGATATTCGGTGCTGCTGCTTTGATTGTGACGTATGACACGATCGACGAGCTTCATCAAATTACAGAGAATTTACAAGGTCAGCTCACAGTAACTTTACATATAGATCAAGAAGATATTCAAACAGCGCATGCTTTCTTACCCATTATGGAACGTAAAGCAGGTCGTATTTTAGTCAATGGATGGCCAACGGGTGTAGAAGTCTCTTCAACAATGGTTCATGGTGGCCCCTTTCCAGCAACCAGCGACAGCCGTATGACCTCTGTTGGCACCGCTGCAATTGAACGTTTTCTGCGCCCTGTTTGTTACCAAAACTTCCCCTCCTCCTTATTACCTACGCCACTACAAGATTCTTCGATCTCTGAATTTAATCATCGTATCGATGGCAAATACGTCAAGAAATAATCTCAAAAAGCCAAGGACATTACGGAAATATAGGAAAATCTATGATATAAGCTAAAGGAAATGCAATATGAATAAGCATTCTAAACATTTTAAAAAATCACTATCGCTACTTGACCTTATGATGATTGGGTTGGGATCTATTTTCGGCTCTGGATGGTTATTAGCCGCATCCCATGTCTCCACGATTGCTGGCCCAGCTGGTATCTTATCTTGGGTTATTGGAGGGTTTGCGGTTTTGCTACTTGGGTTTATTTTTTGTGAACTTGGTGCAGCCCTACCCCATGCTGGCGGTGTTGTAAGCTATCCTGCTTATTCGCATGGATCCGTTGTTGGATTTTTAACGGGATTAATTACGATCATTGCATATTCCAGCTTAATTTCAATCGAAGCGATTGCTGCGCGACAATATGCGTCTGCATGGTTTCCATTTTTAAGTGCAAATAGTGCTGGCGATGCCACGTTGATTGGTTGGATTATTCAAGCTGTATTACTAGCAGGCATGTTTTATTTAAATTTGGTCGGCGTAAAAACTTTTGCCAAAGTCAATAATATTCTCAGTGTATTTAAGTTCATCGTCCCAACTTTGATTATTGTTTGCTTGCTCTATTTCTCTAGCTCTGCCAATTTTACCAGCGCTGGATTTGCACCTTTTGGCAGCAAAGGAATAGAAGAAGCGATTTCAACGGGTGGTGTTATTTTTGCTTATCTTGGATTAACGCCCATCGTTGCAGCAGCTGCTGAAGTGAAAAACCCACAACGTAGCATCCCTTATGCTTTGGTAGGGTGTATCGTATTATCCACGATTATTTATGTTTTGCTTCAAGCGTCTTTCATCGGCAGTATCCCAAGCAGTTATATCAATCATGGATGGGGATCAATCAGCAGCTCTTTCGTATTACCATTCCACGATATTGCTTTGATCTTAGGGATTGGCTGGTTGGCTAAACTGGTGGTTGTTGACGCGATCATCTCACCAAGCGGCACTGGCAATATTTATATGAATACAACCTCCAGAGTTATTTTTGCATGGGCAAAAGATGGGTCTTTTTTCAGTAAATTCGCTCATGTTGATGAAAAATCTGGGGTTCCAACACCAGCATTATGGTTAACATTTGCTTTATCTATATTTTGGACTTTGCCCTTTCCATCTTGGAAAGCACTGATTGGGGTTGTGTCTTCTGCATTAATGCTCAGCTATGCGCTTGCTCCCATTTCCGCTGCATCATTGCGTAAAACTTCTGCACAAATCGAACGTCCTTTTTACCTAAAAGGAATGGGTATTTTATCTCCGATTGCTTTTGTGATTGCATCATTAATTGTATATTGGTCAGGTTGGCAAACCGTTTCTTGGTTGTTGGGTTCTCAAATCCTATTGGGATGTGTTTATGTCATTTCTAAAATGATTGCAAAAGATCGAACAATCTATACGAATTTGAAATCAGGTGCTTGGTTGATGATCTATTACTCGGGGATGATAATGGTTTCTGCCATGGGAGATTTCGGTGGATGGGAATTATTGTCTCATGCCGAAGGATTAAGCACGGTCACAATTATGGCATTAATTTCATACTTTATCGGGGTGAATACTGGCTTGAGCCCCGTCACTCATCAATTAGAGGATCATTCGTTAATCATAGATGAATACCCAGAAAAAGAGTTGGTTGAAGCACGAGTTTAAATTTATTTTATAATGAGTATAAAGTGAAGGTTTGTAAGGATTCACTTTATACAATACATTCTCTATCTCATTGTACAATTTGCTTTAAGAATGGATTTAATGTATATTGTATACAATATATTATTTTAAATTGGATTTTATTGTTTAAATGCAAGTCCCTCGCGCGGATATTTCATCACATAAACCAACCATAATCGTGCAATCTATTGCAGATCAAGTTTATAATTTTGTCAGAAGAAATATCCTTATTGGAGAATTCGCACCTCTATCCCCAATTCGTCAAGATATCATTGCCGCCCAATTAGGGGTCAGCAAAATTCCCCTACGCGAAGCTTTGGCAAAACTAGAACATGATGGGTTGGTACAATCTAGCCCTAATAAGGGTTTTTTTGTTCGTCCGATTAGTGCCGCTGAGGCAAGAGAAGTTTTCCTATTACGGTTGAAACTTGAACCTGATGCCACTGTTGAAGGTTCCCTGGCAGCGACCAAAGAAAACCAAGAAGATGCCAAGCAGGCTTTGCTGGAATTAGAAGCGGTGCAAAGCCAAGTGGGCAATCCAGAGCATGTTCGATATAATCGTAAATTCCATATTGCTTTGATGTCCCCCAGCATGGGACAAATCACCTATCACATTATTAATCAGATCAGTATCTTGGCTGAACGATATGTAAGATTGCATATTGAACCCTATGGACGAGAAAAACACGCTATTCAGGCGCATCGAGCATTATTTGAAGCATGGTTAGAAAAAGATACTAAATTAGTGAGAAAACTTGCCAAAGAACATTTGCAAAGCACTTTGCATGATTTGGAAGATGAGCTAAAGCATCAATAAAAAATCAATTTAGTCTCGCATCCCTTTTCTTTTTTCTTTATGATGCTTATTTATATCTTACTAATACTATAATCTCAAACAGGAGCAACTATGCCTGACGCAATGATAACCCTTTCTGATTCGTTAACAGAAGGACTGATGGATCGTAACAAAGAACTTTTAATTGTTACCCATAACGGTCGTTTCCATATTGATGATGTATTCGCCTTTACGACCTTGGCCATCGCGTTAGACCTTGATAATCGCCCTTTTAAAGTCGAAAGAACTCGAGATACCGACATCATTGAAAAAGCCGATATTGTTTTTGATGTGGGTGGTATTTTCGATGGTAAACGCCGTTTTGATCATCATCAAATTGGCGCACCAGAACGAGATATTAAACAAACGCCGAAAGGGATCGAAGGCACCATCCCCTACAGCTCTGCTGGATTAATATGGCGTGCATTTGGATTGGATGTAATACAAAAGCTTGCTCCTGACCTTGATGATAAATCACGCAAAATAGCGCATAACGTTATCGAAAAAGCGCTTGTTATTCCGATTGATGCCATCGATAATGGAAAAATGCACCCTGAAAATGGATTGAATTTCTCTTCTATTATTAATGTCTTTAACCCACCATGGGATACAGATGATTCATCAACTCAGTTAGAACGCTTTTTTGAAGCATCAAAAATTGTTCGCACAGTACTGATCTATCAATTAAATATCGAGTTTGCTCGCCTCAGAGCGATTGGATGTACTGAAGAAGCCTATAAAGAAAGTCCCGATAAACGTATTTTAATGCTTCCTCGTTGGATGCCTCATATTTATCCAATTTTTGCGAACGCATGGGGAACTCAATTAGTCATCTATCCTGCTGAAAATGAATGGCGGATTGGAACAGTGCCTATTCGTATGCATGGAAATGATCGCCGCAAACTATTTCCAGCCAGCTGGGGTGGACTTGAAGGTGAAGCATTAACCGCAGAAACAGGTATCCCCGGATCTAAATTCGTTCACAAAGGCTTATTCATAGCAGTTGCAGAAACAAAAGAAGCAGCCATTGCAATGGCTGAGAAAACATTAGGCGGTTAAGCCTTTAACACTTTAAAGGCTATTTAGATTTTTCTAAATAGCCTTTTTCTTTGACTTATTGATTAATGCTTACACACAAATATTTAATTTCAAGATAATCATCCATACCGTATTTAGAGCCTTCACGACCTAAACCAGAAGCTTTAACGCCACCAAAAGGTGCCATTTCATTTGAAATTAAGCCGGTGTTAATGCCAACCATTCCATACTCTAGTTCTTCTGAAACTTTGATAATTCGAGACATATCATTTGCATAAAGATATGAGGCTAAACCAAATTCAGTATCATTTGCTAAACGAACCACTTCTTCATCTGTTTCAAAACAGAATACAGGTGCTAAAGGTCCAAATGTTTCTTCTTTTGATACGGCTGCACTGGCTGGAACATTCGCAAGAATAGTAGGTTCAAAGAAATTACCGCCCAAAGCTTTGCCACCAGCAGCAATTTTTGCACCTTTTGAAACAGCGTCTTCAATATGTTCTTGAACTTTTGCCACCGCTTTGGCATCAATCATTGGCCCGATTGTAACGCCTGCTTCGGTTCCGTTACCAATTTTTAATTTACCCACAGCAACTTTTAATTTTTCAACAAAGGCATCATAGACCCCTTTTTGAACATAGAGACGGTTTGCACAAACGCATGTTTGTCCAGCATTTCTATATTTAGAAATCATTGCACCTTCGACAGCAGCATCCAGATCAGCATCATCAAACACGATAAAAGGTGCATTGCCACCCAATTCCATTGATGTTTTCTTTACCGTTGAAGCACAGTTTCTCATCAGTTCTGCACCAATTTCAGTAGATCCTGTGAAGGTCAATTTACGGACAATTGGATTTTCACAAAGCTCATCACCAATAGCTTTTGCGGCACCTGTGATGATATTAAGAACCCCTGCTGGGACGCCAGCTTCTTCAGCCAAAACAGCTAATGCAAAAGCAGAATATGGGGTTGCGGTTGCTGGTTTTAATACCATTGTACAACCCACCGCCAATGCAGCACCTGCTTTGCGGGTAATCATCGCATTGGGGAAGTTCCACGGAGTAATTGCAGCAGTCACGCCAATAGGTTGTTTTAAAACGATCACTCGTTTATCACCCATATGACCAGGAATTACATCACCATAAACACGTTTGGCTTCTTCAGCAAACCATTCAAGATAAGACGCACCGTAAGCAATCTCTCCTTTGGCTTCTGCCAAAGGCTTACCTTGTTCTAAGGTCAATAGCAAAGCAAGGTCTTCTTGGTTTTTCATCACCAGATCATACCAACGACGCAAAATGACAGAACGTTCTTTGGCTGTTTTTTTACGCCATTGAATTTGCGCTTTTTCTGCTGCTTCGATTGCTCTACGAGTTTCATCTGTACCCATTTTAGGCACAGTACCAATCACATCATTTGTCGCAGGATTTGTTACATTAATCGTTTGACCACTATCTGCATCTAGCCATTGTCCATTAATATAACATTGTTGACGAAATAAGGATGGGTTTTTTAAATTCATAATAATTTCTTTCGCGTTTTATCTAGTATTTATCGTGATTGATTAAAATTATCATTCAGATGATAAAATAGTATATCTATTTTCAATCATTGAATTATAATTTTTATATTTCTCACCTTAATAAATTAACCTATTCTAGTCGTTAATCCTATATATAATAAAATCACATTCAAGTGCGTTATATTTTTATAGATAAAATTGCTATTTTTTATAAAATATGTTTGTTTAGTGACCATAGTAACAAATAAAATTTTTAAAAGCTATTGCATATAAAAGAATTTTGTTATTCTATATTTTGTAATAAAATTACATAAACCAGTTAATTAAAGAAAGATAAGAAAATGAGCTCTGAAAAAAGCCTTTCTATTACAATTGAACAAAATCCATCTCCTGCATCAGAAGCACACAGACAATCTATTTTACAAGATCCTGGTTTCGGAAAAGTTTTTACAGACCACATGCTGCTTATTCGTTATAGCGAAGAAAAAGGCTGGCATGATGCACATATCAAGCCCTATGGAAATATTAGCCTAGACCCCGCTGTTTGTGTTTTTCATTATGCACAAGAAATTTTCGAAGGGTTAAAAGCATATAAAGCAAAAGATGGACGTATTTTATTGTTCCGTCCAGAAGCCAATGCACAACGCTTTATTAATTCAGCTAAACGTATGGCGATGGCCCCTTTACCAGAAGCGTATTTTTTACAAGCCATTCATGAATTTGTTAAAATGGAACAAAATTGGATTCCAGACCAGTCTGTGGGTACTTTATATTTACGCCCCTTTATGATCGCCAGCACACCGTATCTTGGCGTAAAAGCTTCTCCTGATTATTTATTTATGTTAATTGCCTCCCCTGCAGGTTCTTATTTCTCCAAAGGTGCAAAACCTGTAACCGTATGGGTTTCAGAATTTTATACACGTGCTGCATCTGGCGGAACAGGTGAAGCAAAATGCGGTGGGAACTATGCGGCAAGCTTACTTGCACAACAAGAAGCGACTAAGAATGGCTGCGATCAACTTGTTTTCTTAGATGCTGCCGAGCATAAATGGATCGAAGAAATGGGCGGAATGAACATTTTCTTTGTTATGGATGACGGTTCATTATTGACCCCTCCTTTAAGTGGCACGATTTTACCTGGTGTAACACGTAATTCCATTATCACCCTTGCAAAAGAAAAAGGTTTAACGGTTCGTGAAGATCGTTATTCTGCTGAACAATGGATCAAAGATATTCAAAGTGGCAAAATCCGTGAAGTATTTGCCTGTGGGACTGCAGCAGTTGTTACTCCAATTGGGTTCGTTAAAAACAAAGACGGTGAATACCAAATTCACGATGGAAATCCTGGCAAATTAACCCAAGAAATTCACAAAATGCTTGTTGATATTCAATATGGCAATGCACCAGATACACATAACTGGGTTAAAGAAGTAAAATAAAATTAATTATTTTAACACCTTCTGTCTCTGATTATTTCAAATCAGAAGGTGGATTTTGAACTTACATTTCTAACAAGATGCATTAATACACTATAAAAACTTGCATAATTATTTGGATAATATATTCTCGAAGTGTCAAATTTATTTATGGAGACACAAAATATTATGAAAATGATCACTAGAAAATTGATTCTATCATTAGGTATATGCGCTGGTTTGTTAACTGCTGGTATGTCTGCATCACACGTGCATGCCCAACCAGTTGGTGGAAACATGGCCAGTGCAATGGCTGCTTTTGATAAATTAACACCAGAACAACAAAAAGAACAGCTTGTACAATCTAAAAAAATGATCGAAGCTCGCATGGATCAAATGATTAAACAAGCATCTACTCCTGAACAAAAACAACAACTTGAGGCTGCCAAAACCAAAGCTTTAGAACAAGTCGATGCAATGGCCAAAATGACCCCTGAAGAACGCAAAGCATTAGTTGCAAAAGCCCAAGAAAATGTTAACCAACAAATTAACAAACTAACACCCGAACAATTAAAACAATTAACACCTGAACAAAGAGCTGCTTTGGAAAAATATAAAGCAACGCAAGGTTCAAAATAATCTTTAACTTAAAAGGCTTTATTATTTATAAGGCCTTTTTCCACATAAACCATTATTAAATTCTGCCCTTAATCTTATTGGGGATACAACAATAATGAATCTAGTTTTCAAAAAAATCTTACTATGCTTTGGCGCATATGTTGGCTTATTAATCGCTAGCACGTCTATATCCTTTGTATATGCACAGCAGCCTTCGCGTGAAGAGATAGCCAAAAAGATGGCTGCGTTTGAAAAATTGACAAAAATTGAACAACAAAAAGAATTTGCTAATATAAAAAAAATAATTGCTGCAAGAGCAGATCAAGAGATTAAACAAGCATCTACTCCAAAATGGAAAGAAATACTTGAAGAAAACAAGCAGGAAAATCTAGCGAGAATTGATGCGATGGCAAAAATGACACCAAAAGAGCTGCACGCATATCATGAAAAAATGCTAACAGAGTTCGACGCGTCGATGAAAAAACAAAGAACACCTCTAACTCCTGAAGAATTAACCCCAGAAAAAAAAGCCGATATCATTGCCAGAGCTAAAGCTGCTTTAGAAAAAGCTAAGGCAACACAAGGTCAAGAGTAATCGCCAAATATTAAATAAGCTCTTTAAAAATTAAGTAATTTATATGAACCCATATAATTTCATTAATAATCTTTAAATTGAGCTTTCTCTACACATTGATGAAACTTTGCCAGCATGTTGGGTAATCCTGATAAATCAACCATTGAAACGGGTGCTTTTTGATATTCTAAAAATGCAATTTGACCATAAGATAAGGCCCGCAACAAACGTTTAAAATCAGTTTCACTTAATCTATTCATAGACATATTTTTATCCATGGCTTGCAAGGTGAAAATGAAATGTTGCTTACCCACTGTAATCGCTGCTTTAGAATTTGTTTTGGGGACTAAGGTTCCTTGTTTATCCCAAAGTAATAACCCTACGCCTTCATGATTACTTTTAAATCCTAATAACAAATCATTCGAAAGCGCAAAACACGCTGTGCTTTTTTTAGTTTGTTCGTCAGTATAGTGAAACGCAGACCAATTTCCTTCTTTTCCATCTAATTGATATACAGGCTCTGTTGCATGAACAGTGACTGATCCTATAAAAATACCCGTCGCCAATATTAATTTTTTTAACATCACCCAAATACCATTTAATTTATCGTTTGAAAATTCCAATGACACCTTTACCATCACGCACATCATCATCTTTATACAGACATGTTGCCTCTTTATCATTTGATCTTGTACAAATCTGTGTTCCTCGAACCAAATTAAAACCGCCCTTACAATTTTCTGGCTGTTTGATAACCAGCTTATCACCTTGAAAAGATGCAGAAAGAGGACCTTGGCATGTTATATCATCCATTGTTGTAATGATTTGATTGCCCCCACCTGAATTATCAAAACATACTTGCCAAATCTTTATGGGTGTCCATTTATCTGTGCCTCTAGCAACTAATTTCAATGGTGTTGTTAAATGCCAACACCCATTTAACATTGACTTATCTTTTTTCTCCCAAGCCTCTTTGGGCAAAGGAGTTAATTTTGGCGTTTGTTGAGGTTCCAAAGAGCGAACAGGCGGAATTTTACATTGTTTTTTTAACAATACCAAAGATTTTGATAACTCATCTTGTTTTTTATTTAATGCCTGATTTTTGTTTTGCCCATTCAAAGCCTCTTTTACTTCTTGAATCTTTGGATAGGTTGCATAACAGACTTGATCTGAATGGTGATATATGCTCAATAATAAAGAAGTTAAAACGCCTGTGAATAATGCCAGTAAAGCAGTTACCCACGGAAATTTAGACCAAAGTAACAGTCGTGTTTTCCGCGATATATTTGATTGTTCATTTATCAAAGGATTATAAAATCCATTGCCCCCTGAATATCCCCAAGCTGTTATTACAGGATGACCATCGACGAGATAAATATATTCTGATGAAGGGAAATATCCATAATTTGGGAAAAATCGTAATAATAACGAATTCGGATGCAGATGCGCAACTTTAGAAATATCAATCAACATAGATTGAATAACTTGAATAACTTGTTTTTGTTTAGCCTCAGATAATGCTCTCCAAGGGACGACTTCCTCACCCTCTGCATACCAATAAAGCATTTCGTTTATCATTTTAGGTTCAGTAAAAAGTAGCGCATGTTGAGGACTAACAAATTGAGAAATCTCAGCTGTTATTGTTTTATATAATCCAGCCATTTCTGGATTTAAAAGCGTGAATTGATCCGAAGGGTGATGTGTTAAAATTAATGTCATCTTTAGTTCTTTTAGACCTTCACCCTTTTTATATTTTTAATTCGAAATCAATTAACGCTTAAATGTACCTGTTGATCGATGGCCTTCTGCATCAATATAAGTGCAGTTTGCTTCTTTATCATTTATCCGTGTGCAAACATTTCGCCCTGGAATCAAATGAAATGCACCTTGACAATCTGTCGGTTGATTTAACACCAACTGATTACCTTGGAATTGAACATTTAACGGCCCTGTGCAAGTGCCACCATCTTTGCGAGTAAGAACTTGTCGACCAGCGCCACCACTTGAGTTGAAACATAACGTCCAATTTGTGACGGGTTGATGGGACATTCTGAATAATCGTTGCTCATATAGCTCTAAATGAGTTGTCAAATGCCAACATCCATTCAACATTGATTTATCTTTTTTATCCCAAGCATCTTTCGGTAAATCTGCCTTTTTCTCAGGTTTTGGCTGAGGGATATCTTGTTTTTTAGGTGTATTTTGATCGGGCAACGGCTCTGTTTCTGGAACAGGTGGTAAATCTGGAACTTTTGGATCTTCTGGCAAAGGATTTAACTTTGGGACTTCTTGGGGCTCCAAAGGCTGCACAGGAGGAATTTTGCATTGTTTTTTTAATAATTCTAGCGACTTTAATAACTGGTCACGTTTTTTATTCAGAGCTTGATTATTATCTTGTTCTTTAAGCGCATCTTCAACATCTTTAGCTAATGGGTAGGTCGTATAACAGACTTTATCTGAATGACAATACATATTCCATAATAAGGACGTTAAAATTCCTGCTGATAAAGCAGTCAAAGCTGTAACCCAAGGAAAAACTAACCATCTATTTTTTTGGTTTGGTTGAACAGAAGAAAGCACTGATGCCAAAGGATCGTAACTGCCTTTTTCCCCTGAATACCCCCACCCTGTCAAAACTGGCTTTCCATCCACCGCATATAGATAATCTAGAGATGGAATTTGTCGATATTGGTCAAAATGTTGAGCAATCATCATATTAGGATGATCTTGGATCTCACTACGAATATCCAATAAAATTGACTGCGTCGCTTGTAATAGTTTTTCTTGTTGAGTTGAATTTAACTTATTCCACGGCGTAAATTCCTGCCCTTCGGCACTCCAACGAACTGCATCACGGATATGTTCTGGACGGGCAAAAAGCGCAGCATGTTCAGGGCTAGTAACTCTTGAAATTTCTTGAACCAAACGATCATATAGCCCTACTTCTCTGTCACATAAGGGCGTTAATTGATCGTTAGTTTGCCTGCTTAAGACGACAACCATATTATTATCTTCCTCTAACAGACAAAGAACGATTTCTAAGCATCATTGCTATTAAAGGGACTAACAACAACAGCAAAATCAATGGTCCAAGCCAATAATAACGACAATATTGCATGGGAATTACCCCTTCCCACCATGGTAAAAACGTCAATATTAACAGCAATAAAACCGCAAACAACCAAGGCCAATAAGAAATAATTCCTCGATTATGATTGGCTAAATTTGGAGCGGGTAAAATCGACATAGATTTATACCCTTGCTGATCGCCTTTTGCTGTTACGAATGCCGCTTTCTTATCGGTTTCATTGGATTGATGCCCCCATGCAACCATAGCTGGACCATAAGGTGTCTCTATAATATACTCATCCGTAGGGTAACTAAGCGCTTGTGCTAATATAGCACCTTTTTGTCGTTGCACAACGTCAGATGATTGAACCATTCTTTGTGCCAATTGCTTGGCTTGAGCAATTAAACGATGAGCATTTTGTAGTAGAGCATCCCTTGAACCAGCAGAATATGCCAAAGAATTTAAATCAGCTGGTAAATACCAATCCACTTCCCCTCTTTGTCGATCAATCACGGGTTCTAATAATAATCCTGCACATTGAGGACTGATTTCATGTTTTAGTATTTGAAATAATACTTCCCATTGTTCTAAAACAAGTTGCCCACCAACCCCTAGAGGTTGAACAGCGTTAAAATTCGTCGTAGTAACAGGTTTCCCCGTAATAAATTGTAAGTTCATGGCTTATCTCCATGAGGTGTAGAGGGCTTGTCGGATTTGTTTTCTGGCGTTGTAGAGGGCTTCATTTCCTCTTTAGGTTTAGAAGGCTCTGCTTTTGAAGGTGTTGGAGGTGCATTTCCCTGCTTCTCTTGTTTATTTGGGGTTTCAGGCTGTTTTTCAGGATTACCATTTCCAGAAACAACACCGTCTTTACAAGCCCCTGACTGTACTTGAATAGGAATATTAGCAGCTTGTAATGCCCTGATAATCGAATCAGATTTTTGGGCATAATTACTGTGAGAGGATGTTTTACTATCCATTGTTACAAACGTATTGACCCCAACCACACGTCCACATAGATCAACTAACTCGCCTCCTGAATTTCCAGGAGAAACCATGGCACTATGAGGAATGACTTTCTCGCCTTTGGCATTTTCTTGAATGGCGTTAACTTCCCCTTTGGTCAACACAACCCCAGGAATAGCATTTACATCCCCCTGAGCCAGTTTTTTCAAAGCACCATCTTGTCGAATAATAATCCCAGGATATCCAGCAGCGACCACCGTTTGTAAAGGCTGTGCCTCTAATGAAAAAACCAAAGGTTGTTGGGGTGGGGCATCTTCTATTTTCAAAACAGCAAGATCAAATGAGTTTACATCTTCAGAATGATTACTCGTCGAAACAATATGTGCCGCCTTTAATTGCCCCAAGGCTTTGTTGGTGACTAAAACCGTGTTATTTTCAGCATTTTCAACAACATGTCGATTAGTCACGATTAAATCAGGCGTTATGAAAAAACCACTTCCTGAAGAAATAGTTTGATCCCCATCTTCATCTTGACCTTTCACTAAAATAAAGACTGTGCTTTTTTCCAGTAATTCTGGCAAACTACCTTGGAAATTTTGACCATTAGATTTCATCGGTGCGGATGAATGATCTAGGCTTTTGTTCAATTCAGGTGCAGCCCTGCTTTTATCCAAATCACAAGGAGGCGTTTTTAACTGTTCCTCTAACTTTTTGATTTCATCCTCTAAGGCTTTATTTTTCTGTTCTATTTCGGGTTTTTTACGAACAAGTTCTTGCGCTTCAATCACAGGGACTTTGGCAATTTTTGTAGGACGCTCTGCATATAAAATTCGCCATCCAAGCAGCAACCCAATGATAAAGAATAAAATAGCTGCCACTAATCGAGTTATAAATAACGGAAGTCCCCCTTTGAGTCCAACAAACTTCTTTGAATTATTCAAGTTATGTTTGATATCCGAAGCAGCTTCTTTTGACACAATAGAATCATCAGCCACATCGTTCAAAGTTGATGTAGATTCTGTATCAGCATTCTTGTCTTGTAATGGAGTTAAAGGAAATAAAGATAAACCTGAACCTGAACCCTGAGCATTGGCTAAGGATTGTATTCCCCAATTTTTTAAAATAATTTTATCATCTGCAATCAAAATATCTTGTTTATCTTGTAGATGAAGAGCAACTTTTAATAATTTACTTTCTTTACTATCTTGGGAATAGGCCTGGGATAAGCTGGAAACAGCTTCTGATATTTGTTGATTTATATAATCTTGTTCAGCCTCGGAAGGGAGTTGAGGCTCGGTTTTAGTATCGATATACCAACTTATAAAAGATTGTTTAGGATCTTTGCTAACAGTAACTGTTGGCTCAGCCAAACAAATTTTTGGACAATTTGTTCGTAAAATCTGTGAAATCTGTTCATAATACTCATAAATGGAACGATCATTAAAATCTACTTCCTCTGACGAATTAAAAACTGTTTTTCCAAGAAGGTAAAGCGCCATTATATTCCCGATATGAATAATACAAAATTGTTATCACTTTAATTCATTCTCTATTCCTTGCCAAGCAACTCTTGTTATTGTTTAGTTATTTATGTTCCTTTTATATAACCATAAATTAGATTGTTTTTAATCACTTTTTTAGTTTAGATGCGAAATCCCCAACGACCTTTTCATAATTTAAATTAAATATTTGCTTTACTCTAATTAAAATTATTTTAATTTTTATAAATTAAACACATAAATAATTGTATGATTTATTAATCAAAATTATAATAAAATACAAATACCTCCTATTTATTTCAAAGAACAAAAGATATTAATCTAAGTAACTTTTTAATTTTGGAATCATATCATGAAAAAATATTTTTATCTTTTTTGTGCATCATCTTTATCTTTTTTTTTGTATTCAAAATGGCTTTGCTGAGACAACAAACCCTAAAAGTGGTTTTTATATTACTGGGAAGGTTGGAGCGTCAATTTTACAACAAAAAAAACAAAGTTATAACGGACGTTATCAACATTACGACTACGATTATTACAGTAACTCATATACTCTTTATAATGGCACTTACAATAGTAGATCAGGAGGAACACATACTAATACAAGATTAGGAGGTGGCATTTCTGTTGGTTATAATTTCGACAATTATTTTAAAGTCCCCATTCGAGCAGAAATTGATGTAATGGCACGTATGAAAGATAGTTCACATTATTTAAGTGATCGATACAGCTATCACTACGACTGGATGCCAAAAATCAACGAAGATCAACATGTAGATAATAAAGTCCAATTAAATACATTTATGTTTAATGCTTTTTATGATTTTAAAAATAAATCTGCTTTTACACCCTATCTTATGGCAGGTGTTGGTCTGGGATCATTTAGACACACATCAATATTAACCGACGAAATAGCATCGTATGGCTCAGATGACGACATGTCCTATAATAAATTCAGAATGAGAAAAAATTCACGTACTAAAAATAATTTTGCATGGAATGCTGGGGTTGGTGTTCGATACAAAATTAATGATAGCTTTGATTTAGATTTCAGTTATAGATATTTAGATGCTGGGAAATCATCGCTTACAATGTGGCGTGGATCAGCATCTGTGTATTCTAATGGTGGTTTTGAAAAATAAAAAACAAAAGTTATAACTCAAGACATAATGCTTGGGTTAACTTATAATTTCTAAGAATAATTTCAGAGAAACATACTCCTCTTTTTCAGTCTTCTATCAAATATTAATTCTGTTTGATATTGAAGACACAACACGTGGCTAGATTCAGGTAAATACCTAAGTTTAATATTTACCTGTGTAAATAGGCTCTTTATAGCTCTTTATTGAATAATGTTAAAAAGATTAATTGCCAACACCATGTAAAATAGCTCATGCATATTTACACCATTACATACAATTGATCATATTCAATGAATACCTTAGGTAAAATATTTTCTATACCTGATATAACCCTACAAACTGCCTTACCAATAAAACTCTTTATCTTAATAAGTTAATTTTAAAGAAAAAGAAAAACGAAATGAATAATTCGCTGTAACCCTTATTTTTACCTTTATTTCTGTCTTGAATTTTAATAGGTTATATTTTTTCTCCAACTAATTTATAAAAATTTACAATGGCAACAGTTTCCTCTTCTTTTTCTTTTGATATACGTGCAGGAACGATTATCCAAGCGGTCATCGTTTCTTCACCTGGACATTATATATTAAAGGTTAATTTTGGTTCAATCATAGGTATTCGTAATTGTATACTACATACTGCACCACATATTCATGCAGAATCACTTTTGGAACAGCATGTGTGTGCCATCATTAATTTTCCAGAATTTAAGAAAAATATCAAAACGCTAAAGACGATATTGCTTTGTATGCCTGATATCCACGGATATTACATCCCTATTCAACCCGATCATTGCATCCCTAACGGAGGTTCTTTATTTTTATGACAACACATTATATGACCATTTCATGGGATCAACTGCACCGAGATGCTCGCACGCTTTGTGAACGCCTCAGCCATAAAAAATTCAAAGGAATTGTCGCCGTTACCAGAGGTGGAATGGTTCCCGCTGCAATCATTGCCAGAGAACTGGAATGTCGATTAATTGAAACTGTTTCGATCATAAGTTATGACGAAGAAGAACAAGGTGAGCTTAAAATTATCAAACAACCAACTGTTGCAGGTGATGGTGAGGGATTCTTGATCGTCGATGATTTAGTTGATTCGGGCATCACTGCAAAAGCCATTCGTAAATTACTACCAAAAGCTTATTTTGTTTGTTTATACGCAAAACCAGCAGGAAAACCCTGTGCCGATGATTTTATTATGGAAGTTCAACAGGATACTTGGATTTTATTTCCTTGGGATTCAGCCCCAGCTTTTGCCCCGCCGTTGATTAAGAATAAAAATTAATAAAAAATGAATTTTTTTTATAAAAAAGACTTGCGTTCTTTATCAGAACCGTCTAATTAAATGTTCATTCGGGGTGTGGCGCAGCCTGGCTAGCGCGCTTGTTTTGGGTACAAGAGGCCCCCGGTTCGAATCCGGGCTCCCCGACCATCAATAAACTCTAACTTTAAAAAGTTAGAGATTCCTAAGAACAAAGAGGATTATATGGCAAAGGCTCGTATTTACAAACGCGCCAAAAAGGCAACACAATCAGGGCATGCTCATCATTTATGGGTTCTTGATTATGGACAATCCTCTTCTCGCTCTCACGATCCTGTTACAGGATGGGTTGGAAGTAACGATACTCAAGTTCAAGTTAGTATTTCTTTCCAAACTAAAGAGCAAGCAATTGCTTACGCTGAACGTAAGTCTATAGACTATAATATAGAAGAACCAGGATCAACACGTTACGTAGTTAAAAATTATGAAGACAATTTTCATAATAATCGCAAAATGAACTGGACACATTAGTTTTAAGCGCCCTTAGCTCAGCAGGATAGAGCAACAGCCTTCTAAGCTGTGGGCCGCTGGTTCGAATCCAGCAGGGCGCACCATAACTTATGCAATTAGTTTAAAATTGATATATTTACTTTTAACTGAGTTAAATATCCTAAATCTTAGTTTTCCAACACATCGTTAATTAATTCAAAATAAAAAATTAATTTAGAATATTTTAATATATAGTTTATGTTCTTAAAAAATCTATATTTGCTAAGAAGAATCAAAATATTCTTCAAAATGAATATCTACATTACATTTATACACCATGTCAGCCTGAAAAATTATTGTACATAGTAATATTTATAATTATGATACTAACTACCAGTAAAGATACGTTAGCAATAATCTTTTTTGACACTCTCATTATTGATACAAAGAAAATGACTTTATCCGTAAATAACAAAAATATTAGCCTGAGCAAAATTACTTTTGTTTGTTACAGCGCCTCCGCCTCACTATTTAAATAAAAATATTTATCTGTAATGAGATTGAATATCCTATTCATATTTTGCTATTTTCGGTAAATCCCATTTATAAATATTTTGTTTATATATATCGTTTGGCAATAAAATAAAAACAGGATCGTTATGTTTATCTAACCAACTTAGTAATTCCTCCATATTCTGTTCATCCATAGCAGTACAACCCGCAGTTGTTGCAGTCGCTGCTTGTCGAAGATGCACAAAGATACAGCTACCTGCTTTGGGTATATTCTGAGGATTATATTTTAAAACAAATCCCAATTTATATAATTGATCTCCATTCAAATGGATGTCGCGTCGCATTGGTTCAGTGGAATCTTTGACAGGATCAAAAGTGATTTGTTGTTGATTTATAATGCGATTGTAATAAGCCGACTGACTATTATCGATACAATAATCATCTTTTGTTAATGTCTGGTATGGATAAGACGAGTTAGATTTGGGGGCATACCCAAAACTTTGTCCAATTTGATAAATACCAGCTGGGCTGCGCATATCCCCTTCTGTTTTTATTGTTTTTTTATTGTGCAGCTTGGGCATCCCCGCCCCCCATGCTACTCCATTTTTTCCTAAGGACACGGTGAAAGGATTTCCAACAGAAATCCAATGATGGTGTTGATATTGAAATCTGAACAACATACCATGATTAACATTCCAACCATCGGATAAAACCAAAATTAATTGTTGATTTTTTTTCCATGTAATCTCTGATTGCCTATTACCTTGCGTCGCACAAGAACATAAAAAGATCAAACCAAAAACGTTTGTCGATATACGAATAAGAAGATTCATATTGATACTATCATACTAAGGATTATTCTTGAAAAGCATATACTATTTTATCTTAAAAAGAAGATGTTTCATTAATTTAGATTTAATTATATAATTTTGAGTATTATCTAATAATCATTTCTTTTATAAAAGGTTTCTTAAAATGAAAATCTTAGTGACTGGTGGTTGTGGCTATATTGGCAGCCATACTTGCGTTCAATTAATCAACCAAGGCTATACGCCAATTATCATCGATAATCTTTGTAACAGTAAGGAAATGGTTTTAGATCGTATCGAAGAAATCACAGGGCAAAAGCCCAAATTTTATCAAGGTGACATTCGCGATAAAGCGTTATTAAAAACAATTTTTGCAGAAAATCAAATTGATAGTGTTATTCATTTTGCAGGATTAAAAGCAGTTGGTGAATCTGTCCACAAACCTTTAGAATATTATAATTGTAATGTTTATGGTTCTTTAATTTTATTCGAAGCAATGCGTGAAGCAAACGTAAAGAAAATTATCTTTAGTTCTTCTGCCACGGTTTATGGAACACAACCAATTGTCCCTTATGTTGAAACGATGGAAACTGGTGAACCAACGCAACCTTATGGACGTAGCAAACTATTTATTGAAAAAATATTGCAAGATTTAATTATTGCAGAACCTGATTGGTCCATTACGTTACTGAGATATTTTAATCCTGTCGGCGCCCACGCTTCTGGATTGATGGGTGAAGATCCACAAGGTATTCCCAATAATTTAATGCCTTATATGACCCAAGTGGCTATTGGAAAAAGAGAATCATTGGCTGTATTTGGTGATGATTATGAGACGGCAGACGGCACTTGCGTACGTGACTATATTCATGTGATGGATCTTGCCGATGGGCATTTAGCAGCACTGAAATATAACCAAGATCATCAAGGGGCGCATATTTTTAACCTTGGCTCTGGCCATGGAAATAGTGTGTTAGAGGTTATTGCTGCATTTGAAGATGTCTTTGGTAAAAAATTAGCTTGGCATTTTGCCCCTCGCCGTGCTGGTGATCTTCCTGCTTATTGGGCGGATGCTGATAAAGCTAAAGAATTATTGCATTGGGAAACTAAACTAAGCCTTCATGACATGGTGAAAGATTCATGGAATTGGCAAAGTAAAAACCCTAAAGGGTTTGTGTAATATTATCTAGAGATTAGGAGATTCCAAATGCCTGACTTCAACCCCGTCGACCACCCACATCAACGCTATAATCCATTGACTGATGAATGGGTGTTGGTATCTCCTCATCGTGCGAAACGACCTTGGCAAGGACAAACAGAAGTTCCCGTTCAAAAAGAGACCGTTCACCGCGACCCTAATTGCTATCTATGTGCAGGAAACAAACGCATAACAGGCGATATAAATCCTCAGTATAAATCCACTTATATATTTAATAATGATTTTGCTGCTTTACTGCCTGACACTCCTTTTTACCAAAAGAATGATGATCCTTTATTCAAAATAGAATCTGTTCAAGGAACGTGTAAGGTCATTTGTTTTTCACCAGACCATAGCAAAACTTTGCCTGAACTTTCTGTTTCTTCTATTCAAGACATCATCCAAATATGGATTGAACAGTTAAACGAACTGGGTCAACAATATAAATGGGTGCAGCTGTTTGAAAATAAAGGTGCCATGATGGGATGTTCCAACCCACATCCTCATGGTCAAATGTGGAGCAGTAATTTTATTCCAAACGAAATCCATCAAGAGGATTTATGCCAAGAGCGTTATTTTCAAGAGCATCAATCTGCATTATTGATGGATTATATGCAAAAAGAATTACAGCAAAAAGAACGTATTGTTGTTGAAACTGAATATTGGGTAGCCCTCGTTCCTTATTGGGCAGTTTGGCCCTTTGAAATTCTTTTACTACCCAAGCAAATTGTTCATCGCTTGAATGAATTATCATCAGAACAACAAGCTGATTTAGCAATTATTTTAAAAAGCTTAACCACAAAATACGATAATTTATTTAATTGTTCTTTCCCCTATTCGATGGGGTGGCATGGGGCGCCGTTTACAGAGAAAACGACAGAACATTGGCAACTTCATGCACATTTTTATCCTCCACTCCTCCGCTCTGCAACAACCAAGAAATTTCTTGTCGGTTATGAAATGCTTGCCCAAGCACAACGTGATATTACCCCAGAACAAGCCGCAGAACGACTGCGTATATTAAGTAATACTCATTATAAAGAAGTATAATTATGCAAAAAATGATTAAAGAAATACAACTTTTATTCGGAAAAAAATATGGTTATTCAGCTGGACTTATTGTTCAAGCACCTGGTCGAGTTAATTTAATTGGTGAGCATACGGATTACAATGATGGGTTTGTTTTGCCTTGTGCAATTAACTATAATACATTGATTGCCAGTAGACCAAGAACCGATTATCAAGTCAATATGATTGCTGCTGATTTCGATGGTAAAGACAGTTTTGAACTAAATAAACCTATTACACAATCAGAAAATAGCTGGGCGAATTATGTCCGAGGCGTATTTAAATATATTCAAGAAATACATCCTGACTTCACAGGAGTGGATTTAGTTATTCATGGTAATGTTCCTTTGGGGGCTGGGTTAAGCTCCTCCGCAGCTTTGGAAGTATCAGTCGCGACAACGCTTAAAACCCTGTATAACTTAACTATTGATCCAAAAGAGCTTGCCAAAATTTGCCAAAGAGCTGAAAATCAATTTGTTGGTATGAATTGTGGCATCATGGATCAATTCATTTCTACGCTTGGTGAAAAAGATCACGCTTTATTGATTGATTGTCGCAGCCTTGAAACAAAATCTATTCCAATCCCCTCTGATTTATCTGTAGTGATTATTAATAGCAACGTCAAACATGGTTTGGTTGATAGTGAGTACAATCTACGTCGTCAACAATGTGAGGAAGCAGCAAATATTTTAAATGTCCAAAAATTACGCGATGCAACAATTGAATTATTAGAACAACAAAAAGAAAATATGAATGATGTTGTCTATCGCCGGGCTAGACATATCATCACTGAAAATGCTCGCACATTAGAGGCTGCAACGGCATTAAGTGAAAATAACATTACAAGAATGGCAGAACTGATGCAGGAAAGCCACCATTCTATGAAAGATGATTTTGAAATTACTGCCCCTGCTGTTGATGCTTTAGTTGATATTGTTAAAGCGGTTTTAGGTGACAAAGGTGGCGTTCGAATGACTGGTGGCGGCTTTGGTGGCTGTGTTGTTGCCCTTGCCCCAACTGAAATGGTTGATGATATTCGTCAAGCGGTTGAAAAAGAATACCAAGCCCAAACAGGTTTAAAAGAAAGTTTTTATCTTTGTCATGCTACTAATGGTGCTGGTTCTGTTAATCAATAATGGGAATAAATGATTTATCCTGCAATATAGATTCGCAAGCAGTTTATCTTACTATTTAGTAATTCTCCAGTTTATTGCTGGTTGTTTAGCACCTGATATATTACATTAATACAGTAATTTAACGCACTTTACAGATTAAATCACTGAAAGATTATATTGGATTTAATACTATAAATACCAATATAATCATTTCGATACTTTTTATTTCACTTTAAAAAGCTGAAAAATTAATCCTTCACTTTCTCTTGTTGATCTAATTCATTTGTAATATTTTTATCAGCAAATAAAGGGTCGCGTTTTAATGCGGTGGCAAGACCATAGATATAAAGCAGCAGAATAGCCGAGAATGGTAAACCACATAAAACAACACCATTTTGCATAGCACCAAAGCTGCCTGCTAGTAAGAGGCTGATACTGACGATTGTAATCACAATTGACCAAAAGATTCTTAGCCAAACAGGAGAATCTTCGTCATTTGTTTTTCCTTTAGTAGATAAGCTTGCAACCATCATCGTCCCAGAACCGACTGGGCTAAGGAATAGAATAAAACACATGATAATGACAATAAATGCAACATAAGGATTCAAAGGCAAGAATTCCAAGAATTTAAATAAAGATAAAGCTTGGTCAGTCAATGCTAGTTGCCCTAACCCTGTTTGACCTTGTTGAAATACAAGTTCAATTGCAGAATTACCAAAGATGGATAGCCACGCTAATGTGAATCCTAAAGGTATCAAACAAACACCCAAGGTTACTTCTCGAATTGTTCTGCCTTTTGAAATACGTGCAATAAACAGCCCTACAAATGGTGCCCACGCAATCCACCAAGCCCAATAAAATATTGTCCAGTCAGCCAGCCAATCTGATGCTTTATTATTATAAGTATATAAATTAAAACTTTGTTTAACAAATTGACTTAAATAATCTCCTACATTCTGTACGAGTGCATTAATTAAATGAGTCGTTGGCCCAGTAAAAAATACAAATAATAACAATAAACATAACATACGAATATTGACGTTGGATAAAATGGCTAATCCTTTGTCAATTCTGACAACTGCCGTAATCGTTGCAACCATCATCATTGCAATAACGACAACGACAAGGTTGAAGTGATTATTCGCAATTTCAGGAAATACAAAATTTACGCCTGACAAGATTACCAATGCACCAATACCCAAATTGGTCACAAGTGAAGTAACGGTTGCCAATATTCCAAATCCGTCGACAAGATCACCAATGATTCCGTATATTTTATTACCAAAAATTGGATATAACGCAGACCTTAACGCCAAAGGAAAATTTAATCGAAATCCGAAATACCCAATGGTAATTCCAACAAGCGCGTATAAAGCCCAGCCATGAACGCCCCAGTGCAGAAAAGTATAAACCATTGCCTGACGAGCGGCATCACGTGTCCCTGGCACCCCTTCAGGAGGTCGTAGGAAATGATCCAAAGGTTCGGCAGTGCCATAATATAACAAAGCAATACCGATACCTGCGGAAAATAACATTGAAGTCCATGCTAAATACCCAAACTCAGGTCGATCATCATCTTTTCCCAAAGGCACACTGCCGTATTTGGAAAATCCCAACCAAATGACAAAACCTAGGCAGGATATCACCACCAAGATGTAATACCATCCAAAAAAATGGTTAGCTTGTCTTTGTGACCATTGTAAAATATTGGCACATATATCTGGAAACAAAACAAAAGCTATTCCAAACAGTGTAATGGAAACAGCTGACCCTAAAAATACAAGCAAATTTAGACCTGTTTTATCTCTACTTACTACGTCATGAGGCATTATAGACTCCGAAAAGATCTGAAAATAGCAAAGCCCATATGATTAACGGGTCTGAGATGTATTTTGCAGAAAAGATTTTATCTGTGGAAATAATATACATAATTTTATTTTTCATTCAAGCGATTGATTGATCGTTCAATCAATGTTACTGTATTTTACATAACATCGATACATATTCTTTGACACAGGCATTAATTATAAGAATGAACGATCATGAAAAAAAATAGATATGAACCAGAAAGTATCAGAACTAAACAAATCTTAGATGCCACGGTTGATGTTATTCATGAAGTTGGTCTCGCAAATACAACTCTTGCTAAAATAGCGCAAAAGGCTGATTTATCCACAGGTATCTTAAGCCATTATTTTGGTAACAAACAAGGACTTCTTAATGCCTGCATGCGGGATATGTTACGTAATTTACATTCAATAGGCGAGACAAAAAGAAAAACCGTAACAGATCCTGTAGAGATTATTAAAACGATCATTGATTCGAATTTTGATATTAGCCAAGTCAATAATAAAGCGATTCGTGTCTGGTTGGAATTTTGGAATTCCAGTATGCACGAACCTGAACTTCATCGCCTACAGCGTGTGAATGAAAAGCGTCTCTATTCAAATCTTAAATATCAATTTCAACGAATCATTCCAGTTGAACAAGCCATCATTGCTGCCCGAGGAATGGCTTCGTTGATTGATGGTTTATGGCTTAGAGGCAGTTTGATGAGTATCCATGTTCAATTCGATATTTTACAAGCTCGTGAAATTGCTTATCAATATTTAGACATGCAAATAAAACTATATAAAATAAAAAAAGAGGATCCTAATGGGTAACAACAAAACATACCAACTTTATATTCATGGTAAATATGTTAACGCAACCAGCGGCACAACATTCGAAACTGTAAACCCTGCAAATGGTGAGACGATTGGGATTGTTCAATCTGCGTCACAAGAGGATATTAATCAAGCAGTAAAAAGTGCAGAAAAAGGACAAGCTGTCTGGGGTGCGATGACAGCAATGGAAAGATCGCGTATCCTGAGGAAAGCGGTCGATATTCTTCGTACACGTAATGATGAATTGGCCGAGCTTGAAACATTGGATACAGGTAAAGCTTATTCTGAAACATCAACGGTTGATATCGTCACAGGTGCAGATGTCTTGGAATATTACGCAGGGTTAGCAACCGCGATCCAAGGTGAACAAGTTCCTTTACGTGAAACCAGTTTCTTTTATACACGCCGCGAACCTTTGGGCGTTGTTGCGGGTATTGGTGCGTGGAACTATCCAATTCAAATCGCTCTTTGGAAATCAGCCCCTGCTTTGGCCGCTGGAAATGCTATGATTTTTAAACCAAGTGAAGTCACACCGTTAACGGCTCTTAAACTTGCAGAAATATATACAGAAGCAGGCGTTCCTGATGGTGTATTTAACGTTGTTCAAGGTCTGGGTGACGTTGGTGCAATGTTATCTGCTCATCCTGTTATCGAGAAGATTTCATTCACAGGCTCTGTTCCAACTGGCAAAAAAGTGATGTCTTTGGCTGCCAGCTCTTCTTTAAAAGAAGTCACGATGGAATTAGGCGGCAAATCGCCGTTAATTATTTGTGATGATGCAGATGTGAACGATGCTGTTAATATCGCAATGATGGCGAACTTCTTTAGCACAGGTCAAGTTTGTACCAACGGTACTCGTGTTTTCGTGCCTGCTTCTATGAAAAAAGCTTTCGAAGCAAAACTACTAGAACGTGTTCAACATATTCATCTTGGTCACCCAATGGATGAAAAAACAAATATGGGACCCCTTGTTAGTTTCCAACATATGGAAAAAGTATTGTCTTATATGGAAAAAGGGAAACAAGAAGGCGCAAATTTACTTTGTGGTGGTTCACGCGAAACATCAAAAGATTTTGGCAAAGGTGCTTATGTTCAACCAACAATCTTTACCGACTGCCAAGACGATATGAGCATCGTTACAGATGAAATCTTTGGCCCAGTTATGAGCGTTCTGTATTATAATACCGAAGAGGAAGCAATTGCGCGTGCTAACAATACGCCTTTTGGTTTGGCTGCTGGTGTGGTTAGCAAAGATATTAGTCGCGCACATCGTATTATTCATCAGATCAAAGCAGGGATTTGTTGGATTAATACATGGGGAGAGTCCCCTGCTGAAATGCCCGTTGGTGGCTATAAACAATCTGGCGTAGGCAGAGAAAACGGTATCTCAACTTTGGAACATTATACACGTGTAAAATCTATTCAAGTAGAGATGGATAAATATAGCTCAATTTTCTAATTCATTCGTAATGTTACTTAATTAAGATAAGGATAAAAACAATGACCATTAAAGAATATGATTATATCATCATTGGTGCTGGCTCTGCGGGAAATACAATCGCAACTCGCTTAACAGAAGATCGTGATATAACCGTTCTGCTTTTAGAAGCGGGTGGACCTGATTATCGCTTCGACTTTAGAACCCAAATGCCTGCTGCATTGGCATATCCTCTTCAAGGACGTCGTTATAACTGGGCTTATTTAACTGATCCAGAACCGCATATGAATAACCGTCGTATGGAGTGTGGTCGTGGTAAAGGGTTGGGTGGATCATCCCTTATTAACGGAATGTGTTACATTCGTGGTAATGCCATGGATTTAGATAACTGGGCTGAACAAGACAAAAGCCTGTCTGATTGGACTTATGCTGATTGTCTGCCTTATTATCGTAAGGCTGAGACAAGAGATATTGGTGCTAATAACTTTCATGGTGGAGACGGTCCTGTCAGCGTGACCACACCGAAAGAAGGAAATAACGAATTATTCCATGCGATGGTTGAGGCTGGTGTACAAGCTGGATATCCACGCACAGATGATTTAAATGGGTATCAACAAGAGGGCTTTGGCCCGATGGATCGTACGGTTACCCCAAATGGTCGTCGTTCAAGTACTGCTCGTGGATATCTAGATACAGCAAAAAAACGTAAAAATATTAAAATTATTACCCATGCTGTGACCGACAAAATTTTATTTTCTGGTAAGCGTGCCATTGGTGTTCAATATATCCATGGTAATGAAACAGAAATGAATGTTGTTTACGCCAAAAAAGAAGTTATTCTAAGTGCTGGTGCCATCGCTTCTCCACAAATTTTGCAACGTTCAGGTGTTGGCCCAAAAGATGTTCTTGACGAATTCGGGATTACCCCTGTGCATGTTTTGCCTGGTGTAGGTCAGAATTTGCAAGATCATTTGGAAATGTATTTGCAATATGAATGTACAAAACCAATTTCTTTGTATCCTGCGTTAATTTGGTATAATCAGCCACCAATTGGTGCAGAATGGTTATTACTAGGCAAAGGTATTGGTGCTTCTAATCAATTTGAAGCAGGTGGTTTTATCAGATCTAGTGAAAAATTTGAATGGCCAAATATTCAATACCATTTCTTACCTGTTGCTATTAATTACAACGGAAGCAACGGTATTAAAAAACATGGCTTCCAAGCTCATGTCGGTTCTATGCGCTCCCCTTCAAGAGGTAGAATTCGTCTAACTTCTCTGAATCCTCATGACCATCCAAGCATTTTGTTTAACTACATGTCTGCTGACCAAGATTGGGAAGAATTCCGCGCTGGCATTCGTATTACTCGTGAAATCATGCATCAACCAGCCTTGGATGAATATCGCGGTAAAGAAATCAGCCCTGGTAAAATAGCCAAGACCGATGCAGAGCTAGACGAATTTGTTAAAAACCATGCTGAAACAGCTTACCATCCGTGCGGTAGTAACAAAATGGGATCTGATGATATGTCGGTCGTGGATTACGAAGGACGTGTTCATGGTGTAGAAGGTCTGCGTGTCGCAGATGCATCTATCATGCCGATCATTATTACTGGAAATCTTAATGCAACTACAATTATGATTGGTGAAAAAATAGCGGATGCAATTCGTGGTAAAAAATTGCCACGGTCAACCGTTGAATATCATAAAGCTAACGGCTCACCCGTTCGTAAAACACCAATGAGAGCGTTTACAGAAGATATGTTAAAATAGTCTAACTTATTTTAAACATTATTTATGATTAAGGGCATAAAGAATTTCCTTTATGCCTTTTTTTACCTAGCTTATTTTTCGGTTCCAAAAACACAAGTCAATTGCGCCGATCCTAAAGAATGGAAATGCGTATTGAACCCGATATAGGCTGGGGACACATCTTGGGTAATATCCAGTTTTTCAATATCCAGAGCGTGAATTGTTATAATATAACGATGTTTAACCCCAGGAGGCGGTGCTGCTCCACCATATTCATAAAAACTGAAATCATTACGAACTTGAATGGCCCCTTCTGGCATTCCTTTGGAGGATGCACCCTCGTCTAAATGCGTAACAGTTGTGGGGATATTTGCAACCACCCAATGCCACCATCCACATCCTGTCGGTGCATCAGGATCAAACATGGTAATTACAAAACTTTTCGTGCCTGTTGGTGCATTTTCCCAAAATAAAGAAGGTGACAAATTATCCCCATCTTGTCCCATTCCATTAAAGCGTTGTGCCTTTGGCATTATATCGCCGTTTTTATAAGAGTTGCTCCATAATTTAAACATTCTTAAATCCCTTCACAAAAATAATTATTAATAAAATATATTACTCGTTATTATTTAGTTGCTTCTAGCACATAAAAATTTATATCATACTCTTAATAATCAATCCATTTTAAATGGGATACCTCTCACAATCACACTATCGATTAATATTTTAGAGGATTGTTATGCGCTCACTTTTAGCTTTATTAAGCTCATTCCTGCTTTTTGGATGCAGTGTTAAACCGCCTAAAGATATTCATCCAATAACAAATTTTGATTTATCACGTTACTTGGGAACATGGTATGAAGTCGCAAGAATTGATAATCGTTTTGAAAAAGGATTAACACAAGCTTCTGCCAACTATACATCTCGTACAGATGGCGGTATCAGAGTTCTGAATAAAGGATGGGATCCTAATAAAAAAAAATGGAAAGAGGCCGTTGGTAAAGGTTACTTTGTTGAAAATCCTAGCATAGGTGCTTTAAAAGTTTCATTTTTTGGACCCTTTTACAGCGGATATAATATTATAAAACTTGACGAAGACTATCATTATGCTCTGGTTGTTGGCTCTAATAAAAATTATTTATGGATATTATCACGGACACCAACAATGCCATCTGACAAGTTAAAAGAATATGTCCAACTTGCGAAACAAGCAGGGTTCGATGCTCAAAGAATAATATTCTTTCAATGATCTAATATGACATAGATATAAATAAGAAATATCCTAAACCATTATACCTATGTCAAACATGATTGCTAACCCAAAAAACTATAATACTACAGAAAAACGATAAATCGTTTTCTCATCGAAAACTTCTGTTGGTTGTAAAGTCGTGGATGGAAAATTAGCCTGATTAGGACTATCTGGATAGTATTGTGGTTCAAAGGCAATACCTTCACATTGACGATAGGCTTTACCAGAATATCCTTTCAAATTACCACGCAAGGCATTACCTGTATAAATTTGCATGCCTGGCAAGGTCGTGAATAATTCTAATTTCCTACCACTTTGTTCGTGATGTAATATCGCTGCGGGGCGCATGGCTTCTTTTGAATATCCATCGATCACGAAATTATGATCGTAACCAATCGCTTTGTAAAGTTGATCAAAATTATCACGAATATGATCCCCAATATATTTATTTTCTCTGAAATCCATAGGTGTATTTGCGACAGAAGCAATCTCTCCAGTTGGAATCATATACCGATCGACAGGCGTGTAACCACTACAAAAAAGTTGCAATTTGTGGTTTTCGATTGAACCATTCCCCTCACCTGCTAAGTTAATATAACTATGATTAGTTAAGTTAATGACTGTTGTTTGATCCGTTTTTGCCTGATAACGAATAGAAAATTCGTTGTCATTATTAAGGCTATAAATCACTTGAACAGACAAATTTCCTGGGAAACCTTGATCTCCGTCTTGACTATGTAATGATAATCCTACAGATAGTTGATGATCTGATTGCTCCAATACTTCTGCTTGCCATACTTGTTTGTCAAAACCAACTTTACCCCCGTGCAAGCAATTGGAATTTTCATTTAAAGAAGGACTATATTCTTTCCCCTCAAGGCAAAATTTCCTTGCAATACGGTTAGCATAACGCCCGATTAATGCACCAAAATAAGGCCTAGCTCCTGGATCATTTTCATATTGTTGAAGACTAAAAAAACCAAGGACTACATTTTCAAAATTACCGTTTTTATCAGGCACTTTGACAGAGGTAATTGACCCACCATAGGTAATAAATTTCACCTCTACGCCATGAATATTTTGTAACGTAAATTCTTTTACAGTTTCACCATGTGCAGTTGTGCCATAATCTTTTTCTTTGACGAGTAATGTTTTGGTATCTTGAACAGCAACCATCATCTTTTCCTAATTTAATATCATTGTATAATAACGATAGCTTTATTACAAAAGAAAAGGAATGGATGAATACGTTCAATTTATGAATAGCTGTTGTATTTCCAAGTTATAAGCTTGCTGATCGATACTATCAATAGTCATATTGTCGAAACGAAAATAACATTTAGTAAAAACGTCCCCATTATCTGCTTACCGAGTTTCTAAATGTAAAAACAATTGTTTCTCTATCATTACAGAGTTTATTCAATGTGATAATTTATTCAAAATAAATAAGCATTATATGCTAAAAAAATGATTGAATGTGGTCTTTATCTATGGGCGAAATGCATTAATTAATCATAATTATGCTATTGAATTACAGCCCCTTTCAATATTAAGCTCAAAACAAGGTTATCAATAACTTTGTGCAGAGCAACACCAAGAATATTTAATGGATTAAAATCTGTCGAAGTCATCTTTCATTTTTATAATAATAAATGATTACAAATTTATGCTTTAAATGATTATCCGTATTCAGATGATCTTGTGTCATACTTCATTTAAATAGTAAAAACCATTATACATAATGATTCATTCTAGCAACTGATGATCATGTTTTTGAGGTTATTGGGAAATATCGTCTTACTTACTCAGAGTAATTGATTAATTTTCTCTGTAAGTAATCGTCTAGCATTGGGTAGAGGTTTGTTTTTCAGATAAAACACGTGTTTTTCCAAGAAATAACCAGTCAAAATTAAACCATCATACCAATCTTGATGATTGCCTTCGTCAGTTTCATCAATAAATAACAAAGGAAGACGGAGTAAACGAGGTTTCCATTCGCCAGCCATTTCTTCTGTTACAACTTTCCCTGTTTTGGGAGACACCCAATAAGCTCTGTCTGCTCCATATTCTTTACATACAGAGAAATCCAAACCATAACCAAGCTCAGCCAACAATAAAACTTCCCAACGAAGAAGTTGTGGCATCGCTTTTTGTTCTGCTTCTTGAGGATCTAAACTTAAAAAGGTCAGTATTTTAAATAATAATCGTGCGATATCTGGGACGGGTTGTCTTTCAATCAAGCTACTTTCTGCGACCGAGCAGATTGAAGATAAAATTGAATATGCAAATGGAAATGGTGAGATAGAAGCAAAATTGGCTCTGACCAACTCCCCTTTAAAATGTCCCAACTGATCTGACAATCTTGCTGACCATTCGGCCGCAACAAAATTGCCCATTTGCCAAATAGAGGTATTTTTTCGAGCCCCCATTGCTCGTACTAAACCACGATATAATCCTTGATCCAAAGACAGAAGACTGACAATTCCGTCAGTTTCACCATAATTTCGTGTGCTTAGGATAATAGAAGGAGAAGACCATTCAAGCATGAATCCCCTCTCCTTTCTTTAAAAACAGATTAACCTTTAGCAGCTTGCGCAACTTCAGCAGCAAAATCTGATTCTTCTTTTTCAATGCCTTCACCAAGGTGGAAGCGTTCAAAAGCAACAAGTTTAGAACCACTTTTTTCGATTACAGCTTTTACTCTGCTTTCGCCATCATGGATCCATAGTTGTTCAAGTAACACAACTTCTTCATAGAATTTGCGGATACGACCATCAATCATTTTTTCAATGATATTGTCTGGTTTACCAGAAGCACGAGCTTGTTCAACAAAGATCGCTTTTTCACGTTCTAATTCTTCAGAAGAAACTTCTTCAATTTTTAATGCAATTGGACGAACTGCTGCAACTTGCATACCGATTTTACGACCTAAATCTTCAAGATCAGCTGAAGCTGCTGGAGCTTCTAATGCAGCCAATACGGCAATTTTACCAACAGTTGGACGTAATGCACCGTGAATATAGCTGCCCACGACACCATTACCAACTTCTAGTACACGCACACGACGAATGGTCATATTTTCACCAATGGTTGCGATCAAAGTAGTTAAGTTTTCAGCAACTGTTTTACCATTTTCCATTGTTGCATTTTTCAATGCTTCAACGTCGTCACCTGTTGTTAATGCAACTTTTGCTGCATCTTCAACAAATTGTTGGAATTGTTCGTTACGTGCCACAAAGTCTGTTTCAGCATTGATTTCAACAACTGCAGCTTTATTACCAGCTGTTGCAACACCAACAAGACCTTCAGCAGCAACACGACCTGATTTTTTAGCAGCCGTTGCAAGACCTTTTGTACGCAACCAATCGATTGCTTCTTCAACATTTCCAGCGGTTTCGTTCAGTGCTTTTTTACAATCCATCATACCAGCACCGGTTTTTTCGCGTAATTCTTTTACTAACGCGGCTGTAATTTGTGCCATAATTGTCCTCTTTTTTAAATGCAGAAGCGCCCCGATCAATTCGAGACGCCCACTTATCACTATTCAGACAAAGCCGATGGCTTTGCCTATATCAAATCAAAATTCTGATAACTTATGATAATTAAGCAGGAATTTCTGATGTTTCTTCGATAGAAACTGTTTCCATCATGACTTCAGGAGGTAATTCTTCTGAAGCGCCTAGGTCTTCACCAGAAGCACCAAGTTCAGCAGAAATACCGTCAAGAACTGCACCAGAAATCAACTCACAATAAAGATTGATAGAGCGTAATGCATCATCATTACCAGGAACAGGATAAGTAATTCCTGCTGGATCAGAGTTACTATCCAAAATCGCAACAACTGGAATACCAAGTTTATTTGCTTCTTGAACAGCTAATTTTTCTTTGTTGGTGTCGATAATGAAAAGAATGTCTGGAAGACCACCCATTTCTTTAATACCGCCCAAAGAACGTTCCAATTTTTCACGTTCACGTGTTAATTGCAGAACTTCTTTCTTTGTCAAACCTGCCGTATCACCATCAAGGGTTTCTTCAACTTGACGTAAACGTTTAATTGAATTGGTGATTGTTTTCCAGTTGGTCAGCATTCCGCCCAACCAACGATGGTTTACATAATATTGACCACAACGTTTTGCGGTTTCAGCAACGCTTTCTGCTGCTGTGCGTTTTGTTCCAACAAAAAGAACACGTCCACCATTAGCAACGGTATCACGAACTGCATTTAATGCGCGATCCAACATAGGAACGGTTTGTTGCAAATCGATGATATGAACCTGATTACGAACCCCAAACAAAAATGGAGCCATTTTTGGGTTCCAACGACGGGTGTGATGTCCGAAATGAACACCAGCTTCTAATAATTGACGTAAGGTAAAATGTGGCATCGCCATTTGACGTGCTTCCTTTCTTTCTGGTTAAACCTCCGTAAAGCGCCGATCCATATTGCAGGCACCAGTGGCAAAAACTTTACGTGTGAATTTATCGAGCAATCTCGATAGAGTTTATATGAAAGAATTTTTCCAAAAAATCAAGTGATTATTTGTATAATTATCTGATGAAAAATGCATTTTTTAAATATGATGATATATTAATAAAATACGCATCATAAAGGTAGAAAATGACATGGATAAATTTGATATTGAATCGTTACAAGAGAATATTCATTTCAAAGAAACAAAATTATATTTCCAAGAAGTCATGATGGCCTATCAAATTGGGGCATATCGATCTGCTGTGGTGACTTTGTGGTCGGTTACAGTCTGCGATATTGTTTTACGATTACAACATTTAATTGATTTATATAATGATCCCAATGCCGTGCAAATATTACAAAAAATCAAAGACGAGCAAAATAAAAATAGTAAATCCTCTGCTTGGGAGCTTCAGATCCTTGAGGAAGTTTTAATACAAACACAGCTTATTAATCATGCAGACTTTGAAAACTTAAAATATTTACAAAAACAACGTCATTTATGCGCTCATCCAATCCTGAGCGATGGGTTACAACTCTATAAACCCAATAAAGAAACCACCAGAGCGCTTATTCGCAATACCCTTGAAAGCGTATTATCGAAGCCACCATTTTATACTGATAAAACTATTCTTACAATCTTAGAGGATTTATCTGAAGCACAAAATTTCTTAACAACACGCGATCAAATAAAACGATATATAGAAGATCGATACCTTAATAGGTTACCTTTGGAGGTTGAGTTAAAATTATTTCGCTTGTTATGGAAATTAGCATTTAGACTAGATAATGATGATTGTAGAAAAAATCGTCTAATTAATTGCCAAATGTTAATAATATTAACAGAACGTCACTCTTCCGAAATCTATAACCTAATTTCTGACGACAAAGAATATTACAGTAACATATCAAATTTAATCAATAAGATCAGATATATAATAATATATTTATCAAAATTCAAAAAAAATCTTTTCTGTTTATTATCTCAAGGTGCTCAAACAATAATTAGAGAAATATGCAAAAAAGATGATGAATGTTTATTATATGGGTGGTTCGTTCACGACAGCCTAACAGATTACTATAATACTGTTTTAAATTGTATGAATACTAACCTCTCATTCTTCATAGAAGAATATGATTGGAAAAATGTTTTTAATTTTTCTGATAACATAGAATGGGAAATGCAAGTCAATCAATTAATAACATTTTATTACTGTAGCGCTTCATCTAATGATATTGCCCTCGAACGTTCTAATTCAACGATTTTACCTTGTTTTGATAAATTCAATAATCAAGAAAAAATAGAGTTCTTACTTACAAATATAGAATTGAGTTATCAGCTTTGTAACAAAGAAAATCTTAAACGTAGTCACCAGTTTCTTCGCAAGCATTTTGAAAAAATCTTACCCAAAGAATTTGACTTTACTGTCTATCCACAATTTAATGCGCAGACTCTTCAGGAAACATTCCCTGATATTTCTCAGCTCAATAAGTTAGATTGATATATAAACAATGTCTGCAAAGCTACAAGGTATTATTCTAGTCCTCCTCGGCACCATCAGCTATGGGTTGCCAGCTTCTTTGATTAAACTGTCTAAACAAGATGGGATCACCGAAGCGAATATTCTCTTTTTCCAATTCTTCTTCGGTTGCCTTGCTTTGGGCATACTCTATTTCTTTAGCGCGAAGAAAATCAAAACCAATGAAACACCACTAAATTCCAGCGCAAAGAGAAGTCTTATTCTGTCTGGTACTGCCTTGGCATTAACAAACTCTTTTTATTTTACGTCTTTAGAATATGTATCCGTAGCCATTGCCGCGGTCATGCTGATGCAATCTGTGTGGATTACGTCCGTTCTGGATTTCATCTTTAAAAAAGTTGTCCCAAGCCCGATACAAATCATCTCTATTATCGTGGTTCTGGTGGGAACGATTTTTACAGCCGATCTTATCAATACAACGATGGTCATTTCTCCTTTTGGATTGTTCCTCAGCTTTATGTCGGGGGTTTGTTATGCAGTCACGATTATGGTTACCAATAATTTAGCCCCCCAAGCCTCTGCTGTGGGCAGGTCATTTTATATTTCTTTGGGTGCATTTATCGTTATCAGTCTTCTTTGGGGATGGTCAATTAATTTCACTATCATTCCACTCTCTTTAAAATGGGGAATGATGATTGCTTGTTTTGCGATTGTTTTACCTTTGTTACTCTTTGCCAAAGGTATGCCAAAAATCACAGCGGGTATTGGGGGCGTTTTATCCGCGTTGGAGTTGCCCGCAGCAATTGCTTTTGCTTATTTTATTCTTGATGAACACATAACGCTTTTACAATTTATTGGCGTTATATTAATTTTCATAGCCATTAGCAGTGTTAATTTAGTCCGAAAAAAAATCTATTGAAATATAAAATTCAAAAAATAATCACAATACCGTCATAAATCATACATAACGGTATCGGATTTTTTTTTTATTTAGTTAAAAATTTAATGTTGTTCCAAGCATTCCATTGACACCATGACTGTTTAGTCCAGCACCATAGTAATCTGCACTAATATTAAAAGACCACTGACCTCTTTGAGCCGTCAAATGTGCGCCTGCCTTGTAGATATTTGGACTGTTAAACGCTGAATATTGTTTAACACCAACTCCGTAAATACTGCCATATTGATTGACACTGGCATTGCTTAAAATACGTTCATAACCCAAAGTCATCCCTGGTGTGAAACTCCATTGTCCCGAATGTAATGGATTAAAGTTGAGATCAACATTCGCAACCAAGCTGGGTTGGATTTTGTCAAACCTAGACATATTTAATGCCAGCTCACTGCCTTTTTCGCGAACACGACCTAAATGCAGGCTGGTCACTTGTATTCCAACCGATGGATCAATGGTGAATGCATTAGCTTTGAACAACCACCCTGCCATCGCACGACCGCTGTAATACGCACCACTAGTATTGCCTTTCGTTGAGCTGAAACCATTCCCTAATTGGCGTTCACTTTGATAATTGACGTAACCGATATTTGCTTGCGCTCTTATCCATGCGCCAGAATTATCAAGCCCTTTAAATGCATAATTTCCACCTAAGGTAACAAAGCCACTATTGGTTGTAACCCGTCCACCATTACTGTTGACATTACCATAATTATAACCCAGCCCACCGTTAACAGATAGTTTCTGATTAAAACGATGCGTTAATCCAAAAACAGTGCCACCTGTATATTCATTACTGGAATTAAAACCATTTCTTGAATCTGTGCTGAGATAATTACTCAGCCCCTGCATCCAAAAAGCAGTTTCACCGTTCTTCATTCCTCTGCCTGTTGTCAAAGGCATTAACATATCATTCATTTTAGAAGGCTGGCGTAATAAATAGCTTGCTGCATCAGCGTAAACTTGTCCACCGACACGCATTTCCAAACCATTCAACGTGCCTTGATCAATTGCGGATTGAAGATAGTAATTATAATTTGTGTAAGCCCCCGACAGAGCAGTACCTTGCAATGCATTTAATAGATTGGCACCAGAAGCAGCATTGCCTTTAAAATTTTCTTTTCCAGGTAAAGTTAGGTAACGCACCATCTTTCCGCGCAAGACATAGATAGTGGCTTGATCCAACCCCAATCCCTGCTTAAGATAATTATCCATTGTACCATAAGTTTTAGTAACTTGATCTAACCCTGCTTCGAGCCAAGATTGATCTACAGACATAATGGTTCGGTAAGAATCCTGCATAGACACAGGTAATTTTGCCACCGTTGCATTAATGCGTGAAGCTGTGTATGCATTTGTTGCTAGATAATTAGATATAATATCTTGTTTATCCACACCTGCGAGAGACTGTAATACTGCTGCAGTCCAACCCGTGCGATCTTTTCCAGCTGTACAATGAAATAAAGCCGCGGAATCAGCATTTGCTAATATTTTCAACTCATCCCCAAAACCAGATCTGGCATAAGGATCGGTCACAAAGCTACGCTCAGTTTGCTGCATCATACTATTAACCTGGTCTTTGTTTAAACTACCATAATTGAGCGTAACGACACTATTTTGGTTTCCTATAATATCAACATGATAATAGGACATATTTGGAGAAAGTGTATCTGGCGTTGCGGTAATTTCTGAATTGGTTCTTAAATCAATAATGGTGCCTATATTTAGTTTTTCCATCACGCTAAGGTCATTACCAATAGGTGTTATTGCATTCGAACGGTAAAAAACCCCTGATCTCATTATACCATTATGGGCTGTTGTATAAGCAGTATCAATCCCAGCAATATCGCGGAAATTATCCATCCCTTGCATTCTCGGTGTATTTAATTGCACCGTTTGCGCCGTTGCCACATCCATAGGATATAACAAAGGAGTAATGAATAATAGGCTAGCAATACAGGAAGAGGATAAAAAAGAAAACTTTATGTTCATTATAAAACCATCGTTATAAGTAAAAATTATACCAATCGGTTTAAAGAACAATTTGAATAAATAACAATGAATAGAATATTAATTATAGGTTAAGATTTTATTATATTACGAGGACATTATATAACCACATGCATTCTAAAATACAAACATACTTATTAAATATTAAGCATCAGTCATATTGTTTACAGTAATTTTAAATCTATACCAATTGATGTATCTTTTAAAACAATCTGTAAACAATAAAATTGTTAGTCTACTCTAGATAATAATGCTTTGTCACAACCAGAATTTTTACATTCTCTTTCGATTGATTTTAACAAAGAAATACGTCTTTCCATTTTATCATTAACACAATTCAAAGCAACAGTTCCCCCATCAGAACATTCTTTATCACGAGCTCTGATCCATTGAATTTGTGTCTTTTTAACCGCTTGTTTTTGATCAACTTTTAGAACTTTGATCGTTTTTCCATATTGATCGTTAATCTCTTTATCTAACTGAGTCATTTTCAAAGACGCACAATACGTATTATCATATGCAGTAATAGGGTTACTACAACTCATAGCGAAAACAGCTGGTGCCAATGAAAATTGTGCCAATAATCCTGTAACTAAAAGAGTCTTTTTTAACATTATAGGTTCCTTGTGAAGATATAGCTTTATTTATTTCATATTTAACAAAGCACGCTCTTTTTTAACCTGTTCGACCGTAACATGTCCATTTCTATTTCCAAAATGTGCAATCACGTAATTGGCAATATCCGCAATATCTTGATCACTATAACCATCTTTAAAACCTGGCATGGAAAATGACCCAAGTTTCGAATCTTTTAATTCTGAACCTTCCAAAATAACTTTGATCAGATTGGTTCCTTGAGTCAATGTCGCCGTCTTTGATCCCCATAGACTTTCATATTCACCTTGCCGTCCCGCACCATTATCCAAATGGCAACTGGCACACAAAGCAGCAAAAAGATGGCTGCCATGACTGTGACTTGGCTCCGTATTTTGCAACTCTTCAACTGGAATATTTGCTGGTGCTTCTCCTTTTTCCTGAGGAGGTAGGGAACGTAAGTAGACAACCATTGCACGAATATCCTCTTGGCTCAAATGTGATAACCCATCATTGATCAATTTCGCCATTGGACCAACAGCGGCACCATGCCCTTCAACATATCCTTTGGATAAATATTGTTGCAGATCTTTGTCACTCCAAGATCCTATGCCTGTATCTCCATCAGAAGATATATTATAAGCAACCCATCCATTAACTATTGATCCAGAATAGTCAGGTGTTTTACCCTTTACCCCATCAGTTGATGAATGACAAGAAGCACAATGTCCTGGACCTTCTACTAAAAATTTACCTCTATTCCACTTGGCTGATTTTTGTGGATCTTCTTCAAAACTATCATTGGTATTATTATTTTGATTTCCTGCAGGAACAGTCACAGTTCCTTTTATTACTTTATTAACAACAGCAGGTTGCTGATCTAAATAAGCTTTGATCGCCAATATTTGATCCCTATCCATTAAACGATAAGCAGAATATGGCATCACAGGATTTAAAGACCTTCCTTTATATCCAACACCATCGCGTAAGGCACTGACGAATTCATCATCTGTATACCGACCAATTCCTGTTTCTGGGTCAGGTGTAATATTGGACGCATAAACAGTTCCTTGATTTTTGATTTTAAACCCCCTGCCTCCAGCTAGAAACTTTCCATTATCTGCAGTATGACAGGTCTGACACCCAGAGGCATAAAATAAATACTCACCCATTTTGATTTGGACTCGTTTAGGATCAGACTGTTTAGGATCAGACTGTTTAGGATCAGACTGTTTAGGATCAGACTGTTTAGGATCAGACTGTTTAGGATCAATTTGAACTTCATCTGCAAAGACTTGCTGCAAAGGCGATAATATCGTACCTAGCATTATCCCTATTGCAAGCAATATTTTTAATTCAAACCTAATAAAATAAACCATAAAACAACTCTAATCCTAAGAAGATTCTCAATTCTAAGTTTTAATCGTAATCACATTAAAAAAATAATAGATAATGATTAAACCTTGCTTCTTCCAACCATTATTCCAAACAATGCGCCAGTCACTCCTATAATAATACCGATAATTCCCATATCTATACCCAAAGATTGCCAATCATCGATAAGAATAGTTCCGTTTCGAATATAGGAATGCCCCAATATCACGCCTTTAAACGCCCACAAGGCACCAATCATTATGCCTAAACAACCACATAGGATACCAATTGAGCGATATAGTGATGTATGCTTCGTCTGTTTATCTATAATCAATATGCGATACTCCATTTTATTCACCAATAAACTGAAATTTAGTGTAAGACTAAGTCAAATATTTGTTCAAAGGTAAGCTATATAAATTCTTATTCAAAATTGATCCCAAAGCATCAGCCAATGCTGGTGCTGAAACAATTGTTCCCAACTCTCCGACCCCTGAAGGATGCTCATTGCTTTTAATGATGTGAACTTCTATTTGCGGAACTTCATTCATATGTAGAACACGATATTGATTAAAGTTACGCTGCACGATTTGACCATTTTGAATTTGCACCTCGTTATACAAAGCAGCGCCTAATCCATAAATAGCACTACTTTCGATTTGTGCAGAAATTTGATCTGGATTGACAGCTAATCCACAATCAAGCGCAACAATCACGCGATGTAAACGCACCACTGACATGGCTGTGATTTCAGCCTCGACTACCATGGCAATATAACTGCCAAAAACATGCGCCATTGCAAAGCCTCTGCCAATATCTTTGGGAGGTTGCTGTTCCCATTGGGCATGTTGGGCAACCATATCAATGACGGCTATCGCTCGAGCATCTGGTTTTAGCAATTTACGGTATTCGATGGGGTCTTTTTTAGCTTTCTTAGCACATTTATTGATCGTAGATTCCACTACAAAAATATTTCTGGTGGCTCCGTTCCCTTGCCACCAACCAGGAATAATAGATTGAATATCACAATTAGTGTAATTTAACTGATAATGTGGAATTTGATATGGAAGCGTGTCAATTCCTAACAATAAATCAGGATCCATACCCTCTTTTGATAATAATGATTTATCCCAAAAAGCAGTTACAGATGGGCCTATGATATGATGCTTGACTGCTGTTATTAAACCATCTGCATCGACGCCTGCTTCAATTTGATCCAAATAAGGTGGACGGACATGATCTTGAACAAAATCCTCTTCTCTCGACCAAACACATTTTAGAGGATAAGAAACCTTTTGTGCAAATTGAACAGCTTGCAAAATATATTCATCATTCAAACGCCGACCAAAACTGCCACCAACAAAGACATTATGAAAATATATCTCTTTTGTATCTCTTTTTAATAGTGCTGCAACTTTATCCCTTGTCCATAAAGGTGTTTGTGAGCAAGACCATATCTCACATTTTGTTTCATTTATGAATATTGTGCAACTTAGAGGCTCTAACGCAGCATGCAGCAACATTGGCTGTTTATAAGTCCCATTATAAATATGACTTGTAGCATTTAATGAAACTTCAATTTTTTCTGAACTATTATTATATCCAATGATCGCCTGTTGTTCATCCGCAGCTTGATCTAATTGCTTATAAATACTGTCTGTTGTCGCTGCGCTTTGGGAACCATAATCCCACTCAATAACCAATTGCTTGGCGGCTTTGGAGGCAATCCAGAAATTTTCTGCAATAATACAAACAATATTCTCTAAAGATACTATATCAATAACACCTTGTATCTGTTTTGCATTCTTGTCATCAAGATGTGCTAATTTTCCACCCACTACAGGACAAGCAATCATTAACCCTGTTCTTATCGCTGGAACAGATGGATCTTCAAGATGAATATCTGTTGCGTAGATTGCTTTGCCTTTAATTTTCTCAGATGTATCTACACGTGGTTGCGATTTACCAATCAAACGATAGTCCTCTGTTTTTTTTAAAGGAACTTCTTTAGGTATCGATAAATTATAAATATCATGTAAAAATTGTGCGTAAGGTGCCTGTTGACCATTTTGGCCATAAATTTGACCTGCTTTGGCATGACACTGGTTGATATCTATTTTCCAAGATTGTGCAGCAGCTTGCAGTAACATCGTACGTAATATTGCTGCTGATTGTTGCAACGGAAACCAATCTTTTTGAGTTGATCCAGATCCCCAAGTGACTTCAGTCACTTCCCCTTTTAAAATATATTCTGGGTTTGGCAAAGCAGCATCAACCTTGATTGCTGATAACTCAACCTCCAGCTCTTCAGCCAGAAGCATCGCTGCGGCTGTATAAATTCCCTGCCCAAATTCAATATCAGGAATATGAAACAAAATTTGATTATTTGATGTAATTTCAATATACGCGTTATGATACTCATTATTTGTTGGCGTATTGACACTATGATGTGAATTGTCTTCTGATTTCGATGTAACAATTTTGTCCTGCGCTTTTGCCAATATTGGCAAAGAAACGCCCAAGATCAATGCACCTGTCTTCGTGAAAAAAGCACGTCTGGATAAATTACTCATCTTCTGTGCTCCCTACCGCAACTTTGATCGCATTGCGAATACGCTGATACATACCACAACGACAGACATGTCCCGATAAAGCACGATTAATTTCTTCTTTGCTTGGCTTTTCTTTTTCATGTAACAAAGCAATTGCAGCCATAATCTGACCTGGTTGACAGTAACCACATTGTGTCGGCTGCTTCTCAACCCAACCATCAAGTATCTTTTGAGCAATTGGATCATTATCCAATCCCTCTATGGTAATAATCGATTGATTGCCAATGGATCCCACTGGTAAAGAACAAGACCGAACTGGTTTCCCGTCTAAATGCACCGTACAAGCACCACATTCACCAATGCCACAGCCATATTTGGTGCCTGTTAAACCCATTACATCTCGTAAAACCCATAATAACGGCATATCATCAGAAACGTCTAAACGAACTATTTTATTGTTTATATTTAATTCAACCATTCCGTTCTAAATCTTTTATTTTTTACGTCAAACAGAGTAACCGAACATAAAGGAAAATTCAAACTTTCCTCTATGAACAATTACTTTATGATCTGAACTTTACTGAAAAGGATCTTTTTCACTATCTTCATTAGCCTTAGGCTGATTTTTCGGCTGTTTCTGATCCTCTTTCTTTTGTTTATCTTTTTTCGCCTCATTAGAAACAGAGCCCCCTTCAGGTGGCTTTTCTATTGCAAGAGGATTGTATTCTAACAAAGGAAGATTATTGTCCACGACAATATCACCCTCAGGACGATGGCGTGCATAATCTATCTGTATCAAATTATGACGAACAATAGAGTATTCAGATATTAATCGTTTGAATACATCGACAGGCATGGTCAATAAATAACCAAAACGCAAAGAGCGATATATTGATTCCGTTCTTTTCTTATTAGCGATGATCTCTTTTGCCCCTAATATATCCCCTGAACCAAATGTAAAGACTTTATCTTCGACATGTGTTTCGAATAATCCGTTACTAATAAAGAATACATTTTTAATTCGTTCTCCACGAGAGAAAATCCTCTCACCAGGCGAAACAAAATAAATAGACATCGACATCGAAATATCATACAAAACAGCTTGAGGAACGCCTCTAAGGCAAGGAAGCTCCTGAACGCGTTGCTCAATCCCACTCTTTAAATTGAATTTTAAAGAACGATTATACCGCGCAAACCGCTTTTCAACAGCTTTTTCTAACTCTTGATATAACTCTTCACTGATCAGAGTTTCTGTATGCAAATCATCATATTCTTCGTTTTCAAACCTTAACGCAACCATTTGCAAGAAACGTGCTTCCAAGGCTTCAATATATCCTTGATAATGCATTCTCATCGTTTCCAAAGCATCATCCAACATACGATTTTGTCTGTCTAGCACTTCAGAAACAATATCCGCCACACGTGATCCCAACGTCGGCTCAATTTTGCGTTTAACAAAACGAGTTAACGATATAGCAACAAATCTTGAAATCAACAAAATCTCAAAACGTTCCATCATACAATACATCAACGGACGATCTATATGTAGTCTGCGGTGAATACTTTGAGCCATTCGAAACCGTAAAGGCGGATGTAATCGTTTATGCATTTCCTTTACATATCCATAGCGACCATCTTGCCAAGCACCATCAAGAGCAGCTTCAGCTGATCTTAACAATGTTTCCATCACCCTTCTGGGTAAGCCTTGCATACGGAATAAATCAAGTAGAATTGAACGCTCTTGCGCGGCAATGGTAATCAAAGCCAATGTAATTTGTTGACGGTTGCCCAAAGCGGTATCAAACGTATTCGCTTCTTGCTCGTCCTCAATTCGCCTTTCAAGACCTTCGATAACATATCCTGTAATACGATTATTAAAACCAAATTCATTGGCTGTACGTCTTGTTTTATCTCTAACTCTTCCTAAACCAATACCTAATATCTGATGGCGTACAGCCTGATCGATCGGGGTTAGTTCATTTAGTCGGAAATAAACAACCACGGCACGTAAAGTCGTTCCATTAACTAACAATGTAATTAATACAAACCCCGTTGCGATGATTCCAACAAAATGAGATATCGGTGTTGAAACCAACTCATTTTCAGTAACAGCCAATGCCAATGCCAGCGTGATTGCGCCGCGCAATCCCCCCCACACCATTGTTGCTTTGAAAGGTGTAGGAATAGGCGGAGAAATCTTTGTTGCCGCTAGAATAGGTAACATCCCAAAAACAACAACTGCACGTGCGATCAATCCTGCAATTGTAGCAATTAGAATCAACACACAATCCCACTTGGTCATCCCAATTAACAAACGAGGCACCAACATGGAGGCTAGGACAAACAACAATGACCCTGCCCAAAAAACAATCTGTTGCCAAATCTCGTTTAGAAAACGCCAAGTTTGAGGGCGAAATGTCGACGGCCCGTATGCGGAAAGCGTAAGCCCTGCTGCTGCTGCTGCAACAACACCAGAGAAACCAATAATTTCGTCACAAACAATATAAGAAATGTAAGGCAAAGCCACTGTTAATGTAATTTCAGCAGCCCGTCCTGAAGTAGACCCTAGTGCCACAATCATCCATAAAGAGAGACGTGCAAAAATAAAGCCAACAATCACTGCCCCAGCAAACGAAACCAGAATACTAATTGCAGAGCTCATTAAATGAACTTCTTTGTGCGCGATAATGGCTGCTGTTAATGTGGAGAAAATGGAAATTGCTGCCGCGTCGTTTAATAAAGATTCACCCTCAACCAAACGGGTTAATCGTGTCGCAGCACCGATCTCTTTAAAAATCCCAGCGACTGCGGACGGATCCGTTGTTGCAACAATAGAACCCACCAATAAACAAACAATCAAAGGCATTCCAGAAAACGGATACAGAGCCAGCCCAATCATAGCCGTCGACAGCACGACAGCCACAATAGCCAATAACAACACAGTACCCATTTCATGGTAAAGTCTTCGCACATCAATGGCCAATCCCGCTTGGAATACCAAGATTGGCAAAAAGATTAAAAGAAACCCCTCACTATTGATTGGGAAATCTAATAAGACCTCTGCGGCAGTATCGAAAATATAAATATGGGAACTATGCAATACAATATCTGCAACGCCCCCTAAAATAATCCCTACGATCGCCAACAGAACTGTTTCTGATAACTCAATACGTTTGGCCAAAGGCTGAACCGCACTGACGATGACTAAGAGGATGGCTGTTGCTAATAAAACAGTAGCCAGACCAGTAACTGGCATATTAGTCTCTCTCCGCTTTAAATAATTAATATAATGTTTGTATTTTATAAATGTATTATAAACAGAGAAATCATTCAAACAATCTGTTTATTCAGATTGTGTTGATCGTATATAATGTTCGGTTATGAAATTATTGTCCTTGCTTAAAATACTTTTCAATTTGTTTGTATATCATATTTTATACATAATAAGAATTATAAATTTCGTTACAATTTATTTCATAAATTTTATAGACTTTAATCTAGCTTCTATTTAAGTTTATTATGAAATTAATTTTTTGTTTTAAATCGCTTCATAATTGTTAAAATGATCTTTGATTACATACTATCATCGCACGAAATTTATCTTTTATCGTCCAAATACCAAATATCCCTGTATCATTCTTAAAAGATACAGGGATATTGTATAAAGATTTATGCTATTTTCTTATTGAGTTCGGACGTCAAATCCAACCCAATCGCTTTGGCATATTCAGTTGGAATGACATGCCAGAAATGTTGCACAATATTTTGCCATTCATGTAATAATGACATCGCATAATGACTTTCAGTTTCCTCTACATGACGTTCTATGTGTTGACGTAAAACATCCTCCCATTTTGGATCTGCAATTCGCTGCCACATTAATGTTTCGGAATTGACACATTTTTCGAATTGCGCATGTGGATCATAAATAAAAGCCATCCCTCCTGTGAAGCCAGCCCCAAAATTGACGCCGATTTCACCCAGAATAACGACCGTTCCACCTGTCATATATTCACACCCATTTGCACCACACCCTTCAATCACAGCAGTGGCGCCAGAGTTACGAACAGCAAAACGTTCACCAGCAATCCCCGCAGCATACAGACTGCCAGAGGTTGCACCATATAAGACTGTATTACCAATAATCATATTATGTTGAGAAATTAATTTCGTTTCAGGAACTGGACGCACCACAATCGTCGCACCAGATAGACCCTTACCAACATAATCATTCGCATCGCCAAACACTTCAAGTTTCAACCCTTGAACTGCAAAAGCTCCCAAAGATTGACCAGCTGAACCGCTAAGACGCACAGTCAAATGATCTTCTGCCAACCCTTTCATGCCAAAACGACGTGTAATTTTGGATGAAATCTTCGTTCCAATTGCACGGTAAGTATTCTGCACATTATAACGCAATTGCATTTTCTCACCATGCTCAAATAACGGTTGAGCATCAACAATCATTTGCGCATCCAACGTCTCTGGAACTTCGTTTCGACCCTCACGCGTGCAATATCTTTCATACGGACCTGCATCCACCCGAGCCAACAAAGAGTTTAAGTCTAGATCATCAAGATAAGATGCCCCACGCAGGACTTGCCTTAACAAATCAGTGCGTCCAATAATTTCTTTCAACGAAGAAAAACCAAGAGAGGCAAGAATATTACGAACATCTTCCGCAATGAAAGAAAATAAGTTAATCACACGATCCGCACCATCTTGAACGAACTTTTTACGTAGTTCTTCATCTTGAGTACAGACGCCGACAGGACAAGTATTAGAGTGACATTGACGCACCATAATACAACCCATCGCAATTAAACTAAGCGTTCCAATACCAAATTCTTCAGCACCCAACATCGCTGCGATCACAACGTCACGACCCGTTTTAATCCCACCATCAACACGCAAAGTAATCCGATGACGTAAACGGTTCAGCATTAACACTTGATGTGCTTCAGCCAAGCCCATTTCCCAAGGAATACCACCATATTTAATCGATGTTTGAGCAGAAGCCCCCGTCCCACCATTATGACCAGAAATCAAAATTGTATCTGCTTTTGCTTTTGCAACCCCAGCAGCAATCGTTCCAATTCCAGAGGATGCTACCAGTTTAACCGCAACCGTAGCATCAGGATTGATTTGTTTTAAATCATAAATGAGCTGAGCCAAATCTTCAATAGAGTAAATATCATGATGAGGCGGTGGAGAAATTAAGGTTACCCCAGGTACAGCATGGCGTAATTTACCAATTAACTCGGTAACTTTAAACCCTGGCAGCTGACCACCTTCACCTGGTTTAGCCCCTTGAGCCACTTTAATCTCAATCTCACGACAATTATTCAAATATTCCGCCGTTACTCCAAAGCGCCCAGACGCAACTTGCTTAATAGCTGATGACGCATTGTCGCCATTAGGACGAGGTTTATATCGACTTGCGTCTTCACCACCTTCACCGGAATCAGAGCGTGCCCCAATACGATTCATCGCAATTGCCAAAGTTTCATGAGCCTCTGGACTTAATGCTCCTAACGAAATACCCGGGGAAATCAAACGACGGCGTAATTGAGTAATATTCTCTACAGATTCAACTGGAATAGGTTTATTAGAAGACTGAAAATCTAATAAATCGCGCAGCGCCATCGGAGGTTGTTCTTTGATGGCTTCAAGATATTGTTGATATAAAGGCCAACTGTCTTTTTCCACCGCTTGTTGGATTAGTTTAATCACATCCCCATTCAGCGCGTGCTTTTCACCTTGTTGACGCCATTTATATAATCCACCAATTGGCAAGATCTTAACATTTGGATCCCATGCTTTTTCATGAAAAGTGCTGACATTATGAGCAATCCCTGACAACCCAATCCCTGAAATACGAGAAGACATTCCTGGGAAGAATTCTGCCACCAAAGCACGAGACAACCCAATCGCTTCGAAATTATATCCACCACGATAAGAAGCAACGACAGAAATTCCCATCTTTGCCATAATTTTAAGCAAGCCTTTATCAACAGCTTTACAATAACGTTGCATGGCTTCACGCAGAGAAACATCACCAAATAAACCTTTTTTATGACGATCTGCAATACATTCTTGCGCCAAATAAGCATTGACGGTTGTTGCACCCACACCAATCAATACAGCAATCGAGTGCACATCTAATGTATCCGCTGAACGCACATTTAATGACGTGAATGTTCGAAGAGACTGACGAACCAAATGGGTATGCACTGCTGCGGTTGCCAAAATCATTGGAATTTGTGCAAGGTCTTTGGTTTGTTTTTCATCGGTTAAGAATACATGAGTGCATCCAGCCCGAACAGCTTCTTCAGCTTCGAAACAAATACGAGCAATCGCATCACGTAACCCTTGTTCCCCTTCAGTAACCGTGAAATTACAATCAATCGTTACACCTGTTTTTCCACAAAATTCTTGCAGTGCACTAAATTCACTGGTGGTTAATACAGGACTAGATAATTGCAACATCTGACACTGTTCAGAAGTTTGATCCAGAATATTCCCTAAATTACCCAAACGTGTGCTGAGGGTCATCACCTGAGTTTCACGCAAACTATCAATAGGCGGATTAGTTACTTGGCTAAACCGTTGTCGAAAATAATGGGACAATCCACGATAACGATCACTTAACACCGCTAATGGCGTATCATCCCCCATAGAGCCTATCGCTTCAGCAGCAGTTTCAACCATTGGCTGTAAAACGGTTTCTAAATCTTCAATACTGATCCCTACCGCCAGTTGTCTTCTGCGTAATTCTTCTGAAGGAAATAAATGCGTTTCAGTTTCTTGATCCCTCACGATCGATGTGATTTGCTGAGTATTTTTTACCCATTCACTATAATCATGACGCTGCACTAGCATGTCGGTAATATCATTAGGTTTATATAATTTGCAGGTCTGCATATTAAACCCGATGGTTTGCCCTGGCCCTAGACGCCCTTTTTCCAAAACATCTGGTTCTGGCACACGAACCATTCCAGTTTCAGAACCCAAAATCATTAAATTATTCGTCGTGATTGTATAACGCAAGGGACGCAATCCGTTACGATCCAAACCTGCAATCACCCAGTTGCCATCCGTTCCACATAATGCTGCTGGGCCATCCCAAGGTTCCATTACAGCATTAGAGTAACTATACATATCTCTCACTTTTTGAGTTAAGTGATTTTGCATCCCCATTGCAGGAGGAATCATCAATGCCTTAACAGTTGGTGCATCACGCCCCGCAAAAGTCAATAATTCAAACACATTATCCAAAGCCGCTGTATCAGAACCATTAAACTGAATAACGGGTTTTAAATCAGCCATATAAGCATCAAGATCAGGATGAGACAAACGGGTCTCGTGGCTTTTCATCCAGTTGATATTTCCTGATAAAGTGTTGATCTCACCATTATGCGCAATTTTTCTGAATGGTTGCGCCAATTTCCAGGTTGGGAATGTATTGGTTGAATAACGTTGATGATAAATCGCAAAGCGACTGACAAAGCGCTCATCCAATAAATCAGGATAAAAATCGGCGACGTTCTCAGCTAAGAACATTCCTTTATAAATGACTGAACGACAAGATAGCGAACAAATATATAAATCGACGTGACTTTCCGTGGCGCGTTTTTCAATTTTACGACGAATAATATATAAATTACGTTCGAATTCCTCTTCTGAATGATTTTTAGTATTACTAATTAAAATTTGTTCAATTTCAGGGCGAGTTGCATTGGCTTTTTCACCAATACAATCGGTATTAATTGGCACTTGACGCCATCCATAAATTGAATAGCCAAACGCGATAATTTCAGTTTCAACAATTTGACGACAACGTTCTTGGCTTGCTAGATCATTTTTTGGCAAAAATACCATTCCAACAGCCAAATCACCTTCTTTGACATGATGATGGCCGCTGCGGATGGATTTTAAAAAGAAGTCCTGACAAATTTCAACATGGATCCCCGCACCATCGCCCGTTTTACCATCAGCATCCACAGCCCCTCTGTGCCACAACGCTTTTAAAGCTGTTAACCCAGCTTCGACAACATCACGACGTTTTTTACCATCCAGCGCAACAACAAATCCCACACCACAAGCATCATGTTCTTGATCCTGAGAATATACCCCTGCACGCTCAAGGATTGTTTCGTTTCTTTTTCTATCTTCAATATAATTCGTATCACTCATCTGTTTATCCGCCTATAGATGATAAAACCCCGCCATTCTTTGGGCTGGCTTTTGTTAACTCAATAATCCGTTATGATTTTTTGGAACAAAATTATTGTTCTTGTAACCATTTGGCAATTTGCAACGCCGCATCTTGACCATCGCGCACTGCCCACACAACCAAGCTAGCACCACGCACAATATCGCCACCTGCAAAAACGCCATCAATAGAGGTCATAAATTTCTGCCGATCAACGCTGACTGTGCCATATTTAGACGCTTTTAAATTGGCATCGTTCCATAATTCGGACAAGGGTTCTGGATCAAATCCCAATGCTTTAATCACCATATCTGCAGGCAATGTAAAATGACTATCATCAATAATGCGAACACTTTGACGTCCGCCTGCATCTGGTAAACCCAATTCAGTTCTTAATGCACGAATAGACTCAATTTTTTCATTACCAATAAATGCTTCTGGTGCAGCTTGCCAAATAAATTCCACACCCTCTTCTTCCGCATTTTTAACTTCACGCATAGAGCCTGGCATATTAGCTTTGTCACGACGATATAAACATTTAACTGATTTTGCGCCTTGACGAATGGCTGTGCGTAAACAATCCATTGCCGTATCACCACCACCAACAACAATTACATCCTTGCCTTTGGCATCCATGTCGGCTGTTAAGGCTTTATCGGTTTGTTGTGAAGTCATTAAATAATCCAATGCTTGCACAACACCATTCAAATGGCTTCCTAATAATTTAACTTCTTTCTTCTGATAAACACCTGTTGCAATGAACACAGCATCATGTTTCTGACGCAAATCAGCAAAAGAGATTGTTCCCTCACCTGTTTGATCCGCAATATTCGTATTAAAATGAAAAACAACATTTGAGTCTTCTAGCCATTTTTGACGTCTTGCAACAACTTCTTTTTCAAGTTTAAACGTTGGAATACCATAAGTCAGCAATCCGCCTGCGCGATCATAACGATCATAAATATGGACTTTATACCCTTTTTGACGTAATACCACCGCAGCAGCCAATCCACATGGACCAGCCCCTATAATCCCGACAGATTGAGTTTGCTCTTGTGCGGGAACGACCGGTTGAATGAATCCATTTTCGAAAGCATGATCGGTAATATATGCCTCAACCGCACCAATAGTTACACTTTTAAATCCTGGCTCGATGACGCAACTGCCTTCACATAACCGATCTTGTGGGCAAATGCGACCACAAATTTCTGGAAAACTATTGGTCTCAGAAGATAACGCATAGGCTTCTTCTAAACGATTTTCAGCGGTAAGTTTTAACCAGTCAGGAATATAATTGGATAAAGGACATTTTGTTGAACAAAAAGGAACGCCGCATTGAGAACAACGACTGGCTTGTGTTTTGGCTTGTTCATCTGAAAACCGACGATATGTTTCCATGAAATCGGTTTTACGTATTTCTGCCGGCCGTTTTTCAGGTTGCTGTTGATCGAGAGAAATAAATTTTAACATAACATTAGGCATAATATTACCATCGCCTTTACGATTACAAAATCAATTACACCTAATGTTTATTCTATTCCTCGATCAAATAAAAGACAGTACTGCTGACCTATTGTTAAAATAATTTAAAAAAAGATTATTTTATAGTATTTTATTGCTCAATCCGATGCTGTAAGCGTTTTAATTCCGTAAAATCATTAATAGAACGATAACAATATAAATAAATTGGGGCGATCATTTCTATTGGTGTTGGCACTATTCCCAAAGCCAATAAACCATTTTCATTTTGACTTGATACAGAATCATATTCCATCATATTCAGCAACGCTGGCGTCATAATAGCACCAGGCATAAATTGCAATGTAAATGCCATTAATCGAATCAAAGCTGGACTTAACCCACTGACATCATTACCTGTTCTGAGCCATCCGACCAACCAGCTCATTAATTCGCGGTTGGTATAAATTTCTGCCCCAGCAATTTCATAAATTTTTCCATCACATTCGACTTGTTGCACAGCCTTCATAACAGCATCAGCAACATCACCCGCATATACAGGTTGTAATTTGGTATTTGCATTATATGCAGGCATAATTGGGAAATAACTGGCGATTAAAGCTAATTTATTTAAAAATTGATCTTCAGGTCCGAAAACAATCCCTGTGCGTAAAACCACAGCAGATGGAAAAGCTTGTAAAACGGCATCTTCGCCTCTTTTCTTACTGACTAAATACGCAGAGCGACTATTTAACTCTGCACCAAGTGCTGAAAAATGAATCAATCGTTTTACACCTGCGGCTGCACTAATCCGTGCAATCGTTTGAGCTGCTTGCACATTATGCAATTCAAGTTTGGATTTATTTTTACCAAATGCAAGCTCTGATACATTAATAACAACTTCTGCGCCTTCTATGGCACGGATAAGCGTGTCTTCTTTATTAACAGAACAATATAGAGGTGTAATTTGTCCAACATTTCCAAAAGGTCTAATCACATTAACCAATGCAGGTTGAGGAACAGCAACGCGAACAACATATCCCGCTTTGACTAATCGTTCTACGATATAGCCTTCTACGAATTTATTATTCCCAATCACTGTTGCTACTTTACGTGTATCGCTCACTTAGACACTCCTTTAAACAAATATCACAAGATTTTGACTCTAATGTTCTTTATATACTTCTTATACCTCGTATATGTATTGATCAAGATTCAAATAACATAACGGGCTTTAAATATTTCTGAAATTTCTTTTACAAACCCGTGTGAATATTGGCCAATATCCTCTGAGCAATCCCAATATTTACTTTAAAAGATTTTGTATATCGGCATAAATATGCTCGGAAACAAATACCCCTTTTTCTTGACTACGCTTGCGTGCTTCGAAACGACGTTGTGAAGGCAATCTGGCCCCTTGATCGACAATAGATTTAAATAATTGTTCAGCACTTGCTTCACTTTTTGAAATATTACCAAGACCAAACTTGCTTGGATCAAATGCGAAAAGCAATTCACCATGACAAGGCGTGCATTTATTGCCATCATCTAATTTCAATGATTCTTGGCTAGTTAAATCTTCAATTAAGGATCCTGACATTAACTCGATCATTGTTGATAACGCGCTGCCTTTATACCCACCAAATGTTAACATTGACCCACCATCAATAGCAGCCTTAGCATTTTTCGTTACCTTACCATCTTTATCAAGTGCAACATTATCCGGTAGATCAGTATTGGTACGATGATGCAGCTCAAGATCTCCCCTAGCAATGGCACTGGTTGCAAAATCGAAAACATAAGGATTTTCTGCATGTTCCCGAGGCCAGCTGAATGCCAGAGGATTTGTTCCTAATACGGGACTATTACCTCCTGCTGGAGTAACCCAAGCATGACTTGGCGTCATTGCCAGCCCAACCAGACCATGAGCTGCAATCGCTTCTACCTCTGGCCACAAGGCAGAAAAATGGTAACAATGATTAATCTGTAAAGCAGCAATACCCACTTGTTTTGTTTTAATCGCCAGTTGCTCTATTCCTTTTTCAAAAGCGAGTGGCGAAAAAGCATATTGAGCGTCCACTTTGACAATCGATGTTTCATCAATAGTGACTTTGGGTTCTGCTGTTTTAGAGACATGACCTTGTTGTATCGTATGTGCCAATACCCCTAACCGATAAACACCATGAGAGATACACTCATCTCTTTCACCCGCCAAAATCACTCTGGCGATCGCCTTAGCATGAGCGTCAGATAAGCCATATTTTGAAAGTATCTGAACAGATAAATCATATACTTGATCCAGAGATAAATTGACTTTCTTACTCATGTAATACTATCCTTTAGACTAAATGAAATGATTAATAAATTACTGTTAAAATTATGCCAGCTTAATCCTTACTCTTAAAGGGAAATAAAGCGTCTTCGTCATCAAAACTAATTGACCTCTTGCGATAATTTATATAAAACTCGCTTTACAAGCCCCAATGGCGGAATGGTAGACGCGCAGGTTTCAGGTACCTGTGACCGCAAGGTCGTGGAAGTTCAACTCTTCTTTGGGGCACCAAATATTCAATAAAATCAATTGTTTAGAATATGATTTGGAGTAATATTAAAAATCCATAATAATTTAACCAATTTTAAAGTGATGTATTATTTAACCTTATTCACCTTTACAATTAGCATTATTTTAACATAAGTTGCTTAATATTATATCAAATATATTAATAATACATCATATAGTATTTACTGATGACTATTTATGAAAACTAAATTTTTATACGTCTTTTTATCAATCTGCTATTTATTCTGTTTTAGCCTACCCAGCTTTTCGGCATCCCAAATTGTCGCAGATAATGCGCTGTGGCGATCCTCTATCAATACAAAATCTCAACAATTAACCATTAATGGTCAAGATAATGATTTCATCATAACTCTTTTCATTTATTCAGGTAGGCAATCTTTATTACAAATCACATATCTTCAAAATAGCAACTTTCTTAAAGATACTTATGCGTTAAATTTCAGCATCGGCACGCAGAATTTCACCTTAAGAAAACAAAATTCCATCACCAAAAATAATCAAACTTATTTCAAAATTAATTTAACCACTCAGCAATTAAAAATCTTTATTCATGATTTTACCGCTAAAGAAAATGCCTATATCACGATCAATAATGATATTATTCCAATATCATTAACAGGAACCTCTTTAATCGTTTCACGTTTGTTGCAATATTTAGACAAACAACCTATGCCAGAGCTTCCCTCTCCTTTTGGTAAACTTAGCGCATCTAATACAATTTCTTTATCCGACTTCTCGATATTTCATAACCAACTATTATATGGAATGGGCATTGTTGTATTCCTGCTTTTATTCGGTCGGCCATTAATTAACTTTTTTGTTTCTATTTACAAACGGAGAATGAAAAATCATTCACGTAAAAAAGCCTTGAGAATTGCAAACTATCAAATTAAACAATATGCAAATATTTTATATATCAAACGTGACCAACTGATATACAAAGACGAATATGGCAGTTTGGTCGAAGATAAATGGCTGCAAGAAGTAAACCGTTTTATCAAGTCTAAAATTAAGCCAGATTTATCCGATTATCAACTTCTCAATTTTTTCCCTCAAATTAAAAAAGAAGTCATAAAGAATATTTTATACACAGCTAAATATCCCCCTAAAAAACAGACAAGATTTTTTCAACGAACAAAGAAAATAAGACACAAATTTTCTCCTAAAATGAATCCTTTTGATTATGAAGTTTATTGTGCAGAACTTTTAAACCAATCTGGATGGGATGCCGAGGTCACTACAGCAAGCGGAGACCAAGGTGCAGATGTAATTGCTGTTAAAAGAGGGGTGACGTTGATTATCCAATGTAAATTATACAGCAAACCAGTGGGAAACAAAGCTGTTCAAGAGGTCAATGCTGCGAAAACTTTTTATCATGCGCATTATGCTGCTGTTGTTTCTAATGCAGCCTATACCACTTCTGCACGACAGCTGGCTGCATCCACAAAAGTAGCTTTATTACATCATGAAACCTTAGAGGGCTTTGCCAGTTCTTTGACATAGAAATATTACGATTTAATTTAACAATATAAAAAAGTTTAAATCCAAATAAAATTATCTTGCCTCTTGAAAAAAAAATGGTATGGTGTTCTCCAATTAAAGGCAATCTATTGGAGAGATGGCCGAGCGGCTTAAGGCGCACGCTTGGAAAGCGTGTGTGCGTTAATAGCGTACCATGGGTTCGAATCCCATTCTCTCCGCCATTTGCGATTCCCATATAGTACCATGTAGAACCAAAACCCCTACAAAACAGCCATTTATATCAAAAATGTAGTCTCAAACAGTATCAGATAGACTCATTGCATCCCGTAAAAATGGGGGTATAATAGGGAGTATCGTGGCAAAAACTATAGAGCCTTTATCAGATTTTAAAATAAAAAATGCCAAAATTAAAGATAAACAATATAAAATGTTCGACGGTGATGGCTTATAAATTTTAGTTAAGCCCAGCGGGTCTAAACTATGGCAGATGAAAATCACAATTCATGGTAAACAAAAAACTTTATCGTTTGGCCAATATCCAATTACATCTTTAAAAAAAGCACGAGATAAACGTATAGAGGCACAACGTGACCTTATAGACGGTATTGATCCACGCCTTAAAAACATAAAACATCAAAATTTATCTGCAAGTCAAATCAATAATTCATTTGAATATATCGCTCGTGAATGGTGGGACTTAAATAAAGCTAGTTGGGTGGAGCGTCATGCAAGTGACGTAATAGGAACACTCGAACGTTGTATCTTCCCTAGCCTTGGTAAAATTAGAATCGATAATATCGATACCTCTCTTTTATTAGGAGTATTACAGAAAATAGAAAAGACTGGAGCTGTTGAAACAACTCATCGAATCAGGCAACGAATTGAAGCCGTCTTCAATTACGCAATATCTAAAGGAATAGCTTTCACCAATCCAGCTACCGTTCTAAAAGGTGCTTTAAGACCGAATATAAAAAAAGACAACAGCCAGCGATTACTAATTTAGATGATCTGCAACAAATGATAAATATTGTCACAGATCGTCCAGCACGCCCGCTTAGTAAGCTCGCCTCTAGATTATTGGCATTGATCGGCACAAGATCAGGTGAATTTCGTCAAATGCGCTGGGATCAAATAGAAGGCGATGTTTGGACCATCCCAGCAGAACAAATGAAAATGAAGCAAGAGTATAAGTTGCAAAACAAGCGCAACCATAAAGTTTTCCTATCAAAACAAGCTCTTGAAATACTCGAATTAATACGACCATTATCTGGAAACTGTCTTTATGTATTTCCAAACAGTAAAGATGCGTTTTCTTATATGAGTGAAAATACAATAGGAAAATTAATTAATACAGCAGGGTTTAAAGGGCAACATACACCTCACGGCTTCCGTACTTCACTCTCTACAATTATGAATGAACGTTACCCTCAAGATAGAGCTGTCATTGATTTAATGTTAGCTCACATCAATCCAAATGCTGTAGAGGATGCTTATAATAGGTCACAGCATGAAGCGAGATGACCGGAATTATACCAAATATGGGCTGATATATTATATGATGAACTAAGTGACCCTTGTAATATCATTAACCAATTACGAAAACATTGAAAAATAAAACGTCTCCACCGAATAGATTAGACTTTAATCGCGATTATAAAACTGCTACTATTTACGGTCACCTTTCAAATTTTTAATCATACCCTCAGATAATTTTTTTATAAAATGTCTTAATTAATTGTTCCGCTCTTAGAATCAACAATTACTAACTATTAGCTCTTCACTTTGTTTCGTTGATTTATCGTTACATGAGTATTTAATACACATTACCTCAGACTAAAGTTTACTGAACAATTGCCTGTTTAGTATTTAAGCGTTGATTGCTTGTTGGAAATGATCTCAGTTTGCCATAGGGTCTTTGCACAGATCGGTGTAATAGTATTTCTTATAATAATTGGATAGCTCCATCGTGTCTGTGGCATTTGGAATGACGATGGGCACTCCTAGGCAGAACACACGGCACATTGCTGCAAAAAATAGATCACCAATCATGGTCCCTGCTCTAGGGATATCATTATTATCGGTGTTAAAAGTGCCAGTTATATTTTTAAGCAAGGCTGCAAGATGGCTGCGTTTTGAAGTGTTCAAAAAGTTTTTCCAAATATCATCACAGGTTGCAGGCTCCATCTGCATTGGCACCCACGGCAGGTCCTTTTCCAATAAATTCCCCGTTGGAAGTTCTCTATTAAAATACACACCATCAATCGCAAAGCATGTGTATCCTTTGTAATTATTATTTAAGATAAAATAGGCTGTATGGAATTTTTCATCATGAAGATTAATAGTTAGTTTACTATAATCAATACTGTAAGATTTTGTTTGTGCATTATAAAACGATACTGTCTTTTTCCTGGATTGACACGGATGTTGAAGCAATACATCCACATTTAACCAAGGACTGCCATCACCAGTATCAGAGGTTAATAATATCTTAATAAATGCCCCGCTAATAGTTTCTACATCACTGTGGGCAATAAAGAACCTAAACATGACAGATCTACCAGAAGGGTTAGTGCGAGACATAGTTTAAGTGACCTTTACCATAATTTGCAACTCGACTTCAGAATATAAATCACTAAACTTAGCCTGATAAACTTCTGCCCGATTATCATTCTTTCGAATGATGATTATTTGATCCGTAAAGAATATTTTTGCGTAGCTTGAATTGTCTCTGTTGCACCGGTACTCGTCGTTTGTTGATCGTTACAAACAGTATAATTATCCAACGGACTACACCCACATTGTTCGTCTTTTCTCGTTCATAGCCTCATGAAAAAAACCGCTATCAATAATGAGATAACGGTTGTTAATCTGAATCGCATTTAAAGGAGGCTTAGCGTCTGGAGGCTTAACATCTTCCGTAAAAACCAAAAAAAAGAAATCGACTCTTTAGTTTCCTTTTGTTGCTCTGTGATCGGTAAAACTATTTCTTGGATATAACATCCACCAAAATTAGTCTGAGCTTCGAACGTAAAAAAAGTTTGATTGGGCAACCCACCCTCAATAAACGCAGTTAGATATGAAGCGTTTCTAGTAACAGAAGTAATTTTTAGCCCACCCCATTAACCGTGACATTCACCTTGATTATATGTTCGCCATCTTGCAATCTTCGGCTGTAATCGACACTATAATCAAGATAAGAAACAGATTTTTTTTAGAAATATTGCAACTTCCTTATTCGTTCTTTTGTAAACTTTATAAATACGATAAGGGTTTAATCAAAATTACGATAAAAACTGCATGAATTTCCTTTTTATTTGATTGCAAAATTTGGGTTGATATATGCATATCGTTTGGAAGGTGTGCTAATAACCGTTAGTGTAGTTTCTGTATAAGTTTGATGTTTACTAAGAAAATCAACAGCATCATTATTGATATAAGAATAATTCGTAGAAGGCATTACCGTTTCGCGATTATCGCTGACAGTTAGTGTAATACTACTATTAACACCGATAAATAAACCATCTCTGCTTTGCTGATAATCTATAAAACTATTTTGTCTTCTAAATGAAACATTTGTTGTCGTTATATCTGTTCCACCCACAGAGTATTTCCATGGAGCATTTGCTTTATGAAGACATAAATTATCAGTTATAGTCCCATTATACATATAATTCCCTCCTACTCTTTCAAATGCAGAAGCCACATAATAGAGAGCTGATTCGAGCTCTTGTAGATTGTAATTAACCAATCGACACCCTAAAAAACCCACAGAAAAACTTCCTTGCACACCATCAAAACCGCAATATCTTAAGGAAACAGTTATCCATTGATTTCCTGAATAAATATAGTTATAACACCACATTTTGTATAAAACTGGTCTTCTTAACCCTCGTGATGCTAAGGCCTCATCTGTTAAACAATACCCCCACCATCCATCGCCAACATTTCTTTGAGCTAATTGAATTAGTTCTTCCCAACCATCTGGTTGAGTTGGATCACCATTTGGATTGTTATAAGGTTGAATAATAATATTTCTTATTCCTACATTGATACTCCCTGACAGAGTTTGCCTTGGTTCTTCTTGAATATTATCACCAACATTGTATGCCTTACCGGGACTATAATATTTGATATCTTGAGCTGATTTATCATCAGAACCTACGATATAATGATCATCAACATCTAATATTTTAATAATAATTTGACCTGTAGAAGGCGCTTTTTTAACAGCCATATCAACGGTTTTGAAAGGCTTTATCCTCGTTCCATCGCCCGTCATATCACTTCCCGTAGTCCAAGAAACATATTTGTAAATAGAATTCTCGGAAGTGAATATAGCCAACTCTCCCAGATCATTGTAATAAAGTGTCGAACCATCTTTATCCTCAATCACAGGGTAGCGTTGCCACCCGTTTTGAGGTTTAGATACATTGATTTTATTCTCGTTGGGATCGTTTATATTACCATCTTGGACACATATCCATAATACCCAAGGTTTAGATGGGTCATTGCCTTGTAATATAGAACCCGCAGAATAACCATCAATTTTATTGCATAAATCTTGATTAAAAACAGGATAACCACCAGCCTGTGTCCATTGATTTGCTTCTGATAATCTATATAAGATCCCATTATGATCACGCCCCCAAGGTGGAACACCTCCTTGTAGAACA
>NZ_CAMXCM010000002.1 GCF_947179015.1 Commensalibacter communis
TAACAAAGGAACGTTTGATTTTCTTCATTTAGACTTTCAACCTCCTTTCACACCAGAACGCTACATAGAAGCGATCCAAACCTGCGAGCAAGCTGGGGCATCTGTGATTGTCATTGATAGTGCTTCCCATGAATGGAATGGTGAAGGTGGTATTGTTGAAATGTCAGATGAAATAGCTCTTAGGAAAGCAACTGATAGCCAAACTGGAGAAGTTAACTTTAAAAAGCTGGATGCCGTCAAAATGTTATCTTGGGCTGAACCAAAAAAACAACATAAGAAAATGATGGCAAAGCTGACACAAGTCAGAAGTCACATTATCTTCTGCCTTAGAGCAGAAGAAAAAGTTAAACCTATTAAAAACCATAAAGGATTTACAGAAGTTGTCAACCAAGGGTTTCAACCCATATGCGAAAAAGGCTTTATGTTTGAAATGACAGCATCTTTGACCTTAGAGCCAACAAACCCTGGAAAACCCAATTATGAGTTGGACAAAAAACTTAATAGAGATATGCAAGTAATTTTCCAAAATGGTCAGCTAATTAGCGTTGAACATGGAAAAAGATTGAAAGAATGGTCTGAAAGTGGCTGTGACATTCAGCCTGAACAGTCAAATCTAAAAAGGGATTATGAACGTCTCGCAAATGCGTTGTCACAAGTTAAAGGTCGCGCTCAATTGGAGAAAATTACGGGTCACAAAGCAACCATCAACCTTCGCACAGAACTAAAAGAAAAAGAATCCACTTGGGCTGGCGTTATTGATGGCCTAATCGAACAAGCTCTCCGTGAGTTTGATAACGAGGAGGCACAAGTAAATGCTTCGTAACACCATTCAAGATTTCCAAGATAAGCTCGACAGCCTTGACCGTTTTGATTTCTATACACACAGTTTTCAACGGCGGGATAAGCCTCATTATACAGAAACGCTGAACGTCGATGAAGGTGTCACGTATCATTTTGGCAATGAGTATTCACGTCGTCTTTTAAAAACCATCGTTCGAAATTCTGAAATCTTAGTCAAAGTTTTTGCACGCCCCGTGCAATATGAAGAAAGCACTAATACACATATCTACGAAGACCCAGAATGGTTCACGATTGATGGGTATAGCATTGGTTGCGGTGAATATCCCCACGAGAACTTCGAGGGCTACAATACAGATGGTGACAAACGCACAGCATATCTCGACGATGTAACATACTTTATCATCCTTCCAACACAAAAACCAAACCATGCAAGGAGCTACAACCCATGCTCACCGCAATAATACTCACCACGATCTCCAGCTTTTGGCTCGGATACGCGATCAATGACTTTATAAAAGGATGTGGAAAATGAATGACACTAAAGAATTAATTGAGCAAGAGTTAAAAGATGCAATTTGTGCTATAGCAATCAATATTGCAGATTCTGTAGATAAAGAAATTATCCAAGATAAAATATATAAATATTTTTCTAAATTGAATTTACCTTTTCACGATGTAGAAAATTTACATTATTTATTTTTCCAAAACATAACCCAAGCTGCGGAAGCTTGCCTTACGCTTAGAGTAGATAAAAAAAACCAGCAATCAGAAAATTATATTTTGTATTGCCATTTCGTCTTAAAATACCCGTTTTTTTATAATCACATTCGGAAAATGACTGAATCGTTAGAAGGCTCTTCCTGTTGTGCTGATCGAGCAAGACTCATTGTCAAAGAGGTGGCTTACTTCCTTTTGAATGGTGAATACAGGAACTTAAAAGACATATACTGCTCATTTAGCATACCAAATCAACCTATAAAAGCATGGGTAGAGTTTGTTCATAGCTTGTATAATTTCTACCACGGAGATGCGACAGCCTATCTCAGTGCACTTCAAAGATTATATAAAGCACAATCCAATTCAATAGAATTAATGAAAAAGAAAATAAAGACCACAGGATATAGATGATGGAAACTGTCAAAAAAAACAAAAAAACTAATACAAACATTATACCCACATGGGGTGCTGACGAACTAGCAGAGTATTTAGGTAAAAAGCGGTCGACCATTAAAACTTATATGTCAACAAAACGCAAAACTTTACCACCATGTATAAAAGGTTTTAAAAGCAGGTGGTCACCAGCTGTTGTGTATGCATTTTATGAAGAAAAAGCGATTACTAGTATTCAAAATGCAAGAGGTCAACCAAGGAAAGACTATTAACCTACAACTGAGCCTGTTCAGTTTATCCATCAAGTTTTTTTGCTAAATCCTCTGCCTTGGGTCTATAGTATCTTTTTAAGGTCTGTAGATCCTTATGACCTGTTACTGCTGATAACTCCAATACATTCGACAATTTCTTTGATAACTGTGTCGTCGCCTCTCTTCTCGAATCGTGAAAATGTAAATCTTTAATTTTTGCTTCCTTGCAGGCTTTGATAAAAATCGACGTTAATAAATCTGGACGTAAAGGAACAAGCAATTCCTTTTTATTCTGAGGCTTTAATAACAAAAGTAATTGTTTGGCCACCAATGATAATGGAACATCTCTTGCATCACCATTCTTCGTAATCTCAAGATGTATATAAGATTTATCTATATAAATATCGCCCCACCGTATTGATACTATTTCTCCCCTTCTCATAGCAGTCGCAAGTGCCAAAAAGAATGCAAAAGCAACCCATTGTTTATTTGTTTGTGGAGCAGACTTCTGATCCCAATCCAAAACCTCAGCCAACCGCAATTGCTCATCCTCAGAAACTCTACGTTCTCTTGATGATGGGTTCTTTGGTCGTCTAATCATGTGAACAGGGTTGTTCTCTAACTTAATACCCCATTCCTTAATTGCCATATTAAACACAGACGAGATTAAATTCATATCCCTGTTGACCGTAGAACCTCCTACTGACATCAACCGCAAGTCTCGCCAATCAGCAATCACTTGTGGTGTCACTTCTGCAATAGGCAATTGAAACGCTGGTTGTGTTTTTAGAAAATTCAATCGAGGCAACTCTTTATTCGCACCTCGTTTCTTTACAGTGACCTCACGGCCATATTTGTCAAAGATATCTGTCAATAAGACACCCTTATTTGTTAATGGATTTTTAATTGATTTATTGATATAATGACCACTCAAAATATCTGATTCAATTCGAGACGCCCACGCTTTTGCTTCTTGTAAAGTATCGAAAGTTCGTGGGAGTGGTTTAACACCTTTACAACAAACAAAAGCTCTCCATGACTTACCGCGTTTGTGAAAAGAAGGCATATAAAACTCTTAACATGAAAATAATTAAAGCAACAATTTATACTTAAAAACATCTAGTAGACAAAAGCAAGATAATTGTAAATTTACACCATATTACACCATATACATATTTAATACATTGTTTTCATTAATAAATATACGCCCTCCGAAGGCGAAGGTCGTGAGTTCGAATCTCGTCGGGTCCGCCATTAAAAAATTATACCCTTCATGTTCATAACAGGTCACAACTTTACAATAGAAATTTACAAAAACTTACTTTTATCAGAACAAGATGATATTGAATTTTACTTACATTATAAAGGTAAAGTCTATTTTGGCTGGGCTTTTACCATCAAAGCCATTTATTCTATTATGGAAAAAGATAAACATACTGGTGAATCCGCAAACGGTAATTTCTTCTGGGCAACAGATATGATTATAGTTCGTGAAATGAATGAAAAAATATTATTAGAAACAATAAACCATATCATTAACAAAGAACCAGAACTAATAGATCATATGTTTTCTATAATAAAATAAATTACTCTGAGTCTAAACCATATTTCTGCCTGTTAATTTTTATTTGTTGATCTTCAAGGTCGAATTGTGCAGATGTACCCGTAGTTAATTGATAATATTCAATCACTTCAAATTCACATTTGCATTTAGAATATATATATTTTTTCTTTACTTTAACCATAGTCACATTTGCTGCTGGACCAGTCATACGGCGCTCTAAAAACCTATCTTCTTCCTTATACGAAATACAATCTATGTTTGGTGAATGACAACGTGTGCATTTAAATTTTTTAGGTTGTTTACCAGCGACAAGAATATATTGTATTCCAACCATAAATACACAAAAGAGATGCCGCAATTATAATTTTATAAATTACTCAAATTAATGTTATAAACTATAAAAAATTGTATATTAATAAAAACACTTTTAAATTTGATAAATTAGGTATAAGATACGAAGTATCTACTATTTTTTTCATCCCATAACAGATAGTTCCCTCATCATGTTGCTCTACAAAACTAGCGCTTGGAAAATTTTTGCTGCTTTTTTGATGGTGGCACCTTTATTTTTTCAAACAACACATGCCAAGACAGTGACTTTATTGAATGTGTCATACGATCCAACACGAGCATTTTATCATGCCTATAATCAAGCATTTGAAAAATACTGGAAAGCAAAAACAGGGGACGATGTCGTTGTTTATGAATCGCATGGCCCGTCAGGGAAACAAGCACGATCTGTTATCGATGGGATGCAAGGAGATGTGGTTACCCTTGCTTTATCAGGCGACATTGACGCCTTAAATAAATATAAGCAGCTCATTGATCCAAATTGGCAAAGTAGATTGCCTTATCATAGCTGTCCCTATTACTCGACCATCGTGTTCCTAGTTCGCAAAGGAAATCCAAAAAATATTCACGACTGGGATGATTTAATTAAACCAGGCGTGCAAGTCATGACCCCCAATCCCAAAACATCAGGCGTTGCACGATGGAATTTCTTAGCCGCTTGGGCATATGCTTTGGAAAAATATGGCTCTGAAGATAGAGCATATGATTTTGTAAAACAAATTTATCAACATGCGCCTATCTTAGATACTGGCGCGCGTTCTTCCAGCCTCAGCTTTATCCAAAGGGGATTGGGGGATGTGTTAATTTCGTGGGAAAATGAAGCCTATATGGCTTTAAACGAATCAAAACCAGGTGAATATGAATTAATTACACCTTCTGTTTCAATCTTAGCAGAACCTCCAGTAGCTGTTGTCGATTCTGTAGTGGATAAAAAAGGCACGCGTGCTGTCGCAGAGGGATATCTGAACTATTTATATAGTGATGTCGGTCAAACCCTTGCTGGGGAATATTACTATCGCCCCAGCAATCCAAAAATCGCAGAAAAATTTAAAGATAAATTTCACTCCCTAAAATTAATCCCTATTGACAAAGTGTTTAAAGGATGGAAACAAATAAATAACAAATTTTTTAAGGATAATAAAATATTCGACAAAATTATGAGTGAAATTAACCGCTAACTTTTTTTGAATTAAGGAACCTTAATGTTTTCTTCTAAATACTCAGTTATTCCAGGATTCTGGTTAAGTTTAGGATATACGTTATCTTGGCTTTCCTTAATTGTTTTACTTCCCTTGGCTGCATTGCTTTTATATGCCAGCCACATCCATTTTGATCAACTTATTACCATCCTAAGTAATCGGCAATTACAAAGTGCTTTAAAGCTATCACTATATACCTCTTTTTACGCCTCTTTATTGGCTTCAATCTTTGGGGCTTTTTTAGCATGGATGCTGACTCGATATTCATTTACAGGAAAAAAAATCATCGATTCAATGATTGATCTTCCTTTGGCATTACCCACAGCAATTGCGGGGATTGCGTTAACCACCTTATATGCACCCAATGGGTTATTGGGCTCTCTTTTACCTTTTAAAGTTGCCTATACGCCTCTTGGAATTATCGTAGCAATGGTCTTTGTGACCATTCCTTTTACCATCAGAACGCTTGAACCGATTATCAAAGACATTCCATATTCTGTTGAAGAAGCAGCTAAAACACTAGGGGCAACGCCTTTACAAACTTTTTTATATGTTATTTTTCCAATGTTGTTTCCAGCTTGGTTGACAGGGTTTTCTTTGGCAATGGCACGCAGTTTAGGCGAATATGGATCCGTCGTCTTTATTGCTGCAAATATCCCTTATAAAACTGAAATCTTACCGATTTTAATTGTCTCTAAGCTAGACCAATTCGATTATACTGGAGCTACGGTTATCAGTTTATTAATGCTGCTTATTTCTTTTGGATTGCTATTTTTTATTACTATCATTCAACGTTGGATCAAACCTCATCGTTTGATTTGGTTTATGACTCATTTATCGTTGCCATTTTTTTCTAAAAAGAAATCATCATGACACCTATAATACATAAACAAACCACACTCAAAAGATCGCTTCTTTTGACACTCACATGGCTTGTGTTTGGTGTTATTTTTCTGGCACCCTTATCGATTATTTTAATCGAAGGGCTTTCCAAAGGACTTGGTTTCTTTTGGCATACTTTTGCTAACCCTGTTGCATTATCAGCATTAAAATTGACTCTATTTGCAACAATAGTTTCGGTCATTTTAAATGTAATCTTCGGCGTGATGGCGGCATGGTGTATCACGAAATATGAGTTTGTTGGTAAAAGCTTACTGACCACCTTAATTGATCTGCCATTCTCTATTTCACCGATCATTGTTGGATTAATTTATACACTCCTCTACGGCTCACAAAGCATTTTATACCCATTTTTAATGGAGTATAATCTACAAGTTATTTATGCCGTGCCAGGGATAGTGCTGGCCACCATTTTCGTCACCTTTCCTTTTGTTGCACGTTCTTTGATTTCATTGATGCAAGAACAAGGGAATACTGAAGAAGAAGCTGCACGCTTACTAGGTGCAAATGGATGGCAAATTTTTTGGCTTGTTACTTTTCCCAATATTCGTTGGGCTTTACTGCACGGTGTGACGATGTGTACTGCCAGAGCAATGGGAGAATTTGGGGCTGTCTCCATTATCTCTGGTCATATTGAGGGGCTAACGAATACGCTGCCTTTACAAATTGAGATTTTATATAATGAATATAATGCAACGGCTGCCTTCAGTATCTCTATTATCTTGTTGATAATGGCAATGATTATCTTATTTGTAAGACAATGGTGTGAACGTAAAATCACCCACGTAACTTCAGACGCAGAGCAATAAAATGAATATCCATATCAAAGAACTAAATAAATATTTCAATCAATTTCATGTCTTACAAAATATTAATCTTGATATTCGCAAAGGTGAACTAATTGCCCTGCTTGGACCTTCAGGCTGTGGAAAAACAAGCCTCTTACGTATTATTGCAGGATTAGAACAGCCCAGCTCTGGACAGATATTCTTTAACGATCAAGATATTTCCAACAAAGATATTCGTGAACGTCGCATTGGGTATATGTTTCAACATTTTGCGCTGTTTCGACATATGACTGTTTTAGAAAATATTTCTTTCGGACTGCGTATCAAGCCGAGAAAGGAAAGACCCTCTGCATCAGATATTTTGGCAAAATCAAAACATCTGTTAGACATGGTGCAACTCAGCAATTTAGCGGATCGATATCCCGATGAGTTATCAGGTGGGCAAAAACAACGTGTTGCATTGGCACGTGCCATGGCAATCGATCCCAGCGTTTTGTTATTGGACGAACCTTTTTCTGCTTTAGATACAAAAGTGCGCAGAGAATTAAGGCAATGGCTGTCCAACTTGCATCATGAAATACAACTAACCAGCGTTTTTGTTACCCATGACCAAGAAGAAGCAATGGAAATCGCCGATCGTGTCGTTATTATGAACAAAGGGGTTATTGAGCAAATTGGCTCTCCCAAAGAAATATTGGACACACCAAAGAATGATTTCGTCTATCACTTCCTTGGCGAAACCAATCATTTTTCAGTGGGTGAACAGAATTTTACATTTAGACCCCATGAAGTAATTTTAAGTATTCACACGGAGAAAGTAGGATATTTCGAAGCAACAGCGATTGATATCCGCCCCCTTGGTGCTGTTACAAAGATTGTGTTGAAACCTAAAGACAGTGATTATCCCATCGAGGCCCAAGTGCCGAACACCACTCGGAATTTAAGTAGTTTAAACAAAGGGGATAAAGTCTATTTTAGACCGATTATGGACTTTGAGATTTAAAATCGCCGATAATGTCTGATATAATAAATCACTTAAATATTATGTTATTTATATTAATATCCTATAAATAACGATATATTCGTTGATTTATTTTGCAGAAACTATTAAACTACATATAAATAAAGTATTATTAAAATAACATTTCATTAACCATCTACCTTTTTTCTATTTTTTTTGGTAAAAGATAGGTTCTGACACACCAAAGGATTTTTGTTTTACATCGCTTCTTATTCTCTTTCTTCAGCAAAGCTCACATATAATGACTCCGATAGAACTATATTCTAAGAAACCTAGTGAATTTTATGAACGTAAACTGCTCGAAACGCAGGAAATCCTGCAAAACGCCGTGGCAGAATATGGGAAAATCGTTCAAGCCACCAGCCTTGGGGTTGAGGATATGGTCATCACAGACTTTATCCATCGCCTAGGGCTACCTATTTCTATCGCGATGTTGGATACGAAAAAATTACATCAACAAACATTAGATCTTAAAGACCACGCAGAAGCGCACTATGGTTTAACAATCAAAGCATATTACCCCAACCAAGAACAAGTTGATGAATATGTCCAAAAAAACGGTGAGAATGGGATTTTTGAATCGGTTGAGCTCCGCAAAGAATGTTGTCACATCCGCAAGCTCATCCCGTTAAAAGCGTTGCTGAAAGGTCATGAAGCTTGGATTACTGGGTTAAGAAAAGAGCAATCCAATTTCAGAGCCAACTTAGAAGTTATTGAACAAGAAAATCCAAGCGACGCAACACAGCCCAAAGTAAAAATTAATCCTTTATTGGATTGGACAATTGGGGATATTTGGCATTATGTAAAAGAATATAATGTCCCCTATAATCCCCTACATGACCAATTTTTTGTTAGTATTGGATGTGAGCCTTGTACTCGTGCAATTGCTTTAGGTGAAGATTTCCGTGCTGGCCGTTGGTGGTGGGAACAAGATGGAGCAAAAGAATGTGGATTACATGTTCACGAAGCCTCTTCTTTATCGAACAGACCTTCAAAACAATAACGATTTGATTTAAGACTTAAGGGAAATTTTATGACTTCTCACTCACCCAATTTATACACCCCTCTTTCTGATTTAGAAGAAGAATCCATTTTTATTATGAGAGAAGTTGCAGGATCTTTCGAACGTCCTGCTTTGCTTTTCTCTGGCGGTAAAGATTCTTGTGTTATGTTACGCCTTGCTGAAAAAGCGTTCGGGCAAGGACAATTTCCTTTTCCGTTATTAATGATTGATACTGGACATAATTTCCCTGAAGTTATTGAATTCCGTGATCGTAGAGCTAAGGAAGTTAAGGCAAAACTGATTGTCCGTAGCGTCGAAGACTCAATGAAGCGTGGAACAGTCAGATTAAGTCATCCTTTGGAAAGTCGTAATCCTCATCAATCAGTGACGCTATTGGAATCTATTGAGGAATTCCGTTTTGATGCGTTGCTTGGTGGTGCAAGACGTGACGAAGAAAAAGCACGTGCCAAAGAACGTATTTTCTCTCATCGTGATTCATTTGGCCAATGGCAACCCAAAGCTCAGCGTCCAGAATTATGGAATATATTTAATACACGCATTTTACCTGATGAAAATTTCCGTGTATTCCCAATTTCTAATTGGACAGAATTTGATGTATGGAAATATATCGAACAAGAAGAAATACCACTTCCAAATTTATATTATGCTCATCAACGCCAAGTGATCCCTCGCAAAGGATTATTGGTGCCAGTCACCGATGTAACCCCTGTGCAAGAAGGCGAAAACATTGAAACCAGAACCGTGCGTTTCCGTACGGTTGGGGATATGACCTGTACTTGCCCCATTGAAAGTGATGCCGCCAATGCCAGCGATATCGTCAAAGAAACTGCCGCTGTGACCATCAGCGAACGTGGTGCAACCCGTATGGATGATCAAACCTCTGAAGCATCTATGGAGAAACGTAAACTTGAAGGTTACTTCTAAGTTCGCGCTGTCATCATTTATAAGTCTCAAGGAAACAACTCTATGTCATCTTTACAAAACAAACATACCCTTAAATTCTTAACGGCTGGCAGCGTCGACGATGGGAAAAGCACCCTGATTGGACGTTTATTACTGGATAGTAAAGCCATCCTTGCCGACCAACTTTCTGGTATTCAACATAAACTTGCTGATGATGAATCCTATGATTTAGCCAAATTAACCGATGGGTTACAAGCCGAACGTGAACAAGGCATTACCATTGATGTTGCCTATCGTTATTTCACGACACCAGAACGTAAATTCATCATTGCTGATGCACCTGGTCATGAACAATATACACGTAACATGGTGACTGCTGCCAGCAGCAGTGATGCCGCTGTTATTTTAGTTGATGTAACCAAATTAAACTGGGAAGACGAAGTGGTTGATTTATTGCCTCAAACCCGTCGTCATACATTGTTAGCCCATCTATTAAAAGTACCCTCTATTTTATTTGCTATTAATAAACTAGATGCAATTAAAGATCCTGATACCGCATTTATCAATGTTAAAAATGCATTAGAAAAGTTCATCAGCCAAGCTAATGTAACGATTACGAATATTATTCCTATTTCAGCATTAAAAGGATTGAATATTACAACGCGTAATGCTGACAAGCATGGCAATATTTTGTGTGAAAAGGTCTATCAAGGACCAAGCCTATTAGAAGCATTAACTGCTCTTCCGTCTCATGTCACTTCTAATACACAAGAATTCCACTTTCCTGTACAGTTTGTGCAAAAACTAGAAGAAGCTCATGATGGTTCATCGACACAACATGGTCGCCGTATTTTTTGGGGAAGAATTGCTGCTGGCAACGTAAAGATTGGGGATCATTTAACGGTTCAATCCTCAGGTGCCAAGGCAAAAGTTAGCAAGATATTCGCCAATGCTTTGCAAGAAGAGCTTCAAGAGGCAGCTACAGGACAGTCTGTTGGATTGATCTTGGATCAAGAAATTGACGTTTCCCGTGGAGATTGGTTAATTGCATCCACAGCTTCTGTTGCTGGACAAAAAGAAGCCAAAGCTACATTGGCATGGTTAGATGATGAGCCCTTGGTTGTCGGGCGCGCCTATTGGTTAAAGCATGGTCATCGTTGGATTAAAACAAAAGTCTCTGCAATTGAACATCATTTGAATATTCATACGTTGGAAACGGAACCTGCTGAAAATTTGGATAAAAATAGTATCGGGGAAGTTTCTTTAGTCTTACAACAACCTATTCCTGTTTTACCTTATAATGATGCCAAAGATGTTGGGGCTGCAATCCTTGTAGATACCGCAACCAACCGCACGGCTGGAGCTGTTTTATTCAAATAATTTAAACAAATTATAGAGGATCAATGATTAGAGAATTTCAAGCTGCTGATTTAGACCAAGTGATGAATATTTGGTTAGAGCAAAATCTGCTGGCTCACTCTTTCATTGATCCTTCTTTTTTCCAGAAAAATACTGACTTAGTCAGAACGATCCTTCCCTCATCCGAAATCTATGTGCAAGATATTCATGGTGTCAAAGGGTTCATTGGATTAACAGATCTTTATATTTCTGGCCTTTTTATCAAAACAGAATATCAACGCCAAGGATTGGGTTCTAGCCTGACTGAAAAAGCCAAGCAAGTTCGTTCTGTATTATTCTTAAATGTTTATACTGAGAATGAAGCTGCGGTTCAGTTTTATGAAAAACATGGATTTGTTCGATTGGAAGATCGGATCAATGAAGAAACGCATCACCCTGAATATCTAATGGGATGCAAAATCGATCATATAATTAAAATTGGTCAATGCGCGTTATAGAAAACTTTCTTGTTTTATAATTAAAAACCTAAATAATATTTTATTCCTTCTACAATCGTTTCAACTGCAACCCCTTTGGCAACTAAGCTGCCCCCAATCGCAACTTTTCCGATCCAGCTTTGAAGCTTACCATTTTCCATACCCTCTGTTGCAAGATTAGATTCAACATCAATAATTTCTTTTAATTCTTGAATATCTGGCTCGCTTATTCCCTTATCATTTAGAAAATTTGCTAAAGACTGAAAATCTCCTTTAGTTACCGATATATTCTGAGCCGTTTGGTTAATTGTTGTATCTGTATTATGATTAGCCATATTTTGAACTGAGCTAATATTATAAGTAATATTTTGTGCCATTTGTTTTTCCTTATCTGTAAATATCCATTCGTCTCCTAGAATTCCTTGCTTTTCACACTTCAAAGTCCAATCTAAAATAATCTTTCTTATATTAGAGAAAATTTTTTCCAATTCAGATATATGAACTTCTAAATATGCTTCTATAGCAAATATATACTCAGGATCATCTACAATCAATTGCTCTAATTTCGGACTCAGTTTTGCAGATATCCATTTACCTTGCTCTGCTTCTTCGATAATTTTTATCAACGATGAAATGTCATTTGGGAAACCCATCCTTGATAGACGAGATGTTTTATCAGCATCAGAAAAAGAGTAACGTTCTACCCTACCATTCATAAAAGAAACCTTTAGTGTACCACCTACACATCTATATTCTGGTAGAAAAACTTCGCAATGTTCAGTATAGCCCTCAAGCTCAGCATTACACCATTCTACAAAATCCTGAAGATTCAGTTTATAAGCAATTACATAAGCATACCTCACCAAATCAACAATATTACTTGATGAATCCATTGTGCGTTTTTGTAGCTCGATAATCGCTTTCATGATAAATATTTTATCCCTCAAAATAGATTAATTATTTTATCATAATAACAAAAACAGAATCCACATTTCTTAAATCCTTTCACAGTTCAGAGTATATTTCTGTTGACTTTCAGGGTAAGATCAATGCAATTCTTATAACCCCCCGACAAATCAAAATGTATAAACCAAAATTAAGACCTCATTTATTAATAGACAGCAGTATCCATGAGCAAGTCGTTGTTTCAGGATTTACTTACAGAGTTATCCATGATTTTTATCATGCTGCTTTGACGGTCAGCTGGCGGAAATTTATCTTCTTTTATGTTTTTATTTTTCTGTTTATTAATCTTATTTTTGCAATATTTTATTCTATTTTACCTCATGAAATTAGCAATAGTGGTGGACGGTTTATTGATGCTTTTTTCCTAAGCGTTCAGACCATGTCCACCGTTGGGTATGGCTCTATCTCACCTAATGGCGATTTTGCTAATATTGTATCTTCCATTGAAATTACTTTTGGCATTATTGTGAATGCACTCTCTACAGGGCTCATTTTTGCTCGCTTTGCCAAGCCAATGTCTAAAATTATTTTTGCACATCATGCGGTTATTTCTTGTAACAATAATGCACAATCTTTAGATATTCGTATGGCAAATGGACGTAAAACAGTGTTATTAGATGTCAATATCGAAGTCTTTTTATGCTCTTTACAAAAAGATGCACAAGATCGCATTTATCGCAAAATAGACCGATTACCCTTAATCCAAAGCAATATTCCAATTTTCCAAATTACTTTTGAAGTGAATCACATCATTGATGAACATAGCCCTTTATATCGTTATAATATGCAAGAATTACTTGAAAAACATTCTGAAATAGCCATTAAAATTACAGGGCTAGATGAAGGAACTGGCCAAATGATTTATTGTTATCATGTCTATAATTTTAAAAAGATCCCTGAAAACTATCAATTCCAAGAATTACACTATCGAAAGAATAATAATACCCTTTTCATCGATATGAAAAATTTCAACATAATTGAAAAAATTTCTTAAAGAATATTATCCTAAGTTACATCCATCTAAAAACCAATAACTTATTGAACAATATTATCAACTTGACTGGGCACAAAAAAAGGCACCTGCCCCTTCCCTTTAACAGACATCCAAGCAGCAGCTGCTGTATCCCCACCAGAAGGTAACCATTGATCTGGATCATTCATCCAACTTATAATATCTTTAGCAACGATTTTCCTATTTTGATCTCGTAACAATAAATGATATCCATTAGGAACATAATCTTTCCTCACCCACTTAGGAAATTTTTCCCACACGGAATACATTGATGCTGAGGGAACCAACTGATCATTATCACCGTATTGAACTAGACTATGGTATCTAACCCTCGGCGCAGCCTTAATCGCATCATCCATCAATTTCACCAATCCATGCAGTGCCTTAACTCTGGTGTTATGTAGTGTTAATGGATTAAAATATAATCGTATTAAGGAATCATTATTATCGCTGGCAGTGACTCTTTTAACGGGTGCTTTACTTGGGTTTAATTGCCAATTTGGTGCAATAAGGTTCAAAAAGCGCAAAGAAACATCCCCTATAACTCCGATTTGCTTGGATCCCCAAACCGCAGGCGCTAGTAAAATATATCCATTGACTTGAGGGGCATCATCACGAGCAGCAAGGCACATTAACACCGCACCACCCATGCTTTCACCCATTAGATATATTGGAGTATTAGGAAAGCGATTCTTAATGATGGTCACCTCTTCAGCCACATCTTGCACCATTCGATCGGTGCTTGACCATTTCCCACGTAAAGGGGCTTGACCAAATCCTCTTTGATCGGGTGAGTAAATACTAATCCCTTTATTAACAAAATATTCTGCCGAATCTTCCCAAGCATCACGACTATCATTAAACCCGTGTAACGCAAAAATAATCGCACGTTGCGAAGGCGCTTGCCATATGCGCAATGGGATTTTGGCACCATCAGACAAAGTTAACCATTCACTGGCAGGAACAAGGGTTTTATAGTTTGCATAAGGATCAGTTGCGTTTGTTTGTTGAGCCATTTCAACCGTCTTTTGGCTATTTTTAGCCTGAGCATTATGACTATTCCCACCCAAAAAACTGCATCCCATTATAAAAGAGAAGCACATACGACAGAAATGTGTTAAAAAGGATCGATTTAAAATTCTCATGGGACACTCAATACATAATACTTATATAGCTTTTAGTATTGACGTTTCTTTTAATAATAAACAAGGATATTTTAATGAAAACCGAACAAGCTCTTAATCAAAATCCACAACGCGGACAATTCGAAACCGTCTATGTAGACAAAAAAACTGTTTCTTGCGAAGGCAATAATCCCGCATTGGGACATCCTCGTGTTTTTTTAAAACTAAAAGATAACAAAGCCGTTTGTCCTTATTGCTCTAAAACTTTTCTTTTCCAAGAATAATACAGTAAAATCCCATTCATAATATATAGATCTTATCTTCATGTCCTCTTCTTCTGCAGAAAAACATCTTATCTTGGTCGATGGATCAGGCTTTATCTTTCGTGCTTTTCACGGAATTCCTCTTATGTTAGATCCTTCTGGAACCCCAGTAAATGCGGTTTATGGATTTACCAATATGATGATGAAAATCATTCGTGAACGCACTGCCAGCCACATGGCAGTAATTTTTGATGCAGGACGAAAAACTTTTCGAAATGATATTTATCCTGCTTATAAAGCCCAAAGACCCCCACCACCAGAAGAGTTGATCCCGCAGTTTGCTTTGGTGAAAGAGGCCTCTCGTTTACTGGGACTGCCAACCATTGAAATGGCGGGATGGGAAGCAGATGATTTAATCGCCAGCTATGCCAAAGCAATGGTAAAAGCTGGGGGACAATGCACGATCATTTCATCAGATAAAGACTTAATGCAATTGGTAAATGACCATGTTTGTATGCAAGATCCAATCAAAGAAAAGATCATTCGCGAACCCGAAGTTGTTGCTAAATTCGGCGTTCAACCTGCACAAATGATTTCTTTGCAAGCATTGATGGGGGATTCTGTTGATAATGTACCTGGCGTTCCTGGCATTGGCCCTAAAACTGCAGCCGCATTGATTAATGAATATGGTAGTCTGGAAGAAGTATTAGCTGCCATCCCAACAATGAAAGCCTCTAAAAGACGAGATAATTTAGAGGAACATCAAGAAAACGCACGAATTTCCTATCAGCTGGTGCAATTAAAAGACGATCTTGATCTTCCTACACCAATTGATGAACTAGGATGTTGTCAAACTCAAGAAGAGCCCTTGATTGAATGGTTACAAGAAAGAGGGTTCCGTTCGATCCTAGCAAGATATACCAAAGGGCAATCGGCTTCGTCTCAGCCATCATCTTTATCCAAAACAGCATCCAATCCTACACAAGAAGAAAGCAAAGATCACTCTCATATTTTATCCCCTGCTTATGAAAATTATGAAACCATTACGTCCATTGAGCAACTTCAACAATGGATTAAACTGGCTCAAGATACCCATTACTGTGCATTGGATACAGAAACAGATAGTCTAAATGCTCTACAAGCAAATATTGTTGGAATATCCATGGCGATTGCGCCAGGAAAAGCATGCTATATCCCCATTGCGCATCAACAAGATAATCTATTCGAAGAACAAAGTGCGCAACAAATTCATGTTGCTGAATTGATTACAGCTTTTAGCCCATTATTTACTGATCCATCTGTTTTGAAAATCTTTCATAATGCCAAATATGATTTTCTGGTTTTTAAACATAATGGGTTTCCTATTCCAACCCCTTATGACGATACAATGATGATTTCCTATGTCCAAGCAGCTGGAAAACATCGCCATAATATGGATGAATTGGCAGAGCTACATCTGAACCATAAAACTATATCTTATGATGACGTAACAGGAACAGGACGTAAACGCATTATTTTTGCACAAGTAGCCATTGACAAAGCCACAGATTACGCAGCAGAAGATGCTGATGTTACATTGCGTTTATGGCTATTGCTACGCCCAGAAATGCGTTCTTTACAAGTATTAAGCTTATATGAAGAAATGGAACGTCCTTTAATTAATGTTCTGACGCAAATGGAGCAAGATGGAATCTTAATCAATCCTGATTTATTGCGCTCTTTATCGGATGAATTCAGCCAAAAAATGGCTATTCAAGAAAAAGAAATTCATCAACTTGCAGGAAAAGAATTCAATGTTGCTTCTCCTAAACAGCTTGGCGAAGTTCTATTCGATGAAATGGATATGCCTGGCGGGAAAAGAATGAAAACGGGCGCTTGGGGAACAGATTCAAAAGTCTTGCAAGAGCTTAGTGATAAAGGCCACACTATTGCCGATCAAATCCTGACATGGCGACAATTGGCAAAATTAAAATCAACCTATACCGATGCCTTAATTGATCAGATCAATCCACAAACAAAGCGTGTTCATACCAGCTTTAATATGGTCGGCACCGTCACTGGACGGTTATCTTCTACTGATCCTAATTTGCAAAATATCCCCATTCGGAGCGAAGAAGGTGGTAAAATCAGAGCTGCGTTTATTTCAGCCCCTGGTCATGTATTGGTTTCTGCGGATTACTCCCAAATTGAGCTGCGTTTACTAGCACATGTCGCGAATATTCCTCAATTAAAAGATTCTTTTATTCATAATGAAGATATTCACGCCCGAACTGCTTCTGAAGTGTTTAATACACCCATAGAAGGCATGAGCTCCTTGGTTCGTCGTCAAGCCAAAGCAATTAACTTTGGAATTATTTACGGAATCAGTGCGTTTGGTTTGGCAAAACAATTAGGTGTTTCATCAAGTGTGGCGAAACAATATATTGATACTTATTTCGAACGTTACCCCGAAATCAAAACTTATATGCAAACCACACAAGAGGAAGCAAAAGAAAACGGGTATGTCTTAACACCTTTTGGTCGTAAATGTTGGATATCAGGCATTCAAACAGCTAAAGGGCCAATGCGCGCCTATGCAGAGCGTCAAGCCATTAACGCGCCTTTACAAGGTGGGGCTGCGGATATTATCAAAAGTGCAATGTTGGATATGGATAAGGCGATTAAAGAACATCAACTCCAAGCAAAAATGTTATTACAAGTGCATGATGAACTATTATTCGAAGTCAAAGAAGAGGATGCTGAAAAACTAGTCAATCTTGCCAAAGAAGTAATGGAAAAAACTGTAACATTATCTATTCCACTTGTTGTAGAGGCAGGAATCGGTAAAAACTGGTCAGAAGCACATTAATGGCTCAGATAAGATCATTTATATTCCAACCTTTACTTTATAGATTCAACTAAACAACTTCAAAGTAGAATACAGATCTACTACATCACACAAAAAACTTTAAGTTATCGTGAATATTCTATTTTTCTGATGGCTTAAAGTTTATTTCTGAACACTGAAGCTAACCAAACTATTATTTTAGCAACACCAACACATAACAAATGAAAGAGAATCATTAAAATAAGCACCAAACCTTGTAATTTTATTTGCTTACTATTAAACAATGATCGAAATAATATTTGTGTCACTTATAAAAGGGATGACCTCTCTTCCCTTTTAAAATATTTTTAATTCTAGAAAACCAAAGACCACACTCTTAACACATTCAAATATTATGAGATTCTTACTTTAATTTCTTTATTTGTACATCAAAAGGTTCAGTATAATGAAAATTTATAAACTCCGCACTATTGCATTGATGGGGGCAATTCTTGCGCTAACTTCCTGTGCTGAAACACCACTAGGACCACAGGTACAAATGACTCCCCCTCCTGGAAAAACATTTGAACAGTTCTTAGCTGAAAAGCAAGATTGTCAAAAATATGCTGCTAATGATGTCCACGGGCAAGCCTCACACCAAAATAAAAGAGCAATTATTGGTGGATTACTGGCAACCGGTGCTGGGGCTGGACTGGGTGCTGCATTAGGTGGCGGCAGTGGTGCTGCTATTGGTGCCGCAGGTGGTGCGTTAGGTGGTGGATTAGGCGCAACCAGTTACTCCAACGGAAAGCAAGGCAATATCCAAACACAATATGACCAAACCTATACAGCTTGTATGGTGTCGCGTGGTAATAAAATGAAACCTGATGCTGTCATTACGCAACCTAATGGTGATAACTCAGTTTACGCACAATAAAATACATAAATTATATCAGATGGATAAGGTGATTTTGAAAAGATAGTTTCAAACTTTTCATATTTTACTAACCATTCCATCTGAACTTCATCCAAAATAAATAATCATATATAGTCCTGAACTAATAATTCATCTTTAAAACAAACAATAAAAAATAGATCTTTCCTATCGTTCTGTAATCTCGTTTTCCCAGAGACATATAATATTATATTGACTTCTTTTTTTGGGGCTTAATATAATATAAACTATGATTCGATATTTGTGCTGAAAAAGAGTATATTTACTATGATGTTCTCTTACAAAGTGAAAATAATATTATGAGTAGTTGGTCTGTTATAGGTAGTGGCGTCACAGGATTATGTGTTGCCACAATGCTATCTGAATATAATGAAAAAGTCGAAGTTATTGAATCCCCTGACGTTAAAACGGCATCTTTGTTAGCTGGTGGCATGTTAGCCCCTTTTTGCGAAGGGGAAAGTGCGCCTGATATTGTCGTTGAATATGGAATGACAGCCATTGAGTGGTGGTCAAATCATGTTAGTAGTGTAAAAAAAACAGGAACATTAGTACTTGCCCCAGCACGTGATACAGTTGAACTTAAAAACTTTGCCAGCAAAACACAATCGCATACATGGGTTGCACCTGAATCCTTAGAAAGTGATTTATCCAACCGATTTTCACAAGGACTCTTTTTCCCAGAGGAAGCCCATTTAGACCCAAGATTATCTTTAAAAGAATTACGCTCAACATTAATCGAAAAGGGTGTCGTTTTTCATACCAACAAACCATCAGGCAAAATTGTTGACTGTACTGGTATCAGCGCAGAAAAAACGCTGCCCAATCTAAGAGCCGTTAGAGGAGAAATGTTAATTTTCGAATCTCATGATGTTTCTTTTTCACGTTCTATTCGTTTATTACATCCTCGCTTCCCATGCTATTTAGTGCCACGCCATAATGGACAATTTATGTTAGGAGCAACGATGGTAGAAAGCCATGATGGCAGCTCTATTAGCGCCAAAGCATTAATTGAAATGCTGGGATCTGCCTATGCGATTCATCCAGCCTTTGCCGAGGCACGGCTTGTTGAAACAGGAACGGGATTAAGACCTTCCTTTCCCAATAATGTTCCTGAAATTACCTATCAAGATGGGTGTTTCTTTATCAACGGCATGTATCGTCATGGCTTTTTACTAGCCCCCTATATGGCACAACAATTCGTAAAAAAACTCTAGGGAAAACAGTTCAATGAACATTTATTTAAATGGAAATCTATTAACGACTTCTGCAAAAACACTTTCTGAATTATTAAAAGAACAAAATATAGATAGTACTGTCGTTGCAGCTGCAATGAATGGTGATTTTGTTCCTCGCCATGTTTATGAAACGACAGCAGTCACAGAAGGGTCTAAAATTGAAATCTTATCTCCTATGCAAGGGGGTTAATGATGTTTTACGATCATAAGATAAATTCTAGACTTTTACTAGGAACTGCGGGCTACCCCTCACCAGAGATTCTTTCTGATGCGATCATAGAATCACAAACAGAAATTATTACCGTCAGTTTGAGACGTGAAGGAAAAGCAGGCGCCTCCTTTCGCACGCTGTTAAACCAAGTCAACAAGAAGTTTCTACCTAATACCGCAGGGTGCCATACCGTCAAAGAAGCAGTTACAACAGCCCAAATGGCAAGAGAACTCTTTAATACTGACTGGATTAAATTAGAAGTCATTGGGAATGCAGACACCTTGCAACCCGACCCATTTGCTTTGGTAGAAGCAGCACGCATTCTAACCCAAGATGGTTTTAAAGTTTTTCCATATACAACAGAGGATTTAATTGTTGGAGAAAAATTACTAGAGGCAGGTTGTGAAGTATTAATGCCTTGGGGGGCTCCTATTGGTTCTGGACAAGGGTTAAGGAACATAGAAGCCTTACGTACAATGCGCGCTTATTTTAAAAATGTTCCTTTGATTGTTGATGCGGGTATAGGATCCCCTAGCCAAGCGGCACATGCGATGGAAATAGGATTTGATGGAATTTTACTGAATACTGCAGTTGCTAAAGCCAAAGATCCAATTTTAATGGCAGCAGCTTTTCGTGACGCCATTGTTGCGGGACATCATGCGTATCGTGCAGGCATTATGGAAAAACGCGATATGGCTTATGCTTCTACCCCTATTTATGGTTTGGCGGATTTTAATTAAATGGAAAAATTTTACCTTGTCACTGACTCTGTTGATCTCATAAAAAGACTATTACCTATTGGGGTTAAATTAGTCCAATTACGAATTAAGGACACTCCCCTTGATCAATTGAGGCAGCGTATTTACGAAGCAAAACTCTACTGCGAAAAATATAACGCACAACTTGTTTTAAATGATTATTGGCAATTGGCTTTGGAATTAGGGGTTAATTTCGTTCATTTGGGTCAAGAGGATCTGGTGAATGCAGATTTTAAAGCTTTAAATCAGGCAAATATTCATTTCGGCTTATCAACACATGATGAAGCCGAATTAGATTTAGCCCTTTCTTACAATCCGCATTATATTGCATTGGGACCTATCTATCCAACCAAATTGAAAAAAATGAACTGCCCTCCTCAAGGACTAGAACGTATCACTTTATGGAAACAAAAAATTAAGGATATTCCTCTTGTAGCAATCGGCGGTATTGTTCCTGAACGAATTGAGAATGTTTTACGTGCAGGTGCTGATAGTGCTGCAGTAGTTACGGATATTCAATATGCAGCTGATCCGATCCAGCGATGCAATGAATGGTTCTCTCATATTCAAAAAAGTTATTCATGATGGAACGCTATGAAAGACAAATGAAGCTACCAGAAATTGGTAAGGATGGGCAATATAAGTTACAGGCAGCTCACGTTTTAGTTGTCGGTTGTGGCGGATTAGGATGCACGGTTCTACCACTCTTATGCGGTGCTGGTGTTGGATATATTCGCCTGTACGATCACGATATTGTTGAGGAACATAATTTACATCGGCAAATCTTATATCGAATGGAAAACATAGGCAAAGGCAAAGCAATTTGTGCAAAGGCAATATTACACCAATCTAATCCTCATTGTGAAATAGAAGTGCATCAGGAAAGGTTGACACCTGGAAATGTGCATCAAGCCTTGCAAAATATAGATCTGGTTATTGATGCCTCAGATAGTTTTATGGTTACCTATACATTGTCAGATGCTTGCCTAAAACAGTCATTACCCTTGATTAGTGCCTCTGTTATAGAAAGACATGGATATGTTGGTGGTTTTTGTAATAGCGCACCCAGTTACAGAGCTCTATTTCCCAAAATGATATTAGGAGGTGGGAATTGTAGCACAATAGGCGTGATGGGACCGATCGTATCTATCCTAGGGGCAATACAAGCCCAAATGGCATTAAGTGTCTTACTCGATTTTACCCCTACGCCACTTGGTCAGTTAATAAATGTTGATTGTCGCACGTGGCGTTTTAGCGAATTTCGTTTTGATAAAGCTCAAGAACCAAAAGATAATAATGTTACTTTTATAGATTATAACGATCTTTTACCTGAAGATTGCGTGATTGAGTTAAGAGACATCAAAGAAGCCCCGCAAAGTGTCAGAACAGATGTGATCCGTCTTTTGCCCAGTGAAATTGTTGCATGGCAACCGCCTTTATCACAACGTATTGTTTGCGTTTGCAAAACTGGTGTCAGAGCAGCAAGAGCAGCCTATGCACTACAAGAAAAGACCACATCAGAAATTGTTATTTTAGTTGATGATAAATAAATGAATAGTTCAAAAGCGATAAAATAATTCTAATGTAGCTGATCTTTAAAGGTCTCGAGGCTTTTTTTGATAGGTAGCAAATGATAGAACAAAACCCTATTGTCACGAAAAAAGAATTCCTAATTTTTTTAGAAAATTTTCGTCAAAATTTACATGACCATCCTGAAGAATGGGAAAATCTAGATTTACCTTCTTTTCTTGAGGCAATGCAAGCATGGGTCGAAGATATGGAGGGATATTATAAAAATATAAACCAAGATACTCCCACTCATATTTCATGGGATATATTTGCAGATTTCCTACAGGCTGCCAAAATATATGAATAACTGGTATGGTTTAACCTTAATCAAAACTCACATTACATGAAAAATTTAATTGTCTTAGTCATCTCTTTATCTTTTCTATCTATTTTTGCCCATGCGAAGGAATGCAAAAATATGATTGGAACATTTCAAATCATTCCCTTTCTTGACTCTAATGGTATGAATAGCATGACCCAAGATTTTGCCGATGTTTCTCTGGGTAAACCTTTGTTCAAAATTGAGAAACAGGATAATCAAGCAAAATTAATCGATTTACTTCATAGCAAGAGCTATATCATAAAATTCCAGCCTTTTAAAAATGACTCAATTCTCGATTCAATCTTTAAAACGCCAGTTACCATCTGTTCTGCAACAATCAACCATAAATCAAATATCGCTCAAGTGGAGCTGAGCAAAGTAAAGCAACAACAATTAACCAATGGATTGAAAGCAATACGCAAAAGTTGGGGGAAGCATCCTTGTTACATCGCTGGCAAGAATGCTAATCCTTTACAAACCAATCCCAATATTCAATACTATACTATAAATACCCAATCTTAACAAAAAATTGAATATTTACTATTAATCAACGATAATGAAAGCAAGAATAAAGAAAAAATCTTTCTCTTCCCTTTACAAAAAACAACAGATCAATCCAAATTTACACCTTTAATGAACCCTTCTATACACCCATAAACAAACCAAGTAAGTTCAATGTCGCAGCAAAAGAAAATACCTTTTTGGCTAATCATAACAGTTACAGTTTTTATCGCTTTAGGTGGCGGGGCCTTTGGAATCTTTTATACTAAAAAAACAATCCAAACCCCACCGCAACAAACCGAAACAATCGGCGGAGGGTTTCAACTGTTAAGCCCTTCTGGAAACGTCGTCAGTAATGGCAGTTTTAGAGGGCGATGGATGCTAATGTATTTTGGAGCTTCTCGTTGTTTGCATGATGTATGCAGTCAGAATCTGAATAAAATAGGTAAAGTGGTGGAGCTATTAGGAAAGAAATCATCTAAACTTGCCCCAATCTTCATCTCTTTTGATAGTCAATATGATACTCCAGAACGATTAATGCTTTATATGAAGCCTTTTAACAGTAAAATTATAGCTTTATCTGGTGGAGAACTGGCCATCCGAGATATTTCTATTTTATACCATGTCCCCTTTAAAACGGTTCAAGCCACTGAAAAAACTAAATTAATTGATCCTTTCGACCAATTTATCTTAATGAACCCAACAGGACAATATGACCGTTCGATTAGCACCAATGAATCAGCAGAGCAATTGGCTGAAACATTAAATACAATTATTCAATAATATATAGACAATTTTTCAAGATAGGTTATTAAGGCACTTCAAATGATCTATCTTGATTTTATATGACCAATCATAATAAAATTGCTCTGATATATTTAAGATAACTACAGCCTAAGCAAAATATAAAAGAGGTACCAAATACAATCAATGTATTGATAATTGGCCCCACAATCGCAGAGCCAAAATAACAAATATTCATGCGAAATAAAGCTTCAGTGACAAGAACATGGCATAGATATATGCCAAAAGAACATTCTCCAATTTTATAGACTAACCAAGCAAGCTTGCCTTTGATAAAACTTAAATCAGCATTAATAAATAAATTAAAAAGAACTAAAGAAGACGTAAAGACAAAAAAAGTCGTGTCTGTGAACCAATAATCAGAAAAACGTCCCTTTTGATAGGTCGAAATCATTGCCAATATCATGTTGATGATAATCAATACGCTATATGAAACAATGCTATAAATCATTTTAATTTTTTTCAAAATAAATGGCATAGCCAAAGCAAACACTAAATAGGCTGGAAGATCAAAATAAAACCCAGAAATGGGGGCTATTTTTATCCCGAAAAGAACTAAAAAATGATACAAAGACGGTAGGATTATTGCAAAGGTAAAAATAAGAATAATGGTAGGCTTATACTCATTTTTATCAGCACTTTTGGCAAAAGATAATAATAATGGTAAAAGAAACGAGTATCCAATAAAGATATATAAAAACCACAGATGATAAACCCTTGGGTTAATTAATATTCCCCAAAATGTATCCCATATATGGGGATTTAAAAAATACCAATAAATTACCGACCACGCAAAGAATGGAAGCAATAAGCGTCTAGCACGCTTCATATACTGAAATGGTTTATTGCTTGTAAAATAAAGATAAGCACTAATGATAAAAAAAACAGGAACACAAAATCTGGACATGGTATAATAAAAACAAATCACACCCCATCCAAGAATATCTTTGTGAATCAAACTATTATCGACAAAATAAGGTGCAGAATTATGTATTAAAATCACCGCAATAATTGCAAGACATCTTAGTACTTCAATATTAATATTTTTCCTCACCTATTTCCCTTATAAATACATGGTCAAAAATTAATTATTTTTATTTAATGAAAAATTGACAGGGACACTTGTTGTAATAATCGGTTGTTCTGAGGCGGACTGGCATTTAATTGCCTGAACTGCATTCATAGCTGCACGATCCAAACTTGAGAAACCACTCGATTCTAATATTTCGACATGTTGGATCTGCCCATTGGGTAAGAGCTGATATCCTACTCGAACGGTTCCTTCCTCATGTCGCCTGCGCGCAGCCATCGGGTATTCTTTGGATAAGGCACTGCATCGTTGTGCAGAGGTAAGATTTTTCGACACAGGTGGTTTAGTAGGGCGAACCACGTTCTCTGATGGCTGCGTTGTTTGCCGTCCAACTTGAGGCGATACAGAACGAGCCTCTTCGCTCCTCTTTGGTCTTACGGATGATTGTGGACGAGAGGAAATTTTTTCTTTTATCACGGGCTGAGATTTAACCACTGGCAAAGCAGCAAAGGCCTCACTTTCGGGCAATGCCTCTGAAGGTAAAGGCGTTTCCATTGATCTGCTTTCGGGTTCATCATTAATGACATCAGGTAACTCTTGGACTCGTTCAGGAGTTGGAAGTGTTTCGGGTGCTTCAAAAGCCACTTCTATTGTTGAATGCAAAGGATTGTCATGCTTTGGAATGTCCATACACCAAAACGCAATCAACATACATAAACCATGCAACAAGACAGCAACAAACCCATCCCCTACCAAACGGCATGCACCTATCTTCGTCAAAACAGGTATCATGCGTTTTGGTGGAACAGCCATCTTGGAAACATCTATAGATGGTGGAATCGGTTCCTGTTTCATCATTTCATTTTGCAACCATAATTATTGATGCAGACTTACCCTTTCTTTTGTTGATATACCTGCCACACCAAGAAAGCAATTCTCTATTCTTACAAAATGATATTTGACAATCCTGTTCTTTTTAACCAGAAAAGAAACACAGTATAAAATATAAGATCGTCAATGCAGCCTTTTAATTTACATATTAATTGGATACAAAATAGAAATAAAACCCAGCATTCTGGTTTTTTGTACACGATCTACGTCGTTTTGGCGCTCTTTATCCTCCAATTATTGATTTCACCTTTAACATTCAGTAGTTGGTGGCATTGCCCAATGATGATGGATGAAGCTCCAGCTTCTATGGCATCAATGGATATGGAAGACTGCATGCATATGGAACATATGCAACCCTCCGACCAAACCAAGCAAGATCATCATCAGAAATCGCAGCATGGCATGGTTTTATGTCCTCTATGCACCAGCTTTGCCATACCTACACCTTTATTATCGGACAATCCTAGACTTCCTGCATTAAGTATAGTTCTTATCGCTTTTGAAATAAAATCATATTTCTCACAAGCGCCACCGACGGTTTCAACCAAAAACAACCCTCCCCGGGCGCCCCCATCTTTTGATTCTGATTCCGCTTCTCTTTAACCTCCAAAGAAAAGCTCACTCTATTTGTATTTACTTTATATCAGAGTCGAACCATGTTCCCTTCTACACGCGCAAGCTATAAACTGTCGTTGATGCTTTCTGTCTTTTTTATACATACATCATCTACTTTCGCAGCAGAAACGCCCTCTTCTTCTGCACAATCCGTATCCACGAATACTCCCCCTATTCCAACGATTAATATTAATGCGGATGATGTCTCTGACAACCCAACAGAAATCACACCTGGCAGTACCGTTTTAAAAGCAGATCAGCTTAAAAATATTGTGAATAACAGTCCTGATACTGGTGCATTACTCGAAAACCAAATGGGGGTTAGCCTTTACAAGTCAGGACGTATTGCCTCTTTGCCCGTTTTAAATGGCATGGCAGATGACCGAGTTGCCACGACCATTGATGGGATGCGCATCACTGGTGACTGCCCCAATCATATGAATCCTGCACTTTCATACCTAAACCCCCATGATGTATCGATAATTAATATCATGGCTGGGATCTCCCCTGTCAGTTTGGGTGGAGACAGCACAGGTGGAACCATTGATATCCAACGTAAATCTCCTGTTTTCTCAAAGAAAAAAGATAAAATCGTTGTAAAAGGACAAGTCTCTGGCTTTTTCCATAGTAATGGGAAGGGATTAGGCGCCTCGGGAGATGTTACCGTCGCTAACGATCATCTTAGCATTCGATATAATGGTGGATGGTCTCAATCAAGAAATTATCATGCTGGGGCTGGCGGTGGTCAGGTTAAATCCACACAATATAAAATGTTCAATCACGACGTAACATTAGCCTATAAAAAAGATAATCATGTATTATCCTTAAACATAGGACAAACGGATACGCCTTATGAAGGCTTTCCCAATGCGTATATGGACATGACAAAAAATCAATCAGTCTTTATTAATGGTAGATATAAAGGTGATTTTGATTGGGGAACTGTGGAAGCACGTGGCTATTGGCAACGCGTAACCCATGCCATGAATATGCTTGGCGACAAGGGGGGGCATTCACCCACCACAGGGATGCCCATGAATAATCTTGGACGTTTAGCAGGATATGATATCAAAGGAAGCATTTATCTTGATGATAAAAATACCCTGCGTATCGGAAATGAATTCGCATATTACACACTAAATGACTGGTGGCCTGCCTTAGAAGGCAGCATGATGATGGGACCTAATACCTATCATAATATTAATAACGGCCATCGTAATCGCCTTGGAACCTATGCCGAGCTTGAAACACAATGGAACCATAAAGTAACCACGTTGCTGGGTGTCAGAAATGACGTTATCATGACAAATACAGGGCAGGTTTCTGGCTATCAAGGGCTGGCGGGCATGAACGCCACCGAACGTGCTGCAATTAATCGCTTTAATCAAGCCGATCGAGGAAAAACAGATGTCAATTTTGATGTAACAGCTCTTGTCCGTTACAAAGTGGATCCTCATTTAACTTGGGAAACAGGTTACGCCAGAAAGACCCGCTCTCCTAATTTATACGAACGCTACTCTTGGGGAACCTCAGGCATGGCCATGCGGATGGTTGGCTGGTTTGGTGATGGAAACGGGTATAGGGGTGATATTAATCTTAAACCTGAAATTGCCAATACCATCAGCACCAGCTTTAATTTCCATGATGTCAAACAAGAAGTCTGGGAATTAAAAATACAACCTTATTATACCTATATCCATCATTATATTAACGTCAATTATTTGGGCAGTGCCTCTGGGCGTGCTGGAACCACCATTTCAAACTTGCAATTTGCCAATCATAATGCACAATTATACGGTGTTAACTCTGTTGGTACCTATAATGTATGGAATAATAAGAAATTTGGTAAAGGCGTTTTACGGGGTAATTTAAACTGGGTCAGAGGCACAGACTTAACCAATCATACGAATCTGTATCATATGATGCCAGTCAATGGCACATTAAGCCTTAATCAATATATCGGTGCCTGGAGTGGCCGTATCGAAGGAGAATTCGTCAATGCCAAAGGCTTAACCGATCCATTGCGTCGTGAACCTAAAACACCTGGTTACATCTTATTGAACATCGGCACCAGCTATACGTGGAATATGTTCCGCCTTGACGGCAGCATCGAAAATGTCATGAATAAAAAATATTATATGCCCATGGGTGGATTATCCATTGGGGATTTAATTGCCAATAACCAAGTCAGAGCCTTACCCGGCATTGGGCGTTCTTTTAACGTCTCTTTGACCGCTAGCTTTTAAGTGAAATATGCTGCAATTGGAGCAATACCTTTTGCAGCACTTCTTCAAACGGATCATTTCTGACAGTAATTTTGATAAAATTCTCATCAGCATCAGGCGTATCCAATGTTTCAAGCTGGCTTGAAAGCAGACTTGCAGGCATAAAATGCCCTTTTCGTTTTTGCAGACGCTGCAATAAAATATCTTGAGGCACATCAATATAGATGAAATAAAAAGACCCGCGAATATCTTTTCTTAGAATATCGCGATAACTCTTTTTCAACGCTGAGCAGGTTAAAATTCCACATCCATCGCCAGAGACTTCACGTTCTTTTAACCAATCATGACATTTTTCTAGCCAAGGTAAACGATCTTCATCTGTCAAAGGAATGCCCTCTGACATTTTTTGAATGTTTTGCGCTGAATGCAAGCTATCCCCTTCCTGAAAAGGCCAATTTAATTGTTGCTGCAATCCCTTGGCAAGCTTGCTTTTCCCACAGCCAGAAACCCCCATTATAACCAGCAAACAAGGTTTGATTAAAGAAACGTCAGCGATGGGATGATTCATTACAAAGATACTCCGCCTATTTTAAATGTTGTATTCCATCATGACCAGCGATTAAGACTTCGTCTGTACAATGGATGAATAGACCATTCTCCATCACCCCAACGATTTCATTAATTTCTTTTTCTAATTTGGCTGGATCCGTAATTAATCCAAAATGACAATCCAAAATCATATTCGCACCATCTGTTAAGAAAAACTCTTGGCTTTCTTTCTTAAGGCGAATGCTAATGGTTGCACCAATCTTTTCAAGATGTTTTGCTGTTGCTTCCCATCCAAATGGCGTTACTTCTACAGGGACAGGCGTATGATCGCCTAATTGATCTACCATTTTACGTTCGTCAACCACCACCACAAATTTCTTTGCAGCGTAACGAACAATCTTCTCTCTTAATAACGCACCACCTAATCCTTTGATTAAATGATAATGTTGGTGGGTTACCTCATCAGCACCATCGATATCCAAATCTAATTCGGGACATTTGCCTAACGTGGTCAATTCAATCCCAAAAGACTGCGCCAAGTGGGCTGTATCAACGGAAGTTGGCACGCCAATAAAACGTAGCCCTTCTTCTTGCCACCGCTTTCCCAAAGCACGCACAACACAGGCAGCAGTACTACCACTTCCTAGACCAACCTTCATTCCTGAAGTAACCAAAGAAGCTGCAACTTTTCCCACTTGTTGTTTATAAATTTCTATTTGACTTGCATCCATGACCTTCGACCGTTCCCTTGATATGGCAAAATAAAATCTCTACAACTAAATCCATAATAATTGTAGAGCTATTTGCTATAACCTACTCACCACCAGCTGCACGATCAAGAATCCAATGTAATTCTCCCTCGGTTTTAATCGCTGCAGAAGGATAAGGTTTATTTTCATCACGCACTTCACGAATAATTTGCGCTTTGTTTTCACCACTGACCACAAACATCACAAAACGACTAGAAGCAATTGCAGGGTAAGTTAATGTCATTCTTTTATGCGGAGCATCGGAAGGTTGGCTCCAAGAAACCCATTTGTCTTTTTCTTCTAAAACAGGCGTACCAGGAAATAAAGAGGCCGTATGACCATCCCCACCGAGACCCAATAACACAATATCAAACAAAGGCTTTCCAGCTTGTAACGTATCAGAACCATAAATTGCTTGCAATTCTGCTTGATAGATTTCTGCAGCCTTTACGGGGTCATCCAGCACAGGCATTGGATGAACATTACGAAAAGGAATATCAATATGCGCCAATAAAGATTCTTTGACCATATGAAAATTACTATCTGAATCGGTATGGGGAACCATTCTTTCATCCCCAAAGAATAAATGTATTTTGTGCCATGGCATACGATCCGCATATTCGGAACTGCCAAGTAATTCATATAATCTTTTTGGAGTAGATCCTCCTGATAAAGCAATTCGAAGGGTTTCGCCTTGCTCTTTTTCTTCTGCGTGATGTAAAATAGAGCTGGCCAAATACTCAGCTTGCGCAATTACATCTGATAGTACAAGCACATACCCTGTTGTCGCTGTATGGCCTTTTTCCCCTGTATCTTCTATTTTATCACTCATCATTAAATCCTCTTTGTAAAATACTATTCTAATTAAAATAAATAATAACGAAAATTTATTATTTTTCTATCAAATAAAACTTATTAAGCTCGAGGCAAAATATACTGCTCTACGGCATAAGCCCAACCATTATCTTCGTTGCTTTTGGTTTGGAAATGAGCATGTCGATATACATTTTCCGTGGATTGTCCCATTGCAATCGATAAACCTGCAATTTCCAGCATTGGAATATCATTATCCATATCCCCAATACAGGCAATCTCTGAAATATCAATTCCATATTGTTTACCCAGCTCAATCGCCGCAGAGCCTTTGTTCGCTTTTGGATGGGTAATATCTAAATAATGATCAGAGGAACGTAATGCTTTGACTGTATTGGGATATTTTTGATTAATATGTGCTGCCAGCTTGTCTAACACAGCAGTATTAGAAGACACACCTTCAATTTTTACAATTCTCTTTTTATATTCATTAATATGATTTAAAAGCTCTGGATTAGACCCCACAACTGCTTTTTCATGTGGAATATATGGGTCATTCATATCAAACACAACCCAATCAAATCCTCCAAAAACCCAAGCTTTTACATCATGACTATGTAATAGATCATATACTTCATGCGCATCTTTCGTATCCATCATCATACTGGATACAACTGTTCCATCATTGCCAATAATTTCCCCACCATTCAACGCAGCAAAAGGGGTTAATATATTCAACTCTTTAAAAAACATCTGAATCCCTTGAGGAGGCCTGCTACTGACCAAACATAAATGTATGCCAGCCTCTTGTAACTTTTGCGTAGCCGCAAGAGCTTCTAATGTTATTTTTTTATCATTTGTTACCAACGTTCCATCAATATCAGAAACCAGTAGTTTTATTTTCCCTGATGCCTCTTTTTTACTCTTTGCTCGATTAAAAGTTGAAAGATTCAACATAACCTCCTTCGTCAAATATGGTTATTTATTTTATTGATCCTATCATGAAAATAAAAACTGTCTCTAAGTAAAACATCTTTATCTAATAGAATATCTGTGAATTCAGTATCCTTTCAACCAAATAAAAAACCCTGCCACTTTCATGACAGGGTCTTTCTACCTAAACTACATGCATTTTAATGTGTTTTAAGACCAAAAACAACGGGGTTCATTTCGCTGCCTTCCATTGATGCCAATGCTTCATATTGCTCATATTTACGAGTAACCGCTTTTTGAGCTGCTTCCATGATTTGCTCTGCATCGTTTGGACGAATACGAGCCAAATTACGATAACGAATTTCATTACCCGCATATTTCTTCAGTGGAATTGAAGGTTTAGGAGAATCTAATTGGAATGGATTTTTACCAATTTTACGCATCATTGGATCAAATCTAAACAAAGGCCAATATCCAGAATCTGTAGCTAGCCCTTGTTGTACCAACCCTTGACGCATATCTAATCCTTGACCAATACAATGGCTATACGCAACAATCAAAGATGGCCCATCATAAGCTTCTGCTTGACGGAAAACATCCAATGTATGTTGAGGACTTGCACCCATTGCAACTTGAGCTACATAAACATTATCATAAGTCATTGCCATCAAGGCCAAATCTTTACGAACTGTTTCTTTACCCGAAGATGCGAACTTAGCGACTGAACCAAAAGGAGACGCCTTAGACGCTTGCCCGCCAGTATTAGAATACATTTCTGTATCCATCACTAAAATATTGACATTCTGACCAGAAGCAAGGACATGATCCAAACCGCCATATCCAATATCATATGCCCAACCATCACCACCGACAATCCAAATACTACGGCGAATGAAATGATCTACAACTGTGCTTAACCGCTTTGCTGTGACGTCATTAATTTGAGATAATTTGGTTTTTAGCTCACCCACACGCAAACGCTGCGCTCTGATTTCTGATTCATGAACTTGCTTAGAAGTAAGAATTGCATTAACCAATTCTTCTCCCACTTGATCTTTCAGTTTTAAAAGTAAATGAGTGGCAACTTCTAATTGTTTATCTGCTGCTACTCTGAAACCCAATCCAAATTCAGCGTTATCTTCATAAAGCGAGTTGGACCAAGCAGGTCCCTTACCTTCTTTGTTCATTGCCCAAGGGGTTACTGGCATATTCCCACCATAAATTGAGGAACAGCCCGTTGCGTTTGCAACTTGTAAACGATCACCAAATAGTTGCGTTAATACTTTTAAATAAGGGGTTTCACCACATCCCGCACAAGCACCAGAGAACTCAAATAAAGGCTCAAGGAACTGCACACCACGAACATTAGAGAAGTTGATCTTGCTACGATCATTAACAGGTAGTTCTTTAAAGAACTCTAAATTACGTTTTTCACGATCCAACAACGTTTCTTTTGCGGTCATGTTAATCGCACGAACATCAGGTTCTGTTGGGCTGCTTGCTGGGCAAACGCTCACACATAAAGTACATCCTGTGCAATCTTCTACATAGAATTGTAAGGTAAAGTTTGTATTTGGGTAACCACGCGCATTGACTGGGGCTGTTTTAAAGTCCTCTGGGGCATTTGCCAATTCTTTTTTATCATAAGTTTTGGCACGAATCACACTATGTGGGCAAACATAACCACATTGTCCACATTGAATGCATAGATCTTCACGCCATTCAGGCACGAAATCAGAAATATTGCGCTTTTCATATGCCGCAGTCCCAGAAGGGAACGTTCCATCAGCAGGTAAAAGACTAACTGGCAAGCTTTCACCTTGACCAGAGAACATAGGCACAATCACATCATGAATAAATTTAGGTGCATCAGCTGGCACTGGATTTTCTTGAGCTAAATTGCTGGAAGCATATTCTGGCACCTTAACTTCAAATAAATGATCGCAAGCAGCATCAACCGCTTTATAATTCTTTTGAACGACTGCATCACCCTTAGATGAGTAAGTTTTATGGATTGATTTTTTAATATAATCAATCGCTTCATCACGAGGCAACACCCCAGAAATTGCAAAAAAACAAGTTTGTAGAATGGTATTGGTACGCATACCCAAACCAACTTCTTGAGCGACCTTGGACGCGTCCACAACAAAGAATTTTAATTTTTTCTCAATAATGCGTTGTTGTGTTAAGCGTGGCAAATGTTGCCATACTTCCTCAGCACTGTAATGGGAATTCAATAAAAACGTACCATTGTCCGCAGCATTTTCCAAAATATCTTGACGATACAAGAAATGGAATTGATGACACCCAACAAAATCAGCTTGTTGTACTAAATACGCTGCTTTGATAGGTTCGTGACCAAAACGCAAGTGAGAAACTGTTTGTGCGCCTGCTTTACGAGAATCATACACAAAATACCCTTGGGCATATTGTCCTACATCTTCGGAAATAATTTTTACACTATTCTTATTTGCACCAACCGTACCGTCTGAACCCAATCCAAAGAACATCGCGCGTTTTGTATCTGCATGCTCAATATTAAACGCAGGATCATAATCCAAACTGGTATGTGTTAAATCATCTTTAATACCAACGGTAAATCCATGGCGTGGTTTTTCAACTTTTAATTCATCAAATACAGCTTTAACCATTGCTGGGGTAAAATCTTTAGAAGATAACCCATAGCGCCCACCAATAATTAATGGCAAATGCTCACGATTTCCTCTGGCGACCGCTTCAGCCAAAGTTGCCATAACATCTAGATATAAAGGCTCACCCAACGCACCAGATTCTTTGGTACGATCCATTACTGCAATACGCTTAACCGTTTTAGGTAAAGCATCTAATACTTGTTGTGCTGGGAATGGACGGTATAAACGAACCTTTAAAATACCAACAGACTCACCTTGTTGCCTTAGAATTTTAACTGTTTCTTCAGCAGTTTCCGCAGCAGAACCAATTAATACAATCACATGCTCTGCGTTTGGATCACCATTATACTCAACCAACCCATAATGACGACCTGTTAATTTGCCAAAACGGTCCATATATTGTTCAACAATTTCAGCCGTTTTATTGTAATATTGGTTGACCGCTTCCCTTGCTTGGAAGAACGTATCTGGATTATGTGCAGTCCCACGAATAAATGGATTTTCAGGGCTTAATCCACGTTCGCGATGCGCTGCAACCAGATCATCATCAATCATTTTTTCAATAACATCATCAGGAATCATATCCAACGTGTTTAATTCATGAGATGTACGGAAACCATCAAAGAAATGAATAAAAGGTACCCGTGCAGCCAAAGTTGCAGCATGGGTAATTAACGATAAATCATGTGCCTCTTGAACAGATGCAGCACCAAGAATACCAAATCCTGTCATTCTGGCAGCCATCACATCAGAATGGTCGCCAAAGATTGACAATGCAGAAGTTGCAATAGAGCGTGCTGCAACATGAAAAACGGTCGAGGTTAATTCACCAGCGATTTTATACATATTTGGCAACATTAATAACAGCCCCTGAGAAGCTGTAAAAGTCGTCGTTAATGCACCAGATTGCAATGCCCCATGAACCGTCCCAGCAGCACCGCCCTCACTTTGCATTTGTTGAACAAATGGGATATTGCCCCATATATTCTTTTTGCCTTTAGCTGCCCAATCATCAATATCTTCTGCCATCGGGGATGAAGGTGTAATTGGGAAAATAGCGCAAACCTCATTTACACGATAAGCAATATGCGCAACTGCTGTATTCGCATCCATAATTGTCTTAGACATTGATTATTCTCCCTTACCTTACACCCGTTGCTCTGTAACCATATCGATCGCTTGACATGGACATGTTTCAAAACAAGCAGAACAGCCAGTGCAAAGATCCATATCCACTGCATACCCATTGCCTGGACCTAATTTTGTCAAAGCCTGCTCAGGACAAGCAGCTAAGCAGTTATCGCATTCATAACAATTCCCACAAGACAAGCATCGTTGCGCTTCGTAAACTGCTTCGTCTTCAGAAAAACCGACTAGGGTTTCTTTAAATCCAATACGTTCATCAACAGGCAATTCTTTTTGAATAGTTTGTGGGGTTTCTGCTAATAAAGGTAAATGTAAATCTTTATAATAAGAAATTGGATTTTTAGAAGGAACCTGATAAGCATTCCCACTTAACCAACCATTGATAAATCTGGCAGCTTTTTTCCCTAATCCAACAGCTGTTGTAACACTGCGTGGTCCACGAATTGCATCACCACCAGCAAAAACACCCGCAGCACCCGTCATCATCGCTTTATCAATTACAATTGTACCATCTGGATTCAGTTCAATCCCAGCAACATTGCTTAAGAAATCGCTTTCAGGTCTTTGCCCTAATGCCATAATCACTGTATCCATTGGCATATCTTCAAATTCTTCTGTAGGCTCTGGACGACCGGTATCGCCAACAACCATTTTTCTTAACACAACTTTATTTTTTTCGATCGAAGCAATCGTGCTCATGCATTTAAATTCAGTGCCTTCGGCATCAGCATCCACGATTTCAAAATCATGTGCCTCCATATGAGGACGATCCCAAAAGAAAATGATCTTAACGGTTTTTGCACCCATACGAAATGCTGAACGTGCGGCATCCATCGCAGTATTCCCTGCACCGTAAACCAATACATTTTCACCGACTTTAGGCTCATTTCCTGCGCTGACATCATGTAAAAATTCAGCCGCAGATAAAACATGAGACCCTTCTTGTGTAGGGATATCAATTAAAGAAGGTTTTCCCGCACCAATCCCAAGGAACACAGCATCAAACTTACCATCTTTTCTTTCTTGTTCCAGATCAGCAACACGGTGATTACAAACGATCTTAACGCCCATTCCGACGATACGATCAATGTCTTGTTTTAAAATATCACGAGGTAAGCGATAAGCTGGAATACCATATTGCATCATACCACCTGGTATCGAAAAAGCCTCTCTTATTTCGACTTCATGACCCATGCGACGCAAATGATAGGCAGCCGATAATCCACCAGGACCCGCACCCACGATTAAAATACGCTTACTATTTTTATTTTCTGCAATAGGAACCTGCCATCCACTGGCATTTGCCATATCCCCTAAAAATCGTTCAACGGCATGAATAGTAATAGAACCATCCAAATCACCACGATTACAGGAATCTTCGCAAGGGTGATAGCAAGCACGTCCGTGGACTGCTGGCATTGGATTATTCATCAAAATATGTTCCCAAGCAGCTTGGAATTGACCAGCTTGAGCCAGAGATAGCCATCCTTGAATATCCTCACCAGCTGGGCAGGCATGATTACAAGGAGGTAAATGATGATTATAAACGGGGACTACCGTTCGAACTGGCCCAGCAAAGTCCTTTTTCTCCATATTGATCTGAGGACTCATATCATGTTGTTTGATTGTCATACCATGACCTCCTTGTAAGGAATAGGCATTCACAATGTCATTCCTTGTTATTTTGTTTCTTGAATAATAAAATTATTTTTGATTTCGATATATATCGAATGAATAGTATAATTATGCTTTATACTTAAACTGAGAAAATATGACTATTGCTTCATAAATTCTTCACCTTTTAATCCCTAATAATAACTGCACAACAGCTCTTCACCAGCATTCTATAATAAAATATTGTAAAGAATATATAACAAATAGTTTACTTTTTTATAAAAGAAAATAAAAACTCATATAAAATTATAAAATTATTTTTTTACTGCAAATAACGAAATAAATGACATAAAAAAAAGCCTTAATCTTTATGATTAAAGCTTTTATTTCAATAAAATTTATATTTATTTTATTTTTTTTCTACGTGCCCACCAAATCCAAAACGCATTGCTGATAACATTTTCTCAGCATATGTATTTCCTGAACGAGAACGGAAACGTGTAAATAACGCAGCTGTAATAACTGGAGCAGGAACTGCCTCTTCAATTGCAGCTTCGATTGTCCAACGACCTTCACCTGTATCAGCAACATCACCTTGGAATTTAGATAAATCACCATCAACAGCCAAAGCATCCGCACAAAGATCTAATAACCATGATGGAATAACGCTGCCACGACGCCATACTTCAGCAATATCAGCCATATTTAAATCAAAACGTTGTTCTTCTGGTAAGCGATCTGATCCTTTCATACGCATAATATCGAACCCTTCTGCATAGGCTTGCATCATTCCATATTCGATACCGTTATGAACCATTTTCACAAAATGACCAGAACCTGCTGGACCACAATGTAAATATCCTTTTTCTGCACGTGGGTTCAAGTTTGAACCACGATTTTTTGTACGAGGAATATCGCCCATTCCAGGTGCCAAAGAATCTAGAATTGGATCAATATGATCAACCGCTTCTTGATTACCACCATACATCATGCAATAACCGCGTTCTAATCCCCAAACGCCACCTGATGTACCAACGTCGACATAATGAATACCTTTGGCATGCAAGATTTTTGCACGACGTACATCATCTTTATAACAAGTGTTACCACCATCAATAACGATATCGCCTTTGCTCAGCATATTGCCAAGTGTTTCAATCGCTTTTTCCGTTACATCACCAGATGGTAACATGACCCAAATAATTTTAGGAGAAGGAAGTGATGCAACTAATTCTTCTAAATTATCTGCAATTGCACTTTTAGGAGCTTCAGCATGAACTTTTTCACTAACTGCACGTGTACGATTTAACAATACAACTTCATGACCATGACGAGCCAAACGGATAGCCATATTGCCACCCATTCTACCTAAGCCATACATACCTAATTTCATAATAATTTCCTTTAAATTAATGTCATAAAATGAAAGTGCCCTGTATATTATCTTCACAAGGCACGATCTGTTTAAACTACAAAGCGTTCAAAATAGTCTTGCTCAAAGCTTCCAAACCTGACTTCATATCCCCTTTGACGTGAATACGAATAACTCTTCTATCACGTTCTGATAAAACATCAAAATCGCCACGTGCTTGGGCTTCTTTTACAATTCCAAAAGTATATTTTTCTGCTGGAACTGGCAAGTCACTTACATCATCGACTGTAATTTGTAAAAATACACCTGTTTTAGGTCCACCTTTATAAGCTTGCCCCGTTGAGTGCAAGAAGCGAGGACCGAATTCCGCAGCAGTTGCGACTTTTTTCTTGTCACGAATAGCCAGGCGGATCTTTTGAATCCAATCACGCGTTGCAAGATCACGTTCAATATAGGCTAATACACCAACATAATCACCAACTTGCACTTGTGAGAATAAAGTCTTCAAAGCATCCGTCAAAGATGAAACATTCCTTAATTTTTCAACTTCAACCTTACCTGCATAAACTTCAAAATTACCATCACGAACCACAGGAGTAATTTCTGGTAATTTACCATGATCGTTGTAGGCATTGGTAATTTTTTTTGTTTCGATTTTACTTGCTTCAACATCAGGTTGATCGAACGGATCAATTCCAATAAAAGACCCTGCTACAGCTGTTGCAAATTCAGTTTGAAAGAAAACTTGCGTAATTTGGTTCTTATCATGCAAGTTCAGTGTAACAACAGGATGACCAGCAGCTTTCAATGCTTCCAATGCTTTTTCTTGAGCAGCATCAACATTACCATTTAAACGCAAATAAATGAATAAACGATCATTTCCGTAATGGTCTGGAGATGTCAATGTTTCTTCATCAATTGGAACAATACCTGTACCAATTTTACCTGTTGATTCAGCCAAGAGTTGTTCTAACCACGCACCCAAAGAATTAATAGCAGGAGAAGCAACAATCGTGAATTTATCTCTTTTAAATTGTGCTACAGCTGTTCCCCAAATAGCCCCTAACTGAAGACCAATATTCTCAGTCAAAGAACTCTCTGCGGCACATACTTTTTCCATCTTGTGTGCAGATTCCAACAATGCCTTCAGCGGTAAACCCGCTGCTGCGGCTGGAATAATACCAAAGTTAGATAAAACAGAATAACGTCCACCAATATCTTTTTTGCCATAAAAGATTTTCCAAAAACCATCTTGCTTGGCAACATCTTCCATATGAGAACCAGGATCGGTAACCGTTACAAAATGACTGCCGACCTGATCGCCAACGACTTTTTTCGCTTCATTATAAAAATAAGCTTTTAAGATATTAGGCTCTAAGGTTCCACCTGATTTTGAAGAAACAATAAATAAAGTTTTTCCTAGATTAACTTTTTGTTGGAAAGTAAAAACCTGTTGTGGGTCCGTGCTATCCAACACATGCAAAGTTGGGAAACCAGCTTGATGACCAAATACTTCGCCAAGAACTTCTGGTCCAAGGCTAGAGCCACCCATTCCTAATAATAGAATATCGGTAAAGCCTCTGGCTTTTACTTCATTTTGAAATGCTTCAAGTGCAGCAAGATCACCAATTTGTTCATCGACAATATCGAGCCAACCAAGCCACTTACTTTCATCATTTCCCGTCCAAACAGAAGCATCACGCGCCCAGATTTTTTTGACTTTACCGTCTTTATCCCAAGCGTTTAACCCTTCTTGAACAGCTTTTTCATGATCTGCGGGCAGTGCAGATTGCATTTGAATTAATTGTCCATCCTGCATTGAACTATTTCCCACTTTGTAAAGTTTCTAATTTTTCTTTAACGGATCCTAATAATTGATCAAACGCAGTTGCGAATTGAGCAACACCATCAGTCAATAATTTTTCTGTAACACCAGCCAAATCTAGATTGAGGCGTTGTGCTTCTGACAATATTTTCTTAGCACCTTCAACATCTTTATCTAATGTTTGAGAGGCTGTTCCATGATCACGGAACGCATCCATCGTCGCAGGAGGAATGGTATTTACAGTATCTTGACCAATTAACCCATCAACATAAATTGTGTCTGGGAAAGTCTTGTCTTTACATCCAGTACTTGCCCATAACAAACGTTGTGGTTGTGCGCCTGCAGCAGCAAGTTTTTTCCAACGATCTGTTTTCAAAACTTCCAAATAATGCTGATAAGCCATTTTTGCATTTGCAAGAGCTACTTTGCCACGAAGTGCTTTTAAAGCATCACTGTCTTTGTCACCAGCTGCAACACGAGAATCAATTTCTTTATCAATAGCAACATCAATACGGCTAACAAAGAAAGAAGCAACACTAGCAATATGACCAATTTGATGACCTTTTGCTAAATGCTTTTCTAAACCAGAAATATACGCTTCTAAAACATTTTTATAAGCATCCAAAGAGAATAATAATGTTACGTTTACATTAATGCCTTCAGAAATTGCGGTTTCAATCGCAGGAATACAAGGAGGGGTTGCTGGAATTTTAATCATCAAATTCTTTTCAGAAACTTGCTTCCATAAACGGCGTGCTTCTTCGATGGTTTTATGACCATCCATCGCAATATAAGGTGATACTTCAAGACTTACATATCCATCCACACCTTTTGTTTTTTCCCATACAGGGAACATTACTTTACAAGTATTCCGAATATCTTCAATCGCTGCGGTTTCATATAATGTCGAAACGTCAGTTACACCTGAAGCAATTAATTCTTTGAATTGTGGATCATATTCTGTGCCATGACCCATTGCTTTTTCAAAAATTGCAGGATTGGAAGTGACGCCTTTAAGATTATCTTCATCAACCAATTTTTTCAGACTGCCATTTGCAGTAAAAGAACGCTGAATAAAGTCCAACCAAGGAGATTGACCATATTTTTCAAGTTGAACCAGAGGATTTTCAGCCATTGGATGTTTTTCCTTCTAAAATTAATTTATATAAAAACGAATTATGTATTATTGATTCGATATTAGAAATATTAAAGCCCTCTTTTACATGATTGTAAAGAAGGCTTTAATGAGTTTAGGCTTTATTTTTTAAGCTGCTCTTTTGCTGCAGCTAACACATTTTCTAGGGTAAAACCAAAATGTTCGCGTAATTTATCATAAGGTGCAGAAGCCCCAAAACTACGCATTGCAATAATGGTTCCTGTTGGGCCTGCATAACGATCCCAACCGATTGGAGATGCTTGTTCGATCGCAACACGACCTGTGATATGTGGAGGTAATACTTCGTCACGATAAGATTTTGGTTGCTCTTCAAAAATTTCCCATGAAGGCATAGAAACAACACGAGCTTTTTGACCTTCTTTAATCAATACCTCATATGCTTCCATCGCCAACCCAACTTCACTGCCAGATGCAATTAAGATCACTTCAGGCAATTCACCACAACAAGCAACAACATAACCCCCTTTGTGTAACCCTGCAGCAGAGGCGTATTTAGAACGATCAATAGTCGGTAAATTTTGACGGCTCAATGCCAAAATAACAGGATGAGCATGGTTATAATCTTGTCCCATTGCCAATTTCCATGCTTCCACAACTTCATTTGCATCCGCTGGTCGAATTGTGCGAATCCCTGGGGTTGCACGGAAATGTGCTAATTGTTCAATAGGTTGATGGGTCGGACCATCTTCGCCAACACCAATACTGTCATGTGTAAATACATAAACAATCGGCAAGCCCATAATAGAAGCCAAGCGAACTGGGTTTTTCATGTAATCAGAGAAAATAAAGAACCCAGCAGCATAAGTTCTGAGACCACTTAATGCGATACCATTGGCGATTGCACCCATTGCATGTTCACGAACACCGTAATGAATATTACGACCACAAAAAGTACCATTACCTTCTGGATAATCAGGGCTTTGGAATACACCTGCGTCAGCAAATTCTAACCAGCTTTTATTTGAAGGTGCAAGGTCAGCAGATCCACCAACCATCCAAGGAATGTTTTTAGCAATTGCGTTCAATACTTTTCCAGAACTTGCACGAGAAGCAACCCCTTTTGGATCAGCCTCAAAAACTGGAATATCTTTATCCCACCCTTTTGGTAAACGATGATGAATAATATCTTCAATTTCTTGAGCAAGTTCTGGATGCTTTGTTTTATATTCAGCAAATAATGCATTCCATTTTTGGCTTGCTTCTGCACCACGCTTACCAATTCCAGCAGCGAAATGCTCTTTAACACCATCGGCAACATAAAATGTTTTATCTTCAGGCATACCATATACTTTTTTAGTTGCCTTAACTTCATCTGGTCCAAGAGGTTCACCATGAACACCATGTGTACCAGCTTTGTTAGGAGAACCATACCCAATGATACTATCTAAGATAACCAAACTTGGTGCATCAGATGCTTGACGTGCTTCGTTTAATTTAGCTTGAAAATCTGCAATGTTATTTGCATCTTTAACTTCATGAATATGCCAACCTTGAGCTTTGAAGCGTTTTGCAACATCATCTGTAAAGGCAATATTAATATTACCTTCAATAGAAATGCGGTTACGATCATATACCCAAACTAAATTCCCTAATTTCAAGTGACCTGCAACAGAAGCTGCTTCATAAGAAATCCCTTCCATCAAATCACCATCACCACAGAAGGTGTAGATGTGATAATCAAACAAAGGAAAACCTTGTTGATTATATCTTGAGGCCAACCATTTTTGTGCAATGGCCATCCCTACAGAAGTTGCCAACCCTTGTCCCAAAGGTCCTGTAGTTGTTTCAACACCAGCTGTGTGACGATATTCTGGATGACCAGGAGTTTTTGAATTAAACTGTCTAAACTGTTCTAAATCTTGTAGAGTCAACGCTGGTTTTTGTTCAACTTTACCATCATGGGTAACATTATGAATTCCAGCCAAATGAATCATTGAATATAATAATGCAGAGGCATGACCACCAGAAAGTACAAAACGATCGCGTGCTGGCCATAGTGGATTTGCAGGATCATAATTTAGCACATTATTCCACAGCGCATATGCGGCTGGTGCCAAACCCATTGGTGTTCCAGGATGCCCAGAATTGGCAGCCTGCACTTGGTCAATGGCCAAGCCACGAATAGTATTAATACAAAGTTCATCAATATTCATTCAAATCTCTCCTAAAAAGTCTTTTATCCTAATTTGAAACCTAGGATACTTAACGTATGATCTTAATACTCATTTTAAAAAAGAAAACAAAAAAACTTTATAAAATAAAATTATTCATTTTAAACATATCAAAAAATGCAAGTATTCATTGCGTTGAAGCCTATTAATCTTTTTTACGTGTCATTATTAGCACAAAAAGATGTTAAAAACTACAAAAAACATTCTTTTTCAATATAAGTATGAATCGTTATTTTACAGTATAGTGGTAGAATGAAACGATGGATAACTATCCAACTATTTTCCAATTACCCCAATAAAAACCGCGACTAGTATTATTCCTCCAATAACAATATTTTCCTCAAGCATGGTACCTGTGTAATAGCTACCATCAATAAGCAAATCGCCTTGCATCCACCGTGCAAACGCACGATAAAAAAGCTGATTAAAAAATTATTAGACCACAATCTCCTCGTGAGCTTGAGATAATCAAACAATATCAAAATTTACGTATTGAAAAAACAAATGCTTTATTTTGGAACTAGGCAAGTTTACTTGATCTTCAGCAACTTCATAAAAATCATTGTAATCAATTAACATGCATTAAAGTAAAGTGAACTGTTAATCTCTAACAACCTACTTTCTCTGTCATTTCGATGGGCTGTTACATTAACAAATATGAACGATGTCCCCATCAAATTATGAAGTAAAATTTTAAAATAATACCTATTATTTTAAGGATTATGTAAGTGAACTTGATTTAAATTTGAATAAATTACCAAGACTTCTCTTATGGTATCATTAGAATATTTTTTACGGTTTAAAAAAGTTATATATAATAAATCATTAATAGGAGTTATTTCATAATAAGCTATTTCAAAATTTTTCTTGAATTCTATCAATTCCTCAAAACCATCTCCATTTCGAAATGGGTATACACTTGTATCTATAGAAAACAATATAGTAAAATATTGGCTTTTAGTATCTTCTAAATGATCATTTTCTGTGAAAAAAGGTGCTTCAAAGAAATTATATTTAACAAGTTTACCATCATAAATAAACATAGCTAATGTTTTATATTCTTGACCATCAACAGTTTTATATTTTTGCAAATCAAATGAAATACCCGTAATTTTTTTAATATCTTGATTACTATAACTACGGGTATTAGGAAAAAAATAAGCTTTATCCCATTTAAAAGATGTAATTTCATGTAAATGAACTTTACAGGAGTAATATTCACATTTCTTTTTAACAGCCTTAAATAGTTGATCATCTAACGATGGAAACAGGCACATATATAAATAAAATGCACCTATCGATATCCCAGTCGTACAAAGGGAAAATAAAACTACTTTTTTAGTGAATTTATAAGGCAGATATGTAGATATTAACATGTTATTAGGATTTCTTTCTAACAGGATAAAGAATGATAATATTTTAATTCATCTGACAAATTGATCTAGTTCATCGATATAGACATTTTTTAGGCTTTCATGCTGTTTTTAACAAAAATTAAAAAGGATTACTTTTCTTTTTATTCAATAACGATAAAATAAAAACAACACCTATATTTTAGCATGAACAAACAAGGCAAATGATGATGTCCAATTCCCCTCAAGAACCTATTTTTACTCCCGAAAAAATCGAAGCGTTATATTTTGACACAGCACGTCAAGGGGAAACGGAATTACTTGCTGAATTTATCAGGGCTGGCATGGATATTAACCACCAAAATCACGAAGGGCATACTGCACTGATTTTGGCTTGTTATCATAACCAACTTGAAGCGGTTAAATTATTATTAGAAAAAGGTGCTGATCCTAACATAGTTGATAACAAAGGTGCCACCGCTTTGACTGGAGTTGCTTTTAAGGGATATATTCCTATCGCACAATTATTAATTAAAGCAGGTGCGAATGTTGATGCTGAAAATAACCTTAAACGCACAGCATTAATGTTTGCAATTTTATTTGGTCGAAATGACATGGCTAAATTTTTAATAGAATCAGGGGCTAATCCACATCATACTGACGGTGAAGGGGTCACCCCTATTCAACTGGCTGAACGCCAAGGGGATGAAGAGTTAGTTACCTTATTAAAAGCTAAAAATATTATCTAAAACTATTATTTCAGGAATTGATGATGAATAATCCATATTGGAGCCCCTTTGTGAATGATATTGTTCCCTATACGCCTGGGGAACAACCAAAAGTAACCAATCTTATTAAACTCAACACAAACGAAAATGCTTATGGTGTTTCACCCAAAGTGTTACAAGCACTAAAAGATGCAGTTGATGACCACTTAAAGTTATATCCAGATCCAACATCACAACAGCTTTGTGCTGAGCTCGCCAAATTACACTCTGTTGATATTAATAATATTTTTGTCGGCAATGGTTCTGATGAAGTGCTAGGGTTTGCATTTTTTGCATTATTAAAACATGATAAACCTATTTTATTTCCCGATATCACCTATAGCTTTTACCCCGTTTATTGCAATTTATTCGGCATCCACTATAAAACAATTCCTCTAACGGATAATTTTGAAATTAATCTTCAAGAGTATGAAAAAGAAGATTGTGCTGGAATTGTCATTACCAATCCCAATGCACCAACAGGATTATTGCTGAACCCACAATTAATAAAAAAATATCTTATCGAACACCCACAGCAAGTCGTTATTGTTGATGAAGCCTATATCGATTTTGGAGGGGAATCAGTTGTTTCATTAATTAATCAATTTCCAAATTTATTAGTTGTAAGAACCTTTTCAAAATTCTATGGGCTAGCTGGACTAAGAGTTGGCTATGCTGTAGGCAATTCCGAACTAATCGAAGGGATAGGGCGGGTTAAAGATAGCTTTAACTCTTATCCTTTGGATAGACTTGCTCAAATTGCAGCAACAACCGCCGTACAAGATATTCAATGGTCTATTGATAATGCTAATCGTATCATTGAAAACAGAGACTATTTAACCAAAGCTCTACAAAAATTAGGATTTAGAGTATTAGATTCAAAATCAAACTTTCTCTTTATTTCCCATTCTAACATTGCTGGAGATAAACTCGCAGCTAAACTAAGAGAAAAGAATATATTAATCCGATATTTCAATACCCCTAGAATAAAAGATTGGCTAAGGGTTACCGTGGGAAATGAAGAAGAATGCAAGATGCTTATTCGGGAAATGCATACTATTTGTGATAATGAACTTTAGCAGCAAGATATAATAATGTTATTGAATTAATAGTTTAAGTAATACATCTATTAAGTAATTATTGATGTATTACTTTGTTTACTATTTTATATATGAAATAAAAAGCTGTAAAATTTGTTATTAAGTAGCAATATAAAATCAGATATACCTTCTAATTTTATTAATATTTGCAATAGATATATATAAATTACATAATATTATAATATATATCAGAAAGTATTGTACATAAATATCACAGTATTTATTTACTGGTTATTATCTTTACATATAAATTGACAAAAAAGGATTATAATAGTTGAAATAAGCTAATCTCAATTAATATAAGATTCAATCCCATGACTAAAATCTTAAATCCTTCTTTATGTACTTTTATTGTATATGGTAAGAAATTAGCATCATATTCTTATTATCTTCCTCTAATCATTATATTTTGCAGCAATCAATCTCATGCTGCTCAGCCCTCTGCATTAACAACTCACGATGCGTCACCATCACCTAATAGCAGCAGCGCAAACCCCACAAAAAAGACACCTCCTCCTGCGAAAGTTCTGGATCAAGACACAGGGCAACATCCTGAAGACAAGGATATGTTATTAAAAGATATGTGGGGCGTTCGCCCTTGGTTAGCAAATTATGGCATTACCTTTACCGCAGTTGACATTAACGAAGTATGGGGAAACCCTTATGGCGGCAACAAGCAAGGTGCTGCATATGAAGGCATGACCACGTTGACTTTGAACTGGGATCCTGAGAAAATTTTGGAAATAAAACATGGACTGTTTAATATCAGTGGTATGCAAATCAGAGGTCGGCAATTCACAGCAGAGAATCTTAGCAACCTTAATAATATCAGTGGTATTGAAGCCAATCGTTCCACAAGGCTATGGGAACTATGGTACCAACAAGGATTTTGGGATGACAAATTTACAGTACGTATCGGTAAATTGAGCTTGGATCAAGAATTTAATATCAGCGATTATGCCACTATGTTTATGAATGCTTCCTTTGGTTGGTCGATGGTCAGCTCTGTTGATACCTATAGCGGTGGAGTAGACTATCCTCTGGCTGCTCCTGGTATTCGATTTGCTTTTCAGCCCAATGAAAATTGGACAAATTTATTTGCAATTACCAATGACAATCCAAATAATGTTCCTTTTTGTAATCCATCAGGGGCATTTACATGTGATCCACAAGCAAAACATCTTTCTGGAACGCATTTTAATTTTACAACGGGTGTGTTTATTATCAATGAGCTGCAATATCATTTAAACCCTGCTCCTGATGATAAGGACAAATTATCATCGACAGGATATCCAGGAACTTACAGGATTGGCGCTTATTTTGACAGCGCTGGTTTTCCCGATCAACGATATAATGCGCAAAAACTACCGCTTGCTGATCCTGACAATGCCCAAACTATGTGGAAACATCGTCATAATTGGTCTCTCTATGGAATCATCGACCAAATGGTGTGGCGTAATAAAAATAGAAACCATTCTATAGGTCTATTTGGTCGTATTCAAACTTCACCAGGAGACCGTAGCCCTGTTAATCTTGGTGGCGATGCTGGGATTGTCTATAAAGGTATGTTTAATAGGGAAGATGACTCTATTGGTTTTGCTTGGGGATTTGGTCGCTTTGGAGATCGAGCCAGACAATATGATCGTGATTATCGCTATTTCAATAATGATCCCTCATGGCGCATCAGAAGAACAGAACACCACATAGAATTAGCATGGCAAATCCAAGCAACCCCATGGTGGGAAATCAAACCAGATTTTCAATATATATTTAATCCTGGTGGGGGATTAAATTTAGAAGAAGGGTACCATAAACGCATTCAAAATGAAGCTATATTTGGATTAAGATCGACAATTAATTTTTAAATCTTTTTGATCTCTCTATATCTTTTCAATGAATAAATAGAGAGATCAATATGCCAAAAGCTTAAGAGATATTTATAGTGAATGCTTTTGCTGATGAATATTACCGACTATCCCAATGCAAATTATTCCATCGCATCTCTTTATAATAGCCTTGTTGAATTTTCTTAAAAATTGCTGAAGGTTTATCTTGTGTAAGATAATTGAAATGCAAAATAGAATCTTGACCTTCTAAAAACATTTGTAAGATTGGCGTTATAGATGAAATTATATAACGAGGTCTATAATTTTCCTCTTGCGCTACAACAGCACAAATTAAAGGACGATTTGTAGCAACAACCCAGCATGCTTTACCATCACTAATCCTTGGAAGATCATATTGTTGTGATAATATCGTTAACAGTTCATGCATAGTCATTTTAACGCTACATGAATAGTTTCTTCGATGATCTACAATATCATCTGCCATACAAACACTATCACGATCAATCACTACATCAATACATTGCATGATAATCATCTCTTATAAACATATAAAAAAACCGTGACCTCTTAAAAGAAGACACAGTTCTTTTAACATTTAACAAGAATAATCAAGGAGAATTATTTAATTCTTGCTTCTAGACTGTCAGCGAGTTGAGTTACCAATAAACAACATGATGTCGCACCAGCATCCAAAACGCCTTTTGAACGTTCACCCAAACGGCTTGCACGGCCAATTTTAGCCACTAAATCTTTGGTTGAATCACGACCTTTTGCAGCAGCATCTTTCATAATATTCAATGCTTCTTTAAAAGTTTTACCGTCTTTCACTGCTTGTTGAAAAGTTTCAACCGCAGGAAATAATGTATCGACTAAACATTTATCACCCTTTTGAGCTGGGCTGATATCTTGAAGTTCACTCATCCCATTCACCAACATGGCTTGAACATCTTCTTTGGTGAGTTCAGTTTTACCTTGAATACTGTCTGACCAACCGGTGAAGATACAGCCATATAATGGCCCCATAGAACCACCAATGCCTTCCATCAAAGAATCACTAAGTTCAGCCAAGGCTTCTGATAAAGTTAATTCCTTACCATCAATACGGGTTTTACAAATATTAAACCCTTTAGCCATGTTAATGCCATGATCCCCGTCGCCGATCGCACCATCGATTTCACTTAAGTAATCCCGATTGCTAACGATCACATTGATCAAATCATTAACGACATCAACACCATTTTTAATAACAACAACTTCAGACATTTTATTAACCTTGAACCATACCAAGAGAATGAACAGGAGCATCAACAAGTTTCTTCAACTCGTCATCTAATTTCATCATAGAAAGGGTAACACCCATCATTTCAAGCGAAGTGAAATAGTTGCCCACGTAGCTACGATGAACCTTAACGCCTTTTTCTTTTAAAATACGATCAACTTCAGCATAATAAATATACAGCTCCATCGTAGGGGTCGCACCCAAACCGGAAACCAAGACAACAACTTCAGAACCGGCTTCAAAAATACCCTCTGTTAAAATTGGTTCTAACATAGTTGCTGCCATTTCTTTAGCAGGTTGTAATGGAACAACATTGATACCAGGCTCACCATGATGACCGATACCAACTTCCATCATTCCATTATCAATGTTGAAATTAGGATGACCAACAGCTGGAATAATACAAGAGCTTAATCCAACCCCAATAGAACGACAATTATCAATTGCTTTTTGAGCAGCTGCAATCACGCCATCAAGGTCGTAACCGGCCGCTGCAGCTGCACCACCTACTTTCCACATCAAAATTTCGCCAGCAACGCCACGACGTTTTTCTTTTTCTGTGATTGGTGCAGAAGCAACATCATCATTAGCAACCACTGTTTTTACAGTAATACCAGCAGCAGCAGCTTTTTTCACTGCCATTTTGACATTCATATTGTCGCCAGCATAATTTCCGTATAAGCACGCAACGCCAGCGCCACCATCAGCAGCTTTCATCGCATCAAGAAAAGCACCCGCGGTTGGTGAAGAAAAGATTTCACCAATAGCAACAGCATCCACCATGTTTTTACCAACATAGCCCAAGAAAGCAGGCTCATGACCAGAACCACCACCAGTGACAATCCCAACTTTTCCTTGTTGTGGAATAGAAGGATATTTCAATACTCTTTCGTGATTTGTTTTGGAAAAAAACTCTGGATGAGCAGCAACATATCCTTCAATCGCATCTTCTACAACAAGATTAGGGTCGTTAATTATTCTGTTCAATTTCATAATTTATTCACTTCTATTTAAGTAACATGTATGTGATCTTACTGAATTGTAAAACCACCATCAATAACTAAATTTGCACCATTAATAATAGACGCTTCACTGCTTGCCAAATACACGGCAGCAGCAGCAATTTGATCTGGTTCAGCAAAACGGCGTGATGGAATTTTTGCTTTGAACTCATCTCCCACAGCACCAGCCCACACCGTTTTACCCATTGCCGTTAAGACAACAGTCGGAGAAATCGAATTCACATTGATATTGGATGGTCCCCATTCCAAAGCCAATACTTTGGTTAAACCAATAACACCCGCTTTGCTGGCACAATATGAAAGATGGTTTGGAAGTGCGACAACACCTGCTTGAGAAGCAAAGTTAATGATAGAACCTTGCTTTTGTTTTAGCATCACTTTACCGACAGCTTGAGAAACAAAGAATGTTCCTTTGAGATTAATCGCAATCGTTGCATCCCAACCTTCTTCACTGACATCCTCAGCAGCATCTAATATTGCAACACCTGCGCAATTCACTAAAATATCAATACGACCATAATGATCGACGACTGCTTTGATGGTCTGATCAATTTGATCTTTTTTGGTTACATCAAGTTGTAATCCAATTACATTTTCTGCATTCAATTCTTTGGCGATTTCTGCAATATTTTCTGCACGATCTAGTAGTGCAACTTTAACACCTTTTTCTAGATAAGCCTTGGCAATTTCATTACCAATCCCTGCACCACCACCTGTAATGATAGCAACTTTTCCAGATAAATCGAACATTTCTTTTTGAGACATGATGATATCCTTTGTGATCTGATTGTTAATTTGTTTAAAGGGCTTCTTTAACTGCAACGCTTAACTCATGCTCAACACTGTCGCCAGAGGGCTGTCTTACATTTACAAAAATCATCAATATAGCGGCTACTATATATAAGACTGTATAAATATAAATAACGCCCGCACTGCCAATAGAAGCAATAAATAATGTTACAATAAAATATCCAAAGAAATAGCTCATCCCTGCACCAAAATTAAGAATGGACATCGCTGCACCTTTTTCATTTGGAGCCAACATTGGCATGATTGCAGATAATGGAACAAACGCAGCAAGGAAACAGCCATAAACACTAGCAATAACAGTAATCGTTAAAACAGAAGCATGAGATATAATAGCATAATAGAACAAGAATGTTGTAATTGCACAGCCAACACAACCAAACCACATCACCACATTACGCCAACCTAATTTATCCGCAATAATGCCCCATAATAAATTAAATGCAACATTGGTCATCCATAACCAGAAAACGACAGACAACCAAACACTTTTGTCATAACTTTGAGCAATTAAGAGCGCAGGAATAAAAACAGGGAACCCATAAGCAGCACTGGTATTAATCATACGAACGATACCGCCCATTGCAACCTTTGGCTTTTTGGTGAGAATTGTTAACCCGTTAAGCAAATAAGCAAAAGATGCTTTTTCTGATTTTTGATTATTGTTACTAGCAGTATCACCACCACTCAAAGCCAAAGCAATAATCGCGCCCAATGTTACAAAAATTAACGCCGTCCACAATAAATGCAAATGCTGCATGTGGAAATAATTCAGCATAATATCAGAATATTTGGTGCCTATGACAGCAACCCCACCTGAATACATAAACCAAAAAATACCAACAGCAGATCCCAAACGTTCTGCAGGTGCTTCATACGCAACCCAAACTAAAAAGCCATAAGCAAATAATGGATATGCCAATCCACGAATAGCATAAGTCGGAATAATCCAATATAAGCTATTCGTAGGGATACCAAAGGTCAGAAAGAAGAATGAACCAATATAAAATAAAACGAGCCCGATGAACATCACACGCCTGACACCAAAGATTTCAGCCAAAACGCCAGAAAACCATGATGAAATAGCCACCATCAGTCCATATATGGTATAAATAAGACCCGTTTGAGCCTCGGTCATACCGTTATGCTGTAAATAGTCAGGTAACCAGTTGAGTTCCAACCCTTCACCGGCCATAAATATCATTACCCCAAAATAACCCAACATTAATTTTGGTGAAACGAAAATTCTATTAATTATATTGCCCATACACTCTTCCCTTATAAACAAAAGCCTAGCCATTAGTCAGCTAGGCTTTGCATCAACCGAAATGGCTATCTTCTATTTGGATCCAAAACGATTTTCAAAGAACCAACGCCTTTTTTCATTAGTCCAAAGGCTTCTTGATATTCTTCTAATGCGAATACGTGTGTTACAACGCCCTCTGTTGGGAAATCTCCATTTTGAATACCCTTAATGGTCATTGGATAACAATATGGACCAAGATGAGACCCTAATACATCCAACTCTTTACGATCGCTGATAATGCTCCAATCAACTGCCACAGGATCTTTGAATACTGAAAATTCAACAAAACGACCCAATTTGCGGATCATCGCTAATCCTTGTTCAACAGATTTACCCGCACCTGTTGCTTCAATATAAATATCACAACCATAACCTTCGGTCATATCTTTGATTTTTTGAACGACGTCTTCTTTGGCAGGATTCATCACGATATCGGCACCGAATTTCTTTGCCATAGCAAGACGGTCTTCGTTTAAATCGAGAACAACTAATTTATCTGGACCAGACTTTTTAATCGCACCAATCATCCCTAGGCCAAGAGTACCAGCACCAGAAAGCACAACAACGTCACCCAATTTAACGCTTGCACGTTGCACAGCATGCATTGAACATGCATATGGTTCGATCAATACAGCTTTTTCCATTGGCAAATCATCAGGAACGCGATGGTTGATTCCTTCTTTTGGAAGTTTGATATATTCCGCCATTGCACCATTAACGTTCTTTTGGAAACCATATAGATCGTGTTTTTCACACATCCAATATTCACCACGATTACAAAAGCGGCAATCCCAACAAGGAACGATTTGTTCAGAGGTAATACGATCATTTAATTTAAAATCGTTAATCCCCTCGCCATAAGCAACGACGTGACCAATGAACTCGTGCCCTGGAATCATTGGGGCCTTGATATAAGCAGGTTGTTTTTCATCCCCCCAAAAGCTTGGGGCACCTTCGAAAGATTTAATATCTCCAGCACAAATACCGCATGCCTCGACCTTGACTAAAATTTCGTTTGGACCAATTTCAGGAACAGGCACTTCTTCAAAACGATAATCACCAGGAGCATATGCCACAATAGCACGCATCGTCTTAGGAATATTATCTAATTTAGCAACTGGGCCAGTTTTAATCTCTGTCATCGTGTGACTCTTTCTTGAACTTTTTAGGTTTAATTCTAGTCTGACATCATTTATTAATTTAAAAATTAATACAAATAAAATACTTGTGATTTGACTTTTAAGATCGTTAGAACAACAAAGGTTAATCAGACAAATTCTCTTTGATATTAGAGTGTTTATTATTGGAAATAATATATTTTCTGTATGTTATCATTGAACTCTTTGTGATATTTACAGAAAGCAAATATTAACGAAAACTTTAACCCTAGGAAAAAGTAATGTTACCTATTGCTATTGGCTGTGATGATGCAGCGGTTAATTTAAAAAATACACTTGTGGAATGGTTAGAATCTATCGGCATCAAAGTCGTTGATTACAGCACAGACGCCAATCGTGAGTCTAATTATTATCCTGATATTGCGTGGTCTGTTGGCCAAGCAATCAAAGAAGGAAAACACGAACGCGGAATTTTAGTTTGCGGGACTGGTATTGGCATGGCTATTACTGCTAATAAAATTCCTGGAATTCGTGCAGCACAATGTCATGATACATTTTCTGCTGAACGTGCCAGAAAAAGCAACGATGCGCAAATTATCACTTTGGGCGAAAGAGTTATTGGTCCAGAATTAGCAAAAACCGTCGTTAAAGCTTGGCTAGATTCTGAATTTTCTGGCGGTGGTTCAACCCCTAAGGTAGAACGCATCTCTTATTATGAAAAGAAAGCCATTTCTTCTTAAAGGTCAAATTCATAACACTATCCAAAGCCACTCTTAAAACTTATTAAAGAGTGGTTTTTTTTAATTCTCAACAGGGTTCTTTGGCATAAAAAGATAGTTGGCAACGAACATCCTCACTACAAGATACAATTCGATGATATTGTTTGGGTTGTATTAAGGGAGGCTGATTCTCTTTGGAATATTCAAGTCGATCGATGACTTCATCCTCATCTGACATAAACTCCATTATTAAAGAGCCAGACAAGATTACTAACTTTGCCCATGTTCCAGACTTAGTATTATGACGACTTTTAAATCCTTCTGGTATCGTTTGTGCCGTCCAAACAGAAAGAGTTTTATAACATACTAAATCTTCATTTTTATTACTCATTACTAACCCCTTTATTCAATTTTATCACATAATTTTGACCAAAAAATGTAAAACAATAAATTGCTCTTATTTTCCAGTATGCTATCATTAATATGAACAAATATTAAAGTTTTTCAGAAAGATGACATAATATACATATCTAAAACAAAGAATAATTTATTTATTAGGGTGTTGAACTTTATTAACTCATAAGGGGGCAAAAATGCGTATTTTAAAGCTTACAAACTGGTTCAAAATTTTTGCCATAAGTACAACCATCATTCTAATAAAACCTATGCTAGACGATACAGAATTCCTAATTAATTTACTCATGACTTGGGAATAACAAAACGTATATATACGATGGACAAAGCACCACATAAAACAGAGTCACAATAAAATTTACTCAGCTATCTAGTTCCATATTGACCAAAATCACATCTTTGTGATTGTTCAATAAATGAGGTTGATGCTATTTCCCATATTACTGTTTTTTCTCGTCTTTTAGGAGGTTTTTATGGCAAAAGCTCTTGTTTTAGAAAGCAAAGGTAAGCTGAGCATTCGTGACATCGATTTACCCAGTCATGTCGGCGCAAATGATGTTAAAATCAAAATCCATAACGTTGGTGTTTGTGGCAGTGATGTCCATTATTATACACATGGAAAAATTGGGCCTTTTGTTGTAAATGAACCAATGGTCCTGGGGCACGAAGCCTCTGGTACTGTGATCGAAGTCGGCAAAAACGTTACTAATCTTAATGTTGGCGATCGCGTTTGTATGGAACCTGGTATTCCAAACCTGCATTCTAAAGCTACACAGTTGGGGATTTATAACGTTGATCCTGATGTGCGCTTTTGGGCGACCCCTCCTATTCATGGATGCCTGACCGAAACGGTTGTTCATCCTGCTGCCTATACATTTAAATTACCTGATAATGTTTCTTTTGCCGAAGGTGCTTTTGTCGAACCTTTTGCAACTGGTGTACATGCTTGTGTCAAAGCACAAATTAAACCAGGAGATGTGTGTTTAGTTGCTGGGTGTGGTCCAATTGGTATTTTAACCGCATTGGCTGCATTGGCTTCTGGTGCAAGTAAAGTCTTTATTTCTGATGTTGCGGCTCCAAAACTAGCAATCGCAGGCCAATATGAAGGGTTGATCCCTGTTAATATTACCAAGGAATCCTTGGTTGACAAAGTCAGAGCTGAATGTGGCAAAGACTGGGGCGTCGATGTGGCATTAGAAGCTTCTGGACATCCTTCTTCTTATGATCCATTACTTGCATGTGTCAGACCTGGTGGAACCATTGTATTTGTTGGAATGCCTGTTGATAAAGTTCCATTTGACTTGGTAACAGCACAAAGTAAAGAAGTGCGTATGGAAACTGTATTCCGTTATGCCAATGTATATGATCGTGCAGTCAGCTTAATCGCATCAGGAAAAGTCAACCTAAAACCATTGATTTCAGGTGTTTATCCATTTGAAAAAGCAATTGAAGCATTTGAACGTGCAGCATCTGCGAAACCTGATGATGTAAAATTACAAATTCAATTGGTTGAGTAAATTATTTTACTTCTGTGAATATCTAAGCCCGTCATGACAATGATTATGACGGGCTTTTTCCCCTTTACTGATTATTTCTCTTTTTGTGGACATTACAAATGAGCAATTCCCAAACAAAATCCCGTATGGTGATTGGTATGCCTGTTTCCCTGTTTTGGGGATATATTGCAGTTGCCCTATTTATGGCTGGAGACGGCTTTGAACAAAGTTTCTTGGCCCATTATATTCATCATGATTTAGGCATCGCCGAAGATAAAGGTAGCTTAATTTTTTCCATTTATGGGTTAACTGCTGCACTTTCCAGTTGGTTATCAGGGGTTTTCGCTGAAACCTTTGGTGCCAAGAGGATTATGATTATTGGTGTCATCATGTGGATTGTTTTGCATGCTGCTTTTATGCAATTTGGGATTGTTCCACATAATTACTACGCTATTTTCGCTTTTTATGGATTAAGAGGATTTGCCTATCCTTTATTCTTTTATGGATTCTTTTATTGGGTCGTTAAAGAAACGCCTGATAATCAACTAGCCTCAGCAGTAGGCTGGATTTGGTCTATGTTTACCATCGGGTATGGGATTATCGGATATTGTGTGCCTTATTTCTTTGTAGAAAAAATGGGAGCAGAATTTACCCTGTGGCAAGCACTCATCTGGGCGACTGCTGGTGCTGCAATTACAATCTTTCTTTTAAAAACCCCACCTGAAAGCAAAAGCGAGAAAGAACATAAATCACAATTATCTTTTGGTGCCAGAGTCAGCGAAATTTGCAGTGATTTAACACTCGTATTTCGTAGCCGTGATTTAGCCATTGCATTGGTTATTAGAGCCATTTGTAATTTCTCTCTTTTCGGGGTGCTCACCGTTGTTCTCCCGAATTTCATGACTGCCAATGATGGGGGACAATTTACATTACATCAATGGCAATTAATCAGTATATTTATTTATCCTATTCAACCTTTTACCAATGTCTTATGGGGAATTATTGGGGATCGTATTGGATGGTTAAAACAAATGCGTTGGGTTGGCTTTATTGGCTGCGGAACAGCGACTATCTTATTATATTATGTGCCAACCCTATTCCCAGGTAATGTTTACGCCAGCATTGCAGTAATGCTCTTCTTTGCCTTAACAATTACTTCTTTTGTACCAATGGGTGCTATTTTTCCAATGTTAGCCCCCGAAAGAAAAGGGGCTGCCGTCTCTATTCAAAATCTAGGTGGTGGGCTCAGCCAATTTCTTGGAAATGCTTTAGTTTCTGTTATCTACTTTATCGGTTTCGGAAACTATGGAGTCTTTATCATTTATGGACTTTTATATTACTTTGCTGCCATATTGACTTACTTTATTCGCTTAAAACAACCCGGTGTTGATTACAAAATGACTTAATTTAACAAGAGCTATTCAATAACTGAATAGCTCTTTTTTTTGGATAAATCAGTAACCATAGCCAATTTAGCAACATCCAAGTAATTTTACAAAATACACAATGAATATATTTGATTATTCTATACATTATGGGTAACAATAAATTCTATAATCACAAGGTAGGAATATCTTTATGGAAAACACTAAAATCGTTGCTTGTATTGATCAATCCACCTATTCTGCTTATGTCACAGATTATGCAGCCTGGTTCGCAAACACCCTAAACAAACCATTAGAATTGCTTCATATTGGCGACTGTCCATCTCCAAATATGAAAAATGATATAACGCAAAAAACACCTCGCAGACAACTTTTGAACATGTATTATGATCGTGCTTTGGAAAAAGGTGTCGAGCCATCTTTACTGGGAATTCACGAAGAGTACGGTTATTTTATCGAAAAAATCATTCAATATGAGTCTAAGATTGACTTACTCGTTATGGGTAGACGTGGTGAACAAACTGAAAAACACCAAGAAGTGATTGGCAAGAGCATTCAACAAGTTATGCGCACGCTTCATACGCCTATTTTAACCATTGCCGAAGAGTTCAAAACCCCTAAGAATAGTATGTTAGCCTTCAGTGGCAGCGAAATTTCGAAGCGCCTTGTAAAGCATTTGGCACAAGAGAAATACTGTTTGTCTATTCCATTATACCTAATCATGTCAGGCGACAGAACAGATGAACGTCAAGAAGAATTAGATTGGGCGCACAAAACCTTGGAACACGCTGGGTATAAAGTCATTTCTTCTTTTATTTTAGGAGGAGGCAATATCGAAGATACTGTCATCCGAACAGTTCAAGAACAGTGTATTGATATTTTATTTATGGGCGCGTTCGAAAATAACTCTTTGTATAATATGATATTTGGCAGCAAAACCGTTGATCTATTGAGATATTTGAATATCCCTATCCTACACTTACATTAGAAAAAACGTATAAAATACTATTTAATTAACAAACCACTTTTGTAATAATTTGCCACGCGTTTAATGAACTCTTCCATATCTGGATTTTCTTTAACCAGGCGGTTGATTGAACGCCAATCTGGTGTTTCCCTAAATTTTGCAGGGATAATAATATTACTTTCAGAGGGATTTTCTGTAACTAGATTTATGACACCTATTCCATGCAATGCACATAGCATCCTTAACTCCTCCTCCGTCTCTTCACCTTCAATTGTTGCACAAACTAAATACCCATAATTTGCCCAACTAAAGTTGCTGACTGTTTGGAAAAAATCTTCTCTAATGGTTGACATAGTTATTCTTTTTTTCACTTCAAATGCCCAAAGATGAATCATATCGCCACCTCCTGCTTGAACACAGGTTTGAACAACGTGATGCCAACGCTCAGGGATGGCTTGCATCGCAACAATATCTGGATGTAACCACTTATTTGCATTTTTCACTTTTTTCTTTGATCTTGTTTCAACTAGCCTTTTTGAAATCAATCCAATATCACTCAAATAATGTTGTAGTAGAGGATACATTTCTTTTTCAGAAATAATTTCGGCCTTTGATTGCGTTTCAATAGTTTCGGATATTTCTTGATCTGCAATATCTTGCCCCTCAGACGTCAAAGTAAGATCTGTTTTCACAGAGGAAAACCAAAATTTCCTTGGTCTAGGTTGATCTTGAATTTCTATTGCAGAATAGCTTTTAATCGTCGTCGTCGCACGAGATCCGATTTCGGCTACGATTTGATTGACAAAAGCAGCATCAGTGGCAAACTCTTGAGTGCTATTAAGGCGCTTTTGGGCATAGAACTCAGGATATTCCTTAATTAAAGCTTCTGCTATTTCCCTAGCCGTAAAACGCTGATCTGGATTTGTTTTTAAAAAGGAAATAATCTTACTGACTTGGGAAGCAGTTTGCATATAAAAACCATATCCTATAAAAATAACTCTGATAAAATAATAATATACACGCTATTTCTCCATTCTCAACATATGATGATATTAATGCACTCCGTACACTAATATCATCATATTTTGGACTAAGTGAATATGTTAACGATTCCTACACGATTAAAAAACCTTGTTCGTTAGCCCACCGTCAATTACTAAATTTGTTCCTGTAATAAATTCTGCACGTTCACTTGCTAAGAAAAGAACAGATTCAGCAACCGCTTCTGCAGTCACCATTTTGCCCATCGGATTTTTCTTCAGGCATTCTTGAAAGAAATCTGGTGTTTCAGTTTCTATTTTATTCCAAATCCCACCTTTGAAATAAACATTACCAGGGGAAACCATATTCACACGCACATTATCGCCTGCCAACCGTAAAGCTAATGTTTTTCCATAATGATTTAATGCTGCTTTCAAAGAACCATATGGTTCTGAAAATCCATCAATCTCGACCGCTGAAACGGTTGAAATAATGACAATATTTCCATTTTTTTGTTCGGTTAAATATGGTACCACCGCATTCATCAGCGCAATATTTCCAAATAGATCGATATCTGCTGCTTTTTTCCACGTGTCCAAATCGGTGCCAGAAGCAAGCGCGCTGACATTTGAAACTACGATGTCTATTCCGCCCATTTCTTTATGAGCTTGATGGATCCAACTTTCAATTTGCTTTGGCTCTGACATGTCAACAACAGCACCTCTTGCTCTGTTACCCAAAGCAGCAACCGCTTCATTTACACCTTTTTCTTGGCGCGCACAAATATATACTTCAGCACCCTCAGCAATAAATTGTTGTGCAATGGCAAAACCAATTCCTTTGGAGCCACCGCTAATCACTATTTTTTTATTCTTTAAACCAAGTTCCATTATAAACTCCTACGTTTACTTAAATTTAGTTATGTCAAAGACTTTTCTTTACAAAATGACAATCATCGGAAAAACTATAATTTCCAATATTAAAAAAGATTTTATCCATGTTCACAGCCCTCGAAGTTTCACAAACTTTACGTAAAATCCGCCGACAAAACCCATTGATCCATAATATTACCAATATGGTTGTTACCCAATTTACAGCCAATATACTATTAGCCTTGGGTGCTTCCCCTGCAATGGTAAATGCCGAAGAAGAGGTCGAAGAATTCGTACAAATAGCCAAAGCTTTGGTCATTAACCTTGGAACTATCAATGCTCCGCAAGCCAAAGCCATGCAACTGGCCTCTCGAACCGCACACGACCATCATATCCCATGGGTTTTAGATCCCGTCGGTGTCGGCGCATGCACCTATCGTTCAAGAGTTGCTGTTGAATTATTAGCCAATCATCCAACAACTATTCGAGGCAATGCATCAGAAATCCTTGCTTTGTATGCATTATATACACAACAAGCGTCTCATCATAGCGGTCATGGCGTTGATAGTAAAGACCAACCTGAACAAGCATTAGAAGCTGCAAAAAAATTAGCTCTATCTTGTCACGCCATCGTTTCAATCAGTGGAAAAACGGATTACATCACCGATGGTCATCAAGTCATAGAAATTCATAACAGCCATATCATGATGACCAAAGTAACTGGATCAGGGTGCAGCGCCACTGCCATCACTGCGGCTTGTCTGGCCGTTGAAACCGATGCGTTGGCTGCATCAGCACATGCCATGGCTTTGATCGGTACTGCTGGAGATATTGCCATGCAAAACACCAAGGGTCCGGGAAGTTTGCAAATTGCTTTACTTGATGCGCTTTATCTTTTAAATGAAGATCAACTAATCAGCCAAACCAACATTAAATTGCAATAAAAATATATATAGTTTCTTATTCCTATGAAATGAGTCAATGTTATTCAGCACGCAAGAATTTTTAATTCTTTTCCTTCCTCTTGTCCTCATTGCTTTTTACAGCGTTGTTCAAGTCAGAATTGCAAGACAGCTGGTTATTATCGCAGCCTCTTTATTTTTTTACGGCGTGTGGAACTGGCATTTTGTGCCTTTTTTAGTTTTGCTTACCTTTATCAACTGGGCAATTGCTTGCCAATATAGCAAGAGTCTAAATAAAATTTGGCTAACCAGTGGGGTCATTCTGAACCTTTCCATGCTGGGATTCTTTAAATATGCCAACTTCTTTGCTGAAAACATAGATGATTTGTTTGGTATTCATCATACCACATGGAATATCATTATGCCTTTAGGGATTTCATTCTTTGCCTTTCAAAAAATCTCTTATTTAATCGATTTAAGACGTGGCGATAAACATATCTATAGCCTTGTCGATTTCTTTGAATTTGTAACTTTCTTTCCGCAACTCATCTCTGGCCCTATTGTTCGTCATAATGAAATTATTCCACAATTTGAAAAGAACCCTGTTAATCCACAATTATGGGAAAATATTAGCAAAGGCTTGTGCTTAATCCTGATTGGCTTGGTTAAAAAGGCGGGGATTGCCGAGAGTATTGCAATGACCTGTAATCCTTTATTCGACCAAGCAGCTCAAGGACATCTTTTAAATATCACCGAAGCATGGGTTGCTGCAATTGCTTATAGTTTACAAATCTTTTTTGATTTCTCTGGCTATTCGGATATGGCTATTGGAGCTGCATTATTATTTGGTTTGCAACTGCCTTATAATTTCAATGCCCCTTACCAATCCCATAATCTGCAAGAATTTTGGCGGCGTTGGCATATGACATTATCCCGTTTCCTTAAAGATTATCTTTATATTCCTTTGGGTGGAAATCGATGCAGTCCAGCACGACAAAGTGCTAATTTAATCACTACGATGCTACTGGCTGGGTTATGGCATGGTGCGGGATGGAGCTTTGTCGCATGGGGAGGAATGCATGGCGTTGGGTTAACGATAAATCATGGTTGGAAGAAGATTGCACCATTCCACTTGCCCAAGCCCATTGCTTGGATCATCACCCTCTCATTTTTACTGTTTAGCTGGGTGCTCTTTCGTGCCGAAAGTTTCTCAACGGCTACCCATATTTGGCAATCGATGATTGGCTTGAATGGTTTTGGAACCTATAAAATCCGCCATAATGTTGTTTTCTATCTTGCCATTTTGTTGGTATTATTTTGCCCTGCCAGCCAAAATCTAGTGAATAACTATCTACGCCCTTCAAAATGGATTGCTATTGTTGGAGGCATTGCCGCTGCTTTTTTCATTCTTTTGATTGGGGGACGCATTCCTGATGCCTTCATCTACTTCCGCTTCTAACGCTTGGCGTAAATTCGCTTTCGTTTTCCTTGGAATTACGGGCGGAGCAATCTTCTTCATTTGGTTATTTATTGTTGTTGTGGACCCTTGGGGAATGTTACCTTTATCACCGCCATTTCATCGGATTCCAATATCCACCAATGCACGTTATAGTTTCCCTGCATTGGCGGTTGATAAGCAATTCGACTCAGCCATTTTTGGTACTTCAACCAGCCGACCTTTGCAACCTCAAATTCTTAACCCCCCTTTTGATGCACATTTTGTGAATTTATCAATGAATGCTTCAACACCATGGGAACAAGAAAAAATATTTAATCTTTTCTTGAAACACCATCCGAACCCAAAAGTGATTATTTTTAATACAGATAATATATGGTGTTTTGAAGATCCACATCATTCGGCAAGACCAATACCCTTATGGATGTATGAAGGTTCACCATGGGTTGGGTATTTCAAAATGGCGAACCAATATGCACTTCAAGAAGCAGCCAACCAATTTGCATGGTTAATAGGATTTAAAAAACAACGTTATGGCTCTGATGGCTATACGCCTTTGCTACCAGCATCCTTTGTGTATGACCCAAATAAAGTCAACAAAACCTTTACAGAATGGGCACAAGAAGATAATTCCGCACCGAATGGACGGATCCCCATACAACCTGCACTGCCTAGATTACAGCGTATGATTAACAAACTCCCTAAAGAAACGGTTAAAGTGATTATCATTCCACCTTTTTCTGCTGAATTTTATGGTAAAGCAGGAGGGTGGACAGATACCAGTTGGAAGTCATGCAAAGCAAATATTGAGTCTGTTATACGAACTGCACCTAACAGCATAGCTATCGATTTTGCAATTCCAAACCATTTCACGCAACAAAGAACAAGCTTTTGGGATCCTATTCATTATCGTCCTTTTACCGCGAAAATGGTTATGGATGGAATTATAAAAGCCGTTTTGGATCATCAAGAATTACCAAATAACGAAAGTAAAATATTGGAACAAAATGTACAATAATATGTAGAGATTGACAGTATTATTTTAGGGATATCAAATAATGAAAGATGAAATATATACGAAATAAAACTCTATATTTTAAGAGCGATGAAAAGTTAAGAATTTATATTTTTTTCATCACTCTGTTTTTACTTAGATATTACCGTTTCCACGTAATACCAAAAATATTATTATAACTATGGCAATGTCAAAGGTCAGTGCCACCAACGGTCAATCCAGACATTTTTAGTGCAGGTTGCCCCACACCGACAGGCACACCTTGCCCTGCTTTTCCACAAGTGCCGACTCCTCTATCAAGCTCCATCTTATCGCCAATCATGGTGATTTTAGTTAATGCGTCAGAACCATTTCCAATTAAGGTTGCACCCTTAACAGGATAAGTTATTTTACCATTTTCAATGAGGTAAGCTTCAGAAGTGGAGAATACAAATTTACCAGAGGTAATATCGACTTGTCCGCCACCAAAATTAACCGCATAGATCCCACGTTTAGTATTGGAAATCATGTCTTCGAGAGAGTCTTTGCCTTCTAACATAAACGTATTAGTCATACGAGGGATTGGCGTATATGCAAAGGATTGTCTACGTCCGTTTCCTGTTGATTGTTTACCCATTAAACGCGCATTTAACCGATCATAGATAAAACCAGTTAAGATACCATCTTCAATCAAAATTGTGCGTTGTGTTGGGGTTCCTTCATCATCGATGCTAAGGCTACCACGACGATTAGCAATGGTGCCATCATCAATGACGGTCACACCAGGGGCTGCAATCCGTTGTCCCATTAATCCAGCAAAAGCAGAAGTGCCTTTACGATTGAAATCGCCTTCTAGTCCATGACCAATGGCTTCATGTAATAAAATACCCGGCCAACCAGAACCTAAAACGACGTCCATTTCTCCAGCAGGGGCTGGTTTGCTTTGTTGATTGACTAAAGATTGACGTAAAGCCTCATCTACAGCAGATTTCCAAAGCGATTCTTGGGTGATCTCATCATATCCATAACGACCACCACAACCATAAGAACCAATCTCTCTGCGTCCATCTTCTTCGGTAATAACAGACACATTAAGACGTACTAAAGGACGAATATCGGCCGTTCTGAAATGATTGGCGCGAATGATTTGAATGGCCTGCCATTCTCCTGAAATCGAAGCACTGACCTGCACAACACGCTTATCTTTGCCACGAGCATAAGCATCAATTTCATGGAGCAAATGCGCTCTGGCGGAAAAGCTGCCTTGTTGTAGAGGGTTTTCTGGATGATATAAACGCTGATTGGTTGCAATGGGATTATCGGACATAGTGCCACTGCGTCCCATTTTGAGTTGGCTGACGGTCTCACCCGCACGAGTAAGTGCTTGATCGTTTAGCTCATTAGAATGTGCAAAGCCTGTTTCTGTATCTAAGACAGAGCGTAATCCAAAACCAGAAGTGATATCGGTTGTGGCTGTGCGAATAGTCCCATCGTCAATGGAGATCATCTCACTTTCACAATATTCCAGAAAAAGCTCACCATCATCCATGCCGTTTAATGTATTATGAACCGATTTTTCAGTTTGATCACGATCCAGTTGGCTGGAGGCAGAATTGAAGAATAGATCATCTGTCATTGTAAGGGCATTAATGGAATCTGTCATGGAGTATAGGCTTTCCTGATGTGAAATAAGCATTAGATATTATAAAGAAATTGTGTTTTTAATACGAGAGCGATGTAGAGCAATGATTAACGTTGTTAGTAAAATAATAGCAAAAGCTTGATGAATGGTTCCAGCCCATACGGGGACAACCAATAATAATGTTGTGACCCCTAGTGCATATTGAATAAGCACTGCCCATCCCATAAGCATCAATGAATCTTTGACAGGTTTGGTTGCAGAGGTTTTTAATCCAAGGAAAAGGGTGATTAAAACCATAATCGCTGTGATGGTTGCCAAAAGGCGATGGTTAAATTGAATGGTAGCAACGTTATCGATGAAATTCGCTAGAAACGGAGAAAGAGAAACATAATCAGTCGGGATTAAATGACCATTCATCAAAGGGAACGTGTTGAAAGAGTGTCCTGCATGGGTTCCAGCAGTAAAGCCACCCGCAATGATAGTGATACAAAGTAAAACAACATCGATCCATAATAATGTTCGTATTGGTTTGATCTTATTTTTATCCAAAGAAACGTCAGGTTGTGGGGTTCTGACTGAAAGTGCAGTCCATAAAATTGCAATATATAGAGCAATTGCACAAGATAAATGTAACACTAATTTGACAGGTTCAACAGCAGTACTATTTGGACGGAAACCTGATGCAACCATGAACCAGCCAATTCCACCTTGTAGTCCCCCTAGAATAAATATAATAAAGAGTATGATTGCTAATTTTCTGGTAATCGCACGTTTAATAATGAAATATATTAAGGGCAGCAGAACAACAAACCCAATCAGCCTTCCTAAGAAACGATGACTCCATTCAGCCCAAAAGATTTGTTTAAACCCATCTAGTCCAAAACCATTATTTAAAATCTGATATTGCGGAATGGTTTTATAGAGTTCAAATTGCCTAACCCACTCGGCATGGCTTAGTGGAGGCAACATGCCTGTAACAGGCCTCCAATCCATAATAGATAGACCCGAGCCAGTTAAGCGTGTATATCCACCAAGGGCAATCATGCAAAGCAGCATGAAACAAATAAAAAATAACCAGTTTGAGATAGATTTATTATATTGCATGGCTAGAGAATTATTTTCATAAGGGTTATAAGATAAGGTTTTATAAGAAAAACATGTTCTAGTTTGATTTTTAGTCTTATAAACAGCTTTTAGCAAGTCGCACTTTTAAATAGTGATTAAAAGATAGATTATGAATGATAATGTAAAGTCGTCAAATTTAACGTCTATTTTAAAACAATTTTACAAGCCAATTTTGATGGTTATGGGAATTGTTCTTGTTGCTTTTTTTGCACGTTATTTTCATGGGCTTGATCTATTTTTACGTGATCAGAATTTATTAAAAAGTGGTACGCAAGGGCAAATTATATTTTTATTTATTGCGATTTCGATGTGTGCCATTGGCTTTCCAAGGCAAGTGGTTTGTTTGACCGCAGGTGTCGTGTATGGATTTTGGCTAGGTTTTCTGTATGCAACGATTGCAACGATTGTGGGTGCAGTCATTACCTATAGTTGGGCGCTATGGCTCGGTAAGGATTGGGGGGCAAAATATTTGTCTCATTCAAAGTTAAAAAAAATCAGTCGGTTTATCCATGGTAACCCTTTTAGTGCTGTTCTGATGTGTCGTTTGATGCCTGTTGGCTCTTCAGTGGTTTTAAATACAACAGCTGGTGTTATGGGGATTGGTTGGCTGCCTTTCCTGGGAGCAACAGTTTTAGGCAGTATGCCTCAAACGGTCGTCTTCGTTTTATTAGGGGGTGGCGTTCGGATTGGTCATACAGGACAAATTATTCTTAGTGCGGTTTTGTTTACACTCTCTGCAGGATTGGGAATATTTTTAATGAAACGTTCTTTTTCTAAGAAAAATGACTTGTTATTGCCTTAATTTCCTTTTTATAGTGGTTGAACCATTTCACAAAAAGGAATTTTACAAATGAAATTATATACAAAACCAGGTGCTTGTTCTACCGCAGACCATATTGCGTTATGTTGGTGTGGCGCCAAGTTCGAATCCCAGAACGTAACCCCTGAATTATTAAAAGATCCTAAATTTCTAGAACTCAATCCAATGGGGCAAATCCCTGTTCTAGTCGATGGGGATTTTGTGTTAACTCAAAATGTTGCCATTTTGACGTATATTGCAGAGTCTTTTCCAAATGCTAAATTATTAGGCGATGGCAGTTTGCAACAAAAAGCAGAAGCTTTACGTTGGTTATCTTTTGTAAATGCTGATGTTCATCCAAAATTTGCATTGATCTTTGGTGGCACAAAATATAGTTCCGATCCTGCGGTCGTTGAAGCCTTATCAAAAGGGGCTCGTGAAATCTTACATAAACTATTTGGGCAAGCAAACGATCAGTTAAATGGTAAAGAATGGATTGCTGGTTTCCGTAGTGTCGCAGATCCTTATTTCTTTATGACGTTGACTTGGGCAAAACGTTTGAATATTGATTTGTCCAATTATGCGAATTTACAAAATTATTTTGAAAAAATGCAAAAAGACCAAGGTGTGCAAGCAGCATTTAAAGCTGAAGGATTGATTTAATTTTATAATTTGGATGATGATATGACTGAGTATCTGCCTGCTTCTTTTATATTTCGATTGGCACCTCCTGGTTTTGATCCAGAGGTCAAAGTAATCAGAGAGATACGAGATAATAAAGATTGGGATAAGCCTGACTTTTCCTCTTCATATCATTGTCTTCAGCGATTCTCATTAGAAGACGAATGGGATACCAAACCCCCTCATCGACATGTTGCATATAATTTATTGTTCGAACATGTTGTTATTAGCTCTGAGAGCGGTCTTATTCGGACGCACGATGGTCGTATGGTCGCAGATACATTTGACCATGCACAATCGACTTTAGATTTATTCAAATATTCTGATCCACATCATGTTGCTATTCCCCAACCACAAGAGCAGCTTGTGGGGTGTTGGTTATCTTTATTGTCATCAAATCAAGATAATTATTACCATTGTTTGGTGATGAATATAGGAAAATTGTTTCAGATTGATGCTCATGAAGCTAAGATGATCGATGGCGTATTAATCCCGTATCATTTAACTGATGTTGAATATAGAGCTCTTGAAATTGGATTAAATTACGTTTTCGGAGAACGTGCAATACAGATCAAAAGGGTTCAATGGGGGCAATCTTTTGCAGTAGAAAAAATATTTTTCCCATGGAATGCTGTGGCAGTGTTTTTTGGATATACACATTCAGGTGTTATTTCTTTTTTCCGACAATTAACCCTTGAATTAAATCCTCTAGGAGTGCCTTTACCGACACGTTTTTATATTGATCGTCGAGCAGCCTCCAATCGTATGTTGCATAATGAGGATGAATTAGTAGAAGTGTTAGAACAACATGGATTTGCTATTATTCAATTGGAACATTTGACTTTTGATGAGCAGGCACATTTATTCGCTAATGCTGACTATATTATTGGAGCGCACGGAGCAGGGCTAGCTAATATGGTGTTTTGTAAACAAGGCACAAAAATTATAGAGCTGATGCCTCATACATTAGTACGGTGGTGTTATCGTCAAATTGCAATGGTGGCAGATTTACCTTATCAGTGTATCATTACACAAAGTCATTCTGAAAATGAAGGAATACCACCTGCATGGGCGTCCCATCATATCTCTATTCCAGATATATTAGACGTTTTAAATCATTAATTACAAGAATTCTTTATGTTATTGGCACTCGACAATCACAGCTTGTCCTCGTGTGAGATCCAAAACGCGATCATATAAAGCTGTGTAAGCGTCTTCGGGAACAGTAATTTCTATCTCCACTTCTGCGCCAAACTCTTCATTAATAATTTGGGCATCATATTCAGCCATTCGAGCTTTCAGCAGTGCATAATCTGAAAAAGAACATAAGATACTTGCTGTTTTTTGCGGGATATATTCTGTCCGAGGTGCCTGACGCAAACATTCCGCTGCTGTGCCACTATAGGCTCGGATTAACCCCCCTGCCCCAAGTTTAATCCCGCCGAACCACCGAATAACCAAGATCAAGAGTTGATCAAAATTTTGCTTTTCAATAACCTGCAAAATCGGACGACCTGCTGTTCCAGAGGGTTCACCATCATCATCACTACGATATTTTTGTCCAATTCGATATGCCCAACAATTATGTGTTGCTTCTGGTATGCTGAGTTTCTTTAGCCATTCATGTGCTTGCTCTTCAGATAGCACAGGAACTGCATGTGCAATAAAAACGCTTTTCTTGATTTCTTTCTCATATTGATATGGTTCGACCAATCGATAAATAGTAACAGCAGTATTCATATATTATCCATTATCATATTTCATATCATAATTTCACTATCTAATCTTCTTTTTTACAATAGCGTCATCTTAGATTGTCATACAATCATCTGTTAATATTCATCGACTCACTATAAGAATAATCATTTTTTAACCATATAATAAAAGTCCTATCATAAAGCTAAATAGCGCTTCTATCATTATAATATTGATATCTTAACTTGCCAATTATTTATCTTATAATAAATAGCAGCTTTGATTTAAAACCTCGCTCACTAATATTATTTAGTTATTGAAATTGTCTTTATACTCAAAATCACGTTTCCCGTTGTCCAGTGACATTGAGTAATTTGCACAAACTATCTTGATCTAGTGAATAATAAAACGTTACATGATAGACAACATCAATCTTATTCATTCCAGTAAAATACGGTTAAGCGTCCAAAAAAAATATCCAAAGAACAACGTAACCAATTCTTTATCACTAATCATAAACAATACTGATAATCCATAAGCAGGCTTTTATGACAAGTAATCAATCAGCTTACTTCATATCTTTTATAACGTTAACCTTACCTTGTTATTATTCTTTTGTATGTCGTTGTGCCCCCTACAATAAATTTGTTAGTTAATACAATTTTTTATTTTAATTTTACAGCAAATTAATAGCGTTACAGACAGTGTCTGTATCTTTGAGGTTTATAGGATTGGCAGCCCCCGACTATAATCATTTCAATTACTATTTTATAAGTAATTTTTCTATCATTGCGAAATTCAAATAAATTAAGTAATTTGAAATATAATGAATAACTCTTGAGAAAAATATTACAAGTAATCTTGATTTTATATCTAGATAAACTATGGTTTTTATAAGAGGAATTTTACAATTCTCTATTCAAAGCCATATTTCCTTATAATACTTAAAATAAATATCTCTTTTTTCTTTTCCTATCAGAAAGCATATTCATGAGACTAATTATACGCTCTTTTTTTATTTTATTATTGATGCTGGGGGTATGTATCACCAGTACAAACTTTGCCTTTGCTCAACAAAATACCACAAACACAGCAACAAATAATTCTTCTGCACCATCTGTTTTTGTGAATCTTCCTGATACGACAACACAACCCCAACTTGATTCAATGACAAAACAATTGAAATCAATCAGCAAATCTTTGCAGTCGATGGGAAAGTCAGAAGATCGAAATGCATTTAAAAATTTATTGGGTCAGGTTCAAGATATTTCGATAACTGCAACAGACCTAATTAAAGTATTACAGCCTCGTCTGGCAGGATACACAAACGCTCTGAAAATACTGGAATCAACCAAAGATACAACAACTGCTAAAAGTGATGATAACAAAACTACCGCGGATTCCAGCAACGCAACCGTTGATGATTATCAACAATCTTTGTCAAAAAATCGCCGCGATTTACAATTGAAAATTCAACAAGCAACCATTATTCAGCTTGAAGCCAATAGTCAAATTGCGCAAATTCAACAAATCCTCGATAATATCCAACAAGTCCAAATGTTTACCCACCTTCCCTCTCCTTTAAGTGGGGATTTTTGGGCACAAATAAGCTTATATCATAAAACAGATCAAGCACGATTAACTAAAATATATACTGATTTCAGCAGTTTATTTTCACAAACTTGGAATGATGGGTTATCCAGTCGTGCACAAATGCTGGGAGGAATTCTTGTTGCATTACTAATTATATTTTTTGCACGTCCTTTTATCGAAAAAATTATTACGAAAATTGTCGAAAGGACAGTACCACCAACTCGTCTTAGACGTAGTTTAATGACACTTTGTGCTGCGATTTTATCTTCTATTACTGCTGGTGTTTCAGCAACTGTTATTTTTGCATCACTTGGATACCAAGATAATATTAATCACTCCGCATTTGAATTTTCACAACATATTATCCATCAGCTTTATTTTTGTGGATTTATTTTAGGATTATATCGTGGATTTTTAGCAGTAAAGAGTCCGCAATGGCGTCTGTTACCCATTGGTGATAAGACCGCACAAGCCGTCAATATATTACCAATCATCTATGCATTAATGGTTTTTCTACTGGGAGTTGTAAAATATATTAATTCCACAAGCGGTGTCAGCATCTTTGCACAACAATTATGTAATGGATTCTTTACCATTCTTGCTGCTTTTCTCTTTTTATCTATCCCGATTAAATTGCGACAAATCGGTACCGAACGATTAAGCTCAGGAACAAATAATGCTCCGGGACTTGGGTTTTTCTTTATCGCTATTGGTTTACCGATTTTCTGTATCGTATCTATTATTACCGTACTAGCAGGTTATATTCATCTTGGCTACTCAATGTCGGTTTGGTTAAATTGGGTGATTCTTGTTTTTAGTACTTTGAATTTATTAAAAATTCTTTTGATTGATATAACCAATCTCTTTTTTGACCCTGATCGATGGGTTGGGCAAAAAATTCGTTTGCTAGGGATCAAACCTCAAAGTATGGAACAACTTGCCACTGTTATTACTGGGGCAATCACCGTTCTGACCGTGCTATTAATTATTGCGTCTTTCTTATCACCAGGTAATTTTGATCTGGTCATCTTTGCTCAACATTTATCTTTAATCCTTCAAACCCAAAAAATAGGAAATATTTCTATTTCCTTTGCCTCTATTGCGCAGGCATTTGTGATATTTATTATTGGTATTTACGTCATTCGTATTATTCGAAATTGGCTGAACGAGAAACTATTTCCAAAAACGACGCTAGATCATGCAACACGCAACTCCATTGATACCATTTTTAACTATTGTTGTTGGATTATCGTTGCGGTCATCATCTTATCCACACTTGGGGTAACGGCACAAAATATTACTTGGATTGTCAGCGCATTGTCTGTTGGTATCGGTTTTGGTTTACAAGCGATTGTTCAAAATTTTGTTTCTGGCTTGATTTTATTGGCTGAACGTCCCGTTCGTCTGGGTGATAGCGTTACCGTTGGCGGGGTTAAAGGTACAGTAAAAAGCATTAAAGTAAGAGCAACAGAAATACAATTAAGTGATTTTTCAACCCTCATTGTTCCGAACTCTCAGCTTATTACCTCATCTGTTCAAAACTCTACGCGTAGTCGTCATATGGGGTTAATTTCAATCAAACTGCCTGTAATTGCGCCCAGACAACTCGAAAGAGCCAAGACGCTTATTTTGGATATTATGAATAATCATCCTGAAGTGGTTGAAACACCAAAACCAAGTGTTTTAGTAGATAGTGTAACAGAAATCGCTCTGGTTATGTCTATTACTTGTTATGTAAACCCAACCAGTAGTACAGACGGCGTTAAAAGCGATATTTTAACACAATATCTCAATGAAATAAGCAAAATTGCCACAACCATACCAATGGAGAAATCTGAACCAGAAGAATCCCTTGCATCTGGGCAAGAGTGATCTATAAGAGAAAATATTAAAGAACAACATGGAAAGATGTGATTTCGTCATATCTTTCCATTTATGATATCAAAGTAACATTATGCATCTTACTGAATCTCTTCCTTTACTCCATACATTTACAAGCATTTCAGGCAGCTTCTTATTTGCATTTCTGGCACTAATTCCTATTGCAGATCCGCTTGGTTCGTGTTTGATCTTTTATCAAGTTACCGAAGAACGAGAAGATGCAGAGCGTAGAATTTTGGCGCGCAAGATTGCAATTTATGCCTTTATCATACTTGCATTTTCTGTTTTTATTGGTGAATTCGCACTTCGTTTTTTTGGAATCAGTCTTCATGCGGTCCGAATCGCTGGGGGATTAGTCATTGCCGTTAGAGCATGGTCTTTACTCAACGCTCCAGAACAAAATGCCGATCGTAAACAAAAAGAAGCAGAGCAAGGTGGACGAACGATGGCGTTGCCTAATGGACTCGATGCAGCATTCTTTCCTCTGACCATGCCTTTTACAATTGGACCAGGCTGTATCGCTGTTGCTATTTCATTAAGCTCTTACAGACCTGCTGAGAACATTACTAAAATATTTAACTTTTACGGGGGATTACTTTTCGCAATTATCAGCGTATGCCTTATCATCCTGTTGGCATATACATTCTGCGATAAAATCATGAAAGTTCTTGGAAAATCAAGAGCACGCATCTTATCCAGATTGGCTGCACTCGTTTTATTATGTATTGGTGTACAAATTGTTGGCACTGGTATACAAGGGTTTTTGATGCCCATTTTCCATCAGACTTAAATTCTAAAGTAATTGTCTTACAAAACGTTATTTATTCAACTATTTTGTAAGATAATGTAATTATCTCAATATTTCTTTTACTTTTTGCCTCAGTTCAAGCAATATTTCGTCTTCAAAATATGGATTCTTTTTTGCCCAAGCTAATGTCCTCCATGAAGGATGAGGCAAAGGAAAAAAGTTAGGCAAATAATCTTTATAATTTTTCACACGATCTGTTACCGTGCCTTTACCTAATACATAATTTTGAGCGTATGATCCAACCAATAACGTCATTTGTAATTCTGGCAATTGTTGAAGGATCTTATCCCGCCATCGAGGGGCGCACTCTTTTCGTGGCGGTAAATCACCCCCATTTTTTAACTTTCCAGGATAACAAAAGCCCATCGGAACAATCGCAATTAAAGATGAGTTATAAAAGGTTTCTCGATCAATTTGTAACCACTCCCTCAACCGCTCTCCGGAAGGATCATTAAAGGTTATCCCTGTTTCATGCGCCAGCGTTCCTGGAGCTTGGCCTGTAATTAACAAACGTGCCTTAGAAGAACCAACTTGCAAAATAGGCTTAGGACCAAGGGGCAACCCTTCACAAAAATGACAAGCTCTCACTTCTTTCAACAATCGATCTAATGAATTCATAATTCCATAGCCTTCTCTATTAATCTCAACAAAGACTTCGTCAAAGTGCCATTGTCAATTTAAACATATCTGTTTTCGCTGATTTAGAATGGATTTATTCTCTCATGATCTAAAATTATCATGTCGTGATCCAAATACAAAGTTAATTAAACAACACTATTTCGACTACCGAATATGCATTGCTTTATTTTGAAAAATGTTACCCATCTAGAAATTTACGATAATTTTTATCAACATACATGTTGATGCCATTGCCAAAGAAGTCACCTAAGTTCACATATTTATCTTCGTCAACTATATTTTTGGCTAACCCCAACGGTAGATCAATCTTCATATTTTTTTTAAGAAAAACAATATAGTAATCTTCTAATCTTGGAATATGGTCGTAAGAAAGACAACCCCAAATGAATTTTTCATCTAAGAAAATTGAGCTTGTGGCATCGAGAAAACTAAAAACATCTACAGTACGAACATTTCCACCTATTATCGTATAATCAAAATCATTATCAGTATCTTTTTGGCTTATGCCAGAATATGCATGTAAACCTAAATATAAATCGTATAAATAGAATTCAATGGTAAAAGAAAGCTCACAATTTGTAATGTCTTCAATAAAATTATCTTTATTAAATTCATATGAGTTATTGGGATATTTAATGATTTCTATCCCTTTAGTTCTTCTTTTTTGAGCATATCGTCCAAACATACCTTGTATCTCACGCACTTTATATTTGTGAATTATACTCAATATATAAATGTAATAATCTTCAAATGAAGGATTTGATGTTCTTATATGTAAATAATAATCGGTTGACATTTCACCCTCATTTAAAAATTAAACAATGAGTATTGCTATTTCCTTCGTGGATAGAAGGAGGTCTACGATACACACATATATAAATGTTTGATTATAGATATAAACAATATCCTTCATATTTCCTTTGCAAGAATTTGCTGTACAAATTGCGGAACTAATTGCGTAGCAGGCCCAAGTCGACTTTCATCAAACAGAGATGTCCCCGCAGATGGCTCTAAATTAAGTTCTATCGTTTTAGCATGACCAGAAGAAGCCATTTGCACGAATCCAGCTGCAGGATACACAACCCCCGAAGTTCCAATAGAAACAAAAAGATCGCATGACAACAACGCTGATTGAATCTCCTCCATATCATAAGGCATTTCTCCAAACCATACGATATCAGGTCTTAATTTATGCTGCCCACAATAAGGGCATGGCGTATCTATTGAACAATCATGATGCCAATCAATTTTTGCATCACAAGCCGTACACCATAATTTATATAATTCTCCATGCATATGATATAGATGTTGACTACCCGCTCTTTCATGAAGATCATCAATATTTTGAGTTATCACCAGTAATTCTGCATCGATTTGGTTTTGATAAATAGCTTGTTCTAATTCAGCCAATGCAATATGTGCTTGATTGGGTTGCACATTAGGTAACTCTTGACGTAATTCATTGTAAAACTCATGCAACTTCTGTGGATTTCTTTGAAAACCTTCTGGAGAACAAACCTCTTCCATACTATATTTTGCCCAGATTCCGTTTGCATCTCGGAAAGTATCTAAACCTGATTCTTTACTGACCCCCGCACCTGTTAACACCACAATTTTTTTCATTCCATACCCCACGAAAATATTCAATTATTTTATTATAATCATTTACAGATGCTTAAAAAACACATTAAAATAGTTTTTTATTATTATCGTAAACAAAATTTATTCTATTTTTACTAGGACAGAGATTTGTCAAATGCGCTTTAATTTTTTTAAACGTTCTAAAAAAGTCGCCGTTATTACAGGGGCAACGGGTGGGTTAGGCAAAGACCTAGTTAAACGCTTATTAAATGAACAATATCGCGTCATCATGGTCGCAAGAAATATGAAACAACTTGAACAAATTTCTCTACAATTTGGCAAGGAAGTAACAGGATGTCTTTGCGATATTTCCCATAATAATGAAATTGCCTATTTATGCCACGATATACGATCTCGCTTTGGGCAAATTAATGTTTTAATTCACAGTGCTGGTACAATAAACCCTGGGTCTTTGGATACGCAAACAGATCAAATGATTACGGAACAAATACAGGTCAATTTAACAGGTGCTATTTTAATTACCAAAGGCCTTTTGCCTTTAATGAAACGCAACAGCTCAATTATTTTCATTAACTCTTTGGGTGGTTTACTACCCCTTAAACATAGTGCTTTATATTCAGCCAGTAAATTTGGCTTGCGTGGTTTCGCATTAGCTCTATCACTAGAGTTACGCCCGAAACGTATTTATGTTTCATCAATTTTTCCAGGGGCTATTGAAACCCAAATGTTGCACAGAGAAATGAAATGTGGTGGATCGATCCTTAATTTCTGTTCTCCTCCACTATCAACTGAAATCGTTTGCGACACAGTGATTAAGGCTATTCGACAACGTAAATTAGAATATTTCCTTCCTAAATGGAGCGGACTACAAATAAAACCTTTGATGATGCTACCTGGTTTGATTAGGTTTATAATGCCTATATTGGAAAAAAAGGGTCGGAAAGGCCAAAAAACTTGGAAAAATCAGCAAATATCCTCTATATCAAAATAATAAATAGATAAAAATCGATTGCGCTATTAGAGTGAACCTTTTACATGTAAGGGTTCACTCTTAATTTTTTGTTAATTAAATGAACGATCTATAGAAAATGAACGCAACTCAACAAGACTCATTTAACCCTCCTAAAATTGATTTAAAACAATATATACGCTCTATTCCTGATTATCCAAAAAAAGGAATATTGTTTTATGATATTTCAACCTTGTTAAGAAATGCTGATGCATGGCAAATTGCTGCGGCTCGCATGGCTAATGGTGTTGCTAAATGGAACCCAGATTTAGTTGCTGGTATTGAATCCAGAGGCTTCGTCAGTGCTTCGCCTTTGGCATCTTCACTAGGGTGCGGCATGATTATGATTCGCAAACCTGGAAAACTGCCTGGAAAAACAATTTCTTTGAATTATGATCTCGAATATGGACAAAATTGCCTTCACATTCAAGAGGACGCTGTTCAACCTGGTCAACGCGTTGTGGTGATTGACGATTTACTCGCTACTGGCGGTACGCTGCAAGCCTCTATTGAATTATTACGAAAAGTCGGTGCAGAAGTCGTTGGTGCTGCAGCTTTGATCGAATTAAAAGAGTTAAAGGGACGTGAAAAAATCGACGTCCCTTTGCATTCAGTTATTACTTATGAATAACTAAAGATTATAAGAAAGTATTTTTATACTTTCTTATTTTTTTCAATAAAATTTTCTAGCCAATGAATGGTATATTCACCTTTTTGAAATTCTTTATCCGCTAGAATTTGTTGCTGTAAAGGAATTGTAGTTTTCACACCGTCGATCGCCATTTCCCCCAAGGCACGCTGCATCCGTGCAATGGCCGAAGCACGATCAGGAGCATGAACAATAACCTTTGCGATCATACTGTCATAATAAGGTGGAATAGAGTAACCCACATATAATGCGCTATCCAAGCGGACACCCAGACCTCCTGGTGCATGAAACACTTGGATTTTTCCAGGGTTAGGAACAAATGTTTCTGGATCTTCTGCATTAATACGACATTCTATGGAATGTCCTTGCAATTTGATATCTTCTTGTCTCACACTCAGCTTTTCACCAGCAGCAACACAAATTTGTTCTTTTACAAGATCTACACCTGAAATAAACTCAGTTACGGGATGCTCAACCTGCAATCGTGTATTCATTTCGATAAAACAAAAATGACCATCTTGGTATAAAAATTCTAATGTTCCAGCGTTTCTGTATCCAAGTTCACGCATTGCATTAGAGGCAATTTCACCAATTGATTGACGTTGTTCCTCAGTTAACACAGGAGAAGTTGCTTCCTCTAGCACCTTTTGGTGTCTACGCTGTAAAGAACAGTCTCTTTCACCCAGATACACAACATTTCCATGTTGATCAGCCATAATTTGGATTTCGATATGACGGGGTTTATCGAGATATTTCTCCATATAAACTTCATCATTACCAAAAGCCATTTTGGCTTCTGTTCTAGCAACTTGCCAAGCTTCTTCTAGTTCTTCAGCTGTGTGAGCAACTTTCATCCCACGACCGCCACCACCAGCTGTTGCTTTAATCAATACTGGATAGCTAATTCTTTCAGCAACTTCTTTAGCATCGGCAAGATTTTTCAATGCACCATCAGATCCAGGCACCAATGGAACATTGAATCTTTCCATCGTTGTTTTGGCTTGAATTTTGTCACCCATTGTCCGGATATGTTGGGGAGAGGGTCCGATAAAAACCAATCCATGCTCTTCAACAAGCTCTGCAAAATCAGCATTTTCAGAAAGGAAACCATATCCTGGATGAATAGCCTCTGCACCCGTCACCACTGCCGCAGACAAAATGGCTGCTTTGTTCAAATAACTTTCTGCAAGAGACGGCGGGCCGATACAAACGCTTTCATCAGCAAGACGCACATGCATCGCATCAGCATCAGCGGTTGAATGCACAGCCACGGTTTTAATACCCATCTCACGACAAGCTCTTAAAACACGAAGAGCAATTTCACCACGATTGGCAATTAAAATTTTTGAGAACATTCTTTTATTCTATTACTACCAACACTTCACCATATTCAACAGGATCACCTGAGGAAACAAGGATGTTTTTTATTTTTCCTGATTTATGAGCACGGATTTGATTGAACGTTTTCATTGCTTCAATCAACAAAATCACCTGACCTGATTGCACCGTTTGCCCAACCGTTACAAACGGAGGCGCAGAGGGTTCTGGTGTTAAATAAGCAACCCCAATCATTGGGCTTAAAACCGCGCCAGGATCTTTGGATAAATCCTGATTTGATACAACTTGTTCGGATACGCCAGCAACAGCTACTGGTGCTGCTACAGGGGCAACAACGGTGCTGCCACCAAGATTTCTAGCAACACGAATCCGTTGATCCTTTTCTGCAATTTCAATTTCACTTAAACCGGTTTCGGTTAAAATATCTGCTAAAGCACGAATCACTTCGGCATCGACGAGCAGCTTGCTCATTAATTATCCTCTTCTAGAATAAGATCAGCGATTGCAGCCAAAGCCAGAGCATATCCTTGCAGACCAAGTCCACAAATAACCCCTGTTGCTGCATGCGAAACATAAGAATGATGTCGAAAAGATTCTCGACGATAAATATTAGAAATATGAACTTCTATAACAGGTAATTCTACTGACAGCAATGCATCCAAAGTCGCAATTGAAGTATGGCTATATGCACCTGCATTAATAACAATCCCTTTTGCTTTACCTTTACATTCTTGTATCCAAGAAACCAATTCACCTTCGTCGTTTGTTTGGCGAAAATCAATTGCTATTTCAAGGTTTTCTGCGTTTTGAATGCAAATTTGCTCTACGTCATCAAGGGTTGCGCTTCCATAAATTTGGGGTTGGCGCATTCCAAGCATATTCAAATTCGGTCCATTCAAGACATATACCAATGGTAATTCCATACCTGTTACACTCTCAGATAAATATATCTTAACTCAATATAACTACTTTTTTTAATAGGCAACTGTTAAGATTACACCAAATTAAAATTGGATTAAACTATGTATTATATAATAAATAATTTTTTTATTAAAAGAATAAAATTATTTATTTTCTAACTACAAAAACTTATGTACCACACTTGACAACAACAACTTGAAATTTATCTTTTTTTTGCCATTTTTATAGTGTTTTATGATAAAATAACAGTCAAACAAGTGAAATGTTAACAATTTGGAAAGTGTTACTGATAATCCTAAACAAGGATTATACAAGGTAAACAGAAAGAAAAATGCGACGAAGTTGTACAAAATTATTGGGTCTTTGTTTAATTACTGGAATCGGATTCCAAACAGCACAAACAGCACAAGCTCATACTGCACACAAGAGTACCTATCGTAAAGTTATTAAACATACCAAAGCTAAAGTTAAACCTCACCGTAATCGTTACCGCAAGTCTTTACATCTAAACGATACTGCCAATGCAAACCCTGAACCTCAAAGCAATTCATATCATTTAGATGATACCCAAGCTGAAAGTGGTACTGCCAGCTGGTATGGTGGAAGACATAACAGAATAAGAACCGCCTCTGGCAAAAAGTTTGATAGCAAGCAGCTTACCGCTGCACACCCAACATTACCACTAGGAACGAAAGTTTTGGTGCGCTCTGAAGATAGCGGAAATTCGGTTGTTGTCACAATTAACGATAGAGGACCATATAAAGGCAATCGGATCATTGATTTATCCAAAGCCGCAGCGGGTAAAATCGGTATGCTGCGTCAAGGAACGGCTCATGTCACTGTAACGCCAATTGACAACACAGAAGTTGCCATGGCTCCAGAATAATCTATATTTTCAAAATTATTTATATTGCAAAGCCCACCTATTGTTCATTAGGTTGGGCTTTTTCTATAACATATTCTTCTATTTTAGAGTTGAACTGAGCACCCAGCAATACAACGTAACATGAAACCCAAAACCACATCATAACGGCTGCAACGGTTCCCAATGGACCATAAGTACTGGTAAAATTGGCTAAGTGAGCAACATAAAAAGAAAAACCAAACGCAGAAAGCAACCATAAAAGCGTCGATAGAACAGCGCCTGGTAAAATCCAACGCCAAAGAACTAGACTACGAGATGGACCAAAGCGATAAAATAATGAAAATGTCCAAATAACAAAAAATAGAACCACAACATTACTGACTGTTCTTGCAATATTAAACGCAGGAAAATAGTCATCAAGGTTGGGGAAATAATTCATAATGTCGTAAAAAACATTAAGAGGCAGTAATTTTATGATTGCAGGTATTGCCACAATAATGGCCAAAGTCAGTGAAGTTCCTAAAATAGCACAAAATGTTAACGCCAACGCTAGTAATTGAAATTTAAAAAAATTACGTTCTTCTTTTTTATTATACGCTACATTAAGTCCTGTAATTAGTCCTTTAGTTCCTACAGCAGAAGCCCACAAAGCTAAAACAATTGAAATGGCTAACTGTATCGTCAATGTTGATTCTGTTTGATCGATGATCGTATGGATCATTTGTTGCAAAAACGTATAAACAGACGGTGGCAAAAAATGTTGTAAAAATTTGAGCTGAGGCTCAACCGTTTGTGGATCAAAAACCAGTCCATACATAGATATCAAACTGCTGATTGTCGGAAATAATGAAAGTGTTGTAAAAAAAGCACACCCAGCCGAAACTAACATCGATGGTCCTTGGATTAATGCCTTAACCGTATCAATGACAATCGACTTCCATCCGCGAAAAGAAATTTTTAAAGGAGAATATTTCTTTTCATAAAGAACTTCCGCAGAATGTGATTGATTAACGTCACTCATTACTTTTATTTTCCACACCTTTTACAATAATTTTAACGAATAGATATTTTATTTACATGAAAAAGCACCAAATTTCTATATCAAGATTACTCAAAAAACAATAACTTACGAAAATGAATATTAAACCTATCGTTAAAAAATTATTTTTATGGTTGATTTTGCAACAAAAAAGGGTCATATCGACAAAAACGCAGCAACGCACGTGCCCAGCTTGTTAAAAGCAATTATGCAACGACGTCAAGCGCCTGGCAAATGGTGATGGATAACTCCAGAACCATTCTTTTTTCGCCGGTCCGTTGACCGTTCCGCAACATCGCTCTGACTCATACAAATAGAGTGAATTATATAAGGGATAAAAATTGATGAACCCTAAAATCTCACAATTTTTAAATGCTAACCAACTGACAACCCCTTGCCTGATTGTTGATATCGACCAAATAGAACAAAATTATCAACAATTACATCACGCCATTCCCAATGCAGATATCTATTACGCTGTTAAAGCAAATCCTGCATTATCTATTCTTAATAAACTCATCTCTTTAAATTCATTTTTTGATGCTGCTTCTTGGGAAGAGATCCAATCTTGTTTGAATGCAGGGGCAAAGCCATCTCAGATTTCCTTCGGAAATACCATTAAAAAAGTCTCTGCCATTCAAGCAGCCTATCAAGCCAATATCGAACTTTATGCATTTGATACGATCGAAGAATTGCATAAACTGGCAAAACATGCACCTGCGACAAAAGTCTATTGTCGTCTTGCTGTTGATAATATAGGCGCTGATTGGCCATTATCTGGAAAATTTGGCACCACTGTTGAACATGCCATTGAATTGCTTTTAGAGGCAAAAAAAATTGGTCTTTGCCCATATGGTGTATCATTCCATGTCGGCAGCCAACAAACAAATCCACATGCTTATGTAAATGCAATCGAAAAATCTGCTTTGGTATTTAATGCTTTGGCTGATCACGATATTCTTCTAGAAATGATTAATTTAGGAGGTGGTTTTCCAATACATTATCACAAAGACGTTCCCGAAATTAATCAATTTGCAACCACAATACAAAATAGCTTAACACAATGTTTTGGTGATGACATGCCCAGAATTATCTTGGAACCTGGTCGTTACCTTGTTGGAAATGCAGGTGTTGTGTCAACTGAAATTATACAATCCAGCCAGCGTGGCAAAATGAACGGGCCTCGTTGGATTTATCTCGATATTGGACGATTTGGTGGTTTGGCGGAGACGGAAGGAGAAGCGATTCGTTATCCCATTATTACAATGTATGATGGTTCAACAACAGGCCCTGTTATCTTAGCTGGCCCGTCTTGTGACGGAGTAGATGTGTTGTATCAAGAAACAAGCTATCATTTACCTCTACAATTAACCGCTGGTGATCGTATTGCATTATTGAATACTGGAGCGTATGTTTCTACATATTGCTCAACTTGCTTTAACGGTTTTACACCTCTTGAAGAACATTATATTTAAATTTATTGGTTCTGTTTTCCGTTATCAATTGAATACTTATCTTTTGATAGCGGGAATTATAGCATGTGTTCTATATCCGTTAGATATCCTCGCACAATCCAGCCTATTTATTGGAACCAGTAACATGGGTTCGATAGGATATTTACGAATACAAAAAAAACCACTGAATCAATTATATTCTACGCTTGAAATAAAAAATATTCATTGTGGTGCTTATGTATCAGGATATACGAAACGACAAGGCAATCAATTTGTTATTAAGACGGATGTTCCTGACCCCAGAAAAGATGATCTGCACCAATGTCAGGTAACGTTTATTCAAACCAATCAAACTATATCGATTGTTAAAGAAGAAAATTGCAACGAATGGCACGGCATCAGCTGCCCTTTTACCTCTTTACAATTTTACTCAACGAAGAATAATTTACCGCGTTAATAAAAATAAAGCCTGCTCTCCAAAAAAATTCGCAAGCCTTACATAGCGACGCCAAGGCGCACGCTCGCCTTGTTCGTCAATCGCCATCCATCGTTCAATACGATGGCCTTCTACTTCACATAGATGGACAAAATCTGTCATCGTACAAGGGTGAATATTTGGTGTTTCATACCAATATTTTCCCCAAACGGTCGTCATAGGCATGCGCCCTTTTAATAATAATTGCGCCCTTAATGTCCAATGTCCAAAATTAGGAAAAGAGACAATCGCATGGCGGCCAATACGTAACATTTGTTGTAGCACTTCTTTGGGATGATTAACCGCTTGTAACGTCCGAGATAACACAACATAATCAAACCCATTCGTTGGATAATGCTGTAGATCATAATCCGCATTCCCTTGAATCACTGGCAATCCCTTACCGACAGATTGTGTCACATAAGACATATCCAATTCGATCCCTCTAGCATCGCATTGATGGTCTCGACACAAATAATCAATCAAAGAACCATCACCACAACCAATATCCAATACTTTCGAGTGTGGTTTAATCATATCCACTATACAACGTTGATCAAGACGCATGATTTTCTAACCGCCTTTGCTCTTCAATTCCTGCTAAAAACCCTTGAATTGTTAAATCCAAATCAGGTTCTTCTAATAAAAATGCATCATGCCCTTTATCGGTGGTAATTTCCACAAATGACACTCTGGCACCAACACGGTTTAATGCTTGCACGATCACCCTTGACCTAGAGGTTGGGAATAACCAATCAGATGATAAAGAAATCACACAAAATCTCGATTGAACATGGGCAAATGCGTTCACAAGATCACCATCATGGGTCTGTGATAAATCAAACCAATCCATCGCTCTGGTAATCGTTACATACGAATTTGCATCAAAACGTCTGACAAAGTTAGAGCCTTGATAATGTAGATAACTTTCAACCTGAAACATTTCACCAAAAATTGGTAAAGAAGAGGCTTTTATGCTTTCTTGTAACTTCCGTCCAAATTTACGATTTAACGCATCTTCGGATAAATAAGTAATATGCGCCATCATCCTAGCCACCGCTAAACCACGATAAGGGGTCACCCCATACCGCCAATATTCACCGTCTCGCCAATCAGGGTCTGAAAAAATCGCCTGTCTTCCAACCTCGTTAAACGCAATATTCTGTGCGGAGTGAAAAGATGAGGTTGCAATTGGTATCACGGAATAAACCTGCTCTGGATAACTGACAGCCCATTGCAATGCCTGCATCCCGCCCATAGATCCGCCAATCACAGCAAATAAACGCTTAATCTTAAAAAAATCGACGAGAATCTTTTGCGTATTCACCATATCTTTTATTGTAATAGCGGGGAAATCTGAACCCCAACATCGTGGCTGAGGAATATCTTCTCTAATAGAGCGAGGCCCCGTTGTTCCCATACAGCTGCCCAATACATTCGTACAAATAACAAAATATTTATTGGTATCAATCGGTAAACCAGGACCTACCATTTTACTCCACCAGCCTGGTTTTTTCGTAACTGGATGAACATCTGCCACATATTGATCGCCTGTCAACGCATGACAAATTAAAATAGCATTATCTTGAGCCTCAGATAACTGGCCATATGTTTGATATGCTATTTCCAAAGGGACTATTTTTTTTCCACTTTCTAGTAGTATACCTTCTGGAAATACCAGTTTTTGAATCATTTGATCTTGATTCGGTTCACAAATTTCATCTTGTTTTTCTGATATAACCATAAATATTAACGATTATCCCCCTCATAACAATCAAGATATATGACTTATTAAACACATACTATATATCTTTCTTTTTTTATAAAATATATATTAAAGTAATTTATCAAAATAAACTAAGGTCTAAACCTTGTTCCTCAGATATTTTAGAAAGAAACATACCATGAGTCACCATCGATATGCGCCTTACTCTAAATTACACCAGTATTTTTCACTTTTCTTAATCACCGCATTTCTTTTTTCGTCTTCCGCTGAAGCAGTTTCACATCGTCACAAACGGACTCAAAGCCATGCGCAAAAAACGCCTCTCGGCAAAGTCACCTTAACCTCTCAACCTGGAACCGCATTGGAAAATACAGCACGTTTGCTGAATCAGTCCGATATGAATTTTGCCATTCAACGCAATGAACAACCATTATTGCTTATAGGCAGCCTTAACTTATCTAGTACGAAAAGACCAAAAAATATCTTATTTACCCAAATACAAACTGCTAGCCTTTGCGGCTCTGGGGGATGCTCCACGACAGGATATATCAAACGAAATAATCAATGGGTTAAAGTGTTAGATGCTGTTACAGGTGATATTACCGTTGAAAAAGCAACCCATAAAGGAATGCATGATTTGTCTGTCAGTGCTGCAGATGTATGGAGATGGAATGGCAAAACCTACGTGGAAACTCAAAGAGGTCCTGCTTTAAAAGGATTGAAACAATCTATTGAAAAACATCAACAAAAAAAATTATAATATTAATATAGTTAATTTTATAATCAATTATAAAACAATCCTAATTAAAAAAATAATTGAATAAGTTAAAAGAAGTTTTGTATTATACGATACATCTAAACTATCACAATATTTTAAACCTAATTGACGGGTATTTCATACTATGCTTTACGCGATACTAACTCATAACTTTAGAATTATTTGTTTTGAACAAGGGAAATTAGTTCCAAGAGAAATAACAAATATCTCTGATTTATCTGAAGTTGCTTATCTTAGCAAAATTACAGATAAATATAGCATTACAAATTACGAAAAAAATATGTGGTATGATTTTCAAACGCATGTCATAAATCGTTCTATACCTAGTGGCCATCTCACCTTAGAAAAAGCAAATATCGATATTTATAATATTAAGCATGATTCTAGTTATATGCGTGTTCATCCTGGCGAAAAAAATGTCGTAGACTTTTTAGTACCAACGCCAAACTTGTGGGAAGAATTTCGAATTCTTACCATAGAAGAATTATCCGCGCTTATGTTTTTAGTTAAAAATGAATGGTATCTTACAAATTCTAATAATACTATAAAAGTAAACTCAAACTTATCCAATCATAGCCAAATATCTTTTGGAGAATTATTCATTGATTTTAATGAATTAATTAACGCTATCTGTGATAATAGTAATCAATACAATAATATATTTTTGGATTTTACTTTTAATATTGATTGGAAAGTATATAAAGCTTTCCTGTATAAACCAGCTATTATCTTTGTTCTTTTTGGTCAAGGGTATACGTTTGATCAACTTGAAGTTTCTTTAAAAAGTCTTGCGGTAGTTGGAGAATATTCTGGTGATGTTTTTATAGTCACAAAAGAGCCTTCTAAAGATTTACAGTCTATTATTCCACAAAGCATTTTACCTAGAGTCAAAATTATACAGATGGAAGGAAATGACACTCTTGACTTTATTAGTGCAAGAATTCCTATGTTATGCTCTAATCTTCTTGATACTTATCAACCTATTCTTTACAGTGATGCCGATATCGTATTTGACCGAAATATTAATGAAATTTTATCTAAAGCTACCACAGCTAAACAATGTAGTGCACAAATAGAATATTTTCATATATTTCAAGAATCTGATCACAATGGTGGATCTTTTTTCAAACAAGATTCTTTTGATATGCCAAAAGTCCATGGTTTCAATTCTGGTCTCTTATTAGTTCCGAATATGAAAAATCATAAAAACTCATTTAAAGCAGCTTATAAATCCCTCATGAATTACACGACTTTACATGGTAGGAATTTACCTTTCGCTGACCAAAGCATCTTAAATTATGTTTTGTACAAATTGAATGACTTTAACCCCTCCCCTATTTCTGAACAAACACAAATTGGTGGAAAACCTTCCGAGTTTAATAAATTCGATCCTAATAAACCAAAAGGTTTTGTTCACTTTTGGAATACTGCTGAAAAAAATATCAATATGAAGAAATATTTGGATAATTATCTAATCAAGAAAAAATAAAAATTTAAATGACTTCCCAAGTATTACGATAAAAATTCTTGGGAAGTAATAATAATTTCTAATTTTTCTCTGTTACTGTATTAACGTCTTCGGGTTTATCATGAATACCAAAACGATCAACAATCGTAGCACTGGCTTCATTCATGCCTTTGACTTCAACAGCAACGCCAACTTTTCTATATTGAATAACGACCTTATCCAACGCATCAACTGAACTAATGTCCCATAAATGCGCATGGCTTACATCAATAACGACTTTTTCAATGTGTTCTTGATAATCAAAACTATCTATAAACCGTTTTGAACTCGCAAAAAATAACTGCCCATTCACATAATAAGTTCTCGTTGTTCCCGATAACTCAGATTTCACCATCATGAAATGAGAAACCTTATTCGCAAAGGTTAAAGAAGCAACCAATACACCCGCAAAAACACCATAGGCTAAGTTGCCCGTAGCCACGACAATCACAACGGTTAAAATCATGATAAAACTGGTTGATAATGGATGTGTGCGTAAATCTAAAATCGATTTCCAAGAAAAAGTACTAATAGAAACCATAATCATGATCGCAACCAATGCAGCCATAGGAATGCGTGCCACCCAATCTTTTAAAAACACCACAAGAATAAGCAAAAATATCCCAGCAACCATCGTTGATAACCGACCACGACCGCCTGATTTAATATTAATGACAGATTGACCAATCATGGCGCATCCAGCCATTCCACCAAAAAAACTGGTCACGATATTTGCAATTCCTTGACCTTTACATTCACGGTTCTTATCACTGCCCGTCTCGGTAAATTCATCTACAATCGTGGCCGTCATCATTGTTTCCAATAATCCAACGGCTGCCAATCCAAAAGAATAAGGTAAAATAATCCATAATGTTTCTAAGTTAAGAGGCACGTTGGGTATCAATAAAGCTGGTAATCCATCAGGCAAATGCCCTTTGCTGCCCACTGTTGGAACATGCCACCCCAACCCAATTGCAATCGCCGTAATAATTAGAATACAAATCAAAGGCGAAGGTATCGCTTTTGTTACATAAGGAAACAAGTAAACAATAGCCAATCCACCCAGAGTTAATGCATATACCTGCCATCCTCCACCAGTGATTTCCCTCATTTGTGCCATGAAGATCAAAATGGCCAACGCGTTCACAAAGCCAGTGACGACAGAATGGGATACAAAACGCATCAAGTTACCCAACTTTAAATAGCCAGCAATAATCTGAAAAACCCCTGCCAGCATTCCTGCCACTAACAAGTAATTTAGTCCATGACTGTGGACCAGCCCACCCATCAATAACGCCATCGATCCTGTTGATGAAGAAACCATAGCAGGTCTGCCACCGACAAACGCCAATACAACAGGAATGCAGAACGCAGAGTATAAACCTACACTGGGGTCCACCCCAGCAAAAATAGAAAACGCAATTGATTCAGGAATCAATGCAAGAGCGACAACAATCCCAGCCAGAACATCCGCACGAATGTTACCTAGCCAGTCCTGTCGCGTTGAGGACAATAGCATACAATAATCCTATATAATTTTAAATTTGCCTTCTACAGGCTATTTAATTTTGGGAGAAAATTAAACATAACACAACCACCCCTTATGATAATTCAAAAGGGTTCTTGCTTTGGAAATATCCAAAACTTTATATCAATCTACGATATTCAGGGGGGTGTAATGCACATATAAATCTAAGTTACCTTTGGTAAATCTACAATGACTTTAACATCTTTATAAATCCATCATTAACAAAAATCAACTAATAAAAAAGGCATCTTATTGATATAAGATGCCTTTTTTTATTTCTCTTATTAAAAAATGCTATTTTTTTATAACAGGAGATTGTGCTGTATTTTGTGTAGTTTGAATGGAGGTTTCGAATGCATTTTCAGCACTCCATCCACCACCCAACGTTCTATATAGTGTGGAAAGACTTTGCATATATTGCAGGCGTGATTGAATTGCGGTTACTTTTGCTGTCAACAATGTTCTTTGAGCGACCAAAGTTGGTAAAAAGCTATCAATGCCATTTTTATATCGTGCCAATGAAATATTATAATCTTTTTGGCTGGCTCTGACCGCTTCTAATTCAGCTTGCCATTTTTGCTTTAATGTTGTTCTGGCTGCAAGAGAATCTGCAACCTCTTTAAACGCCACCTGAACGACAGATTGATAATGCGCTGCTGCTGCACGAACTTTGGCTTTTGCAGCTCTTAGTTGAGCAATATTTTTACCCCAATCAAGCAAAGGCACCGTCATGGTAGGCATTACGCTCCAGGCTGCTGAATAAGGACCAAACATTTGAGCAAATGTAGAGCCTGCAGTGCCTCCTGAAGTCGTCAACTGAATAGATGGAAAAAACGCAGATCTTGCAAAACCAACATTCGCATTCGCTTCCTTAAGCTGATGCTCTGCCAAACGAATATCAGGGCGACGTTCCAACAAATCAGATGGCATCCCAGAACCCACTTCAGGCATTGAAACAAAATGATCCAAAGAAGGATTCGGACCTGCTTGTTGCAACAATGATTGTGGAATTGGCTGGCCGACAAGTTGTGTCAAACTATTCAAATCGTTCGCAGCCAACTTTAAATAAGTTTGCTCTTGGCTTTTTGCTTCTTGCAATAATTCCACAGCTTGAGCAACCGCTTGGGCATTTTGTTGCCCATAACGATTCATACCTTGAACCAATGCAAGATTCTTTTCGCGGTTACGCACACTTTCTTGGACAGTTTGCAAACTATTCATATCTGCAAGCCATGCCATATAATTATTCGCAACTTCACCAATCAAAGAAATTTGAACAGAGATTGTACTTTCTTGTTGTGCCAAATATTGTTCTCTGGCAGCACGAGTTAAACTGCGAATACGGTCAAACAAATCAATTTCGTAATTTGAAATCCCTAAACCCGTTGATAATGAGTTCGCATGAATAGAAGTCGCCCCGCCAACACCAAAGGTTTTACCAGGACTGGTTTGATAAGACGCACCAGCATTTGCATTCACTTGTGGAAACAGCTCACCCCTTTGTTGGATATAACTAGCATGCGTTGCGGTAATATTTTCAATTGCCTCACGCAAGTCACGGTTATTTGTCAAAGCCAAAGCAATTAACTGACTTAACACAGGATCTCTGAAAAAGACTTTCCATCCAACATTATAAGCTTGCGGTAACTTTGCCCCTTCTGTCAAAGGCGCACCATAAGCGGGCCCAATAGGCCACTCTTGAGCAACAGAGGAAGCAGGACGTTTATAATCTGGGCTCAGAGTACATGCAGTAAGCGATACTACAAATAACGAAGCCATTGCCCCCTGCATAGATCGTTTCCAAGCTTTTTTATTTTTCACGACCATTATTCTATTCCTCTGTTTTATTCAGACTAACAGCCTGAGGCGCTGCCGCATTTTTATTAATTGGATGTGGTTTTACTTTAAACAATCGTAACACCACGATAAAGAAAATAGGCACAAAGTATAAAGCAAGCACGGTTGCAGTAATCACACCACCAACCACAGCCACACCAATTGCAACGTGGCTGGCCGCGCCAGCACCAGTGGCAATCGCCAACGGAATCACACCCAGAACGAACGCTAGTGATGTCATTAAAATAGGGCGAATACGTTCATGTGCAGCCAATATCGCAGCTTCTGTCAAAGATTTACCATCGTCAAAATGTTCTTTAGCAAATTCAACAATCAAAATAGCATTCTTTGCTGCCAAACCAACTGTGGTTAACAATCCGACTTGGAAATAAATGTCATTATCCAATCCACGGAAATAAGTTGCAAGTGCAGCTCCGATAACTCCCAAAGGAACAACTAACAATACTGAGAATGGGATAGCCCAGCTTTCGTAAAGAGCAGCCAGCGATAAGAATACAGCTAAAATAGATAATGCATATAATTTTCCAGCTTGCCCTGATGATTTAACTTGCTCATAAGACATTCCTGTCCACTCAAAACTAATCCCAGGAATTTCCTTCGCAACCTCGTTGGTATATTGCTCCATAATTTGCATGGCAGTACCATTACTGATCCCACGAGCCCCTTGTCCCATAATTTCAAAAGAAGGATAGCCATTATAAGTTTCAACCTTTTGAGGTGTTCTTTTCCATTCTCCATTAATAAATGCAGTTAAGGGCACCATATTGCCATTGTTATTACGAACAAACCAACGGCGCAAATCATCTGGTGACGTACGAGATTTAACGTTTCCTTGAACAAAGACATGTTTTACACGTCCTCTTAAATTAAATAAACCAGCATCCCCAGAACCAAGCGCAATAGATAATGTCTGATTGATTGAATCAATACTGACCCCTTGAGTATGCGCTTTATCCCGATCAATATTAAAATAATATTGTGGAGCTTCTGGCAAACCATTAAGACGAACAGCAACTAGGCGATTATCTGCACGTGCTTTACTCAATAACGCTTCCCTTGCCTTTGCAAAAGTAGCATCATCTAAATGTCCACGATTTAAAAGTTCAAAGTCAAACCCTGTTGCACTTCCTAAGTCCATCACAGGTGGCGGAAGAACAGCAAATACATTGGCACCAGGAATTGCAGCCAATGCTTTCATAGCACGTGCAGCAACAGCCTGCGCAGAAGATTCATACCCACCACTACGCTGATCGAAGTCTTTTAAACGTGCAACGCCAAAGGACGCACTTTGTGCTTGCCCACCGAAGTTAAATCCAATAGCCGTATATACAAATTGAAGATATTGTTTTTCATTCTTTAAAAAATAATCTGTTATCTTCTTATTAACCGCTGCAGTCATTGCCGCAGATGATCCAGGACTGAGAGAGGATTGTAAAAATACAACACCTTGATCTTCATCGGGTAAAAAACCTTCTGGTAACATATGAAAGCTTGCAAGAGCTCCAACAGTTAAACCAAGATATACAACCATGGTGGTGCGTGTATGATTAATCATACCTTTAACGCCAGAAATATATCCTTTAACCATTCTTTCAAAGGTTCTATTAAACCAAGTAAAAAAACGTCCTTTCTTTGCATTTTTATCATGTGGTTTTAGGATTGTCGCACATAAAGCAGGCGTAAAAATTAACGCAACAATCACAGATAATGTCATCGCCGAAACAATGGTAAGAGAAAACTGTCTATAAACCACCCCAGCAGAACCGCTGAAAAATGCCATCGGAATGAACACAACAGATAAAACAAGTGCGATCCCTACCAATGCACCACTAATCTGATCCATTGATTTTTGTGTCGCTGTTTTGGGATCACAATGCTCTTCCTCCATCACACGTTCTACGTTTTCTACAACAACAATGGCATCGTCAACCAACAACCCAATCGCCAAAACTAATGCCAACATGGTTAAGGTATTAATAGAGAACCCTGCCATTTCTAAAACAAAAAATGTTCCCAATAACACGACTGGCACAGCAATTGTTGGAACAAAAGTTGCTCTAAAATTCTGAAGGAATACGTACATCACAATGATAACTAAAATAATCGCTTCTATCAAAGTATGAACAACTTCTTCCATTGATTCAACAACATATTTTGATGTATCTAACGGATATAAATATCGTGTGTTTGGTGGGAAATACTTTGAAAGTTCCTCGATTTTACTGTGAATTGCATTTGATAAAGCTAATTGATTAAAACCTGGAGATAACTTTACCCCAAAAGCAGCAACGGGCTGACTATCAAGTGTGCCAACAGGTTGGTAACTCATCGGACCAAGAGCAACTGTTGCTACATCTTTTAATCGAATACGTGCGCCATCTGTTTGTGTTTTTATAACAATATTACCAAACTCTTCTGGTGTCACAAGACGCCTAATCCCCCCCGTATAAATATCAAATCTTTGATCCGGAAGTGCTGGCAACTTACCAAATTCACCCAAAGGCTGTTCAGAATTCTGTGATGAAATTTCATTCATTACATCAGTTGGATTTAACTGATAGTTATGTAGTTTGTCAGGATCAAGCCATACGCGCATTGCATATTCAGAAGAGAAAGCCGTATAATCACCAAGCCCATTTAGACGTGTAATTGGGTTTTGTATATCACTAGCTAACAAATCACCCAAAGCACCTTCATTCAATGAATGATCCATACTTTGGATTGCAAAAAACATCATATAACTTTTATTAGATTTTGAAATACGAATCCCTTGCAAAGCAACCGAGGAAGGTAATAACGAGCGTGCAACATCTACACGGTTCAACACTTGAACCTGTGCAACGTCTGGGTTTGTTCCTTGCTCAAAAGTCAAAGTAATTGTCGCCGTACCGTCAGCATTGGCAACCGTTGACATATATTCCAGATGGTCAACACCATACAAATTCTGGCTGACAGGATCAACAACAGTACGTTGTACAGTATCAGCCGTCGCCCCAGGATAGGTAAAACTTAATGTAATAGGTGGCGGGGCAATATTAGGCCATTGTGCAATAGGTAACGTAACAATCGCAATCATTCCCATCAACGAGATAAGAATTGCTATTACCCAAGCAAAAATTGGCCTATCAATAAAAAAACGTGATAAAGACATATTAATATTCCAAACTCTTTCGCTTATTGAGGCACAACACCAACGGGAGTACGTCCCTCTTCTGGTTGAACTTTTTGCCCAGGTCGATAAGATGTTGGATTACTTACTAAAATTTTATCACCTGCATTGACCCCTTTAGTGGTAACCCAAAAGGTTTCTTGCATCCGTTGTGTTTCAATATCACGGCGTTCTACGACATTATCTTTATTGATAATATACAAATAGGGTTTTTCATCCAAACCACGCATGACGGCTTCTTGAGGAATTAAAAATGCTTTTTCCATGCCTTCGTGCATGACAGTTCTGACATACATTCCAGAAAGTAATAATTTATCAGGATTACGTACAATGGCACGCTGGATAACCGAGCCTGTTTCCTGATTAGTGACCACTTCTGTAAATAAGAGATTAGCCTGCAATGGATAGCGTGTATTATCTTCCAAAATCAAATCAACAGGCACATGAGCAGCACCACGTAATGTTTCCAACTTTCCATTGGCCAAACGACTACGTAAGCGCAACTGTTCAGCTGTAGGTTGTATAATATCAACAAACATTGGATCTAGCTGCGTAATAATTGCAACTGGATTCGCTTGATTCGTGGCCATTAAGGCACCTTGCGTTTGAATAGAACGACTGATGCGACCTGAAATTGTTGCATTAATTCCAGTATATTCCAAGTCTAATTGTGCTTGGCGAACGCTTGCACGATCACTCTCAATGGTTGCTTTTGTTGCTTCTTGTGCTGCCAAAGTATCATCATAATCCTGACGACTGACCGCATCCATATTTTTCAAAGGTCCATAACGTTTCAGCTTTAATGTTTGGGCTCTTAACGTTGCAAGATCACTGTTTAACTTACCTTGCGCATTATCCAATGCGGCTTGATAAGGACGAGGATCAACTTGGTATAATTGTTGATCCTTGGTTACGTCCGTTCCTTCTTCAAACAAACGTTTATAAAGATAACCGTTCACCTGAGGGCGTACTTCTGACACACGCATCGGAGTAATACGTCCTGTCAAATCAATCAATAGCTCCACATCTTGAGGATTAGCTATCACAAAGTTAGCCTTAGCTGATGGTTTTGGAGCTGGTTTTTGTTCTTTACATGCAGCAAGTGGCAATAATAAAACACACAACACGGCACATTCTTTGTGCCATTTAGTAAAGAAAGAATCTGTTATTGTCACTTCTCTTCCCTATTTTCCTTCAATATATAGACAAACTTTGCTTAGTAAGACAAAAAATGCTATAATAAATTACGAATTTTAATCTTGTAAAAGAGACAACTAAGACTCTTTATTAACGTATCATATAAATACATACACATCAGATACGCAATAGATAATTTTTTTTTCTTGAAATCCGTTCAATATTTCTTTAGCGTCTTTCAGAAAAATATCAGAGTAAATACTCAACACATTATTATTTAAGAAAAAATTAATAATTTACGCTCAATATGGATATGAATTTTTTTCATATATATCCCGTATAGTGATTCGTATTGTTATAATTTTAACTTGCCACTGATATTCATTTGCAATCAATGTAAATAAACAATTGTCCTACAAGGTATTTTTCTTATATAAACAATGTTCATACAGATTAGTACTAAGGAAACATTATGTTTGAGTTATATAACCTCTTAAATATATTATTGAATGGCTATATGCTCATTTTACTTGCATATTGTATTTTCAGTTTTTTATTCAGTTTCGGTGTCGTTAATCCCAACAGCAATATTATCCGAGGAATTTATATGTTCCTGAGCCAAATGTGTGACCCCGTATTAAACGCAATCAGGCAAATTTTACCTTCTTTGGGTGCAATTGACATCAGTCCAGTAGTTGTTTTCCTTGCCATAGATTTTATTATACGACCTCTATTGCGTTATATGCTTCTTGGATATTGATTAAACAATCATATAAGCATTAAAAAAGGCGCTTTTGCGCCTTTTGATTTATTGAATTACCTCAAATAATCCAAGGCTAAGTTGCTTACCATTCGAATAGTTCAAACCATGTATACGACCTATTTCTTTAACGGTTAAGCCTTCATTATCAATTGATTGCATAAATTTTTTCTCATCCCGTTGGTCGACTAAGCCTAATCCACAAGATTGATTATCTTTTAAAAATTGTGCGGTTTTTTCAGCGTTAATTAATTTCGTTTCCTTGCCAACCAAAAATACCAAGCTTGGCTCGGAATAAGAAGCCGAAGCAACAATACTATTTTCACAAGGTTTTAAAAGATTAACCGTTTCAGCAATTTTTCCACTTAACCATTCCGAACTTAGACCAGGAATTAAAATGACAAATAGTTCTAGATAGATAACAATTGCTGCACCTATCGATACCAATGAAGCACGCTGCATATTATATTTTAAAATACATACCACGGCATACCCTATTAAGATTAATGCCGCAGCTGCACCAAGCATTGCTGCCCAAAACCATGTTCCCGTCATATAGTATGCATAAATAATGCCACCAACAGCAAGCAGTAGCCCAACAGCAACCCATAACACCATATAAATACGAAGCAACCAACGACCCCATCTAGAAGTTGGACCATCCCATGTTTTAGAGATATTCCAAAGTGCCATCGAGGTTAAAATCGCAATCGCAGGGTAAGTGGGTAATACATAATGGGGCAACTTTGTTTTCACTAACTCGAATACAATCCAATGAGGAATAATCCAGCATAGTAAAAAACAAACAGATTCTGATTTTCGCTCTCGCCAAATATAGGGCAACGCCCAAGCGGTGAACAAAGATCCAGGCCAAAAGGTAATTAAGAAAATACCTAAATATAACCCAGGCGGAGCACCATGCGACTCTTTTCCAGACGCTACTTTGCTGAGTAAATTCGTTCCTACAGCATCGGTAAAAAACTTACCATCACTAATGACCCAAATCGCTGCACACCAAGGAATAACAATCAAAAGCATCAAAATCCATCCCCATTTAGGATGTAAATGCTTCCACCATGATCTATCTTTTTTAACCCATGCCAATATAATCGGGGGCAATAATGTCGGGATAAGCATAACTGGGCCTTTTAACATCAAACCACACCCGATTGCTCCCCAATAAATAATCGCTACAGAAACAGAGAGTTTCTCGGTCGTCAGCCTTGCCATCCAAGCACGCGCCAAGCTGCTTTGAGCAAGCAATACAGCAAATAACAAATTTGTATCAATCGTTGCCATACGCCCCTCACCCGTCAGCAAGACCGAAACTGCCAAGAATAATCCTGCCAAAAGACCAATATACGAATCAAATAAAATACTACCGATCCACACGGTTAGTAGAACCGAGCCAACGGCAGCTAGTAAAGAAGGAATTCGATACGCCCAAGCTGCTTTACCTTTTACCATTCCCGTTGCTTTGGCTGCCTTAACGGCTATTGCCTCTAGCCAATAAATACCTGCAGGTTGCAAATATCGTGGTTTATCCTGAAAACGCACATCAATATAATTATGGCTTTCAATCATCTGCGAGGTTGCCTGCATATAGCGTGCTTCATCGCGATCAAGCGGAGGCAGTGTTGCACGTCCAGGCAAAAACAACACAAAAACAAACAAGGCAAGCCATACATAATGACTTGCCTTCAAACGAAAAGACTTTTCTACAGGAGAAGAAAGGGTCATTTTATCCCTTTAATATAATTAATGTTTTGTAATTTTCTTGGGCAGACGAATTCGATTCAACAACCAAATTACCCCCAGCAAATCACGAATCCCAACCAACGCTCTGTTGAAATTCGTATATTTAGACACTCCATTTAATCGTTGTCGATGATGAACCTCGTGACAAACCAAAGGTACTCCGTAATGCCCCAATAAAGCAGGCAAAAAACGGTGTAGCCCTTCAAAATGTGGTAATTTCACAAAATCATCTCTAAGAAATAACTTCATTGGCGCGCCAGTATCTACACAACCATCTTTGAGTAAATTACGTCGCAAGCCATTGGCAAAAGTCGTTGCAAAACGACGAGAAATATTATCATTTCTCTTTAACCGAACCCCAACCACCAAAGGCTCTCGCCCTTTATGTTGCTGGGACTTTTCCCACATGGAAATTATTTCTTTGGGATCATCTTGCCCATCCCCATCCATTGTTGCAATCCACTGACCTTGTGCCGCAGCAATAGCAGTTAGTAAAGCACCAGATTTTCCACAACGTTGACTATGAGACAAAATTACCAAAGAAGGTAAAAAACTATTTTTAACTTCTATCAGTTGATTTAAGGTTTGATCTGTACTTCCATCATCAACAAAAATCACTTCACATTCAGGAAGCTTTGGAAGCACATCCGCTATTTCCCGACATACAGGAAAAATATTTTCCGCCTCGTTTAAAACCGTAACGACTATTGAAATTACACTGGCCATTGGACCCTAACGAGACGAAAAAAATTAAGCAACGTGACGATCTGCAGCAAGAGCTTTTGGTAAGTCAGCAATTGCATTGTCAATCAAAGAACTATCTTTTTCTTCTGTTAATACAGAAGAAATCACTTCATAAGCAGCCTTGACCGCAATATCAGCTGCCTCACGACGAACCGTATTAATCGCTTCTTGCTCAGATGCTGCTAAGCGAAGGCGAACCAGCTCTTCGTGGCGGTGAGCAGCGGCGTCAGCTTCTTTTTTAGCATTCTCAGCAATACGCTCTGCAGCCTCTTTGGAAGCAGCCAGCATTTTTTCAGCTTCAAGCTTTGCAGCTTCATGCTCTTTCTGAGCAGCTGTATAAATCTCTTCAGCCTCACGACGTAGACGGCTAGCTTCTTCAAGTTCTTGTCTGACTTGGTTTGTTCTGTTATCCATAGCCGCAGCCAAAGGACGCCATATTTTTTTACCAAAAAAGACAAAAAACAAAACAAAAGCAAGCGCAGACCAAAATCGAGGGTCGTTTAATAAATCCATTTTCTCTCTGCCTACTAAGACTTTGCTGTCAAAACTTGTTGCACGGTCTTATTAATGAGATCGCCTTGGACGTCCTCTTTTAACAATTGTTTCAACAAACTTTGTGCGACATCTTTCGCCATTTGATCAACTTGTTTCAAAGCACCATTACGCGCTTCAACAATACGAGTTTCTGCTTCACGTGTTTCATTGTCAAGACGAGCTTGCAATTCTTGCATTTGTTTCGCAGATGAAACCCTTGTTTCTTGGATAATTGAATCGATTTTTGCTTGTGCTTCTGCTGCTGCTTCACTGCGTGTTTTATTTAACGCTTCTACAGCTTTATCTGCCTGAGCTTTTGCTTGCCTAGCAGAATCCATATCCCCATCAATTTTTGAACGGCGATTATGAATAACTTGTTCAATCTGTGGAATAGAAAAGTATTTTACAGCAAGAAATAAACAAAAAAAGATGATTAAAACCCAGATAACCTGAGCCATAACCAACGGGTTCTTAAAATCCATCTGGGGCATGCCAGCAGCCATGGCATTCGTGGACAAAGCAGGCGCCAACAATATGCTAAGCGCCCCCCCAGCCACGAGAGACGCCACCAGACGGGAAAAGCGGGCTGAAAAGCGTCTCACGTAAAGACCCCCCTTACATAAAGAGAATAAGGAAAGCGATCAGTAGTGCATAAAGCGCAACAGCTTCCGTGAGAGCAAATCCCAACATACCCAAACCAAATACGTGAGGGCGAGAAGCTGGATTGCGAGCAATACTGCTGACGAGGGTTGCAAAAATATTACCAATACCGATACCAACACCAGACAATGCGATAACAGCTAAACCAGCACCAATTTGTTTTGCGGCTGTAATAAGGGTAAGATCCATTTGATTTCTTTCCTTGATACTAAAAAAATAAATAAAGTTAATACGAAACTGAAGTTAATGCTCTATTGCTTCTTGTAAATACATACAAGTCAAAATTGCAAAAACATAGGCTTGTAATGCACCCACCAATAATTCAAGTGCAATCAACGCCACATTCAACAAAATAGGGAGAATCCCCAACGGGCCACCCAATGCCAATCCCAATCCTGTGGCTAACAAAATTGTAAAACCAGCAAACATTTCTAACATTACGTGTCCAGCAACCATGTTCGCAAACAAACGAATTGATAAGCTGATTGGTCTAGACAAATAAGATAGAATTTCAATAGGAACAAGCAAAGGTGCCATTGCAATCGGCGCCCCTGCAGGCATAAAGTGAGCAAAAAACTTCAATCCTTGGTTTTTTAACGAAACAAGAATTGATAAAACAAACACCATCAAAGCCAACGTTACAGTCACAACAATGTGACTAGTAAAAGCAAAAGAGAATGGCAAAAGTCCCAAATAGTTACCTGTTAATATAAAAAAGAACAGTGCAAATATAAAGGGGAAGAATCCTTTCCCTTTGGCGCCCATCGTTCCAATAGCCATACCATGAATAAATTCATAGCACATCTCGGTCGCGCTCTGATAACGACCAGGCACAACCGCCTTTTGACGCATTCCGAAATAAATCGCTACAGGAACAATAATTGCTGCAATGACCATCATTAATTCGGACTGAGTAAAATAAACACCCAATCCACCAAAGACTTCATGCAATTCAAATTGACCGAGTGCGTCTATCTTGTGACCGGCCACTATTTTTCTCCCAACACCAAATCGAATCTCTTACAAAGCAACAAAATCATTTTGACTTTATATCACCAGGTTTAACAATACGCCAGACATTAAGCACCCCCGCACCCATTCCTAAAACTGAAAATATGATAATAAATAATGGACGAGTTGATAACCAATAGTCCAATCCATATCCAATCATAACCCCAACTAAGAAAGCAGAGAAAAGCTCTACTCCTGACCTTAAAACGAACTTCCATAAATCATTATCGCCCTCATAAGATTGAGAGTGATCCTGCTTTTTCGAAGGATTCAATCGTGATTCAAAATCTTGTAATTTCTTATCAAAAGAATCGAGCTGTTTCTTTTTTGCATCTTCTTCCAAAGATACCCCCTCCTCTTTCTTCAAATCCATGACAAGTTAACTCAGTTCGTAAAAAAGACTATTTACGCAAGAAAGGCAATATTTTTTTTATATTTCTCACAGCTAATTCATCACATTTGCAAATCGGCAACTACTTGGAATATTATTTAAAGAATATTAACACAGCAATCTACTCTTTATGGATGAAAAACCTGTACAATTCCAAATGACGAATTTTAAACTATTAGACCTTTATTTACATTCATTGATGAATAAAGAAATTGCTGATTACTGGTACGATGAAAGTATCGTTACGATGGAAGAATTATCCATTATCATCCTATGCTGATAATTTAATTCCTGCCTTGCATCAAATAATCGTTTCTATATTGCCTTTTATTCACAAATTAATCCGAATTTTAACCATTTAAAGATTCGGATTAAATAAAAAACCTATTGCGGAATATAATCATAAGCTGGGCTACCAGCAGGAGCACCAAAAGGGGGTGCGTTAATTTGTAATAATTCAACCATACGATCTTTTGTTTGACCAATGAGGCGAGCTTGCAATGCTTTACCCATAGACGTAAAGCTACCCATTCCTCGAACAAACAAAGAAACACCTGGTTGCAAATCAAACCCTAGCTTTCCAATATCTGAGGGACGAATATAAACGACGGTGCCATCCTTCAACACAACACCCATTACTTGTCCTTGCAAATTATGCAGTAATTGCGAGATTTGTCCTTGTACAAATAAATCAGGCCCTGTAATTGGTACTGGCGAGAACCCTGCCTCTGGACTATCTTCTTGGACTGTTAAACCTTTTTGATTTTCAATCAAAAAGGCTTGTAACAAAGGCAAATGTCGTGCTTTTAATCCGCGAATAGTAACTTCTTGTCCTGGACGAACAAATGTTTTAACAGCTTCACCAAACATTGTGGAAAACATAATTTGAGTACCATCATTCAATAACAACCCTCCTAAATTCCCATAAGGTGTTGGTAAATATTGTTTGACGTTTCCTTTAATCGCTGGCAACACCGATAAATCCATTATATCGACCGAGGAATTTTGGGTATTGCCAGATGATGTATTAGAAACTGGCTCTTTTTTGTGTATTTTTGCCCTGGCATTATCAATATGTGTCACCATTAACATTGTTCCCATCAAAAGATAGGACACAGCTTGTAACCATTTATTTTTTTCTATATTAGAAAACATCTTTATCTTCTCAAATTCAAACACTTCAAAAGAGTATAATAGCCATATATTAATCTGTTTATACAATATATTCGTAATTTGTTTATAAAATATATTTATTTATAGGATTATATACATACATATTCATAGACTTTACCAAAAAATCAGTAAATATTGAAATAAATCAATTATTCAACAGCTTACTTCAATTAATTCATTTACCACTTAAATCTAGGCATCAATAGTAATGGCATCGACTTTATTAAAACAGAAAAACAATGCCTTTTCAGTTGTTTTATTTATCGAGCTTTGGGAACGCTTTGGCTATTACGGTATGCAAAGTATATTGGCATTGTTCCTCAGCCAACATATGAAATTCAGTGATTATGATGCCAATCTCTTAATCGCAGCTTTTGGTACGATGACTTATGCTGCCCCTGCCCTTGGGGGGTGGATTGGAGATAAGATCTTAGGCAACCAAAGAGCCATGTTATATGGCAGTATTATCCTTGCCTTGGGGTATTTGCTTTTGGCTTCTGCCATGCATTATACAGGCGGCATTTATATTACCATGGCGATCATCAGCACCGGGAATGGTTTATTTAAACCCAATGCTGCCACGCTGGTTCGACGTATTTATGAGGATGATGATAGTCAACTGGATGTTGCTTTCACACTTTATTATATGGCTGTGAATGTTGGCTCAACGGTTTCAATGTTATTATGCCCGTATTTAAAAGATCACTATGGATGGGATGCTGCGTTTATCGCCTGTTTTGTTGGATTATTATTGGGGATTATTAATTATTCATTGACCAAAAAAAAGCTTGTTTCTTATGTATCTTCGAAAGATCAACAACCGATCTCTGCCTCTATCTTAACCTATATCTTTTTAGGGATCATTGCTTCTATTGCTTTAATCACCGTGATTATCACGTTTCCAAAGGTGGCTCAATGGTGCGTGATTGGCGCTGCGATCCTAATCTTAGCATTATGGGTGCAGATGTACTTTAAAATTGATTCCACCTATCGTTCAGGTCTTAGGATTGTCTATTTATTGACCTTTGAAGGCATGCTCTATTATGTATTTTATCAACAAATGTCAACCTCCCTGACCTTTTTTGCACTACGTAATGTGGATTTGTCGTTTTCAATTGGATCTTACCATTTATTCAACTGGTCACCAGGACAGTTTCAGGCCTTAAATCCGATCTGGATCATGCTCCTTAGCCCGATCTTGGCTAAACTTTATGCAACTCTTGGGCGTAAACAAAAAGATTTTTCGATTGCCACTAAATTTATCGCTGGCTTTTTCTTTGTCGCTGTTGGATTTTTTATTTGGTGGATGGCATGTGTTTATACTCAAACACCACATGTATCCTCTTGGGTAATGGTGGGTGGTTATTTCTTTTTATCTTTGGGGGAGTTATTAACTAGTGGCTTGGGTCTTGCCGTTGTAGCACGTTATGTTCCTGCATCTATTAATGGATTTATGACGGGCTCTTATTTGATGGTATCAGGGGTTGCAATGTATATTGGTGGAATTATTGCCAATATTGCTGCGCCACCAGACATGAATAATCTTAGTTCTGAAAAAACATTAATTATTTACCAAGGATTATTTTTAAACTTATTGTGTTTGGCCGGGATTGCTTTGGTAATTCTATTATTATTCCTGCCCATATTACGAAAATGGAACAAACAATATAAACAGGATATGTTGAGATAATAAAAAAACATTTACTAAATATGAATTAAATTATATCGGTTTATCCATTCGGATTGTTTTCATCAGATAGAATGTGCAACAAACCGCCATAATCCCAAAAGGAACAACCCCCAAGGACTGTCCAATTAATACTCCTTGAGGACCATAAGACGCACCATAAATCACAAAAGGTATCGTCCCCAAAGTTGCCCGACCCCAATTAAAAAAGGTAGCTAACAAAGGATATCCAAGATTATTAAACGCCGTATTCGAAACAAATAGCATCCCTAAAAACAAATTGTTAATAATAACCCAATTGCAAAATAAACGCATCAATGCCTCACCCTCTGCTTTTAAGGCAAACATTTTTACAAACAGATCTTGACCGATATAAAAAATCCCCCAAGCGCAAAAAACACATAAACAAACGAGTTTTAAAGAGACAACCAGCGTTTCCTGCATACGCTCCCTAAGCCCAGCACCGAAATTCTGTGAAATGATAGGCCCAACCGATCCCGTTAGCGCAAATACAAAGGCAAATGCTACGGGGATCATACGATCAATAGCTGTTTGACCAGAAATGGCATCACTATTAAAATTTGACATCGTGTGAATGACAAATAATCCACCCACAGGGGTTGCTAAATTCGTTAAAATTGCAGGGAAAGAAATTTTTAAAACTTTAAACGAATCAGAAAATATATCATCCCAATGCGGTTGTTCTATTAATTCATAACGTTTTAAACTGTAAAACCCCAACAAAGCCACGCCTAATCGAGAGCAAATTGTACTAATTGCTGCCCCTTCTAAGCCTAAATTAAAAACGAGAATGAATATAGGATCTAAAATTCCTGCTATGAAGGCACCAATGATTGTCACATTCATTGAGCGTTTGGCATCCCCCACAGCCCTTAAAAGACCTGATAACACCATGCCCAGCGCAATTAAAAATAAAAATGGCGAAACAATCATCACAAAATGACTAGCTTGATTTAAAACGGCACCTCTAGCACCTAAAAGATATAAAATTTCACGATTAAAAATTGCTACTAATAACCCAATAATAATCATTAGAAAGGTTGTGAATATTATAAAAGATGTCACCATTTTCTTGGCACGTTCTGGTTGACCCGACCCAATTAATCGTGCCGTAATGACGACGGCACCAATAGACATGCCAATACAAATGCCCATTTGTAAAAATCCAATCGCATTTGCAAAGCCTATCGCCGCTGTATAATGAGAATTACCTAACCTAGAAATATAAAAAAGATTTAAAAAATCAACAAGGAATACAGCCATTAATCCAACCGTACCCGTTCCAGCCATGACAACCACATGTCGCATGATGGAGCCCTCACAAAAACGCGGTTTGTGAAACGCTTTTGTACCAGCAGACATCTTCATCGTTATCAAACAACCTTATTCAAGAAAATATATAATAAATCGCCACAACTGTATCAGCTTTTAAGAATAATGATGATCTTTTTTTTCAAGAATATACTTTAATAACAACCACTGATAATCTTAAAATTTATAACTAAGATATAAAATAATCATCAAAAATTATATGTTGTTTACAGATATATCCTTTATTGACTTAATCTTATCATTTTTTTCTTTATGTTTTTACGCTCATAAGAAAAAATAAAAGAGGTTATTGATTATTCCTGTAAAATTAGTAGCAGGATAGACATCATTTGCCTCTTTATCCCAATCGAAACATACAATATCCAACATTTATTTATATTAGCTTTTTTTAAGCAAAATACACACAACCTTAAAAAAGCTATTTTAGCTCGGAATTATTTAACTTCAGAAACAAAAGCAATCAAGTCTACTCTTTTTATATTTTCACCTTATAATTAGCGTTTATGTTTTTTCTCTAAATAGGGTAAGTAAAATTTTTCTAACCAAGTTACAGGTAATAAATCGAGCATTCTGGTCAATATAAACATCCACATTGGAAATATAATGCGCCTTTTTTTATTCAACACGCCTCTTACAATTAATTTTGCTGCTCGATCTGCACTCATTAATCCTGGCATGGTAAATTTATGATTAACCGTCATTGGGGTGCGAATAAACCCACAACAAACGCTCGATAAATAAATTCCTAAATTTTCCAAAGACCCACCGCTTGAAACCATAAATCGATCTACTGCCGATTTTGATGCACAATAAGAAGGCGCCCAAGCGGAATTCACAAACCCTGCCACCGATGCAACCGCAGCAATCCTGCCACGAATATTTTCTGAATTACGGTTTTGTTGGCGCATGACTTCAATGGCTGGCAAGACTGTATTTAAAACGCCATCAATATTCGTTCGCATAATTTGACGAACTTTATCAGAGCTTTCAGGCAATGTATGTTGAGAGGTTGTATCCGCTGTTCCAATCGAAACCCCTGCACAAGCAAACACAAAATCCAAATGACCGACAGAATAAATCCATTCTTCCATTCCTTGCTGATCGCAAACATCCAGGATTTTCATCTCTACAACAGCCCCTAAAGATCTACATTCATCGGCAATTTTTGTTAATGCTGTATGATTTCTTCCTCCTAAAAATAAACATACATTCGGGGCAGCAAGAGTTGCTGCCACCGCACGACCTATCCCAGAAGAAGCCCCTGTAATCAATATTGAATTCAATTGTATATTGCGCATAATGACCATTTTAAAAACATTAAATATAATGCGAATATACAATATATTCTCTAGTTTTTAGCATAGAAAATAAGACGATAATAAGCTTATCTATCAAAAATTTCTGGCATGAGTAACATACAAACCAAGCAATAATATTACATATATATTGATCTGTTTAAAATAATTACAATAGAAATGCCGCAACACTGAAATAACAAACTAGCATAGTTGTGATTTGCTGGAAAATTTAAAACTATCTAACGTGAAATTTCGTTTCGAATTAGCCCTATCAAATCAAAGGATAAATCTATGAAAAAATGGTCTGCAAACCAAATCAACACTGTTTTTGCTGCCCTCAGCAGTTGGGGCTTAGACGCCTTCGATTTCTTTTTACTTGTTTTCGTCATTGATGATATTGCGACCAGTTTTTCTGTTACTAAAAAATCCGTATCTATTGCTATTTTCTTAACATTAGCCCTGCGCCCCGTCGGTGCTTTTTTCATTGGAAGGCTGGCAGAACAATATGGCCGCAAACCTGTTTTAATGGCAAATGTGGCTCTGTTTTCGATATTAAGTGCTTTATCTGCTTTTGCACCCAACTTAATTATCTTTCTATTAATCAGGTGCGTTTATGGTGTCGCGATGGGAGGAATTTGGGGTGTTGCTTCTTCTTTAGCCTTTGAAACCATTCCTAAAGAAGCAAAAGGATTTGTTTCTGGATTATTCCAAGCTGGGTATCCTTTGGGATATTTAACAGCATCCGTTGTGTATGCATTATTCTTTGATGCTCTTGGGTGGAGAAATCTATTTATTATTGGTGCTTTTCCAATCTTTCTTGTTGTTTATATCCAATTTTTTGTGCAAGAATCTGCGGTATGGTTGGCATCCAAAAACCAAGCAAAAGCAGAACGAACCCGTATTTTACCAGTTGCTATGAATAATTGGCAAATATGTTTATTTGCAATCATTTTGATGACATGCTTTAATTTATTCAGCCATGGTACTCAGGATTCTTATCCTTTATTCCTCAAAGAACAGCATCATTTTACACCTCATATTGTTGGTGGAATTGCAATCGCCTATAATATCGCCTCTATTATGGGAGGAATCTTTTTTGGCAGCTTATCTCAAAAGATTGGACGCTCTAAGACAATTGCGCTGGCAGCAGGCTTATCTTTATTTGCGATTCCTTTATGGGCGTTTTCAAATGACATGATTTTGCTGGGAGTAGGTGCCTTTATCATGCAATTTATGGTGCAAGGAGCTTGGGGCGTTATTCCTGTATATTTAAACGAGTTATTACCTGCTAGCACGCGTACCGTCCTACCTGGATTCTTTTATCAAATGGGGAACTTGTTCGCATCAGCGAATTTAATTATACAAATTTATATTGCCGAATATTTTAACAATAATTATGGAATTGCTCTTGCTATCGTTGCAGGTTTTGCCGCAATTTGTATTATGATCTTAATGAGATACCGAATGACACATCCTCAACTGGTGCCTCAAGAATAAAAATATAGACTTAAAGGATTAAAATTGGAATTTATTAAAACTCGCGCTGCTGTTGCATGGCAAGCCCAGCAGCCACTTTCAATCGAAGAAGTTGATTTAATGCCTCCTCAAAAAGGAGAAGTCCTGATCCGTGTTGTTGCAACAGGGGTATGTCATACAGATGCTTATACCTTATCAGGTGCTGATCCAGAAGGGATTTTTCCAGCTATCTTAGGGCATGAGGGTGCAGGCATTGTTCAAGCTGTTGGTGAGGGCGTTACCAGTGTTACCGTAGGGGATCATGTCATTCCACTTTATACGCCTGAATGTGGACAATGCGAATATTGCTTGTCTGGTAAAACCAATCTATGCCAAGCCATTCGTGTTACCCAAGGCAAAGGATTAATGCCTGACGGAACGACACGATTTTTTAAAGATGGTAAGCCTATATTTCATTATATGGGTACATCGACTTTCTCTGAATATACAGTTGTTCCCGAAATTTCTGTCGCCAAAATCAGCAAAGATGCTCCTTTGGAAAAAGTATGTTTATTAGGATGTGGCATTACTACTGGCATGGGTGCGGTTACCAATACAGCCAAAGTCCAACCAGGCGACACGGTTGCTGTTTTTGGTCTGGGTGGCATTGGTCTATCCGTCATTATGGGGGCAAAAACTGCACAGGCAGGTCGTATTATTGCAATTGATATCAATACGGATAAATTTAATCTAGCTACAAAGCTGGGAGCTACTGATTGTATTAACCCAAGAGATTATCAAGAGTCTATCCAAGACGTTATTGTCAAATTAACCGATGGCGGTGTCGATTTTTCATTTGAATGTATTGGCAATGTTAACGTCATGCGCTCTGCTTTGGAATGTTGCCACAAAGGATGGGGCGAATCGATTATTATCGGTGTTGCTGGTGCTGGCGAAGAAATCTCGACCCGTCCTTTCCAACTGGTGACAGGTCGGGTATGGCGCGGTTCTGCTTTTGGTGGTGTCAAAGGACGCTCGCAGCTTCCCAATATTGTTAATGATTATTTACAAGGTAAATTCCAGCTAGATGACTTTATTACGCACGAGTTGCCTTTGGATCAAATTAATCAAGCATTTGACTTAATGCATGCTGGAAAATCTATTCGAACGGTTATTCGTTATTAACTAAGAATTATTTATACCCCTTGGTCGAATAACCAAGGGAGCAATCATAATTTTATTTATATGTAGTAAAAATTCTTTTGCTTACATCTTGTGTTGATTATCTCTATTTATCGTCACCTTACTTACTTTATGAAATACATAATTTCTGATATAGATAACCATCAAACTGATGCGTCGTGGAGGAATTTTATGTCTGAGCTATATTCTAACCCTGCTGAACCCACCCAAAGAAGAGGAATTTGTTTTGTACTTTCTGCGCCTTCTGGTGCTGGAAAATCAACCATTGCTAATGCACTTAGAGCTTCTCAGAAAAATCTATTTCCTTCAATTTCTGTAACCACACGCCTGCCTCGTCCAGGGGAAATTGACGGCGTTCATTATCATTTTATCACCAAAGAACAATTTAATCATCAGGCTGATAGTGGTGAACTTTTGGAATGGGCAACAGTTTTTGATAAAGGCTATGGCACGCCTAAAGCCCCCGTTGAGCAACAATTAGCTGAGGGAAAAGACCTGATTTTTGATATTGATTGGCAAGGTCAACGTCAAATCAAAGCAGCATTACCCGATGATGTGGTTAGCATCTTCATCCTCCCCCCCTCTTTAGAAGAATTAGAAAAACGCTTAACCAACAGAGCATCCGATCACGCCGATGAAATTCAAAAACGTATGCGCGCTGCTTTGAATGAAATAGAACATTGGGAAGAATTTGATTACGTCGTTATCAACAATAAATTAGATGATGCGATTATGCAAATTGAAGCAATTTTAACAGCTGAGCGCTTAAAAACCAAACGTCAGAATTTTTTACATAGCTTTACTCACTCTTTCACTCTCTAAGGTTCGAAAGTAATCATCATGGACTTTTCCAAGGTAACGATTTTATGTATTGGTGATGTTATGTTGGATCGTTTTATTTACGGAAGCGTGCAACGTATCTCCCCTGAAGCACCTGTACCAGTTTTACAATTAAACGATAAAAAAGAAATGCTCGGTGGTGCGGGAAACGTAACCAACAATATCTTATCTTTGGGAGGCAAAGCCATCTTAATCGGGCTTATTGGACAAGATGAATATGCTGTGAATATTAAAAACCTTACCCAAGCACAAAATATTACGGATCATTATTTGGTCAAATCGCAATATCGCCCGACAATTTGCAAATCTCGATTTATAGCAGCCAACCAACAAGTTATTCGTGCTGATGAAGAAAGTTTAATCCCACTGCATCACGAAGAAGTATCGCAGTTACTGCAATCAATTGACGAAGCAATCTCCAAAGTAAACGCCATTATCATTTCTGATTATGGCAAAGGCGTATGTCATCCTATTGTGATGAAACATACAATGCAACAAGCCAAGCTGCATCATATTCCTGTTTTCGTTGATCCGAAATCATCTGATTTTTCACTCTATCAATACGCAACCTGTGTAACGCCAAATACGAAAGAAGCCAGCACTGCCGTTCAACATCCTTTAAATAACGATCAGGATTTTGAACAAGCAGGCGAAGCATTACTCAATGCAACGCAAGGACAAGCTATTTTGATTACACGTTCAGAAAAAGGCATGACCTTGATAGAACGTGGCAAACCAGCCACAACCATTCCCTCTCGTGCCAGGGAAGTTTTCGATGTTTCTGGTGCTGGGGATACAGTGATTGCAACCCTGACTTTGGCCTATGCTGCTGGATATGATTTGACAGAAGCGATGCATATTGCCAATGCTGCCGCCGGGGTTGTTGTTGCCAAAGCGGGAACCTCGACCACAACAATTGCTGAAGTGTTAAATGAACTTAAAGCACAAGATCCGCGCAGTTTTTCTGAAACGATATCTCCTTCTCTACTTCATCCAAATCAATTATTGGAACAAGTCAAGTTATGGAAAAAACAAAAACTTGTTGTTGGATTTACCAATGGATGTTTTGATATTATTCACCCAGGTCACATTGCCTTGCTTAAAAATGCACGGGCGCAATGTGATCGGCTCATTGTTGCCCTTAACACAGATCGCAGCATCAAAGCTCTGAAAGGCGAACAAAGACCCATTAACGATTTGACCAGCAGATCCCAAGTCATGGCTGCAATACGATATGTTGATGCCGTAGTTGCTTTTGACGAAGACACACCTTTTAATCTGATACATCTTTTTAAACCAGAGATATTGGTTAAGGGCGCTGACTATCAGAATAAAGAGGTGGTTGGTCGGGATATTGTTGAACAAAATGGTGGAAAAGTTATTCTGGCAGAGTTACAAGAAGGCTTCTCGACAACCAATATTATTGATAAGATTGCGAGTTCTTGAGGTTTTGACGTTATACATTATGGAAATAAAATGAACATTCCCCATCATATTCACAGTCAATATGACCGATTTACCCGTTGGTTATTTGATTCTGCCTTTCCTTATTGGGGAACTATTGGTGGGGATGGCTCTGAACAAAAACCATTTCAATGGGGTGCGCATGAACAATTGAAAATGGACGGCTCTCCTGATTTACCAGGATATAAACGCCTACGCGTCCAAGCACGTCAATTATACAGTTTCACCCAAGGGGCTTTGTTGGGCTGGACACAAGCCAATTCAATCACCGAGCAAATTTATAATTTCATGCAAAATGCCCAATTAGGTGAAGGACACTGGGCAAAAACTTTGACACGTGAAGGCAATATATTAGACTCATCTTCTGATTTATATGATCTTGCTTTTCTCGTTTTTTCTTTGGCATGGTATGCTCGCCTCAGTAAAGATCAGAGACCGATTCAACAAGCTCGACAAACAGTCCAATGGATTGAACGCTTTATGGCGTATCCTCAAAGAGGGTATAAAAATATTGTACCTTTCATCTCAGGATATAGACAACAAAATCCACACATGCATTTGTTAGAGGCAATCTTGGCTTTGTATGAGACAACAGGCGAAGAGCAAGACCTTGTTATGGCGCACAAGCTGATTGATCTTTTTGAGACCAATCTATTTAACCATCAAGCAGGTGTTTTAGAGGAATATTTTGTTGAAAGTTGGATGCCTGTCCCTTTTCCGCCTATCACCGAAGTAGAACCAGGTCATCAATATGAATGGATTTGGTTATTATCTGAATATGAACGGTTAACGGGTATAAGCCATAAAACTGAAATGCAACGCATGTATGATTTTAATGAACGTCATGCCGTCGATCAACTCACAGGTCTGGTGGCTGATAAAGTGCAAAAAGATGGTACCTTAGTGAATAAGTCTGCTCGTCTATGGGTGCAAACAGAAGCAATTCGTGCAACTAGTTTGATGCAAGATGAAAAAAGTTATCAACATCTTAGTAAAATCGTCAATAATTTATTACGACGTTATTTTAAGAACTGTCCAAATGGCACTTGGCAAGATCAACTAACGCATTGTTATCATTATAACAACACCAAAATTCCGACCAGCTCATTTTATCACATCGTCAGCGGGTATATGCAACTGCATCACACTTTACAATAATCCACATTATCCACAGATTTCCCCACAATTCACACCAGACAAAAATTCTTTAAAGTGATATTATAAAACGTGACTAGTTTAGAATCGAAAAAAGATATATCCTCGCCATTATTAGGCATCTCTCAACGTTTGCCTCCAGCCAATATTCAGGCGGAACAATCCTTGCTTGGGGCTTTGTTAACCAATAATAAAGCCTATGAAAAAGTTGCTGAATTTTTAATTAGTGAGCATTTCGTCGATCCGATTAATGGAAAAATCTATGATGCCATTGTCCGCCGTATTGAGGCAGGGCAAATTGCTGATGCTGTTACCCTCAAAGCAGAATTTGAACATGCTGGAATCTTGGATGAAGTTGGTGGAATTGCGTATCTTGGGCAGCTCTTGCAATCGATGGTTGGAATTATTAATGCCAGAGACTATGGTAAAACCATCCATGATGCATGGATAAGAAGGCAGCTGATTGATATTGGCGAAGATATCGTCAATGGTGCGTTTGAATCTAATACTCAGATCACTGGATCAGATCAAATCTCGATTGGAGAAGAAAAGCTTTTTAAATTAGCTACCCATAAAGGGCAAGAAGGTGGATTTGTTTCCTTTGAGAATGCCCTGACTGAAGCGATTAACATTGCCAATCATGCTTTTTCGAATTCAAGTGGGGTTGCTGGGCTATCAACAGGTCTGAAAGATTTAGATAAAAGAACGGGTGGTTTGCATCCTGCCGACCTGATTATCCTTGCAGGTCGCCCGGCGATGGGAAAAACTGCATTAGCCACTAAAATTGCCTTTAATGCAGCTAAAAGTCTATTACGAAATGCTGAAACTCAAACTAATTTAAACAAACCTATTGGCACAGTGGCTATTTTCTCTTTGGAAATGTCATCTGAACAATTAGCCACTCGTCTTTTATCCGAAGAATCCAGAGTATCAAGCGAACGTATTCGCCGCGGTGAAATTGGACAAAAAGAGTTTGATAAATTCGTTCAAGTCAGCCGTGAACTCTCACAGTTGCCTTTATATATCGATGACACCCCTGCAATCAGCCTGTCTGTCATGCGCACACGTTGTCGTAGACTTGCAAGAACCAGAGGATTAAATTTGATTGTTGTGGATTATCTTCAACTGATGCGCCCATCTGTTGGCAGTCGCCCTGAAAGCCGTGTGTTGGAAATCTCTCAAATTACCCAAGGATTGAAAGCCTTGGCCAAAGAATTTGAGATCCCTGTTATTGCTTTATCCCAGCTTTCTCGACAAGTGGAAAATAGAGAAGATAAACGCCCTCAACTGTCTGATCTTCGTGAATCTGGATCTATTGAGCAAGATGCGGATGCCGTGATGTTTGTGTATCGTGATGAATATTATTTACAGCAGCGTATGCCTAAGCCAATTGCCTTTGAAAGCGAAGACAAATACCAAATCGCTTTGGAAAAATGGCAGGCCGATATGAATAAAGTCCATAACAAAGCAGAATTAATCTTGGAAAAACAACGTCACGGTCCCACAGGTAAAGTTGATCTGTTCTTCGAAGGGGAATTCACACGCTTTAGCGATCTTGACGACGTGCATGATTTTTAGAAGGAATGTAAGGAAGTAAACTATGAATAAAGAAGAACTCGATTTATATATCTTACAATTTCAAGAGCTAAACCACTTATTAAAAAATGAATGGTTGGATATAAAAAAATTATTAGAAGAAAATAAGATCAATTTATCCACGACATCTTTTATTTCATTTGACGAAGATGAAGATGGAAAACAATATGGAATTCTTCTTACTAAAGAAAAAGAAATCGTCACTTTTGAAATAGATAAAGATAATCATATTTTAATTCAATTTATCACAGATCAACAAGAATTAGAGCAGCTACAATATAATGATCCTAGCGTTACAGCTGCTCTTATTCACTTTCAATAAATTACAATTATATTAATTGCTCTTATTTTAATAATGCCAATACTTCTTTACCTTTTTCTGATAGCTCCAATCTTTTCAAAGTATAGGAATTATACGAAAATATTTTTGGATTTTTTAAATAAGCCTCTAATAGCGCTTCAGAGATAGGTGTGGATATGTTTTTGCAGTCACCTTCATCACTTTACTCTTTCTTTGTGAACGATCCCTTCTAACAATTCCTGAAATGAATTCGCAATAAATGGTAGATCAACATTCTGAGATAAGTAAGTATTTGGTTGCTTCATATCCAAATACAAATCGTGCACTTCATGATCCCAGTAGTGAATCTTACCATTAGTATGCAGGCATAGCCAATCACTCTCATTCACTAACGCAATCGCCATAACATCTTCTGGAATTCGATCTTGATAGTCATAATTGACAGAATATATATCTTCTTGCTCGTCCTTACAGAACCCTAAAATGATATCAATCGATATGTCATCCTCACCAGCAATCAGATTTTCTTTTACAGGAAATGCAAATTCTTGATGACATTCGACGACATTATATTTCTTAAGAAAATTTTTGTAGGAGTTTTCAAGAAACATCCCAAAATCTTTTTCTAATTTTTGAATTTTCTTATCAACGATACGACAGACTTTATATTTAGACTGAAACATCTTTTAACTCTTTTATGATCTAGCCGTTATTTTGACAAAAATATACACTACTAATCAACCAATTTATACATTTAGAGAGAGATTAACTCATGAAAATTATGCATATCGATACAAGCGCAAAAATTGCTGAAAAATCTAATTCCCGCATGTTAGGTCAATTCTTTATTGAACAACTAAAAATACAAAATGTTGATCTTGATATAGACTATTTAGACCTTACTAAAGATGTGCAGCCTCATCTAACATCAGAATTTGTTGTGGCAACTTATAAACCCGAAAATGAACGCACGCCAGAGATGAAACAAGTTCTGGCTGAATCTGATGCAATGTGTCAACGTGTTCTCGATGCTGATGCTTTGGTCTGTGCCATGCCTATGTATAATTGGACTATTCCTGCTACTTTTAAAACATTTATTGATACAATTATCAGAACAGGCGTTACTTATGATCTCTTTCCTGATGGCACGACAAAGGGAAAATTAATTGACAAAAAAGTCTTATTTATTACCACCCGTGGGGCTGATTTACGTGCGGGTGCCTTTCAACATATGGATGCGATGACCCCTGTATTAAAAGCCTCTTTTGGATTTTTAGGTGTCGACCACCCACAATTTGTAGATGCTCAGCCCTTGCAATTTTCTGATCAGGAATCTCGTTTGCAAGCATTAGCAAGAGCAAAAGAAGAGTTGACAAGCGTTGCTAAACAGTGGGCATCAGAGTTGTGAATCAAAGATTATTAAAAAAGCGAATATATCTTATTTTACAGTTCTGAAATTAAATTCTATACTATAAAGATATCAAAACTCAATTTTATAGCAGATAAGAAGGAGTGATTATGGTCATAGAGAATTGTTCTGAGCCTCCTCGAAAAAAAAGTCGCGTAAAAAGTAAGAGTTTTGATTACTCGTTGGATTTTAAAAAAATTGATTTCAGAGAACGCCCTGAACTCTATCGAATAGGTAAAGGGGAACAGGGTGTTTTATCTGTCGAACCCTATAAATCAGAAATCCTGCCCTATTGGCGCTTTGCTACTGTTGAAAAAGCAACGGAAAGCAGCAATAAAATTTACGATTTGTTTGTAGAATACATTAATAATCAAGATTTTATTGGCGCTGATATGGCCAGAAAATTCCTGCAAATGGGTTATACACGCGCCCGACGTTATGCAAACCATAAAGGAGGAAAAAAATATGATGGTCCTGTACCAATTGATAAAAAAGGTCTAAGTGGTTCTCATGGTCGTCAAGAACTTCCAAGAGCTGCCGAAGACGAAGTTAAAGCAGAGGCTGCACGTATTTTCAAACAAAAATGGGATGATGCGCGGGCAAATTCAGACTATCTCGCTTTAAAAGAGATTTTTTTAAACCGTTTTACTGAACGTAATAATGAATAATATTTGCAGTATCAAAAAAATAACCAAAATATTATAATAATTATTTAGAAAATTAATGCTCTTCTACATCACCCTGCACTAATTGAACTGAATTCACTTTTCCAGCAGTTATATTAACAATGCGATAGAATATCCCATTACCCTGACCAGCGATATTCGTTAAATCAGAAGAATGGTCATAAGAAGAATAATCTTCTTTATTCTTTACCACAGGGATATTCATGACGAAAATCCACTTTCCCTCTGGTAAATTTGTCAGTTTAAAATCCCCACTTGCATCACAAGACACCGTAAAAGCGTATTCATTCATGCGAGGATCAAAATTTTTAACCTTTTTGATATCTCGCATTTTCACTTGCAACGCCTCTACAATATAGGGGTCATAAGGATAGTAGGTGATTTGTTGTCCCGCACAAGTTTTCATTGTCCCATCTGCTTCACGATATATTCCCATACCAGCAACCTTGGCAGTACCGACATTTTTAGCCCATTGAACCGTTGAGGGCTTGAACTGGCTTTTAAATTGATACTCTTTAGCAAAAGCTGAATGGCCAATACATACAGAAGCTAACAAAGCAATGAAAAAAGTGCGTTTCATAATCGTTTAATCCAAATTTTAATGACGGAAATGACGCATAGAGGTGAAAACCATCGCAATCCCAGCTTCATCTGCTGCGGCAATGACTTCATCATCACGCATAGACCCACCAGGTTGTATCACTGCCGTAGCGCCTGCTGCAATTGCAGCTTGTAATCCATCTGCAAATGGAAAGAATGCATCCGAAGCAACCACACTGCCTTTACTTAAAGGCTCAGATAATCCCGCTGCTTCGGCTGCTTCAGAACTTTTATGGGCAGCAATACGTGCAGAATCAACACGGCTCATTTGTCCAGCACCTACACCAACGGTTGCTTTGTCTTTGACATACACAATGGCGTTCGATTTTACATGTTTACCTACACGGAATGCAAAAATCATATCTTCCATTTCTTGGGCAGTCGGCTGTCTTTTCGTAACCACTTTAAAATCAGCAGGGCGTCCATTATCACGATTTTGCAGTAAAAAACCGCCTGCTAATGTTTTCACCATCACGCCTTGTGCCATTGAATCAGGCATTGATCCTGTTTCCAAAACACGAACATTTTTCTTTTTAGATAAAATCTCTAATGCGTCTGCATTGACCTTAGGTGCAATCACCACTTCACTAAAAATTGTCACAATTTTTGCTGCTAGCTCTGCATCCAAAGGTCGATTCATCGCAATGATTCCACCAAACGCAGAAACTGGGTCGCAACGTAACGCTAAGTCCCATGCTTCGGACAGTGTTTTAGCACTCGCAACCCCACAAGGGTTTGCATGTTTGACAATAACAATAGAAGGCTCGTCAAATTCTGCCACTGCTTCAAATGCAGCATCTGTGTCGTTTAAATTATTATAAGAAAGCTCTTTACCTTGTAATTGCTTGGCTGTTGCAACACCTGGGCGATTTTCATCACTGGTATAAAAAGCAGCTTGTTGATGAGGGTTTTCACCATAACGTAAAATTTCTTTACGTTGACCGCTAAAGACAACCCGTTCTGGGAATTGATCTTTAGCTTCTTTAGCAAACCAAGCAGAAATCGCTGCATCATAAGCACCTGTTCTGGCATAAGCAGCTTGCGCCCATGCTCTGCGTTGTGCAAATGTTGATCCGCCTGTTTGACGCAAAGTCTCAATAAAAGATCCATATTGAGCAGCATCGGTTAAAACTGCCACATGACTATGATTTTTGGAAGCTGCACGGATAAGGGCTGGGCCACCAATATCAATATTTTCAATCACATCTTCTTCACCCGCACCCGAGGCAACCGTTGCTTCAAACGGATATAAATTAACGCATAATAGATCAATTGGAAGAATTCCGTGTGCTTTCATTTGGTCTTGATGATCTTGTAAATCCCTGCGTCCCAATAAACCACCGTGAATTTGAGGCACTAATGTTTTGACACGTCCATCCAGAATTTCAGGAAAACCTGTAAAGTCAGAAACTTCTATCACTCTAATACCAGCATCACGAATGGCCTTGGCTGTGCCACCTGTTGATAGGATTTCTACTTTTTGCTCGGCCAGTGCCTTAGCCAACTCAAGTAAACCTGTTTTGTCAGAAACAGAAATTAACGCACGACGAACAGGAATAACTTTTTGATCCATTACTCAATTCCTAGAATATTTTATTAATTGTAAAAAACTTATATTGCTTGCTCTTGTGGACGAGCAACCCACCGCCAAGTTTGAATTCCTTGACGTGCTAACTCACGATGCATCACTAAAACAGGTAAGCCCTCTTGATTCTTTTTAGGATAAGCAAGGCGTTCTGCCAAATCCTCGACAATCGTTACAGAACGATGCCGCCCACCCGAACAACCCACAGCAATCGTGGCATATTTTTTTCCTTCTAAAACAAAACGAGGGAAAATTAAATTTAACATTTCATCAATCTGATTTACATATTTTTGATAATCAGGGTCTTTTTCTACATATTCCTGGACATCTTTATCTAAACCAGTTTTTTTGGATAACTCTGGAATATAATATGGATTATGCAAAAACCGAGCATCAAACACCATATCTGCTTCACGAGGCACACCACTAGGGAATGCAAAAGACATCAAGGTTAATGTTAAAAGTCCCTGATTTTTATCTTTGCCTAAACTATAACGAGTTTCAACCAATAACCTTAACTCAAATGGCGGCAAATCTGATGTATCGATTACTAAATCAGCAACTTTCCTTAAAGGTTCCATCAATATAATTTCGGCTTCAATTCCCTCTTTGACCGTTCCACCCGCTGCCATTGGATGTCGTCTGCGCGTGGCGGTATAACGGCGTAATAAAACATCTGTTTCAGAGGTGGCATAAATTAATTGAATATGCAAAGAGGGGTTTAATCGTAATCTGGTCAATAACTCTATAACGGTAGAAGCCTCAAACCCATTGGTTCTGGAGTCAAGACCTATAACAATAGGTCCTTCTACCTTACCCACAATATCACTAATAACCTGCACAGGGGCATTATCAACTAGCTCATACCCTAAATCTTCCAGCGCACGCAGGATGGTCGATTTTCCAGCACCAGATAAACCCGTCACAAAAACAACAGGTTGTTTTATAGTCTCTTTATTTAACAAATCATCTTGCATCACAGAAAGATCAATCTTTGTAATATACCTAACAAGCCTTAATATTAAGCAACATCACGCCTTGATACAATAGGGATAATGATTAAATTCATTATAATTATCAAGAAAATATTAGGTTGTTAATTATATCTACAAATAACTCTATCTTCGAAGAAGGAAAAAAACTTAACGTAATATAATAAGCTTTGTACCATATTAAAAGAGAAACGCTTATATAGTTATAATCGATACGATAATGAAACACTAATCCATTCATTTAAATTACTTCTGATTCAGTCATCAACTCATAAGATAAATATGATATTAAATTATCAATAAACAAATCTTACTTTGACAAAGAAATTCCTTCCCATTTCTGGGTAACCAATAGCCAATTGATAATTTTGATCCAATAAGTTTTTAGCACCAGCACTAATTTCAAGCTGCTCAGTCAATTTATACATCACACTGGTTGACAAATTAACATAATGTCCAGTTTTATAATATTGTAAACCATAACTATCGGTTGTCCAACGATTAGACGCAATATCTAAACTAGGCATAATTTGCAATTTTGGAATGGGTTTCCATAAAGCATAAATAAATGCTTTGTGTTTTGGCACGTCTGTTGGGCGGAAATTAGCATTATTAGGATCAGAGAGATCACGATGAATATAAGTATAGTTCCCTCCAATTAAGAGGTTCGATAAAACATCAATTTCTGTAGATAGCTCAAACCCTACATAATTTCCATGACTTACATTCCGATTTTGATTGACTGACACACCTTCATAAATCATAGGAACAGAAATAATTGCATCCTCTATATGCGAATAAAACACTGCCCCTGCAACTTTGACGTAATCCCAATTATGAGAAGCACCAATTTCATAGTTTTGTGCTCGTTCTGGCTTTAACCCTGGGTTTGAAACTGCCCCGCCAAAACGTGTGCTAAATCGTTCAAATAAAGAAGGAAAACGTGCACGATTTGAAACACTGACATAAGCATTGGTCTTAGGATTAATTGTCCATGCTAAGCGAGCTTGTTGATTAAATGCACCTTTATTTTTGGTTGGGTAAGAAATAATTTGATTTGTATCTGATGAAAATCCCTGTGCCTGATCTAGGACACGCCAATCATAACTTCCACCTACGGTTAATTGTAAATTGGAAAGAATATCAAAATTATTATCAACAGCAATACTATAGCTTTCTTCTATAGATTTTTGGTTGGGCTGATTATATCCACTTGGAAAATTTTGAGTATGTTCATTATGTTGATCTAAACGTCCATAAAAGGCAAAATTCATTGTATCTCTTTGACTGACATTCCATGCCAAACGAACATCACCACCATAAGCCTCATCATAATAATAACTATTAAAAGACTTTTTCATAGATTGAGTAGTTTGTGATATATTGTCAAAACTGCGCAATAAATTATCAAATGTATTGCGATAAATCCGAAATTTTAAAACAAGATCGTTCGTCAATTGTGTATTTGACATAAAGGACAAAGAATCAATATTCCATGTGGGCCAACTCCATACTCTTTGTATAGCTGGAACATCAACTGTACTTAATGGTGCGTTTTTCTCACCTTCTTGGCGTGTGTAACTTAGAACATATTCATCAGTATCATTAGGCGTAATTCCAATTTTTGTATTGATTCGCCAATCCAATGAATCTGATAGCAGCCGTTTCCCCTTATTTTGAGAAGGCGTTGGTTTAAATTTAGACGATAAATCTATATGGTCTATATTATTTTCATCAAAGCTAAATTGAGCATACCATTTTTCTTGTTTTGTTCCTATAAACCCAAAAACATTATATCCACCATAACCACCATCATGATCCAAATTTACATTACTTCGAACCTCAGCATCAATTGCTTTTTTAGGCTTGCGAGTTACCAAATTAATCATACCTCCCATTCCATCAGGACCATCAATAACCGAAGCATATCCTTTACTAATTTGAATCTCTGCAATATCTGGTGTTACAAAACGACCAAAATCTAATCTATTATCATATGGTAAGTAAACTCTGATCCCATCAAGAAGCAAAGGAACCTGTAATCGACTGAAACCACGCACATACAACATCCGCTCATTACGAGAATTCCCTGTGGTAGCAACATTCACGCCTGGCAAAATACTTGCTGCCTCGTCTAATGTATTTAAATTTAAATCATTTATAACTTTTGAAGAGACAACTGAACTTCCAACCAACATTTTGTTATGTTGCCCATAAACTGTAATTTCTTCAGAAGATAGAACCCTATTCGTAATCTCACTAGGCATTTTTTCTGATGCTGTTTGTTTGACGACGCTCTTGGTGGTTTCCAAAGGTGTGCCCTCATTAGAAGCATCAATCTCCTTTCCGTAAGCATTAGAAAAAGATTCCAATGCTAAGAAGCTTATACAAACCAAGGATAGATAAGTAATTTTTTGCATAATTTAAAACTAATAGGATATGAAAAATTTTTGGGTAAAATGAAATTAAATCAATATCTAAATGTGTCAATTAACTAAATGGACTAGTCATAAAGAACTATTTTCTATTTAGAAAAAACGAATATTATAACTGTTAAACAATAAAGGTTTTTGTTATGTATTCTTTTAATTCAAAATTACTCACTTTATGCTTTGTCATGGGATTAACAATTGTTCCTGTTCAATCCTACGCACATGAATCACATACAACGCACACGGATCCAACACATTGTGAAGCACCTCCTAAAGAAATGAGTTCTTGGAAAGAGCCTTCCAGCATTTCTGCTGCTAAAACAAGTGAAGAATTATCTCATTCTACCGTTACGATTAACCAAGCAGTACAAGCCTCTCTTTTCCCAACCCGCACTGTTAAATTTGTTGTTAATCCAGAAGAGCGCGGTGGCAGTGTCAGTTTTGCAGGTATGGTGCAATTCAATGTTCCAACTCAAGCAACCTATCGTATTATTACCGATAGCCGTCCATGGGTCGAAATGGTAAAAGATGGAAAAACCATTGAATCGTCTAAACACCAACATGGTTCAAAATGTTTAGGGATGGAAAAAGTTTTAGATTTCCCGCTATCTCCTGGTCAACACACCATAGAATTCACAGCAAATGGTAAAGATACCATCAAATTTATTATTGTTCCTGTTTCTAAATAGCGATTTATAGCAATGAAAATAACGGCAGTAATTTTAACTTTAGCAATTAGTATTCTCTCTGTATGTGTTTACACCGCAAACGCAGAAACAGATAAAATCGATCATTCTGTTATTGCTAATCAAGTAAAGTTAGGTCGTTATCTTTTTTATGATGCGGATTTATCCAAAGATGGCAGCATGTCTTGTGCGACTTGCCACAGGCAAAAACAGGCTTTTACAGACGGAAATCCAACGCATCCTGGCGTTAATAATGACCAAGGAATTTATAACGTTCCCACACTTGGCAATGTTGGACAACTAAAAACATTCACTTGGACAGATCAACATGTTTTCGCACTGGATAAACAAGCATTAATGCCTATTACAGGAACCACTCCCGTAGAAATGGGAATGCATCATGGGGAAAAGGAAATTGAAAAGCGTATTGCGTCCAATGCTTGCTATGTTCGCCTATTTAACTCTGCTTTTCCGGACGTCAAGGGAAATAAGATTACAATAGACACTATAACACAAGCCATCGCAAGCTTTCAACGCACCTTAATTACAGATCATAGTATATGGGACACGAAACAAGGCTATACCAAAGAAATGCAACAAGGTGAACAAATATTCTTTGGCAAGGGGCAATGCGCAACTTGTCACACACCCCCTTTATTTACTGATCAAAAATTTTATCAAATAAATAAAGGAACAACCAAAGCAATGCGTACGCCTACTTTACGAAACATAGAATTGACAGCTTCCTATTTCCATGATGGATCGATTGAGACACTTAAAGAGGCTATTTTAGCACATCATTCTGATACGATAAAATTACCTCATTTATCAGAGAAAGATATGTATGATTTGATACAATTTTTAAACTCATTAACTGATAAGCAATTTATTAATAATCCAAAATTCTCTTTACCAGCTGAGCCTTGTGAATAATAAGTGACTAAAAATTAAACTCTCCACTTTTTCCACCCTTTTTTTGAATTAAATGAATATTACTAATGACCATATTTTTTTCTATTGCTTTTAACATATCATAGACAGTTAATAAGCCTGCAGACACACCACTCAAAGCTTCCATTTCAACCCCTGTTTTACCAACAGTTTCGGTTGTCACAATAATTGAAAGGCAATGATTTTCTTCATCTTTAACAAAATCAACATGCACATGCGTCAACGCCAAAGGATGACATAAAGGAATTAAATTCGCTGTTATTTTTGTACCTTGGATGGCAGCAATTCTTGCAATTCCCAACACATCCCCTTTGCGACTGGCATTAAATTCCAACAACTGAAATGCCTCTGCGGACATAGTAATAGATCCAGTAGCAATTGCGGTACGTTTTGTTTCATCCTTATTGGCAATATCAACCATATGAGCTTGCCCTGAAGCATCAAAATGAGATAATTTGGTCATGTGTTTTTCCTATTATAAATTACTTTAACCATCATAAACATATGGAACAAAGGAAACCATGATTAAAATTCGTTATTTTGGATTTTTAAAAGAAATTCTTAACTTAGAAGAAGAAGAAATTAAATGGTCAAAAGGTAACTCTCAAGAGTTACTAACCTTTTTACGTACTCGCAGTTCATTTTGGGCAGAGAGTTTGTCAGAAGAAAACATTTTTAGGCTGGTCATTAATAAAAAAGTTATTTATGAAACAACCCCAATTTCTTCAGGGGATGAAATCGCTATTCTTCCACCTGTTACAGGAGGATAAAATGTTTTGGGTAAAAATTCAAGAAGCACCATTTGATGCAGAATTACCGAATTTAGATCAAAAGATTCAAGAAAATAATTGTGGTGCTTTGGTCAGTTTCAAGGGTATTGTTCGTGGATATGATGAAAAAGATCCATTAGATTACCTTTATCTTGAGCATTTCCCAGAGGTTACAGAACAAGAAATTGAACGTATCTTACAACGCGCACAAGGACATTGGGGTATCCGCAGCGCCATTGTTATTCATCGTGTTGGACGATTAAATATAGGGGAAAATATTGTTCTTGTAATGGTTTCTGCCTCACATCGTAAGGCAGCTTTTGAAGCCTCTCAATTCATTATGGATTATTTAAAAACAGAGGCTCCTTTCTGGAAAAAAGAATTTTTTCAAAATGGTAATTCTCGTTGGGTTGAAGCCAAACAATCAGATATAGAACAAAAAAAACGTTGGGCTCTCTCATGATAAAACAAAAACCCATCATAACTGGAGTGATTTTAGCTGGTGGAGAGGGGCGACGTATGGGAAGAAAAAATAAAGGACTTATTCCTTTAAATGACCGCCCTCTAATTCAACATGTTATTGAACGATTACATCCTCAATTAGATCATATTCTTATCAGTGCCAACGAAGATATTGCAACCTATCAAGAGTTGGGTTTTCCTGTTATTTCAGATCACGCAGATTTTAAAAATAAAGGACCTCTTGCTGGTATTCTTAGCACAACTGCTTTTATTCCAAAAAGCACGGATGCTGTTCTTATTGTTCCTTGTGATACCCCTTTCCTACCCATTCATCTAGTGTCATTGTTAGTAAATAACTTATATGCTCAAACAGAATATGAGATTGCTTATGCTGCAACAGCGTCCCAAATCCATCCTAGTATTTTCCTATATAAGCCAATAATTAACAATCAATTAGCAGCGCATCTCAATCAACAACAATATAGTTTAAAATCTTGGATTTTTAAACATAATGCCGTTAAAACTATTTTCGAAGATGAACATGCATTTACAAACATGAATGATATGGAAACACTTCATCAAAACCAATAGGAACCTATCATGCTCGATTATTATCAGGCACTCCATAATTTATTAACACAAAACACTCCTTCTTTAACAAAACAAACTATTCCTTTAACCGAAGCAGACCGTCTTATATTAGCTGCAAATTTAACAGTCCAATATGACACTCCTTTTTTTAGCAATAGCGCAATGGATGGTTATGCTCTTGGCGGTGATATTGACGTATGTCAAGAATGGAAAATCATCCATCGTATTGCCGCAGGCGATACCGCACAATCAATGACTTTAAAAACAGGAGAAGCAGCCCGAATATTTACTGGTGCGCCAATCCCCGAAGGGACAAGTGCAGTTATTCAGCAGGAAAATACTGAAGTTAATGACAATATTTTAACCGTTACATCAACACTTAAAAAAGGGCAAAATATTCGTTATCAAGCCGAAGAATTAAAAAAAGGGGATATATTTCTACCTACAGGTCAATATATTACACCTGCTGTCACCGCTTTATTAGCCAGCCAAGGATATGCTGAAGTCCCTGTCTTTAAACCATTAACAATTTATGTATTTTCAACAGGAAACGAGCTTATTAATCCAGGAGAAACATTAAAATCTGGTCAAATCTATGATGCTAATCGTTATTTACTTCTTTCATGGTTAAAACAAACCCCTCATCTTATTGTCGATGCAGGAACACTACCTGATAATAAAGAAGCAACTGAACAAGCGTTAAAAAATGCCAGTCAAAAAGCAGATATTATTATCACTTCTGGTGGGGTTTCTGTTGGTGAGGAAGATCATGTTCATGCAGCCATAACCGAATTAGGAAAACTAACCTTATGGAAACTTGCCATTAAACCTGGAAAACCGTTTGCATGGGGAGAGATTGATAAAGCAACAGTTTTTATGCTGCCTGGCAATCCAGTCAGCACCTTTGTAACGTTCCAACAGCTTGTTGTTCCTGCTCTTAAAAGATTATCAGGAATTGCATTAGAACATTGTATGCCAAAAGCAATCATGGCTAAAGCAACATTTTCCACTAAGAAAACACAAAACCGCAAAGAGTTCCTTAGAGTCCAGCTCCAACCCAGTGCTACTGGACTTTATGTCCAACTGCTTTCACATCAAGGCTCTGCAATGCTCTCTGCGTTTACACAAGCCGATGCCTTGGCAGAAATACCAGAAAATACTCTGATTCATGAAAATGATTATATCAAAGTCTATCCTCTTTCTTACAATTTCAACGCTTAAAAATATCTGAGAATCTATTATGAAAAAAATTAAAATTGGGCTTATTTCTATTAGTGACAGAGCCAGCAAAGGAATCTATGAAGATAAAGGTCTCCCTGCGCTGAAAGGTTGGTTGAACCTTGCTGTCTTAAATGACAAAGAATATATCGAACATTTAATTCCAGATGAGCAAGATCTGATTGAGAAAACACTCATTGAGTTAGTGGACAAAGAAAAATGCCCTCTAGTTTTAACAACAGGAGGCACAGGTCCTTATATTCGTGATGTTACGCCCGATGCTACCTTGGCTGTTGCAGATAAAGTTATGCCAGGATTTGGCGAGCAAATGCGTCAAGTAAGTTTATATTATGTACCAACAGCAATTTTATCCAGACAAGTCGGTGTTATTCGTAAAAAAAGCCTCATCTTAAACCTTCCAGGTCGTCCAAATGCAATCAAAGAAACCTTGGAAGGTGTTAAAGACGAAAATGGTAATGTCAAAATCCATGGTGTTTTTGCTTCTGTTCCAATGTGTATCGAAGTGATTGGTGGACCAAGAATTGAAACAAACGAAAAAATTGTTAAAGCATTCCTACCTAAAATATAATTAACCACCCGTCATTGACATAATACGATTAACTTTTTTTGGCTGCTCTAAGAAATCATGTGCTTTTGGTTTTAACTTAATTGCTTGCATAATAGCATTTTGTAACGCCTCATCGCTACATAGATTTCTTAGCAAAGGTTTCAATTCAAAACTATTATCTTGCCCTAAACACATCAATAAAGTGCCATCAACAGTTAACCGAACACGATTACAAGTCTCGCAAAAATGCTGAGATAATGGAGTAATCAAACCAAGATTAACAAACCCACTTTTAGTTTCCCAATATCTGGCTGGTCCATTTCCAATTTTCTTAGTTGTTGGTTGTAATTTGAAATTTTTTTCAAGCCTTTTTACTGTTTCTTGTAAATATACAGAAGCCGTACCCCGCCCACTTTCGCCCATAGGCATGACTTCTATCAAACATAAAATATATTGATGTTGAATACAGAACCTTAACATTTCTTCAATTTCATCAACGTTACGATCTGGCATAACAACCATATTAATGCGAACTTTTTGAAAACCAGCTCTCTTAGCCGCAGATAATCCCGCTAAAATATTTTCAAGGCAATTGCTTCCTGTTATTGCCTCCATATGTTTAGAATTTAAGGAATCAAGACTGATATTCAACCGATCTAAACCTGCTTCAAATAAAGCTTCAGCCTTGTCTTCTAATAAAGTTGCATTCGTTGTTATGGACAAATCCGTGACTTGATCTATTGCTTTCATATCACGAACCAATTCAACGATATTTTTTCTTAATAAAGGCTCACCACCTGTCAGGCGAAAATGATGTGTTCCTAATACTGAAAAATTATAAACAACTCTTAAAATCTCTTCAGTGGATATCCAATGATCAGAATCTTTAAAACCTTTAAAGCCTTTTGGAATACAATAATTACACCTTAAATTACAGCGGTCTGTAACAGATATTCTTAAGTAATCTATTGTTCTACCGAAATCATCTATAAGCATTCTACAGACCGTTCTTGAAATAATAATTATTTTGAAAATTATACTATCATTAAGATATATTATTGGAGCAAATATATACAAATTTTATATCTTTTTACTGTAACCTATATATTATTTTTTTAATTTTCCATTCTCTAAAATCAAAACATCTTCAGCAAAGAAATCAACATCTTCTTGGTCATGTGAAATTATTAATAACAAGCAATTTATTTGTTGTTGAATAGCTTTTACCTCGCTACGTAAACGTTTCCGCAGCTGATAATCCAACATTGAAAATGGCTCATCTAATAATAGGAGCTTAGGTTTTGTTATTAAGGCTCTTGCTAATGCGACTCTTTGTTGCTGTCCACCAGATAATTCATGAGGATATTGATGGGCAAGGTTCACCAATTCAAAACGCTCTAATAACAGAGATATTTCTAAATTATTATATTTTTTAGTTGGATTAAAGATCCCTTTTTTCAACGGAAATGATATATTTTGCTGTACGGTTAAATGAGGAAACAAACTATAAGATTGAAAAAAATAAGCTAGGTTTCTTTGCTGTGGTTTTAAATTAATTTTTTGTTTTTTATCAAAAAAAACACAACTACCAATCTTAATCAATCCAATATCAGGTTGCAATAATCCTGCAATCATCTTAATTAACGTTGTTTTTCCAGCCCCTGATGGACCAAATATTGCAACAGATTTGCATGATGAAGCATATTCAAGATGTAATTGAAAAGAACGTTGACCTGCCAATAATGTTTTTTGAACATTCCAAATAAAATTCATCTTTTGCCACTAATGAAAAATTTTATAACCAGTTAATTTTTTTGCAACAACTAAAACAGCAATACAAACAATCGATAAAATAATTACTGCTATACTTGCGGTATCATTATCACCCTCTTGAACCGCTTGATAAATAGCAATGGACAAGGTTTCTGTTTTACCAGGAATGCTGCCTGCAACCATTAACGTTGCACCAAACTCCCCCAATGCTCTGGCAAATGATAATAACAAACCAGCAAAAATACCACGCCAAGCTAGTGGTAAAATAATACGAAAAAATATAGAAAAATTAGAAATTCCTAAAACACTAGCAGCTTGTTCATAACAGACATTTACACTCTCAAAAGCTGTTCTGGTAGGTTTAAAAACCAAAGGAAACGTAACAATTGTTGCAGCAACTACTGCCGCTTGCCATGTAAAAATTAGATTAATATTAAAATACTTCTCTAAACATTGTCCAATCCAACCATGTCGCCCCAACAGAACCAACAAATAATATCCCAAAACAGTAGGAGGCAGTACCATGGGTAGCGTTAAAATCGTATCTAAAAATTCTTTGCCAATAAATTTTTTACGTGCGAATAGAAAACCAATTGGTACCGTAATTACAAGATTAATAATAACTGAGCACCCTGCAACTTTTAATGATAAAAACAGTGCATCCCACGAAAAATTCATCATATTGTTTTATTAAGGAGAAAGATTGGCAAAACCATATTTTTCTAAAATATTTTGCCCTGTAGAGGATAAAACGAAGTCAATAAATCTTTGAGCATTTTGATTTGGTTTTCTTTGCTTAACTAAAGCAATAGGATAACAAATTGAACGATTTAACGAAAATTCCAAGAGGATTTTTACCTTATCTTGTGCAATGGCTGCATCACTATGATATACAAATCCAACATTCACTTCATCACGCCCTACATAATCCAAAACTTGTCTTACATTTTGCCCAATAATCAATTTATTCTGAACTTTATCCCATACATGATTTTGTTCTAATAATTGCTGAGTATATCTACCTGCTGGAACTATTTGAGGTTGTCCCATTGCAATTTTTTGAATGGCTGGTTGTAATAAATCATCTACATTCTGCACATGCAAAACACTATGGATTGGGGCAATTAATACAAGGTTATTATAGGTAAAATCTTTTCTACTTTTCTTTATAATCAACCCTTTCTCGCTGGCTTGATCCATCGTTTTTTCATCTGCAGAAGCAAAAACATCAACTGGTGCCCCTTGGTTAAGTTGTTGAAGCAAACTACCAGAAGCACCAAAATTAAATAATATTTTATCCGTAGGATGTTCAGCTTCATAAGTTTTAGCAATCTCTTTAAAAGCATTGCTTAGACTTATTGCCGCTGAAACAACAATGTCATTCGCTTTAGCATAATATAATCCACCAAAAAGAAAAATCATTGCAATTACAATATTTTGAATTACCTTACGAACAAAATAATATTTTTTCATTACCACTCTTTTCTTTTATGAACGAGGTCTTACCAATTGCCATTTACGTGTAATATATGTCACCATTCCAAATCCACTGAAAATATGCACTAAACGCGTAAACGGGAAAATAGCAAATAAAGTCATCCCCATAAATAAATGAATTTTAAAAATAATAGAAGCATTCATTATGTAACTTGCAGCATCACCACGAACAGTCACTACATGTTGTGCCCATGTCATTAAGTTAACCATTTCGTGCCCATCTAAATGTTGCGCTGAGACAAAAATTGTTGATAAACCAAGACATAATGTCACCAATAACCATGAAAGCAAAAGTTTATCACGCCAGGTGCTATTTTGTGTTAAACGATCTACAGTAAAGCGTCTGTGGATTAAAATAACTAATCCAACGAAACACATACTGCCCATAATACCACCCGCAGTCATAGCCACCAATTGTTTTAAGGAATGGCTGACCCCAAGTGTATCCCACACAATCACTGGGGTTAATAACCCACCCAAATGACCAAAGAATAAACCCAAAATTCCAAGATGAAACAGAATGCTACCAACGCGCAACTGCCCACGATATAGTAATTGACTGGAATCACTTTTCCACGAATATTGTTCACGTTCAAATCGAACAAGGCAACCAACAATAAAAATTGTTAATACAATATACGGATAAATTCCAAAAATAAATTTATCTAGGTAATCCATGACTTCCCCCTTTATTTTGATCATAGGTCGGGCAAATTTTACAAGTGTTTGGTTGCAGCAAGGGTTCAATTCCCTCTATATTAGGTTCAAATTTTTCTAATGCCTCATCCATATCGCGAATAGGTGGCGTTACCAAAGGAACTGGCTTTGCCGTTGAATATTGTTCCAATAAAGAAAAAATACCCACATAAGCAGAATTTGTATCTTGTAATTTTTTACCAATATGACCAATCACATCAATCGCAGCAGTTAAAAGTTGAATTGCGTGCTTTTCTTCACAAACAGATAAATACTCAAGGAATAATGGTAAATAATCCGGAAGCTCATCAACTACAGAAAGCTCAAACCCATTATTTTGATACTCATTCATCAAATCAACCAAAGCCTGCCCACGAATGCGGTCTTCGCCATGAATATGTTCAAACATATGTAAAGAGTGATTCCGCCCTCGATCAAAAAGATTTACATATTCTTCTTGCAAAGTAAGCAACTCTTTCTCACTCAACTCTGTCAGCAAGGGAGATAGAAAAGTAGAGTCTATTTTTAACTTATTCAAACAATCTTTTAATTCAGGAACAGCATCTACCAACTCTTGTTCCGGATAACAAAGAAGCACTGAAAGGATTTTAAAAATTTGCATTAACTATTACTTTCCTTTTCTTTATTACGGTTTCGATCATTAATCATATCTGTAAAAACAATAGGTGACTGTTTTTTACCGAATAAGCTTTCTTTACTAGCACCATCAGAACAGCCATTGCCGAATGAAAAACCGCAAGATGCTTTATCTTGGAAAGCATCTTCAACCATTTCTTTATGAGATGAAGGAATAACGAAACGATCTTCATAATTAGCAATTGCCATTATTTGATACATTTCATTAATCTGTTCCTCAGAAACATGAAGATTTTCTATAGTTGATAAATCTGGTTGAGCATCGACGGATTTGCTGCGCATGTAACGACGCATTGCAATCATTGTTTCTAATGCTTCAACAATAGGCTCCTCTTTTCCTGCCGTTAATAAATTAGCAAGATAACGAACTGGAATACGTAATTCCTTGATTCCAGGAATAATACCTTTATCCCCAATCACGCCTTGTTCTACTGCAGATTGAATAGGGGACAGGGGAGGAATATACCAAACCATTGGTAATGTACGATATTCTGGATGTAATGGGAATGCAACTTTCCAATCCACTGCCATTTTATATACAGGTGATTTCTTAGCAGCATCCAACCAACTTTGTGGGATTCCTTGTTTTAATGCCTCAGCAATAACTTCTGGATCATTGGGATCCAAAAACAAATCTAATTGAGACTGATATAAATCTTTTGGATCTTCAGCAGAAGCAGCATCTTCAATTTTATCAGCATCATATAACAAAACACCGAGATACCGAATACGTCCAACACAAGTTTCAGAACAAACCGTTGGTTGCCCACCTTCAATTCGTGGATAACAAAAAATACATTTTTCAGATTTTCCAGACACCCAGTTATAATAAATCTTTTTATAAGGGCACCCAGAAACACACATCCGCCAACCACGACATTTATCTTGGTCAATCAAAACAATGCCATCATCTTCACGTTTATAAATAGATCCAGAAGGACAACTGGCAACACAAGCTGGATTTAAACAATGTTCACATAACCTTGGTAAATACATCATAAATGTATTCTCAAATGTAGACATCATTTCTTTTTGAATACCTTCAAATAAGGCATCTTTTGATCTTTTAGAGAACTCCCCCCCAAGATCATCTTCCCAATTAGGACCCCATTTAATTTTATCCATTTTTTTGCCAGTTAAGACAGAAACGGGACGCGCTGTCGGTGGTGTTTTCATATCAGGAGCATTTTGTAGATGTTCATAATCATACGTAAATGGCTCATAATAATCATCAATTTGAGGCAAGTCTGGATTGGCAAAAATATTTGCCATAATTTTTAACTTACCCCCTTGGCGAGGTTTTAACTTATTATTTTTTAAAACCCATCCACCATTATATTTGTCTTGATTTTCCCACTCTTTTGGATAACCAACACCAGGCTTTGTTTCAACATTGTTAAACCATGCATATTCAACACCATCACGGCTGGTCCAAACATTTTTACAAGTGACTGAACAAGTATGACACCCAATACATTTGTCCAGATTTAACACCATGCCAATTTGTGCTCTAATTTTCATAATCTTGACCTCTTATTACGCTTTGATATTTTGCTGAGCTAAATTGTCGGTTTCTTGTAACCAATCAACATTTTTCATTTTACGAATAACCACGAATTCATCACGATTAGAACCAACCGTTCCATAATAATTAAACCCATAAGAAAGCTGAGCATAACCACCGATCATATGCGTTGGTTTTAAAACAGTTCTTGTTACAGAGTTGTGAATACCACCGCGTTTTTTAGAAACTTCAGCACCTGGAACATTAATAATCCTTTCCTGAGCGTGATACATTAACGTCATGCCTTCTGGCACACGTTGGCTGACCACTGCTCTGGCTGTTAAAGTTCCATTCAGATTGAATGCCTCGATCCAATCATTATCAACAATGCCTGCCTTTTGGGCATCGATTTCGGAAATCCAAACATGGGGACCACCACGAGATAAAGTCAACATCCTAATATTGTCAGAATAAGTACTATGAATACCCCATTTTTGATGTGGTGTAATGAAATTAAGAACAATCTCAGTATTCCCATTATCATGTTTACCAAGCACTTGTTTTGTTGTTTTTAAATCTATTGCAGGCTTGTAAACGCACAAACTCTCACCAAAAGCACGCATCCATTGATGATCTTGATAAAATTGTTGGCGACCTGTAATTGTTCTCCAAGGAATCAGCTCATGGACATTGGTATAACCAGCATTATAACTGACGGTTTCACTTTCCAAACCAGACCAAGTAGGTGAGGAAATAATCTTACGAGGTTGCGCTTGAATATCTCTAAAACGAATTGTATCGTGCTCTCTGGGTAATGCTAAAGGTGTATGATCTAAACCCGTTATTTGAGATAGTGCATCCCATGCTTTAACCGCAATATGACCATTGGTTTCTGGTGCTAATGTCAAAATCATTTCCGCAGCATCAATTGCTGTTTCTAACTTAGGTTGACCTTTGGCAACACCATCTTGAACAACTTTATTCAATCCACGAAGTACATCCACTTCATGTTTAGTATCCCAGCTAATCCCTTTGCCACCATTCCCAATTTTTTCAAGTAATGGTCCAATCGACGTATATTGCTGATAAATTGCCCCATAATCTCTTTCGACCACAGTCATGGCAGGCATTGTTTTCCCTGGAACGGGATCACATTCTCCTTTTTTCCAATCTTTCACGTCAAAAGGTTGACCCAGTTCTTGAGGCGTATCATGCATCAATGGGGTTAAAACTAAATCTTTTTGTACACCCAAATAATCTTCTGCTAATTCAGAAAACTTTTTAGAAATACCCTTAAAGATCTCCCAATCACTTTTACTTTGCCACAAAGGTTGTACAGCCTCACTTAATGGATGAATAAAAGGATGCATGTCTGATGTATTTAAATCATCTTTTTCATACCATGTTGCTGTTGGTAAAATAACATCAGCATATAAACAAGTCGTTGACATACGGAAATCTAAAACAACCATCAAATCCAATTTCCCCTCAGCAGCAGGTCTTACCGTAATTTCTTGGGGTTTGATGCAGTCTTCTTCCTCACTTAACACAGCATTTTGTGTGCCCAGCAAATATTTTAGGAAATATTCATGCCCTTTGCCAGATGAACCCAAAATATTTGAACGCCATACAAACATATTTCTTGGGAAATTCTTTGGATTATCTGGATCATTACAAGACATATCCAATGAACCATCTTTTAACCCATCAACAGCATAAGCAACAGGATCTTTTGATGCAGCAATTGCTTGTTGTGTGACTTGCAAAGGATTAGTCGTTAATTGCGGTGCAGAAGGCAACCATCCCAAACGTTCAGCTTTGGCATTACAATCAATGAGTGATAAATTTTCAAACTGATTTAACGCTGTTGATGATGTAATTTCATGCAGATTTAATTTTTCATGGCGCCACTGACTGGTATGATTATAGAAAAATGAAGTTCCATTCATTTGACGTACTGGACGATACCAATCCAAACCAAAAGCAAGTGGTGTCCAACCTGTTTGTGGTCTTAACTTTTCTTGCCCTACATAATGGCACCAACCACCACCGCTTTGTCCAATACAACCACACATCATCAGTATATTAATAATACCACGATAAGTCATATCCATATGATACCAATGGTTCAAAGCAGCACCCACGATGACCATACTCTTACCTTGGGTTTGGTCTGCATTTTGTGCAAATTCACGAGCCACTTGAATCACAAGCTCTGGCTTTACCCCAGTATGTTTTTGTTGCCATGCAGGCGTATAAGGAACATTGTCAAAATAATCCTTTGCTCCGTCGCCTAATCCACGATCAATACTGTAATTTGCAGCCATTAAATCAAAGACGGTTGTTACCAGTGCTTCTGATCCATCAGCTAACTTAATTTTTTTAACTGGCACTTTGCGTGTAAACTGCTCATTTTCACCTTCACCAGCAAAATAGTCAAAAGCAACCTCAACAACTTGATCCTGTGTATTTAAAAGAGAAAGCTGTGCTTCGATAGATTGTCCTTGACTATCTTGCTCTTGTAAATTCCATTTGCCATTATCACCCCATCTAAATCCAATAGACCCTTTAGGCGCAACAATATTCCCGGTTTTACCATCAATAACGAGGGTCTTCCATTCTGGGTTTATTTGTTCATTAAGATTACCATCTAAATGACTGGCTCTTAGGAAATAATTTGGTAGATAATGTTCACCCTTATTATCCAACATAACCAACATCGGCATATCGGTATATTGACGGCAATAACGTGTGAAATAATCAGAAGGATTATCTAGATGAAATTCTTTAAAAATTACATGCCCCATTGCCATGGCAAGCGCAGCATCTGTTCCTTGTTTTGGTGCCAACCAAATATCACCAAATTTAACCATTTCACCATAATCAGAAGAAACAGCAACAGTCTTGGTTCCTTTATAACGCACTTCTGTATAAAAATGTGCATCAGGTGTTCTGGTCATAGGAACATTTGATCCCCAAACCATTAAATAGGTAGAATTATACCAATCCGCAGATTCTGGAACGTCTGTTTGCTCGCCCCAAACTTGGGGACTGGCAGGGGGTAAATCACAATACCAATCATAAAAAGATAAAGGCACGCCACCAATTAATGATAAATATCTTGAACCAGAAGCATAGCTTATCATTGACATCGCAGGAATTGGAGAGAACCCAACAACACGATCAGGTCCAAATTCTTTTACAGTAAAATTATTAGCAGCAGCGATAATTTCATTGACCTCGTCCCAATTTGAGCGAACAAAACCACCCAGACCACGCCGAGATTTATAAGTTTTCGCAATTTCCGGAGTTTGACTGATATATTCCCAAGCCGCAATTGGATCTTTACTCTTACGTACTTCACGCCATAATTTTGCCAATACCCCCCTTAACATCGGATATTTTACCCGTTGAGCAGAGTAAACATACCAACTATAAGATGCACCACGTGGGCAGCCTCTGGGTTCATGATTAGGCAAATCAGGGCGTGTACGTGGATAATTAACTTGCTGCGTTTCCCACGTGATTAATCCGCTTTTGACGTAAATTTGCCAGCTGCAAGATCCAGTGCAATTCACACCATGAGTAGATCTTACAATTTTATCATGCTGCCAACGTTGCCTATATGCGTTTTCCCATTTTCTATCTTCTTGAACAACAGCACCATGACCATTGGCAAAAGTACTCCTAGTTCTTTTAAAGAACGATAAACGATCTAATAAGTGACTCATGATTTTTTCTCAATCCTTAAAGATATAATACCGATTAACATGCGCTTTCTGCATTTTTACGAAGATAAAACCACCAATTCATCAACAAACAAGAGCTATAAAAGGCAATAAAACAACAAAAAGCGAGATTAAATGTGCCTGTATATGCAACTGCTGTTCCACAAAGTTTTGGGATAACAAACCCACCATAAGCACCAATAGCGCCCATAAACCCAAGCACCGCACCTGTTTCTTTGACAGCAGTTTTTGCAGATTCTTCGGCACTGATGCCTGTTGTAGCAGCTAATTTACGATGAAAGATTCCAAAAATAATGGGCGTTTGAGCAAAAACGGATCCGTTCCCAATACCAACAAAGACAAAAACCAGCATAAAACTAATAAAAAAAGCCATAAAATTTTCTGTTTGTCCGTGTTCTGGAATAAAATATAAAACGGCAAGTGTAAAAACAATAACCCCAGCATAAGCAATTTGAGTAACAATACTGGCTCTAATTTTATCTGAAATCATACCACCAACCACTCTAAAAATAGAACCGAGCAAGGGCCCTAAGAATGCGTATTTCAAAGGATCAATATCTGGAAAAGAATGTTTCAATAAAATAGGAAAAACAGAGGAATATCCAATAAATGAACCAAACATTCCTAAATATAACCAACATAGAATCCAGTTATCTTTGCGTTTAAAAATAGTAGATTGTTCAGAAAATGATGCTTTTGCAGAAGAAAGATCATTCATCCCAAACCAAATAAAAAATAAGATAATCAAAATAATAGGAACCCATACAAACCCAATATTTTGAAGCCAAATAGAGGTTTCCTGTCCATTTTGGACAATTACTTTAGGATCCCCACCTAATGCGCCAAAAATACCTATACCAATAATTAAAGGCGCAACAAATTGAACCACAGAAACACCAAGATTTCCTAAACCTGCATTAACACCTGTGGCATATCCTTTTTCAGATTTTGGAAAAAAATATCCTATATTTGCCATAGAGGAGCTAAAATTCCCGCCTCCAAGCCCACATAAAAGTGCAATGATTGTCATTGTGAAAAAGCTGGTTTGGGGATCTTGAACAGCTATTCCAAACCAAACTAGAGGAATTAACATTACTGCTGTTGAAAAAAATGTCCATTTTCTACCACCAAAAATAGGCACCATAAATGCATAAAATATTCTTAATGTTGCACCAGATAAAGCAGGTAAAGCTGTTAGTAACATCAACTGATTTTGATCATAATCAAAACCTAGTTTAGGCAAATAAATAACAACCACACTCCATAAAGACCAAACAACAAAAGCAAATAAAAGTGCTGGTACTGAAATCCATAGATTTCGTGTCGCTACTCTTTTTCCATGCTTTTGCCAGAATTCTTCATTTTCTGGCTCCCAATTTGTTAATAAATTAGACATTCATAGCTTCCTATTACAAATGAATTCTTTCTGTAATTTTCTCAACAAAATATTATATAAATTTTTAATACATAATAATTGGCTGTAAATTATCTATGATGCTAATATATTTAAAACGATTAACCAATTCATCTAAGGGGCAAAATGAACTATCTACTTGACTAGATAATATCTAGTTCTTTTGGACTAGTTCTAGTCTCTATCTATTGAAAAAACTCTTATTACCTCACCCTCTAAAGTCAGCAATATCCTGAATAATTCAATGACAAAAACATCAAGACGACACAGCCTCTCTGTTAAACTACTTGTTTCAGTTATCCTCTGGGTAACAAGTGCTATCTTCTTTACAGGATATGCCTTGGCGTTACTTTGGCAGTTAGAGAATGCAGGTAAAAATATTAATTATGCCGGCAGTTTGCGGATGAAAATGTATCATATGCTTCTTTTATCAAGTCAACCTGACCATCAAAAAGATCTACAATCCGAGCGGAATCAATTTGTCTTTATTTTAAATAATTTATTAAAATCGGACAAAAATAATTTTATTTTTCCAAACAACACGAAGATTGATACACAAATACAAATCATTCAACAATCTTATACAAGCAATATCTTACCAATTCTAAACCAATCGCCAACATTCAGTCATATAATATCAACAAAAGATCTTCTGACTATCAATCAGTTTGTAGGAAATATTAATTATCTTGTAAAAATTATTGAAAATCAAAATACACAAAATATTATTTGGCTTCGATTTATACAAACTGTACTAATTATAATGGTTATTTTTACCGCTTTTTCAGCCATTTACCTTTTATATAGATTTGTTATTAATCCTCTAACACACTTACAAACTGCTATTCAACAAATCAGTCTAGGCAATTTATCTCAACGTATTACAATTACAAACAAAGATGAATTTAATATTGTATCTGCTGGATTTAATAAAATGGCTGATAACTTACAAGATTTATATAATAATCTTGAACAAAAAGTATCTCAGAAAACTATTTCTTTAGAAGAAAAAAACCATGAACTTGCTATTTTATATGATATGACGACTTTCTTACATGAATCCTTGATGCAAGAAACACTTTTAGAAAGCTTTTTAGATAAAATTATTCAATTAGGTAATGCTGATGCTGGGTTCATTGGTCTTTTAAACAGCAATAAAGATTCTTTTGATTTTTTATATGGTCAAGGGTTACCAAAACAGTCAGATATTATTAAAAAATGTTATTTTTCTGCGCGTTGTTTTTTTGATGTCAATGTATTACCCAAAAACCCAAATCCTATTTATATTCACACCAAGCAACAAAATAAATTTCACCTTTCAATTCCAAACTGTATTCAAAAAACTTTTGAATATTTTGTAATTTTCCCTATTTGGCATAACAATAATGAAATAGGCATGATAGGTTTATATTTTACAAACCCTCAAAATGATTCTGCAACAGAAAAACGAAATCATTACCTTATAAAAACACTTATTAAACAATTAGCAATTTCTATTGAAAATCAACATCTTACCATCAAAGAAAAGCAACTTGCGGTTCTGGAGGAAAGAAATATGATTGCTCAAGGATTACATGATAGTATTGCACAATCCTTATCCTTCCTAAATTTACAAACACAAATATTAGAAAAAGCAATCGATCAACAAAACTATAGCCGTATCAAACAAAACCTTAACTTTATACAAAAAGGTATCCAAGAATGTTATGAAGATGTCAGAGAGCTTTTGTTGAATTTCAGAACGAAGATTAATAATACTGATGATTTTTCCAAAGTAATTCAAAATGTTTTAGACCGTTTTAAATCACAAACAAACATTCCCATTGAGGTTCATAGCCTTAAGCAACAATTCTTTTTAACACAGCAGCAACAACTGCAAGTTGTGTTTATATTACAAGAAGCATTATCCAATATTCGTAAACACTCATCTTGCAGCCTTGTGCAAATCTTTTTTAAAAATGATAAAGATTTCTTAATGAAAATTCAGGATAATGGTGTAGGTTTTGATACAAAAATTATACAAGAAAAAAAAATAAGCCATGTTGGTATATCTATTATGAAAGAAAGAGCTGAAAAAATTCCCGGAATCATTCATATTAACTCTGTATTACATCATGGCACGACTATTGAACTCATTATTCCCCAATAATAACTAGGAGTATTATGGAAAATTCTAAAATTAAAATCTTATTAATTGATGACCATGCTCTTTTTCGTTCTGGTCTAAGATTTTTGCTTGAAACTGAAAAAGATTTTGAAATTGTAGGCGAAGCTCAAGATGGTTTGCAAGGCGTTAAGCTTGCAAATACCTTACACCCCGACGTTGTCTTACTGGATCTTGATATGCCTGTTATGGCAGGCAAAGAAACGTTACAACAATTATTAAGTGCAGATCCAAAACTACATGTTTTAATTTTAACGGTTTCCGAAGACAATGAAAATTTGCTTGAATGCATGGAAATAGGGGCAAGTGGGTATTTACTAAAAAACATTGATATTGATTTTTTGCTTCAAAGTATTCGTAAAACACTTGATGGAGATAATATTCTATCACCTGAAATGACAACCAAACTAATCCGTCAACTTAAAAATCCCAAACAGCAGGATAATGAACCCTATAAATTGTACGAAAGCCTTACCTCAAGAGAGAAAGAAATCCTTGCTTGGCTAACTAAAGGTGGCAGTAATAAAGAAATCGCACGTTTTTTCAATTTATCAGAAAGCACTATCAAGCTGCATGTGCAAAATATTTTACGTAAATTAAATATTCATAGCCGTGTTCAAGCCGCTGTATTTGCACTAAAATATGGATTTAACAAAATATAAATCAATGACTGCATATTTTACAATGAGGGTTTCGATCAAAGTAAATTTGGTCAAACTGTGCATTTAACGCATTATAATGCAACAATTTCCCCATCAATACATCACCAACATTTAAAATAACTTTTAAAGCCTCAGAAACCTGCATAGAACCGATAATGCTGACTAAAGGCGCAAAAACCCCTGAGAAAGAACAGCTATCTTGCCCATTATCAGTACCATCAAATAAACAAGCATAACATGGAGAATTTGGGTTACGACTATCAAAAACACTTAACTGCCCTTCAAAACGAAGAGCTGACCCAAATATTAAAGGAACCTTACTAATAAAAGCCGCTTGATTAATATCTTGACGTGTTTGTAAATTATCACTGCAATCAATGACAAGATCATGATGTTTACATAATATGATTAAATCGTTCAGTGATAACCTCTGTGTCTTTATATTAACCTGTACCTCTTGATTTTGTTTATGTATAAAATTCTTTATTACTTCGACTTTAAATTGCCCTATATCTTCATATACATAATGTGTTTGCCGTTGCAAATTTGATAAATCGACTTTGTCATCATCAACACAGGTTAAATATCCAACACCAGCTGCTGCTAATAAAGGGGCCACAGCACATCCCAGCCCCCCACAACCAATCACCAATATTTTACTATTTAAAATAGCATCCTGCCCTCTTAAATCAATTTGAGGGAGCAATATATGCCGGCTATATCGTATTAATTGGGAGTCATCCATAGGACATCGTTATAATAAAGTAAAATTCAAATTATAACCTGATTTTAATCTATAATCTACTATCAAAACAGGCAGTAATGACTATCCAAAAGTATATCTTACTTTACCCAATAGAATTGAATTTTATACACTTCATACCAATAGGAATTGTTATCTAAAAGAATAAAATAAGTCTGAAAACTATTACAGTTAATAACGAAATGTTATATCATGAAGCATTCCAAAAGACTTATTTATAAAACAATTACAGTAATGACCGTATCATTTTGTTGCAGTTTTTTAGGGAACCCCGCAATAGCGATCAAACCCTCCACCAATTCTTTGTCTGATGACAAAATAATATTAAATAAACGTTGTCAAAACATTATTACCGCAGCAGGAAAATATGGGAAAAGCCGACACCCAGATTGGGGTGGTGCTTTTAACAAAGGAACTGCCGCTGGATTTGGTGCTGTTGGAAATTATTCATGGTATGCTTTTGGGGAAAATGCTCCATATGCACAAGCACGCTGGGCAGAGGATTGGAGTGGGTTATGTAATGATCCAAATAAAAACAAAGACTGGTTCAATCGATTAAAATATATCCCTTTAAATGATTCTGGTACTATTTGGCTCAGCTTAAACGGAAATGAACGTTTACGACACGTCTATGATTCTCAACCTTATCTAGGATACACAACAAAGAAGAATTCAAACAAACTCCTTTTACGCAGCTTATATGGGGCAGACCTGCATATTGGAAAACATGTACGTGCCTATGCAGAACTTATTAATGCCGTTGCGGGGGGAAGTAACACATTTGGATATCAAACTGGCTTTCAACGTAAAAGATTAGACCTTCAGCAAGGTTTTCTTGAGTTAAAAGCAAACTTACTGGGTGCTAAAATGGGTGTTATGGGTGGTAGACAATTTTTTGTCGATGCCCCCTTATCCATTACATCTCCTCGTGAAATTACAAACGTAAGGCAAAGCTGGGACGGCGTCAGAGGATACGCCATATGGGATCGTTTTCGTATTGATCTGTTTGATTTTTGGCAAACTGATTTAACAGACAGAAAAATTTTTGGATATGGTCCCAGTTGGAATGCTCGCTTTTACGGTGGGTATGCCAGCCTTGCCCTTCCAACGTTTCAAGCCTTTGGTAAAAAGAGCCAGCTCTATGTCGATAGTTTCTTTATGGGATATTTATATAGTGGAACGCCTGCATCAATCCCTACCCCTACTATAGGAGGTTGGCAAAAAGGATCAAGCCGCAGAGATAATATCGGAGGAAGAATAGGCGGAAATATAGCTGATCTTAATCTTGAAATTATTGGTATTTATCAAGGTGGTGAATTTAGACCTGAGAAAGGGGGAGATTCACGTCCTGTCAATGCCTTCGCATTTAATACTTTATTCTCCTATAGTTTTTCAAATATAAAGGGAAAACCTACTATTGGATTACAAAGCGATTACTATTCAGGCGGCAATTATAAAAAATCAAAAGGGGCAATCCATAATTTTGCTTCACCATATTTCCCAACTGCTAATTATCAAGACATGACTCTTTATATGAATCTATCTAACGTTATTAGTACTGGTCCATTAATTACTTATAATCCAACACCTAAATCTTTACTTAAACTTCATGCTCCTGTTATGTGGCGTGCAAGTACAAATGATACAATTTATGGTATTGGCATTAATTACCCTCTTAGAGATAATTTCTCTGGCGGATTTGTTGGTGCTTTACCTCAATTTACATTTGCTTATGCTATTGCACCTCATTTGGTTTTAACCAACGATTTTGCAGGATTTATTGGCTCTAAATCTATTAGAAATGCTGGCACAAAAAGTGGAGCTTTCATCATGGAAACATTAGATTTTAGGTTTTAGATTTAATAATATTTTGTTTAAACAATATTATATTTTGCTAATAATCAATGAAGCTAATGATGGAAATTTGAACAACATATCAATATACATATCTGTTCATAACAAAGTATAAATGTAACTCTGCCAAAGCTATCACTAGTTTTCTTTCATAATATTTCAAATAAAATAAAACGAAATAAATACTCAATGCTAGACTAATAATTATTGTTCACATCATATTTAACATCAAACATAACGCTTAATTCACTTTTCTAGCTTTCTTATAAAAAGATAAATTTTTACTTACTAATAATGACAATATATAAGTCACAAAACTTAATAAACTAATCCAAAAAGAAACGGGGTAATCAGTAATCCAAGCAATAATAATACCTCCCCATGTTTCTGCGAGTGCTAAAAATATGGATAAAAATATACCTTTCCAAACGGTCTTACTTAACTGACGTGCAACCGCAGCAGGTCCCACCATGAGAGAAAAGGTCAACAAAACCCCAGTAACTTGAACGCACGCAGCCGTCACGCATGCAACCAACCCCAAGAAAAAAATAGAAACACGTCGTAAAGATAATCCTTTTGCCTCTGCCAAATCTGGTTGCAAAGAGGCAAACAACAAGGGACGCATAAAAAACAACATCGCAATACAACAAACAATACTAAGAATAATCAGTCCATATAAAGTTTGCGTATCGACCGCAAAAACATTCCCAAAAAGCAATCCTGTCACTTGCGAGGCATAACGGGTATAAAAATGCAAAAATAATAAGCCAAGACCCATCGAGGTCGATAATACCAACCCAATGGCAATATCTCTATCTTTTAACTTTGGCCCTATTGCGCCTATTAATCCACCGGCACAAAGGCTGAAAATTAATAACCCAAGGAATGGAGAAACACCAATCAAGCTTGCCCCTGTTGCCCCTGCAAAACCAACATGCGACAACGCATGTCCTGCAAAGGTTTCTCTGCGGATCAGCAAAAAATATCCAATTAATCCACAAATAACTGCAACAATACCTGATGCAATAAATGCAGTTTGCATAAATTCAAGGGAAAACATCCTCGAATCAACTTTCAAATTAATAAATTAACAAGCCGTTGTAACAAAAAGATGCTGATCTGTTTTAACCACCTCAATCGGAAACCCATATAACTGAGTCAATACGTCTGAGGTCATCACTTGATTCACATCACCTAAAATTGCTTTTTGATTTCCAATACAGATAACCTGATCCATAACTTTCATCAAAGGATTTAAATCATGCGTCGAAAGTAAAATTGTTAATCCTCTTCGCTCTTGTAACTCTTTAAGCAAAGACAAAATAATTTTAACCCATTTAGGATCTAGATTACTAAAGGGCTCATCCATAATAATGAGCTGTGGATTACCAAGCAACGCTTGCGCCAATAGTAATCGCTGTCTTTGTCCCCCAGACATTTCAGACAAGGGAACACCAGCCAGCTCTTTGGCATGCACATGATCTAAAACTGCATCTATATGATATAAATCTTGCTTTGTTAAAAAAGGAAGTCCCCATTTATGGCCACGAATACTGGTGGCGATAAACTCTCTCCCCGCTAATTGAAAGGATTCCATATCACGATATTGGGGGATATACCCTATTTGTTTTCGAGCTTTATAAGGCGAATTTCCTAAAATCTTTATTTTATTTTCAGCACAAGGAATAATCCCCAAGAGTGCCTTCATAAACGTCGTTTTACCAGAACCATTCGGCCCAAAGATACCAATAAACTGATTTTCTTTGATCTCTAGATTAAGTCGAGATAAAATGATACGCGAGCCCAATCGAACATCAAGGTTTTGACATTCAATAACATTCATTGATGCTGACTTTTTAAAGCAGTCTCGACTCTATCCAGCACCTGGTTCATCCATTGCTGATAGCTTAAATGAGCTGGCATCGTTTCTGAAACACCAACCACTGCTACACCCGATTCTAAAGCAATTTTCTTTAATTGTTGCGTTGCTGGAGTAGAAACTTGTTCATTATAAAATAAGATTTGGATTTGATGCGTTTTTAAGTCTTGAACAAACTGGGCAATTTGCTTGGGTGTCGGTTCACCACCATTCATAACAACCCATTGATAAGGTTCTTCCAACATTTCAAACCCTAGTTTTTGAGCCATCAATCCAAATACAGGTTCCGTTGCAGCCACCTTCGTATGTGGGTATTGTTGACGTAGGATTTGAATACGCTGCTGAATTTTTTTTAAATCAGTATCAAGCAAAGTAAATTGTTTTTGAAAGAATAATTTCTCTTGTGGATCCAACTGAGCATAAACTTGCTGCAACCGTTGAGATAATATTTCTATTGCTTCAAAATCATACCACAAATGCGGATTGTCACCGTCTTTACGACCCAACAAAGACTGTACAGATAAAATATCTTGATGATTAAAATGATATTTTGTTAATAAACGATTCATCCAAGAATCATAGCCTAGTCCGTTAACAATAATTACCTCAGCTTCAGCAATATTTTTACCAATACTCGGCGTAAGCTCAAATAAATGTGGATCTTGGTCTGGATTTTTTAAAATAGAATCAACTTGCACATACTTCCCGCCTAGTTGTTGAGCAATATCACCATACATATTCTCTGCTGCAATAACGTGGATAATTTTCGTATCATTAATCGCATAAGCAACTTGATAATTACTATATAACAATATCGTAACAAAAGAAGAGAAAAGGATAAATCTGGAAAACAAGAAATATGTAACTTTCATTTTTGTGTTATAAATACCAAGCACCATACGTCATAAGTGCAAGCACCGCGATTAATATCCCGTGTAAAATTAAAAGCCATTTAATGGTAATCACAGGCACATAATATTCATCTTTTGGCTGTTCAAGTTCCCATTTCATCATGTCTCTCCTTAACGAACCTACTCTTTATATCTTAATAAAACCATTGTTTATATGCTGTTTACATATGTAAACAGCATGTGAATTCATTATCTTGCTTTTAAAGCAGCTTCTAGTTGTGGTAAAATTTCAAAAAGATCACCAATGATCCCATAATCTGAAACTTTAAAAATCGGAGCTTCTGGATCTTTATTGATCGCCACCACAATTTTGCTGTCTTTCATTCCAGCTAAATGTTGAATAGCACCAGAAAGAGCCACAGCAACATAGAGCTCTGGAGCAACAATTTTACCTGTTTGCCCAACTTGATAGTCATTGGGAACAAATCCAGCGTCAACAGCTGCTCTTGATGCACCAATTGCAGCATCTAATTGATCTGCAATTTTTTCAAGAAGCACAAAATTTTCACCGCTTTGCATACCACGTCCGCCAGAGATAACCACACGAGCTGATTCAAGCTCTGGTCTATCGGATTGTGATAATTTTAACTCTTTAAAAACAGATAGTTGTTTGTCTGAAGCAGGTAAGTTCTCAATTTTTTCAATTGTTGCATTACCACCTGTTTCTGCAACGGCTTCAAACGTAGTACCACGAACAGATAAAAGTTTCTTTGCATCTTTCGAAGTCACCGTTGCAAGAATGCTGCCTGCATAAATAGGACGCACAAAAGTAGAGGCATCAATCATTTCAACAACATCAGAAATTGGTTGAACATCCAACAGTCCAGCTAAACGAGGCAGAATATCTTTACCCTCTGCATTTGCAGGAGCAACGATAAATTCATAAGAACCAGCCAATGAAGCAATTAAATCAGCTACTGGCTCTGCTTGCATATGGGCATAAGCAGCATGTTCTGCAACAAGTAATTTTTGGATACCTTGTAACTGAGATGCTTTTTGAGATAACCCATCTAAATGATCCCCAACCAACAACGCATGAACTTCTGTGCCTAATTTCCCTGCAGCAGAAATTGCTGAACGGCTGATCTTGCGAATTTGATCGCCTTTTTCATAACTTAATAAAACTAAAACAGCCATTCTTAAATTACCTTTGCTTCATTTTGAAGTTTATCCATAAGCTCTTCAACAGAACCAACAATAACACCTTCACGAACAGATGAAGATTCTGCTACAGATTTAACTTGTAAACGAACAGCAGTATCCACCCCAAGATCAGCAAGCGCAACCGTTTCAATTGGTTTCTTTTTTGCTTTCATAATATTTGGCAATGAAGCAAAACGAGGTTCATTCAAGCGCAAATCTGTTGTAATAACAGCTGGTAAAGTAAGCTCTAGGATTTCTTGACCATCGTCTATTTCACGCGTAATTTGTGCTTTACCATCAGAAAGCTCTAATTTACTGACGAATGTTCCCTGCGCCCAGCCCAATTTTGCTGCCAAAATTTGACCCGTTGCATTCATATCATCGTCAGATGCTTGTTTACCCATTAAAACAACATCAGGTTGTTCTTTGGTAACAAAATGCTGTAAAATTTTCGCAACACTTAGAGATTCCAAAGCATCTTCTGAGGTTACTAAAATCCCTCTATCTGCACCCATTGCCATTGCAGTGCGCAATGTATCTTGGCATTTAGGTTCACCAATGGAAATTACCACTACCTCAGAAGCTATCTTTTGCTCTTTAAGACGAACAGCTTCCTCGACTGCGGTTTCATCAAAAGGGTTCATGGACATTTTCACGCCACCAACCTCGACACCAGAATTATCGGACTTTACCAACGGTTTAATATTAGAATCAACAACCCGTTTCACCGGAACTAATATTTTCATAACACCCTTTCGTTACGATATTATTAACTAAAATTAAAATCTTACATTCCACCTGGATAATTCGGACCACTGCCACCTTCTGGCGTTTCCCAATCTATATTTTGTGTGGGGTCCTTAATATCACAAGTTTTACAGTGAATACAATTCTGAGAATTAATTTGCAGCTTTGGCTCTGTTTCGGTATCAATTGCTTCATATACCCCTGCTGGGCAATATCTTGTTTCAGGAGATTTAAAGATATTCCAATTGACCGTTTTCCAAATAGAATTATTTTTTAACTTCAAATGAACGGGCTGATCGTCTCTATGATCGATATTGGATAAGAATACAGAGGACTCACGACTGAACGTTAATTCATTATCTGGTTTTGGATATTGAACTTTTTCAAATAAAGAAGCTGCTTCTAATTTTTCATTATCAGCCAAACGATGGTGAAATGTCCAAGGCACTTTTCCACGCACCATTGAATCGAACCCGGTATATAACGTTGCAATCTTGGCACCAAATTTCGCAAAAGCAGGACGAATATTACGTGCTTGATGCAGCTCTTGCCAAACCCAAGATTGACGCATACGGAACTGATAAGAAATTGGTTCTATTTCTTGTGTTGTTAATGCTTCCACAATTGCTTCAGCTGCAACCATACCTGATTTCATGGCTGTGTGTGTGCCTTTGATTTTAGGCATATTTAAAAAGCCCGCAGCGTCACCAATTAATAACCCACCAGGAAAAGAAAGTTTTGGAATAGATTGCAACCCACCTTCTGATAATGCGCGTGCAGAATAGCTAATCCTTCTTCCCCCTTCTAAATGATATTTAATTACAGGGTGTAATTTAGAACGCTGGGTTTCTTCAAATGGGGATAACCAAGGATTAGAATAGTCCAGACCAACGACAAATCCAAAAGACACTAAATTATCGCCAAAATGATACAACCAAGAACCACCATAAGTATGATTGTCTAATGGCCATCCAAAACTATGTTGTATATATCCAGGTTTATGTTTATGTGCAGGAATTTCCCATAACTCTTTAATCCCAAGACCATAGGTTTGTGGGTCAACCCCTTGTCTTAATTTAAATTGATCCATCAATTTTTTAGATAAAGATCCACGGCATCCTTCAGCAAATAGCGTATATTTGGCTCTTAATTCCATACCAGGTTCATGATTTGACCCTTGGCCACCATCTTTCTCTAATCCCATATCGCCAGTCACAACACCGACAACTTGACCATCTTCAATAATCAATTCACTGCCAGAAAAGCCAGGGAAAATCTCAACGCCTAATTCTTCTGCTTGAGTGGCTAACCAACGGCAGAAATTACCCAAACTAATGATATAGTTTCCATCATTATTCATCTGAGGCATCAATGATTTAATCATTGGTATAGCGGTATATTTTTGTTCATCAGGTAAATAGAACATACGTTCATGATTAACAGGCGTATCTAGTGGTGCGCCCCTTTGTTTCCAATCTGGAAATAGTTCATTTAATGCCGTTGGTTCTAATACCGCACCAGAAACAATATGAGCACCAATTTCAGACGCTTTCTCGATCAAGCAAATCTCAACAGAAGGTGCCAATTGTTTTAATCGAATAGCGGCAGATAACCCAGCAGGACCACCCCCTATAATTAAAACATCAAACTCCATTTGCTCACGTACGATGTCATTCATGCTTCTTTATCCTATTTTTCCGCCATACAACCCAATTTTAGAACTAAGTTATCGTTTTTAATACAAAATACAAAAAAGAGTAATAAAAATATTAAATTAATTATTATTCGTAATTAAATGCAAGCTCATGCTTAGCTCGCCAGTTTTGAGAGACATAATTCATAATTAAAGTACGACGAATACCATTCATTGGGCGTTTTTTATAGCCATGCCACGTATCTTTACCAGGAATAAATAGAAATGCTGAATTGAATTTTCCAGAGCTTCTTGCCAAAGAATCCCCTTGAGCATTCATAATATCAGTACCCCAGCTTTCAGCATCCTCTCCCAAAGATAAAGAAATTAGAAATGTCAGCTTCTTTGCGCCAATATCCGTATGATGCTCAAGCCAAAACCCTTCTTTATCCAAACACAGCTCTAATCTTAACCATGTATCAGAAAGATCAGCACCCGTCATTGTAGAAAAAAGATCCCGCGTCTCTTGCGCTTCAAATGCCTGAGCCAATGCAGCACATCTTGGATCTTCTTGTTGTTTTTGAGGATCTACAAAAACACGATTTTGATTGTGGTTTTCACGCCGCCCCTGAATATCACCCGAAATTGCCCGAGCATCTGGCATCCATTCAATTAATGAGTCGCATACAAAATCTGGTAAAACATTTTCTAACAACCAATGTTGATAAGGATACCCATATTCCGAAGCCTGATGGATAGATTGATGTAAAATTTGACAAACATCTTGATCTTGGACGCTCATATAGATACCCCGTTATATTGCTTGGGCATGACGTTGCGGCGCAACACGATAGTATGTATCAAATACAACCACTATGTTTCTCAAAAAACAACGCCCCTCTTCTGTGACTGTAATTTTATAATCTTCTACCCTAACTAAACCATCTTCTTCAAAAGTCTTTAGTTTAGCCAGAGCCTCATCAAAAAAACTGTTCGGTTTATTATACTGACGTGTTACAGAATTTAAATCAATATACAAATCACACATTAATCTTTCAATCACTGTCCAACGCAACAAATCTTCCTCATCACGCTCTACCCCACGAGCAATAGGCAATCCCTCTTGAGACATAGCCTTTTGATACATTGCAACCGAAGCATGATTTTGAACAATTCCTTGAGGAACAATTGACACAGAGGACGCGCCAACCCCAAGCAAGGCAGGGGCATTATCGATTGTATATCCTTGGAAATTACGATGCAACGTTCCTTTTTGAGCAGTTGTACTCATAGAATCGTGAGGCAAAGCGTAATGATCCAACCCAATAACCTGATATCCAGCCTCCTGTAATATTTCGTCTATCACTTGTCTTTGTTGAAAACGTTCCATGCTATCTGGTAAAACATCACCTTCAAGCAACGTTTGACGTTTAAATTTCCAAGGAACATGGGCATATCCAAAAACTGCTAAACGATCTGGTTTTAGCTCTACGACAGAGTGAATCGTTTCGCGTAAACTTTCAACTGTTTGGTTAGGAAGCCCATAAATTAAATCAACATTCACAGATTGAATATGATTCTGACGTACTACATCGATACAATGTGCTGTTAACTCTTTACTTTGGATACGCCCACATGCCTTTTGTACCTTTGGATCTAAATCCTGTACGCCAAAACTTACTCTGGTAAATCCTAAAGGATGTAGCATAGAAAAATATTCAACGGAAACATGTCGAGGATCAAGCTCTATTGAAATATCAGCATCTTCTTGAATGTCGAACAAAGAGTAAATCGTTTGCATTACTCTTTTCATTGCATTCATAGGTAGTGTTGTTGGGGTTCCGCCACCAAAGTGAATAAAACTAACTGAACGACGCGTTTGAAGAAACCCAGCCAATCTTTTCAGCTCTTCACACAACAAATCCCCATAAGCACTACGTATCGATTCTTGATTAACAACTTGTGTATTACAGGCACAAAATTTGCATAACTCATCACAAAAGGGTACGTGTAAATACAACGAAACAGGCTCCCCTGTTGGAAGAGCCTGCAACCATTCTTTATAATGACTAAAACCCACATTATCTGTAAATTGTACAGCTGTGGGATAGCTTGTGTAACGCGGTAAGTTTCCTTCATACCGCGCAAGACGGTCAAAGGAAACAACCTGTTTCATTCCGAACTCCGCAATTAGTTAAAAGCGATATCCAATACCTGCACTAACCACTGTTGGATTTAAAGAAGTACGGGCATCAATTCTGTTAGGACTATCATTAATATGAACGCGTTGATTTAACAAGATTTGTTTTGCGTCCATGTTAAAGAACCAATTTCCAACCACTTGATAATCAAACCCAACATTGAACGCTGGACCAACAGTCGTTTCCAACCCAATTTTTTGTGCAATGCCGCCACCTGGCTTAACATTATGCCAAAAAGCAACCGTTAAACCAACACCAACATATGGATTAAATGCTTTGTGTGGGCGAAAATGCCATTGTGCCGTAATTGTAGGAGGAATAACCCATGCTTTACCAACATGAACATTTCCAGCAGCAGTGCCCTTAGCCCAAATGCTATGACGTGTGCTTGATGCAATCAATTCAAAAGCTAAGTTATCAGTAACAAAGTAATTCGCACTTAATTCCGCCATTACACCATTGGATGCTGTAATACGTCCACCCACTGAAGTACGGCTACTTGTATTATTTGGAATAGTTGCTAATGCACCAAGACGAACAATGAAATCACCTTTGCCAAGACCAATTTTAGTGACACCAGGACATGTTTGAAAAACACCACAATGTGGCTTTGGTGCTTTTGGTGTCTTATACATCGGAACGTCACGATATTGAACTTTCCCACTCCAACCAGAAGCCCAAATTTCCTCTCTGACCATTGGAACAGAAGCAGCATTTTGTGCTTGATTAACAGCTGGACCTAGATTGGTATTTGAATAATTTTGTGCATAACCTGCAACAGGAGCAAACACAGCGGCGATAATAGCAAGACGACTTAATGACTTTTTCATGATGTGAAAAACCTTACTGAATCTTAGCAAACAATAACTATATATTGGTAATAAAATCTACTAGCGTGGTAATCAATCAAAAAATACCCTTAAGCCCCTCAACAACAAGACATGTGATAAAAAAACAACTTGATTTTGTATCGATAGTAAATCAAATATCGAACACATCCATTGGTACACCTGATAAAATACTGAAAAATCACTTTTTTAAGGTATTTTTGATACATGTATTTAATTAAAAAAATTCATTAACGAATCGAAAAACATGTATCTTTTATGCATCATTTTGACCTCTAAAAATGATGCATATTTATCACATAACCCTTGGCAACGATATCACAAAACGAGCACCAATCACCTTTCGTTGCTCATCATGTATATTTTGCGCTTGTATCGTCCCTCTTAAAGCAACAATAATTTGTCGACAAATTGATAACCCTAAACCTGAATGTTGACCGAAATTTTCTCCTTCGGGGCGTTCTGTATAAAAACGCTCAAATATACTATTGAGTTTATTTTCAGGAACTCCGGGACCCTGATCGCTGACACTCAATTCAACTTCATCTTTTAACGCTTTGACAGATAAAGTAATTTGACCATTCGGCGGAGAAAACGATATCGCATTTCCAATTAGGTTGCGTAAAACTTGCACCAAACGATCCTCTACAGCCAATACTTTAAAATTGTGCTGATGGTCTTCTTGATCTACTTCTACAACAATATGGGGGTCACCCACCTTATGAGTGGCCTCATAGAGTTCTGATAACAACTTGAAAATTGGCATCACCTCAACAGCCTCAGGGGTCACACGCGACATTTCTGTTTCAATACGACTGGAGCTTGCAATATCGGTAATCAAACGATCAAGCCGATTCACGTCATCTCGAACGACAGCAAATAAACGTTTTCTATGCTCCATATCAGCAATTCTTGGCAATAATTCTATCGCAGAACGAATCGAAGATAATGGGTTTTTCAGCTCATGACTGACATCGGCTGCGAAACGTTCAATCGCGCCCATTCTGGTCCATAATGCTTTGGCGCTGTCTTGTAATGCCCTAGCCAAATCACCAATTTCATCTTTGCGACTTAATAACCCCTCGGGAACCATTCCTGTTTTACCCACTGAGTCACGCATTTTATGAGTCGCTATTGCCAATGCTAACAACGGTCTGGCAATTGTTAGTGATAAATACCAAGACAATAAAACCGTAATAATCAAAGCAAGTAAGAACAGGATTAAAATTGACGAACGTACTGCAAATAGTGCCCTATCTACATTCGTAGCTTCTCTGGTTAATTGAATAATTCCAACGGTTTTCCCTTGATGAACAATAGGTTCAGAAATTGTAATCAATAAACGATGATCAACTGTCCGACGGATATAAGGTGGCATTTCTTGACTATTTGGGTCATTGGTAAACTGTAAATATTTCTTTACAGCATTTGGAATTGCCTCTGGATCCGCATTTACAGTTAGATTTTTAATTTTACGCTCGCCAGAGTATGGCATCAGATTTAAAAGATGTGTATAAACCTTCTCTAAAACCGTATCATAGCGCGTATTGATAATTTTTTCATTTTCCGTGTTTATCTTTGAAAAATCGCTCTTTCCTTTGGATGAGTGTATCAAAACAGATGATGCATTCTCTTTTGTATTTTTAACTTGTTTTTCTTTACTTAATGCATCGCGACTATCAACCACTAATTGACCGTCTGGACCATAAACTCTGGCTCTGACACTCGGACTTGGTTCAGTCAAACTCAATAACAACGGACGAGCCAGATCAACAGATAAAAAATGTATATCCATCGGTTTTTTGGCAAACATGACCCCAAAAGCATCTTCTGAAACAAGTTGATCTTTTATTTTACGTGTAGCACTTTGTCCTAATGCGCCAGCATAAATTTTTGCCTGCTCTCGTAAAGCAGTGACTTCTGTTTCCAGCAAGCTATTTTGAAATTGATTGAGGTATAATAACGTTGCAACCAAAACGACAAGTGGCAACGCATTGACAAGTAAAATACGCCTCATCAATGGTGATGAGAATCTTGCTTTGTAATTTATTTTATCTGTTGATACTGTTTTACCATTTTGAAAGTAGGAAAAAAGAGCCATTAATCTTCCTTATATCGATACCCTATTCCATATAATGTTTCAATTTTATTGAACTCAGGATCGACTTGACGAAATTTTTTACGAATACGTTTAATATGACTATCTATGGTTCGATCATCAACATAGATATTTTCACCATAAGCCGCATCAATCAATTGGTCTCTAGACTTTACCAAGCCAGGACGCATTGCAAGTGCTTTGGTTAACAAGAACTCTGTTACTGTTAATTGGATATCTTCGTTATTCCAACGACATTGATGACGCAAATCATCCAATGTCAAAGATCCACGCACAACCACACCACTGGCTACAGCACCACCTTCGACCTCCGTTTTATTAACGTCGTTACGTCTTAATAAGGCTCTAATGCGTTCAAGTAACAAACGTTGTGAAAATGGTTTGGTAATGTAATCATCTGCACCCAAACGTAGACCCATTAATTGATCGATTTCTTCATCTTTAGAAGAAAGCATAATAACTGGCATCTGTGAACGGCTACGAAGTCTTTGTAAAAGTTCAATCCCATCCATACGAGGCATTTTAATATCTAAAACAGCTAAATCCACTGGACGTGACAATAATCCTTGTAACGCACTTTCACCGTCCGTATATGTTTGCACAGCAAAACCATCTGCCTCTAACATCATAAAAACAGAGGTTAAAATATTGCGATCATCATCAACCAATGCAATCACATATTTTCCAGCTTCCATATCGATTACTCCATCTTCGAAAAAATTAAGGTTATATATAAAAATAAATCATGGCAAAAACCCGTGCGTTTAGTCTTAATTATCACATTAATTAAAAACAAAACCATTTAACTTATCTAACTTAATCGAAAACTTACTTGAATTCCTTGTTATCTTTTATAAATTTTATTAAAATAATAACAAGATAGTTTTAGTTTATAAATTATCTTCAAGCTTGTTATGAAAAATAAGAGCTTGTTCTGATCGTGAATTTTAACAACAAAGTACATGAAATATTATGACACAACAAGAACATAAACCAAATGACGCAGAGGCCAATATTGGCTCTGAACAAGAAGAGGTGTCCTCTGGACATGAAACCATATTTAATCAAACTCAAGAGGCTGCAGAAGATGCAGCTAGTGAGCCAAATTCTGTTGAGAAGCTAAAGGCTGAACTTCAAGAAGCCAAAGATAATTGGCTACGCTCTGAAGCTGAAAACCAAAATTTACGTAATCGTCATAAAAAAGAACTTGATGATACCCGTTTATACAGCGTACAAAAATTTGCACGTGACGTTGTAGAAGCTGCAGAAAATTTACGCCGTGGTCTGGATAGCCTTCCCGCTAAAACAGAAGGTGAAGACCCTATCTTAACCAAAATGCGTGAAGGTTTTGAAAGTACAGAGCGTTCTTTTTTACAAATCTTAGATAAAAATGGCATTAAATACGAAGATCCAACCGGCGCTCCATTTGATGCAAATAAACATCAAGCCATGGCAGAGCAACCCTCTGATGAACATCCTTCTGGAACTGTTATTCAAAGCTGGACACCAACCTGGACTTTAAATAATCGCCTATTGAAACCAGCGATGGTCATTGTTGCCAAGGCTGGCGAGAAAAAAGAATAAAAACTGTTATTAATTTTTTATTAAGTTGCTGACTTAATGAATTTTTTGTGTATAATATAGTGTTAGATAAAATTCCTTGAAACAAACCTCAAGGATACATATTTATATCTTGTATCACTCCTATGGCTTAGCCAAGATTGGGAGATCATAAGAGTGATAAACTTTTTAAAATAGAGGACTTTTACAAGACGCTTCGGGTCTTATTGAAAGTTGCTAAAAGGAGCTTATTTATGAGTAAAGTTATTGGTATCGACTTAGGTACAACAAACTCTTGTATTTCTATCCGTGAAGGGAATGAAACAAAAGTTATCGAAAACAGCGAAGGTGCACGTACAACCCCTTCTATGGTTGCTTTCACTGAAGGCGACGAAATGTTGGTGGGTCAATCTGCTAAAAGACAAGCAGTTACTAACCCAAGCAACACTTTATATGCTGTAAAAAGATTAATTGGTCGTCGTTTTGATGATAAAATGGTTGCACGCGATAAAGGTTTGGTTCCCTACGAAATTGTTAAAGGTGATAATGGCGACGCATGGGTTGAAGCTCGCGGTAAAAAATATGCACCTTCTCAAGTTTCTGCATTCATCCTTGGTAAAATGAAAGAAACAGCAGAATCTTACCTTGGTGAAAAAGTAACACAAGCTGTGATTACGGTTCCTGCTTACTTTAACGATGCACAACGTCAAGCAACCAAAGATGCAGGTAAAATTGCAGGACTAGAAGTCCTTCGTATTATTAACGAACCCACAGCTGCTGCTTTGGCTTATGGTTTGGAAAAGAAAAACAGTGGCACCATTGCTGTGTATGACTTGGGTGGTGGTACTTTTGATATTTCTGTTTTGGAAATCTCTGATGGTGTGATTGAAGTTAAATCGACCAACGGTGATACATTCCTTGGTGGTGAAGATTTCGATTCTCGTATCATCGAATTTCTCGCTGATGAATTCAAAAAAGAACAAGGTATTGATCTCCGTGGGGATAAACTTGCTTTACAACGCTTAAAAGAAGCTGCTGAAAAAGCAAAAATCGAACTTTCTTCTTCTAAAGAAACCGAAATCAACTTGCCTTTTATCACTGCTGATGCTTCTGGACCAAAACATTTGGTTCTTAAATTAAGCCGTGCAAAACTAGAGAGTCTTGTTGAAGATCTTATCAAAAGAACTCTTGAACCTTGTAAAGCTGCATTAAAAGATGCTGCTCTTTCTGCTGGTGGTATTGATGAAGTGATTTTGGTCGGTGGTATGACCCGTATGCCTAAGGTCATCGAAACCGTTAAAGAATTCTTTGGTAAAGAGCCTGCTCGTAATGTGAACCCTGATGAGGTGGTTGCTATCGGTGCAGCAATTCAGGGTGCGGTATTAAAAGGTGATGTTAAAGACGTTCTATTGTTAGACGTTACCCCATTATCTTTGGGTATTGAAACGCTGGGTGGTGTATTTACCCGTTTAATCGACAGAAATACAACCATTCCGACCAAGAAAAGCCAAACCTTCTCTACTGCTGAAGATAATCAAAACGCTGTTACCATTCGCGTCTGCCAAGGTGAACGTGAAATGGCTGCAGACAATAAATTGTTAGGTAACTTTGACCTAACAGGCATCGCACCTGCACCTCGTGGCGTTCCTCAGATTGAAGTTACTTTTGATATTGACGCTAACGGTATCGTATCTGTATCTGCAAAAGATAAAGCAACAGGCAAAGAACAACAAATCAAAATCCAAGCATCTGGTGGTCTATCTGATGCGGATATTGAAAACATGGTTAAAGATGCAGAAGCAAATGCTGATGCAGATAAAGCCAAAAAAGAAATGGTTGAAACAAGAAACCAAGCTGATTCATTGGTCGCTCAAGTAGAGAAAAATCTGCAAGAGCATGGCGACAAGCTTGACGATGCAACAAAAACAGAAATCGAAACTGCAGTTGCTGATGTTAAAGCTAAAAAAGAAAGCAGTGACGTCGCTGAACTTAAAGCAGCAACAGAAAAACTGTCTCAATTATTGATGAAAATTGGTGAAACCATTTACAAAGCAACCGGTGGTGCTGATGCAGCAGCTGGTGCTCAAGATTCTTCTGAAAAACCTGCAGAAGATGTTGTTGATGCCGATTTTGAAGATGTTAACCAAAATGATAAGAAATCTACCTGATCTTTTCGCAGGTATCTAAATAAATAAGGTATATTCACTTTAGTATGCCTTAGATTACTTTGAGGCCCGCGCTTCTCTTCGAAGGCGGGCTGATTTATTATACACCAAAAAAAGTAATATTGAGAAAATCAATGTCTAAACGAGATTATTATGAAGTGCTGAAAATCAGCCGCACCGCGACTCAGGTGGAAATAAAGCAAGCCTATCGCAAAAAGGCGATGAAATATCATCCCGATCGCAACCAAGGCGATCCAGAGGCAGAAGCAAAATTCAAAGAAGTTAATGAAGCTTATGATGTTCTGAAAGACGAACAGAAAAAAGCTGCATATGACCAATATGGTCATGACGCTTTCCAAAATGGCGGCCCAGGCGCCGGAGGATTTGGAGCTGGCGGGTTTGGTGATATTTTCGATATGTTTGGCGATATGATGGGAATGCGCCGTGGTGGTCAAGGACAAAGACGCACTGGAGCCGACATCCAAATTCAAATAGAAATTGAGCTCACTGAAGCCTTTTCTGGCGTAAAAAAGACCGTTAAATTCCAAAGTAAAAAATCTTGTACAAGTTGTAATGGTTCTGGCTCTGAAGACAAAGCAAAAGGTAGCCAAACTTGTCCTACTTGTCATGGATCAGGAAAAATTCGCTCTCAAAATGGCTTCTTCCTTGTCGAACGTCCATGTCATACTTGCCATGGGTCAGGTCAGGTCATAAGCAATCCATGTAAAAAATGTCAAGGTACTGGCTTAGAAAGCCAAGAAAAAGAACTTGAAATCGATATTCCTGCAGGAATTGAAGATGGAACCCGAATCCGTATCGCTGGTGAAGGTGAAGCAGGCAGTAATGGAACGCCTCCTGGCGATTTATATGTTCATGTCAGCGTCTTGCCTCATGATATTTTCCAACGTGACGGCGGCACAATCTTTTGTCGTATTCCAGTAAGAATGACCCAAGCCGCTTTGGGTGCAGAAATCGAAGTTCCAATTATCGATGGTGGCAGAACCAAAGTTAAAATCCCAACAGGAACGCAATCAGGCAAGCAATTCCGTCTGCGTGGCAAAGGATTTTCTGTATTAAGATCCTCTTCACGTGGGGATATGTATATTGAGGTCAAAGTTGAAACGCCTCAAAATCTTACCAAACGTCAAAAAGAACTTCTTGAAGAATTCGAAAAAGAATCTCAAGATGGACACGAACAAGGCAGTCCTGAAACCTCAGGATTCTTTAGTAAAGTAAGAGATTTCTTTGAAGGAAAATCTTGATTCTATTTCTTAATATGAAAGTTTAAAAATGACATCATCTCCTTTACGAATTGGTATTGCTGGTATCACTGGGCGCGTTGGGCGTTTATTGGTCGAAGAAGTTCAACAGCAAGAAAACGCAGTTTTATCAGGTGGAACAGCTTTATCAAAAGATATTAACAATTTGTCAGATACCGTTCCAGTCTTTGATAATATCGATGCGCTGATCCAAGTGAGTGATGTCATTATTGATTTTACCAATGCTGCTATTACTGGAACCCACGCCAAAGCTTTTAAAAATAGTCACGTTGCTTGGGTTTTAGGAACGACAGGAATCAGTGAAGAAACTCAACGATTAATTCAAGAAGCAGCCAGCACAGTTCCCGTCATCCAAGCTGCAAATTTTTCACCTGGGGTCACATTAATGTTGCGCCTTGCAGGTGAATTGGCAAAGGCATTACCTGCCACTCACTACGATGCTGAAATTATCGAAACACATCATCGCCAAAAAGTAGATGCGCCTTCCGGCACAGCCTTGGCAATTGGAGAGTCCATTGCAAAAGCAAGAAATGTACAATTAAAAGATGTAAAAGAATCTGGTCGAGACGGTGTTACAGGGGCTCGTAAAGAGGGTGCAATTGGATTTGCTGCACTTCGTGGTGGGCAAATTGTAGGTGAACATAGTGCTATTTTCTTATCAGATGTAGAAGAAATCAGTTTGACTCATAAAGCATTTGATCGTCGAATTTTTGCCAAAGGTGCCGTTCGCTCTGCGTTATGGAGTGCAGGAAAACCCGCAGGTTTGTACGGCATGACTCATGTCCTTGGGCTTGATCCTGTGCAATAGATAAAGTTTTTTTTACTTTTACTCTTGACGTAGACGTTACAAAAGGGTCTGTTATGAAATTCGTTTTTTACATTTAAATTAGATGGGATAGCAGAAAAATTATGCGAAACAATAGCGATTTTCTGTTCGCTTCTGAATCAGTATCTGAAGGACATCCAGACAAAGTTGCTGATCGTATCAGCGATGCCGTGTTGGACACATATCTTGCAGCAGATCCAGAAGCTCGCGTAGCTTGTGAAACTCTTGTCACCACAAACCAAATTATTTTGGCTGGTGAAGTTCGTGGCCCAGAAAGCATTACCAAAGAATTGCTTATTGAAAAGGCTCGTGAAACCGTTAAAGAAATCGGTTACGATCAAGAGGGCTTTTCATGGAAAAATGCCAGTGCTTTGAACCTCCTTCATGCTCAGTCTGCTCATATTGCAATGGGTGTGGATAGTGGTGAAGGCAAAGATGAAGGTGCTGGTGACCAAGGCATCATGTTTGGGTATGCTACCACAGAAACAGACAGTTTAATGCCTGCACCGATTTACTATGCGCATAAGATTTTACAAAATCTGAATGATCTTCGTAAATCCAGTGATCCAAAAGGCAAAGGCTTTCTTCCTGACGCAAAAAGCCAAGTCACTTTGAAATATGTCAATGGTAAACCTGTTGGGGCAACCTCTATTGTGTTGTCTACTCAACATGAAGAAGCCATGAAACAAAGTGATATTCGTAATACACTACATGAGCTCATCACAAATACGCTTCCAGAAGGTTGGATGTGTCCTGAAAATGAATTCTATGTTAACCCAACAGGCTTATTCATTATTGGTGGCCCAGATGGGGATTGTGGATTAACAGGACGCAAAATCATTGTTGATACTTATGGTGGGGCTGCACCGCATGGTGGTGGAGCATTCTCTGGTAAAGATCCAACGAAAGTAGATCGTTCAGCAGCTTATGCTTGTCGTTATTTAGCTAAGAATATCGTGGCCGCAGGTCTTGCAGATAGCTGTACTTTACAGATTTCTTATGCTATTGGTGTTTCTCATCCTTTATCTGTTTATGTTGATTTACATAATAGTGGTAAAGATATTAATGAAGAAAAATTGGAAAAAGTTCTCCGTGAAGTGATGGATTTGTCCCCCAAAGGAATCCGTAAACATTTACGTTTAAACCGTCCAATTTATAGAGAAACTGCAGCTTATGGTCATTTTGGTCGCACGCCTGACCTCAAGAAAGACAACTTTACTTGGGAACAAACTGACCTAGTTGATACTTTACGTAATGCGTTTAATCGTTAATTTGTAAAGACTGTTTGTTATGAATACTACAAAGAAAAGCTCCTCTGAGAAGGAGCTTCTCTTCTCATTGGAAAATGAAAAGCCCGCAACTGAACGTTTATATGGTCGCCGTCGTGGTCATCCCCTGCGCGATCGTCAACAACGTTTATATGATGATTATCTTCCTAGAATTAAATTTCCACAAACTGCTTTAAAAGAGCCTGCCTCTGCTTTTGGTCAAACACCAAAAGAGGTTTGGATGGAGGTTGGTTTTGGTGGCGGAGAGCATAGTATTGCTCGACATCAAGCCAATCCTGAGGTGGGTTATATTGCCTGTGAAGTTTTTGAAAATGGGGTTTGTTCACTTTTATCAAATCTATTAGATGAAACCGACGATGAAAAATCAGCACCTATTCCAGATATGCTACGACTTTGGAATGAAGATGCGCGTATTTTAATTCGTGAATTTCCAGATCAATCGATTGATAAACTTTTTTTAATGTTTCCTGATCCTTGGCCAAAAGCACGTCATGCGAAGCGTCGTTTTGTCCATCCTAATCGTATTCCATTATTACATCGGATTTTGCGTACTGGGGCGCATTGGCACGTTGCCAGTGATGATCCTACTTATCAAGAATGGGTATTAGAGGTCATGGGAAATCAGTATTATTTTGAGAAAATCTTGGAAACGACTGAACGTCCATCAGATTGGCCATCTACGCGATATGAACAAAAAGCATATCAAGCAGGCAGACAGCCTATTTTTTGGATCTTTAAAAGGGTCTAATTATTGATACTATGATCTAACTCAGCAGCTTCACGCTCAGCTTCTTTTTGAGCGTGTTCAATAAGTTTCTTTTCATTTTTATGAATAAACCAAATAAAAGATAGCAAAATTACACCACCAATAACGCCTAAGACAATACCAATTGTTCCTTCGAGTTGTAAAATTTGTTTACCAAGGAAATAAGTTACGTAGCTATATCCACCAGCCCATGCAATACCGCCTAAGGCATTATAAAACATAAAACCTTTCCAAGGCATTTTGTTCGCACCTGCTAATAAAGCAGTAAAAAGACGCAGCAGCACCATAAAGCGTCCGATAAAGACAACTTTACCCCCATGATGTCTAAACAAATATTGACCTAACAATAATCGTTCTGGTGTTAGCTTAATTTTGGGACCGTATTTTTTAAGAACATGATATCCAATTTTATGTCCTATTAAATAACCAAAATTATCCCCCATAATTGCACCAACAATTGCCGATAATGCGATTAAATGAATATTTAATCCACTATTGGGAGAGGCTGCATATATAGAAGCGGCAATCAGCATTGTTTCAGCAGGGAGCAAAAGCCCCATACTTTCCAACATAATCACCAGACCAACGACCAAATATCCGTAATAACTATAATCACGGATAAAATCCATAAATTGTTCTACCAGTGTTCTATACCCATCATGTGTTATAGAGTTATACAAATAATTTTCTTTACCTTATTATTTATCTTTATGAAACTAAAAACTACAAAGATAGCAGACACAAAAAGATTGTATTAAAAATCTCTGGCCCCATCAAACCATTCCATAGCAAGATCCTCTGAAATATCAAAATGACATTCCTTGACCAGTTGTTGAACGGCAAACCATGTATCTTCTCGTTCGGTGGTTTCAATATTAGATAATATATTTATTATCTTAATAAGTTTTAAAACTGCTTCTTTGACTTGCTTTTCGGCTTTCGCGTTTGATACTTCTTTCACAGCAAGTTTATAGGCTTTGGATGCTTTCTTTTCATTTTTATCTGACCAGCTAGCAAAAAAATTATTCCCCTCTCCCATAAACCATAATTTACTTTTTAGTTTACTGACTGAGAAAAAATTATTTTCTGTATCAGGTAACTTCTCTTCTTTAATTAATTGTTTCAGCTCAGCCCTAAGAAGCTTCCCTTGCTTTTCTTCCACAACATACGCGATGAACCTTCTTAATTTAGTCCAAGATGTTAAAGAAGGCATTCCTGAGAGATCAGGCATATAACGTAACCCAAGAGATTCAATCTGTGTTAATTCTTTTAACGCATGAAGATTACTTACATTGCCATTTAAATTTAATGACTTTAAATTGATAAAAGGCAATAAATATTCACAATTAAAAATTATATTTGCCCCACTGCTAATATCTATTGATTTGATTGCTTCAGGATTTACAATATGAATCGTCTCGATATTCCCAGACAGAGATAAAGAACGAATTTGATGCGCATTGCGCAACTCTATTTTATTACCTGCTGAATCTATCGATAAATTAGAAATCTGTGCATTGGCAAGATCTATCACAACATCATCATATGGACACCAGTTAAACTCTTCTATCTTTCTTTTCTTTGACCATTCTACAAAGCCAATGTCATTTCCAGCATAGTAAAAAAACCTTGGAAAATTACCATAGGGATATTCTTCAGGCTGATCTTCTGCCGCTGGGGTAAATAAATCATTAAAAGCATCCCAGTTTACCAGAACATCTTCTTCTAATAAAATATCATAGTTTCCTTTTGATATTCCTTTGATGCCAATTGAGCAGCTTCCTTGACCAGACACAGGTCTAAACTGAACCATTTTACCTGACGTCAATTTCAGATTAAACTCTCTAAAAGATGACATCTTATAAAACTCCCAGATAAACGCTTACAAATTGTTTTTATGATATAGTATAATTCCGATGGTAACAGATAATTTGTAAAGGTTATATTGATGACGGATTTAAAAACACCACAATTATGCGGCAGCTGGGTATCTTCCTTTACACCCCAAATCGTTAATGGAAAAAATGTTATTTTTTCCGAACTAACAACAGACCATGATGATATTTATTGGTTAGAACGACGTCCAGAAGAGCAAGGCAGAACCGTTTTAGTTAAACAAAATCCAACAACAACCAATATAAGAGATATGATACCTCACCCCTTTTCTGTGGGAACGCATGTCCATGAATATGGAGGTGGAGCCTATCACGTCCATCACCAACAAATTGTCTTTAGTGATAAAAAAACAGGGTCTGTCTGGTTTATCGATAAAGAACAAGAACCTCTTCTCATCTTCCAAGATAATAATTATCGTTTTGCTGATTTTCGAATAACGGGTCAATTTGTCATCTGTGTTGCTGAACATCATACGCAAAATAATGTAGAAAATTATATTGTTGCTTTATCCTTATCCAACCCACAACAATTAACCATTTTAGTCAAAGGATCTGATTTTTACAGTTTCCCTCGTTTATCCCCAGATCAAAATCAGTTAGCATGGATTGAATGGGATCATCCCAATATGCCTTGGGAAGCAACGCGTTTATGTATCGCAGAAATTAATCAAACGCTTTCTTTAAATCATACCAAGATCATCGCAGGAACAGAAACCCAAGAATCATTAATTCAGCCTGAGTGGACATCAGATCATACCCTTGTTGTCTGTAGTGATCGCAGTGGTTATTGGAATCTCTATCAAGTAAGCATCAATGATTCAAAAATTTGTACTATTGCCCCAATGGATGCCGAGATCGGATTGCCCGCATGGGTGTTTGGGCAACAGAGTTGGTATCCAATTCAACAAAACGAATTTATTGCTCAGGCAATAACAAATGGGAATGCAGAAACAATTTTAATTCGCGATGGGCAACCATCAAAAATTGATCTTAACCATCCAGAAGCATGCCCTGTGCCTTTAAAAGAAAAAAATAGTTTTGCATGGATTAATCATTCATCCTATCATCCTGCTCAAATCATGATGCAAGATGCTAATGGGAAACACCATGTTTTACGGTCTTCTAGCACTGTTCAGCTAAGCCCAGAAGATATTTCCCACGGACAATTGATGACTTTCCCAACGCAAGATCATCAAGAGGCACATGCGTTCTTTTATCCACCGACCAACAAAAACTTTTGTCCGAATAAAGACGAATTACCCCCTTTATTAGTTCTGGCTCACGGTGGGCCAACAGGGCAAACAACCAATGGTTTCTCCCCACGTATTCAATTTTGGACAAGCCGAGGATTTGCTGTTGTTGATGTAAATTATCGAGGCTCTACGGGTTTTGGAAAAAACTATCGTGAAGCCTTACAAAAACAATGGGGTATTCTTGATGTTCAAGATTGCATTGATGCGTGCCAATATCTTATTCATCAAGGTAAAGTTGACCCTAAACGGATCGTCATTCGGGGCAGCAGTGCGGGTGGATTTACAGTTCTCACAGCTTTGATCCAATCCCCATTATTTGCAGCAGGATCGTGCTTGTATGGCGTGGGAGATTTAACGGCTTTAGCAGAGGAAACACATAAATTCGAAGCACGTTATTTAGATGGGTTAATCGGTGAGTATCCCAAAGAAAAACATATTTATCATGATCGCTCCCCTTTAACCCACATTCACAAGATTCAATCTCCTTTGATCGTCTTTCAAGGATTAAAAGATCAAGTTGTCCCACCGTCTCAAGCAGAAGCAATTATTCAAGCATTAAAAGAAAATCACATTCCCTATGCCTATTATTCTTTTCCAGAAGAAGGACATGGTTTTAGACAAGAAGCAACATTAACCAAAATATTGGAAATGGAGCTATCTTTTTTTGGAAAAATTCTAGGGTTTATCCCCGCGAACCAAAGTGAAGAAGTCATTATCCATCATTAATTTTTTAACCAATCAAAAGAGTAATATGAAAAACAATCATTGGAATTATCGTGTTATGAAAAGTTCTGTTAATGGATTGGGTATCTATGAGGTCTATTACAATGAAGATGGAAGCATACAAGGTTTCAGTCATAATATTGTTTCACCCAGAGGTGACTCTTTAAAAGAATTAAATGACGATCTATTACTCTATGTAAAAGCTTTAGAAAAACCTATTTTAGATTACGATCAACTAACAAAGCAATTTCAATGATTACTGTATGTGGTTGACTTTTTGGAACTGAAAAAGTGATTAACAATTCAATCTCATATTCGCCATAAATATAATGAATTATTTGGCAAATAAACTTTGAGAACCATAATCCAAATGCTTACGAAAAAGATTTAAACTATGCAACGTCGTGACTTTTTAAAACTAACATCTCTCTTTGGTATGGCAGGAACAGGGATATTCCCTTATCAAGCTGCTCTAGCAACACAGGAAAGAACAGCATTACCAATCCCACCACTTTTATATCCAGATACTCAAGGAAATATCAATCTAACTTTGCAAGAAGGAAATACTCATTTTATTCATGGCAAACAAACCAAAACTTGGGGAATGAATCAAGCCTTTTTTGGCCCTGCTCTGGTGTTAGATGTTGGTAAAAAAACCTCAATAGCCATTCATAATCAACTTCCCGACCCTACGACGTTACATTGGCATGGATTAATTATCCCTGGTGCGTCTGATGGTGGCCCACAAGATCTGATCCCACCTAAAACAAGCCAAACCGTTGAACTTACGCTTCAACAACCTGCATCTACTTGCTGGGTTCACCCTCATACCCATGGACAGACAGGAAAACAAGTTACGATGGGATTGGCTGGATTGGTGCTTATTCAAGATGAGCAAAGTAAAAATCTACCCATCCCTAAGCAATGGGGAAAAGACGATATTCCTGTTATTTTACAAGATCGACAGTTTAATGCTTTGGGGCAATTTGAATATAAACTAGACATTATGAGTGCTGCGCTTGGATGGTTTGGTAATCATATGCTGACTAATGGTGCAAGCTATCCTTGTCAAATTGTTCCACGAGGGTGGGTCAGATTACGTTTTCTGAATGGATGTAATGCACGCACCCTGAACCTTGCGACTAGTGACGGCAGACCTTTTTATGTGATTGCCAGTGATGGTGGTTTCTTACAAGAGCCTATTAAGGTAACTGAGCTACCCATTTGGATGGGTGAACGATTTGAAGTCATGGTCAATACTTCTGATGGGAAACCATTTGATATTATTACACAGCCCGTTTCACAAATGGGAATGAATCTGCCCCCGTTTAATAAAAACGTCTCTGTTTTAACCCTTCGACCATCATCAGAAACAAATCAAGCATCACTTCCAGATCATTTGGTCGATGTACCCGCTCTGCCTAAACTTTCTGATCTCTATCAACGCAAGCTACATCTTTCGATGAATCCTCAATTAGATCAAATGGGAATGCAAGCATTTCAAGATCAATACCCTCAACACTCAATGTCAAACATGAGTATGCATCATGGGCATGATATGAAAATGGATCATATGGCTCATCATTCTGATCATACCTTTAATTTCCACAATGGGAATATGATTAATGGTAAAGCCTATGACATGAATCGTCCACTATTTAATGTAAAGCAAGGACAATACGAAAAATGGATTATTTCTGGCAAAGGCGACATGATGGTACATCCATTTCATATTCATGGGACACAATTCCGTATCTTATCAGAAAATAATGCGCCCCCTGCCCCTCATAGAGCTGGATGGAAGGATATTGTGCATGTCGAGGGAAAAATCAGCGAAGTCTTAGTTCGTTTTGATCATTTAGCCAGTCAAAAAAGAGCTTATATGGCACACTGCCATTTATTAGAACATGAAGACACAGGAATGATGTGCGGTTTTACCGTCAGTACTTAATTTTAATACTATAAATAAAATAGGCGAGCAGCACTAAAATGATGTTTGACAATCAAAATCGATCCAAGCAATTACTTTTATTGAGACACATGATCTCTACGAAATAATGCCCATTCCTCGATTTGTTCCCCACTCGGTAATGCACAAATCGCATACTCCCCTTGTGGGGTGGAAACAGACCTCAATTTTCCGTTTAATTTTATACAATATACTGAAGCAGGATTAGGCATACCTATTATTTGATCTTTTGTTTTTTCTTCTGGATGTTGACATGCTGTTAACATAAATAAACCTACTCCTAGATAAATCCAAAATCGAAGTTTCATCATATCTGTATACCTAATTTAATATTTGCTATTTGAATATTATAAAAAAATATAAAGTCATTTTATAAATGCTAAAAAATAGATCTGACTTCTATATTATTATGAGATATTTCCCCTAGCATAAAATAGTGCATATTTATTACTACATCCATTCTACAAATAATGATTTAACCTCTTACAATACAATCACCAAATCAATTTTTTGGCTCTTTTTACTGCTGCTAAATTATATTGTAGAATGTATTCTCTACTATAATTTACTGTTACTCTGGTTTACGTTTCCTATTTTCATGACGACCATGAAATAAATAATGAGTCACAGGATCCATGTTAGAAGCTCTTACGTCTGAGTATGTGTTCAAATAAAAATCTCTATCGAAATCTTTTAATATTTCCCATTCTGGAATAGTGATTTTTTGTCCTATTCCTTCGAACTCAGATAAAAATTCTTGTCGCTGTTGTTCATTAAACCAAGGAAAACGATATAAAGGCTCATTACCCAATTCATTTAGTAAATGCTCATTTTTTTTTGCCTCTTCCAAACTCCCACTAGACGGAAGATAATTCATCTCTAATCCACTATTCATAATAGCGTAAAGCATCGTTTGATCTTCACGGATAATTCCCCCAAACCCTGCTTTAACAAATCGATTAGTATATTCTGTATGTTCGTGACCATAACGACCAAAACGATTATCCATATATCCTACAAATTGCAACGCCTCTCTACTTATTGCTAAAGCAGCGCCTTGCACTAGGCCACATAATCCAGGATTATGTGCTGTACATCGACCAAATACAATCGGTGCATTTACGAAATCAGAAATATAATTCACATGACCATGAAGCAATGCGCCTTGACGCCATTCAACATCCCACCCATACATACAAGGCAAGATATCATCATCAAGCAATAAAAAGGCATCACAAGATGTATAATTTGCAAGATAATATATTCCTCTGTTTTTATTCCAAGCAACGCCTTTATTTTCAGAAGAGATATACGAGACTTCTTCTTTTTCCAAAAGCTCAATCGTATTATCTGATGATCCATCATCACAAACGATCAATTCATAATTTCCTAAACAAAACTTACGAATAAGACCAATTTGTTTTAATAAATGCTCAGCTCTATTATATGTTGTTATTGCAATTCCAAGTTTCATTTTTAATGCTTCAAAATTATTATTGTTGAAATTAAATTTATCTTACCCCTAAAACAAAAATAGTCTCATTATTTTTAAAGTAAAAATTAACTTATTATTAATAATTAATTAATAAAATTAAGTAAAAATTATTTTTATTCATCTTTTATTTTCAGAAATGATTACCATTATTAATTCAGACTAAGGTATAAATAAATTCCGCTCTCTAATTACCATAATTTTTTAAATTAGGATAATATCATGAAAAAATCATTAATGCTTTTAGCAACATGCGCTTTCTCTATTTCCACAATAGCAGCTGCTCACGCAGCAGACAAGCAACAACCATCACAAATAAAACAAGTTAAGCCTGTTGGGCAATTAACGTGTAAAGACTTCTTGATGCTCGATGAAAGTTTTAGACCAACTGCAGTTGCTTTTGCCGAAGGTGTAACCAAAAAAGATAAAATTGTTGATCCGACATTAGATGTACAAGGAATTGCACAAGTTGTTCCTGTTTTAGTTCAAGAGTGCGAAAAAACACCACAAGACAACTTTATAAGCAAAGTGAAAACACATCTTACCAATAAAAAATAGTCTTTTAAGATTAGCCTTACAATTCCGTATTTTATATAACCTGATTATAATGTAATCAGGTTATTTTTTCGATCAGTCACAAAATTGTGATTAAATAAAAAAAGTTACTTGATATCACGAAAATGTCATATAGTAAGCTATTGGTTTTTATTTTACTAAAGAGTTTATAACATGACAAATATATGGATGCACATTGGTGCTGGATCATTTCATCGCGCTCATCAAGCTTGGTATTTACACCGTTTATTAAAAGAAGTTACTGCTGATCAATGGAAAATTGCCATTGGTGGCATTCGTGATGACGTTGTGCCTCTGTTAACTGCTCTTGCTCAACAAGATAATGAGTATATTTTAGAAACCGTTACCCCTCAAGGTGTTCGTAGTTACGAAAAAATCACTTCGATTGCCAAAGTTCTGCATTGGGATGAAAAAATGACCAATCTTATTGAACAAGGGGCAAAAACAGAAACAAAGATTATCGGATTTACAGTAACCGAAGGGGGGTATTATCTTGATACCAGCCACAATTTAGATCCAAATAGCCCCGATATTCAAAACGAATTAAAAGGAAAAATCTGCACGATTTATGGTGCATTACGTGCAATTTTAAAAGAACGTATTAAACAAAATGGTAATCCTGTTACCTTATTAAGCTGTGACAATTTACGTCATAACGGGGATCGTTTCCGTCACGGGTTCCTTCAATTCCTCGAACTTTGTAAAGATCAAGAGTTGGCGGAATGGGTAAAGAAAAACACAACTTCTCCTAATGATATGGTGGATCGCATTGTTCCTCGTCCTGCTGCAGATTTAGCCCCGCGCGTTAAAAAAGAAACAGGCGTTGATGACAAAGCCCCAGTGATGGGCGAAGCATTCATCCAATGGGTTATTGAAGACAATTTTATCGATGGTCGCCCTGCTCTTGAAAAAGTTGGTGCAGAAATGGTCAAAGATGTTCAACCTTATGAAGAAGCCAAAATTCGTATTTTAAATGCCAGCCACAGCTGTATTGCTTGGGCAGGTACATTGGTTGGCTTATCTTATATTCACGAAGGCACCCAAACCCCTGAAATTAAGCAGCTGGCATGGAATTATGTCACTGAAGATGTTATTCCTTGTTTAACCCCATGCCCATTGGATCTAGAAGACTATAGAGATGTTGTTTTAGATCGCTTCAGCAACCCTAATATTCAAGATACTAACCAACGCGTTGCAGCAGATGGATTATCCAAACTTCCAGGCTTCATTACCCCAACCCTGGTTGAATGTTATGAACGTGGTGTTGAACCAAAAGCAACCGCGGTACTTCCTGCTTTATTCTATGTGTTCCTAGAAGAATGGCATAAAGGAACCATCCCATACGAATATCAAGATGGCATTTTGGATGCAAAAGCAATGCATGCAATGCTTGATGGCGCAGATCCAATTGCTCAATTTACCAGTGACAAAGCATTATTTGGCAGCCTTGCTGGAAAAGCCGAATTTGTTTCTTTGATGCGTAAAACAGTTGAAGAAATCAGAAATTGGAAAAACAACTTTAAAAAGTAAGCTTTCATAATGCTCGAAAGGCAACACTAAAGCTTGTGTTGCCTTTTTTTTGGGTCTTTTGATCGTATATTATCAACATTTGTAACTTGTAAGAGCATCTTATGAATTCTCAAAAACTCTTATTCGGCTTTATGCCTTTACCCTTAATTTGGGGTTATATTGCTATCGCTATTTTCATGGCTGGCGATGGCTTTGAAATGGCTTTCTTATCCAAATATATTACCAATATGGGCTTTTCCCAAGAACAAGCAACCTTTGTCTTTACTGTTTACGCCTTTGTTGCTGCGATCGCTGCGTGGAGCTCTGGGGTAATTGCAGAAGTCATCACGCCACAAAAAGCAATGTTAGCAGGCTTTGCCATTTGGGTTGTTTTCCATGTGTTATTCATGACTTTGGGAATAGGCATGCATAATTATCCATTAATGGTTATTTTTTACGGACTACGTGGGTTTGGGTATCCTCTCTTTATCTACTCCTTCATTATTTTGTTAATTCATAACCTGCCTCAAAATAAAATTTCTACTGCAATGGGATGGTTTTGGGCTGCTTACTCTGTGGGCTTAGGCACTATTGGCGGACTATTACCTGGATATACTAATTCCAAAATTGGCGAACATGGTACTTTGTGGTTAGCATTAATTTGGGTCGCAGTTGGTGGATTACTTGCTTTATTTGCACTTAGAAAAGTTAAAATTTCTGAAGAAAAAGCCAATTTATCTAGTTCTGAAAAAATTCATGAGCTTACGCGTGCCATAACAATTTTATTTACCAATAAATATATTTTTATGTCTGCCTTAATCCGTATCATTAATACTATTCCTTTGTTTGGTGTAGCAATCATTATGCCTTGGTTCCTAGAAGGAGACCCAAAACATAATCTTGCTGGACTAGGATTTAAAAACGAAGAATGGCAACAAATTTGGGCTCTATTCTTAACTATTACGATCTTTACCAATGTATTATGGGGAATTATGGGCGATCATATTGGTTGGTTAAGACAAGTACGCTGGATTGGATGTGTTTGCGGTGTATTTTCCTGCCTAGCATTCTATTACGTCCCCCTTTATTTTGGTCATAATTATTATGCCGCCATGATCCCCGCGGTTATGTTAGGAATTACTGTTGCTGCCTTTGTTCCAATGACCGCGGTCTTTACAGCGCTTGAACCAAATCACCAAGGGGCGGCTGTATCGATTTATAACCTCTCTGCTTCTCTTAGCCAAAGCGTTGCTGCCATTATTGCTGGTGCAGTAATTGGAATTTGGGGTATTTCTGGTGTTTTATGGACATATGCAGGCCTATATGTCTTTGCTGCGATTTTAACCTATTTCATTAAAGTCGATCAGCCTAAAATGGTAAAAACTGTTAGAAATTAGTAAAAAAAGCCTCCTTTACTGGAGGTTTTTTTATAATTAATTCATAGACCCATAACAAACGCTCACAACGTATGTCTTCACAACCAAAATATTTTTGTTCCTTACCTCTATACCAAGTAGCTGTTGCGCCACCATTAATATAAAAATCCCACTTTTCTCCATTATATATTAATTTTCCAGTAATATCACACTGGGTCTGAGAATAATGATGATAAGGGCTCATTGAATAATTAATATTTAACCTAAAAAAGCGAATAATTTGTGCTTTAGTTAATTTCCATTTTTTACATGCTTTTTCCTCACCTTTATCAGAAAAATCTTTTGTATCCATCCGAACAGGATTAATAGTAAGAATCTTTATTTGATCTGATGCAGGTAGCTTTCTTTCAAAATATACCTCATCAGATTTTGCCTTAGCATTCAATACACCCGACAGTAATGATGAAACAATTAAAATTGATTGAAATTTTTTCATTTATTACACTATTCATAATTATAAACATTTTGATATCAAAAAAATTGTCTTACCATTAAACATAGTCCTTAAATAAAATAATTATTTCAGTCATTCGTTATAAAATCTCTTGTCTTTTTAATTTTTTCCACGATAAACAAGAAGTAATGATATCAAGGAGACTATTCATGAATAAATGTGCGTTATATTTAGCTTCAATAATAACAATGTCCTGTATTTCTTTTGCCCAAGCAAAAGAGAACGATCCTCTTTTTATTAAACAAGATAAATATGACTCTTGGCTTTTATCAGAATATTATAATTCCGTATCTTTGAACACCGTAGCCCAATCATCACCAATTACAGTAGAAATCAAACCTTATGGATATTCGATTTCTATTAATGTTGCTTTGGATCCAAAAGAAAAAGACTTTCCTGCCACAATAGAATTCGATGTCGGTGATTTTACAACAGAATTAAAAAGAGTAGATCAAACCAATACATATAGTGCAACCTTAGACCCCATGCCCAGCTTAACAGTCATTAATAGTTTAAAAGAAAATAAAAATATTATTCTTTATTTGAATAATGATAAAACCGTTAATATTTCTTTAAATGGTATGAATAAAGCACTGGATACAATGGAAAATTTTGCAAAAGATCATTATATTCCATTGCCTCCACCATTCTCTTCAAAAATAGACGTGTATTCAACAATGTCTATTCCAAATATTATTCCTTTTGATTTATATCCTGTTTTCCGTCAACAAAGCTATTTCAATGATATTTGTAAAGAAAAAGATGACAAGAAGAACAAAGATCAAAATAAGCAAGATGCTTGTAAAAAAGATGAAATATTAACTAATATTTTAAAAGAAAAAGGGTTTTGTTCAAAAGAAAATATTCAACTTCCACAAAGCTTTATGCAAAACTCCAAAATATCCTATGAATGGATGGAATGTTCTAAAAAATAGAATATTTTAAGAGTGTAAAAAGTATTTTACACTCTTTTTATTAAGACCTTAGACTAACCAACCCACTTGGCAAACTGTTTTAAGTCTACGTTCCCACCGCTAAGGATAACTCCAATTTTTTTACCTTCAATTGGGACGTTGTTCTTCATTGCTGCGGCAGCCGCTAAACATCCAGTAGGTTCAACAATCATTTTCATACGTTCAGCAAAAAATGGCATCATTGACACTAATTCTTGATCTGAAACAGTCAGAATATCATCAACCAAGTTCTGAATAATTGGAAAAGTATGTTGTCCTAAATGAGTTGTTGCAGCACCATCAGCAATGGTTTTTGGCGCTGTGATGTGAATAATCTCGCCTTTACGTAAAGATTGTTGTCCATCATTTCCTGCTTCTGGCTCAACACCAAAAACTTTGATATTAGGTAATAAATATTTAGCGGCCAATAGAGACCCAGATAATAATCCACCACCACCCAAAGGCACAAACAAATAATCCAAAGCACCCACTTCTTCTATCAATTCTTTAGCTGCTGTTCCTTGCCCTGCGATAACATCAGGATGATCGTAAGGTGGTATTAATGTTAATCCATGTTCTTTGGATAATTGTTGTGCAATGATTTCTCGATCTTCAGTATAACGATCATATAAATAAATCTCTGCACCATATCCTTTGGTCGCTGCCATTTTGATTTCTGGCGCATCTTTAGGCATGATAATCAATGCTCTACTATTATGTAGTTTACTGGCGTAGGCAATGGCTTGAGCATGATTGCCAGAAGAATAGGTAATTACCCCTGCCCGACGTTGTTCTGCTGTTAAACAGGCAATTGCATTAAAAGCTCCTCTAAATTTGAAAGCTCCAACATGCTGATAATTTTCACATTTGAAATAAAATTGCGCTTTTGTTAATTCATTTGCAGTTCTTGATGTAAAAACAGGCGTTTTAATTGCTTTATCTTTTAATCGAACAGCCGCAGCTTCAACATCTTTGTAAGTTACTGAATAATTCACTGTAGCCCCTTAAAAAGGTTTAACGACAACCATAATCACGATAATAATCATTAAAATTGTTGGGATCTCGTTCATATAGCGATAAAATTTCTCAGAATGTTTATTTTGATCTTTGAAAAACTGTTTACGCCAACGTGAACAAGCACCGTGAAAGCCCAGTAAAAGCAATACAGAAATAAATTTAACAGGCCACCAAATAGAATGAAAATCAACTATTCCTGGTATACATACTAATAGAATACCAAAAAGAAGCGTAAATATCATTGCTGGATTAATGATGACACGCTGTAACTTATGCTCCATCGTTTTGAATCGTTCGCTTTCTTCTGAACCAACTTTGGCTTGACAATGATAAACAAATAATCTGGGCAGATAAAATTGCCCAGCCATCCATGCAATCATTGCAATAATATGAAACGCTTTTAACCATAAATAATAAGGAACAATTACAGCAAACATCATAAACCTTTATTTCTTTTGACTTTGAACAACTTCTTTAATGAACTCAGACGCTTCATTTAATGTTTCAACACGAATTAACCCACGATAATCTGGGGCTGGTTTCTTTAAATCTCTAAGTAAAATACAAACCATTCCAGCATCGTAAGCTGCCTTTAATCCTGTATCAGAATCCTCAACAACAATACAATCTTCTGGATTTACTTTTTCTTGCTCTGCAGCGTATAAATATAAATCGGGAAAAGGTTTAGGGCGTTCCACATCACAACCAGAATGAGTACGGTGATCTTCGAACCAATGTGTTAATTTAGATGTTTTGAATTTAATAACCATCTCTTCTTGTGAAGAATTAGAACCAATTCGATATGGAATGTCAAAATCTTTCAAAGTTTGTAGAATGGTTTCAACACCATCCATAGGATGAATATCATTATACATTGCTTCTACAATTTGATTATGTGCATGTTGCCGCCAATGTAGAGGTAAAGGCGTTGTTACATGTTTTTCAATTTCTTTTTCTATATCGACTAATTGAACACCACTAAATAATTCTCTTGCTTCTGGACCGGTGATATTCCAACCATATTTTCTGGCTTCTTTACCTAGAACTTCACCAACAACATGTTCACTTTCAACTAAAACGCCATCACAATCAAAAATAACAAGCTTTAACTTTCCATCCTTATGAACAGCTTTCGGGGCTTGTAAAATAGCTTTTTTGATATCTTCTCTCATTTTTAATCCTTTATTTCAAATTACGAACTGTGTTTACCAATTCATAAACATGCTCAACAGGTGTAGTTGGAAGAACGCCATGTCCAAGATTAAGGATATGAGGTCTGTTTTTTAATTCAACACATAAATTATGAATTTCTTGTTTCAAAATATTTTGATTATGCAATAAACACAAAGGATCGATATTCCCTTGAAAACCAATTTTCTGATCAATTGTTTTATTTAATACAGAAATATCTGCTGTTTGATCAATACCAATTGTTTGTAAACCTGTTCCATCAATATAAGATTGTAGTTTTGTTCCTGCCAATCTTGGAAAGCCAATAATAGGTATATGAGGATATTTACTTTTAACAATATTAACAATTTGACGCGTGGGTTGTACAACATACTGATCAAATAAAGTTACAGAAAGTAATCCGCCCCAACTATCAAACAATTTAACAGCTTCAGCACCAGCTTCAATTTGTCTACATAAATAATCAGCGGTTGTTTGCGTAAGCAAATCAATAATTTTTCCAAATAAAGACGGATTTTCGTACATCATTTTAAATACAGTTGAAAAATCTTTAGAACTTCCCCCTTCAACCATATAACATGCTACTGTAAAAGGTGATCCTGTGAATCCAATCAGCGTTACTGATTGTGCTGCTGCTGTTCCAATAGTGTCTGGACTATTTACAATTTTATTTAATCGTCGAATAGCCTCTAAAACAGGTTCTGTTTTTTCAATAGCATGTTGAGCATTTAACTTGTGGAAATCTTGCTCGGATTGAATAGGAGGTAAAACAGGACCTTTTCCTTCAACGAATTTTAAATCTTGTCCCAAAGCCCAAGGTAAAATTAAAATATCTGAAAATAAAATAGCAGCATCAAAAGCAAAACGTCGAATAGGTTGTAATGTAATTTCTACGGCAATATCAGGGGTTAAACATCGTGTAAGAAAGTCAGCTTGTTGTCGTAACAATCTAAATTCTGGTAAATATCTTCCTGCTTGTCGCATTAACCAAACCGGTGGAGGCCAAACAGATTGGCCATTTAAGACTGTTAATAATTTTTTGTTTGTTGACAACATTAAAAAAAACTTTCTGTTAATTTCTTTCTATTTTCAGAGTGTATCAAAAGTTTTCCATTTTTACATTCCCTTTAAAATAAAAAGAAAATTTAAAATTTATAGTGTTTGTTTATTGTTCCCTGTTAGTACTGTGGTACCCAGCTTTCAAAAAATGTACCCCATTTTTATCACAGAGTGTACAGTTTTTAATCAATTGTTTTTATTGGGTAAAATAGAGTTATCCAGATATTATCACCCTACCCCTGTGTACAACTCACTGAATTTAAAAAAGAGAGTACAATCCCCAGTACTAGGTACCCTTATGATTATAGGGTCGTACAATCCCCATGTACCTCAGTGTACCACAGGGTAAAAACAAGTTATACTTTTGAATAAAAATGCAAGAATCGATTTTATGATTTAAAATGAAAAGCCAGACTGAATCTTAAAATCAAAGGATGAAAAGATGAATATTAAAAGAATTAACTATTACAAAGCAGCCCCTCAGATGATGAAAGCAATGATGGATCTTGAAAATGCAACACATGAATCTGTTTTGCCTATTTTATTGAGAGAGTTGGTTAAGATAAGAGCGTCACAGCTAAATCATTGTGCATTTTGTTTAAATATGCATACCAAAGATGCTTTAAAAGCAGGTGAAGATATTCATCGATTAATGGCTATCAGTGTATGGAAAGAAAGCCGTTTATTTACCGATCGTGAACGTGCTGCATTATTATGGACGGAAACATTAACCTTATTATCAGAAAAAGAAGCATCAGATGAAATTTATCAGCAAGTTTCTACGCACTTTAATGACCAAGAATTAGCAGAATTAAGCGTAGTCATTGCAGTCATTAATGCTTGGAACAGGTTTGGCGTTGGTTTTGCGATGCAGCCTGAATAATGGATAATGTTTAAAATCTTATTTGGATTAAATTTCAGATAAGATTTTAAAATTGCATCACGATTAATAGTTGATTTTTTAAGTCGAACTGTTTATATGTTAATCTTATTGGGGTCATAGCTCAGTTGGGAGAGCGTCTGGATGGCATTCAGAAGGCCAGGGGTTCGATTCCCCTTGACTCCACCAAATAAACTGAAATAAATGTTTATTTATTTAAAAAGAAAAATTATTTTTTATTTTCTTCATCTAAATCCTTAATAACATCTTGTAGAGTATAAGTAGATTTTTTTTCCGATTAGGAATTCTTTTTCTCTGTCTGCAAATATTTTTTGTAATTCTCCAGGATAAAGTTCTTTTAATTTTTTTCTTGTTTCTGTCAGAGATAATATTTCTAAAACACGAGTATTTTTAATAAAACTAGTTAAATGTTCTTCTTTATATTTTTTATAAGGATACCATTTACTTATTACATCTTTGATTAATATTTTCCAAAATATTTCGCAAAAATATATTTTCATACAGTTTAACAAGATTGTTTTCTATATCTTGATTATTTATTTTTTCCTCTGGGCCAAAAGCCGCATAGACTGAGCAAGCTATAGGTAGGCCTTTTTCTTCTGTTTTTATTATTTCTTTTAAATTGGATATATGTGACGTTGCGTAACATGTGTTGCTTAGTAAAACAGTATTATTTTCAGAAGCTATATTGATTTTTAGAATTTTTTCATAAAATATTTCTGCTGCAACAATCTCACCATTTGCCATTTGAATAGCTTCTTTTGATCCATGGGCTTCTATATGAATAAAAGGGAGAACTGTTTGCATTATATTGTTAGCTCTTATAGCCTGATGTAATCTATATAAATTAACTTCTTCAAAAATTTTATCGAGTGCATTTAAAAATTTTGCGGCTGAATCACAATCAATACGTTCATAGCGGTCTTTATAAATTTTTTTATTGAGAATAATTGCGTTTATATCTTCATAACAGCGATTAAATACGCCAACATCCTCATCAGGCAAACAATTTATAAAGAAAATTTTAGTAATAATAAGATCATCTGATTTTAGAGGATACTGAAGAGTTGTTTGCATGATAATTATTGCTTTTATTTTATAAGTATATTTGAAATAAATTTATTGAACTTACAAAATATTATATATTAAAGATTATATCTTTTAATAGATTATATAGATTCTACTGAATCGAATCTACTGTAATATTTATACTCTCACTTTGCCCCTGATCGTCAGTAACGGATAGATGATACTTACCAACCAATTCTGGTTGCCAAAAGATCGGCATATTGGGTGTTGTTTGTCCGATAAATACATTATTTGCAAACCAATATAAACGTGAAGCATTTCCATCGGCATTGGCGGTTAATAGGATTGAATTCTGAGTATTTTCCTCTGATTTTGAACGCAATATATAGGTTTGATATGCATGAGGAGACTTGATATGGGGAGGACGAGTATTTTTAAATTCTTTCTTGCATGTTGGATCAGAAGGAGGATGTCGATAAGATAATCCAGCTTTGTTAAAAAGCAATTGAATTTCAGAGGGCCAAAATTCATAGATTTCTGTATGGATTTGTTTCCCTTCATAAGGGGGGCATGCAACTTTTCCTGTAAGCGTATCAATTTTAACAGGTTGGTGTAACGTGCTGACTTTGATGGGTGATACGCTTGGGATAAACCATGTATATCCTGTTTGTGGACACCAACGATTGGGCAAATCACCACTGGCAAGGCAGATTTGCACTTTCTTTAAATCTTTTGGTGGGTTCCAAGCAGCCAAATCGTGCGTTGTTGTCACAGGTCGTAATGCATCAATAATATTGAAAAATAAAGGGGCTGCTGTTTTAATACCTGTTGCGTTACTGTTGCTGGAATTATCAAAATTTCCAACCCAAACAATTAATACATAATGGCTAAATAATCCTGCTGTCCAAGCATCACGAAAGCCTGATGAGGTTCCTGTTTTCCATGCAATTGGAAAAGGCGACATAATCGCAGAAGTGGTTTCATCTGGACGTTTATTTTGGGACAATATATCCAAAACCATAAAGCGAGCTGCATCACTTAATAAAGGCTTTCCTTCTTGTATAGGATCAATAGAGAGAAACCGTAAAGGACGTAATTTTCCTCGGTGGCTTAACAAAGCATATAAAGTTGCCTCTTGTTGCATACTAATTTCTTCCCCGCCCAGTGCCAAGGATAACCCATAATATTGTTGGCTTTTAAGATGGCTAATATTGGCTGATGATAAAAAATGATAGAAATCAGGATTTTTTAGTTGTGCGTTAACCCAAACAGCGGGAATGTTTCGGCTTAAATTTAACGCAATTGTTGCCGTTAAGGGCCCTTTAAAATGTCCATCGAAATTTTCAGGCATATATCCTGAAAAACTCATAGGGATATCGTACAAAATCGTTTGAGGATGCAGAAACCCTTGATCGAACCCTAATCCATAAATAAAGGGTTTTAATGATGATCCTGGTGACCTTCTGATATTGGTGCCGTTGATTTGACCAGAAATGGCAGGATTGAAATAATTGGCTGATCCAACCAAAGCTTTGACGCTCATATCATTCGTATCAACTAATAAAGCAGCACTATTGCGAATGACAAATTGATGATTTGCGTTGATAAAATTAGAAATTTGCTGCTCTAAAACATGTTGTAGATTCAAATCTAATGTTGAATTTATCCGATGTTGTGTAGGATAAGTATGTAAAATTTGTTCTACAAAGTGCGGGGCTTCAAAAGGCAATTTTGTAGTGGGTCGAATTGGTAAAGGTAATTGCATTAAAGCAGAAAGATTTTGATCGATTGAATATGTTTCTTTCCATGCTTCATAGAGGCGAGATCTTGTATCCAATAAATGCTGGTTGGTAATAAAACAATTATCTTTTTGTTTGCATTTGATTTTTAAATTAGGCTCTTGAGGAATAATGGCTAATAAAAGTGCTTCAGGTATTGTTAATTCAGATGCGTTTTTATTAAAATATATCAGGCTTGCGGTTTGGATCCCTTCTACATTCCCACCGTAAGGCGCAAGGTTTAAATAAGCTTCTAAAATTGCATCTTTTGAATAAAAGAGTTCCAATTGTGTGGCATAGTAAATCTGTTTTGCTTTGCCCCAAGGAGTTTTGGTATTGAGGTGATATAATAACCGTGCAAGCTGCATCGTAATGGTTGATCCACCTTGCCGATGACCATGTAAAAGATAAGTAACGACAGCACCTCTGGCAATACCATAGGGGTTCGTGCCAAAATGGTGATAAAACCATTGATCTTCATGCAGCAAAACCGCATTGATTAAAGAGGGCGATATTTGGGCTAGCGGCACCCATAATCGATAACGATCATCTCTGGCTAGGGTCAGTCGTAATAATTTGCCTTGTTGGTCATACACGATCTGAGATACAGGTAATATGTCTTGTAAAGGGGGATGGGGATATAGGCGACAGCCAATAATCACCAGGATTATTAAGCTGCCTGCACAAATCCAATTTTGCCACTTTTTTATATAATGAGTGGCAGAATGTATCAGTAGACGGATCATTTAGGCGAGGTAACAGAAAGATATCCACCTGAAAGCGATCTTGCTTGAATGGTTGGGTTATACATTCCTTCACCATAAGCAGGCGGGATGATATATTTCCCAGCATTGGTTGCTTTGATCCGATAGACATATTCCTGAATATCTTTGGTTACCGATGTGTAAATTAGCACTTTATCTTCTTGCTTATTGACAAAGTCAGGGTAAAAGCCGTTACTTTCCGCAGGTTCATTTTCTGTCATCAGATCAAACCCACCAGGAAGCAAATCCGTAATGGCGATATTTGCATGTGTTTTATTATCCGTTGAACGGAATTTAAGATGAACCAAGATTTCCTGACCAATCTTAACGCTGGATACAGGATTGTTTTTTTGATCCGTATAGTCGCGAATAATTTCCATTTGATGCTGAATAGCTGTTTTCGGTGGGTTTTGATCAAAACCTCTTTGAATAACGCTATACCATGCTTTGTTGCCTGTTTTATTATCAAAAGATAAAGAATTTGTCGGTCCTTGTTGCCAGTTTAGAATTTGTATCCCATTCTTGAGTTGACTGGTTTTCAAGACAGAAGGTACTTTTTGCCCCTGTTCTGTTGAGTCCTGCAGTGCTTGGATCAAAAGGTTTTGAGTATTATCTTTCATATTGGCTGAATAAGTATCAAACGCCATCACCGTTAAGGAAGAAGACAACGTATTATAGTAACCTTGTTCAATAGTGTTCAAAATATTGGTAAAAGTATTTTTAGAGAGCGTTGGTATGATTTCTTGGAAATGTTGAGACAAAAGATAAAGGGTCGTTGCATCCTGTGCTAGATCGCCACCGTCATACCCATCAAACTCCCAACCCAGAGTGGATTGTTTAGGATCACGTTGCAGCCTTTTTAAAGGGCCAGCCATCATTTGTTGTGCAGCTTCATCTTGCTTCATCAGCTTCATTGCAGAGGCTAACCATGCAGCCGTTGAATCTTGTTTCCATTCATCTTTATAGTGATTGTTCAAATCTTTTACCAGACCAGCAATCGGGCTGGTCATGATAACGCCATGCTTGGTTAATATATAAATGGCAAACGCTTTATTACGCATCTCTGATAAAGTGCTGGTATTCCCATTAATGGCATAATCTTTTAAATAGACATATGCTTTGTCTAAAGCAGTGCTGGAAACTTGTTTGCCCTGATCTGCTGCGTTTTGTAAAAAGAATGTAACATAAGCGGTTACAAAATTATCAGCATTCGGTGTTGACCTCCATAAACCAAAAGCCCCTGCATTATTTTGCCGTTCTTGCAATACAGAAATCGTTTGATCCAACGAGCTGTTCAATGCGCTGATTTGCTTTGGATCCGTTTGAGCAAAAATAGTTTTCAAAGCTGAATTATTCTGGATGGTAAGCAATGCAAAAGCACGGCTGACTAACTGTTCAGAACAACTATGCTCATAATTAATCAGATAGGTTCCTAAACCTTGGATAACGACCATTGGCAGATTAGAAAACGAAGCGTAATGCAACGCATTATGAGGATAGACATGGCGCAAATCTGTAAAGCGTTTGGTTTGTCCTGCCCCGACGCTGTTCATATCGACTTGAGTGCGATAGGTAGATGCAGGTCGTAATAAAACATGGGCGGTGGCATTGGTTAAGGATTGATTATAGTTAAGCGAGAAATGTAAGTCCCCTGACCCAAGATTTTGGTTCAAAGCTTTGATACGGAATCTAACCGTTACAGTTTGTTTTTCGCCCAAAGATAATGTTTGGCTATTATCACCAATAACTTGAAACTGAGGGGTTGTTTTCAAACGAACCGTAACAGGAACTTTTTGATTATTAAGATTTTCTAAATTATTTGCAACTAAAACGCTGACTTCACTCTCATCGCCTGGGGTTAACGTTGTGGGTGCATTGGGTTTTAATACAAAATCATCTCTGACAATGCTTTCTTGGCTGGTGACACCAATTTGTTCATCGGAAACAGATAATGCCATAACTTTTAACGTGCCGTTAAAATAGTCTGGGGCATCATAGGTGAATTCTCTGGTGCCATCAATATCAACAATGCCTGACCAAAACACCACAGGTTTATCTTGTTTGCGCTTAAACGGGTTAACATGTTGTGCAAATGGAGATTCGTCATCCCCACCAGAAGCAGAAACAGATTTTAGTAATTGACTAAATTCAGGAAGAATTTGGTCTAGGATCTGTAAGGTTTGCACATCAAGCATTTTCTTGCTGAAGAAATAACCCAAGGGGTTAGGTAGTTGATATTTTGAAACTTGTAAAATGCCTTTATCAACCGCCCACAAAACCACACGTGTTGGTCGTTCTGACGTCACGCTGAACGTTATCTTACGATCCTTTGTGATTTTAGGAGCTGTGATGGTCAATGGATTTTGATGTTGTTCAAGATCAACAGAGAAAGGCATAACGCCATAGCTGAGTGGACTCATAAAGATTTCATCAGAAGCAGGATCACGAATAAATTGGACATTGATATATCCATTGCCATCCAGATTTTCTGGCACGGTAATATGCTGTACAGAACTGGTGGTATCCGTATGGAACCATGTATGCGCATAGACTTTATCTTTTTCAATTGTGATTAATCCGCTGCCCGCATAAGGGGCGCGAATAGCAACTTCAATTTGCTCGCCTGGCTTATAAGATTTTTTATCAAGATGAATATTAAGCTCGGCATTTCGTTCCAAAGATCGAGATAGATTACCAGCCCCAATAATAGAATAGTTAATGCTATTGAGTTCATGATTATCTTTGTCGATAATAACAAGCTTATAGTCCCCAGAGATTTTGGTATTGATGGGATAATCACTGCCATTCTTAGCAATCGTGAATGGTGTTTCACTTAAAGTCTTTTCTCTGAGTTTAGATTCATATTTATAAAGTCCAGAGGATTGTTTGACCAAAACAGATACATAGCGTTTTTCAATAAGCCTAAGTTTCAAATCAGATAATGGAATTAAGTCTGCTTGTTGATTAATGGCAATCAAATGAACGGGTTTAACAGCGCTATTGATCTTGATATTGTTGATATCGTCCGTAGAGTGATATCCAACCATATAGTCATTCGGTGAAACTATGGTTTTAGCCGTTGCCGCAACGCTGCGCCCTGAATCTGGTTCATAGACTTGCCCTAGGAATGACAAAGAATAGCTGCCATTGGCATATTTTTTCAGATTAAGATCAAACACAGCTTTGCCTTGATCGTTCGTGGTTCCTTCTTGTAGGGTATCTTCGAAACTCTCTTGCAAATGATCAGCAACGCTAAATTGATAGTCTTTCCATTGTTCGAATTGAGGAATAAAAGGCGAAACTTTAATGCTGGCTTCTACACGTCTGTTGCTGGCAGGGGTGCCAAACAGATTTTGTGCGTCGATGATTGCTTTTAATTGTTCAGGTTTTACCCATCCTTTGGAATTATTTTCTGAAAATTGAGCTGAAACACGCGTTTGTTCAGGCAGGAAATCTTTAACTTTGATGGTTGTTGATCCAATTTCTTGAGACCAGTCTTTATCTTTTGGGTCTATGGTTTGCAGGCTGATTTGCCACGTTCCATTGGGATCATTATCGCCAATGGTTTCGGTAAACTCATTAAACCCATCTGCGTCAACCCTTACAGGTCGTTCATAGCTCTTTCCTGTGGGATCTGTAATAACGATTTTTAATGGTAAGCCCGTTATCGAATTATTCCAGTCAGCAGCTTTGATGATCATACCAATATGAAAATCTTCACCTGTTCGGTAAATCCCGCGATCAGAAAATAAATAGGCAGAAATCTCTTTTTTGTGAATAGTGTTAATATCCCCACCGATATTGAACCGAGAGAAGTCAAGTTGTCTATTAGACGCATCAATTGGTAAAAAAGATAGATCATCTTCTTTGGTGACAACGTAAAGAATAGGTCGTTTATCTTTTGAATAGCCTTGTAAATTAGGAAAATGCACAATACCAGAATCATCAGTGGTTTTTGTGATTAGTTTTTCTCCATTTAATCCCATTACGGAAACATCAGCATTCGCAACAGGGTTTCCATCACTGATTGATTGGATAAAGACGTCTTGACTACCATCAAGAGATTTTTTGACGATCATTCCTAAATCAGTAATGACAATCAGGCGACTATCATTCACAGAGGAACGGTCTTCATCTTCATCAGGTCTGTCATCGTTATTATTTGCATCAGAGTTAGCGGTAGGCGTAGACCCCAGCGCAAATGTTTTTTCGTTATTAAGCCGGTTTCGTTTAAGAGTTTCTCGTTTTGCTTTTAATTCTGCTTGTTTATCATATTCAGATAAATGCAGAATAAAGACACCATGTAGTCCTTTGTGAAGATAAGAAGAAAGATCAAAGCCATCATAACGAATGTCATGAGAGGGTTTGCTGCCAAAGCTGACTTTTTGCTCATAACGATTAATAATGTGATCTTCTGTAAAGGGATAGGTAAAGTTTACTTGGTTATAATTGTCCTCATTATTGCGGAAACTGACCAAATGTTGAAGTTGATTTGGACGAAGTTGTCCGATAACCATCCGCACGCCCGTCAGATTTTGGGAAACAATAGAAACTTTATTGCTGCCATGCAGGGATAACAAAGCCCCATCAGACATAAAGTTCAATCGTCTTGGATAGTCTGGTGCACTCAGGATCATCGTTGATGGGGTGCTGAGAACATATCCCCCCGTAGATTGTATGCCTGTATTGATTTTCACCAAAATTTGTTGATTAGGATCGGTCTTAAATTTAAAACTTTGTACAGCTTGGGCACTATTTTCAGCAGGAATCAATGATAATGAAAGGGGTGTGAAATGGCTGATAGTCTGAGGCGTCAATGTTTTTGGATTCCACGCAGAATCTTCATCTTTTAACGGCGGTAAGATCCACGCGGAGATATTTCGAGCAACTTGTTCATCATTGACTGGAGAGTTGAATTCTACCTCTAAAATTTGATCCGAATTATTTTTTTCATCGGTGACAATATGTGAGCTTAAACCATCTACACGCAGAGTATATTTACTGGGAACATTAACCGACGTAACGATTTTGCTCGTAAGGGTACCATGTCCCAATTGTGATGTTGTTCCTGGATCAATTGTTAATTCCAACTGGCTGTCGTCATTTGGGATAGGAAGAGTTTCAGAAGAGATGGTCGCTGTTAAGGTTTGCTTATCATAAACAACAGTAAAAGGAATATTCTTGCTGATTTTTCTAGTTTTGTTTTTATTACCACCAAACAGAGATGAGCTTTCGATTTTAACATATGAATTTAATGATAAATGAATGTTTTTTTCAAAGCTGATCGGATCGACAAGCATATTAAAATGGATGGTGAAAACACCCTTTTTAATCATTGGATTTTGATCGTCTTGTTGAAACGCTTTGGATTGAACTGTTGCGTCAAATGCTACGGTTGTAAAGGGAACAGTGGGAATTTTATTATTGATATCTCTGGCATTTCGGACAATAACATTTGGATTAAATTCTTGAGGTTTGGTAAAATCAATTTGATAGGTTTGTCCAGCGCTCCAATCCGTTTGGGGTTGAAAGGTTAAAGAATGGTCATTAACCCAATGCCATACCCCTTTTATTTCAGGAGAAATTGGAAAGAGGTTTGGGAAATTTTTACCAACTTTGTCCAAAGGAGCCGCAGAACCTGAAAAATTAACTCTTAAAGGATAAATGGTCGGTGGTGACTTTTTATAATCTGTCAGAGATGGAGCCACCGCATAAATCTTAACCAGATTGGGGATAGGAGGAATTGGACGATTTTTATACCAATATACTCCATAAGTAAAACACCCAAACAGTGCGAGACATATGGGTACGCCATATGAAATTTTTTTCTTTCTTTGACATATGAATTGCCAACAAGAAACTGCCCATTTTGGAGGTGACCATGTAAAGTGAATTTGACCAATAATCGGTCTTAAGATAAATAAAATAAGCCTTTGTAAAATAAGGAGAATTTTAAGAGGGAATAAGCAAATAAATCGTAAAAACGGCATAAAATTCACCTTTATTTATTTTTAAATATATAATGATCACTTATTCATTAAATTGATACTATTTGCAATGATATAATATAAAACATACTTCTTTTTGAAATAACATTTGTGAATATAAATCATTTGGAAATACAGAGGCTTGATGGTTTTTGTTTAAAGCAGTTAAGTGTCTATGAGCCTGTTTTTTTACGGGCTGTTTTTTTGGTATTGCATGGATGTAATAGACTGAAGATTCTATACCTATTAGTGTAACGAGACTTCACGAAAGAAAATAATTTTTAAGGTTTCTGCTTGTTGTTATATTAGTGGTAATATGCCATTTTAATATTATTGAATAGAACTATGATAGTATTTGTGAAGTTCCTCTTTCCATGTTTTTTTAATACCAACATTTTTTTCATCAGTAACATCATCAATGAACCAGTGATTGTCTAAGTTAATTAAATTAAAATAAGTATGTTGTTGACCAGGGCGATCGGTTGTAAAGACATCATCTTTTTGAAAAGTGTCACTACCGTTTATAACAAAATCAAATGAAACTTTTACTCTTGCGGTATGTTCAGTTTCCTGAAGAATTCCGATATTTCTAACAATTAGACCATCCATTGGATCTTGGCAGTTACAGATAAAATCATAATCCATAATGCTGCCATCGCCTTGTTCAGAGGTCAATTTATCATCTTCTTTGATGACTTTGAAAAAATCAGGTGAAAAGAATTGTTCACTTTTTGAATCTGTTCGATCCAGCCCAATATCATTTGATTTGTTATCTTGTTGAGGTTGGTAAAAGGAATAAACTTGCTCGATTGTTTCAGTTGGGCTTGATTGTCCATAGGCCGTTTGCGTTTGTAAAAGAAACAGCACTCCTATTAAGGCAGTAATCCCACAATAATTTTTGGTAAGATTAAAGTAATTTATCAGCATGTTCAACAATACCTAGGATGGATGAGGTAACAAAAAAGAAGAATATATTTTGTATAATATACTCTTCCTTTATAATACTGAATTTATATACTTAATCTATATTTATTTGGTGGGTAATGTATTCATTGCATGTATTGTATCATCAAAAGATACTAATTTTCCATCCGATCCAAGTCCCATCGCAACCTTTGCGGCAACCGCAGAAGCAAAACGAGCAGATTGAGGTAAATCCCATCCTTTAATCAATCCTACAATCATGCCTGCACTAAAGCTATCCCCACATCCTGTCGTATCAACCACTTGGATATCGTAAGCAGGAAGCGTAAAGTCCTCTCCTGAATGTGGGGATACATAAACACCGTCCCCGCCCATGGTTAATACGATATTTTTGGCACCAAGTTTTTTATAAAACTGGGCGATTTTTTTTGGATCAGTTAGATGAGACATTTCGCCAGCTTCTTCAATGCTGGGAATAAAATAGTCAATATAAGGCAAGCAAGGTTCGACCAATGCAAATGTTTTTGCGCTGGCTCCAATAAGATCATAAGTCGTCGTGCGCCCTAGTTCCTTGGCTTTTTTTAATAGATTGACTGTTGGTTGCCCATCAAATGACTTTAATAGACCTGTGCCCCCAACATGAATAATGCGAGCATCCAAAACTTTGTCATATTCAGATTCATCAATATTAAAAATAGCGGATGCCCCCATTACGTGTAAAGCAGGTCTGCCACCACTCTCAGGAATAGGTAAAATGGAAGCAGAGGTTTGCGCTTTATCGGTACGTTTTATTAAAGAGCAATCGACCCCAAATCCTGTTAATTTAGAGCAAATATAATCCCCCATATCATCTTTACCAACCGTAAACACACCTTGTACAGACACGCCTAGAATTCCACAATCCATTGCTGTTGCGCCAGCAGTGCCAGCAACTGTCATGCGAATTTGATCGATAAGTTCCAACTTACCTTCGGGGGGGATTGCTTTAATAGGTCGCCCCAATATATCAACATCACATAGTCCAATAGAGCTTACATCAAAGCGTGGCATCGTGATATTCCTTTCATTATATTACTATTTGACTAATCCGCATGACCATAATTGCTGATTTTTTCAACAATAGCATCGATTTGATCGTGCGATAAAACTCTGGGCTTGCCTAATTGCAGAACCCCATGAAATTGCTTTGCAAGCGTTTCTACTTCTACCGCCAACCACAAAGCTTTGGATAAATTGGCTCCGACAGCGATGATGCCATGATGTTCTAATAAACAGGCCTTGCGCCCTTCTAAAGCTTTTAACGCCTGATGAGACAAGGCTTCTGTACCAAAAGTTTCATAAGGTGCACAGCGAATATTATCCCCTCCCGCAACGGCGATCATATAATGAATGGCTGGAATATCCAGTCCCATAATTGAGATAATAGTTGAATAAGTTGGATGAGCATGAACAACTGCATTAACCTCGGGACGTGCGTTTAGAATATCTAAGTGAAAACGCCATTCGCTGGATGGTTTCAAAGTTCCTTTGACAGAACCATCCATTTCCATACGGACAATGCTTTCAGGCTTTAACTGCTTATAGGGAACACTGGTGGGGGTAATTAATAAGTAATCTTCGTGACGGACACTGATATTTCCAGAAGTACCCTGATTAATTCCAAGACGGTTCATTTCAAGGCATGCTTCGATTATTGCACATCGCTTTTCGAGTTCAATAGGAGAAATATTTTGAGGCATTAAACAACTCTTCACTTTGATTTTTAATATCAGCAGCCCCATTAAAACAACATATACGTTATTTAAAATAGTGCATGCTTTACAGAAGAGTATCTTGAATTTTCTTAGATTAAAAATAACGTTTTTTTTACTAATATTATTTTAGAATAAATTATATCTAATAAAAATTATTATAAATGCGTATTTTAAGAAATTTATAAAACATTCCCAGAATGAAATATAGAGCAGTTTTTATCAACCACTCTATATCTATTCGTATTTATCTTGATATCGAACGAAGAATATCTGCAAAGATTGCACTTATTCCTTTGAAAGGGCCTAATATATTAATTTGATGACTGCGGTATAAAAATGTATGCGCTAAATAGGCCAGCATCCCTTTAACATGGGTGCTGTGTCCAAAAGTTCCAAAAGATCCATAACGACCAACGCTGATTAAAGATCCATAATCTTTATAAACAAATGCTGGAATATTAGAATCTTTGTTAATTAATTTTACAAAATTAGCACTTAAGTAAATAGCTTGTTGGCGTGCCACTTGTGCTGTCGGAGCCAATGGATTCTTTTGTCTGGAAGAACAATCACCAATTACAAAAATATCGTCGTGATTTAATAAGCGAAATTGTTCATCTGTCACGAATTGTGCGTTTTTGGAGCGCTCTGTATTTGCAATATCACCTTCCACGTCTATTGCTTTGATTCCTGTTGTCCAGACAACTTGATCTGCGGGTAAGGTGTCCCCAGAATCCAAAACAACATGATCTTTTGTGACTTCTGTTACACGCGTTGAAAGTAACGTTTTTACCCCAATATTATCCATTGTTTTTTGAACAGATTTACTGATATTTTTTTGGAACCCTGGTAAAACTCTGTCTCCAGATTGGATAACCGTTAAATCAATATGCTTATTAAAGTCGTGGTCTGTATATTGTGAAGCTTGTTGTAGCATTTCAGCAATTTCACCAGCAAGCTCAATCCCCGTTGCCCCAGCCCCAACAATGATGACATGATGTTTTGTATGCAAAATGGTCGATTGCATAATGTACTTTTTTAAATCATGATGGAATTCAAGCGCATAACCAACGTCATCAATCGTATAAGCGTGTTCGTTAACACCTTTGGTATTAAAATCATTGGCTTTACTGCCTAATGCAATAACAAGATAATCGTAAGAGACGCATCGTTGTGGTAAAATTTCATCATCATATTGATCAATATATGGTGCCAGAGTAATTTCTTTTGCCTCTGTATCGATTGATGATACTTCACCAGGTTGAAAGGTAAAATTATGTCGTTTGGCTTGGATCAGAAACGACATTCCTTGCTCTTGCAAAGAGGCGCTGCCTGCAGCAAACGTATGTAACATAGGTTTCCATGTATGAAATTCATTTTTGTCAATTAAACATAATTCATATCGGGAATGATCAATTTTTTTATTGATTCTGACCAGGAATTCAATTCCGGCAATTCCGCCTCCTAAAACAACAATTTTTTTCTTACTCATTGTATAAAATGCTCCATTTTTTTATAATTGTAATCGCTTTTGTAATTCTGGGTAATTAATTTTGCCTGTTGCAAATAGAGGGATTTCTTTGACAATTTTCAAATTTTTAGGAATCATGATTTTTGCAATATCATGTTCTTTACTATAGGATAATAACAGATCAAGGGCAGCATCTTGTTGTGTTGTAATTAACAATAATTGTTCGCCTTTTTTATCGTCTGTTAAATTGATCACAGCATTTGTGGCTTCTGGCCATATTTTACTGGCAATAAGTTCTACCGTCGTCATAGAAATCATTTCTCCACCAATTTTTGCAAAGCGTTTCACCCGACCAGTAATTGTCACAAATCCATCTGTATCAATATCTACAATATCCCCAGTGTCATACCATTCATCTTGCATAGGTTGAATGACACCAGGATTAGTATGTGTCATATAGCCTATCATAATATTTTGACCTTTGACTAACAATTTTCCACCTGTATGAATCCCTGAGACAGGAACAAGTTGATGGGCGATGCCTGGTAAAAATTGACCAACCGTTCCTTTACGATGGTTTATAGGGGTATTTAATGCAATAACAGGCGAACTTTCCGTAGCACCATATCCTTCAAAAATACGAACACCAAATTTGTCAGCATATAATTGATGTGTTTCGTCTTTAACTTTTTCTCCACCAGTAATGATATATCGCATGGCATAAAAATCGTAAGGATGTGCATATTTGGCCCAACCATTCAAAAAAGTATCTGTCCCAAAACAAATCGTTGCATCTGTATCATAAATTACGGATGGGATCGTTTTATAATGTAAAGGATTAGGATAATGAAAAGTTCTGACGCCAAAAAATAAAGGGAGTAATGTTGCACCAGTCAATCCAAGAGAATGGAAAATAGGCATTGCATTAAAAACATGATCTGCGCAGCTGAAGTCAATAACAGAGGCAACTTGTTGACAGTTGGTTAGGATATTATGATGGCTTAAAACAACTGCTTTTGGGTGTCCTTCTGATCCAGATGTGGATAAAATGACTGCAGGAGATTGGTGAGAAACATTCATACCAGGAAGACGCTCTGGACGAAGCAAATCTACTTGTGCTTTGACCTTGTCAGTTAATGTAAAGCTTTGGATAATATCTTCTAGATAAAGAATTTGGATATCGTGTTTAAGTTTGGCCTCTAAATCACCTAGGTTGGCTTTTTCGATAAAAAGATGACTTGAAATAATCGTTTTAATCTTTGTTGTTTGACAAATATTTAAAATATTTTCAGTCCCTGTGGATACATTGATTGGGTGTGGAACACGCGCAATCGCAGAGACCGCCATGAAGGAAATAATCGCCCCACAAGATGTAGGTAATAATAAACCAACGCACTCGCCTTCCTCTGTTTGTTTCTCAATTTTTCTGCCAAATAAAACGGCACCTAGACATATACGTTCGTAAGTAAAAGGCTCTCTTTTAATATCCTCAATAATTTCCGTTTTTTTGCCATAGATATCTTTTGCATCGATTAATGCTTGAAAAATGGTTTTTTCAGTGCTTTTCGCAGCAAAGGAAGTGTTGATCATAATTCGTTCTATTGTTTTTGCAATTTGATGTCTATTTTCTTGATGAGACATTGTTGGGTCAAGATAGTCATTGATGTTAATCGGGGGTTTAATAGTAATCGATATTCGGGGAAATAAAGATAATGGTAATTTTCCTTTCATACGTCCAAAATATCCAAATTGTAATCCATTTATGTAAATTGGCAATATCTTTGCATTGGCGTTATAAGCAACAATGCCAGCACCTTCGTAAATTTTCATCAAATTTCCTGTTTTTGTCAGGCGTCCTTCTGGAAAAATAACTAATTTTTGTTTTTTATCACGCACGGCATGAACCATATCTTTGATGGCATAAGGGGATTGTATGTCTATTTGGAATGTTTTGACGAACGCAAGAAATGGACGAGCCCACCATTTTTGTGCTGTTTTGGTATAGATTGCAAAAGCTGGCTGTTCTGGGAGGTAACAAGATAATAAGCTGGCATCTGCAAAAGAGGTATGATTGGATATAATCACGACTTTATCGCCAGCTTTTGCAAAGTTTTCCATTCCTTCAATAGTAACTTTATGAAAGATTTGAAAATATAATTTAAAGATTAATTGAAGAATTTTTGAAGTAAAAAAACGCATAATATAAACCGTTACAAATAAGTTAATGATGGAAAGAGAGATAAAGAGAGATGCAGAGGAAAAACCATAAGCACTGGCTCTGGCCCAGATAAAAGAACCAGTGACCATCATGATCGCATTGACAATATTGTTGCCTGCAATAATTCTAGCTTTGCTGTTTTTTGGAGATTTTTCTTGAATAATTGCATAAAGCGGAACGGAAAAAATCCCACAACAAATTGCCATTAAGGTTAAATCAATAAGAAGGCGATATCCTGTAAAAGAGGTAACCAAGCTAGATAAAGAATCCATTCTATGGATTGAAAAAAGTGCAAATCCAAAATCTAAACAAAAGAATGAAATCCCAAGTGCTGCGATTGGAATAAAGCGAGCAGATATCGTTCCTTTTAGTAATCGAGAACATAAAATAGATCCACCCGCAACCCCCAAAGAAAAGCAAGCAATGAATAAATTGGTTAGATAATGACCATTATGTAGGATAATTTGAGAGGATATATCGAAGATACCCGCACCCACAACAGAGCCAATTGTCCAAAACCAAGAGATACCTAGAATACATAACCAGATACTACGATTTTTGTGAGAAAGTACAATGGTTCTGTAGGTTTCTTGGATGATATTGAGGTTTAGTTTTATGTCTTTATCAGCAGGTTCAATTTTTTTAATTTTAAAGACAGAAATTAAACTTAGAATTGAGAGAATAAAGGCAGTCCCACAAACCCAATATAGTCCTCCAGGAAAAAGAATAAGGGAGCCACCAAGTAACATGCCAATCAATACAGCAATAAACGTAGAGGTTTCAATGAGGCTGTTACCAAAAAGGATTTTCTTTTTCACAACAATCTCAGGGATAATACTATATTTTAATGGACAATAGAATGCCTCTGCCGTTCCAAGTAAAAACAAGCAACCAAGTAATATTGGAACATGCTGATTTATAAATCCTATGAATGATACAGGGACTAAAATGATTTGGATAATTTTTACAGCAATCATAACGCGTTGTTTTGAAAATTTATCTGCAATCTGTCCAGCGGTAGCTGAAAAACAAGCATAGGGCAGAATAAACAATCCACCAGCAATCGCTGCAATCCCTGTGTTTTGGTAGTTCATAACGAATAAAGCCATAACGAGCATTGCATTTTTAATCATGTTTTCGTTCAACACACCACAAGATTGTGCCAAACATAAAAACCATAAAGAACGTTGAGAGGTATTGGATGTTTTTGGCATGATTGGTTGCCTTATTTCTATTTATTCAGTTGGTTCTGATTGATATTCGGCTTGGTCACGTAGAGTTTTTGATAAAGAAATAGAGGATTGAACCAAAAATAAACTAGCAAGGCCAAGGTAAGCTCTGAGCCAATTATCCATAGGCATGTAAATTACTGCGAAAGCCATGGCGACGATGGAGATGATGAAACTGACCCATGTGAATAATACCCAGCTGCTGGTTGTTGTATTTGATTGTTTTGACAATTTCGAATCCTTATTTATATATTGAACATTGTTCATTAAACACGATTCGAGATAAAACACAAGAATTATTTGAACATGGTTCAAAAATATTTATATCTTTTAATTTTTAATGTTAGAGTGCATAAAGATATAAATGAAAAGGAGGAAAGCAAATGGGCCGTAAAGGTAAAGATCCAGACGAGTTGCGCAAAAAGATTATTGATATTGCCTATACAATTATTGTTACCGAGGGTTTGCGTAAGTGTACAGTACGCGCCGTTACGAAAAGGGCGGGTTGCGCATTGGGGTCATTGGGATATTTATTTACAGGGCTAGATGATGTTATTCTTGCGGTCAATACGCGCACATTAACTGAAATGGGTCAATATATGTTTGAAAAAGCTCAAGCTGAAAAAGAAGAGCAAGTTGTTGATCGATTAACTGCTTTAGCATTGGCTTATTTTACTTATGCAAAGGATTATTTTAATCAATGGGAAGCGCTTTTTGTATTACGCTTTTCTCAAAGTGAATTACCCTCTGAATATTTACAAGTGCGTAGTCAATTGATTTTAAAAATCACTACGTTATTTTCCAAAGATATGACGGATCAAGAGAAAAATATTATGTTGGCCAGAACCATGTATGAAGCGGTGCATGGAATTGTTGTATTGGGATTAGATCACAGATTAGGTGGAACATCTCAAGATGTTGAAAATAGAATTCGCTTGTTAGTTTCCACCATGATCAAAAATTAAAAAGAGAATGATTATTGGTTGGCTTTCACTTTATTCTTAAAAGCCTCTAAAGCTGCTTGTGCAGCTTTAAACTCAGCTTGCTTCTTTTCCAATTTTGCTTGTTTTTTAGCAATTTTCTGAGTGTCACCACTTTGTTGAGCTTGTTTCAATTCATTAATAGCTTCAAAGACATCTTCTTGTTCATCATCAACGTCTTCTTGGTATTTTTCTTGAAGATAGGAGTTCGTACATTTGTTATTTATTCTATTTAGCTTATGTTCAAACTTGTCTATTTTGTTCTGATTACTGGATTGCTTGGCATAAGATATTTTTTCTTGAATATCTGCAGCTTTTTCTTTGCAGGTTTTAAAATCATAATGATCCACTGCAAGTGCAGGAATAGAAAACAGTAATAAAGTTGAAAAACAACCGACTTTAACCATTGATTTAATCATCATTCTTGCTCTCCTTGGTGATGTATTGTTTAATTAAAATAAGCGGAGAGTATGGTGTATCTATGGCGGGATTTAATTATAAATTCTCGATCAATTTTTGAATAGAATGTGCTAATTTGACCTGTTCATCCAAATCATAGTGAATGCCATCAATTTCGCTGACCGTGACGACCGAACCGATATCAAGGTAGGTTAGATCATGTTTTTGAGCGATTTTTTGATAAAAATGGTGCAGTGATTTTGACTTTTCTTCACCACCTGCAAAAATATTGCTTAAATCACTTCTATTTTCTTTGATGGGTGGAGGGCAAAGTAAAATAATTTTAGGGCAATTTCGATTTGATTTCAGATGGTACGTTTTAATCTCTGAAATTAATTGGTTAATAGAATAAGAAATATCAGCGGCAGTGACGGAAAACCGTGTTTTAAGATCATTCGTTCCCAGCATTAGAACAAAAATATCAATGGGCGTATGGCTTTCTAAACAAGGGCGTAAATATGTTAACCCATTCTTGTGTTTTCCTTCGATAGGATCATCATGAACGGTTGTGCGTCCTGGTAGACCTTCTTCAATGATATGATATTGCTTTAAGTTATTTTGTAATATACCTATCCAGCGTTCTCCTGAGGTAAAACGCTCACTTTTGTCAAAACTAGACATGGGTTTTGTGCCGTGGGTATTACTGTCCCCATAAAATAAAATTGTTTTTTTTTGCATTAGAACTTCAATAAATTAAAAATGTAAGGGTTAGTGGAAATCTTTATATTTTGTAGCAATTCGTTTTGTTTGTAGCATAAAAAGTTGGCTAGTAAACTGAACAAGATTTATTCTGTAAACCAGCCTACTGAAATCGATTATCACCAGGATTTATGTTGTATCTTAGCTGAGTTGTAATTGATTAACGGTAAACAATACCACCGTCTGTAATAATAGATTGACCAGTAATATAGTCTGAATCATCGCTACATAAAAATGAAACCAAAGCAGCTACATCATCAGGTGTTTGCGCACGCCCAAGGGCGATTGAATCAATCATTTTTTGATAAGTTTCACCTTTTGGTGCACCTGTAATTTCAGAGAAACGATTATCGATTTCGACCCACATATCTGTTCCAACAATTCCAGGACAATAGGAGTTGACAGTTATACCGGCCGAAGCATATTCTTTTGCTGCTGTTTGTGTTATTGCACGAACTGCAAATTTAGTTGCTGAATAAATTCCAAGGATCGCCATTCCATCATGCCCAGCAATAGAGGAAGCATTAATAATTTTTCCTTTTTGCTTGCGCTCTTTAAATTTTTCAGAAGCCGCTTGAATTCCCCATAAAACACCATTCACATTAATTTTAAAGATGCGATCGATATCTTCAGGCGTGACATCTGCCAATGGTTTAACAGCAGCAATTCCAGCGTTATTAATCATTACATCAAAACCACCAAGTGTTTTTTCAGTATGTGCAACGGCAGCAAAAACAGCATTTCGATCACTGATGTCGGTGACACAAATTGCGGCTTTACGTCCCAGTTGTTCGATTTCTTGGGCGACATTTTCTAATTGTTCTTTTTTAAGATCTGCAAGTCCTACATTGGCACCTTCTTTGGCTAGGCGCAAAGCAACACTGCGCCCAATACCTTGTGCAGCACCTGTGACTAAAATGACCTTATTTTGAAGTTTCATGAAATTTCTCCCTAATATATAAAATAGAATGAGCGGTTCATATCATGTCATGATATATAAAATATCGGAACTATTAACTATCTTTAACATCTTAAGTTATCTTATCAAATAAAATAACTTTTACTATAAATGATATTTAAAATTTATATCTTGTAATTTCTTAGACTAACCTATTGAAGTTAAGGTAAAAAATGCAAAATAAAGAGCTTTCAAAATATATTCATCTGATTGGATGGATCGGAACATTTACGGCTTGTTGTATGTATTTTTTTTATATTCCACAGATTTGGGATAATTTACATGGACATGTTGCGCAACCTTGGCAGCCTGCTGCTGCAATGGTGAATTGCACAATTTGGGTATGGTATGGGGCCAAGGTCAAAGATTGGCCCGTTGCAGTAGCCAATGCACCAGGAATTGTGTTTGGGTTTGTTGCTTTTGTTACCGCTTTATAATAAATTAAGGGTAATATCATTACCCTTAATTTATTATACTCTATGCAAAATCTCCTGAAAGACCCTCTAAGTTTGTATGTTGGTTTTTCATTTTCTCAAGCGAGACGTTGCATTGCTTCATTAGCATCATGGTAACAATATCTGTAAATAAAAATAAAGATTGTTCCAGTAAAGTCGACATCGGTTGAATGGAATGAGTTTCTGTCTCAGTTCCAAAAATCTGTCCTGGCACACGAACACATAAATCAGCATATTGTCCATGTTCATTTTCTGGATGTGCGGTTAACAGAACGACACGTGCACCTGCTTTTTTAGCCAGTTGAATAACGTTCAACTCAACATTAGTAACTGCGCAATGCACGATTAAAAGATCATCTTTGCCAATACAAGGGGTTGTCGTATCATAAACGACGTAACTGTCAAATCCCATATGTTTTAATCGCATTGCAAAACCACGAACGGATAATTGCATTCTGCCCATACCATAGAGTTGAATGGTTTTAGCTTGTTGGATTTCTGTAATAAGCTGCTGTATTTGTTCGGAGTTAACGGCCATTAATGTTTCAAGATTTTCTTGAATGACCGTGTGAACAAGGTCTTTGTAAGTGTTCATGATGATTCTCCGTGATATATTCAATTGGATGAGCAAGAATATGAGTTGTTTTATTTGTTTTTACTTAATTCCAACGCACGTTGGTAAACGATTTTCTTTGGCAAATGAATGGCCGTAGCAACCAATGAGGCTGCATCTTTGACAGACAGGGTTTGTAAAGCCGTTTGTAGTTGTTGATCTAAATCATCTTCGGTAATTTCATCTCGATCGGGCGGAGGTCCCAGCAAAACGGTGATTTCACCCCGAGGAGGTGTGTTGGTGAAATGTTCTATTAATTCATGCAATGTATTGCGTTGCACTTCTTCAAATTTTTTGGTCAGTTCCCGAGCGACGGCGGCAGAACGATCATTACCAAAAATAAGGGCTAAGTCTTTCAGCATGTCGACTAAACGATGGGGGGCTTCATGCCATATGAGGGTTGCTTTCAGGCCGGCCCGTTCTGCGGCTTTTAAAGTGGTAAATCCATTTTGTCTGGCTTGTGATTTAGGTGGTGGGAACCCTACAAACATATAAGGATGGGGTGGAAGACCAGAAAGGGTTAATGCCGTCAATGCTGCGTTAGCACCTGGAATAGCGGTTAATGGAATATTTGCTTCAATAATGGCTTTGGTTAATCGATAGCCAGGATCGGATAATAAAGGCGTTCCTGCGTCTGAAACAAGGGCGATTATTTTTCCTTGTTGCAACATTGAAATAATTTGTGTTGTTCGTTGTAATTCATTATGTTCATGAACACTTTCCATACGAATAGATATCCCATATGCTGCAAGAAGCTTAGCAGTAACGCGGGTATCTTCACAGAGTAAAATATCAGCCTCTTCTAACGTTTGTTTAGCTCTGAGACTGAAGTCGCTAAGATTACCAATAGGAGTAGAAATAAGAATGAATTCGCCTGACCCTTTGACTGATTCTTTAGAATTTTGTTGATCTGTTAAAGGTAAGGAAGTATCTGATAGCATAGATTTTTCTTGTTTCATAATAAAAGCAATCTCAAAAAGTATAAAAGTTCGGTTATATAAAGGAGCACAAATATTGAGTAAGAACATAAATCCTTTACAGAAAAAAGGGATTTCTAGGCAAGCAAGTATAGTGACTAAATTATTAAAAGCGAGTGTTTGTGTTCCGGTTTTAATAATAGCAGCTTGTTCTTCTGATGGGAATGGCAGTCCAAATCCTGTAATTTCTGCAAATAATAATCCTAAAAAGCAAGTTGGATTATTATTACCGCTCAGCGGTCGTAATGGTGCTTTGGGGAATAATATGATGCAAGCAGCCAAATTGGCGCTTAGCGATCCTTCTGCACCTAAACTGGATGTTTTTGATACAGAGCAAGCAGGGGGAGCTGCTGAGGCAGCACGTAAAGCTGTTGCTGCGGGTGATGGAATTATTTTAGGACCGTTAACAGCCACGAACACAACCGAAGTAGCATCTGTTACCACGGCCAGCAATGTCCCAGTCGTTGCGTATACCAGTGATGTTTCAGTTGCAGGTCCTAATGTTTGGGCGTTTGGTGTAACTCCAGAACAACAAGTATTAACGATGGTTCGTGCAGCAAAGAATGAAGGCAAAACAAAATTTGCAGCTTTGTTGCCTGAAAATCCTATGGGCAAAGCAATGGGTAATGCATTGACCAAAGCCTGTGCTGATCTAGGATTATCGCAGCCTGTTATCGTTTATCATACAGCGTCTAAAGAGGACATTACCCAACAATTAAAAACATTATCTAATTTTGATGCACGGGTTCAAGATGCTAAAATGAATCCAACGTCATCTGCTGCTGTAAAACCATCCTCAACAGGTGATAATAATGATGGTAATTTGTTGGATGAGCTAGCACCAACAGAATCAACTTCTTCAACGCCTAAAAACGATGCTAAAAATTTAGCGCTTGGAAATCCTCCATTTGATGCGTTATTGCTAGCAGATACTGGGTTACAATTACAATCTGTCATTGATGCTTTGGATGAAACCCAAGTTTCCTCTACCAAAGTCAGAATAATGGGCCCTGGATTATGGGGGGCGTTTGCGTCTAAATTAGGCAAGCTGCAAGGTGCATGGTATGCATCTCCTGATCCTCAAAAAAGAGCAACATTTGCACAGCAATACAGAGCTAAATACGGCGTTGCACCAAAGCCATTGGCTGATCTAACGTATGATACTGCTGCTTTGACCAATTCTTTGAGCAAAATTGGTGGGTATACATCGCAAAACTTAATGCGTGCAGATGGTTTTGATGGCGTGGATGGATTGTTTGTTTTACAAGCTGACGGTCATGTAAAGCGTGATTTACAAATCTTCCAAATTCAACGTTCTGGTGGTGCTAAAGTGATTTCTACACCTTCAGTCGTAAAACCTGCTATCAATTCAACAAATACGACACATAGCTAGTTATTGTAATATATAAAGTGCATAAGAAAGGGTGATTTTCTTTCTTATGCCTTATTAAATTTCCATATAACCTATTGTTAATCATAATTAATTCCTTTTAATTATATATTTTCATAGTAGATATGATAATTTTTCATCTATTTAATGGTTAATGATTTGATATATTCTTTATTAATAAATTAATTTTATTGTTAGTGAAGGTATATTATGGCACTTCAAAATTTTGAATTTTGTAATCCTACGCGGATTGTTTTTGGTCAAGAAACTATTAAAAAATTAGATGATTTAATCCCTGCAACAGCCAAAGTTTTAATTATTATCGGTGGTGGCAGCGTTCGAAAAAACAGAACGTTATCCGAAGTTGAAGCAGCATTAGGAAACCGTCAATTTGCGGTGTTTGAAGGAATAGAACCCAACCCAACATTTGAAACTTCAATGAAAGCTGTCGAGAAAATTCGTCAGGAGAATTTTGATTTTCTTCTTGGTGTTGGTGGTGGATCTGTGATGGATGCAACCAAATTTATTGCTGGGGCAGTGCATTACAAAGGAGATGCTTGGGAAATTGTAACCAATGGAGGCAGTAATATTACCAGTGTAGTGCCTTTTGGATTTGTTCCTACATTGCCAGCAACAGGATCAGAAATGAATTGTGGTGGCGTTATTTCACGTAAATCTACGAATGATAAATTACCTATTCATAATGATCTTTTATATCCTTTATTTTCTATTTTAGATCCAACTAAAACATACAGCTTACCTAAAAATCAAGTTGCAAATGGCGTTGCTGATGCGTTTGTCCATATTATGGAACAATATTTAACCTATCCTATTCATGCAGCAGTGCCTGATCGTTTTGCCGAAGGACTGTTATTGACTTTGATTGAAGAGGGGCCAAGAACCCTTAATAATCCTGAAGATTATGAAGCACGTGCAAATTTCATTTGGGCAGCAACCATGGCACTGAATGGATTGATCGGTGCTGGCGTTCCTCAAGATTGGGCGACTCACATGATCGGTCATGAATTGACGATTTTATATGGTATCGATCACGGTCGAACATTATCAATTTTGTTACCCTCTTTGATGAACGAAATGCGCAAAGATAAGCACGGCAAATTGGTTCAATATGGTCGTAGAGTTTGGGGATTGCAGGGCAATGATGAAGAAAAAATCATTGATGAAGCGATTGCGAAAACCCGTGCATTCTTTGAAAGCCTAGGCATTCAAACCTATTTGAAAGATTATGATGTGGATAGCAGTGCGGTTAATAAAGTCGTTGAACAATTAAATCGTCATCAATTAACAGCCCTTGGGGAAAAAGGTAATATATCCCCTGAAGTGGCTCGTCGTATTGTAGAGGCTAGCCTTTAATTAAAAAAACCTCTATATAAGAAATTATTATAGAGGAAAAGGAACCTGTTTATGAAGTCTATACGTCTTATTACTGGCTGTATTGGGATATTAGGAATGGCTTGCCTTGGAATAACAGGTTCCAGTAATCAAGCAGCTGCACAAGTTGTTGTATCAACTTCGTCTAATAATGGTGGTATGCAGCTTTCAGCTCAAGACCAAGCTTTGTCCAATCAAGCGCAAACATGGATTAATAAGTTAACCACGCTTGAAGCAAAGTTCCAACAAATTGCTCCAGACGGTCAGCGTAGTACAGGAACGGTATGGATAAAAAAGCCAGGTCGTATTCGGTTTGAATATAATAAGCCCAGCCAGCTTCTGTTAGTCGCGAATGATGGCAAAATGGTTTTCCACGATAGCGAAGTTGGGCAGACAACGACTATACCTTTGGATCAAAGTCCATTAGGATTATTGTTAAAACCTCAACTGAGTTTTTCTGGCGATGTGACCATAACAAATTTCACGCCACCGAATATTAATGGTTTGTTTCAAATTACCGTTGTGCGTACAGCCTCGCCATCGGATGGCAGCTTAACATTAATTTTCAATCAAAATCCGATGATGTTAAAAGCTTGGCGTGTTTTAGATGCTCAAGGGCGCACAACCATGGTTGATTTATATGATTTGCAACCAGGTGTTTCTGTTAAAAATAAGCTCTTTAAAATGGATTTTGAAGATTAATTAACTTGTTTGCGTCTAGTAAACAAAAGATATTCAAAAACTGATTCTATGATAAAGTTTAGGCTTATAGTTAACATATAGGCCTATTTTTATGAAAAATTCTCAAGCTACTATACAGGGTTTTGATCAAATATCATTACGGATAGGAGATGTTGTTTTTATTCGTATTGATAATTTTATATTTAATAGAGTAGCAAAAGCCACCTTATCATGGACAAATCATGTAGGGATTATTATTGGCTTTAAACATAATGAATATTGGGTAGCAGAAAGTACAATTCCATTCTCAAAAATCATTCCTTTATCTAAATTTATAGCCCGATCCAAAAAAGACTCTTTTGCGATTGCACGATTAAAACAGCCCTTAAGTAACACGCAAAAAATAAACATTATGCACGCTGCAAAAAAGAGAATGGGGATATTATATGACACAGGGTTTAATTTATGGTCTGGTCGTCAATTTTGCTCTCGATTTGTATATGAGGTTATTAAAGAAGCCACAAATATTGAATTGGGGGAAATTGAAAGTTTTAGAAAGTTGTTACATAAAAATCCTGAATATGGATTAGGCTTTTGGAAAATATGGTTTTTAGGATTTATTCCTTGGCAACGCTTAACAGTAACCCCAGCCAGCCAATTTAATAGCAAGGTCATTGAATTGGTTTATGATTATCGTTATCAAGAGTGAATACTGAACATTAAGATTTATGTGTTCTAATATATGTTAAAGTTTATAACGTATTGAAACAGCAAAAAGATAGTTACGAGCAAACGATTTTGGAGACATGAATAATGTATAATATAGATGATCAAGTTCAAATTCTAAATTCTTTAAAAGATGATTTGGAAAAACAACAAAAATTACCAAATGATACATTATTAAATGAATATGAAACCATATTAGAAATTAAATTTTCTGATGAGTATCGAGATTTTATTAAAAATATTGAGCATGTTTTGTATAATGGATTAGATAATTCATCCATGGATGGTATTGTTATAGATGTTAGAAATCTATTAGAGTGTACAAAAGAAGCAAGAACAATTGAGTTGCCCAGAAATTGGTTACCTATTGTTGAAGATAACGGTGATTATTATTGTGTAAGACCCGATGGTAAGGTTGCTTTTTGGTCACATAATGGCTCAACAGATGAAACTTGGGATAATATTGCCACTTGGATTCAAGATGTTTGGATCGGCGGCAATTAAATAAATAATCTGATAGCAATAAATCGACAGCTTTTATGGCAATGGATTTGTTTTTGATGAATCATGGGTATGAGCTGTAAAGATGCGATGATTTATAACATATAAAGATGATGGTATCCCTTGCCCAAGGGAAAATATCCCAAGAGCAAGCCATAGAATATTTAAAAGAATATTCTAAATTCTTATAAAAAATCCTAAATATGATTGAAAAGATTTACCATTCTTATTAAATTATATAGTTGTTTTTTGCTGAAGAATAGAGGCCTTTGCTATTCCTTTTTGTTCTAGCATAGCACCCACTTCAAATAATAAATGCTCTTGAAATGGTTTTGCCATAATTTGTAAACCAAAAGGCAAATTTCCGTCCCTAGTAATTGGAACAGATAAAATTGGGCATCCAGTAAGGCTGAGGGATTGTGTGTATATTCCAATGTTTGTGTATGCAGAAACAGATTTTCCTTCGACTGTAACAACAGGATCATCAATCTTGGGTGCGATATCTCCTGTAGTCGGTGCAATCAATAAATCATATTCTTTAAAAAGTGTATTTATATATATTTTAAACCACTGTTCTATTTTTTTTGCTTGTAGGTAGGAGGACGTTGGTAACATAGCACCTGCTATTAAACGATCTCTAGTGTCTGGGTCATATTTTAAAGGATATTTTCTCAATATTGGTAAATGTAAAGCGCCTCCTTCAGAAGCCGTCATTAGATATGAAGCGATGCGTGCTTGCTCAACATATTGTAATTCAATTTTTTTGTCGGATTGAAATAAAACCATAATATCTTGTATGACTTTTAAAATCTCAGGGTTTACATCTCTTTCAAACCATCCACCCAACTGTGCAACTTTTAAATTTGATGATAAAGCATTAACAGAAGAGTTAAATGTTCCAGCCATTACATCACAAACAATCTTTAAGTCTGTGATATTTTGGCAGAATGGACCAACAGTATCACAACTTTCTGATAATGGATAAACGCCTTGCATTGGCATCGAATTATAAGTAGGCCTAATGCCCCATACTCCGCATAAAGCTGCAGGAATACGTATAGATCCATTGGTATCAGAACCTAAGGAAAAAGGTAAAATTCCGGCCGCTACAGAAGCAGCAGATCCTCCCGAAGATCCACCTGCAAATCTTGAAGTATCGTGAGGGTTTCGTGTAATCCCATAGTAAGAATTATCTGTGATAAATCCATAAGCAAATTCATCCATATTCAATGTTGCAATAGGAATAGCCCCTGCTTCACATAGGCGCTGGATAACAGCAGCATCTTTAGATGCGGGCTTCTTATTTTTAAATACTTGCGAGCCTGAAGTTGTAATTTCTCCTTCAAGATCAAATAAGTCTTTGACGCCAAAGGGAACCCCTGCTAATGGACCAGGATCTTTACCACTAGCAATTAAACTATCAATATGATGAGCAGCTTTTAAGGCGCGTTCCTCTAAAATACGAGTGACGCTTTTAATAGAAGAGTTTGTTTTCTGAATAAGATTTAAATAATGTGTGACTATATCGTGAGCAGAATAGTGACCAGAACGAATATTCGTTGAAATTTCTTTTATTAAGCTCATATATTTGGTTCCTCTGTTTTAGGCTGGTTCAAATCACATTCTTGAATAATTTTGCTATAATCTTCTAAAAACTGCAAATTATGTTGCACGCCTTTAAATGCTTCTTGAGGAATTTTCAAATCAATCATTTTTGATAACTTATCAATGAATTCAGCGGAAAAATTATTCATTTTGAGACTCCTTTAATATTTATGACACAACATTCTTTAAAACAGAAACGACTGGTAGGTTAACTCTTTCACATTATAAACTAATAAAATTTATAAATAATATGATCAATCTTGTAACAATAGACCGCTCTTTAAACGGTTGACAAGACAATCAATCAATAACTTGTTTTCCTTAAATAGGATTATATCAAGATGATGGTATCCTTTGCTTAATGGTAAATATTCTAAGAGTAAGCTATAGAATATTTAAAAAACATTCTAAATCCTTATGAAAGACGATATATAATACCTATCTTATAAAATAAGACTTGTAATTTTGTTTATTTTCTTGGAAACCCTATCCCATGAGTTATGCAATAAAAGAAATTTTTTTAACCCTTCAAGGTGAGGGCGGACAAATTGGGCGCACCGCCGTTTTTTGTCGTTTCACAGGGTGTAATTTATGGTCAGGACAAGAAGCAGACAGAGCCAGTGCCGTTTGTCAATTTTGTGATACTGATTTTGTTGGAATGGATGGTGTGGGTGGCGGACGTTTTGCCGATGTACAAATGCTCGCTAATGCCATAGAACAATGCTGGGGACAGCGTGACCAGAAGCAACGGTTTGTCGTGTTTACTGGCGGAGAGCCTTTGTTACAATTAGATGAACAACTTATTCAGGCTTTAAAACAAAAAGATTTTTATATAGCCGTTGAAACCAATGGTACCTTACCAGTGCCAAAAGGGGTTGATTGGATTTGTGTCAGCCCAAAGGCAGGGGCAGAGTTAGTACAAACATATGGCGATGAGTTGAAATTAATTTATCCTCAGGAGGGATTAGACCCTCAAGATTTTATCGAGTTTGCTTTTACGACCTTTCGTTTACAACCCAAAGACGACCACAATAAAAAAGAGCATTTGCAAAAAGCGATTGAATTTTGTCAAAATAATCCTGTATGGCACCTTTCGCTACAAACCCATAAACTTATAGGAATTCCATAATGACGGACGATCACACTGTTTCTTTTTCCGAAAGTGCTTTGGTTTTATTTTCTGGTGGACAAGATTCTACCACTTGTTTGGCATGGGCGTTACAGAGGTTTCAAAAGGTTGAAACATTAGGGTTTCATTACGGACAACGCCATGATGTGGAAATGCAATGCCGTCATGGAATTCGTCAGAAAATTAAGGATATTAATCCTTTATGGTCTGATCGTTTAGGTGAAGATCATGTATTAAATCTATCTGGTTTTGGAGCCATTTCTGAAACCGCTTTAACGCGTGAAACTGCAATCGAATGGGATAAACAAGGGTTACCGTCGACTTTCGTTCCAGGCCGTAATTTACTCTTTTTAACTTATGCTGCGATTATCGCAGATCGTCGTCATTTACGTCATATTATTGGTGGGATGTGTGAAACGGATTATTCTGGTTATCCAGATTGCCGAGATGACACAATTAAAGCATTGCAAGTTGCTATTAATCTTGGAATGAGCAATCGTTTTGTTTTGCATACGCCATTGATGTGGGTTGATAAAGCCGAGGAATGGCGTATGGCCGAACAATTAGGTGGTCAGCCATTGATAGAGCTCATTAATAAAGATACCCATAGCTGTTATTTAGGAGATCGCTCTCACGCTCATGAATGGGGGTATGGATGTGGTGAATGCCCAGCATGTGAATTACGTCGTTCTGGATGGAAAAATTACGTGCAGCAAAAGGACAAGTAAGTGTTAGAGTTTGTTTTTACACGCCGTTTTGCAATGGCCCATCGTTTGATTCATGGATCAAGCGAGATTTGTGCGACGCCTCATGGGCATAATGAAGAGGTGCGAGTTTATTTAAAGCCAGTGGAGATCAAGCCTTTAGATGGAAAACAAAATGTTGTCGTTCCTTTTCAACAAGCGAAAACAACATGGCATCGTTTTATTGACGGTTCGGTCGATCATGCCTTTCAACTCGCTGAAAATGATCCGTTGGTTGAGTGGTTTAAACAACATGAGCCACAACGTCTTTCAAGATTACTCATTACACCAGGTGATCCTACGACAGAGTTATTGGCGTGTTTGTTGATGAGTAAACTCAATTGTTTTTTGACCGTTGAACAATCAGGTTTACATTGTGAACAAATTGAGATTATGGAAACACCAACGAATACTGTGCGTTTTACAGGAAATCCGCTGGAGTTTATTCCAAATACCCGCCCACCAGAGCAATGCTGGTGGCGACGCGCGGATATGAGTATGTCAGAATTAGAAGGTTAATATTTAACTTTAAGCAAATGTAAAACCTTTCTGATAATCTCTTTATTTATGTTAATTTCAAGTTCTCTTAATTTAAAAGATACATGTTTTTGAGATACTTTAATAGAAGCTTTTGATACACTCCAAACAAGTAACTCATGAAGAGAAAATTTTTTATAGTGTCCCTTTAATCTATATTTCCAATATAAAGATCTGAATGGGTGGTTACAACTATATCTCCAAGGTTTCTTTTGGTCTGTGTAGTGAATAATGCCTATATTTTGTAAAGCATCCTCAGCGTCTTTCATAGAATATTTATATTCAAGATCATTATATTCCAGCATTCTACTATTAATATTCCAACGTAAAGGAATAATTTTTGTTTTTTGAGAGTAAGTTATATTTAGTATATCTTGATCTTGAAGAGTGATTATTTCTTTATATTTATAATAATTTTCAAAGTAATTTATAAAGATATTGCTAAATTCTTTTCTTATTTGTGCTAGATTAAATATCATAATCCCTGCATTAAAATAATTTGTGTCTGGCAGAGATAGTCGTCTTGCTTGGAGAATGCCACCTTCGTCTAACACAGCGCCAACGCACATATTATCTAATGGTTCTTCCCACAGTTCAGCGATATTGCCATAGACAATGATATCTGAATCTAGATAAATAATTTTTTTAATGTCATCAGGCAGTAAATCTTGAATAGTTAATCGATAGTAAGTGTTTAAAGAAATATACTCTCTATTTAACGGAAGAGCATTAAATTGCTTCTTATTAATTTTAACGTAGTAAATACGAATATTTTGATTTTCAGCTTGTTTAATTATTTTTTTATTTTTATTAGAGAGCTTTTCGTCATGTAAGATATAAATGTGTATAGATTGTTGGGGATGTGTATTTTGTATCATAGAGGTAATCACAGCATCGCCATGTGCTGCATAATTATCATCGAAAGACATGCAAATATTAATCGGCTCTCTGACCAGTTTCTTGGTTGTTGGCGCCTTATGAGCTAATATTGCTCTTGAATCATATTTAGGTTTATCAAAAACACCAAAAGTAATTCCTAGAGTAGTCAATTTTAGTTTTGGGTATTGATTAGTGGCATAAATCACATAGCAATTAATTAATCTCTCCGCAATAAATCCCCATATTCTATACTGATATGCGTTATAGGATGAAATATCAATTCTTTTTTCTGCTTCAAATAATACACCGAAAAGGAAATCACAATATTCATAAAAATATTCCTTTTTCATAATAGCAATATTACCAAAAAAACAATGCTTATTACTTAAAGTATCAAGTAAAGAAAAGTAAAATTGTGGGTATTTTGCTTTAACAATGTCAATAATAATATCTAGATCTTTACTATAATGTTCTTTTGCATAAAAATCATAACCAGTCATTAAATGATGGTTGGCTCCTACAGGGTGAATACCCCATATAGGGGCAGTCACAATGTCATATTGAGAACAAAAAGATTTTATGTTTTCAGAATCCCATCCACCATTCTCTATTTCTGCTTCTGAGATTTGGTTAATGATATAAAAGTTATTGTCATCTTTTTTAAAATGTAAATATCGACGATAATGCATTAATCCATAATAGTCAGCATCTAAATTTTTCCATGCCCAGTATAAAGCTGTTAATTCACACCAGGATTTATTTTTGGCAGAGATATTATCTCCTGTATTGTCCCCAATACAATAATCCAAAGTTACTTTACTAATTTCTTTACCAACTTGAATAGGAACAAAACACTCATTTTTAACATAAGGTGCTTCTTTATGATGGCACAGTAGGATTTTAACAGAGGGTTGTTTTTGTGGTAAATTAGGAAAATTATTATGCATACGGAGTAATACCTTGGGTTAATTTTTAATTAAATATAGGTTGTATAAAACAGATTTATTAAGACAGCAATCCATTGTTATATTGTTATTTTTAAATATACATAATCATTTCCAAAAAATTGATGTTTTTTTTTCATCTATTATATTGTGGCTCACAAATTTCCGACCATTTTAGATATTGTGTGTAAATAGCTTCATACTCTTTGGCTCTTTGCAGATCAGGTGTCATTGTTTGAGCAATGGGGCTGGCCATATGTTGTTGAGCTTCTGTTACATTTTTATATAGTCCCGCGGCGACAGCGCCAAAAATAGCACCTCCAAGCGCACAGCATTGATCGGATTCAGAAATTTCGATGGGACGGTTCATTACGTCAGCACAAACTTGCATAATCACGGGTGATTTTTTGGCGATTCCACCAATGGCCATTACGGTATGAATAGGAATATCTTGTTCAATGAAACATTCCATAATGGCACGCGCCCCACAAGCTGTGGCAACGACAAGGCTTCCGAAAAGAGTAGGGGCATCACTGGCCAAAGTCATACCTGTGATTGTGCCTTTCATTCGTTGATTAGCATAAGGGGTTCTGCGTCCGTTAAACCAATCCAGAGCAATCGGCAAGTGATTTAAATCAATGTGCGTAAACCATTCTTGTGCAAGATCATTTAAAAGGGTTTTTTCTGCTTGTTCTAATTCTTGAGGATCGGAAATATGTTTTTTTAATTGTTGTAATGGCCAAGAAAGTAACCGTTGGTACCATGCAAAGATATCGCCGAAAGCGGATTGCCCCGCTTCAAAACCGATATAACCTGGAACGACACTGCCATTGACTTGACCGCAAATGCCTTTGATAAAGCGATCAGTGACCAGCTCTTTTTCTGCTGTTAGCATATCACAAGTCGATGTCCCAATCACCTTGACCAAAGAATAAGGTTTAGCAGCAGCGCCCACCGCACCAATATGGGAATCAATACCGCCACCAGCAATAACCACTTTTTCTGAGAGTCCTAATTTTTCAGCCCATTCAGCGGTTAAGGTGCCAACAGGAACCTCCGCAGTATATGTATCTGTAAATAAAGGATAGGGTAACTCCTCAACCAATGAAGGGTCAAGGTCTTTGAAAAACTCATAGGAAGGTAATCCATTCCAATGTTCATTCCATAAACATTTATGTCCTGCAGCACAACGGCTACGTTTAATATCTTGAGGTGCGGTTGTTCCAGAAAGTAACGCTGGCACCCAATCCGAACACTCGATCCATGAAGCAGCAGCTTTTTTTACAGCTTCATCTTGTTTAAAAATATGTAAGATTTTTGACCAAAACCATTCCGAAGAGTAAACACCACCACATCCTTTTAAGTATTCTGAATGCTGTGGTTGCTCGCATAGCTTATTAATCGCCTCTGCTTCTTCAATGGCGGTATGATCTTTCCATAAAATAAACATGGCATTGGGATTATCGGCAAATTCAGGTAGCAGTGCCAAGACTTGCCCTTTTTCATTGATCGGGGCTGGGGATGAACCTGTTGCATCGACACCAATTGAAATCACATGATCGGCAGCAGAACCCAGTTGTTGAACCACAGATTGAATGGCTTTAGTAAACGATTCAATAAAATCCAGAGGATGTTGTCGAAATTGATTTTTTAATGGAACACAATATTGTCCTTGTTTCCATCGGGGATAATAAACGACTTCTGTGGCAAGCTCTGTCCCTGATGAACAATCGACGGCTAGCGCACGCACAGAGTCACTACCGAAATCTAGACCAATTGAAATTGCATTTGTCATTTTATATAGGTTCCAACGTATAATGATTTAAAGTGCAGTGTATCGTTATTCATTCAAAAAAATAAGACAATGCAGCTTAATCACAAAAATGTTATCATATTGGTCGTGTAACCATCAGCCAAAAAATTAATAAAAAACACAGAAAGGTTGGCCATCCCAAAGCAAACCACCATTTAAAGTAACTCCACCCTTTTTGGGGAAATGGAATTTGTTGTTCATATGCAATTTGTGCCAACTCGGCGATATGGATTTGGAGTTGCACAACAATAATCCATAAAATAATGGACAGACTATATAAGATAATGCTCCAAACAACCCATAACGTCGAAAATGGGATATGCATTATATGGACTAAGATGATCCCAGTGACGGCTTGTATGATGGCACTGGGTAATGTCATAAACCAATCTGCTTTGACAACCCGTTGAGAGGCTAGCGCCATGTCTTTGGGATGCCTTCGGATAAAGGCATCAACCATTACAATTGCTGTGATGATTCCCGATGCAAATAGAACTGTGGCACTTAATACATGGATAAAGACAAAGAGTGAAAAGATGCTCATAGGTTCATCCAATAATAGGCTGTTTAAAAATCATTGCTGCCATTGCCAAGGCAAATCCAATCCAGCCTATACCGCTTAGTAAGCAGCCTATTTTTAAAAAAATTGGTTTTTCTTGAAAAGGCAGTGATAAACATAAATAGGCTAACAATAAACATAGCCCTCCTAAAAGGACACCTGTAATAATTGCAAAAATAATCCAAGGTTCAGTCATGGAAATAGTGCTGAAATGGCTTAGAAAGAAACCTGAAATTATCAGGATCACTAGGGCGGGCATAAATAAAATAAAACTGGCAATTACAGAAGTGATTTGAAGTTGCAAACTTTGTGTTTGTTGGCCTTGTTTTAATAATAAAATCGTATGAATAAAGATTCCAAATCCCATGCCTGTCACCATAACAGCGCATAAAACATGCAGTGTTTTTAATAGTCCGATCATTTATCGATCATTCGCTATGGATAACATAATCCCAATTAATCCAATAACAGCAATATTTTTCAGCAATGACCCGAATAGATCAAACCATAAAGCAGGTGAAACAACAGTTAATCCGACCGTATAGAGAATGACTAATGCGAGTTGGGACAACCATAATTTATTTGACCATTTTCCAAGTAAAATTTTAACTGCAAAATAAACATCTATGATTGAAAATAGATAAACCAGATAGAGTGAAAAAGGGCTGGCAGCAATAAATTGTGGCAGGATGGTGCGTAAATGTTCTGGGGTTGTCATAAAGCCTGCAATTGCCGATCCTAGCCAAATCAAGGCAAGAAATAAAGCAAGTAAAGGTCGAGCTAAAAATAATTTGCTGTGCCAACGATCCTGTACAAAAGAGGGATGCGTCTGATACACTTTATCCATAGAACGCATATTGATTCCCAAACTATTCTTTTGCTCTTCTGGAATAATAAAATCGGTATTTAGTTGGCTGACAACCGCTGTAGAAAATCCCCATAGTGGGAAATAATCGCCAATTTTCCCCATTATTTTTGCACCGATCAATGGCATAGATATGATCTTACAAGGATTGATCCCTAACCACCGTCGTGTTTTTTGTAAAATATTTGCAAAATTTAATGTTTCAGGACCAGCAATTGAAAGGGTTTGAAAATTTTGCTCAGCAGGTAAAGATGATGTGCATGCTTTTAAAGCAATTTTAGCCAAATCAAACGCCCAAAGCGGTTGGAATTTTTGCTTGCCTCCATTGGGTAACAAAGCAGCAAATGGCATAGCGCATAACCCTCTTAACGCACTACTGCCGCCATAACTGCCTGTGGAATATACAAAAGAAGCGCGCAGAATGATGCTCTCTATGTTTGATTGGCATAAAAGCTGCTCGCCCTTTAATTTTGTATCTGCATATTCACTGGTAATATTTTCTTCTAAGGATAGCGCAGAAATATGGACAATTCTGTTGATATTGGTTTGTTTACAAGCAGCGATTAATGTTTCTATTAATTGAATATGTGCATCATTTGCCAATGTTGTGCCTGGTTTGCCAAGAACACCAATGGTATTAATCACAGCATCGCAACTTTGTAATGCTTCAACAAATTGCTGAGAAGAGGAGATGCCTGCAATAATTTTAAAACATTGTGCATCAGGAAAGATCATTTTGGCACGCTCTGCATCGCGGCACCCAATAACGACTTGATGATTTTCTGCAATCAAAGTGCTGACAATATGAGATCCAATAAATCCGGTGCCGCCTAATACACAAATTTTCATCATTTTTTCCTTAGGATTACAAGTCATTGCTTGAAAGTTATAAGTATAGAGGGAAATGAGATATTTGTATATTTAGAAAATATGGGGTTAATACAGAACAAAATACTCATCAGTAAAATCTATCTTTATATGGGTAATATAGGAATAATATCCAATAGGAATCTGTTGTTGAATGAACTGAATTTTAAATTCAGATGCCGAGAGTTTTCATTTGTTGAATAGTATACTTACTTAATGATGATTGTTTAAATCGTAAGAGATCGTGATATGATACGACCATCTATTATGAAAAACTATTTATAGCATTTACTTTATAAAAATAAATGAAGCATCTCGGAATAAAGAAAGTGATTTTTAATGACTGAACCTGTAATTAGTTGCCCGCATTGTCATACAGATATTTTATTAACTGAATCACTGGCAGCTCCTTTAGTCATGGCAACTAAACAAGAATACGAACACAAGACCTCAGAATTTATGAAAAAGATCTCGGAACGAGAGCAGGTTTTACGGTCTAGAGAAAATGAGTTACAACAAACCAAACAAAATATTGCCAAAGAAATTGAGGAAAAAGTTGCTTGCTCCTTGGAGAATGAGAAAGCAAAATTAATCGAAGAGGCGAGACTCAAGTTACAAAAACAAAATGCAGACGAGTTAAATCGAAGAGCATCCGAGATTAAAGAGTTAGAAAATTTATTAAAAACAAATAATGAGAAGTTACAAGAAGCTCAACAATCACAAGCCGAATTTCTGAAAAAGCAGCGTGAGTTAGAAGACCAAAAAAGAGAATTAGAACTGACCGTTGAAAAACGTGTGCAACAAAATGTCCAAGCAATTCACGAGAAAGCTCGTAAGGAAATAGAAGATAATTTTCAGTTAAAATTTTCTGAAAAAGAACAGCAAATTGCCTCCATGCAACGCAAAATTGAAGAGCTGAAACAAAAGGCAGAACAAGGTTCTCAACAATTACAAGGCGAAGTCCAAGAGCTGCTTTTGGAACAAGCACTTCAATCTCAGTTTTATATGGATCAAATTGCGCCCGTTCCCAAAGGAGAATTCGGTGGGGATGTTTTGCAGCATGTGCTCAATCCTCATGGGGTCGATTGTGGATTAATGATTTGGGAGGCTAAACGAACCAAGCATTGGAATAATGAATGGTTAATGAAATTAAAAGACGACCAACGTGCAGCCAAAGCCGATATTGCCATTATTATCAGTCATGCGCTGCCTCAGAATGTTGAAACTTTTGAGTGTATCGAGGGCGTATGGGTTATTCATCCCAAAGTTATTCTTCCTGTAGCAACATTACTCAGAGAATCCTTGATACAAATTCATTTCGCACGTCAAAGCGCAAAAGGACAGGAGACCAAAGCGGGAATGATTTATGATTATTTGACTGGTACTCGTTTTCGCCAACGTGTTGAGGCAATTGTTGAAGCATTCATATCCATGCAAGAAGATTTAAACAAAGAAAAGAAAGTCATCACAAAACAATGGGCCAAACGAGAAGAGCAAATTAATCGTGTGATGCAATCAACGATTGGCATGTATGGTGATTTACAAGGGATCGTTGGGCAGTCCTTACAAGAGATCGAAGGGCTAGAGTTAGATTCTTTGTTATTGGAATAATATTGTGGGATAGGGGGCATTCTTCAAAAACCAAGTAATCGATTATTTTGAATGCTCTATTGCTAAGCTTGATTTGTGGTGTTTCGATAGGTCACACGACTTGTAGTAAACGGGCCTGGGTTTTGTTGAATAATTTCGATGTTATGGTCTGTAACCTTAGAAATAATCGCCACACGCCCATAAGGATTCAAAAGATACCCTTTGAAAATCAATAAATCACCAATTTGAGGCTGGACAGTGCCATTATCAAATTGCAATAACCCTCTGGCACAATTTATTTGACCAGAAGGAGTCTTCATATCAAGGAAATCTTTGGCGTTTACTTGAGCTTCTAGTATTTTATGATGATAGAATTCGTAATAATAGCGTTTAACAAATTCTACACATTGATATTTTAATCCTAGATTATATCCATCAGGAGCCAGATTGCGCCCTGTAACATTGTTCATGCCACCGTTATAATAGACTTTAACGCTATTTAATTCGTCAATCACCTCACCTACATGGTGAGAAGGATTGAAATTAACATGTGTAAATGCCCAATAGGATGAAAAACATAAGAAGCCAATTATTAAAATAATTGTAACTATGTATTTTTTCATTATAAGGCATCACAACAAGGGACTAAGACTATATCTTCGCTTCGTCTAGAATATGCTTTACATCGCCTTGCCAAACAGTTGCATAACGTTGTAACCAATATTCTGCTTGTGTAGGACCACCGTTACTGATTTCATGTAGGGGATTTAAATAAATTTGCTCATCTTGTCCCGCAGGATTTTGAATATTGCGTTTTTTTAATCCTTGCATGGATAAAGCAAGCACGCGTTTCGCAAAATGACGAAGATTTTCTTTTCCCAATAAGACAGATAATCCACTTTTAGTAACTTGAGAACGAAGCTCGATATAATCTTGCCACCTATATTCTTTAACTAAGTCCTCTGCGGCTATTAAGGTTTCTGGGTCATATAGTAATCCAGTCCAAAACGCAGACATTGCCAACATCATTTCGGGTGATCCTGCATCAGCACCACGCATTTCGATATATTGTTTTAAGCGAACATCAGGAAAAGCGGTGGTGATATGATTTTTAAAATCACCCATAGTGACTTGTTCGTTTTCAAATCCTTTGGGGGCTTTGCCGTTTAACCAATCTCGAAAAGATTCCCCTGCAACATCGATCATTTTTTCATCACGAATGACGAAATACATCGGTACGTCCAGTAGCCATTCTACATATTGTTCAAAACCGAAATTTGTTTCAAAAAAAGAGGCTGGCATTCCAGAACGATGATTGTCGGTATCTGTCCAAATATGCGCACGAGTAGATTGATATCCGCTGGGTTTTCCTTCGTAAAAAGGAGAATTCGCAAAAAGGGCGGTGGCTAGGGGTTGTAAAGCCAATGAAACACGCATTTTACGTGCCATATCTTCTTCGGAAGAAAAATCAAGATTGACTTGAACGGTACAAGTTCTGGTCATCATATCCAACCCTAAGGTGCCAACTTTGGGCATATAGGCTTTCATGATTTTATAACGTTCTTTAGGCATCCAAGGCATTTGATCGCGTGTAGCAAATGGATGAAAGCCAAGAGGAGCAAAACCAATATTCAAAGGATCAGCAGCTTGATGCACATCTTGGAAATGGGCTTCCATTTCTTGCTTGGCTTCATGCAGATTGCTGACGGGTGCGCCTGATAATTCAAACTGTCCTGCTGGTTCCAAAGAAACAGCGCCACGATCCGTATCAAATCCAATAATGTTCTCTTTGTCAAAAACGCCTTTCCACTCGGGATGGCTTTGATGCATCGAGGTCAGAATGGATTGGATACCATTGGGTTCATAAGCAGGCGGTAATAAATAGCGAGGGTCTTCTTGGTTAAGAATAAACCCAAACTTCTCATGTTCAGTACCAATCCGCCATTTATGAATGGGCTTACAGCCTTCAGCTAAATGTTCGGCTAACTGAGTGGTTGAGGTAATTGGTGTTTGATCTTGATCTAAAATACTGGACATTCACAACTATCTGTTCTGGTCAAAAGGATAACGACAGGAAACATTATTTTCTAAGCACGAACATGCTGTGCAAACAGGCTGAGCCCTGCAACAATAGCAGTTTCTGCTTTTAAAATTAAGTTACCAAGAGATAAAGGTTGCACAAAATCATAAAGAAGTAAATTTTTTATTTCATTTGGGTCAAAGCCACCTTCGGGGCCGATCAAAATACCATCATTTCCACCATAGTTTTGTGTGGTATTGGGCGAGATACGATACTCAGCACATCGTTCCACAGCAACCCATAAGGTTCTGTTTTTTTGCCAAGTAGAACAAAAATCAAATAAGGAAATAATCGGTTTTATTTCGGGAATAGTTATTCGATTACTTTGTTCGGCGGCTTCAATTGTAATGGATCGAAAGCGTTCTTCTTTAATTTTAGGTGTATTGGTGCGTAAAGTTTTTACTGGTTGAATGGTTTTTACACCCAGCTCTGTCGCCATGCGAATAGCTAAATCAGTAGCATCCCGTTTTAATGGCGCAAAAACCAAGGTTGGACCCAATGGTATGATGGGTAAACGTAGTTGTTTAACGGGTTCAATCGTACCTTTATTTTTTGCAATATGATTAATCTGACATGACCACTCACCATCTCGTTCATTAAAAAGAACAACTTGTTCAAGCGGTTTCAACCGCAAAACCGTTCCAAGATAATGTGCCGTAGCAGCAGAAATGGCATAGTCATTACCAATTGATAATGCCTCAAATTCTTGTGGATCAATATAAATACGAGGAATAAACGACATATAAGCTCAATAAAGTGATAAATTATAAAAAAGAATGAAAACAATTTTATATTACTATAAGAAGATAACCTTGTATTCTTGTTTATCTTATTTCTTATTATTTTATCAGGATATGTTGTGAATCAGTCTTCTTCACGTTCAGATATAAATTTATCTTGGGTTCGTTTTCTTCCTCAATCTTGGCAACCTTATGCGTTATTGTCGCGTATTGATCGCCCAATTGGCAGTTGGCTGCTGTTTTTACCTGGAGTATGGGGGATTGTGTTGCCTCATGGTATTCCCACAATGACACGGATTAAACTCATTATTTTATTTGCCATTGGTAGTGTCGTAATGCGTAGTGCAGGCTGTGTCGTCAATGATATTTGGGATCGAGATTTTGATCGACAAGTTGCACGTACTCAACAACGCCCGATTGCGAATGGTACTATCTCAGTCAAACAAGCGCTTTTTTTCTTATTTGTTTTGCTGATGATAGGGTTGGTGGTTTTATTGCAATTAAATCCTTTATCTTGGATATTAGGTGCTTCCTCTTTAATCTTAGTTGCTTTGTATCCTGGTGCAAAAAGAGTGACATGGTGGCCTCAGTTAGTGTTAGGATTCACCTTTGGTTTTGGTGCGCCTTTGGGGTATGCAGCAGCAACGGGATATTTGTCATGGACGCAAGCGGCTTTATATGCAGCAACTATTTTTTGGCAAATTGGGTTTGATACAATCTACGGCTATCAAGATATCGAAGACGATCAACGTGTTGGGGTTAAATCAACCGCCAGATGGGCTGGGGAAGCAGGCAAACAATTTGTTGCCATTAACTATGCGTTATGTGTTTTCTTTCTAATTGTGACAAGTATTTTAAATCACAATTCATTCCTTGCGTTACTGGTATTATTGTTACCGATTGCACATTTCGTCTGGCAGATTCAGAAATTTGACTTACATAACCCCAAAGTTTGTTTAACGCTTTTTAAATCAAACAGAGACGTAGGGATCCTTATTGCTTTGGCTCTTTTGATAGGTAACATCATTTAATGACGAATTTTTCCCAGTTTGAACATCTAATTACCCAACATACTGCACTTGAAAAAACAGATTTTGTGCCAGAAATTATGTTGTATCAAGCCAGTGAGATTACACCGATTTGGCAAGTCACAGAGGCTTGGTTAAATCATCAAAATATAGAGCCTCCTTTTTGGGCATTTGCATGGCCAGGTGGAAAAGCATTGGCACGATATATTTTGGATAATCCTAAATTAGTCAAAGACAAAAGAGTTCTGGATTTTGCAGCTGGCTGTGGCATTGCAGCGATTGCAGCGGCAAAGAGTGGTGCTGCGTATATTGAAGTGGCTGATATTGATCCATTGGCACAGAAATCTTGTGCGTTGAATGCCAAAGTAAATCACGTATTGTTGGATAAGAACTCGAATGATGTGGTTGGGCAAATTTGCTCTTGGGATATTATTTTTTGTGGTGATGTCTGTTATGAAGCCCCAATGACTCAACATATTTGGCCATGGTTAAAAAATTGTGCCAAGCAAGGGGCAACTGTATTTATTGCCGACCCAGGGCGTAGTTATTTGCCCAAAAAAGAACTGACCCCAGTTTGCACGTATGATATTCCCACGACATTAGAGTTGGAAGATTGCAAGGTGCGCAGAACAGTTTTGTATCAGTTGGTTGGTTCTTAAAAAAAGTTAGATTGTAATTGATTATCACATAAATTATTGAACAATTATGAAATAATATAAATAGAATAATATATTCACATCTAATTCTAGAACGACCTTTTTTACAGGTCGTTTTTTTATGCCTAAAATCTCTTAAAAATTACAAGATACTTAAACCAAAGACGCAATAACTGCGTCTTTTTTTGTGTCTTAACATGTTATCTCAAAAGGAAAATACAAATGACAGACGAAAAAAACGATAAAAAACCAGCAAAAGTTACTGCTAGAGCACCAAAAGACAAAGAGTTTCCAAAACTAAAAACATTATCTTACAAAGAAATGTATAATTTAGTCGGTAAATTTCTTCAAAAGGCCATCCCGATTAAAGGGGCTAAGTTAAAAATTGTAAAAGGGTTAGTGAACAGAGTTTCCCCTCCTAAACCACCTTATGTCGTTTTGCAGGTGATTGATGAAAATCAATTATCCAGCACAGAAACCCGTTATACCGATAAATATAAAATTCTATGGGCTAGGTCAGAGGTAACTATCAATATGACTTTTGTTGGAAATGGAAATATTGCTGCTCTGCAAATGGCCAAAGCCTTTACCGTCAGGTTTAATGATGCATGGGCAACCGAACAGTTTGAACAATATAGCGATATTTTATTTCCCCTCTATTGTGACGATGTGAAAATCGAGAAATTTTCGATTAATGCCGAAGATCAATATGATGATTCTTGCTCTGTGGTCAGTTATTTTGAACATCACCCAGAATTTGGTGTTTGTACTGACAGCGCCAAAGAAATCGTGATGGATATCATGAATGCGGATAGCGATACAGAAAATTAAGTTTAGTAAAGGATTCAAATATGAATGCTATACCCGAATGGCAAAGGAAATTTCAAAAGTCTTTACCTCAAGATGACGTAGAAGCATGGGATAAGAGATATAAAAAACCATCATTTCAAGAGTTATTTAAAAAACCTGCGTTTCAGGATAATTTTAAAGAGTTAGCACGGTCTGATTTTGATAGGGAAAAGGCTGGTGTGATAGGTGCGGCAGTTAGATTTGCAAAAGACACTATAAACGATGATAATGTAAGATTATCTTATCAACAAAATGTAGAGAGAGTGCTCAAAGAAGTTACAAAAATGGTCGAAGACGGTAAAATTACCTCTGAAGAAGGGGCTGCTTGGTGTAGTTATATGAGAAATGAGATCATGGAATTGCATAGAGAATACACTTCTAAATATGGTTTAGCAAAAGCAACGAAAACTAAATCGAAGGGGAGACCTCTTGACTATTTTTTCCAAAAATATTCACGGGAGAAATTTGAGAAAGATTTTGTTAATCTGTCAGATAGCCAAAAAGATGAAGTTTTTGAGGAGGTGAGAAAAGCTTCGGCTCGACCTCATGCACCCACTACGCTTAAAGTTAAACGTTTACAATTATTGGGCAGAGTAATGCTTGTTGCATCAGCAATGCTGGCTGCATATGATATTTATACTGCAGAGAATAAGTTAAAAGAGGCTTTGAAACAAGGCATTGGAATTGGTGCGGGTATTGCTGGTGGAGCATATGCGGGATTAATGGTAGATCCATTATGTGGACCTGTAGCTGAAGTATGCGCTTTGGTTACGGTGACTGTTGGTGCTTTCGTTGGAGGAGTTTACGGTTATCTTACAGCCCAGATGTTGGATGACGAGCTAGAGGAATTAACAAAATGGATAAACCCTTAACCTATATTGATTTAAAAAAAGATTTGTATAAGGTGTTATTAGGTTTTTTTCTCAATAGAGAAATTAACTATTCATATATTGTTTCTGTTGCACAAAATACCCCTACTACATGTGTAGAGCGAATGTTGTTTGAAGAGGTTGCACCAGTATATTACTTGTACTTTCGTAATATGTTATCATCAGCTTGGGTAGATTGGGATAAAGAAATATTGTGGAAAAATATTCGAGAATATCAAGAAAAATATAATGAAAAATTTTCTTTTTATAAAATGAGGCATAAATATCTGGTTTTTTATTTCAGAAAAAAATATCAATCCCAATGGATAGAGTTAAAAAAACAACTTGAAGCATTAAAATATTATAGAAAAGCAAAAAATATGGAGGGTATGGTTTTAACAGATATTGATTTATGTGAAGCCTTGTCAGATATGTTTATAGATAGTGAAACTAATTTTATTTATATTGCGCCTGTTGCAAATCGTTTTCCCATTGAACATGTTAAAAAAGTTTATTTTGAATGGGTTGCGCCTGTTTGTTACCCCAATCTTTGTTCACCTATACCGTCTATATGGATGGGATTTGATAGAGATGAATTATGGAAAGACATCCAAGAATATAAAGCTAAAAATAGCAATTTAGACTCTTTTGGAAAAAAAATGCATAAATTGTCTCTTTTTCATTTAAGAAATACGCATATTGTTAAGTATCAATGGAAAGAGTTAGAAAAATATATGAATACATATAAAAATAATAATGCCTAATCTAAAATGCTAGATCGAAACTGACCAATTTGTCCGCGATGTCTTAACCAATGATCGGCGAGGGTACATGCCATCATGGCCTCACCGACTGGCACGGCACGAATACCAACGCAAGGATCATGTCTTCCTTTGGTAATTACGTCTGTGGCGTTGCCTTCTGAATCAATAGAAGGTTGAGGAATTAAGATAGAGCTGGTTGGTTTCACCGCAAAGCGTACATTAATTGGTTGCCCTGTTGAAATCCCACCTAAAATCCCTCCAGCATGATTGGATGAAAAAGATAGCTTGCCATCATTCAGATAAATCGGATCAGCGTTTTCTTCACCACGTAAAGTCGCAGCATTAAAGCCTTCACCAATCTCAACCCCTTTAACTGCATTAATGCTCATCATTGCTTGGGCAAGATCAGAATCTAATTTGCCATAAATAGGCGCACCCAACCCAGCAGGAACCCCTTCGGCGATAATTTCAATCACAGCCCCAATCGAAGAGCCATCTTTGCGAATAGAGGTTAAATAATCTTGCCATTGAGGAACCATCTCCGCATCAGGGCAAAAGAACTCGTTATTTTTTACTTCATCCCAAGACCAACGATCACGATTAACTTTCAAATCACCAATTTGAACCAAAGCCCCACGGATTTTTATTTGATCTCCAAGAATTAACCGAGCAATTGCCCCAGCTGCCACACGCATTGCTGTTTCACGAGCAGAGGAACGCCCACCACCACGATAATCACGAATGCCATATTTCAAATCATAGGCAATATCGGCATGTCCAGGACGATAAGATTGGGCAATATTAGAGTAATCTTTGGAACGTTGATTGGTATTTTCAATCAATAAAGAAATCGGTGTTCCTGTTGTTTTTCCTTCAAAAACACCCGATAAAATCTTGACTTGGTCAGGCTCATTCCGAGTGGTCGTGAACTTAGATTGCCCAGGTCTGCGTAAATCCAACCAAGGTTGGATCATTTTCTCGGTCAAAGGGATTTGTGGGGGGCATCCATCCACAACACACCCAATCGCAGGCCCGTGGCTTTCGCCCCATGTCGTTACACGAAATAATGTTCCAAAACTATTGCACGACATGGCTCTATGCTCACTCTTTCTAGTAGTAAATTAAATTAATCTTCTGATGCCAACGCAATATCAGGCGCTGTGGGGTTTTTCATGCCCACCATATGATATCCACAATCAACATGATGAATCTCCCCTGTAACACCACGGGAAAGATCAGAAAGGAAGTAAACGCCTGCACCACCAACTTCATCAATCGTTACATTGCGTTGTAATGGTGAGTTCAATTGATTCCATTTCAAAATATAACGGAAATCACCAATGCCACTGGCAGCAAGTGTCTTAATCGGGCCGGCAGAGATTGCATTCACCCGGATATTATCAACACCCAAATCCGCAGCCATATATTGTACAGAGCTTTCCAAAGCAGCTTTGGCAATACCCATGACATTGTAATGGGGCATCACACGTTCTGCACCCAGATAGGTAAGGGTCAATAATGAACCGCCATCTTTCATCAGTTTAGAAGCTTCTTTGGCTACTGCGGTGAAAGAGAAACAAGAGATATCTAATGCGGTTAAAAAAGCTTCTCGGGGGGTATCTATATAACGACCGCGCAAATATTGTTTGTCTGCCCAACCAATCGCATGTACGACAAAGTCTAATTTGCCCCATTTTTCTTCTATATTTTTAAATGTGTTTTCAATATCTTTATCGTCACTGACATCACATTCGATCAGATAATCAGAACCTAGGCTGGCAGCCAAAGGTCGGACTCTTTTTTCTAGGGCTTCACCTTGATATGCAAAAGCAAGCTCTGCGCCTTGTAAAGCACAAGCCCGTGCAATTCCCCAGGCGATAGAATGATTATTGGCCATTCCCATAATCAATCCACGTTTACCCTGCATTAACTCCCCTTCTAATGGAAGTACAGCGTTTTCATTTGACATGACAATTCCCTAGCTTTTAGCTAACTTGATAAATGTATATATTCGCAGTTATTATAGTTAAAAAAGAGAAAAAACCGCAATTAATTTTTAATACCTGATTTATAATAGAAAGAAAAGAGGGCTCTTTTTCTTTCTATTTATTGTTTTGTAGAAGTGATATGTAAAAGATAATGATTTACCAAATCGAATAATACTAGGGCGTAAACGAATAGGCTGGTTCTTTTTAATCTTGTTTGAACTATTATAAAATATGAATACGTTTTAAATGGCGATTAACATTACCCTCTACCTTGGCTCTACCGTGCAAGACAGCATTATTGTCTATTAACATATAATCGCCAGTAGACCATTTATGTCGATACATATATGTTGGTTTATAGAGATTTTTTGTTATTTGGGACAAAAAATTATCTTTGTTAATGTTTATAGTATTTGGGGTACAAATATCACATTGAACGGGATTAACTTCTAAATTATCTTCGTTGTTTATTTCAATATATCGAATGATATCCTCTTGTTTATGGGGGTGTTTTTCTACTAATTTAACATTAACAGTTCCACCGTAATGTGCTTTTTTTTCGGTTATGTAGGTCAGATTAATTTTTTTCCATTCTTCGATTATTTTCTTGTCTGTATCATGAATAATTTTCGTTGTATCGACAAACAATGTTTCTCCACCGTTTCCATCATTCGAAGATGAGATGCATTGAAATGCATTTATTCTTGGGGTTTCTTTTGTAAAGGCACCATCCCAATGTAACTCAACACGACCTTTGGAGAATATGTGATTTTTTGGATCCTGTTCCATACGGACATTTAGCAGTGGGCCAAATTCCCACTGCATCAAAGATCCTAGCGATTTACAGAAATTGATGTATTTCGTATCCTCCATTGGTTCAAAATTTTTCAAAACTAGAATTTTATATTTATCAAGTAACTGTATTAACGTCTTTGTATCAATGTTACATAAATCTTCTAATTCATTATTTGTCACGATAGCACCAAATGGTTGTATTTCGTTGATTTCAAACATATTGATTATCTTTCGTTGAACTAAGCATGTGTATCTTTGAAATGGCTTGGACGACCATTTTCAAAGACCAGTAGAGCATTCTTTGATTCAGCTATATGACGAGGTACAAGTGTATAACCGTTCGCGTTATGTATTACGACGGAATGCCAAGGCGTTCTCCAGACATTATCAGCTTCCAATAAATAAATACCAATTTTTTCCGAAACTTTGGGCTGTGGGTGAATGCTCAAACGGATTGATTTTTCGAATTTTTGAGCCAACAGACGCGTCCAAGCATTGGAGCGTTGAATAACACGATAGGCATTGACTCGAGCCATGTTTAGTATTTGTGTTTTCGAGTATCCTTCAAACTCTTCTAACCCTGAAAAATCTTCGACTAAAAAGCGACATATACCTTTGTACATTTCTGCTGCTGGTTTTTCAGTTTTGCATCGCTCTTTGAGATCACGTAAAGGCTCACCAAATTCAATCATTAATTCTTCACGCAGAATGTCGTAATTAGATATTCCTGTATAAAAATCATCAAGATCAAAAAAATCAAATGTTTCTGGGTAATTTGAAGCGATACGATTTATCAAATCATATTTATATTCTGTGACATGTTTATCTGGTATATTTACGACTTCAGCAAATACGCGCCCATCAGAGCAGATTGTTAGTTTAGCTCCAGGTGAGTATATTTTTTGAATATTTCTACATAAACGTTCTAGTCTTTCTAATGCCAGTTCCTCACCTTTGTCAGGATATATGTCTAATGTTTTCTTGCGATTAGGAGACTTTGCAGGAAATGCTGGCAAAATCATATGAATTGGTTTTTGTTCACGTATAAAGTTATTTATCTTTTCGATGTGATGTGAGGTTTCAGCTGATTCATCAACTGATATGCTGGCCTCATCTGGTAGCAATCGTCTTCGTTCGAATATGAGTTCTAATATCTTCTCAGCAACATTGGGGAATTCATTGATTAATGCTTTGGTTGCATTTGCTGGCATTGTTAAATCCTAACAAAAGATTTACATTTTATTGTGTTGTCAAGAAAGTAAGTATCGTTGATCTGTGGTCTTAAAAAACTTCTCATTTAAACTTACTAATGCTTGATTAAATGTATTTCTTTTTTTCTAATGTTTGAATAAATTGTATGACTTTCGTAACTTTTAATAATTTATTATTAAGAACGTTACAGACATGTATCATATCTTATTAATTACGATATTTCAATAGAAATAAAAACGAAATAATTAACATTCGTGTGATATTATAAGGATATATCGTTAATATAATATTTCTGATATAAAACTAAAAATCGATTGATTATTTTTGTTCTTGTAACGTTATATAATAGAGTGCTAAAAAATATGGTAAAGAGAAGTTACAGTTACGTTATCTTTGATCTAGATGGAACATTGGTTAATACTGCGCCTGATATAGCGTTATGTGTAAATGAGTTACTTCGAAAGAGGCTTATCCCTACGCTTAATGACGAGACAGTTAGTCAATTTATTGGGGGAGGCACAGAACTGTTTATTAAAAATCTTTATTCTTTTTTATCAATACAACTTACGGATTCTCAGTTGGCGGATGAGGTAGACCAGTTCTTTCAATTATATATGAAAACACCTGTTCAAAAGTCAAATTTATACGATACGAATACCTATTCTGTCATGAAGACACTTACAGAGAAAGGAATCAAAATTGGTATTTGTACTAATAAAATAGAAGTACTTACCATAGATGTGTTAAAATATTTTAATTTATTTGATTTGTGCTCTACTGTCGTTTGTGGCGATACACTGTCTGTAAAAAAACCCAATCCTTTGCCGTTGTTGACGGCGATGGAACAAATAAATGCAAATAGCAATAATACTCTGTATGTGGGCGATACAAGAATCGATTTAGAATGTTGCCAATCAGCAAGTGTCGATTTTGTAGCTGTTCAATGGGGAATGGACAAAGAATTGTTGGCGTTACCTGTTCGGTTTTTGAAAGAAATAGAAGAGTTATTGGCTATTGTTTGTTAATTGTTCACTACTTACATTCTTCATCTCCTTAATATTTTGCAGCAGAATCAATGTTGGTAGAAAATAGTCAATATAAAAATTTCAGCATTTTAATAATAGTAATTTAACGACCTGTCTGTTCAAATAACAACATATAGAAATGGATGGTAACGCTTGGCAATTTAGGTCATATATAGAGAAGTAACGCAATAATAATGTATGGTTGTAATGTCCGTTGCTATTTAGATTGCAAATAAGTAAAAGCAACAAAATTATTGGATATTTCTAGCAGATACTGGTAATCTATAAAGGCTTATATGAGGAATATGGTAACATCGTCGTTCCTTGGATTGGAATATCTTTTAAATTTTGTATATGCAGTCCTCATCATCGATTTTTTTTAAGGAGTATCTTAATTATGCTTAACGTCAAAAAAATTCTTGTGCCTCTTCAAGGAACACCTTTAACGGATGCAACACTAGCAACTGCTTATTTGTTATCTCAAAATTATGATGCGCATTTAGCTGTTTTACATATTCGTCCCGATAAAAAAGATGTTATTCCTTTGACAGGTGAAGGGCTTTCTGGAACGATGATTGAAGAAGTCATGAGTATCGCAGAACATGAAGGAACAAAGCGATTAAAATATGTTCGTCAAAGTTTCGACGCTTTTGTTGACGAAAATAATATCAAACTTGTCAATTGGGGAACAAACCAAGTCGCAGAAACAGGAAAAACAGCCAGTTTCACTCCGCTAACAGGTAGAGAAAATGAAGTAGCAACTTACTGGTCTCGTTTATCAGATATTACCGTGGTAACTCATCCTAATTCTGGTGGACACATTTCATCTTCTGAAATGCTACACGCATTATTATTTGAAAGCGGGCGTCCTATTTTAATTGCGCCCAAAGAAAAACCTGTAAGTGTTGGAAAGCGCGTTTGTATTGCGTGGAATGGCAGTGCAGAATCCGCCGCAGCCTTACATGCAGCCCTAAGATGGATGGACACCACTGAAAAAGTCGCTATTTTGTATAGTGATGACTTTGCAGAGAGAGGCGGTAATATCCAAGATATCGAAAACTACATAAAATTTTATGGTATTGATGTAGAGCTTTGTAAAATCAAAGGTGATAGAAGTACAGGTGAGAGTATGATTGCAGCATGTAATGACTTTAATGCTGATTTACTATGTATGGGTGCCTATTCTCATCCTCGTTGGAAGCAAATTATTTTAGGCGGGGTAACAAGTTATATGCTAGAGAATTCAAGTTTGCCAGTGCTGATGAATCGTTAGTCTCTGGTGTAATCAAGACTATATTATTGTGATTTTTATAGTGAAAGGTCTATTCTACCTTTCACTATTTTTTTTTGTAGTATATGAATACTCATTAATTTATTTGTATATTGTACAGATAAGAGTATATAGTAATATTAAATAATTATTTTATCAGAATCGATTAAGGACATCATATTGTGATTTCTACGGATCAAAATACACAGAAGGAAACTCTGTTTGCACTTACAGCAAATCGTTTTGCTGATGGACGTGTTGTATGGCTTACGGCGCAAGGATATTGGAGCCTTCTACTGGAGGAAGCTCAAATATTTTCTTCTAAAGGTGATGTGGAAACGGCTCAACAGCATGCACAAAAAGATGTTTTGTCACAACATATTCTTGATCCTTATGCGGTTGAATTAAATTCCAATTTAATTCCTCAGACTACACGTGAAAAAGTAAGGGCTTTTGGTCCCAGCACGCACCCAGAATTTAATCCTAGATCTGTACAAGAAACAATGCCCAATGAATAATACTCTTAATAATCCTAATCCTTCTTTGGCCGTTGGTCGGTATAATTACGATGCTATTGACCATCAGTTTTTAAAAGAACGTATCAATCAGTTCCGATCTCAAATTGAACGCCGAATAAGCGGTGAATTGTCTGAAGATGAATTTAAGCCATTGCGGTTGATGAATGGTGTTTACTTGCAGCTTCATTCTTATATGTTGCGTGTGGCTATTCCTTATGGGATTTTGTCTTCTACGATGTTGCGAGGGTTGGCTTATGTCTCGCAATATTATGATCGTGGATATGGTCATTTTACAACCCGTCAGAATATTCAATTCCATTGGATAAAACTGGAGGAAGTGCCAGATATTTTAACGCATTTAGCATCCGTTGAAATGCATGCGTTGCAAACGAGTGGCAATTGTATTCGTAATATAACCAGTGATGAATTTGCAGGGCTAGCAGCGGATGAAATCCTTGACCCTCGTATTTACGCAGAGATTATGCGTCAATGGTCAACGTTACACCCTGAATTTACATTTCTACCGCGCAAGTTTAAAATTGCCATCAGTGGTTCATCGACTGATCGTGTGGCGGCGTGCTTTTATGACATTGGTATTTTGACACGATTAAATGAAGAGCAAAAACCCGTTTTTGAAGTTTGGGTTGGTGGCGGCTTGGGGCGTATTCCATATAAAGGAAAGGTCATTCGTGATGATTTGCCCCCAGAGCATTTGTTGGCGTATATAGAAGCAATTATTCGTGTTTATAATCTTCATGGATTGCGAAATAATTTATACAAAGCTCGTATTAAGATCCTAGTCGAAAATCTTGGAATTGAAGCGTATCGTGAGCAAGTGGAAAAAGAATTTGCAACGATGGATTTGGATCAATATCGTTTATCCGATGAACTCGTTGCCCAAATAGAAGGCAGTTTTGGTCGTCCTGTCTTAGAAAATCATCCTGGTGCTGCTGAAGTTTTAGCCAAACATCGCCAACAAGATAAAGAATTTGACCGTTGGGTTAAAAACAACACTCATCCTCATTTTCATGAGGATTATATTGCAGCAGTGGTTGCACTTAAAGAGGTTGGACAAACGCCTGGGGATGCTTCAACTGAACAAATGCACGCATTAGCAGATTTGGCGGATGAATATGCCTTTGGTGAAGTTCGAGTAACGCATTTACAAAATGTGGTACTGGGACATGTGCAAAAAGATAAGCTCTATGCGTTATGGCAAGGACTAAAAAAACATCGTTTAGCTACGGCGAATTTAGGGTTAATTACGGATATTGTTTGTTGTCCTGGTATGGATTATTGCTCGCTTGCAAATGCCCGTTCCATTCCTGTGGCAAAGCAAATTGCAGCATTGTTTGAAGACGCTGAATTACAAGAGAAAATTGGTCCTATCAATATTGGGGTTGATGGTTGTATTAATTCGTGCGCGCATCATCATATTATGAATATTGGTGTGCTTGGGGTTGATAAAAAAGGGGAAGAATTCTATCAAATTAAACTTGGTGGATCTTCTTACAAAGAAGGTGCGGCGATTGGCTCTATTCTTGGTGCCGCGGTAAAGGCAGATGAGGCTGTGAAAGCAGTTGAAAAATTGATCTATTTCTATTTAGAACAACGTCAAGAAAACGAACATTTTATTGATACTTACCGCCGTCTTGGCACAGCACCGTTTAAGGAGATTGTTTATGCCACTGCTTAAAAATGGAGAAATCATGCCTGATTCTTGGACGGTGCTAGAAGGGGACATCCCATCCCCTTTGCCTCAAGGGTCAATTATCGTTCCTTTTGGATATTTATCTGAAATTGACATCAATACAATTACTCAACCGTTAGGCGTATCATTTCCTTGCGATCAAGATATTGATGTGCTCAAACCTTATGTCGATCGGCTGGAATTAATTGTGCTTCATTTCCCAGCATTCAAAGATGGCAGAGCTTTTTCACAGGCACGAAAAATTCGAGAACAATTAAAATTTACAGGTGAATTAAGAGCAACAGGTCATATCTTATCAGATCAATATCAGTTCTTGATCCGTGTAGGGTTTACAACAGTTTCTTTGCCAGAAACAGCGAATATTAAAAGTTGGCAACAAGCAATGAATGATTTTACAGAGGCCTATCAGCCATCTGTTCTTGGTGAAAAAAGACTTTCTGGCCTTCGTTGGAAAGTTTAATATGATTTAAAAGCGATATAGAAAAAACTATATCGTTTTTTTTTGTTTTATGTTTTGAAAGAAAATAAAGTATATTGTTATCCTCTAAACATTACTAAAAATTCAAGAGGTTCTTTATGGTTGCACATAATTCTTGTTCAAAGAGAGAAGAAATAAATGCAGAATGGATCTCTAATCAAGCATATAAAATGATTAAAGATTTATATAGACATAGAAGAACTTACAACTTTGCATTACACTTTTTATAATATAGCCATGAAGACTGGTTTTGAAGTTGGTCAAATCAAACGTATTTATTATAAAGAATAGAAAATTATTCCTGCTTATCTGTGGGAAAGGTTAAAGTTTGAACATAGAAGACTGGTTGAAATAGCCTTAGAAAATATGAAGCATAAAGAAATGCTGATGAGACAAAAAATTAATGATGTGGATAACTTTGAAGTATAATAAAGTAAGTTAGCTTACAATCTATTTTTGGAAGCTATATAGAATGTCATGAATACCACTTTATATATAGTAATTTAAATTAATGATTTTTGGTTTTTTTAAAAAGAATTTTGTTCAAAATTGTATTGTTGGCGTATTACGTGCTTATTTAAAACTGGCGTTAAAAACGACACGTTGGCAGTTGGATATTGATGCAGAAGCTTATCCTTTATTGACTTGTCGGTATGGAGAACCAGCATTAGTCGTTTTATGGCATGAATATTTGACGTTGGGTTCTCGGTTATGGTGGTGGGGATTATCACAAAATCCAGAGTTACAATTTTATGTGTTAATTAGTCGTAACCGTGAGGGGCGCTTGATCTCTCAACTTATCCATCCGTGGCAAATTCAGACCGTGCAAGGCTCATCGAATAAAAGAGGACAGGATAAAGGTGGAGCCGCGGCTTTCCGTGAGTTATTGAAATTGACCAGGATGGGGCATGTGATTGCTATTACGCCAGACGGACCAAGAGGGCCAAGGCGTCAGTGTCACGAAGGTATTTTAAAGCTAGCTTTATTATCCAAGCGGAAAATTGTTCCTATGGGGGCATCTTGTCGTTCATTTCGATTAAATACATGGGACAAGCTCCTTATTCCTTTGCCGTTTGGTAAAGGGAAAATTATATGTGGCAAGCCCATGATGGTCACTCGGGATAATTATGATAGGATTGCCTTAGAAATCACTTCTGTTTTAAATGAGATTAGCAGCAAAGCGCAAAGATAATGTCATTCCACTCTCAACGCTCAATTGTAATATTGACTGCTTGGAAAGTTATAGCAACAATGTTACAGCCCTTGTTAAAACCCTATTTATGGTACCGTTGCAAAAAGGGCAAAGAGATTAAAGAGCGTTTATCTGAGCGTATGGGCGTTGTATCGTTGCCTCGTAAATCAGGCGGTATTATCCATTTTCATGCTGCCAGTGTCGGGGAAGTGATTTCAATTTTTCCGATTATTACTGAATTATATAAAATTGAACCTCGGCAAAAATTTTTGGTTACGACGGGGACGGTTACTTCGTCGCAAATTGTGCAGCAATATTTTTCAAATGATCCAGAATTATCAAAGCATGTTCAGCATCAATTCATTCCTTTGGATGTGCCGAAATGGGTTGAACGGTTTGTATCATTTTGGCAGCCATCATTAAGTATTATTGTTGAAAGTGAGCTTTGGCCCAATCTTATAGATGCTTTCAACAAACATCAGGTGCCGATTGCATTAATCAATGCACGTTTATCAGATCGCTCTTTTACAACATGGCATCGTTTTCAAAGAACAGCATTTGCCTTACTATCAAAGTTTGATTGGATTGCTGCACGTTCTTTACAGGATCAATATAATTTTGAAAAATTGGGAGTAAAAGCAACTTATTTGGGGGATATTAAGCAAATTGCGCCTAAGCTTGCTTTTGATATGCAAGAGTTAAACTGTCTTCGAGAATTATTCAAAAATAAACCGATTTGGTTAGCAGCCTCTACACATGCTACGGAAGAAATCGTTATTGCTAAGGCGCATGAAGCACTTAAAACCAAATGGCCAGAACTCATCACAATCATTGTGCCGCGTCATCCGGAACGCAGTAAAGAGATTATAGAGCAAATTGGACAGATGCCTCAACGAAGTTTAAATCAGCTGCCAGATGAGAAAGGATTATGGTTGTGCGATACATTAGGAGAGTTGGGATTATTTTATCGACTTTGTGATATTGTGTTTATTGGCAATAGTCTGGACAGCACCTCTAAAGGTGGAGGGCATAACCCATTTGAACCTGCGAAATTACATTGTGCAATGGCTTCTGGAAATCAAATACATAATTTCAAGGAGGCTTATAGGTTGTTAGAAGAAGTGGTGACAATTACACCAAATGTTGAATCTTTAGTTACTTGGGTTGATGAGATGTTACGTGATCCGCAGAAACGAGACAAATATGCACAAAACGCATTGCACATTATGGATCAACAAAGCCAGCTTGCATACGATATTGCCTCTCATTTATATTCTTTAAAAGCATAATTGTAATGAAAGCACCTTCTTTTTGGCAAATGAATCCTCCGACTTTCATGGCGAAGGCATTAACGCCTTGTTCATGGATAACCCAATGGATTACAGCGCAGCGTTTATCAAAACCAAAATGGAAAGCCTCTGTCCCTGTGATTTGTTGTGGAAATTTGACCGTTGGTGGCACTGGAAAAACAACCGTCGCTTTGGAATTAGGAAAATATTTTCAACAATATTATAATATTGCGTTTTTGACGCGAGGCTACAAACGTAAAAATAAAACAACACATCCCGTGTTAGTCGATCAAGCCCTCCATACAGTAGAAGATGTCGGCGATGAGGCATTATTACTGGCACGGCTTGCCCCAACATGGGTGGCGGCTAATCGTGCGGAATCAGCACAAGCAGCGATCCAACAGGGTGCTGAATTATTAATTATGGATGATGGATTTCAAAATCCGACTTTATATCAAGACATGCCATTATTAGTCATTGACGGAGCCACTGGGTTGGGAAATCACAAAACTTTGCCTGCAGGACCTTTACGAGAATCTTTATCTCAGGGCTTATCCCGTGCTAAAGTTTGTATTTTGATCGGTAAAGATCAAACCAATATTCGCGAAATTGTGCCCAAAGACTTACCGCTTTTCCAAGCTTTTCTGGAAATGGACCCGTCTATTCAGACATATTCTGGAAAGTCTGTTATTGCTTTTGCAGGGATCGGTCGTCCAGATAAATTTTTTGATGCGTTACAGGATAATAACTTGCATCTTGTGGAAAAGAAATCTTTCCCAGACCATCATTTTTATAGTGCTGCTGAATTAGAGCAATTAGTAAGATTAAAACATCAACATCAGATCCCTTTGGTGACGACACCAAAAGATTATGTGCGACTACCGTCTTCATTTCAAGCCCATGTTATTCCTTTGGGGGTTCATTTGAAATGGCAGGATCAACAGGCTTTGGGACAATTACAGAGGATCTTGGACGCCATGTTTGTCCAGGGCGCATAGGGATAAATTGATTAACGGACAATAAATGATCCCTTAACACACCATATAATGTATGTACTGGCTCATAGGCTTCTTCGCTGCTTAGCTGAAATGTTCCCCAATGAATACCAAGGGCTTGTTTTGCGCCACAATCCAAGAAAATATTCACCGCTTCTTCTGGATCATTATGATGGCTTTTTAATATAGCACGCGGTGCATAGGCACCAATATTAATAACAGCAACATCTAAAGAGGGAAATCGTTCTTTGATCTGTTTAAAGATCGTTCCATCACCATAGCTGGTATCGCCTGTAAAATAGGCATTATATTGGGGTGATGAGACAATGAACCCACCCCATAACGCATGGTTGCGGTCATAAATCCCACGTGCAGACCAATGATAGGCTGGCCAAAGTGTGATTTTCAATTGATGATTTAAAAATAGTTCTTCAAACCAATCCATTGTGTGAATGGTCATTTTATTTGAAATATGTTTTTTTAAGACGATATCGTTGCCCAGTGGAGTAAAGAAAACAGGATGATATTTTTTATAGAGGCGACGTAATGTACGGATATCCATATGGTCGTAATGATTATGGGTAATCAATACCGCATCAATGGGCGGAAGGTGTGAAAAAGGAACGCCAGGTGGATTGACACGTTTTTTTCCAATGAAAAATACAGGCCCTATTCTGGGCGACCAAACGGGATCGACGAGAATATTATATCCTTCAATCTGCAATAAAATACTGGCATGACCTATCATGGTCACTTTTAATTCCTTTTCCCTTTCCCTAGGATGGGCTTGAACAACTTGCGGGGTCAATCCTGTCCACGCATTGGTCATCATATGAAAATACCATTTAATGCCATCAAAGCTGTTTAAATATTTAATTTTCTCAGCTGTTGTCAGGTTATTAAAACTATTTCCATTAAAATGGTCAGTGATGGGGCCTGTATAATATTTTTGCTTCACAATATTTCCTCTATAGCCCCTTGCGCTTTTTTTATAAACATTCATACAATGTGACTGGAATCACATTTAACCATTATATCTGAAATGCCAATTTTAAATTTAAAAAAACTATCATCATATACTCATCAGTTTTTACAATATAACGAATATATTTTGGCAAAAGGATGTCTTTCTTTACTGCGTTCTTTGTCGCCAGAAAAAGCCTCTGATATAGGTGGGGCTATTTGTCGTCAAATCGGAACAAAACTGCCTGTATCCAAAGTGGCTGATAAAAATCTGCAATTGGTCATGCCTCATTTGACCCCTTTGGAAAGAAAAAGAATTATTAGTGGGGTATGGGAAAATCTTGGCAGAACCGTTGCAGAATTTCCGCATTTGGCCAATTTAAAACACAATACACCCCAAGGCGCAGGTTGGGAAGTTGTTGGTGGGGAATATTTAACCGAACAATCAAAGAAGATAGGGCCTGTTTTATTTGTTTCTGGTCATATTGGAAATTGGGAGATGTTACCTTTGGGGGTGGCAAAATATGGAACGCCTTTTTCCTCTTTTTTCAGAGCTGCTAGTAATCCCTATGTGAATGAGTTGATTTTGAATTTGCGCGATGAGGCAATGGGGCAGAAAATCCCGATGTTTGCCAAGGGGTCTAAGGGGGCAAGGCAAGCGTTAAAGCATTTATTACAAGGACACAGATTGGGCGTTTTAAGCGATCAGAAAATGAATGATGGCATTGAAGTTCAATTTTTTGGTAGGCCGGCCATGACGTCTTCTGCGGTGGCAAGTTTGGCTCTGAAATTACAATGTCCGATTATTCCTGGCTACGTACAACGTTTGGGGCCAGCACGATTACGTATCGTGGTCGAACCGCCGATTGATTATTCGGAATTTTCTGAGAATAATTTAGACAATATTCATCGTCTTACACAAGTAATTAATGATAAGCTCGAAGGATGGATTAAGCAAAATCCAGAACAATGGTTGTGGTTACACAGACGTTGGCCGAAAGAGTTGTATAAATAGAGTATTTACGGCTATTGCTTTATATCAAGAAGATTTATGAATGTTAAAATTCAGTATTATGACTTCCTTGATTCCTTTTCGAGGGAATGGAAATATGCGATCATCAAAGAGCGTTAATGGGGATATATTTTAATCCATATTACTAGAAAAATGAAAAGGCTGTGTCTTATTGCGTTAATGATTGATTTTATGGATTAAATGTTGATAAAGCCACTATTCTCTATACAATGTCTATTTATGCAATTTATTTTACGGATAGTCCTCGGCAAATAAAAAAAGTATGTAGCCGACATATGAACGTAATGAATTATATATCACAGTAAAAACTACCCAACATCCCGTCATTTATAAAAATCCTAAAATGGCTTTGCAGTATTCTTGCAATATTAATGTGTGATTTTTCACGTGAATAAGAATAGAATAACGAGACATATTTTATATAATAAGCGTAAAATTATAGAACAATTAGTTGTATTTATGTTAAAATATTATGATGTATTAAGGATGCTTTTAAATGATTAGGAAAGACAGCATATAATGGCCGAAGATATTCACACAGACCCTCATTTTGCAAAAAAATTTGTAAAGGCAAAATTAATACAAATTGCTAAAGATGCCGCAATTGCAGGTATTCCTGCAGATGTGTTTGAAGCATTAATTATTGCCATGGCTGACGAATTAGATTTTAAAGACATCGTGAAGAATTAAAAGGAGACAGTGCATGAGTACAGATCCTTATCAAATATTAGGAATTGCAAAGACAGCTAGTCAAGACGATATTCGTAAGGCTTATCGTAAATTGGCTAAGAAACATCATCCAGATTTAAATCCTGGAGATAAAAAGGCAGAAGAACAATTTAAACTCGTGAGCGTCGCACACGATTTATTGTCTGATCCAGAAAAACGCGCGCGTTTTGATCGTGGTGAAATTGATATTCACGGTCAAGAACAAGGGTTTGCAGGGGGACGTGGACGCTATCAAAACCACGGTGATGGTGCTCAAGGGTTTCGATATAGCCAACAAGGTGGGCCACAAGGCAATTTTTCAGAAGAAGATTTGCAAGATATATTCAGTATGTTCGGCGGTGGTGCTGGCAGGGGGCCATTCCAACAAGGTGGTGGCGGTTTTCGTGCGCAAAAAGGTCAGGATCGCCGTTATAATTTAGATATTGATTTCCTTGATGCTGTCAATGGAACCAAATCACGCATTACACTTCCTGGTGGAGGAGAGTTAGATGTCACTATTCCTTCTGGAATAGAAGATGGCCAAGTGTTAAGATTGCGAGGTAAAGGCGATCCTGGTTTTAATAATGCACCTGCTGGGGATGCGTTAATTACTATCCATGTCCGTTCACACGCTCAATTTAAACGTGACGGACGAAATATTCGTCTTACTTGGCCAATGGATTTAAAAACGGCTATATTAGGTGGAAAAATAACGGTCCCAACCCCTAAGGGTGAGGTCGTGTTAAATGTTCCTGAGCATTCCGACACGGGCAGTGTATTGCGCTTAAAAGGGCGGGGCTTACCAGCTAAGGGTAATCAAGAAGCAGGGGATTTATATGTTTCTTTGCAAGTAAAAATTGGCAAGGTTGATCCTGCTTTGGAAGCATTTTTAAAAGATTCATCCGATAGCGATCAAAAATAAGTAAAAAGGGAGAAGATCAGATGATGACGTTTGAAATGTTTTGTCTTAATCTTCCAGAAGTCACTTCAACAGAAATACAATTCTGGATTGCAAATGAATGGTTAAGACCGCAAGAAAAAGATGGAAGTTACTATTTCCAAGAGATTGACCAAGCCAGAGCTTACCTAATCATAGAGCTGCGTGATGATCTAGGCATTACAGAAGATGCAATGCCTATCATTTTGAATTTGTTGGATCAATTATATACAACACGTCGACAAATGAAATATTTATGCGAAGTGATTGCAACAGATCATTATCCAGAACCACGTCAAAAACTTCGTCATATGATGAAAGACGAAGTTATTGTGGATTTATAACCCTAGCGTTGATGGACGATTCAACGTCATTAACAACTCGTTTCTAACGGTTGGATCGTCTCTGAATATCCCTAACATTTTAGAGGTAATCATTGACACACCCGTATTATGAACGCCTCTTGTCGTCATGCATTGATGACTACCTTCGATAATAACGGCAACACCTCTGGGTTCTAAAACTTCTTGGATAATATTGGCAATTTCAGAAGTCATGCGTTCTTGGATTTGTAACCGTTTGGCAAATATTTCAACAATACGGGCTAGTTTTGAAATCCCTACAACGCGTGAATTTGGGAAATAAGCAACATGGGCGGTGCCAATAATCGGAACCATGTGATGTTCACAATGACTTTCAAAGCGAATATCTTTCAGCAGGACAATTTCTTTGTATCCGCCTACTTCATCAAAAGTCCGAGATAAGATTTCTCTTGGGTCTTCTTGATATCCAGCAAAAAACTCGCTGTATGAATCAATGACCCGTTTTGGTGTATCAAGAAGCCCTTCGCGTTCTGGATTGTCTCCAGCCCAGCGAATTAACGTGCGAACTGCTTCCTCTGCATCTTCACGGGTGGGTATAGGATTTTCTTTGGTATTCATTATATTTCATCTTTAATTAATAGAAAATAATTCGTGTGGATTATCAAGTGTAAAAGAGGGAATATCAATATTGATCGTTTGTTCCGTATCTTTGGAAATAATGTAATATCCTTTGATAATATTAGACGGCGTATCTAAAGTGATACAGGATGTATAATCACATGCTTCACCAACATTTAATAAGGCATCATCATCCGCAATAATGGGTGTGTTGATGGTTTTAATGTGGTTATTGCTTTGAATAATATTCCAATTTTTTTTCAAAATAGAGATTGGGTTTGGATTATGGTTCTCGATACGAACATGATACCCCCAACTATAAATGCTTCGTCGTGGAAAAGAATATTCTTCTAACCAAAAAGGATAAATCGCAATATGAATATGATGTGATTGTGCTTCAAAAACACAGGGATTTTGAAGCAAGTCCTGATATTGTCTTTTGTCAGTCTTTGTAATTGAGGAAAAAAGTAAAGGGGGAATATGATACTGCATGAAACCAAGCTTTATCTGTTTGTATTGGCTAAAGCAGCAACAGCGTCCAACCCTTGTTGCAGATCTTCGATAATGTCTTGAATATCTTCTATTCCAACAGAAAAACGGATAGAGCCATCTGTGATCCCCAGATGCAAACGTTCTGCTTCCCCTATTTTCATGTGGGTTGTTGTCGCTGGATGAGTCACGATACAGCGACTATCGCCAAGATTATTAGAAAGTAGGATTAATTCTAATGCATTCATAAACGTAAATGCAGCTTTTTTACCCCCTTTAATTTCAAACCCAATCATTGTGCTGGAAGCGGACATTTGTTTTTGCCCTAAATCATAATGAGGGTGTGATTTTAAACCAGGATATAGAACACGTGAAATATGTTCTGATTTTTCCAAGAATTCAGCACATGCCAAAGCATTTTGAGTCATTTTTTCAACACGTAAAGGCAGTGTTTCAAGTCCTTTAAACAAGACCCACGCATTAAATGGAGATAACCCAATGCCTGTGTTTCTGACAAAGGGGGTAATATGATCTTGAATAATGTTTTTATTTGCTAATACAGCACCGCCCAGAACACGTCCTTGACCATCAATATGTTTGGTGCAAGAGTAAACAACAATATCTGCCCCCCATTGCAAAGGATGTTGATATAAAGGTGTTGCAAAGACATTATCGACGATCAGCTTTCCGCCAGCTCTATGGGTTAATTCAGCAATCGCTTGAATATCTAAAATATCCAACATAGGATTGGATGGCGTTTCAATTAAAACAGCAGCTGTGGGTTTGCTGAGGGCTTGTTCCCATTGTTGAAGGTCTGTGCCATCAACGAATATGGTTTCAACACCCATTTGAGGCAACAAATTTTCAATAATCCAATAACTTGATCCAAATAAAGCACGAGAGGCAACCACACGATCGCCTGATTTAACCAAGGGGATCAAGCTGGCATAAATTGCACTCATGCCCGTAGAGGTTAATGCACAGGCTTCTGCGCCTTCTAATTCTGAGAGGCGGTTTTCCAGAGAAGTTAAATTCGGGTTATTAAAGCGGCTATATTGATAACGATCTGCTTCGCCTTTAAAAGTAAGCTCTGCCTGTTCTGCACTGTCATAAATAAAACCAGAGGTTAAGAACACTGCATCACTGGTTTCATCAAAGGAAGTTCTGTTAACCCCTCCGTGAATTAATTGTGTGGCAGGACGATAGTTTTTAGCGCGCTTCATAAAATTATTCCTTATAAATATTTTATATAAAATAGAGGAGGAAATAATAAAGATAAAATATCTTTTTAATATATATTTGTTTTGATTGATTTTGGCTAAGATGGCAAGGAAAAATATTAGACTGATGTTTTAAATAAAAGGTCATAACGATCAAAGCAAACATGGATTATATAATAATCTTATCTACTATTTAATTAGGTTGAGGATGGCATTTTTTATTTTTTTAAAAGGATAGTAAATTTTTTTTTTTGTTTTTAATACAATATTACTTGTTATCACATACCCAAAAGATTCCTATAGGTAGTGAGGCATATAGTTGTTTCTGATCTTTAGGAGGAAAGGCTTATAAAGAGGTTGAAACTGCTCTATCATTACAAATCTTTAGTGGAGATAAGAGTTAATTTTATTGCTTAGATTTGAAAGTCTATACTGCCCTATATTTTTATAGAACAGTATAGATTAATGCTCAGTAATTATTCATCTTCTGGTAACAACGCTTGCTTCAAGGCATGTTTCCAACCTTTAAGCTTACTTTTTCTTTCTTCTTCTTTCATATGAGAGATAAAGCTTTCTCCTTGCTTCCAGTGATGTTGAATCGCAGAAAGATCACTCCAAAGACCACAACCCATTCCCGCTAGATAAGCAGCACCCATCGCCGTTGTTTCTATATAAGACGGTCTTTCAACGGTAATATTCATAATGTCCGCAAGAAATTGGCAAAACCAATCATTGGCTGACATGCCACCATCCACACGAGTGGTCAGAATATCATTCCCACTATCTTTTTTCATGGCTTCGGCAAGATCATGGGTTTGATAAGCAATCGACTCAAGGGCTGCTCTGGCAATATGAGCTGCTGTTGCCCCAAAGGTTAATCCCGAAATAATGGCACGCGCATCAGGTGCCCAATGTGGCGCGCCCAAACCAACAAAAGCAGGAACCATGTAAATCTGATGATTATCTTCAACTTGCGTTGCCATATCTTGCGTTTGTGAGGCATGAGTAATTAACCCTAAACCGTCACGTAGCCATTTAATAGCAGCACCCGCAACAAAGATAGATCCTTCTAGGGCATAGGTTGGTTTTCCATTCAAACGATATGCCGTTGTGGTCAGCATACGGTTCTGAGAGATAACCATTTTATCCCCTGTATTGAGCAACATGAAACAACCCGTACCATATGTTGCTTTTGTCATCCCAGTATCAAAACAGGCTTGTCCAATCAAAGCCGCTTGTTGATCGCCAGCCATACCCATAATAGGAATAGCATGTCCAAATAAATTAGGATCTGTCACACCAAATAGAGTGCTGTTATCTTTTACTTCGGGTAACAAGGTCTCTGGAATATTAAAAATCTTTAAAAGTTCTGGATCCCAAGATTGTGTCTTAATATTAAATAACAGCGTACGGCTGGCGTTTGTGGCATCGGTTGCATGAACTTTACCACCTGTTAACCGCCACAATAAAAAGCTATCCACCGTACCAAAAGCCAATTCTCCACGTTCAGCAGCGCTTCTTGCTTCAGCTACATTATCTAGTAACCATGCCAGCTTACTTGCAGAAAAATAAGGATCAAGCAATAATCCTGTTTTTTCATGGATTGTTTTTTCCAGACCTGCGGCTTTTAATTTTTGGCAATAGGCTGATGTACGTCGATCTTGCCACACAATTGCATTGTAAATAGGTTTTCCCGTGGCTTTGTCCCATAACACAACAGTTTCACGTTGATTGGTAATGCCTATCGCTGCAATCGAGGCAAGATTTCCCTCTAATTTCGCCTCGGAAATTGCTGTTTTAATGGTATAAATGGCATCATTCCAAATATCTTCTGGGTTATGTTCTACCCATCCTAGTTCAGGATAATGCTGTGCAAATTCTCTGCGGCTTGTTGAAATATCTTCGCCTTTTTGATTGAAAACAATACAGCGTGTAGAAGTCGTTCCTTGATCCAAGGCAATGATATATTGATCTTTAGACATTGGTTTTTATATCCATTTCATTCTTAAATGGTTTGTGTTTACACAATTGGACGAGGCAAAAAAGGTCTGATGAGTAATTGATACGCACCACCACCAATAATTCCCCCAATTAACGGACCACAAACAGGTACCCACCAATAATTAGGAAGCCCTGGAAAAGCCGAAGGTCCCCAACCCGCCAGATAAATAAAAATCCGTGGGCCGAGATCACGAGCTGGATTAATCGCCCATCCTTCAAGATAGCCCGCAGAAGCACCAATTGCTGCAACGACAAGGCCAATCATAAAAGCACCACTATTGGCCTGAGGGGCAACTGTATTATAACTTTCTGTAATTGCAAAAATGCTGAATACTAAAAATGCAGTCAGTAAAATCTCGTCATAAAAAGCGTGAATAGGGGTAATAGCCAACCCTGGCGAAGTAACAAATACCCCAGCACCACCGCCCAACAGACGCGTAATGTGGTGCACTTCGTTATAATGATTAATGACGGGGGAGTATAAGCAATAAACGAGCACAGCCCCACAAATGCCACCAACTATTTGTGCCATACAATAGGCTGGGACTTTCTTCCACGAGAACCCTCGGTATAAAGCTAATGCCAACGTTACTGCTGGATTAGCATGGGTTCCGCTGACGCTTCCTGTTGCATAAATTGCAAAAGTAACAGACAGCCCCCATGCGATGGCAACTCCCCAATATGCATTTTGATAAGGGCTGGGATCGTATAAAATAAGCATCGCAGCAGCCGAACAACCGATAAAGATAATAATAGCAACGGCGATTGCTTCTGATATAAGTTCGCCAATAAATTTTTTAGTAGGAGACATCAAGCAAATACTTTCTAAAATCATCAAAATTTATTGGAGTTTTTCCGCTAAATATTTTTGTAAATTTTGGATTTCATCTTGCGAGAAATATAACCCTAACTTTGTTCTCCTCCACAAGATATCTTCTGCTGTTATAGCCCACTCTTTTTCAATTAAATAATCAACTTCTCGTTGGCTTAATCCATGACCAAAATCGGTGCCGAGATCTTCTTTACTATTGGCTTTGTTTAACACTTCAAACACATCTGTTCCATAGGCATGTGCCATGCGTTTTGTGGTAATTTCATCCAAGAAAGGAATATTTTTGCGCAAATTATTATAAAATAATTTAAAATCACCATTGGTAATATGACCTCCAGGCAAAGCCTCAGATCCTGTCCATGAACCACGACTATATTGGAAAAACGGCGCTAATTGTTCCATACTATGTTCAGCTAATCGTCTGTATGTTGTGATTTTTCCACCAAATATCGATAATAGAGGTGTTTTTCCTACATTTTGATTTAAATCCAAGTGATAATCACGCGTCACAGCGGATGCATTGCTTGCAGCATCATCGTATAATGGTCTGACCCCAGAATAATCCCATATGACATCTTTTGGAGTGATGTTTTTGGTAAAATAATTATTGATTGAATCACACAAATATTGTGTCTCATCTTGATCAATTTTTGGTAAAGCATCAGGGGATTGATCCCAAGATAAATCAGTGGTTCCAATCAATGTAAATTCTTCATGGTAAGGAATAGCAAATACAATGCGTTTATCTGCATTTTGTAAAATATAGGCTTGTGGGCCATCGAAAAGCTTTTTCACTACAATATGGCTGCCTTTGACCAAACGCACATTCATTGAGCTTTTAACTTGTAGATCTTGTAAAACTTCTGCAACCCAAGGACCTGCTGCATTTACAATTGCTTTCGCTTGAACAGTTGTTTGATCTTTGGTTTTGTTATCTTGAATAATTGCTTCCCAAACATCGTCTTTACGTTCTGCTTTTAGTAAAGTGGTTTGTGTGCGAATATCTGCGCCCTTATCGCGTGCGCCTTTGGCGTTTAAGACAACCAATCGGCTATCATCAACAGCACAGTCCGAGTAAGTAAAGCCTTTTTTAATATCGTTTCGTAATGGTTGGCCGTAAGGAGATTTTTGCATTGCAATTTGTTGTGCATTTGGCAATTTAGGGTGGCAAGCAAGATGGTCATACAGAAATAACCCTGCACGAATCATCCATGCTGGGCGAACCGCATTACGATGAGGAAGAACAAATTTCAGAGGATGGATAATATGTGGTGCAAGGTTTAATAAACGTTCGCGCTCTTGTAATGCTTCTCTGACCAATCTGAATTCATAATATTCTAAATAGCGTAAGCCACCATGAATTAATTTAGTGCTGGCAGAGGATGTATGTTGAGCAAGGTCGTCCTTTTCAACCAATAATATTTTTAACCCTCGACCTGCGGCATCTCTGGCTATACCAGTTCCATTAACACCGCCACCAATAATCAATAGGTCATAAACCGCTTGAGTAGACATTGATCTCTCCTAAATTATCTAATGGTTTACCGAATAAATAAGACTATTCATTTAGATAATACTATTTGTATGTTGTAAATATTTTTATATATTGAAGTCTGATCGATTATAAAGCCTATATATAACAATTTTGTTATTTTTTAAGGTCTTACAGAAGTATTAAGATCTTTATTAAATAATTATGATTTAAATAGAGAAAATATATGCTTTTAAAAGATAAAACGGTTATTATTACAGGGGCTTCTCGGGGTATAGGAAGAGCAGCTGCGTTTGAATGTGCAAAACAAGGTGCGAATATTGTGATTGGTCACAGTGGTCGCCCATCAGGGAGCCAAGCAGCACAAAGCCTAATTGCTGAGATTAAAAATATAGGCCGTCATGCCATAGATGTTGGCTCGGACGCTGCTAATCTAGATACAGGTGAGCTTTTGGTTCATGAAGCGGTCAAGGCGTTTGGACAGGTTGATGTATTTGTCAATAATGCGGGAATATGTCCGTTTCACTCGTTTTTGGATATGCCAAGAGAAACTTATCTGGAAACAGTTAATACCAATCTTAATGGGGCGTATTTTGCTGTACAAGCAGCAGCTAATCAAATGAAAAGCAAGGGCGGGGTGGGTCTATTATCGCCGTAAGCTCTATTAGTGCTTTGGTGGGTGGTGAGTTTCAAACACATTATACACCCACAAAGGCAGGGCTTCTATCTTTGATGCAATCATGTGCCGTGGCATTGGGGAAATATAATATTCGTTGCAATGCGGTGCTGCCTGGAACGATTGCTACAGATATTAATAAAGAGGATTTGGCCGATCCTGAGAAATTAGCTTATATGAGCAGCCGTACTTGTTTGGGACGCTTGGGCGAACCAGAAGATTTGGCTGGGCCCATCGTGTTTTTAGCCTCTGACATGTCAAGATATGTGACCGGTGCCTCTTTGTTGGTCGATGGTGGATTGTTCGTTAATTTACAATAATTATTAATCTTCAATGAGATGTCTGATTATATTTATGGTCGTATCACGTGAAGGTGTATTGTTTTTGTCCTAAATAATTTATAGAATTTTATTTCTATATTTATGCTTTTCTATATTTTTTTAGAAAAGTATTTTCAAAAATTGTTTGTCGAGGAGTAAAAACAATGACTGGGAATATTATTGGGCATTTCATTAATGGTGAAACTGTAAAAGATTCAGCACAAACGCAAGATGTATATAATCCTTCTACGGGGGAAGTAAGCAAGCAAGTATCTTTGGCTTCCAAAGCAACAGTAGAGCAAGCCATTACTGCGGCACAAAAAGCGTTTCCTGGATGGAGAAATACACCTCCTTTAAAACGTGCCAGAATTATGTTTCGTTTTAAAGAGTTACTTGAACAAAATGCAGATAAAATTACCAAATTAATAGGTGAAGAACATGGAAAAATCCTACATGATGCGAGAGGAGAACTGCAACGAGGAATCGAAGTCGTTGAATATGCTTGTGGTGCCCCTGAATTATTAAAAGGCGAATATACAAAAAATGTGGGCACCAATATTGACGCATGGAGCGATTTCCAACCCTTAGGTGTGGTTGCTGGCATTACGCCTTTTAATTTTCCAGCCATGGTGCCTTTATGGATGTTTCCAATGGCGATTGTCTGTGGAAATACATTTGTTTTAAAACCCTCAGAAAGAGACCCCAGCTCTACTTTATATATTGCTGAGCTTTTACATGAAGCAGGACTGCCAAAAGGGGTGATGAATGTGGTCAATGGTGGTAAAGAAGCCGTCGATACTCTGTTGCATGATCCGATAGTTCAAGCGATCAGTTTTGTTGGCTCCACACCGATTGCTGAATATATTTATAAAACAGCTGCGGCGAATGGTAAACGTTGTCAAGCATTAGGCGGCGCAAAAAACCATGCGATTATTATGCCAGATGCTGACTTAGATAATGTGGTAAGCTCTTTGTTAGGGGCTGCATTTGGTTCTTCTGGTGAACGTTGTATGGCGTTATCGGTTGCGGTAACAATTGGCGATGAAATGGCTGATAAGCTTATTCAAGAATTAACCCAAGCCATGAAGAAATTAAAGCTTGGTGCATATTCTGAAATGAGTAATGATTTTGGCCCAGTTATCACGAAACAGCATAAGGATAAAATTATTGGTCATATTACCAGTGCTGAACAGCAAGGTGCAAAAATTATTGTTGATGGTCGTCAGACTCAAGTAAGTGGGTATGAGAACGGATTTTACGTCGGCGCAACATTAATCGATCATGTTAAGCCGGATATGGATAGTTATAAAGCAGAAATCTTTGGCCCTGTTTTGCAAGTTATTCGTGTGAACACCATGGAAGAAGCCATGAAATTAATTAATGACCATGAATATGGCAATGGTACTTGTATTTATACCAGAGATGGTGAAGCAGCGCGTTATTTCTGTGATAATATCTTGGTAGGAATGGTTGGGGTAAATATTCCACTTCCTGTGCCTGTTGCGTATCATAGTTTTGGTGGCTGGAAACGTTCTTTGTTCGGTGATCTACATATTTACGGGCCTGATGGAGTGCGCTTTTATACCAGACGTAAAACAGTGACCCAACGTTGGCCATCTTCGGGGGTAAGGGAAGGTAGCCAATTCTCCATGCCAACACTATAATAGAATTATAAAAAAAGCCTTACATTAGTTTTGTAAGGCTTTTTATTAAAGTTAATGGGTATCTTGACTGGGTTTAATAACTGGAGGGGTTTTCAATGGAATCGCGAGAAGTAAATAATTAGGCTCACGTAAATCTTTTCCTTGATGAAATCCTGCTAGCCTTTCCCACTGTCCAGCCACAACATAAACGATATCACCTTGGACAGCAATGCCGTCTGGCCAATCAATTCTTGGGTCTCTGGCGATTAAATCCATGTGGCCATCAGGCCAACGCCTCCAGATACTATTATGTTCACCATTGGTTGTATAAATTCGATCTTGAGGATCGTTGGCCAATCCATCAGCAAATCCTTTCTCGCCTAAATCTTTGACATTTTTTTCAAGCGTTCCCTCGCTGGCTTGAAAGTCAGAGAGAATGGCGGTGGGGATAGAATATAAGCGCCGACTGGTTAGTGGGGCATAATAAAGCGTTTTTGAGTCATGACTGAGTGTAATCCCATCTGCCCCACCTACGGGGAAAGAAGGATGTTGTGGGTCGTACAACCTTGGTTTTCCCGCTAAGTAAGCAACAAATCCTTTTTCAGGTTGGGTTGATATATGATTAGCAAGCACTCTGCGTTGTTTTCCAGTGGCAAGATCGACAATAACAAGAGCTGGAGACGTGCCAAAAGAAGAATCTGTGATATAAGCCGTTCCTTTTTCCCCATGGGTTAAGTCAACACGTAAATCATTCAGATGGCTATCTTGTAAAAGTGTTGGTGCATGAATAGGAATGGACGCAATGACTTTATGAGTATGAATATCAAAACCAACAACTTTCGCTGCACCATCAGGAATTCCTTTGATTCCTGCACGTTTACCATCATCAATAACCCATAAATTATTTTGGCTATCTAATGCAATCCCGTGAACTGAAATTAATCGATCTTTCAAAGAGAGATCAGAGGGCAGACTCATTTGATTATTGGGAAAAGGTACCCTCTGTCCATCAATAATTTCTGCTAAGGTAGCATCTTTATGATTTTGTGCATGTCGAGGAAAACTAACAAATATTCGCTTATCGGGGGTTACTGCAATTCCTGAAGGGCCTGGATCTGTAAATTGATCCAGAACCTCTATGCTTCCTGCAGGAATAGCAGAAGGATCACCAGTGTCCCCTAAAGGAGCTGCATAACAGAAAGGACTGCTTTGCAAAAGCATAAATAAAGTAGCGGTTAATAATGTTTTTTTCATAGCAGCTTGCCCGATAGAAGTAAGATTCAGTTAGGTTTAAAAGCGCATTTTAGAATATTGATATGTTAATAAAAGGCGTAAATTTATGCTTTATTGATCTTGGCGTAAAACACTGCCCGCAAGATATAAACTCCCACAAATCAAGATACGTATAGCAGAAGACCTACTTTGTTTATTAAGAGTTGAGAGAGCCTCTTTAACTGTTCCACCTGATATCGCATAGTTATCAGATGCTTTGATAATTTCAGAGATTGGCATGGCCAAATGCTGGTCTGGTTCGACAACGGCTTGAATAGAGGCACTCAAAGGGATTAAAGGAGCCAAATATTCACGAACGTTCTTATTGTCTTTCATTCCAATAATCAAATGCAATGGTTTATCTTGCCATTTATCCTGAATTAATTGTGCCAGTATTTTTCCAGCATCTGGATTGTGACCACCATCTAACCAAATCTCGCTGTCATGAGAAACGAGTTCGGTTAATTTGCCATGAAGTTGCTGTAATCTGGCAGGCCATACTGCTTTGGCGATGCCTTGATAAGCTTGGACAGAGATAGGAAGATTGCTATTTCTGAGCGCAGCAATCGCTAATCCAGCGTTACGAAATTGATGTTGTCCTAAAAGGCTGGGTAATGGCAGTTCCAAACATCCTTTTGCATCTTTATAGATTAGTTGGTTTGCCGTTGGTGTAACACTCCATTCTTGATCTTTAATAAAATAAGGAGCGTTCAAGGAAATAGCAGTTTCTTTGATAACAGTTAATGCTTCGGGGGCTTGCTGATCGACAATAATAGGAATATTTTCCTTGATAATACCAGCTTTCTCGGTGGCAATCTTAGCCAAATTATCCCCTAAGAAAGCCTCATGGTCCATGGAAACAGAGGTAATCACGCTAATCATTGGCGTGATAATATTGGTTGCATCAAAACGTCCACCTAAACCAACTTCAATAATTGCTAAATCAGCAGGATGTTTGGCAAATAAGACAAAAGCAGCAGCGGTTAATACTTCAAAAACAGTAATCGGTTGTTGTTGATTGACGCGTTCGATTTCAATTAACGTTTCAGATAGTTCTTCTTCGCTGACCAACTGTCCTGCAATACGAAAACGCTCTGTCACATCAACAAGGTGAGGAGACGTGGAAACATGAACCTTTAATCCAGCTTCCTCTCCTATAGCTCTTAGAAAAGCACACGTGCTGCCTTTCCCATTGGTTCCAGCAACGTGGATAATAGGGGGCATATGACGTTCAGGATTTCCAAGATTATTGAGTAATCTGACCAATCGATCCAAGGAAAGATCAATGAGAGCAGGATATAATTTATTCAGACGTTCCAAAATTTCACCAGAGCGTCCTGAAAATTCTGTAAGAATAGGAGAAGAAGTAGAAGACATATTATGCAACTTTTTCAGAAGGCTGAGCGGTATTGGATAATAATCTTAGTATTTTAGCTAACGTAGGGCGCAGCTCTTTTCTGCTGGCGACAATATCAACCATTCCATGTTCTAATAAATATTCTGACCGTTGGAAGCCTTCTGGTAATTTTTCATGTACTGTATTTTCAATGACGCGAGGACCAGCAAAGCCAATCAAAGCATTGGGTTCTGCAATATGAATATCACCTAGCATTGCAAAAGAGGCAGTTACCCCACCCGTAGTCGGATCGGTAAAGACGACAATATATGGAATTCCCGCTTCTTTGAGCATTTCCACAGCAATAACCGTACGAGGCATTTGCATCAAACTGAGCATTCCCTCTTGCATTCTTGCCCCACCAGAAGCGGTATACACAATCAAGGGGGTTTGCTGTGCTAAGGCCAAGCGTGCAGCTGCAATAAAACCTTCACCAAACGCAGCGCCCATTGTGCCAGCCATAAATTCAAAAGCCATCACAGCAACAACCGCCTTTTGACCTTCGATGGTTCCATGCGCAACGACAATGGATTCATCAAGCTGTGACTTAGTTTTATTTTCTTTTAAACGGTCTGCATATTTCTTTTTGTCTTTGAACTGCAACGGATCAACAGGTGCTTTGGGAAGATCAAGACGTGTGTAAGAATTAGGATCGAACGTCCAGTCGAACCGTTGTGTCACCGAAGCACGCATATGGTGATTACAATGAGGACAAATATTTAGATTTTTTTCTAAATCTTTGATTAACAGCATTTGACCACAAGAATCACAGTTTTTCCAGACATTATCTGGAACTTCTTTTTTTAAAAACCCTTGGATTTTAGGTCGAACAAATTCGGTAAGCCAGCTCATAAGATAAACCTTTAAGTTTAATAAAATGTTTCAAATAGGATATTGGTTATTTCTGAACGCTATGTGTGCCTTGGGCAAGTAATCTGGCATGCTCAATCACTTTCGTAACAGTATCTTTTGTTGGTTGATTCTTTTCATCCAAAGTAGAGGTCAGCGTTTTTAACAAAGCAGAGCCAACGACAGCAGCATCGGCAATTTTTACTGCATTTGCTGCATGTTCAGGCGTGGATAATCCAAAGCCGATAGCAACCGGTAAATCAGAGGCTTCTCTAATCATTGGAATAGCTTTTTGCAAGCTATCGTTACTGGCTGTGCTTGTGCCTGTAATTCCTGTTATGCTAACGTAATAAATAAACCCAGAGGCTTCTTTTAATACCAATTTTAAACGATCAGGAGACGTTGTTGGGGCGACTAAGTAAATAATATCGATTTGATGCTTGATAGCATAGGGTTTGATATTCTCTATTTCTTCTGGGGGCATATCAACAATAATTAACCCATCAACTCCGGCTTTTTCTGCATCTTGGCAGAATTTTTCATAACCATAATATTCAACAGGATTGGTATATCCCATTAGAATAATGGGGGTATGTTGATTATCATTTCTAAATTCTGAGACCAGTTGCAATGTTTTCTGCATAGTCGCACCCGCTTGCAAAGCACGAATTGCAGCCGCTTGCACTGTGGGACCATCAGCCATAGGGTCACTGAATGGCATCCCAACTTCAATTAGATCGGCTCCAGCCTCTGGTAAAGCGTTTAAAATCTCTAAAGAGGTTTGATAATTGGGATCATTTGCCTCTAGATAAGGAATAAAAGCGCCACGTTTTTGTTGTTTTAACGCGGCAAAACAGTCTGCAATACGGCTCACAATTCCACCTTTAAATATTTAGCAACACTATCAATATCTTTATCACCGCGTCCAGAAAGATTAATAATGATAATATCTTCTTTTGACATGGATGGGGCTATTTTTAATGCATGAGCAATAGCATGGGAACTTTCTAGTGCTGGGATAATCCCTTCTTTGGTTGTGCATAGTTGAAATGCGTTGATGGCCTCATTATCGTTAATGGCTACATATTCAACGCGCTTAATATCATTTAACCATGAATGTTCTGGTCCAACACCAGGATAATCTAAGCCAGCACTGATGCTATAAGGTTCAATGATTTGCCCATCTTCATTTTGTAGCAAATAGGTACGATTCCCATGCAATACGCCAGGAGATCCACGTTCAATGGAGGCAGCTGTTTCACCGCTATCCAAGCCCATTCCACCAGCTTCTACACCAATGAGTTCGACATTACTATCGTCAAGGAAGGGATGAAAAATACCAATTGCATTCGATCCGCCACCAATGGCTGCAATAATTTTATTAGGCAATCTTCCTTCAGCTTCTAAAATTTGTGCTTTGGTCTCATTACCGATCACACATTGGAAATCGCGTACCATGGCAGGGTAGGGATGAGGACCTGCAACTGTTCCCATGAGATAATAGCTATTATGGACATTGGTAACCCAGTCGCGCATTCCCTCATTAATAGCATCTTTTAATGTACCATTTCCTGAGGTCACAGAGACCACTTTGGCGCCGAGTAATTTCATACGAAAGACATTGGGTTTTTGACGCTCAATATCAACAGCACCCATATAAATAACACATTCCATGTTAAATAATGCACAGACAGTTGCAGTGGCAACGCCATGTTGACCAGCACCCGTTTCAGCAATAATACGGGTTTTTCCCATACGACGTGCCAGTAAAATCTGACCCATCACATTATTAATTTTATGTGCGCCAGTATGGTTCAAATCTTCACGCTTTAAGTAAATCTTTGCACCTTGACCAGCATCGGTTAATCTTTGCGCAAGCCATAACGGGCTGGGTCTTCCGACATAATGTTTCAGATAGTAATCAAGTTCCTTTTGAAATGTCGGATCCTTTTGAATATCAGCATATGCTTGCTGTAATTCAAGGATCAAAGGAATTAATGTTTCTGAAACAAAAATACCACCAAAAATGCCAAAGCGACCATGATCGTCAGGTCCTTGGCGCAAGCTATTTAAAGGCAGGTCAGATTCACGCCTCACGTTTTTCTCCTCAAAGATAACTTAATAATTTGTAAGGTTTTTAAAATTTAATTCTATAATATACCATTAATCATAAAGTTAGTCTAAATTATATGAATAGCAAGGTTAAATGAGTTGAAAAAAACTTTGTTAATTAGGTGTGAAATCGCTTAATAAAAAGCGCTTGACACGTAAAAAAAATAAAAGTATTTTTTAGCAATAGTTTAGATATTTATATCTAGCATCCCCTCCTCGTATGGAATTATGTATTTTTATTTATAATCGTTTGTTTAAATTAAAAATCGCTGTTCATTCAATTTGGATATTTATGGGTTTGAACGATATTTCCTTTTTCATTCATGATTTTTTCTATAATTAGAGCTATCAATGCAACTTGCCGACCTTAAGGCTCAATCTCCAGCAGAACTTCTTGCATATGCAGAGAGTTTAGAAATTGAGAATGCATCTTCGCTGCGCAAGCAGGATATGATGTTTGCAATCCTCAAAAAATTTGCAGATAATAATCAAGCAATTTATGGGGAAGGCACATTAGAAATCCTTCCTGATGGTTTTGGGTATTTACGTTCTCCCGAATCCAATTATTTGCCAGGACCTGATGATATCTATGTATCTCCTGCACAGTTAAGACGATTTAGCTTAAGGACTGGGGATACAATTTCAGGCGAAATTCGCGCACCTAAAGAAGGTGAACGATATTTCTCTTTGTTAAAAGTGGATTCTATTAATTTCCAAGATCCAGAAGCCGTCCGTCATCGGATTAACTTTGATGATTTAACGCCGTTATTTCCAAATGAGCGTTTGAAAATGGAAATTCCGTCTTTGATGGAAGGCAAAAATCCCAGCAAAGATTTTACGCATCGTGTAATTGATTTGGTGACACCGATTGGTAAGGGACAACGTGCTTTGGTCGTTGCTCCTCCCAGAACAGGTAAAACGGTCATGTTGCAAAATATTGCAACTGCGATTGCGACCAATCATCCAGAAGCAGTATTGATCGTTTTATTGATCGATGAGCGTCCAGAAGAAGTCACAGATATGATTCGTTCCGTGAAGGGTGAAGTGGTTTCTTCGACATTCGATGAGCCAGCCAATCGTCATGTTCAAGTCGCTGAAATGGTATTGGAAAAAGCCAAGCGCTTGGTTGAGCATAAACGTGATGTAGTGATTTTATTAGATTCGATCACTCGTTTAGCCCGTGCTTATAACACGGTCGTTCCATCATCTGGTAAAGTATTAACAGGTGGTGTGGATGCAAATGCCTTACAACGTCCAAAACGGTTCTTTGGTGCGGCTCGTAATATTGAAGAGGGCGGTTCCTTAACCATTATTGCAACAGCATTGATCGATACGGGTAGCCGTATGGACGAAGTGATCTTTGAAGAGTTTAAAGGCACAGGTAATGCTGAGTTAATCTTGGACCGTAAATTGGCTGATAAACGTACATTCCCTGCGATTGATATTACCAAGAGTGGTACTCGTAAGGAAGAATTACTTGTGGATCGTGCTAGCCTTTCGAAAATCTGGGTATTACGCCGTATTTTGGCACCAATGGGAACCATGGATGCGATGGACTTCTTGCTTGATAAATTAAAATACAGCAAGAATAACCAAGATTTCTTTGATGCGATGAATACGTAATCTTGAACAAATAAGTTAAAAGCCAGCTTTTTTCATTAAAAGCTGGCTTTTTTTATTTGAAAAGCTGTTCCATATTCAATAAATATTCTTTTGTTTCAATACCTTCTCCGCCTGAATATCCTCCAAGTCCATTTTTACCGATTACTCTGTGACAGGGAATAATCAGAGGAATAGGGTTGGCTCCATTGGCACCTCCAATAGAACGAGGGCTGCCCCCTACTATCTTTACAAGCTCTTGATAAGAGCAGGTTTCTCCATAAGGAATATCTTTTAAAGCCTGCCAAACTTTGAGTTGATAGTTGGTACCAAAAGGGCGAACAGGTAACTCAAACTGCTTTAACTGACCATCAAAATAAGCATTAAATTGTTTCTTAGCTTCGATTAATAAGGGCGTTTCTTCCTGAAGACTTCCCCAGCCCCAATCAACAGAAACGATAAATCCATCATCTTCGGCAATGCTGAGTTCCCCTACAGGGGAGTGAAATGATATTTGTGACATATAGAATTAACTTTATTTGTTATAGATTGTTCAGAATATTATATTGTATGAAGAATAAAAAGAAAGAATGATTTATGATGTTTTCATTCTTTATAGGTAAGAAGTTAATGCTTCTTTGAATTTGCTTTTAATGTATGACAGGCATCTTCATTATCGTGTAAACAGACGACAATAAAATAGTCATTTGCTGTTTTTGAGTCTTTTTTCATACCTAGCCCTTGTTGATACATTTTACCAAGAAGATACATTGCTTGCAAATTATCACAACATTTATATTTAAATGCTGTTTCTAAAATGGTTTTTGCTCTTCGATAATCCTTTGGCACATATTGCCCATTTATATAGAGTTGTGCCAACATAATTCCAGGAATGCCTTGAGAGTAAATGGCCGTTTCTTCGTAATATCTTAATAAGCGAATATATTCTTGTAATTGTTGAATGCCATTTTGAATTTCATCACGAGAGCGGTGTAGCTTGATTGCAATGACACCTGATAATCCATGAATGGTTTGATATAGAGGTTGATCTACTAATCCATGTTCACACCTCATCATAGGTAAACCTTTTTCTGCATCCTGTTTTGCGTATTCGTTACATAGTTTTGCATCATGATGTAATTTTTCTTCAAAACTATCCAGCAAGATTTGTGTTTTTATATAGTCATCTGAATTTTGGGCATGAGTGATATTAAACGTTATCATTTTAAAAAACCACCGATTGCTATGTTGATGCAACACTTTGACAAGATAAAAACTGGCTTTATTCTGATCCTTTGGAACATCTTTTCCTTGTGCATAAAGAATAGCCAAAGCAAGCAGGGCTTGTTCATTATTTTTTGCAGCTGCGACTTCTAACAATGGTAATGTTTGATGAATGTTGTTATTTCTTAAAGGTATTTCTGATAAGTTTGGTAACGTCTGCGCATCATTCTCTTGATGAGTTGTCTCAGTTGAAAATTCTTTAAGTTTTTGAATTAATGAAGTTTTTATGTCTGGATCTTGATCTTTGTTTGCGCGATAATACCATAATTGAGCAAAGCCATAACTATAGAGCTCTGAGCCTTCTTTATAATAGTTTTTGGCTATGATGGTTTTTGCTTCTGTGCTACCAAGATTTGCTGCTTTTATTAAAAATTTGAGACCTAACTGTTCTTTACGAAAGACATTTTGCCCATCTATTAATTGTTGTCCATATTGAATCAGTAAATTTGAATTACGTGTTCTTTGTGCGTTGTCTATAAGGATATCTGTATTTTTCTTTTGCGTCTCTCCTTTTTTATACCATGCGAGGGCGGTTTCATAATTTTGTGGAACTATTTTGCCTACTGTATAGATTTTACCTAGATACTCTACACCACAATGATTGTTATTTTGATAGGCTTTTTTTTGCCCATTCAATGGCTTTGGCATATCCTACTTTATTTTGTTGGTCGTTGTACAATGTGATGATTTCACATTGTGCTGGTTTATAGTCAGTATTGGCTAAGGACAAGAGAATATTCATCCCTTGATGATGATCCTCTTTGACATGGTCATAGCCTCTGTAAATCATGCTTCCAAGTTCAAATTGCGCATCTTTATGGCCTTGTTGAGCTGCTTTTTCATACCAAGATTTTGCTTTGACAAGATCGGTGCCCAGTTTCTTTTGATATAACTGACCCATATTATATTCAGCGTTCGCATCACCAGTATTCGCTATTTTCAATCCAAGCTCAATGGCTCTTGCTTTGGTATCATACTTGTTATCAGAACTGCTATGAGAGGCAAGTATATTCGTGATTTCTATCATCTCGGGTATATCAGCATGTTCGGCGGCACGATCAAGCCATTTCATGGCCTTGTTTTTATTATTAAGCTCGTCATTCTTAGAATCAGAATGCTTATCAAAGTAATGTTTTCCCAATTCTATTTGCGCATAAACATTATTTTTTGAAGCCAGTTTTTTCGTGATCTTCAGTGCCTTTTTTCTGGTTTCTTCATGGTCTTCTAAAATATTTACAGCGTCCATTTGCTGTTTGGGCGTACCATTTTTTATAGCATCATTTAGTAATTGAATGGCTTTCTTATCGTTATTATCAAAATAGATGTCGGCTAGTTTAATTTTTGCATTGATAACGCCTTGGTTTGCTTGTTGTTGTAACAATGGAATATCGATATCATCACGACAATATTCTGCAACAACATTGGATGGTGTGGCAGCAACTAAACTTGCGGTAATCAGTAAAATAGATTTTAATTTCATTCAGGATCTCTGGGTGTAACGCACTTTGATTATTTCGATCGATAATAGTATTTATATTCATATATTCCTAGGTCTATATGAGGCTGATGGTGTCTAAGAAAATGATGATGTTTTATATCTAGACCAAGATTTTTGGTCGGATTTATTGATACCAATAGGTTGTGATGATATTCAATAATTGCCAAAAGATTTGGTTTTCAAATAAATTCATGTTCGTAAATCTCATATTTTCGAAAGAACTATTTCTTTATTTCTTGTTTAATTGAGAAAAATATATAAATACTCTGGATTAGCGTCTTCTTTTTGGTGTAAAAGAAGTCAATATTGTCTATCAAAAGACGGTTACAATTTTTATCATGATTGTATAAAGTTAAGCCAACATCCATGAATATATTCACTTCTTCTCACTCTACAATTTTTGCTTTAGCAACAGCTTCTGGCCGTGCTGCGGTTGCGATTATGCGCATTAGTGGCCCTCAAACATTATCTATTTTGGAGAAGCTGTGCAACAGTGTGCCAAAAGTCAGGCAAGCCTCTGTTCGACAATTATGGAGAAGGGGTGATCAAGATGAGTTATTAGATCAAGCTTTGGTTATTTGGTTTAAGGGGTCAAACAGTTATACGGGTGAAGATAGTGCAGAGTTGCATTTACATGCAGGCCCAGCCGTTATCGATGCGGTTGCTGATGCATTGGTTTATTATGGCGCACGGCCTGCACAGGCGGGCGAGTTCAGTAAACGAGCTTTCTTGAATGGTAAAGTTGATTTGCTACAGGCAGAAGGTATTTCCGATCTTGTAGAGGCTGAAACACAAGCTCAACGTCGCCAGGCACTGGAACAGACAGAAGGTAGTTTGAGTATTGTCTATCAAGGATGGGCTCAAAAACTTCGTGAAGTTTTGGCATTTCAGGAGGCACTCATTGATTTTCCTGATGAAGATTTGCCCGAGGAAGTTGAAGAGAATTTAAAGAATACGATCAATAATTTACATCAAGAAATGAAGAATCATTTAAATGATGCTGGTCGTGGTGAGCGTTTGCGTCGTGGGTTGGTGTTTGCGATATTAGGGGCTCCTAACGCAGGTAAATCAAGTTTGTTAAACCTATTAGCAGATCGTGATGCTGCGATTGTAACGGAACAAGCAGGAACCACTCGCGATGCGATTGAGGTTCGTGTTGTTCTAGGTGACGTTCCTGTAACATTGGTTGATACTGCTGGGTTGCGCGAAACAGAAGACTTGATTGAAGCAGAGGGAATTAAGCGTGCACAGAAAATTGGTCGTGAGGCAGATTGTGTGTTATGTCTAACCGATGCTTCTGTTGATGTGTCTGAACCAGAAGTTGAATGCGATTTTTGGATCAGAACAAAAAAAGATCTTAATGTTTCACGTGAAACATTGGAACGAAATAATAACAAAAAACTGTATATTAGCGTTAAAACAGGTGAAGGCATTGACTATTTAAAACAAGTTCTTGCAGAAAAAGCAAAGTTTTTAACGGCAAGGCAGGGGCCACCCCCTTTGACAAGGGTGCGCCATCGTTTGGGGATAGAAGAATGTGTTCAACATTTAGAGGAAGCTCAACGATTGGACTGGCCAGAATTACGAGGGGAAGAATTGCGCCTCGCGATGCAAAGTTTGGGTAGATTAACAGGCACGATTGGTGTAGAGGATTTGTTGGATACAATTTTCAGTCAATTCTGTATCGGTAAATAAGTGTTGGTTGATAAAGCAATGAAAATGAGCAAAAGATAATGGTTAATGAAAAATACGATGTTATTGTTGTAGGTGGTGGTCATGCTGGCAGCGAAGCCGCGGCTGCTTCTGCACGTATGGGCGCAAAAACATTATTGTTAACGCATTATCAACATACGGTTGGGACGATGTCTTGCAATCCTGCAATTGGTGGAATTGGTAAAGGGCATTTGGTGCGTGAAATTGATGCGATGGATGGCATCATGGCGCAAGCAGCTGATCGAGCTGGTATTCATTTTAAACTTTTAAATCGCTCTAAAGGCCCGGCAGTCCATGGTCCACGCGCTCAAGCCGATCGTATTTTGTATCGCCAAGCAATACAGGATCTGTTGGCAGCTACGCCTAACTTAACAATTGTGGAGGGGGCTGTTGCTGACTTGCGCGTTGGGCAAGGAAACTGTATTCAAGGGGTTGTTTGTGAAGATGGACGTGAATTTGTTTCTGGTGCTGTTGTATTAACGACGGGAACCTTTTTACGAGGTATGATTCATATTGGTGAGAAGAGCAGTCCTGCAGGGCGTGTTGGTGAAGATCCAGCAACATTGTTGGGTGCACGTCTAGAGGCGCTTGGACTTAGAATGGGACGTTTGAAAACAGGAACGCCACCTCGTTTATTAAGAACCAGTATTGATATGGAAAGTCTGGCTGAAGATAAAGGTGATGAACAACCAGAATTCTTTAGTCGTTTTACGTTCAAAGCATATAATCCAATGGTGTCATGTCGTATTACGGCAACTACACCTGAAACACACCAAATCATTCAAGATAATATTCATCGTTCAGCCATGTATGGTGGATCCATTACGGGAAAAGGGCCTCGATATTGTCCGTCGATTGAGGATAAAATTGTGCGTTTTGCTGGGCGTGATCGTCATCAATTATTCTTGGAACCAGAAGCATTGCCTCATCATGAAGGTGGAGATTTGATTTACCCAAATGGGATTTCAACAAGTTTAGCAGAAGAAATCCAAGAAAGAATGGTACATTCTATTCCTGGGTTAGAAAAGGCCGTGATTGTACGTCCTGGTTATGCTGTGGAGTATGATTTTATTGACCCACGTTCATTGAATCCTACGTTAGAATTGCCCCAATATGCAGGCCTGTTTTTAGCTGGACAAATTAACGGAACGACAGGTTATGAAGAGGCTGCAGCGCAAGGGTTGTTGGCTGGATTAAATGCAGCATTACATGCAAGTGGATCAGATAAAATTACCATTGATCGTAGTCAAGGCTATATTGGGGTGATGATCGATGATTTAACTACGCAAGGGGTGACGGAACCTTATCGTATGTTTACTTCACGTGCGGAATATCGGTTGACGTTGCGTGCAGATAATGCGGATGTGCGACTAACGCCATTAGGTGAAAAGCTAGGGTGCGTCGGTACAGAACGTTTGGCATTATATCGTCAAGATCAAAATTATATCCAACAAGCAGTCGAGCGGGCGAGGGAAGAGAAGTTCTTACCTAAAACTCTATTGGAACAAGGGTTGACAATCTCCTCTGATGGACGTTGGCGTTCTTTCTTCGAGGTGCTTTCATTGATGCCTTCACAGGAATCGATATCTCAATTAGCCCCTTGGTTTGTCGAGCTCCCTAAAAATATTCAAGAATATGTACGAACAGAAGCACGATATGATGGGTATTTAGTAAGGCAAGCACGTGAAATACGGCAATTAGATCAAGAAGCAAAAATTACGTTCCCTGTAGATTTAGACTACAAGCAAATCGGTGGATTAAGTCGTGAAATGCAGGAACGTTTAGAGGCTGTAAGGCCTGTTAGCTTCAGCGCAGCACAGCGTATACCTGGGGTAACGCCTTCGGCTTTGATGGCGATTTTGGCACATATTCGCAGCTTGGATGGGGTATCAAAGCATGCAGTTAAAGAATGAAGATGCTAATTTATTAGAAAATGTTTCACGTGAAACAAAAGAAAAACTAGAGCTTTATGTTTCTTTGTTACAGCAATGGAATACCAAGATAAATCTTGTCTCAAAACAAACGATCGATCAAATATGGGATCGTCATATTTTGGACAGTTTGCAATTGGCAAGTTTTATTGATCCATCCGTTGGGTCGATTGCTGATTTTGGCTCTGGTGGAGGGTTTCCTGGGTTGGTGTTGGCGATTGTGACAGGAATACCAATAACGCTTATTGAATCTGATATGCGTAAGACTGTTTTCTTACGAGAAGTTGCCAGACAAACGCAAGCAAACGTTAATATTTTATGTAAACGTATTGAACAAGTAGATATTCCTTCTGTGGATGTGATTACAGCAAGAGCCTTGGCTTCTTTAGAGATTTTACTATCATTTTCTGAAAATAGAGTTAAAGAAAATGGATATTGTTTGTTCCTAAAAGGTCGGCAAGTCGATGATGAAATCGCAGAAGCACAGCAAAATTGGGAATTTGACTATTTGAAAATTCCTAGCAAGACCAGCTCCGATGGGGTTATAGTAAAAATCAATCAATTTAGACATATTGTGTAAGAAGTATGACCGAGAAAAATAAAAAACAAAAGACACCTCATATCTTGGCAATCGCCAATCAAAAAGGAGGGGTTGGGAAAACGACAACAGCAATTAATCTGGCAACAGCATTGGCAGAAAAGAAAAAGGTTTTATTGATTGATTTAGACTCTCAGGGGAATAGTTCCACAGCATTAGGCGTTGATTATAATGATCGTGCTCTTGGAACCTATAATTTGTTGATTGATGGGGCTGTCAGTGAAGGAATGATTAAACAAGGAGTTGTTCCTAATTTATCATTAATTACGGCTGATGGAAATTTGGCTGGTGCAGAGTTAGAATTGATTGATGTTGAAAAGCGGGAATTTCGGTTAAAGAATGCGTTGACGACTTTGCCTCAACATTATGATTACATTTTAATTGATTGCCCACCTAGTTTAGGCATGTTGACATTAAATGCTTTGGTTGCTGCAAATGGATTGATTGTGCCATTGCAATGTGAGTTTTTGGCATTGGAGGGGATCAGTCATCTTGTTAAAACGGTAACAAGAGTGCAAAAATCTTTAAACCCTGAATTAGATATCAGAGCCATTGTTTTAACAATGTATGATAAACGTAATAAGCTCTCTGAACTGGTTGCTGAAGATACCAAAGCATTCTTTGGTGAAAAAGTTTGTAAAACGGTAATTCCTAGAAATATTCGTATTTCAGAAGCTCAAAGTTATGGTAAACCCATTATGCTATATGATCGTAGATCTGCAGGGGCTGTGGCTTATATGAGCCTTGCCAAAGAGCTGACACGTCGTTTTCAATAGGGTAAAAAGGTAGATCGTTATGGCTGGTAAAAAAGGGCAAGAGAAGGCACGTTTGGGAAGAGGCTTAGCTGCTTTATTAGGAAATGCGGTAGAAGAAACTGTACAGCGTTCTCAAAAAAATAGCGCAGATTTATCCAATGCGCCAATATCTTTGTTGAATGTGCCAATTGAATTTGTTGAGCCTGGTCCTTTTCAACCTCGTCAGGTCATGATGCCAGAAGCATTGCAAGAACTAGCAGATTCAATCAAGCATCATGGAATTTTACAACCCTTATTAGTGCGCGAGAAACCAGGGTCTCAAGGGCATTACCAGATTATTGCAGGTGAACGTCGTTGGCGTGCAGCGCAGCTTGCAACTATTCATGAGGTTCCGGTTCGTGTTTGTCAGCTTAGTGACAGTGACGCGATGGCTGCGGCTTTGGTTGAGAATTTGCAGCGTGCAGATTTAAATATCGTTGAGGAAGCTGAAGGTTTTTCTAGGCTATTAGAAGAATTTGAACTGACACAAGATGAGTTGGCTTCGGCTGTCGGAAAATCGCGTCCTCATATCGCAAATACTATTCGTTTATTACAGTTGCCACAGGAAGTTCGTCAGTTTTTGAAAGAGGGAAAATTGACAGCCGGGCATGCGAGAGCGTTATTAATGCATCCCGATCCTGTAGCTGCTGCAAAAGAAGTGATACAACGTGGACTAACTGTACGTCAAACCGAAGAGTTGGTAAAGCGCGATCAAGAAAAAAAACCAAGAACGCACAAGGAAATAGAGCCTTTGGACGCAGAAATCAAACTGCTTGAAAAAGATTTGCGCAGCAAATTAGGATTGAATATTCAAATCAAATTTGATGGTAAAGGTGGCTCCGTGCAAATTTATTATAAATCTTTGGAACAATTTGATGAGTTATTGGGATTGTTAAAAAAATAAAGAACTACATTTTTTTTTTGAGATTATTTTTTTGCTCTGTTTGTTTAATAAATTGTGACCTTTAATATGTCGAAGAAATTATTAGGTGTTTCGAGATGAGGGGTAATTTTGTATGCAAAAATAGCCTTATGAGACTATGTTAATCTCTTAAAAATACCGTGGCTATGCAACTTATCCGGTAATGGGATATGATATATCAGTAAAATGTCTGGTTTTGGTCAATCTAGGATGTTCGTTGATACAGCGATTAATATTGTGTTTTTTTAGGTCGATAATTTGAGTTGTGGATATATAAAATATTTGCAACTTTGTAAAAATAATACTGTTTTCTCTATAAACCGCATAAATAATTAATAGAAATTTACGGAATTACTGAGATTTAAAACTTGTATTTTAAATGAGGCTTTGATATTGATAATGGCAATTCTTAGATGGGTGCATAGCTCAGTTGGTAGAGCAGCTGACTCTTAATCAGCGGGCCCAAGGTTCGAACCCTTGTGCACCCACCAAGCTTAGACAGATATAGCTATTATCATATAGCAGCATTTTTATTTTTTCTTATTAGCATAAAAAATGCTTGTAAAATAATTAAAATAAAAGCAGCAATAACTGTTGCAGGACCAATGCCACCCAATTCCCAGTAATGAATAGAGACATAAAGCATAGGTAAGAAGATTAAGACATCAATCCCTTTGGCATAAATGGCTCCACTTGTGTTGCCTGTCGTAATTAAAATAGGTTCCAATGACATTCCCCAGGTTAAAATGAGCTCTGCTCCTGCTAGCCAATATAACAGGGTAAGGGTCTCAGGGGGCGGGTCCTTGTGCAAGAGTAAATGCATAATGGGCACGGCAATGTAGGGCAGAACTAAAAGAACAAGAGAGGTAAAAACGCCTGCTGATATTGTAATTTGTGATGCCATTTTATAGAGATGAGAAGGTTTATTGCTCTGCCAAGAACGCACCATTTCTGGGTATAAAGTGGATTGTAATAAGACAATTGGCTTTGCCATGGCTTCTGCGATTTTATTGGCAATATTATAATATCCAGCAGCAATGGGGCCCAAAATCCCGCCAATAACGAGCGTTGTAACTTGTTTAAATGCCAAAGAAAACGTCATATTTAAATTAGTGTTCCAAGCAAATCTCCATATTCCAGGTAAATCTTTTGTTAACCCGTGATTGATTCCTTTTAAAAAGTTTTTTAATAATCCATGTAGATGTAATTGGTATAATGCAAAAGCAAGAAAAGTGGTCAGGTTGATAATTGCTGCCAACATCCATATTCCTACGGCATCTGCCAGTCCACCCCCGATTAAAATCAAGCAAACCATTCCTAAGACGCGAATAAAATTAGCGACAGTCCCTTGTATCGCGATAAGGTCATATCTATTCAGCAGTCTTAAAATTCCATTGGAAGTGGCACTGGTTGTGAAAATAACGCTGCAACTGTAAAAAATGCCTAAGTAACGCCATTCAGCGGGCCATCCTAAATAAGAACTGCAATAAATAGCGCATAATAAACCAACAATAAGCGCAAAGACGCCACTACAAATATCTAGGAAAAATGAAAATCGTAATACGCGTTGTAATAAAGGAATATCCTTGTTTTTATAGGATTTAAATCCATAATGTAATACGGTTTGCCAAGACTGAAACTCGGCCAAATCGCCAATGGTTTGGGAAAAAGAATGTATTAAAATAAGAAAGCCATAGCCTTTATCCCCTAATAGATGGGTGGTTAAAGAAATTTGTAATAGACCAAGGGGGACATTAACAGCTTTACCGCTTAATAGTTTTAAAAGATTACGCCCTGAACGTCTTAAACTACCCGTATTAGAAGGGGGAGTGGTTGTATGAAACACTATATATTCCCCAATGGTTGATAATTTTAATCATTGTAAAGTTTCTTGTAGATTTCGTTATCTTAAACTTATCAGGCTTACTTCATATAATTTAAATGAAATAAGATCTTTATTGTTCAAAACATAGGATATTCATTGATTGTTAATCCACGCCAATGATTTTGGTTATTTTCTAAAACGGTTAGAGATAGGTTTACAATAGAAAGTGACAATGCAGAATCTACGGGAATCTTTAAACTATGGGCAATGGCGGCTCTAATTGCACCCCCATGAGAGATGATAATGACGTCTTGCCCTTGATGTGTTTGGGTAAGTTGTTCTAACCTTTTTCCAACGCGTTTTGTTACATCATACATTGTTTCACCATTGGGAGGTATTTCTTTAGCGCAAAAAGGCCAAAAAGGATGAGGAGGATATTGATAATATTGATTAGCTACCCCATGGGCTTTTCCCTGCCAATCTCCGAGATGTTGTTCTATGAAAGAATCGTCTATTTGAATAGGACATTGCCCATAACCAGCGTTTTGGATTAGCTTGGCAGTATCTTGTGTTCGGGAAAGCGACGTTGTGAACCAAGATGTTGATTGGGGTAGCCTGTTCGCTAAATGTTGATAAATATGGAGCTGCTGCTTTATGTGATCTGGGCATAATAAGACATCCATAGTGCCATAAAGATATTCTCTGTCTTTTTGATTAACAATAGCGTGGCGGACAAACCAAAAACGTGTTGTGTTTTGTAATAACGTAGGGTTATCTAAAAATTGATACGTATTTTTTGTCATTTTAATTTGATGAAATCCCAGAATAGATGAAGATGCTTAGCTTTATTTAAGATACCTTATTATCAAGGAAAGTAAATTACTTGATATTATGTATAGACAAGGCTAAAAAAGAACAAAGTTTTGACTTTAAAGTTTTTTAAAGGTGTATTTTAGTTATGCAAATCCTTGTTACGGGCGGTTGTGGTTTTATTGGTTCTGCTGTGGTTCGTCATTTGATTCATAATACCAAACATTCAGTGGTCAATGTTGATGTATTAACTTATTCAGCTTCTCTTGAAACAGTTGCTGAAATTGAGCAAGACGATCGGTATCATTTTTGTCAGGTGAATATCACGGATGCCGTGGCACTAACAAAAGTTTTTGAAGAATTTAAGCCAGATGCAGTGATGCATCTAGCTGCAGAATCTCATGTTGATCGGTCGATTGATGGTCCTGGGGTGTTTGTTGAAACAAATGTTGTTGGTACGTATACTTTGTTGAACGTGGCGTATGAATATTGGAAAAATTTGACTGAAGATCAGAAAAAGAATTTCCGTTTTCATCACATTTCAACCGATGAGGTTTTTGGTCATCTTGAAATCAATGACCCACCATTCACAGAAACAACCCCCTATGATCCCCGTAGTCCATATTCTGCATCAAAAGCAGCTTCAGATCACTTAGTGCGTGCTTGGTTTCATACTTATGGATTACCAACGTTCGTTACAAATACGACAAACAACTATGGTGTTTGGCATTTCCCAGAAAAGTTAGTCCCTTTGATTATTATTAATGCTTTAGAGGGCAAAGACTTACCTGTTTATGGTAAGGGCGATAATATCCGTGACTGGTTATTTGTTGAAGATCATGCCGAAGCATTAGTAAAAGCAGTTGAGATTGGTGAGCCAGGTGAAACTTATGCAATTGGTGCAAAACAACCTAGAACTAATTTAGATGTTGTAAGAGCAATTTGCTCTATTTTAGATGAGTTAAGACCAGATTCAAATGGCAAATACGAACGGTTAATCAAATTCGTAGGCGATCGTCCTGGCCATGATTTCCGTTATGAAATTGATCCTTCTCATGCTGAAAAATCCTTAGATTGGAAAGCAAAGCACAATTTTGAAACTGGGATTCGTAAGACGGTTCAATGGTATTTAGATAACCAAGAATGGTGGCAATCTATTCGTGATAAGCGGTATAGTGGTCAACGCTTAGGTATGAAATAAGGAAGCCAAGATGCAAGAAAAACCAATGAAGGGGATTGTACTAGCGGGGGGATCTGGAACCCGTTTACATCCATTAACCTTGGCATCTAGTAAACAATTATTGCCTGTTTATGATAAGCCTATGATCTATTATCCGTTGTCGACGTTAATGTTAGCGGGCATTCGGGATATTATGATTATATCAACCCCACAAGATACCCCTCAATTTAAAAGGCTATTGGGCGATGGATCTGATTGGGGCGTAAATTTTGAATATTGCGTTCAGCCCAAGCCCGATGGATTAGCGCAGGCCTTTGTTCTTGGTAAAGATTGGTTGGACGGTGCACCGTGTGCGTTGGTTCTTGGGGATAATTTAATATTCGCAGATCATCTAAGTATCCTTTTACAGCAAGCTGCACAACGTCAGAATGGTGCAACGGTATTTGCGTATCAAGTACGTGATCCCGAGCGTTATGGTGTTGTTTCTTTTGACGAAGATGGTAGAGCACAACAAATTATTGAAAAACCAATTGATCCACCATCAAACTGGGCTGTAACAGGATTATATTTCTATGATTCTAAAGTGACAGAGTATGCTAAAGAAGTAAAACTTTCTCCCCGTGGAGAGTATGAAATTACTGATCTCAATAAAATGTATCTTGATAATCAAGAGCTGCGCGTTGAACGGCTAGGGCGTGGGTGTGCATGGCTGGATGCAGGCATGCCAGACAGTTTGATGCAAGCAGGGACTTTTGTACAAACAATTCAGTCTCGTCAAGGAATGTTAGTTGGCTCACCAGAAGAAGTGGCTTTTCGTCGTGGATTTATTGATGCTGACCAATTGCGTGTATTGGCTAAAAGAGTACACAAAACTGAATTAGGTCGTATGTTATTTGAATTAGCAAATGATGTTCATCATAAAGATAATAAACAATTGTAAAGAGATAGACGCATGAAGATAGAATTTTTAGCTATTCCTGAGGTTGCTCTTATTACGCCTCCTCGTTTTCAAGATAATCGTGGTTTTTTTTCTGAAACCTATAATGCAGAACGGTTAAAAGAAGCAGGAATCCATTTGCCTTTTGTACAAGATAATCAAAGTCTTTCTACTCAAAGAGGTGTCGTTCGTGGGTTGCATTGTCAATTAGAACCTCATGCACAAGGAAAGCTTGTTCGTTGTACTCAAGGTTCTATTTGGGATGTGGCGATTGATGCTCGTACGGGGTCTCCAACTTATGGTAAATGGGTTGGCGCAGAGCTCTCTGCAGATAATTGGTCACAATTATGGATTCCACCTGGGTTTTTACATGGTTTTTGTACGTTAACAGATAACGTAATGGTACAATATAAATGCACAGGTTTATATGACAAAGCCAGTGAACGTGCAGTTCGTTGGGATTGTAAAGATCTTGCGATTGATTGGCCGATTAAGCCAGAAGAAGCAATCTTGTCTGATAAAGATGCACAAAATCCAGGGTTTGCCGAAGCAAAGGGCTGGTTTTCATATTCAAAATAGGGGAATATTAATGACAATTCTTGTCATCGGCGGAAAGAATGGACAATTAGCGGAATCATTTAAACTTTTAAATGATGATCGTTTAGTGTTTGTTGGTCGTCCAGAATTTGATTTTACACAACCTGATACATTAAAGAGCGTTTTTCAAGGCGATCAGAAGCCCGAATTGATTATTAATACAGCAGCTTGGACTGCGGTTGATGCTGCTGAAACCAACCAAGAAGATGCTTATTTGGTCAATCGTGATGGCCCTGCACAATTAGCAAAATTATGTGCTGTTTATGATGTGCCATTGATTCACGTTTCAACAGATTATGTTTTTTCCGGTGATAAAGGTTCGCCTTATACAGAAACGGATCCTGTTTCTCCTGAAACTGTTTATGGTGCAAGTAAAGCCGAGGGCGAGCAAGCTATTTTGGCTGCTCAACCTAATAGCGTGATTTTAAGAACAGCTTGGGTTTACTCTGCTCATAATAAAAACTTTGTTCTCACAATGATTAATGCTGGTGCGAAAAATCCTGCACTAAAAGTTGTTGGTGATCAACATGGTAACCCAACTTGTTCCGATGATTTGGCTTGGGCAATTATGCAAATTGCTGATCGTTATTTAAAAGAAGGTTGGAATTCAGAGTGGAACGGTATTTACCATGCTGTTGGTACTGGGGATGCGACTTGGTATGAGTTGGCTACAGAAGCACTGCAACAAGCAGCTCTATATGGTCAGAAAATGCCAGAAGTATCAGCGATTAAAACAGAAGATTGGCCAACCCCTGCAAAACGTCCACAAGATTCTCGTTTAAATACAGATAAATTATATCAAATATTTAATGTACGTTTGCCCAAATGGCAGGATAGTGTGGCAAAAGTTGTGAAAACAGTTTTTAGTGCTTGATTTTCCTAAGATATATTTAGATGAAAAGCCCTGAGACAATCAGGGCTTTTTTATTGGGTTATCCATTATTTCAGCATATGTGCTGACGTAAATATCATTTGTTAGCTTATAAAATAGTTTTTCTTAGATGATGAATTATTACGAATGTTGTAGCTGTATATGTCTCACCAATAGTTACAGAAAACGATATAGATTTGGATATTTATCTTTGATCTTTATTAATGTGTTCAAGTAGATAAACTTGAACTATCTGAGTTTATGAACAGGCTCTTTTTATAGTGATATGTCTTTTCGAGTTATTCATAAGATATCCAATTGCTGTAATTCAGAAATCATATGTTTTGGAGGCTCAGCAATTGCAGAGAGGGGAGGGGATAAAGGTAAGGAAATCTCACGACTAAAGAGATGTAAATAACGTTCTTGATCGCCCTTAGAATTATAAATTGTATCCCCAATAATAGGATGCCCTAGGATAGCGCAGTGTGCTCTGGCTTGATGAGTGCGTCCTGTTAAAAGCTTTAATTCAAGGCAACTTATATGACCATTTGACCCCAATAATTTCCATTGAGTCGAAGTAGACTGTCCTTTGGGGTTCGCTTGCATTGACCATTGTTTATTTTTGGTGATTTTTAAAAGTGGTGTATCAATTTTTCCGTAATTTTCTTGCGGTTTTCCTTGTACGATTGCCCAATATATTTTTGTGACTTGTTTGGTGTCGAAACAATGTTGTGCATCGATTAGGGCTTGTTTACGTAAAGCAATAACCAAGCATCCCGCAGTATCTTGATCTAGCCGATGAACTAACCAAGGGCCATCTTTCCGCTTTGACATCATCGGGAAGAAATCTTCAACAGATTGTTGCGTGGTATGCTTGTTATTATAAACAGGCATACCTGCAGGCTTATTGATAATAATATAGTAATTATTTTGAAACAAAATAGGGAAAGGAAGCACCATGTGATGATCTTATTCGTTTGGCAGTTTATTGATTAAAATTTCTCTTTTCCCAACATGATTTGCGGGACTTACGATGCGTTCTTTTTCCATTTGTTCGATAATCTTCGCAGCACGATTATAGCCTATGGATAAATGGCGTTGAATGAAAGAAGTGGAAGCTTTTCCTTCTTTTACAACTAAAGCAATGGCTTGATTATATAGTTCATCATCATTATTATTCCCTCCAGAACGCCCAGTGTTATTATTTTCCTCGACAGGTTCAGCGGTTACATCTTCAACGTAAATAGGTTCGCCTTGTTGACGTAGATGATGAACTACTTTATCGACCTCGTCATCGGAAACAAAAGGACCATGCACACGTTGAATACGCCCACCGGCTTGCATGAATAGCATATCCCCTTGGCCTAACAACTGTTCTGAACCTTGCTCACCCAAAATAGTTCTACTGTCGAATTTACTAATCACTTGAAAGGAGATCCGTGTCGGAAAATTGGCTTTGATAGTGCCCGTAATCACGTCAACAGAAGGTCGTTGCGTTGCCATAATCACATGAATACCAGCAGCACGCGCCATTTGAGCCAAACGTTGCACGGCGGCTTCGATATCTTTACCTGCAACCATCATCAGATCAGCCATTTCATCAATGACTACAACAATATAAGGGAAATGCTCTAGTGGAATTTGCTGTTCTTCAAAAGTAGGTCTGCCTGTTTCTGTGTCAAATCCAGTTTGTACACGACGTGTCATAACCTTGCTTTGGTTACGTGCATTGGTAATCCGTTGATTATAACCATCAATATTTCGCACACCAAGCTGAGACATCAGGCGATAACGACGTTCCATTTCTCTGACCGCCCATTTCAGTGCAGATAATGCTTTGTGAGGGTCGGTAACGACTGGTGTTAAAAGATGTGGAATCCCTTCATAAACAGATAATTCAAGCATTTTGGGGTCAATTAAAATTAATCGACATTCATCAGGGGATAAACGATAGAGTAAGGATAAAATCATCGAGTTTACCCCAACTGATTTACCTGACCCTGTTGTTCCTGCAATTAGAAGATGCGGCATTTTGGCTAGGTTCGTATAAATGGGTTCACCGAAAATATTTTTACCCAAAGCCAAACAAAGTTTAGCTGTATGCCTGCGCCATGCTTCGGTTGTAAGCATTTCAGAGAAATATACCATTTCTCTGGTGCTGTTTGGCACTTCAATTCCAATAATATTACGTCCAGGAACCGTTGCAATGCGCACAGATATGACGGATAAAGAGCGTGCAATATCATCGGACAAGCCAATTACTCTGGCTGAACGAATACCTGGTGCGGGTTCAAGTTCATATAAGGTAACAACTGGACCACATAAGATTTCACCAATTGTTCCTTTGACGCCATAATCATCCAGAATTGTTTCCAACATGCGCGCATTGGCTTGTAAAATTTGCTCGCTAGGTCTGTTATTATTTCCCGCAGGATTTTCTCTTAATAACGAAACTGGTGGGAATGACCATGAATTTTCATTTGTATAAGGATCTTGTTGCTTATAAGGATCAGCAGCTTGCAGAGTTTCTTTGATTGGCGCAATATGTTCGTTTACGATATGTTCTTTAATTGGGGTTAGGCGTTCTTTGATTGGTTTGTTAAAGAGTGAGAAAATATCTTTTACTTTTGGTGGTGCGGCCGTCTCAGTTTCTTCATATACAGTGTTTTCTTCTTGATAAACTTCATTGCTAGTTTCAATAGATGGTGATGTCGGAGCAGCAGAAGTTATTTGTGCTGGAGCAGAAGAGTAAGGGGCGTGTTTGGTGTTTTTTTCTTGCACATCTTGGGGATTAAAAATAGGGGTATTATCAGGTGCCATTTCACTTGCTACTTGCTTTTTAGGTGCAGGAGCAGAGTAGGGTGTATGGGTTGTTGCTCTGATTGATTCTTGATAAGAGGGAGGGGTATAATCTTGTTCAAATACAGTGTTTGGGTCAGATTTAAAAGGTGTTTTATCGTATGAACGCACGGGTGCTGAATATGCACTGTTTGTATATTGATCTGTCTCAGTAGTAGTTTTTTTTCTTTTGAAAATTAGATAAGTGATAATACTAAAAATACGTTTAAAAAACCTGATGATTTTTTGCCATTCTTGTTTTGACAACCCCATTGATAAAGGGATTAATAACGCGCATAAAATCAGCCCTAGTGACCAGATTAAGATCTTACCAGACAGTCCCAGAGCGTCGAACGCTGCTGTGAAAGAGGTTTGAGCAATGACAAATCCCACTGATCCACCAATTCCAGATTCACTGGGCCATTCAGGAGAATAATTATTTGAAACAAAAAGTGGTATAGCAGCGATGACAGCAGCACAAACAGGTAAAGCAAACAGCATCGCAATAATGCGTAGAATAAATCCATGTAAATGTTGGTGTTTGATAATACGCCATCCCCACGCCATAAAAACTATAACGGGAAAAAAGCTGGCAATTCCAACCCATTGAATTAACATATCAGATAAATACGCTCCAACATACCCAAGTAAATTAGTAGGGGACTGAGTCGATGAAGTGTTAAAAGAAGGATCGGCGGGATTATAACTGATTAATGCGACAATCAATAGCAAGGCGAATACCCAAAGAATCCAGCCACTAAGCTGCACAACTCTTTTTCCAAATGCAGACTGTAATTCAGAAGAAATAATTTTTTCTGTTTTGTTATGGCCGATCACAATGATTATCCGTTTGTTTGTAAGATGGTAAAAAAGATTCTTTAAGAAGAGTAGTTCACTCTATCATATTGCTATATTTCCAGAATTTCAAATATGCGGCTCCTATTTTTCGTTCATTTAATAAGGTTACTGATTGATCCATCAGTAATGGTTCATCAATAGCTGTTTCTGTAATAATTAACGCATCTTTTGATATATATTGATTTCTTCTTAGATGTTCGAATGCAATAGGAATTAATTTTTGATGATAAGGAGGATCAAAGAAAATAAGATTACATAAATAATTGCTAGGTGGAGATGTTAACACATCTTTATATAGGATACTCTGCGAATTTGCACGGCAAAGTTGAATGTTTTTTTCTAAAACTTGCCTTGTTTGCGTATTTTTTTCAAAAAAAATTGCTTTTTGTGCGCCGCGAGAGAGTGCTTCGAGTCCCAAAGCACCCGTGCCAGCAAAGGCATCCAGAATAATTGCATCTTCTATAAAAGATTTTCCTGCCCAAGGGGCATGCAACAAGATATCGAACAAGGTTTGTCTTGCACGGTCTGATGTTGGACGTGTTTCTTTGCCCGTTGGGGTGTATAAATGGGTGCCTTTATAATGTCCTGCAATAATACGCATACTAACTTACTTTTTTTTGGATTCTGCGGGGTTCCAACCCAGTTGTTCTTTGATAACTTTCAAGGTTACTTCGTCTAAACTTCCTTTGGGTAAAGTGCCCAGTTGGAATGGGCCGTATGCAATGCGGATCAGTCGATTGACTTGCAAGTTAATATGTTGCATGACCCGTCTAATTTCGCGGTTACGTCCTTCTTGTAGGGAAACCGTTAGCCATGTGTTATTCCCTTTTTGAGAATCAACTTTGACGTCAATAGGGGCATAATGAATGCCTTCAACGGTGATCCCTTTTTTCAGTTTGTTAAAATCGTCTTGATTAATGGTGCCAAAAACGCGAACGCGATAGCGTCTTGTCCATTGGCTGCTGGGCATCTCTAGTTTTCTGGCCAAAGCACCATCATTGGTTAATAGTAGTAAACCTTCACTATTTAAATCCAAACGACCCACACTGACTACTCGAGGCATTGTTTCAGGCAGGGCTTCGAAAACGGTTTTACGACCCTCTGGATCTTTGTGTGTGGTGATTAAACCAACGGGTTTATGATACCGCCATAAACGCGTACGGTCTGGTGGAGAAATGACTTGTCCGTCAACGCGGATAATATCGTTTTCTTGGACAAAGGTTGCAGGTTGAGTAACAGGTTCATTATTTAGTGAAATTTTACCTGCTTCGATCATGGCTTCTGCTTCACGGCGAGAGGCAACGCCTGCTCTTGCCAACCATTTGGCAATACGTTCTCCCTTAACAGCAGATGGAGAATCAGAATTATTATTTGTGTTGTGCATAGAGTTTCGCCTTGGCAATTAAAGCAGAGAAAATTTTTCGATCAGGATATTCTATTCCAAATTCGGGATGCCACTGTACACCAACAAAGAAATCTCGTGAAGGATCTTCAATCGCTTCAATCAGATTATCTTCGGCAACCGCAGAGACAATACCTCGTCCAGTAGATTTAATCCCTTGATGATGGGAGGAGTTAACAGCCCATTGCGGTCTTTGGCTTAAAGTTGATAAAATTGTATTGGGTCGAATGATAACACTATGGCTGCCTTGATGAGGGGGTAAGTCTTGCTCATGGGGTAAAGCATCAGGAAGATCATCTGGAAGATGTTGATAAAGCTCGCCGCCTAAATATACAGCCATTAATTGTGCGCCACCGCAGATTCCTAAAATGGGAATATTTCTTTCCCATGCTGCTTTTACAAGTGTTAATTCGAACGCAGTGCGTGCTTCATTGAATTGGACGCTTGGATGTATATCTGAGCTGCCATATAAAGAGGGATGAATATCAAAATTCCCTCCACTGATAATCAACCCATCAATTTTATTTATTAAAATATCGATATTTTTATGGTTAAGCGGTGGAAGTCCTATTGGGATTCCGCCGGCTTCGATGGTTATTGTTGTATAGTTTTTACGCAAAGCAACCCAAGGATAAGCAGAATATCCATTGGCTGAACCATTTAGCGCGTCAAGGGTAATACCTATGATGGGAGGGGATAGGTTTGTCATTAATAGAATAATCTATACTTAGAGAATGTGGATGAATAATTTCTTTTTTAAAAAGAAGTGTTATGTTTGTCAAAGTCTCTTTGTACATTATAAAAATTAAATTAATTTATACAAAATATATTTGGTTAATTCTGCTTCATTAAGGACAATAAGATTGCATAAAAAAGATCGCTCTTTTTGGAAGATGGATGTTGCATTGCATCTGGCAAAACGTGCTTTTGATGCAGGTGAAGTTCCCGTGGGTGCTTTGATATTATCACCAGAACGGTATATTGTTGCCCAAGCCTTTAATCAAATGGAACAACTCCAAAATCCGACGGCACATGCAGAATTATTGGCATTAGCGCAAGCCTGTAAAAAATTAAATCAAAAACGGTTAGTTGGATATACATTAGTCGTGAATTTAGAACCTTGCCCCATGTGTGCAGCAGCAGCGATGCATTATCGCGTAGATCGTATCGTTTTCGGGGCGTATGATTCGAAAGGTGGCGGAACAGAACATGGTGCTTGTGTTTTCTCTCATCGGCAATCTTTACATCGACCAGAGATTATTGGCGGGGTCAGAGAGCAAGAAAGTCAGAATTTAATAAAAAAATTTTTTCAAAAAGTAAGAACAACCTCTTGTCAATTTTTGCCATAATTACCAATCATAATATGTCTTAACTATTCATGATGATGAATTTTAAAATTAGGTGTTCAATGATTAATCGTTTAAATAAAGACAAAATGGTCAAACTATTTTCTCAACTTACCCCTTATATACGTCAAGGGGTAATGGTCTCTCTATTGATGGGGAGTTCCATATCATTGGTTGGAATGCCTTCAGCTTACGCTGCTGAAGGATCAAAGTTATTGAATGAACATAGCGGGGCGATAAAACCCGTTACATCTGCGCAAAATCTGCCTAATTTTGTAAGCTTGGTAAAACAAGTTAAGCCAGCGGTGGTGTCTATTACGACCAAAATGACCGTTGGTGGTGACGATCAAATGATTGATGGTTTTCCCGATAATGAGGGTTTTTCTGGCAGAGGTGGATTCTCGTCTCCTTTTCCTTTTCCGATGTTCCCTCAGCAAATGCCTAAACAGGTTGTAGAAGCGCGAGGATCTGGGTTTATTATTTCCCCTGATGGATATGTGGTGACCAACAACCATGTTGTCAAAGGAGCAAAGAAAATCACTGTTTCCCTTGAGGACGGTGCTAAATATCAAGCCAAAGTAATTGGCCTGGATCCAAAAACAGATCTAGCGTTGCTGAAGATTCAATCTGATAAGCCTTTTTCATTTATACAACTAGGGGATTCTAATGGGGTCGAACCAGGAGAATGGGTGGTGGCTGTTGGCGACCCATATGGTTTAGGCGGGACGGTAACGGCTGGTATTGTTTCAGCACGCGGGCGAGATATTGGTGATAGCCCCTATGATTCGTTTATTCAAATTGACGCACCAATTAATCGTGGAAATTCTGGAGGGCCATTATTTTCCCAAGACGGTAAAGTAATCGGTGTGAATACTGCTATTTTATCCCCATCAGGGGGGTCTATTGGCATTGGTTTTGCTATTCCTTCGAATACAGTAAAAACGATTATCACCCAACTTGAAAAAACTGGACATGTAACCAGAGGTTATATTGGTGTTGCAGCGCAATCTGTGACGTCTTCTATGGTCAAAGCATTAAAACTGCCTGAACCTGAACATGGTATTGCCCCTCAAGGCGCATTGATTGCGTCGATTTCTCCAGACAGTCCTGCTGAAAAAGGAGGGTTGAATGTTGGGGATGTTGTGCTTACACTAGATGGAAAAACAGTTCAAAATCCTCGTGAATTAGCAGTTAAAGTAGCTGGTATTACCCCTGGAACAGAGGCTAAACTGGTTGTTTTACGTGATGGTGTCAAAAAAGAGCTTTCTATCAAAGTTGCTAATTTAAATGATGGTAAAGAAGATAATAAAGAAGTCGTTAAGAAACCAAGTAATATTGGAGTGGCATTATCACCATTAACGCCTGACATCAGACAACAAATTGGTGTTGATGAAAGCATCAAAGGGGTTGTGATTAGTGGCATTAAAAGCAATTCCCCAGCAGATCGTGCAGGTTTACAGCCAGGAGACGTGATCGTTTCCGTTGATAATCATCCCGTTAACAATCCAAATGCTGCGACAGATGCGATTACGAATGTTCTGAAAAAAGATTCGAATGTTTTATTGAGAATCTTAAGAGGTAATCAGTCTTTATTTGTTTCGATTAGCACGAATGATGCTGAATAAATTCGTCGATTAAAATATATTAAAGAGTTAAAAAAACCAGGCAATATGACCTGGTTTTTTTATGGATTTTGCCAAAGCAAAAGAATTTGACAGTTTTATAAAGCTGAATTAAAAATATTATAAAGAAGATTAGGAGATGATATCCTCCTTGTAAACTGCCGCATTTTGCGGATGATGATATCTACGTCAAGCCGGTTTTGTACGGGGCGCGTAGATCTGTACCTATCTGGCAATGTTATTTGTATGAAGGATAGGATATGTTTAATTCAATTATCATGATTAGTGTCGGTGGGGCACTAGGGTGCTTGTTGCGCTGGTGGTTAGGGTTATCCCTTAACGCTTTGTTTCCGTGTATGCCATTGGGAACTTTTGCAGCAAATTGTATCGCAGGATATTTAATTGGCGTTGCAATGGCTGTCTTTTTGTTGATTCCATCATTGGCACCGTGGCGATTATTCATTATTACAGGCTTTCTGGGCGGTCTTTCAACATTTTCGAGCTTTTCTGCAGAAGTCGTAATGTCCATGCAAGAGGGACGCTTTTTTTGGGCAGGAACTGAAATCGTGACTCATGTTGTCTGTTCAGTTGCTTTGACAATATTGGGGATGATGACAGTTCATTTTTTCTTTAACAATCTATAAGAAAAAGAATTTTAGTAACTTTTTGATTTAAATGAAATATTTGGCTGTAATTGTAAGGTTTTTACAGATATAGATAACTATACGTTGTTCTATTGAAGTATTAATAGGCAATATTCACCCATATTCAATTAAAATTTGGGTTAATTTTTATTTATAAAATTGATTTGATTTTGAAACGATGAAGTGGTATCTACCCTTCCGACAACATTTTCAAAAGACCGCTTTTGTAAAATGTTTATCATTTTTGCTATTATTTTTAATCAATATTAGGATATAATCATGTTAAAAGAATTAACAAGTGCAGAAATCTCTGAAGTATCTGGAGGTTGTTTTATTTTCTGTCGTCCACGTCCTTCTAAATGCAGTCCATACCCAAAACCTTCCTATCCTTCGCAAAAACCTCAGTACCCACAACAGCCTTCATATCCACAATACCCTTCATATCCACAGCAGCCTTCCTACCCTTATGGACGTCGTTTCTCGAGATAAGCCTGTTGTAAAATGGGGGATTGCTTATGTAATTCCCCCTAGTCAGTGGTAATTACAAAAAAGCATTACTTATCTGTGAATATTTTCCTATATTAACCTTATTATTTAGTTCTATGTTCAACTAATAAGTAGTAACAAATCATTCTTTATAGACATGTCCAAATATGACAATATGATCTTTTTTATGAGAAGGATCATTCGAGATGTCAAGAAAGTTGTTTACATGGATAATAGGTCTCCAGATAGTGATAGGCAATATTTATGCTTTTGCTCAAACCGTTAAAATAAAACCTCCATTTGATGAATCTGTGTGGCGTATAGAGACTTTGTATAATCAACCAAAAACCATTCAAACCTATCAAGGGGAAAGGAATTATGCGTCTATTTCTTTCAACCCTTATACACATCGGGTAACAGGTCGTGGTTTATGCAATAAATTTATGGGAAAATTTGAAAAACACAATGATAAAGTAACCATTCGTGACGTGATTACGACCCATGAAACGTGTCTATCTGAGGATGTAAATACACAAGATGATCGCCTTTTTAATTATTTAAAATCCGTTCAATCTTATTCTATTCATGGAAAAATATTAAGATTAAAGGATGCTCAAAATCATTCCTTGATTATCGCACGTTGGGCTAAATAATAGTTAATTTGAATTGAAAGATATAGGTGAATAAATGATCATCCAAACCGATGAAATTCTTGATTTAAATACGCCAACAGGCTTGATGCGTTGTCATATTTTTCGCCCTGTTGCCGGAGGAAAATATTCTATCGTTATTTTTTATTCCGAGATTTATCAGGTTACTCAGCCTATTCGTCGTTTGGCTGCCTATATTGCGGGGCAAGGATATATCGTGATTGTGCCAGAGGTATATCATGAATACGAACCTTTGGGGACGGTATTGGAATACGATAAAGATGGTACGGATCGTGGCAATTGTTTGAAATTTGAAAAGCCTATTTCTGCCTATGATTCAGATGCGCATACAGTGATCGAATGGGCAAAAAAATACGAGCACGGAAATGGTAAGGTCGGCACGATGGGCGTTTGTCTTGGTGGGCATTTGGCATTACGCGCTGCATTACATTCTGATGTTTGGGCAGCAGCGTGTTTCTATCCAACGAATGTCCACGATTCAACTTTGGGGCAAGGGCAGAATGATGATACGATCCATCGTTTAGCAGAGTTGAAAGGCGAGGCTATGTTTGTCTTTGGCAGACAAGATCCTCATGTGCCTTTTGCAGGTCGTATCCAAATTCAGCAAGCATTACAACAAGCAGGGGCTAACTATGAATGGCATGAATTTAATGCGCAACATGCTTTCTTGCGTGATGAAGGGCCACGATACGATGCGGCTTTATTTCAAACTTGTATAGAATTAGTTATTCGTTTATTTGGACGGAATTTATAGTTTACTTACAATATGTTATGACATAAAAATGAAACATATTATCTCATCTATTAAGGAAAAACTATATGTTTCATTTAAAACGACGATTTGCACTAGCACCTCATCACAAGGAAAAAACAATACAAGATTTTAAGGTAGAAACAGTAAGATTACAGCAAAAATCATTAATTAAAGACGATCCTATTGAAACGTTCAAAGCGTTTTCTTTGTGCTTTTATTGACTACAGTAGTTTGTTCAGCATTCTCTGAAATGCATTCTTCGTTATCTGTTATAATGCGTTTATTCTCTGTTGAATATTTTATTTTAAATTGTGTGCTTTAAACTTTTGTAACTTTTTTTAAATGCTTTATTTCGGGAAAATGGGTTTTAAAGCAACTAGATAAATTTCATATTTATATTCAAATGATAATTGTTGTTATCAGCTTTACGGTTATTGCAATATTGGCGATAGGTTTGATGGTTTTTTATGGGTATTTGCTAAAGATTTTTATTGATGAAGCGATCAATTATCAATTGATTACGCTTTTTTTCACATTGATAACAAACCGTTGATATTTTGTGATTAGCATTAGAACTCGCGATGAATTCTAATGCTCTTGTATTACTTATTTAGTTTCTTCAGTATTTTCTTTGACATAAGCCTCGACAGGGCCACTCAATTTCATGGTCATTGGTGTGCCATCACGTTTTACAGTGTTACTAACAGTTACTCTAACCCACTGTTCGCTGATGCAATATTCCAAAATATTGTCTTTTTCAACGCCTTTGAAACGAATACCGACCCCACGGTTCAGCAGTTCTTCGTTATAAAAAGGGCTGTTTGGATCAGCAGACAGGCGATCTGGAAGCGTATCAGTCATGTGAAGTTCCTTTGGTTGTAATTTTTAATAAAGTGCTTTTATCTATTACAAAAAAATATTGAAACATGACAAGGAAAATTGTCCGTACGTTGGTTATTTATAGATAATAAAACAAAATAAAGTTGCCTGTGAGGACATTTTATAGTTGAATTTGGCAAATATATATTATATATATAATTTCAGAGCAGATGTTTCATCTGTCTACTTTGTTCTTTGAATTATTAAAATGAATAGATCTTTAAAATTAAGCTTGATTTGTGCCTTTCGGGGCGCTGGTTCTGCCAGATTTTACTAGCCATATGATTAATTTGATAGGTTGTTTGTAACAATTGTCTATTAGGTAACGTGCTTTGAAAACAGGACACGAGATATAAACAAGCTACAGTATTATGGCAAGGGTAAGAAAAACTTTTTGAGATGTAAGGTGAGTAACTGGGCATCAACAGAATTTCTTTTCAGCTTAATTGCTATGCAAGGGGGCAATATTGCCTGGTTAGAAGGGAATATCACTATTCCCCCCAAGTAAAAAGGAAGATTTAAATGTCTTTTAATAAATTAAAGCAAGCGGTAAAGAAATTACAACGCGCGCTTGAGGAACATGGTGGTTCTCTTGATGCCCAAATAAGATTGGCTTTTGAAATTGAAATACAGGAATTGTTACTAGAGATTGATGAACAAAATGAAAGGAGGAAGCAAGAATTACAAGCAATGTATTTGAAACTATTAGCGGGACTATTATCCGCTTTACCAGTTCTCAAACAGTTGTTGGATATGTTTTATCATCATTTTTAAGGTAGTTTCATGTTTCAATACTCAAGAGTGAGCTTGTTTAAAAGTTGCTCACCCTATTCTAATTTTTAATTTGATTGGATTTTATTATGAATGTAGCTCATGCGATAAAAATATGTAGAGCTGCTAAAAAACTTTCTATTGAAGCACTTTCTAACGAATCAGGTCTTTCAAAGTCATATATCTCAAAGCTTGAAAATGGCAAGCGTAAGCCTTCTATGGAAGCGATTGAAAAAATATCAGAAACATTAGGGATACCTGTAGTAGTCTTATTGATGTTAGCTGCTGAAAAAGGTGAGATTTCTACGTTAAGTCCCGATCTTGTATCTGAATTACAAAAATCAGTATTGGATGTTTTAGGAAGTTAATTTGATGCAATATCTGTCTTATACAAAAGAAAATAGAATTCAAAATATCTCTTCATTATGTTTGGCATTAAAGATTAAGCAAGACGATTTATTAGAAATTGCAAATAATGTGCAGAATTATTATAAGCCACCATATTTTATCGAAAAGAAAAATGGTGGGCAGCGCTGTATTATTGATACAGTTGATCCTTTGAAACCATTATTAAAGTCAATTAATAAAGTGTTTTTTAAGAATGTTTACTTTCCTGACTATTTAACAGGCTCTATTTCAGGAAGGGATTATATTTCAAATGTTAAGATTCATCGTAATTCGAAAAATATTATCACAGAGGATATAACTTCGTTTTTTGATAATATTACAGAAAGTCATGTATATGATATTTGGAGACGTTTCTTTAGATTTTCTGATTCAGTTGCACAAATATTAACCCAATTAACGACTAAAGATGGAAAGATACATCAAGGTGTTCCGACAAGTTCTTATCTTGCAAATCTCTCATTATGGCGACATGAGCAACATTTTGTTAACGATCTGAAAAAGAAGGGATTTGTTTATAGTCGATATGTTGATGATATGACGATATCATCCTCTAATGTGATTAGTAGAGAAGATAAAACATGGGTTATTTCACATTTGATTGGTATGTTGTCTGCTAATACGTTACGTATAAAACGGTCTAAACATGCGGTTTTAACAAGTAATAAGCCAATGAATATAATGGGGTTAAATATCAACGGTTCTAAACCAACGACCCCTAAAAAAGATCGTGATATTATTAGGGCAACGTTGCATCGTTTTGATAAGCATCCAGCTTCTTTTTCAGTAGAAGATTTACGTAGTTTACAGGGAAAGATCATAAATATTCGGCGTATGCATGTATCAAAAGGTGAGAAGTTTCTTAAGCAATTCAAAGAAACGTTACATAAAAATCATATTACTATATAAGATTTAGCTTAATATAAATTTGTATATTTAAAATTGAAGTATATTTGCTTTGTAAATAAGCATTTTATTTAATAAAGTTATAAATAATTTTAGTTTAGGGAGAGAGCATACCAATGGTTCATATCAGTCGATGGAAGAAATTATTATTCAGCACCATGTTGGTGCAAATTGGAACTGTTGGTTATGGGATGATTTCGATCCCTGCGTGGGCGGATGAAAATACTAAATCTGCACAAACACAAGAAAAAACACAAGAACAGGCATTGATGCGTTATCCAACCTTACACGGGGATAAGATTGCATTTGTTGCGCGTGGTGATGTGTGGGAAGTCGATAGAAAAGGTGGAACTGCACATCGTTTGACTGCGGATACGGGTGAAGATTTAATGCCACGATACTCGCCTGATGGAAGATGGTTGGCTTTTACCGCCAGCTATCAAGGCAATCGTGATGTTTATGTCATGCCTGCCGCTGGTGGAGCGGTTAAACGGTTAACTTATCACTCTGATGTTGTCGCTTCGGCTCCTGAACGGTGGGGGCCTGATAATATGGTTGTCACATGGACGCCTGATTCAAAGGAAATTGTCTTTTTATCTCGTCGTAATGCGTGGAACAGTTGGATGAGCTTGCCGTTTACGGTTTCTGTCGATGGTGGTTTACCTAAACAACTTCCCTTAGATCGCTCTGGATTTATCAGCTACGGCGCTTCGGACAAAGAAATTGCTTATACCCGTATTTACCGTGATTTCCGCACATGGAAACGGTATGATGGCGGGCTGGCTCAAGACGTTTATACGTATAATTTTGATACAAAAAAGCTCGATCAAATTACCCATTGGAAAGGCACAGATACCATTCCAATGTGGTATCAACATAAGATTTATTTTCTATCAGATCGTGATGCCAATCGTCGTTTAAATTTATGGGTATATGATAAAACGACGGGGAAAACCACACAGGTTACACATTTTACGGATTATGATATTGATTTCCCATCATTAGGTGATAATGGCATTGTTTTCCAACAAGGTGGCAAACTCTACGTCTTGGATTTACCTTCGGAACAACTTCATACGGTTTCAGTTAAAGTTCCTGATGATGGCACACGTACGATGCCTCGTTTTGTAGAGGTCAGTGATTCTATTTGTAAAATTGATGCTGCACAACAACCTGATTATTCGATTTCTCCGAATGGTAAACGTGCTGCCTTTGCTGCCAGAGGAAATATCTTTACCGTGCCAGTCGAACACGGTGCGATACGGAACTTAATTTATGCGAGTGATGTGGATGCAGATCATCCAGTTTGGTCTCCTGATGGGCAATGGATAGCCTATACAACGGATAAAAATGGTGAGCAAAATATTGCAATTCGTCCATCAATTGGTGGTGAAGAAAAAATCTTAACGGATTTCAAATCAGGATATTATTATGCACCGCGTTTTTCTCCAGATGGTAAAAAACTAGCTTTTTCTGATGGAAATCATAATTTATGGCTGGTCGATGTTTCTGGTAAGAATCTAAAGCAAATTGCTGTGGATCGGAATGCAGAAATTCATGATTTTAATTTCTCGCCTGATAGCAAATGGATTGCATATAGCCTAACACAAGCCAACCAACAACGTACCTTATGGGCGTATAATATTGCTCAGAATATGCCTTCTCGGCTGACTACAGGTCAAAATAGTGATTATTTACCTGTATTTTCTCCTGATGGTAAATATTTATATTTTGTTTCTAACCGATATGAAAATACAGTGTTTGCTGATAATGAAATGAATGCACTAACGGTTAAAAGTGCAGGAATCTATGTCGCGACTTTGGCTTCGGATATCCCATCACCTTTTGCTGTGCGTTCCGATGAAGGCCAAACTGAAACCAAAGACGACAAAGAAGCGAAAAAAGCATCTGTGCCAGAAGTAAAATTTGATACGCAAGGATTTGGTGAACGGATTGTTCCCGTGCCGATGACTGGTGGTGAAATTACAGATATGCAAGCTGCTGGGGATAAGATTTATTATTTACTATCTCCACCACAAACGATTTCTGGAGAATTTTCTGGTGAAAAGCCTGAATTGCATGTTTATGATCTCAAAGAACGTAAAGATTCATTGATTGAAAAAGGGATTGATAATTACAGCCTGTCTTATGATGGTAAAAAGGTTCTCTACAATCAAAAAGACTCTTGGATTATTGCGGATGCCAAAGAAAAACATAGCGATGATAAAACATTAGACGTTTCTTCGATGCGTGCTCGGATAGAGCCACCCAAAGAATGGCAAGAAATGTTTGATAATGCTTGGCGTTTACAAAGAGATTTATTTGTTAATCCAAAGATGAATGGTCAAGATTGGCAAGCCATTCACGATAAATATGTGGCTTTGATGTCTTTGGCGGGTTCCAGAGCTGACGTAAATTATATTATCGGACAAATGGTGGGTGAAATCGGGAACTCTCATACTTATGTAGGGGGTGGGGATCAACAAGACCCCGTTAAAGCAGTTCCAACTGCTTTATTAGGTGTTGATTTTGCCTATGATGCACAAAAGGAACGCTATTCATTGGCAAAAATTTACCAAGGGGATAATAGTCGTCAACAATATCGCAGTCCTTTGACAGAACCAGGGCTAAACATTAACGAGGGGGATTACTTATTGTCTGTGAATGGGCAAGAGGTCAAAGGAAATGTGAATCCTTATCAGTTCTTTGTTGGGGTTTCTAATCCTGTGCAATTGTCTTTTGAAGATAAAGATTCAGGTAAAATCAAAAATGTTGAAGTGAATACCCTTAAAAACGAGCTTTCTTTGAAAGAAAGAGCATGGGTAGAGCATAATCGTAAACTCGTTGATCGTTTATCAGATGGCAGAATTGCTTATATTTATCTGTCTGATATGGAAGAGTTGGGAATGCAGCAATTTATTCGCCAATTTTACTCTCAACTTGACAAAGAAGCCGTGATTATTGATGACCGCTGGAATGGCGGTGGGTTCATTGATCAAATTCTGTTGGAAAGATTACGACGCATCTTGGTTGGTATGACAACCAATCGTGAAAAGATGCAAGCAACCCTGCCTCAACAATTAATTAATGGACCCAAAGTAACTTTGGTTAATCAATATTCTGCTTCTGATGGCGATATTTTTCCATATTATTTCCGTAAATATGGATTGGGTAAAGTCATTGGTAAACGCACATGGGGCGGTGTTCGTGGTATTCGCGGATATTGGCCTTTACGTGATGGGGGATATATTACCATTCCAGAGGAAAGCCTGTATGGATTGAACTCTGAATGGATTATTGAAAATTATGGTGTTGAACCTGATATCGAAGTCGAAAACACACCAAGTGAATTACAAGATGGTCATGATAAACAACTGGAAACAGCAGTGAACTATTTAATGAAAGAATTAAAAGATCACCCTACGAATTTGCCATCTTCTCCAAGTTGGAAGACTGCTTATCCTCCTCAAGGAGAGCCATTTGCTAAAGATCAACCTAATAAAGAAACTAAATAATAAATAATTTTATAGTAAAAGGGCATATTTGATAGAATATGCCTTTTTTATATTTTAATAGTGACCTGATTAAACAAAATAATATATTTGTAATGTAAGAAATATTATTCTTGGAGATATACCATTGATAAACCGTTTCTTTTGCTGGAGCATCCAAGCGATACAAAGATCTTTTGATTATAAAGGTCGTGCTTGCAGAAGAGAGGTTTGGAGTTCCTTTTTTCTTTTTCTTGGAATTGGTGTAATCGTATCTTTATTAGCATCATGGATGAGTGATGGTGCATATCTTTTGTTACTATTGATGATGTTTGGGATCTTTATTGTTCCTGTTATTTCATCATGGGTGCGCAGGTTTCACGATATTAACCTCAGTGGAAAATGGTTTTTTCTTTTATTGAGTATGATCCTTTCTTGTTTTGGATATTTGATTAATTATTTTATCTTGGCATTACCTAGGACTTTACAAGACTGGGAAGCGTTAGAAAATGTGGAACGAGCAGAGGACCCATTATGGGTTGCTCTGAGTATATTATGCTTATTTTGTGTGTTGTTGATCGTCTTTTTGACGTTGATGTTAGTCCGTGGTTCGGAAAAAAATAAATACGGCTTACTTCATGATTATATAGATCATGATAATTGGTTACTTCGTTAAGTAAATAGATACTGAAGGATATGTAGCTTATTGATCAAATCTTGTTAGGAATATTAAGAAGTATCTTAGTTGCTATTGCTAAAAGTATTTTTTCATTTGAAAGTTTGTTAATAGTTGCCCACGACAATATACATGCTGATGGGTAACAACTGTAAATTGATGTTTTTCAAAAAAAGGTTTAGCAGTAATGCTGGCATCGGTACTGAGCATTTTTATATGATGTATCATTTCTTGATCTTCTAATTTTTTTAAAAGTTGAGCTGCTACACCGATACGTTGATAGGTTGGATGAACATAGAGCATCTCAATATGATGAGTTGCTTGGAGGCTGATAAAGCCAATAATGAAATTTTCTTTTGTTATAGCAACCCATGTGGTCAGTTCTTTAAATTTATTATGCCATTGTTCAGGGTTGATTTGCGACCATGCTTTAATTTGTTCTGGACTATAGTCTTTATTGGCAGTTTCATGGATGGATTTAACAAACAAATCTATAAGCAAACCTGAATTGTCAGCTTCCAAAGGACGTATTGTAAATTTTGTATTATGAATCACTGGCATGCTCAATATTTTATAGAGTGTGTGAATTAATACAGCTTACAACAACGGTAAATGCGGTACAAATATTGTGTAATACCCAGTGGCAAGGGTACAGCTTTCTATCTTTTTACCGTTTTGTATGGGGCATTGAACCCAATGATGATTTTCTAAGATCATAGCAAAACCATCTTCTTCTTTACAATCTTTTTTTAACCATCCATTAGCAACGGTGCATTTTTTATAAAGGTCTTTTTCTTTGATAAAATAATAGCCATCTGCTGGGTTGCAATTAATGGTTGCCACGCCTTCTTTAATCCAACATCTTTTATAATTAGCATATGCAGAACATGAACCGACCAGACTTGAAAAACATATTCCTAAAAGGGTAAGGAAATTTATACGGTGATGAGGCATAATATTCATATTTCCTATATTGAGATGCAGAATACAAAGAATGATATTGTTTTCAGGGATCAAGATAGCTTAGGATGCGTAAGGAAGAAATTCTTTTTTATACATAAAGGATAAAAAGTGCAAAAATATTATAAAATCAAGTCTGCAGCTCTTTGTGTTTTGGTAGGAGCTAGCGTTTTGGGAACGTCTGTATATGCAATTGATGTCAAAAGCTCTATTCCAAAAGCGAACCAAACATTGCAGGCTGGCACTCAAGAAATCATGTTGAAATACGATCATGAATTTAACCCTTTTCGTAGCAGATTATTACTGGTTGGGGAACAAGGAGAGCCAAAGCTCATCCCAGCAACGGTTTCTTTAGATCACACGCAAGTAAAAACACAATATCCATTAACAGCAGGAAAATACAAACTGCAATGGCAGATTTGGACGTGGAAAGGCGAAGAAAGCTCTGGTGAAATTCCGTTTACAGTCGAGGAAAATGCACTTGATACCACTCACTCTACGGCTAATTTAAGTCCAGCCCCAGCGACGAATGGGCAAAGTGGTAATGCCAGTGCAAAACAAGCCCCGAGTAATTGAAGGTGAGGCATATAATTTAATGCATGGAGCTGAGCATCCGTAATCATTGCGCCGAAAATGATAATTGGGGTTAGTAAAGGAAAGGTCAGTAAAGGAAGTAAGAAAGCACTTCTTCTGGCACCTAGGGCAATACAAGTTGCCATGCCGCCGAGTAAGGACAAGCATCCTGTGCCAATCATCAGGCTAAATAGGAATAAAGGGATTGCATGATAGGGAAAATTGAACATCAACGCTAAAGGAACACTGGCAATCAGTAAAGGCATCCCTGTTGTTAACCAATGCCCTACTATTTTTGCGAATGCAACACCATATGGGGGCAATCCCAACAATAAGAGTTGCTCCAATGATCCATCTTCATATTCATGGTTAAACAGACGCTCTATGGGTAATAGAGCGGCGAGTAAAACACATACCCATAAAATACCTGGGGCGATTTGACGCAATAATTGTGGCTCTGGCCCCAAGGCTAATGGAAACAAAGAAGCGATTAAAATAAAAAATAAAATCGTGCCTAAACTATCCGTCCCGTATTTCAAGGACAATTGTATTTCTCGGTGAATAAAGAATAAAAATATACGCATTTTATAGGGATGGTACCAAAGACGATAAAGAGGGTAGATGAAGCGTTTTGCTATTTTCTAAAGGTAAGGGAATATGAGTTGTGGTAATAATCATTCCCCCTTGTTTTGTAAATTTTTTAAAGATTAAACCTAATTGTTCGATGGTTTCTTGATCTAATCCAACAGACGGCTCATCCAACAACCATAATTGTGCAGGTTTTAATAAAATACGTGCTAATGCTGTGCGTCGTTTTTGCCCTGCGGATAGCATGCGCACAGGAATATCCGCCATGTGATCTAGGTTCACTGTTTTTAAAGCTGCTTGAAGATCAGTTTTGTAAATTTGGCTGGTGATTAGTAAATTTTCTTTGACGGTAAGAGCGGGTTTTAAAGAATCTTGATGGCTCAGCCAAGCAATATGTTGTGTATGTTCTATAGCGTTTTTGGTAATATCGGCCTTATTCCAAGTCATTTGTCCAGCATCAGGCGATCTAAGTCCTGCTAAGAGACGCAGTAATGTACTTTTTCCTGCCCCATTTTTTCCTGTGATAATCAAAGACTCACCGGAAGAAAGTGAAAAGCTGATATTTTTTAAAACTAACTTTTCCCCATGAAATGCGCTGATATTGATAATCTCAAAACAATTTGTTGATATAATAGACAGTATTTATATCCTTTTCGTTTCAGTACACACGTAAGTGAAAAAACAAATTGACTCATATAATTGCTTTTATTCGATTCGGGATATAAAAACTATAGTAATCGATAATTTTGGTAAAATAGTTTACTATATAGATTGTTCAGAAACGAAATACACGAATAAGGAAGCCATTATGAAGCTCATTGGCCAAGATAGTTTAAAAACATGTCGCACATTAGATGTTGATGGAAAAAACTATCATTACTTTTCTTTACCCGAAGCAGAAAAACAAATAGGCTCTGTTAAACATTTGCCTGTTACGTTAAAAGTATTACTTGAAAATATTCTACGCTTTGAAAATGGAAAAGCCTTTACCGTTGAGAATGCAAAATCTGTCGTAGAATGGTTAAAAAATCATCGTAGTGATTCCGAGGTTCCATTTCGTCCAGCACGTATTTTGATGCAAGATTTCACAGGGGTTCCTGCCGTTGTTGATTTGGCGGCTATGCGTGAAGGGATGATTAGTTTAAAAGGCGACCCTCAAAAAGTTAATCCTTTGATTCCTGTGAATTTGGTTATCGACCACTCTGTGATGGTCGATTATGCAGGTTCTTCAACAGCATTAACACAAAATATTACGTTAGAATTTGAACGTAACGCTGAACGTTATGCATTTTTACGGTGGGGACAAGAAGCATTCAAAGGTTTCTCAGTGGTTCCTCCTGATACAGGGATTTGCCACCAAGTCAATTTGGAACATATTGCCAAAGTGGTTTGGCATAATGAGGAAGATGGTAAAACCTACGCATATCCCGATACGTTATATGGAACTGATTCACATACAACCATGATTAATGGTTTGGGTGTTTTGGGTTGGGGTGTTGGTGGAATTGAAGCCGAAGCCGCAATGTTGGGGCAGCCAATCACCATGTTAATTCCTGATGTTATTGGGTTTAAATTAACAGGCAAATTGGCTGCTGGTGTAACTGCTACAGATTTAGTTCTTAAAGTTACCGAAATGCTGCGTAAAAAAGGTGTTGTTGGTAAGTTTGTTGAATTTTTTGGTCCAGCGTTGGATCATTTGCCACTTTATACTCGCGCAACAATTGCAAATATGGCTCCTGAATATGGGGCAACTTGTGGATTCTTCCCAGTTGATCAACAAGCCCTTGATTATTTACGCTTAACAGGCCGTGATGAACATCAAATTAAATTAGTTGAAGCTTATCTTAAAGCTCAAGGCATGTTCCGTGATGCAAACGCGGTTGATCCAGAATTTACCGATACATTAGAACTTGATATTGGCACTGTTGTTCCTTCTATTTCTGGCCCTCGTCGTCCACAGGATCGGATTGATTTATCTGCTGCAAAAACGGTATTTGAAAAAGAATTAACAGACGGATTTAATGTTCCAGCGGCTCAAGACAAATCTTATCCTGTTGCCAATGCTGATTATGAATTAGAACATGGTTCTGTCGTGATTGCTGCGATTACCTCTTGTACCAATACATCCAATGCTGAAGTGATGATGGCTGCTGGGTTGTTGGCGAAAAAGGCACATGCATTGGGATTAACCCGTAAACCTTGGGTTAAGACCTCTTTGGCACCAGGATCTAAAGTTGCAACAAATTATTTGCAGAATGCTGGCTTGATTGAGCCTTTAAATGCATTAGGATTTAATATTGTCGGATATGGTTGCACAACTTGTATCGGGAATTCAGGTCCGTTAGAAGATGATATCATTGATACGATTGAAAATAATAAAATGGTAGCCACAGCCGTTCTATCTGGTAACCGTAATTTTGAAGGTCGTATTTCTCCGAACGTTCGTGCGAATTATCTTGCCAGCCCTCCGTTGGTGGTTGCTTATGCAATTTTGGGAACATTGCGTAAAGATATTACCAAAGATCCAATTGGCGTTTCCAAAGATGGTAAAGAAATCTATTTGAAAGATATTTGGCCATCAGCCAAAGAAATCTCTGATGCCATGGCTTCTTCGATTACCAAGGCTGAATTCCTTAAAGGATATGATGGCGTTGAAAAAGGTCCTAAAGAATGGCAAGCTTTGTCTGTTGCAACTGGGTCGCAAACGTATAGTTGGGATGAAAAATCAACTTATGTCCGTAATCCACCATATTTTGATGGCATGGGTCAACAAGCACCAGCAACACGTCCTGATATCAAAGGGGCCAGAGTATTAGCAATCTTGGCTGATAACGTAACAACTGACCATATTTCTCCAGCAGGCTCTATTCGTAAGGATTCCCCAGCAGGAAGATATTTGACCGATCATGGTGTGAAAGTCGAAGACTTTAACTCTTATGGTTCTCGTCGTGGTAACCATGAAGTCATGATGCGTGGAACCTTCGCTAATATCCGCATTCGTAACGAGATGGTTCCAGGTGTTGAAGGTGGCTACAGTAAACATTATCCAGATGGCAAAGAAGGTGCGATTTACGATGTTGCGATGCAATATATGCAAGAAAACACCCCACTAGTTGTCTTTGGTGGTAAAGAATACGGAATGGGTTCTTCTCGTGACTGGGCAGCCAAAGGCACCAATCTTTTGGGTGTGAAAGCTGTTGTTGCAGAAAGCTTTGAGCGTATTCACCGTTCTAACCTTGTAGGAATGGGTGTGCTTCCATTATTATTTGAAGAAGGAACAACGCGCAAAACGTTAAACCTTAAAGGGGATGAGCAAATTGATATTCTTGGTGTGGAAACATTACAACCACGTCAAAAGATGACAATGCGTATTCATCGTGCTGATGGGTCAACTCAAGATGTTCAATTGATTTGTCGTGTGGATACCCAAGAGGAAGTTGAATATTACCGTCATGGTGGTATTTTGCCTTATGTTCTTCGTCTTATGGCTGAATAAGATTTGCTGTTATAGATCATGAAAAGGGAGGCTTTAAAAGCCTCCTTTTGTGTATGGAGATTATTAGTCGGCAGAATCAGTATTGCCTTCTTTTTTACAAGAGTTTGTCAGTTGAACTAAGAAAATAGCAGCATCTTGTTTATAATAAGTAAGAATTTGTTTTAGTCCCTTATTGGGGAATTGTGGCTTTACGTAATAGTTAAAGCGTTTTTGGAAAGTTGGCCAAGACACAAAAGGATATTCTTGACTAATATCTGGTTTCCCCAAAGCAGCTCTTTTTTCTTGCTCTAACATAATCTGACTTGTAATGGCGATATCAGCAAGAATACATTGTTGAATATCAGGCGACGTTCTATCTGTGTTTTCATAGCAATCTGATATTGCATTGATCAGACCTCCTATATCTCCTTGACATAAAGGTGGGGAAAACCGTTTTGATGCAGCTTCTATTGTATCAAAAGCTAAAGGTTTTTTTGTATTTGCAGCAGAAGCGCATATGGGTAAAGCCATTAAACCTGCCACAATTAATATTTTCTTCATGAAAAATCCTGTTATATTTATGATTGTTCACTGAATATATACAGACATATAATACTTATGAAATTTTTTAATAAAAATAATTATTATTTAATTATTATAGTTGCTGATAAACAATCAAGATGTATTTATTATTCGTGGCGATCGTCAAAAATTAATAAATAACCTTATGCCCATAACTTGCCAGAATAGATTGTAACCGTTTTAAAGTTTCAGCAGATGGGGGTTCAACGCCTTCCAATTTATATTCTTTTCCTAGAGTTTTCCATTTGTTTGCGCCCATTTGATGGAAAGGCAACATTTCAATACGTTCAACATTATCCATCTCTTTGGTAAATTGTCCCAATAAATGTGCGGATTCATCGTCATCTGTCCATCCAGGAACAATAACATAACGTATCCAAGTGCGTTGATTTTGTTGATGTAAATATTTTGCAAACTTTTTGGCATATTGATTGGAAATGCCAGTCAGTTTTCTATGGATATCATCATTCATTTGTTTTAAATCAAGCATGACCAGATCAGATTCATTGACTAAATTAACAATATCTTGATTATACTCACCGACATAACCATTGGTATCGAGGCAAGTCGTTAGTTGTTCTTGATGCACGGCTTTAAAAAGTTCTGTTACAAATTTTGCTTGTAAAACAGCTTCTCCCCCAGAAGCAGTAACCCCACCGCCATTCGGTTGTAAGAAAGGTTTGTAGGTTACGATTTCTTTCATTAACTCAGGAACGGTGACAATTTTCCCTCCTTTAATATCCAAAGCATCGGGATTATGGCAGTATAAACATTGCATTAAACAGCCTTGAACAAAGACAATAAATCGAATTCCATCGCCATCAACAGTACCAAAAGATTCAACGGAATGAATACGTCCTGTAATAAGCTCTGCTGACATATTTATGCTTTCATTTATAGTTGTAAGAAAGACCCTATAAAGGGTCTTTCGTTAGTATTCGTTCGTTATAGAGTAAAAGGATTGTTTAATCTTTACATAGAAGCTGTGAATGTACGATTAATCACATCATTTTGCTGTTCAGTGGTTAACGAGTTAAATCGTACCGCATATCCAGAAACACGGATCGTTAGGCTTGGATATTTTTCAGGATGTTGTTGTGCATCGACCAAGGTTTCTTTGTTAAATACATTGACGTTCAAATGCTGCCCACCTTCACGGTTGTCATTATGATGGAAATATCCATCCATCATGCCTGCAAGGTTGGCTTTGCGCACAATGTCGTCTTTACCCAAGGCATTCGGAATAATTGAAAATGTATAAGAAATGCCATCTTTTGCATAGGCATAAGGTAGTTTAGCGACAGAAGTCAAAGAAGCAACAGCGCCTTTTTTATCCCTGCCATGCATCGGATTTGCGCCTGGTCCAAATGGAGCTCCAGCACGACGACCATCAGGCGTATTGCCTGTTTTTTTGCCATAAACAACATTCGACGTGATGGTTAGCACAGATTGTGTTGGTACGGCACCACGATACATGGGAAGTTTACTAATCTTCTTCATAAAGCGTTCAACAAGATTACATGCAATATCATCTACACGATTATCATTATTGCCGAATTGCGGATACTCGCCCTCAATTTCAAAATCGACAGCAACCCCATTTTCATCACGAACAGGGTGAACTTTGGCGTATTTGATTGCTGATAAAGAATCTGCAGCAACGGAAAGTCCAGCGATACCACAAGCCATTGTGCGAATAACATCACGATCATGTAACGCCATTAATGCAGCTTCATAGCTATATTTATCATGCATATAATGGATACAATTCAGGGCTGTGACATATTGTTTTGCTAACCAATCCATAAAGTTATCCATACCTGCCATCACTTTATCAAAGTCAAGCACTTCATCCATCATAGGCGCAGTTTTAGGTCCAACTTGAGCTTTTGATTTTTCATCAACACCGCCATTAATGACATAAAGCAATGTTTTAGCAAGGTTTGCACGTGCGCCAAAGAATTGCATTTGTTTACCAACGACCATTGGGCTGACACAACATGCAATGGCATAATCATCACTGTTAAAATCAGGACGCATTAAATCGTCATTCTCATATTGCAATGATGAAGTGTCAATGGAAACTTTACTGCTGAATTCTTTAAAGCCTTGAGGCAGTTTTTCAGACCATAAAATGGTAATATTTGGTTCTGGTGAGGGTCCCATTGTGTAAAGCGTATTTAGGAAACGGAAAGAGTTCTTTGTGACCAAGGTGCGCCCGTCAAGTCCCATACCACCAACAGATTCTGTTGCCCAAATTGGATCACCAGAAAAGAGCTCATCATATTCTGGAGTGCGAAGGAAACGAACCATTCGCAATTTCATCACAAAGTGATCGATAAACTCTTGAGCTTGCTCCTCAGTAATAACACCATTGTCTAGGTCACGTTGAATATAAATGTCCAAAAATGTTGATGTACGTCCCAAAGACATTGCCGCCCCATTTTGGGATTTAACAGCTGCCAAGTAAGCAAAATATGTCCATTGAATGGCTTCTTGTGCGTTGGTGGCTGGGGCTGAGATATCGTAACCATAGGATGCTGCCATGGTTTTCATATCATTTAAAGCACGATACTGCTCTGTAATTTCTTCACGTAAACGAATAGTTTCTTCTAAGTTTTTGCCTGTTTCCAAATTATCTTGTAAAGAATCAAATTGTTGACGCTTTTCAGCCATTAAGAAATCAATACCATAAAGGGCTACACGGCGATAATCGCCGATGATACGACCACGACCATATGCATCAGGAAGGCCGGTAATAACACCAGATTTACGACAAGCCATGATTTCAGGGGTATAGACATCAAAAACGCCTTGATTATGGGTTTTACGATATTTGGTAAAGATGTCCAAAACTTCAGGATCCAATGTTTTATCATAGGCTTTACAAGAACTTTCGATCATACGAATACCACCATTTGGCATAATCGCACGTTTTAAAGGTTTATCGGTTTGTAAGCCAACGATTTTCTCTAAGGATTGGTCGATATATCCGGCGTCATGAGAAGTAATGGTTGAGATAATTTTAGTATCAAAATCCAAAGGTGCCTTGGTGGCATTTTCGATTTTAATTCCCTCCATAACGTCAGCCCATAATGCATCCGTTGCTTTGGTAGCAGAAGCTAAAAAGGTTTCATCTCCTTCATAAGGAGTGTAGTTATCTTGGATAAAGTCGCGAACTTCGACTTTAGCTTGCCAAGAGTGACCTTTAAAACCTTTCCAGGCCAGGACTTGTTTTTCAGTGAGGTTAGACATATTCATCTCCATAGATAGTTTAGTAAGAGAAAATCGTTTTCATTTTTAATATGAAATGATAGGCAAATCCTTTGTTTGATATATTTTTGAATAAAATTTAGAAATATTCGTCGTAAAATAAAAATAGAGCTTACGGCTGAAATAATATTGAACACGCAAAGCTGAATAAAACGGCGAAGATTGGCATAGCCTCTTAATAAAAGGGAGGAGGCGTTAAAGAAAATTTTATATTTCGCCAATCTCTTCATAGATTTTAACTCTATATTCTATAACGTCACTAAATTCACGTTATTGTGATTATTAGTTTAAGGTTGATATTGTTTTTTTTCAAGGGTTAAGTAGTATAATTGATAAATAAAGCTAAAGGTTTATTAATAATTACAGAATCTGTTACATTAATATTTAAGTTCGCAAATATTTCGCAAATATTAAGTCTGAGTAAGGAAAGAATCATGCCCAATCTTCCTCGTACGGTTACGTCTCCTAAGAAATTTATTATCGGTAGTGGAATATTAAAAGAGCTGCATGAATATATTAAAGATTTTGGAACTAATGCATTGTTGCTTTGTGATGAGTTTATCATAGAGCGTGTTAACCAAGAAACGTTGCCTTATCTGCATATGGCAGGATTTAAAGGAAAAACTGAAAAATTCAACCGTGAATGTACTGATGCAGAAATTAAGAGAATTATCAGTATCATTGATGGTGCATCTGCCGATATTATTGTGGGAATTGGTGGTGGAAAAACGCTTGATACAGCCAAAGCTGTTGCTTTTTATAAAAAAATCCCCGTGATTATCTTTCCAACGATTGCCTCTACGGATGCGCCTTGCACAGCATTAACGGTTGTTTACAAAGAAGGTGGGGCATTTGATCGTTATTTATATTTACCACAAAATCCAGATGTTGTGATTGCAGATACTTCTATTATTGCGCAAGCCCCGGCTCGGTTTTTTGCTGCTGGAGTAGGGGATGCATTGGCGACTTATTTCGAGGCCAGAGCTTGCTATGCTGTGGATGGTGTTAATCTTGTGCTAAAAAGACCTTCTCGAACAGGATTGGGATTGGCACATTTATGCTATCAAGTATTGCAAGAAAATGTCGAATGCGCCATGGATGCGGTGCGCGATAAAATCGTGACTCCTGCTTTGGAACAAGTCATAGAGGCCACGATTTATCTAAGCGGCGTCGGTGCGGAATCAGGCGGATTGGCAGCTGCACATGCGGTGAATAATGGAATGTCTATGGTGCCCGATTTACACAAAGCACAACATGGTGAAAAAGTAGCTTTTGGACTGTTAACACAGTTGGTTTTAGAAAATGCCCCCAAACATGAATTTGAAGAAGTTATTCGAATTATGAAAGTGGTCGGGTTACCTTTGACCTTACAAGATATGGGACTAACCAAGTTTGCAGAACAAGAATGGCGTAAAGTAGCCGAAGTTGCTTGTGATAAGCATGATACGATGACGAATATGCCTAAGAAAGTCACGTCAGCAATGCTTTATGATGCTATTATTGCAGCGAATAATTTGGCTGAACGCTATAAATAATTGTTTTATATACGATAATAATGTCACGAAGATCGTTGTTAAAAAAGTTAATGCTTGTAAACCAGAGTAGTTTCAAGTAAATTGATAAAAAATTATCTTCCTTATTGTGGGGGGTGGCCTTAGTCGGCCGCCTTTTTTGTTTTGGATTCATTAGAATTTTCAGATAACCGTCTTGAACACCGTATTGCTGCATTGATCGAACCAACATTGATCGATATGGGATACGAAGTTGTAAGAATTATGATCTTAGGTAAGGTCGCATTGACCTTGCAAATTATGGTCGATCGTGCCGATGGATCTTTGATTAATGTCGAAGATTGCGAACAGATCAGCCATGCTGTAAGCGCTATTTTAGACGTCAGCGATCCTATCGATGGCGCATGGACATTAGAGGTCTCCTCTGCTGGGATTGATCGTCCTTTGGTTCGTCCAAAAGATTGGAATCGTTTTTCTGGGCATTTGGCAAAAGCTGAAACCATGATTCCGATTGAGAGCAGAAGACGCTTTTCTGGTATTGTCCTAGGGGCAGATGATGAGTATGCTCGGATGCGTTTGGATGATGGGTTGGAAGTGGCATTGCCATTTTCAGAAATTCGCAAAGCGAAATTGGTCTTAACAGATGCGTTGATTGATGCTTGTCAGCATATGTTGAGTTCTAGTGGTGGTGTATCTGACAATTCGCAAGATGCTGTCGAAGAAGATACAAAAAAAGACCAGTCAAAACGACCTGGTAAACATAATCGTTATAAAACACATTGAGAGGTTTCAATGGATACGTCTGTTTCTCGTCCTGAGTTGTTATTAGTTGCGGATGCGGTCGCTCGTGAAAAAGCGATTAGTCGAGATGAAGTGCTTGAGGCCATGGAACAGGCCATTCAAAAGGCTGGTCGCGCTAAATATGGTCATGAAAAAGATATTCGTGCTGTGATTGATCGTAAAACAGGAGAGGTTCGCCTTTCCCGTTGGACAGAAGTTGTCGAAGAGGTCGAACACGAAGATTCTCAGATTCCGTATGCAATTGCGATCAAAATTCAACCCAATATTAAAATTGGTGAACATATTATTGATCCGTTGCCTCCGATTGATTTTGGACGAATCGCAGCACAAACGGCGAAGCAAGTCATTGTGCAACGCGTTCGTGAGTTTGAACGTAACCGTCAATACGAAGATTTCAAAGACCGTGTAGGCGAAATTGTTAACGGAACGATTAAACGTACAGAATATGGTAATTTATTGGTTGAAATCGGTAGTTCAGAAGCATTATTACGTCGTGACGAATTGATTCCTCGCGAAAACTTCCGTAACTCTGAACGGGTTCGTGCCTATATTTATGACGTTCGCAAAGAACCTCGTGGGCCACAAATTTTCTTATCTCGTTCTCACCCAGCATTTTTAGCAAAGTTATTTGCTCAAGAAGTTCCTGAAATTTATGATGGGATTATCGAGATTAAAGCGGTTGCCAGAGATCCTGGCTCTCGCGCGAAAATGGCTGTGACCTCAAAAGATACCACGATTGACCCTGTGGGTGCTTGTGTGGGTGTTAGAGGGTCTCGTGTTCAAGCAGTCGTGCAAGAATTACAAGGTGAAAAGATTGATATCGTACCTTGGAGTGGTCAAGCGGCGACTTTTGTGGTCAATGCGCTTGCTCCAGCTGAAGTCACCAAAGTGGTGATGGATGAAGAAGCTGGTCGTGTAGAGGTAGTTGTCCCTGACGATCAACTGAGTTTAGCGATCGGTCGTCGTGGTCAAAATGTGCGTCTTGCAAGTCAATTAACACGCTGGGATATTGATATTCTGACGGAAACAGAAGAATCAGAACGTAGACAAGAAGAGTTCAAAACCAGAACAACGGCTCTTGTGAATGATTTAGATGTTGATGATGTGATTGCAGGCCTACTGGTTACCGAAGGATTCCACAATATTGATGAACTTGCTTTTGCAGCGCCCGAAGAAATTGCCGAGATTGATGGTTTCGATGAAAATGTTGCACAAGAGCTTGTTCAACGTGCGGAAGAATTTCTAGTAAAACAGCAAGATTCCTTGGATAAAAAACGTCAAGAGCTTGGTGTAACGGATGATATTGTTGAACTTGATTGCTTCACACCACAAATGTTGATATTATTAGGTGAGAAAGGCGTTAAAACGCTTGACGATTTGGCTGATCTTGCAAGTGATGAACTGATCGATATCTTGGGGGCAGATTCTTTGGATGAAGAAACCGCAAACGCAATCATTATGAGTGCGCGTGAGCATTGGTTTGAAGATGAAGAAGTCGAAGAGTCTCAGGAAAATGAAGGGTAATTAAGCCAATTTACGTAATATTTGTAGCTGTTTTGATGAAACCTCTTTTAATTCTTGGTAAACTGCGGTAATGATGAAGAAATCTGAAGCACCAAAGGAACAGCGTTGTTGTTTGGTCACAAGAGAGAAAGGTCGTCCAGAAGATTTGATTCGTTTTGTTGTATCCCCTGATGAAATGGTGGTTCCCGATTTAACAGAGCGTCTTCCTGGGCGAGGAATGTGGTTGCAAGCCAATCAAAATGTGCTACAAACAGCAATACAACGTCGTATGTTTTCCAAAGCAGCACAATGCCAAGTAAAAGTCCCAGATAATTTATTATCAATGATCGTTGATGGTTTAAAATTTAGGATAAAAGATGGCTTGGGTCTTGCAAGACGTGCTGGACAGATTACATATGGTTTCGTAAAAGTAAGGGAAAAGATTTCTCAAAATAATGTTGGGTTAATCATACAAGCCACAGATGGTAGTGAAGACGAGAAAAATCGTTTACTTTCTGGGGCAAAAAATTTGCCAGTTGTAGCAATTTTTACGGGTGAAGAATTAGGAAAATTCTTTGGTCGTGATTATGTGGTTCATGCGGCAATTCACACAGGTCCGTTTACGGGTCGTCTTTTGAACGATAGTAAACGTTTGGCAGGGTTTATCAATTAAGGTATTGGGTTCGGCGGGTTAAATCCGGCGAATGGATAAAGAATAGGCAGGTATATGAGCGAAGGCAACGATCAAGAACAAGGGCAAGGCAAAAAACGTCTATCTTTACGTTCGCCAGTAAGACAAGATGCAGGACGTACAGTCGATGCTGGGTCGATAAGACAAAGCTTTAGCCATGGGCGTACAAAAGTCGTGCAAGTAGAAGTTCGCAAGAAACGCGGTGCTTCTGGAAATAGTGAAAAAGCAACGGGGGCTTCAACTGGGGTTGCTCGTAAACCAACTGCAAAGAAAACAGCTGGATCATCGACTGGCAAACGTGCTTTGACAGCTTCAGAGTTGGCAACACGTCAACGCGTGCTAGAAGAACAACGTCTTGATTTGCAGCGCAAAGAAGCGGAACGTAGAGAGCAAGAAAAGATTGCAATTCTATCCGCAGCAGAAGAAGCAAAGCGCCGTGAAGAAGAAAAAGTGCAGCAAGAGGCTGCCGCTGCATTAGCAGCAAAAGAAGCCGAGCAAGCAGCTCGTTTAGAAGCCGAAGCTGCTGCAGAGCAAGCAAAAGCTGATAAAGGTAACACTGAAAAAGAAGTTGTTAAAAAACAATCTTCTGCACCTAAAGCTGCAACTGGTGCCAGAAAGAATGTTGATCAATCTTTACCTGTGCGTAAAACAAAGGTTTCGCATACACCAATTCCTGGTGAAATTACATTGGCACCAACGCCAAAACCTGTTGAACCTTTGGCAAAACGTGCAGTGATGCCAAGTAGACCTGCATCTAAGAGTAATTCTGCGTCTGCTGGTGTGGAAAATGATAAAAATGCTGGTTTTGCTGGGCGGAAAACTGATAAAGACGATAAAGTTATTAAGAAAAGTAATGACTTTGTTCGCACGCGTACTCCATCTCATGACGATTCTGATGGTGATGATGGGGATGGTCGTAAAGGTGGTTCTCGTCGTGGCGGTGCTGGTGGTGCTGGCGCTGGCGCAGGTCGCAAAGTTAGCAGCGGTCGTGGAAAAAGTGGTGATAATCGTCGCTCTGGAAAAATTGATATTCAGGCAGCGATTGAAGGTGAAGACGACAAAGTTCGTTCATTAGCTTCAGTTCGCCGTCAAAGAGAACGTGAACGTCGCCAGGCTGAGCTTGAAAGATTACGTGCAGACCAAGTTAAAGTCGTACGTGATGTGACACTACCTGAAACCATTACTGTGCAAGAGTTAGCCAACCGTATGGCGGCACGTCAAGGCGATGTCATTAAAGCCTTGATGAAAATGGGCGTTATGGCCACGGTTAATCAATCATTAGACGCAGATACTGCTGAATTAGTGATTGAAGAATTCGGCCATCGTGTTCACCGTGTTGCCGATAGTGATGTTGAATTGGGTATTGAAGGTATCGAAGATACAACAGAAAACCTACTTTCTCGTCCACCTGTTGTGACTGTGATGGGGCACGTCGATCATGGTAAAACCTCTTTACTAGATGCGTTACGTACAACAGATACAGCCAGAGGTGAAGCGGGTGGAATTACTCAACATATCGGTGCTTATCAAGTAAAACTGCCTTCTGGTGCTAGAATTACATTCTTGGATACTCCAGGTCACGAAGCTTTCACGGCGATGCGCTCTCGTGGTGCATCTGTGACGGATATTGTGGTATTGGTTGTTGCTGCTGATGATGGGGTAATGCCTCAAACCATCGAAGCGATTAAACATGCTAAGGCTGCTGGGGTTCCGATTATTGTTGCGATTAATAAATGTGATCTTCCAGGTGCTAATCCAGATCGCGTTCGACAAGAATTACTGCAATATGAAATTGTCGTTGAGCAAATGGGTGGTGATACCCAGGATGTTGAAGTTTCCGCTAAAAAACGCATTGGTTTAGATAAGCTTGAAGAAGCAATTATTTTATTGGCTGAATTTCAAGAGTTAAAAGCAAATCCAAATCGTATTGCCGAAGGTGCAGTGATTGAAAGTCGTTTGGACAAAGGACGTGGACCTGTTGCAACGCTATTAGTGCAAAAAGGAACCTTGAACAAAGGGGACGTGATTGTTGCTGGTGCTGAGTGGGGTCGCGTTCGTGCGATGCTAGATGATAAGAGCGTGAATATGAAACATGCTGGTCCATCTGCTCCTGTTGAATTGCTTGGGTTAACCGGTGTGCCTCGTGCGGGCGAGCCTTTCATTGTCGTTGATAGTGAAAGCAAAGCCAGAGAAATCTCTGAGTTCAGACAACGTAAAGTTCGTGAAAAGCAAGCTGCTGTTCGTTTGGCTGCTCGCGGTACTTTGGATCAAATGCTTGAACGTATTCAGGCTGGTGAACAAAAAGAAGTTGCTGTTTTGATTAAGGCAGATGTTCAAGGTTCAGCTGAAGCGATCCAAGCAACTGTTCTGAAGCTTGAGCATGAAGAAATTAAGGTTAATGTAATTTCTGCTACTGTTGGTCAGATTACAGAAAGCGATATTCAGTTAGCAAAAGCATCAAATGCGATTATTGTTGCCTTTAATGTGCGTGCAACTGTTCAGGCCAGAGAATTAGCTCAGCAAGAGGGTGTTGGAATTAATTATTATTCAATTATCTATCAAGTGATTGATGATGTTGAAAAAATGATTAAAGGACGTATTGCTCCTAAACAACGTGAGAAATTCTTGGGTTATGCAGAAATCCGTAAAGTATTTACTATTGGTAAAACGATTAAGATTGCGGGTTGTTATGTCACACAAGGCGTTGTTCGACGTGGATGTGGTGTACGTTTGTTACGCGATAACGTGGTTATTCATGCAGGCAACTTAAGCCAATTAAAACGCTTTAAAGACGATGTTAAAGAAGTCACACATGAATATGAATGCGGACTTTCTTTCGCAGGATTTAACGATCTCCGCGAAGGCGATGTTGTTGAGTGTTACGAAATGGAAACTATTGAAGCGTAATGAATAAGCCTTTATTTACAGGAAAGGGTTCCTTGGGCAATATGCCCAAGGGCCCATCCCAAAGACAATTACGTGTAGCAGAAGAAGTAAGACACGTGCTTGCGGACGTCTTCGCTCGTACAGAATTTCGTGATCCTGAGTTGCGTGATAAACGCTTAACAGTGACCGAAGTCAGAATGACTCCTGATCTTCGCAATGCTATTATTTATGTTGTTCGTTTAGGACAAGATAATGTTGAGGATTTATTGCCTGCTTTAAAAAGAGCAGCACCGTATCTTCGTTCTCAATTAAGTCAAAAATTACGTCTTAAATTCTTGCCTGAATTACGGTTTCATGCCGATACAGGTTTGGACTATGCCGCTAAAATTGATGTATTGCTGCATAGTCCAGAAGTTTTAAGAGATTTAGATAAAGATGATGAATAGATTAACGTAGCTGCTGAATAGTTGTATTAATATTATTTGTCAGCTGCGTTAACGCATTTTGTTCTAATTTCACAATATCATTATCGGTTTGTATTGACCCCTGAACAACGAAGCTCGATCTTTGTTTTTGTACAGGGGCTTTGTCGTTTTGTGGAATGATTGACCATGAGGCCTCAAGGTTCAAAGTTCCAGTTTTATTTGCTTCTGCTTGTAGGTCAAATCGTCTGATATTAATCCTTACTTGATAGGCAGGTGGACTGACCGGTGCCTCGTCTGTAATCCATAAATTAGGATTTTTGTCTGTTAGAAGATTTGTAATTAATCCTGTAGCACCCACAGACAAAATACTGCTTAGTCGACCATTGACACTATGAGTTAACGCTGTGCCATTGCGTGTCGTAATATCAGTTGTATTAAGATAATCAGGGACAGTGACTCGCGCAATATAGATGATAGAGGCATTATTTGTAGGGGTAAATGTTTGCGCTGATTTTGGTGCGGGGTTGCCTTCCGTTAATGTATAATATTGTAGAGAAGGCGCAGCGCATCCCGCAAAGAAAGCGAGAGCACTGAGAGAACAATAGGTAATTATCTTATTCATTGGCGACGACCTGTCAGTAAGATTTTAGGATTGCGTTCGATTTGAGTTGAAAAACCTCGTAGAGATGTAGCCGCATCAGCAAGGTTTTGCAGAATAATTTCGAGGTTATTCCGTGTTGTTGAACGTACAGAAGTCATAGATTTGATATTTTGTAAAACATCAGTTGCTGCGGTAAGAGTTTTATTGGTAGAGGTTAACACCTGATGGATCTCGGCACCTTTACTTTTGATTTGTTGGTCTCCATCAATCAGCAATCTATTTAAATTTGTAAATAAATTATCCAGCTTTTGATCAACATTTGAAATGAGTTTATTACTGCTTTCAGATGTTCTTGTAACATTTTCAAGCAAAGTTGGAACTTGTTCATTTAATGTGTCAGCAAGTTGTCCAACCTTAAGAATAGTCTCATTCAAATCTTTGGACAGTTTTTCTAATTGCAAATTCATTAATTCTGATTTGATTTGTTGAATAGTCGATGGGTGGGATGGAATTTCAATTAATCCATTAATGAACTGAGGATGAAAAGTAGGTTTATCATTCGGATAAAAATCCAAAAATATATTTGAAGATCCTGTTACGAAACTTTCGGTACTAATTTCGGCACGTAACCCGTTTGCGATCATCGTATCCATAAAATCTTTATAATTTTTATAATGTGCATCAAGACGTATTTTTTTTGGGTCGATACTCACGACAACAGGGATATAAGCTTTGTGATCTTTTGGATCAAATTGTAACGTAATAGAATTAACCGTTCCGACTTGAACCCCTCTAAAATTAACTGGCGCGCCAATTGATAAACCGGTTACAGAACCGGGAAATACAACAATTGCCTGTCTTTTAGAGGAAAATAGGTTGAAATTTCCAAAAAGGATAATAGCCGCCAATGCAAGGATGATCCCTCCTAGAACAAATGCTCCAATAGATGTTTGTTTAGTGATTGTCATAATGGATAGTCTTTCTATTTCGGATTTTGAACGGTTTGGCGATGCATGAAGTCATTGACTAATGCGCAAGGTGGATTATCTCGTAACGCTCTGGGAGAGCCATGAGCAATCGGTCTTTTTGTTTCTGCATCAAGGAATATTCCATCGTCTGCAATGGTGAAAAGACTAGGCAATTCATGACTGACAATAATGATTGTCGTTCCCAATCCATCGCGCAGATTTAAAATCAAATCATCCAACCGTTTTGAAGTAATAGGGTCTAGTCCAGCAGAAGGCTCGTCAAAAAACAATATTTCTGGATCCAACGCCAGTGCTCTGGCTAAACCACACCGTTTTTTCATCCCTCCACTAAGCTCGGAAGGATATAAATTAATGGCGTGGCTCATTCCTACAAGACCCAGTTTCATTTCGACCAAGCGTTGTATCATAGACGCAGAGAGATTTGTAAATAGTTGTAATGGCAGAGCGATATTTTCACCGACGGTCATTGAGCTCCATAAAGCAGCACTTTGGAATAGAACCCCAAAATTACGGGCAATTTCAACACGATGATTTTTGTTTGCTTTCCAGTAATTTTCGCCTTTGACTAAAAAATCACCGTTTTGAGGCGGTAACAGACCGATCATGGATTTTAAGAGTGTACTTTTACCACACCCGCTACCACCCATTAATGCGAATATGCTGCCCTTTTTTACGGTGAAATTAATATCTTGTTGAATAATGCGTTCACCATAGCCAACGGTTAAATTTTCAATGGATAATAAGGTATTTTGAGGAGATGTCACATTCATGATTATATACCAATAATGTCGGCCAGAACTGCAAAAACAGCATCCAAAGCAATTACCCCAACAATACCCGCCACAACGGCTTTCGTTGCAGCAACACCAACATCCGCGGCACTGCGTCCAGATTTCATTCCGATGTAACAGCTGCTGACCCCGATGAACATTGCAAAAGCGACGGTTTTCGTTCCTCCAAAGATAAATTGATTAAAAGGAACGGCTCCAAATGTTTGGTATAAAAAGCCAATGACAGAGACTTTTAACATTAAAATAGAAACGATTAACCCGCCGAAAATGCTCATCAAACATGCATATAAATACATGATTGGCATTGTGATGACCAATGATAACATAGAAGGCAAAATCAAATATTCTGTCACGGGAATACCGAATACTTTTAACGCATCGATTTCTTCATTCCCTTGCATGGTTGCAATACGAGCAGCGTAAGCACCACCTGTGCGGCCCGAAATGACAATAGCTGTCATCACGGCGGCCAGTTCTCTGACTGTGGCAATCCCTACAAGGTTTGCTACATATGCATCAGCTGAAAATTTACGCAATTGGACTGCACCCACAAAGGCGAGAATGGAACCCATGAGGAAGTTAACGACGCTGATAATAATCAAAGCAGAAGGACCAGCAGCTCTAATATCTCTAAGCAAATCGTTAAGGCGCATATAAGAGCGCCCCATTAAGAATTTAAAAACACCCTTTAAAGCGAAAATAAAAAGTTGAAACGTTACCCCTAGACTATTTAAAGAGTTAATTGTCCATTCCCCAAGATCGTATAAAGGGCGGAACTGATATTTAGGCGGTAAAGTTGGTTCAGGTTTTTTATCATTGAGAAGACCAACCAACTGTTGTGCAGCAACAGGCAAGTTGTCTTTATCAATAGAAATTCCGTTAATAGTTGCAAGATTTTTAACATCCCACAAAAAAACTACAAATCCACTATCCCATGATCCCAATCGATCTGTGTTGATGTGAACAGATATGTCTGTGGAGCAGTTCTTAAAAATATCCACTGGTAATTGTGGTATATTATTGTTTTTTGCCAGCCAATCCCCATTTAAAATAAGTATTGGTTTATTATTTTCGAACTTTAACGTCCATTCTGGTGGTTGAGGCGGCAAACTTGATTTTTTATTGACCTTCAAGTGATAACCTTATCAATCTATAATCTCGTTATTAAATCTATGTTTATCATAGAATAAACACAATTTTGAATTACGTTCGTTCTGATTGGCCATTACCATATTATAAAATTCTTGCTTTGTATAGAATATATCGTTTTATTTTAACCCTTAGCGTGGTAATGAATTAAAAGTGAAAATGCTCTTGATAATTGAATCAAGAGATTTAGGAGAGTTGTTGTATCTATGCGCAATAGGCGTGGACAAATCGTTGATGGATGGCTTTTGATTGACAAGCCTTTGGAAAAAACATCAGCCTTTATCGTGAATAAAGTAAAATATGCTTTTGATGCGCGCAAAGTTGGGCATAGTGGTACTCTTGATCCTTTGGCAACGGGGCTATTGCCTGTTGCTTTTGGTAAGGCAACAAAAACGATTCCTTATATATTAGACAAGAAAAAAGTCTATCATTTCACATTGACTTTTGGAGAGTCTCGGACAACGGATGATGCCGAAGGTGAAGTGCTTGAGCAGTCTGATGTCAGACCTAGCGATGACGAAATCAATCATGCACTCGAAGCATTTCAAGGTGAGATTCTACAAGTTCCACCGATTTTTTCAGCGATTAAAGTCGATGGTAAACGTTCGTACGATTTGGCGCGTCAAGGTGAAGTGCCAGAGTTAAAAAAACGTCCAGCTCGGATTGATTCTTTTCGAATGATTGAGCGTCTGGATCGAGATCGTGCGAAATTCGAAGTTATTTCTGGAAAAGGCGTTTATATGCGTTCTTTAGCCAGGGATTTAGCGGTTGCATGCAAATCTGTCGGATATATTTCCGAGTTGCGCCGTTTAAAAGTTGGTCCTTTTGATGTAACAGATGCATTTTTACTGGACAAAATTGTCGGAAACGACAACAAAGGAGAGGCTTCTTTGGATCTGATTCTGCCTGTCGAGACTGCGCTGGACGACATCCCGGCTCTAGCCTTAACATCAGATGAAGCCACAGAGCTCAGCTTTGGTCGTGTTCTTGAACGAGATCAAGTTGCAGATCGTGTTTCACAATATTTGGATATTCCTGACGGAGTTGTCCGTGTTGTGGATGGGAAGCGTTTTGTTGGATTATGCCGTTTGGATTCTGAATGGTTGCGTCCAATTCGTATATTTTAATTTTTTAGAAAAAGGATAACACGATGTCGATTACAGCAGTGCGTCGTACAGAGTTAATGAAAGAATATCAAACCAAAGAGAACGATACAGGTTCTCCAGAGGTTCAAGTCGCTTTATTAACAGAAAGAATTGTTAACTTAACTGAACATATGAAAGAACATGCAAAAGACTTTCATTCACGTCGCGGTTTGTTAAAATTAGTTGGACAACGCCGTCGTTTATTAAGCTATTTGCGTAATAAGGACCAAGGCCGTTATGAAAACCTAATTAAACGTCTAGGCTTACGTCGTTAGTAATTATTAGAGGTTGGCTTTCGAAATGAAACCAACCTCTATTTTTAAAAATTGTAAAAATCAAAGATAGATAAAAAGGAAAAAGTTTAAGATCCCGTTTACAGCGTTTCAGGCCACATGGTGCGATTAACGATAATAGTAAAACAAAGTTCCATGCCGTCCGAGACGCTGTCATTTGCAGTTTTATGGTGTAAGAGTGATTTGAATTTTTTCCTATGGCTTATCTTAAAAATAGGACATAATTAATGTTTAAATATTATCGTAAAGAAATTGAATGGGGCGGTCGTCCTCTTATTCTCGAAACAGGGAAAATTGCTCGCCAAGCTGATGGTGCAGTTGTTATCACTTATGGTGGAACGGTTGTTTTATGTACCGCCGTCGGGGATAAAAAAGTAAAACCAGGTCAAGATTTCTTTCCATTGACCGTGCATTACCAAGAAAAAGCGTTTGCTGTAGGTAAAATTCCTGGTGGGTTCTTTAAACGCGAAGGTCGTGCGTCAGAAGCAGAAACATTAAACTCACGTTTAATTGATCGTCCAATCCGTCCATTGTTCCCAGAAAATTTTACGAATGAAGTGCAAGTTATTGCAACTGTTCTAAGCCATGATCTGGAGAACGATCCAGCTATTGTTGCATTAATTGGGTGTTCAGCAGCATTAACATTGTCTGGCATCCCGTTTCTTGGTCCAATCGCGGGATGTCGCGTAGGTTATAAGGATGGAGAATATATTTTGAATCCAACGCTATCAGAAGTTAAAGATAGTGAGTTGGATCTAGTTGTTGCTGGAACAACCGAGGGCGTTTTGATGGTCGAATCAGAAGCCAAAGAATTAACCGAAGAGGTGATGTTGGGTGCGGTTAATTTCGGTCACCAAGCAGGACAGGTTGTTATTGATGCAATTATTGCCTTGGCAGAACACGCAGCGCGCCAACCTTGGGATTTAATTGAGCCTTCAGCTGAAGAGAAAAAATTAAAAACTCGTATTGATAAAGTGGGTCGCAAATTATTAGCCGAAGCTTATAAAGAAAAAGAAAAGCAAAAACGTTATGCTGCTCTTGGTGAAGCACGTGCTAAAATTCTAGAAAAAATTACTGAAGAAGAGTTAGATGCAGAAAAAGCACCTTCTTTGATTGATTCTCTTGAAGCTGATATTGTTCGTACGTCTGTTTTAAAAACTGGTACCCGTATTGACGGTCGTGATTTGACAACCGTTCGTCCAATTATTGGTGAAGTTGGTATTTTGCCAGCCACACATGGTTCAGCATTGTTTACCCGTGGTGAAACACAGGCATTAGTGGTTACAACACTTGGAACTGCACAAGACGAACAAATTGTTGATGCATTAGAGGGCGAACATCGTTCTAACTTTATGTTGCATTATAATTTCCCTCCATATTCTGTTGGAGAGTGTGGTCGCTTGGGTGCGCCTGGTCGTCGTGAGATTGGTCATGGTAAGTTAGCATGGCGTGCGATTCATCCTTTGTTACCAAGCAAAGAACAATTCCCATATACGATGCGCGTTGTTTCTGAAATCACAGAAAGTAACGGTTCATCTTCTATGGCGACGGTTTGTGGTACTTCATTGTCTTTGATGGATGCTGGTGTTCCTATGGAACGCCCTGTTGCAGGGATTGCAATGGGCTTAATTAAAGAAGATAAAGGCGTTGCGGTTTTAACCGATATCCTTGGCGATGAAGATCATCTTGGGGATATGGATTTCAAAGTTGCAGGAACAGAGCAAGGAATCACAGCCCTTCAAATGGATATTAAAATTACTTCTATCACGCCTGAAATTATGAAACAGGCTTTGGCTCAAGCCAAAGATGGTCGTATGCATATCCTTGGTGAAATGGCGAAAGCATTAACAGAAAGCCGTTCTGAAATTTCAGAAAATGCACCTCATGTAATTATTATGAATATTCCAAAAGAAAAAATCAGAGATTTGATTGGTGCTGGTGGAAAAACGATCCGTGAAATCGTTGAATATGCTGGGTGTAAAATTGATATTGATGATGATGGCACCGTAAAAATTGCGGTTACTTCAAGTGAGCAAGAACAAAAAGCCAGAGAACGTATCGAAGCGATTGTTGTTGAGCCAGAAGTAGGTCGCATTTATTCTGGTAAAGTGGTAAAAGTCGCTGATTTTGGTGCATTCGTAAACTTTATGGGTGCTCGTGATGGTTTGGTTCATATTTCAGAACTTGCTGAAGGACGTGTTGCACGCACAGGTGATGTTGTGAAAGTTGATGATATTGTCAAAGTCAAAGTCGTTGGTTTTGACGATCGTGGTAAAATCAAATTATCTATGCGTGAAGTAGATCAGGAAACGGGGGCTGATATCAGTGAAACGCTTCCTCCACGTGCACCTTCTCCAAGTCGCAGCAGAACTGATCGCCCACAAAGAAGATCATAAAATCTAGTTATTTCGGTGGAAGAAGGAGAAAAGTTTTTTCTTTTTTCACTGGAAAAAAATAATAATATGAGTAAAAGACTTTATTTAAGTGTTTGTTTTCGATAATTGTATGTTGAGCTGGAGTAGTAATGAAGGCAGTTAATCCAATCCTTATGGGCGGTAAAGAAATTTTGCCACTGATTGAAGGGGGCAAAGGGGTTGCAGTATCTACAGGGGTTTCTGCTGGATATTGGTCTGCTGCTGGTGGTGTTGGTACTATTTCAGTTGTAAATGCAGATAGCTATGATGATAAGGGGAATATAATCCCTCAAATTTATCACGCTAAAACGCGCCGTGAACGCCATGAAGAACTGATTAAATACGCAATTTCTGGCGGGATTAATCAAGCAAGAATTGCGCGAGAAATTGCTGGCCCTAATGCGCCTATCCATGCAAACGTCATGTGGGAGATGGGTGGATGTGAAACGGTTATTTCCGCAGTATTGGAGCAAGCTAAAGGAACAATAACCGGCGTAACTTGTGGTGCAGGAATGCCGTTTAGATTGTCTGAACTTGCCTCTAAAAATGGTGTATACTATTATCCAATTATTTCTTCTGGACGTGCGTTTAATGCGTTGTGGCGTCGTGCCTACAAAAAACATCCTGAATGGTTAGGTGGTGTTGTTTACGAAGATCCTTGGCGTGCGGGTGGTCATAATGGATTGTCCAATAGTGAAAACCCATTAGAGCCACAAGATCCGTTCCCTCGGGTGTTAGAGCTTCGCAAGGTAATGCGCCAATATGGGTTGGATAACATCCCGATTATCATGGCAGGCAGTGTTTGGTGGTTATCTGAGTGGGAGGATTGGCTCGATAATTCTGATTTAGGACCGATTGCATTTCAATTTGGAACTCGTCCTTTATTGACCAAGGAAAGCCCGATTCCACAAGCTTGGAAAGATCGGTTGAGAACGCTGAAGGAAGGAGATATCTATCTTAATCAGTTTTCACCTACTGGTTTTTATTCTTCTGCGGTAAAAAACAGCTTTTTGCTAGATTTAAAAGCACGTTCAGAGCGTCAGGTCACGTTTGCAAAAGAACCTGAGGGCGACATGACCGTGCCATATGAATATGGTGCAAGAGGGCGCGTTATTTACGTCACTTCTCAAGATCGCGAACAAATTGCTGGGTGGGAGCAACAAGGGTTTACTCAAATGATGTTAACCCCTGATAATACTTATGTATTTGTCACACCTGAACAGGCAAAATCGATCTTAAAAGATCAAGCGGATTGTATGGGTTGTTTATCTATGTGCCGTTTTTCCAATTGGTCACAACATGGTCCAGAATACACAACGGGGAACCGTCCTGATCCTCGATCATTTTGTATTCAAAGAACATTGCAAGATATCGCACATGCTTCTGGTGAACATGCCCAAGAGGTTGTTGACCATAATTTGATGTTTAGTGGTACTCAAGGATGGCGTTTTAATGCTGATCCATTTTATGCCAATGGGTTTACCCCAACGGTCAAAGAGTTGGTTGATCGTATTTTAACGGGATATTAATTTTTTCAAAAAACCCTCTAATAAGTTAGAGGGTTTTTTTATTGTTTGATAGCATGAATATCTATTAATTACTAAAGTAGAATGAAATTTATTACGGATAGCCCTTTTATATTACAGTCAATATTTAAGTGGAATGGATCATTTAATAGTAAAAGCCGAATTTTAGTAAATGGGCGATGCACGAGATATAAAGTTGACGGAAAAATTTTATACAAATGCGTTCAAATTCATTCTGATTATGTGTTATTTGTAACTGATGAAGAACTATCGATATATGTGGCGAACATTTATCTATTAGATATGAATGGAAGAGTAATAGATAAAGCTAAGATCTATGCTGCATATTTAGAAGACGATTTAAGTGCTTTCTTTAATTTGATCGAGGACGATACATATTCTGGTGAACTAACCGACTTTAGGTGTTTATGCCGAATATAATGACTTTTGAATTTCTTAAGAATATCTGGAAATTAGAGGTCTTGTACAAACCTTGTTGCTATTGATATTCAGAAATAGGTGATCGGTCTTGTGGTCGGTTATTGGGCCAACCCGCAGAATTGAGAACATATTTAAAATTTGCTATTATTCATAGACAATCTATCAACTTAGGTTTTTACAATCAGCAGCTATAATCTTGTCTATAAACTAGATAGTTAGCTTATAGACAAGATAAACAAAGATTACTTTCTTAACGCACGATTACCGATATCATTGCGCCAAATGCCGTCTTTCCATACGATTTTATGAACAGCTTGATAGGCGATTTCTTGTGCTTTTTCTAAATCATCATGCAATACGGATACGCAAAGCACGCGTCCACCAGATGCACAAAGCTCTTGATTTTGGTTCATCGCTGTGCCTGCGTGGAAAACTTTGACATTAGGCAAGTCTTCCGCAGCTTCGACATTTGAAATCACACCACCCGTTGTTGGGGTGCCAGGATAACCTTTGGCTGCCATGATAATACAAATACCAGCTTGATCCGAGAATTTGATTTCTGATTGGGATAACTTCCCCTGGCTCAGGTTAAACAAAATTTCTAATAAATCAGATTGTAAGCGTGGTAAGAGAACTTCAGCTTCAGGATCTCCAAAACGTGTATTATACTCAATTAATGCAGGACCTTTCGAGGTTAACATCAACCCAGCAAAAATTACACCACGGAATGGTGTTCCTCTGTTACTCATTTCTATGAGCATCGGACGAACGGTCAAATCCAAAGCATGCTCTTGAGCTGCTTTGTCAAAGAAAGGAGGTGGGGAAACCGCACCCATTCCTCCTGTATTTGGTCCAGTATCGCCGTCACCTATACGTTTATGATCTTGTGCAGCACCAATAAGAACAGCGTTCTCTCCGTCACAAAAAGCAAATAAAGAAACTTCTTCACCCGTTAGAAATTCTTCAATAACGACTTTATGTCCAGCCTGTCCAAAAGCCGAGCCTGCTAACATATCTTTGATGGTTTGTTCTGCTTCTGTGAAGTCAGCAGCAATAATCACGCCTTTCCCCGCAGCCAATCCATCTGCTTTAATCACAATCGGAAAAGATTGTGTTTTCAGATACTCAATTGCGGGAGCGATTTCAGTAAATTCTTGCCATTGAGCGGTTGGAATATTCGCAGCATCACAAACGATTTTGGTAAAGCTTTTGCTGCCTTCCAGTTGCGCGGCTTCTTGTGTTGGACCAGCACATGGAATATCCACAGCATTACAAGCATCGGTCAATCCTTTAACCAAAGGAAGTTCAGGACCAGGGATTACAAGGTCAATATGATTTTCTTGTGCAAATTTTACAAGATCGGTGATATTATCAACTTTGATGTCAATATTTTTACCATATTGAGCAGTGCCTGGGTTTCCTGGTGCGATAAATAGCTCGGTAAGTTTCGGGGAACGGGCAAGTGCCATAGCAATGGCGTGTTCTCTTCCTCCTGAACCGACCAGTAAAACTCGCATTGTGATTTCCTTCCTTATTTCTATGTCTTTTACTTGCGTAAGGTTTATCATATTTTATGTCTATGAATGACCAACTTTCTGATTTGATGACGGATAATATACCAGAATTTACCGTAGGGGATATCTCTACAGCGATTAAACGGATTTTAGAAGGGAATTTTTCACGTGTAAAAGTGCGTGGGGAAATTACTGAGTTAAAGAAATATCCGTCTGGTCATATTTATTTTTCCTTGAAAGATGAACAAGGGAAACTAACAGCGATTATTTGGCGTTTTATGGCTGCAAAATTAAAGATGCAGCTGGAAAATGGGATTGAGATCGTTGCCACAGGTAAAATCTCTTCTTATGGAGAGCGTTCATCCTATCAGTTGATTGTCGATCATGTTGATTATGCGGGTGAGGGCGCAATGCTTGCCCGAATCGAGAAACTGCGCAAAAAGCTAGAGGAAGAAGGACTTTTCGCACAGGAAAGAAAACGTCCCATCCCTTTATTGCCTCAAACGATTGGGGTGATTACTTCACCGAAGGGGGCAGTGTTACATGATATTAAAACAACAATTGCTCGCCGTTTCCCAAGAGACATCCTGATTTGGCCTGTTGCAGTGCAAGGGGATGGGGCTGTAGAGCAAATTGTTCGAGCGATTGAGGGGTTTAATCAATTCTCCGATGATACGAAACTGCCTCGCCCTGATATTTTGATTGTAGCGAGAGGCGGTGGGTCATTAGAAGATTTAATGGCTTTTAACGATGAGCGTGTGGTTAGAGCTGCAGCCAATTCGCAAATCCCGTTAATTTCGGCTGTTGGGCATGAAACAGATACAACCCTGATTGATTTTGCGTCGGATCGCAGAGCGCCAACACCAACGGCTGCGGCTGAAATGGCAGTGCCATCCAAGGCGGATATGATCGCAGGACTAATGCAATACACGACACGGCTCAGCAAAGCATTAATTCACACCAATCAAGCCTATCGATTACGATTAGATCGCGCCATTTCTAAATTACCAGATATTCCAAGTTTGCTTGCACAAAGTCGTATGAGACTCGATGATCGTTCTTATCGGTTGGATTTGTCTTTGCCTTCTTTGGTCATGAAAAGACGACATCAGCTGGCAGCAATTAAACCTGTCGATCAATATGTGTTTGGATTATTAAGTCGACTGAAATCCACAGTAAACGTGCACAAAGTGCAAATGACTTCTTCTTGGCGTCATTATGGGCAACAGCAAAAGGCAGCATTGCCACCATTGCCGTCATCATTATTAAAATCAACCTATAGAGAAAAGAAAATACAATTAGAATCATTGGCTTCTCGTTTAGAATCATTGTCTCCTAAAGCTGTGTTGTCACGTGGTTATGTGTTTGTTAAGGATAAACAGGGTCACACGGTGACTCAAGCCAAAGGACTGCGTGCTGGTGCAGAATTAAATCTGACTTTTTATGATGGTGAACGTATGGTTCGAGTGGTAAAAGAACAAGATCAACGACAAGAAACTTTGGATTTGTAAAGAGAATAGATGGTTAAAGATCAACAAAATAACGACAATTATTGGGAAATACTGACGCTTGAGCAAATGGATGAAGCTCAATGGGAGGCTCTATGTGATCGTTGTGGTCGGTGCTGTCTAAACAAATTACGTGATGAAGATACCAACGAAATTGCCTATACCAATGTTGCTTGTCGATTATTAGATGCTCAGACGGGGCAATGTTCGGATTATTGTCGCAGGTTAAAACGTGTTCCTGATTGTATTCAATTAACCAAAGAAATGGTGGCGGAAATTGATTGGTTACCACCCACTTGTGCTTATCGTTTAGTATCAGAAGGAAAAAACCTACCAGAATGGCACTATTTACGCTCTGGCAGTTTTGATACTGTTTATCAAGCAGGGATTTCCGTCAAGGGACGGGTTATCAGCGAGCGTGATGCAGGAGATTTAGAGGATTATATTGTGGATTGGCCTGCCGAGGAATCGTAAAATTTATAAATGATTGTCGTTGGTAATGATTTAAATATTGAAAAATTTAAGTTTTTTAATTTTTACAAAAAAAAATAAGAATTTTGTTATTATTTATTTGACGTTTTCAATCTTCATGCTATTAATATGTCACAAACATCAAGAGGCGAGCTTGGCGGAATGGTAGACGCTCAAGACTTAAAATCTTGTGTCCAATTGGACGTGTGGGTTCAAGTCCCACAGTTCGCACCATTGATGTTTGTTTTAAAATATTTCCCCTTTAAAAATTAAAAATACAGTAAACGATCAGGTCGTTTTTATTTGCTGTTTTTCTGCTTATATTTCATTATAAAAATAATATAGATACGAATTGGGGTTGTTGATGGCGCAAGAAAATATGATTCTTGAAACTTTCCTTGAACATTATAAGTGGGCATATGATGGTTACCACAACCTTGCGAAATTAGTATCAGATCAATGTGAAAAAATGCTTCAGGAGCGCGGTATCAGAGCGATTGTTACGTTTCGTGCCAAGAAAGCCAAAAGTTTAAAAGAGAAAATTTATCAAAGACACAAAACAAAAAAGTATCAAAGTGAACAAGATATTCGTGAGGATATCGTTGATCTTGCAGGTGTTCGGATTGCGTTATATTTTCCAAAAGATCGCGAGTTGATAGATAATTTATTGAAAGATGTTTTTATTGTTATTGAGGAAAGATTATTTCCTAAATCTGAGACTGATAATATACAGGATAAAACAAGAAATATATTTAATGGTTATCATGCCAACCATTACAGAATTATGCTTAATCCAGAAACATTAGAAGATAAGAATAAACACTTTCTTAATCATATTGTAGAAATACAAGTTGCATCAATCTTAATGCATGCTTGGTCAGAAGTGAATCATGACTTAGCCTATAAGCCATCAAGTGGAGCGCTTTCTGACCAAGAATTATCGATATTAGATGGGTTAAATGGGTTGGTTTTAACGGGCGAGGTTTTGTTGAGGCAGTTGCAGTCAGCTTTTCAAAATCGTGTTACTCATCAAGAGCACCCTTTTACTAATCAATATGAATTGGCAACTTTTCTTCAGGGGTGGTTGGGAAATTTATATAACCTTGATGAGAGTGTCGAGCCTTCAATGGAGGGTGTTGACTTTTTATTTATGTTTTTAAATATAATTTCATTGAATACTCCAGAAAAACTCAATGCGTTATTATATAAAAAACTAGATTGGGATATTTTTAGATTTCCTATTTCTGATCAAATATTAGATCTTATATTTGAAAGAAATATCGAAGAGTTTGAAATATATTATGAATATACGATGTATAGAGATGTCGATAATAAAGAAGAAGCTAAAGATGAGTTAAGGAAAATATTAATAAAGAAACTTTTATTACAACGTTATATACGTTGTTTAGCACATTATCGTAATGTTCAAGGTGACGATTTAGCTGATAAAGCTGAGATGTTAGTAGGGTTAGGATATCCACCTTTTCTTTCATTTATTGTGGGTTGGATCATCACAGCGGATGAATATATTCATAGTTATTTTATTCATGGTTTATCTGATTTAATTGATGGCGTAGCAACAGAACTTGATATCTTAGAAAAATTAGATGATGCAGACTCTAAAAAGGCAATGGAATGGGCGCGTTCTGGTCAATTAGAGCTGCCAAAAAAATTATAGCTTGGTCTTACTTAATATAAAAATAAATATATCACTAACTATTAGATCATTTCAATTTAATGTAATTTATGAAGAATGACGGATATTTAATTTAGATAAAGAAATGCGTTGAATATTGTAGAGTATTCATACAATGAATCACGGCAAAAATAAAAAAAGCCTTATATAAAATATAAGGCTTTCTTGATAAATAATAGCAGCAATATATTAAATATTAACACCAAAATTAGTGGCAACAGCACCTAGACCACCGCTATAGCCTTGACCGATGGCTTTGAATGACCATCCGCCATCTTTGCGATAAACTTCCGCAAAGATCATTGCTGTTTCCGTAGAGGCATCTTCGGAAAGGTCAAAACGAACGATCTCTGTTTTAGATTGTGCATTCACAAGGCGAACGAACGCGTTGGAAACCATACCAAAATTTTGTTTCCGTGCTTCAAAATCATAAATAGTCACAACAATCGCGATCTTTTCAATTTCAGCAGGCACTTTGGAAAGGGTAATTCTGATTTGCTCATCATCCCCATCGCCTTCGCCTGTTAAATTATCGCCTTGGTGTTCTACGGCACCATTAGCAACTTTCAGCTGACCATAAAAACAAAAGTCTGAATCATTGCGAACATGACCATTTTTATCTAATAAAAATGCAGAAGCATCCAGATCAAATGCTTTGCCATCTGTTGTTCTGGTGTCCCATCCTAACCCAACCAATGCGAACTCCAGAGACGCATCAGTTTTTGTTAAGCTGATATTTCCACCTTTTTGTAATGAAATAGCCATCTATATGTCCTTTCGTAAAATATAATAGATTATATTTTAACAATTATGTTTTATTTATGGTTTTATTTCACTAAAAAAAAAAAAAAAAAAAACTAAACATTAACGCCATAATTACGTGCCAATGGCCCTAAACCGCCATTATACCCTTGACCAACAGCTCTGAATGACCATCCACCGTCTTTGCGATAGATTTCGGCAAAGATCATTGCTGTTTCTGTGGATGCATCTTCTGAAAGGTCAAAACGAACAATTTCAGCACCAGATTTGTCATTTACAAGGCGTACATAAGCATTGGAGATCATGCCAAAATTTTGTTTACGTTCTTGGAATTCATGAATAGTCACGACAATAGCAACTTTTTCAATATCAGCAGGTAATTTTGATAGGGTAATTTTTATTTGTTCATCATCCCCATCGCCTTCGCCAGTAAGATTATCGCCTTGGTGTTCTACAGCACTGTTAGCGATATTTTTTTGATTATAAAAACAAAAATCATCATCACTACGAACACGACCATTAGCCGTTAATAAAAACGCAGAAGCATCTAAATCAAATGCTTTGCCGTCTGAAACTCGTGCATCCCAACCAAGCCCAATCAGAGCCAAGTCAAGTGTCGCATCGGTTTTGGTAAGGCTTAAATTAGCACCTTTTTGTAATGTAATAGCCATAAATAAATCTCCTTAGTTATTGCAAGTCAATTTAATCTTGTGATGCCTGTTCTGGATGTTTTTTATTCCATCGTATTGAGGAATAAAGCGCTAGCAGGATAAAGGCCGCACCAATTAATCCAGTCACGACTTCTGGGACTTCTTTACATACACTCACGAACATTAATCCTGATAAGGCAAGAATTGCCCAAAACGCACCATGCTCAAGGAAGCGATAACTGGAAAGTGTATCCAGTTCAACCAACATCACCGTTAAGGAACGAACAAACATTGCGCCAATTCCTAAGCCTAGTGCAATGACGAATAAGTTGGTGGATAATGCAAACGCACCAATAACGCCGTCAAAGCTGAATGAAGCGTCTAATACTTCAAGATATAGAAAAGCACCTAAGCCAGCTTTGGCAACGGTGGTAGATGCATCTTCTGAATCTAGTAATGTGCCAATGGCTTCAACAGCAATAAAGGTAATAATCCCGAAAATACCCGCAATAATAAAGGTCAATGCTTCTGAGGTAGTTAAGAATTTAGAAATTCCAAATAGAGCTAATAGAACAATAACAATCTCAATGGCTTCTAGCTTAGAGAATTTAGCAAGTTGCGTTTCAATGACAGAGATCCAATGTACATCTTTTTCGGCATCAAAAAAGAATTTTAATCCAACTAATGCAAGGAATGAGCCACCAAATCCCATAATTCCAACATGAGCACCTGATAAAATTTGTGCATATTGATCTGGATGTTTAATCGCCAGGTCAAGTGCAGAAATAGGGTCAAGATGAGCAGCAATGCCGACAATTAATAACGGGAAAACCAGTCTCATTCCAAAGACTGCAATTAAAATCCCCCATGTTAAGAAGCGGCGCTGCCACAAAGGATCCATGTCTTTTAAAACGGTTGCATTTACAACAGCATTATCAAAAGACAAGGAGACTTCCAACACACCTAAAATTGCACAAATAAAGACAGTCGATAATGCGCCTGTTACTGTGCCAGTTGCATTAAAACCAAGCGCGGCAGCTAAGCCAAGGCAAATAATTGTAAAGACAAAAGAGCCTTTAAAATATTTCATAAATAATAATCCACTATTAAATATTGATAGAAAATATTAGTCTTTGCGGGCGCCAACCCATTTCAGGAAAATATGAACACTATTGGCGAATTCTTCATGATCTTTAAAGTATTCCACCAATCGGCTCACTTTCATCTGCCCGTTAACGTTATCAATTAATGCGATGCCACACATGGTTCTATTGTTATGCCCCTCGGTCATTCTTACTTCTAAAGGAGGTTGATCGGGAACAGTTAGGGTAACGACACCGTTCGTTTCATTCCAGTTGGGAACACCATCATAAATATAGGCAAAAATTGCTATTCTTTCAATTTCGTCGAAGAATTTGCCATTTATCAGCAAGGTTTCGCCAGAATCAATATCGCCCGTTCTATCATCTCCTAAGAGTTTGATATAAGGCTTTTTGTTGAGATCACCAAAACGTTTTCCCAACGCTTGAACAACGCTTTTTTCACCATTTTTCAAGACATATAAACAACCAAGATCTAAGTCAATAGCTTTATTAGAGCTAATCTTGCCAAAGAAACCTTTTCTTGCAGAGGATCCTCGTGACCAATTTAAGTTGACCTTTATCTCTCCGAATGTAGGGGTTGTTTTGGTTAAACTGATTGATTGCTTTTGCTCTAAGGTAATCTTGTTCAGATTCAAACCCGGTGGCGTAGGTGATGAAGAAGGCGAGGGTGGCGATGTAGAGGTTGATGTAGGAGAAGCAATTTCCCCACCAAAATGAGTGATTAACGCTGCAAGCCCACCATCAAAACCTTGTCCAATTGCACCTAGTCGCCAAGTATCATGATATCGATATAATTCAATCATCATGACTGCTTTTTCTGTGGTTAAACCCTCTTTGGCATTATAAATTGCCGCTTGTTGCCCCACAGATACATCCAGCTTTTTTGCCTTACCAATAGCATGAATATCATGCGTAGCTGTAAAAATAATGCGCTCTATTGTGGTGGGTAAACGATCAATATCAATTGTAAAGATCGCTTTGCCCGTTTGCAGGTTAAGCGTAATGCTGTTATCGGGACTTTGTTGATTACTAAATAGAATCGTATAACGATCATCTTTAATCTTGCGGTCTTTATCTAAACTAAACGCAGCAATATCTATATCTGTTGGATAATAGTCAATTGTAATAAAAACTGAACCGTTTGGGATCAACTCTCTGACCGGTAGTTTTTGACCACGAGATAGTTGCATGATCGTTTCTTCCTTTCACAGGTCGAAGTCAGAAGGGTTCTCGCCTAATTCATTAATAATGGTTCTGACGGCTGTTTTTTCGTTATTATCAAAATTACCATCAGAATTGCCAATCATGATTGCGGCACGAATAATCAGACGGGCAATTTCACTATTTCCACGATGTTTGCTGATGATACGTAATGCCTCTGTTTTTCCAATTTCAAAGTCAAAGTCAAAACGGTCTGCATGTTCAGTAAAGACTTTGATGGCATTATCTGCACCATAAACGCTGATGAGGGGACTGTTCTTAACTAGGCCAATCATCTTGCGTTTTTCTTCTGGGTCAATATGACCGTCTGCAGCAGCAATATAAGCACATGCGGCCATGACTGAATTTAAAATATCTTTATTTTTAAATTTTTTAAATTCTTCTGTTAATCCTGAAAGGCGGTTTTTAAAGTCGTCAAAAAATCCCATTATTATTCTCCTTAACTAATTTTACGATATAATAATAAATATTATTCATTTTTAAAAGATAAATATATATTTTTTTTCATATGTTTTTGCGTTGATGAGGTGCTAAATGAACAGGAATATCATATTGTTGGTATATATCTTCTAAGCCATTTTGATAGGTTTCACCTATTGCACGAAACCGCCATGTTAAATCACGCCGATATATAGAAAATGCAACAATGGCTCTGCCATTGGTGTACTCTTTTAAGTCAAATAACGCATTATTAACACGAAAAAAAATATTTCCGACATTTTGGATATTGACCCTCATCATACCTGTTTTTTCCGCATGAATGATCGTGGTTAACGTATGAATAAAACAAGGGATAGCGGCCATATCTACAATTATTCTAAAACGATCGACTGCAAGTTTTGTAATGGATATACCTGCGATCGTATCTGTTGGCGTCCAGTTTTTCGGAACTTTATTGGAAGATTCAAATGGGATAACCATGATTTGTAGAGTGCCTTCAGGAATATTTTCAGGCTTTTCAACTTCTAAGTCAACAACTTGTTTGCGGTTCAATAAATCAAATCGTTGTCCTTTGATTATCATTTATAACCCTTTCAAGAGGTAACTCTTGTTAATAATAGATGGTTCAAATAGGCTATATCGGCACTCGCAGTCGACTAATTCCAAGTAATTCAATGATATTTTATTTATTTTCGAATGTTTAGGGTGTATTAATAATACAAATTGAAAGAGATTTAAATGGAAGATTACTTTTTATTAAAAAATTTAACCCATGCCGTTACTGCATGGATAGTCGGTATTATTTTAGCTTTTACTGATCTTGTTTATATAGTGATGCATATATATGTCGCAGGATACTCTCTGGTAATTCCTACGATCCTTATGGTTATAGGAATTATCTTAATTGTTTGGTCGAGCTATCGCATTGCAGTGATGGGTCGTGAAAATGATTAATCGTTTACTACGGTTTATTGTTTCATTGCCTTGGCCCAAATATTTTGCTGTTCCAAGGTCACAGGAAGTTCGGTTTTGGTAATATCGACTCCTTGCCATCCTGCGCCCAAGGCTGTGAACAAATTAACCGCATCCTGAAAACGATCTAAAATAGCAACAGCCTCCGCATTATTTGCTGTGGTTGCTGTTCTTTGTGCGGTCAGAACATCTAAATATCCCGTTAATCCAGCTTTATAGAGTTTTTGTGCGCGCTGTAACGCCAATTGGCTGCTGAGTTTTGATTTATGTAACAGTTCAACATGCTCGGCGTCGTCTCCCCAAGCAGCAATAATGTCTTCTATTTCTTTCAACGCATTCAGAATAGTTTGGCGATATTGTAGTCGAGCTGCCTCGGCATCGGCTTCTGCACCTTTGACTTGTGCGCTTAGACGACCACCATGTAATCCAGGAATAGACATATTGATAAAGCTGCTGGATACCAAGCTGGCAATATTGGCCATTTGGCTTGTAAAAGAAGTTGTTGGCATCGCGCTGAGATCAATTGTGAATTGAGGATATAGCTCGGCGACGGCAATGCCAATATTTGCGGTTGCCATGGCATATTGGCGTTCTGCCATTCGCACATCAGGTCGATTGGCCAGTGCGATAGAAGGAATAGAAGGGGGATATGCTGGTAAATCAGGTTGTGGTTTTTCTTCTTTTAACAAATTTTCGGTGGTGCCTGGCACTTGACCAATAAGGACGTCGATTGCATGAGTAATTTGTGTAATATTTGTTTTAATTGGCTCTCTTGCTGCGCGTTGCGTTTCCAATTCTGCTTGCGCTTGTGCAGTGCTAAGGGTTGTGCCTGTGCCTTCTAAATATTGCTTTTGAGTTAAGTTAAAAACATACTGAGCAATCGCAACGTTTTCATCAGCAATTCTGAGACGCAGCTGCATATTTCGTAATGTCACATAGTTATTGGCCAATTGCGATAACATGGTCAGCAATACAGAACGTCGTTCTTCAATAGAATATTTAACAGCTTCTTCTTGAGATTGAACCATGCGCCGAATTTGACCAAACGCATCAATTTGCCAACTGAGCGTTGCGCCATAACGACGAATAGCAGCATTATTTGCATTTCCATTCTGTGCAATGGTTTGTGACGTTGTATAAGACGTGGTTTGATATCCATATCCTGCGGAGCCATCTAATTGAGGGTACCAATTAGATGCATTTTTATCTCTTAACGCTTGTGCGGATAGGATACGCTGACCAGCTACTTTGAGGTCATAATTGTTGTTAATGGCTTCTTCAACTAAGTGATTTAACAACGGATCATTAAACTGTTCCCACCAGCGTTTCATATCATTGGTGGCTTGAGCGATTTGCTCGGCAGTGGCAGGTTTTTTCCAAACTTTCTCTGTCCATTGATCTGGTATTTTCATATGATCTCGATGGAAATCAGGACCGACGGTACAGGATGCTAATCCGCATAGCAGAACAATCGGTGTTGTATAACGAAGAAAATGTTTATACATGAAATTGTTCCTTATAGGTGGTTTTGCAGCCATGAAGCCAAGAGACCTCTGCGCCCTTTGGTTTCTGGGCCAATACTGACAGTTGCTGTCATCCCAGCAGATAGATGGATGGTGTCAGGAACGTGGTCAATATGGATTCGAACGGGGATACGTTGGGCTAGTCTGACCCAAGTAAAGATAGGATTAACATTTTGTAATCCAAATGCATCTGCGTCCGCATTGGCATCATTAATACCCCGTGCAATACTCACGACGTGTCCAGGTAATATTTGTTTGTATCCCATTAATTTAATGCGCGCGACATCGCCAACATGAATACCCCACATTTTTGTTTCTTCGAAATATCCATACACCCAAAAGGAGTCAGCATCGATAACGGATAAATAAGATTGCCCCGTGCTGACATAATCCCCAACACGTAAGTTCAGGTTAGTTACATAACCATTAACAGGAGAATATAAAATGGATCGTTGCATATTCAATTTAGCTTCGTCTAGTGCTGCTTTGGCACTATCGACGCTGGCCTGAGCGGTGGCAACTTTGGTGTTATAATCTTCTTTTTCTTCCGTAGATACAATGCCCTCTAATCCCTTTCGGCGCAGGGCATTACGACGCTGTAGTGTCAAATTGGCTTCAGCATTTTCTAAACTTGCTTGGGCTTGTTGAATAGCAATTCTGAACCGTGCAGGATCAATAATAAATAAAGGTTCGCCCTTACGAACATATTGATTGTCTTTGACAGGAATTTGCACCACAGTTCCGGAAACTTCGGGGGCAATTTTAACGACGTAAACGCGAACTCTACCATCGCGCGTCCACGGCGCGATCATATAGGTATCCCATAACGTTACCCCCAGAATAATGGCAACGATAACAACAATGAGTGTTAAACTAATACGAATAATATTGCTAAGAGAGAACATGGTGCAGGGTCAAAACTTATGTGGAAATAAAGGGGGTTATAGGTAAAGAATAAGTAAACATAAAACACAAAAATATAAGGCTACTTCAAACAAAGCAAGGTGCCAAAACATTTTTATTAATCCTGTTCGCCATAAAATAGAACGTATAATCGTCGTAACGATCAAGGCAAGTAATGTATATACAACAAAGGGGGCAATAAAGATGCCAAAAAAATTAAATTCCGCGATCATTTTATTGTAACTAACAGGGTATTGTTATCAGTTTTCAAAGTGTAAATAGACAGAAAAAATAGAGACAATCTATTTATGCTAAATACGAGGAGAAAGTAAAATAAGTGTATATTAAAAGAAAATATACACAATAATTTATATATTATTTTCATCTTTTTCAGTAAAGATAAAAAAAAGCTTTGTTTTATTATGTATATAAGATCAAAAAGAAGCATCATCGAGTCATTTTAATATATATCTATTTTCGAAATTTTTGGTAACAGATATATGTTCCGTTATTTAAATATACTTAATGCGAATAAGTCTTTGTGTGATTGCAGTCAAGAAGTTTTCAATATTTTGTTCATAATTTGTTTATTGTTTGGTTAAAACTAGCCACTCATCAAAAATGTCATCTAAGGAAACGGTTGGTTGTTGAAAAGAATTGGTTTCTTCTTTGACGATTGTTTCTTGCATTATTTGTTTGGGATCAGCGGATGGAAAAGAAAGAAAAGAGGGATGTTGTAACAAAGAGTTAATTAACTTGATTCGTTGTGTGGGAATGGTTGCAGGAATACTAAACACAATTGGGTTTTCAATTGTGTTTTTATATTGGTATTGGAAATGTGATAATGGATATTGTTTTTGAAATGCACTGATACTGAGGATCGAGCCACTTGTCATTAACACTTGATTTTTATGTAATAAAAAATTGGCTTCATTAGGTGTTGTCCACCAAACAATATAAGGCCGAAGTTGGTTTAGCTTTTTAAAAGCCCGTAAGATTCCAGCAGGTGTAGATAAAACCTCTGTTACTTCATCAAAAGGAACATCGTCAGCAAGTAATGCAATTGATAATGCGCTAAATGCATCTTTTTGTAATCCTCTTTTTCCTGGGTATTGTGTAATATTCCAGAAATCTTTCCAAGTGGGGTTAAAATGAACTTTGTCAGTGTCCCATGCCAATGTAATGTGATCTGTAATCGTTTGAAAATTACATTGTTTGTCATTTGATGACAGTAAATCCTCAGGAAACGCAATCAGTAAGCCAAGATTGCATGCTTGTTCAGCTATTTTTTCGTTTAATAATAAAATATCAACGGGGCTTTTATTTTGAGATAGGGCTTTTTGTAGCGTAGAAAGATGGCCATCCCATGTTATTATACGGTATTTTTGTGAATATTTCTTTAAATAAAGTTGATAGCCGTTCAATATACCAATATTTATTTTGTTCTCTTTAGGATGGGCAAAGCAGAAGGGCGGTATTGAAATTATTGAAAATAAAAAAAATAAGAAGATAAATTTAGGTGAATACATATAAATTATTAAACATTGCATTAAAGTAACTTATTTTACTATAAATTGTTTAGTTTAAGATGTAAAATAGTTTATATGTTAAAAAGCAACATAATTATTCTCTGGGTAAAATAATAGTTATTAAAAATTAAAAGAACATTTATTTTTTATGTATAAATAATTGTATTTTAAATATATGATATTTTATATTAGAGGGTTAATATATTGTAAATTGAGTGATTAACTTTGGCTGGAAACAATTTTATTAAGGAAAACGGAAATGTTTTTTAGAAAAAAAGATAAGAAAAAGGCTGCAGAACTTCAAAAAAATGCCCAAGATGAAATCGTATCTTTAAAAAAACAAGTCGAAGATTTGTTAAACGATCGCGTAACGCCAGCAATCGTGCAAGCTGCGGATAAAGCGGATCAGGTTGTTCATAATACAAAAGAAATAACCGATCATCAAATGAAACAGGTTTCTGATAAAGTGCAATCTAAACCTTTAATTGCTATTGTTCTATCTATCGTCATTGGGTATTTATTAGGTAGAGTTATTCGTTAATTTTATCATAATATAGAAAGTGATTTAAAAACTCATGAAGATTGCTGAGTATGGTAAGGCCGCAGTTGATGCTGAGGTTATGCTTCTTAAGAAAAAGTCAGTCAGAATTACCAAGCAAGTTGTTTTATGCTTGGTTGGTGCTCTTTTTGGTTTATTTACTTTGATTTCAATTCATGCTGTTTTAGCTGCGTTGTGCTGGAATATTTTGCAGACAGGGGCTTTGGGAACAGCATTGATTATTCTGGTGTTTGATATTGTTTGTATGCTGTTGTTATTTTTATGTGCATTTAAACAAAGGGTCAGCACAGAGGAAATCGAAGCAAAAATCATTCGTAATTACAATCTAAAGGAATTACGAAATTCATTGGCTATTACTGCGTTAATTGGTACGCTAAGTGGGCCTTTGGGCAGCTATTTGCGTGGCTTTTTTTGGCAGTTTATAAAAAAAATATTTAAAAGAAATTGATTACTACATACAATACTGATGGTTGACTGTGGTTTTGAAGTTAACCATCAATAATATTTTATTGTTATTTATATTAAGTTATAATTTTTTTTATTTTCAACTTATGGTAGTTATATAACTATGAACTATCTGGAGTAGATATTATGCATGTTCTTCTTATGGGTGAAACGTTTTTTTCTGAACATGAGTTTTATCAGGAGTTGAAAGCGACAGGATTCTCAATTGATCGTGTTGGCTATGATCCACAAATATTATCAGCGTCTCAGTTCTATGATTATGATATGATTATTGTCGAATTGGATCAGCTGGATAAACAATTCTTCTCCACGATCAAATTATTAAGGTCAATTAACGAGCAATTGCCAATTATTATTGTTTCAAAAAAAGATGATGTTGATATGAAAATACAAGCATTCCAAGCTGGTATAGATGATTACGTGATGATCCCTTTTGCAATGCCAGAATTATTGGCGCGGTGTAAGGCTGTTTTGAGACGATCTAATAAGGTTATTGCAGATCGCGTTATTCAAGTTGGGCAATTAAAAATTAATTTAGAAACACGCGAGGTGTTTGTAAATGGAAAACCTGTAAATCTAACAGGTAAAGAATACGCTATCTTAGAGATGTTAGTATTAAGGCGAGATGTTTTAATCAGTAAAATCACAATTTTAAATGATTTATATGCCGGTAGTAGTGATGAGCCAGACATGAAAATTATCGATGTTTTTGTATGTAAGTTAAGAAAAAAATTGCAAAAAGCTGGCGCTGGGGATTTGATTTCAACGATGTGGGGACAAGGTTATATTTTTCGTCAACCAAGCCCCCTTGCGACAGAGCGCGAGCATGCAATATAATTGCGTTAGGCTGTAAACTGCTCCGTTACGATTCTTTCTGATAACTCATGTCCTGGATTAAATAGAATTTCAGATTTGATTGTTTTATTTTCTTTTACAAAAACTTTGGTTACATCTCTTATTTCAGTAAAGTCAGCTACTGCTGCGATCGGTCGCTTTTGCTCTTCAATCGTTAAGAATTGAATAGAAGTGCTAGATGGTAATAGGGCGCCTTTCCATCTGCGTGGGCGAAATGGGCAAATGGGTGTCAGTGGTAACAATCCAGAATTAAGCGGAACAATGGGGCCGTGAGCTGATAGATTATAAGCTGTTGATCCTGCTGGTGTTGAAACAATAATACCGTCACAGATCAGCTCTGATAGTCTGATTTCATCATTCGTGATAATTTGAATTTTTGCAGCTTGTCTCGTTTGTCGATATAGAAAAATATCATTAAACGCCAAGGCGGTGTGCGTTTTACCATCGGCAGTATATGCAGTCATTGATAAAGGATGAAGGTATGTAGGTTGCGCTTGATGTAAAATAGAAGGTAGATCTTTTTCCAATGTTACCTTTGGATTCGTTAAAAAACCAACAGAGCCAAAATTAATGCTGTAAATTGGAATGTGATAGTTCAAATAGTTATGTAATGTTTCCAACATAAACCCGTCACCACCAATACAGATGATAACCTCAGCTTCATTGATGTCAGAATTGCCATATTTATCAATAAGGTTCTTTTTATATTGGGTAGCTTTTGAGCTTGGTATAGAAACAAAATGTAATTTTTGTGGAGGATTCGTTGGTGGCCACATAATATTCCCAATAATTTAGAGTATACTTAAACATTTATATATAAGAACAGATTGAAAAAACGATTCTGCGAAATATATATATTTCATCTTACTAGAATTTAAAAATAATCATAGATGATTAGACTAATTTAGTCCTTTTTTTTGAAAGAATAGAATACAAATGATATGATTGTTGTTGGATAAAGTTTATATTTAATCATTATTTTATACTGCGCTCTATTGTATAATTGATAATATGTGATAAGTATATATGTGTATCGTTTTAAATAGAAATGCAACTTATAGTTTTAATTTTCTAGTATTGAGAAGTAAGTAAAATTTACACAAGTATGAATTTTATCTTTTTTCGATTTATTACATTAAATAACAATTCCTATACTTGAATTTATTTTTTTATGCTGCTAGGTATTGTTGCGGTTGATATTTAATTTTAATAAAAAAATATTTTTTTAGTAATATTTTTCATTTACAGAGTAAGTATTTTATGACGACCAATCAAAAACCTTTGGAAATAGATTCAAAAGAGAATAATTCTGAATCAGTTGGTATAGATCAAAGAGTAGGAAGCCGTATTCGCTTAAGAAGAAGGTTATTAGGATACTCTCAAGAGAAGCTTGCATTGGCGTTGGGACTTTCTTTTCAACAAGTGCAAAAATACGAAAAAGGAAGTAACCGTGTTGGCGCATCTAGACTTTTTGATATCGCAGAAATTTTACAAGTGCCTATTAATTTCTTTTTTGACGAACATTTAAACCCTTTTTACATAGAGGAAAATGTATCTTTAGCAAATTCAAAAACCACTTCTGCAGTTCAAGCACGAGATGTTCATGCAGCGTTGAATGAAGATAATATAGCACAGGCATCTTTAGCGACCGTAAGTGATGATATTTTTGATTTGATGACCAGTAAAGAAACGATGAACCTGTTGAAAGCTTATTACGCAATTCTAGATCCAGAAGTTCGCCAAAAATTGCTGCATTTAATTTGCGCAATGAGTGAAAGCAGCAAATAAAACAGAAATATTATTTATTCCCGACGTAAGATTTTGTCGGTTATAAAAGAGAATAGTTTTTTATGTCGGAACTCTTTTCTTAAAATATCTTCATGATACTCTTGTTGTAACCATTTTAAGAAATCTATTTTTCCTTTTGTTTGCTGAAAGTAATAGACAAAGAATTGGTCAAGTATGCCTGTTTTGGCTTGCTTAAAATGTCCAAATTTCCAAGATAGCTCTCCCATAGCATCTTCTAGGGTGTAATTTTCAAACAATTTAATCAATGCAGATACAAGTCCTGCACGATCAGCACCCGATTTACAATGAATCAATATTGGAAAATCAAGTCTTGGATATAATTGTGCAAGGTTTAAAATCCGATCTTTATGAGGCGCTCCACGACTTTCAAACGGCATGTCGTGTAAAGTAATTCCTAATTCTTTTGCTGTCTGTCGAGAAAGCGCATCAGATCCACAATCCCGTTTTCCACGTAGATTTATAATTGTTTTAATATGATATTTTTGAACAAGTTTACGCAAACGTCCTGGTGTAGGATGATTACAGCGATAAACTTTATTGGGAATAACGATGTGAAAATTAGTCCACACTAATCTAAATATGGAGTGGTCAATAAATAGGCTATCTATCCATGCCTTATAACGGTCAGATGGACGGGAGAGTGACGGATCAAAAGATATTTTCTTGCTCATGATCCATCACTACCTGATTTACATTTTACGTTCAACCTGTAAATGTTTTAGCTCAGCAATTGCTTTGGCAGGATTTAATCCTTTTGGACATGTTTGAGTACAGTTCATAATTGTACGACATGCATATAAACGCATTGAATCTTCAAGTTCGCCCAAACGTTCCCCAGCAGATTCGTCACGACTATCGGAAACCCAACGCATTGCAGCAAGTAAAACTGCTGGACCAAGATATTTGTCTCCATTCCACCAATAAGATGGGCAGGAGGTTGAACAGCAAAAACAAAGGATACATTCATAAAGACCGTCTAGCTTTTTACGCTCTTCGACACTTTGTAAGCGCTCTTTGTCAGGAGGAGGAGGCGTATCTGATTTTAACCAAGGTTCTACTTCACGTAGTTGCGCATATGGCCCGCTGAGGTCAGGAATCAAATCTTTGACGACAGGCATATGCGGTAATGGATAAATCGGCACATCTGAATTAATATCTTTAATATATTTCAAACATGCCAGCGTATTATGTCCATCAATATTCATCGCACATGAACCGCACACCCCTTCACGACAAGAACGACGGAAAGAAAGGGTAGGGTCAATTTCATTCTTGATATAGATCAAAGCATCCAAAACCATTGGACCAATTTTATCTAAATCAATTTCATAAGTATCAATGACAGGGTTACGGTTATCATCGGGACTCCAACGATAGATTTTAAACCGTTTTACATTTTTTGCATCAGGAGCGGCATGAAATGTTTTCCCAACTCCGACGCGGCTATTTTGAGGTAATCTAAATTCAACCATAATTTTAACCTTTTCTTTCTCTTAATATACGCGTTTTTTTGGTGGGAAAGTTTGAATCTCATCTGTCAATGTATTCATGTGCACTGGACGATAATCCAAAGACACTTCACCTTTGTCATTAAGGAAAGAAACTGTATGTTTTAACCAATCTTTATCATCACGTTCTGGATAATCATCATGCGCATGTGCGCCACGGCTTTCCTTGCGTGCCTCAGCACTGACCATAGAAACTGTTGCATTTGCAAGAAGGTTTTCGAATTCTAATGCTTCCATCAAATCTGTATTCCAAATCAACGATTCATCAGCAACAGAAATATCAGCAAGCTCTGGCCAAAGTTTTTCGATCTTGGTAACACCATCTTTAAGGTTTTGATTATTACGGAAAACAGCAGCATGACGTTGCATTGTGCGTTGTAATGAATCACGCATTTGTGCAACTCTGATATTGCCTTTTGCATATCTTAATTTGTCTAGACGAGCAATGGCATCCTCGCCAGCACCTGCTGGTAATGGAGCAATGGCATCATGTGGTTTTAAGGTTTCTTGTGCACGTAATGCAGCCGCACGACCAAAGACGATCAAATCAAGCAAAGAGTTGGTTCCAAGACGGTTTGCACCATGAACAGACACACAAGCTGCTTCACCCACAGCCATTAGACCAGGAACGGTTGCATCAGGGTTTTCTTTAGTTGGACGAATCACTTCGGCATGAATATTGGTTGGAATACCACCCATATTATAATGAACGGTTGGTAATACAGGAACAGGGTCTTTGGTGACATCAACACCAGCAAAGACTCTGGAGGTTTCAACAATACTAGGGAGGCGTTCATGCAAGATATCTGCACCCAGATGTTCCAGATGTAACATAATATGGTCTTTGTTTGGACCACATCCGCGTCCTTCGTTAATTTCAACAATCATTGCACGAGAAACAACGTCACGAGAAGCAAGGTCTTTGGCATGAGGGGCATAACGTTCCATGAAACGTTCACCTTCAGAGTTAGTTAAATATCCACCTTCACCACGACAGCCTTCGGTTAGCAAGCACCCTGCTGGGAAAATACCTGTTGGATGGAATTGAACGAATTCCATATCTTGGGTTGGAATGCCAGCACGCATGGCCATTGCATTGCCATCACCCGTACATGTGTGGGCTGAAGTACAAGATTGGAATGCTCTACCATATCCGCCAGTTGCAAGAACCACTAAGTTCGCACGGAAACGGTGCATTGTGCCATCATCAAGACACCAAGCCATAACCCCTTTACATGCACCTTTGTCATCCATAATCAAATCGAGTGCAAAATATTCGATAAAGAATTCCACGTCATGCTTAAGGCTTTGTTGATACAAAGTATGTAAAATAGCATGGCCCGTTCTGTCAGCAGCAGCACAAGCACGTTGAACAGGTTCTTTACCAAAATCACTCATATGTCCACCAAATGGACGTTGATAGATTTTTCCATCTTCGGTACGAGTAAATGGCACGCCCATATGTTCTAATTCATAAACAGCAGGGACGGCTTCACGGCATAGATATTCAATAGCGTCTTGGTCGCCTAACCAATCTGATCCCTTAATGGTATCATACATATGCCATTGCCATTTATCTTCGGCCATATTTCCCAAAGATGCAGCAATACCGCCTTGGGCTGCAGTTGTGTGGCTGCGTGTAGGAAAGACTTTGGTGATACAAGCCGTTTTTAAGCCAGCGGCACCCATACCCAATGTTGCACGAAGTCCAGAGCCACCAGCGCCAACAACAATAACATCATATGCATGATCGACAATGCGATAACTGCGTTGTGAAGGTAAGGTTATGGTATTCATTATTTAATATATCCTGTTTCTTTTATTTCTTGATTATTTTTTAGCTGGAGCGAGAGCAATTTTTAAAATGGAAATAACAGATAGCAGCCCTAAAAAGAATGTTCCGCCTTTGATGATTAAATCAAGGATTGTTTTGTTTTTACCACGAGAATAATCGCTGGTAATGACTTGTAATCCCATTTGCATATGATGAAAGGTTAGAATCATCAAAGAGAGTAATAAGACGGTATTGACTGGTTTTCCAGCCCATTGCACGACATCTTTGTGGTCTGCGTCACCCAGTCTCAGCATTTGAACGATAAACCAAATAGATAAAGGTGCAGTGCCAATAGCGGTTAATCGTTCGGCTTTCCAATGTTCAACGATATGATGACCAGCACCTAATTGACGCATACGACCAAGGTTAGAACGTAAAATAGTAGGGTGATCTAAAGGGGTTGTCACTTGTAGTTTCTCCTGAGAGCTTGATGATAAATTACAAAATTATCGGTGATTATTCATTATATAATTCAGAATTTATTATTTTTTCTTTTTACCTAGTTTTTTGCCAATAATAATTGTCCATAAACCAAGGGTTAGGGCAGAGATACTGATCATATCGATCTTACTATCTTGATTTATTTCTTCTTTTTCCAAGCGTTTTGCGGTGCTATCCCAAACTAAATGACGTATCCCGCGAATAAAATGAAGAAAGAATGAAGCAGAAAAACCAAATAAAACAAGCTGTCCAGGGAAACTGCCTGTTACTTTTTGAACTTTTTTAAACGATTTTGGACCTTTTGCTGCTGATGCAAGCCAAGCAACCATGATGGCTGATCCAAAAGATAACGCCGCCCCAGTAATACGATTTAAAATAGATAAGGACATCGAAGGGATAGGTTTATAAACTTGCAAATGTGGTGACATAGGTCGTTTTTTAAGAGAACCATCACTGGTATGGCCGACATAAAAAGTTTCGCGTATATCCGACATAATTATTTCCTAATGTATCATTTTCGGCATAGTGCCAAGTAAATTACTTAGGTCATAACCTATACCCCGTTATTCAATAGGTCTAGTCAATTTATTAGGAGAAATGGGTTATTTGAGTAAAAAATATAATAGTTTTTGTGTATTTAACGCATCCCTAATAGGTTACTCATGATTCTTGTAAATGAATAAGTTGTATAGCGGTGTAAATCGGTTTAGATGGCTTATGATGAAGTCTATTGATTGTACATAAATGATGGTGGGTTAAATGAAATAAAAAATATTGACAGGGTTTCTTGTTTTAATCGGCGTAGTGTATAGTATCATTGGTTTTGCGCAAGCTATGCCAGAGAAAATAATACAAGGGCCTTTTAAAACAGCTTTATATCCGAATGGAAAAATATATTTTACCAGAGAGGATGAAGATGAAAACGCGGCCGTTCAAACATGTCATCCAATATCTTTCTTCTTAGAGAAAAATCAAAATAACTTACAACAGAAAGACAAGATTGATTTTTATGAAGTGGATGGAGAATGTCCAGAAATAAAATCTGTCTTTTTTGGTAATATTCATAATAAAAAATATATTTTTGTTATGGTTATTCGGAATTCTAACCATCCTGGAGCTGGTATGGATGGTGATTTCTATCAAATATATGCTTATACCAAAAATAAGGAAGGAATATTGTCACTTGATCGGATTATTTCAGGTGATGGTAATTTATCAGGGTTTGATGGCGGTCGAGATTGTAAAAGTTATGCAAATCCTGATGGCAATGATGATTGCTATGTCAATTATAAGTATAAAACTGCTGCAGATGTAAAGAAATATTTAAAGCAGAAATATCATTAAATATATAAAAGAATTTTTAATAATTTGGAAACAGAAGAATGGATTTTTATACAGGAAAACCTGACCGGGCTATCAAGCATTACGGGGTTATTCACTATACTTATCAAACGTCTCAAGCAGCGGGTTTTGCCAAAGTATTTACGAATATGTTGCGTTATACGACTGACATAGAGCAGCAATCTGATGAAGATGCGTTATTGGCCATTGAAAATCTGGTTTTAGAAAAGCAACCCAATGCGAATGTGATCTATGATATGAATGTATCTATGGTGCATATTCCTATACAGGGAAGCTATTGTATTATTACAAAAATATTTGCCAGTTATGCTGCTTATCAAGATGTATGGTAACTAATAAAAAAGGCGAGAGAATTCTCTCGCCTTATACCTATCTCATCTGATACTCAGAATTACTTCTGAGAAACCAAATTTTGTTCAACCATAGACTCAGCGATTTGCACTGTGTTTAATGCAGCACCTTTACGTAAATTGTCGGATACGCACCAGAATGCCAAACCATTAGGTACCGTTGGATCAATACGTAATCTGGAAACATAGGAAGCATCTTCACCAGCAGCTTCGATTTGGGTGACATAGCCTTCATCTTGGCGTTCATCATATAAAATTACACCATCTGCGTTACGTAATGCTTTACGAGCTTTTTCTAAATCAACGGGACGTTCGCATTCAATTGTGATGGCTTCACCATGTCCAATGAAAACGGGAACCCGAACACAAGTCGCAACCACAGCAATATCTGGATCAAGGATTTTTTTGGTTTCAACGGTCATTTTCCATTCTTCTTTGGTAAAACCATCATCCATAAATTTATCAATATGAGGAATACAGTTAAATGCAATTTGTTTAGTAAAATTGCCTCGTGTAATGCTTTCGCCAATTAAAGAAGATTTGGTTTGGGTAAAGAGTTCGTCCATGCCTTTTTTACCAGCCCCACCCGTTGCTTGATACGTTGAAACAACGACTCTTTTAATTTTAAAAAGTTCATGCAATGGCTTTAAGGCGACAACCATTTGAATGGTGGAACAATTAGGATTCGCAATGATGTTACGTTTTGCTTTTTTAAGAGCGTCTGGATTAACCTCTGGTACGACCAATGGAACATCGGGTTCCATACGGAAATAAGAGGTATTATCCACCACGATACATCCTGCTTCAGCGGCTTTGGGTGCATAAATTGCAGAAACAGATGCTCCGGCAGAGGCCAATACAAAATCCCATCCGTTAAAGTCAAATGTTTCAAGATTTTGAATTTTCAGAACTTTTTTTTCACCAAAAGAAATTTCTTTACCAGCAGAGCGTGGAGATGCTAATGCTGCGATATCCTTAATTGGAAAATCCCGTTCAGCAAGAATTTTTAAAATTTCTCTGCCAACAGCCCCTGTTGCGCCCATAACTGCTACGCGATAGCCCATAGTTCTTATATCCTTGAATAGGTTCGTAAATCTTAAAAACTATAGTTTACCTGTTTATTTTTGGATGTAAACGCACGAAAATAAAAAACTATTAAAAGAGATCACGATTGCACGAGATGGACAAAAATAACTATGAATTTTAATTTATGTCTTTAAAAAAGAATATATAAAATTATAGTAATCTTTTAGGATTGGTTAGAAGAGTTAAATATGAATTTGCCCAGTAATGTTTATCAGGCAAGAGTAAAGGCGGGAACCTTAAAACAAGATGATGCGCAACAAAAGATCGTTTTGTTATTGGACCAACTATGTAGATCATTAGAAAACTATCAACCTGTTGTGCATTCTGCTGGTGGTATGTTTGGCACTTTAAAGAGTTTATGGAAAAAACCAGAACAGCCTCCACGTGGATTGTACTTAGTGGGTTCTGTTGGACGGGGAAAGTCAATGTTGATGGATCTGTTTTATGAACAGGTTCCCGTGCAACATAAAATCAGAACACATTTTCATATTTTTATGCAAGAAACGTATAAAAGATTTCATGTTTTAAAACAGCAATCAGGTAAAGGAGGAGATCCTATTCCTGATTTAGCCAAAGAGTTGGCTCAAAAAGCATGGCTACTTTGTTTTGATGAATTTCAAGTGAACGATATTGCGGATGCAGTTTTATTAGGGCGTTTATTTGAACAGCTCTTTGCATTGGGTGTTGTGGTTGTGGCGACTTCAAATGTTAATATCTCAAGTCTTTTTCAGAATAGACCTGGGGCGGATGCATTTAAACCGTTCATCAAGATATTATCGCAGCAAATGCAAGAGGTTGAGTTAAATGCTGCTCAGGATTATCGTTTGGGCCGTCCAGAGGATGAAAAACGCTGGTTGGTTCCTTGTAATGCAGAAAGTAAAGAGCGTTTAGATCATATCTTTTTACGTGAATCTAAAGCACAGCCTATCAAAGAAGAAGCATTAACAGTTATGGGAAGATCCTTGCGTATTCCTTGTGCAGCAGGCGATGTTACGCGTTTTTCATTTACAGACCTTTGTGATGTTAATTTAGGTGTCGGGGATTATCTGGCATTAGCACAAAGGTTTAAAACGATCATTTTAGACGATATTCCACGATTTAATCCTGATAATATGAATGTAATCGAACGTTTTACGATGTTAATAGATGTATTATATGAACAAAATGTCAAGTTATATGCTTCGGCAGCAGCAGAGTTTGACGAAATTTATCGTAAAGAAGATCGCAGAGCTTTCTTTGAGCGTACAATTTCACGTTTAAATGAAATGCAAGGGCAAAATTGGGGTAATGCAAAGCGCATTATGTAAATAATGTTGTTTTAATATTTAAGAGATACAGCAATTACTTAAAACAAAAGGTAAGGAAGAAATATAAGATGGCGATAAATGATCATATTGCAAGTGTGTTCAGCGGATCAAATAGTGCCTATCTTGCTGATTTATATGCACAATGGGTCGAAAACCCAGAGAGTGTTGACTCTTCATTTTCAGAATTATTTACAGCATTAAATGATGCACGACATATTGTTGCCAAAGATGCTAGAGGGGCATCTTGGGCTCCGCGCCCTTTAACAGATATTGTTATCGAGACAGACGAAAAAACGCCGTCTCCTTCTAAAGGAGATAAGATTTCCAAAGAACAACTTTATAGTGCTGCAAATGACAGTATTCGGGCTATACAGTTAATTAATGCTTATCGGACTTTGGGTCATCAATATGCACAACTTGACCCTTTACAACTGAGCCACAGAATTTTGGTTGCAGAGCTGGATCCAGAAACCTATGGATTTACGGCGCAAGATATCGACCGTCCTATTTTTATTGGAAAAAATATCGCTTCGTTTTTGCCACAAGAAATACATTCAATACGAGAGATCATTGCAGGGCTTCATAAAGTCTATTGTCGTTCTATTGCTTGGGAATATATGTATCTACAAGACAATAAGCAACGCCAATGGCTGATGCAAAAAATAGAAAATTTAAACACTGTCAGTTTGCAAAATGATGATAAAAAACGACTTTTACAACAATTAACAGAAGCCGTTGGGTTCGAAGCGTTTTGTTCAAAACGATATGTTGGTGTAAAACGTTTTGGTCTTGATGGGGGCGAAGTCACTATTCCAGCACTACATGCTGTGATTAGACACGCTGTTACTCAATATGACGTAAAATCGATCAGCATGGGAATGGCGCATCGTGGACGGTTAAATGTTTTAACAAATGTTGTTGGTAAGCCCTTTGTTGCTTTATTTCACGAATTTGCGGGTGGCTCTTATAAACCTGATGGAATTCCTGGTGCTGCGGATGTTAAATATCACCTTGGATATCGCAAGCAAGTCGAAGTTGAAGGGAAATCTGTTGAACTGTCGATGGCTTTTAATCCTTCTCACTTAGAAGCGGTGGGTGCTGTTGTCGAAGGACAGGTTCGTGCAGAGCAAGATCGGGATGGTCAGAAACATTTGGCTGTTCTTTTGCATGGGGATGCAGCGTTTGCTGGACAAGGTGTGGTTTATGAAATTCTAGCAATGTCACAATTGCCTGCGTATGAAACGGGCGGAACCATTCATATTGTCACCAATAATCAAATTGGTTTTACAACATCACCAGATTTAGCGTTTTCTGGATATTATGGCACCGATGTCGCCAAAGTTGCACGAGCACCGATTGTTCATGTGAATGGAGATGATCCAGAGGCTGTTGTTAAAGTGATGCAGCTTGCTGTAGAATTTAGAGAACAGTTTGCAACGGATATTGTGGTTGATTTGGTTTGTTATCGTCGTAATGGTCATAATGAGACGGATGAACCTGCATTTACGCAACCCTTAATGTATAATGTGATTCGTAAGCATGATACGATCTACAAAATTTACGCTGATAAACTTGCTAATGAGGGTGTGATTACTTCTGGTGAGAGTGAAGCTCATTGGAATACATTCCAAGAATATTTGCAAGCTAGCTATAATGCCTCTCAAGATTTTCGTGTGAATACGATGGAGTGGGTTAATGCGGATTGGCATCAAATGAAGCTCAGAGGACAAGAGCGCCAAGAAGCAATTACAGCTATTTCGATGGGTGTAGCTCAGAAAGTTGGCAAAGCATTATCGTCTTATGCTGATGGGTTTAATTGTCATCCTAAGCTAACCCGCCAATTGGAAGCAAAGGCACAAATGTTTTCATCAGGTGAGAATATTGATTGGGCAACGGGTGAGGCTTTGGCTTTTGGCAGTTTATTATTAGAAAATTATCCTGTTCGCTTGTCAGGTCAAGATTGTCAAAGAGGCACATTCAGTCATCGTAATGCTGTTTTATTTGACCAAAAAACACAACAACCTTATGTTTTGTTAAATCATATTCAGCCAGAACAGGCAAAAATTGATATTTATAATTCATTTTTATCTGAGTTTGCAGTGCTTGGATTTGAATATGGGTATAGTTGCACAAATCTAAACGCTTTAGTTTTATGGGAAGCTCAGTTTGGTGATTTTGCAAATGGGGCTCAGATTATTATCGATCAATTTATCAGCGCAGGCGAGAGTAAATGGTTGCAAATGTCTGGTCTGGTTATGTTGTTACCACATTCTCAGGAGGGACAAGGCGCAGAACATTCTTCAGCAAGATTGGAACGTTTTTTACAACTTTGTGCTGATGAGAATATGCAGGTTTGTAACTTAACAACACCAGCTAATTATTTTCATGCGTTACGCCGTCAGTTGAAGCGTAATTATCGCCAGCCTTTGGTTATTATGTCTCCTAAATCTTTATTAAGACATAAATTGGCACAGTCTCCTTTATCGGCATTTATTGATGAAACAAAATTCCTTCCTGTGATTGATGAGGTTGATTCTGCTGTTATCAAAGAGAAAATCAAACGTGTCGTACTATGCTCGGGTAAAGTTTATTATGATTTATGGGCACGTCGTCTTGAGTTGCGGTGTGAATTACAATCAGAGCAAGTCGCTTTGGTTCGTATGGAGCAACTTTATCCATTTCCAGCGCAAGAATTATCAACGATATTATCACAATATCCAAACGCAGAGATCATTTGGTGTCAAGAAGAGCCAGAGAATATGGGGGCGTGGAATTTTGTTGATCGTAAAATTGAAAAATGTTTACGAGAAATAAAACATTCAAACCCATTTGTGCAATATGCGGGACGTTTGGCTGCTGCCAGCCCAGCCTCAGGCTTATCTTCTGTATATAAATCAGAGCAAGAAGGTTTGGTGGATCAGGCGCTAGGTCATAAAAAAGCTTAAATTTATTACGATAAAAATAGAGAGAAAAAGAGTAAGAAAGTAGTCATTATGTCAGTAGAAATAAAAGTACCACAACTTGGAGAAAGTATTTCCGTTGCAACGATTGCAAAATGGTTAAAGCAACCTGGTGAATATGTAGAAATCGATGAAGCGATTGTTGAGCTGGAAACTGATAAGGTCAGTGTCGAAGTCGCAGCCTCTCAAGCAGGTGCTTTGGGAAATCATTTCGTCAATGAAGGGGACGAGGTTGAGGTCGGTGCGATATTGACAACAATTGAAGAAGGTGGCGCAAAGGCTGCATCAGCACCCGTTGCAAAAGCACCAAAGGCAGAAGAAGCTATTAAAGCTGCTGCACCTGTTTCTTCAACGGCTGAATCCCATCAACCTATGCCTGCAGCTCGTAAAATGATGGATGAAAAACAAATTTCTGCGTCTCAAATCGGTCAAGGCTCAGGAAAAGACGGTCGTATTACACGTGAAGATGTTGTGAATTTTGTGACGGGTGCAGGCTCTAAACCAACAGCTTCTGTGCCAGCACGTCAAGATGATCCTCGTGAAGAACGTGTCAAAATGACTCGCTTGCGTCGTACGATTGCACGACGTTTAAAAGATGCTCAAGAAACTGCTGCCATGCTAACCACTTTTAATGAAGTTGATATGTCGGCAGTGATGAAATTGCGTAGTGAATATAAAGATGCATTTAATAAAAAATACGAAGATGCACGCTTAGGGTTTATGTCTTTTTTCGTCAAAGCAACTGTTTCTGCTTTACAAGAATTTCCAGCAATTAATGCGCAAATTGATGGCGAAGATGTTATTTATCGTCATTTTGTGAATATGGGGATTGCCGTGGGTGGTCCAAATGGATTGGTCGTTCCTGTTTTACGTGATGCGGATCAAATGAGCTTTGCTGAGATTGAGGGAAGTATTATTGGTTTTGCCAAAAAAGCTAAGAATAATCAATTAAAGATAGATGATTTGTCAGGTGGAACTTTTTCTATTACCAACGGTGGAATTTATGGTTCTTTGATGTCCACACCAATTTTAAATATGCCGCAATCAGGTATTTTGGGGATGCATGCTATCAAAGAACGCCCCATTGCTGAAAATGGTCAGGTTGTTATTCGGCCAATGATGTATCTGGCATTATCTTACGATCATCGTATTGTTGATGGCAAAGAAGCAGTTAGCTTCTTGGTTCATATTAAAGATAGAATTGAACATCCAGAACGTTTATTATTAGGCGTTTAATTTTTAACTGACTTGATGCTGCTCTTGTTATAAATAAAGAAGGATTATCCTTATGGCTGTGGAAATCGTAGTTCCTGTTCTAGGCGAAAGTATTACTTCTGCTATTGTTTCTAAATGGTTAAAACAACCAGGAGAGGCGGTAAGTGCTGATGAGGCAATTATTGAACTGGAAACAGATAAGGTCAATGTTGAAGTTCCAGCTCCTATTTCAGGAGTTGTTGGACAGCATCAAGTTTCTGTTGGGGACGAGGTTTCGGTTGGTGCTTTGTTAGTTACTATTGGTGCTGCTGAGAGTGGCACGCCAAATAATAATGCTCCGCCACCTGTTGTTGAAGAGAAAAAAGATACATCTGTATCTAATGATGCTGAATATGATTTGGTTGTTATTGGTGCGGGTCCAGGTGGATATGTTGCGGCTATTCGTGCGGCTCAGTTGGGCATGAAAGTTGCATGTGTTGAAAAAAGAAAAACATTAGGGGGGACTTGCCTTAATGTTGGCTGTATCCCGTCCAAAGCATTATTATATGCTTCAGAGCAATATGAAGCTGCTCAAAAAAGATTTAAGAGCTTGGGGGTATTGGTTAAAGATGTGCAATTAGACTTGGCTGCAATGCAGGCACATAAAGACTCTGTGATTAATGCCAATGTCTCGGGAATCGAGTTTCTTTTAAAGAAAAATAAAATTACGTGGTTAAAAGGGACAGCAACCATTCCTGCGCCAGGTCAAGTTTCAATCGATGGTGAAGTTGTTACAACACGTTCTATCGTTATTGCAACAGGTAGTGAGAGTGTTTCTTTGCCTAATGTAGAGATTGATGAAAAGCAAGTGGTGACCTCTACTGGTGCTTTGTCTCTTGAAAAGGTGCCAGAGCATATGGTTGTCATTGGTGGTGGGGTGATCGGTGTTGAATTAGGGAGTGTTTGGCATCGTTTAGGAGCCAAAGTCACTATTGTTGAATATTTTGATCGCTTACTACCGGGCTTTGATAAAGAGGTCTCTTTGAATTTTGCTAAAATACTGGAAAAACAAGGTATTCAGCTAAAACTTGCGCATAAAGTTGAAAAATTAGAGAAAAACAGTTCAGAATCTCAAGTAATCATTAGCAATGTTGCTGGAGACCACACAGAGACTTTATATGCGGATGTTGTGTTGGTTTCAGTTGGTCGTCGTCCTGTTACACAAGGGTTGGGTTTAGAAAATATTGGCGTTGTTTTAGATGAAAAAGGGCGAATTAAAACAAACGAACAATTCCAAACCAATATCTCTGGCATTTATGCGATTGGAGATGTGATTGCAGGTCCTATGTTAGCTCATAAAGCTGAAGAAGAAGGGGTTGCTGTTGCTGAGTATCTAGCAGGACAAAAACCTCATATTGATTACGGGTTAATTCCTGGAGTGGTTTATACAGAGCCAGAAATTGCAATGGTTGGTAAAACAGAAGAAACGCTAAAGGCTGAATCGATTGAATATACAGTTGGCAAATTCCCATTTAGTGCCAATGGTCGGGCAAGAGCTATGAATCAAACCGAGGGTTTTGTGAAGATTCTAGCAGATAAAAGAACTAACAAAGTTTTAGGTGTGCATTTAATAGGGCCTCATTGTAGTGAAATGATTGCTGAAGCTGTATTAGCAATGAATTTTGGGGCTTCTGCTGAAGATATTGCATTGACTTGCCATGCCCATCCGACTCTGACAGAATCGATCAAAGAGGCGGCTTTGGGAACACAGAAAAGATCAATTCACATGTAATTAACATAAATCTTGTTTCCTTTGTTTAGGCATTCGATTACAGTGTGATTTTACATTAATTAACCCTGTGTAATGAGGAGTAGTAGGAATGAAGCTCAACCGTATTGCTGTCAGTGTGATTGGCGTTCTGGCCGTATTGACACAAATACAATCTCAAGCAGTTCCTACTTCATTTGATATAAGAGACGATATTAAGGGGTTAGAGGATACGAGTGGTTTACCATCATATACCCCGATTCCTGACCCTCATGCAGATCGTTCTTACGTGCATTTTTATAATTTGGCAGAGACGTCTTTATTTAAAAAAGAGCATGAGTTACATGGTTTGCCGCCTCTGCCTTTTTTGACACAAGAGGAAGCATATCAAGAGGCAGCAAGACTGACAGCATTGTTAAAGAAAACGGTTCCAAATGCACTGACTTATTCTGCGGAACGAAATAAAAAATGGGTTCAACTGGCTCAAGATGAAATGGATCGCAAAGGTCCCCCTGTGAAAAGAGCACAGTTATTAATTGTTGTTGATCGTAATCCCAAAGTTCAAGAATTATGCTTTGTACTGGCATTCCCGAAAGGACAAGGGGAGTGGAAGGCATTAGGGGGAGGAAAGGTTTCAACGGGGAATACTGGGCGTAAATTATACTATATTACCCCAACAGGTGTTTTTTATAATACTGTTGAACGTATTGGCTATCGAGCATTAGGAACCAAAAATAAAAATGGCATTCGCGGGAATGGTATTAAAGGAATGCGCGTTTGGGATTTTGGATGGCAATGGGCAGAGAAAGGTTGGTTGCCAAACCGTGAAAAAGGACAAATTCGCTTGGAAATGCATGCGACAGATCCTGACTATTTAGAGCAACGTCTGGGTAAACCAGCATCAGAAGGATGTGTAAGGCTTGCAACAAAAATGAACGAGTTTATCGATCATAATGGTATTATCGATGCTTTATATACCCAAGCTGCTCACAAAGATAAAAGGTTTAGTTCCGTTTTATCTAAAAAAATCCGATTTACGCCATTGGCTGGGGATAAATTAGTTGTCGTTGATTCTTCTCATTCGGCAGATTCTCAACGAAGTTAACATTACTGGAATAAGGTGATAAAGAGGATTGTTAATACGGATGGTTATATTTAACAAACGATCATTATCTAAATTCTATTTCAAAATTATTAAATAATAGTATTGAAAATGAACAATATAGATCTAAATAAAATAATTATTAATCTATTGTAATGAGATTAGAAATAATAGGTCTTTTTCAAAATTGTTTGGTTAATAAATAACAATTTAATGGTATAGACTTGGCAAAAGATTGTTTTGTATAAGCTACATTTATCAGTAGCAATGATTTAGAGGAGAATATAATATGCCTATACAAACGAAAGAAGCTGAAGCATTAGAGAAATATTTACAAAAAAAATTGGAAAGCTCTTGCCTGAAGATTGTTCTGCCTAAACGTGTTGGACAACCCGTTGAATTATGTGTTCAAAAGGGTAAAACATCAGAATCTATTGGGACGATTTACCGTGATGAAGATGAAGGCGAGGTTTCTTATGCAATTTCGTTAACGATTTTAGAAGAAGATTTGGAATAAAATTTATTTCAAGTCAGATTGTTGGAAAAGTTGGAAAGTAAGTTCTTCTGAAAATTTAAAAGAAGTTACTTTCCATTTCCAATTTTGTAAATGCAATGTCATTTCAATATAATTTTTTTCTTCCCCTGGAATTAAAATGTCAGCTTTTAATAAAAATGGGGATATAAAATGAATATGAGTGGACATAAAAGAGCGTAATAATGTTCTAATGGTAGAAGAGTTTTCGATTGAATTATCCTGTTTGATATGATTGATAAATTTAGCAAGATTATCTGGTGTTAGATTTAAATCGACCGCGTTTGAAATAGCGGTTGTCGCAAATGAATTTCCAAAATCTGGCAGATCGTCTTGGGATGTAGGGGCATTTTGAATCGATTTTGTTAAATCTGATTGTAAATTTGTTTTAATGGATTGCCAGTCCAAATATGTTATTAACTGTGGCGTATTATGGGTCTGAATTGCTTTATAAATGGACCATAATGTCGTGTATGGGTATATAATATAAAGGCCGCCTAAAAAAAGAAGTATAAAAATTAACTTCCATTTTCTCAAAAATGAAACAAACATTTAATATTCCTTTGCGATAAAATAATCAGACGGCGGTTTGGTTATATGAATATATAACAATCTGAATAGCATATATTTTCAATAGATAGTGGGGAATATAATTGCTATAAAGAATCTTTAGAAGTCATATTAACATTAGCTACATTTTATATTACTAATATAAGGAGCTATAAATTATTTATTTAAATTTTAAAATAAAAATGTATATCTTTGAAAGATAGGATCATATGAACTATTGTTTTTCTGAATTGTCTATACCTTATCGTTGGACAAAATATAAAACGACTACCGCTTTTATATTAACTTTGTTGGCTGGTGGTGTCTTTTTTCCTATTTCTGGATATGCACAAGGGTCACAAGAAAAACAATATCCGCCCAGTGCGACTGCTCCTGCTCCGGTCACTACACAACCGTTAGCACCGCAGAATGGTGCTTTACCTGCTGTCAGTGGAACGGGACAAATTCTTCCTTCTGCTACTGATAATGGGGAAAAAGGGGCTGTATCTGGTAAACCTTTGCCTTATTTTTTGTCGTTAAGGGCTGATGAAGTTAACATGCGCGCTGGACCAGGGGCACGCTATCCAATTAGTTGGACATATCATCGTCGTAATATGCCCGTCAAAGTCACACGAGAATTCGACATTTGGCGTTTAGTAGAAGATGCTGATGGTCAAAAAGGTTGGATTCAACAAGCTATTTTATCTGGAGGTCGTTCTTTTATCATAACTGGCGAGCCTTTGTCTGTAGGCCAAGAAGTGGCCGATCAAAGCAAGGATAAAGATAAAAAGAAAAGTGAGCATATGGACAGCCGTATTGTTGGTTATATTGCGGATGCGCAATCAGTCCAGCCAGGTAAAAATAGTATTATTGTGAGATCGGAACCAAAAGATAGTGCTACAGCGATTGCCGTCTTAAAGCCAGGTGTTGTGGGCAGTATTAAATCATGTCCTGCAGGATCAGAATGGTGTAATATTGCAATTAAGGGATATAATGGTTGGATACCACGAAATAGCTTTTGGGGAACAACACCTCAAGAGGTCATTGAAGGCCATTAAGGCATTTTAGAATCAATTTTTATCGATGTTTATTGTTACAAACGAAATAACTTTGATTTATTCATTTAGAATATAAAGGAATTACATATTATGGAAGACAAAGCTAGTTTATTAAGAGGTCGTCGTACCAAAATTGTTTCTACTTTGGGACCAGCATCCTCTACCAAAGAAATGATTCAGACATTATTTTTTGCTGGCGTTGATGTTTTTCGCTTGAATTTTTCTCATGGAACCCACGAAGAACAAGCAGCACGATATCATATTATTCGTGAACTTGAAAAAGAAACAGGTAAGGTTATTGGTGTTCTTGCTGATATCCAAGGGCCAAAATTACGCGTTGGTAATTTTGCAGACGGCAAAGTTATTTTAAAAACTGGTGCCATATTTCGCTTAGATCTTGATAAAACATTAGGGAATGAAGAACGCGTTTGTTTGCCTCATCCAGAAATTATTAACAGTGCTGAACCTGGTTGCCGTTTATTACTTGATGACGGAAAATTATGTTTAATCGTTCGTAAAGTTGGTAAAGATTTTCTAGAAACTGAGGTTCTTGTTGGCGGACCATTGTCTAATCATAAAGGGGTTAATGTTCCCGATATGATTTTACCAATTCCTGCTTTAACAGAAAAAGATCACAAAGACCTTAAGTTTGCATTGGAACTTGGGGTTGATTTTATTGGTCTTTCCTTTGTACAACGTCCAGAAGATGTTCAAGAAGCCAAAGATATTTCCAATGGTCGTGCATGGATTGTGACCAAAATGGAAAAACCACAAGCAATGCAAAATATTGATGCTATCCTTGAATTAACGGATGGTGTGATGGTTGCTCGTGGTGATCTTGGGGTGGAAATGCCTCCAGAAGAAGTGCCATTAGCTCAGATTAAAATCATTCGCAAAGCACGCCAATTGGGTAAACCTGTGATTGTTGCTACTCAAATGTTAGAAAGTATGATTTCATCTCCGACGCCAACACGTGCAGAAGCATCCGATATTGCAACTGCAGTTTTCGAGGGTGCAGATGCGGTGATGCTTTCTGCTGAAAGTGCTGCTGGACAATATCCTAAAGAAGCTGTCACGATTATGGATCGTATCATTAGTCGTGTCGAAAAAGACGAAGAGTGGCGTAAATTGATGGAAGCAACGCGTGAACAACCACATAACAATGTGGCAGATGCGATTGTTGCTGCTGCTCAAAAGATTTGCAACACCTTGGAAACTCCAGCTGTTGTTGCATTTACGCGTAGAGGGAAAACAGCACAACGTATGTCCAGAGAGCGCCCTGATTCAATGATTTTTGGGGTTACTCCGACCTTGGAATCTGCTAGAAAGCTTGCTTTGGTTTGGGGAGTTCATCCTTATCACTCCATTACTGTTGATAATCCGGCATGTTCTGTCGAAGACATGGTAGCAGAAGCGTCACGTATTGTTCAAAGTTATCAAGTCGTTACAAAGGGCGATCATATGGTCGTTATTGCCGGTATGCCGTTCGGTCAAGCAGGCAGTACGAATTTAATTCGTGTGGTTGATATTCAGTAATTAATCATTTTAAAGAGAGGTATTTTTATCTCTCTTTATGATATTAAATGATTTTTAGAATCTTGAATAGCTTTGATACATTCTGCAAGCACGGTATGGGTTATGGGCTTACGGATGATAAAATTTTGTTCGCGAATAAATGAATCGAATATGATGGGTGTTTCTTCATATCCTGTAATAAATAAAATAGGAAGTTGAGGATTATTTGTCTTAATAGTTGATAAAAAATCCGTAGGTGTATTGGGTAAAATACGGGTATCAATCGCCACAAAGTTAAATTGACTATTACTTTTAAGTAAAGTAAAGGTTTCTTTGGTTGTTTGGGCAATAGTCATTGAATATCCCAAGTCTTTTAGGTTTTCACTAAGCAACATACATAGATGATTATCCTGTGAAATAAGCAATGTTTTAAGTAAGTTAGCTTTCATAGGATTGCTATTCAATTTGTGTATGGTCATCGAGTTATAGTGGCGAGGCAAAAAAAGACTAATTGTCGTTCCTGCTTTTGGATTTGAATCAATGGTTAAATGTCCATTGGATTGTTTGGTAAAGCCATAAGCCATCGATAACCCAAGGCCTGCTCGTTTTCCCAAAGGTTTAGTCGTAAAAAATGGGTCTGTTGCTCTGTTAATAATATTAGGAGACATTCCAATCCCATTATCTTGCACGACAATGCTGATATATTCTCCGTGATCAATAAATTTCCGAAGAGGATGGGATGGTGTGATGATAATATTATGCGTTTCTATGGCAATTTTACCATTTGACGAGTGAATGGCTTCGCAGGCATTTTGAAAGATATGCAAAATCGCATTTTTTAAATGTTCTGGATCACAAAAAACAGACCAAATATCAGCTTCTAGCTGAATTTGTAAGTTAATATGTTCCTTGATATGATCCTTGTCTTCTTTGATACAATTTTGAAAAGTATCTAATAAAGCCTGTATCGTGTGATTAGGATCTACGATATGAGGTGTTAAAATTTGTCTTCTTGAAAATGAAAGAAGCTGATGGGTAATTTCAGTGGCTTGCGTTGCAGCTTTTTGGGCAGCGTGAATATAACGAGGTAATAAATCTGCTTTATTTTGTTCAATACGCATTTGCATTAGTTCTAGATTGCCAATAATACCAGCCAGTAACGTATTAAAGTCGTGCGCTAATCCACCGATAAGTTGTTCAATTGTTTGAGTGGGTGAAGTGGTTGATAAACTTGATTCTGTAACAATACTTAACATGCCTTGAACTTGATTTTGGTCTCCAAGAATTGGATTGTAAGTTACTTCAATTTGAGTTGGTGTCGAATGCTGATGGGTTGTGCCAGGAATTTGATAATTGCTTGTATATCGAATGGTTTCTTTTTGATAGACAGCGCTGACAACTTGGTTGAAATGCGCTTTACGTTCTGGCCATATATTGATTAATGGTCTGCCCAACAAAGCAGGATGTTTCGTGCCGATTAATTTTGCATAAGCATCATTATATAAAGCAATATTTTCCCTTCCCCAATAAATAATCATAGGTGAAGACGTATTGAGAACTAATGATAATATTGCTTGTAGGTTTAGTGGCCAAGAATCCTGTGAACCTAATATGGTATTGTTCCAATCAAAGCTGCTGATAAGTTGCTTGACGGTTAATATTTCTGAAGTTGGAACGGATTCTGTCATTACGACACCTTGCGTATTTTACATCATCAAAGAATATAGGGTTGATTAGTTATTATTATACCTGTTTTTATTATATTTGAAACTCTGTCTGTCAATAACGTGATCTGCTTTTAACTGAAATTCCAGCTTCTAGATAATTTTTAAAAATAGTAGGCAAAGTAGCAATATTTTAATCGTTTTTAAATATTTCGATCAGATCAGTATTCTTGAATAGAGTATTTGTGAAATTTCTTGGAGAACGCCCGATTTTGTTTTTACAATCTGGGTTTACCCCACGTTGTAATAGATATTATGTAATATAACAATGTTTCCTCAGGTTAAGGCAAGCTGTCCATAAGAGACCGTTGCCATATTGATTCACAATGTCTAAATCAGCCTTTTATCTATAATTTTTGTAGTGAGTGCAGCTTGGTGAATAGATTATTGCACTTGTTTGTTTTCGATCAAAGATTTACGAATGCGCCGACCTTTTTGAATGGTTTCTGTGATATATTCTTCATCTTTCCATCGGATGGCTTTTGCCATGGCTTGGGCATCTTCTGTAAAGCGTGCCAACATTTCCAATATAGCTTCACGATTATTGATGAAAACATCTCGCCACATCGTTGGATCAGACGACGCAACCCTGGTAAAATCTCTGAAACCAGAGGCAGCATAGTCAAGCACTTCAGATCTTGTTTCTTCTTCTAAACTATCGGCAGTATTACAGATTGTAAAGGCAATCAGATGCGGTAAATGGCTGACGATAGCACAGACCTTATCGTGATGCTGGATTGAAAGGATACGTGTATTCGAACCCATAGCTTTCCAAAAAGCAATGATTTTATCAGTAGCTTCCTGTGTTGTGCTAGGGATGGGGGTAATCAAACACCATCGATTTTCAAATAACGTATCAAAACCAGCATCTGGACCGGAGAATTCCGTTCCTGCCATAGGGTGTGCAGGGACAAAGACAATATCGGGTGTAAGATGGGGCTCAATAGCAGCAATGACGGAAGCTTTGGTGGATCCCGTGTCAGTCAATATTGCCCCTTTTTTCATGTAAGGAACAATTTGTTTGGTAACCTCTTCCATAGCGCCAACAGGAATGGATAAAATAACGCAATCGGCATTTTCAACTGCGGTTTTTGGATCAAAACAAACTTCATCTGCGATTTGCAGTTCTTGGACATGCTTACAAACATCTGGATTATTATCATAGGCAACGGTATGGGTTGCGATGGAACGATCTTTTTGGATACGCCTTAAAATAGAAGAACCGATTAGACCTGGCCCAATAACGGTAACGCGGTGAAAGAGAGGAGTGTTCATGATATATGATCAATTTGAAAAGTGAAAACAAAGAAAATGGATTAATTGGAAGTGATGTTGAGCTCGGTATCTTTTTGAGGATTTTGACGTAAATATCGAATTTCGCCGATCTGCCACAATAGTAAGATTGGGATACCAATGATTAAATCACGTGCACGGCGTAAGATCGATAGCCCAAAAGATAAAGAAGGATCAATTCCAAAAATCGTTCCGATAATAACATAAGCACCTTCTTGTATTCCTACACTGGCAGGAACTAAAAATCCAATAGAAAGAACCACGCAAACAAGGGCTTCAATGGTAATGGCTTCAAGCAAGGTAATATTTGCCCCTAGGAAATGATAGCACATCCACGTTCCTATACCACTGCCAACCCATCCAATAAAATGGATCGTACAACTATAAACTACTCGTTTTGGGTGCGCCCAGATTTGGTCTAGTGCTTCTTGTAAAGAATCTGCGCTTGAAACAATTTTTCCGCTCCATTGTTGGGCAATATTAGAGCTTAGTCCATTGACTATTTTACGAAAGAAAAGATTGCCTTGTCTTTGTGTCCAAATAAAAGGAACCAACCCAAATATTAGTAATAGCACCCCAAAAATGATAAACCATTTAAGGTTGATTTGCGCACCCAAAAGATGAATATCTTGTAATTGTGTATGATATCCTCCGACGAGGAGAATTGTGATGCCAATGATAATAAACACAACTTGTCCCAATGTTTCCGTCGTAATATCAACAATATTGGAACTGATCCCCTGAGCGGTGGATAGCGTCGGAGGGTTTTTAATATAACGATAGCCTTTAAAACAAACGGCACGTACTCCCAGCACGATCCCACCAATTTGTGAAAAGGGCAAACATGTAGCAGCAGCTTCTCTGAGGTTTCTTGCCCAAAAAAGTCTTATGATCCCCAGTTCTGGGCAGATGCAATGCCATGCCCAACTTAACACGACAATAATCAATAACTGCCATAGACATAATAGGAGAAGTCTGTCTAATCCAATAGAAAATACAGATTTAAAGATACTATCCGCACCTATCCAAGCAGCTCCAGCAATAATGAGGCTGAGCCCCAAAAAAAATAAAATTATTGAAATTTTTTTCAAAGTAGACCGTGCATCTTTTATATAGAGTAGTTATTATTGCGTTTAATGGAATACATAGTAATTATATATAAAATTGATTACAATATTCTTTAACGTATTATTCAATAACAGATTCAACGTTATATGTGAAATTTTTATATTTTTTGATCGGGGGGTTTTATGGTTACCTCAACTTTCGTTACCGGGGTTACAGGTTTTGTTGGTTCAGCTGTTGCAAGAAAATTGGTTGAAAGAGGCCATCATTTAAGAGTATTGACCCGCCCCAATAGTAACAAAGCCAATTTACAAGGCCTGGATGCAGCAGTTGTTGAGGGTGATTTATTAAACCCAGAGGCTTTTGAAGAGTCTTTAAGAGGATGCAAATATCTTTTTCACGTTGCTGCAGATTATCGTTTATGGGTTCCTGATCCTGCTCAAATGATGAAGATTAATGTAGAGGGTACTCGTCGTTTAATGTTGGCGGCTCAAAGGGTAGGAGTTGAAAAAATTGTATATTGCTCGTCTGTTGCTGCTTTAGGATTGGTTGGTGATGGCAGCATTGCGGATGAAACAACACCAGTGCATAAGATTATTGGAATTTACAAACAATCAAAATATGAAGCTGAACAAGCTGTTTTAAAACTGATTCAAGAAAATCAACTACCTGCGGTCATTGTGAATCCATCCACGCCTATAGGCCCAAGAGATATCAAACCAACCCCCACAGGGCAAATGATTTTGGATTGCACCAGAGGGAAAATGCCAGCTTATGTGGATACGGGGCTAAATATTGTCCATGTGGATGATGTGGCTGAGGGGCATTTATTGGCTTTGGAAAAAGGCGTGATTGGTGAAAAATATATTCTTGGCGGAGAAAATATGTCTCTGCGAGATTTTTTTGCGATGACCTCTAAGATTGCGAACGTCAGACCACCGTTGATGCGTTTAAACCAAAAATTGATTTGGCCTGTGGCGATTGCTTCAGAGTGGATGGCTAATCGCTTTGGCATACAACCACGCGTAACTCGTGAAATGTTATTAATGTCTTATAAAAAAATGTTTTTCTCTTCTGCAAAGGCTGAAAGGGAACTTGGATATCGCTATCGTCCCGCTCATGAGGCAATCAAAGATGCCGTCGATTGGTTTCGCCAACAAGGATATGTGCGTTAAAAAATATTGAATGAGAAGTTAAAAGAATGACGTAATTTTTTAGAACAGATATTCGAATATAGAATAGTAGATTAAGAGTATTTATGATGATGATCGTTGCAATATGTTCTTTTATTATTTGGATTTGGTTATTTCTATTTCACGGGCGTTTTTGGCACAGAGAGCCAATTTTATATCCTTATTCCAAATCAATAATCGATTCGATAGAAGAATGGCCAGATGTATTTGTTATTATCCCTGCACGTGATGAGGCCGAGACAATAGAGCGTGTCGCCCATTCTTTGTTACATCAAGATTATTTAGGGCGATATAAAGTTTTAGTCGTTGATGATGCGAGTACTGATCATACAGGCGATATTGTTAGAGCTTATCAAAAAAGCTTACCTTCTGCATTTCAAAATCGATTAGAAGTGATTGAAACCGCTTTGCGTCCTGCAGGATGGAGTGGTAAATTATGGGCACTATCCACAGGTATAGATTATATTAAGCAGCAATATTCTACAGAAAATACATTTTTCTTTTTTACTGATGCTGATATTGAACATGATTCCTCTCATCTCACCACATTAGTTCATAAAGCATTGGTCGATCAATTGGATCAAGTTTCTGAAATGGTTCAACTAAGATGTGAAAATATTTATGAAAAAACCTTTATTCCAGCCTTTGTTTATTTCTTTTGCATGCTATATCCTTTTGCTCAAGTAAATAAAAAAAGCTCTTCAGTCGCAGCCGGAGCAGGCGGAACAGTTTTACTTCGCAGCGAAATGCTTGAGAAAATAGGTGGAATTGCTGCTTTAAAGTCTGCGCTGATTGATGACGTTACGTTGGCAAGTTTGGTTAAACAAAATGGCGGTAATATTTATCTCGGGCATAGCAGTCTTGCACGCTCACTGCGACCTTATGAGCTATTAAGTGATATTTGGAATATGATTACCAGAACGGCTTATGTGCAATTACGCTATTCTGTGCCGCTTCTTTTATTAACAATTATTTTGATGTCTTTGATGTGGTTCGCACCATTTATACTCATGATAACAACGCATGGGTTAACACAACATTTTGCGATCGCTGCGTATTGTATTTCGATTGGTTCATTTATTCCCACGTTATCCAGATTCCGTTTGTCATATTTATGGATATTTGCACTTCCATTGATTGCTTTGTTTTATTTACTGGCAACGATTGGATCAGCAATGAATTATTACTGTGGCAAAGGAATGATGTGGAAAGGCAGAGCATACACAGATCCAGCGATCGGAATGGATAAAAAAGAGTTACATATTCAACTATCAGATATGATAAGCTCTGATCAAACTCAACAAACAAATGCACAAAGTGATAATAAATGATGGCTTCTCAACCAAGTAAATCGACCTTATATGATTCTTCAATTTGGGGAGAAGAAGACGTTTCTTCTGGAAAAGCGGCTAAAGACGAAAATTTCCCCGTAGGTTCTTTATTAATTAGCCGGCAACTCAGACCCCATGTCCAAGCCTATTATGATTTTGCAAGAGTCATTGATGATATAGCGGATTCTGAAACCCTGACCCCAGAAGAGAAGATTAATCGATTAAATGGAATGGAAGCGGTTTTATGTAAAGACGTTCCCGCGCCAGATCGGTCTGATGTTTGGACGGCGCGGCGTTTACATAACAGCTTCATTGAAACAGGTGTTTCTTTTGATACGGCGACGGATTTGATTATTGCTTTTCGTCAAGATGCAGTCAAAACTCGATATAAAACATTAGATGAATTGGTAAATTATTGTCGTTATTCTGCTAATCCTGTCGGGCATTTTTTGTTAAAATTACATAAAGAAGGGCCAGATACGATACCAGCTTCTGATGCGCTATGCACATCTTTGCAAATTTTGAATCATTTGCAAGATTGTAAAACGGATTTAATAAAACTAGATCGTTGCTATATTCCGTCTGATTTAATGCAAGAATATCAAGTGACTATTGATGATATATTGGCTGATAAAACCAGTTTTCCTTTGCGGAAAATATTTAATAGATTGCTGGATTATATTGATGCATTAAATAAAGAAGCAGAAGATTTGCCTCGTCTGACACGTGATCGGCGTTTACGTTTAGAATCTGCAGTGATTGTTTATTTGGCTAAATTTTTAACCCAACGGTTAAGAACAGAGGATCCCTTGGCAGGGCGTGTAAAGCTCAGCAAAAAGGATGTTTTATGTTCTACTTTGAAATCTTTTCGTCATTTTATGTAAAAATATGTGATATGTCGGATACCATTCACCTGTATCTAATTAGAAAAAAAAGATATATAGCTGAAGGTTGTATATTTATTAGTAACTTGGTATTTGTGACATTTATTGAATTTTGTCATACAAAAGAAAGGTCGGATCAGACATTATGCGTAAGCCGTTAGCTGAAGCTGCACAGATTATGGGGTGCAGCGAACTTGATTTGACTTATGTAGAAAATATTGTTTGCAAATCAAAGACCTCTTTTGCTGCTGGAATGCACGTTTTATCACCAGAGCGTCGTTATGGTATGTATGCGCTCTATAGCTTTTGTCGTATTGTTGATGATATTGCGGATGAAGAGGGTGATATTTCAACAAAGCAGCGTTTATTACAAGAGTGGCGTGATAAAATGTCTCGTCTATATGATGGGCATGCAGAGGACGCAGTTGAGAAAGTTTTATTAGCAACGATCCAACGATTTAGTCTGAAACAACAAGATTTTATTGATATTATTGATGGCATGGAAATGGATGTAGAGCATCCTATTGTTGCCCCAGATGAAAAGACGTTGGATCTTTATTGTGATCGTGTTGCCTCGGCCGTTGGTCGCCTAGCCGTATGTATTTTTGGTGACAGCTCGAATTCTGCTCAAGAAGTTGCTTATCATTTAGGCAGAGCTTTACAATTAACAAACATCCTACGCGATATTGAAGAAGATGCTGAACGTAGTCGCTTATATTTACCAAAAGAGTTATTGGAACGGTTTCACTTACCCTTAGAACCCAAAAAATGTATCACTCACCCTGGTGTAGATCAAGTTTGTAATATTTTAGCTTATAGAGCGGCCGATCATTATCAATTAGCTCGTCGATTTACCGCACAATGTAGTCAGAAGTCACTGCGGCCAGCAACAATTATGGCGATTACCTATGGATATGTCTTGGCTAAACAAAGAAAATTAGGCTGGAAGCAACCTTTTCAAAGAGCTTCTTTATCAATATTTGAAAAAGTTGCAGTAACGGGCATTGGCTTGTTGGTCAGCTTTATTGGATTGAAGAGATAGATATTTCATAATGGCAAAAAAACATATTCATATTATTGGTGGTGGACTAGCAGGTTTATCTGCTGCGGTTTCTTTATCTCAACGATCTGATGCTCAGGTTATTTTATACGAAAGTAGCCCTTGTTTGGGGGGAAGAGCCCGTTCTTTTTATGACGCTCAATTAGATCGAACCATTGACAATGGGAATCATTTAATTTTGTCAGGAAATGAGGCTGTTTTTAAATATCTACGGATGATTGATGCAACCAATAGTTTGATTGGGTCGGGATACCCGTTATTTCCATTTGTTGATTTAGAAGTTGGAAAACGTTGGGATTTATTACTTTCCAAAGGACGTTTTCCTTGGTGGTTATTTTTTGCAAAACATCGTGTTCCTGATTTCAAATTTCCAGAATTATTTGCATTATGGAAGTTCTTAAAAGCAGACACCCAACAAACCGTTGCTGATTGTTTGGTGAATGGACAATTTGCCCGTCGCTTATTAAAACCTTTTGCTGTTTCGGCTTTGAATACGTCTTGTGATGCAGGCAGTGCTTTGTTGCTTGGGTCAGTGATGCGCCAATCTTTGATGAAGGGTGGCAAGGCCTGCATACCTTATTTTCCGAAAGAGGGTTTATCAGAAACATTTGTACAACCTGCAATCTCTTTAATTAGTTTGCAAGGTGGTAAAATTCATACAAAATCACGCCTTTCAGAATTGCATGTTGAAGAGGGTAAAATTGATTATTTTGTGATGAATAATGATAAAATTGAGGTGGGTCCTGATGATAGTGTTATTTTGGCACTGAGTGCGCATGTCGCAGAGCAAATATTGGGTACAGTATGTCCAAAAGTAAAAGTGCCGAATCAATTTGAAAGCATATTAAACCTACATTATGCCGTTGATCCTAACTTACGAGTGAAGGGTAGTATAGATAAAGCCAAATTTGCGGGTGTCATTGGAGGCATTAGTGAATGGATATTTGTCAAACCAGGTGTAATTTCTATTACAGTCAGTGCAGCAAATCGTTTTATGGGATGTCAGTCTGAGAATTTAGCCTCTTTGATTTGGCAAGAGGTTAAGGAAGTTTTATCTCCTGTGGTAGAAACAGCTTTACCCGAGGAAATCCCTAATCATCGTCTTTTATGGGAAAAGCGAGCGAGTTTTGTTGCGACAGTAGAGCAAAATCATCGCCGCCCGTCCTGCTATACGCCATATCACAATTTATTTTTAGCAGGTGATTGGGTTGCAACAGGGTTGCCAGCTACAATCGAAGGGGCTATTCGTTCTGGATTTGGAGCTGCGGAAGCTATTTTTTCTTCTCAGCCACTCTAAGAAACGATATTATTATTCTCAAAGAGGATAAATATTTATCCAAGAATACTTTGTATTGTATCAATAAAAAGGAAATATTTGATTATGCTTGACCATGTTGACTCTTTGGAAAATACGATTAAGGACGAAGCATTAGATCATGCTATTTTACAAGCACAAAATATTTTGGCAGATCGTCAAAATGACGATGGACATTGGGTCTTTGAATTAGAGGCAGATGCAACTATCCCTGCTGAATATGTTTTATTAGAACATTTTCTTGATCGTATCGATACAGAGTTAGAAGAAAAAATTGGGGTCTATTTACGTCGTATTCAAGGCGATCATGGGGGATGGCCTCTTTATTATGGTGGGAATTTTAATATTTCAGCTTCGGTGAAAGCCTATTTTGCGCTCAAAGCGATTGGTGATGATATCGATGCCCCTCATATGAAGCGTGCAAGAACGGCAATTTTAGCACATGGTGGAGCCGAAGCATCCAATGTTTTCACACGCACCCAGCTGGCTTTGTTTGGTGAAGTTCCTTGGCATGCAACCCCAGCAATGCCAGTAGAGTTGATGTTAATGCCAAAATGGGCGTTATTTTCTGTATGGAATATGTCTTATTGGTCCAGAACGGTTATTGCGCCTTTGGTTTTGTTAGTTTCGTTAAAGGGCAGAGCCGTTAATCGTCATAATATTCATGTGCAAGAACTTTTTGTAACGCCTCCAGATCAAATTAAAGAATGGATCAAAGGCCCATTTCGTTCTCAGTGGGGATATTTATTTAAATATCTTGATAAAGTCGTTCGTCCTGCCGAAAAATTATTTCCATCTTGTTTACGTAAATATGCTCAAAAAAAGACAGTAGAATTTATTGAAAAACGCCTTAATGGTGAAGATGGATTGGGTGCGATTTACCCCGCAATGGCGAATACTGTGATGTCATTTCGTTGCATGGGTATGCGTGATGATGATCCTCGGGCAGCGATTGCTTGGGAATCAGTCAGAAAATTGATGGTCATTAAAGACGACGAAGCCTACTGCCAGCCTTGTGTGTCACCAATTTGGGATACCGCGTTGACAGGACATGCAATGTTCGAAACAGCCTCTGGTATTCGCGCTGCTGATCGTGAAAAAACAGTGCAAAAGCTTGCTAAGGCAACAGAGTGGTTAAAAGATCGCCAAATTCTGGATGTCAAAGGGGATTGGGCGATTAATTGTCCTGATGTGGCACCTGGTGGTTGGGCATTTCAGTATCGCAATGACTATTATCCAGATGTTGATGATACAGCCGTAGTGGGAATGCTGCTTCATCGACAAGGCAACCCTGAACATCAGGAATCTATCGAACGTGCACGTCAATGGATTATTGGAATGCAAAGTTCTAATGGTGGTTGGGGTGCTTTTGATATTGATAATAACAAAATGCTGTTGAATCACATTCCGTTCTCGGATCATGGTGCTTTGCTTGATCCACCAACAGTGGACGTGGCGGCACGTTGTATTTCTTTCCTTGCACAATTAGGCCATCCAGAGGATAAACCAGTTATTGATCGTGGTATTCAATATTTGCGCGATGAACAAGAAAAATTTGGTGCGTGGTTTGGTCGTTGGGGAACAAATTATATTTATGGAACGTGGTCTGCACTATGTGCATTCAATGCTGTTGGCATTTCTGAAGAAGATCCCGCGGTCAAAAAAGCGGTTGATTGGTTGCTTTGTGTGCAACGTCCTGATGGTGGTTGGGGTGAAAGCGAAGAATCTTACGAAGGTGCTACACCTGGACAACATCATACTAGCCTACCTTCTCAAACAGCTTGGGCTTTGCTGGGGTTAATGGCTGCAAAACAACATCAACACCCAGCAGTACAAAAAGGGATTCAATGGTTAATGGAAAATCAAGAAGCTGATGGTCAGTGGAATGAAGACCCTTATAATGCTGTTGGGTTTCCAAGAGTTTTCTATTTGCGTTATCATGGATATCGTCAATTTTTTCCATTATTTGCTTTATCACGTTATCGGAATCTACAATCCAGTAACACAGGTAAAGTCGAGGTAGGATTTTAAATGCAACAACGTATCGGCGTTTTGGTTGGGATGCAATCAGAGGCGAAATTAGCTCGTCATTTGTATCCTGCGGCTATAGAGGCAAGTGGGGCAACAAAAGAAGGGGCAAAAATCGCTTTGAATCGTTTGATTATGGCAAATGTTACTTCGATTGTTTCTTTTGGTTTTGCCGCAGGTTTGGATCCATTAATCAAAGCCGGTACTATTTTGCTACCTAATGTTATTCATGTAAATGGAAAAGATTATGTTTCAGACCCAGCTTTGCGGTTGAAACTAGGTGCGGAAAAGTCCCAAATTAAAGTCGGTGCTTTGTTACATAGTGATGAAATCATAACCGCTTCTGCTGAAAAGCAAGCGCTTTTTCACAAGACGGGCTGTGTGGCACTTGATATGGAAAGTGGTATTGTTGCGCAATATTGTGAAGATCACCAAATCCCCTTTGCTGTTTTAAGAGTTGTTTGTGACTCGGCAGCAAGGGATTTACCACCTCTTGCTTGTATGGCTTTGTCCCATGATGGCAATTTAAATAGAATTCAAATGGCAAAAAGTCTGTTGTCAAATCCAGGTCAGATCGCTGGGCTTATTAAACTTGGTATAGATGCTGGGGTTGCTTACACACGATTAAATAGTTTTGTGCATCATAAAAATATTTTTGAAGGTATTTAACCTACATCGTTTTTTGTTTGTGGTGACTTAAAATAATAAAGAATATTTATCACAATCTACTAAAAATTATATGTGTAGATTGTGAATCAATTAGTCTTTCCTTGTGATTAAGAAAACAAGACTTTCAAACGATTCAAGGTTGATGGAACATCTTGAATAACTTCAAATAGGTTTAAGATCCCAGCGTCAGCGAACCCTTGATCGACTATTGCTTTTAGTTGATTACAAACTGGTTCTGCCCAATTTTCAATATTGATAATGATAATGGGTTTATTGTGCAGATGCAGTTGTTTCCAGGTTAATATTTCAAAAAACTCGTCAAAAGTTCCGATACCGCCTGGTAGGCACAAAAATGCATCTGCTTCTTGGTATAAGATTTCTTTTCTTTTATGCATATCTTGGGTGACGATAAGATCTTGAACGCGGGAATGTTCCCCTTCTTTTTTTTGTAAAAATTTGGGGATGATGCCTTTTACAGCGCCGTTTAGATCGATGACAGTATTGGAAACAGCGCCCATAATACCGACGTTTCCACCTCCAAAAACAAGACGAATGTTATTTTGCACCAAGCCTTTTCCCAGATCTTTGCCAGCTTGTTCAAAAGCTGGATTATTACCCAGATGAGACCCACAAAAAACTGTGACAGAATGTGTATATGTAGACATTAATTTAACTTTTTATAATGTGATTTTGATTAGATGCTGTCAGGTTACGATATTTTGATTGATAGTGCAAAATATAGGTTAATATTGTTCCTGCACAGGTGAAAATAGCAGCGCTTAGGAATAACCAGTAATATCCCCAATGAAATAAGATAAATCCTAATAATGGTCCTGCGATAAAAAGAGCGATATCAAGGAAAAGACCAAAACATGCCAAAGCGGATCCTCGGTTTTCTGCACCGACTGTGGCAATAGCAATAATGCCTAGAGCAGGAAAAATCAGTGAAAATCCACAACCAGTCAATCCAGCACCAATATATGTTCCGATAATAGAGTGGCTAAATGCAATGAAACATAGTCCTATTGTCTCAATACTCAAGGAAACAATAGAGACCATATATCCACCATATTTATGAATAGCATTTTTAAAAATAAAACGAATGAAAACAAAACATATTCCAAAAAGAGTAATGACATAACCAGAACCGTTCCATCCATTAAATACAAAATAAAGTGCCATAAACGCTTGAATACTGCCAAAACCAACGGTTGCTAGCCCAAGACCTGAACCAGTAGGTAACACGCGCATAAAAACTGTGGTAAAAGGAAGCGGAGGAATAGTCGACGGGGTGGGAGCAATATTAGAATAAGTTGATGCAAGCACAGCACCCACGCCAGCAAGAACGATTGTGACAATAGCAATCGTGGTTAGTCCACCAAAATGACCCGGAAGGTTTAATAAAAAGATACCTAATGGTGCCCCAATCGCCATTCCTCCATAAGAAGTCACCCCGTTCCAAGAAATAACATGCGTTGCATTTTCTATTCCTGTTCGACTGATGTTCCAAAGATTAGTTCCCGTTGATGCCCAGCTTTCAGAGGCACCTATACATAATCGCCCGAGGATAATAATAAGCAATGTTACTATTGGAAAAGTGGTAAATAACGTTGAAATAAGGGTAAAAATACCACCAATAGCACTGACACATAATCCGATAATGACTGAACTTTTTGCCCCTTTGGTGTCAATCCATCTGCCTGCACTTGGTCGCGTCAGAAATGTGCCAATATAAGCCACAGATACAGCCATTCCTGCAATAACAGAATTATAATGGAGGGACTGATGCACGAATACTGATATCGCGGTAAAGAACATACCGACGTTAATGTAACAAATCAGATTAAATATTACAACAGCGAGAATTTTTAATGTAATTTGGCTGGGTTTAAGGCTATTGATAGGCATTATGTGAGATTACAGTTCTTAATTTAAAAATCCTGTCCGTGGTAAAGATAGATTTTTCTAATTTTTGGAAAATGATTATAATCATAAAATGGTTGTATGGATAAAGAAAGGAAATATTTTTGCAAACAATTTTAGGATCTGTTGATCGAGGACTATCTGAATCGTTAGAAAAATTATTTGAATTATTAAAAATTCCTAGCATTTCAGCCGACCCTGCTTATGCACATGAATGTCGCAATGCAGCCAATTGGTTAAAAGAATATCTAACGTCTTTCAACTTTGTCACACGCATTTGTGAAACAGAAGGACACCCTATTATCCTTGCACAAGAGCTTTCGGCAACGAATGCGCCACATATTTTATTTTATGGTCACTATGATGTTCAGCCTGTTGATCCGATTACATTGTGGAAAATTCCTCCTTTCGAACCATGTATGCTTAAAGATAATTTAGGACAAGATGTGATTCATGGCCGAGGATCCTCCGATGATAAAGGACAAATATTAACGTTCTTAGAAGCATGTCGTGCAATTTATACAGAGACGGGTCAGTTCCCTGTTCGGATTACGGTGCTTTTGGAAGGTGAAGAAGAAAGTGGTGGAGAACACCTGCCAGCTTTTCTAGCTGAACAAAAACAACATTTACATCCTGATATGGCCTTTATTTGCGATACGGATATGGCAACAGCAGATGTGCCTGCAATCACCGCAATGGTGAGAGGATTAGTTGGTGAAGAAGTAACGATTTACGCTGCTAATAGAGATTTACATTCAGGGATTTACGGTAATGCTGCACGTAACCCTATTCAAGTTTTGTCTGAAATCATTACAGCGTTAAGAGACGATCAAGGTCGTGTCACCATTCCAGAATTTTATGAAGGCGTGCCAGAAATTCCTTCTGAAATTAGAGCAAAGTGGCAGGAAATTGGTAAAACGGATGCAGCGCTTTTATCCCCTATTGGGTTAAAAGAGTCTGCGGGTGAACAGGCTTTTAATGCCATTGAGCAAACATGGTGTCGTCCATCGTGTGAAATTAATGGGATCAGTGGCGGCTATCAAGGTGCAGGATTCAAAACCGTTATTCCAGCAAAAGCGTCTGCCAAGATTTCTTTTCGGTTAGTAGGACACCAAGATCCTATTAAAATTAGAAAGAATTTCCGCGATTTTGTGTCTGCTCTTATTCCTCAAGATTGCCGAGTTGAATTTGAATCTTATGGTGCGTCAAGAGCTGGCATGGTGTCGCTAGAGGGTGCTATTTTAGGAGCGGTTTGTCAGGCTTTACAAGACGAATGGGGTTGCGAAACAGCCATTGTTGGTAGTGGTGGTGCCATTCCTGTCGTGAATGATTTACAACGTGAATTTGGGATTGAATCGTTCTTAGTAGGGTTTGCAAATGCTGATGATTGCATTCACTCCCCCAATGAAAAATATAATTTACGTTCTTTTCATAAGGGGATACGGTCTTGGGTGCGTATTTTGTATGCGCTACAACCCGTTAAACTATAAAAAAACATCCATCAAGGGGGGTAAATATTTTTCAAGTTTGACTCGTAATGGCATTAAATAAGTATTGCTATTGGTTTGTTTGATTAATTGCAATGCACGTTTGGCGAAAGCGATGTTGGCTTCTAATGTTGGTTCAAAATGATGTGGAAAAATAACACGATTGGTGACTTCCCAATAAGATTTCGATTTTGGACCAACAACGGGTGACAATCCCCAAAATACATTTTTATCATGTAGCCAATCCATGCAAAGTTCTAGCATCTTTTCGTCAAAAATAGGTTGTGTAAAAAAACCTGTTGCTCCCGCTGCTTCTTTAGATTGGATATGTTCTAATTCTTCTTTAGGAGAGCGACGGTATGGGTCAAATGCAGCATATAAAGTAAGATGGGGCAGTTCTTTTTGATAGCGACGTAAGATCATTTCCGTTGTATTGGGATATGTTACTTTATGGAGGTCTGCCGGTGGATCACCTTGAATAACCAATATTTCTTTGAGGTTCGACTGATTATATCCTGGTAATGGCGCATTGGGGTCAATATCAATGGCTCTGATATGAGGGATTGTATTTGGATATAAAGGATACGTAATATCAAAAGTCTCCCAACTTCGTAAAGGGAAACGCATCAGATCAGGAATATTAATGGTATCTGCGACGGAAAAATATTCCTTGATATTATTCATATCGAGCGTCAAGCTATCTTTATCTCGAGGGATGAGTTCGATTGAAATGCGTGTCATTTTTTATCCTTTATTGTTTGATATATAGTATAAAGATTTAATAATGACTGCAAGTCATCGTAACACAGTTTATGTTCAATTTTACGATGACAGTAAATTAAAATAATAGGTTATTTATGGTTGCCCCGTATCTTCAATGTATGGTGATGGTGTCGTCTTTTCATCATCTGCCACCCAATGTTCTGCCATCAATACAGCGTGTTGAGGGCGGTGCACCTGGTATTGTTTCGAACAATAAAAATGGAACACAAGATTTAGGTGTGATGCAAATTAATACACGATGGATAGAGCCATTACGACGCACAACAGGCGAAACTGGAGATATAATTTATAAAAGGTTAAAAGAAGATAGTTGCTATAATATTGCTGTGGCGGGGGCAATTATGAAGTTGTATTTAAAAGAGACGAACGGCGATTTAATGCAAGCGATTGGTAATTATCACTCTCATACACCCTCTTTGAATAATCAATACAAGTTAAAAATTATAAATGCGTCTTATCAAACTAATGGTTCTGATGTTCCTTTGGGAAAACATTTGTCGCCTTACCAAAAACGTTTATTAAAAGCAAAACAGAAATCAAATAGGTATCATCATCGTAAAAAAAATCAACGATCATGATACCTATTCAAATAAACCACTTATTTCAAGCTTGTGGTCGTACGTTTTCTTTTAGTTGCAGAGCTTAAAGTTTTAGCTTTTGGTGCCGCTTTAGGATTTTTTTTGGTTGTTGTTTTAGCTTTTGCTGGTGGGGCAACAACGATTTCTTCTTTTACTTCCTCTTGTTCCTGTTCTTGTTCTGCTTGAACTTCAATAGGCTCTTCAGGAGTTTCTAATATACTTTCTGATGTATCAGTATCTTCAGTCTCAATAAGTTCTTCTTGTAGAAAAATATCGAAAGTAATTGGAGGTAAAGGCATTGAACCAGGTGAACGGGGAAGTCTCCCTTCTGAAGCACCATATAAGATATAGTGGATAAAAGGATTGATTGAAGATTGTGCAAGATCAGGATAGGAGGCTAAGTAAAAGTTAGTGTTAAAAAAACGATTAGGGTTACGTCCTTCTCGGTATCCGAAAGAAAGGTAATGATCTAATGGGTCACAATTTGCCATTGCAACATCTTGATATGTTGCAAGATACCAAGCAGAGTCAAATAAAAGAGATAGGGTTTCAATTTCAGACATTTTGTTTTTAATCCATTATAATATTTCGTGAATTATAAAGAAAGTATGGCACCAGCTTATTTATAATTTAAATATGTAGGTAATGTCTGAAAGAACGTTTTACAAGTTTTATGATTGTTTTTTATGTAGAATTTATAATTCTTTATCGTTACTTTTTCTTTTTTGCTGCACTTAAGGCATTGTATAATAAGCAAGATATTGTTACTGGACCCACCCCACCTGGTACTGGCGTAATTTTACTTGCGATACCTAATGTTTCATGAAAAGCGACATCACCAACCAATTTTACTTTGTTTTCTTCTGTTGTGATTCGATTTATTCCGACATCGATAATGACGGCACCTTTCTTTACCCAAGACCCTTTGACCAGTTCTTTGCATCCTGTGGCGACGATCAGGATGTCTGCTTGTCTTGCCAGCTCTTCTGTATTTCGAGTATCAATATGAGCTATTGTGACTGTACAACCTTGGTTTAAGAGCAGTTGTGCCATAGGTTTGCCCATTAGATTAGAGGCACCAATAACCAAAGCATTTAATCCACGTAGATTTGAAAGTTCTTGTTGCAATAATAACAAACATCCCAAAGGGGTGCATGGAATGAAGCCATCTGTATGTCCAAGGGTCAATTTTCCTGCATTATATGCAGTCAGTCCATCGACATCCTTTTCAGGTAAAATTGCTTGAATAATAGGATCTGAATCTAAATGTTTTGGTAACGGCAGTTGAACAAGAATACCATGAATATCTGGATCATTATTTAATCTTTGTATTAGGGTTAACAATTCTTGTTGAGTGGTTGTTTCAGGAAGCAAATGCATAAATGATCGCATACCAACTTTATGTGTTTGTTTCGTTTTATTACGCACATAAACTTCACTGGCGGGATCATTACCAACAAGAATAACCGCAAGACCTGGCGTTACCCCTGTTGTTTGTTGTAATTCTGCCACTTGAGCTGCGACTTCTTTAGTCATTTTTTCAGCAAAAGCTTTACCATCGATAAGCTGTGTTTCAATAGATGTATTCATGATGATTAATCTTTTTTCAAAATTTTGTACAATAAAAAATTATAGAGTTGTCGTTTTGCTTTTTTTAAGCTGCTCTTTTTGATCCCATTCATCGGCAATCGCAGCAACAATTCCATTTCCTAATACACTGGTTGCAGTTCTGGCCATGTCAAGAAATTGATCAATCCCTACAATCAACGCAAGCCCTGCTGCGGGAATGTCAAAACCTGGCATTACAGCTGCCAGCATAACAGTTGATGCTCTTGGAACGCCAGCAATCCCTTTGCTGCTAATCATCATCACAAGGAGCATCATCATCTGTTTATCCCAAGGCATGTTGACATGATAAACTTGGGCAATGAAGATTGCTGCAAATGAAAGAAACACCATCGTTCCACAAAGATTGAAACTATATCCTAAAGGCAGAACAAAAGCAGATATTTTTGGGGAAACACCAAATTCAGTCAGTTTTTCTAATAAACGTGGGAATGCAGATTCACTGCTGGCTGTTGAGAAACCAACTAAAACAGGTTCAGAAATAAAAGGGAGAAGTTTAAATACTTTTTTCCCCATCATACAATATCCCGCGCCGATTAATATGGCCCACATAATAAGGACAAGTATATAGAACTCTATTAAATATATACCGTACTTTTCAATGATTTGAACGCCATTTTGGGTCGCGATGGAAAGTAAAGATGAAAAAACAACCAAAGGAACAATTTTCATCACCATATCAGTGACTTTTAACATGACATGTCCCATCGCATCAATTCCATCGCGCAGCGTTTGTGCCGATTTTCCTGGTAGTCTTGCCAGACCTAGGCCAAAGAACACTGCAAAAACAACCAATTGAATCATGTCATTTTTGGCCATAGCATCAACGATGCTATCTGGTACAATGTGAAGGGTAAATTTTACAATATCAAAATGATAACTAGAATGGTCAGCAGCAATAGGAGGAGGATTGTCAGTAAAGCCAACACCAGGTTGAACAATATTGGCATATACCATTCCCACAGCCAAAGAAACAAAAGATGCAGCAATAAACCATAGAATAACTTTGATACCAATTGTTTTAATGGTGCTGGTATCTTGTACATTACTGATCCCAGCGATCAACGTGGCCAGCACAAGAGGGGCAACAATCATTTTAATCAATCTTAAGAAAAGGTGAACGATTAAATCGGATGCCCCCATAATGAAGGTAACTAAGTCTGTAGTTTTTGTAATATAAATATTTTTACCATAAGCATGACAGATCAGGCCTAAAATTAGTCCAGATATCATCGCAATTCCGATAATCGTTACTTGTCTTAACAGTGAATTGGATGAAGTTGATGGTGTTTGCCCGATTTGTTCTGCTGCCATACTGTATTTTCCCGTTCATGACCAGTAATTAAGATAAAGTAAATAAGTTTAAACCAATTTTTTACTGCGTAATAAACAGAATGCAGCAATAGTAACCATACAAGTAATTTCACCTGTTTCAATCATTTGTTCAAATTGAACAAGTGGTACAGAATGGCAAGTCATATTTTGTTCAGTCGCTTCACGATTTGTTGTATGTTGAGTCAGATCTGTTGCCAGAAAAACATGACCTTTTTGCGTGGAATAGCCAGCGCCTTGGTAAAAACTGCCTGCGTGAATCATGTTTTTTGCACGAAGACCTGTTTCTTCTTCAAGTTCTCCCATAGCGACCATTTCAGGGGTTGCATCGGGTTTTAGCTCCCACATACCCATTGGCAGTTCCCACATAAACTCCCCAACAGGATAGCGATATTGACGAATAAGAGTGACTGTTTTTTCGTTATTTTCAATATGTAGGGGTAAAATAACTGCAAACTCATTACGTTCAACAACCCCGAACATTCCATCTAAATCATTTGGGTATTTAATTATATCTTCACGTATTTTTAACCAACGATTTTCATAGGCAATGCGTGAGGATATAGGGGTAATACCCCCTGCATCAGGTTGACCGATAATTTTTTTAAGAGTCATAATCAATAATATCCTGTTGGTATTTAATAAGGTATAATATTCAGTTTAAACTATTTATTCTGGACTAGTTTCTTTTTTTTCTTTCCACATAGTTGCAAAGTCAATACGTTGTAAAGTCACGGGGGGCAAATTTGCTGATCTAGTAACATTCAAAACTGTATTTCTAATTTCTGGGAAAAGTAAATCAGGAGTATGCACCATCAATAAATCTTCTAGGTTAGAAGTTTCCAGCGTTGGAAAGGTAACCATTCCAGCATATTGAAGATGTAAATTGAAAATAGAATTCGTAAGATCATCGTCGGTGGTTGTACTAACACAAGAAATAAATACAGTTACTTCGAAATTAGGTTGTTCTTCGACAAGTTGTTGTGCATTGACATCAACAGTTACTGTTAAGTTAGGAGAGGGGGGTATATTTTCAAAAATATAAGGAGCTGCTGGGATTTTTAGGCTTATTTCTTTGATGTATTGGGTGTGTAGTTGAAGATCAGATAGTTTGGTTATCTTAACAGTCTGGTTTTTTTTAGGCATGATATTTATTCTTTATTATTTAAGTATATGAATTATTCTTGTTGAAATTATATAACAAAAATTACACAGAAGACAAAATTAGAATTTAATTTATTTATATTTTGAGAATAGGAAATGAGAGATTTGTTTGTGATATGGTATTAATGCTCCGTTTTTTAAAGTAGGATTACTAAATTTTGAAATTAATTTGATATCGTTATGATATGCTTACATATTTAGAATTACTAATATTATGAGTGAAGAGACATCAGAGTATTATGAAATATTGAGTAATTTTAAATTTTGCTGATGTAAAATTGCTTATCTATATTTTAAAATATATTATATACTATTTTGAAAATGATACCTCAATTAAATAATTTAAGGAGATATTTTAAGTGTTGCGTTTAATAATTATTGTACCGTTTTTGGCTATTTTGGGTGTTTTTTTAATATTTAACGAAGAACCCGTACAAATGTATTTTCCTCTGTTAAGTTGGAAAGTTTCTGTTGGAACTTTTGCTTTGTTACTAGGGCTTGCCTCTTTTATCATTGGTGTTTTAGTAATGTTTATTGCTATTGTCAAACAATGGCGAAAAGTAAGAGCAGCTAACAAACAAATTCAAGAATTAGAAAAAAAGCTAAACGAATTACGTGAACAATATATTAACAATTTAACACAGCCTGCTGCTGGACACGCACCTGTTCAAACTCCTCAGGAACCTATAACAACAATTGGACAGTCCGCAGAAGCTGACGCAGAAATATTGACCTTAACCAAATAGTGTAAAAATGATCAAAAATACAGGATTAATCCTTGCGTTAGATACCAAAGACCCTGTTCAAGCGGAACAATGGGCAAAAATTGCTGATGCAACTGGGCAAATGATAAAGATAGGAATGGAATATACCTATGCGTGTGGCTTTGATGAAGTATGTCGCCTCGCTCAGGGCAGAAAAATTTTCCTAGATTTAAAATTGCATGATATCCCTAATACTGTTGCTTCTGCGATTGCAAGCTTGGCGCCTGTAAAACCTGCAATGCTTACTGTTCATGCGTTGGGTGGGCAGGACATGATCCGTGCTGCAAGAAGGTCAGTTGATGAGCATTTTCCCAGCGACAGTAAACCGATCTTACTGGCTGTTACGATCTTAACCAGTATGAACCAAGAGAATTTAGGCTCTATTGGTATTTCTGTATCTCCGCTGGAACAAGTGTTATTATTGGGTAAAATGGCTTTGGCGGCTGGAGCAGATGGTTTGGTTTGTTCCCCACATGAGGTAGCATATTTGAGGGAGCAATTAGGCGATGACGTTGTTTTAGTAGTCCCTGGTATTCGAATGGCAGATGCGGCTGCTGATGACCAACAACGTGTAACGACACCCATACAAGCACATCAAGCCGGTGCCAGTTGGATTGTCGTTGGTCGTCCAATTACGAGGGCAGAAAACCCAGCAGGAATGGCAAAACAAATTATTCATGAATTACAAGGATAATAGAGGGTGACTGCGATTAAGATCTGCGGGGTGAAGGATCCTGAGATTTATGAGTTATTAGCAACGCTTAAAGTCAATTGGGTTGGGTTGGTATTTTATGAATCTTCACCACGATTTATTTCCATCGATCAAGTACGTCAATTGCCCGATTACTACAATGAGGGGATATCAAGGGTTGGGTTATTTGTAAAACCAACGCTTGACGAGGTGAAGCGCGTTCTTGAAACAGTTAGACTGGATATTTTACAGCTTTATACAACACCAGAAATTGCACGAACTATTCGTGAAATATTTGATGTTCCTGTTTGGTTGGCTAAAGGTATCAAAGAGCGCTCTGATCTTCCCAAAACTTGCTCAATTGACGGCTTGGTGATAGAAGCACCACCCAATCACTCTGATTCAAGACCTGGCGGGAATGGACGAACCTTCGATTGGCAATTAACTTCTGCATGGAATGCGCCTAAACCTTGGCTATTGGCGGGTGGATTAACGCCAGAAAATGTGGTTCAAGCGATCCAACAATCTGGTGCCAAAGCGGTTGATGTGTCATCTGGTGTAGAACGTCGTAAAGGCGAAAAAGATCCTACGTTGATTCGACAATTTATTCAAAATATTCGTACTATTGATTTTAACCAGTCTTAGGTAATTTTGCAGATGAACCAACAGTTTTTCCCCAATTCATCCGTTCGGCTCGAAAAGGATAATATTCATTTAGAGCCACTATCTCTTGCTCATCGAGAGGGATTACAACAAGCATGTAAAGATGGTGAGTTGTGGAAGTTAAGAGTTACCTCAACACCACATTATTCAGAGGTTAATTCTTATATTCACACGGCTTTGCAAGCTAGGGAAATAGGAAAAAGATTTGCTTTTGCTGTTATCGACGACCAAAATAATCGTGTAATTGGGACGACCAGTTACCATGATATTTTGCCAGCCGTCCAACGATTGGAAATTGGATATACTTGGTATGCAAAGTCAGTGCAAAGAACAAGTGTAAATACAATCTGTAAATTGTTGTTACTAGAATATGCTTTTGAAACGTTACAAGCAAGAACAGTGGGATGGCGTACAGATATTTTTAATTTGAAAAGCCAACGTGCGATAGAGCGGTTGGGTGCTAAAAAAGACGGTGTCGTTCGTGGCGATGCTTTAAGAAAAGATGGTACCATTCGTGACACGGTGATGTACAGCGTCGTTGCAGGAGAATGGCTCAATATCAAGGCGCATCTAATTGGATTATTAGATAGTCAATATTAATTTAGCACATTTAATGGTCTGCTTGGGAGGGGATTTGTCATTTGCTAGGTGAGTTTACCTTTTCAGCTACAGTTATAGAATTTTATGTAAAAAAAATTGTGACCCGAATTAAGTATTCAAAAGATTAAAGCCCTTCTTAAGCTATTTAAAGAAATCGAGTATATTGAATTAGTTTTTCCCGAAGGAAAACGCCTTGAGATAGAAGCGATACATTATCATGCAGGTTATCAACTAATGATAACAGAACCCTGTCAAGAAATGTCGCAAGCACTATAATGGGGTGAGCGTTGCGCAATATTTGTAATAGAATTTGTAGCTATTTTACGTGTGATTGCTTTCTTTTCATTTTTTAATCATGCTCATGTTGGTCAGAAAAATATTGCTATAAATTGGCAAGTTTTTGGCTGCGTTTATATAAGTAAACAAGTTACTTTAAGTTCTCTGTATTTTAAGGGTATATCTTTTTTTTCGAACTGATCTGTTATGTGATAATCATCATGATCTGTATCTATACGATTTTGATTTATAAGCTGATAGATATAGAGGATGTAATCTATAAATTTTGTATCAAGTGGAGATGTTTATCAAATAGAGTAAATACTTTTTTAATTTACTTAAAAATTTGTTATAATTATATATGGTTTTGGTTTTTTTATAAAAAGGAACAATATGATGCAAAATAATCTAAGTAGCCCATCAAAAGCGATTGAGTTTTTTCTTGAGGATAGAGGTTCGAAGTTGAGCCTGCAGAATATTGATAATTTTATTAAAAATATAGAGGGTGTAAAGTCTGCAGAAGTTAATCCTGCATCAGGTCAGGCTAAGATAATTTTAAAAGATGATTCTCTATTTGATAAAAAATTAATTGAAATACAAAGACTACTCTTTGCGCAAGGCTATGAAGTAAAAGCAAAAAATACTAATGGTGTACAAGCTGTTTTATTTTTTGGTACAATGGCATTAGGATTCTTGGTTGTGGCTATTGTGATGACACTATTTTACTATTATGGACCTTCCTTACCATCACTAGTGTAACTATATTGTTTCGTTAAAAATAAAAAGCCTCTTACTGTAAAATAAGAGGCTTTCTTTTATATTAATTCATATCCTTCTTCTTCAATAGCAGCTTTAAGTGCTGCATGGTCTGGATTTCCTTTTATAGTCACTGTTTTGGCTTCTAAATTAACGGTTGCTTCTTCAACGTTGGATAATGCTTCGACAGCTTCTTTGACTGCTTTGGCACAATGTTGGCAGGTCATTCCTTCAACTTTATAAGTTTGCATGATTGTAACTCCGTTTAAAAAATATACTATATGATAATAAGAATTATTTTTATATTAGGCTACAAAAACAGGATGAAGTAAAGATGTCAGATGAATCTTCTCTTACGAAAACAGTTGATTTTTCAATTTCAGGGATGACCTGTGCGTCGTGTGTTAGGCGTGTTGAAAAAGTTATAAAGCGTGTTGAAGAGGTAGATGAAGTCAGTGTTAACCTGACTCTGGAACAAGCCAGAGTTGTTTTACAAAATCCTGATATCATTCAGCAAAAAATAAACGAAATAGAAACTGCTGTCAAAAATGCAGGGTATGAAGCGAAATGGATCAATCCAGAAGAAAAAATCGAGGATAGCTCTGAAGCGACTCAGCATAAAGATTTTCTACAATGGGTAATTGCGGCTGCATTTTCCTTACCATTAGTGGTTTCTATGATTGTGGGATCACTCCATCATGGCTGGATGTTACCAGGTTGGATACAGTTTTTATTGGCAACGCCCGTTCAATTTTGGTTAGGAAGGCATTTTTATGTTGCTGGGTATCGTGCCGTTAAAGCAGGTGCTGGAAATATGGATTTATTGGTTGCGTTGGGTTCCAGTGCAGCTTGGATTCTTAGTACGGTTTTATTAATTGGATATTATTTAAATCCAACAGCACATTCCGAGCCTCATTTATATTATGAGAGCTCAGCTTTAATCATTACCTTTATTCTGTTTGGTCATTGGTTGGAAAAACGTGCCAGACATAAAGCAGCATCCTCTATTCGTGCTTTACAAGCCTTAAGACCAGATACAGTTTGTAAATGGGTAGACGGACAAGAAGTAATTGTTCCAAATGAAGCCATGAATGTTGGGGATATCGTTGTGGTTCGCCCAGGAGAGCGTATTCCTTGTGATGGTGTCGTTTATGATGGTGAAAGTGCTGTTGATGAATCGATGTTGACTGGCGAAGCTGTTCCTGTTGAGAAAATTAAAGGAGACCAAGTTACAGGTGGTTCTTTGAACGCCAATGGTCGTTTACTAATTCAAGTTGAAAAAACCGGTAAAGAAACACGTTTAGCCAGTATTGTGCAATTGGTTGAAAATGCACAAGCCTCCAAAGCACCTATTCAAAAGTTGGTTGATCGTATCAGTGCTGTCTTTGTGCCTATCGTGATTGTGATTGCTTTGGTAACATTTTTTGGGTGGTGGATTGATGGATATTTGGTTGAAGGATTACTGCATGCAGCTGCTGTGTTAGTGATTGCATGCCCTTGTGCTTTGGGACTAGCAACACCAACAGCATTGGCGACAGGATGTGGGGCTGCGGCACGGTCTGGAATTTTGATTCGGGATGCCGAGGCATTGGAGCGTGCAGCACATATTCAAGTTGTAGGGTTTGATAAAACAGGCACTTTGACCGAAGGGAGATTATCAGTTGTTTCAGTTATTCCCACTGAAAGGTTCAACGCGCAGCAAATCCTACAATGGACAGCCAGTTTGTCTTTGGGTAGTGAGCATCCTTTGGCAAAGGCTTTATTAAACAAAGCGCAAGCAGAAAATATAGAATTAATCATCCCCGAATCTTTTCGTGTGATTAAAGACCAAGGCAGAGGGATTAGTGGTAAGATAAAAGATGCTACTTTTCTTTTTGGCAATCAAAAAATGCTTGAAAATTTAGGGTTGGATGGAAGTCAGTTACCTAGCGATATTCAAGGCGCAACAGTTTCTTGGCTAGTTCGCTTTAAAGACGAGAAATATGAATTATTAGGTGTCGTTGCATTTGAAGATCATATTCGAGAAGGTGCTGATAAAGCCATTGCCCAATTAAAAGCAAAGCAAGTTAAGACTGTTATTTTAACGGGCGATAATGAACAAGCTGCATACAAGGTTGCAAACGCTGTCGGGGTAGATGAGATTCATGCGAACCTAAGCCCTGAAGATAAACAAAAATTTATTGTTAAGTTAGGCAATGAAGCTGGTCAAAAGCGTTCTGTTGCAATGGTTGGTGATGGAATTAATGATGCTCCCGCATTGGCAGCAGCAGATTTAGGGATCGCGATTGGCGAAGGTACGGATGTTGCTGCTGAAGTAGCAGGTGTTGTTTTAATGCGTAATCATCCAGGTTTGGTCGCCGCAACAATAGATATTGCCCAAAAAACACGCCAACGGATTAAAGAAGGTTTGTTCTGGGCATTTATTTATAATATCATCGGTATACCTTTGGCTGTTTTTGGATTACTCAGCCCAGCGGTGGCAGGTGGAGCAATGGCATTAAGTAGTGTTTGTGTTGTAATGAACGCCCTAAGATTATTGCGATGGAAAGCCCAAGTTTAACCGAAAATTAGGAGTTCAATGGTTATGAATTTAAAAGCAATAAGTATTAAACTATGTCTTTGTGCTAGTTCAATCTTATTTTCAACTCAGTTGATGGCACAATCAGCAAAACCACAAAATAATATTGTGAATTTTAAGCAATCAGATCATTCGATTACGTCCAATTGCCACTATACTGCGGTGGGTTTCTTTCACGTATTACAAGAAAATATTGCCCAAAAAGATAAAAAAGCAGTTGCAGAAATGGTGAAATATCCGTTGTGGATACAGTTGAATGAAAAACAGATCCAGATCAAAGATCAGAAACAATTTATAGAACATTACGATGCAATTATTACCCCCAAAATTGAAAAAATAGTGCAAGAACAAAAATTCAAAGATTTGATCTCGACTTACCGTGGTATGGCTTTTGGAAGCGGCGAAATTTGGTATTCTAACGCCTGTCCAGATAAAGATCAAAAAACTGATCAAGCTACAAGAATGAAAATTATTGGTATTAATAATTCTATGTAGTTCCGTAGAATATGTTAATGAATTTATCTTAATTTGACAAAGACGATACATGACCAAAATCAAAATAATGATCGCTTTTATTGCGGTTGGTTCATTGGCATATTCATTGAATGCTGTGGCAATACCATTACAAACTGATGAGATTAAAACAATAGAGCAAATGAATGCTCGACTGGATTTTTTATTTGGGTCTCATGACGATTATTATGCTTTTATCGATCAATTAAAAGAGGATGTTACGCATCAAAATAAAGCCGCTGTGGCAGCGGTGGTTAAATATCCCCTGAAAGTTGACATTGCTAATAAGCGTGTTTTGATTAAAAATCAACAGCAATTTATTCAAAATTACCAAGCAATTATTACCCCCAAAGTAAAAGAATCTGTTGCAAAGCAAGAATTTATTGGGATGTTTGCAAATGGGCAGGGAATGATGTTCGGCAGTGGTCAATTATGGATTTCTGGATATTGTATGGATAAAACTTGTAAAGACCCTGCTCAAACTAGAATTTATATCAAAGCTATTAATAATTAAAAATTAGGGCTGGAAATAATCCAAGCCCTTTTAAATTATTAAGCAGACGCTTCAACCATTTTATCAGCAATTTGTAAGCCTAATTTATTAAATAACGTCAGATCGCTGCTTTTCTCGGGGTTTGGACAGGTTAATAAACGTTGACCAAGAAAAATAGAGTTTACCCCAGCTAAATAACAAAGCGTTTGCATTTCAGGACTCATTTCGGTTCTGCCAGCAGCAAGACGCACGTAACTTTGTGGCATCACAATGCGCGTAACGGCAATCGTGCGCACAAAATCCAAAGGATCAATGGTTTCTGCATCTTCCAAAGGGGTGCCTTTGACGCGGATTAATAAATTAATAGGCACGCTTTCTGGGTGTTTCGGTAGGTTAGCTAGGCTTTTAATCATGCTGGCACGATCAGCTTCCTGTTCATTCATCCCAAGGATCCCACCACAACAGACTTTAATTCCAGCATCACGCACAAAAGCCAAGGTATCTAAACGATCTTGATAGGTGCGGGTAGAAATGATTTTCTCATAATGTTCTTCGGAAGTATCCAGATTATGATTATAATAATCTAGCCCAGCTTTTTTTAGTTTGAGCGTTTGTTCAAGGTTTAACATGCCTAAGGTCACGCAGGTTTCAAGACCTAACTCTTTGACGCCTTCAATCATGGCGCAAACGGTTTCTAGGTCATGATCTTTTGGGGAACGCCACGCAGCCCCCATACAAAACCGTGTGGCACCTTCTGCTTTGGCTTCTCTAGCTTTTTCAAGGACTTTATCAACCGCCATTAAACGATCTGCTTTGATTTTTTCCTCGTGTCTAGCACTTTGTGGGCAATAAGCACAATCTTCTGGGCAGCCACCACTTTTAATAGAAAGTAACGTAGAGACTTGGATTTTTGTAGGATCAAAATAAATGCGATGTGCAGATTGCGCTTTGAACATCAATTCTGGTAAAGGCAGTGCAAACAATGCAGAGACTTCTTCTCTTGTCCAATCGTGTCGAATAGGGAAGGTTTCTTCTATTATGAAGTCATCACTAAGAGTTTTATGGGAAAGCATAAAGATATCCTTAAATTATTATCAGGCTAAGTCACCGAGATAAAAGAGTGCTGTATATAGGGTTAAAATAAGTTAAGAAAAGATTTATGAAAACAATAAAATATTAGGAATATAAAATATTTATTTTCAGACAAAGAAGCTATAGTAAAATTTAGTTCATTCTATATAAGGTTAATTTTGCGGTTAAGATGTAAGATATGTTTACCAAAATGAAGTGAGGGGCGTTATGAATCGGTTAATTACAACTCAAAAAAGAGGAAAATTAGGTATTTTAACCTTAAATCGTCCCAAGTTTTTAAATGCAATTAACGCAGCGCTACAGCAAGAAATTATATCGCAGTTAGAATTGTGGAAAACAGACCGACAAGTTCAAGAAATAGTTATTAACAGTTCACATGCTAAGGCTTTTTGTGCAGGTGGGGATATTCGTGAAATTGCATCTTTTGTAAAAGTGGGTCAGTATGAGCAAGCTGTCGACGTTTTCTTGCATAATTACCAGCTTGTTCATTATGTTTCTAACTATCCTAAGCCCGTTATCAGCATTATGGACGGGATTACGATGGGTGGAGGGGTTGGATTGGGCTGTTTTTCTTCTCATCGTATTGTGACTGGGCGTGCTGTCTTGGCAATGCCAGAGGTTATGATTGGCCTTTCGCCGGATGCGGGAAGTAATTTACTGTTTAGTAAAGCACCTGGATATACAGGGTTGCGTATGATGTTAACAGGAAAAAGATTTCATGCCGAAGAAGCGATTAAATTGGGTTTTGCCGATTACATGGTATCTTCTTCTATGGTTGATTATGTTTTAACACAATTAGAAAAACGCGATATGAATGATGTTTTATCTTTTTTAAAACGTGAAAAAGAATATGATTCTAGTTTCTTACAAGAAGTTGAGAGTGTTTATAACGCTCCTGACGTAAAAACAATTATATCTAATTTAAAACAAAGTAATTTTCTTTGGGCAAAAGAGGATTTAAAGGAGATTTCTCAGGCATGTCCTTTCTCTTTGCACATTACTTATAAGGCTTGGCAAAATAAATTATCTGATTTAGGGGAAGTATTAGAACAGGATCTGAGCGTCATTAGTCATTTAGTGATGCGTTCTGATTTTATGGAGGGGGTTCGGGCTAGTGTGATTGATAAAGATCGTTCCCCAAAATGGAGTAATGCTCCAATTATACCAAAAATAATCGACACATGCTTTGTTTCCTCTTATAAACTATATAGTTGAATGTGTTGTAGCAGATATTTTCTTTTGCTCTAAAGGACTCAAAAATATATAATCTAGAAAATTAAGAATATTAATCTTTTTTCAAGGTAAAAAATTATGAAGCATTGGGATATGGAACAGATCAAATGGGATCGATTTGATCCATCTCTTATTGATCCAAAAATTGTTCCTTTAATCAAAGCCGCTTCGGTTGTTGAACGAAATAGTGTCGATTACACAGTTTATTTAAATAATGTATTTGCTCATGATGCCGAATTAATGCAGCTGTTTGAACAATGGGAAGTAGAAGAAGTTCAACATGGTGAAGTACTTGGCCGGTGGGCAATGATGGCTGATCCAGGTTGGAATTATCAAAAAAGTTTTGATCGATTTAAAGAGTTTTATAAAATAGATCTTGATACAAATAGCTCCATTAGAGGCTCGCACGTAGGAGAGTTTATTGCCCGTGCAATGGTCGAGGTTGGAACCTCTTCTTATTACAGTGCGTTGGCTGATTATGTAAAAGAACCTGTTTTAAAGGAAATCTGCCGTAAGATAGCAGGAGATGAGTTCCGTCATTATAAATTATTTTATGATTGTATGAAACGATATTTACCTCAGGATAATTTATCTAAATGGGCTCGGGCAAAAATTGCAATTGGGCGTATTGTCGAAAGTCAAGACGATGAATTGGCATCTGCATTTCATATTACCAATGAACCCGAAGGAATGCCTTATAATCATAAACGTTGTATTGCGTTATATATGGTGAAGGCAATGCCTTTATATCAACGTCACCATGTTGCACGTGTGGTGAATATGGTATTTAAAACCATTGGTTGGATGCCTTCGATGAAATTACAAGAAATCCTTGCTAGAATAATGATGCATATTATCAAATTTCAACAAAAATCTTATGCAAAACAAATCTCAGGTTTGGTATAATTAATATAAATTTCTAAAATAAGGTGGAGAAATAGTGACTCAAGAATCTTTAACATTGGGTTTTTTTGATATTCCTGTTCACGAAGCAGCGGCAGCAGCTGTTTTACGTGTATTAGAAGCCCATGGTGTCGCAGACATAGAGCTGATAACGGGCGAAACTGTGGCTTTGTTTCAAGAGATTCGTAACGGGGAAATAGATATTTTTGCGACATTATGGACCCCAGATGTGCATTGCGACTTGTTAAATTCGGCCTCCTCTATGCAGGCGATTGGGAATTTATATCAACCATTTTTATTTCTGGCCTTGCCTAGTAAATTTAAGGCAGAGATCACATCAATCGATCAATTATTACAATCTACTGACATAGATAGAGAAGTGATTGTTTCTGAAATTATTTATGATCGTGTGTTATCTGCATTCCAAACGTATGGTTTGATAGATGTGGGATATATCCTAAAATCTGCTACAGACGAAGAAGTAATCAGTCGATATAGAGATGCCATGACTTCTCAAGAACCAAAGATTATGGTTCTATATTCGCCAAGTTTTTTAGAAGATTCTGAGATGATTTATCAATTAAAAGATTCAAAGAACCTCTTTGCTCAAGAGCAAAAAGCCATCATTTTGATCAAAAAACAGTTGATTGATTCTTTGGGCGCTGATTTGATTGACGAGCTAGAAGAAATGACCTTGGGCAATCAGGTTATGAAGCTGATGGAACAAGCAATGCGTGTTGATGGAATGGATGCGCATGAAGCGGCAGAAGCCTGGCAACGTGGAAAATTAGTAGTAAGAACATAATGACAAAAGAACACGATCAACAAGACATCAGCTTGGCTGCTCAATATGAGGCCTATCCTTATCCAGAGCGTAACCCTTTGGATGAAAAGAAACGTTTATTTATTGGTAGTCCCAGCCATTTAAATGAAATTGATTATTGGGTCTTTGGTGGTTACAGAAAAATTACTGATCCATTAAAGGTGCTTGTTGCAGGTTGCGGCACTGGGGATGCTGCAATTATGATGGCCCAACAAATGGCGCGCCAGGATTGTCCAGGTGAAGTTGTTTGTCTTGATCGTGCGGAAGCAGTCTTAGCGATTGTTAAGGAACGTGCCAAAGTTCGTGAATTAACTAATTTACGGTTTGTACAAGGATCAATTTTTGATCTGCCTGAACTTAATTTGGGCAAGTTTGATTATATTGATTGCTGTGGCGTATTGCACCATTTGCCTGATCCCGACAAAGCATTGCGTATTTTAAAAGGGGCGTTAAATATCGGTGGTGGTATCGGTCTGATGGTCTATGCGCCGCATGGTCGCACGGGTGTATATATGCTTCAAGATGCGCTTTCTCATCTTGTCCCCATTCAAGAAAAGCCTGCACAACGTTTAGACATGGCGAAACGAGTGTTGCGTCATCTGCCTCAAACAGCTTGGTTACGAGCCAATGGTAATTTTGGTGACCATTTAACCGGTGGGGATGCAGGTATTTACGACTTGTTATTGAACCCAAGAGATCGTGCTTATACAGTTGATGCGTTATGGGATTTGATCCAACAAACAGGGTTCGAGATTAATGCTCTTGTTGAACCTGCTCGTTATGATCCTAAATATTTAATCACTGATCCTAAATTTCGTGAAAAAATCGATCAATTAGATGCTCGTACGCAGGCAGTTATTGCCGAAGGACTGGCAGGGAACATGGCAACGCACGTTGTGTATATTCGTAGGTCAGAGGATGAATTGTTTTTCGTTGATCCTATGGATCTTGAATCCATTCCTTTTATGCGGGAAAAGCCAGGCGAGATTCTAGCAAGTGAAATACTGCCATCTAATTTATTACCTTTTTCCTTTGGAACATTAACAGTAATGATTCCGTTGCCAGCACAGGCCAGAGGTTTTTTAGGCTTAATTGATGGAAAACGTAATTTGGGTGAAATTGTTGAAATTGTTAAAGCCAGAGGGGTTCCAGAGAAAAAGATCCTTCCCTTGTGGAAAGAAACATTTGAAAAATTACAATCAATTAATCAGTTATTTGTAAGAGTTGCTGAATGAATGCTCAGCCGATTCTTGTTTTTGGTGCAGCGTTAAATGCTGATGGAACGCCCAAACGTGCTTTGATGATGAGGATATATGCTGCGATTGCATATGGAAAATTGTGTGTCTCTCCATTATACATCGTTACCGGTGGGAATCCTCAAAAAGAGATAACCGAAGCTGAGGTGATGAAGCAGCTTTTGATTGAAAATGGCGTGCTAGAGGAACAAATTATTTGTGAAACGCAAGCGACAAAAACGATTCAATCTGTTGTGCTATGCAGTGCTTTGTTGAAAAAATTAGGATTTATACCAAAGCAAACACGATTAGTTGTCGTATCGAACGCTTATCATTTGCCGCGATGTTGTTGGTTGCTTTTTTTACTAGGATGGCGCACACGCGCTGTTGCAGCATTGGGAAATGCGTCTCGTCATTTTTATAAATGCTGGAACTGGCGTTTGCGTGAGATTCCTGCGATAGTGTGGAATAGTTTTGGTATTTTATTCAATTAATTTTGTTTTTAATTTATAGTTTATTTAGGAATAATCAATGGCAGTTAGTGCTTTTCTTTTCCCTGGTCAGGGTAGTCAATATGTCGGAATGGGTAAAGAACTTGCAAAAGCATTTCCCGTAGCTCGTGAGGTTTTTGAAGAATTAGATGAGACATTAAAACAACCTTTATCAAAAATGATGATGGAGGGACCAGAGGATGAATTAACGTTAACGCAGAATACTCAACCTGCTTTGATGGCACATTCAATGGCTGTTATTCGTATTTTGGAAAAAGAAGCAGGATTAAATCTTGCACAAAATATTGCTTTTGCCGCAGGACATTCTTTAGGTGAATATTCTGCATTATGCATGGCAGGCGTCTTTGATTTTGCAACAACGGCTGCTTTGCTGCGTGTGCGTGGCGATGCCATGCAAAATGCTTTGCCTAAAGGGATGGGGGGTATGGCTGCGTTATTAGGCACTGATATGGCGCAAGCCCAAATGATTTGTCAGCATAGCAGCCAACCTGATTCTTTGGTTGCTGTGGCCAATAATAATGGTAATGGGCAAGTGGTGATTTCTGGGCATATGGATGCGATTGATCGAGCAGTGACTTTTGCAGCAGAGCAAGGAATACGCAGGGTTGTTAAATTAACAGTGTCTGCCCCTTTTCATAGTCCTTTAATGGCTCCTGCTGCGACAAAAATGCAAGAAGAACTCAGACATTCTACGTTGAAACCTTTCAATTGTTCTGTGTTAGCGAACGTAACAGCTCAACCTTATACCAGTCTGCCAGAAGTGCAAGAATTGTTGGTCAAACAAGTGACTGCGCCCGTTCGTTGGGCAGAAACAATGCAATTTATGATCGATAAAGAAGTAGAAGTTTTTTTTGAAATTGGCTCGGGTAAAGTATTATCTAATTTAATGCGCCGAACTGCCAAAGATCGTCAGGTTTTTTCTATAGGAGAACCTGCAGATATTGATCAATTTGTGACTATTTTTTCGAATTCTAAAAACTAATCATAAGGAATAAACATGTTTAGATTAGACGGTAAAGTTGCGCTGGTAACTGGGGCTTCTGGTGGTATTGGCCAAGCAATTGCAAAGGCATTAATTGCCCAAGGAGCCAAAGTTGTTTTATCTGGTACTAGAGAAAATATACTTAAAGAAGTCCAAGAAAAATTAGGCGGTGAAGAAAAAGCCAAGATCCAAGTGGCTAACTTAACAGACTCCGAATCTGTGGCGGCATTAATCCCTAGTTCAGAAGAGCTTTTTGGTGCTCCGATTGATATTTTGGTTAATAATGCAGGGCTAACACGTGATACATTGGCATTACGGATGAAAGATACAGATTGGCAAACGGTTTTGGATGTTGATCTTTCTGTGCCTTTTAAGCTCAGTCAAATTGCGATCAAAGGAATGATGCGTCGTCGTTATGGCCGTATTATCAATATTGCATCGATTGTTGGTGTAACTGGGAATGCGGGTCAAACAAATTACTCTGCTGCAAAAGCTGGGTTAATTGGGATGAGCAAATCTTTGGCGCTAGAAATTGCCAGCCGTGGAATTACCGTGAATGTAGTCGCCCCAGGGTTCATCGAAACAGCAATGACAGATCAACTTGCAGAGGCACAAAGGGAAAAATTATTAGAAAAAATTCCATGTAGTCGTATGGGTAAAGTTGAGGATATTGCAGCAGCAGTAACCTATCTTGCTTCTGATGAAGCGCAATGGGTCACCGGGTCTACGCTACATGTGAATGGTGGGATGGCGATGATTTAAGTAACCCACTGTTGTAAAAATCATATATTGACGTTATCTTAATAAAGAATTATTTGGTTAATACAAACGAGTATATGTAATTTTAAGTTTAGCTTGGCTATTACTAAGAAATGTGATATGCCCCATGCTAATATATTACAAGATTGAGGTTTATTGTATAATAAACCTTTGAAATATAACAGAGTCAAGATCACTTAGAAATGCTTAGAGCAAGCAGAAGGAATAGAATTAGATGAGCGATATCGCCGATAAAGTAAAAAAAATCGTTGTTGAACATCTTGGTGTTGAAGAAGCAAAAGTAACACCAGAAGCTTCTTTTATTGATGATTTAGGCGCAGATAGCTTAGACACAGTTGAATTAGTTATGGCTTTTGAAGAAGCTTTTAGTGTTGAAATCCCTGAAGATTCAGCTGAAAAAATTGCAACTGTTAAAGATGCTATCGACTACATCGAAAAACAAAAGCAATCAGCTTAATTTTTTAAATATAGTTACTTAATTTCAAGAGGCACATAGGTTAACCAGATGGCAGAAAATAAATTGATTTGTCAGCGCCGCGTCGTTGTGACCGGTATGGGGATTGTAAGCCCTCTTGGAATTGGTATTGATAATGTGTGGAAGCGCCTTGTTGCTGGTGAGAGCGGTATTAACGCGATCAGCAGTTTTGATGCTTCTAGCCTTCCTGCTCGTGTTGCAGGCGAAGTGCCTGCGGGAACGAAGAGCGAAGGAAAATTAGATCTTGCAGAATGGATTCCTGTTAAAGATCAGAAAAAAATGGATCGTTTTATTCATTTAGGTCTTGTCGCAGCAATGCAAGCTGTGGAAGATTCTGGATGGGTGCCACAAACTGAAGATGAACGTTGTGCCACAGGTGTGATGATTGGTTCTGGTATTGGTGGACTACAAACGATTTATGAAGCTTCTGTTAAGGTTCATGAAGGTAATAGTCGCAAGATTTCTCCATTTTTTATCCCATCATCATTGATTAATCTAGTTTCTGGATATGTTTCTATAAAATATGGCTTTAAAGGGCCAAATCATGCTGCGGTGACAGCCTGTGCATCTGGAGTTCATGCAATTGGTGACGCAGCGCGTTTAATTGCATTGGGTGACGCGGACGTCATGGTTGCTGGTGGTGCCGAATCTGCAGTTTGTGCTTTGGGGATTGCTGGTTTTGCTTCTGCACGAGCATTATCAACTGGGTTTAATGATACTCCGGAAAAAGCTTCACGTACTTGGGATAAAGATCGTGATGGCTTTGTGATGGGCGAGGGTGCTGGTATTGTTGTTCTTGAAGAGTACGAGCATGCCAAAGCCCGTGGTGCAAAGATTTATGGCGAAGTCATTGGATATGGAATGTCTGGTGACGCGTATCATATCACAGCGCCAGCTGAAGGTCATGATGGTGCTTACAGAGCAATGCGTGCTGCGATCAAAAATGCAGGAATTGCCGTTGAAGATATTAACTATGTTAATGCGCATGGAACTTCAACGATAGCGGATGACCTTGAATTAGAAGCAGTGGAACGATTGTTCGGGGATGCTGGTAAGAAATTAGCAATGTCTTCAACGAAAACATCAATTGGCCATTTGCTAGGTGCAGCGGGTGCAGTAGAGGCGATTTTCTCTTTGCTTGCTATTCGTGATAATATTGCACCACCGACTTTAAACCTTGATAATCCCTCCAAGGAAACGATGATTGATCGAGTTGCGCATGAAGCACAACAACGTCAAGTGAATATTGCTCTATCCAATAGTTTTGGATTTGGTGGTACTAACGCTTCTTTACTGTTTAAAAAGGTTTAAATTTAGAGCTTAAGGATATGTCATAATGCGTAAATTCGTTATAGTTTTGGGCGCATTATTGGTTCTTCTTGCTGTTTTTTTCGTTTTCGGAAAAAGCATTTACTCTAGGCCAGGAATCTTGCAAGTTACCAAGAATGTTGTGATTCCAAAGGGTAATACAGAAGCAATCTTGAAGCACTTACAGACCGAGCATGTTATTGGAAATGATTTTATTAATAAAATTGTCTTCCAACTCGCTGCTAAAATGACCGAAAATCAAGGTACATTACATGCAGCAGAATTTTCTTTTCCTAAAAATGCTTCTATACACCAAGTTTTACAAATCTTGCGTCATGCAAAGCCTGTACAACATGAACTGACCATTCCCGAAGGGTTAACGAGATATCAAATTACAGATTTGATTAATCAAGCGCCGTTTTTAACAGGCCATATTGAAGTCCCTGCAGAAGGAAGTATTTTACCTCAGACCTATGCGTACGAATTTGGATACTCTCGAGATAAATTATTACAAAGAACGCAAGTAGCTATGCAAAAGGCTTTGGATCAAGTTTGGAAAGATCGCCAACCAATTGTACAAGTTAAAACACCACGTGAATTGTTAACGCTTGCCTCAATTGTAGAAAAAGAAACAGCCTTGTCTCGCGAACGACCAATGATTGCGCGTGTATTTATCAATCGTTTGCAAAAAGAGATGAGGTTGCAGTCTGATCCGACGGTTATATATGCATTGACCGACGGTCATGGAAAGTTAGATCGCCCTCTATTAAGACGAGATTGGGAAGTTGAAAGTCCCTATAATACCTATTGGATAGCTGGCTTACCACCATCTCCGATTTGTTCACCGGGAAAAGCAGCTTTAGAAGCGGTAGCACATCCAGCCGATGGAAATATGCTATATTTTGTTGCAAATGGAACGGGTGGGCATAGTTTTTCCAGCACGTTGACCGAGCATAATCATAACGTGCATACTTATAAAGAAAAAAAATAGCCAAATAATTTGGCTATTTTAATGAAGGGTTAATATTTTTTAACAGGTGGTGGGGCTAAATTTTCTGATTTAATACTGCTATTATTACCGCTTGGGGCTAATTGAATGGCTCCAGAATCGACATCTCCACTGTCATTATCTTGTTGTTTTTTATTCGTTTTTGTCTTTATTTTAGAAGTAGATGATGTTGCTTCGTTACTTAATTTCATAAGAATCCGTCTTAGTGGATCTGCCCCAGAATTATTAACACGCATTGCAATCACAATATCTTCTGGCCCAACAGTTTCATTATAATAATTGTGATTTGATTTGCTGTTAATTTTAAGTTTAGACCCTTTTAGAGCGGCACCGGCAAATAATCCCGAACTTTTTTGAATGGTATAGATATTCGCGGCACCACTATCTGCGCTGCTATTGGCTGTGGCTGCTGTTGCAGAAGCACTGGCTCCCATCGTAAATTGGCTATCTAATAAAGAACGCAAGCTGGTTTCATTCATCACGAACAGCATGATTTCGGCGTTTTCAACGCCTAATTGTATTCCAAAAGATCCACTGGACATTTTATAAAAAGCAGGGCTTGACCAAGATCCTTGGGCGTCTCTGGATAAGAGAACACAACTGCCACCAGATCCTCCAAACACCAAAGAGATTCGCGTGACTGCTGGGCAAATCATGACAGCTCTGGCTTCTTTGAGACGGCTATAAAGATTATTGTCTGTAGAGACATTGCTGTAAATATCCTGAACAGCCAAAGTTGCATGATCGACCAAAGATTGTTCTGGTTTTGTACTGGCATGTGCAGTATTGGATAGATTGATCCCAAAAGCAGCTGTAAAGCAAAGTAAAAGAGATTTATAAAATTTCATGTGTTCCATCTGTTAAACATAAAAAAGTTCAGAAATAGAAAAAATTAGGCAGTGCGTAAAGGCATATTGACCGTTTTGGATAAAAGATCAGCCAGTCCTGGTGCAGTTGTTAATAAAGGAGTTGGTTGATGCAAGCCGCCATCTTCTAGGAATGGGGAGACTTTTGCCCCAGCTTCTTGTAATAAGACCAATGCAGCAGCTACATCCCAAAGATTAATCGCCATTTCAAAATGTCCGTCCAATCTGCCGCTGGCGACATCAACCAAAGACATTGTTCCAGACCCTAGCGTACGAATCATGGCACCTGTTTCTAAAATAGCATTGGCATGTTTTAGGAATTCTTCTCTCTTACTGACATGACTCCACCCTAACTCTACCATTGCAATTTTAGGGTCGGTAACAGGAGAAGCATGAATGCGTTGACCATTCATGAAGGCACCCTGTCCCAATCTTGCGGTATAGAATTCTTGAACTGGGGGTGCTGCGATAATTCCTAAGATTGGTGTATTCCCTTCCATCAGACCAAGGGAAACGCACCATCGATTACGACCTCTGGCATAATTGGATGTACCATCAATAGGATCCACAACCCATCTGAGGGCTCCTGTTCTGGTTTGCCCTTCTTCTTCACCTTGAAAACCATCTTCTGGAAAGAGATTTTTAATTTCTTGGGAGATAAAAGCTTCTACTTTTCCATCTGTTTCGGTTAACCAATCTTGAGCATGTTTCAAGAATCCTTGTGGACCTCCTGGTGCTGGGCGCATTGCCATGGCCATTTCAGCGGCCTTTTTAACAATAGCTTGTGCAGCTTCAAAGCGATGAGAAAGAGCATCCGTCATAATAAGATTAACCTCGACAAAGAAATTGTAAATTATAGAATAGCGATATCATCAATATCTTTTTTTTCTGATATGTTAGAAACTATGCTAAAAAGCAGATAAGATATATGCTCTGTTTTTGAACAAATGATGGCAATATCTATTTTAAAGCACAGATTCTATGCTTTTTAAAGATGGATATCAATAGAATATAGAATTCTACAGAGAAAACTCGAAATGATAGAAAATAGTTGGAGAGAATAAAATGTCACAAGAATTAAGATTAATTGCAAGATGTGATCTCAAGTCAGGTGCGTGGGAAAATATTTCTTCAGTAGTGAAGGAATGCGTTGCCCAATCTCGTAAAGAAGCAGGCAATCATCTTTATACCGCCTATTTCGAACAAGGAAACCATAATCGTGTGATTTTCATAGAACATTGGAGTAGCCAAGAAGTTCTTGATCTTCATATGACTACTGAACATTTTCAGAATTTAGTCAAGGCAATGAAACCTTATTTAGAGCAATCAATGGAAGTCATCCTATTGGACGAGATTTTAACAATCAAAGGATAAACGGCGCGTGTCTATTTATGAGACGGATATTTGGCGTGTAGGGATTATCAAAGCCCCGATGGAAACAGTGATTTACGAAGGCATTAATCATATTCATTGGTTGTGTGAAGAACCTACGTTTCGATTTTTAGCTGATCCTTTTGGATTACATCAAGACGGTAAATTCTATATTTTCGCTGAAAGCTACGATTATAGGGATCGACACGGGCGTATCGAGGTTTTGATTCTTGATGAAGCTCTGCGCCTTTTAGATAGAGCGTTGGTATTAGAAGAGCCATGGCATTTGTCTTATCCAATGATGATTAAAGATCAAGGGCAGATTTATATGCTGCCAGAGGCATATAAATCTGGCAAAACAACATTATATAAAGCGAAGCGTTTTCCTTATCAGTGGGAGCCAGTATCAGAATTTACTTTTCCAGAAGTGGCCATTGATCCTAGCATTTTTTTTCATAACGGTTTGTGGTGGATGTTCTATACGCCTGCGAATTCAGGATATAGCCGCCAAAGTGTCCTATCGATTGCTTTTTCTGAAAATTTAATGGGACCTTGGCAAATCCATCCTCAGAATCCGGCGCGTATTACCCCATCAAGTTCTCGGCCTGGTGGAAATGTCGTGGTTACCGATTCCGAGGTTCTTTTGCCGACGCAAGATTGTACAATGACTTATGGAGGTGGGCTATCTTTTCTAAAGATTACCTGTTTAACACCACACAAGTTTGAAGCGCATATTGTGAAGAGACTGAAAGCAAATAATGTAAATTTTGGATCTTATTCTCACGGAATACATACATTTAGTGCGTTAGGGAATTACACATTAATTGATGCTAAAAAAATGGATCAATCTCTGTTCCAACGGTTAAAAATTGACACATTATATCATGTGAGAAAAAAGGTGGATGTTTTTACATAACTAGTAAAAACATTTTAATATATTGGCTATTAATTTTATCGTGGAGTAAAATGCTTCATACGTTCATAAATTAGTTGACCAATTGTGTTAAAACGGTCTTCAGAGAAATTGTTCATAACTGTTTCTCTGGCCAGTTGACCCATGGGATAGAGTAATTCGGGTTTTTGCAAAAATTCATATAATGCATTTGCCAAAGCCTCAGGATTGTTTGGTTGAATAGTCAGACCTGTTTGATAATCTTGGATAGAAAAAGGAAGCTCCCCAACATTACTTGCGATGACAGGTAACCCCGTTTGCATAGCTTCGTGAGCGGCAATACAAAACCCTTCAGAACGAGAGGGCTGGATATACAAATGATATTGTCTAAGGGTTTGCGCAACGTGAGGTGTGAACCCTGCTAGTTGGATTTGGTTTTCTAAGTGGTAATGCTGAATAAGTGTTTTTAGTTTTTCATACTCTATGCCTTCTCCATAAATAGAAATCTTATAAGGAGGAACGTTAGCATATTGCGTTAATAAATGGCATGCCTCAATCAACACATCATATCCTTTTACAGGATGTAATCTACCCATCGAGGCAATTCGAATGACCTGCCCTTTTTCCCATGTCTTTGCTTTGGGCGTGTCTGGGGACGTTTTGAAAATTGGCCAAGTAATTATTTTTTCATCAGGAATTTTTAAACGTTGTTGAGTCAAAGTAGTTACTTTGTTTGAATCCCCAATCCATAATTGTGACAAAGAACGTGTTGCCTTTAAGAGTCTCAAATTCCATGGTTTCAGATAAGCAGCATGCTGCCAACTAACAACAGGAATACCGAGTTGTAATCCAGCCAGTTGCCCCAACAATGTTGCCCTGGTTAAAGAAGTCCATAAATGGGTTGGCTGATACACGCGAAGTTGGTGTCTGAGCCATAGGAAACTTTGAATATGGTCTTTTAAACCACCCTCTCTGACTGAGACTGGTATAAACGCTTTACGTATAGCTGGTAACGCTTTGCCATCTTTTTGAGCAAGGGCAAATATTTTAACCTCTGCCCCATAATCCCGCATTAATGATAAAATGGCTGGGATTGGAAAACCAGCTCCGCCACCTTCCATGGAATTGATGATATAGGCAATACGCATGGATATATTAATTTTGCATGAGAGTACGAACGATTTTTAAATCTTCAGGCTTATCTACATCAACAGACGCTTGCCCCCAAGGCATTACTACAAAATGAGTTTTTGCTTTGGTAAGCTTGTAAATTCTTTTTTTAAGGGCATTTCTGGTTAAGCATTTTATTAAATATCTTAAAATAATTTTATATCCTAATAAATAACTCATTTTGACTGGCCTCTTACGATGCTTCTCAAGTTTTTGCCATAACTTTGCAACTTGTATAGATTGAGGAGTTCTGAATAAAAATAAGTTACAACCAGAAAAGGAACCATCTGCAAGTTTGATATAGGTTCTGCGTGTATTTGGTACATCCGTTTCTATTTGTTCTCTTAGGGCGATACCTACAGCGATATCACATTTTGTCAGTTCAGCTTCTTTTAAGAAATGGCTGATCCATTCAGGTTGTAATAATGGATTGTCTGCTGTCGTGACAAGTAAAGGTGTTCCAAGGGTTTCAATGGCTTGAATTACACTGTCACTTGGCCCCAAGGCCGCGGGTAAATATTGAATATATTCAGGTAGGATATCTTGAACAATGGAGCATTGTTCAATCGTTACTGCAATCTTATTAATGTTGCTGAGCCTAGATAAAGCTTGGACAACATATTCAATCATAGGTCGTCCTAATATAGGTAAGATCGCTTTATGAGAAACGTGAGCTTGTTTTGCCAAAGGATCTTGTTGACCTTCTCTGGAGCCAGCTAATATCAGAGCATTAACAGTTTCACGTTCCATATTATATCCTAAGCTGCCTTTTGTTCCTGTTGAGTGGATGATTTTTTTTGCTCACGAAAATTAGACCCTTCAGGACGATCACGAGGAGGAGATCCTGTTTTTAACATAACCCAAGGGTAACGTTCCGCTTCTTTGATATCATATCCCATATTAAATACGGTTGGGCTGCGAGGACGACTCTTTGCGTCAGCATAGAAAGTACCAAATACTCTGTCCCAGAAATAGTTTGTAATGCCATAATTACCTTTTTCAAAGTGAAAATGATGCATGATGTGTAATTGTTTGATACGCAATACATATTGGGATTTTGGTTTATATCCAAGGTGTTGAATACAATGAAAAAATTCATAAAAACAAGCCATATATATAGCTGTTCCGATGGCAGCAAATGCTCCTGGTATTCCACCAACAGCCAATCCAATTCCACCGCCTACAATCAGAATGGTTGGGATTGTATTCAAAGGGGAACCAAATAGAACGTTTAAAAGATGGGGATCTTGATGGTGGTCAAAATGAATCCTTTTCCACAAAGAGGCTGTCCATTTAATTTGATATAAAAAGGTAGCATGCATGATCCAACGATGGATAATATACCAAATTAAAGGGAAACCAAAAATCATAACGATAGTAGAACTAAGAATGGGTATCCATCCTGTGAATGTACAATAAATACCTACAATGCAGGCAAGAATAAGGCCAAAATAAAGCAAAATTGTGCCGTGTGTTAAATAGGCAACCCATAATTCCTTTAAATTCATTTTACCTAAATCGTAGCTACGACCAGAGCGTAGCTCTTGGTCTCGCATAATTTGAAAGATAGATTGTTTTTTCATGTTTTTTCTTCAATCATTAAAATAATAGCACTGGCTGCTAAAATAAATATTAGCAGTGAGGGAATGACCGCAATAGGCGCAGGTAATGTCCCAGCTTTACCCAAAGCGCGCAGAACTTCCTGAAAAATAATAAACAACAATCCTGCTCCTAGACAATATACAGGCAACCAGCTTTTTAATCCAGCTCTTGGAGGGATTGAGGTGACAGGAATGGCAATAATCAACATAACAATAAACATAAAGGGAATGAAAAGTCGTGCCCAAATAGTTGTTTTAATTGTATTTGTAGGTATCCGGAATGGCTCTGCTGCATTTGATAGTTGTTTTAGCATGATGTGTAAAGACTGAGGCAAGGCAGGTACTGAAAGTCCTATCAATGTACGTGGTGTTAAAGGTGTCTCCCAAATCATTTCTTCGGGTTTAGTCAGATTTGTAAATTCTAGGGGAACGCCAGGTGCAATAAGCAATATTTTGGCATTTGAAAGCAGCCATCGTTTATTGCTATATTGAGCCGTTTCAGCTGTTAAAATAGAATCTAGATGAGACAAATCTTTGCGTTTGTAAATCGTTAATCCTTTGATTGTATTGCCACCGTATGCGATATAATCAACGCTAACGATATCAAGATTTTGATAGAAATAAAATCCCTTACCCTTCTCGGGTGTAGGGTCTGTTTTATTCCACCAAATTGCTAAATTTAGTTCTGATTTTGGTGTGATTTGGTCATGAAAGATGAAACAAATGACTCCAAGCAGTATGGCTGCGGGTAACAGCTTGGTTATAAATCCAAGGGAAGATAATCCTGCAGCTTTAAAAATGGTTACCTCATTGTTTAATGTAAGTCGCGTCAGCATTACAATAGTGCCAATTAACATACTTAGAGGTAAAACAGAGCTAAATAATAAGGGTAGACGTAACCCCATATAATGTGCAATTCCAATCCATCCTAAATGCCTTGCTAAAATGGGAGACATTTGCTCAAGAAGGGTTAATGCTTCCATAATAATGGTCAGTAGTATAGCAGTGCCTAGAACGATGCTTAGTAATCGTAACGAAAGATAAATAATTAATTGATGTCGTCTAAACATTTTGTTCACTATTTATCCATATGCTTTGATGAACGTTTAAATAAAGAAATAAAAAGATACTGTAAATTACCACTTTTAAATAGCAATATAGTATAGCACATCATAAAGAATACGAACAACGGCATCCATAATGCAATAAAAGCTGAGTGATGTCCCGTGGCAACAAGCTCAGTGCCGAACTGTTGAATATGGTCATATGCGAGTAAAGTAACTGCGGCAACCCCCAATCCCCAATTACGTTTTTTACGTTTTTTCATAATCGCTAGCCCAGTTGCAAGGATAGGAATGCCAAGAATGGATAATGCTCTGACCAGTCGAAAATGGAATTCTGCTCTTATATCAGCAATAGGTGTAGTGTTAGTATGATGGCGTAGTTGTTGAAATAATTCTGTGATGGTTAATTCTCTTTCATCATCCCCACGTTCACGAAAGGTCACTTTTTTACCTTGTTGTTTTAAGTTTTTTTCAGCTTTAGTAAAGTCAGTAATATTATTCTTATTGTTGGAATTTAAAGTCAAATTCTGTCCGTTAAATAAATTGAGTTGTATCTTAGAGCGGTTTTGAACCGTATAAAAAGAGCCTGATTCTGCAACAATAATATGTTCAGTTGTTTTGTTTTTGACTTTGTCTAGTGCTTTTTGTCGAATAAAAATACCCGATAAACGTGTTCCATGTTCAGTCGCTTTATCAACGACCATGACAAGATTATCATCGGGTTTCACAATAGTATGACTTTGTATATTGGGAACCCATCCTGAATGCGAAGCATAAAAAAAAGCAGCCCGAAAATCATAACGTGCATAAGGTTGTATATAACCATATAAAATAATACATAAAATACTGATGACTACTCCACACATCATATAAGGGCGGGAGTAACGAGATAATGAGATCCCAGAGCTGAGCAGCGCCTCAATTTCACTATTAAGGCTCATTTGTCTTACGCTGGCAAAAATTGCCACGCAAAATGCCGCTGGAATAGCTAGTCCCAAATAATGGGGTACAAGATCAGTCAATAGTCCCAAAAAGGTGCTAAGGGGGCTATTATCCGCAGCAAGCAAATCAAGTAATACCAATAAACGCTCGAGCATTAAAGCTGTGAGGATAATACCAAGAGCAATCAAAAAAGTCGGTAGCGCCAAAGACAAGCAATAATGATCCAACGTTCCTGGAAGAAGGTAAGACCAAAGCGTTTTCTTGTGGTGGGAGGATAGTTTGTTATTTGACAAGGCAGGAAACTAAGGTTTGTGGTTTAGATAAAAAGAAGATCTTTCGATAAATTGTTGATGTTTATCTACAGTTCTCACTGAAAAATTAACATGTAGCATATCTTCTTGTGATTCCAGAGTTATTTTACGCCAAGCAGCTTGTCTTTGTATGCGAACAGCGTTGGACGAGGCAGAAGCGATCCCTAGCATTGGAATATTGGTATGCAAGAATCTTGTCGTTGTTGTCTTATGGGTATGACCATACAAAATCATATCTGCCCCTTCGTCGAGCAGAATTTTTTTCAATTCTTTTCTATTTCTAAGCGCTTTTCGTTCTTTGGTAATTCCAGACACGGGGGGATGATGTAACATAACGATTCGGAAAAGTTTTTCTTCTTTTGCTTTGCGCAGAGCTTCTTTGATTCGTTCTAATTGATCGCGGTCAATAAAACCACTAGCAAAAAAAGGTAATGTTGGTACGCCCGTGGAAATACCAATAATTGCGGTTGTATCGGTTTTTGTTACAATCGGGTAATCTTCTTGGGCATAAGCTTTAGTCCAAGGTGTCCAATAAGCATGGGTATTATGCCATTGGGTTTTAACTAGACAATCATGATTTCCTGGGACAACACGAACATTTGGAAAAGGGAGTTGATGTAACCACTCTGCAGCTTGTTTAAATTCTTCTGGCAAAGCAAGGTTTGTTAGATCGCCTGAAATCAAAACAAGGTCAGGAGAGTGAGCAATCATATCCCCAATAACCAGATCAAGATTCTTTTTTTGTAAAATAAGACGTCTCTTTTTCCACGATAGAAAACTCAGAAAACGTTTATTACAAAGAGATAGCTTTGAAAATTGAATAGTTTCTAGTGGTAAATGAATGTCAGAAATATGAGCAATCGTAAAACGTTTCAAAAGTAACTATCCTTTAGCTGATGATCTTTGTTTTATGATAATATATAAGTATGGCAGAATATAGTTGATTTTTTTATTGATTTTTTCATAAAAGACAAGAGAAGGTTATAAAATATTAGCTTTTTATTACGACTCTTCTTTTTGAAAAACAAGTTATATAGAATGTTGGAAACCGTTTGTGATACAAAATATTGCTTTGATTAAAAATCCAACCAGTCGGTTAAATCAAAATGAGAAAGAAAATGCAGACTTTACTAAGTTTGCATCAGGATGGTTAGGTAGTCGTTATTGTATGCCTGATACGATCGACAAGCTGAACCAAATGATGGTTCAATATGCTGCTGAAAACGTCGAATGCATCATCGTCGATGGAGGCGATGGAACGATCAGTCAGGTAATGACAGGTATTTATCATGCTTACGATTCGGATAAAATACCAAAGTTGGTTATTTTACCTTCTGGCAATACGAATTTAATTGCTAAGGATATTGGTTTTGGTGTGCGTGGCGTCCAAGCATTACAAAGGATTAAAATTTTACACGAAAGACAACGGTTAATTAATTCAGTACAACATCGACATGCTTTAAAAATCGAATGGTCAGATTCCTCTAAAACCGCTATTTTAGGTATGTTTGCGGGTGCAGCAGCTTTTACAAGAGCAATTAATATTGCACATAACCCAACGATTCTTAAAAATTTTGCGCATGACTGGGCTGTTGGGATTACAATTATCTTTGCCTTGTTAAAACTATTATCACCTCAGACAAGAGATTTGTGGTTAAAAGGAGAGAAATGTGAACTGCAATACGATCAGCAAGAAATTCTTTCAGAAAATAGTTTTCTTTTTATAGCGACGACCTTACAAAGCTTATCAAGTGGTATGTGGCCTTTTTGGGGAGGTAAGCATGACGATCAACGGTTACATTATTTGAATGTGGGTTCTTATCCTTCAAAATTAATTTCTGCTTGTTGGGCATTATTACGTGGAAAATCACCATTATGGTTACGAAATAACCCTTCTTATCAAAGTGGAATTGCAAAGAACATTTCAATGACAATAGAAAAGGAAATTATAATGGATGGGGAGCATTATGATACAGGTAATGACCATCAAGTGTATTTATCAGTCGGTCCTGAATTTTCTTTTGTTCGTTTATAGTGGTTGTCTATGTTGCTTACTTCGCTTTTACAATCATCTTATCAAATTGAAGATGTCCCAAAACCTGTTTTTGAATTTATAAAATCCATTTTAAAAGGCAGGAATCCAATTGGGGTTATCTATTATGGATCCAGTCTGTGGAAGCAAGACTTAACAGGACTGTTAGATTTCTATATTGTTTGTGAAGATTTATCCGATTGGTATCAAGATCAAACAGGTTGTTATTATGCAAACAAGTTCTTGCCTCCCAATATCGAATATCATGAATTCAATGATGATGAGGTTTCTTTAAGAGCCAAAGTTGCGATTCTATCGTTAAAACAATTAAGGCGAGCAACAGGGTTGCAATCCATCGATACAACGATGTGGGCGCGGTTTTGTCAACCTGTTAAAATCTTGTGGGTTAGAGATCAAGCGGCTTCTCAGAATATTTTTCGTTGTTTAGTCAGAGCTGTTACAACAGCATCTTGGTGGGCAGCATTTCTTGGTTCCAAAGAGAACGAAGGTAAGGAATTTTGGTGTAATTTATTTTCACATACTTACCAAGCAGAACTGAGGGTAGAAGCTAAGAATCGTCCAATGTCCATCTTAGAAAATAGAGAGGATTATTTTACTCAATTATTAGAAGCAGGATGGCGTGGATTGGGGATTCCTTTTACAAAAACTCAGGATAATCGTTATATTGTCAATTTGGCAGATATGGAACGTGAGGATGCTCATAAAAAATGGAAATTACGACAATGTTTAGGTCGCCCACTAAATATCGCCAGGCTTATTAAAGCAGCGTTTACTTTTCAAGGGGGGGCTGAATATATTGCATGGAAAATAAAGAGGCATCAAGGAATTGAACTTCATTTGACACCATTTCAAAAAAAGCACCCCTTGATGAATGCACCTTGGATTGTAATCAGATTATACCACCAAGGTGTTTTTAAACGTTGATTGTTAAATTTTCAGAGCTACGCCAACATCTTGTGCAGCTTGAATATAAATTTGCACAAGTTGATCAATTTGTTCAGTTGTATGTGCTGCCGCAATGCTAGCACGTAACAATGGACGGTTATCTGGAGTAGCAGGGGGTAAGCTTAGATTAATATAAGCCCCTAATTCCAAGACACGATTCCAGAACTGAGAAGCTTGGGGTAAGTCCTCTAAAATAACAGAAATGACAGAGCTGATATCAGGGCCCGTTAGGAAGCCTGCATTTTGTAATGCATGATAAAAGCGAGACGCATTATCCATTAATTTATGAATTAATTCAGGATGATTTTTGATAATCTCTAAGTTTGCTTTTGTTGCAGCAATAACTTCTGGTGGCAAAGACGCTGTAAACATATACGGTCTTGTGCAAAGACGCAACAAATCCATCTGAGGATGATCGGAGACACAATATCCCCCAACAGTCCCGAGGCTTTTAGAAAAGGTACCAACAGTAAAGTCGATATCTGCTTCAACCTGATCTCGTTCAGCTATCCCACGACCATGTTCGCCAAAAATACCAAAAGAATGTGCTTCATCAATCATCAGACAAGCATTTTCTTCTTTTTTGACTTCAACGAACTCTTTAAGGGGAATAATATCCCCAAACATTGAATAAACGCCTTCAACAACAATCAGTTTGTTTCCAGGAATATCCCCAAGTCGGCGTAAACGTTTGCGTAAATCATCAGCATCATTATGACGGAAACGGATAATTTGAGCTTGGCTCATTCGGCTACCATCATAAATACTGGCATGACAATCAGCATCAAGGAAAAGATAATCATCTTTACCAGCCAGTGTGGAGACCATACCCAACGTTGCTTGATATCCCGTAGAGAACACCATACAAGAACGACGATTAAAGAATTTAGCCAAATCTTGTTCAAGCTCTTGATGCAAAGAATAAGTGCCGTTGGCGATTCGTGAACCAGTTGTTCCCACACCATATTGCATAGCGGCTTCGGCTGCGGCATGACGTGCTGCATCCGATTGGCTTAGTCCCAAATAGTTGTTGGTTCCGAATAGTAAAGTTTGCCGACCATTAATAACACCAATTGTTGGAGAAATCATTTTTTCAATTGTTGTTCCAAACGGATTGTGTTTAGAAATAGACATCAACTGTTCAAAGGCATTATGAAGAGGTTGAAATTTGGTAAATATATCCATAAGAATTGAACTTTTTATTTTAAAGAAATAATGGCTTCAGCAAGGTCATGAATGGTGCGTACGTCTGTTAAACGATCTAATGGAACGGAGACATCAAGCTTGTCTTCTATTTCCATCACAAAATTCATAACGGCCAGAGAATCGAATTCAAGATCTTCGATAATTTTGCTTTCTGGGGTAATATTGCGTGGCACTTTTGGATTCTCTAACAGTGTTTCTATAATTATTTGAGAAACACTTTCGATTGTTTCGGTCATATTGGTGTAACCTTCTAAATTAGATTGGTTTAATATTGACTGATCGTTAAATCATCACAATCAGCCATTTTGTTCAAAAGTTTAGAAATAGGATATTCTAATTAACAATGAAGCTCAAGATTTCTATTTTGGCAAAATCTTATTTATACGTCTAATTGTTAATATTGAATTCACCATTGAGTAGCATTTTTCTTGCGCGTGCCCGTGTTAGCTTTCCAGAAGAGGTCTGGGGTAAACTGTGCGGAGGGACTAAAATAACAGATACTTCGACGCCGTGTTGGCGACGGAACAAATTTGTCATTTCTTCTTGTAATGTTTGGCGTTCTTTTGGATCAAGAAAACGACATTGTACAAGGGCAACAATGGACTCATGTTCGTCTGTATCAATTGAAAATACAGCAACATCACGACTTCTGAGAGCATTAAAATGATGTTCGGCAGACCATTCTAGATCTTGAGGCCAAATATTACGACCATTAATAATAATCAAATCTTTTTCACGACCCGTAATAACGATTTCATTATCTAACATATAGCCAAGATCACCTGTTCTCAACCAACCATCGTCACTGATAACATTTCTGGTTTCTTCTTCTTGTCGAAAGTATTCTTTCATCAAGCTGGGACCACGAACATAAACGCTACCAACGTGACGTTCAGGCACAATATTTCCTTCTTCATCACGTACTTCGATTTCATGGCCAGGCAGGATAGGGCCACAAAGTGTAAATGTACGTGTGCTCATATTGGGATCATCACAAGGTTTTGCGATGCCGTCTGTTTCTAGAATATGTAAATCAACAGTATCTGTTTTAACCCCTGTATTTAATGGGGCAAAACTTAATGCTAAGGTTGCTTCGGCCATACCATAACTTGCGACAAATGCTTTATGACTAAATCCATATTGCGCATATTGTTCTGCAAATTGTTCTAATATATGAGAACGAATCATATCTCCGCCAATTCCCGCGGCTCTCCATGAAGATAGATCTAACTCTAAAGTTGAGGCAGGGGCTCTACGCGCGCATAATTCAAAGCCAAAAGATGGGCTATAGGATAGGGTGCCTTTGTTGCGACTAATAAGATCTAACCAAACAAGAGGTCTTCTCGCAAAATCTCTAGTTGGCAGAAGATCAACGCTTAATTGGCATACCATGGGTGTGATAAAAAAACCAAGCAATCCCATATCGTGATAAAGGGGTAACCAAGAAACACAGCGATCACCAGTTTCTTGGACAACTAAACCATATTTTGCAATGGCACTGACGTTTGCAAGACAGGCTTTTTGTGTGACTGCGATTCCCATTGGAAAGCGTGTGCTGCCAGAGGAAAATTGTAAGTAGGAAATATCGTCGCTATCAACGGTGGGTAATTCTATAGTTGACTTTGCATGGACTTGCGCTAATTCAGCAGGAGTGCCGCCAAATTGTAAAGAGAACCCATTAATAATATCGGGTGTCCAACTTTGTATTGTTTGTGCGGTGATAACAGCTTTTGCCGATGCATTTTCAATCATCCCACGTAATGTATCGATATAAGCTGTCTTGCCGGCAAAAGCGACAGGTAAAGGCATTGGTGCAGGGATTAGTCCTGCATATTGACAACCAAAAAAGATTCGGCTGAAATCACTATCGCTTTCTGCAATAACAGCAACGCGATCCCCTTTTTCAAGTCCAAGAGTTAATAATTTTCGAGCTGTATCTTTGGCTTGTTCTTTTAATAAAGAATAAGGAAGTGATTCTAATAAAATCCCTTTGGCTGAATAAAAATTAATACCGGCCTGACCTTGTGCAGCATAATCAAGCGCATCAGCAAGAGAAGCAAAGTCTCCAAAACGTCTCTTTATACCTGAATCAGTCGGGGTAGGATAATTTGTTATTTCCACAATTAAAATTCCACCAAGTTTTCTAAAGCAATTATTAAAAGTCTATTATCTTATCTTATTTGAAGATAATCAACAATTGCTTTTGCCCCGATATGTGCTGTCGGGCTGTTTAAAGTTCCAAATGTATTGCGTATATAGTCTTTTTGTAATTGAAGAAAGTTTTTTTGTAAAAAAAAGCTTTTATCTATTTTTTCTAATATATTAAGAGGGGATGACAGGACTGGGCCTAATTTCCATGCCTCATAATTTTCATCTTTTTCCCACTGGGCATGATGTGCATTTAGAAATAAGCAGGGTCTCGGTTTAACTAAAAATTCAGAGATTTGACTGCTGACATCACCTAAATATAAATCTGCCCCTATTGTATAGGTCATGTCTATGCTTTTGGGGCTTCCAAGATCAATGAGGATATGAGGATATTGCTTGTATACTTTAAAACTATCTTTGTCTTTTTTAGATGGAGGATAGAAAAGTCTAAAATGTGGTGCAAAAATCAAGTTATATTGATTTTGGTTGGTAAATTGTCTTAAAATTTGATGTCCAAATTTGTGCCAAGAGGATAAGTGACGTTTAAAGTGCGGGTTATATAAAATTATAGGCTTGTTATTTTTGAATAAAGTAGGTTGGTATTGTTCTCTTAACTTATGTATAATATCAAATTTGGCGTATACACCTGTTTGGTATTGACCTGACCGAATAGACTGCTGTTGTAAAAGACGTTGTTCGATTTTTTTTCCAGCCATCAAAATAAAATCGAATTTCCTTATGTCCTTAGCAAAGCCAATAGCACGATCTCCAGCACCATGACGTGTCCATATTAGTTTTGGTTCAGTCACGCCAAATTGCTTCAAATATAAAGAGGTTCTTTCAGGTACAATAATAGCTGAGAATCGTTTAAAAAAGTTACGATTCAAATATAGAGTAAGCAATTTAAAACCAGCATTCGTTCCCTGCTGGTCGATGGTCTGGCGTAATACGTTAGGCAAATCAAAGAGATGATATTGTAAAGGCGTATTAGGATATAAGGAAGCAAGTGATTTAATATATGTAAGATGCTTTTCTGTTGTACATGCAACATGGACTTTAATATTGGGATATGTTCTTGCAAGCTCAATGGCAATTGGTAATGAATGTAAAGTTTGATGAGGTTGAGCTATGTATGAGAATAAAAAATGCATAAAAAACAATCTTAAATAGTTAACGTTTAAGTTAGTATGCTGCGCAATTTTGGCAAAATTATTATATTTCTCAAGATCCAAACGAGATTTTTTAAAAAAACTTAAAAAAAAGGTTAAGAATCTTATTGACGCTTCTATTCAATTTGTATAGAAGTGTTTTTACCGGAGCGGTGGTTAAGAAAACTTCTTGAGTTTGTTTAGTTGCTGTGTTAGGTTGTAGTTTCCGA
>NZ_CAMXCM010000003.1 GCF_947179015.1 Commensalibacter communis
GTGGGTAATGCATACGTGCTAATTCCAACAGATCTAGGTGCTATAAAACTCCTCGCTTGTATCGGTAAAATACCACCATCTTGTCCAAAATCATCCAAATCATCTGATAAATCCTCACCTTTTAATAAATCACTCATTTATTACTACCTTTAAGTAAATAAAATATAAGAATTTGTTAACTTTTATATTAGAAGTTTTCATTCTTTATTATTCGACTTAATTTATTTATATTTATTATTTATTATACTTTATTTGTAGTTTGTATCCTGAAATATAAAAACCTAACTACTCGTAATATATACATAATTATAATAGAGTCAAAACAAATTTAAAAATAATTAAATTTTATTTCCATTTTGATTCAAAAATAAAGAATATTTATAATATGTAAAATATATATATTATATTGATAGTGTATCGTTTTATTTTTCCAGCTCTCTAAGATTTTATTATAAAAAAAATAAGCTTTTTGATTGATTGTACATTTATTGTTAATTAATGATGAATTATATTTTAATTTTTTTAAATTTTTAAAAGAATTTTTTTTATATAGGTTATTAATTTTTTTTGAATCTATTAAATATGCTGTATAAAAGTTATTTATTAGTTGATAAGCTTTATATATTCAATAGGATATACGATATGAGTAGTTACCGTAATTTAGATATATTTTGCATAATAGAAATTAGCAGAAAAAAATAAAGTAAATTAAATGAGTGTTGCTCTTGTTATAGAACGTATATTTTTAAGTTTATATATAATGTTTTTTGTATTAATAATGATTTAATTATCAAATCAAATAAAAATTATAAAAAAAGATTGGAGGAGAGTATGGCTGGTATTATTTCTATGATAGAAAATAATGAACAAAATAAAAAAGAAACCGTTGCGACAACGATTCGTATGACTGAAGAGATTGCTTCTCAAATTGAAGGATTAGTCGATTACCTTGAAACTTCTAAAAATGAAGTAATGGTCAATCTATTAAAAACTGGATTAGAACAGGCATATCAATATATCAACACCATGGATGATGATATCATAGAGTCAGAAGATAATGTTATAAGATATTTTCTATTTAATACAAATAAAGGGAATAATGTAGCAGATCATGCGCGCATGATGGATGAGGAGCGCATTGAAGCCTTTAGCTCTCCGTGGAAAGAGAGTATTAAAAAAATTAAAAAAGATGATATTGTTTTTTTATATGCCAACGGAGAAGGAATTGTTGCTTATGGTAAGGCAAGTGGCATAGTACAAAATGGATATCGTTATGATGATCCCAAGCAAGACGGCAGTTGCTATCAAGAATTAATTGACTTTAAAAAACTTTCTAAACCAATAAAGGCTTCGGAGATATATAAAGTTTTGGGCAAGAAAGTACCTTTCTTAAAAACATTATATATTCTTAAACACGGTGAAAAATTGTGGAAAATTATAAAAAAATAGAAAGTTGTTATTTTTAATTGATGTTGATAGGGCTGGGTTTTACTGGGCAACAAAACATTGCCCAGTAAACGATAAATCTATGATTGCTCTATAACAGTTTTAGAAGGCTTTGCTCCGCTAACGCCATAGTATAAAATATATACATAACAAAGAAGTGGTAATAAGAAAGCGTGGTGTAATCCAATGCTATCAGCGATAAAACCCTGAGCAAATGGAATCACTGCCCCTCCGACAATAGCCATTACCACTAAACTTGATGCTTGTTCTGTTAAAATTCCCATTCCTGTAATAGCTAAAGAGAAAATCGTCGGGAACATAATAGAGTTAAATAAACCAATGGAGATAATAGAATATACAGCAACATTTCCAGAGGATAGCATGGTAATAACTAATAAACACAGATTAACAATTGCACAAAGAGACAATAATTTGCGTGGGGATATTTTCACCATTAATGCTGATCCTATGACACGTCCAACCATCGCACCTCCCCAGAAAAAAGCGACATATTGGGAGGCAACTTGTTCAGTCATCCGACCAATATCAGGTAATGTTAAATAGCTTATCATAAAACTGCCGACTGATACTTCGGCACCAACATAAAAGAAAATTCCTAATGCACCAAGAACAGCATGAGGATATTGAAATACATCTTTAAGAGAATGAGGTGTGTTTTTGCTTTCTTCTGCTTGATCTTTATTTTCGGGAAGCTTAAAGATGGCCACGAAACCAGCAAGTAATAAAAGAATAATACCCAAAATTGCATATGGTTTTTGAACTGATTTGGCTTGATTATTCCGATATTCTTGCATTTTTTGTTTAGCTGCGGGCGTTATTTCACTTTTTAACTTTTGCAGCATATTCGTTTGGTTAGGATCAAGTGAAGTTGTAACAAGACCATCCATTGATTGCACTAAAGCATCGGCAGGTAATTGCTCTAATTTTTCCGCTGGAATATTACTGAGAATATATAACTTTTGTTCAGTTGGTATATCGCTTAACACAGTTCCCAATATTTCAGGGGGAAGGCGATTAGCTTGTTCTAATAGTAATTCATTCGAAAGTTTGTTAAAAATGAAAGGTGGAATATTTTTTAAAGCATAGGCAACATTCTCAGGCTTTGCTTGATTGAATGCAGATTGAATATCCGTGGTTGGTTTATTTTCAAGTGTAGAAATTAATTGAATTGTTTCTGGAGCTGTTGCCACATCTTTTGGTAAAGTATAAGAAGCACCCACTAGAATAAGAATACCACCAAGATAGGGAGCTACAGTGGTTCCCAAAGCATTAAATGCTTGAGCCAAGTTTAGTCGGCTAGAGCTGGTTTTCTGAGAGCCTAATAAGGTAACATACGGATTGGCGGCAACTTGTAAGATTGTTATTCCAGTTGCGAGAATAAAAAGTGCAAGTAAGAAAATGTAATAATTAGAGGAAATAGCCGCAGGCCAAAACCCAAATGCGCCAATTGCCGCAATAATAAGACCAGTGACAATGCCTTTTTTATATCCGAGCGAGGAAACAATTTTCCCTCCTGGTATAGACATTAGAAAATATGCACCAAAGAATGTGAATTGGACCAACATGGCTTGGGCATAGTTTAATTCAAATACGGTCTTTAAATGTGGAATAAGAATATCATTTAGACACGTCAAAAATCCCCACATGAAGAAAACGGTTGTCATGACGCTTAATGCGACAGGATAGTACGTGAATGAATTTTGACGGGCTTCGAAATTGTCAGAAGCCCCTGATGAAGAATTGCTCATAATCGTCCTGTTTCTATATTTTTATAAAATTGGAGAATTAAATTCGCTCGTTATATATAAATTATAGTAAGCAAAATAATATACATATAGAAAAACATATAAATTGAAAAATCAAAAGATATTTATAAGATCAATTAGAGATTATTTATACGTGATGTTCTTACTAGTCTATTTAACGATCCATTGCTGTCGTTCAGGATTACGCTTTTCCCAACCTTTTTCCTCTAGTTCTGGAGTTATATTCTGAAATTGAGGATAGCCTACACATAAATAGGCAATAAAATTCCAATCCTCTGGAACCGTTAAAATAGACTTCACTTTTGCAGGAGGCAAAATAGAAACCCATCCAACCCCAATACCGTAAGCTCTGGCAGCCAACCAAAAACTAAAAATTGACATAACGGTTGAATAATTTGTCGTTTCTGGCATGGTCTGCCTTCCTAATCCCTTGCCCTGTGCGGGGTTTATTTCTGAAAAAACAGCAATATGATGTGGAGCATCATTCAGACCAGATAGTTTTAGATTTGAGTACATTTGTTGTTGTTCAGAAGCATATTCTTGCGCAGCTTGTTGATTACACTCTTGGAAAAGCGAGTAAATTTGCTCACGTAGGGCAGGGGTTTCAACCTTTATATATCGCCAAGGTTGGCTGAGTCCGACTGAAGGTGCTAATGAGGCAACGTATAATAGCTGGTTAAGGATATGATTATCAACGGGTTTTGATTGGAAGTGTCTGACATCTCTGCGCCAAGAAAAGAGTTGCTCAAGCTCTTGAATAAAATCATCTGAAAATTGAGGAGTAGGCATAAATTTATATCCTCTGTGCTTGTAAAGGTTGAAACGAAAAAAGCCAGGATAAGAAACTTCCTGGCTTTTGATTAAATATATAGCTTTGGAGCCAAGCTATTATGGGTGTTTTGAAATTTGACGTTTTAATGCATCAATTAATGCAGAGACATTATTACCGTGACGAGCAATAAAAGAAGTATAATCACCTCTTTGTGTCACTGATAAAGAGGCATTTTCGCCAATAATATCAACCACTCTTGGGGATCCGCTTTCTGTACTGATAACCCATTGTATCGAGACATTTGGCTGTTTTGGACGATGAAGAATGGTTTCAATTGAGAACCTACCACCTTCAACTGTAGAGACTTTGCCAATGTCAAAAGAAACGCCTTTATATTCGCCCAAACGGTCAGTGATAGAATTGATTAATACCTGGTGAAATAATTGAACATATTCTTTTTGTTGTTCTGGTGTTGCGATACGCCAAAAACGACCAAGGCAAAATTTAGCGATTGTGTCAACATCAACATCTTGATTTAAAATTGTTAAAAACTGTTCTTTCTTCTCTTTTGCGGATTTATTGCTATTCACAACAGAAACCATTTTATTACCTGTGGCTTCGAGCCATTGTCTTAATTCTGTGCCTGAATAAGATTTTTGTGCGTGTGCACCTGGAATAGCAAGAGGAGAATAAGGAACTATATTACTGGAAAATAATATACTTGAAACTGTGGCTATAGAAAAAAGAAAACGACAAGAGTAAATCTTCATTATATAATTCCTAACTTATTTTATATACCAAGCTGGCGTTGTGGCTCTGTGGTCATTGATGAGCTCTTTGATCTCAGCACTTTGTTGTTGTTGGTATGCGCTACGAATAGTTGCATAAGGATCCAACGAATCTCTTTGTAATTGATCCATTGCATCAAGATAGTCCGCTCTAGAGCTAATTACACCTAGGATATTATATGCCCAGTTAAAAGTAATCAAGCCATATCCTCTGGGGACATAGTTAAATGGCTGTAAACCAACAGCGATAATAGAGCCACCTGCTTCACGAAAGCTTGATGGTCCCATAAAGGGTACAAATAAATAAGGACCTGATTTGATTCCCCAAGAAGCCAAAGTCATGCCTGGGGTCGTATCATGATGTTCATACCCAACCATAGAGGCAACATCGATAAAACCACCAACACCAGCAACCATATTGATACACCAACGAGCAAAGGTATCGCCAGCACGTCTTGGTTTGCCAGCGCCAACATCAGAAAAGAACACAACAGGCTCATTCATTGTTGTAATCATATTGCTCAGAGATTTGCGAACTACTTTTGGCACAGCCCAAACATACGCTTTGGCAACAGGGCGAAGAGTATATTTATCAACTGTGGTCGTGAGATTATACATTTCACGGTTTGTAGGTTCGTATTTATCATTATTGCGTTTATATTCAGCCAAGGCTTCTGGATCTTTGGGAACTGGTGCCGTACATGCACTTGCGAAAAGAGATAAACCAACAGTCAAAGTAATATAAGAGAGACGACGCATTTTTTGTTTTTTCTTTGTTTGAGGCTGTAAAGAATGAGAAATATTACTGTTATTCAAATCCATTTTGCCTCTCAAGTGGTTTTATTAATTCCATAGACTATATCAAATATACCCAGTCATATCGTGCGATAGGCTTTGATTATATTGATATCTAATTTTTTGCACAGATTGCGTTTTGACCATAGCAGATTCATCTCTAAACAACAGAAAAAAGGTTGTGGGCAGAATAAAAAATAAACGTATCTTAACGAAATGTTGTACTATAATCACATTATTATTTTAGATTTTGTTGTAAAATATTGATATAAAACAAGAAGCGGTAAACAGAATCGTAGATATATTAACAATAAATAATCTGTTCAATAATTATAAACCACGATTTCGTTTGATATAATCCCAAGCAGCATTGATTTTAACAATTTTAATTGCTGATTCTGCCATCTCAGCTTCAGTTGCGCCTTTGGCAGCCATGACATCAGGGTGATGTTCGCGAACCAGCTTACGCCATTGATTGCGTATTTCTTCATCAGTGGCATTGCTGTGGATTTCAAGTGCTTCATATGGGTTTTGTTCTTCGGCTACACTGCGCAGAGAGCCACCGTTCATCATATAATCCCATGCCGACTGCGGCAATTCAAAGATTTTATAAACCTGACGTAAGAATTTTTCTTCTTCGGGATGTAATGGGGTTGAGGGATCTGAATCTGCCTTGGCAATGGCGAAAAGGAGGATCAGAAGATTTTCAAGTTTGCTTTTTTCATCTTTAAAAGCCACCGCCAGCTCTTCTGCAAATTTTGGATAATCGTCAACCCGTTGGCGTGCTTGGTCAAACAATTTTCCAATGGCGGGTTGCTGTTGAGCTGGTACTGCAAAGAAGCGTTTAAAAGCATCGATTTCTTTACGATTGACAGATCCATCACATTTGGCGATCTTTGCGGACAGAATAATCATACACAAGGCTAAGGCTTGGTCTTTTTTTCCTGTACTAACCGCCATTTTGACAGCAATATAACTTGCGGCACCCATAAAGTCAGGCGAGATTTTACGTTTCCATTGTTCTGTCCATCCACCAGCAGGGGGATCTAACAATGTATTTTTGTCTGCGGCATGTCCTAAGGCTGCACCCAGTAAGGCACCCATAGGTCCCCCCGCAGCAAAACCAGCAACAGTACCAAAAACTTTTCCAATAAACGCCATGTGCTTAACAATAAAAATTATAAAGAGAGTGTAAGTCTACTATTTTTGCAGCAAAAGGCAATATGTTTATCGTTCGCCTGTTGAAGACGCAAACGCCAATGCTGCCAATCGTAAAGCCGAAGAAAGAGGGCGATTTGGGTCTCGGTCTGTATCAATAGACATAATCAATGCAGACAAAGAGAGTTGTTGTTTTTGAGCAGATTGTTCCAATAGTTGCCAAAATTCTTTTTCCAAAGCCACACTGGTTTTATGACCAGAAAGGCGTAAGCTGCGTTTTTGTAAATAAGGATTGCTCATGATTTTAACTGTTCTATGGCCCATTGGGCGGTTTCTTGGATAATCGCATTGTCGTGGTTTGCCCATAATTGGGCATGGCATAGCAAGGATTGCTGTTGAGAATTGCCTAGTGCAATCAACACATTCCGAATAAAGCGTATATATCCAATTCGTTTGACGGGCGATCCAGAGAAAAATTGTCTGAATTCTTCTTCGGTAAAATGGGAAAATTCTTTTAATAGTGGTTTATTCAGCTCTTGGCGAGCTTGTAATTTGATATGGCGACTATGTTGAGCAAAATGATTCCAAGGGCAAACCGCTAAACAATCATCGCATCCATAAATACGATTACCAATGGATTTTCGAAATTCGATGGGAATAGCACCACTATATTCAATGGTTAAATATGAAATGCAGCGTGTCGCATCCAGTTGAAACGGTGCAGGGAAAGCATTGGTGGGACAGGCTTGTAAACATTGGTTGCAACTGCCGCAATGGTTTTTAGAAGTTTGAGAGGGCGGTAGTTCTAATGTCGTCAAAATCTCCCCTAAGAAAAGCCAGCTGCCAAATTGACGCGAAACTAAATTGGTATGCTTGCCTTGCCACCCCAGTCCAGCTTGTTGCGCCAAAGGTTTTTCCATAATGGGGGCGGTATCGACAAATACTTTGACTTGATCGGTTGGAGTTATAAATGGTTTAGCTTCTTTGATGATATATTGTGCCAAATGTTTTAACCATCCTTTAATCATGTCGTGATAATCTCTGTGTCGTGCATAAACAGAGATATTCCCTATTTCGGGATGGTTTAAGTTGGCTAATGGATCAATGTCGGGGCCATAATTAACACCTAAAACGATAGCAGATTTGACTTCTGGCCATAAATGGTCTGGGCTGGATCGCTGAAAGGAACGATCTTCTAACCATTGCATTTCTCCGTGGCGTTTCCTATCAATAAATTCGTTTAACTGTTGTGCTTTTTCTGGTGACAGTTGTGCTTTGCAAATACCAAACTGATCAAATCCCAGTTCAAATGCTTTATTTCGAATAAGTTGCGTTAAAGATACAGGTAACATAAGAAGGCATAAAATATCAGAAAGGTTTGAAAATGTAGGTATAATACGAAAGCTATAAACTATCAGAATTAAAGGCAAAGAAAAACAAAAGAGTTTATTGCGATTGTTGAAATAATTGAAAGAATAAATATATTGTAAAACAGCAAATAATATGAATACCTTATTATTTATTAGTATTTTTTTATAAGTGATAATTTTCCATTAAATGTAAAGGAATGATTAAGGATGAAGTTTTTTTCTTTTTTACCAGCACTCGCCGTGGTGGTGGCAATTTCTGGATGTGCATCGGACACTCCTTTACCTTTTAATCAGCTGGGGGATTTCAGTGCATATCCCTTAAACAAGCAAACGTTTCGTATTTCTTATACTGCAAATGATAATATTAGCTATGCTGCTGCGCAAAATATTACATTGATTAAAGCTGCTCAAACAACAATTCAAAATGGATACCAATATTTTATTGTTATGAATAGCTCTAGTAATGTTCATAAAAAACCACAAAGAGAAGTGACTTATGCAGGTGGTGGATATGGCGGTGGATATTGGGGCGGCGGTCCAGGATTTTGGGGACCAGGTGCTTGGGGGCCTGGCGCTTGGGGACCACCAGTGTGGAATGACCCATTTTATGGTGTGCCACAAGTGGTTACAACAGGACCCGCAGAGATCGCATATAACATAGAATGCTTTGCGAACGAACAGACCGCGCCACAAAATGCTTATAATGCAACATTAATTTTGACAACAATTGGTCAAAAATATGGTGTAAGCCCAACTGGTCAAGTGATTATTCAACAGCCAGAACAGCATAAATAAGATTATAACTTAAGGAGCAACTTGTTTAATATAAATAACAGTTGTTCCTTACCATACAACTGGATATTCCACGGCTACTCTGAATTGATTGGTATTAATTTCTGATTGAGCTTTGTTCGCTTGATGAATACTGTGTCTGGCAGTAATATTCAGCTTCTTCGCCCAGCCTTTTAGAACGACATATCTAGCCATCAGCTCATGCTCCCAATGTTTGCCGTTTTTGCCATATCCCAACCAATAATAGGCACTTTTTTGTGTCATCTTCGTGCCATCAATCCCTGTTCCTCTGATAAAAGCAGAGCTTATAGAAAGACCATGAATACCGATCAGGGATAAATCCAGCTCATAGCTGACTTGCCAAGATTGTTCATGTGGGCCGTTAAAATCAGATAATTGCGTTGCATTGGGCAGCCAGATTGCGCCTCTGGTGACATAATCAAAGGGTGTATTCCCGTGGACTTTTTGATAAGCAGCAGAGAATTTATGCACGCCGAGTTGATAAGTCGCAGCTAAACTGGCCGTATTATTATTAATTTTTCCCGCATAGGATTTGCCTGTATTATGACTGTGATAAAATTGCAGATCCAAGATAATCATTTGATGATGCGTTAAATGATGTTTGTAATTACCGTTTATATAATAAGTCATCCAGCTATTATGATACCGCCCGACATAAGATGTCAAAGAAAGTTCTTTAATTCCAGTATAAGTTCCACCCACAAAATCAAATGATTTTCCTTTTCTAAAGGATGGGTTTAAATAATTGACGATCAGATCATTATGATTTTTGGTCGCATTACGATCGGCATTAGCAGTAAAATGTCCTATTTGTAGGGTTAGTTTCTTAACTTCGTTACTGGTTACCAATAGTCCTGTAGATGTTTCTGGTAGTAACCTTGTGTCAGAAGAGCTAAATATCGGTGTTTTGGGACGCATTATACCGTATTTAGCAACTGTAGAATGCAGCCTTACTTTGGCGGCACCCCCTGTGCGATTGTAAAAATCTTGCACGCTGCCATCAGCATTTTTTCGTAATAATCGAATGCGCCCCGTGCGTCCTTTGGCTTGTAATTTTAATCCTGTATAGCTTTGAGCATCAATGCCGAACCCGACGAAGCCAGGGGTAAAGCCAGACTGAAAACTGGCCATTAATCCATAGCCCCATTCGGTTGCATAATTGGGGGAGGTCTTAACGTCTGGATATTTCCTCGTGTCGTAAACGGTGCGATTAACAATAGAAGTTACACTGTCGGCCCAGAAACCATGTTTCTTTTCTGCTTTTGTTTCGCTACAATATGCACAATTACATCCAATGGAATGTAAAATCAGAAAAGGAGGAACCAATATTTTTTTTGTATGTCTCTTAAGCATGTCTGGCTCTGTTCAACACTATAAATATTTTAGCCAATGAATATGTTTATGCGTCGCTTTATAGTTGGAAAAGAAACGCACGAATGGGTATAGTAAGAAAATTAAGGCAAGCCAACAAGCCCATAATTGCCAAACTTCATTAAACCCAAAATAATCCCCTTTGTTTTTACCAAATTGATATACAGTGCCAAGATACATAAATTTCAGAACGAATAAATGGAGGATATAGAAAAATAATGGAACGCTGCCAAAGATTGCTGCGTATTTCAATATAAAAGCATGTTGAAAACGTTCAAGGAAAGACAGTAAGAAGAAACCAATACTTAACGTGATTAACAGAAATAAGAAAGAAGGTGGGTATTTAGTAATATTAAAAAAACTCATGAGGGTTTCAGTCGTCGAGCTGCCATAAATCCATGGATGATCTCCGTAAATATTTGTCATTCTGATAATGATAAAAGACGATAAGAGTAACAATGCGCTAAGTTGTAGATTCTTTTGGCGTTGCTGTGCAGGAAAAGTGGATTTAAACCATGATCCACAATAATATCCAATGGAAATAACACCAATCCACGGTAAGACAGGATAAGTGGTACGAAACGTCAGTATATCCCCAATATTTACCCAAACACGATCATGAATGATTGCCCATGGTATATATAAGGCAGACTCATTCGAAAAATGAATATGATCCAAAAGATTATGTCCAGCAATAATGATGATTGCTAGGGTAAGCAATATGGTTCTTGGCAGCCAGATGAGTGCGGATAAAGCGATCATACTTAACCCAATTGCCCAAATGACTTGTAAAAACAGTCGATGGGGTGGGAATTCAAACGTCCAAGCAAAATTAATCACAGTGATTTCTAATACAACCAGAAACAATCCACGAATAAGCAAAAAACGACTGACATCGCTTTTATGCTGTTGTTTTTGTCCATATAAATAAGCCGATAAACCCGTCAGAAACACAAAAATAGGGGCACATATATGGGCAAGCGATCGGCTGAGATATAAATCCAGAGGCGTTATCGAAACATCCATCGGGTCAGAGACTTGCAAATGCAAGAAAAAAGTCTCTCTGACATGATCGATAATCATGATGAGAATAACGATCCCTCGTAACATATCAACAGATTTTAAGCGTTGTGATATCGGTTGAGAAGATTGCTCTATTTTATTATTTAACATACCCAAACTATTTTCTTCTTAAAATCAATCATTGATAGGGACTCAAATTTTAGTTTTAATATACTATTTCTTTGCTTTTATACGAAAAAGCAAAGAAATAGAAACCATAGAATAATTTAACGATTAATGTGTCGTAATCGATGCATAAAATTGGTCATTAATGGTGTTTTTTCGTAGATGTTTCGCTGCACTTACCATATGTTCAAGGGCAGGAATGACCTCTTTCCACTGACGTGTCTTCAACCCACAGTCTGGATTAATCCATAAATGTTGCACAGGGATTAATTGTTTGGCCTTGTCCATTAATTGAATGATTTGCTCGGTTGAAGGAATATTGGGGGAATGAATATCATAGACGCCTGGGCCAATGCTGTTTGGATATTTAAATTGTTCAAAGACTTCCAGTAGCTCCATATTAGAACGAGAGGTTTCAATGGTAATCACATCCGCATCCATAGATGCAATTGCGGCAATAATATCATTGAACTCAGAGTAACACATATGCGTATGAATTTGTGTTTCATCTTGCACACCATTGGCCGTAACACGAAAAGAGTCAATCGCCCAATTCAGATACTCATTCCATTGTGAACGACGTAAAGGCAGACCTTCACGTAATGCAGCTTCATCAATTTGAATGATTTGAACACCCGCTTTTTCAAGATCCAAGACTTCAGCTCTGATCGCCATGGCGAGTTGATAGCAACTTTCTGATCTGGGTTGATCGTCTCTGACGAAAGACCAATTCAAGATGGTAACGGGGCCAGTCAGCATTCCTTTGACGGGTTTATTGGTCAGGGATTGTGCGTATTTAATCCATTCGACGGTCATTGGAATTGGACGGGAAATGTCTCCGTATAAAATAGGAGGTTTGACACAGCGTGATCCATATGATTGCACCCAACCATGTTGGCTGATGGCATATCCGTTCAGTTGCTCGCCGAAATATTCAACCATGTCATTGCGTTCTGCTTCGCCATGAACAAAGACATCAAGCTCTAATTTGGTTTGTTGTTCAATACAAAAGGCAATTTCTTTGTGCATTGCTGCTTCATAGGTTTTGAAGTCAATCAATCCTTTTTTGAACTGATTTCTAGCTTTACGAATATCAGCAGTTTGAGGAAAAGATCCAATGGTGGTGGTCGGAAAGTGTGGAAGATTTAAAATGGCTTGTTGTTTTTTAAATCGTTCAGCATAATTGCTTTTGCGTTGTCCTAATTCTGGGGTAATTAAAGAGCGAACATGACGCACGGCTGGATTATGAGTGCGATCAGAATTTTTACGACTATTGATTGCAGATTGATTGTCATCTAGGGCTTGTTGGACAGAGGCTTTTCCTTGATTTAAGGCGGTGGCAAGAATATTGATTTCCTCTAGTTTTTGTAATGCAAACGCCATCCAAGATTGGAGTTCTGAATCTAATTTTTGTTCATTGTTTAAATCAACAGGGACGTGTAGCAAAGAACAAGAAGGCGCAATCCATAAACGATCGCCTAATTGTAGAGAAATGGGTTCCAGCCATTGTAAAATAGCATTTAAATCACTTTTCCAAATATTACGTCCATTAATAACCCCCAAAGAGATTATTTTATTATCTGTAATGGCGTTAATGAGGGGGTTAATTTCGTCAAAGCCATTGATGGTATCTAAATGAACGGCTTGTACAGATAGAGATGCCAATAAAGGAAGGTTCTCTTTTAACTGTCCAAAATAAGTGGCGATTAGGATATTGATGTTGGGCGTATTTAACACTTGATAGGTCGAAACAAACGCGTTTTTCCAAGCCTCAGAGAGTTCAGTGACTAAGATCGGCTCGTCGAGTTGTATCCATTGCACATCATGTTCAGCAAGCGTTTTTAAAAGTTGTTGATAGATTTCGATTAGTTGAGGCAAGAGGCTAATTTTATCGCGATTACCATAGGTTTTGCCAATATATAAATAACTGACAGGTCCAATCAGAACAGGTTTAACATGAGGGTTAATCTGTTGGGCCTCTTTAATTTGTTGTAATAAATGTTCTGGATTTAGCGAAAATTTTGTGTCGTTGGTAAATTCAGGGACAATATAATGATAATTCGTATCAAACCATTTTGTCATTTCCCCTGCAAAACTATGATTATCGTCTGTAATATCATTGACAGAACGCCCTCTGGCAACGCGGAAATATTGATCTAAGATTGTATCATTTTGTTTAACTGAACGGGTTGGGATATTTCCTAATAAAAAGCTGGCATCCAGAATATGGTCGTAAAAAGAAAAATCACCTACTGGGATATGATTTAAATGATTTTGATGCTGCCAGTGGGTTTGTCTTAATGCTTTACCTGTTTTGATGAGGGCTTCTTGAGGTTCAGAACCATTCCAATAGGCTTCCAAAGCGAATTTGAGTTCTCTTTTAACACCGATCCGCGGGAAGCCAAGATTATGTGTGGTCACCATGAGTTTATTTTCCTGTATAACGTGAATTACAGGCATGATAGGCAAGGTAAACTAGAAATAAAAATGATATTAATTCATTGAACTATGCATTATATTCATAGTATGGTTCGTGATAATCAACAGGGATAAAAATATGCTGGAAATTATTCATTTAGAAATTATTCAAGAGCTCGATAAACAAAAATCTTTGACCAAAGCTGCTGAAACATTATGCCTCAGCCAATCTGCATTAAGCCATACGATAAAAAAACTAGAACAACAATTGGGTGTGGCATTGTGGGTCAGGGATGGTCGATATTTGCGGTTAACTCAAGCAGGGCTGTATTTATTATCGTTATCCAGTCGTATTTTGCCACAGCTTAATCATGCGGAAATGATGATCCAGCAATATGCCGAGGGTAAAGCGGGCAATTTACGAATTGGATTGGAATGTTATCCTTGTTATCAATGGTTGTTAAAGGTCGTTTCCCCTTATTTAGAAGCATGGCCAAATATCGATATTGATGTAAAGCAAAAATTTAAATTTGGTGGGTTGGATGCGCTGGAAAATTATGAAATAGATTTGTTAGTAACGCCTGATCCTATTTTTAAAGAGGATTTATTGTTCCAGCCTGTTTTTGATTATGAACAGATTTTAGTTGTCGGTAAAAATCATCCTTTAAAGGATAAGAAATATATTCAACCTACGGATTTATTGAACGAAATCTTAATTACATATCCTGTGCCAGCCGATCGTTTAGATATTTACAGCCAATTTCTGATTCCTGCGGGAATAGTGCCGCATCAACATAAAACGATTGAGACAACCGATATTATCTTGCAAATGGTTGAAAGCCATCGTGGTGTAACAGCTTTGCCTTTGTGGTTGGTCAAAGAAAATATGAAGCAATTCAAGATTGCACCCGTTCGTTTAGGGAAACATGGCATATCCAAGCATATTCATGTGGGAATACGTAAAAAGGATCAAGAGTTGTCTTATATTCAATCTTTTATAGATCAAGCAATGGCGGTGGAGTTATACGGATAATTGCTTATATATCTTGTATATCGACCCCTAAGGCATTTAATTTAATGGTTAATGCGGTGCAAGATCGTCCAAACAAAATAGATAAATTATTTAAGTTAAAACCTTCGGTAATTTTGTTTATCATCATGTTCTCTTCCTCTTTTGACCAAGTTTTAGAATGTCGAGGATATTCTCTTCTTCTTGCCATTATTTCTGATGTTGCTTCACTTTTATCATATTTTTTATCTAACTCGGACAAGTCTAGTGGCTTAACAACATCTATATTTGTTTCAATCTGATTGACTGCTATTTTGCTTTGTTGAATTGTAAGCTCATCATATTTATAGGTTTCAAACTTGACTTTGCCTTTTTGAACTGCCTTTTGGATGGCATCTTGCACTTTGGATAGGGATGCTTGATGGTTCGATTTGACTTCAACAAAAATGATTTCTATATCATCAATTGTTTTTTGACCTTCACGATATGCTTCTAAATTATTAAAGATAATAAAATCAATGGGCTTTCCTACAAATGTACAATCAGCAGCCATATATGGAAACCCTTTGTGAAAGGGGCAAAATATTTCGCTGATATTACCTTTGAGTGTATATCGAGATCGATCAAGTGCTTGTTTAGTTTTGATTTTAAGTTCATTATCATATGCTATTTTTAATTCATATATTTTTTGTTCATAATCTCGTTGGATCTCTGATACATTGTTAGCAATTTGAGCTTTCTTTTGTATTAAAATAATAATTGATATCAATAAAATAATAATAATTATACTCAACATATTTTGTAATATTCCTTTTATTTATATAAACTTATTGTTGCAACTGTGTATATAATTTTATAGGAATATAAACAATTCATTATTTTTATATAACGATTTATTTAAAACGATATTTAGTTTGTATGGACAGTCAAAATTAATGGTTACCTTATAAATAATTGTAGTATTTATCAATCAATGTTGCTTTGGCTTTACTTACAATGTTATCGTCATATTTATAGACTTTAAATCTGATTCTTTTGTTGGCAATAGCGTGCTGAATAGCATTTTGGACTTTGGATAAATCAGGTGAGTTATTTGGTTTAATACCAACAAGAATAATTTCTATATCATCTACGCTTTTTTGACCGTCACGATAGGCTTGTAGATTATTGAACACAATATAGTCAATAGAATTGCCCACAAAACGACAATCCCGTGGATTATAAGGAAAATCGCTTTGAAAAGGGCAGAAATGTTCACTTTGTTCTTTTGTAAAACGATCGCGGGAATGATTTGAATCTGAATAAAGTTGAAATTGAACTTTTTTAGCCAAGGCAGTATGCTCTATTGCAGTTTGCACCTTAGACAGATTTGCCGAATAGGTTGCTTTGACTTCAAAGAAAACGATTTCTATCTCGTCAATTTCCTTTTGACCTGCACGATATGCCTCTAAATTATTAAATATAATATAGTCGATAGGATTTCCAATGAATATGCAGTCTCGCGCTTTATAGGGAAATCCCTTTTGGAAAGGGCAAAAGAGTTCGCCCAATTCTCTTTTAAAACTATTTCTGGAGCTGGTTAAGGCTTGTTTGGTTGCTTTTACTGTTTTATCTTTATGCTTTATTTTTAGATACTTAATTGTATCTAATTGCCCTTTATATCGTATCAATAAAACAATGATGACGATTAAAGCGATCATGATAATAATGTTCATGTGATATTCACTCTTTTTTTATATCTATTTTTAACAAGATGACGATATAGTTTTCTGAAAATTAAAACAATTTGTTAATGAGTGAAATATATGATGAGCTTAATAATAGACGGCATTATAATTGGAATTGGTGCGACCATTGTCTTGGATATTTGGGATGTGATATTTGGGTCTTTACCAGGACAGTCCAGAGCCAACTGGGCACCCATAGGGCGATGGGTTTGGAATCTAAAAGACGGTAAATTATTCAATGATACGATTGATGAGTTAACGCCTTATCAACATGAACTGGCATTAGGTTGGATTTTTCATTATGCGGTAGGGATTATCTATGGCGTTATTTTCGCGCTTTATGGCGGCCATGAATGGTTTGCCAATCCAACTTTCCTTCCAGTATGGATTTGGGGGATTATCACATTGGGCGCAGGCTGGTTTATCCTTCAACCAGGCCTAGGACTTGGCTTTGCAGCGTCTAAGTTACCCAATGCCTGGACTGTCCGTGTTCTTGGGCTGGTCGCACATACATTTTTTGCTGTGGGAATGTATGCAACGGCATTGTTGTTGGAATAGTTTATGATTGAATATGAAGTTATAAATTATTTCGATTATTTAAATCTTTTTTAAATTTATAGCATATCCAGCATGCAGTATGCATTTTAAATTTTGTAAAGGATAAAGTGAGCTCTATGAACGATCAAGATAATACAAGCGGTTATGCTTTGAAGCAATTAAATATTGGGAATTCTTGGTATGGAAGAGGAGATTTAGAACAAGCTTGTATATATTGGCAAAATGTTCATAGAGAAGACAGTATAGAAGCATATGCGAATGCAAGATTAAATCTGGGGATTGCGTTTCTTGAAATGGGAGACACACAGAGTGCTGAAGTTTATTTAAATCAAGTTCTAGAACAAGATGGCTTAAAGTTTTATATGGCTGCCCAAGTTACTCTCGGTCCACTATTTTCAGAGAAAGGGGATATAAAGCAAGCTTGTAAGTATTGGCAGAATGTGCCTCGAGAAGATAGTGTAGAAGCATATGCTACGGCTCGATTAAATCTGGGGATTGTTTCTCTTGAAAAAGGAGACATGCAGAATGCTGAAGTTTATTTAAATCAAGTTCTTAAAGAAGATGATGTAAAAATTTATGCAGATGCACAAGTTGCTTTAGGTAAGCTATTTGATGATAAAGAAGATGTAGGGCAAGCACGTATTTATTGGGGCAATGTTAATCCAGAGGATAATAAAGAAGCATATGTTAGAGCTCAATATAATTTAGGAAATTCGTTTTTAAAAGAGAACAATATAAAACAAGCGCGTGTTTATTGGAACAACATTGAACGTATTGATAAACGTATCTATGCCCAAGCGCAATTTAATCTAGCGAATTCTTACAGTGGAGAAAATGATCTAGAACAAGCTAGTCTTTATTTGAAAAGGATTAACCCTGAAGATGACGCGAAAATATATACTAAAGCTCAATATAATTTAGGTAGTTTTTATTCTATAGAAGGAAATTTAGAACAGGCTTGTGTTCATTGGAAAAACGTCTTTAAAAAGGGAAATGCAACTGCTTATGCTTATGCACAATATAACTTAGGTAGTTTTTATTCTCGAAATGGGGATATGCAAAAAGCACGTGAATATTGGAATAATGTTTGTTTGGAAGATGATAAAAAAACATATATGCAAGCGCAATATGCATTAGGGTATTCTTTTTGGATTGAAAAAAAAAGAGAAAAGGTAATTGAGTATTTTCAGAAAATTGGTCCTGAAGTTGATAAGAAAATATATGCCCAAGCACAATATGGTTTAGGTCAGTTATTTTTAGATAAAGAGGATATTAAACAAGCACGTATTCATTGGAGCAATGTTAATCGAGAAGATCATGAAGTAGTATATGCTAATGCTCAGTACGAGCTAGCTCTATCTTCGCAAGATATAAATCTTACAATTGTTTATTGGGATAATTTTTTAGAGTGCCAGAACTTATTTCAAAGTGATACTTATATTAATGGTTTAGGTGTTTATATTAAACAAAAAATTGTTATCTGCCTGAAAAATAATCGATTACACCTTAATAAAAAGAATATAGAAAAAATATTTATTCTATTTGATTATCTTTGTAAATATACGATAGATATTCAACAAAAGTTACATATTAATTTTAAAGATTTTAAAGATAAAGAAAATTGTTTTGCTCACTATACTAGAGTTGAGGTTGCAGAGAAAATTATCCAAAATGGTAGCTTTCACTTAGGTATTGCAAATTATATGAATGATCCAACCGAAGGGAAAATTCTTCTTAATGAATGGAAAATACCGCTTGATTACAATGACAATAGCATGGCTTTTTTAACCAGTTTTACTTTTAACGAAAATTCATTAAATCAATTTAGATTATATGGGAAACAAGATGGAAAAGATGGTTCTGGGCTTTGCTTAGTGATGAATCATCAGTTTTTTGATTCTGCTTTTGATCCACAGAGGAGTTCTTTTAGTAATATGAGCTTACTAGCCGATAGTGCATCCTCAACGGCTAATAATTTTATCACAAAGGAAAAAGAAAATAATGCATTGTCAAATAATGACCTTAAAAAGCAAAGCACTCGTAAAAAATTACAACTATTTCGTTGTATTTATATGAATCCAGAAACAGATTACATTAGTATAGCGCATCGTAGTGAACTCTCATTTTATTTTGATGATACAATCAAAAAACCTGACACAATTTGGAACGAGTATATTCAAACAATCAACCAGATAACAACTGATATTAAAGAATTGTTTGTTCAAATAAAAGATAAGGTTGAACAAATTAAGAACGTAATGGAAGAAGAGAAAATTTCTAATCCAGATGAAATTTACAAAGCAATAGCGACAGTTTTACTTCCTATCATTTATTTAACCAAACATGCTGCTTTTGAAGAGGAGGCTGAATGTCGTATTTTATATGTGACATCTATTTTGGACGATGTCATAAAAAAGGGTGGAGATAGAGTTTACGTTGAATATGGAACAAATCTTGCCGATCAATATTCACAAGATGGGCAATCTCAAAACTATTTAGAGAGAATATATCTAGGTCCAAAAGCAGATCCAAGAGCTGAATTGAATCTAAAGAAATGCTGGATTGATAAAATGCGAGAAAAAGGAATGGCGAATAATGATATTAAAATTCCAACTATTAAGAAATCAGATATGCCCTTAGCATAGGATTCGATTATATCATCCTTAAAACTGTGAGAAATTAAACCGAATTTCCCCAGCTTTTCCACCGAATTCTTCACCTTTGGCGATGGTGATTTTTTGAGTTAACCAGCTTTGCAAAATCTTTGGTATTTTTTTAAGTTTATCCTCATGAAACTTTGCATAACAATATAATCCGCCTTGCGGTGGGGTAAAGGATAGATCATTATGATGATTGGTTTGCAACCACTCACATAATAGCTTTGCTTTTAAAGCAAGTTGTTGTTGTAAATGGCTACAATGTTGATCCTGTTGATGTCGTAAATAATGCTCGGCTAACAATTGAGGCAAAACACTTAATCCACCATCAATTTGCTGGCGAATATGTGCCAGTTGAGCAATAATGGATTTCGGGGCAATGACCCAACCTGCACGAATATTCTTGCCCATATATTTTGACAAAGACCCCATATAAATAACCTGTTGATGCGTGTCAAAAGCCTTGATAGGCGTGATATTCACATTCGATGAAAAAGACAACATGCTACACGCATCATCTTCGATTAGTGGGATCTGATAGTGATGACAATATTCTAGTATTTGTTGCTTCCGTTTTTGATCCATACAAGACCCCGTGGGATTTTGGAACAAAGGATTTAAAAACACCATTTTAATTGGATGTTTTTGAACCAACGCTTTTAAGCCTTGTAAAGTTACGCCATTTTCATCCATAGGCAACGCACAAATTCGCAACCCAGCAGCTTGAAAGATTGGTAGGCGATAAAAAGAAGAGGGAGCCTCTACACCAATGCGATCTCCAGGCTTTAATAGGGTTTGAGAGATCAAAAATAATGCTTGTTGTGTGCCAGTAGTGATTAATATTTCAGATAAATCAACTTTTAATCCCAATCGTTTGTGCATATGGTTTTGCACTGCTTGACGAAAAGAATAAAGCCCAAGCTGCGCTGTCTCATCATCTTGTTCCAACGACAAAAGGTCTTTGATGGGTAAATTTGTTAAGTTCAAATCAGGCAGTAAATTTGGTGAAAGATCCCCCGTTGCCATATCTTGGATTGATTTTTGTTGTTCGATGCATTCTTTGCGCAAATGTTGAACTTGTAAAACATAATCATCTTTGGGAAATTGTGTATAAGCCGACTTTAAAGGTTGCCAATTCATTAAAGGATGTGTTTGTAAACCCCATTTATCTGGATTAACAAAAGAGCCACTTCCAATCTTACGAATAATCACGCCTCGATCGGTTAATTCATTCAAGGCATGAATGATCGTTGAACGATTAACTTGTAATAACACACTCATTTTTCGTTCAGAAGGCAATTGTTCCCCTGGCGATAATTGCCCATTTACAATCGCTTGTTCGATTAAATCAATGACTTGTTTATATAAGGGGTGGGTGGAAGATACAGGAAGATGCCACATGGTATTTGTCTATCATATAAAAATAGTATAGGTAAAATGAATCTCTTTAATTAAAGTTATAACATTTTTCAAATGACTGGAAATTTGGTGACTTATCAACCCGATAAAAGAACATCAATTATACTAAATTTTATTATTGTTGGTGCGGTTCTCTATTTCTGTGGTGACTTGATTTTCGATATGGTGCGTGACGTATTTTATCCTATAGCTTACCCTGAAGAAGCACAGTTTTACAAGACTAACATATTGTCACCAAAAGATGAGAAAAATCTGATTTTAATAATCAATCGGGGTTCAGAAATTGTTTCTAGCCGTTTAGTTGGAAAAGAAAGTTTTTTTGAAGATATTATTCCTTTGGATAGTCGTGATGATCTAATAGTTAATCATTCAGGTGAAAAATTAGAAATTCGTTCTGTTCGTTATAAAAAAGGATCACTTAATTTAGATATATCATATGATTCATTTATTAAAGAACGAATAGGAAAAGAAAAATGGAATCATGCTCTAATTACATTTTTTGATGATGGTAAATATCCAACAACACATGATGGTTATAACGATCAAATTGGTTACAATACGGTAAAAATTTTATGGAATAAGAAAATATATGAACATGCTTTGCATTTAGTATTCGTACAAAAAGAGGATATTCAATATCAATATGGTAAACATGGACGTGGTGGTGGTGCCGGTATTGCCAAGAAATACTATTTTACATCCTCAAAAGATCCCAAAATTCATGTTAATTTTATTACTGAGGTTATTGCTGCGGATAAAGTGAAGAGTAGTTCGGATTATCCTAAATTTTTTGCCAGTATAGAGATTTACAAAGAGGATGATGAAAAAAACCGGATTTTAGCTGATGATCGTCGAAAAAAAGAACAAGCAGAGCAACAACGTCAAGATGAAGAAAAAAGAAAACAACAAGAGCGCAAAGCAGAAGCGTTAAAGCAATTAGGTATTCAAGAGTAACTTGAATTTACACAACATCATATCTTCTTAAGATGCTGTGTAATATTATTTATTCTATTTCAAATAATGATTGAAAAAATCGGTTAATTTTTGAAAAGGAATTAACCCAACACGATCATATAAATCCACATGCCCAGCATCAGGAACGATATAAAGTTCTTTTGGTTCTGCAGCTTTTTTATAGGCATCTTCACTGAATTCTTTCGAATGAGCATGATCGCCAGTAATGAACAAAAGAGGGCGAGGGGAAATGGTTTCAATATCATTAAATGGATAGAAATTCATAAATTTGATATTGCTGGTCAGGGTAGGGTGCGTATTAGTTGCTGGATCCTGACCTTTGGGAATAAACTCACCTCTTGGGGTTCTGTAAAAATCATAGAATTCCTTTTCAATCGGATTAGAATGCTCATTGATTTTTTCAGGCGTTCCACTGGTATATTCAGTTTTCCCGCCCTGAAACTCAACATAACGTTGGTCAGCAGTCCGTTGTAATATTTGCTTTCTTTGCTCCAAAGTCAAAGAATGGTTTAATCCGTGACGATTAGCAGCCCCCATATCATACATGCTGACGGTTGCAATAGCTTTTAAGCGAGGATCAATTTTAGCTGCACTGATCGCAAAACTACCGCTGCCACAAATCCCTATAACGCCGATTTTATCTTTATTTACAAAAGATTCATTACCAAGGAAATCAACGGCGGCACTGAAATCTTCGGCATAAATATCTGGGGACACAGCATTGCGTGGTGTACCAGCACTTTCCCCCCAAAAAGAAAGGTCTAAGGATAAAGTTACGAATCCTTGTTCTGCCATTTTTATCGCATATAAATTGGCACTTTGTTCTTTGACCGCACCCATTGGGTGTCCAACAATAATGGCCGGATGTTTGATGGTTTTATCAAGGTTTTTAGGTAAGAATAAATTACCAACAACATTCATATGATATTGATTTTGAAAAGTCACTTTTTGGCTAGTGACTTCATGGCTTTGATAAAAATTATTGGCTTGATTGGACATGTCTGCACCTTTGACGGATAAAAAAGGATAGAGGCACAATATGCTGAATAGACTGATAAAAAGTAAGTTTCTGAGTGAATATCGCGCCATCATTGACGATCCTTTTGAATGGTAAAAACTAGATTCTGTTACCATCCTAGAATTGAGAGTATACTCTCAGTCAATAGGTGTCGTAGAGAATTAGGAAAAACAATAGAATTGTATATATTTTGAAATGTTTAAAATATATGCTAAAAATTTAATAAAATATAGAGATTATTATCAGAGTTTCAGTAACAATCTATTTGTCTACAAAATTTTATCCGTATGATAACAGTCTTATGAATCCTGTTCTGCTGGCTTCATGGTGATTTGTACCAGTGTTTATAATGATTAATTAGCACATGTGAAGACAATGTTTCGTTCGATTATGAAACAATAGTTCAGTTTTGCAATGATATAAATAAACCAAATTGTATTCGAGAGTAGGAGGTGGCAAAGACATGTCACTAGAAGCCATAGTAAACTCAAGCAGAAAAACTGATAGTCTCAGCTTTTCCTAACACTAAGTTGATAATATCTAAAATATAAGAAATTCTTGAATGTTATTAGGCTAATAATAATTTCATAGCATTTTAATAATAATTTTATATCAAAATAGCTTACATAACATTTATTCATTTTAAAATATGTTTTGGTAAGTGATTAATATTATATTATTTACTCATTAAAATATATTTCTTTAATTGTTCATTTTAATTTTTATAAATAGAGTCCTGAATATTTCATTGTGACTGAGTAAGTTCATTTATTGATTTAGATCGACTATAAAATGACTTATAGCATTGGTAAAATTCAGTTTAAATTAAATCATCAAAACAATATGTAAATTAATGATTTTTCGCATATTTTTTTATATAAATATGAAGTTATAAACATTTATATAACAAGTGGTATTTGCAGAAAAAAATAGATTTTTTAGTAATTATCTATATTAAGGTGAATATACTCAATAATCATAAGATTTTGATGATACTTTAAAAGTGTTCCAAATAGAATATTCAAAAAAAAATAGTTTTTGGGATATAGAGGATTAGCTATATTTTCTAGGTAGGAATAATTTTATGGCATTTTTAAAAAGATTAACGGCTTCAGAAAAAAAGATAATCACATCCGATTGGAAGAGTGTGTTAAAGAATTATCAAAATTACAAAACATTACATCTTATTAAAAGAAACGGTCCTATTTTAATAGGGGTTTATTTACAACCAGTTTATGCTGGAGAACATTATGTTCCTGTTTTTCATACACATTCTTTGATGACTGTTGCTCCTACTATTGGGCTTAGTTCTCTTATTTGTTTAAAAGGGAAAAAAGGAGCCAATGAGTCAATAAGTGTTTTAAGACACGCCTCTGAATTTGAAAAGCTTGTTTCAGCGTTTAAGAAACAAGTGCCGTTGGCTTTTGTAAGAGAACTTTATTGCCAAGCATTAGACCAATATTATCAACATTTTATTACTATAGATAAAGGGTATTCAATTCATGTAATGACAGAAAATATATTGCTCTTATTTTGGTGTCAATATGATAGGCAGGCTATTGAGCAGAGAATTAATAAATATAAATCTATTATTCAACAATGGCCTGATGCTGCAAAAATTCGTTTTTCTAGCGAACAGGGATGGGAAAAATCTATACATTCATTAATGTCATTGGATAGGTTACAAGAAACCGTTCAAAAAGAGTTGTTAAAGTTTAAACTAGATCAGATTGAAGATAACGGGTTGATTATTGATTAATGTAAATACACCAAATTGGATGGGTAAAAAACAATCCAATTGGTTGTTGTCATTTCTCTCTTTTTTCTGCATGATAGGGTCAATTCTATTATTGGAGAGAAAAATGAATAAAAAGATTGGTTCTGATACCGTAAAACGCGGCATGGCTCAAATGCAAAAAGGCGGCGTGATTATGGATGTTGTGAATGCTGAACAAGCAAAAATTGCTGAAGCAGCAGGCGCAGTTGCGGTTATGGCATTGGAACGTGTTCCTTCTGATATTCGTGCTGCCGGTGGAGTGGCTCGTATGGCTGATCCAACTATTGTTGAACAAGTCATGAAAGCAGTAACCATTCCTGTGATGGCAAAGGCTCGTATTGGTCATATTGCCGAAGCACGTATTTTAGAAGCAATGGGCGTTGATTATATTGACGAAAGTGAAGTCTTAACCCCAGCAGATGATGAATTTCATTTATTAAAAAGCCAATATACAGTGCCATTTGTTTGTGGTTGTCGTGATCTTGGCGAAGCACTCCGTCGTATTGGTGAAGGTGCTTCTATGCTTCGTACCAAAGGTGAACCAGGCACAGGAAATATTGTTGAAGCCGTTCGTCACATGCGTATGGTACAAGCTCAAGTCAGAGACGTTGTTGCGACCTCTGATGATGAATTAATGGTTGTTGCCAGAGATATGGGGGCGCCTTATGAACTCTTAAAACAAATCAAAGATTTAGGTAAACTTCCAGTTGTGAATTTTGCAGCAGGTGGGATTGCAACTCCAGCAGATGCAGCATTAATGATGTCTTTGGGTGCGGATGGTGTGTTTGTTGGTTCAGGTATTTTTAAATCTAACAGCCCAGAGAAATTCGCTCGTGCAATCGTTCAAGCAACAACGCATTTCGAAGATTATAAAATGATCGTAGAACTTTCAAAAGGTTTAGGTGAGCCTATGAGGGGAATTGAAATGAAGAACCTAAGCGGTTCAGACCGTATGCAAGATAGAAGCCAATAAAATGAAAAAGAAAGTTGGAGTTTTAGCCCTGCAAGGGGCGGTCAGTGAACATATCAGTCAGATCAATCAACTGGGTGGACAAGGCATTGCCGTTAAAACTCCAGCTGATTTGGCACAGGTTCAAGGGCTAATTATTCCTGGTGGTGAATCAACAGCGATCAGTCGTTTGATCCAACAAGTCAATTTATATGAAGCAATCCAAGAATTTGCAAAAACCAATCCAGTATTTGGAACGTGCGCAGGATTAATCCTGTGTGGTTCTGGCATTACCGATGGTGGAGAGAAATTGAAACCACTAAACCTGATTGATATTGCCGTAACACGCAATGGTTTTGGTCGTCAGGTCGATAGCTTCGAGGTTGATTTAGATATCGAGAACGTTGGCAAAGCTATTCCATCTGTTTTTATTCGTGCGCCTTTTATTGACTCTGTTGGGCAAGGGGTAAAAACTTTGGCGACTTACGAGGATAAAATTGTCATGGCAGAGCAAGGCAATATTTTGGTATGCTCATTCCATCCAGAACTGACCGATAATAACCAAGTTACGGGATATTTTATGTCCAAAATTATCCCATAATATTTTGTTTCACATCTAAAATGATTTAAATGGTTAATAGTTGTATTACTATTAACCAAATACGATAACAATTTTATTTCTTTAAATACTTTTTAAGTAAATTTTGTTTACTATTCTGTTCAATAGTTTCCAAGATACTATTAAGTTTACTATCGAGGGCTTTAAATTTTTCCTCGGCACAATTGGCTCTTTGTTGGGATGTCAGAGCTTCGATTTTTTCATTCAGCACATTGAAACGGTCATTAGCCCAACCCTCTCTTTGTTGGGACGTTAGAGCTTCGATTTTTTCATTCAGTACATTGAAACGGTCATTAGCCCAACCCTCTCTTTGTTGCGATGTCAGAGCTTCGATTTTTTCATTCAGCATGTTTAGGCTATCAATAGTTACGCTCTCTTTGCGTTCAGATAAGAGGGTATCGATTTTTTCATTTAATATATTAAAGCGATCATTAGCCCAACCTTCTTTTTGTTGTGAAAATAAATTATTTAATTGCCGTTTAATAGCATAAATTTCATTGTATTGAGACTGGGGCTTACAGCGGTTTAATTCATTTTCCAAATAAACAATTTTGTCGTATAAGGCTGGTACTAGTCCCAATACATAGGACGTTTTTCCATCTGGATCAATAAAGGGGCGGTAACTACGAAAAAGGTTTTTTGAGTTATCTCCACTTAAGAACATTCCAGTACTTAATACACGATAATAAAATAAAGATTCTGGAACAACTTCTAAATGATATCCTTTGGATACTGCTTTGGCAAAGAATTCCCAGTCCTCATGTCCAACACCATAATCTTCAGTAAATCCTTCTAGATCATCAAATACTTGTTTTTTAATGAATGCATTTGCATCTCCAAAACAGTTTAGAATACTTCCTGTATTCAGATCCCCACCCATCGGTAGCCAATATGTTGTCGTCTCTTCTAGATCAGATGGATATTGCGTTGAGTAAAAAATTTCACTTGGTGTCGTGAGGATATCGCATTTAGAATTCAAAGCTGCTCGCACAAAAGTGGTTATTTCATGAGGTTTAGCAACATTATCATCATCCATAAATAGTAAATATTCACCCTGAGCATGTCGTGCAGCAAGGTTACGCGCTGCACCAAGATAATTATTGGTGCTTTTGATTATTTTCCAGCCTTTTTTGTTAAAATAAGGTTGAATTGAGTCTAAATACTGGTGTGTTTCTTTACCTCTACTACCATCATCAACCAGAATAACTTCGAAATTTTCATAAGTTTGATTTTGCAAAGATGTGATGGCTTGTTTTAATAATTTAGGACGGTTGTAATGGGTTAAACAAACACTTACTTTTGGGGTTTGTGTAGGCATATTTAGTGAAGGTAAAGCAGTAACTGGTTTATTTAATTCCTTTAGCCAAGTTTGATGAATTGCGTTTAAATCCTGAACCAGTTCCGATTTAACCCGTAAGGATATTAATCTATAAGAAAGCTTTTTATAGAGTTCTACAGGCGTTGTTTTAAATAAGATGTTTTCACGTTGATCTTGTTTTATTAATTCAGGAATCCCACCAACATCAGCAGCAATAAAATTAATTTTATGCAATAAGCACTCGTAAATTGTGTAAGGAGAGTTTTCAACTAAAGAAGGGATAACCACAAGTACATTCTTCTTTTGGATATAGTCATATGCTTGTATTCGATTGTAGGTATTGAGAATGTTGATTTTTTTTGTTAAATCAAGTTTAAGAACTTTCGATCCGGTTGAGTTCTTAATTTTATCTGCTCTTTGTGTGGTACTCCTTTTCTTTTCGTTCAATAGAAATTGCTTGAGCTGTGTGGGATTAATGTTTTCAGAAATTTGGGTTTGTATATGTTTGATTTTATCATTGATATAAGAAACAGAGTCAACACCTTGGATGCCAACATTTTTTCCAAGGAAAGTAATTCTAGAAATTGCTTCAAGTTGTTCCAAAGTCAGTAATTCTAATGATTTTAAGAAAATATCCAAGCCTTTTGCGGTTTCTAAATGACCAAAGAAAACAATTTCAACTTTTTTAGTATTATTTTCCTGTAAATCTTTTTTTGATTGCAAATAGGATTCTTTGCTAAGTTTATTTTCCGGTACATTGGGTTTTTCTGGTAAAAACGGTTCACAGTTTAAGATGACTTGGCTTTTTTTGGGAAGCTTCCACTTTCTATTAGTCATCCAATTAAGTAAATATTGTGAAGAGCTAATGACTTCATCTGCCATCTCTACAACTTTTTGTTCCATGAAGTAGAGTTCAATATGATCTCTCTCAGACGGAAGCTGATAATTCCCTTCATTAGTCCATAACGTTGAACCTTGTGTATTAATAACGAAGCTCGTATTAAGAAAGTTTAATCCATGTTTTTTAGCCAGTAAGCTATAGTAAAGTTGAGCCTGCCGTTCACAGCTGATAATAGTTTGATAATTATTATTTTTCTTTAACCAAAGATAGACAAGATAACTAATATTTCTAAAGTGTGGACTTATAAAATTTATATCATTTGGCAAATCAAGCGGAATAAAATTAATATTATTTTTTTTATAAATTTCCCCCCAATATTCAATTGGTTTATTATCCATTTCTGAAGCTGGTGTTACATATAATATATCGATTAAATGCTCTGCTGAGACAAGCATGTGTGACAACGAGGTAAACGCAGTTCCAATGTCGCCATTGTGAATGGAATCATCTATATTAGGGGTAATTATTAAGGTTTTGTTCATGACTTACATTACTTTTATCTAATATTGGTCTTATTGTGATTTTCATAGAGACATTTTATGAGATCGTTTATACTATGAATAGGTAAATAAAATAGCTTTTTTGTGTCAGGAGTTCGCCATATGATTTATAATGATACTTTATCTAAGATACTAAATGAATTGCAATATAAATATCGCTTTATATACAAATCTAATCCTGGAAATGCTGGTGACAGTGTGATCGCAGCAGCCACTTATGATTATTTTGAAAAAAACCGATTACTTTTTAGTTTTTGGAGCGATAAAGAAACTTATAATTCTCAGCGTGATATTTTAATATATGCTGGTGGAGGAAATTTGATTGAAGGATTATATATGGATGGATATAATTTTATAAATCAACAGTATAAATCATTCTATAAAACAATAATCTTACCCCATACGATTCTTGGCTATGATGACTTATTTGTGAATAATCAAGATCGTTTCATTATTTGCTGTCGAGAGGAAATTACATATAATAAAATAGTCAGTTTAGGGTATATAGATAATAAATCAGTTTTATTAACGCATGATATGGCTTTTGGGTTAATCTTAAGAAAATATTTAGATAAAAAAACACCTATTTCTCTTAAAGGAGAAGTAAACTGTTTTAGAACTGATGATGAATCTAATTTTAATTCGAAGCATGAAAATAATCATGATATTTCATTATCTTGGAATGGAGATTATTGGGCAAATATCAGTTTAGCAAGAAACTCTACACGTTCTTTAATCAGCTTTTTAAGAGAGTTTAAAGTGGTTAATACTGATCGATTACATATAGCTATTTTGGGGTCTTTATTAAATATGAATGTTAAATTCTATCCGAACTCTTATTATAAAAACGAAGCTGTTTTTAACCGTTCTATTCTAAATATGTTTCCAAATACTATATTTATTAAATAACATAATGCTTCATCTCATTATTCTTGAAGCAGAGCTATATCAAGTGATGGAGAAGGAAGACTATTGAGCCAATATCAAAGACAAGTTAGCAAGAATTGATGGTTGAAACTAGGCTAATTAAGCGTGGTCTTGTCCATGCTATTTTCTTTTTGTTCGCCTTATATGAAAAATCATAAATTGGACAATGAGTGTTTGATCTGTATAAAAAATTGCTAAAAAAGGGAACTTGAGCGATTTGGGTAATCTTATGCAAGACTATGAAACCTATGAAGAAACTCCACTCAAATCACGATATTGTAGAGCCGATAAATCAATAAACCAAATGGGACTATTAAGTTTTCAAACTGTTATTATTAATTTGATTTTTTCTAATTAAATGAAATCAATATATATATATGCTTCTACAAAATTCGCCAAAAGTAAATATAAGATTTTTTTTACTATTTAACATTTTTTATAATGATCGTGATATTGACAATTTTATTCCTCACTTTCTTATTACAAGAAAAATAGAGCATTTAAATGTCCATAAAATAGACAAAAAAAGATTAACGAAATGTCTTAATTTTACGAAGAATTCTAAAAAAATTATCTACTAAAATTCATTCGTTTTTCTGATAGTGTTCAAGAGGATAGAGAACTGAACCGTCTTTATGCTGTTCCACTTCAGCAGCCAAGTAAACTCAATGCTTTCAAATAAAAAGAAGAATGTGAAATCATTTTTCAATCTTACTTACTTTGATATAACTGATTTTATAATATCAGTGCTTAATAAACAAAACATATTAGCTTCGAGAATTGATACCTATTCTATAGAGGACGTAAAACTTGGCGATGAGTTGTCATGAATATAAAACATCTGGTTTTTTTATTATCATAAAGGACAGTTAAGAACTCAATTTATAGAACCGTTTTTTCTTAAAATATATATTTTATATAGTCTGATTATCCACGCTAATTTATTAAAAGGAAAAATATGCCAGTTGTCAGTATTGAACGAATACAAAGGCAAGCTGAATAAAGAACTAAGTGCTGGTAGTTTTATCAAAAAATTGAAGAAACTTTATCCTGATTTAAAATATCAAGAAAATGGATTTTTTCTATATTTCTACTTTAGACAATATACCCTTTTTAAGAAGATTCATATCTTATAAATGATAAAGATAATCCAATAGAGGAAATAACATTAAGTGATTATAATTTGATGATATATTAATCATGAAACTATATATATTCATATAATTATTTTTCTTATCAAGTAATATCGCATTAATTTTGTTGAGAAAATTAGTCATAACTTATCGCTAATTTTCTCAACGATTTTGATCCTAGAATATCAATCACTTAACAAAGGGAAATCCTTTAACATATTTTGTAAATGGATTGCGTCCCACGGCATATGCTCTGTTATCCCTAATCCAACAATATTCGTGACCAAAGTCGTATCTTGCACAACTCTCGCTAATTGCGACAAATTCATTTCACCCTGAGGAAAATGATAAAAAGCACTGGGATCTTTGGTAGGGTCTGCGAATAACAATGATCTAAATAAACTTGCATCCAAGACATCAAGATCAATATGAATAAATAGCTTCGTGATTTTCTCTTCTTTGATCCAACCTAAGATTGCTGAACTGTCATGGGCTAAATCAGCAGGGCTGGCATGACGCATTCCTAATCTTTGAATGATTTCTATTTCTTGCTCTGTTGTTTTTTGTAAACCGCCAAACATGACTTTGTTTGGGTTCAATTTAACAGGCACTTTGGCAGCAAATACAGGATCGCCTTCGCCTAATAAATTTCCTAAAACCATCGCATGTTCATGATGGAATTCTTTTGGAGTGGTCACATCAGGATGTGCATCCATCCATAAAACTCCTAAATTACCATCATAAAGTTGATTCAGATAACTGATAGGTGTCTGTTCAACCATACAATCTCCGCCGAAAACCACAATTTTTTTCGGTTTATGGTGCTTTATAATTTTTTCACACTCTTGGAGTTGAGCTAACAAAGCATTTTGCTCAACAATGCCATTTTCTCTTAAGGGAGAGGGTGCCTTACAGGGTTTCACTGGCACTTCAACGGTTGGACTATTGCCTTTTGGCGCTAACCATTCCAACAATCGTGCACCCAATGGATAAGCATGATGATTGCCCCCTTGCCATTGTGGCATTAACAGACGTAAGGTTTGATTAGATGACATGATATTCTTCCTTTCATCGTTAAATTTTATTGGCTCCAAGAGCCCGACGAATAAGTTTTTCAAAAATTGGCATTTGTGTATCTAGATCAATATTAGGATCATAAGCCGTCCTTGCGATAAGCCCATCAACCATCGAATAAACCCAGATTGAAACTGTTTCTAAATCTTCTTGAGGGTCAACTTGCCCCAGCTCGATAGCTTTTTTAAATAAGTTGATAAAGGCTTCTCTCATGATTTTATCACTCGCCAAAAAAGCCGAACGAACTGCAGGATTTCGCGTTGCTTGTGCAAGGATCTCTGTCCATAATCGATGATCGATTGGATAAGAAACATCGCGAATACATTCAAGTAAAGTTGCAAGTAATGCATCAAAAGAAGGCGCTGTTACCAAAGCATTTTGTAATTTTTTAGTTGCACTCATGTGATCTTCGATAATGATATAAAGGAATAATTCTTCTTTATTTGTAAAATGCACATAGATGCTGCCTTGGCTAATTTTGGCCGCTTTTGAAATATCAGAGATAGAGCATCCCTCATACCCTTTTTCGGCAAAGCATTTCGCTGCACTGACAATCAATTTTTGCCTTGTATCCGCTTTTTTTTCTTGATGATTAACCATAATCTTTTTTAACTTTTACTGAATGAACGATCACTCATTAAATAATGGGATTAAATGGATGGATGTCAATCATTTAATTTTTCATAGGCTTTACAAGCTCTTAAAAATTTATTTAAACAAGCCTGCTTAAAATATTCTTTTGCTTGATTTTTGTCTTGAGGAATACCTTGACCATTCAAATGCATAAACCCAAGATTAAGCTGAGCCTTTGCCTTTCCTTGATTAGCTGCTTTTGTATACCACTCTATAGCTTTTTTATAGTCTCTAATACTTTCTTGACCCTGAGAATAAATAACCCCAAGATTATATTGAGCATCAATATCGCCTTGATTAGCTGCCTTTGTATACCACTCTATAGCCTTGCGATCATCTTCAGGAACACCTTGACCATTTTGATACATAACCCCAAGATTATACTGAGCCGTTGCCTTTCCTTGATTGGCTGCTTTTGTATACCACTCTATAGCTTTACTATCATCCTGGGAAACACCTTGACCGTTTTGATACCTAACCCCAAGATTATACTGAGCTTTTATATATCCTAGATTAGCTGCTTTTGTAAACCAGTCTATAGCTTTACTATAATCTTTAGAGACACCCTGACCATTCAAATATATAATACCAAGATTATACAATGCATTAGTATCCTCTTGATCCCCAGCTTTAATAAAATACTCTATGGCTTTATTATAATCCTGAGAAACACCCTTCCCTTGGTAATATTTAGAACCAAGTTCAAACTGAGCATCAGCATCACCATTATTAGCTTGTTGTTCTAATGCTGAAATTTCTGATTGTTTTGTATCAATAGCAAAAGAATAAGGTATAAAACCCATAAAAACAAAAAATATTAAAAAGATATACTTAGATAAATTCATATAATTTTATACCTTACTAAAGTTTTATCTAGCCCCTATATCTGTTTGATAAGTACGATGTTGTATTACAGGGCTATCTCCTCGCTGAAATATAAATGTATTTTTATGAAAAGAATATTATTTTTCTGAAACTTTATTTAATTAATTTTAAAGTGTAGACATTCCTTATAAAATATTAATCTTTTCTTTCTTTTCAGCGCATAAATTTATATAAAGACGTTATCCATTCAATTTTATGCAAATCACAGATATGACCGAACCAAAATTTCACTGGACTAAACAAGCACAACATCACAATGCTCGTGCAGGAACTTTACATACTGCACATGGAGACGTGCAAACCCCGACCTTTATGCCTGTTGGCACAGTTGGCACTGTCAAAGCTATGACCATGGATGCTGTGCGCTCGACAGGTGCTGGGATTGTACTGGGGAACACGTATCATTTAATGTTACGCCCAGGCGCCGAATTAGTGCATGAATTGGGGGGGCTGCATAAATTTATGGATTGGTCGGGCCCAATCTTGACTGATTCAGGCGGGTTCCAGGTCATGTCCTTGGGAGACTTGCGTAAATTAGATGAAGACGGTGTGACATTTCGTTCCCATATTGATGGATCGGCACATCGGTTAACGCCTGAAAGCTCTACGGACATTCAGTATCTTTTGGATGCCACCATTACCATGTGCTTTGATGAGTGTCCTGCGCTGCCTGCCACGTATGAAACGATCGCTAAATCTATGCGCCTGTCGATGCGTTGGGCAGAGCGTTCTCGGAAACAATTTAAAAACCGACCTGGTTACGCACAATTCGGAATTGTGCAGGGAGGGATTGAACCTGATTTACGTGCAGAAAGTGTCGAAGCATTAACCAATATCGGCTTTGAAGGCTATGCAATCGGTGGATTAGCGGTCGGTGAACCCCAAGAACAAATGTTCTCTACGCTTGATTTCACAACCCATTTAATGCCAATCGATAAACCCCGTTATTTAATGGGTGTAGGCACGCCTGATGATATGTTAGGTGCCATTGAACGTGGTGTGGATATGTTTGACTGTGTGATGCCAACTCGTGCAGGGCGTACTGGGCGAGCTTATACCAGTCATGGCACTCTGAATATGAAAAATGCGTGTCACATTCATGATCCTAATCCTATTGATCCAGAATGTGACTGCCTTGCTTGTTCGAAACATAGCCGTGCCTATATTCACCATCTATTCCGCAGCAAAGAAATCCTTGGGGCGATGTTACTAACATGGCATAATATTGCTTATTATCAGCGTTTAATGCGCATTATTCGTCAAGCGATTATAGAAGATAATTTAACCCAAACAGCTGCTACGTTACGGTCGAATTGGACGCATCATAATCAACCTAAATTATAAGTGATATGAAATTAATTCTTACCATTATCGAATAATATTTAGTATAATTTACGAATAAAATGTAATATTTTACTTTTGATAGGGAATATCATGGTTTTAAGTCATAAATTATACGTTAAATTATGGTATTTGTTGATAACAATCTTTATGATGATAGGAGTTTTAATGATGACTGCTAATAGTAACGCACAATCTACCCCTTTGCACGAAGCGGTGCGCAATCATGACGTTAAACAAGTTATGGCGCTTGTTAAAACCGAAGCATTAGAAGCTCGTGATAATGAGGGTAGAACCGCACTAATGATTGCAACTCAGCAAAACCACGCCAAGATTGCAAAAATCTTGATCTATGCTGGTGCTGATGTAAATGCCAAAAATAATATCCAAGACACGCCTTATTTATTAGCTGGTGCACAAGGGTATAATGATATTTTAAAACTGACCTTGGAATATGGTGCAAATATCAAAGATACTAATCGCTTTGGAGGCAATACCATCATCCCCGCAGCAGAAAAGGGTCATCCAGAAACGGTTAAAATCTTGTTAAAAGCGGGTGTTGATCCTAATCATATTAATAAATTGGGATGGACGGCATTACTAGAAACCATTATTCTAGGCAATGGATCGCCCTTATATACTGAAATTGCAGAGATTTTAATTCAGGGAGGTGCAGACGTTAATATCCCTGATGGCGAAGGTGTCAGCGCATTACACCATGCCAAACAAAAAGGATATCAAGATATGGTTGACCTTTTGATTAAATCTGGTGCGAAAGAGTAATCTTGCTTTTAGTTAACCAAGGATTAGACAGCTAAAGTTAGACACCTTAGTGAAGAGGATGTTAACAGATTAATGCTAATTTATTTCGAAATGTAAATTTATTATTTAAATATCGTAACATTATATTAAACTAAATAGCTTACTAAATGTCATTTTATAAATCGATGGAAAATAATGAAAACTTACTCATCCTCTTCAATCATAAACTCAAAATCATTATTGATGATTTCTTGTAAGTAATTATCAAAGCTATTTGCAATGATAACATAACTATCGGGATCATGGAGATATCGAATAATTTGCCCGACTTTGCCCGCTTTGGTTGGATTAAAATCAATATATAATTTGGAGGTCCCTCCATTATTCATGCAATGAGAAAAGCATAAATGCTTGTTAAAGGGCACACGGGTATTAATTCTGGGGTCAACTTCTACGAATTCTTCTAAAACATCTTCAGATTCTTCATCATTACCTAGATATATTTCACGAATGCTGCGATCTTTTTTTTTGCGTTCTTGCAGCATATCTTTCACAGATAATAAATAATAGGGGTATTCATAGACATCAGATCCCAGCATATAAACACAGACGGTATCTCCATCACCATAATCACGATGATATGTGCCATCTACAATACTCAAAAAATCAATTAAACTATCAGGACATAAAGGATAGGCTGCTTTGAGTTTGTTTATATTGTCAATTGATGCACTGCGGACTTTATGAAAAGATTTTGTGTCTTCAGCGGTGAAATGTTCTTTCAATCCATTTATATAATCTGTTACCAATGACATAATGTGCCTTTAAATATAATCAATTATTGGAATTTAATCTTAATAGAAATGAATTGATTATTCCATAAGCATTATTGTTAATTTCAATCTAAAATTATATAATCACGCTATCAGGTTGGAAATATTCTATAGGTTTGTTTGTTATTTACTCGTCATCATTCTTTTCAGTCATAAAACTAAAATCTTGATCGATCAGAAACTGCAAGTATCCATCAAAATTATTCGCACCTCTATAGTATTCAGCGGCAATTGACAAAGTATAGAAACTCATATTCATACGATAATAAAGCATCAGCAATCATGCGTAAAAAACCTTATAATGATACGATGCGCGTTGCCCTTGCATTACATAAAGATGGCTGCTTTAATCCAGATGAAATCCATTAAGTTATAATTTTTAATAGATAAAAATATGGAGTATAAAATGAAGAAAATTGCGATTGTCTTATCCCTGGCGTTGTTTCCCTTTACAGCGCATGCGCAAGTGCAAATTTCTGATGAAGTTATTCAAAACGCAGCAAATGATTTAAAGCCTGCTTTTTGTGCGAATGATCTGAAACAAGCAACCCAAATTGTTGAGGGTTGTTATGCAAAAGTGGATGAAGATAGAGAGCATGAAAATATCAATCAATGCGTGGTAGAAGATATATTTCTGATGAGTATATTTGTAATAAAGGAAAAGCAATATCTTGATAAAGCTCAGACTGATCCATATGCTGATTTAGAGTTTATAAAAATGAAAAATTATGTTGGCAGAATAACAAAATATCCTAGTTTGATGACAAATATTACAGGGTTCTCAGGAATGAAACAAGTAGGTGAAATGGTAGGTGGAAAAGTCGCAAAAATTTTACTATATGAAAATTGTTTGAATCTTAATAAATTAAAATAATTTCTTATACAGACACATCCTTAGTTAAGTATATATTGTCATAGGAAAAACCATAACCACTTCATATGGATAACAGACGCCGTAATTGCATTATATCAAGAGAAATATTTTCATATTGATAAAATTCACTAAAATTAATAATGTAATGAATAAATATATAGAATAGAAAAGAGAATAAAATGAAAAAAATTGCTATGGCTTTGTCACTGGTGTTGTTCCCATTAACAGCACAGGCTCAATCTGGTAGGGAGCAAGTTGTCCAAGCAGTAACAAATGATTTAAAACCTGCGTTTTGTGCGAATGATCTAAAGCAAGCCATGCAGATCGTTGAAGGATGTTATGCTAAAGTAGATCAAGATAGCGAAAAATATAATATGAATCAATGTGTTCTGGAGGATATAATGGTTATTGGTGCTATTAAAAAGAAACAGAAACAATATTTAACGAATTATATGCCAGATCCTTATGCCCATTTAGATTTTATTCAACCTGTAAATGTTGGATTAAGAGTCGGAAAACATCCTAATTCTTTTACTGATGCAGGCAGTTCAGAAGAGATGAAAAAAACTTTTATAGAAGATGTGTCAACAATAATAGATAATATGAAACAAGAAAATTGCTTTGACCTTGATAAACTAAAATAATCTTCCTTATACAGATCTACCCTCAATCAAACACGCATCGCCATAAGAATAAAAACGATATCCACTTTGAATGGCGTGTTGATAAGCATGCCGCATTTTTTCTATTCCTCCAAATGCACAGACCAGCATAAATAATGTCGATCTAGGCAAGTGAAAATTAGTCATCAGCATATCAACGGCTTTGAAACGATAACCTGGACGAATAAAGATCGAGGTTTCTTTGTGAAATGGGTGCATAATCCCATGCTCATCCACTGCGCTTTCCAGTAAACGCAACGAGGTTGTTCCCACCGCAATAATACGACGCTTTTCAGCTTTGGCTTGATTTAACTGTTCAGCTACTTCAGGAGTAATAATTCCATATTCTGCATGCATGTGATGGTCACTAATATTATCACTACGCACAGGTAAAAAAGTTCCAGCCCCTACATGCAACGTCAACGTCAATCGTTCAACACCAATAGTATCAAGTTGTGTTAAAAGATCGTCTGTAAAATGCAATCCTGCGGTGGGGGCTGCTACCGCACCAGGGTGATGAGAAAATATAGTGTGATAATCCTGCTCATCTTGTTCAGTTGGTCCTGTAGGACGTTCAATATAAGGGGGTAGGGCAAGTTGACCAATAGCGCGCAACCACTCGTCAAACGCATCCCCTTCAACACTGAAACGAATAAAACCACTGCCACCAATTTCTAATTCTTCAACCGTTGCATAGATTTTGCCATCAGGAAAATCTAATTTATCGCCGACTTTTAATCTTTTGCTGTTTTTAATTAAAACATGCCAGCGTCCGTCCCCCATTGGACGATCCAACGTGATTCCTATATGTGCTGCCCCTCGCATGGCGGATAGTTTTGCATGAATAACTTTGGTATCATTGGCAATAAGGATATCGCCTTTGCGGAAAAAAGAAGGTAGGTCACGGATGATTTTATCTTCTGGACCATGCTGAGCAGGGATATAGAGTAATTTTGCCAAATCTTTGGGACGCATAGGGTGATGCGCAATACAATTTTCTGGTAAGTCAAAATCAAAATCAACAGTTTGGTCAGTCATTTTAAATCATCCATTATCGTCTGGCAGCGAGTAATTATGGTTATAGATAACGGATGATTGAAATTAATCAAGAGCGATCTTATTTTTTACAGTGTTGTGCAAGACTTTGTAATGGATGATTATCATCAATATAAGGTGCCAAACCATCGCCAATATAATAAAATAATCCAACTCCTTTATCGGTTGCGTGCTGTGCAGGTTGCCCACCAAAGAAATAAGGAGAGTCAGCCACTTTTTTAATTCGTTCTTCAAAAGCACGTTCATTGATAAAAGATTTATCAAGATCAGGAGGGAGTTGTCGACCATCAATCGCCATGACAAGGATTAAATCCCCAGCAACGCAGATTTCAATGTCAGAACTATTAATATTGGTTTTTTTATAACATTTTTGCACATCAATAATCAGACCGCTTAAACCTTTTTTGCAAACAATGGGTGCATATCGATCGATAACTCTTTGTGCTGTTTGTGCAGACATTTGTTTCGAAGATATTTGTGCTTTGGCTGATATTGGTAATAATAGAACGGTCAATGCTAAAAGAAATTGCTTCATCATGGCTTCTCAATCAAAAATTATAAGATATTTGAGATTATAGTACCATGCTCTTATGCACGAGATTTATCTTTATTTTATAATGATAAGTGAATATTTAAGTAATATCTTTAAATTTACTCATTGAGATTACATTATGCCAATTCCAACATATTTAGAAAAATTTGCAATTGAATATAAACATAAAGATGAAGTTACAACGATGACTTTATGTTCCAGCAAAGGGAACAAACAGTTAGAAGTTTGGTTTTATGGGAACACAGATAAAATACCAGGTGAAAAACAGCTCTACATAACGGATACCAAGGATGCACCGGAAAAAATAGTTGTTAAAGATCCTGCAACCGACGAAGAAATATTGGTATTTGACGGTGCATTTCACGGATATGACAGCATGTTTTGTGATGAGTTTGATCGAGATCGTTTGGTAAACAGACCCTTGAAACGATATGATTTGTCAGCCTCTGAACTCATATTAGAAATATATTATAATATTCCTTATGAAGAAGAAAAAGAGGAATATGACTTTGATGAAAAGGGTGATGTTATTTTAATTAACGAACAAACCATGTCATGGGAGGATGTTAAACGAAATGGGTTCGATGCCATTACGCTATCTTATATAAATGATAAAGGCGAGAGAATTTGTTTTTTTGATAAAGAGCTGGCTTGATATTATATCGTATGTGATGATTGTTATTGTGATTAACTCATCTTTTATCCTCCTGGGTTTGGACAGGGGTAATTATTTACATTTGTTGCAACTGATTTTATCGTTATACAAATAATTGTGTTATAAATGCTTTTTATTTCAATAATTATCTATTAAAAATGAATTTTATTTATAAGTTTTTGTAAAAGATAGGTAATTTAATGAAATTTAAATATGTATTGCTTGTAACGGTTGGGTTGCTTGGTGGTGTAAATGATGGGTTTGCACAAGATAGCACAGATATAACAACAATCGAACACAAAGCAGCCACGGGTGATGCCCAGGCTCAATATAATTTTGGTATGATTTATTATAATGGGGATAAAGTTCCTCAAGATTATCCAAAAGCTGCAGAATGGTTTCAGAAATCTGCGGGTCAAGGTAATGTTGCCGCTCAATATCATTTAGGGTTGTTGTATGAACAAGGGAAGGGTGTTTCCAAAGATCAGGTTAAAGCAAAAGAATTGATTGAAAAAGCAGCGGCTCAAGGGAATGTAGATGCGCAGCTAAATCTTGGGTTATCTTATTCTAAGGGTAAGAACAAAGATTATACGAAAGCAAAAGACTGGTTTGAAAAAGCTGCATCACAAGGAAATATCACAGCGGAATATAACCTTGGGTTGCTGTATTATAATGGTAACGCTGTTCCCAAAGATAAGACAAAAGGAAAGGCTCTTATCGAAAAAGCAGCCAATCAGAATAATGTAGATGCTCAAACAAAAATGGGCGATATATGCAAAGATGAAGGAATATTATTGATGAACAGTGGGCGCTATAAACCAGCAGATATAGCTAATCCACAGTTGAGAGATAAGGCAATGACGGAATTGGATGAGATTGAATCGAAAATAGAACCGCTAAGAAAAAAAGCTAAAGATTGGTATGAGAAAGCCGCAAATCAAAATGGGGCAGAAGCACAATATAAACTCGCAGACTGTTATCGTCATGGGATTGGTGTAGAAAAAAATAAACAATTAGAAGAGCATTGGTTACAAGAATCAGCTTTTCACGGATATTTAGAGGCGGAAAAAGAATATGCTTCTGCGGTTCGAGATGGTGATTTTGGCTCTAAAAAAGCTGGTGTTGCTATATTCTTTTATGAAAAAGCTGCTAAAAAAGGTGATGGTGAATCACAATATGAGCTTGGGTATATGTATAAATATGGTCTGAAGCGACATTCCGATGGTGTGGATCTGCCACAAGATAAAGTAAAAGCCAAAGAATATTTTAAACAAGCATGTATCAATAAATATGAACTCGCTTGTAGTCAGTATAAACAAATGAATAATGAATAATTCATTTTCAAATTCTAGGTTTAGAATATATTTTTAATTCCAAACCTAGAAAATAAGTTATATCAATTTATTAAGAAGCTAATTTTTTGGTAATCTCAGCAACATGCTTGCCATAGAATTCAGCACCATCTAATTCATTTTTAGATACAGCGCGGGATCCATCAGGTCCAGCAATTGTTGATGCACCATAAGGTGTTCCACCAGTAATTTCGTTGATTTCTGCTAAACCAGGGAAAGAGAACGGGAAACTAGCAACAGTCATACCATAATGCATTAAATTAGTAATTAATGACATTAAGGTCAATTCTTGACCAGCATGTTGTGTTCCTGTGCTGGTGAATACGCCACCTACTTTACCAATTAGTGCGCCTTTAGCCCATAGCCCGCCTGTTTGATCCAAGAAGCTTGCCATTTGAGAGGAGATACGACCGAAACGTGTGCCAGTACCGACAATGATTCCATCATATTCAGCAAGCTCTTGTGGAGACGCAATCGGAGCAGCTTGATCTAATTTGAAATGATTGGCCTTTGCGGCTTCCTCTGGAACTGTTTCTGGAACGCGTTTGACGACAGCTGTTGCGCCAGTAGCTTCGATCCCTTTGGCAATAGCATATGCCATTGTTTCAATATGGCCATATGTGGAATAGTATAGAACTAAGATACGTGCAGACATTATATTGATCCTTTATATTATGTGTTGTCTTAATAATTAATCTTAATGAATATTCTCAAAAAGATAATAGGTCATTTAATTAAAACATCTTAAACTAAGAGTAGGAGGTCTTAAAAGGAAATATAATGAATGCAGATTTATATTGTGATATCAATATAAAAAAAGGTGACTTATAAAGTACTTCACTAATCGTGTTTTTTACGAAAAGCATCTAGGCTGATAACTGGGGTTTCTTCTGTATCACCAGCGTCTGGTGTGGGCAATGTTTCGACATTGGCTTTTGTTTGTTCATTGGTCAAAGCGTTCGGTATTGCAGAAACAGGTGAAGGTAAAGGGGAGAACGTAAATAATAATTTTGCTTCTGGGTCAGAAAAAGCAGTAATTGCACCCAATGGGATGATGAGTGTCGAAGATACCCCGCCAAAAGATAAACCCACTGATATAATGTTTTTATGTTCATCAATCATTAAATCCCAAAATTGATGTTGTAAAACAATTGTAATTTCTTCGGGGTATTGTGCTTTTAATCGTGCAGGAATGGAAACACCGGAATAAGTGGTAAGAAAAGTTACGTAAAAGCTGTGATTACCAGGCATTCCATTTTTGGCAATATGTTTTAATGCATTGATTGTTACTTGGCGATAAGCTGATTCAATCCATTCGTGATAAGGTAACAAGTTTGTGGGTGGGTTTTCACCAAAGCCATTATTGTCATAACCATCAGAATGCGTCATATGTTATAGTCTCTTTAGAATTTTAAATATTTAATACATGTATTTATAATGAGGGGCTTCTGTTGCCCGGCGCACCCTCAGCCGCGCTTGTTACATTGGCTTATTAGGCCGCAACAGCGTGTGCCTCGAAATTATCGTTGGCATTTGTAAAATATAGCCCGATAACGGCGGAACCATGCCGAGTAAAAAATATATCTTTACTACGCGTGTCGAGCCTGTTTCATCCCCATAATTTGGTGGAGATGCCGGGTACTGCCCCCGGGTCCACTACGCTTATTCCATATACCGTTTATTACCATAGTTAACGAATTAACATGCCGATCATAACTTAAATTTCAGAATAAAAAAAGGGGGATAATAAAATAAATAAAACTATAGATTATAAGTAACGATTTTCTTTTTTTTTAAAAGAGGAATTGTATAAAGTTGAACTATATTTATAATGACCGTAATTTAGTTTTAGTGAAGGGATAGTTTTATGAGTAAAGCTGCGGTTATTGGTATTGTTATTGTTGGTCTTGGCGTTGTTGGTGGGGGTGGTTATTATTATGCCTCTAACAAAGCAAACGATGAATTACATAAAACAATCTCATTAATTGAAAAATCAATACCTGGATCTTCATTAAAATATGAAAGCTCCAGTGTCAGTCCATTTTCACAATCTGCTACTTTGCATAAAGTTGTTTTCAAGGATGACAAAGGGCACGAATATACCGCCGACACATTGGTAGCTAGTGGTGTTTCTCAAGATAAGCTGGGTGAGGTTTCTTTGGATAAATTTCATACAGTGATTGATGGTGGTACTATTGATGTTAATCATATTGACATCAAGAACGCAGTTGCTTCCAAAGATGCTGTAGTTATAGAAGATGGTAAAATTAAGAAATTTTATCCTTCAAAGGTCAGTTTTGATTTGTTAAACCTTCAAGACATCAAAGCCGTTGGGCCTAATGCACATGAAACCATTACCGTTGCACAATATGAATTGAAAAATTATGGTTTGGATCGTAAATCTGATCAGACAATGAAACAGTTCGAGATAAAATCAAGCTATAGCAAAGATAATTCAGAAGGTCTGAAAATCAACCAAATGCAGATTGATGGTTTGGATTTTGCCAAAATCGTTGCAACTGTCGAACAAGGGAAAACACCTCAAGTATTACCAGGCCAACCTCAAAAGGGTACCTTGGATGGTCTAGAATATAACGCTAAAGGTCAGATTTGGTCTCTTGCGAAAATTGACACTGAAAATTCTATCGCTGAAAACGGCGATCAAAAAAGCACAGCAACTTTTTCTGGTTTAAAAATCGACACAGCGCATAATCCTCAATTATTTGCACTTAAAGAAATGGGGTATAACCAACTGGATGCATTTGGTAAAATCTCTGCAAGCTATAATAAGGCAAAACAACAATGGTCTTTTGTCCCTGTTGAAATGACTATTAAAGATATGGGTAATTTAAATGCAGATTTGCAATTTAATGGTCCAGCAGCACTTTCAAATGCTAATCCACAATCCGTCATGACAGATTACAAATTAATTTCATTAAAAGTCATTTTACAAAATCAAGGTTTACTTGAAAAAGCCATTGATCAAGAGGCAAAAAAACAATCTTTACCAGCTGATAAAGTCAAAGAAAATATGATTAATGAGCTGAAACAAGATGAAGCTAACGCAACGATGCCCGTTCAAAAACAGGCAGATGAAGCGGTTATTGACTTGATTAACAATCCTAAGAAATCAATGGTCATTGCAATGAATCCTAAAGCACCATTGAATGCTATGGAGCTTGTTGGAAATTCTCCGTTCTCAATGATCGAAAAATTGAATCTAAGTGTTAAAACAGAAGCAGGGAAATAATTTATTCTATAAGTTAGAATAAATTTTTTGCGTGTTAAAAGCTGTAGAAGTTTAAAACTCTACAGCTTTTTTTGAATATAGCGAATAATATTGGTGGTGGATATGAGTAAAGTCGCGGTTATTGGTGCGGTTGTTGTGATTGGTCTTGGCGTTGTTGGTGGGGGTGGGTATTATTATGCTTCTCAACAAGCAGAAAAGAAATTCCAACAAAAGATTGAATTGATTAAAAATACTTTTCCTGGAGCAACAATTACTTACGCAAACCATAATATTGGTATTTTTTCACAAGAAGCAACTATGGATAAAGTTGTTATTAAATACAAAGATGGTGAAGTCTACACCGCTGACAAAGTCAGTGCTGTTATGGGTTCTGATGATGACATTAAAAATTTAAAGATTGATCAATTAGCTGTCAAAGAAAAAGAAACTGCTACTGAACAGCTTTTTACGGTTGAGCATACTGAGATTGCAAATGCCAAAGCAGACGCAGGATGGATTGTTATTGAAAGTGGCAAAATAAAAAAAATTGTTCCTTCCAAAATTAGTTTTGGATTGTTAAATTTTCAGAATCTTGAATTTAAACCAGATACCAACACCAATATCAAAGTGGCTCAATATCAAATTAAAAATTATGGATTGAGTCAGAAAAGTGACATGCTTCTGAATAATTTATCTGCAACAGGTCGCAGTGATTTTTCAATTAAATCTTTTAAAATCGATCAAGTAAATTTAGCGGATATTTCAAAAAGACAAGAAGCGTTTTTTGCAGATAGGAAAAATTACAGATCATCAGAGGCGCTCAACAAAGGCTTGCTTCAGAATTTATCAATGATGCAGTTTGGTTTGTTAAATATCGAAGATTTGCAATTTAAGGATAAATATGGTCCTGCATTTCAAATAGCACGTTATCATACCAAAGATTATGGACTGGATAAAAAGACAGATATCTTGCTGCAAAATTTAACGGTTAAAGATTCCAGACAAAATTTATCAATTGGGTCTTTTAAGATTGATCAAATCAATCTGGCAAATATGTTGAAAATTCAATCAGAGTTTGTTGCTAATGAGAACGATCGTAAATCCATAAACGACAAAGCCAAAGAAATATTTCAATTGCTATCCAAAATGCAATTTAGTTTGTTAAGTATTGATAAGGTGATTGTGGAGGAATACAAGTCTGCGTTTAAATTAGCGCATTATCAAATGAAAGACTATGGCGTGGATCGTAAAACCAGCCAATCTTTGAAAGATTTTTCTGTTGTCATTCCTTATTTTAGTAAAATAGTCGTATCGCTTGCATCTTTTGAAAGCTCTGGGGTAGATGCAGCGACATTTATAGGTATGTTGGAATCAATTGATTTAAATAATCTTGATAATTTTGGCAAAAATTATACGAATATATTGCAAGACTATGCCAAAAAGGTTGGTGGAATTGTAAACACAGGCAGTGTTTCTGGCCTCAAAATCTCTTTTGGTAAAGAGTTTATTTCACTAGGAACACTGACGACCAAGTCAGACATGACGAAAGAAGGAAACTCTAATGAAACTTATGCACTGGATGGGTTAGAATTTTCTGTTCCTGATGTCAGTGGTAGTGATTTATTAAATGCATTGAAACAGATGGGATATCGTCAAGTTTCTGTTTCTGGTCGCTTAACGATGCAATATCAAATGAATACAAATTTCTTGTCTGTATCACTAAAAGAGTTAACATTTAAAGATATTGGAGCAATTAGCGCAACACTCCAAGCAAATGCTCCGCTATCCATCTCTTACGATTCGCCAGAGACCATTTTAACAAACCCAGAGGTAAAATTAAAAGAATTAAGTGTCGTTATGCAAAATAATGGTGTTGTCGAGAGACTACTAAAATCTGCTAGTCAAGAACAAGGCACAACTGAAGCAGAAGTGAAAGAATCAATTATTGCATCTGTGAAAGAGGTGGCTCAAAAGGATAAAGATATTCCTGCATCATTTACAGAAGATTTAGTGAAAACGCTTAAGGCTTTTCTTCAAAATCCACAAGTAACAAAAATTAAATTATCATCCATGCCAACTTCACCTATCTCAGGAGCGGTTCTTGATGATAAAAGCTCAGAAGAGCAGTTTAATTTATTAAATATTAAAATCCAAGCCGTTCCCATAAAACACTAATATTCTGCACTAAGTCATGGAAATTATTCCATGGCTTAATTTTATTAAGTGCGAATGCTGAATTGATCAAACTTCGAAAAACCGATGAACAGAGTTGATAATTTTGTTTCTTTGTTTCTCAATTATGCTTTATAGATAAATTGAATTAGATCATAACACGGTTTTATTAACATTGTGAATTTTACCAGCAGCATGAAAAAGAAATTATTATTAATATTGGTGATATGCTCGCTCTTTATATGGGTAGGGATCAAAATTTACCAAGTGGCTCATACACACGCACAAAGCGCATTGATGCATGTGCAAAGCAGGCTGCGACAGCTTGTTGGTGCAAATGGGCAGTATTCTTATTCAGAAGCACATATTAATTGGTTTACGCAATCGGTTGTAATTACCAATGTTAAGCTGACATTTCCTCAAAATATAAAAGTTACAATGAGGAAAATATCAGCAGTCCCAAAAGATACGCACAGTGTTAGTAATTTAAACATTAAAGATCTTCAAATCAATTCGCCATCATTATCAGCATCTATTGCTTCATTGGCGTTTGATAATCTAAACATTCCAGCTTTTGCACAATCTGACCTAAAAACAGGTTTGTCTTGGGCTGTTATTCGCAATATTTCTTTTGAACAAGGAAATATAAAAGGGGCTTATTTTAACTCAGAATGGGGAAATTTACGCTTAGGGAGTTGGCAGATTACCAGACAAGGTTCAGCCAAAAAACGCCCATATTTATTTTATAATGTTGATGTTGCCCCTATCAATAAAACGGGTCGATCTGCATCTTTGGATGCTTTGCATTTCGATCAATTTATTTTAGAAATGTCTAATGAGCGTAAATTTAATGAAATAGAAACGATTGCTTCTTTTTTAACCAACACAGACTTCTTTTTTAAAGCGTATGGCGTGGTGGGGTATCGTTCACATCAAAAACGATTGTCAATCGGACAGTTAAATATCCATCTCGCCCGTCAAGAAACAGTGTGGGATGGTGAGATTTTAGCAGACAAATTCGATTATGATTTGATCTCTTCTTATAGTTTGTTCGCAGAATATCTGAAAAGATTAGGATATACTCGTATTAACGGAGCGTTTCATTCTAATTTTACGTATTATCTCAAAGATTCGTTATTTTCTTTGCATAAAATGAATTATTTCGGGTATGATTTTATGGGGTTATACTTACAAAGTCGTTTTTATGTGGATCAAAAAGTGTTCGATCCTTATATTCTTAATTGGTCAGATAGCGTTTTATTAAAAGCAATGAATTTATCCCTATATGATGCTGGGTTAAAAAATAGAATTTTTTTAATTCTCGCTCATAATACACAACAAACGGAGAAACAAGTTTATACGGATACACTTAATAAATTTATAGAGTTTTCTAAAGGGAAAGATTTTGAACTTGATCGGCAGCTTTATACAGCGCTTGCTGATATTCTACAGCATCGTAATCATATGATGCAGCTATCAATTGTTTTTGAAACGCCAGAGCGCGTTAACAGTTTATTGAATATGAATTTTCTGGATTTCTTTAAATTAATCAATCAGAATAATATGACGATAACAGCGATCCCCAAAAATTAGTTGCCGTGTGGGTGTTCAGCGCTGTGTTTGTGGTTTATAAAGAAATGCACTTTTTGCATATTTATTATTTCATCAGAGTGGGATTATCATGCCTCTTACAGCAGAACAACAAGCAGAAATAGACTCTCAATCCAATCTTCAAATTCCAACCAAACGACCTGTTTCGCCAGGGTTGGAGGCCATGTTATTTAAGGCTTTGCCAGTCCTAGATCATGGGTTTGTTCGTGTGGTGGATTATATGGGGGACGATTCTTCTATTGTTCAAGCTGCGCGCGTTTCTTATGGTGTAGGGACGAAGAAAGTTTCCGAAGATCGTGGACTAATTCGATATCTAATGCGCCATCACCACACAACACCATTTGAAATGTGTGAGATTAAGTATCACATCCGTTTACCTATTTTTGTTGCACGTCAATGGATCCGTCATCGTACTGCCAGTGTAAATGAATATTCAGCACGCTATTCTATTATGGATCGTGAGTTTTATATTCCAGAGCCAGAAGTATTGGCAGCACAAAGTAAAATTAATAATCAAGGGAGAGGGGATGTTTTATCCTCTGAGCAAGCAGCAGCGGTTATTCATTTATTAAAACAAGATGCACAACAATGTTATGATAATTATGAAACTATGTTGAAACCAGCTGAAGAAGATGGGTATGGGTTGGCACGTGAACTTGCCAGAATGAATTTAACATTAAATAGTTATAGTCAATGGTATTGGAAGATTAACCTACATAACTTATTTCACTTTTTACAATTACGTATTGATCCACATGCTCAATATGAGATCAGAGTTTATGCCGAAGCCATGTTAAAAACCTTGCAAGCATGGGTTCCAATTGCTTGTGAAGCCTTTGAAGATTATCGCCGTGGTGCGGTGACTTTTTCAGCTTCTATGATGCAAGTGTTGGGTAAAATGTTAAATGGTGAAACTGTTGAGCAGGATAATAGCGGTTTAACAAAACGTGAATGGACTGAAATGATGCAAATGTTGGCTCCTTATCAAACTAAATAACGATTTAACTAAACGGGGAAAAACGAAGTGCAAAAATTAATTTACGTATCAGCCATCGGATTATTATTCATTTTTGTTATGGTTGGCATGTGGTTTTTTCCTGTTGGTCGTGACCTTGATGCGGATCGAAACTATCTGCGTCAAGCAACAGCACCAGCATCAAAATAATAGCTTTTTTATTAATTTTTATTAATCTTTTTAAGGGTTTATTAACGATTACTGTTACATAAATCACATAAATTTGTAAATTAAGTATAAAATATACATAATTTATTGAAATCTAAAATTATACTTACATATCAGTTATTAGCTTTAAATTTTATTCGATATCAAAACGAATATTAAAAATAAAGGTAATGCTAGATGTCAAATAATATCAATCAAGACACCAATTTTAGTAATGTAACCATCACAAATGAGTATCCTTGTTTAATTGGGGGAACATGGACAGCCCAATTAAAGGATGATAAAACGGTGTATGTCAGTTCCGATGGTTCACAAACTATAGAAGGACCTGTAAATTTAATTGGTGCCAATTTGACAATAGCATCTGGTGCAATTGTCAGCTATGCCGTAATTGTTGGAAATTCAAGTAACTCATCACCTAAAATAACGGTTCAAGCTGGCGGTACTATTGAAAATTCTGACATATTTAATGGGGCTATTACCATTGCTGACGGGGGAACGTCTTCTTCCAATAACTACGTGGGCGAAGCAATAACATTTAACTCTGGATCGGCATCTTTAAATGATACATTCTATAATCCAGGGAATGCAGGAACTTCGAGTGGTACATTAAATTTATCGCAGCTCCCTGCAGGAACGTCCACAAGTTTTACAACTTCTAGTAAAAATGGAAGCATTAAAACTGCAGCAAATGTTAAAGTTTTAAATTTTAGCGCTCCTAATCTTACTGCAAATAATGCCAATGCTTCAAAAACGGGAACGTTATCATTTCGTGTTAACCATAGCTCTGAATATGGCTCAGCAAATATTTCGCAAGAGCCACATGCTGACTATAGTAATAATCAATTTACATTAACGAATGATTATCCTTCTTATGTTGGGGGAACTTGGACGGCAAGCCTTGTTGATGGTAAAACAGTTTATTCCAATGGAACATTAAATAATATTGAAGGCCCAATTAATTTAATCAATATTAGAGGGATGACGATTAATAGCGGTGCAGTGGTAGATGGTATTACGATGACTGGCACAACTACTCCTACTATTTATAATAATGGAACAATACAAAATTCTTTCGTGGCGAATGGTTATTTGCAGAATGGTTCTAATACGACGACGGGCATTTCTCGAAATAATACATATATTTCTCAAATAACTTATATTTATAATGGTAGTGTAACTGAAAATGATTATTTCTATGAACCAGGTAGTTCTTATGGGAAATATAATTTAACCAATACGCCTAGTGGTACGCCAGCAACCTTTCATCTGGGCGATGGTAAAGGCAATATATATTTATATCAAGGTGCAAGCTTTCAGGATAGCTATGTTGGAACAGGAAGCGGCGCTATAATTGATGTGTATCAGTATAATGGTGCTGCCGTTTCAAACTATTCAAATAGTGATGTTTGTTTCTTAGGGGGGACATTAATCGATACACCAAACGGTGCAGTTGCTGTTGAAAACTTACAAATTGGCGATAAGGTTGTTTCATACAGTATGGACGGTGTAAAAAATAGTCTTATCACATGGGTCGGTCATAAAAAAGTTAACGTTCGTAAGCAACTATCTGAAGATCAGGCTGGTTATCCAGTTAGGATTTTAAAAGATGCAATTTCGGATGGCGTTCCCTTTAAAGATCTTTTGATTACTGCTGAACATTGCTTATTTTTAAATGATCAGTTTATTCCTGCACGTATGCTAGTCAATAATAGTTCAATTTTTTATGATGTTTCTTTTACTGAATATACTTATTACCATATTGAAACGGAAGATCACTCTGTCATTACGGCTGATGGGATGCAAACGGAAAGTTATTTGGATACTGGTAATAGATCCAGTTTCCAAGACAACAGTAACGTTATTCCTCTTTATCCCAAAGCCAAACAATGGAATATCGATTCAGCATATCCATTGGTTGTTACCCGTGAAATCGTCGAGCCAATTTATCAGCAACTCGTAGGACGTGCAGCATCCCTTGGTTTACAATCTAAATCTATTGAGCTTCCTGTCACGCAAGATGCGGGATTGCATCTTGTGACTAATAATGGTGAAGTTATTCATAAAGCACATGAATCAAAAGGTCGTTTTTCTTTTGTTATTCCCCGGAACACATCAAGTGTTCGATTGGTCTCAAGAACGAGTAAGCCCAGCCACATTATTGGACCATTTGTAGATGATCGTCGTCATTTAGGAGTCTTGGTAGGAAATATAACATTATTAACGAATAGCATAATATATCCTATTGAAGATCATATAGAATATCCACGTTTGCAAGGATGGGATGTGAAAGAGCAGGGGCCACATCGCTGGACAAATGGTAACGCGGTATTAAACCTAGCTAATCATGGCGGTGAAGAATCTTCTGTAATTGTTATTCATGTTCTTGCAGGGGGTCCCTATATTGCCCAAGATCATGAAATGTCAGAAAAGATAGCCATTAACCAGTGAAACCATTGTTAATGTTAATTGTTCTAAAGAAATAATAAAATACGAATAATTAATATTCATCTATCCAAGTCAATCATTATCATTTTTGAAATAATAAATTAAAAATTTTAGATGGTTAATTATAAAAATATACGTATACTGATAACACTTCTTATTATTCAAACTGAGGTTAAGAATGGGTGGTGGTTTATTGTTAAACGATTTTTTTATGGTTCCGACCACAATTCCAAGAGTTGCGTTAATTACGGGTGCAACTATTCGTCTAGGTCGCGAGATTGCTTTAACACTAGCCAAAGTTGGCTTTGATATCGCGGTTCATGCACGTACTCGTACGCCTCAGGCTGATCAAGTTCTAACAGAAATCAGAGCCTTGGGGCGTTCTGCTGTTTTATTGACCGCAGAGCTGTCCAATCCTGAAGAAGTGACCTCATTAGTAGAACAAGCAACTCAACAGTTAGGGCGTATTGGCGTATTGGTTAATAATGCCAGCGTTTTTGACCGCGATGAGTGGGACAGTGTAACGCTTGAGACATGGCAACAACACCAAAATCCCAATCTGTGGGCGCCTTTTCAACTTATTCAAGATTTCGCCAAAGCGCTGCCAACGGGTGCCGAAGGGTGTGTGATTAATATGTTGGATCAACGTGTTTGGTCTTTAACGCCTCATTTTGTAAGTTATACGGTTTCCAAAGCAGCATTATGGACATTGACGCAAACCATGGCCTTGGCGTTGGCGCCAAAATCGATACGCGTGAATGCAATTGGCCCTGGTCCAGCCATGGCGCATAAACGTCAAAGCGATGAGCAATTCGATCGTCAATGTAAATCGACACCTTTGGGACAAGGAACGACTTCACAAGAAGTCGCAAGAGCGGTATTAGGGTTACTTTGTTTACCATCTGTTACTGGGCAAATGTTGGCATTGGATGGTGGACAGCATTTACAATGGTCCCCTGCAGTGGGGACATATAATGATGAGTAATAGAATTTAAAAATGAGCTTTTTCCCTGCATGGTCAAATAGACCACCCTTAAGACGTATTTTTATTAAGAATTTGATTTTACAAGCCCGAATTGGCGTTTATGATTTCGAACAAGAAACAACCCAACGGTTGCAAATAAATATTTCTGTGGGGGTTATCGAGGATAAAGGAATTGGTATCGATGATCTCGCTCGGACAGTATCTTATGAAGATATTACCAATCAAGTTAAGACAATTGTTAGCCATACCCATTTTCATTTAGTTGAGACTTTGGCAGAAACAATTATTGAAACGATTTTAGAAGATAAACGTATCCATGTGGCGCGTGTCACGCTTGAAAAGCTGGATATCATTCCTGAGGCTCAAGGGGTTGGAGTGGAAATTGAGCGTTGGAATAAAAAAATAGTTTTTTCATGACTATAATTAACTGGAAATTAATCGTCCTTTGTGATGAAATGTGCCGAAAATTTTCATTTATTTTCAAGTAAATAGTCTTCTTTATAATTTCCGTATTAAAATATAGTTTTACTAGCTTAAGTAAATACTCATAGAATAATATATCCTACGAATTTTTAAGAAACATATCTATATTAATCATATATACATTTTTTGATATATAAATACAATACGTTATTATTGCATTTATTATTGTAAGTTTTGACTGTCATATTCTAAACAATTCATTAATATCATTTATTTATTTTTGAACGACTAATTGCCGTGCAACATATTATCAAATAACAATCTTTTTCTTTTCAATATAAAATAATATATATTTGAGAACGCGTAGATTCTCAAATATATAATGAACGTTTTTAACAGTAATTTATTGGTGTATATATATATTATTGAAACACCTTACCCTACGAGCAGTATCTATATTTAATTAGTAAGTAAATATTTATTGAAAAAAGATTCTTTATAAATAATATGAATTTTAATTCAAATCAGAATCTAACTATTTTATTGTAAGAATAGTTCTCTTCGTTAATTTACTCTTTAAAATCATATTTTATGTAATACATATATATAAAAAATAAACATCTATTTTAACACATAAACAGAATATAAGAAATGCCCCGCTTACTTATTAATCAGTTATCAGAAAAAAAAATTAACCAACTAAAAAATGGTACACATTCAGATGGAAGAAATCTATACTTAAATATTCGTGGAAATTCTAAAATATGGGTTTTTCGTTTTAAAAGTCCAATTACTGGTAAGATTAGAATGCAAGGATTGGGTCCTTTTCCAATTATATCCTTATCTGAAGCTAGAAATTTGGCAAATAAAAACAAAGAAATGCTAATCAATCGATTAGACCCTTTAGAGGAAAAACGTAATCGCAAGCTAGCCATACAAAAAAGAAATAAATTATTTATTGAGGTAGCTAAAGAATATACTAAAAATCGTTCTAAACAATGGCGTAGTAAAAAAACACAACAAGAAACTGAAAGCTTACTTCGAAATTATATTAATTCTAATTTTGAAGGACGATTAATTTGCTCTATAACATCTAATGAAATTTTGGCCTTGTTAAAACCAATATGGTATAAGCACACGACTACAGCGGTAAAATTACAAGGTTTATTAACGCGTATTTTCCAATATGCAATCGCTTATGGTTGGTATGAAGGTAACAATCCTGCTAAATGGAACGGCTTTCTAGAAAATTTATTACCTAAACCATCGTTAATTACTAAAGTTACCCATTATAAAGCTTATGACTGGAAACAAATTAATAAACTTTATAAACGTTTAAGATCTATTAATACAATTCCTAATCTTGCCATATGTTTTATTTGTTTAACAGCTTGTCGTTCAGCGGAAGCTCGAGAAATGCAAGTAAAAGAAATTAATTTTTCAGATAAACTTTGGACACTACCTGCTTCACGGAGCAAGACAAATAAATGCCATCGTATCCCGTTATCTGATGAAGCTTTAGTTATTATTCAATGTGCTTTGAAACTTAATAATAATGAAGGTGTTTATGTTTTTCAACATAATAAAAAACCGATTTACGATAAAGCTCTTTTATTTGCTGTAAAGAAAGCTGCTAATGATAAAGAAATGACTTTACATGGATTCAGGTCATCGTTTAGAGACTGGGGAAGTGAGGCAACCAATATACAATCAGAAATACTTGAAATGGCTTTGGGTCATTCTATCAGGTCAAAAGTGGAGGCTGCATATAGACGAGGAGATATGTTGGATAAAAGAAGACAACTGATGAATAAGTGGGCAGAATATTGTACTAACTAAAATTACTCTCAAATAGTTTTACTTTTAAGTCATATTTTAGATAATACATATAGATTTACAATATTAAATTATTCATAGAATTCATAAACTTAACAACATTATTCGTAGGATATATTATTCTACGAAAATAATGAATAGTTAAGGTATTGAAATCGTGGTAGATAATAATCAGCTAACAAGTCTAGGTTCAGATACAAATTATAACAATTTTGTGATTAAAAATGATTGGCCTATCATAGGACCAAATATTCGCGCAGGCGACGAAAGTTATTATGCGAGACTCGATCCGACTACCGGTAACACTTATTTTTATGATTCAAGTAATAAATTAGTTACAGATAACAATGGAAATCCAATAACACAACCTGTTAATATAATAGCTAAAAGATTATATGTTGAAGCTGGTGCGACGGTTGAAGGGAATGAAATTATTGCTTTGAATCGTAACCCGGAAATTTATGTTCAGAAGGGTGGAACGTTAGTCGGCAATAATATCTATAATTCGACTGTTGCGCTTGCTGATGGAGCAGTTTCGGAAAGAAATTACAACGTATCGACGAAGTACAATATTGCTGCTGGTGGCGTGTCTATGAATGACAGTTTTGTTGAGCCAGGAGGCACGGTTCGTACTCCTTTTGACAATCCCAACAACACGATTGGTTTAACTGTTTTGGCAGGAGATGGAGGTGCAGACATAAGTATCGCTTCGGGTGGTGTGATGGAAGATGCAAGTTTCCCAAAACTGAATGCTGCTTCAAATCCAAGCGCTTCAGCTGTGAATGTGGGCTTGTATAGTGGCAGTCAGTATAATTTGCCAGCTGGCTATAGCGCTGATCAATTTAAGGGGATGAATGTATCCAATGACAACCCAGTCCTTTGGGGCGGAAGCTGGACAGCTAGGCTGGTTGACGGAAAAACGGTCTATATAAATGGAACGCAGACACTTGATGGACCCGTGAACCTGCTGAATGGTGCAACATTGACTATTGAAAACGGAGCTGTTGTTGAGGGGCTTAATTCTTTCCCTGGTTCAAGAATTATTGTCAACAATGGTGGAACTATTAAAGATTCAAACATTTACAGCAATAATATTACGGTTCAATCTGGTGGGATTTCACAAGATAATACTTATGTATCTAGTCAAATAAGTTTAGCAAATGGCGCAACCTCTGATTCTGATGGGTTTTATAATGTACCTAGGCAAACTGACTTGTCAAATACTTTCACTAATCCAAATTTAAATCAGTACTTATCTTCTAATAGCACTAATTTTAATGCATCAACTCAAGCAGGCTCTTTCAGTAGTGGTGGTATAAATAGTAATTTACTCAATCCTACATTTGACAATCAATCTGGCCCTGGGTTTTGGATTTATCCTTATGGTGGTGAAAATAATTACCCTTGTTTCCTAGCAGGTTCATTGATTAGTACTCCTATGGGTGACGTCAAAATTGAGGCATTGCGTCTCGGGGATGAAATTTATACATTGACCCCGCAGGGTAAAAAATTGCAAGTAATTACTTCTATTGTTTGCGACACATACTACGTCAAAAATATATCTTTTGACGATATTGCTGGCTATCCTGTCTGTATTACTAAAGACGCGATTGCTCCAAGCGTACCTTATAAAGATTTATTCGTTACAGCAGAGCATTGCGTATTCCTTGATGATAAATTCATTCCCGTGCGTATGTTGGTTAATGGACGTTCAATTTATTACGATCGCTCAAAAATGAAATTTATATATTACCATATTGAAACGGGTGAGCATTCTGTTATTATAGTTAATGGTATGTTGACAGAAAGTTTTCTTAATACACAAAATCACACTGTACACGATGGTAATGTGATTAGGATGCGAAAGAAAACATGGGCAGGCGATGCTGCAGCCCCCTTGACAGTCGACCGTGGTAGCGTTGAACCAATTTTTAATAGGTTACTAAATCGTGCAATTAAAAATAATATTCAATGCAAAGATATTAAGAAAAATGTAACGAACGATCATAATGTGCAGCTAATAACTGATAATGGTAAAGTGATTGATAGAATCATGGTGCAGGGACAGGATAAAGTTATATTTATCGTGCCAAGAAATACTTGCAGTGTCAGAATTCGTTCACGTTCTGGCAGATTAAGTGACACTGTTGGTCCATTCATTGATGATCGTCGTCCCCTTGGTGTGTTAGTCAAGAATATAACTATTTTTAATCGTAACAAAATTGATCATATTGAGACGCATTTATTAACCAAAGATCTTGCTGGATGGTATGATTCAGAGGATGCTTCATTAAGATGGACGAATGGTGATGCCTTTTTGCCATTAGATGACTATTGTAAAGAGGACAACTGTATACTGATATTGGAGATTGTTTCTGCTGGACCATACTTTATACAAGAGGAAAGAGGCATACAAATGGCAGTCTAATACAAATAGCATCTAAATTTTATGAAATAATTCTGTTATTTAGATGCTAGTTTCCTGCTCTTGTATTGTCGTTGTATGAACAATACTCTTTGTTTAAATTTTTTGCTTAACCTTCTATAATAATTTTCTTTTTTAAAGGTTAAATATGAAGTTGGTTTCACATCTGAAACAAATGTGAATAAATATCGTTACAAATTAAACGATTAACAGCAAGATTTGATGAGGTCTTGAAAATTGTAAGACCTCATCAAAACGAATTGTTCAGGATCAATTAAGAATCGTCATCTCTGCCATCATCTTTAATAACTTCGATTTCAGATCCAATGGTGTCTACATCGTCTTCTAGATCAGAAGTATCTTCGATTACATCATCGACATCGGTGCCATCTGTATCCAAATCATCCGCATCGATTACAGTATCCAAATCTTTGTCATTTAGCGCATCGTTATCTTCTTCGGGTGGACGACCACGAGGTAACTCGATCGGTTGTTCTGTGCTGCATTTAGGACATACAGGTGGCATTTTGTTAAGGTCGTAAAAACGAGTTCCACATGAACAACATACTCGTTTAATACCCAACTCTAATTTAACCATTGATTTATTCTACCTCTAACCAATAAAATATACATAGGCGACATGCCAGTTTATAGGGTTTATGTCAAACTTTAAAATGACAATTTCAATATTTCTGATAAAAGTTTTATGACCCGTAGTGAATTATTTAGCAATAATTTATTTTAGAAAGTAAAGATATGACCAATTCTTCTGTAATAAAACCGCTTACTGTTTCTTTTTTGCAAACACCATTAAAAGGGAAAATGAATGTTCCAGGCGATAAATCCATCAGTCATCGCGCATTGATGTTTGCAGCCCTCGCAACAGGGGAAAGTCATATCACGGGTCTGTTAGAGGGCGAAGACGTAATGCAAACAGCCGCAGCTATGCAAGCGCTGGGTGCCCAACCCAAGCGAATTGCTGAAGGAGAATGGCATGTTGTTGGTAAAGGTATTGGTCAATTAACTGAACCAGAAAATGTGTTGGATATGGGTAACTCTGGGACTTCAGCGCGGTTGCTCAGCGGCATTTTGGCGAGTCATGGTTTTTTAAGTATTATGACAGGCGATGGCAGCCTGCGTAAAAGACCGATGAAGCGTGTTACGGTTCCGTTGTCAGAAACGGGCGCACAATTTGCAACGCGTGAAGGTGGCAAATTGCCGATGGCTATAACGGGAACCGCGAATGCAAAGCCCGTCACCTATCGTTTGCCTGTTGCTTCTGCACAGGTGAAATCGTCTATTTTGTTGGCAGGGCTGAATGCTCATGGTGTAACCTGTGTCGAGGAACCTGTTGCAACACGCGATCATACAGAAAATATGCTACGTCACTTCGGGGTAGAGGTTCACGTTGAAGACTTGCCGAAAGGTGGCAAAAAAATAAGTCTTAAAGGACCAGTAACCTTACAAGGGAAAGATATTAAGGTTCCAGGAGATCCTTCCTCTGCAACATTCATGTTAGTTGCGGCAGCAATGATTAAAGGATCAGAGGTTTGCATTGAAAATGTAGGATTAAACCCATTGCGCACAGGTGCTTTTGACGTATTAAAATGGATGGGTGCAGATTTACAAATCCTGAATGAACGGGTTGAAGGTGGAGAGCCTGTTGGTGATTTGATGATTAAAGCAGGCGCTTTAAAAGCGGTGGATGTGCCAGCAGCGCATGCGCCTTCTATGATTGATGAATATCCAATTTTATCAATTGCTGCTGCTTATGCAACGGGTGTGACGCGTTTCAGAGGATTGGAAGAATTAAGAGTCAAAGAAAGCGATCGTTTCACCAGTATTGTCGAGATGTTGCGTAGTAATGGTGTGCAAGTCGATGTTGAAGGCGATGATCTTATCATTCATGGCACGGCAGGTAATATTTCTGGTGGTGGAGAAATTGAAACGCATATGGATCATCGTTTGGCGATGAGTGCTTCTATTCTTGGATTGGTTGCTCAAAAGGGCGTAAAAGTTGATGATGTAACTTTTATCCGTACCAGCTTTCCAAATTATTTTCCTTTGATGAATGCGTTGGGGGCAAAGTTCGACCTATGAGTAAAAAACTAGTTATCGCGATTGATGGGTATTCAGGCGTGGGTAAGGGAACCTTGGCGAAAGCATTGGCTGATAAATTGTCTCTGCCTTATTTAGATACTGGGTTATTATATCGTGCTGTTGGCAAAAAAATGCTCGATGCAGGTCTGTCTGTTGACAGTGATGGCGTCGTCCAAATTGCAGAAGAATTAACTGAAAAAGACTGGCTACGCGATGATTTGCGTACGCCGAAAATTGATAAAGTCGCCAGCCAAGTCGCAGCACAACCGAGGGTCAGGGCTGCGTTGCTGGATATGCAACGTCATTTTGCCACGCAACAAGGCGTGGTGATGGATGGTCGAGATATTGGGACGGTAATCTTTCCGAATGCTGATGTGAAATTATTTGTAACGGCTTCAGCCAAAGTTCGTGCGGAACGCCGTTGGTTGCAATATACAACAAACCCGAACGATCCTGCCAAAGCAGAACAGATTAAACAAATTGAACTTGAATTAATGCAACGTGATGAAGCAGATGCCTCGCGTGCAGTTGCGCCATTACGCCCAGCCGAAGATGCGCATATTATCGATACGGATCATTTAAATGCGAGTGAAGTTTTAACGCAGGTATTAGAGATTATCCAGCGTTAAACGATAATTTTTAAAGTAAGTGCAGGAATTAAGATGAAAACAATTGGTTTATTAGGTGGGATGAGTTGGGAATCCACAGGAATGTATTATCAACTTATAAATCAAAAGATCAAAGCAAGACTTGGTGGGCTACATTCTGCTAAAATTACGTTATTTAGCGTTGATTTTGCTGAAATTGAAAGTTTGCAGCGTCAAGGAAAATGGGACGAAGCAGGGATCTATTTAGCAGAAGCAGCACGAAAAATAGAGGCTGGTGGAGCAGATTTTTTGCTGATTTGCACAAATACAATGCATAAAGTAGCCGAACAAATCCAAAATGCTATATCCATTCCTGTTCTTCATATTGTTGATGCTGTTGCTGAAAGTTTGAAGGAAAATAATATTAAAAAAATTGGGTTGTTAGGGACGCAATTTACAATGGAAGATGATTTTTATAAATCCTATTTCTTCAATCACCATCATATTGAAACAATAATTCCATCATTACCACAGCGTGAAAAAATTCATCATATTATCTATAATGAACTTTGTTTAGGACAAATTAACGCTGCATCTAAACAGTATTACTTAGAGACCATACAAGATTTGTACGATCATGGTGCTGAAGCGATTGTTTTGGGATGCACAGAAATTCAATTGTTGATTCAGCAGCAAGATACGGATGTTCCTTTATATGATACAACTTTGTTGCACGCAGAATATGCAGTCGATTATGCATTGAATAAAGTTTAACGATACAAACACTATTTTACGTTATTTTAAATTAGCAATAATACTTTGAATTGAACTCAAATCTTTATGATGTAATTTGTTAAAATAATGCTGATAAACCAAAGTGTTTTATCTTATTTTTTTTTATATTTAATGATAAGAAATGATTGAATTGCTTATGTAATTCCTATATAGTTCGGTTTAATATTTTTAGGAATATTATTTTTAACCATTTGTTTTTTGAGGTTGCTCGAAAAAAAGTCGTATATTTATTTTATATTGATAAAATAAAGGCGCGCAAATATTAAAGTCTATATAAACAAGGGTTTATTTCCTTGTAATGATGACTAGGATTACAGGTAGCACATGGCTGAAGCCACACAAAATCACCAAGACCACTTTGCTGGTGAAGATTTCGCAACCCTTCTTGAAGAAAGCTTAGGTCAAGATATTGGGTTCGAAGGTTCCGTTGTAACAGGAAGAATCGTTCGTTTAACCGATGATTATGCAATTGTCGACGTTGGTTTAAAAAGTGAAGGACGTGTTCCTTTAAAAGAATTCGCACCAGTTGGTGCAAAGCCAGAAATCAAGCCTGGCGATATGGTTGAATTATATATTGAACGTTACGAAGATCGTGACGGTTTAATTCTACTTTCACGTGAAAAAGCGCGTCGTGAAGAAGCTTGGTCTGCTCTTGAAAAAGCATTCGAAAGCAATCAACGTATTAACGGAACAATTTTTGGTCGTGTTAAAGGTGGTTTCACTGTTGATTTAGGTGGCGCAATGGCGTTCTTACCTGGATCTCAAGTTGATATTCGTCCAGTACGCGATATTAACCCTATGATTGGTGTTGCTCAGCCTTTCCAAATCTTGAAAATGGATCGTGCTCGTGGAAATATCGTTGTTTCTCGTCGTGCAGTTCTTGAAGAAACACGTGCAGAACAACGCAGCGAATTGATTCAAGGTCTTGCAGAAGGCATGATCCTTGACGGTGTTGTTAAAAACATTACCGATTACGGTGCATTCGTTGATCTTGGTGGGGTTGATGGTCTGTTGCATGTGACTGACATTGCTTGGAAACGTGTCAACCATCCTTCAGAAGCATTGCAAATCGGTCAACCTGTTCGCGTTCAAGTGATTCGTTTCAACTCTGAAACACATCGTATTTCATTGGGCATGAAACAACTTGAAGCTGATCCTTGGGAAAATGTTGCAAACAAATATCCTTCTGGTTCACGCTTTACAGGTCGCGTTACCAACATCACCGATTACGGTGCATTTGTTGAGCTAGAAGCTGGCGTTGAAGGTCTTGTTCACATTTCTGAAATGTCATGGACAAAGAAAAACGTACATCCTGGTAAAATCGTTTCTACTTCTCAAGAAGTTGACGTGGTCGTATTGGATGTTGACAGCTCAAAACGTCGTATTTCATTGGGCTTGAAACAAGTTCAACCTAATCCTTGGGAACAATTTGCTGAAACGCATAAAGTTGGTTCTGAAATCGAAGGCGAAATCCGTAATATTACAGAATTCGGTTTATTCATTGGCTTATCTGCAGATATCGATGGTATGGTTCACATGTCAGACCTATCTTGGGATGAAGCTGGCGAAGCAGCAATGGCCAATTATAAAAAAGGCGATGTTGTAAAAGCTAAAGTTCTTGATGTTGACGTTGAAAAAGAACGTATTTCATTAGGGATTAAACAACTTCAAGCTGATCCTGCTGCTGATGCACTAGCAAGTGTTACCAAAGGTAGTGTTGTGACTTGCGTTGTTACAGGCATTCAAGCAAATGGTGTTGACGTCAGTGTGAATGATGTTCTTGTTGGTTTTATCCGCCGCACAGAACTTTCTCGTGATAAAGCTGAACAACGTCCAGAACGTTTCTCTGTTGGTGAACGTATCGATGCAAAAATCGTTACTGTTGACAAAGCAGCTCGTCGTTTGACATTGACCATCAAAGGTCGCGAAGTCGAAGAAGACAAGCAAGCAATCTCTGATTACGGTTCTGCAGATAGCGGAGCATCTTTGGGAGATATTCTTGGTGCAGCTATTCGTCGTCGTAATGAAAATGACACGGATGTAGAGTAGTATTTATTTAATAAATAAATAAATTAAAAGCTAAGTGTATAATAGGCACTTAGCTTTTTTTTTAAATAAAATTAATTAAACTGTTAAGTCGATTTAATAGTGAGTAGCTATTGACTATTTTATTTATCGAGATATCTATTTGTTTATTAATAATTGAGCGCGTAACTTATATTGGTTCAATAGCCGTTACATTTTAAAATATCAACTGGGTGATAAAGATTAATCATGGCCGTTATTTACAATACAAACTATACACACAATTCAAATTCTTATTTGACGCTTGCAGTTGCGCGGGCAGCAAAAGAGCTTTGGGGAGATGAAAATGTTGTTGTCGCTGATAATATGAATTTATTATCAATCGCAGCTACGCACGAACATGAGGTTTTAATTTGTATTGATGGTCAGCGTACTGATTTCGAATTAATCAAACGTTTAAGACCTTGTTTCAAAACAATGATATTTTGGGCATTTGAAGACCCATTTATGTTGGATTTTAATGTTCACGTAACGTCTAACTTTGACTATGTATTTACTAATGATCCAAGTTGTATTGATTCATATCAAGTTGAGGCTTATTATTTGCCACTTGCTGGCAGCAAATCAATTCATTATAGAGACATTAAGAACACGCAAGATCTTGATTACGATATTTTCTTTGCCGGAACGATGTGGCCAAATCGTGTAGAGGTTTTACGTCGTTTGTTAATCGCTTTTCCAGAAGCACGTTTTAAATTAATATGTCCAGGTAACGAGTATTTACCTCCTTTGCCCAAAGATTTAATTAAACGTATTATACCAAGACCCGTCAGTATTGAATCTTTTATTGATTTTGCAAATGCGAGCCAAGTAACGTTAACGATGTTCCGCAATTATGCAAGTCATGGTGATGTCGGTCAGGCAACAGCGCCTGGGCCTAGATTATATGAATTAGGTCTGGCAGGAACTGCACAAGTTGTAGAGTTGCCCTCCGAGATGGATGAGAAATACCTAAAGGAATTAAACGGTGTTTCAATTGCACGGAATACAGATGAAGTTATCGAAACGATTGCCAATATTTTAAATGAGAAAGAATTAAGAAAAAAACTGGCGACAGAGACACAAAAAGCCGTTTTAGATAAACATTTATATAAAGATCGTTTAAAAGAAATTGCTAATATTACTCAAGCAGATTTCAAAAAAAAACAACAACAAGAAATATTACTTGAAAAACCTCGTCGCCAAGCAAAGTTACGTGTTTTATTTGTTACTCATTCCACAGTTCATGAGCATGTCTGGGGTGGTATCGAAGTTTATCAACAAATCTTATCAACCAGCTTAGTCAAAGATGTTGAATTTTTTTATTGGTTACGTCGACGTGGTGCCTGTTACTTGACCGATGCGAATGGTAAAGAGATTGAACGTTTTGATATGCCTGATGTTGGCTGGCTAGATTCAATGAATGATGCTGGTGAAGAAACCGCATTTTCAAGTGTTATCAATCAATATGGTTTTGATGTAGTTCATATCCAACATTTAGGTCATCATACTTTATCCTTACCAATTATTGCAAAAGCATGTGGGGTTGGGGTTATTTTCTCTTATCATGACTTTTTGGCAGTCTGTTCTCATTATAATTTATTGAATTACGAACAACGTTATTGCGAGATTGATAAAAAGAATATTGGTGCCTGCGATATTTGTTTGAAAACTTCTGAGAAATTAGAATTTGGTGTACAACAGACCAGACGCGCCTTTGTATCCAAGATTATGAAGAATGTTGATGTTTGCTTGTATGGAACAAAACATTCTTATGAATTGGCCTTGAAGATTTATCCTGTATTAGAAACTAAGAAAAACTATGTTATGGGTATTCCTTCACCTGATACAACCATCCCGTTAAAACAGAAGAAATATGAACCTTTAAATGGTCGAAAGCTTAAAGTAGCGACTGTTGGGAATTTTATCCGCTCAAAGGGTGCTGATACAATTTTGTCAATCTTACAATCAGCTAATCCTGATCTTTATGAGTTTCATATATTTGGTTATATGCAACCAGATTATGAAAATGTTCTTAGAGAAATGAAGAAGGACAATGTGATACTACATGGATCCTATGGGCTGGGTGAGGTTGCAGCACTACAAGTTGCGGATGTAGCAATGACCTTGTCTATATGGCCTGAAACTTATTGTATTTCTCTATCTGAGGCATGGCAAAACGGATTAATTCCGATTGTTACCGATGTTGGTGCATTGGGGGATCGTGTAAAAGACGGAGTTAATGGGTTTAAGGTTGAGATTGGTGCGGTGAATACTGTGATCGATCGTCTTGAGCTTATCCGATCGGACGAGATGCTACGCAAACAAATAATGGATAATATTACCCCAGAATTGTGGGTAACAGCCGCTGATTATGCAAAAGAATTATTAAAGGTTTATGAGGATGTTGTTCCTTATGACAAGCTAGGGATCAGCAATTTAAAATGGGATATTGGTCGCCTACATTATTTGCCGCATGCATCATGGAAAGACCAAGCGCCACCTCGTCATATTTTTGATCCACCAACAGGCAATGATTTGCATGTTGAATTGCCACAAATTGTTGATGATTGGGCTGTTGTCCAAGGGGCCAATTATTATTTAGACGATATTTGTTATCACATACTCAATATTGACGATAATAAAAAGTTTAAGCCTGCACATGAGTTCCATATCCGTGGTTGGTTTATTTCTCCTGGATTATCAAATGCGGGGTCTTTATATACAGTTTTGATTCACGCAGATAGCGATTTGACGATTTTCTTAGAATGTCAACGTGAAAATCGTGCGGATGTTGCGGAAAGTTTCACAAATGCACCTATTCGTAACGGTTTTTCTGGGCAAGCTGCTTTAAGAGGGAAATGGTGTGAAGGTCGTTTTAGAATTGGTTTAATTAATATTGTTAACGGTTCTGCAGCGTTTCAGCTGACAACAAATGAGATAGAAGTAGAAGAGGGACAAGTTAAAAAAATTGATACTATTTCTCATAGTAATCAAGTCATTTTAGATGATTTCAATCGTATTATTGAAAAAGATGGTTTAATTCGTGGAATCAAGCTTGATACATTCATTGAGAAAAATATTCTTGCTCAACGCTTTGGCGAGTTGGAATATTGTATCGAACATTTCACCGGATTTATCCAAGATAGTGAAGGCGAAAATGCTGTTGAAACATCAGATAAAAGCATTTTAAAAATTGCTGGATGGGCCTTTAATCGTACTAATTTGATGGCTGGTCGGATGTATATCGCATTTATAAACGATCAATCAGAAGATTGCTTTATTGTAGGTACATCAAGATTTATGCGTCATGAGACCTCTGATATTTTTCAATCAGCACCTTTGAATAATGGTTTTGTGGCTGATATTCGTTTAAATCAAGGATGTTTTAAACAGTTTAATGGGCATTATCATGTGTATTTGGTCAATATTGTGCATAATGAATATCAAATTGCCAATACAAATATTCTTGTTAACATTGTGAATAATGTTGTTGAGGATGTCGCAGACAGTGTTTTGACTGAGGGTATTATGAATAAAAACGTTCAAATAATTAATAAAAAATTTAAATAGTTTATTGATTTTTTCTGAATAGAATAGGTATTGATCTGGTTTATTATTTAATAAACCAGATTGTTTTTATAGTATGGTTTATTGATATTATGGTAAAAAAAGATATATTAACTCCGAAATGGGAAAAGTTTGACAATGAATGGTATCGTCAGCGCTATTCTTCTATTCTCCCGATAATTGAGGATATTTATGCTGGAGATGTTTACTTATATTATCAAGAAAAAGGCAGAAAGATTGGGCATTCACCTAATTCATATTTTGACGAAAAATGGTATTTAAAAACATATCCTATTGTTGCTGAAGCCGTTCAATCAAATCAATTTCTGTCTGGTTTTGATCATTATTGTCGTGAAGGATATAAAGATCATTCGCCTCATTGGTTATTTACAGAAGATTACTATCAAAAACAATATAATGAATTGACCAATCATTTTGCTGCTTATAAAAATGGTTACGATCATTATTTAAATGAAGGCGATTTAAATCTATTTTCAGGGAGCATCTTTTTTAATCCTTTGCTTTATGCCTTGCAGCAAGATAACCAAGAGCTTATTTCTGTAGCAGGTGGATCTTATCAGCATTTCTTAAGAAACCTGACTTCCAATATTGGTAAAACAAGACTATCTTGGTTTTTCGATGAAGAATGGTATGTAAACACTTATCCAGATGTTCAAAATTCAATTAAACGTCATGAATATTCGTGCGGATTGCATCATTATTTGTCAAACCCAACGCCTTTAGAATTTTCCCCTTCAGCTGATTTTTCTGAATCATTTTATCGTCAACATTATAATGATGTGGCTTCTTCTGTTGGTGTTGGTCATCCCTTAAGAAATGGATATATGCACTTCATTTTTCATGGTTATAAAGAGGGACGTAGACCAAATGAAAACTTTGAGTTAGATCAATTAGCATTACAAGGTGATGTCATCAAAGCGATATCTTCTCATATGTTCCATAATGCTTTTGAATATTGGGTTGCAAAACAAGATCAGGTATTGTTTGATCAATATTGCAATGAATTTAAGTCCAAGGTTCAGACTGAAGACCTCACCGCGGCTCAATTGCCCCTATCAAATGAAACAAATGTTGTTCATGAAACTGCTTCTCAGGTTGTATCAAAATCTGTTGAAGACAGTGATGCAACTGATGAGGTGATACATTCATTAGGCACGGATCCCATTCCAACTATAGCAAAAGATCCGATAATTGATGAAGATGAAGATTTTCCAGTTTTGACGGTAGATGAAGATAAATCTTTATTGACGATTGAACCTCAGAAAGAAAAAATTAAATTTACAGAATATTCAAAGGTATCAGATGCTGTAAACGAAGATGAGGACAGTAATGTATTATCTGAGATGGATCCCAAGAAAGATCCTCAACCTAGTCCTGTTCCAAGTCCCAATAAAGCTTTTTGGAAAGATTTCGATGAAGAATGGTATGTTCGCAAATATAGTGACGTAACTTCGGAAATCAAAGCCTTGGATCTTGATAGTGTTGAAGAATATTATCATTCATTTGGTTGTCATAAGGGGCATTCCCCCAATCCTTATTTTGATGAGCAATGGTATTTAAAAACTTACCCCGAAGTGAAAAGCCAGATTGAGCAACATCAGTATGTTTCTGGTTTCGAACATTACTGTCATCAAGGATACCAAAAATATTCACCGCATTGGTTATTTTCAGAGGCTTATTACCGCCAGAAATTAACACATTTAACGGATGAAAACCTAGCAAGAAATGGTTTTGTAAATGGATACGATCATTATTTGCGCGCAGGCGATAGGGAAGGGATCAGTGGTAGTGTATTTTTTGCCCCTGAATTTTTTATAGGTCATTATAACTCTCCTATACAATCTGGATTGGGTGCTTATTCGCATTATTTAAAACATATTGACACGATAAGCAACTTGACCAGAACGTCATGGTATTTTGATCCAGCCTGGTATTTGCAACAATATCCTGATGTGCAGACATTAATTGACAATGGTGAGTTTATTAATCCATTACATCATTATTTAACCAATGACGATCCAAAAAATTATTCTCCTCTGCTGTGGTTTAATGAGCAGTTTTACAATAGTGAGTACGCTGACTTATTTGAACAATTAGAGCCAGAGCAAAACTATAGAAATGGTTATGCTCATTTTATTGATAAAGGAATTGGCTTATTATTACAGCCGTCTTTACCGATCAACCTAGATATATATTCCTTTAAAACAGAGGTTAAACGAGATATAAATAATGGTTTATATCCAAATGCTTATGTACATTGGCTAGCAAATCATGCAGATATTCATGATGTAGCAGACTTAAAAGAGGACGAAACTGAATACTATACGCATATCAGTGATATTCTAGCAGATGAAAATGCTTATCAAGGTGCAGTATGGGCACAGTTTGATGAGGAATGGTACTTAATGACTTACTCAGATGTTCCTCAAAAAATGGAGATCTGTGGTATTGAGAGCGTTAAAGAATATTACGAACAAATTGGTGTTTTTTTAGGTCATTCTCCTAATCCATATTTTGACGAGCAATGGTATCTTTTTGAGTATGAATTCGTAAAGAAAGACATCAAGAGAGGAAAGTTTAAAACAGGTTTTGATCATTATTGTCGTATAGGCCACAAAAAATGCCAACCACATTGGCTGTTCTCTTCTGAACATTACTTATATCATAATCCGAATTTTACATATGAAATTAATGCGTCATCCGAATATGTGAATGCTTATGATCATTACTTAAAAAAGGGAGATGCGTTACGTAAAACGGGATCGCTCTTTTTTGATCCGTTGGTTTATGAACGTCATTGTTATGAAGCTGGTAATGTAGAAAAGACCTATTTTCCGTTTCGTAATTACTTGTTAAATATGGGCAAAACCGATCTTAGAGCAACGGTTTCACTATATTTTGATTCAAGATGGTATTTAGATAGATATCCTGAAGTTTTACATGAAATAAAGGCGGGTAAATATACAAGCGCTTTACAACATTATTTTATGAACCCAACGCCAACTTCATATGAGCCTTTGCCTTGGTTTTCTGAAAAATTTTATGTGGAAGAATATCCAGATTTAGCGGGCGTTATTTCAACTGATAGAAATAGTAAATTTCGAAATGGTTATGAACATTTTCTGTTACATGGTTCATTGGAATGCAGAAATCCTCATCCAGATGTGAATTTGAAAAAATATTATCTGTCAGGTTCTGTCCGTGATGATATTGAAAATGGGTTTTACAGAGATGCGTTTGGACATTGGGTCTTTGATAAGCGTCTGGAAGCATGGATTGATCATCTTCCAGAAGATTCTCATTATCGGTTAAGTGATAAAACGATTCAGTCTAGAGAATATTTTCAGAAGAAAGCGCATTTTATGTTGCCCACGGTGGCTCATCAAAAATTGGATTTTTCTTACGAAGGAAAGCCAGATATTAGTGTCATTATGTTGGTTAAAAATCAGCTTGCAGTGACATTGACTGCACTGGCTTCGTTGCGTGCGAATTTCAAAGGAAAAATTCAGCTGCTTATTGGGGATAATCATTCAACTGACGATACAATTTTTATACAAAATTGCTTGATTGGTGCTCATTTAACCAGATTTGCTTATAATTTTGGTTATGGTAGAGCTTGTAATTACTTAATTGAGCAAGTCAAAGCGCCGATTACAGTGTTCTTGAATAATGATATTTACTTATATCCTGGTGCTATCGATATTTTATGTAAGCATCTAGTATCAAAAACAGATATAGCCGCGGTAGGCGGAAAAATTATTCATCCCGATGGTCATTTGCAAGAAGCTGGCTCTATTATTTGGCGAGACGGGACGACGATTGGATATTTGCGGGGGGATGACCCTTTAATTCCAGAGGCAAATTTTGTGCGTGATGTCGATTATTGTTCCACAGCAATGATGGCGATTAAAACATCTATTTTATTGCAATTGGAAGGGTTTTCATCGATTTATTATCCAGCATATTTCGAAGATACCGATCTATGTGTCCGGATTATTAAAGCGGGATACCGTGTTGTTTATCATCCTGATGCTGTGGTGGAACATATGGAATATGCTTCGAGTGATCCTATTGTTTCGAGTGGATTGACGCGTCGTAACCATCAGAAGTTTGTGAAGGCTCATGCAGATTTTTTACGTTTCCAACATCCAAGACACTCTGATAATGTTGTCATAGCTCGAGAACGAACAGAGAAGAATAAACGTATTTTGTTTATAGAGGATAGAGTTCCCTTACGTAATTTAGGATCAGGATATGTGCGTTCGAATGATATTGTTCGCCAAATGGCAAAATTGGGCTATAGCGTAACTGTTTACCCGATTAATGATCAATATCCTCATCTGTTTCAAATTTACTCTGATTTACCTGAAACAGTAGAGGTTCTCTATAACAGGACTATTCATGAACTATCTGAATTCTTTTTCAAACGTGCGGGATATTATGATGTGATTTGGATTGGGCGTACTCATAATTTACAACGCATTTTACCGATGATGGGCGAAGCTAATCGCTATATTCCTCAGGATTGTTTAATATTAGATACAGAAGTTATCGCAACACCAAGAACATTGCTACGCCAAGATATCTTAGGTCTTAAAAAAGATGAAGAAGACACTTTAGAAATTGGCCTTGAGCGCGAGCTTTCCTGTGCAAGACATTGTCAAACGATGGTCACTGTGAATGAAATTGATGCCAATTATGCAAAAGCAACAGGGTTTGATCAAGTATCAATCTTAGGGCATATGCTGGACGTTCGTCCCACCCCAAAAACGTGGGAAGAACGAACAGGATTATTGTTTGTGGGGGCATTGCATGATTCTTTATCACCGAATTTCGATAGTTTAGAATGGTTCTTAAGCGAAGTTTTTCCAATCGTTGTAAAAAAAATGGATCAAGAATTTACATTTACGATTGCTGGATATGTTCACCCATCTGTCGATATGTCAGTGTTTGCAAAATATCCTCAGGTTAAATTATTAGGTGCTGTAGATGATTTAACCTATTTGTATAATGATAATCGTGTATGTATCGCACCAACGCGTTTTGCAGGAGGTATTCCTTATAAGCTACATGAGGCAGCGTCTTTTGGTATACCGATTGTGGCTACTGAACTATTGGTTCGTCAATTGGGTTGGACAGATGACAAGGATATCTTTGCAGCATCAATTTATAATCCGGAATTTTTTGCGTCTCAAATTGTAAGGCTTTATCAAGAGGAAAAACTATGGAATAAACTGCGTAATAACGCATTGTCACGCATTGATAAAGAATGTAATGAACAACAATTTAGAGATAATCTTCAACAAATCTTAACACAAGTAACTTCTCATAAATAGGGAATGGGCAAAATGGCAGTAAGAACAACTAAAAAGAAAGCTCCAGCAAAAGTATCGAATGCTACTGAAGCGACTAAAACAAAAACGACTGAAAAGATCACCAATACTGATGTAACACCTAAAGATGTTGCTGTGACTAAGGTTATAAGTGAAAAAATGAGTGGCAAAGTATTGGTTTGCAGCGGTGGAAGATATGAATCCCAAGCAAATGCTCAAATCCGTGAAGCCATCATGTCAGGTTGGGAAAGTGTTTTTGGCGAAGGGAATGTAATTTCCACTAATATTGCGGGTGCTTCTGCGGCAATTGATTATATTAAACCGAGAATTGTATTCTCTATTGGCTCTTATTTGCCAGAAAGCACCTATTTTGGTGAAGTGTGCCAAAAGGCTAAAGCTGTTGGGGCAACTACCATTTTTTGGGCAACAGAAGATCCTTATGAACAAGATGCTAATTACCGTGTTGTTGATGATTTCGATGTAATTTTTTCATGCGATCGTTGGGGAACCAATTTTTACGAACATCCACACGTGCATTTTTTGCCATTAGCAGCATGTGAAAAATTACATTATCGACCTCTTGATGAAACCCTCGAAAAGAATATTGATGTCATGTTCTGTGGTGTTGCATTTGGTAGTCGTAAAGATGTTATGCGTAGTATTAAACCTGCCTTGGCTGACTTGAATATTAAAATTGTTGGCCCGGGTTGGGGAGAATTCGGAATTGGATTTTCAGATGCGCGTATTGAAAAAGACCAATTAATTGAATTATATCAGCGTTCTAAAATTGTTTTAAATTTAGGTCGTAGTCTGCATTTTGAGAATAAACGGTTTATTATTATGCCTTCTAATCCTGGTCCTAGAACGTTCGAAGCTGCTGCCGCTGGTGCGATGCAGCTATTTCACGAAGATAATTATGCAATTCATGATTTCTATGAACGTGATGAATTACCTGTTTTCTCAACTTGTTACGATTTTCAACAAATATTGGATAAATATTTAAATAATCCAGAATTAATTATTGAAACTGCTAAAAAAGCACAAGCAAGAACCTTAAAAGACCATACTTATTCAAAGCGTATCGAAACAGTATTGTCTTTTGTAAAGCAAGATGGATTTTTAGATTAAATTCTTGATCATTTGGTATAAAAAGAGAGCATGCTGTATATAGAGCATGCTTTTTTTTATTTGTGGAATATTATTTGCTATAGTCGTTATATATAAAAATATTAATTCAGAATGGTGATTTTATAAAATGATAATTGAAAGAGTAACAATAACAAAAGTTGATATTTTACAATCTATTGCTCGGAAATGTTTTTTCGATACATTTTACGAAGTTAATAGCAAGGAGGATATGGATGATTATTTGGAAAATAAATTATCAATAAAGCAATTAAGTTCTGAGTTGAACAACCCTCTTTCACATTTTTATATAGCTAAAATAAACGAGCATTATGTTGGATATATTAAACTAAATTTTGGTATGGCTCAGAATGAGTTTGAGAACGATAACGCAATGGAAATAGAAAGATTGTACATTCTACAACAACATCATGGAAAAAAAATAGGACAAGCATTATTTTCGCATGCTATGTCGATTGCGGATCAAAAGAGAGTTGATTATGTTTGGCTAGGTGTTTGGGAGCATAATCAAAAAGCGATCTCTTTTTATCAAAAAAATGGTTTTGTTGCTTTCAGTCAACATGAGTTTATACTGGGGCAAGATAAACAAATCGATATATTAATGAAAAAGAAACTGTAAATATTGAAGTCAAAATGGATGAATCGTATAAGTCTTCTCTGAACTATGAATTTTTAATAGCATGCACGCAACGATTGCAAAATCTGTTAAGTGAACATGGAAAAGATGATGTTTCTCTGAGAGCGCTATATGAAATACTAGAACCATTATTCAAAAAAATTTATCAAAAACAATTACAAGATGGAATGGATGAATCTTTCATTAATGGGATCATAAGTTGCGCTGGGTATCAAATCAGCGATTCAGGTCTGGATATTTATTATCCTGATCTAAAAATACTTTATTCTGATTTTTACTGGGAAGTTCAAGGAATAGGCAATCATCCTGAGAGAAAAGCTGGGCAATATTCTAGGAATAGTGTGAAAGAAGAAAAATATAGAAAAGGATAGTTCTTGATGAATAAAACTATTTATTTTTATATAGATTTCTTATTATTCCTAGATCATGTGTTTGTATTAACTTATTATGATTTCCCAACAAAATAAGATAATTTACCAGGATCAATAGAGATAGAATGTAATGCATTACGCCATTTTTTTGTATAATGAGGGTTGAACAGCATTTCTTCATTACACGGGGCAATATGCCAAATACTATTTCTTAATTCATCCTCTAATTGCCCAGGTGCCCAGCTGGCATGTCCTAATGCTAATAAAGAATATTTAGGACCTTTCCCAACCGAAAGATCTCTTAAGACGTCAAGGCTGGCATTTAACAAAACTTGATCTGTAACAGCAATACATCCGTTTGTTTCCCAGTCAGTAGAGTGTAAGACTAAGCCATGAGCATTTTCAACGGGACCTCCAGCACTAACAGAAAATATCGCTTCTTGTGGAATAGGGGCTATGCCAAGTTGCTGTAATAGTTCCTCAGGTGTAGGTTTGGTCAGATGACGGTTGACAATAATTCCCATCGCTCCTTCTTGAGGAGAATAGGCACAAAGAAAAATAACCGTTTGTGCAAAAGGTGGTGCGGTAATAAATGGGCTGGCGATTAAAATTTGACCAGCAAGACCGCTGGAAAGATCAGAAAAATTCAAGACTATTTTACCTTGTTTATATAAGGAAACAAAATACGATATTATAAAATCATTTTATGGGAACAATGAAGTTTTTTAAAGAGTATAATGTAAAGATGTGTTCAAATTATCATTTTTTAAGTGGCGAATTATTTATATTATTTTATAATTTACTATAAATATTGTTATAACAAGGAAAAAATAATGGCAGAACAAAAAATTGCTTTGGTAACAGGTGCTTCTGCTGGGTTCGGAAGGGAAATCACGTGTCGGCTGGTTCGTGATGGATATAAAGTTATTGCAACAGCACGTCGTAAAGAAAAACTGGAACAATTAGCTCAAGAGTTATTTGGGAATATTTATCCTGTTGTGATGGACATGGCTGATACCAAAGAAATTGAAAGAGTCATCCAAACATTACCTACTGAATGGCAAGATATTGATGTGTTGGTGAATAATGCAGGGCTAGCTTTGGGAATTGACCCTATTCCTAATATCTCTTTGCCAGATTGGGATCAAATGATTCAAACAAATGTGATTGGGCTTATTCATTTGACACAGCTTATAATCAGTGGGATGCTGAAAAGAAAGAAAGGGCATATTCTTTCCCTTGGTAGTATCGCAGGGACATATCCTTATCCAGGGGGGAATGTTTATGGTGCAACAAAAGCATTTGTAACGCAATTTATGCTGAATTTAAAAACAGACTTATTGGGCACTCCAATCCGAGTGACAAATATAGAGCCTGGCCTTTGTGGTGGCACTGAATTTAGTGAAGTTAGGTTGCAAGATTCTCAAAAAGCAAAAGAAGTCTATAAAGGAACAAACCCGTTGACCGCAGAGGATATTGCTGAAACGATAAGTTGGATCATTGGATTGCCGCCCCACGTCAATATTAATCGGATTGAGATGATGCCTGTGTGTCAGGCACCTGCAGGCGTTGCTGTAGCAAGAGAAATTAAATAATATATCAAAGCAATTGGAGAATAATAATGGTTGATAAATCGGTATGTGAAATATTAAGATCAAAATATAAAGTTGAGCATGGGAAGAAATTTAAACTTTCTGATTATGATCCTTCTGATACAGCGGGACTTTCTTTAACTAAAAAAGAAGCAAAAAAAGCGTTAAGAAAACGAGTCAAACGTTTATGTGAATTGCAAGAGTTGTTATACGCTAATGATGATCGCACTTTGGTGGTCGCTTTGCAAGGAATGGATACGTCGGGCAAAGATGGCACTATTAAACATGTAACGTCAGGGGTTAACCCACAAGGTATTCATGTGGCTTCTTTTAAACAACCTGGCCCTGTTGAGCTAGCTCATGATTATTTGTGGCGTATTCACGTTGCTGTGCCACCTAAAGGCAAAATCGGAATATTTAATCGTAGCCATTATGAAGAAGTATTGGTAACTAAAATTCATTCGGAAGTCTTAGAAAAACAAAGGCTTCCTGAAGAAGTAATGAAAGATAAGAATTTCTGGAAATATCGTTATGAAGATATTTGTAATTTTGAAGCCTATTTGCATAGACAAGGCTACGCTTTTGTTAAGGTATTTTTGAATATATCCAAGGAAGAGCAACGTTTGCGTTTGTTATCACGTTTGGATCGTACTGAAAAACAATGGAAATTCTCTCCAAGTGATCCAAAAGAAAGAAAATTTTGGGATCAATATCAAGAAGCTTATCAAGAAGCGATTGAAATGACAGCCACCCCAGAAGCACCGTGGTTCGTGGTTCCAGCGAATAATAAGTGGTTCGCACGTCTTGTGGTAGTCGAGTTAATGATTGCTGAATTAGAAAAATTTGAAATGGTTGCGCCAAAACCTAATCCTGAGATTCTTGCGTCTCTGAATTTGCTTAAAGCAGAGTTAGGTGGTGATCCAGATCATAAAGCATTGGTAAAAGAGAAAAAAGCAAAGAAGATTGCAAAGTTAAAGGAAATTGAAAAAAAGATTAAAGAAGAGAAGCAAAATATTAAAGCGCAGTAATTAATCTTAACTTAAGATAGATTAGTCATTTGTAATACCCTTTGTTAATACGGTTACATATTGGCAAAGGGTAGGATGAATGACTTATGTCAGATTTTGAAATCAAGATTTGAGTAAATAATTTTCCCTTTACGAGAAGATCACAAAGTAAAACCAGCCATATTTGACTGGTTTTATAAAAAATTATTTATGAAGATTCTAAAGCTACTTTCTTTTGTCGTTTACGCTTCTGTAAAGCCGCTGCTTTATATTCGAAACTCAGCTGGTCGTTATCGACCTGAATATGAACCTCTCCACCGTTGATGAGTTGTCCAAATAAAATTTCTTCCGCCAAAGTTTTACTAATATTATCTTGAATAATTCTGTTTAACGGCCTTGCACCATAAACAGGATCATATCCGTGTTTGATTAACCAATCTTTTGCTGGTTGGGATAGAGTCAAGCTAACCTTTTGTTCGTTTAACCGTTCTTGTAATTCTTGCATAAATTTACTGACGACTTTGCTGATCGTCAATTTTGATAAGGGCGCAAATGGAACGATTGCATCAAGACGATTTCTAAATTCAGGTGAAAAAGTTTCTTTAATCGCTTCGTTATTATCTATATTAATATGATTATTTACGAATCCAATAACAGGTTTGCTGAACTCTGATGCTCCTGCATTAGTGGTCATAATGATAACGGCGTTTCTAAAGTTAACCACTTTGCCATTATGATCGGTTAATGTGCCATGATCCATCACTTGCAATAGGATATTATATATATCAGCATGTGCTTTTTCGATTTCATCAAGTAATAGTACACAATGAGGGTGCTGATCGACAAAATCAGTCAATAACCCACCTTGGTCAAAACCAACATAACCAGGAGGGGCACCAATTAATCTGGAAATAGAATGTTTTTCCATATACTCAGACATGTCAAACCGTATTAACTTAACCCCTAAGACATGTGCCAGCTGACGTGCAACTTCTGTTTTACCAACACCTGTAGAACCACAAAATAAATAGCTGCCTATTGGTTTTTCAGATGAGCGTAATCCTGCTCTGGACATTTTGATGGCTGAGGTTAATAAATCGATTGCTTGGTCTTGTCCAAAGATGGCTTTTTTAAGTTTTAGGTCAATCTGCTTTAATGATTTTTTATCATCTGAGGAAACTGTTTTTTCAGGAATTCGAGCAAGTTTTGCAATTGTCTTTTCGATATCATGAACGTTAATAATTTTTTTTCGTTTATTTACTGGCAAAAGGGCTTGGATTGCTCCGACCTCATCGATAATATCTAGCGCTTTATCAGGCAGTTTTCGATCATGAATATATTTAATTGACAAAGTTACAGCTGTTTGAATAGCTTCTTTTGTATAAGAAATATTATGATGTTTTTCATAGTTTTCTTTTAACCCTAAAAGAATTTGAAATGTTTCATCTGCCGTTGGTTCAATCACGTCAATTTTTTGAAACCGTCTTACCAACGCATGATCTTTTTCAATATGTTGGCGATATTCTTTATAAGTTGTGGAACCAATACAACGTAGGCTGCCATTTGCCAAAGCAGGTTTTAATAAATTGGATGCATCTAAAGAACCATTGGAAGTCGACCCTGCACCAACGATCGTGTGGATTTCATCAATAAAGAGAATTGCTTTCTCTTCGTTTTGTAGGGCTTGAATGATTGCTTTTAGTCGCTCTTCAAAATCACCGCGATAGCGTGTACCTGCCATCAAAATTCCCATATCAAGGGCATAAATGGTAGAATTTTTTAAAATCTCTGGAATAGTTTCATCAACAATTTTTAATGCTAATCCTTCAATAATTGCGGTTTTGCCAACGCCAGGATCGCCCACCAACAATGGATTGTTTTTTGTGCGACGACATAGGATTTGAATAGTCCGTTCAACTTCAGCATCGCGACCAATTAAGGGATCGATTAAACCCGAAGCTGCTTTTTCGTTTAGATTAACACAATATTGATATAGAGGGTTTTCATTATTACTGTTTGTTTGCTCTTTTTGTTCGTCTAGAAAGAAATCTTCTAGATCGTCATTGTCTTCTGAAAGATGAGGATAGTGTGGAGGAGAAGATTTTTTTGTAATTTTGTGAGCAAGAAAGTTCAAAACGTCGAGTTTGGTTAGGTTTTGAGTTTGTAAAAAATAGACAGCATGGCTTTCATGTTCGGAGAATAAAGCAATAATAACATTGGCGGCATTCACATCTTGGGCTTCATTGGATTGGACATGGATGCTTGCACGTTGAATGACACGTTGGAATGCTGTTGTTGGTTTTGGGTTGGTTTCAATATTTGTTGTTAAAATAGATAAATCATTTTGTACGAAATACTGAATATCGTGCCGTAATTGTGGAATATTTACTCGACAAGCATCAAAAATAACAATTGCATCAGGGTCTTCGGTCAATCCATACAAAAGATGCTCTAGTGTCGCGTATTCATGGTTATATTTCCCAGCTAATTCAAAAGCCCGACAGAGGGAATGCTCTAAATTATTGGATAACACAATATTACTACCTTAAAATATACTATAAAACCAACGTCGATTCATTCTATTGCAAGAAATATAATTTTCAAACAATATTTTATCAAAAAGAATGTATTATAAACATAATCTCACTTATTTTGATTTGTTATTAAATAAGTTGGCATTGAATTATTCTTTTTCAAGGACACATTGCAAGGGATGTTGGTGTTTTTTTGACAATTGCATAACCTGATTTTGTTTGGTTTCAGCAATTTCATAAGTAAAAGTTCCACAATGACCCATGCCTGTATTATGTATTTCGTACATAATTTTAATGGCTTCTTCTTTCTCTTTTTGAAAAATGCTTTCAATGACGTAAACCACAAAATCCATTGGGGTAAAATCATCATTTAACATGATAATTTTATACATTGGCGGTTTCTTTGTTTGTTGCAGTGACAGGGTATCGACGCTATCCAGTGTCTGAGAATCGACAGACAATGACGTATATTGGGTTGTGCGGTGATGAAAAGGTAACAAAACAGGCATATTCACTGACATATTTTAATGGGTATTGTTCAAGAATGATTTATAGTTTTATATAATTTTTAAACTATCTGGAAGGGAACTAAGCATATCTTTTTTTCATTTACAAGCAGTTATTCCTTTGTTTTGCTTTGAAAATATTTTTTAAGCGATTAGTTAGTTTTTATTCGCAACATAATCAAGTTGTGATTATACTTTAAATTATTGTAATATGTGGTTGTATTTTAAGTTTTTATTTGATTCTTTGATTGATCGAGGGGGATAAAAATGTTAACCTTAGAGGGTGTACATACATGAGGACTGTGTTTGATTATGTTCAGAGAATAAAAGATAGTTTCTTTACATAATTTTTAATGAAAATGATTATTATTTTTATTCATTCAGGCAATATTTAGGGGAGCAACGTGACAGGATATATTTCTGATTGTAATCACGATCGTTTGATGAAAAAACATTTTACGATTAAAAAACCTTTGTTTAAGTTAAACACTAAGAAGGCAATTGGTTTTTTTGCGTTTTCAGTATCGTTATGTGCATTTCTTTTATCCCCTACGGCACATGCTCAATATACTGGTCGTGTCAGTACTATTGTAACTGATATCAATGGCAAGGTCATTTCCAAAGATGATCCTGATTTGCAACGATATCCTGCCAGCCTTACAAAAATGATGACATTGTATATGACGTTTCGTGCGTTACATGCCAATGCGATCTCTCTAAACCAAAGAATTCCTGTTTCAATTCATGCAGCCTCTATGGAACCTTCTAAATTAGGCTTACGTGCAGGATCAACTATTACTGTTCGTGAAGCAATCTTGGGATTGGTCACCAAATCTGCGAATGATGCGGCTTGTGCATTGGGTGAATTTATTGGTGGTGGTGATGAGCCACGTTTTGCTCAAATGATGACCCAACAAGCCAGAGTTATTGGAATGAATGATTCCACTTTTCGGAATGCATCAGGATTGCCCAACCCAGATCAAGTCACAACGGCAAGAGATATGGCGACTTTGGCCCGTCATTTAATTTTAGACTATCCCGAATATTACCCTTTCTTTAAAGTTCCTTCTTTTAATTTCCGTGGTCGTACGATACCCAATCATGATCCTCTGATTAAAGGCTATGCGGGGGCTGATGGCTTAAAAACAGGATATACTGCGGCGGCTGGACATAATTTAGTTGGTTCTGCAGTACAAGGAAACGTGCGTTTGGTTGGGGTCGTGATGGGAGCCCCCAGTAACTCACGACGTAATACAACAATGATGAGTGCTTTGGATGATGGGTTTTCAAAATATGGGGTCACACCAGCGGAAAGACCTTTAGTCTTAGCAAGAGCGACACCAAGAGGGCGTTCTCATAAGCGTTCCAAAGTAATTCTGGCAAGAGCTTCGCGTTCATCCAAAGGTGGTGTTGTGCAAGTTGCTCAATTGCCAGTAAAGTCTAAAAAGGCAAAATCTTCAAAAACAACAACAAAACATGTTGTTAAGCACAAAAAGAGATAAAAGTTGTTCTATAATATTTGATCCTATTATTAAATGTTATCAAGAATGAGTTTACCTTACCCAACTAATATGTATTATTAGTTGGGTATTTTATTTAAAGTTTATTTAATTTGGAGGATGATATGGCAGATCGTCGGATGGTATTTTATACTCAAGAAGATTTTGTTGGGTTAAGAGCTGCAGGACGCTTGGCTGCTGAAACGTTGGACATGATTACCCCATTTGTAAAAGAGGGTGTCACTACAGAAGAGTTAAATACAATTATTCATGAATTTACTCTGGAACGTGGGGCAATTCCTGCGCCATTAAATTACAGAGGTTTTCCAAAATCTTGTTGTATTTCAATTAACCACGTCGTTTGCCATGGTATCCCAGGGGATCGACGTTTAATGAATGGCGATATTTTGAATATTGATGTTACTCCTATTTTAGATGGCTGGTATGGCGATAGCAGCCGTATGTATGTCGTGGGTAAGGTGTCTCGGCTTGCACAACGATTAATCGATGTGACGTATGAATCTTTGGTGCGTGCGATTAAAGAGGTAAAGCCTGGCAATACGTTGGGTGATATTGGCTATGTGATCCAAGAATATGCTGAAGCACAGCGTTTTTCGGTGGTCAGAGATTTTTGTGGTCATGGCATTGGTCGTGTATTTCACCAAGAGCCAAATGTTTTGCATTACGGGAAAAGAGGACATGGTTTGGAATTGAAACCAGGAATGGTATTCACCATTGAACCAATGTTAAATGTTGGTAAGCCAGATGTGAAGATCCTCGACGATGATTGGACAGCTGTAACACGTGATCGCTCTTTGAGTGCGCAATTTGAGCATATGATGGGCGTCACCGAGGATGGTGTTGAAGTCTTTACCTACTCTCCCAAAGGAATGAACCAACCTCCATATGAGTCGTAGGATTTCATGCCATATTCGCTTTTATAGAAATATAGTAGCTCATTAACCTATAAGTATATTTCATTATATTGATGACTAATCATATAAAAAATATGGTTTGTTATTTGACATAAAACTCTGTCTGTGACAGAGTTTTATGTCAATATAAATTAATTCTAAAAATTTTATCAACCGTACTAAGCGATATATAAATCATTTATTTTTTTCTTACGGATCGTTTTATAGTTCATAAGCATTTTAAGCAATCACAGCTTTGCACACTTTACTGACATTTTGAGAATATTAATAAATTAAAAATAGATGTTGAATTTGTTCATATAAGTCTGAGGTGGTAGCTGTCAAAATATACTCTTGGAACAGATACTGTTCTTGTTCGTAGCATTAATAACGATGATAATTCAATATCAGAGGCAATAACAATAAACGTAAGTCCATCATGATAACCCAGTATATTTGAGTGGCCACGAAATTTAGTTCAGAAGCTAATTTTATTCCACTTATGGCATTTCAAGTATTTACTTTTTGGGGGCTTCAAAATGCATAAAAACTTTAGCCGTCTTCATGTATTTATTTAATTTTTGCTTTACCGTTGATTGCTGAGAGAGTGTAATATTTAATTAAGCAGCATAAATGATGATCGTTCGAAATTCTTGGCAATATTGGCGGTTGACACCAAATGCGGTGACGGTAATCATCCAGTAATATATGAAGCTTAAAGTAAGCATATAATTGATTAATTTGATAAATTTTATAAGCAGCATGATTTTTCGTTGTCCGAAAATGGCAGAATATTATTCATAATTTATGTTTTGAATACGATCATCATTTGCATGTATTTATATATTTTCACAAAATCTTGAATAGTGACTTGTCATGCCTGTTTGCCTTGGTGCATAGTAACAATAGTTATTTAATAATATTTAAAATTAAGGGATGGATCATGTCGAATTTCTTTTTTAATGATCGTAAAGAACTTGTAAATGACGCTATAGAGGGGAGCTTAGTAACAGCACCTCATAAAAATCTTGCAAAACTTGATACGGATCCTTCAATGCGTATTGTTGTGCGTAAGGATTGGGATAAGAAAAAAGTAGCGGTTGTTTCTGGTGGTGGTGCAGGACATGAGCCAGCCCATCTTGGGTTCGTTGGAAAAGGCATGTTAACGGCAGCTGTTTGCGGTGATCTGTTTGCTTCCCCCAGTGTTGATGCTGTTTTAACGGCGATTGTTGCTGTGACGGGAGAGACTGGTTGTTTATTAGTGATTAAAAATTATACGGGTGATCGTTTAAATTTTGGTTTAGCTGCCGAAAAAGCAAAGCATCTTGGCTATAAAGTCGAAATGGTTATGGTTGGTGATGATATTTCTCTGCCAGATAATAAACAACCTCGTGGAATTGCGGGGACTGTTTTTGTGCATAAAATGGCTGGCTATGCAGCAGAAGCAGGTTATTCTTTGGCAGAAGTCAAAGAATTCGTGGATCATGCCAATAAACAAGTATTCAGTATTGGTGTGGCAATGTCTGGCTGTCATTTGCCTCAGGCAAAAGGTGATGCACAACGTATTCCAGAAGGTTCGATTGAAGTTGGTTTGGGTATTCATGGCGAACCTGGTGCCAGCAAAGTTGCCACGCAAAATAGCCGTGAAGTAATTGAATTGATGTTGTCTAAACTAACCCCTCATATTACCAAGAATAATCGTGTGGCGGTGATGGTGAATAATTTAGGTGGTGTTTCTGCTTTGGAAATGGGCATTTTAACAAAAGAACTCTATCATAGCGCGCTTGCACCACAAATTGATTACGTCGTTGGGCCAGCTTTGGTTGTGACGGCGTTGGATATGAAGGGCTTGTCATTAAGCCTTTTGGTTCTTGATGAAAAAATTGAAAAAGCATTAACTGCGCCAACAGAAGCGTCTTCTTGGGTTGGGGCTGTAAAGCCTGAAAAAATGTCTGTTATTTCTTTGGAAACTGTTGAAACGAAAGTTCAATATACACCTTCTGATGATAAGCTTTCTGGTCAAATTGTTGATGTTGTGACACAAACATTAAGCGAACTTGAAGATGAGCTAAATGCACTTGACGCCAAAGTGGGGGATGGCGATACAGGGGCAACATTTGCTGCTGGTGCCAGAGGGATTGCTGCATTATTAAAAGCACAAGATTTACCCTTGGCAGATCAATCCAAATTATGTTTGGTGATTGGCGAACGTTTGGCCGTGGTGATGGGTGGATCTAGTGGCGTGTTATTCTCAATTTTCTTTACGGGTGCTGGTCAAAAATTAGCCGAAGGCAAATCTTTGGTCGAGGGGTTATTATTTGGTTTGAACCAAATGAAGCATTATGGTGGTGCTGATTTGGGTGACAGAACCATGATTGACGCATTGCAGCCTGCATTAGAAGCCTTACAACAAAGCAATAGTTTGGAAGAAGCTGCAAAAGCTGCAGGTAAAGGTGCAGAAGATACCGCAAAATCAACCAAAGCAAATGCGGGTCGTTCTTCTTACTTGAATAGTGACAGCTTGGCTGGAAATCCTGATCCTGGAGCGGTGGCTGTAGCTAAAGTGTTTGCAGCATTACTTAAAGCAAATATTGTTTAGCAATTATTTTTGACAAAGCATAAATGAATTAAAAGCCATGTTCTAGTATTAGAACATGGTCTTTTATTATAAAATATCATAAACATGTCTGTTTCATTTGCTTAACATATCGGTGGTGGTTACATAGATATCTTTTAGAGAATAAATACTATCCAAAAAGGAGATCATATTATCTAATGTTGAATTATCGCGGGCGATGTTTGTTAAAATAGCAAGTGTAATGATTAGGGTTCTTTATTTGATGAAAATAAAGAATGTCAAAAAGCTATATCCTGCCTTCTAACTTCACAACAGGATTATTTAGGCTATATAAAGTTCAAAGCATCTCTTGGTGATGGATACTATCAAAAAGAGGATTATTTTAACGCAAAAGAACAGTTTTATGATGGTTTAAACGCGCCAGATGGTCATCAAAATCCATTTATCTTATTACGACGAGGGACAGATTTTATATAGTCTGAATGATAGTAAGGCGATTTATCCTTCGTGCAACAAACACCATGTGAATAATATTTATTATCAAGCAGCAGCGAAAATGGTATTTATTACTTTTTAGCTATTTTTAATAGTGTAACAAAACGATCGAACTTTTATCGAAAAGTCTATTTCAGTGGAGATTTGTTTGATGGGCTTTCCCTCTCTTCGTATTGCAGTGATAACAAAATGTTATCAAGAGCAAACTATGTTGCCTGTATGGATTAAGCATTACAGCCGTTTAGTTGGTGAGGAAAATCTATTTATTCTGGATCATGGTAGTTCCCCGCCTGTGCAAGTTCAAAATAATATTTATGTTGAGCGTATTTCACGACAAGAATATTTAGATGAATCGGAAACGGTTCGTATTATCAGTGAATGGCAACAAAAATTATTACAAACTTATGATTGGGTTATTTTTGTTGATACTGATGAATTTATTTTACCACGCCCATCTCGTTGGAATTCACTTGGTGAATATCTATCTCAATGCTCTGCGCAGATTTGTCGTTGTGTAGGGGTGGAAGTGATTGATCCTATGATTAAACCTCCCGTTGATTGGTCAAAATCCATCTTAAGGCAGCGTTCGAACGGCGTGATTACCAGTTGGTCTTGTAAGCCATCTGTGTCATCTGTTCCAACAATTTGGGATCCAGGATTTCATCGTTGTCAAAACTCACACTCCTTTGAACATGATTTGTGGTTATTTCATTTAAAATATGCAGATCAAAATCATTTATTAGAGCATTCAGAAGCTATGCGTAGAGTGCCGCGCCATCCAGAAGATATAGAAAATGGTCTTGGGATTTCTCATTTACTATCTGATGACGATATTCTAAAGCGTTTAAATCAATATAGAAGGCGAGTCAAAGAAGGCTCGTTGGATGATTATTTGGCAACGCAACCTGATCCAAATGAAGCTGATTCTGCGTGTCTTGCTATTCCAGAAGAATTCCTTGATTGTCTATAGATTATAATCGGATCGTGTTAATGTTAGAAAAAAATATCGCTCTTTTATATCAAGCATTACCTCCACTAATGATTGATGGCTTACGTAAAGATGGTAAGCCTGGTGGATATTCAGATGGTGGGGCAGATATTGCGTTTACATTGAAACAGCATCATCGTTCGGTGGTAACCCCAACGGTGCATCCTGCTGCCGAAGTGCCGCTTGATTGGGTATTTCCTGATACAAAAGAAGGGATCGAAGCAGCTATAAAAGCTGGGGCGACGAATCTTTGGTTAAATACTGTTTTGTTCGAAGGGCATCCGATCGAGAAAGTGCCCGAAAATATTTACAAAATTGGTCAGACGACTAAGGCGACACAACGCTTTGATGATAAATTTGTGACCAATAAGCTTTTACTTCAACATGGCTTGCCTGTTGCACAATCTTATTTAGTTGGACAGCAGGTTCATGCTGGGATTTTGTCTTTAGCTGACTTGCAAAGTAAAATAGAAAAAGGCGTGATGGTTTTTCCATTGGTGGTAAAACCTGTGCGTGGCAGAGGTAGCCAAGGGGTTAGTGTGGTTTATGATTTTACGCACTTACAATCGACGATAGAACAATTGCAACAAGGGAAAAAATTCGGCTCTTTCTTTATGGTAGAGGAATTGTTAGAAGGGAAAGAAATTACCTTAACCATTATGCCTCCAGTTTCTGGTTTAGATCGTTGGCAAGCACAATCGAATTATTGGGCGTTGCGTCCTGTGCATCGTTTTAATCAAACGGATTATATTGCGCCTTATAATGGGGATATTCCTGTTACAGAAAATAGTGCTGCGATTAGTTTAACAGAGCTACAATCACCAGAAATGCAAGTGATTGTTAAGGCTTGTGTGAAGGCTGCTGAAATAGTGGAGGCCAGAGCCCCCATTCGTATTGATTGCCGTGCGAATAAAGAGGGAATATTTAAGATCTTTGATCTAAATATGAAACCCAACATGACAGGTGCTGGTCGTCCAGGTAGGGAAAAACAAGATTGTCTTTCTATGATTTCCATCAGAGCAGAAGGGTGGGCGTTTATTGATTTGTTGGATATGATGGTTGCAAGTGCTTGGCGTTAGATTTTGTTACATGTTCAAAAATGCTAGTATTGCTAAAATAATAGCTATACTAAATACAATTAAACTACCCAAGGATATATATACATAAACGGCTGCTATGATTAAAGGTGCAAAGATAATAATAAAATATATGAGAGTGCACGCACCCACTATGTAAAAAACAATTTCAATATTAGAAATGACAAAATCAACAATAAACAAAATAATGTTGATGGCAAATTTACAAATATGACCCAGGATCCGTAAGATTTTATTATGATTTTTCATATTTTAATTTACGTTGGGTCAATTAAATAAAACGATATAGAAATGAAATAATAGCAACGATAATGGATGTAATTAATATATAGATTATAAAAGCTGGGAAAAAGATACAAGCAGCGCCAGCTGCGACAGCACCGCCAATAATGAAGTAAATAGAGGCTATACTAGGAACGATAATCTCGACTATGGCTTGTATAATTTCTATAGTTATTTCGCATATATATAGGAAAGTCTCTAAAAAGCTGTTTTTCTTTTGCATAATTTATTGAATTTTTCTCATTAAAATTATTTATATAATAATAAATATTTATATTTAAAATCAACTTATAAATTATGTTTTGAGACTTACACTGTGAATCAAATTTAACACCAAGATTGTAATGCGGTTATAAAACACTCGCTGTTCAAATCAAAATATAATTTAACTTGATGATTAGTTGTTAGAATGATTTGTTGAAAATCTTTGGTTTCGGTAAGGCCAATTTGCAACTCATTTAAATGTTTTTTAAACTGTTGGATGGGTGTTTTTTTATGAATAGGATGCTGGTTTAAAGTCAGGTTTTGGATACGATCAATTTCATATTGTATTAACCATAATTGATGATGGTCAAAGAGTAGCTCTATTTGATTATAAAATAGGGCAAAAGATCCAGCATCATTATCAATGGGGCAAATTTGGTAATGTTGCAGTTTTTTAGAGATATTATCGATTGAATCTCCAAACTGAAACTCTGTTAATCCATTCTGGATAAAATCGTTAAAATTTAGCATTTGCAATTACTTTGACTGACAGTTCAAACAATCTTGATATTTGTTACTTATAGACATTCTTATAAAGAATAGATTAGTATTTCTGAAATATATTGATTTTAATTTGTATCAAGAAAGAATAGCCGTGGAAAAGATTTCTCCTAAAATAAAACGACGTGTTGTACAATCTGCCTTTGGTGCTTTGCTATTGTCAAGCAGCTGTTTTTCGGTTGCTGCATATGCACAAGCTGGAAAAGGTATGGATGCCTTGGCGTTTGGTGGAGTGCCTGCCGCGGATATTCCAACACAACCTGTGGCGGCATATAATGGCATGGTGGTTTCTGCCAGTGATTTGGCTGCCAAAGTGGGTGCACAAGTTTTAAAAGATGGCGGAAATGCTGCGGATGCTGCGGTTGCGGTGGCTTATGCAATGGCGGTTACGTATCCTGCTGCTGGGAATATTGGTGGAGGTGGATTTTTAACCATTCGCTTGCCAAATGGTCAGGCTTATTTTGTGGATTTTCGTGAAAAAGCCCCCAGTGCTGCGACTGAAACAATGTATCAAGACAAAGATGGCAAAGTCATTCCAAATGCTTCTGTGCTGGGCTGGAAAGCGGTGGGTGTTCCTGGAACTGTGGCAGGAATGGAATTGGTTCGTGAAAAATGGGGCAGCAAATCCAGAGCAGATTTAATTTCTCCTGCGATCAAACTTGCCAAAGACGGATATGTTTTAACCAAAGAAGATATAGAACTTTTCTCAACCTCTACAGCTGATTTCGCCAAAGACCCAGAAGCTGCCAAGATTTTCTTAAAAGAAGATGGTAGTGCTTGGAAAGTTGGTGATGTATTCCGTCAAGAAGATTTAGCAAGAACGCTGACTTTAATTGCGAAAAAAGGTAATGACGCATTTTACAAAGGCAAAATTGCTCAACAAATTGTTGCTGCCAGTGTCAAACATGGTGGTATTTTACAAATGAAAGATTTTGAAACCTATCAACCGCGTATTATGCAGCCTTTAACCTGTTCTTATCGTGGCTATACGATTGATACAGCACCTCCTCCAAGTGGCGGTGGGGTGGCATTATGTGAAATGCTGAATATTATCGGTGGGTATGATATGCGCAAGCTAGGATTGCAAACATTACCTTCCGCTCAACGAGAAATCGAAGCAATGCGCCGTGCATATTCTGATCGTCGGGATTTGGGAGATCCGGCATTTGTGCAAAATAATATTGAACGTTTTTTAAACTCACAATATGCCGCAGATGTTCGTAAAACTTTGAATTTCAAACATGCTGTTGATTCTGCTGCTTTAGTACCAGGACAAGTCGCATTGGCTAAAACGATCAAACCTAGTGTTAAACAAACGCACGAGAAAAATGAAACAACCCATTTTTCCATCATTGATAAAGACGGTATGGCAGTGTCAATGACTTATACTTTGAATGGTTGGTTTGGAGCTCGTGTTGTTGCTGGTGCTACTGGAATCGTCATGAATGATGAAATGGATGATTTTGCAACCGCAGTCGGAAAAGCCAATATGTACGGCATTGTTGGCAGCAAGGCAAACGCCATTGCACCAGGAAAAACCCCTTTGTCATCAATGACACCAACGATTATTTCCAAAGATAATCAACCTTTTATGGTGATTGGCAGCCCTGGTGGCTCTCGTATTCCAACGATTGTATTATCTGTGTTAACGGGCGTGATTGATTATGATTTAAATATTCAACAAGCCATTAATTTGCCACGTATCCATCAGCAATGGGAACCCGTTCCCGTGCAATTAGAGTTTAATGCACTCAGTCCTAAAGTTCGTGAAGCGTTAAAGAAAAAAGGATATCCTTTGGATTTATACTCTACGTGGGGCATTGCAGAAGGCATAGTTGTCGGTAAAGACAAAGATGGAAAACGGATTTATTATGGTGGCACGGACTATCGTCACCCAGGTGGCGGGGCTGTTGGTGAATAATTTTTCATAAAATGAAAAAAAAGACTTGTCATCTACCCCGTCTTTCGTGTTAGAAGAGAGGCGGTAAGTCATAAGTGGACGAATACCTTGTGAACTCGGTCAGGTCCGGAAGGAAGCAGCCATTGCGAGTATCATTCGGGTCATTTGTGGCTTGCCACCTTACATTGATCGTTAAGGGCAAAGATGCAGGTCTTTGATTAAGTTTCCTGCTTTTGTTATTTTATTTCCTGGAATGAGTTGATGACAGATCTTCCGGACGACAATTTTCCTTTACCTGACGAGACACAATCCGCTGGTTTATTCGAAGATTTACCCCAAGCTGCACCGAAAGTTGAAAAATCTTATCGTGTCTTAGCCCGTAAATATCGCCCTCAGAATTTTGATGACCTAATTGGTCAAGAAGCCATGGTCAGAACCATGCGTAATGCGTTTGCGATGGGTCGTGTGGCGCATGCCTTTATGTTGACAGGGGTGCGTGGGGTTGGAAAAACTACGACCGCTCGTATTATCGCGCGTGCATTGAATTGCGTTGGAGAAGACGGCAATGGTGGGCCAACAGCTGATCCTTGTGGTGTTTGTCCGAATTGTAAAGCGATTTTAGCAGATCGTCATCCTGATGTATTGGAAATCGATGCGGCCTCTCATACTGGGGTAGATGATGTTCGTGAGATCATTGAAGGGTCTCGTTTCCGTCCGTTACAAGCACGGATGAAAGTCTATATCATCGATGAAGTTCATATGCTTTCTCGGAATGCATTTAATGCATTATTAAAAACGCTGGAAGAGCCTCCAGAACAAGTTACTTTTATTTTTGCCACCACGGAAATTCGCAAAGTCCCCGTGACAGTATTATCACGTTGTCAGCGATTTGATTTACGGCGCGTTCCTCAAGAGCAATTACAAGATCATTTTGCTAAACTTGCTGAACTTGAAAATGTATCGATTGCCCCGGAAGCGATTAATTTAATCGCCAGAGCCGCTGACGGTTCGGTCAGAGATGGATTATCTTTGCTAGATCAAGCGATTGCACAAAAAGATGACGAGGATGGGGCTGGACAAATTGAAGCCTCGACAGTCTCTGAAATGTTGGGTTTTGCTGATCGTGCTTTGGTGTTTGATTTATTCAAAGCAATGATGGCTGGAAAGCCAGATCAGGTCTTAGAATTAACCGATCAAGCCTATGCAAGTGGTGCAGATTTAGGCGTATTGCTGAGCGATTTATTAGACTTGGTGCATTTGCTTTCCAGAATTAAATCAGTACCAGCATTAAAAAATAGTGCTGAGCTTTCAGAATTGGAACGGGTTCAAGGTGGGGAATTAGCCGACAAACTTTCTGTGCCTGTTTTGGGACGCACGTGGCAAATGCTGTTAAAGGGAATACGTGAGGTCGATATGGCACCTAATCGTAAAGCTGCGGTTGAAATGGTGCTTATCCGTTTATGTTATGTTTCTGACCTTCCATCGCCTGATGAATTGATTAAGCAGTTTAAAAATGGGGGTGGCAATCCACCAACAGGTGGAAGTAAAAATACACCACCTTCATCACCAACATTATCATCATCATCTGCTCAAGGGGGCGGTGAAGCATTTTTATATGCTGTCGGACAAAATGGAGCTGTTTCTACTGGATATTCCCAGCCCGAAGCTGCACAAGCCTATACTGTGCCAGAAGTTAAAGAAAATATCGAGCCTGTTCAAGAAAAAACAACTTGGTACAGTTGGCGTGAAGTGGTTGTTTTTGTCAAAGAAAAGCAAGAGCGGTTATTGCATGCGCATTTAAGAAATTCAGTTCATTTGGTGAAATTTGCACCGCCAATGATTGAGTTTAGGGTTGAGGATAAAGCCCCAAATAATGTGGCACAACAGCTGTCAAAACTGTTGAATGAATATTCGACCCAGCGCTGGACGATTGTGTTGTCTCAACATCAAGGGGAACCCTCTTTGATGGAGCAAGAAGCGATCCAAGCCGAAGCAGATTTAAAAGAAGTTGGTCAAGATCCATTTATTTTAGGAATTATGCAAATTTTTCCAGGCGCAAAGCTTGGAAAACTTGTCAATCCTCAGCTAGATGAGTATGGTTTATTTCCAGAAGATATTCCATCAATGGATGATGATGCGGGGGCAATGCGTTTTGATGATCCTGAAATCCCGCCATATGATCCTGATGAATAAAATGAATTTAACGAATGGAGTTTATAGAGTATGAAAAATTTTGCTAATCTCATGAAGCAAGCATCTCAGATGCAAAGCAAAATGAATGAAATGCAAGAAAAATTAGCACAAATTACCGTTGAAGGGTCTTCTGGAGCTGGTTTGGTTACGGTGCAATTAGCAGGCAAAGGGGAAATGAAATCAATTAAAATTGATCCTAAACTTGCTGATGCGAATGAAATGGAAATGTTACAAGATTTGATTGTGGCTGCTTATACCGAAGCACGCCGTCAACTTGACGAAAAAACCAAAGAAGAAATGCAAAAAGTAACGGGCGGCATGAATTTGCCTGAGGGGTTAAATTTACCTTTTTAAATGATTATATATTACGAAGTCGTAAGTCAGTAATAAATCATTAAAGGATAGAAGAATGGGTGGCCCTGAAATAGAACGATTAATTGCTTTATTAAGCAAATTACCAGGACTGGGGCCACGTTCTGCACGCCGAGCCACTTTGGCGTTATTAAAACAACCTCAATCGCGTATGGTGCCTTTGGCTCAGGCACTTCAACAAGCAGCCGATCATGTCAAAACCTGTTCAGAATGTGGTAATTTGGACAGTTCTGATCCATGTGTAATATGCGGCAATCCTGATCGTCATGCAGAACAAATTTGCGTTGTGGAAACGGTTGGAGATTTGTGGGCGTTGGAAAAAACTGGGATTTTTAAAGGACGATACCAAGTGTTGGGTGGGTCGTTATCTCCCTTAGCAGGCATTGGGCCAGAAGATTTAAATATTGCACCCTTAATACAACGATTAGAAGACCAACAAGTTAAAGAGATCATTTTGGCGTTGGGCGCAACCGTAGATGGTGTGACAACGATGCATTGGTTATATGACCAATTATTACCTTGGGGTGTTAAAATTACACAAGTAAGCCAAGGAATTCCAATGGGTGGATCATTGGAGGTCATGGATGAAGGTACCTTGACCGCCGCTTTGACCACCAGACGCTCTGTGTAATGCTTATTGAGTGCGTAAAACCATAATTCCTGGCTTGTCTTTGATGTATTCTAATAGAGGACTATCAACCACTTTGCGGTTCTTTTTTAAAGACGACGCATTACGGAAATAAACTTGGTTGCCCTTTTTAATTAAAATACCAACATGTGAGGCATCTAGTCCGTCTTTGGGGGTATAGATCCCAATAAAATCGCCTGATCTTAATTGATTGAGAACATCACTATCGACAAAGTTGCTGGGAATATAGGTGATATTTCTGGGGATGGTTCCTATGCCTGCGAGATATTCTGTACCATCAGGTTTTTGATTAAGGCGTTTAAAAACCGTTACAGCGTTCGGGCTGATTTTTTGCGTGATTTCTTCGGCATTTTTAGGAGCAATATAATACCAGTCGGAAAAGAAATGTTTACGATTAAAAAAATTGATATTTCCATCAATATATCGGACTTTAATCAGATTTTCGATGAAATCATCCACATTCCGAGATTGCGATAATGCCAGAACATAGTCGATAAAGGTAAAGCAATCTACAGCGTCTAAATTAACGACTAACTTCTCGGGGTGCGTAGAAGAGCCAATTAACGTATCGCTTTTATAAGGGGTATTTAGGAAATTCTTAGAAATTTCTTCAATTGAATGATTTTTACTTTTTAAATATTGGTTAATTTCGTGTTGTGTTTTATCGCTTAAATAGGGGTGAAAAACAGCATTGGCATTGGGTAATGAAATTAAAAAGCTGCCTAATATAAAGGATAAGGGAATGATTTTCTTAGATATAATCATGATGTCTCTGTTTAAAATAATGGATTATAATGGTTACTATCATTTCTTTGAAATGACGATAAAGTAAAGAAATAATTTAAGAAAAAGATCAATTCTCTGTGCAAAAGTAATATTTGATTAAGATAATTCTGTTATGCTTGTTAAAAAGGGTTAAGATCAAGAAAGCTTAATACGTGCTTGTTCAGAAAGGAATTAATCATGCATAATGATCTATCATATCAACTTGTTCAAATGCTTTCTGACAGTATTGATTTGATTATTCCTGATAAGTGTAAAGATGGTGTGACAAAAAATACCGAGCTTTTGCATCAATATAGCAAGCTTATTCATCAATTTGATATTCCTAAAATCAAAGAATAAGGATTATATTGTGAGTATTATCAAAGAAATTACAACGCATATTCGTTCTAGGAAATATTCTGCACAACAAGTTGTTTCTCATTACTTAGATATGATCCGTCAGTGTGATCCACCGATGAATAGTGTTACCCGTCTTTTAAATGATCGCGCTTTGCAAGCAGCAGCAGAAGTGGATCACCTTATAGCGCAAGGGAAAGATCCAGGCGTATTGGCAGGTGTGCCTTTTGGTGTCAAAGATTTATTCGATCTTCAAGGTGAAGTAACAACAGCAGGATCGAAACTTTTATCAAAGAATCAGCCAGCTAAACAAGATGCAGAAATTATTCGTAAGCTATGTGAGGCTGGGGCTATTCCTGTTGCAACATTAAACATGGATGAATTTGCTTATGGATTTGTAACGGATAATGCCCACCATGGAATGACTCACAACCCTCATGATTACTCTCGGTTTGCTGGGGGATCATCAGGAGGATCGGCCGCTTCTGTTGGTGGTGGATTGCTTCCTTTTGCGTTGGGGTCGGATACGAATGGATCTATTCGTGTGCCAGCATCTTTATGTGGTGTATGGGGTATCAGACCAACTTATGGTTCTCTATCTATGCAAGGTGTTTTTCCTTTTGCAGACAGTTTCGATACAATTGGACCTTTTTGCCAAACAATAGAAGATTTGAAATTAATATATGACGTGATAAGTGGTGATGAATATACATCCTCATCACCTGTAACACCATCAGAACTGCGTATTGCTCAGCTCGGTGGATGGTTCGAAAAAGATGTTGATGATGATATTTTACAAACTATCCAAGAGATTATGACTCTATTTGGAAAACAAAAGAAAATTGAACTACCAAATATTAAACAAGTGCGTACAGCTTCATATTTAATGACCGCTTCCGAAGGTGGAAAGTTACATTTGCCCTTTCTTAAAAAAAGCCCTATGGAATATGACCCAGCAACGAGAGATCGTTTGATGGCGGGTGCTTTATTACCCGTATCATCATATTTAAAAGCAAAGGAAATACAATATTGGTTTCAACAATATATGGCACAAATTTTCAAAGAATATGATGTGTTAATTGCACCAGCAGTGGGGTCTGTTGCGCCTGAAATTGATAATCCTGTTGTATTTGTGGATGGAAAACCGCAATCTGCACGGGTGCATCTTGGGATTTACACGCAACCACTCAGTATGAGCCAATGTCCAGTCTTATCGGTGCCTATTTATCGGAAAAATAAGCTGCCTATTGGATTACAATTGATCGCAAAGCCCCACCATGAAGATCTATTATTTTCAATAGGTGCAGTGCTAGAACAAAAGAATATTGCAAAGGCTTCTATTATTGAACGTAATCATATGAACTGATTTATATTATTGTAATGTTAATGATGTGTTTAGAGGAAAAAGAAAATGGAAATTAAACGACGCCACTTGCTGGGGGGTATAGGAGGATCTTTGATTGTTTCTCATGCACATGCAGCAGAACCTGTGATAGAGGAGAAAAAAATGAATAATAATATCACTTTGTCCACGCATATTTTAGATATGGTTTCAGGTAAACCAGCTCCTGATGTCAAAGTTATTTTATATAAAGACACCATTAATCTTTTTGAGGGTCATACTAATATAGATGGGCGTTGCATTGTTATATCTCAAAATCAGAAAATACTTTTGCCAGGTTATTATCAGCTTGCATTTCATGTTGCAGATTATTTTAAAAGGCAACAATATGTTGTAACTGATCCTCCTTTTTTGAATATTGTCAGAATAGATTTCGGTATTGCTAAAAATCCCGTTTCTGACCATTATCATGTACCCTTGTTGTTGTCTCCATATGGGTTTTCAACGTATAAAGGAAGCTAATTGAGTCCTATAAGAGTGTAAAATTCAACATTGAAGAGGCCAGGATTCTTTATTGCGAATCTAAGTTATTTATATTTATTTTTTACTTATGAAAATTAATTATCAAATTTTTATATAACGTCTTAACCCCTCTGTTTAGAGGGGTTTTTTATTGCTTAAAAGAGGTGGCTACAAGTCCTTCTCAATCACAATGGTGTTATTGTTCTAATATTTCATTGACCAATTTCCATAAAAACGATCATATCTATCTATGAATATATTATCATATAGTGAATAAATATTCATAACTGAAATCGGTTTGTTATTGGGGTTTGTTTGATGACCAGAATTCAAGAAGTTTTGCAAAAAGATGATCCAGAGCGTATTGCAAAATTAAGTCAAATTGCTTCTGAAATTCGTGTTGATATTGTCAATACAATTGCTGCAGCAAAAATGGGACATATCGGCGGCGATTTTTCTGTCACGGATATTTTAGTTTCCTTATTTTTCGGTGTGATGAACTATAGATCTCAAGACCCAAATTGGGCGGAGAGAGATCGATTTATTTTGTCAAAAGGACATTGTTCAGCTGCATTATATTCCGTGATGGCTAAAGCAGGCTATTTCAAACATGAACAACTTGGCGAATTTATGAAGCCTTTATCTTTTTTAGGGGGGCATCCAAATCGTCGTAAACTTGCAGGAATAGAAGCAAATACAGGTCCGTTGGGACATGGTTTACCCATTGGGGTTGGTTGTGCAGTTGGGGCTTCTTTGGCTAAAAAATCATATCGAACCTTTGTTGCTTTAGGGGATGGCGAATTACAAGAAGGGTCAAATTGGGAAGCAGCAATGTTTGCGGGTCATCGTAAATTAGGAAATTTGATGGCGATTGTAGATCGCAATAGACTGCAACAAGGCGCTGGCACAGAAGAAACAAACTCGTTGGATCCATTGGCAGATAAATGGCGTGCTTTTGGTTGGGATACATATGAGCTGGATGGGCATAATTTTGCGGAATTATTAAACGTGATGGAGGCTCCAGACACAGGAAAGCCAAAAGTTATTATTGCGAATACAATTAAAGGCAAAGGTGTTTCCTTTATTGAAAATAGAGTGGAATGGCACCACAAGGTTCCTTCAGCAGAGCAAAATATTCAAGCAATTAAGGAGTTAACACACTCATGACATCTTTATCTCAACAAGAAACATTTGATTGCCGTCAAATATTTGCACAAACATTAACAGAGCTGGCACGTCAGGATGAGCGCATTGTTATTGTTTGTAATGACTCTGTTGGCTCTTCAAACTTAAATGAGTTTAAAAAAGAATTTCCTGATCGTTTGGTGAATGTTGGTATTGCCGAACAAAATATGATTGGCGTTGCTGCTGGCTTGGCGAATAGCGGATTTATTCCGTTTGTTAGTTGTGCGGGTCCTTTTTTAAGTGGTCGTGCATTAGAACAAGTCAAGGCTGATGTAGCCTATAATATGTATCCTATTATTTTATGCGCACAAAGCCCAGGGATGTCTTATGGCGAATTGGGACCAACCCATCATTCTATTGAAGATTTTTCGTGGATCAGAGCATTAACAGATATTACTCTGTTAAGTCCAGCAGACCCAAAGCAAACGAAGGATGCTATTCATTGGGCAGTTCAAGCGAATAAGCCTGTATATATGCGTATTAATCGCTTTAAAATCCCTAAAACAACGCCAGAGACAGCTTCGTTCGAAGTTGGTAAAGCATTGTTGTTGAAAGAAGGGAAAGATGTCACATTAATCACGACGGGTATTTTAGTCCCTAGAGCCTTAGAAGCAGCAGCTATTTTGGAAAAAGATGGTATTTCAGCTAGAGTCCTAAATATGCATACGCTTAATCCTATTGATAAAGAAGCAATTATTGCAGCAGCTTCTGAAACACGTGGAATCGTTACGATGGAAGAGGCGATTACAACAGGTGGTTTGGGAGCGGCGATTTCCGAAGTTGTTGTTGAAAATCATCCTACTAAAATGCGGATTTTAGGGGTTTCTCATTTTGCACCAACAGGGTCAGCTTCGTTTTTGTTAGACCATTTTGGATTAAATGTGGAAAATATTGTGAAGTCTGCTTCTGAATTAGTGGGGTAATATGATGGGCGATCCTTTAGTTCTGGCCATCGATCAAGGTAGCAGTTCAACCAAATGTGTTATTGTTGATTATAAAGGCACAATTATTGCTTGTGACAAGGTGGAAATTGGTGAAACGCATCCTTATCCAGGTCATGTAGAACAAGATGCTGAGGAGATATGGAATAGTGTTGGATTAGCTGTATCAAAAACATTAAAACAGCTACAATCGCCTTATCATGCTTCCGATGTTATTGTTGCGGGGATTAGTACGCAACGTGAATCTTTTCTTTTATGGGATCGCCAAACAGGAACCCCTTTGCATCCGTTGATTTCTTGGCAAGATCAACGTCAAGTGGATTTACCCTCAGAATGCTTTGATGAAAGCGTGCAGAAAAAAGTTAAACAATTAACAGGGTTACCATTAGATCCAATGTTTTCTGCCTCCAAAGCAAAATGGCTATTGGATCAATATGATAAAGATCGCCAACGTTCGTTAAAAGGAGAGCTCTGTCTTGGTACGATTGATTCATGGTTGCTCTTTAAAATCTATGGTGAGCATTTAATTGAAGCAGGCAATGCATCGAGAACTCAATTAATGAATGTGCATCAGGTTGATTGGGACGACGATTTATTATCTTTGTTTCATGTACCAAAAGCATGTTTGCCTAATATTATTCCATCAAATGGACCTTTTCCAAAAGTGATTAAAAATTCTTTGGGTCCTTTGACTATTCCTGTTGGGGCAGTGATGGGTGACAGTCATTCAGCATTATTTGGTCATCAGGCGTTTCATATAGGGCAGGTCAAAGCAACTTATGGAACAGGATCTTCGATTATGGGCTTGATCCGTAAAGAAGATGAACTGCATTCTGGTTTATGTTTAACCATTGGGTGGATGTTTGGGGATAAGGTTGCTTATGCCGCAGAAGGAAATATTCGCTCATTAGGTGCAACACTTCGGTGGATGGCCAGTATTTTAAATATAAGTGTTACTGAATTGGTAGAGTTAGGAATGGCTGGTCAGAGTGATTCCGTTGCTTTGGTTCCTGGTTTTGGTGGCTTGGGTGCGCCATGGTGGGATGAAAAAGCAGTTGGGTTAATGACTAATTTAACTTTGGGAACCACACGACAAACGATAGCCAGTGCTACGATTGAAAGTGTTGTCTATCAAGTTGCGGATGTTGTGAATGCTATACGTCGTAATGTTGGCGAAATACATCAACTTTTTGTTGATGGTGGTCCCACCAGTCATGATGGATTAATGAAATTGCAAGCAAAGATATTGGGCTGTTCAGTTTTTAGAGCTGAAAGACCAGAATTGTCAGCTTTGGGTGTTGCGTATATGGCAGGGCTTAGCAAAGAAATATGGACACAGTCAGGTTTAGATAAATTAAACAAAGCGTATAATTTATTCGAGCCTGTTTCAAAACAAGATGAACAAGATATTGGTTTTCAAAATTGGCATGAGGCGGTGAATCAATCACGCCGTGCATATGCTTAACAATGAAGAAACTATTTTGTTTAATGTGATAAAGGAATTTTAAAATGGAACTTTTTTCTCTTTTTGGTCAAAATGCTTTTGTAACGGGTGCAGGCAGTGGGATTGGACAGAAGATTGCTCTTTATCTTGCCAAGGCAGGGGTAAATGTTGGGTGTTTTGATTTGCCAAATAGTGCAGGGTTGGCGGATACAGCAGAGCAAGTAAAAAAACTTGGGCGTCAATCGATTATATTAACTGGTGATGTTACCAAGCCTGATGATCTGGAAAAATCAGTCAATCAGGTTGAAACTGAATTGGGCAATTTATCGCTTGCGGTGAATTGTGCAGGTATTGCCAACGCCAACCCAGCAGAAGAAATGTCAATAGAACAATGGCAAAGACTATATGATATTAATGTTAAGGGTTTATTCTTGTCATGCCAAGCTGAAGCAAGATTAATGTTAAAACATGGTCGTGGTTCTATTGTTAATATTGCCTCTATGTCAGGTGTTATTGTTAATCGTGGCTTAATGCAAGCGCACTATAATTCTGCGAAAGCAGCCGTTATTCATATGACAAAAAGCATGGCAGTAGAGTGGGCAGAACGTGGGGTTCGTGTGAATGCAATTAGTCCAGGCTATACCGCAACACCGATGAATACTCGACCAGAAATGGTCGATCAAATGAAGCAATTTGCTTCGGAAACCCCAATGCAACGCATTGCAGAACCCGATGAAATGGCAGGACCAGCTATTTTCTTATTATCAGAAGCAGCATCTTTTTGTACGGGTGTTAATTTGCTGGTTGATGGCGGTTTTTGCTGTTGGTAAGCATTTTCTAAATTAAAAAACCATAACGATCAATAAAGCTGTTTTTATACTAAATGAATAAATAGACAGCTTTATTCAAAAGGGGACAAGAATATGTGTTTTAAAGCAAAACTATTCTTGAAAGGGAAGCTGTGCCTTCTTTTTAAAATAAAATCTACAAATTTTCTGCAATTTTATACGATGAGTAGGGGATAATTTATGTGGAGTAATTTCGTAGAAAAAGTATTCATCTCGCCTAAATTAATGTTGGGTTATATCGGGGTGATGATTTTTATGGCTGGTGAGGGCTTGGAACAAGGCTGGTTATCACCTTATTTAATAGAACACAGTCTTAGTGTAGAAAAATCGGCATTATTATTTAGTGTATATGGGCTCAGTGCTTCTGTTTCAGCTTTTTTCTCTGGTGTGTTGACAGAAATATATGGTGTCCGTCGGGTGATGTCCACTGGGCTGATTATGTTCTGTATTGGTACATTTTTCTTTTTAACATTTGGTATTTCAAGCCATAATTTTTGGATTATGTTGCCGTCTTATGCGTTAAGAGGGCTCAGCTATCCTTTATTTGCTTATGGTTTTTTGGTTTATATAACCTATGAAGCCCCTGTAAACAGATTATCAACAGCTGGAGGGATTTTTTGGTCTTGTTATGCTTGTGGGTTAAGTGTTCTTGGGGTGATGTATTCTAGTTTTGCATTGAAATTTGTAGCACCCATTCATGTGTTATGGAGCGCACTTTTCTTTGTTTGTCTTGGGGGTGTCATTGCTTTATGGGTTGATAAAGAGGCTATTCAATCTACTAAAAAAATAGAGACTGAAGAAAAATCTTCTCTATTATATTTACTCAAAGGGATCACGATTATTTATGAAGTTCCAAAACTTGGGCTTTGTGGGTTTGTAAGAATAGTGAATACGCTGGCTTGTTATGGTTTTCCTGTATTTTTACCTTTAGTGATGCAAAATTTAGGATTTACAATCAGTCAATGGCTGCAAATGTTAGCATTTTTATGGATCTCTAATATGATTGCTAATTATTTCTTTGGTCTGTTAGGCGATAAATGGGGATGGCGTAACACCGTGATGTGGGGTGGTTGTGTTGGATGTGCAATAACTACTCTCTTATTCTATTATGTTCCAACATGGGGCGGGGGCTATATTTTAACGATGGCTGCTGCAGGGGCGTATGGCGCATGTCTTGCGGCCTATACACCAATTAATGCAATTATGCCTATGCTTGCACCAGAAAACAAAGGTGCAGCCATGTCTGTATTAACACTTGCTGCAGGTCTTAGTACATTCTTTGGGCCAGCTATTGTAGGATTGTTTATTAAATCAGTGGGTGCTGTGGGTGTGATTTGGGTTTATGCAGCTTTATATATCGCTGCTGCATTTGTGATGTCTTTTGTTCATATATCTAAATCTTACGCTCAGTTAAATTTAAATAAAACAGCTAAAATCTAAAATCATACTATATCAAGGAAATAAAAAAATGAGTTTAACAAATAAAGTAGCCGTTATCACAGGTGCAAGTCGTGGTATTGGAGCAGCCATTGCAGAACGTTTGTCACAAGATGGTGCCAAAGTAGTTGTTGCTTCGAATGAGTCAAAAGTTAATGAAGTTGCAGAAAAGATAAATAAAAATGGTGGGCAAGCTGCTGCCTTTGAAATGGATGTGACTAATAAAAAAGACGTTATTCGTTTATATAATTTTGCCGAAGAACAATTCGCGCATGTCGATATTTCTGTTCAAAATGCAGGGGTGATTACCATTGCTAGGGTTGAAGATTTAACCGAAGAAGAATGGAAAAAAGTGTTAGACGTTAATACGACGGGTGTATTTTTGTGCTGTCAAGAAGCGATTGCCAGAATACGTAAACATGGTCAAGGGGGACGCATAATTAACACTGCTTCTGGTCAAGCACGCCAAGGGTTTATTTATACACCCCATTATGCAGCCAGTAAGTTTGGAGTGATGGGAATTACCCAAAGTTTGGCACACGAAGTTGCAAAAGAGGGGATTACTGTCAACGCATTCTGTCCAGGGATTATTGAAACAGAGATGTGGGCATATAATGATGAGCATTGGGGGAAAATGCTAGGGGATTATAAACCAGGTGAATTAATGGCTGAATGGGTTTCCAAAATTCCGATGGGTCGTGCGGGAACAGGTGAAGATGTTGCGAATGTTATTTCATTCTTAGCAGGGCCAATGTCTGCTTATGTAACAGGACAAACCATCAATATTGATGGTGGTATGTTTATGTCTTAATAGGATATGATACACTGTTATTTTTATCTAATAGCAGTGTATATTGTTTATTCTATAACGTAAAATTGCCCTTGTTGAATATACCAATAATGCTTTTTAACAAGTTCATACATCTGTTTTCCAATACGATAATTGGGTGAGGAACGGGTTGCGCCTGTTATGAGTTCATGACATTTAACAGGTTTTGTAACTATGTTTAATAATTTCCATATTTGTTTGATTTGTTGATCCATAAGAGCGCATAAATGAGGATCATTCTTCTGATCTGATATATTCCATCGAATTCCTAATGAAGAAGCTTGGACAGAGAAGAACTCTTCTGGATAAGCAGTCGTATCAATATAAGGATTAAAGTCTGTAGATGGGCAAATATGGTTTGGATATAATTTATTATAATTAAATAATAATATTCCCCAAGAATGATTTGTAGGTAAAACAGTAAAAGCTTGTGATATAAATTTATTCGTATATTGATCGTTTTTTAGAATATCTTTTGTTAATATATCATGAAGAGATGAAACAGATGTGGGAGGGTTATTGTAATAATCATCTTCTGATTCTTTATGAGAAAAATAGGGCTTGAAAATAATTTCAGGCATATTTGCAAGAAGTAAGTCAGAGAAAGCTAAGATATCCTGTTCTGCCATCCATAAATAACTATTTTTTGTTTTTTGTCCTTGTGTCCACGCCATATTGTATAGACTTTTTTAATTTTATGATTGTTGATCTATAGATTTGATAATCCGCATGGCGGTAAATTGGTCTGTAATTAAAATATTAATTAACCGTCCTGATAAGGCCCCCAAAATCGCCTCGATTTTGTTCTTACCTCCAGCAATACCAATAACACGAGGGATGGTTTTTAATTGTTCAAGGGTAATTCCAATAATTCTTTGGTCAATAGCGGTTTGAAGAGGCTTACCTTTGTTATTATAAAAATGCAGGCAAATATCACCAACCGCTTTTTTCTGTGCGATTGTATTCATCTCGGCTTTGGTTAAGATATTTCCACTATCGGCAAGAAGCTTTTCAGGCGAGATAGGACCAATTCCAACCAATGCCATGGTTATTTCTTTGAATTGCTCCAGAGTAGCTTGGACAAAAGGATCAGCCATTAAAATTGTTCGGGCTTCTGTTGAGCCAATAATCCCTTGTGCAGGAAGTAGGATTTGTTCTGCATGGGTGATTTTGGCCAGTTTAGAGCTGAGGATTGATGCGTGTTTTTGAACGGTTGGGCTGCCGATACCGCCTTGGATTTGAATAATTTTTTTAGCGGATATTTTAAAATTATTATTTAAATTATTCACCATATTTAACAAAGATTCACTCCAAGAGGAAATCCCAATTACTTCATCTTGTTGCAGGGTTGCAGAGAAAAACTGCGCTGCTGCTTGACCGATGCGTGAAAAGATTTGGGTTTCTTCATCTTGTTCGCACGAGGCAATGATAACTTCTGATAAATTAAAATGTTGTTTAATTCGTTCTTCTAATTCCAAAAAAGTGCCTTTCGGTTCGTTGATTGAAATTTGAACAATACCATTCAAAGACGCTTTTTTCAGCAGTCGTGAAACGCTAGCCTGTGAAATATATAAATGTTTAGCAATATCGGGCTGTTTCATATTATCGAAATAGTACATTCTGGCTACTCTTGCGATAAATCTTAGTTCGTCAGATGTTGTCATGGATGCTTTTAATAAAAAGAGAAATATTTAAATTAAATAATTATATTATGTTCCAAATGCGGGATGTTTATTTATATATCTTAAAATTGACGACGATCCTATCATAAAATAAATATAAAGTTTTATAGCGATTTACAAATTGTATTTTGAGTTAAATCTCTTATAGTGATATTTATTCTCATTCTTAATAAACTGAAAATCTTCTTATGCTGCAAAAAACACTGTCTATTTTAACATTAATCCACCGTTGGGGCGGTTTAATTGGGGGTTGGTTTTGTTTTTTTCTGGTTGTCACAGGAACAATTTCGGTTTTTGACTTAGAGATTTCTCGATGGATGCAGCCAGAGCTGGCTGACTATACAGATACAGGAACAGTTTCTGAAAAATCTATGGATACATCCTACCAAATATGGCAAGACAATACACGACAGAACCGTTTTAGCTTTGTTATATTACCTACTGAACGATATCCCTTTATTTATGTACTATCCAGCCAAGGGGCATTATTTAAATGGCAAAACATTGATCCAGTGACTGGCAAAGTGATTCAAACGCAACCGACTGTTGGGGGGTATTTTTTTGATAGCTTACATAATAGTTTTTTATTAACACGCCCTGCGGGTGATATTGTCATTATCGTTCTTTCTATTGCATTTTTTATATTTATTTTGAGCGGCTTTATTATTCACTTAAAACATTTGTGGAAAGAGTTTTTTAAAGTTCGTCCGAAAGCCTCTGCATTACGATTTGTATTGGATATTCATTTAGGAATAGGTGTTTTCTTTTTTCCGTTTTTATTATTGATGGTGGTGAGTGGGTTTTTATTTTATGCCCCCATATATATGTCTTTTTTAAACCCATCGCCTGGTCATTATGTAGCTGCACCTTACAAAGAAGGACAAGCAACGCAAAGCCATTCTGAAAAGAGTCTATTTTCATTAGTGCAAGAAGCAAAGACCACTTTTAAATCAATGCCAGGATTTATTTTAATTATGCCTAAACAAATTCATGTTGTACAAAGTGATGCGGATCAATTGGCGATTATGCGGAATTATATAGAGCTTGATCGTGCGTCTCATCAAGTATCATTACAAGTCAACCACTCAACATTTGGTCGATATATATTAAATGTTATGTTCGGTTTACACTTAACGCGTGCTGGTGGCGATGTCTTGCGGTGGATATATTTTGTAGCAGGAACGGGGTCTTCTATATTGGTGGCGACAGGGTTATTATTCTTTTCCAATAAACGTCGTCATTTTAATAAAAAGCATATATCTTCACGATTATTATTTTTTTATAAGGTCATTGATGGCATACATGTTGGGGCAATGATGGGTACATTATTGGCTATTTTAAGCGTTTTCCTAGTAAACACTTTGATTTTAGCGGATAATACAGCAAAAGCATCTTTGGAAATCAATGCTTTTCTTGTTGTACTTGTTTTGTCTTTTGTAGAAGGATTATTTTATTCTTTTTATTCTAGTGTCATGCACGCATGGAAACATCAAATTGGATTATTTGCTTGTTTATGTATGATCGTGCCAGTTTTGAAGATGATATTATATCCAGAAATATTAAATGCTTTTTGGAGCAGTAATTTTGTTTATACAGCAATCAATATCTCTTTTGTAATGACTGGAATTTCTTTTTTCTTATTATATCGTTACCTAAAACGTAAAAATGCTTTTATCTAAGTTTTTATTATTCTTAGATAAAAGCATAATTATTTTACCAGTTATAAGAAAGCTTTCCGATAACAGTCCTGCCTTGACCAATGGCACATCCAAAAGATTGGCTGTAACAAGCGGTAAAATACCGTTTGTTGGTCAGGTTTTGTGCTGTAAATTGTGCTTCTAATCCTTTTAACGTTGGAATGCTGTCATCGAATTTATAATGAGCTTGCATATCAATCATCGTATAGGCTTTGGTGCGAAGATAAGAGATATAATCCCCGTTTGTATTACCATTATATCTGACCCCAATGGCTCCACCAAGATTTTTAAAGGTTCCAGATTGAATGGTATAATCCCCCCAGAAAGAGAAAATATTTGCAGGGACTTGGGTTGGGCGTTGACCAGAATAATCCCCCGCAGTGAATTTTACATCTTGATAAGTATAAGCAGCAATCAGATTTAATCCAGCGATTGGGGACGTATGGGCTTCAAGTTCAAAACCTCGAGAGCGTTGTTTTCCGGCTTGGAGACTAAACATCGGGTTTACAGGGTCGCTGGTTAAGACGTTGGTTTGCTCTAAATTATAGATGGCTGCAGAGAAGAAACCATTGAAATTTTCAGGCTGATATTTGATCCCAACTTCGTATTGTTCACCACGTGTGGGTTGATATGGTTTACCACTTTGTGAAACTTGATTAAGTGGTTGAAATGATTGAGCGTAACTGAAATATGGGGAAATATTATAAGGTAAGTTATATAAAATTCCGCCACGGAACGTAAAGGCTTGGTCACTTTGGGTAAAGCTAGATGAGGGGGTAACATGATTTCTGGTGCCGATGCTAGACCAATCATTTCTGAAGCCTAATTGAGCATGCAGACGTTTATAACTCATATTATCTTGTAAAAAGATTCCCTCTTGATTGGTACTAACACCCATTTGCATAGAAGGTGTGGGAATGGTAATTGGTGCAGAGTAGTTTGGATGATACAGATCAAGTGGAGGGGCATATCCAGATCCATAATCGTAACCAGAACGAATATTTTGCCAACTGACCCCCAGCAATAGATCATGAGCAACAGGACCTGTATGGACTTGCCCATGAAGTTGTTCTTCAATGGTGATGGTGTCAAAATGCTCTTTTGAGCCATTAGCATAACGATACATATATCGACTGCCGGGATAATACCCAGCACTGCCATTGGGGTTTGCACCTGAAGCATAAGAACTTCCATAGACTTGGTTATAATTTGCCCCAACATTGGTATAACGAGCCATTGAAAGAAATTGCCATTCTGGATTTAATTGATAGGTAAATTTATATCCAACAGAGGCTTGAGTTTGATCAAATTTATCAAAATTCTTATCTCCAGAAAAGAAATTAGAAGGAAAATGATAAGGTGCAGATAAAACAGACCCAAATGCTGGAAACGTTTGATAGGAAGTATCGTTGGGTTGCGCTTGATAACGCCCATAAACAGTTAAATTAATATCATCCGTAGGTTCCCAATATAAAGAGGGCTGAATTGCGTAGCGTTCTGCTTTGGTATACCAATCCCGTCCGTCTTGTCTAAATCCTGTACCAACAACACGCCAAGAAAGATTATCAAGCCCTTTGAATTTATCACCTAGATCAAAGACACCACGAACATAATTATAATTTCCGCCTTCAAGCGAAACATGTCGATAGCGTGATCCATTTGCAAATTTACTTGTTAATGCAATAATACCGCCTGGGCTGCTTTGACCGTAAACAACAGAAGATGGTCCTTTTAATACGTCAACTTGCTGTAATAAATAAACATCAACTTGTTGAGCAGCGTAATATTGTCCCTTAAACATCAATAATCCATCAAGATATTGACTGCCATTAACATCAAAGCCACGAATTGTCCCTAAATCATAACGACTATTTGACCCACGTTGTTCCATCGATACGCCAGAACTATAGCGTAAAGCCTGACCAAGGGTTGTGGCATTTTGCATTTGCATCTGTTGGGATGTGACAACTGACACTGATTCAGGAGTATAAATCAGAGGGGTAGAGCTTTTTGTTGCAGCAGACGATGATTTGGTCACAATAGAATTTTTATTGCCTTTGACGACAATTTGTTCATCTTTTGAATCATCGCCTTTTGTTTGCGATGTATTAGATGTTTGTGTGGTTGAAGTGGTCGATTGTGCAATTGCGTTGTTTTGTAAAACGAAAAAGCCTATTCCTGAAGTCACCAGCAAAAGGTAACGATAAGAGATACAAGTCATGAGCATGATAACGATCTAATTGAGAATGAAATTGATAATCGTTATCAGATAGCAGACAGAAATCTTAATTTCAATCAAATTTTCTTGGTAATTGACGTTTAAATTCATTATTCAAAATTTCATGCCTTTAAGGTCTCAATTCATAGAAAATATATCTTTTTATCTCAATTTATATTAAACACAATAAGGGTTCAGTATCATGTCATGTATGGGTGTATAAAATGATTAGAAAAATTATTGTATTGGTTGTGGCTATCGCAGCTTGCATAGGTCTTGGTGTATATATCCGATCTTATAACAGCAATAATAGTTTCAATGCTCAACAACGTTTTAACACTATTATGCAGGCTGCTGACGAGCAAGCACAAGATATTTTAAAAGAAACAGATGAAAAAAAGAAAAAAAATGCTCAGTTATTTATTGAGAGAAAAGATAATTTGTTACGACATCAGCAAAAAGAATTATTCAACCAACAGTAATTTATTCTATATTTGCTTTGGTTAAATCCAACTCCATAGGAACAAAAGTGACATTATTTTTCGTAAATTCTGTGTCAAAATAGGTAAAATTAAATTTCTCGTAAAATCGAGTTGCCGTACTTCTTGCATTAAGATATACGCTTGCAACATGATCTTTCTTCAGTTCTTGCAAGACTGTTTTGAATAATGTGCTTCCAATTCCTCTGTTTTGATAGTGTGATTCTGTTGCAAATTTCCTGATTTGCCGGCGATTAGGTGTACGATAAAAAACAGATAAACAACTTATGACTTGATCATTTATGAGATAACCATAATGAGTTGCGTCTTCGTCCCCTGGCTCCATGCAATCTTGCAGCTTAAATGAAGGCCATAAAATATCTCTTCTTAATTGCAAACAATCTTCTAGCTGAATGTGACGGATATGATACGATGTCATGATCGTGTTCCAATGTGAGTAATTATTTCTGTATTCATTGTATAGTAATTTTTAAATTGATTGGTAATGTAATTTAAAAGATTATGATTTGCAAAGGACGTTTTTATGAAATGGTTTAATCAGGCATCTATCTGTTTTGGAGTGGTTTTGATTCTGACCATTTGTCTTAATACCCCACACCAGTCAAGAGCACTAGAAGTGTTAGACCATACGGTAAATTTTGATAAACCAGACGTAAAACATTCTTTGGCTGAATTAACCAGTAATGCTGAAAAAGGGAATGTAAAGGCGCAATATCATCTAGCTCTTCGTTATCAACAAGGGCAAGATGTTCCTCAGGATCAAAATAAAGCGATTAAATGGTTTGAAAAAGCAGCAGCAGGTGGGAATGCCAAATCACAATTGGCATTAGGTATTTTCTATGGTGGTGGCATTGGCGTAGAGCGTGATTATGTTCAAGCAAGAAAATATTTGGAACAAGCTGCTTTGCAACAAGAACCGGAAGCTAATTTTTATTTAGGATTGCTGTATTATAAAGGGTTAAGGGTTCCCAAATTATATTCTAAAGCCAAACATTATTTTGAATTAGCAGCTCAAAAAGGGAACAGTGATGCGCAATATTTTCTTGGGCGAATGTATTATAATGGTCAAGGTGTCGCTAAGAATTACAACAAAGCATTTGACGAGTTTAAACAATCTGCTCAACAAGGAAATAAGCATGCAAGTATGATGTTGGGAATGCTATATGATAATGGTCATGGGATAAAAAAAGATGTGAAAAAATCAACTTATTATTATACTCAGGCAGCCAAGCAGAATGTTCCCGAAGCACAATTGGCTCTTGGGATTGCCTACCTTACTGGTCATGGGGTCAAAGAGAATAAACATGAGGCAAAAGAATGGCTGTTGAAGTCATGTCGTCAAAATAATAATTCAGCATGTGAGATGGTTTCTAATATGGATTAGGAACACAAGTTGTTCATAAAAGTTTTTTCTTAATTTTTATTATTGATTATCTTATATAGTCTTATTAATTTTAATTTATTATTATTTTGTTATTATTGGTAGGATTTATATGTATCAATATATTTTTATTATACTGATTATTATATGCATCATTTGTATTGCATATGTTGTCTATGATATATGGTTACGTAAACATTTTGCCAATTTTAACACAAAGAGAACCAACTCTACTGTTCAGACTGATGACACCTTAGAAACAGATAGTATAGAATCAAGCAGCCCGATGGATAAAGGGTTGATGTATTTTAAAGGGGATGGTGTTCCTCAAAATTATTCAAAAGCCCGAGATTTCTTCGAAAAAGCTGCTGCGGGTGGCACTGTCCAAGCAATTTTGTATCTAGCCCTTATTTATTACGAAGGACTGGGAATAGAACAAGATGACAAAAAAGCATTAGCTTTCTTTGAAGAAGCTGCCAAAAGAGGGAATGCCAAGGCGATGTTTGCTTTGGGCAGAATTAACCTTATGGGGCATGTGGTAGAGCAAAATTATGATAAAGCACGTGAATATTTTGAACAATCTGCACGTCAAGGTGAAGTAGACGCCTTATTAAATCTTGGTATGATGTATTATGAAGGTGTTGGCGTCGAGCAAAATTATAGCAAGGCCAGGGTATATCTGGAACAAGCGGCTTCTAAAGGTGCAGCTGAGGCGCAAAATAGTTTAGCTTATATGTATATTCAAGCCAAAGGTGTTGAACAGGACACTGAAAAAGCCCGAGAATATTATGCATTGTCTGCGCGTCAAGGAAATATGGAAGGGGAATATCACCTAGCGTGTATGTATTGGGATGGCACAGGTGGCGAAAAAGATCGTTTAAAAGCCAGAGGATATTTTGAAAAAGCGGCTTATCAAGGTGAGGCAGAGGCCCAATTTTTTATGGGTAATATATATTATTATGGTCAAGGAACCCCTGTTGATTACAAAAGAGCAGCTTATTTTTATGATAAAGCAGCACGCCAAAATCATATTCAAGCCCAAAATATGATTGGATATATGTATTCCGAGGGACAAGGGATCTCTAAAGATTATAAATTAGCCATCTATTGGTATAAGCAAGCAGCATTTCAAAATGATGTTCAGGCGCAATATAGTTTGGGCTATATTTATCTTACTGGGAATATTGTTCCGATTAATTTGGAAAAGGCATTTGAATATTTTAATAAAGCGGCACAAAATGGCTATGTTTTGGCGCAATTTAATTTGGCGGTTATGTATTACAAAGGCGATGGTGTCCCCCAAGATTTTTTACAAGCAGCCGAATGGTTTCAAAAAGCAGACCTTCAAGGGCATAAAAAATCTAGTTTTATCTTAGGAAAAATGTATTTAGAGGGGCAAGGCGTCCCTCATAATCATGATAAAGGGATGGCGTTGATTACGAAAAGTGAAGTCGAATAAAGAGCTTGTGATATTTAATGTTCTTTTTTCTATCATGAGATGAGAAAAAGCAGTATGATATCGCTCAAATGTAAATATTAAATGATTTTTTTGTTTCTATTGGTTTCTTATGTCTCGAACTCATATTGCTCTTGTTGGTAAAATAGCAGCCTTTGCTTGTGTTGTTTTTATTATTTTATGTATTTGTTTTTATAAAACAATTCGTACTGGTTTTATCGAAGCCCAATTTAACCGCGCCAGTATGTATATACAAGGCGAGGGTAACCCTCAGGATTTTAAAAAAGCTCGTGAGTATCTAGAGCAATCCGCAAATGGTGGGAATGATGATGCTCAATATATGTTGGGTGTTATGTATGAAAAAGGTCAAGGCGCTTCTCAGGATTTAAACAAAGCAATTGAACTATATAAACAAGCTGCGATGAAAAATCATGCCAAAGCACAATATGCTTTGGGCAGCATGTACGATCATGCTCGCGGTGTTGAAGAAGATCATGCTGAGGCCGTAAAATGGTATGAAAAATCTGCTCAACTTGGCAATGCTGCAGCACGTTATGCTTTGGGCTTTGCATATTTTAATGGGATAGGTACTGCTAAAAATATTGAAAAAGGATTGGATTATTTAAAAAAAGCTGCAGGAGATGGTTACGTAAAAGCACTTGTATATCTGGGATCTTTGTATTTCGAAGGGAAAAATATTCCTGCTGATCCAAAAAAAGCGTTTTCGTATTTCGAACAAGCTGCTTACAAAGGTAATCATGACGCTCAATATTATCTTGGTTTAATGTATGAAGATGGAAACGGTGTCGAGCGTGATTATTCCAAAGCAGTCTATTGGTATGAAAAATCCGTAAAAGCACATTCAAAATCAGCTTTCCATTTAGCCAGATTATATAGAGATGGCTTAGGGGTAGAGGTTAATTATAATAAGGCATTCGAACTTCTTAAAAAAGCAGCAGGTGGAAATAATATTCAAGCCCAATATTTATTAGCAACCTTGTATGACAAGGGGGACAATATCCCACAAGACAGTACAAAAGCAGCCTTTTGGTACGATAAAGCAGCAAAACAAGGTGATAATAATGCCTCATATATGCTTGGCGAAATGTATATGAATGGCAGAGGTGTTAATGAAGATCCTTCTGAAGCATTTAAATTATTTCAACAAAGCGCCCAAAACGGTAACGCGTTGGCACAATATAAAATCGCCTCTATGTATTTTAAGGGGATTACCGTTCCAATAGACCATCAAAAAGCAATTGAATGGTATGAAAAAGCTGCTAATCAAAACAATGTGGGGGCTTTATGTATGCTTGGGGATATTTACGCACAAGGGCTAGACGTGCCTAAAGATATGTCAAAAGCCATAACATTCTATCAAAAAGCTGCAGATCAGGGAAATATTGAGGCTGAATTAAAGCTGGGTTCATATTACTTAAATAATAGCAAAGAGTATGATAAAGCAATTACATGGTACCAAAAAGCTGCAGACAAAGGAAATGTTCAGGCTATCTTGCAATTAGGGCAGATCTACGAACATGGGTTGGGTGTTCCTGTCAACTATCAAAAAGCATTCGAGATTTATAATAAAGGCATTAACAGCCATAATCCTGAATTGCAATATGCGCTTGGTCAGTTATATAAAAACGGGCTAGGGACTGTTAAAAACATAGATCAATCCAGAAAATTGTTCAAACAATCTGCACAACAAGGGTTTGTTGGATCTCAACGAGAATTTGCAAAGATTGAGCTGTCAGAGAATGTTCAAAATCCTGATAAGCAAGCAGCTCTTTCTTATTTACAAGCAGCTGTCAAAAACGGTGACGCAGAGGCGATGTTCATTTTAGGGAATTTATATTCAAATGGATCAAATGTAACCAAAGATAGTAAACATGCATCCGATTTATTCGCTCAAAGTTGTCAAAAAGGCTTTAAAAATGCTTGTCACGTTTCGAAATCAGCGCATTAATCCAGGTATTGGTTTTTCAATTTAGTGGTCATTTTTATGTTTTTTATATATAAATTATAGGCAATATTTCAGTTATTATTTTTAAACATCAAAACGGGAGTTGACCCCATGTATATAGGTATTGATATAGGAACGTCTGGTATCAAAGGAATTGTGTTGGACGATAATCACCAGATCCTGGCCAGCCATACTGAAAAATTAACTGTATCTCGACCTCAGCCATTATGGTCTGAACAAGATCCTAACTCTTGGTGGGAAGCGACTGACAAGGTTATTCAAGCTTTGGGTAGTCAAATTTCTTTAAAAGATGTGCAATCTATCGGTCTAGCTGGTCAAATGCATGGTGCTGTTTTATTGGATAAAAATGGTAAAATCTTGCGCCCTGCGATTTTGTGGAATGATGGACGTAGCTATCAAGAATGTATAGAGCTAGAAGAGGCCGTGCCAGAGTCTCGTAAAGTCACTGGTAATTTGATGATGCCGGGCTTTACCGCACCTAAGATTTGTTGGGTACGTAAATATGAACCTGCAATTTACAGTCAAATTGACAAAGTTTTGCTGCCAAAGGATTATTTGCGTTGGTTAATGAATGGTATTTTTGCCTCCGATATGTCTGATGCTGCGGGCACAATGTGGATGGATGTGGGCAAGCGCTCTTGGTATAAACCATTATTGAATGCTTGTGGTTTATCAGAAGATAATATGCCTAAATTGTTCGAAGGCAACCAGTCAACTGGAACGCTTAAACCAGAACTTGCAAGCCGTTGGGGACTTTCTAATAAAGTCACTATTGTTGCAGGTGGTGGCGATAATGCAGCAGGAGCGATTGGCGTTGGTATTTGGCGCAAAGGTCAAGCAATGCTATCTTTGGGAACTTCTGGGGTTTATTTTGTTGCAACCGATGGGTTTTTAAGCAATCCAGAAAAGGCAGTACATAGTTTTTGTCATGCTCTACCTAATACTTGGCATTTAATGTCTGTGATGCTTAGCGCTGCTTCTTGTTTGGATTGGGCAACGAAAATCACAGGCGTTAATTCTGTTCCTGAGCTTTTACAATTGGCTGAAACAACAGGTCAAGATCCTACGTCTATCTTATTCTTGCCCTACTTATCTGGTGAGCGTACTCCACATAATAATGCCCAAGCAACAGGATGTTTTGTTGGATTAACTCATAAACATGATCGCAAAGATATTGCTCGTGCTGTTGTTGAAGGGGTCAGTTTGGGATTGGCTGAAGGAATGGAAGTTTTGCATGCCACAGGAATAAAACCTGACCGTATCAGCTTAATTGGTGGTGGTGCAAGAAGTGCTTTTTGGAGACAATTATTGGCAGATGTGACGGGTCAAAATTTGGATTATCGTCAAGGTGGTGATGTAGGGCCTGCATTAGGGGCTGCTCGTCTCGCAATGTTGAGTGCTAATCCTGACGTTCCGTTCGGTGATTTATTACCAGAACCCTCTGTTGAGGCATCTTATGATCCTCATCCACAGATTAGTGCTTTATACAAAGAAAAATATGAGCAATTTAAAAATACATATCGTGCATTAAAGCCAGTTTTTTAATTTTTGATTCGATGTAAAAAAGCTAATCTAGAGTTAGATTAGCTTTTTTTATTAGTGATTGTGACGATCTTGGTTATTATGATGGTCGCGATGATTATGACTATTATGATTACGTTGATTTTGATTATTGTTATAACCGTTATTCATATTGTCTAATTTTTTTTGTAAACCATCTCTTTTTTTACAAAATCCGATTGCAGCTCTTTGATTAGGCAAGTTATTTTTACAGTTATAATCAGCTATATCTCTTTGTTTTGTTATTTGTTGCACAGCATTATTTTTACCTTGAGCCAAAGATAATGATGGAACTAATAATAGGGATAAGGCTGATATTATATATTTTCTCATGTCTTCCTCAACAAACTATTCTTTGAATGATGCATTCAATATAAAAAATGATTTTGAATAAATTATGAAGATTAGATAGTAAGCGTTAGAAAAAGCTACTCAATTATGTTGAATAGCTTTTTTGCTTTGGTTAATCGTTATGATGGCCGTGTTTGTGGGAGTCATGATTATTTTGTTCATGACGGTCTCCACGGTTGTGATCATTGTCGTCACGAGAATTACGATGATCCCCACGGTTGCGATCATTGTCATCACGAGAATTACGATGATCCCCACGGTTGCGATCATTGTCATCACGAGAATTGCGATGATCCCCACGGTTGCGATCATTGTCATCACGAGAATTGCGATGATCCCCACGGTTGCGATCATTATCATCACGAGAATTGCGATGATCTCCACGGTTGTGGTCATTGTCATCACGAGAATTGCGATGATCTCCACGGTTGTGGTCATTGTCATCACGAGATTTTTGTTGCTGACTTCCGTTATCTTCATTTTGACTAGACGTTGTCGTCGTAGTTTGTGAAGCCTCTTGTTCTTGAGCGAAAGAAACAGATGGAAGCAAAAGCATTGATAGGGCAAGTAAAGCGTATTTTTTCATTGGATCTCTCATTTATATTTAATATGGTTTCGTTTAATATCTATAACAATTATGGATAAAATATGAAGAATGCGTGATTAAATAAAGGTATCTTTAGTTCTTGTAAGTTTGTCTGTTACAAATAAAATTACCGATAGTTTTCATATTAAATATAAATATCATAATTACATGAAAGGAAATAACGATTATATCGTTTCTGTAAAATAGTCATTTAGTTTCGAAGAAATGAATTGGTAAGGTTCAAGAATGCTTATGTTTGACAAATAATTTTAATATCATCCAAAGCCTCTTTTATTTTTCCTGTATGTTTTCAAGGATAGATGTAATCAAAGCTATATTAACTTTTTCATACATTCTGGCAATATGTCCAATATAAGTAATGGACAAACCAACAATGTCTTCATCTTCATACATATTGATGATGTCTAAGCACATTTGTTGATATCATTCGAAATCATCGATATTAAAACTTAGCTCAAGCAATGCATCAAGAATTTGCTTTTTATCTTGTTGCTGAGCAATAGTGAGAAGAGACTTGATATTAATTAAGGAACAATATTATTGTTCGTGACTAAACAAATAATTATACAATATTGTTCCCTAAACTAAACCTTATTAGTATTAAAAATTATTATTCTAATGGAGGCGGAACTTTGGCAATTTCCATCGCTTTTGCTTGGTTCCTGTCAAGTTCATCAGCATCAAAATTGGCAATCATCTCTTGGAATAAATGATGCCAGTTTAATTTTGCATCAAGACGCGTAAACAAACTTCCTAGCCCAATAGCAGACCGATCAACCAATACAAATTCACGTGGTGGCGTAATGCCTCCAGTCTGTTGCAGGCCTTTGTGGACTTTGGCAGCAATTTTGCGCCCTAAATCAGGATCGCTATTATCTTGGATTGAACGTTCTTTATCTTGCGTCAATGGGGCATAAAGGAATCTTGCCCACTCATTTAGAATATCCATCGTCTCTTTAGAAAGATTTTTAAAGCCCCATGCTGTATAAGCATGATGTGCCAGTTCATCGTCATTTGTCTCAATGGCTTTACAAAGATCAATCACGCCTTTGACGAACTTGCCTTTGAAAATACGAATTGAACCGAAATCAAGCAAACATAAATGATTGTCAGGGTTAATCAAAAAATTACCCATATGTGGGTCGCCATGAATAACACCATATTGGTAAAAAGGTATATACCAAGAACAGAATAAAGAACGTGCAATGTCATTACGATGGGCTTGATCCAAACCGCCCTCAATCATTTGGCGAAGGCCTTTTCCTTCAACCCAATCCATTGTTAATAACCGACTGGTTGATAATTCTTCGATCATATTTGGAACAATAGTGCGTTTATTCTTTTCTAACATTAAAGAGAACAAACGCATATTCGCGGCTTCTCTCTTATAATCCAGCTCTTCTTGTAAACGCGTCACAAGTTCTTTATAGACTTCATCTTGTTTAATCGCATTATCAAGACGATGGTAAAGCCCGATTAACAAACGCAACTGTTTAAGATCAGATTCAACCGTGCTGGCCATATCTGGATATTGTAACTTACACGCAACCTGGCGGCCGTCGGGCAGCGTTGCTTTGTGCACTTGACCCAAGCTGGCTGCTGCGGAGGCTTCTTGGGAAAAAGACGCAAAATGCGTTTCCCAATTGGCACCCAGTTCTGCTTTCATACGGCGACGCACAAATGACCAACCCATCGGTGGAGCATTTGATTGTAAATGAGCCAATTCATCTGCATATTCATCAGGTAACACATTGGGAATGGTGCTCAGTAATTGAGCCACTTTCATCATTGGCCCTTTGAGCCCACCCAGAATATTTTTTAACTCTTCAGCATGTGCAGATTTATTGACCGATATCCCCATCTTTTGACCAGCTAGACGGGCAGCAATCCCGCCCACCGCTGTTGTGGATTTAATCATTCGGCGCATGCCACCCAAGAGGCTAGTTTTGTCTAAATTGTCATCTTTTTCCATGGCTTATGCCTGTTCCAGTTCATCAATAAATTGAGAAATAACGTCTAATCCTTTGCGCCAAAATGCAGGGTCAGAGGCATCCAAGCCAAATGGAGCCAATAATTCTTTGTGCTTTTTAGTGCCGCCAGCTTGTAGCATTTCCATATATTTTTCTTGGAAATTGTCATGTCCATCTTGATAGACTTTGTAAAGCGCATTGACTAAACAATCTCCAAACGCATAAGCATACACATAAAATGGGGAGTGAATAAAGTGCGGGATATAAGTCCAATAGGATGCATATACTGGCGTAAATTCAAATGCTGGCCCAAGGCTGGCTTGTTGGGTTTCCATCCAGAATTGACCAATTTGTTCAGGAAGTAACTCATTCGTTTGACGAGCTTCATGAACTTTACGTTCAAATTGGTAAAAGGCAATTTGTCGAACCACCGTATTTAACATATCTTCGACCTTACGGCTTAACATGATACGGCGTTGTTCTGGTGTTTTTTGGTTTTGCAACAGGCTTTGGAAGGTCAACATTTCACCAAAAACGCTGGCGGTTTCAGCCAAAGTTAATGGAGTGTTAGATTGAATATATCCTTGTTTTGCAGCCAAAAGTTGATGAATACCATGTCCTAACTCGTGGGCGAGGGTCATGACATCTCTATTGCGCCCATGATAGTTTAATAAGATATAAGGATGGACTTGTGGAACGGTTGGATGTGCAAATGCACCCGAAGATTTCCCTGGGCGTAAGGTTGCATCAATCCAAGGTTTTTCTAAAAATTCCTTAATCATACCACCCATTTCTGGATTGAAATCATTATAAGCAGTATGAACAATTTCTTTGGCTTGTTCCCAAGGAATTAATTGGTCATTATCATCAGGTAAAGGCGCATTCCGATCCCAATGTTGTAATTTATCCAGCCCTAACCATTTTGCTTTTAATGCAAAGTAACGGTGTGACAAGCGTTGATAATCTTGGGTAACCGCATTGACCAACGCATCGACGACTTCGTCTTCGATCATATTATCGCAATTACGTTCAGAATCAACACGAGGGAATTTGCGCCATTCGTCCGTAATATGTTTGTCTTTTGCTAATGTATTGGTGATTAAAGAGAATAAACGTAAATTGCTATTAAAACTTTCCCCTAATCCTTTCGCAGCATGTTCTCTGACTTGACGATCGCCAGAGGAGAGCTTGTTTAATGCTTCACCAAGGCTGACTTTCTCCTCTTGCACAGAAACTTGCATAGCGGCCAATGTTTCGTCATAAAGTCGGTTCCAAGCGGCTCTGCCTGTGACGGATTTTTCATGTAAAACTTTTTCAATTTCGTCACTTAATTGATAAGGACGAAATACACGAATAGTATCCAGAAAAGGTTTCCAAGATAATAAAGCTTCGTTAGAAAGCTTATTATTCAAAGCATCTTCGGAAATGCGATTTAACTCTAGGGTAAAAAAGAGCGTTTTGGTGCTGATGCTTGTGATTTGTTCGTTAATATATTGGTAAAATTGTGCATTTTTAGCATCGGTTGAATCCGTAGCAAAAATTAATTGTGCATAAGAACCAATTCGCCCCAAGATTTCGCTGACCTCTTGATATAATTCAATCGCCAGAGCAATTTCTTGACCCGAAGCATCGGCAAGATTGCCTTGCCAGTTGGCAGCAAAGGTTTCTACTTTTTCGCGTGCTTTTTCAAGGTCATTTTTTAATTCTGGACTGTCAGGGGAAGGGTAAAGGTCGGATAAATCCCATGCAGGAAGCTCTTCACCGTTTGGTGTTCCTGATCCAGTTTGGTTTTGAGTATGATGGATAAAATGATCTGATAAAAACATGCTATTCCTATAATTAACAAAATAAATTTGGTTAAAGTAATTTATACTAATATATATTATTCAAAAAAGGAAAGAGTAACTGGAAATTAAATATAGTAATGGATTAATATTCTCTTTTTAAAAGAGTATGTTCTTAATCCCAAAATGCGCATAGGTAAAATTTATCAAGTTGTAATTGTAGATAATCTCTAGAACCACTTTTTGTATTTTTTATAGCTTTATACAGGATGCATATTTTAAAATATTTCTTACTTTTATCCAAAGTGTCTAACATTTCTTTTACATACGATTGTTGAGTAATTTCATTGATATGTTTTGGGTTAATATAAAAGCAAATGTTGTAAGTTATACCGTCCAATTGTATTGTCTGTTTAAAGTTAATACGGTAATCAGGAGCTATTTTATAAATGCGCCCCTGATCTATATAAAAGTGGTATGAACTAGCATCAACAAGATTTTGCTGTTTTATAGAAAGTTTGTTCAACAGTATATTGCTAGGGATATTTTTATATTGAATGGGTAAACTACATTTATACAAATTTTTCTTTTCTTTGATTGATAAAATGCCTGTTGTAATTTTTTGGTGTTCAAGGGTGTCTATAATTTCTCTTAAACTAGCAAGAGATTGTTTTTTTGTTTCTATATTATCTTTACTATTAGGCGGATTATTTGAAGTATGATTGTCTGCATTATCATTTGGTAAAGATAACAATATGCTTGGTTGTAACGGTACATCAGAGTTACTTGATGATAAATTTAGAATAAAACCCATATGATTATAGTTATTTTTTTTCTTTTTTTCAGGCGATAGATTGTTATCATTATCAATATCTTTTTTAATGCTACAGCCATCTGTATGATGGCCATATATTCTGAAATGAAGTTTGTTTATACGTTCAGCTAGAGGTTTATCAAGATTCGCACAAGTTACTTGAGCAGTGCAATTCTTCCCTAAACACTTAAATTTTGCTTTATCTTGTATTTTCTTTGCTTGATACAAAATATCTGCTCTTACGGCGGTCATTTTTTCGTTTGTTTCTAAAGATATGGCTTCACTTATTTTCATTTAATATCTCCAAATTAATTTGTTTTTTATTTTATTTAATTAATAATTAAGGTATTAAAATGTTTTATTTTAGAAATATATTAGGCATAGCCCAAGAATATGTCTGTATGATGCAAGCTACTGGTTGTATCTGCAATTATAATCGCTAAAAGATATTGTTTCTGTAGGATAAAGTTCTATATATTGTTACTATACTATATTCATACATTGTGCTTCATCTTTATTAGTCATTTCCATGAAAAAAACCAAAGCTGCAGATTATAAAGTTATTTTCCATCCAGAAAAAATCCCTGCGAAACCTAAAGTCAAGAAGTTGCAGGTGGTCTCTGAATTTGAACCATCAGGCGATCAACCGACGGCGATCAAAGCCCTGTCCGAAGGGGTGATGAATGGTGAGAAAGATCAGGTTCTGTTGGGTGTCACAGGGTCTGGTAAAACCTTTACGATGGCCAAAGTGATTGAGGCTGTGCAAAAGCCAACATTGATCCTTGCACCCAACAAAACTTTGGCGGCTCAGCTTTATGGCGAAATGAAAGAGTTCTTTCCCAATAATGCGGTGGAATATTTCGTCAGCTATTATGATTATTATCAACCTGAAGCCTATATTCCGCGCTCTGATACGTTTATTGAAAAAGATAGTCAAATTAACGAGCAAATCGATCGAATGCGCCATGCTGCCACGCAGGCTTTGCTGGAACGAAATGACGTGATTATCGTCGGCTCTGTTTCCTGTATTTACGGTATTGGATCGCCTGAATCTTATTCGAAAATGGTGGTCAAAGTCGAAGTCGGTGGGGAGGTCAGTCGGGATCTATTAATTAAAGGACTGGTCGAACAACAATATCGTCGTAATGATTTGGCATTTCAACGAGGCACATTCCGAGTGCGTGGGGAAACGATCGATATTTTCCCTGTGCAAAATGCAGATCGTGCTTGGCGTGTGCATTTATTCGGTGATGAAGTCGAAGAGATCGATGAATTTGATCCGTTGACAGGGGTAAAGACTGGATCGTTACAATCGATAACCGTTTACGCCAATAGTCATTTTGTCACGCCACGCCCGACGCTTACTCAAGCCGTTAAAACGATTAAGTCTGAATTGAAGTTGAGGTTGGATCAGTTTGTTGCAGAAGGTAAGTTACTAGAAGCGGAAAGAATACAGCAGCGTACTCAGTTTGATTTAGAAATGATTGAAACGACTGGTTTATGTAAAGGGATCGAAAATTACTCGCGCTATTTAACGGGGCGACATCCTGGTGAGCCACCTCCGACATTATTCGAGTATTTACCAGAAGATGCATTATTGATTGTGGATGAAAGTCACGTCAGTGTCCCGCAAATCGGTGGGATGGAGCGTGGGGATTATGCACGTAAAAAAACGTTATCCGATTTTGGGTTTCGATTGCCTTCATGTTTAGATAACAGACCATTAAACTTCGCCGAGTGGGATTCGTATCGTCCTCAGACAATTTTTGTCAGTGCAACACCAGGTCCTTGGGAAATAGAACGTGCTCAGGGTGTGTTTGTGGAACAAGTGATTCGTCCAACTGGGTTGGTTGATCCTATAACAGAGGTACGTCCTGTTGACTTGCAAGTTGATGATTTGTTGGCCGAGTCCAGAAAAGTGATCGATCAAGGTGGGCGTGTGTTGGTAACCACCTTGACCAAGAAAATGGCTGAAAAACTAACGGATTATATGAATGAAATGGGGATTAAAGTTCGCTATCTCCATTCAGATATTGATACCCTCGAACGGATAGAAATTATTCGTGACCTAAGGCTAGGTGTCTTTGATGTGTTAATTGGTATCAACCTGTTAAGAGAAGGCTTGGATATTCCTGAATGTCAATTGGTTGCAATTTTAGACGCTGATAAAGAAGGATTCCTTCGTTCCAAAACTTCGTTGGTGCAAACCATCGGTCGTGCAGCTCGTAACTTAGAGGGGCGGGTATTGCTTTATGCGGATAAAATGACTGACAGTTTGAATTATGCGATTAATGAAACCGCAAGGCGCAGGGAGAAACAAACCAAATGGAATGAAGATCATGGCATTACGCCTTTTACCGTCAAGAAAAAGATCGGTGAATTAATGGCTTCGGTCTATGAGCAAGATTATGTGACGATTTCTCGTGATAAAGGATTGGCAGATCCATCATTAACCGGTAAGAATTTACAACAAATCATTGCAGAATTGGAAAAAAGAATGCGTGCTGCTGCTGCGAATTTAGAATTTGAAGAAGCTGCATATTTACGTGATGAAATAAAAAAGCTAGAAGAAACAGAATTAGGAATAGGGGCTGTGTCTGACGGAGGGAGGAACTCTTCTTTGAAAGCACTTAAACCTAAAAAACGTTAAGAAAGGCTGAGGAACAAAATGTTAGAAATCAAAGCAGGGCATCATCGTGTTGGTATATATCCTGCCTTGGGTGGGGCAATTGGGTATTGGTTATGCCAAGATACACCTATTTTTTATCCTCTCATCAATTCGCATTTAGCACAAAATGCTAACCAAATTATCGCAGCCTATCCGTTGATACCCTATTCTAATCGTATTGCTGATGGAAAATTCTCTTTTGAAGGGCGGGAGTATCGACTTGATAAAAACGCCTTAAATGAAAAAGATGCGATTCATGGGAATGCCTGGGAAAAAGAGTGGGAATTGGATAGCTTTTCTAAGAATAGCGTTCTTTTATCGCTTGATTTCGATCCTGCAAAAAATTCAAAGCAACAATGGCCTTTTTCATATAAAGCAAAATTAAAATACACAATTTCTGTTACTGGATTGTCCGTTCGAATTTTTTTCCAAAACACAGATCGTTGCAATCAACCTGTTGGCCTTGGGTTTCACCCTTATTTTCCACGCAATGATTCGGTGGAGCTTGGATTTACAGCAAAATCAGTCTGGAATAATGGCAGCAATGGCTTACCAGAAGGGCGCATGTCTATTGATGGTCGCTGGGCTTTTGACCATATGCGTGCATTAAGTAAAGATGAGCAGCTTGATAATTGTTATGCAGGATGGGACAATTTTGCATTTATTCGTTGGAAACATCTAAATGCTTATTTAACCATGACCAGCAGCCGTATGTTTGAACATTTAGTTTTATTTAATCCAGAAAATCAGCCTTACTTTACCCTTGAACCTGCAACGAACATGAATAATGCTCTGAATATGCCTGAAATCTCGGATCGAGGTATGATGATTTTAAAACCAGGTCAAACAGTACAAGGCGATATACTATATTCTTTTTCAGGCAGCTAATGAAAAATATTAAATGACAATGGCAAATTCATATCCTTCTCATTTAACCCCTCAAGGTTTTGATCGACTCAAAGAGGAATTAAATGGTTTACTATATAAAGAACGCCCAAAAATTGTCGAGATCGTTTCATGGGCAGCGGGGAACGGAGATCGTTCTGAAAATGGGGATTATATCTACGGGAAGCGAAGGTTAAGGGAAATTGATCGGCGTGTTCGCTTTTTATCCAAACGATTAGATAACGCCATCGTCGTCGATCCCAAAGAGCAACCACAGAAGAATAAGGTCTATTTTGGAGCGACGGTTACGTATGTGACTGAAGAAGATCAAGAATATACTGTAACCATCGTTGGAGTCGATGAAGCCATTACAGAACATGGGCAAATTAGTTTGATTTCACCCATCGCAAAGGCTTTAATGAATGCTAAGGTAGGCGACGAGGTCAAATTCCAAAGTCCTGCTGGAGAAAAATTTCTTGAAATTCTTGCAGTTTCTTATCCATCTTAAAACGATATTATAAATTTAAACGAGTATAAAACCATGTTAAAAATTGCCGTACAAATGGATCCGCTTGAAACGATTAATATTAATGGAGATTCTACATTTGCATTAATGTTAGAAGCCCAGGCCAGAAAATATGAATTATTTGTCTATTCTGTTGATACTTTAAGTTTAGAAAGCGATTCAGTTTCAAAAAAAATCACTGCAAGAGGGCGTGATGTAACCGTTCAGCGCGTGCAAAATAATCATGTGCAATATGGTGAAGAAAAAACAGTTGAACTGAAATATTTTGACGTTTTGTTGATGCGCCAAGATCCTCCGTTTGACATGGGATACATTACGGCGACACATTTGCTAGAGCAAATTCATGGTGTGGGCAAAGATAAAGTATTTGTGGTTAATAACCCCACATCTGTTCGAAATGCTCCGGAAAAAATCTTTGCAACGCTTTGGCCAGAAATTATGCCACCCACTTTGATTACTCGTGATGTCAAAGCAATTCGTGAATTTCGTGCAGAATATAAAGATATCATTATCAAACCTTTGTTTGGCAATGGTGGAATAGGGGTCTTTCGTATTCGTGAAGATGACGAAAATTTAAACTCCTTACTAGAAATGCAATTTGCTGCCTCTCGTGAACCTTTGATGATCCAACGTTATGAACCTGCCGTTCGTTTAGGAGATAAGAGGATTATATTGGTTGAAGGACAACCTATTGGGGCAATCAATCGTGTACCGCAAAAAGGGGATTTGCGTTCAAATATGCATGTTGGTGGAATTGCAGAAAAGATTGATCTGACCCCAAGAGACAAAGAAATCTGTGAACTGATTGGTCCAGCATTAAAAGAACAAGGGTTATTATTTGTTGGAATCGACGTTTTAGGTGATTATTTGACAGAAATTAATGTCACATCACCAACAGGTCTGCAGGAATTAGATCGATTTAATAATATTAATTCTGCAGGAATAGTGTGGGATGCTATTGAAACTTATCTAAAATAAAAATCAGTCTTTCTTTGATTCAGAAGCTTGTGTTGTTTTATAATTAATTTTAGTGTTTTCCCCTATATTCAAAGGATTATTTTGCTGTTTGGGTGTAGGGGGCATCGGATCGTCTTTTCCAAACTTATTATCAAGCCACGGTATGACCTTGTCACGTTGCCATACGATATAAGTACCGACCCAGATAAAGATACTAAGCAAAGCTATAAACCAATTAAAGTACGTTATCCACATAAAAGCTTTTACCCTCCCAAAGTTCATGTGAGCCCCTTATTTATTTTATAATTTATATACCCTATATTTGTTTTATAATAAACAGTAAATAATGTATAATAAGCCTTTGTATACCACGTAAGATAAGTGAGAAAATGTTGTTTTAAAGCCTATATGTTTATTTTATAACTATAAAAAAGAAAAAACTTACTAGATTTTTATTTCTTTTTGGTTAATAAGTCTTCTTATATAATATTGTCATTCACAGTTTTTGGGAGCAATAACGTGCCTCCTTCACCTCATACTGCGTTAAATGCAGATGCTGTTAAGTTAGCCTATCGTCGATGGGCGATGGTCTATGATACAGTTTTTGGAAGTATTTCTTCGTTCGGACGGCGTTGCGCTGTTGCAGAAGTTAATCGTTTACCAGGAACAAAAGTTTTAGAAGTAGGGGTTGGAACAGGTTTAGCACTTCCTTCTTATAATTCTGATAAAAGAATCACTGGGATTGATTTATCAACAGATATGTTAAAAAAAGCCCGGCAAAGAGTCGCCCGGCAAAACTTATCTAATGTTGATAATTTATACGAAATGGATGCCGAGGCAACTGATTTTGAAACTGGGTCATTTGATATTGCCGTTGGAATGTTTGTTGCATCTGTTGTTCCAAATCCAGACCTTTTATTTGCTGAATTAAAACGCGTCGTAAAGCCTGGTGGTCATATTTTATTTGTTAACCATTTTCTGGCTCAAAAAGGAATGCGTTACTATATTGAACGTGTTATGGCACCAGCTTCAAAAGCATTAGGATGGCATCCAGATTTTTCAATCGAGTCTTTGCTTCCACCAGAAGCGTTACAACGTGCAGTTTTACAGCCTGTTCATCCTTTTGGATTGTTTACTTTGGTTCATCTTGTTCGATAAAATTGGTCGTAATCATATTTTGCATTGAATGGGATGTGTCTTTCTTTTCAAATAGCCATGTGATAGAAATATATAATGAATACACATTATAAAATTGGAATGAACACTTTAATTTTAGCAATATTTGCTGGAATTAGTGGCGGTATATCTGCACTACTCGTCCAACTTAATGCTTTTTTTCCTGTTCTCGGGGAATTTAGTAATAGCGATTTTATACAGAATTTACCTCAAACTCATGCCAGAATGATGGTATTTTTTGTGTTACAGCCTGCTTTGATGTTGGGGCTAGGAAGTTGGTTTGTTCCAATCCTAATTAAAACCAAAGATATGGCATTCAAATTTTTGAGTATTCTATCTTTTGTTTTCCTTTTTATCGGCTTTATTTGTAATTTTGTTACCTTTCTATATCCACAAAATGCTCTATTTTCTTTGGGCAGTTTGGGATTTTGGTCAGTTTCCGCGCTCTTATTTTCAGTAAATATGCTGGTTACAATTATTAATACCAGAGCAACCGAAGTCAGTTACAATTCTTTACCAATCTTCGTTTGGGGGCAAGGAATTGCTGCGGCATTATTATTGTCGATTGCATCAATATTACTAGCCGCATTAACAAAAGATTATTTCAGAGCTGAACAACTAGGCTTAGCGCTTCAACAAACGGTTCATTCATTTGCATATCCGATGGTAATGATTTTAATCATTCCTGCAATTTCAATAGTTTTTCATATTATTAGCACAATTTCCAATCAACCCATTAAGCAATCAAATTATGTTATTTTAACGATGGCTTTAGTGCCATTAATTGTATTGCTTGCTTGGAATAAAATGATACTGAGCCATGACGCGATCAGTTTACATCAAGGATTTATACTTCAAATCTTCTACTCATGCGCATTATATGGGTTGTCTCTATACCTCTTTATTTACTGCTTACGATTATTTTTCTCAGGCGAAAGACGTTTTCCAGCACCAATTTTATGGTCATTTGGCTTTATTGGATTATTAAGCCTGGGATGGCCGTATCAAGGTATCATGAGTGAAATTGGGTTAATGCATTCTTGTATTTCTTATGGTGTTTTATTTGCCGTATTTGCTGGGTTTTATTTTTGGATGGGTAAAATCCTTGGAAAGCAATATTCAGAATTTTTGGCTAAATTGCATTTTACTTTAACAAGTGTAGGTGTTGTCTTTACCTTAGATATATTTTCATTAGGAAGTAAATCGATCTTGATTGGTGCGATTTTTATGGGATTATCTTTATTGAGCTTCCTTATCGTTCTCATTCATGCTTTATCAAGTAAAGTTAGCATATCTAATAATTATTGGGGTGCAGGAGCAGTAACTTATGAGTGGCAACTTCCTTCTCCTGTCTTTTCTCGTGTAAAATAGGGTATAAATTCATGGGGCAATCACTTGCTGATGAAACGATAGGCTCAAAACGAATTCGTTATGATGCTGCTGTGGTGGGCAGCAATGTCAAAGATTGGTTTGTCCTCTTAAAACCAAGAGTTATTTCGTTAGTTGTATTTACAGGTATTGTAGGAATCGTTTTGGCACCTGGTCATATCAATCCTATACTTGCGTTAATCAGTATTCTTTGTATTTGTATGGCTTCTGGTGGAGCGGGTGCCATTAATATGTGGTACGATCGTGATATTGATCAGATTATGCAAAGAACTATTACCAGACCGTTGCCTGCAGGCAGAGTGAATCCTAATGATGCTTTGATTTATGGTATTGGCGTTTCGGTGCTTTCTGTCATTTTGATGTTTTTAGCAACCAATTTTCTAACAGCAGCGATTTTAGCATTTTCAATTTTCTTTTACAGCGTTGTTTATACGATTTGGTTAAAGCGCTCTACACCACAGAATATTGTTATTGGTGGGGCTGCGGGTGCATTCCCTCCGTTAATAGGGTGGACTTCTGTAACGGGCAGTATGGATCTTTTCCCGATCATCTTATTTTCTATTACTTTTTTATGGACACCTCCTCATTTTTGGTCGCTTGCACTCTATGCTTGTAAAGATTACGGGCGTGCTGGAATACCGATGCTTCCTGTGGTCAAGGGGGCAAGGCATACGCGTTGGCAGATTCTTATTTATACGATTATTTTGGCAATTGTATCTTTATCTCCTGTTTATTTAGGATATACTTCTTATATCTATATGGGGACAGCAATTCTTCTAAACGCTGGGTTTATTTATATGGCGATTAAAGTTTTGTTGGAAAAGCAAACCCCAGAAGGATTAAGTTTAAATAATGACAAAGCTGCCAGACATTCTTTTCGTTTTTCGTTAATTTATTTATTTTTATTATTTCTTGCTTTGATTATCGATCATTTTGTTTAAAGGAAACAAATCACAATGAGAAAGCAACAAAAAGCAAAAGCGATAGCAATTTCTTTAACTGTAGAACAGCAAAAAGAGTTCATACGCCGTCAAAATCAACGTAATATTGTATTACTTTCAGCGTTATTCGGATTAAGTGGGATCTTATATATTTTGTCTTTAATTCAGCTATAGACGATTTATAAGTTAATATTCTGAAAAAACCCCCATTCTGTTTAATTACAGAATAGGGGTTTTGATATTATATCTAAAGAAAACTATAGAGAAATTTTAATTAAATGTATAAATAAAAATATACATTCAATTAAAAGATAAAAGGATTAGTTCGTTTGCTGAATAGCAGACAATAACCACCATTTATTGTTTGTTGCTCTGACAAATGTCCATAACTCAGTAATATTAACAGGTTGGTTTGGATTACCATCAACAACACGCCCAGTATTATCCGTAGTGATGTCGATTAATGAATAGCGCATAGAAACCGTAGCATATTCTCTATTTCCTTCTGCCCAAGCTTCTGATAAGTCACCTTGTACAAATTGAACATTTGAAGTACTATTATGCAATCCTTGGCTAGATAGATCTGTTAATTGTTCGTTAAAATACGCAATCATTTCTGGTGTTGTAATTTTTTGCAAACTATTCAAATCTTGTCTATTCCAAGCATCTTGAACTTCTAATAAACGTTGTTGAAACGTCACATAATCTTCTTGTTGCAACTGGATATTTGTTTGTTGCACAGGTTGAGGATTTGAGTTCATCGAAGGATTGACACGACTAGCAGCAGACATGGTGTTTGCTGCCATATTGTTGTTATTTGTGCCAGCAGCACGACGTCTACGAATAAAGCGCATCACTAACCATACAACTAACCCAATAATGATTAAGCGCGTTAAAAGGCTCATAAAGCCACCACCTTGTTTTTGCTGTGGTGCTTGTTGTCCGTTTTGAGCTTGGCCTTGTTGATCTGGATTGGTGGGTTGTTGCGCGTTACTTTCTTTGCTGCCTGTCAGCATATGGTAACCTGCAGCACCTACAGCACCCCCAATGAGTCCTTTTGTAAAGTTGCTCATTCCACCAGAGGCAGGGGCTTGTTGTTGAGCAGGGCGGTTCATAGCCCCACCAGCCATTCCAGGTGCTCCACCAGACATACTGTTGCTAGAAGACGGAGCCGTTGCTGGTGGACGGGTCATCGTCCGTTGCATTGGTTGCGCACCCATCGGGCTGCTGCGGGTATAAGAAGGGGCGCTATAGGTTCTGCTGCCACGACTTCCCATAGACGAGCCTCGACCAGCTCTTGCTTCTGCTTGTGGGATTAAATCCACAAGAACAGAGGGCGCAACCAGAGTAAAACTTAAAAGACAAAGCAGGGTACGGCTATTGAAGGTCGTACGATTCATTTCTTTCATCCATTTCGGTTAACATATGTTAATTGCCCGCGACACTCATTGCATCAATACGTAATGTAGGGCTGTTAGTATTATAACGGAATTTCAAATCATTAGCGACATGTAATTGTGAAAACATTTCTCTTAAAGTCGATGCCAAGGTAAATTCCATTACGGGTTCAGCAAGTTGCCCATCACGAATCATAAACCCACTGGCCCCGCGGCTGTAATCACCTGTTACCATATTGACTGAGGATCCAATCATCTCGGTGATGTAGATACCCTCTTTGATATCTGCCATTAACTCTATAGGTGTTTGAGTCCCAGCTTTCATGTATAAATTCGTTGTCGTTGGCGAAGGAGGGGATGATGGCCCTCTGGTTGCATGACCATTGCTGACTAACCCTAATTGACTGGCGGTGCGACTGTCTAGCAACCAATTGGCAATCTTACCTTGGTCTACCAGTTTAAGCTCCTCTGGATATAAGCCTTCGACATCAAATGGACGGGATGCCAAGCCTTTTACGAGATAAGGTTGATCGATAATTGTAATGTTTTCAGGGAAAATCAAATTACCCATATCATTTTTAAGGAATGAAGTTCCTCTGGCGATCGCATAGCCATTTAAAGCACCTGCTAGATGACCCAAAATAGAATTGGCTACTCTTGGATCAAAGACGATTGGTAAAATTCCAGTCTTTGGCTTTGTAGGATTTAGTTTTGCTACGGCTTTTTCACCAGCACTGCGACCAATCACTTCTGCATCTTCAAGGTCGCTTAAATGCACGGTTGAATGGTAATCATAATCACGTTGCATCTCGGTGCCTGTTCCAGCCAATACGCATGCTGACAGAGAATGCGAGGTGCGTGCATAAGTGCCAAAGAAATCATGACTGTTGGCCAGAATCATTTCAGTTTTACCATAACCACAGCTGCCACCCATACTATTAGTGACGCCTTGTACTTCTAGGGCTGCTGCTTCTGTTTGTTTGGCTTGTTCAAGCATTTCTTGTGTAGAACGTTCAGAAGCGTCATAGAGGTCAAGTTCTTTGGGATCAATACAAGGTTTAGATGATGGTTCAGGCAAACCTGAAAATGGGTCTTCTGGTAAAATCTTTGCCATCGAAATGGCCTGTTCAACCAATTTTTCAATATTGTCTTTGTGTAAATCCGTCGTAGAAATCGTTGCTGAACGTTTATCAATAAAGACCCGTAGCCCAACAGTTTTTGTTTCAGAACGTTCTAATTCTTCGGGTTGACCATTTCTAACCTGCACACCAACAGAGGTCGAAGCTAACATGACCGCATCCGCAGCGCTTGCGCCTGCTTTTTTTGCTTGATGGATCAAATCTTTGATAAAATTTTGATTTTGTGTCATGAGTTTAGGCTTTCGGTAATCTCTGCTAATGATGGCACATGGCGAATAGGGCCTAATGTGGTTAATGTTGGTTTGCCATGAAAAATATGCTCAGCAATTTGGTAAATATCTTCAATAGTCACAGCATCAATGCGATCAACCATTTCTTGAGGGGGAATAATACGGTCATAAATTTGTAAATGACGCGCAATTTGTTCACAACGGCTGGCTGTGCTTTCCATTGACATCAATAAAGAAGATTTTAATTGAGCTTTGGTGCGGTTTAATTCTTCAGGCTTAATCAATTTTTGAATTTTCTTAAGTTCTTGAATTAAAATAGGCATGAGTTCTTTAGTTTGTTCTTCACCTGTGCCAGCATAAAGACCAAATAATCCATCATCTTGATGCGCAGTGTTGTAGGCATAGACGGAATAAACCAGCCCATGTTTTTCGCGCACTTCTTGGAATAGGCGAGAAGACATGCCACCACCCAAAATAATCGATAATAAAATTGCTGCGTAATATTGAGGATGATTGTAATTAACCGAAGGAAACCCTAACAAAATATGGGCTTGGTCAAGCTCTTTTTCTTTACGGAACTCTCCACCTTGATAATTCGCAGGGACTACGGATTGCGTTGGTGTTTGAGGGAGATCTTTAAAATAATGTTCGACGAGCTTTACAATTTTATCGTGATCCAAATTCCCAGCCGCTGCAAAGATGGTGTTATTCGTATTATAATGTCGCTTCATATAGGCTTGCAAAGTATCACGTTGCATGGTGCGAATTAATGCTTCGGTTCCCAAAGTTGGACGACCCATCGGTTGGTTGGGATAAGCCGTTTCTTGGAAATAATCAAAAACGATATCGTCAGGCGTATCATTGGCTTGACCAATTTCTTGGATGATAACGCCACGTTCTCTTTCCAACTCTGTTGGATCAAATGTGCTGTGGGTCAGAATATCGCCAAGGATATCAATCCCCAGTTCATAGTCATCTTTTAATAATTTAATATAATAGGCTGTGATTTCACGTGCAGTATAGGCGTTAATATGACCACCGACATTTTCGACCGCTTCGGCAATATCTAGTGCAGAGCGTATTGTTGTTCCTTTGAACGCCATATGCTCTAGAAAATGGGAAATCCCATTTTCTTCGGCAGTCTCATAACGTGTTCCAACATTGACATACGCACCAAGTGAAATCGTTTCAACACGATCCATTTTTTCCGTTACGACTAACATTCCAGAGGGTAGGCGTGTGATCTTAATAGCTTGGTTCATATTTATCCTAGAAGTAATATTAAAAATTGTTTTTACGTGCAGTGGCACGAACAGAATCTTCGATTTTCTTTAAATCGGCAGGTAAAACTTGATAATTTTCCTTGCGATCATACAAATCTGCTAATGCCAAAGGCAGTGCTGGCGTAATGCCCGTTGCTTGTTTAATTGCATCTGGGAATTTCGCAGGATGCGCCGTGGCAACGGTGACCATTGGAATATCTTTATTGCGATATTTTTGCGCTGTTGCAATGCCAATAGCCGTATGAGGGTCGGCTAGATAAGCAGATTCTTTGTAATATTGTTGAATAACTTTTTCGGTTTCTTGATCGCTTAGTGCCACGCCTTTAAAGTTTGCGGTTGCTTTGTTCCAAATAGTAGCTGGAATATCCATTTTATTGTTTTGACGGAAATCTTGCATAATTTGACGACACTGATCGGCATCGCGGTCTAGCAATTCAAACAAGAGACGCTCAAAATTAGAAGAAATTTGAATATCCATTGAAGGAGATAGGCTTGGACGAACACCTTGGATGCTCATATCGTTATTCAACAAAAAGCGTGTCAAAATATCATTGTGATTAGAGCCTACACAAAGAAGATTAATTGGCACACCGATTTTACGTGCCGTCCAAGCAGCTAAGATATTACCGAAATTGCCCGTTGGAACGGTGAAAGATACTTCACGATCAGGCGCGCCCAAAAGCAGAGCAGCATAAACATAATAAGGCACTTGGGCAGCAATACGACCCCAGTTAATAGAGTTCACCGCAGACAGCTGCATTTCTTCACGGAAAGGCACATCAGCAAACATCGCTTTGACCAAGTCTTGGCAGTCATCAAAGGAGCCTTCAACGGCAATATTATTGATGTTTGGTTCCAAAACAGTGGTCATCTGACGGCGTTGAACCTCAGAAGTTCTGCCATAAGGATGTAAGATCGTAACTGTTAAATTGGTGCTGCCCTTAAAAGCCTCAATTGCAGCTGAACCTGTATCGCCAGAAGTTGCGCCTACAATAGTGATTTTTTCACCTCTTTGGCTCAAAACATAATCAAATAAATGACCAAGCAATTGCATTGCCATATCTTTAAACGCCAGCGTTGGGCCATGAAATAATTCCTGGACAAAAAGATTATGGTCAAGCTGGATCAAAGGCACAATTGCTTTGTGATTAAAACCCGCATAGGATTTATGACAAAGATCCAATAAAACCGCTTCTGGGATTTCATTGCCGGTGAACAGATGAACGATCTTTGCTGCTAATTCAGGATAGCTAAGACCTCTCATTTTACGCAATTCATCTGCAGAAATCTGAGGCCAAGTTTCAGGGATATATAACCCTCCATCTTGGGCAAGGCCAGCAAGAAGCGTATTAGAGAAATTTAAAACGGGGGCTTGCCCTCTGGTAGAAACGTAACGCATTGTAAACCTAATAAATTATGATCATTAAATATTTATTTATTTTGTAGTGCAGGTGGGATTAAACTGTATATTTGTAAAGGCCATTGTACGGTTGAATGGTCTTGTTTATTCAACAGTTTCGTTTGATCGAGTTGTATTGTTGGAATATATAATACATTGTTTTTAGTCACAAATGGATGGGCTGGCCATTTTAATCTTGGGTCGGTAATTAATTTATTTAAAATACGGCCAGTGGTAAAACGATAAACGCTGTTTGTGGCAATATCATCAATATATATGGTACCATCAGGCCCACATACAATCCCACCAGAGGACGGCGTTTTGAACCAAATCATCATCGCTTCATTTAACTCAGCAGGGGAATAGGTCGCGTCTTTGAGGTACATCGTATCGATACGATATAATGGACCACTGACTGCTTGGTAATATAAGCGTTTTCCATCTGGAGAAATTGCTAGTTGATTAATATTAAAATGCGATGTTTGATCAAGATTAGGTTTGATGATGTTGTTTCTAGCAACAACTTCTAGTCTTGAATAAAGACTGGGTGAGTTTTCTAATAAACGTCTTGCTTTGCCTGTATTGGTGTCGAATACAATAATTGCTGGATTACCATTATCGGCAATATAGACATAATGATCGTAAACAGCGATTGCATTTAAAGCGGTTTTTTCTTTGAATGCCGTAACAGGGATAGGATAGGTTTGAAGAACTTGATCTGTTTTTGTATCGATTTTGACAATTTTTGCAGCATTTTTGATCGGCGCAGAGCCGACTTTTGGAATGCCACTATCTAATACCCATAAAATTCCATCAGGGGTTAAGGTCATGCCTGTTAACCCAATAAAATTCTTGCTTGTATCTTGTGTGTTGACGGTATTCCATTCTTTATTTGGATATGGAATTAGAGTGTTATCTGACTTCACAATCGCAAGGGAAAGTCCTGTTTCATCGGTTAATCGTGGAAATTCAGCAATTAATCGTTCTTTATCATCCACAACGATGTAATCTGGTAAATACCTATTAACTGAGGCGACTTGTTTGAGCGCATCAGATGACAAAAGCGCAGGTTGATCCAACTTTTGTTTTGCATGGGCTAAAGTTGGTGCAACCATTGTCAGTGCCAATGCAAGAGATACAGAACGGGTAAAAGAGTTTAATAAAATCATAACCGAAATTCTATTCCTGATATAAACATATAATTTATTTATAAGGCAATTTTTTAAAAGATGATAGGGAATATCATAGATAAAAGCTGATATTTTTAAACAGAATAAGCTTTTTAGAATTCATTATTTTGAGTTTATACAAAGCTTTTGTATAGTATTTTGAATATTTAAAAATAGTTTATGAAATGATTTGGGTTATTTTACATGTTTTACGATCAAAAAATTAGCCGCGGATTATCTTTATTATCCGAAGGGAAGATCCAAGAAGCGGATGTAATTTTTTGCGATATATTAACAAAAGAACCTAATTTTGCAGATGCTTTATATGGCCGTGCTTGCGTTGCCAGGGCTGTTGGCAATCATGCGCTTGCCATAGGCTTGGCAGGACAGGCCATCGAAAGTAAATCATGTTCTCATTATTATATACCATTAGGACTTTCGTTATATGAACAAGGACATCACATAGAGGGAGAGGCAGCGTTAAAAAGTTCAATCTTAATAAATCCTTATGACTCCAGGGCTTATCACGCACTGGCTTTAATTCAAGAAGCAATGGGGAATAAACAAGACGCAGAGATCACTTTTCGTAAAGCGATAGAATTACAACCCTCATCACTGACATATTGGAAAGCGTTGGTTCAATTTTATTACCAAGGGGAAGCGTACGATCAGGCGTTAAATATTGCCAAAGATGCTGTTAAAAATAATCAAGATAAAATAGAATTCTTACATGAGCTCGGTGTGCTTTTAAATCAGATGGGATTGTTAGGCGATGCGGAACGTGTCTTTCGTAAAATAGTACGTTTAAATTATAATATTATTTCTGCTTATGCAAATTTAGGCGCTGTTTTGTTTCAACTTAATCGCCTGAAAGAAGCTAAAGATTATTTATTGTATGCATTTGAACGTGAGCCTGAAATTATAGAAACCCAAGTTAATTTAGGGTTGGTACAAATGGGGCTTGGTTTTTTGTTAGAAGCCAAAGTGTTACTACAAGATGTCTATGAAAAAGCCCCAACAGATCCTCGTATCGGATTAAATCTTGGCACTGTTCTTTTTGAGTTACGTGAATTAGACGAGGCGGAAGAACTTTATCACCGTCTGTTAGAACCAAATGCCTCCAATTCTGTAACCGCAGAAGAATATCATAAAATAGAATATAATTTATCGATGGTGTTATTGGCTAAAGGAAAATTTATCGAGGGATGGCAGCATATGGAGGCTCGCCATTATTTATTAAATCATGTTGTTGATATTGATAAGATTCCAGTATGGAACGGCAAAGCGCATGCTGAAACAATATTAGTTCGAGCAGAGCAAGGCTTGGGCGATACGCTGCAATTTATTCGGTATCTACCCATGCTTTTGCAGCAATATTCTATCGTCATGGAAGTCCCAAAAGAATTGGTGCGTTTGTTAGAGATTGCTATAAGTCTTTGTAAATCAGAACATTCATGTATTGTTATTGAAAAAAATAGTGTTGTACCAGAGAATATTACCCATCAAGTCATGTTGATGAGCTTGCCTTATCTTCTTCAAACTCAAAAGATTCCCCAATATCAATTGTATTTGGAAAATTGCCAAACAGAACCTCTCGCTGACCATCTTAAAATTGGACTTTGTTGGATGGGAAATCGTGGTAATCATTTTGATTTGTTACGTTCGATACCCCTATCAGATTTAACTTCTTTACTTAATATTCCCAATATAGAGTTCTACGCATTACAAAAGGGACTTAAAAAATCAGATTTGCCAAAAGGGTTTACTGGTATTATACCTCACGGAGATTTGTTAAAAACGGCTCAGTTTATTCAACAATTGGACATAGTCATTACTGTTGATACTGTTATTGCGCATTTGGCTGGAATATTGGGTAAGCCTGTATGGTTATTAAATCGCTATGGTGGGGATTGGCGTTGGTATCCAGCGTATCAGAATGAAAAAGGATATAGTTCATGGTATCCAACATTACGAGTATATCAACAAAAACAGCTCTTACCTCCAGTTCAAGCATGGAATAACTTGATAGAGGAGGTAAAGGCTGCATTAATTAAGATACGATAAAATCTTTATCGTTTTAAAGTTCTTCTTTCGGTGGTGCAATCTCCATTTGAATAATAGAAGCTGTACTATTGGGTTGAATACCCGTAATATTTTCTTCTATTTCTTCCAACACTTTTAAAATGGCTTCGCGAATGATAGATAAGCGCTTCTTATCCTGTATTTTCAATCCAAAAACGTCTTTGACATAGAAAACATCAACGGCTCTAATACCGTAGGTGGTGATATGTGCAGAACTAATCTGTAGTTTTTGTTTTCTAATCGTTTTTGTCACATCATACAATAATCCGATGCGATCGCGTCCATTCACTTCTATGACTGTGAAACCATTAGAGGCTTGATTATCGATGACCACTCTTGGAGGCACATGAATAGCACGCATGCGACGACCATATAACATGTTACGATTACAATCTTGTAGGCGTTGTTCGATATCAATAGCGCCAGCCAAAGCAGAGGTAATCAGTTCAACCGTTCGTTCAAGACGAAGAGGATCATCAAAAACATCTTGTGCGGCATCTTGTATCCAAAATGTATCCAGTACCATACCGTTGGTTAACGTATGAATACGTGCATCGACAATGGAGGCACCAGCTACAGCCAATGCACCTGAGATTTTTGAAAATAAACCGGGATGATCTGCTGCATAAACTGTGACTTCGGTTACGCCACGATCAGGTAAAGGATAGGTGCGTATGGTCAATGGAGCCTGCTTATGATGTGCTTCTATAATCATCTGAGCATGACGTATATGTGTATTTTCATCAAAAGATAACCAATAGCTTGCATAGCCTAAATGCATAAAAAAATCGACATCAGTATTGGGAATATTGATAATTGAAAATTGCTTGGTCAAATTATTTTTAACGCGATAAACGCGTGTATCTCGCTCTTGTGTAGCGAGACTGCCTTCTAAAACTTCTGCAACACGATTATAAAGCTCAGTTAACAAGGTGGCTTTCCAAGCATTCCAAACTTTTTTATTAACTGCACGCATATCAGAAATCGTTAATAAAAAGAGCAATCGTAACCGTTCAGGGGATTGAATGGTATCAACTAAATCTAAAATTGTTTTGGGATCATCAATATCTCTTTGAAACGCAGTATGGCTCAATAACAAATGATGCAGAATTAACCAAGATACTGTATCGGTTTCTTCTGCAGTCATGTTAAGACGAGAACAAATGGATAAAGCCATTTCAGAACCAACTTCGGAATGATCTCCACCTCTACCTTTACCCATATCGTGTAGTAGAGTTGCCATGTATAAGGCTCTTTTTGATTGAATTCCCTGCAGTAATTTATGAGCAAATTGCAAATCATCTTGGTAATACCCAGCTTCAAGCATTGCCAGCAATTTGACGGCTTCGATGCTATGTTGATCGACCGTAAAGATATGATAGGTGTCAAATTGCATTTGCCCTACCATACGCCGCCATTCTGGCATTAACTGCCCCAATATACCTGTTTCATTCAGGATATGAAGCCAGTTTGTATTATATTGATCCTCTGGAGGGGGATAGATAATCGTGTTTTTTTCTTCTTGATGATCGTTTTTTTGAAGTAACTTATAGCGGGCTTTGGGGGATAAAAACGTTGGTGTATCACATAATAAATCAAGAAATATGTTAGAAGCCTCGACATCACCACGTAATTGAGCCGCTTTACGTTCCCATCGAATTAATTGATGAACCGCTAAAGGATGTATAGCACGTTTTTGAGTTTGTGCTAGCTTTAATAAGCGCATCATTTCAATGGGATCTTTTTCAAAAGAAATATGTGCTGTGGGCAAGATTTTGCCTTCTAGCAAAGTACATCCTGTATGAGGGATATATTTGCCACTTTCAAACTTATTTAATTTTGCCTTTTGAGTATAAAGCGTTAATGCAGATTCAATGACGTAGGTCAAGCGCATCACTTCTCTAGCAGTAAGGAAGTAATGGCGCATGAATCGTTCTACACCAACTTGCTGTCCATGTTTGGTGTATCCGATACGCCCACCAACAACAGGTTGCATGTCAAACGTTAAACGGTCCTCGGCTCTGCCTGAAATATAGTGCAGTTGGAATCTGACCGTCCATAAAAAATTGTGCGCGCGTTGAAGACGATGAATTTCTTGTTCTGTTAACAGACCGAGCTCGCTGATTTTTGGTGTTAAAAAATCGCTAAATTGGTCAGAACCCAAGGTGATACGGTATTCCCAACAAATAGTTTGTAGATCTCGTAACCCCCCTTTACCTTCTTTTATATTAGGTTCGACTAAATAAGGCGTTTCACCAAATTTTTTATGACGATTTTCTCGCTCTTTGCTTTTTTCTAAAATATAACGTGTAGCACCGATTTCTTCGCATAAATTGACGAAATTGGTTGTAAAACGATCAAATAGCTTTTGGTTGCCTCTTAATAGTCTGGCGTCCAATAAAGCGGTTAAAATTGTTATATCGTCTTTTGCGGCGGTTAAACATTGTGTAATAGAGCGTATTGCATGACCGATTTTAATCCCCAGATCCCATAAAAAATATAAATGTTGTTCAATGGTTTTTAAAAGCTCTTTTGATGGATTTTCTGGTGTTATGAATAGTAAATCAAGATCACTGAAAGGGGCGAGGCATCTTCTGCCATAGCCACCAGTTGCTACAAACGCAATTTTATTTTTATCATCATCAGATTTTAAGGATTGATGATAAATCAGATCAAATAATACAACCATCAACCCATCTGTATATGCGGTCAGTTGTTTGCTCGCTTGTAACCCTGATAGTCTATTTTTTTCAAAATCAGTACGAACCTGTGTCTGAATACGACCCAAGTGGCGACGAAAAATTTGTAATAATTCATCTCTTGATAAATTTGGATTTTCACGAAAAGCGACGCGTATTTGTTCACGAAACATTTCGGTTGCTTGAGTAGGGTCAGAAGATATATCAGTGACAGGGTGCTTCAATTTTTTTAAACCTGTTAGCAAAATTAATAAAATATTAATAAATAGACATAAATAATATTTAAGCAGATATATTTATTTATCAATAAGCTTTTTAAGCTCATAAAGAATATTTAATGATTTTTTTGGTGTTAATTCATCAGGATCGATTGTTTTTAGAATATTTTCGATTTCTTTATATTCTTTTGGCAATGAATTTGTATTTTTTGTTCCTTCAAGAGTGGGGGCAGGTAAGGGCAGAGTGATTTGCGGATTATGATATTGCTTTTCTAAATTTGCTAATAGATGTTGCGCTCGCTGCAAAGTGGGTAAGGGAACCCCCGCAAGTTGTGCAACATGGATACCCCAACTATGTTCAGCGGCCCCGGGAATGACTTCATATTGAAAGATAATGCTATTTTCCCATTCTTGGACTTTCATGGTAAAAGGTTTGCATGATTGTAGATGTTGGGTGGATTCTACCAATTCATGAAAGTGGGTTGCGAAAATGGTGCGACATTGGATGGTATTATGTAACGTTTCCAGCATTGCCCACGCAATTGCCATTCCGTCCAACGTCGAGGTACCTCGACCAATTTCATCAATAACAACCAAAGACTTTGGCCCAGCTTGATTTAAAATAGAGGCTGCCTCGGTCATTTCAACCATGAATGTTGATCGACCATGTGCCAAATCATCAGAAGCCCCAACCCGAGAAAATAGATGATCAACGATGCCGATTTTTGCCTCGCTGGCTGGAACTGGCAATCCCGCTTGTGCAAGAATAACGCTTAGAGCCACTTGTCTCAAAAATGTTGACTTTCCAGCCATATTTGGCCCTGTTAAAAGCATAATCTTTTTATTATGGGATAAATCACAAGAATTCGGCGTAAAAGTTGCTTTTTGTTGCATGGCAGCTTCTACGATAGGATGACGACAATTGGTTAATATGAAATCTGTGTCATCGCTAAGTGTTGGAATACACCAATTATGTTTGGAATATAAAACAGCACAAGATTGTAGCACATCGATCATCGCAATAGATTTGGCCAGCAAAGGCAATGTTTTTTCTTGTAACGCCTTCTCGATTAGCTCACAGAAAAGTTGCCTTTCTTTTTCAGCAGCAAGAATATTGGCCTCTAATATTTTTTCACTCAGCTCATTGAGTTCAATAGTTGTAAAACGTGAGAGATTGGCTGTTCCTTGCCGTAAAATAAGATCAGGATGATCGCGGAGCTTTGTGCCAGAAGTCGCGCTAACTTCTATAATATGACCTAGCTGTGTGTGATGTTTGATCTTTAGCGTGCTAACACTAAACTTACTTCTATAGTCTTCTTGTAAACCAACAATTACTTGGCGACTATTATCCCTCAGGCGACGATAAGCATCTAGCTCATCATTATATCCAGCTTTAATGATAAAGCCTTCTTCAAGTTTTAAAGGGGGATTTTCTTCTAATGCAGCACGAAGTGCTTGTAACAGTTCTTCACCATATAAAAAATATTCGGATATATTTTGAATGATTGAACAATTACGCCCTGTTTCCTCTTTGAAGGAGGTCAGAATATTGGAAATGTTTCGTCCAATTTCTAATCCATTCCGAATAGAGGCTAAGTCTCTTGGCTGGCCTCTGCCCAATGATAATCGACTGAGAGATCGTGCAATATCTGGGGCACCCTTTAACACTTTGCGTAATTCTGTTAATAAGGTGGCATCTTGGTGCAGATAACTCCAGCCTTCTTGTCTTTTACGAATAAGCTCAATCTGGGTCAAAGGAGCAGAAAGCCAACTGGCCAGCATGCGTGCTCCAGAAGCCGTTATTGTATGGGAAACACTTGAAAAAAGAGTGAATTTTTGATCGCCATTACTATTTTGTAAAATATCCAAGCTATTTCGTGTTGCTGGATCAATGGCTAAAATCGTTTCATATTGCTGGGACTGAGGACGTGCAAGTTGAGGTATTTTTCCTGCTTGAGTTTTTTGTATATAATGAACCAGCTCATACCCAGCGATAATTTCTTCGTCATTAAAATTACCAAAAGCATCCAATGTATTGACGTTAAAAAGCTCAGAAAGCTCCTTCTGGGCAGTCTTAAGGGTATGTGTTTCACGAAGATCAGTGCGTATATTTTCATAGTCTTTTAATAGAATGTCTTTAGAGCACAAAATTTCCGAGGGATTAACACGTCCTAATAGATCGTTTAATTTTATTTTATCAATAAAGCTCGTTTCGAAAATACCCGTTGAAATATCAATCCATGCCACCCCTAATTTGGATGTTTTATTTTTTAATTGAGGAATGATGGATAAAACATAATTTGCTTGACCAGCGTGTAACAACTCATCTTCGGTCAATGTTCCAGGTGTTATAAGTCGAACAATAGCGCGAGATAACGGACCTTTTTGGCCCTTTGGTCGATCGGTGGGGCTTTCAGTTTGCTCGGCAATTGCAACCTTAAACCCTTTTTTGATTAAACGAGATAAATAATTGGGCGCTGTTCCAACAGGTACACCACACATGGGAATAGGATTTCCCCCGTGATTTCCCCGAGAGGTTAAAGCAATATCAAGAGCATTGGCAGCAGCCTCAGCATCCTTGAAAAATAACTCAAAAAAATCCCCCATGCGAAAAAAAAGTAATGCATCGGGATACCAGTTTTTTAATGAAAACCATTGTGCCATTACTGGGGTGGCACCCTCGGGTGATGGGATTGTCATTCTCACTCGTTTAGTTCAGTCGTCGATCGTTAATACAATTGAAATATTATTTTAATATCTTCTTTTTAAGCCTAGTAGAAAATTGCCGTAAGTCAATGACTTTGAACAAATGCAATGTCATACCATATAGCAATCCACCAATTGAAATTAACAATATTACTGAAAATAGACGATATAAGATATTTTGTTCTGGTAAATTAATAAAAAATAGATGTGTTATTGCTATCAGAATGAAACACATCATCAAGGATGCCCCCGTCATTGCTACGATTCGTTTTATCAAAGGAATAGGTACAGATAAAGCCTCTCTTTTATATAATATCACCGCCAGTATAATTACGTTAATAATGGCAGCCATACTGTTAGCAAGGGGCGGTCCCATATAGGTGAGAGGTTTCATGAAAATAAGGTTTAGAATCAGATTCAAAAAGATCGTAAATACACCAATTTTAACTGGGGTCGATGTATCGCCTCTGGCAAAGAAACCTGGTGATAACACTTTGATTAACACAAAGGCAGGTAATCCGATGGTATACATTTGCAAAGAGAGAGCAGAAGCATAAACATCTTTGACAGTAAATGCCCCATGACCAAAAAGTGTTGAAATGACCGGTACAGCGATACTAAATAATCCAAATGCAGCAGGTAACGTTAAAAGCAGACTATAATCGATTGCTTTATTTTGTGCATCAAAAGCTGCATTTGGATCTTTGTTTTGCAATGCTTTTGTTAAAATAGGTAAAAGCGTTGTTCCAGCTGCTGCCCCCAGCACCCCAAGAGGAAGCTGATTAATACGATCAGCAAAATACATTACTGATACGCTGCCAGTGGGTAATAAGGTTGCGATAATCGTGCTGATGGTTAAATTAATCTGTGTAATACCACTTCCAACAATTCCAGGAGCCATTTTTCGGAATAGATGGCGAATATCTTCGGTCAATTTTGGAAAACATAATTTTATTCGCATTCCAGCGTTTCTGGCGGCATATAATAAAATGCCCAGCTGGACAAATCCTGACAAAGTCACCCCCCACGCAGCAGCCCATGCTGCATTTGGCATAAAGGGGGTTAACCATAATAAGGCTGCAATCCCGACGATGTTAAAACTGACATAAGCAGCAGCAGCAACACCGAAATGATGCAGACTATTTAAAACCCCAGCCACCAAAGCTGCGGCGCAAATTAATATCATATAGGGAAACGTAATACGGCTTAGAGCCACCGCTTCATCATAGCGCATTTTATCAACGGTAAAACCAGGGGCTATAATCCTTACAATCTGAGGCATAAAGATTTCTGCTAAAATTGTAATGATGAATAAGATCGTGATTAAAACGCTAAAGGATTCATTGGCAAACCGTTGTGCTTCTTTTTGGTTTTTATTGGTCAGCGTCATGGTGAATAAAGGCACAAACGCTGCGTTAAAAGCACCTTCACCAAAAAGGTTGCGGAACATGTTGGGTAGACGAAAAGCAACTTGATATGCATCTTGCAGAGAGCCAGCCCCTAAAAAAGCAGCAAGTAGTTGGTCTCTGACCAAACCGAGTAGGCGGCTGATCATTGTCCAGCTGCCTACGGTTAAAATATTTTTTAACATTCTTATCCTAAAAAATAAAATGCATATAACAGTGTGATTTTGTTGCGTATCACTCTATTTTAAAAATCGTAACAAGTTCTTTCAATCGCATTAATAAAACGTTTAGAGGAAGGACTGGTCATACTGGAAAAGGATTTATATAACTTTCCTTGGCGATTTAAAATATATTTATAGAAATTCCATCTTGGCTGCCCTAAAAATCCCCCTTGCTTTGCCAACCATCTGAACAAAGGGATCGCGTTTTTCCCTTTTACGTGGCTTTTTTGGGCCAAAATAAAGCCAATATTGTAACGATTATTACAAAAATCTTGAATTTCTTCATCTTTCTCAAACTCTTGTTTTCCGAAATCGGCTGATGGAATACCAATAATCGTTAATCCCCATTTGCGATATAACATCCACAAATCTTGCAAACTCTCATATTGTGGTGTGAATTTACAGTGGGAAGCGGTGTTTACAATTAACAAAGGCTTACCACGATAGTCGTTTAAATCAATCGTTTTTCCTGATTGTATGGGAAGGCTAAAATCATAAACGGTTTGTTCAGGCATTTTGATTCCTTGGTAAATCAATTATTGTTAATCAGTCTAGTATAAATAGATTTTATTCATTGCCTAGAGGTCTAGACATTAAAATATTTTGTGCAGTTTGGATGGTAATTTCTTCGTTTAAAATGTGGGTAACGGCTTCGATAATCGGTGTAATGACATGATGTTGTGTTGCCCGTTGAAGAATAGCTGGTGCTGTCGTAACGCCTTCTGTAACGGTTGTGCGTTGTGCCAGTATATCTTTTAATTTTTTTCCTTGCCCCAGTTCAAAGCCCAAAGAGTAATTTCTTGATCCTTGTCCTGTGCAAGTTAAAATCATATCCCCAACACCTGCTAGTCCTGATAGGGTCATGGGATCACCACCAAGCCCTGTGCTAAGCCGTGAAAGCTCTGCGATTCCACGGGTAATAATCGACGCTCTGGCATTTTCGCCAAGCCCAGCGCCCATTGCTATGCCAGCTGCAATCGCAAAAACATTTTTTGCGGCACCACCAATTTCCACACCAATAGGATCTGTATTGGCATAAAGACGAAAGGTAGAAGTCGATAGTTTATTGGCTAGTTCTTGTGCGAGTTTTGGATTTTTAGAAGCTATGACACTGGCGGTAGGATAACTTTTGGCGACTTCGTGGGCAAAATTAGGACCTGACAAAGCACCATGCTCTCGCTTTGGATAAATTTCCTCAAGTATTTCAAGAGGGAATTTCAGGCTGGTTGTTTCGACACCTTTGCAGCACGCAATAAGCGGGGCAGTGGGTGGCATATAAGGCAAAATAGAACGCATATATTGTAATGGAACTGCCAAAAATACAATATCGGCCTTTGTCGGGAATTGATTGCTGACGGTAATGGTCTCAGGAATAGAAACACAATCAAGGCGCGACAAAGTATGCGTGGTTGGATTGGGTAATTCTTTGCGGCTCCATAAATAAACATTGGCACCCGTTCTGGCCATTTGTAGGGAAAGTGCAATTCCCCAAGCGCCAGCACCAATTACAGCAATATTTATGGGCATTACTTATCCTTTAATGTTTAAATCGTTCTGACATCTCAGATAAAGGCCAACGAGGGCGCGGTAATAGTGAGATATCATCAATGAGTTTATTGGTATTGGAGGCTTGATGCAATATTTCAATGGCTGCCCAACCAATCATAACTGCGTTATCTGTACAATATTTCATGGGCGGGGCAATAAATGGTAACTTATATTGTTCTGCCAGTGCAAGCAGACGCTTTCTAAGATATTGATTGGCTGCAACCCCACCTGCGGTGGCTAATAATGTAGTATCTGGTACCATTTTGATCGCATTTTCTAAACGATTAATAATTGCAGTTGTGATGGCTTTTTGAAAACTTGCTGCAATATCGGCGGCTAATTGCCTTGGCAAAGTATCTGTATTCTCATAACCCGTCAGCAAGTTAGCTACGGCAGTTTTTAAACCAGAAAAAGAGAAGTCACAACCAGGTCTGCCATATAAAGGACGTGGTAATGAAAACGCATTTTCATCACCTTCTTTGGCTAACGCTTCGAGGGCAGGCCCGCCAGGCCAAGAAAGCCCCAACATTTTTGCAACTTTATCAAATGCTTCACCAGCAGCATCATCAATGGTTCCACCAAGGCGTTGATATTCACCGATATTCGTTACGTGAATACATTGGCAATGCCCACCAGAGGTTAAGAACAAAAGATATGGAAATTGAACTTGCACAGAAGAAATATTCGGGATTCGAACAGTCAGGGCGTGGGCTTCAATGTGATTAATACCAATGAAGGGTAGATTTTGTGCCAAAGCTAATCCTTTGGCAAAGCTGCTGCCTACGATGACTCCGCCAATTAATCCAGGGCCGCATGTTGCAGCGATGGCATCAATTTCTGACCAGTCTAGTTGTGCTTGGGACAGTATCTTTTTTACCAATGTTGATAAATGAGAAAGATGCGCTCTGGCTGCGATTTCTGGCACAACACCGCCAAATTCAACATGTTCTTTTTGAGAGTAAATTTGTTCGGCAAATACGGTGCCATCAGACTGCACCAAAGCACATGCTGTGTCGTCACATGATGATTCTATCGATAGAATTGTCAGGTTCTTATTTGTTTTTATCTTACTTTGGTGTATGGATGGCATCATAATGCATTTCTTTAGTTAATTATTAGTCACGATCAAAGAATAAAGTTTATCTTACAATGAGCACGGATACAGTATTACATATTTCTTCTAACTCTGCTTTGCAAGAAGTTGCAGCAAAAGCGTCGAACAAAGGGTTACAGGATCATCATGATGCTTATAAAAGAAAGGGACTGCCGTTGAGGGTAGGGACAAGGGGCTCTCCACTCGCACTTGTTCAGACTCGTAATTTCTTGACAAGATTAACGCAATTTTGTCCATTATTACGTGAATTGGGTGCGTTTCAAGAATTTCAAATTAAAACCTCTGGCGATAAAATCCAAGATCGACGGTTGGCCGATATCGGTGGTAAAGGATTATTTTCTAAAGAAATTCATGAACAATTAAGCGCTGGTAATATTGATTTTGCTGTTCATAGTTTAAAAGATTTGGAAACGACGCTCCCTGATGGATTGGTATTGGCTTGCACATTAAAACGTCAAGATGCAAGGGATGCATTGATTGTAAATGCAAAATATCGCCCTGTAGATGCGGATTATCCTTTTGATTGCTTGCCCCAAGGTGCCAAAATTGGGACGTCTTCGGTTCGCAGACAAGCTCAATTATTACATGTTCGTCCAGATTTAGAAATTGCTTTGCTTAGGGGCAATGTGCAATCTCGTTTAGATCAAGTGGCAGCAAATAAATATGATGCAACCTTCTTAGCCGCAGCAGGGTTGCAACGCTTGGGAATGGAAGATCGGATTGATGTTCTCTTAGACCCCTCGGTCATGGTGCCAGCAGCCGGTCAAGGCATTGTCGGTGTTACTGTGCGCGAGGCAGATGTAGAATTAAGAGAAATGTTGTCGGCGATTGAAGATAAAGAAGCAAAAGCGGTTGCAACCGCAGAGCGTGCTTTGTTGGCAGAATTAGATGGTTCTTGTCGCACGCCGATTGGTGGGTATGCTCAATTAATGCCTGTAGTAGCAGGCGGAGAGCCTGAATTGCATTTGGTTGGTTTGGTTGCCAGCGAAGATGGCACCTTCTTGTTAAAGAAAGAAATCAGTGGTTTACCTGCTGATGCAGAATTATTAGGGCGAGAACTGGGAAAAGAACTACGTAAAGACAGTCCTGCTGATATTTTTAATGAGTAAAAAAAACAAACCGTATCTCGTCATTACAAGGCCTGAACCTGGATTAAGTGAAACTGCTCAAAAAGTTGCTCAATTAGGTTGGCAACCATTATTGATGCCTGTGATGACAATACATTCATTGCCTTTTGAATATTCAGATATGGACGGTTTACAGGCGATTATTTTTACTAGCCGTCAAGCGATCATTCCAACGATACAGCACTTCATAAAACAACATGTTACCTTTCAACATATTCCAGTGTTCACCGTGGGTGATATTACTGCACAGGATGCTAAACAAGCAGGGTTTGTTCATGTCATTAGTGCGGGGAAAGACGTTGTTGCCTTAGCTAAATTAATCACAAGGCAATTATCGCCAGATAAAAGAAAATTGTTTTTTCCTTCGGCCTTGGGACAAGGACAATTATTGGTCGAATTGTTGCAACAATCAGGATTTAATATCGTCCAACGCGCTGCTTATAAAACTGAATCTATATTAAAATTGCCAGATGAATTTACATCACAATTACAAGCAAAAGCTATTAATAGTATCTTGTTCTTTTCGTCCGAAACGGCTCGTTTTTTTGTTGAATTAGTTCCAACAGAGTTGCAACATTATTTTCAATCGATCCAAGCTATTGGAATAAGCTCTAAGGCAAAAAAATATTTAGAACATATGTCGTGGCGTTCTATTGAGATTGCCGCTCATCCCAATACAGAAGAAATGCTCTGTTTACTAAAAGAGCATTTCTAGTTTTTTTCTTAAGCGTGACCAGCTTCAGTTTGTGTTTGTGCAGCTTGTTGTGCTTGTTTATTTTGCCATAAAGATACAAAATCAATAGGTTGTAAAATAACGGGTGGGAAACCACCATCTCTGGTTACATCGCCGATAATATTCCGTGCATACGGGAAAATAAGACGAGGAACTTCTACTAATAAAATAGGTTCAATGAGTTCTTCTGGTGGATTATTCAAAGAAACAACGGCACAATAAACCAGCTCAGTCACAAATACAATGCGGGGTTGTGTTTGATCTTCTCTTGGAGATTCTGTTGCTTCAACTTTTAGTGTTAAGCTAACTTCATAAACATTTTCTTCACTAAGACGATTTGCATTGGCATCAATGGCAACAGAGATTTGAGGGGCATCTTCTAATGTTGCGAAAATAGATGCACCATGAGGAACCTCAAAAGATAAATCTTTTGTAAATTGTATATTTAGTGTTAATGGAAGAGGAGGCGGAGCTTCTTCTAAATGAGCATCAGAAAGATTATTCATTGTATCAGACATAATGAGCCTTTAAATTAAATATTCGTTTGTTCAAAAAATAGTTTATTAAAGCAATTATATCATGATTTTTGAAAATGATAAAATTAAAGTAAATATTTTTTGTAATGTGACAAAATATAAATATATTGTAGTATAGATCATGGTTTAACATTTCTTTTTTATTAAGAATTTTATTAGGTTAACAGGTTTAAAATGGGTTTTTCGATGGCTAATTTTCCAATAGATATCGTAATTTTTGCTTTGCTGGCAGGATTTTTAATTCTGCGTTTGCGTAGTGTTTTGGGGAAAAAGACAGGTTTTAACAAAGAGGATCGGGTTGTGTCCCCTTCTAACAGTGCTGTTAATCGGTCACAGATTATCAATAATAATCAAGATAAACCTGTTGAGCCTGTTAAACCAAAGGTGGAAATCAATATTCCTGCGCCCGATACAGAAGCGGGACAAATGTTAAACAGAATTTCACAGCTGGATTCCTCTTTCGTCACTCAAAAATTTGTTGAAGGTTCCGAAGTCGTCTTTCGTAAAGTGTTAACTGCTTTTGCCAATGAGGATTTAACCGTTTTAAAGTCAATGTTAGTACCTGATGCTTATCATGCTTTTGAATCGGCCATTATTGCACGGAAAAATTTACAAGAAAAACTAACTATTGAGATTAGATCTATTCATTCTATTACACTGACCAAAGTGCAATTGATAGAGGATGAATCTATTAAACGCGCTACCATCGAAGTGCAGTTTATTTCCAATCAAATCAATTGTACATTCGACAAGGATAGTAATCCTATCATAGGAACAGAATCGGTAACTGAATTTATTGATTCTTGGACATTTGAACGTTTATTAGGAACTGGAAACCAAGGAATTTCTTGGCGTTTAAAGTCCGCACGCAGTGGCAAATAATCTTCATTATTAAAGTATTTATAGGGATATTATGAAGTCTGTTCTTCGTTATTTTACTATTTTATTGGCAGGTGGTCTTGCGGCTTGTGTTCAAACTCAAGAAAATCTTTCTGACTTTTATCCTGTTTCATACCAGAATTTGTCAGGTTGGGACAAAGAGAATTACGGTCAGTTACTGACTCTATTTCGTCAAAACTGTCAGTATTTAGAGAAATTGCCCCCAAATAGACATTTAGGGGGTGTTCAGGGTTTGTTTGGTGGCCAAGCGCAAGACTGGTTGCAATCCTGTAATGCCGCTAATGCTGTGAATGTTGCCGATCCTGCTCAAGCAAAACAGTTTTTTGAAGCATGGTTACAGCCATATCAATATACGATCAGTGGCACGACGGGCAAAGTTACGGGATATTATGAGCCCGATGTTAAAGGGTCAACAGTGCGCACGGATGTTTATAATGTGCCTGTTTATGGGAAGCCTAGAGATTTGATCGCCAGAAAAAATACAGATGGTCAAATTGAATATGGCTTTATACAGGGTGGCTTGTTTGTGCCATATTACACCCGTGCGCAAATCGATCAAGGTGCTTTAAGTGGTAAAGGGCTAGAGATTGCTTGGGTAAAAGATCCTATTGATTTGTTCTTTATGCAGATCCAAGGATCAGGAAGAATTGTATTACCAGACGGTCAAATTTTGCGTTTAGGCTATGCTGGTAAAAATGGCCAACCGTATACGGCATTAGGTCGGTTAATGATTGACCAAGGGTTAATGGATTCCCAATCAATCAATATGTTTTCAGTAAGGGCGTGGTTACATAGTCATCCTGAACAAGCTGTATCCTTAATGGAACAAAATAAAAATTATGTTTTCTTTCGCCGCTTAACCGATCAACGTCATGATACTGGACCCATTGGAACATTGGGCGCTCCACTAACTGCGGGACGTTCTGTTGCTGTTGATAAGCAATGGATTCCCCTAGGGGTGCCTTTATGGCTTGAAACGACAATGCCAAGCCCCGCTCAAAACCAGACAGATAGTTTGGTTAGATACCCATGGAAGCGCATGGTTTTTGCGCAAGACGTTGGCGGGGGCGTCACGGGAATGAGTCGAGTTGATTTATTCACGGGATGGGGGGCTCAAGCGGGATGGTATGCTGGGTTGATGAACGAGGAAGGAAAAGTTTTCATATTGTTACCGCGTCGTTCGGAACAACAATCTTTGCCTATCACAACGACCCAGCAACCTTCTGCCCAATGATAAGGATCTAGGGTGTCTCCTAAGAAAAATAAAAAAATTGACATCTTGGTCGAGGAGGAAACTTCTCGACCTTATAGTTTCAAGGTCGGTAACCATACATTAGTTCGTGGTGATTGTTTATCTGTTTTGCAAAAAATGGATGATGAGTCCGTTGATGTATTTATCACTTCTCCGCCTTACAATCTTGGAATTGCTTATAGTGCTTATAAGGACAAAAAAGAAGAAATAGAATATTTAGACTGGCTTGAAACGATTTGTATTGAGATCAAAAGGATCATGAAAAGAGATGGTTCATTTTTCTTGAATATCGCAGGATCATCCTCGTACCCTTGGTTGCCGTTTGAGTTAATGACCAGACTTAGACAACATTTCTATTTACAAAATCATATTGAATGGATCAAATCGATTTCGATTGGTGATGATAGTCATGGGCATTTCAAGCCTGTGGTCAGTAATCGTTTCTTGCATCGTAACCACGAATATTTATTTCATCTGACTAAAACGGGCAAAGTTCCTCTGCAACGTTTGAATGTCGGTGTTCCTTATAAAGATAAGACCAATATTAAGCGTAGAGCCCATAGTCATGATCTGCGATGCCGAGGGGATGTTTGGTTTATTCCTTATAATACAGTTCGAAAAAAATCTGAGAAATTTAATCATCCTGGCACCTTTCCAGAGGCCTTACCTGAAATGTGTTTAAAATTACACGGTGTTTCAAAGCCAGTGGTGGTTGATCCTTTTATGGGAACGGGAACAACATTGTTGGCAACCCACAGAGTGGGCGGGCGAGCAATAGGTATTGATATTGATAAAAACTATGTCAAAATTGCCAAGGAAAGAGTAAAAATGTTACACTCAGAAGGTGAACGTCGTTCAAAATTATAAAATGAATAGGTTTTTACAATTGCTTTTGATAGTATCCCGACCAATTGATTTATTTAAATGAATAAGTTTTAGATATTAGTTAGAAAGCGGATTATGAAGAAACTGATCTTAGCCATTATTGTCCTTGGGGCAGTGGTATATGGTGGAACCGTTTGGTATTTGAATGGGTTTGATCATAAAACCGCCCCTAAATTGGCGGAAAATTCACCTTCACGTAAAGATGCTGTGGCAATGGCTGCTTTTGATGTGTTAACAGAAGCACGTTGTGATTATTGTCACTCTGAAAAGGTAGCATTGCCTTTTTATTTCAAATTGCCTGTTGCCAGCAGTTTGATGGAAAAAGACCGTCTAAAAGGGCTTAAAAATTTCCGTATGGAACCAGTTATTGCTGCTCTGGAAGAAGGTAAACCTGTTGGATTGGTTGCGTTATCTCGAATAGAGTTCGTGATGCAACGTAACTTAATGCCTCCTTCACTATATTTGTTAATGCATTGGCATTCTCGCCTTTCAGAACAACAACGTGATGATGTTATTAAATGGGTTCAACAAGAACGTAAAAAATACTATGCCACCCAAGGTGTTGCAGAGCGCTTTGCTGGCGAACCTGTACAGCCTATTCCAGAATCTTTACCCGTTGATCCAAAAATGGTTGCCTTAGGTAAAAAACTATTTTTCGAAAAAAGATTATCTGGTGATAACACTTCGAATTGTGCTTCTTGTCATGATCTCCAAAAAGGTGGTGTTGACGGATTGGTAACTGCCACGGGTATTTATGGACAAAAAGGTCCAATTAATGTTCCAACAGTTTATAACGCAGTCTTTAATCACAGTCAGTTCTGGGATGGTCGTGCGGTTGACCTAGAAGATCAAGCTGGAGGTCCAGTAATGAATCCATTAGAAATGGGATCAAAATCCTGGGAAGATGTTGCTACGAAATTACGTCAAGAACCTTCATATGAAAAAGACTTTACAGAAGTATTTGGCAGCCCGACAATCGATAAAAAAACGATTACAGATGCAATTGGTGCCTACGAAAAAACCTTAATTACGCCAGACAGTCCTTTCGATATGTATCTAAAAGGTGTAGATGGTGCGATTAATGCCCAAGAAAAACGTGGCTATCAGTTGTTTAAAGAAAATGGTTGTGCAAGTTGTCATAACGGTGTTGCCCTTGGTGGTGCAGCCTATGAAGAACTTGGACTACAGAGTGATTATTTCACAGACCGTGGCGATAAATCGACGGATGCTGATATGGGTCGTTTTAATTTTACCCACCAAGAATCAGATAGACACAGATTTAAAGTGCCTTTGTTGCGTAATATTGCGTTGACGGGACCTTATTTCCACGATGGTAGCGTTAAAACGCTTAAAGAAGCTGTGGAAAAAATGTTGAAATATCAAACCCCTTATCATAAATTATCAGATCAAGAGGTTAATGATATTGTTGCTTTCTTAAAAACATTGACTGGTAAATATCAAGGTCAATCTATTGATAAGTTGGCACCATAATCAATAAAGATTGTTGAAAATCTTTTGACCTTTCACTGGTTTTCTGGTGAAAGGTTTTTTTATTCTATATATTAGGTCAAATCATTTCATTGAAGGTTGGTAAATTGGCAAGAGGACGACAATTAAATAAAGAAGAACAATCTTTATGGGATAATTTTGCCAATCGAATCAAAGGGATTCGTCAAGATAAACAGCGCGAATTGCCTGTAATGAAGATTGCGTATGATGAGCGACCTGATAATCATAAAAGACTATTAGCAAACTCATCGCGATCACAGAAACTCGTTCAAACAGAAACTTTTATCCAATATTATAAACTTTTTAAGAAAAAACAGGAACAACCAATCGAACAAAAATCTTTTATCAATATTGGGGAAAAACAAGCAGGTTTAGATACAAATACGTGGAAGAAATTACATAAAGGTCAAATGCAACCTGAAAAGATTTTGGACTTGCATGGATATACAGCACAGCGCGCTTTTTTTGTATTAGAAGAATTCTTGATTCGATCACAGCGAAGTAATATTCGTTGTGTAGAAATTATCACTGGGATCGGAACAGGATATAAAGAGGGTGGGATTCTTAAAAGAGAGCTCCCTTATTGGTTAAATCGCCCCGTAATACAATCTTTGATCTTAGGGACGACTTATCCTGCACAATGGAATGGTGGCGCAGTTAGAATTTTATTGAAACGTAACCGTTAAGTTCTCAATTATTTGACCATTTTGTAAATTTGGCATTCAGCCATCGTTGTAACGCCATCGTTGTAATCAGTTGAGGACACATTTTACTGATGGTATCAATACAAGCTGCATTCTCTTGGAAGATTACATTATTTTTTTTAGCCAAATCAATTATTTGCTCGTTTTTCAAGAGTTTACTGGTATTCAAACGCCATTTTGCTACGAGTGCAGAGGGGGTGAGCATTGGCAGCATAATAGAAACATTCATTCTGGATGCAAGTGCAAGTGCATTCCATGCTTCAAATAAAGTATTTCCAGTTTTATAGTGGGGCAATTGACTATATAGATCACTAAATTTGGGCCCAAAAGTTGTGGTGTTATCAAGTGAAAAAAAAGTATGTAGACCATCCTTGAGTAAGCTCGGTAAAGCAGCAAATGCCTCCGGAGTGCTTAGTTGTATGACATCAACATCTCCTTTCTTTAATGCTTGAACTGCGGTGGAAAAATCAGTCAATCCTTCAACAGGAATAGTAGTAATTTTCAGAAGCTCAATTCCAAGAAGTGTTGGTAATTCCTTGCCTATGATAGAAGATACAGCTACTTTCATCGATCTGTTTTTAAGGAGATCAGGAATAGAATTATGAAAAGGTTGACGAGCAATTGTAATCGATGGAGACAGGCTGCTTAATATAGGAATCCATCTTTCACAATCGTAATGCACACGTTTATCCCCTGACATAGAGGCGATAAATGGGTTGCCAGAAGTCAATAATGCAGTATTGCCGTCTGGAACTATTCTTGTGTCGAACAGATTTGCCCCAGTTATCCCATCATATCCTGATGTATAACGTAAAGGAACAGGGGCATTATCTTGTAAGCTTGACGTAAACACAGAGGAAAATTGTGATGCCCATTCTCCTACATCACTCTTCTCTGATCCTCCTACGATAAAGGAAAAACTATTATTGCTTTTGGATGTTTGTAAAGCACCCATAGGCATAACTTCATTGGCATTTGCTTGTAATGCCGTTGTTGTTAGACTGGCTCCTGCGAGAGAGAGGATACGAAAAAATTGACGTTTGGTTACCGATAAAGGCATTTCGTGTATTATTTCTTGTTTTTGTATATGTATAAAAGAGAAGAGGCTATTATTATGAAAGATTTTAACGCACGTTAAAAGTTTTTTCTTACATGAGCTAAATTTTCATATAAATATAGCAATTTAAAGGCAAATCTATTTTAAAAATATGGTTTTATGAATAGAATTGGTTTTCTGTATTCTATCTTTGATGTAAAGCGGTTGTTATGACACAAGACCCCGAACCTCATTTAAACCAAGTTTCTTCTAAAAAACACACATTTTCTGAGTGGATAGAAAAGCGTTTTCCAGTTTTTTCAACATTCAGACGTGAATATATTCAATTCCCAATGCCTCGTAATTTAAATATTTGGTGGGCATTCGGGGCAGTGTTATGCGTTACTTTACTATTGATGTTGGCAACAGGGATTTTTTTAGCATTATCTTATACACCGTCAGCAGAAGAGGCTTTTGCTTCGATTGAAATGATAGAAAGGCGAGTGCCAAGTGGGTGGTTATTACGATCGCTTCATATGGCAGGATCAAATTTATTTCTTGTTTTTTTATATTTGCATCTTTTTAGAGGGCTATATTATGGTTCTTATAAAAATCCTAGAGAGCTCGTATGGTTGTCAGGCTTATTATTAATGCTGATGGTGATGATGACGGCATTTGCAGGGTATATTTTGCCTTGGGGGCAAATGTCTTATTGGGCTGCCAATGTGGTTATCCAAGCAATATCTTCAATTCCATTTATTGGCGAAGGGTTGGCGCATTGGTTAATGGGGGGGAGCTCGCCCAGCGATCTGACATTACATCGGTATTTTGTGTTACACTTTGCAATGGCTTTTTTTATAATTGCTGTGGTGTTTATTCATGTGATTTGCGTTCATGTCGTCAAATCAAACAATCCCAAAGGGATAGAACCTAAAACCAAAGAAGAAACGCTACCTTTCTATCCTTATTATGTGGCAAAGGATGGGGTGGTTATCGTTGGAGCAATCATTTTACTGGTTTTATTGGCTTTCTTTTTTCCTGATTTACTAACGAATAGTGAAAATTATACGCCTGCTAATCCTTTGGAAACGCCAGCAAACATAGCACCTGAATGGTATTTCTTGCCTTTTTATGGGATTTTGCAACTTATCCCATATAAATTCCTTGGGTTATTGCTATCGGTTGGTTCAATCATGGTTTTATTTGCGGTACCTTGGCTTGATAGATCACCTATTAAATCAGCGAATTATCGTCCTTTATATCGTATAGCTTTATTTCTATTAGTTCTTTCTTTTGTGATGCTTGGGATTGTTGGAAAATATCACAGCCATACAGGGTTAATATGGCTGGGGCGGTTGGCATTATTCTATTATTATGCGCACTTTTTATTGATCTTACCTTTTTCAGCACGGTTTGAGCTTAAAAGAACGCTTCCTACTTCTTTATTGGATGAGAAGGGGCATAAATAATGGTCAAACCAATTAAAAATGTAAGCTTTTTATTTTGTTTTTTATTTACGTGCTTATTTATTCCATTGATTTCTTACGCACAAAATAAGCCAGCATATAAGCAATATCCTTGGAGCTTCACAGGGATATTTGGTAATTATGATTTATCCAGTGTGCAAAGAGGCTATATGGTTTATCGTAAGGCCTGTGCTTCTTGTCACTCCGTGCAATATATGCGTTATGCGGACTTGCAACAAATGGGATTGACGCTCGATCAAATTGATAAAATAGCAAAAACAGATCAGATCTTGGATGGTAAAGACGCATCAGGTAAAGATTTGTATCGTGCTGCCACATTGGTAGATTATCTACCAGCACCATATTCCAATCAATTAATGGCTAAATCGGTGAATGCGGGAAAGGTGCCTTTGGATTTTTCTCGTTATGGCATGGGGATGGGACAGCAAGCGGATTATATTATGGCAATTTTGATGGGATATCAAAATCCCCCTGCTGATTTTAAACCAGATCAAGAGGGAATGGTTTACAATCAATATTTCCCAGGCCATCAAATTGCAATGCGATCCCCATTAACCAAGGATGGTGTGAAATATGCTGATGGCACCCCAGCAACTATTGAGCAACAAGCCAAAGATGTAACAACATTTTTAAGTTGGACAGCACATCCACATCTGATAGAACGTCATCGTATCGGCATTATGGTAATGATTTATGTTGCCTTTATTGCTATTTTAACATTGCTTGTAAAAAGAAAAGTTTGGTCAAATGTCAAATAAACAATTTTCTTCAACCCATGCTCAGCCTGTGATAGGAATTATTGGCGGTTCAGGGTTATATGATATTTCTGGATTAATCGATCAAAAATGGGTCAAAGTCGAAACGCCTTGGGGTGATCCATCAGATGAATTACTAACAGGGAAACTCGAAGGTGTTTCTTGTGTTTTTTTACCTCGTCATGGTCGTGGTCATGTGATTTCTCCAACAGAAGTTAATTACAAAGCCAATATTGCTGCGATGAAGACATTAGGCGTTACCGATATTGTTTCTGTATCTGCGGTGGGTTCGTTGAAAGAAGAATTAGCACCAGGAACTTTTGTTGTGGTCGATCAAATCATTGATCGTACACGATTAAGAGACAAAAGTTTCTTTGGTACAGGATTGGTAGCGCATGTGTCTTTAGCTGACCCTTTTTGCGATAGAATAGGACAAATGTTATATGATAATGCCAAGGAATTAGGATTATCCGTGGTTAGAGGCGGAACTTACCTTGTGATGGAAGGACCTCAATTCTCTACCCGTGCGGAAAGTAATCTTTATCGTTCATGGGGTGCCTCCGTTATTGGGATGACAAATATGCCAGAGGCTGCTTTGGCTCGTGAAGCTGAAATCTGTTATGCAACCGTGGCGATGGTCACTGATTATGATTGTTGGCATGAAGATCATGATGCGGTGAGTGTAGAGGCTGTGATTAAAACACTGACCGCTAATGCCAGCAATGCACGTGCTTTGGTCGAAAAAATCATTCCAAATCTAGGGAACCAAAGACCAAGTTGTAAGGCTGGCTGTGATCATGCGTTGGAACATGCGTTAATTACGGCTCCTCAAAAACGTGATCCAATGATGATTGAAAAGCTAAAGTTAATTGCTGGGCGTGTTTTGTAAGGAAATATTGAGGATATTGCTCTATATGATCGTAGTGTAGAGCAATGATGAATAGAAAACTCCTTATCGATCAAACATGATTTGTACCATTTGGATATGATTTATTCATTAGCAATTACAAATACTTGTTCTTAGGTTTGTTTTGTTGAATTATTCTATAATAAAGTTAAAAGACTGAAGATCCCCTATCATTTTACTTTGGGTTTCACTTTCAGTCCAAGGCGTATCCATAATTAACGCTAGCCTTTTGATTGCTTGAATTCCATATTTCTATAAATTTGATGAGATAGAATCTGTTATTTTTATTTGTGCAAAGGCAGTTGCATAAGTAACCATGTCGCTTTGTATCATATAGTCTTCTCTAGATGATGACATTTCTTTTATCTTATTAATATCAAGTATATCGACAAGAACATAAGTTATTTTGCGTGGATAATGGGGTTTGGTTAACTGATAAGGTAGCCACCTCAATATATTGAATTTTAGTTTTTTAAAGACCCCTCTGTAGTTCACAGAGGGGTTTATCGTTTTAGTAATCGCTATAGCCTTCTTTACCTTGTGTGAACCAAGTTTTGGCATCGTCAGGGGTGAAAGGTATATTGTTTTTAATTTTATTGACAAGATCAGGGTTAGAGATGAAAGGACGACCAAAAGCAACACCGTCTGCTTCATTATTTTTCATGGCTTGTTTGGCGGATTCACCATTATAGGAGCCGTTAATGATAAAGTGCCCATCAAAATTTTTGCGCATAGCAGGGGCTATCGCAGGATATAAATCATCATCTGTTAAATCTGCCATAATGAAATTATCTTCACCTGCTCTTGGTTCACGTACTTCTAAGAAATTAATCTTTTCTTTGCTCAACGCTTGAGTCGCTGCGACAAATAGAGCTTCAGAGTTACTATCGATAACACCTTGAACCAATTCGTTTGGAGAAAGTCTCACAGACGTTTTATCTGCTCCAACGGTTTGATTAACAGTTTGGGTGACTTGGATTAATAAACGGATTCTATTTTCAATAGAGCCACCATATTCATCCTCTCTGAAGTTAGAGCTGTCTCTTAGGAATTGATCAATTAAATAGCCATTTGCAGCATGAATTTGAACGCCATCAAATCCAGCCTCCATCGCATTTTTTGCTGCTTGTGCATAATCATTCAACAGTCTAGGTATTTCATTTATAGGCAAGGCTCTTGCTTGCTCATAAGGCTTTTTGCCATCATAAGTATGCGCCCATCTGGGAGCCGTCGTGTCTGATGCTGAAATAGGGTGTGGGTGAAAAGAAGGATGCACTGTTCGTCCCATATGCCATAATTGGCTGATGATTTTACCGCCAGCTTCGTGAACAGCATCGACAATGGGTTTCCAAGCTTCAACTTGTTCTTTGCTCCAAATACCCGGTGCGTAAGGCCATCCAAGACCCTCTTGGGAGATCCCTGTTCCTTCTGCAATAATTAAACCAGCACTGGCGCGTTCACGGTAATAATCAATCATTATTTCTGTTGGAATATGATCCTTGGTTGCCCGACCACGAGTCATGGGTGCCATGATTATACGATTAGCAGCATGAATAGAACCAAGTTGAATAGGATCAAATAAACTAGCCATGTGATTATTCCTTTTTATTTCTGTTGATAAATAAAAGCTAACATATAATAGACCAGTCGTCTAGTAGTTTTTAAAAAAATAATACGATTAATTTTTCAATAGATTATCTGTATATTTTAATGCTGTTTTCAGCGGACATTCATTCCGTTGTATCTTGGTAAGCATGCTGGCTCCAAGCCATTGTTGATATAATTCTTGAGCTGCATATCCAGGTTCTAGATGTTTAGGAATAGATCCATCAATTTGACCTTCTTTAATAATATTTGTAATAAGTTGAATGACTTTACTGGTGCCTAAACAAAATTCATGTCGCATTAATTCTGAAAAATCGCTGACTTCAGAGCTTAATTTTACAATTAAGCATCGTCCGTAATAATCATTCGTACATTGGTTTTCTTGCCATGTTTTTAAGTATGATAATAATCGTTCTTTGCAAGAAAGCTGTGAGTTAGAGAATAATCTGGCGATATTTGTTGTGTATTCTTGCATGTAAAAACGAATCACCTCTACGCCATATTCTTCTTTAGAACTAAAGTAATAATAAAAGGATCCTTTTGGAATACCAGCTTTTTTCAATAACTCGGTTAATCCGACATTCGTAAATCCATGGACTGTGAATACCTCAAGTCCTGTTTTTAAGAGTAGCGTTTTTTTCTCATTACTTACAGAATTCATTGTTTTTTCTTTTTTTTATGGTTACGCTATATTTGAAGATATAGCGCTTTATCTTTAATTTATTATAGATGATTATAAATTTTTTGCAAAAAGATCCAATGTTCTTTGCTGAGCAAGCTCGTAAGCTTCTGAGTTGAAACTTGATCTTGCTTGGCATCCAAATCCATGTTCAGCATTTTTATAAACGTAAATATCTACACCATTATTATCTTTATAAGCTTGCCTGATTTTATCAATAGCATCCAAAGGAATGCTATGGTCAAGTTCACCAAAATGCATTTGAACAGGGCAATGGGGTGGGTGATCAAGCAATGATGGAATCATCGCACCATACCAACAGCTGGCAGCAGAAAAAAGTTTTGTTTCAGTAGCGGCTCTCCAGCTCAAACTACCACCCCAGCAATAGCCCACAATCCCAATTTTATCGTAAGGGAGGTGCTCAGCAGCTGCGATTACATCTGATAATGTTTTTTCAGGTGAAATTTTTGCCCTGATGTTAAGGCCACGTTGCATATCTTCTGGCTCATATCCCAACGAGATATTCCGTTCAACGCGATCAAATAACGCAGGGGAAATGACGTGATATCCTTGCGCCGCAAACTTATCGCACACTTGACGAATATGCGGATTAACACCAAAAATCTCTTGAAGCACAACTAAACCCGCCAAAGCATTGGTTGGGGCATGTTCATAAGCATTTAAACTATGTTGATCAGAAGTGGTCAGCTGAATGTCTTTTTTCATTGTAAAAAGCCTTTATTTGTAAATTTCGCATAGGTTGAATGAACGTAGTATAGTTTAATCTGTATTCAAAAAAAATGATGTTTTTTTGGCGAATTATTCCTCAAAATAAGTGTTAATTTTCTTGACAATGTTACAAGCAACACATAAATTAACAGCGTATATATCAATCAATTTATTGATATATTTTGGAGTGACGCGGCAAAAAACGCGCGTAGTTAAAACCCATAATGCTGCTTTCATAGAAGGGCATTATATAGAAATATGGAGCGATCCAAATGACGAATTTTCGTCCTCTACACGACCGTGTGGTCGTACGCCGTTTAAATGGTGAAGAAAAAACTGCTGGCGGAATTATTATTCCTGAAACAGCAAAAGAAAAACCTCAAGAAGGTGAAGTCGTTGCCGTAGGACCTGGCGCTCGTAACGAGCAAGGTCAAATTGTTGCTTTAGATGTAAAAGCTGGCGACAAAGTATTATTCGGCAAATGGTCAGGCACAGAAGTAAAAATCAATGGTGAAGATCTTCTGATCATGAAAGAAAGCGATATTATGGGAATCGTTGGTTAATCCAATTATTTCTGAATTCTATACGTTTTATTTTTGACTTTAACTTTATTTGGAGAAATGAATTATGGCAGCCAAAGATGTAAGATTTGGTGCTGATGCACGTCAACGTATGTTACGTGGTGTCGATATCCTTGCTGATGCAGTAAAAGTAACCTTGGGTCCAAAAGGACGTAACGTTGTCTTAGATAAAAGCTTTGGTGCACCTCGCATTACAAAAGACGGTGTTTCTGTTGCAAAAGAAATCGAACTTGCAGATAAGTTCGAAAATATGGGCGCACAAATGGTGCGTGAAGTTGCTTCTAAAACCAATGACATTGCTGGTGATGGTACAACCACAGCAACCGTATTGGCTCAAGCAATCGTTCGTGAAGGGTTAAAATCAGTTGCTGCTGGTATGAACCCAATGGATTTAAAGCGTGGTATTGATAAAGCTGTTACTGTTGTGGTTGAAGAACTACAATCAAAAACAAAAAAAATCTCTACCCAAGCTGAAATTGCTCAAGTTGGAACAATTTCTGCAAATGGTGAAGCTGAAATCGGTGAGATGATCAGCAAAGCTATGGAAAAAGTTGGTAAAGAAGGTGTTATCACCGTTGAAGAAGCAAAAGGTCTACAAACAGAATTAGATGTTGTAGAAGGGATGCAATTTGACCGTGGATATATCTCTCCATATTTTGTAACCAACTCAGAAAAAATGACAGCTGATTTGGATAATCCTTTAATCCTTATCCACGAAAAGAAATTATCTTCTTTACAACCAATGTTACCATTGTTGGAAAGCGTTGTTCAAAGTGGTCGTCCATTATTGATTATCGCTGAAGATATTGATGGTGAAGCATTAGCAACATTAGTCGTTAACAAACTCCGTGGTGGTTTGAAAATTGCTGCTGTTAAAGCTCCTGGTTTTGGTGATCGCCGTAAAGCAATGTTGGAAGATATCGCTATTCTTACAGGCGGACAAGTGGTTAGCGAAGATCTTGGCATTAAACTTGAAAGCGTTACATTGAAAATGCTTGGTAATGCTAAAAAAGTTCATATCGACAAAGAAAACACCACCATTGTTGAAGGTGCTGGCGATGTTGAACAAATTAAAGGTCGTTGTAACCAAATCCGTGCACAAGTTGAAGATACAACTTCTGATTATGACCGTGAAAAATTACAAGAACGTTTGGCCAAATTAGCTGGCGGTGTTGCTGTTATTCGCGTTGGTGGTTCTACTGAAGTTGAAGTGAAAGAACGTCGCGATCGCGTTGACGATGCTTTACACGCAACTCGTGCTGCTGTGGAAGAAGGTATTGTTCCTGGTGGTGGTACAGCATTAGCTCGTGCATCTGTGAAACTTGCTGAAATTGCATCTCATACAAATGATGATCAACGCGTTGGTGTTGAAATCGTTCGTCGTGCATTACAAGCTCCTTTACGTCAAATCTCTGAAAATGCTGGTGAAGACGGTGCAGTGATTGCTGGTAAAGTTCTCGAAAACACCACCTATAGCTTCGGTTTCGATGCTCAAGAAGGTGCATATAAAGATCTCGTACAAGCTGGTATTATCGATCCAACTAAAGTTGTTCGTACAGCGTTACAAGATGCAGCATCTGTTGCTGGTTTGTTAATCACAACCGAAGCTATGGTTGCTGAACGTCCAGAAAAGAAATCTGAAGCTGGTGCCGGTATGGATGGCATGGGCGGAATGGGTGGTATGGGCGGAATGGGCTTCTAGTCCAACGCTGATACGCTTGTTTGCTTAAAAATTAAATAGAGGGACGCCTCTTAAATTTTGAAATCGCTACCTTAAATAAGGTGGCGATTTTTTTTAGGGTTTGTAAAATTAATAAATTTTAATTCAGCAATATATTCAGTATAGTTTTCGAATTAAAATGTAAAAGGGATAGAGTTATATGAGAGGAATTATATTAAACTTCTCAATACAGGAAAATACAGGTTATATTTCTGGAGATGACGGTAAACGTTACGTATTTACTGGGAAAGAGTGGAAAGAAACTTTTGCTCCTGAAAAAGGAAAAAAGGTTGATTTTGAGGTTAATATATCAAGCGAAGCTTGTAGTGTTTACTGCATTATGTATCAAGAAAATGATGCAAACAAATTGAATGTAGGTTCTCATATAGCTGATGATACCCATCAAAAACCAACTCCGCAAATTACAGAATCATATATAAATCAACTGGAAGTTGAAAAAACATACGGGACAATGTCTTGGTTTAAGAAGTGTATGAAAAATTATGTGAATTTTGCAGGACGAGCTCGAAGAAGTGAATTTTGGAATTTTGTTTTAATGATATGTTTTATACAAATAATTCCATCTATTATTATAAGTATTACTACGTATTTTATAACAGCTAATCAATATAGATCTTATTCTTACTACAGCTATAGCAGTGGTATAGGGATGAATGACTTTGCCCAGATATTTGGGATTTCATTTGTTATGGCTTTTATTGTTACATGCGCTTATTGTTTTATATGTTCATGCATATTTTTGTTACCAAGTATTGCTGTTACAGCACGTCGTTTGCATGATATTGGACTTTCAGGTTGGTGGGCTTCTTTAATTATTTTAACCTATATAAGCCCTCTATTGATGCTAATGGGTGGAATATTTTTCGCAATGATTGTCTATATTGTGATTTGTATTTTATTTATCGTGTGGTGTTCAACGGATACTAAGCCACAAGCAAATGAGTGGGGGCTGCCAGCTAAGTAACAAAGGCGTGAAAATTAAGATGTTTTGTTTTTAAATTTTCATAGATAATTCGCCAGTATTCTTTCACTGAAATAACGAACGAGTATTATTATTAATAAATATTAATATAATATTAATAAAATCTATATTTTTATTGATAATCAATATAAAATACATTTTTTTTACATTTTTATTCATATTTTATTTGACATTGGACCTGTTTTCTGTGTCAAATAGAAGTCAGAAAGAGTTGTTACAATTCTTTCACCCAAAGTAAATAAGATCAACTGATTTTATTTAGATATTTTAACTCTGATATCAGGTCTGTTTTTCAAGGACTTGGTTCTCTAATAGATAAAGGATGCGCGGTTAATGCAAACTGGAACCGTGAAATGGTTTAATCCTACAAAAGGATTTGGTTTTATTGTCCCTGAAGATGGTGGTAAGGACGTTTTCGTTCATATTACAGCAGTTCAGGCAGCTGGTTTACGTGATTTGAAAGAAAATCAACGTGTAAGTTACGAAATCGTGACAGAGCGCGGTAAAGCTGCTGCAGCGAATTTAAAACCTCTATAAGTTTTAAATCATTGGATTACTGGTATTAGAGTTAGCTCGTTACCGTAAGCGAACCGGTTCTTGAAAGAGAGCCGGTTTTGTATTTTATAAACCTTAACATTTTTTTTTAAAAAAATTCTCGTATAGACGCGATGGCATCTTGCAATGATATTCTAGCAATCGGAACATCGGATGGAAATGCGGATAACATCCGAGTCGGAGTTCTGCGGTCTAAGATAACAAAAATCCCTCTATCACTTTGAGTGCGAATCAATCGACCAAACGCTTGTCTTAATCTCAACCTTACCAGCTGTTCATCATAAAAATTGGGATTCTCTGGATAAAAATATTTTCGTCTTTCTCTGTGAAGAATATCGGGTCTTGGCCAAGGCATTTTTTCAAATACAACTAATCTTAATGAATTGCCTGGGATATTAATTCCGTCCCGCATGGCATCTGTGCCCAATAAACAGGAATTTTGCTCTGATTTAAATAACTCAATGAGGCTGTTATTATTTATGGGGTCAACATGTTGAGCAAACAAAGAGATATTTTGTTCTTCTAGCGGTTGAATGATCCTTTGATGTACAGCCTTCAATCGTTGAATGGCGGTAAATAACCCCAAAGCCCCACCTTGAGACGCTAGAAACAGGTTTAGAAAAGCGTGGGATAGATTATTAATCGACAGGTTATTTAAATCATTGATAATCAATACGCGTGCTTGTTCCGTGTAATTAAAAGGACAAGCGAGTGAGGCGCGAATAGGGGCGAACGGTAGGTGCGGTGTACCAACGCGTTTCTCAGCAGCTTGCCATGTCACCTCGGTATCGTGCTGACTGTCATCTCGAAGAGTTGCAGAGGTTAAAATCATACCATGCGCATAATTGGTGATGGTTTTCATAAACGGCAGGGTTGGATCTAACCAGTGATGAAAAATACCAATATCTAAAATACGCGTGCCAGTTTTTTCAACTTTTAAAAATGTGATGTGTGTTTGTGCTTCTTGTTGCTTTTGGTCTGGTTGATCTAGAAGGTTCAACAGATCAACCCAAACACTTAAGGGATTAACAGCACGTCTTTGTAAAGAGCTGATTGTCGTTTCAATGCGGTCTTTGGAATATTTATCTAATGTATCAATATCAGTTTTTAATTTATGTTCTAAAGTTTGAATAAATTGCAATAAAGGTGTTAGGATTTGAAGAAAACACTCAGAAAGGATAGCAGCTTGTTGTTTCAATTCTGGTAAGATAGGAAATAGATCACATTCATTTTGGTCGTAATATTCTGGAACAGGGACGGGAGAAGTGTTCTTTTGTGATCGTGCCGTGATTTGCATGTAAACTAAATAGAAAAAATACTCTGTTGGGTTGCTATCAGGAATATGATGCTCATCAAGCTCTGTTGAGAAATGAGATGACCAATTTAAAACGGGTAAACGATGTGTCGCTTGTAAAATGCTCTCTAATAAACGTTCAAGTTTATTGTCACCGATAATTACATCATGAATACGTTTTTTCAGTCCTTTAGAACGGGTTTTATTCCCTTCATTACCCAATAACCATCGGCGCAGTTCGCTTGTTTCCAACAAAGAAAATGCAACTGAATAAGCACTATCTGTCGCATCTAATAAATGATGTGCTTCATCGAATATGAAACGCGTTGGAAAATTGGATTGTTCTACAGAATCATTATTGTCATGCCAGGAAATATGCTGCATGACGAGCGCATGATTGGCAATGACAATATTTGCATCTTGCGCTTTGTGGATGGAATTTTCGACAAAGCAACATTGATAATGTGGACAAGCTCCGTGAATACATTCGCCTCTACGTTCAGCCAGTTGGTATAATAGTCTTTCGTTGAACAGATCATTAAACCAATTGGGTAAATCACCCCCAAATAAATCGCCATCATTGGTTTCTTCAGCCCATCTACAGAGTAAAATAAGGGCGATTTTATTGCGAGATTGCTGTTGTGAGAATGTATTGAGGTGTTCTTCTAAATTAAGTAAGCATAAATAATTCTCACGCCCTTTACGGACAATAACATGCTTTTTTCTAATCTCAGGGTCAGGATAAAGCCGTGTAAATTCTTCTTCGATTTGTCGTTGCAGGTGTTTGGTATAAGTATTAATCCAAACGGTTCCCTCGTTTTGCTCTGACCATAAGGTAGCAGGTGCCATGTATCCCAAGGTCTTTCCTGTTCCTGTACCAGCTTCTGCTAAAACGACGTTGGGGCAATCAGGATGGTTGCGCGGGGCAAAAGCAGCCCGAGAAATATCTGCAAAATCAATTTGCCCCATTCTAGTTTCAGCCTGAGGTCCTAAGAGCTCAGATAAACGTTGTAATGTTTCTTTACGTTGTAGGGGTTGTTGTCTTGGAGGTGAGCGAGGAGGGGTATCTTGCCATTTTGGCAATTTTCGCCATATTTTTAAACTGTCATTAGGTTGCAGTTGGCTGAAGGGAATGGGTAGTGTTATATTCAGAACATCTATGATTAAAGGTGCCCATTTCCATTGGGCATAAAATAACGCTGCCCCTTGAGCTTTGAGGGATTCAGAAGGGAAGTGGCGTTGTTTATCTTGCAAATGTTGGACGAGATGATCGATAATTGTGAATAGAAAATCAGCACTGACAGGCTCAGGGCAGGGAATATCAAGTGCTTGCGCCATACTTTGAGGGGTGAACCCAAAAGATTTAGTGGGATATATAAAAGCTGCAAGTTCAAGAAGGTCAAACCATCCATGAGGGTTAATATTTTTTGGAGTATGTAATTTACGATAAGTAACGGGAGAATGAATGACAAAAACAGCAGGCTCTTTCCCAATTTTTTCAATTGCTTGTTCAATAGATAGATCAAGCAATTCGCCCTCTGAAGTCATTAAAGAGCATTGATGTTGGTGAATTGTAAGTGCTGAATATTTGTCTAAAAACATTTTTTTACTAACAGTTTAAGAATATATGATGATATTCTAATTTCTTATGTGTTTTAATAGAACACATATTTTTGTTTTTTTATAAATTAATTTATACTTATAGAGGGCAGGTATTTGTTAAAATGCCTGTAAAGCAATGTCTAAAAACGATTTTTCTTCATTATCTTCGTTACCAAAATCTTGGCCTTTTGAGGAAGCTGCTAAGTTAGTTGATCGTATGAAAGGTAAGAAGGATAAGTTGAATAAACCTGCCCTGATGGAAACAGGCTATGGCCCTTCTGGACTGCCGCATATTGGTACGTTTGGTGAAGTTGCGCGCACATCATGGGTGCGACAAGCATATCAAGTACTGACGGGTCAATCGATTAAAATCCTCGCATTTTCTGATGATATGGATGGATTACGCAAAGTCCCCGATAATGTGCCGAACAAAGATATGTTAGCACAACATTTGGGTAAACCATTATCCCGTATTCCAGACCCATTTGGAACCCATGATTCGTTTGGTGCGCATAACAATGCACAATTATGTTCTTTCTTAGATCGGTTTGGCTTTGAATATGAATTTGCATCCGCAACTGATTATTATACGTCTGGGCGTTTTGATGCTGCGTTGAGACGCGTATTAGAAGTTCACGATCAAATTGCGGCTGAAGTTAAAAAAACATTAAGAGAAGAAAGAAAAGCGACATATTCTCCGATTTTGCCCATTCATCCTGAAACAGGGATTGTAATGCAAGTGCCAATGGAAAAAATTGATCTGGATGCTGGTACGGTTGTATGGCGTGACGAAAATGGCAAGGCGTTTGAAACGCTTGTTAAAGGCGGTCACGTAAAATTACAATGGAAAGCCGATTGGGCAATGCGTTGGTATGCGTTGGGCGTTGATTATGAAATGTCTGGCAAAGATCTGATCGATAGCGTTAAATTATCCAGCAAAATTTGTAAAATTTTGGGTGGAGAGCCACCAATTAATTTAACGTATGAATTATTTTTGGATGACCAAGGACAAAAAATTTCAAAATCTAAAGGAAACGGACTTTCAATTGAAGAATGGCTGCAATATGCGCCAGAAGAAAGTTTGGCACTTTATATGTATAATGCGCCTAAACGTGCAAAAAGATTATTTTTTGATGTTATTCCCAAGGCAACGGACGAGTATTTGAAACATGTTGCTGATTGGGCAGCGCTTGAAAAAAACGAAGATAGTTTGGAAGTTGCTGAACAAGAAAAGAGATATAATAACCCTGCTTGGTTTATCCATCAGGGTAAATTGCCAGAAAAAGTTGGCAGTCCAATCAGTTTTGCGATGCTTTTAAATTTGGCGTCTGTTGCGAATGCTGAGCGTGCAGAAATTCTATGGGGCTTTTTAAAGCGTTACGATGTAAATGTTTCCCCCGAAACGCATCCGATGTTGTCTCAACTGGTAGAATGTGCATTGGCATATTATGCAGATTTTATCAAACCTCATAAAGAGTATCGTAAACCAGATGATAAAGAAAAACAGGCTTTAACAGCATTGGTTAACCAATTGCGTGCGGTGCAAGAGCAATCGATGACAGCAGATGAATTGCAAAATATGGTATTTGCGGTTGGTAAAGAATTCGAATTCGAACCTTTAAGAGCATGGTTTGGATGTTTATACGAAGTCTTACTAGGGCAAAAAGAAGGACCCCGTTTTGGTATGTTTATTGCTTTATATGGTATTTCAGAAACGATAGCGTTAATTGAAGCCGCTTTGACCCGAGAATAGTTTAAGTGTAAAATAAGAACAATTTGTTTTCATAATATTATAGTATAAAGATGCAACCACAAGATTCTTGCTCAAAAGAGCAGACAGGCCCGACTAAGGGAAACCAATTCAAAGATCGCAGTTGGAAAACTTGTTTTAAATATGCTTCTCGGCTTTTTGGTGTGGCTATTTTTGTGGTTGCTATCTATGTGGTACAAAATGAATTTAAGCACCTCAGTCTTAAGAATATAAAAGATTCTCTGAGTCAAATTCCAGATGTCGCCTTGTATGCGGCAGCAGGGTGTACGTTTTTATCGTTTTTAATTTTATCCTTTTATGACAAATTGGCCGTTATTCAAGTTGGTCATCGCTTATCATTTTTAAAAACAGCATTTGCGTCGTTTTGCTCATATGTTTTGTCGCATAATATTGGGTTTTCAGCTGTTTCTGGAGCGATTGTTCGTTTTCGATTATATGGCAGTTGGGGGTTGCAAGCGATTGAAATTGTGCAAGTGATCGCTTTTTGCTCAATCACTTACTTTTTAGGTGCAGCGGTTTTAATTGGAACTTTGTTTATTTTTAAAGCAAGCGATCTTCCAATAATAGGGCATGAATTGCCGGCTTATGTCTTTGTTGGTTTAGGAAGCTTATGTTGGTTATTAGTTGCTTTATATGTTGTCATTTCTTTTTATTGTAATGAATTAAAGCTTTGGAAATATCGTTTTTCTTTTCCCAAACCCATGATGGCAATTGCCCAAATTATAATAGCGACTGCTGAAGTTATTGCGACGGCTGCTATTCCTTATTGTGTAATTCCCGATCATTCTCATCTCTCTGGCTATCAATCCATAGATTTTCCGACTTTTCTTGGGGTTTACATTGCTTCTTATTCAGCAGGTTTGATTGCCAGTGTTCCGGGTGGAGTAGGTGTATTTGAAGGGAGTATGCTACTGGCATTAAAGCCTTATATGCCTGCGGAAGATATCGTTTCCGTTATTTTTATCTTTAGATTGTTTTATTATCTTATTCCTTTATTTTTTGCTGGTATTATGTTTGCAGGGCACGAGGTATTTTTACGCGGTGGAAATGCGCTTCATAAGAATGCAAAAAAACTATTTGTATTTAAACTGCGTCCAATTTCTTCATCTGCTGAAAATATTAGGGAAAGTGATGCTGCGTTTTCAGTGAATATTGCTGCTGCCACAACGTCCCTTTGTGGATTAATCGCTTTGGCTTTGCCAGTATTAGACCCGACTAAAACGGCTGTCAGAAAGTCTTTTTTTCTTGTTATAGAGATTGCTGGCGATTATTTGCTGTCTTTTTTTGGGATGTTATTATTAGTCTTGACGGTTGCTTTGGCTCGAAGGATTACGATGGCGTGGTGTTTAAGTTTAGCCACTTTGGTTCTGTTAGCTGTGGTAACTTTGTTAAGAGGTGCGCCTATATATGTTCCCATTATATTTACATTATCTGCCTTTTTTATTGCACCGTTCAGAAATTGTTACTATCGCAAGGCAAATTTCAGCGCAACGCCTCTATCGTTAAAAACAGCCATTGAAATCCTCATTTTAATTGTAACGATTTATGTTATCATATGGCTTAGCCCGCACCATACAGTTAATCATGGTATTGTTGAGATTTTTCTTTCCCATCATGTTTCTTTTGAGATTAAATCGATTATAGCCTTTATGGTATTGGTAGGTTGTATGATTTTATTTAAAATGATGCGTCCCGCACGTATTCGCTTTGATCGTTGGTCACAAGAAACCCAAGAGCTTTACGAAGTGTTGTCTAATTCCACCATCAATAATGTGGTGAGTATAGACCCAGACGCGATCGTAATTTGTTCCACAGCAGGCACTGTTGCGCCCTTTTTGAGAAGAGAAGGGATGTTGATTGGTCTTGGCGATCCAGTTGGGAAGCAAAGTGAGATCATCAATACGATCTGGAGATTGCGAGATTTGGCAACCCAAGAACATCGCTCTCTTGCATTTTGGAATGTTAGCGCAAAATATTTGTCTATTTACCAAGATTTAGGATTGGCAAATATGTCCCTCAAGAAAGATCGTTACGTTTGTTGTGAATTATATTATATGAACTATTTACATCAGCTGATTGAAAATAAGAAGTGTGATAATCTTTTATCGTAACATATAATCGGACTGAATATCGTAGTGAACGCTATGTTTGGTATGATATGTACTAAAAAGAGAAAATTGAAGGATCTCAAAGGACTTTGTTTTAAATAAATTATATTGATATAACCAATTACTTATTTGCTCTTCACTGATTCCTATACCTTTCGCCAAAGCAATTTTGGGTACATAGCGTTTTTTACTGGGCTTTATTTCGAATTGTTGAACAATATGTTCAATTTTCTTTTTCAAGTGAATCAAAGCTGGTGTCGACGAGACGATTACTGAAAATTCACTCTCACCAGTCGGTAATATATTATGCTGAACCCCTTGTATATCCAATTCGAAACGTGGTGTATTCATTCGTTCCAATTCAATATCGATTTCACTCATTAACATATCGTTTTTTATTGCGCCAAGATGACAAAGGGGTATGTGATACGTATCGGGATCATTCCAGTAGAGAGCTGGTAAGCTGCCACGCAATGTACTGAGATGGGATGAAATATGGTCAGGTAAGGATAAACCTATAAAGTAACTCATTATTTTTTGCTAGTAATATATAAAAGATACTAAATCTATACTTATTAAAAACATAAAAACAACTTATTTTTTTGTATACTTGATATTTAGTAAGTGATTGCAATATATTACTAGTTAATGAAAACTATTTTATGAGAAGAGTAATGGCATTTCGTCCTAATTCATATAACAATACATCACAAGTCGATGCACAGGTTGCATTTGATGCTGGTTTGCGCAGCTATATGCTTCGAATATATAACTGGATGGCATCGGGCTTGTTATTAACCGCGTTGGTTTCCTATTTGGTTGCGAATTCATCTTTAGGTAATATTTTTTATCAAAGAGTGTTTGCAAATGGGTCCATACATTTAACGCCTACGATGTTGGGATTTGTTGCGATATTGTCCCCTTTGGCATTTGTTTTGGTGATGTCTTTTGGGATTAATCGTTTATCGACACAGACAGCGCAAGCTTTATTTTGGGCTCTTTGTGCAGCCATGGGTATCAGTATGGCGAGCATTTTCTTTGTATATACAGGGGAATCTATTGCCAGAACGTTCCTTGTTGCAGCAAGTATGTTTGCAGGGATGTCTTTGTGGGGGTATACGACGCAACGTGATTTGACAGGAATCGGATCCTTTTTGGGCATGGGGCTTTTTGGTTTAGTTATTGCAATGGTAATTAATATGTTTTTCCATAGTTCTGGAATGTCTTTGTTAATTAGTATTGTTGGTGTCGTCGTGTTCACAGGTCTTGCAGCAACTGATACCCAAAGAATTAAACTATCATACCAAACATTCTATCAATATGAAGGTGCGGATATGGCAGCTAAACATAGTGTGTATGATGCTTTAACCCTGTATTTGAATTTCATTAATCTATTTCAATTTTTATTACAATTTATGGGTGTTCGATCAGGAAGTAATGACTAGTTTATTTTACGATTATAAAATTGATTAATCTTATAAAATGCACTGAATGATTTCAGTGCATTTTTTGCGATATATATTTGTGTTTTAATTATCACTTAGTTTGTAAAGTTGAGATTATTGCAAATTTTACGTCGTTACATCGAGTATTTAGGCGTATTATAGTAATACCATATTTATGGGTAAATAGATGTTATTTTAATAGTTTTTGAATGTTTTGAGAAAGCTAGTTGTAACATAACGTTATTTATAGTAGGAATAGGGCACTAAATTAACATTATTGCTTTGAAAAGATTTATGTCTTTTTTATGTGCATATAATGGTGTTATTATGAGTATTAAGGATTTTTAATAAAATAATGCAAATTATCTTATCAAAAATTCTAAAAAAGAAAGATGTTCTATAAGATGAACAAGCTGATGAGTTGAGCAATGTCAGAATCAACGAGGCATAGAATGAAAAAAATATTACCGAAAATTACATTATCGGTAGTGGGTTTAGCATCTACCTTAATGCTAGGTGGATGTAATTTAGTTATAATGGATCCTAAAGGAACTGTTGGGCAAGGTGAAAAGCAATTAATTATAATGTCTGTAATAGCAATGCTTTGTATTGTTATTCCAGTTATCATTGCCACTTTGTTTGTTGCATACCGTTATCGTCGATCAAATACGAATGCGACTTATGCACCAAAATGGGACTTTTCAACAACGATTGAAATTCTTGTTTGGGGAATTCCAATGTGTTTGATTGCATTCCTTGCATATCATACATATGTATCCTCTCATGAATTAGATCCTTATAAACCAATTGCTGCTCCTGCTGATAATCCAAACGCAAAACCAATAAATGTACAAGTGGTTGCACTAAACTGGAAATGGTTATTTATCTATCCAGATTATGGAATTGCAACAGTAAACGAAATGGCAATGCCGGTGAATACACCAGTGGCGTTCCGTTTAACATCTGATGCTACGATGAATTCCTTCTGGATTCCGCAGCTAGGATCTCAAGTGTATGTGATGGCTGGAATGCAAACACAACTGCATTTAATGTCAACATCTACTGGTACATTCAGAGGGCTTTCAAACAACTATAGTGGTTCTGGATATTCAGAAATGAAATTCAAAGCGATTTCTACTGATCAAAAAGGTTTTGATGAGTGGGTTGAAAAAGTTAAAGCTTCTTCGAAACAGTTAGATAGCAAAGACAGCGAGGTCTATAAGCATTTAAGAGAAGATCAAATGGAATATGCTAAGACTCATGAAGGAAATGTGCTTCATCAAGAGCCAATCTATTATGGCACTGTTGGACATCATCTCTTTGATGATATTGTTGGGCAATATAATGATGGTCATTTTAATGTCCATAATCATGGTAATAGCTCAGCAGCTCCTGCTCAATCTAATGATATGCACTCGGGGGAGTAGGGAAATATGTTAGGAATTTTAAGTCTTAAAGATATTCCATACAATGTGCCCATTTTGGTGGGAACATTCGTTGGAGTAGCAATTATTGGATTGGCAGTTTTATTTGCAATTACATATTATGGCAAATGGACTGTTTTATTTAAAAACTGGCTTTTTTCAGTTGATCATAAACGTATCGGTATTATGTATATCGTTCTTGCGTTGGTGATGTTGTTCCGTGGTTTCTGTGACGCATTAATGATGCGTACGCAACAAGCGATTGCTTTTGATAGCCCTGGCTATCTGCCTCCACACCATTATGATCAAATCTTTACTGCACACGGCACCATCATGATTTTCTTCATGGCGATGGCGTTCATGCAAGGTTTGTTCAATTTGATTGTGCCGTTGCAAATCGGTGCTCGTGACGTTGCGTTTCCATTCCTTAACTCATTAAGTTTTTGGTTGACGACTGCAGGTGCGATCCTAGTAAATATCTCTTTATTTATTGGTGAGTTCTCTACAGCAGGTTGGTTGGCATATCCTCCAGTTTCTGAATTACAATTTAGTCCTGGTGTTGGTGTTGACTATTATATCTGGGCTGTTCAGATCTCTGGTATTGGGACAGTATTGACCGCCGTCAACTTTATGACAACGATGTGTAAGATGCGTGCCCCTGGCATGACATGGATGCGTTTACCAGTCTTTTGTTGGACTGTGTTTGCTGCATGTATTATGATTTACACAACATTCCCAGCATTAACCGTTTCTATTGCTGAATTGACACTTGACCGTTATTTAGGCATGCATTTCTTTACCAACGAACTTGGCGGTAACGTGATGTTATACTTGAACTTGATTTGGGCATGGGGACATCCAGAGGTTTACATTCTTGTTATTCCTGCGTTTGGCTGTTTTTCTGAATTGGTTCCAGTATTTTGTAAAAAACCATTGTTCGGTTATGCAACGATGGTGTATGCAACTTTGACAATTACAGTATTGTCATTGTTAGTTTGGGTTCACCATTTCTTTACCATGGGTGCGGGTGCAAACGTAAACTCATTCTTTGGTATTATGACGATGATTATCGCTATTCCAACAGGGGTTAAAATCTTTAACTGGTTATTTACAATGTATAGAGGGCGTATTGAATTTACGGCACCTATGTATTGGACAATTGGTTTTATGATTGTCTTTGTTATTGGTGGTATGACAGGCGTTATGCTTGCTATTCCTGCAAGTGACTTTGTATTACATAACAGTGAATTCTTGATTGCTCACTTCCATAATACAATTATTGGTGGTGTGTATTTCGGTTATATTGCTGGTATGAACTTCTGGGCACCTAAAGTAACTGGCTTTAAAATGAGCCAAGGTCTTGGTAAAGCAGCTTTCTGGTTCTGGTTCTTCGGTTTCTTCCTTTCATTCGTACCTTTGTATATTACTGGTTTCGATGGAATGGTTCGTCGATTAAATCATTATGACAATCCTGATTGGCATTTTTGGTTAATTATTGCTTGTGTTGGTGCGTTCTGTATTCTTTGTGGTGTTGTGTGTCAGCTCACACAAATTTTCCTCGGTATTTGGAATATGGATAAACCAGGACATAAAGATATTACTGGTGATCCATGGGATGGTCGTACACTAGAATGGTCAACGTCATCACCTGCTCCTATTTATAACTTTGCACATATTCCAGTTGTTCATGCTCGTGATGCGTTTGCTTATGATAAAGAGCACGGTATTGATACACGTCGTACTTCTGAACCTTATCAAGACATTATCATGCCAAAAAATACCTCTGCAGGTTTCTTTATTGGTATGCTTTCATTTGTCTTTGGTTTTGCTGCAGTATGGCATATATGGTGGTTGGCTATTGTCGCTGGTATCCTTATGTTGTTAATTGTCATAGGATATAGCTTTAAGGAAGACAAAGAATTTGTTATCCCTGCTGCAGAAGTCGAACGTATTGAGAAAGAACATTCTCGTAACATTATGACACAGGTGGCTGAATAATGAGTGAAAATAGTACAATGACAGCAAACGGTGGTCATCACGAACACGAACATGAAAATCATTCAGTATTTGGGTTTTGGTTATACCTGATGTCTGACTGCGTTATTTTCGGATGTTTGTTTGCCAGTTATGCTGTGTTACATGGACAGTTTTTTGGTGCGCCAACGTTCAAAGAGCTTCTTCACGCTGGTGATATTGAATTTTCAACAGTGGCATATGAAACAGCTTTATTGTTGTTAAGTTCTTTGACATTTGGTTTTGCCATGTTGTCTGCCCATAAAGGGAACAGATCTGGAACATTACTATGGATGGTTGTTTCTGCAGTGTTAGGTGCAGGGTTCCTTGGTTTAGAAATCAAAGAATTTATGCATTTAATTTCTAAAGGTGCAACACCAGAATCTTGTGCGCATTGGTCTGCGTTCTTTACACTTGTTGGAACACATGGATTGCATGTGACCATTGGTTTAATTTGGATGATTGTTTTAATGATTCAAGTTGCTACCAAAGGTGTAGGTTCGCATATGATGCCTCGCTTAACTTGTTTAAGTTTATTCTGGCATTTCCTTGATATTATCTGGATCTGTGTATTTAGTTTTGTTTATCTGTTGAGTATGTTGTAATGGTAGAAAATCATGCAGTTTCTTCTCATGGGGAAGACCATGGACACGGCTCTATAGTTTCTTATATTGTTGGGTTCATACTATCTGTTGTATTAACCTTGGCGTCATTTTGTATTGTGCTGCTAAAAACAGGTTTATCAAATGGAGTAATCATTATTGGATTAGGAGTGTTGGCTGTAATACAAATATTTGTACAAGTCACCTTCTTCTTACATGTTAGTGCTGCTCCGGAACAACGTTCAGAGGTTGTCTCTTTCTTATTCTCTGTATTCGTTGCCTTGGTAATTTGTTTTGGTACATTATTTGTTATGCATAATGTTGGTCATTTGATGATGTCTCGATAATTTTCATAATAATCTGTCTTTATTTTCATATAAAGACAGATGAATGAACCAATAAAAAACCCTTAACTTTTATTTAAAAAGTTAAGGGTTTTTTTACGAGCTACTTAAGGAAATTAATCTTTGTGAGGCTCTTTTGAAAGCAATTCTTTTTTGTCTGTTTTGCCGTTCCATTCATCTGCATCAGCAGGTGTATCGCCTTTTCGGCTCATATTAGGCCAAGATTTCGAAAGCTCAGCATTGACTTCTAACCAATCTGCAGCACGATCGTCACTGTCTGGGAAGATGGCTTCCGCGGGGCATTCTGGTTCACATACGCCGCAATCAATACATTCTTCTGGGCTAATAACAAGGAAGTTTTCACCAGCATAGAAACAATCTACGGGGCAAACTTCGACACAATCCATATATTTGCAACGGATGCAGTTTTCCGTGACCACATAGGTCATTGCTTTCTCCGATTCATATCTGTTAAAGGGGTATTAACCCCTAGTCATTAAGAAATCTGTGGCATTCAGTTTTATTTGAATGTTCGTCATAGTGATTTAGTAACTATTTAAGGCTATGACAAGAAAAATATTTATATTCTTTATAACTTTACATCTGAAGTTTCAAGAATTTCTTGATAAATCAGAGAGATATTTTTCGCAGCGACACGTTGTTTGGTTAAATTAAGTATTTTGATGACTCTGATTGTGTCATACCAAACGAACGTCAAAATATCATTTTTTTTAATTGTGCAAGATGCTTTTGTAACAGGGCAAGAATTTAGTCGAAAAGCTCCATGTTGTATATATTTTGTACTGATGCTTCGTGTTTTATAGATTCTGGCATGCCATAACCAGAGATCTATGCGTTGGGTTTGGCATTCAAAGTCAATCATGGCGATGAGTGTTATAAAATTGTTGCAAGTCAATCACGGATGGATTGGATAATTTTAGGTGTTTTTTTATTTTACTTTTGTTTTGTTTTTTCTTTTGGAATGGAACAGTGGCGTAAAGTAAAGGGGCTGGGGGACCTATCGTTGTCTTGGATGGCTTTTGTGGTTTTTGAATAAAGAAATCGAGTGATTTCAATAAACTTGGGATAGTTTCTGCAATATAGGGTAGAGGGGTAATATCTTGCTTTTTAAGGGTTGAAGGGTATTTGGGGGCTTTGTTTTTAAGACGTTTACTGATTGTTTCTGCGATATCTAGGCGTAAAAACTGGTTGCTTATTTTAATCCATCCAAGATATTTAAAAAAATTTATATCAATTCTTGCGTTTACTGTTGAGATATACACCAGATGTGGCAATGGAATTGTATTGGCATCTATTTGATTATAAAATATATGATATAGAAAAGCTCTCAGTTTTGTTTTTTTTTCTTTGAATATATCTTTCAAATAAAAAGCATATTGCCCTTGAACGATATTATATTTTAATAATAATTTTTTTGTTGATTTAGGTAAATTGTCAGATTTCTCTTTCCATAAAATGCCTGCATTTTCATAAATTCGATGGACTAATCCACGAACTATTGCTGGTAATATATTATTATTTTGTAATTTTATTAATGTTGGGCATAAGGATTTGATTTGTCGAGAAAGGAATTCTTGTAGCCTTGTTAGAAGGATATTTTTCATTTCGTTATCTAGAAATTCGTTATCTAATAATAAAATCTGAGGATGTAATAAATCATGTCCTTTTTTTAATCTAGCAACGGGGGTTCGTTCCCATAAAATATTACCTGTTTTAAATTCTATTTCGAATTCATCATCTTTGCTCTGTATAAATTTTTGGAGTTGCTGAGGAATTAATTTACGAATATTTTTCCGTATGCTTCTAAGGGCAAGTTTGTAATCTTCTTGAGGAATTGATTCTTGAAGTTCAATCGTAAATCCTTTGAAAGAGCCGATTGTTTGCCCTTCAATTAAAATATGTCCTGTCGCAGAAATTGAGGTCAGAAGATTATCTTTCTCTTGATTTTTTAAGTTTCGTAGTAAAGAAGTAGCTCTTTGATTAACGAAACGGCTCATTAATGCAGTATGTAAAGCATCAGAGAGGCTATCTTCGACTTCTCTGGCTTGTGCTTGCCAGTAAATAGCATTTTCCAACCATTGATTTTTAGCTGCAATATAAGAACATATTCTGATGCCAGACAGCCTCTGCATTAATGTATCAATATCACCATGGGTATGGTTCAGTTGTTCTATTTGTTGGTGGATCCAAGTTTCTGGAATATGACCTTGTTTTAGTAAGAACAAGAAGGTTTTTTTACAGATCCGAGCGTGGTTATCGTTGCCAAGTTTTTTAAAGTCAGGGATTTGACAATTTTCCCAAAGAAGTTTTGTGTTTTGTTCGGTTGTGCAAGACGCCATGATTTCTGGATCTTGAATAAGATAGATCAATGTTTGAAGGTCACAAGCATGTTGGCTGGTGATTAATGTTTTTATAGGAGGGGCTTTGCTTAACGAAGCAAGTAATTTTGATGGATTTGAAAAGTCAGGTGTATGATTGCGCCAATAGAGTTGTTTCAAAGAATCAAAATGATGATTTTCAACAGCATTTACTATTTTTTCAGACATTCCTAAACAATTAGCTGTTGTTCCAAAGGTTCCATCTTGCATTCCTCGCCCCGCTCTTCCAGCAATTTGAGCAACTTCATAAGCATATAGATTACGTAATTGGCGTCCGTCATATTTAGAAAGGCTGGCAAAGGCAACATGATTTACATTCATATTTAATCCCATACCAATTGCATCTGTAGCGACTAAGTAATCAACCTCTTTGTTTTGGTATAGTTCCATCTGAGCATTACGCGTGCGAGGCGATAATCGTCCCATGATAATCGCACAGCCTCCGTGTCGTCTTTTAATAAATTCAGCGATGGCATAGACTTCGTTAGCAGAAAAAGCAACAATTGCAGAACGGGGGGGCAATCGGGTAAATTTATCAAATCCAGTATAGGTCAAATTGGATAGTCTGGGGCGTGAATCAATTTCAATATGTGGAATAAGTTGTTTTAAAATAGGGGTAATTGTATCTGCCCCTAGAAACATGGTTTCAATATTCCCTCTGCAATGTAGTAATCGATCGGTGAAAATATGTCCTCTGTCTGGGTCAGCACAAAGTTGTATTTCATCAATTGCAACAAAATCTACTGGAATGTGGGTTGGCATCGCTTCTACGGTACAGGAAAACCATTTTGCTTTCGGAGGAATAATTTTTTCCTCTCCTGTAATCAAAGCGACATATTGCTCCCCTTTGATTGCGACCATCCGATCGTAGTTTTCTTTGGCTAATAAGCGCAGAGGAAAACCAATCGTTCCAGATAGATGTCCCATCATTCTTTCAAGTGCAAGATGTGTTTTTCCTGTGTTTGTGGGGCCGAGAATTGCTTTTATTATATCAGACATAAAAAACACTTTATTTTAGTGGGGTTTTAACAATATTATTTGCGAATTAGAATTAAGGTGGCATACGGTTAAATACTTAAAATAGCTTTCACGCTCTAGAATATCATAAATAAATCTTTTTCGTTATTTTAGATATTTTTGACGACGAAGATAGTCAATTAAGTACAAAATAATTCATCTTGTCTTATGAGTAAATATTAAAGGATTGGTAAAGGTTTTTGTATGAAGCAAGATCAAAATGATAGCTTACAACGTAATTTAAGCAATCGGCATATTCAACTAATCGCAATTGGGGGATGTATTGGTACAGGGTTATTCTTGGGCTCTGGTAGTACGATTCAACTTGCGGGACCCTCTATTGTATTAATTTATATGTTGATTGGTATAGTTGTTTTCTTGGTCATGCGAGCGTTGGGAGAGATCTTACTTTCTAATTTAAATTATAAATCCTTTGTTGATTTTGTCAGTGATTTACTTGGGCCTTTTGCAGGATTTTTATTGGGGTGGTCATACTGGCTTTGCTGGATAGCGGTTGGAATTGCAGATTTGGTTGCGATTTCAGGATATACACATATGTTCTATCCTAACTTGCCGTCGTGGATACCTGCTCTGGTGTGTATTGCTTTGTTTTACACTTTAAATAGTTTAACAGTTAAATTATTCGGTGAAATGGAATTTTGGTTTGCAATCATTAAAATAATTGCAATTTGTGTTTTAATTATAGTGGGTGGAATTTTTATAGCTATCGCCTTTAAAGTTCCTTCAGGAGAGGTCACTTCTATAAGTAATGTTTTAAATGATGGCAATATCTTACCCAATGGATTTCGAGGATTCTTAGCTGGATTTCAAAGTGCGACTTTTGCCTTTATTGGGGTGGAATTAATAGGAACTGTCGCCGCAGAATCGAAAGATCCTTATAAAAACCTACCCAAAGCAATTAATAATATCCCACTACGTATTATTATGTTTTACGTTTTGTCAGTCATTGTAATTATGGCTGTTATACCTTGGCACCGTATTGACCCCAGTCAAAGTCCTTTTATTGTTTTATTTAAATTTGCTGGTTTATCCGCAGCAGCAGCGGTTGTCTATGTTGTGGTTATGACTTCTGCAGCCTCTTCAACAAATAGTGGTATTTTCTCAAGCAGTAGAATGTTATATGGATTGGCTTCGTTGAACAAAGCACCAAGATTTTTTATGAAGCTTTCCAAATCGTCTGTTCCCGTAAATGGATTGGTTTTTTCATGTGCTTGTTTGTTATCAGCGGTCATTTTATTGGCGGTGGGGAATAAAAGCATCATTGATACTTTTATTTCAGTGACCTCAGTTGCAACTATTATCACGTTATTCACGTGGTTTTTAATTGTATTTTCTTATATTCGTTATCGACAAAAATACCCCGAGCGTCATCAAACATCGCTATTTAAAATGCCTGGAGGTGTTTTTTCCTGTTGGGTTTGTATGATTTTTATCGTTTTAACAATATTCACGTTAACGTTACAATCTACGACAAGAGTCGGGTTGTATTTAGGGTTAGCATGGTTTGTTTCGCTTGGGATAGGTTATATTTTAATTCCACAAGAGGTCAAAAAACGTTGGAAAACATTGCTAGATATGACAATTAATAAAAATTAGGCGACAGTTCATAATAATCATATATTTAGAATATTTGTTTTATAAATAAACTTTATTTTAATTTAAAAATATATTACATGAAGTAATAAAATGTTAGAATAATATTGGCTGAATTATAATTTCGTCAATATTATTTTAACTACAATCTTGATATTCCGGTTGCGGATACTCATGTTGAATATAAAGAAATAATCTTGAAACAGTTTTGATAAAATGAATGGTTTAAATAAAATGAACAATGAAAAAACAACATCTGAACAACAAATTGTTATCTTAAAAGAAACAATTACAACATTGGTACGTCAGGACACTCCTGATCTATCTGCACGTCAATTAGCTGTATTTTTAATTTGCTATTTGGATGAAGCTGTCCAAACCGTAAGAGGTTTGGCTGCCAATCTAAATGTTTCAAAACCAGCAATTACTCGTGCGCTGGATCGTTTAGAAGAACTTGAATTTGTAACCAGAAAAACGGATCCTATGGATCGTCGTTCAGTTTTGATCCAACATACCGATGCAGGTAAAGAGTATTTGACAAACATTAAAAATATTATCAACAGTGCTGCAAAAAAATAATCTTTAAATAAGAACTTTTTTGATCATTTGATGAGAATATGAGAATTTCTAGAATTTTCGAATAAAGTTTAGGCAATACTATAAAAACAATATTATCTTGGTTAGTATCAAGATAATATTGTTTTGTAAAATACTTGAATTATTTGTAGGTTTATTGTTAAATAAATTGAGTATAACAAATAAATTGCTTATCACTTATTTTGAGAGTTTTAATTATGAATAAATTTTCTTTATTACTAGCAGCCACTTTTATTAGTGCACCTTTGGCATTAAGCCATCAATCTTATGCAGCAGAAAATCAGTCTGTTGATCATCCTGCGGCAACCTCTGAAAAACCATCAGGCAGTGTTTATATGACTTTCCACTCTGCTGATGTGGGTGTTGGATACACTTGGGGCAGCGGTGTATTAAAATATCATGGCAAGAGTTATAAATTTAAAATCAAAGGTGGCGATATTGTTGCACTTGGTTTTTCAAAATCTCAAGCAAAAGGCCATGTGTATAATCTGAAACATATTTATGATTTTGCAGGAAACTATGCATCTGCTGGTGGTGAAGCAACTGCTGGTGTTGGCGTTGGTGCTGCGAATATGAAAAATACAAAAAACGTTGTAATTGCATTTGATACAAATACAATGGGCGGACGTGTTGCTGGTGCACCAGGTGGATTTACTATTTCTTTTGTAGATTCAAAACTACAAAAGAGTGCAAAAGCAAGTAAAAAAGCTGCGAAAGCAGAAACAACTACAGAAGATTTAAATCAACAGCAACTTAATAAAGCTAGCAAATAACTTTATTACAATGTTAATGTGATTAAAAATGGTAGGGTTTTTATCCTACCATTTTTTTATGTTATGTTGTCTTGTTTTATACAAAATAAATAAAGTCCATATAAGTTGTGGTATAATTAGTAAACTATAAGCACAAATTGTATTTAATGAAGTGGTTAGTGGGATAAATAAAGCCAGCATTCCCCCCCAAATGCAAAATAACCATTCAATGATGGTTACGATGCTGGCTGGGATTTGGCAACGATGAGCCATTTGGTACAAATGGCTTCGATGAGCTTTTAAAAGCGGTGCTTTTTCTTTGGTTCTTCGGATCAACGTAAAGGTTACGTCATAGAGTATACCAAATAATAAGAAAAATATTAATATCGTCTCAGAAGGTATTGTCGTAATACTGATGTGATCTAATTTATTAAAAGGGGCTATGGCAAAGGCGGCTAGCAGCAATCCGCAAGATTGGCTGCCAACATCTCCCATAAAAATCTCTGCTTTGGGATAGTTGAACGGTAAAAAACCCATTAACCCACAGAAAAGAGCTATGGCGATTAAGGCAAAATCAACTTGTTGGGTTTGATAATAAAAAAATAAGCAACTAATGGCTGCAACACCAGCAGCGAGACCGTTTAATCCATCCATAAAATTAAATGCATTGATTACATAAACTAATCCTAGAATGATAACGGGAACGAAGATGAAATAGCTTTGTTGAAGCAACGAAAGTGATGGAATGAAAAGGGTGATAATTGTTGCGCAAAATATTTGTGCAGCAAGTTTAATGATGGCAGACCATTGTTTAACATCGTCAAGCCATGAAATAATCGATAGAAATGCAACGGCTCCTAGTAAAGCAGAGATAGAAATGAGATAAGGTTGGTGTAATAATGGAAATATTATTATACTGCCTATCAAAAATGCAGAGATAATACCAACGCCACCCCCTTTAGGGGTAGGAATAGTATGAGAACTGCGTTCTATCGGATTATCCATTACGCCGATACGTGCCATTGCCTTTACGATTACAGCAGATAAGAGTGTCGTACCAATAAGCCAAATTAAAAATAATGGATGAAACGAAAAAGAGGTCATTGTTTTTTTTTATAAAGAAATGATAAGAGTTGATATTGTGTTATAGGCTATAAAGATGGAATGAGGACATTGCAACAGTCTAATTTATCCCCAGCAACAAAGCAAACAAAGAGATATAATCGTATTGTGATTAATATTGTCATGGACGCAATATTAGCAGCAATTGCGGCTCCTTTGGCACGTTGGTTGTCTGATCCCCAAGGTGGCTTATTACATCCATTATGGTTTTTAGCCAGCGGTGTCTTAACATTATTGGTAAGCGGTCTGCCTTTTCACATCCCTCAGCAATATTGGCGCTTTTCTGGAATTGCTGATTTATTAAATATTGCGGCGGCTTCGATTGCCAGTTCAGTTTTATTTACATGTCTATTGCTGGTAACAGGATTTTCAACACCATCTGTTACATTTCCTATTATTTATGCACTGGTTTTATTGGTATTGATGGGTGGTGGACGTGTTGGTTATCGTTTATTTACATCGGAAAATATTAAATTAAATCGCCAGAAAAAACAAAAAATATTATTATTAGGTACTGATGAAGATATTGATCTGTTTATCCGTGCTACCAAAAGGGATGTTCAAAATTCATTATATGTTGTTGGTCTGATTTCTTTTCGTCAAAGTCGCAAAGGACATCGGATTCATAATGCACCCATTTTAGGTAATTTTGATGAGTTACCAGACGTTTTATCTAATTTAAATCAGCAAAATAAACTCCCTTCTATCTTAGTGATTACAGGGGGTGAGTTAAGAGGGCCTCAGTTACGCAAGCTATTATCCATTGCTGAAAATTGGAAAATCCAAGTTCAACGGACGCCAAGCCTAACCAACTTATCACCCGCCAGTAATGTTGAATTACAGCCAATTGCGTTGGAAGAATTATTAAACAGGCCTCAGGTTCCATTAGATCAAGAGGGCATGGAGTTAATGATTCGGGATCGTGTGATCGTTGTTACGGGGGCTGGTGGCAGTATTGGCTCGGAGTTAGTGCGGCAGATTTCACGTTTATCCCCAAAGTTACTTATTTTATTAGATCATAGTGAATATGCGTTATGGAAGATTAATGTAGAGCTTGCGGAGTGGAAATTACAAGGTGAACGTAAACTTGTGCTGGCCAATATTCGTGACAAAGCAAGAATTCAAGCTGTATTTCAATATTACAAGCCAGAGCTGGTTTTTCATGCAGCGGCATTAAAACATGTTCCAATGATTGAAAATAATCCGATTGAAGGGTTTTTAACCAATATTATTGGAACTCGTATTATTGCAAATGCAGCTGCGGAAGCTAGCGTTAAAGCATTAATTATGATTTCCACGGACAAAGCTGTTAATCCATCCAGTTTGATGGGAACTTCTAAACGAATTGCAGAGATGTATTGTCAGGCGTTGGATATGACTATTCATCACGAGCCAGAAAAAATACAAAATATGTTGAATATCCCCACTGGCCATATGATGCGATGCGTAACCGTTCGTTTTGGAAATGTTTTAGGGTCAACAGGATCTGTTGTACCATTATTTCGTAGACAATTGCGTAGTGGTGGACCCTTGACGGTTACCGATCCAGAAATGAAGCGTTATTTTATGACAGTTCCTGAAGCTGTAGGATTGGTGTTACAAGCGAGTGTCAGAGCGACTGTGCAAAAAGATGGTGATATAGCGACGGATGAAATGTTACGTAACGGTGGGATTTTTGTGTTGGATATGGGTGAACCTGTTAAAATCCTTGATTTGGCACGCCAATTAATACGTTTAGCTGGATTGAAACCTGACGAAGACATTCAAATTGAATTTACGGGATTAAGGCCTGGTGAAAAATTGTTTGAAGAGCTTTTCCACGGCCGTGAAGCCCCGATGCCTACGGATCATGCTGGACTAATGATGGCAACCCCTAGAACGGTGAATTTGCAAGAAGTGAATGATCTGATTAATCAAATTGCCGAGGCATGTCAGCGTGAAGATATTGACAAAGCAATTTCAATTGTACAGCAACTTGTGCCAGAATTTCAGCACAAATTGAACGTAAATTGAAAGCGAGTATCATTTAACGCAGAAGATATTGGTATGATTTTGTTGTGCCGTTACATACATCAATCAAAAATATCAGACAAAAGTTTAAAGAATAGAAGTTAATGGGGTGAGAACCCTCTAAACATGAGACATGTTGAAATAGAAAGTTATATTTGATTTATCTTCATGCCTCTCATAGGAGTAAATAATGTTGTTTTTACGACAAGGTTAAATCAATATGATCAATTAACTAAGATTGTATTAAAATTAAATATATTTTGTCTGTCTAATTAAATGTATACAGCTCTTTGTTAAACTTTAATTATTATGATAGCCTTTAAATGAAAGCTCTATTCCAATATTACCAAAGGAGAGAATAATGTTATTTAGTCATATAGTAGTTGGCAGTAATGATCTAGAAAAATCCAGAAAATTTTATGATGCTCTATTTGAAATTGTAGGTGTTCAGGCCATTGACGGACCTAAAGACAGCTTGATCTATATCCGAGACAATCAGTTTTTTGGCGTAAAGAAACCAATTGATGGTCAGCCCGCAACTTATGGAAACGGCACGACAATTGGGTTTAATTTTGACTCTCCAGAGCAAGTAAACGAATGGCATCAAGCAGGAATTAGTCATGGTGGAAAATCTGTAGAAGATCCTCCTGGGGTCAGAGAAGCGGGAAATAAGAAAATGTATCTAGCTTATTTGCGTGATCCTGACGGTAATAAACTGTGTGGTTTTTATTTAATAAGCTAATATTAAACAGTCTTCACTTTAGAAGGCTGTAATAAATTTAATAAAGATCAATTTATTTTAGAAAAAAGAGAACAATGGTGAGTAATACGATCTCCTTTCTTGATTTGAAAAAACAACAGCAACGTTTGGGAAGTGCGGTTAAAGATCGTGTTGATCGCGTGTTATCTCATTGTCAGTTCATTTTAGGGCCAGAAGTTCAAGAGCTTGAAGAGCGATTGGCATTATATGTTGGTGCTAAATTTTGTATTGGGGTTTCATCTGGAACTGATGCCATACAGATTGCTTTGATGGCAGAAAATATAGGTGCAGGGGATGCTGTTTTCCTTCCTGCTTTTACCTATACAGCAACGGCCGAGGTTCCCTTGGTTTTAGGGGCAACGCCAGTATTTGTGGATATTGATCCAGAGACGTTTCAAATTGATCCAATCCATTTAAAACGCTGTATTCAAAAAATTCGTGATGAAGGAGAATTAACCCCCAAAGCGATCATTGGCGTTGATTTATTTGGCCAACCTGCGCCTTGGGATGTGCTACGTCAAATTGCCCAGCAAGAACAATTATTTTTGTTGGATGATTGTGCACAATCTTTTGGAGGGGTGTATCACGGTCATAAATTGGGTAATGAAGCGGACACAACGGTCACCTCTTTTTTTCCATCTAAACCCTTTGGAGGGTATGGAGATGGTGGCGCAATATTCACCAATGATCCAGAGAAAGCAGAACTTTACCGTTCATTAAGAAGTCACGGCGAAGGCAAAACACGCTATCAAGTATTACGTACGGGCATGAATGGTCGTCTCGACACGATCCAAGCAGCTGTATTATTAGCGAAATTAGATTTTTTTGATGGTGAGATTGCAAGACGAGAAGAAATTGCGCGTTTATATGATGAACATTTAGCTTCGATTGTGCAGGTGCCTGTAAGAGTTCCTCAAAGTCAAAGTGCATGGGCGATTTATTCTATTTTGTTGCCTGATGAACATGCACGTGTGCAATTACAGAATAAATTAAAAGAACGACATATTCCAACCGCGATTTATTATCCTTTGCCGTTGCATCAACAGCCAGCTTATTGTCATTCCCATGATGGCAGTGTATTACCTGTTTCAGAAAAAATATCAAAACAGATATTGGCATTACCCATTCATCCAGAGCTTACTGATGAAGAGGTTTTACAAATTATTCATGCGATCAAAGAATAAAGGCTTTCTTCAATGCGTAAACAAAATATTATATTAACTTCAGTCTTGGCTTTGTGCCTTGTGGTTGTCTTGGGTGTATGGCTTATGGTACGTAAAGAACTCAAGCCAGTTGCGTTTCCACCTGTTGTGAATGCAGAGCTGATTGTTGGGCCATTGCATAAGAAACGTTTGTTAACTCCAGATGAGTTAAAAGTCGTTAAAGATTGGATTCAAAAAAATGAAAAGGGATGGGGACCGTTGCATCGCAATCCACCCTCTACTGGTGATGTTGAAATTCAATTTAATCAAAATATTGATTTAAAAGACTATGCAGACAAACCAAAAGATCAACAACCTCGACCTTTTACTTTGGTGTTATGGCTGGGGATCAGCCAAGCAGATTGGAATAATAAGGTTTTTTATGAAGTGTCCAATCAAGATGGCAGCAAAGTTTTCTTAAAAACTTGCGAAGATGAGGAGTTCGCGCCTCTTAGAAAATTAGTCGATCAATATGATTATCAAAGGACATTGTTCCCTTAATATAAATAAAAAAAAGGGCTTTTATAGCCCTTTTTTATGGATATTTTTAGATTTCAGCTTCGGCTGCTTCTAATTCAGTGTGAAGTTCCAACCATGTCTCTTCAGCATCAGCTTGTCTCTTTTGACAATCCGAAAGCTTTATCTGAATAGCTTTCATTTCGTCGGCATTGGCAGAATTGTAAAAATTCACATCCGATAATTTTTCTTCAAGTTTTTGAATTTCAGTCGCACATTTGCTCATGATTTTTTCAGAATCTTTGATTTTACTGCGTAAAGGTTGAAGTAATTTCCGTTTTTCAGCTCTGTCTTTACGTGCTTCTTTTTGAGAACTTGCTCCGGAATTATTATCTGTTTTAGATTGTTGATTGGCTTCTTTACGTTGAATATCTAACCATTGACGATATTCTTGAATATCTCCATCAAACGGGGCAACTGTGCCATTATTGACTAACCATAAACTGTCAGCAACTAGCTCAATTAATCTGGCATCATGAGAGATTAAAATCACAGCACCATTAAAGGCAGATAATGCATGAACAAGGGATTCTTTGGCATCTAAATCCAAATGGTTGGTGGGTTCATCCAATAATAAAATATTTGGGTTATGACGAGTGGCCAACGCTAAGACTAATCTAGCTTTTTCTCCACCTGATAAAGAGTTGACTTTGGTATCGACACGATCGGCATCCAGTCCGAAACGTGCTAATTGTCCACGCAGTTCGGTTTGTGTTGCTTTGGGTAATGCGGATTGTATATGTTCCAAAGGGGTATGTTCTGGCACGAGGTCTTCCAGTTGATGTTGTGCAAAATAGCCCACGGATAATTTAGAGTTATTTTGAATAGTGCCTTCGAACGGTTTTAACCTTCCAGCAATCAATTTAATAAATGTTGATTTACCATTTCCATTTGCCCCCAGCAACGCAATACGATCGTCTGGATCAATACGTAAAGAAATGCCTGAAAGAATAGTTCTATCGCCATATCCTGCTTTGACCTGTTGTAATGTAATTAACGGTGGGGGTAATTCAATGGGTTGGGGAAACTCAAAGTGAATAGGGGTTTCTTCAACAATTGCTTGTAAAGGCGGTAATTTTTCAAGGGCTTTGAGACGCGCTTGTGCTTGACGTGCTTTGGTCGCTTTGGCTCTGAAGCGATCTACAAAAGATTGCATATGGGCACGCTTGGCGGCAATCTTCTCAACTTCTCTATTTTGCTGTAATGCTTTTTCATTTTTAATACGGATGAATTCTTCATATCCACCAACAGTTAATGATAGCTTTCTTTGGTGGAGATGTGCGATGGCATTGACGGATTGATCTAATAAATTACGATCATGGCTGACGATTAATGCGCTGCCTGAAAAATTCTCAAGCCAAGATTCAAGCCATAGAGTAGCTTCTAAATCCAAATGGTTTGTTGGCTCATCTAATAATAAAAGATCTGGGTTTAAAAATAGGGTGCTTGCCAACGCAACTCGCATCCGCCATCCACCCGAAAAGTCAGAGACAGGGCGTTGTTGGTTTTCTTCGTTAAAGCCTAATCCTGCTAAAATAACGGCGGCACGGGCAGGGGCACTGTCGGCATTAATTGCAATAAGACGTTCATGGACTTCAGCCAGTCGATAGCCATCTTGGATTGTTTCAGCTTCATGTAACAGAGTCGCACGCTCTTGATCTGCCGCTAGAACCGTATCGATCAAAGAGAGTGGGCCAGAGGGGGCTTCTTGTTTAACACGAGCCATTCTGATTCGGCTGGGAATTAAGATTTCACCATCATCAATAGGCATATCCCCTGCGATAGCTGCCAGTAATGTCGATTTTCCTGTTCCATTACGACCAACCAAGCCCACTTTTTGACCATTTTCAATGGTTAGAGAGGCGTTTTCTAAAAGAGGACGACCGAAAATTCGAAGTGTTAAATTATTGATAACCAGAGTGCTCACAGCGTTGCCCGTGTAAAATAGTAAAAAAATGATCGACAAAATAATAAAATTTCTTTTATTTACCAATAACGCGTGTCATTTACAAAGAATGATTTGCTTCATAATGAAATAAGGAAAATATATTATGGCTATTCAAAGAACTTTATCAATTTTAAAACCAGATGCAACCCGTCGTAACCTAACAGGTAAAATTAATGCGGTTATCGAAGGCACGGGTCTTAAAATTGTTGCTCAAAAACGCATGCAATTAACCCAAGCGCAAGCAGAAGCATTTTACGCGGTGCACAAAGAACGTCCATTCTTTGGTGAACTCGTATCTTTCATGATTAGCGGTCCAGTTGTTGTGCAAGTTTTAGAAGGCGAAGACGCAGTTCAAAAAAACCGTGACATCATGGGTGCAACCAACCCTAAAGACGCAGCACCACACACTGTACGTGCTCAATTTGCTGAATCAATTGAAGCTAACTCTGTTCACGGTTCTGATTCTGCTGAAAACGCAGCAAATGAAATTAAATTCTTCTTTGCTGAAATCGAAATTAACGCTTAATTTTTATTAAGTATCGATTATAAAAGGGTTAAAAGGAAGCTTTTAGCCCTTTTTTTTGTTATTTTAATAATTTACAATCATTACAGGCATTTTGTAGTTTATTTAAATAGGCTTGATTCAAATACGCTTTTGCTTTTGGATGATCTTGAGAGACGCCTATACCAAGATAGTACATTCTTTCTAAATTAAATTGCGCTTTATCGTTTCCTTGTTTAGCCGCTTTTTCCACCATTTTTTAGCTTTCTTATAGTCTTGCGGAATGTCGTCGTCTTCTAGATAAGTTATGCCAAGATTATACTGAGCTTTAAGATTTCCATTATTCGCAGCGTTAGTATACCGTTCTATCTTGGGCTTTGTTTCGAGAAATTATTTCACCCTCATCATATAATGCTTCGAGTATAAATTGAGCCTCAGCATTTCCTTGATTGGGTTGATGTTGTAAATCAATAATTTTTTGTGCTGAGGTTTCATGAGCTAAGGAGAGTGTTGTTAATGAGCTAAAGCCAAATCCTAATAATAAGATATATTTATATATATATTCATTTATAATTATTAAATAATACGTTGTAATACTAATCCTTATTTATAATAAAAATAAGCCCAAGAAAACTAATTTCTCGGGCTATAACTTTATCCATTAATTAATGCATCAACATTAATATCAGGTTCTTCTTTTCGCAAAAAGTTTTTTAAAACTTGTGGGTATAGAAGATGTTCTTGCTTTAATAAGCGCTTTGCAAGACTGTGTTCTGTATCGTTTGGCAGGACAGGGACAACAGCTTGTCCCAGAATAGGACCTTGATCCATGTCTTCTGTTACAATATGCACAGTGCATCCATGCACTTTCATGCCAGCCTTGATCGCTTTGGCATGAGTGTCAAGACCGGGAAACAGAGGCAAGATACTGGGATGGATATTTAGGATTTTACCTTCCCAATTATTAATCAAAAAAGGTGTTAATATACGCATGTATCCAGCCAAGCAAATGGTTGAGATGTTATGGGCTTGTAACGCTGCATCAATTTGACGCTCATGGGCCTGGCGATCTTTGCCAAACTGGTGATGGTCAATGACTTGAGTCGGGATACCAGCATCACGAGCCGTATCCAAACCAGCAGCGTCATGGTTATTACTGATTACAAGTTCTACAGAAGCAGGAAAAGAAGGTTTTGCGCAAGCAGCAATAAGTGCATCCATATTGCTGCCACGACCACTGATAAGAATGGCTATACGTTCTTTAAAGGACATATGGTTTTCCTATTATAAATTAGTCTGCGTCTGAAATAAAAGTAAAGTCAGGAAGATCACTAAATTCAACAGTTGGTTCGCTGTCTGAATTGTCACTGGCAGCGATATGACCAATGACATAGGCTTCGGTATCCGTGCTGTTTAGCAATTCATTGGCGGCAGCAACATCAGAAACAATCAAAATCATTCCAATACCACAATTGAATACTTTCAACATTTCCTCTGTGGAAACATTGCCTGCTTGTGCTAACCAAGAGAATACAGAAGGCATTGGCCAGCTTTCGCCATCAATAATCGCAACTGTTCCTTTTGGCATAACCCGTGGCAGGTTCCCGACGATTCCACCGCCCGTAATATGTGCAGCGCCATGCAACAGACCTGCATTATGAAGGGCAATAACAGGTTCTACATAAAGTTTGGTTGGGGCTAATAACGCTTCACCTAACAGTTGTTCGGTATCGAAAGGTGCCAGATCATCCCATGCTAAATTCTGAGATTTTATAATTGCACGAACCAAAGAGAACCCATTTGAATGAGGGCCATTTGATGTCAGACCGATGATTTTGGCACCAGGGGCGATATTTTGGGGAAGTAATGCATCCCTTTCTACGGCACCCACTGCAAAGCCAGCTAAGTCATAATGACCATGTTGATACATGCCTGGCATTTCCGCGGTTTCACCACCGATTAATGCACAACCACATGCTTCACAAGCATTACTGATACCCGTAATAACCCGCTTTGCTTGTTCAAGCTCGAGTTTACCCGTCGCAAAATAGTCCAAGAAAAATAGAGGTTTGGCACCTTGAACGATTAAATCGTTGACGCACATGCCAACAAGGTCAAAACCAAGATTATCACATAATCCTGTTTCAATGGCGAGCAGAAGCTTTGTACCTACACCATCGGTTCCAGAAACAAGGATAGGGTCTTTGAACCCAGCTGCTTTGACGTCGAATAAAGCACCGAACCCTCCTAAATTTCCCATAACACCAGCTTGTTTGGTTTTTGAAACTGCTGGTTTGATTGCTTCGATTAAAGCATCCCCAGCAGCAATATCAACGCCTGATTGTGCATAGGTTGCACCGTTTTCGGTAGAGGGATGTTTGTTTTCTGAAGAATCTGAAGTCATTATAAAGCAGCCTTTTATCTTTAATGCTTGATAGGTTGATGTTGAATTTGATTATGAATGAATTTTACTTCATATTAAACCTATATTTACGGCAGATATGATTTTTGGCAAAGTAAGAATGCAGAAAAAAAGTCAACCACGACATTTGATGGATGCTCCAAGGCAGTTGGCGTTGCCTTTTCCCTATAATCCTCGCTTTATTCATTCCGAATTTATCAGGGCAACATCGAATGCTGGGGCAAGAGCTTGGCTGGGCATTCAACATAATACCCGTTCGATACCAACCTGGCCTGACCAACGATTGGTATTGTGGGGCGATTCTGGTACAGGGAAAACCCATTTGTTGCAAATATGGGCGGATAAAGAAGAGGCATTATTCTTACCAGGTTCCATTTTATCCCAAAATTCGTCTGTATATTGGCTGGAAAAGATAAAAGAGCAGTGGGTTAAGGCACTTGTGATAGACGATGCTGACCTGATTACGAACCCTCAGGCATTATTGCATTTGTTAAACTTGACCAAAGAACTTGGTCTTGCTGTAGTGTTAAGCGGACGTTCACCGCCGTCACGATGGGATATTCAACTGCCTGATTTAGCCAGCAGATTACGAGCCATTACAACTGTTAAGATCGAACAGCCAGAAGATGCGTTGCTCCGTATTTTATTGTTGCGTTTGTTGGCAGAACGACAATTAGTTGTTCCTTCGACAATGATTGATTGGTTATTGGTTCGTCTGCCCAGAACCGCAAGTGCGATTCGCGAAGCGGTGTGTCGTTTGGATGAAGCAACGCTTGCACATGGCGGTGGGGTAACAAGAAATTTGGCAATCCGCGTTTTAGAAGATTTACTTTCTTTCGATTTTATAGAATCATTAGAAGAGACTGAGGAGCCATTATTCTTTTCTGATTTTTAATTCAAAGTTGTAATTCGATGACCCCTAAACCAAAAAATACCATAAGTAAACCCGCAACAACGCGTACTCGTAGAGTGTCCGCATTACCAAGAAAAACAGAAACTGCTGTTGTGCCTATTAAAAAAAGCCCTGAACGATTCATCAATCGTGAATTATCTTGGTTAGATTTTAATCAAAGGGTGGTTGAAGAAGCACAAAATGTTAGAAATCCTTTGTTGGAAAGATTAAGATACTTATCCATTAGTGCCAGTAATCTTGATGAATTTTACTCTGTTCGTGTTGCAGGCTTAGCAGGGCAAGTTCGAGAAAAATTAATCACATCTTCACCTGATGGGTTAACGCCTTCTCAACAACTTGCAGCTATCAGAGAGCGTGTCAAAGGATTATTTGAAAATCAGCAACAGACCTATCTTGTTTTAAAACAATTATTGGCAGAAACTGGGATTGTTGTTTGTCAGGCTCAAGATTTGACCCATGATGATCTGGCATGGTTAAAGAATTATTTCCTTGAACGTATTTTTCCAGTTTTGACACCTATTGCATTGGATCCAGCCCATCCCGTGCCTTTTATCCCTAATTTAAATATGGCTATTGCATTACGATTAGTTAGTCAACGTAATGACCGTAATCGAAAATATGTATTAATTTTGTTACCATCACAATTATCAAGGTTTTTAGCGTTACCGATTACCCCCAAAAATTCTAAAATACAACGTTTTGTTCTTTTAGAAGATATCATTGCATTATTTATTTCAACTATCTTCCCTGGTTATAAAATCAGCAATTACGGGCTGTTACGTGTTATTCGCGATACGGATGTTGAGTTTGAGGAAGAAGCCGAAGATTTAGTTCGCTCTTATGAAACTGCTCTAAAACGTAGGCGCAGAGGCGTTGTCATTCATTTGGATATCGATAATCAATTACCCACTAAATTAGCAGATTTGGTTGCCCACGCATTAGAAGTTCCACCAGAGGAAGTAACGATACATCATGGTATATTGGGAATGGTGGATGTTAAGCAATTAATTGTTGAAAATCGTCCTGATTTATTGTTCCCATATTATAAATCCTTAGTTCCAGCGCGTATCCGCGAGGCTGGAGGGGATTGTTTCACGGCTTTACGTTCCAAAGATTTGCTGGTTTATCATCCTTTTGAGAGTTTTGATGTTGTTGTGCAATTTTTACGTCAAGCTGCACAAGATCCTCAAGTGTTGGCCGTTAAACAAACCTTATATAGGACGTCTAGTAACAGCCCAATTGTAAGAGCCTTGATTGAAGCGGCAGAAAGTGGAAAATCCGTTACTGCAATTGTCGAGTTGCGTGCACGTTTTGATGAAGAGGCAAATATTCGTTTGTCCCGTGATCTAGAGGCTGCTGGTGTACAAGTGGTTTTTGGATTTGCTGATTGGAAGACACACGCTAAATTAAGCCTTGTGGTGCGCAGGGAAGGCAATGTTACCCGTACTTATGCGCATTTCGGTACGGGTAATTACCACCCGATTACTGCAAAAATATATACGGATTTATCTTACTTTACTTGTAATCCTAAACTTACCCGGGACGCAGTAAAATTATTTAATTATGTGACTGGATATGCGCGCCCATCGCAGATGGAGGCTATTGCATTCTCTCCATTAACTATTCGTAAAACACTAAATGAGCTGATCGATCAAGAAATTGAATTCGTAAAAGCTGGTAAGCCTGGATCTATATGGTTGAAAATTAATTCGCTGGTTGATCCAAGATTAATTGATCGGCTTTACGAGGCTTCTTGTGCGGGGGTCAAAATTGATATCGTCGTAAGAGGTATTTGTTGTTTAAGACCACAAGTGGCTGGGTTATCAGAAAATATAACCGTTAAATCAATTGTCGGTCGTTTCTTGGAGCATGCCAGAGTATTTGTTTTTGGCAATGGTCATGAATTACCATCGCCCTATGCGAAAGTATATATGTCTTCGGCAGATTGGATGGAACGCAATATGGATCGTCGTATTGAAGAAATGATTCCAATTATTCCCGAAGAAATGCACGACAAGGTTCTTAATCAGCTTATGGTTGCTAATTTGAAAGATAATTTGCAATCGTGGCAGTTAAACCATGATAAAAAATGGTGCAGAATAGAGGCAGTGGACAAACCATTTTCTGCACATGAATATTTTATGGATAATCCATCTTTGACCGCTAAAAAACTTTAATGCTTATCTAAATAGAAACTTTAATAATATAAGGATTATATATATGAGTTCCCACTCCTTGATACGCTCAGCCATTGTTGATTTAGGTTCCAATTCAGTTCGCTTAGTCGTTTTCGAGGGGAGGGAACGTAACCCAGTAATAATTTTTAATGAAAAAGCAACATTACGATTAGGAAGCGGTTTAGACACAACTAAAAGGTTAAATCCCAAAGGGGTTGCTTTGGCAGAAGGGGTGTTTAAACGTTTTTATGCGGTTGCAACGACAATGGGTGCGGATCCTTTTGTTGTCTTGGCCACTGCTGCCGTTAGAGATGCAACGGATGGTCAAGAATTCATCAATAAATTACAGTCATGGATGCCTAATGTTCCTATTCATATTTTAACAGGTGAACAAGAGGCTGACTATGCTGCTGCTGGTGTATTATGTAGTATTTCAAATGCTGATGGTGTTGTTGCGGACATTGGCGGTGGGTCAATGGAATTGGTACAGCTTTGTGGGCAGCAACGGTTCAATGCGCAGACTTTGCCATTGGGTGTTATTCGTCTAATGGATCGTTCTGAGCGAAAAATTTCTAAAGCCAAATCAATTGTTACCAAAGATTTAAAATCAGTTGAATGGATTGAAGAGGTTAAAAAGAAAAATCTATATTTAGTGGGTGGTGCTTTTCGAGCAATGGCTCAATTATATATGGAATACACCTCTTATCCTTTATCTATCGTTCATTATTATACGTTACCATATGAAGAAGCCAAACGAATGGTTGAATGGACGATTGAAAAATCAAAGGGCGGAGTTAATAATATTCCTATCTTTATTCATAAACGTCTTAATGATCTTCCTTATGCGGCAACTGTATTAGGACAATTATTGGCTAGGATGCGCCCTGAAAAGATTATTTTTTGCGCCGAAGGCGTGCGTGAGGGATGGTACATGCGCAATGTTGTGTCAGAAGCTGCATGCAATCAAGACCCTCAAGAAGCAGCAGCATTAGACATTAGTGAACGTTCAGGCAGAGTCAAAGAATTCCCTCTGGCATTAATGCAATGGACAAGCAATTTGTTTAAAAATGAAACGGTTGAGATGAAACGGTTGCGTTGGAATGCATGTTTAATTTCGGACTCAGGATGTCATGATCATCCAGCCTATCGTAAAGAACAATCTTATTTAAGAATTTTATGTATGGCAGGAATGGCTTTTGATCATCCAACGCGTGCTTTTTTAGCATTAACTACCGCAATGCGATATGAAGCGGGGATTGATGAAGCGTTTTTATCTTCTGCCAAGAAAATCTTAACACACAAACAATTTGAACAAGCTATTATTCTGGGAATGGCTTTTCGTGTTGCCTATACATTATCAGGCAATTTACCCAGTTTGTTATTAAGAACGCGTTTAAAAGTTGGCAAAAAGAAACTGACTCTATACTTTTCTCAACATCTAGATGCCGTGATTAGCGATGCAGTCACCAGACGTTTAAGTCGTTTAGGGCAATTGATGGGACTGGAAACGCAGTTATTATCTGACGAAGAAGAAATCAAAAATAAACCTTCATAATATATATCTGTCAATGTGATGATTTACGTAAAGAGTGGCTTGATGTAATCCATTTAATATAAAATTGTGGATAGAACCCTAAACACAAAGCGACTATCATTGCATTAATGGAGGTTAAATTAATCCAGATCAACCATCCTGGATTATTCCAACAATATAGACATAGCCCTAAGCTTAGAATATTAAGTGTCGTAAAAGAGGTTTTATAATAAACGCTTTCCATACCAGAGCTGGGGTTAAGTTTATAACGCGTTCTGATCGTGTTGATTGAACATATAAAGCAAAATATGCTGAGAAAATTGATAAAAATAACCAAGATAAACATTAATGTATCCCTTTGCTTTTAATGTAAAAGAATAATCGTAAAAAAATAATACCACATGTGAAAATTACAGCATCGGTGATGAGATATAAGTAATTGCTGTTATGTATGGCTGCCATAAAATAGGGTGCTGTTTGTATATAATTTAAAAAAGGTAAAAGAAGGCATAATCCTGAAAAAATAAATGTCAGGTTAAGCCAAGTGTATTTAATTTTCTCCAATATCGATCCCATAATACTAACCCCTAATACCAAGAAAAAGCTGATAAAGAAGCAGTTAATTTCCCAATTTATTCTTGTTGATAATTCTGCTGGTAATAAACGGTTTGACCATAGGAAAGTAATCATTGCGATTAATGTTCCCATAATAATGCCAATAGTAATGCCTTCTGTTATTCTATAAAATAATCGTTGAGGTATAGAATGCATCGATATTAGGCTGTTTCTTTTTCGATTGGAATAAAATAACAGCCCACAAGCAATCAAGACAGAGCTCCCTATGCCCATAATTGCAAAGATTACACGAAAAAAGTGACCGCCTGAACGAATAGTATGAATACCGAGTAATGTTTGATTAACCAAAGTAATAATAGTGGGCTTTTTGGAGAAAGAGCTGATTTGTTGTGTTTTTTTATCAAAAGCAACATAATTCTTAAGTCGAGCAATTTGTTTTTCATCGCCTTCGATAAATCTTACTTCTTTTTTGGTAAATAAGATCGCGCCAGGCATAGTATTAAAATAAATTTGTGCTTTATTCAATAAAGTTAAAAGATCTGGCCGTATTGATTGTTGTGAAAATTCTTTATGTTGCTTTGTCTGAACAGCATTGGGTAGAGGCTGAGTGTTGGGTAAGTAGCGAGGTGCCAAAAACAAAACGCCACTAATGGCAACAACGAATAAAAAAGGTAAAAAGAAAAAACCACTGATTGTATGTAAATCAGATTTAAAACGCACTGTATGAGGTTTGGGGTAAACAAAGAAAGCGTTTTTTACTATTTTCGGTAAATAAATAACCACACCAGAGATAATAACAAATATAAAGGCAATCCCCACAATCAATAAAATGGCACCTCCAATAAAACGACCAATAAATAAATTATTATGGAAACTATCAATAAAATATCCTCCACCGGTTGCTCTGACAGGGATAATATTTCCGTTTTGAGGATGGATGACATTCCCCTGTAACATATTATCTTGGGCATGTAGAACTCTGATAAATGGATCTCGGGATGAGGGAAGTGCAATTAGATTCTTACGAATTTGTTTATGTTGCTTCCAACTGTCATAGGCTTGATCTAATGCTGTGCTGGAAACGGATGCTGTTGGAGCGTACATTCCTAACTCGGGTTGCATCCATTGTGTAATCTCTTTATCATAAATTGAAATTGTTCCAGATACAAATAATACAAACAAAAACCATCCTCCAATAAGTCCAAACCATTGATGGCAAATTCTGAAAAAAGAAAATAAGTTTTTGTTCATAGTTGTAATCTTGTTATTAATTAATAATGATTATTATTATCAATAAGACAAGAAAATATCTACTATTAAATTATCAATTAGCAGAGTATGATTAACAATCACATGTTTTATTTAGAGCGGGAAAAGATGACAGCAGAGGGTATATTGGCTATTTCACCTTTAATTGTATATATATTTTTGGTGATTGGGGTTATTGGCCTAATCATTTGGAAATTTTTGTTCAAAAAATAGCTTTAAGTAAGGTTGACTTTTTCCTTGATGTGCAAAATAACATTTTCGAACATTTCGGTAGTCAATACGCCAGTACTGGTATTATAGCGTGATACATGATAACTATTGATAATCGTAATGTTTTCATTAATCTGAAAAAATTGTCCGTGTCTGAATTTGATACTGGTCAAGGGACGTCCAAAACAAGCTAAAATATTTTTGTGTGCGACAACACCCAATGTCAAAATAAATTTTAAATTAGGCATATACTGTATTTCTTGTAGTAGAAATGAGCGACAATTTTTCTCTTCTTGAGAGGTAGGTTTATTTTCAGGGGGAACGCATCGCACAGCATTAACAATACGACAATTTGACAAGGTTAATCCATCGTTAGGATCAGCATTATAAGTTCCCTTCGCAAAACCGTACTTAACTAAGGTATTATAAAGTAACATACCCGCATAATCACCTGTAAAGGGCCGACCTGTAAGATTTGCTCCTTTTACTCCCGGGGCGAGGCCAACAACTAAAAATTCTCCATTTTGATCGCCCCATGGCGGAACAGGGGCATTCCATCCTGTGGTGTATAATTGTTTGTTACTTTCCCTATATTCCATTAATCGAGGGCATAAAGAGCAATTATGTTCAGGCTGTATGGGTAAATTAATCATTATCGAGATTTGAATTTAATCTGTAAAAGGGATTGTTGGATTTGGAATATCATTTTGTTGATTACTGTCGCCAGTTCGTCGAGTGAATTCTGGGGCAATATCTACAATATCCAAGAACTGATCTGCCTGTCGACGCAATTCATCACCAACCATAGGAGGGTTGGTTTTGACGGATGAAATAACGGTCACCCGCACGCCTTGTCTTTGAACGGATTCAACCAAACGACGAAGATCAGCATCCCCACTAAATAAAACGGCATGATCGATGTGGGGGGCAATTTCCATCATATCAACAGCAAGTTCAATATCCATGCTTCCCTTAATTCTTCTGCGACCATTTTGATCGGTAAATTCACGTGCGCTTTTTGTGACAAGGAAAAAGCCATTATAGGCCAACCAATCGGTTAGGGGTTTAAGAGGGGAATATTCTTCTGTATCCAGAACCGCAGAGTAATAATAAGCGCGGATCACATTGCAATGATTTCTAAAAAAAGTTAGTAAATTTCTATAATCAACATCAAATCCTAAGTTCCGAGAGGCAGAATATAAATTCGCTCCATCTATGAATAGACAAACTTTTTCATTTTCTCTAAAAAACATATAAATAATCCTAAAATAAAATGATCGACTATAAAAAATTCACTATAATTGATATTAATCAATCCGCAGATAGTGTAGTGGTAATATTCTTAATGTGTTTCAATTAAGTGACGAATTTGTATAAGAAAAAAATTATGATTATTATAGCAGTTGGAAGTAATCTATCAGGTGTTTGGTCTGATACCCCTTATGGTATGTGTCAAGAAGCTGTGCATCGTCTATCCACAGAGTTAAAATGTTCTATAAAACAATCCTCTTGGTACCAAACTAACCCAATTCCACCATCATCTCAACCCCTTTATGTCAACGGGGTCATTGCATTAACAAAAGAAATTGAACCAATCGAGTTGTTAAAGACATTAAATAAACTAGAGGCAGAGGCAGGAAGAGTGCGTCAACAAGTCAACGAAGCACGCCCTCTGGATTTAGATATTTTGGATGTAAACGCTCAGATTATTGAGGATTCGACAAGGTTAATTATTCCCCATCCACGGTTGCATCTAAGGGGATTTGTTCTATATCCCTTAAGAGATGTATGTCCGCATTGGAAGCACCCTATATCACATAAAAGTGTAGATGAGTTAATAGCGGGGCTTCCGAAGGATCAAGAAATCGTACCTTATTTAGACGAAAAATAAGAAGATATTTGATTTTTTAATTGAGATAGAATAAAACCTAAAGATTAATTTCAAATCTGGAGATATTAGATTTATGGCACGCGTTACTGTTGAAGATTGTATTGAAAAAATCCCTAATCGTTTTGACCTTGTTTTGCATGCAGCACAAAGAGCACGTAGCCTTTCAAGAGGAGAGGCTTTAACAGTAGAACGCGACAATGATAAAAATCCCGTCGTTGCTTTACGTGAAATCGCCGAAGAAAAACTCGACTTAGATGCCATTAAAAGTGATATTATTCGTTCACTTGCTAGAGCACCAGAACCAGAGCCTGTGGACGAAGAAGTTGTTGATTTAATTCCAACTGAAAAAAATATCTTTGGTTTGCAAGATGTGACTGCAGAAGAAGAAAAACGCAACATGTCACAAAATTCTTTTGAAAACATTAATGAAATTATGAGCGAACTAGATCGTAGACGTTCTTCTGGCTCTGAAAATTTTTAGTATCATCCTTGTTTTTTTATTGGTTTTTATGCTTAATTATATACTATAAGCATTATTATCAGTATCAAGGTTAGAAGTGGAAAATATATATCTTCCCACAGCATTAAGTGAAAGCGATCATATTGATTGCGAAGGTCTACTTAGACATATTCGTAAATATGATTCTGAATCAGATCTTTCACTTGTTGAAAAGGCGTTCCAAGTTGCGTTTAAAGCTCACGAAAAACAATTTCGTGACAATGGGGCGCCATATATTATTCATCCCTTGGCTGTTGCGAATATATTGGCACATCTAAGGGTTGATGTTACCTCTATTATTACAGGGTTACTTCACGATACAATCGAAGATACCGAGGTAACTCGAGAATTTCTTGAAAAAGAATTTGGCGTTGTTGTTGCGGACCTTGTTGATGGTGTAACAAAGTTAACGCGTCTTGAATTGCAATCAGATCGAACCAAACAAGCTGAAAATTTTCGCAAGCTGGTGTTGGCGATGTCCAAAGATATCCGTGTTTTAATTGTGAAACTTGCGGATCGTTTGCACAACATGCGTACGCTACAATATGTGCAACGCTTAGACCGTAAGCAACGGATAGCGCGCGAGACAATGGACATATATGCGCCATTGGCAGAGCGTATCGGTATGGATAATGTAAAAACCGAACTTCAGAATATTGCCTTTGCTGTTTTAGAACCAGAAGGGGATGCTTCTATTCGAGCACGCCTAAACTATCTACGTGGTCAAGGGGCAGATATTGTTGAAGAGGTTTGTGCTGAATTAAAAGAGCTTTGTGAAAATTCGGGTTTAAGAAATGTCGATATCACTGGTCGCGAGAAATCTTGTTATTCTATTTGGGAAAAAATGAATAGAAGGCAAGTCGCTTTCGAACAATTATCCGATATTATGGCATTTCGTATTGTCGTTGGGACTAAAGAAGAATGCTACGCTGCTTTGGGTGTGGTGCATAGCAGTTATCCCGTTGTGGCGGGACGATTTAAAGATTATATCTCAGCTCCTAAGGCCAATGGGTATCAAAGTATTCATACGGGGGTTACGCTACGTCAACCGAGAAATCAACGTATTGAGATCCAAATTCGAACGCGTGAAATGCATGATATTGCCGAAAATGGTGTTGCGTCTCATTGGGTATATAAACAACTACCTGTTGTTGGTAAAGATCAAGAAAAACTTAACTCTAATGTTGCCGAAGTTGCACCCAAGTTTAAAAAGTTACGTTGGGTTCAAGATTTATTGGATATTTTAGAAGATTCAGCGGCACCAGATGAGTTTCTTGAAAATACCAAGTTAGAGCTTTATCAAGATTCTGTTTTTTGCTTTACGCCAAGAGGGGAATTGATACAGTTACCTCGTGGTGCCACACCAGTTGATTTTGCCTATGCAGTGCATAGCCAGGTTGGGGATCGTTGTGTTGGTGCTAAGGTTAATGGTCGGTTGGTTCCATTAAGAGAGCAGCTTCATAATGGTGCTCAAGTTGAAATTATGACTGCCAGAGAGGGAAATCCTTCTCCTTCTTGGGAACGATTTGTCGTAACGGGCAAAGCCAGAGCGCGCATTCGTCATTTTGTAAGTGGTCAGCAAAAAGCAATTAAGATCGAAGCTGGCCGCGTTGCTTTGGCAAAAGCATTTCGTCAAGAAGGGGTTGATGGATCACAAAAAATTCTTGAAAATGTTTTGAAACCTTTGAAACAATCTTCTGTGACGGATTTATATGTCGCGGTTGGCAGTAACGCTTTATTAGCCAAAGACGTCGTTTATACCGCTTATCCAGAATTGCGGCCTACGAAAAGAGCGCCTCGTTTTGTGCCAGGCTTAAGCGAAAAGAAATCATCATCTTCTTCTGTATCCAGTATGGGTGGACAACACCAGAATGTCATTCCTTTGAAAGGGATGGAAAAAGGCATTAGTGTTCATTTTGCGGGATGTTGCCACCCATTGCCTGGGGACGCAGTGGTGGGGATTGTCTCGACAGGCAAGGGGATTACCGTGCATCGTAAATCCTGTGCGATGTTAAGTAATTATGCTTCTATGCCGGAACGTTTTATGAGTATGGATTGGGATTATGATATTCTGAGTCATGTTGATTCAAAGAAAAACTATGTGGGTCGAATTAAAGTTGTAGGCGAAAATAATTCCGAATTGTTGGCAAGTATAACAAATCGTACGGCTCAGTATAATGGCAGTATTTTGAATTTGAAGATTTTGAATAGACATATCGATTTCATTGAAATCTTATTAGATCTTGAAGTGAAAGACGTTGAGCATTTGAATTCTTTGGTCTTGGGATTACAAGTTATCAAAGGTATTATTCACGTAGAGCGATCTGTGAGCTAAGGAATATAAAGAATGATTGTAGGTATAGGCTCTGATTTATGTGACATGCGGCGTATTGAAGCCGTTTTAGAACGCCATGGTGATCGTTTTAAGGGGCGTATATTCACATCAAACGAAATTAAAAAGGCAGAGGGGCGGTATGGTCAAACGCGTATAGGAACATATGCTAAACGCTGGGCAGCCAAGGAGGCTTGTGCCAAAGCGTTGGGAACGGGATTTAACGATCAGGTTTTTTACCATGATATTGAAGTTATTAACTTACCTAGTGGTCAACCCTCTTTAAAATTGACGAACGGCGCATTGGAACGATTGCGAGCATTGGGTAAAGATGGATATAAACCCAATCTTTTATTAACGATGACCGATGAACATCCTTATGCATTTGCACAAGTAATGATTGAATTATTGCCTAACAAGGAATAGATAAGATACTAAGTAAGGCTTGATAGCGTTCATAGCGTTCATAGCGTTCATATTAATATAAATAATAGGTATCAAAGTAACGTGATTGATAAGAGAGTATGAATAATAATTTAAATAATGATGCAAATCAAAATCCTGATGGAACAAAGCAAAAGTCGACAGGGTTAAAAGGAATGATGGAGATGGTATCGACAGTGTTTTGGGCTGTCGTTATTATTGTTGTGGTTCGGTGCTTACTATTTGCTCCTTTTAATATTCCATCAGGGTCTATGATACCGACGTTACTGATTGGGGATTATATTTTTGTCAGTAAGTATAGTTATGGTTATTCAAAGCACTCATTTTTCTTTTCACAGCCAGATTTTAAAGGACGTATTTGGTATACCCCTCCTCAAAGGGGTGATGTTGTTGTATTTAGAAGCACAAAACCACCGTTTGATTATTATGTAAAAAGATTGATTGGTTTGCCTGGTGATACAATTCAAGTTAAAAATGGTGTTTTATATATTGATGACAAACCCGTTAATCGTCGTTCAGATGGGCCATATACATATCAAGAATCGCCAAACAAACCAGAAATTACTGAAAATCTATATACTGAATATTTGCCGCGTAAAGATGGTTCGATCGTAGAGCATAAGATTTTACAAGCAATGATCAATCCTTGCGGAGAAGATTTGGTATGTAATGGGGATATCAATCCAAATTATACTATTCCTTATCATGTGCCTGCAGATCATTTTTTTGCGATGGGCGATAATCGTGATCATAGTGCAGATAGTCGATTTAACGATCCTAATACCGAAAATTATCTGGGTTTTGTGCCGATCGAAAATCTTATTGGAAAAGTTCAATTTATTTTTTATTCTTATGATAGCAAATATCCTGTTTGGCAATTCTGGCATTGGCCCCAAGAAATTCGTTGGAACCGATTATTTAAGACTGTGAAATGACATTAGATATGCAAAAGGATCTTGCTTTTTCAGAGAAAACTTTGGAAAGCAAATTAGGTTATTCGTTTCAATCAAAGGCATTATTGCAAAAAGCACTTACCCATCGCTCTGCCATTTACGAGAATCGTTCTTCTCGTAAAAAAGTTAAACGTGTCAGTTCAAATGAGCGATTAGAATTTATTGGTGATCGCGTGCTGGGATTAGTAATGGCAGAATGGTTATTAAAACGCTATCCTAATGAACAAGAAGGGGATTTGGGGCCAAGACATGCGCATTTGGTTTCTAAGACCGTTTTGGCTCAAATTGCAGCGATTTTGAATATCTCAGAGGCTATTCATGTTGCTTCACACGAAGAGAAAGCTGGTGTTCATCATACAGATAGTGTGTTGGCTGATGCTGTCGAGGCAATCTTGGGTGCAATGTATTTAGATGGTGGGTTAAAACCCGTTCAAAATTTGGTTCATAAAGTATGGGCAGAAATTATTGAATCACAGTCTTTGCCGCCAAAAGATTCAAAGACAGCGTTGCAAGAATGGGTATTGGCCAGAGGATTGCCGCTGCCTGTTTATGAGTTGGTTTCTCAAGAGGGCCCATCTCATACACCAATTTTTGTTATTAAAGTTGTTGTGAAAAACCATGAAGGTAGGGGCGAAGGGGGTAATAAACGTGCAGCAGAAAGTGCCGCAGCCAAAGATTTGCTTCTTCAATTAGAATTAATTAAAAACAAGAAAAAGTAGGATAAAGAATATGCATTGTGGGTTTGTGGCTTTGATTGGGGCACCAAATGCGGGTAAATCAACCTTATTAAATAAAATGGCGGGTGCTAAATTATCGATTGTTAGTCCAAAAGCACAAACCACGCGTATGCGTATTTTGGGGATTGTGATGCGTCAACAAACTCAAATTTTGTTGATGGATACGCCAGGTATTTTTAAACCGAAAAGAAAACTTGATGAAGCGATGGTGGCAGCCGCTTGGACAGGTGCTGTGGATGCGGATATTACGTTGCTGTTAATCGATGCTAATCTTGGCCTAACGGATGAAAATCGAGATATTATTAACCATTTAAAAGAGAATTCCCGTCGTATTTGGTTGGTATTTAACAAAATTGATAAAATAAATCCACAAAAATTGCTGCCATTGACTCAAGAAATTACTTCTATTCTATCTATCGAAAAAAGCTTTATGGTTAGCGCCAAAACTGGTAGTGGTGTAGATGATTTATTAGATGCATTGGCAGAATCTCTTCCAAAAAGTCCTTGGTTATATCCAGAGGATGATTTAACAAACCTACCTGATCGTTTATTGGCTGCTGAGTTGGTCAGGGAACAAATCTTTATGCAAACGCATGAAGAGGTTCCTTATTCAGTGACTGCTGAAACGGAAAGTTTCAAAGAAAGACCAGATGGATCTGTTCGCATTGATGTTACAATTTATGTTTTGCGCGCCAATCACAAAGCAATTATTATCGGTGAAAAGGGACAAAAAATACGGATGATTGGCGAGAGAGCTCGTAAAGAGTTAAATCATTTATTGGATCGATCATGTCATTTATTCCTGATTGTTAAAGAGCGTAAAGGCTGGGATGGTGAATCAGCGCGTTTAAAAGCAATTGGTCTTGAGGACTAATTTGTTTTTAAGGCAGGAAACATTGATAAAAATGATTTCATCCTTTTAAAAATAGTGATGCTGTTGTAGTATTTCTTACCGTCTATAACTATAAACCAGATGTGAAAAAATGATTAATTCTTCGAAAAATGATACCCCTAAACGTGTGTTACTAAAAATCTCTGGCGAAGCTCTGTTAGGGCGAGGGATGTACGGTGTTGATCCAGAAATTGCAAACGCAATTGCTGAAGATATTGCAAGCGTTGCAAATGCTGGAATAGAGGTATGCTTGGTTATTGGTGGCGGAAATATTTTTCGTGGTATGACTGCTGCTGCTAAAGGCATGGATAGAGTTCAAGGCGACTACGCAGGTATGTTGGCAACTGTCATCAATGCGGTTGTAATGAATAGTGTTTTGCAACAACATAATATAGATAGTTATATCATGTCTGCAATTTCTATGCCGCAGATTGCTGAAACTTATATTCGTGATAAGGCAATGCGTCATATGGATAAAGGACATGTCGTGATCTTTGCTGCTGGCACGGGAAATCCTTATTTTACTACGGATACGGCTGCTGCACTACGGGCTATTGAAATGGATTGTGACCTTATGTTAAAAGGAACACAAGTCGATGGTGTTTATGATTCAGACCCTAAGAAGAATCCAGAAGCTAAACGATATGATATCTTGACCTATACAGAGGCTTTGGCGAAAGGATTAAATGTAATGGATGCGACGGCATTAAGTCTGGCTCGTGATAATAAATTGCCAATTATTGTTTTTGATGTGCACGAAAAAGGTAATTTTAGCCGTGTCATCAATAATGAAGGTACGTTTACAAAAGTCGTTGTTTCTGAAGCTAATTCTTAGTTCATTAAATATAATATTTGTTAAAAAGGATTTCTTTTGTGGTTGATGATATTGATAGTTTAAAAAAAGACATAGAACGTCGTATGAGCAGTGCGATTGACTCTTTTAAACATGATTTGGCTGGCTTACGTTCAGGTCGTGCAACTGCTGCTTTGTTAGAACCAATTCGTGTAGAAGCATATGGAAGTGTTACCCCTATTACTCAAGTAGCTTCTATTGCAGCACCAGAACCAAGAATGTTAACCGTTCAAGTTTGGGATAAAGGCTTGGTCAGTCTGGTTGATAAAGCCATTCGTGAAAGTGGATTGGGATTAAATCCAATGCCAGATGGGCAACTTATTCGTGTACCAATTCCTCAATTGACCGAAGAGCGCCGTAATGAGATGGTAAAAGCTGCGGGTCGTTATGCAGAAGCCGCAAAAGTTGCTGTGCGTAATGTGCGTCGTGATGGAATGGATAAAACCAAAGCTGCTGAAAAAAATGGTGATATTAGTCAGGATGATGTAAAAGTTTGGTCTGATGAAATTCAGAAAATCACCGATCAATATGTCAATAAGATTGACGAAGTTCTTGTTGAAAAAGAGCGCGATATTAAGCAAGTTTAGTCTGATAGACTGAAATGATATTTTGTGATGGCTTGTTCTCCTTTGGATAAAACTAACGAATGTTTAAAATTGTCTGAACCTAAATCTCTGCCTCGGCATGTTGCAATTATTATGGATGGCAATAGTCGATGGGCTGAAGCGAAATCTTTGCCGAGAGTTGCTGGACATAAAGAAGGAGCGCAAGCTGTTAAACGATGTATCAAAGCGGCAATTCGGAATAATATTCCGTGGTTGACGCTTTATGCTTTTTCTTCTGAAAATTGGCGTAGAACGCCCGAGGAAGTTGCTGATTTAACGGCTCTGTTAAGATATTATATTAAATTTGAGGCACGTAAATTACACAAAGAAGGCGTTTGCGTGCGTATTATCGGTGACAGTGCGCGTTTTGATGAGAAATTGCAACGTGAATTTAAAGCAATTGAACAGCTGACTGAAAACAACACGCGCTTGATTTTAACGCTTGCTTTGTCATATGGAGGGCGTGGGGAAATTATTCAAGCCGTTCAGCGTGTTGCCAGTGATGTGCAGGCAAATAAGATAAGTTTGGCGCAAGTAACTGAAGATGTTTTTGCTCAATACTTATTTGCACCTGATATTCCTGACCCAGATTTAATTGTCAGAACAAGTGGCGAATGTCGGTTATCTAATTTTCTGCTGTGGCAATCTGCTTATGCAGAATTGGTGTTTGTTCAGACGCTATGGCCAGATTTTAACGAAGAGCATTTCAATCATATCTTGAATATCTATGTTCGTCGAGATAGGCGCTTTGGTTCTAGACCAGGATTAACCGTTAGTGATAAATAATTCAAAATCTTCTTGGCAAGATTTGCCTTTACGTATCGTTTCTGCTCTGGTTATTATTCCAATTGCTTTATTTTGTATTATTTACGGGCAGTGGTTTTTTATTGGTTTGCTGTGCATTATCAGCGTTGCCATGACTGTGGAATGGGCGAATTTATTTAAAAAGAAACTTTCCAATTATCGTGTTGCGGTATTTCTAATATGGCCTTTGATTGCTTATGCAGCCGTTATAAAAGGAATGTGGTGGCCAGCAATTTTAATTGTTGGATGGGCTCCTTTTATTTTTGGTCCGCAATTGTGGCTGGGATCTGTCGTTATTGGTGGTGCAGGCATATCCTTGTTATGGTTACGTTTTATGACGGCATCTGAAATGCATCCTGTCATCTTTATTGTGATTGTCGTCATTGCGAGCGATAGCTTTGCGTATATAGCAGGCAAAACTTTTGGCGGTCCAAAACTAATTCCTTCTGTTTCTCCTGGAAAAACTTGGTCGGGTGCGTTTGGTGGATTAATTGGCGCAGGCTGTGTTGGCAGTATCATTGTGGGTTATCTTTGTGGTGGGTTATATACAGCCTATATCGGTGGAGCCATTTTTGGGATGGTCACGGGTATTGTTGCACAGATTGGTGATTTGCTTGAAAGTAAATTAAAACGAGAATTGGGTGTAAAAGATTCTGGTAAAATCATTCCTGGTCATGGTGGCGTATTGGATCGTTTTGATGCATTATTATTTGTTTCAATTTTTGTTGCTCTTATTTCTTGTGTTTTGCCAGCTGACAAAAGTTTGGATAAATGGGGGGGCTCATTATTGTCAACAAAAACTGTGGGCGATCAACAGCCTATATTCCTTCCTTTGACAATCATTAGATAAAATATTAACTCAATTATGTGCAAGGATATTTCAAGATGAAAACGGTTTCTATATTAGGGTGTACTGGCAGCATTGGTTGTTCAACGGTTGATTTGCTATTGCAAGATCCAGATTCATTTCAAACAATTGCGCTGGTTGGTGGAAAAAATGTAAAAAAGCTTGCAGCGCAAGCTATTGCTCTTAATGCACAATATGCCGTTATTGCTGATGAGCATTATTTACCTGAATTAAAAGAATTATTGTCAGGCCACTCAACAAAAGTAAGTGGCGGAAGGCAGGCGGTTTTAGAAGCAGCATCAATTCCTGTGGATTGGACAATGGCAGCAATTACAGGTGCTATTGGGCTAGAACCCACAATGGCAGCTGTCAAGAATGGTAAATATGTTGCCCTAGCAAATAAAGAAGCCTTGGTCTCTGCGGGTGATGTAATGTTGAAAGCAGTTCAAGAGGCAGGGGCTACGTTGTTGCCTGTTGATTCTGAACATAATGCAATCTTCCAATCAATGGCTGATAAACAAATCCAGTCAATTGAGAAAATTATCTTGACGGCATCAGGTGGTCCTTTTCGAAATACTTCTTTGGAGGATATGAAAAAGGTCACGTTGAAACAGGCTTTGAAACATCCAACTTGGACAATGGGGGCTAAGATCACCATTGATTCCGCAAGTATGTTTAATAAGGGCTTGGAAATTATTGAAGCAGCCCGTTTATTTGATATGGCAGAGCATAAAATTGACGTGTTAATTCATCCGCAGTCTATTATTCACAGTATGGTGCAATACGAAGATGGCAGTATGATTGCACAATTAGGGGCTCCTGATATGCGTATTCCTATTGCGCATACCTTGGCTTGGCCTTATAGAATGCGTTCAAATGTAGAACGTCTTAATTTGACCCAAGTTGCAAAATTAGAATTTGAAGCACCTGATGAAGTACGTTTCCCTGCTTTACGCTTATCTCGTGAGGCGTTAAGAGAGGGTAAGTGTGCGCCGACTATTCTTTCTGCTGCCAATGAAGTCGCAGTTGATGCATTTTTAAAAGAACAAATTGGGTTCCTTGATATTCCCGAATCCGTTGAAGCGGTAATGCAAAAATTAGGAGCTCCGCAAGCGAATACTATCCAAGAAGTAATTCATTGGGATCAAGAAGCAAGAAAACATGCAGAAGCATGGATTAAAAATCGTAACCGTATGTAAGTAAAGAATTAATTTAAGGTAAATCCATGTCAATGTTAGCTATATATGATTTCTTGCGAATGATTATTTCATTCGTATTTGTTTTGGGCGTACTCGTTTTTATCCATGAGCTTGGGCATTATCTGGCTGCACGGTGGCGCGGTATACATGTTGATGTGTTCTCTATTGGGTTTGGCAAGCCTTTATATCGTTGGCATGATAAGGTCGGCACTGAATGGCGTATTTGTCCAATCCCTTTGGGTGGATATGTCAGACCTCATGGATTTGCAGACCCAGAAGATGTCAGTGAAGAAGAAAGAGCAGCTTATATTGAAGGTAAGACTTTTCATGGTAAAGATGTGGGAAGTCGAGCAATCGTTATTGCTGCAGGGCCGATTTTTAATTTTTTATTGGCGATTATTTTATATTTCGGTTTATTTGTTACGGTTGGTAAGCATAGTTTGGGTGAGCCTGTTGCTCAAGCAATTATTGCAGATAGTGCAGCAGCAAAAGCAGGAATACAACCCAAAGACGTTATTTTAAAAATCGGGGATATTAATCATCCCGGTGTTGAAAATCTTGTCATGTATGCTCAAGAGCATCCTGATTTATCAACGACAATCGCTGTTAAAAGAGATGGTAAAGAGGTTACTTTACCCATTACTATTGGTAGCAAAGAGAATGATGGGAAAAAGGTTGGTCAGTTAGGCGTTCAATTAGCAATTAATGTCATTGCTGGTAAACCAATGTCTGTTGGTGGGGCAGCTGTCGCTGCCGTTCAAGAAACATGGGATGTCAGTAAAAAAACACTTGTTGGTCTGGGTCAAATGATAACAGGACAGAGATCAGCAAAAGATTTAGGCGGTCCGATTAAGATTGCACAATTATCAGGTCAAGTGTCCAAAGGGGGATTTGCTGATCTGGTTAACTTCATGGCGCTTTTATCCATTAGCTTAGGATTGATTAATTTATTTCCGATTCCTGTGCTTGATGGTGGAAGATTGGTTTTTTATGTATTCGAAGCCATCTTCAGAAGACCTGTGCCAAAACCGATACAAGAGCGCGCTTTTCAAGTAGGTTTTGTATTAATATTACTACTTTTTGCATTTTCAATGTATAACGATGTGACTCAACTTTCGTGGTTTCGTTGGCTTACAGGTCACAGTAATTAAATTCTATGATGTTTATTGCAAGTAACGACTTGTCAAAAGGTATAAAAAACGGTTACTCACGAAATAAGAATAAAATAAGATGATTTATATTTAGTTATAAAAAATCTTGTGATATGCAATTTGGTGGATTTCCATTAGTGAAAAAGGGTGGCTGATTTGTCAGGTAAACGTTCGGCTCTGTTTGCTTCTGTATGTATGTTTCCGTTTGTATGCAGTGCTTTGCACGCGCAAACGACAGGTAATGTGTCTCATTCTTCGCATGCTAAGAAAGCTGTAAAAAGCGCTCATCATGCTAAGAAAGGGAATGTTGGTAAACACGTAACTAAACAAGGTGGTATCATTCAATCCATTCAAGTGATTGGAAATGATCGTGTTGAAACACCTACAGTGCTGTCTTATATGTTGGCACAGCCTGGAGATCCTTTTAACAAGGATTTGTTAGATCGTTCTTTAAAAACCCTTTATGCAACTGGGTTGTTTAAGGATATTACTTTCCATCGTTCTGGCAATGATTTGCAAATCAAAGTTGTAGAGAATCCAATTGTAAACGTGGTGGCTTTTGAAGGTAATAAAAAATTAAAAGATGCAGACCTTACGAAATATACTTCTTTAAAACCGCGAGCTGTATATTCTCCTGCGTTAATTTCAGAAGACCGTAAACGCATTTTGGCAATGTATGCTGCCAAAGGGCGTTACTCAGTAACAGTCACGCCTCAGATAATTCACCTGTCAAAAAATCGTATCGATGTTATTTATAAAATCAACGAAGGCCCAAAAACAGCTATTGAAAAGCTGACCTTTGTTGGAAATCATGCGTTTAGTGAAGCTCGTTTAGCACAAGTGACATCTTCTAAAGAAACTGCTTGGTATCGCTTCTTATCGTCTTCTGATGAATATAACCCAGAACGCGTAAAATATGATGCCGAGTTGATTCGTCGTTTCTATATCCGCAATGGGTTTGTTGATTTTAAAATGATTAATGCAACAGGCGAATTGTCACCTGATCACAAATCATTTTATATCACATATACCATGAGCGAAGGCCCACAATATCGTTTAAATAAAGTGGATGTACGTTCTAATTTAGAAGGGGTGAAACCTGAAAAAGTTAGAGAAATGATCGCCATGCGTAAAGGTCAATTTTATGATGGTAAGGAAATTGAAGACGTAGCTAAGAACATTGAAGAAACATTGCAGTCTCAAGGTCATCCTTTTGCAGTGGTTCGTCCGGAAATTGCACGTAATCCAGAAAAGAAAAGAGTTGATCTTTTATTTGATGTAATGGAAGGCCCTCGAGTTTACGTCGAACGTATTGACATTAATGGCAATACGGTCACCAAAGACAATGTGATTCGTCGTGAATTGCCTGCTGCTGAGAATGATCCGTATACCAATACAACTGAAAAATACATGAAAATGGCAGTTGATGACTTGGGATATTTCAAAGAAGTAAAAGTTCAGCAAGTTAAGGGATCTGCAGCTGATAAACGTGTGGTTGCGATCAATGTTCAAGAGAAACCAACGGGTGAATTCTCACTAGGTGGTGGTTACTCTACTGATTCAGGTGTTTTGGGAAATATTGGCTTAAGACAAAGGAACTTCCTAGGCACTGGTGTTGATGCTGGAATTTCTGGAACGGCTGCATATTATGCAAAGCAAGTTAATTTATCTGTAACCGACCCTTACTTTTTGAATAAAAATATGGTTGCAGGGATTGATCTATTTTATATTCAAAACAGTTATCAAACCTATCAAAATTATGGTGAAGATCGTTTTGGGGCTTCATTTCGTTTAGGCTATTCTTTTAATAATGTGTTGTCTCAACAATGGACCTATTCGATTATTGATCGTCGTGTCCACGATATTTGGGATGATTCATCGTATTATATTTTGGATCAAAAAGGACATTCTTTATTATCTCAATTAAGCACAACCATTGCGTATGACACCAGAGACGCCCGTTTCAATCCTCATACTGGAACATTGGTTAAAGTTGGCGGTGATCTTGCGGGGCTTGGTGGTGATGCAAAGTATGTTCGTGGTAAATTAGATGCATCTCATTATTTCCCGTTGGATGATTTAACAGGTAATCGTGATTGGACATTAAGTTTAACTGCGGGTACTGGTTATATTGCTGATTGGGGCAATAAAGACGATACAATGATTATTGATAACTTCTATTTGGGTGGTAATAACCTAAGAGGTTTCTATGATGGTGGTGTTGGTCCACGAAGCCACGGGATACCTAAAAGAGGGGATAATAGGGCGCATACCCAAGAAGATTTCTTGGGTGGACGTTTTATGTATACGGCTTCTGCGCAAGTTAATTTTCCGATGCCTGCAGCAAGGGATCTTGGCTTAAGTGGTCGTTATTTTGTTGATATGGGTGCATTGGGCGGCTTAAGAGTTAAGAATAGATATACGAACTCTGCACATGATGGTGACAAATATACCGGTGTTTATGGGGACAGTTTATCACCCCGCGTCAGTACAGGTGCTGGTGTTTCTTGGAAAAGTCCATTTGGGCTGTTGAATGTTGATTTTGGTTATCCCGTTGTTAAGCAAAAGCATGATCGCACTCAATTAGTACGGTTTGGGTTTGGACAACAATTTTAAGGATGAATAATGGTTAATAAGTTTGGATTATATATTGCTGTTGCTGGGGCTTTTCTAGTCCCATCCCTTACCATAGCAGCACATGCAGAAGATGCGAATAATGGTTGGTTTATTCCTAAAAATAGTCAACCTAAGCCTGTTTCAACGGCGCCAAAAGCAGCTGTAAAACATACTGCAGCACCAAGAGTTATGGCACCTGCACCTACGCCAGCTGATGAAGGTGGCGAGGATGGCGACATGCAAAATCAGCCTCAAGCTGTTTTACCATTGCCTCCTGTTCCTAAACCTGCGGCTTTACCAAAATCTAACACGCCACCAACAGCGGTTATTGGGGTTATTAGTGTTCCAGATGTTATGCGCCAATCGGTTGCTGCTCGTGAAGCAGAGAAAGTTTTGGTTGAACGTCGAGATCAGTTGCAAAAAGATGTTCAAAAAGAACAAAAAGCTTGGAGAGCAGAACAGCAACAAATCCAAGCTAAAGCAAAAACGATGACGGATGCGCAACTTCAAGAGCGTGGACGTAAATTGCAAGCCCGCGTCATGAATGCACAAAAAGATTTTCGTAACCGCAGCCGTATCATTCAAGAATCAGCACAAGTTGCATTTGGTCAAGTTGAGCGTGAATTAATTTTATTAATTCAAAATGTTGCTGAGAGTCACAATATGAATCTGGTATTACATCGTGAACAGGTTGCTTTGAGTGTGAACGAGCTGGATATCAGTAACGAGGTTGCAAAAGAGTTAAATAAGAATTTATCTTCTGTATTTATTCCTGCAGCTGATGTTGACCCAGAGGAATTAGCTAAAAGTGGTTCTATGCCGACAACAGCCAATCCTGATGCGTCTCCAAAAGCTGCAGCAAATAGTGTTGTAAAAAAAGCTCCTGAACAACAGGATAATAGTAAGAAATAAAGGTGTATCGCGTGAGTATAGAGCAAGAAAATCATCATCCTGGGGACAGCCGTTTTTTTTCAAAAACAGGCCCTTATACTATCGACGATCTAGTTAAGGAAACAGGTGCTCAACTCACACCACCTCGTAAAAATGTTAACCAAGTTAAATTTTCTGGAATTGCACCCTTACAGGTTGCAACTTCAGCAGAAATTAGTTTTTTAGATAATAAGCGTTATTTGCCATTATTGGCTGAGACAAAGGCTGGGCTTGTTATTGTAGCCCCCGCTTTTGCTGATAAAGTTCCAGAAACAAGTGCTGCTTTGGTAACGTCCAACCCGTATTTGATATGGGCAAAGATTGCGACTTTGTTCTATCCCAAAAATAAAGCCAAGCCAGGAATACATCCTACTGCTTATATTCATCCTGATGCTGTCATTGACCCTAGTGCAGAGGTTCAACCCTTTGCAGTCATCATGAATGGTGTGCATATTGGTAAAGAATGCATTATTGGTGCTCACTCTGTAATTGAACAGGGTGTCCAAATCGGTGAATATTGTCGCATTGGGAATCATGTCTCTTTGAGTCACTCTGTGCTTGGTGATCGCGTAACGTTATATTCAGGTGCTAGAATTGGTCAGGATGGATTTGGTTTTGCAGTTGGAGATAAAGGGTTTGTTAGCATCCCCCAAATTGGCAAGGTTGTGATTCAGAATGATGTCGAAATTGGGGCTAACTCGACCATTGATAGAGGTTCTGTTCGAGACACCATCATTGGTGAGGGATCCAGATTAGATAATTTAGTTCAAATTGGACATAATGTGCAAATGGGGCGTTGCTGTATTGTTGTGTCTCAGGCAGGTATATCTGGTTCAACCCAGCTCGGCGATTTTGTTACCATTGCAGCTCAGGCAGGATTGATTGGTCATATTCATATTGGTGACCATGCAAGAGTAGGGGCGCAATGTGGCGTTATGTCTGATGTTGAGGCAAAATCAGATGTGATTGGTAGCCCCGCGATGCCGTTCAAGGAATTTTTCAAAAATGTTGCTTTTTTAAGGCGCATGGCAAAATCATCAAAAGGTAAAGAAGATAATTAAAAGTTAATTGATGATTTTGATAAAATCGGTATAACTAAGATAGCTATTAAAAGATTGATATAATTTATAAGTGGTTGAATAAAGTGAACATAGACGCAAATAAAACAGGTGTTTCACCAGAAGCACAAGATCCTGCTATTGACCTTCCTGTTATTGATATTGAAGGCATTATGAGTGCTATTCCACATCGATATCCATTTCTATTAATTGATCGTATGGTCAATGTCAAAAAAGGATTATCTGCCACAGGAATTAAAAACGTATCAGTGAATGAGAATTTCTTTCAGGGGCATTTTCCTGGCCGTCCAGTAATGCCTGGTGTTTTAATCATCGAGGCGATGGCTCAGACAGCTGCAGTATTGGTTGTAAAAACATTAGGGGCAGAGTTTGAAGGTAAGATTGTCTATTTTATGACAATTGATAATGCTAAATTCAGACGTCCCGTTGGACCTGGCGATCAATTACATATTGATGTTGAAAAAGAACGCCAACGTGCGAATGTATGGAAATTCCGCGGTATTGCTAAAGTAGATGGTGTATCTGTTGCAGAAGCAACGTTTAGTGCAATGATTATGGGTTAATAGCTAAATAGCATTATTTTATTCTGTGAAATTGTAATAAAGTATTTATGACGTTTATATATAATATAAAAAGATGGAGGAAATCCTGGTAGATACAGTAAACGCTACTATGAGTGATAGTGAGATCCATCCATCTGCGGTTATTGCTGCTGGGGCAAAAATAGGTCGAGGAGTTTATATCGGTCCTTGGTGTTCTGTGGGACCTGATGTTGTGATTGAAGATGGTGTCAAGCTAATTGCAAATGTTATTGTAGATGGTCATACGGTTCTTGGAAAAGAATCTATATATTATCCCTTTAGCACGATTGGTCTTGCCCCTCAGGATTTGAAATATAAAGGCGAACCGACACGTTGCGTCATTGGTAGTAGAACCATCGTTCGAGAACAAGTTACCATACATCGTGGAACAGAATCAGGTGAAGGGGTGACTATCGTTGGATCTGATTGTTTGCTGATGGTGAATGCTCATATTGCACATGATTGTCATCTTGGTGATCGCGTTATTATTGTGAATAACGTCGTTTTAGGTGGGCATGTTCAAATCGATGATGATGCTCGCGTAATGGGTTCTGCGGCGATTCATCAATTTGTCAGAATTGGTAAAGCAGCGTTAGTTGGCGGTGTCACTGGGGTTGAATCTGACGTTATCCCTTATGGTAGTGTTCTTGGAAATCGTGCGCGTTTAGTTGGGATGCACTGGATATGGTTGAAACGTAATGGCGTGCTTAACGAAGAGCTTCATATTTTAAGAAACGTATATCGTCATTTATTTCCTAGGGACGAAGATCAGCATGGTGTTTTCGAAGAACGATTACAAATTGTAAAAGAAAAATTCGGTCATATTGAGAAAGTCCAACAAATTATTGACTTTATTGAACAACCTAGTCGCCGTGGATTGGTCAAAGTGGGGCGTTCGATTTCTTCTTCGGAAAAAGAAGGATAAATAAGCATTTAGATGCAAAATCAATTTACTGAAAAGAAAGCAGCCGTTGGAATCTTAGCTGGTGGGGGACCCTTGCCAGGTAAGGTTGCAGAGGCTGTTTTTGCGATGGGACGTCCTGTTTTTATTGTTGGATTTCAAGATTTTGCTGAACCAGAAATCATTGAAAAATGGCCACATGAATATATTCGTTTAGCAGCAGCTGGACGGATTTTGTCGGCACTACGTGAGCATCATTGTGAAGATATTGTTTTAATTGGCCCTGTTAAGCGACCATCTTGGCGTGATTTACGCCCAGATGCAGAGGGAGCCAAAATCCTTGCTCGAATAGGGAAAGCTTTATTTGCAGGAGATGATGGTTTATTGGCAGCATTGGTTCGTGTATTCGACGAAGAGGGATTCAAAGTCCGTGGTGCGCATGAATTTTTAGATCCTGTGATAGAAGGTGTGTATGGAAAAATTAAACCTGATACTCAAGCCTTACAAGATATTGCTAAGGGGATCGAAGTTAATCAAGCGTTAGGGCGATTGGATATTGGCCAAGGATGCATTGTTCAAAATGGGTTGGTCATTGCTGTAGAAGCAATGGAAGGCACAGATTCTATGGTTAAAAGAGCTAAGGATTGTCAGCAGCCAGGTCTAGGTGCTATTTTAGTTAAACAAGTAAAACCTGATCAAGAAAGACGGGCGGATATGCCGACAATTGGACCACGCACGGTAATCGGAGCGTGTGAATCTGGATTAAGAGGGATCGCTTTTGAAGCTGGTGGCACGCTGATCGTGCAGCAGGATGAAGTAATCCGTCTGGCTGATGAAAATGGGATATTTCTGTTAAGTTATCATCCAGAGAATTTTAAACAAAAATATTTAAAATGAAAGAGAAACAAAATGGCTACTTATCTTCATACAATGATTCGAGTTCATAATTTAGAGAAAAGCTTAGCTTTTTATCAGTCTCTTGGTATGAGAGAAATTCGTCGTAAAGAGGTGACCGAAGGCAAGTATACACTTATTTATGTTGGTTTTGATGATAACGCAGCGGGCGAAGCTGAAATCGAATTGACTTATAATTGGGGGCATGATGTGCCTTATGATATGGGCACAGGATTTGGTCACTTAGCGCTTGGTGTTGATGATATCAATAGTGTGGTAGAAGCCGTTCGTAAATCTGGTGGGAAAGTAACCAGAGAGCCAGGACCTGTAAAATTTGGTACGACCATCATTGCTTTTGTTGAAGATCCAGATGGTTACAAAATTGAGCTAATCCAAAACGATTCTTATTAATTGGACTTTATGGATAATCATGAATAGGCAAAATTTATTTGCACATGCCAAAGAACATTTTGGAACTATTCCTGATTATCCATGGATCAAATTTCCTGACTATGCTGTATTAAGACATTGTAAAAATAGAAAATGGTATGGCTTATTGATGAATGTTTCAGGCATCAAGCTTGGTTTAAAGTCTGAAGATCGGATTGACATTTTAAATGTTAAAGTCGATCCCGAATATTCTTATTTTTTACAGCAAAAACCTGATATTTTTCCCGCCTATCATATGAATCGAGAACATTGGGTCAGCGTCTTGCTAAATGGTAACGTTTCAGATGATGAAATTTACTTGTTATTGCAACAAAGTTTTGACTTAACGGGTTAAGTTTATTTTTTCGTTTCTTTCAGATAATCAGCAACTTTTTCAATTGACTGTGCAATAGATTCTGCAGATTGCAAGGTTTTTTCATCAGCTAATTTATTTAACAAGATACGATCTGCCATTAAAAGTGCAGGAGATAGTAATCCCTTCACATCGTGTCTGAGAACAGAAAGTTGCTGCTGTTGAGTTACTTCGATTTTGGTTATTTTTTTTTGATAAAAATTCATCGCAAACAATAGGATTAAGGTGCAATATAATCCCATAAAAATAAAGATAAACCATGTTGGTAGGGTCGCATCATATAAAGAGAAGGCTAGGACACATAAAATGATCCCTGATGTGATGCTGGCAACATAAGGAAAAATAGTTTTCTTCTGTAATGGTGGGGGTTGAGTCGTCGCCATCCTTGAAAATTCCTATGGAAAACAAATTATTTTCTTGTAAATAGCATAAAAAAGCATTTCTGCCTATGGACTTAGATTGACGATTTTATATATTCAGATTATAACCACCTCTTTAGGACTATAATTATTTGTTTAGAACTGAGAATATTGTTAAAGAGTTAATTTATTCTCAGTGGCTTTAAAGGAGAGAATTCGTGAAGCGTACATATCAACCTTCTAAAATTGTTCGCAAACATCGTCATGGTTTCCGTGCACGTATGGCCACTGTTGGCGGTCGCAAAGTGATTGCTAATCGCAGATCAAAAGGACGTAAACGTCTATCTGCATAATAGGGTTTGGCGTTAAAGCGAGTAAAGTTGTTGACTGATACAGGTAACAAGCTCCAGCCGGTCTTGCGTTTGAAAAAGCGGGTACAATTTTTGAATGTAGCTGCAAACGGTCAGAAAGTCCCTACATCGAGTGTTATTTTGCAATTATTACATCGTAATGATAGCGAAGCAGGTAGAGTAGGGTTTACCGTTACTAAAAAAGTTGGCAATGCTGTCATTCGTAATCGTGTTAAAAGAAGATTACGGGGGGTGATGCAAGAACTAGCTCAAAAAAATGCTTTTCAAGGGATTGATATGGTGATGATTGGGCGAAAAAACACCTATCAAAAACCGTATGAGGCAATTGTTAAGGATTTTTCTTGGGCTTTACGCAAAGCTGGGGTCGCATTAAATAAGTAAATGAAACGAATATTCATTGGTTTGATTTATATTTATCAGCTCACGTTACGCCCATTACTTGGGCATCATTGCCGTTTTAACCCATCTTGTAGTCATTATACCCAAAAAGCTATTCAAACCCATGGTGTATTCAAAGGAATCATGTTGGGTGGATGGCGTATTTTGCGGTGTAATCCTTGGAACTTGGGTGGAGAAGATCCTGTTCCTCCTAAAAAATAGAGCGATATTTTTTTAAATTCAATGAATGATTGGCTGGCTTTGAATGGATAACAAGCGCTTTTTTCTGGCGACTTTGCTTTCTGTTGTTCTTCTTTTTGCATTCGAGTATTTTACCCCTAAAAAAGAAGAAACACACAATACAACACAACAAGTTAAACAAGAGCAAACGAAGCTTACAACACAAAAAGGTGAATCGTCATCAACTCAAGTTGTTGCAGAAGCTGGACCAGATATCAGAATCCCTATTAACGCAAATCAGGTTAAAGGCTCTTTGAACCTCAAAGGGGCTTTGTTAGATGATTTGGTTTTAAAAAATTATCGTGAAACAATTCAAAAAGATTCGCCTTTGGTACGCGTTCTTTCAGCTCCAAAAACCAAAGATGCAAATTATGTGCAGACGGGTTGGGTGAATGCTGAACATGATACCACTAAATTGCCAGATATTAATTCAGTTTGGAAAACAGATCAAAAAGAATTAACCCCTGAGCACCCTATCACCATGACATGGGATAATGGGCAAGGGGTAAAGTTTGAGAAAACAATATCGATTGATAAAAATTACATGTTCAAATTTGAACAAAAAGTAATTAACGCATCGGATAAACCTGTCTCTGTATTTTTTTACGGTCGTGTCAGCCGTGGATATACTCCAAAAGAGTTAAGCGGGTATTTGGTGCATGATGGTCCTATTGGTATTGTTGATAAACGTCTTGAACAATATTCTTATGAAACCATCCGTAAAGATTCAAAAGCCCCTTCTGATATTTCATGGAGCAAAAATACAACCGGTGGATGGGCTGGGATTACAGATAAATATTGGCTGACAGCAATTGTTCCACAACAAGATAAAAATGTTAGTGTTGTATACGGTTTTACACCAGATGCCGATCAAACTGCAAATATTAATACTGATGGTGTTGAAAAGGGAACTTATCAAGTTGGATTCACATCACGTCAACCAATGGTTGCAGCCCCTGGCGAAACGGTTTCAACTTTTGGACATGTGTTCTCTGGCGCCAAAGTTGTCGAACTTTTAAATCAATATGAAAAAGAATATCATATTCCTGATTTCTGGAAAGCGGTTGATTTTGGTTGGTTTGCGTTTTTGACGTATCCTATTTTCATTGTCCTAGATTGGTTGAACAATTTTTGGGGTAATTTTGGGTTGGCATTGTTGACCTTTACCTTGATTGTTAAGGGTGTATTTTATCCTTTGGCTTCAAAGCAATTTCATTCAATGGGCAAAATGAAGGCATTACAGCCTAAAATGAAAGAAATTCGCGAAAAGTATAAAGACGACCAACAATTGATGAATCAACAGATGATGGGTCTTTATAAAGAACAAGGGGTTAATCCTGCGAGTGGATGTTTACCAATCTTAATTCAAATTCCAATTTTCTGGTGTTTGTATAAAGATTTGTATGTCACGATTGAAATGCGTCATGCGCCTTTCTTTGGCTGGATACGTGATTTGTCTGCACCTGATCCAACCAATATATTTAACCTATTTGGATTATTGCCTTTTGATCCTGCTGCGATCTCTCCGTTCTTACATGTTGGTATTTGGCCGTTAATTTTTGGATTAACGATGTTCTTGCAACAAAAGTTAAATCCTGCAGTATTAGATCCTATTCAAAAACGAATGTTTCAATTCATGCCAATTATTTTCACTGTGGTTTTGGCTACACAACCAGCAGGTTTGGTAATTTACTATAGTTGGAACAACACATTAACAGCATTACAGCAATTGGTTATTCAAAAACGTATGGATGCCAAAGCGAAAAAAGCGAAAACCAAAGCAGCTAAAGGATAGACCGTGGGTGAATTATTACCACCATCTGTTGACGATGCAGAGTATCAAAGACTAGTTGAAGCGGGGCGAGTATTATTCGCTCAAGAGACAAAATTCTTCTTTGGTGCTCAGCGTTTAAATCAATTAGAGCCAGCAACCTTACCAGAGGTTGCGTTTGCTGGGCGTTCCAACGTTGGGAAGTCTAGTCTAATTAATGCCCTTACTGGTCGGAAAATGTTGGCAAGGGCATCTTCTGAACCAGGTCGCACGAAACAACTTAATTTCTTCAATATCGGCGAAAAGTTAGTTTTTGTTGATATGCCAGGCTATGGGTATGCCAAAGCATCTAAGGATGTTAAAAGTGACTGGCAAAAAATGATGTTTGCATTTTTACGTGGCAGGCCAACTTTGTTACGTGTCATGCTATTATTGGATGCACGTATAGAGTTGAAACAAAGCGATCATAATATTATGGATTTGCTGGATCGTGCTGCGGTGACGTTTCAAATTGTCTTGACAAAGGCGGATCAATTATCTGCTGCACAATTAGATAAAAAACAAAAAGAAATTTCAGAAGTCATGAAAACGCATACTGCTGCTTATCCTTTCATTCGAGTAACCAGTAGTCAGAAAAATATTGGTATTGAAGAATTAAGAGCAGATCTAGTAAGGTTAATACAAGATTAATTTAATCTTACGCGATAATTAGGATTTTAAGATTATGACCAAACAAAAATCATTGGATTCTGTAAAAAAGGCTGCCAAAGAGGCTCATGAACAAGCCAGTGTGCTTGCCCGTGCATTGCCTTATTTGCGACGCTATACAGGTGATACGATTGTTGTAAAATATGGTGGTCATGCGATGGTCGATAACGGACTATCAAACGCATTTGGGAATGATATTGCTTTGTTAAAGCAAGTCGGAATTAATCCAATTGTCGTGCATGGTGGTGGACCACAAATCAATGCGATGCTAGAGCGCATGGATGTGGAAACGACTTTTGTTGATGGATTGCGTGTTACGAATGCTGCAATTATCGATGTGATTGAAATGGTTCTGGCTGGAACTGTGAATAAACAAGTCGCAACATTGATTAACCAAGCAGGGGCTTTGGCTGTCGGAATTTCTGGTAAAGATGGTGGACTAATCGAAGCTCAAAAATTGATGAAACATGTATGGGATGATTCGATCAAAAGAGAGCGTACAATTGATCTAGGATTGGTTGGACAACCCGTGCGTATTGATCCACGAGTTTTATACGCATTGTCAGGTTCAGGTCTTATCCCCGTTGTTGCGCCGATTGGTATGGATAAACAAGGACAGACCTATAATATCAATGCGGATATTGCTGCCGGTGCGATTGCTGGTGCCGTCCGTGCTTCCCGATTATTTATGTTGACTGATGTTCCTGGCGTTTTGGATAAGGACGGAAATTTAATTTCTGAACTGACCGAAGAAGAAGCCAAAGAAGCAATTGCCAACGGTGTCATTACCGGTGGGATGATTCCAAAGATTGAAACATGTCTTGAAGCGGTTAAAGCGGGGGCGCAAGCAGCGGTGATTATGGATGGTCGGGTTCCCCACGCATGTTTATTAGAGCTGTTTACCGAAGGCGGATCTGGTACGATTATTCGTCCTAATCATTCTTAACAATTATTCAAATATTTTATTTTAACATTATAGGGAAAGAAAAGAATGGCAGATCATTCATTGTTACAAGTTGAAATTGAAAAATTATGGGAAGATCGCACCAATATTTCCCCTGCAACATCTGGTTCAGCACGTGATGCTGTTGAAAAAGCATTATCCATGTTAGATTCTGGTGAGTTACGGGTGGCAACTCCTGGTAACTCAGGTTGGACAATCAATGAATGGTTGAAAAAAGCTGTTTTATTGTCTTTCCGTTTATATGATAATGTTGGCATGAAAAATGATGCTGGTGTTCCAGCTTATGACAAAGTTCCGTTGAAATTTGCAAATTGGAGCGATGCTGAATTCAAACAAGCAGGCTTTCGTGCGGTTCCTGGTTCTATCGTTCGTCGTTCTGCTTTTATTGCGCCTAATGTTATTTTAATGCCAAGTTTTGTTAATGTTGGTGCTTATGTTGATAGTGGCACAATGGTCGATACTTGGGTAACCATTGGCAGCTGTGCTCAAATTGGTAAAAACTGTCATATCAGTGGTGGCGTTGGAATTGGTGGCGTATTGGAACCTTTACAAGCAGCCCCTGTTATTATTGAAGATGATTGCTTTATCGGTGCACGTTGTGAAGTTGCTGAAGGCGTTGTCGTTGAAAAAGGCAGTGTGTTGTCTATGGGTGTTTTCTTGGGAGCGTCAACCAAGATTATTGATCGTACGACTGGCGAAGTTTTCATGGGACGTGTTCCTGCTTACTCTGTTGTCGTTCCTGGCACATTGCCTCCGAAACAAGCAACAAGCGAAACAGGAAACCCATTGCCAGGATTGGCTTGTGCGGTCATTATTAAACGTGTTGATGAGCGTACTCGTTCAAAAACATCCATTAATGATTTGCTAAGAAGCTAATTTCTTTAAAAGAATATTTAGGGGTAATTATATTATGAGCGATCCAGTTTCGTTATTACAAGAACTGATCCGTTGTCCATCGGTTACCCCAGAAGATGCAGGTGCCCAAGACGTTTTAAAGGCACGGTTAAATAAACTAGGATTTGAAATCTTTGATCTTCCTTATGGGGAAGGTCAAGATCGAGTTCTTAATTTTTTTGCACGTTATGGTAACGGCCATCCTCATTTTTGCTTTGCAGGACACACAGACGTTGTTCCTGAGGGTAAAAGTCATTGGGACAATGATCCTTTTTCAGCTGAAATCATTGACGATGTTATCTATGGTCGTGGTGCATGTGATATGAAAGGTGGCATCGCTGCTTTCGTATCCGCTGTGGAAGATTTCTTATCTCAGAAAAGTAAATTTGCTGGTTCTTTAAGTTTTCTGATTACAGGGGATGAAGAAGGACCAGGTATCAACGGTACATTCAAAGTGCTGGAATGGATGCAAGCACATAACCATATTCCTGATTTTTGTCTAGTGGGTGAACCAACTTCTGCACAAGTTCTTGGTGATGTCATTAAAATTGGCCGTCGAGGCAGTTTGAATGCTGTGATTGAAGTTGAAGGAACGCAAGGACATGTTGCCTATCCTCATTTAGCAGATAATCCTATTCATAAATTAATGACCATTTTGACCTCATTGACACAACCTATTTTAGATAATGGGAATGAGTGGTTTCAGCCTTCTTCTGTGCAAGTCACCTCTATTGATGTTGGAAATACTGTTACGAATCTAATTCCAGCCACAGCCACAGCACATATCAATATACGTTTTAATAATTTACATACTGGCACTGCATTAAAAGGCTGGATAGCGACACAGTGTCATCGCGTTACCATACATTGTAAAATAAACGTTGCTATTTCTGGAGAGGCTTTTTTAACTGAACCTGCGAATGAAGTCAGAGCGCTTTGTGAGGCTATTCATACAGTGAATGAAGTCAAACCACGTTTGGATACTGGTGGGGGCACTTCCGATGCACGATTTATTTCGCAATATTGTGCGGTTGCAGAATTCGGTCTTGTCGGGCAAACCATGCATAAAGTAAATGAATCTGTATCTGTCCATGATTTACATCAGTTAAGTAAGATTTACTTGAACGTCATAAAAAATCTATTTGAGCAATCATCTCATTCATAAAAGATCAAGAGGGCAAAAGTGAAAAGCACTATTCGTGGAATGTTTATGTTAGGCAGAGGAAAACGTGAAGGTATTCACGAATTTTCGAATAGCTCTGATTCTGTTTTAAGTGCTTTGGCGCCTTGGATTGCATTGGCTCTGGCGGTAAATTTGTTACCGATATTGATGATGCGATTCAAAGATATGCATGCGGTTTCCATCAGCATTTCTATGTTTTTGGTTAAAATTTGCTGTTTGCTCGTTACTGTTGGGATTATTCATTTTTTCGCAAGCCTATGGAATAACGAAGCAAATTGGAAGCAAACGACTGTAGCAATTTTATGGTGCTTTTGGGTTCCGATTTTGGACTTTTTCTTATTTTGCATTATTGCTGGGTTATTCTTTGCTGGATTGCCTAATGTTTTTATGGCTCTGTTTGGATTTGCTAGCGTTTTGTATATGGCTTATAGCATTTGGCTAAGCTGGTTTGTTATTAAAGTAGGCTTACAAACGACAACATCTAGATCAGTTGTGATTATCGTCAGTTTAATACTAGCAAGCATGGTCATTTATAGTATCTTTGTTGCATGTAATTATTCTTATATGGTGCAAGCAGCTCATGAATTACAACAACAAATTGAACAGGCTAAGCTTGCCCAGTAACTAAATTATATCATCGATTATTTTGAATGTTTCCAACCGCAATTGAACTTGATTATATAAATAATACGTCTCTGAATTGAAAAGTTATTGTGAATTATTTAAATAAATTCAACAATAATTTATTAAAAAGTGGTAATAGTATTATTTCTAGGATGGTTCAGATTATGTGGATAAACATGAAAAATACTTTTCGCTGGATACTTATGCTTGCATTAGGAAAATCTGAAGCGATTAATAAATTTCCTAACAGTTCAAATGCAGTTTTAAGAGCTATGCTTTGGCGGGTTGCTGGTATTTTTATTGTCTCTATTGGTTACATCTTTTATATTTTCTTTATTTAATAATACAATTACTATTAGATTTTTTATTGCAGTTTTTTGTATAAATTTTGTTGTTTATTATTAATAGCTGTTTTTATTCATCTATGTGCAATATTATTAAATAAAGAAGGTAATTGGAAAAAAAACGGTAACAGTTTTTTATTGGTGCGATTGGATTCTAAGTGTAGGGTATGTTGCGATTTTTATGATCGCTGGTTTACTTTTTGAGGAAAGATCTAATATTTCAGAGTCTTGGTCGGGCGTAGGTCAAATTTTACGCGAAATATATAGCCTTTGGTTAAATCGGGTTATTATTAAACACGGTTTAAAGACAACTGTACCAAAAGCTATAGTCTTTTTTATATATTAACATGTATTTTATATTATATATATTCTGACTATAATCATGATTTTATAGAACACATAAAGAGATTATAAGACAAAAATTGAATATAATATTATGGTAAATTAAGATGCCCTTGTTAATGGTTTCTACTTGGTTTATTCAATAAACGGATCAATTGGATAGATCACTTGAGTCAAAAACAATCCAGTAGCAGGAGCTGTTATGCCAGCAGCTCTGCGGTCTTTTGCTTGCAGGATGGAATAGGCTTGTTCTTCTGGCCAATATCCTTCGCCAATCATTTTAAGCGTTCCAACCATATTTCTTACTTGATGATGCAAGAAAGAACGTGCTTCGGGTTCGAAATAAATCAAATCATCTTTTTGATAAATCTCAAAGCGATCAAGTTTGCGGATGGGGGAATTTGCTTGGCAAGCGGTTGCTCGGTAAGACGTAAAATCATGAAGTCCCAATAATTGTTGAGCTGCTCTGTACATTTTACCGACATCTAATACTTTACGGACATGCCAAACATAGTTTGTGTTTAACGCCGGTCTGCTGTGACGATTAAGAATAATATAGCGATATTTACGTTGTATTGCGGTAAAACGTGCATTCCATTCTAAATCGACTTGGGCAGCTTGTAAAATGGCAATAGCGTGGGGCTTCATATAATGGTTTAACCCATCACATATTTTTTTTGCATTGAATGGCAGATGTGCTGGAAAGTCTAAATGGGCAACTTGTCCCAAAGCATGAACACCAGAATCCGTGCGACCAGCAGTAATGCTGCTGACTTTGTATTGATTATTACACAGTTTTTCTGCGGCTTCTTCAAGAACTTGTTGAACGGATAAGCCACTCTTTTGACGTTGCCAACCAACGAGTTCTGTGCCGTCATATTCGACTTTGACGGCCCATCTTTGGATATCCACTGTCATTATTTCCCTAAAACTGTGCCAGAGTTAATCGTATAGCCTCTCAGGAAATCTTGCACAGACATGGCTTTTTTGCCAGCAAGTTGAACTTCTAACAGCTCTATCGTGTGTTGATCGCCACAAGTTACTATAAGACGATTTGAGGTTTGATTGACTGTTCCTGCCGTGGCTGAGCCTTTATCTTGGCTGAGTATCGCTTTGGTAATTTTAAGCAAATTGCCATCTAAGTTTGTATAAGTGCCTGGCCAAGGCGTTAAGGCACGTATTTGTTGGTCAATTTCTTTGGCGCTTAAAGACCAGTCAATTTTTCCATCTTCTTTAGTTAATTGACGCGCATAGATTACGCCATCTTCCGATTGTGGTGTTGGTGTTAATGAAGGATCATCAATGAGATTACTCAACGTTTGCACAATCAGTTTTCCGCCTAACGCAGAAAGATCATCATGTAATGACTGTGCAGTGGTTTGAAGTGTAATAGGAAGAACACCTTCAAGATATACATCCCCAGTATCTAGCCCAATATCCATTTTCATGATGCTGACCCCTGATTGCTGATCCCCAGCCCAGATTGCACTTTGGATAGGGGAAGCACCACGCCAACGAGGTAAGAGACTGGCATGAATATTTAAACAACCAAGTCTGGGCGCATTCAACATTTCAGCAGGCAGGATCAGACCATAAGCAGCCACCACAGCCACATCAAGATTTAACGCGTTAAATCGTTCGAATTCTTCAGGTTGTTTTTTTAATTTCAAAGGCGCATAGACTGGGATGTTCAAAGTCACTGCTGCTTGTTGCACGGCACAGGGGCGAATTTTTCGACCTCTGCCCGCTGGTCGAGCAGGTTGACAATAAACAGCAACAATTTCATGGCCTGCGTGATGTAAGGCATGCAGGGCAGGAACCGCAAAATCAGGCGTTCCCATAAAGGCTATACGCATTTTATATTCCTAAAGACAGATAGTCGAAATTAACGATGTTTTCTTTGTTCTTTTACCACTTTACGCATAATCATATTGCGCTTCAAAGAAGAGATGTGGTCGATAAATAACACACCGTCCAAATGATCTGTTTCATGTTGAATACATCTGGCCAGTAACTCTTCAGCCTCGATTTCTTGCTGTTTTCCATCCAAATCCATATAGCGAAGTTTGATTTTTTCTGGGCGAATGACTTCTGAATATTGTTCTGGAACTGACAGACAGCCTTCTTTTGCTTCAGAGCATTCTTCTGACTCTTCGATAATTTCAGGATTCAGAATAACATATTGTTCTTTTTCATCTTCTTGTTTGGCAAGATCCATAATAAAGAAGCGTAAGCCAATGCCGACTTGGGGTGCAGCAAGCCCAATTCCATTTGCATCATACATGGTATCAAACATGATCGGTATAATTTTTCTGACCTCTTCAAGGTCTTTTTGTTCTACCAATCTTGCTTTTTTACGTAAAAAAGGGTCGGTTGCTACTAAAATAGGTAGAATTTCAGGTGTATTTGGTTCGGTATTCATGTTTGATTTTATGCCGTTATAATTGATGTTTGTTAAGTTTTTATATAGAATATAGCGCTGATATTACAATATTTTGTCGTGATGATAAATCATAATTTTACAGGATATACTTGCATATTTCAGTATTTTTCTCATATTATAGATAATAGTAAGTGCCATTGTGGGCTTATTTCGTTATGTCTCGCTCATAAAAAAGGAGGAGGCTTTTCATGTCAGGAAGGCTTTTTACGTCGCCTATGTTCCTGGGCTTTGACCATTTGGAACAAATTTTGGAACGTGCGGCTAAATCCACATCAGATGGATATCCGCCGTATAATATTGAACAACTTGATTCTTCAAGTCTGCGTATCACGTTGGCGGTTGCTGGTTTTATGATGGAAGATTTGCAAATCACCCAAGAAGATAACCAGCTCGTCATACGAGGAAGGCAATGTGAAGATACGACACAAGAACGCGTATTTTTATATCGAGGGATCGCAGCACGACAATTTCAACGCGCCTTTGTGCTAGCAGAGGGGATAGAAGTAGAAAGTGCTTGGCTTGATAATGGATTATTGCATATTGATATTCGTCGTCCGCAACCAGAAATGAAAGTTCGACGGATTGAAATCATACAAAATTCAGCTGCTCGTAAAAAGACAGCGCCTAAAGTTCCTGCGTATAAAGGAAATTTCACCGACGGGAGTCGTTCAGAGCGTTCTGGTTTGGAAAGAAATATCCAGACAATTGAAAAAGATAGATAAAATTATTCTACTGGATTAGACTATAGGTTGAGAATAGTTTCAATATCATTGATGAAAAGGATCATGAACATGAGTGATCAAACGGCAAATGATAAAACCAAGTTGATTGCAACCAAAGAAGATGACAATAACGTAGATATTCGTGATTTGACCGAGGGGCAGCTTAAAGCATTAGGAGTCAGCCAAATGGCCTATGTAAAAATAGTCATCATTAATGGTGAAGAGGTTTTTGCAATCCATGCAGCTGATGGCACACCCATGGCGGTTGCAGACAATGCCAAGACAGCATTTGCAGCCATTGTCCAGCACGAAATGATGCCAAGTTTCGTAAATTAAATTAAAACAATCAAATCATTTAAAAAAGGAGGATTTCATGTCCTCCTTTTTCTTTAAGTTACTGGTTTATTCCAGAATCAAGCCAAATAACTTGTCCATCAATATGACGATAGACAACGTTGATACGATTATTTTCAGAGTTCTTAAACATCAATACTGGGCGTTCTGATAGATCAAGATGCATGATTGCTTCATAAACAGTAAGATTATCAATTTCAGTGGCTTTTTCAGTGATAATACGTTCTTTGATTGCTTGTTCAAGCTGTTCTTGATGGGTGCTTTCTTGTTCTTCTACGTCCTGATCCGGACGAATAATATATTGACGACCTTCTACAAATTGATTGTAAGCAGCTTTTTCACCACGACGACTCAATAAACGACTTTTATATCGACGTAATCGTTTGGTAATATGTTGAATAGCACTTTCAAAGGCTGCTTGAACTTCTGTGGCTGTACCTTCACTGCGAATAGATAAATCTCGGGAAGCATGCACATGAATTTGACAGGTATAAGAAGAAGGTAATTTGTTAAACGTTACAGAAACGTCGATGATGTTATCAAAATATTTTTGGGTTGTTTTTTCTATGGTATCTTCAATTTTTTCACGGAACCATTCAGGGATTTCTATTTTTTTTCCAAAAATTGATATCTTCATTCATACTCTCCATTTTTTCTTATTTATACGGATGTATCTTATGGAACTAGGTTAATGGTCTCTTTGTTTTTACGCAATATTGAATTTAAATTGGTTTGAATATATTTTAAAATCAACGATTTATATTGGATTTTACTTTTAAAAAATGATATAGTCCGTTTTGATTTTTAAAGGCTACTGCGGCACGTAAACGGTCTTTTTGATATGTTTTAAAAAGACGGTAATTGTAAATGTCATGATGACCAGTAATGCCCAAGAACTCCATTTCCCCGTATGTACCATCGACCATGACGTGATTTGGTTGGGATACTTCCAAATTCCAAAGAAAGTACTGATATTCTCTGCCAACCAGATGAAAAAGCCAATTAATATAAAGGCTAATAACAGAGGCATTTTCCGTTCCCGATCATAAGGGGTAAAGATTACGGTGGTTCTTGCGTATAAACCAAGGACTGTTGCTGCAATATACCAACGATAGTCTCCTAAGAAATGATGCGTGAAAAAGTTGATATAGATTAGCAAAGAAATAATAACAGCAAATATGTATGGAGGATGATGATAGATTTTTACGTCAAGTAACCGCCACGCTTGGATAATATAACTGCCAATCGCTGCATACATAAATCCAGAGAATAAAGGGACATTGAGAAATTTTGTATATGCAAAATCAGGATAACTCCACGAATGAATATTCGCAGATGTTTTAAAGACTTCTAAGGCAAAACCGACAATATGAAACAACATTACTGCTTTGAGCTCATCCCAAGTTTCCAGTTTTGTAAAAACCATCCATAATTGAATGGTGATCGCAATAATCAGCAACGCATCATAACGTGGAATGATCCAAATACCACTTTTGGGGACAATGAAGATTGAAAGAAAAAACAGTCCTACAAATAAGCAAGAACGTGCTTCTTTAATCCCAAAGAAAAGGAATTCTACACAAAATCGTTTCCATCCCCGTAAGTCGGGGATGGAGGGTGGTGTTATAAGGAATTGATCGAGCTTTTGTTGAAAATTCATAAGGAACTAGAAACTTACTTTGTCAATATGTCATGATGAGAAAGAGATATAGCAGATCTTTTTCTAAGGTAAAGTAAAGACAAAAGATAACTATGTTCAAAGCAATATTAAATATCTGATATCCGTATTATTTCGACACTCATGGCAGACATTATAACCTTACAGAGAGCTACTGAGGTTTAGAATGTAGCGCTTAAGATTTTTAGGGCTAGGGCAATAAGGATATAAATAATTGATATTTATTATTGTTATATCTTGTTGTTCAACTATACCTACATAACCATAATGGTTTTTGTACATCCATGTTTCGATGAATCAGTTGCTAACACAAAACATTTGTCGAGCAACAGATGTCTTTTAGTATTTTCGATTAGAAGACGATAATAAATAAAAGTTGTAGAATAAAACAAAGTTACACAGTAAGAAATGAATGAAGCGATTGATGATTTATAAGATAACTAACCTTATTAAAAATAGATAAAGTTAGTTATTGTTGCTACATCGAGAATTTTTCACCTAGGTAAACACGGCGTACGTCTTCATGGGCAACTACTTCAGAAGGAATCCCTTCCATTAGCAGTTGTCCACTATTCATAATATAGGCACGGTCAATAATCTCTAACGTTTCTCTAACGTTATGGTCTGTAATCAGCACACCAATACCACGATCTTTCAGATGTGAAACCAAGTCACGAATTTCCCCTACCGCAATTGGATCAATCCCAGCCAACGGCTCATCCAGCAAAATATAGTTCGGATCACTGGCCAATGCTCTGGCAATTTCCAAACGACGACGCTCGCCACCAGACAAAGATAGAGAAGGGGAACGACGTAAATGACTGATACCAAATTCAGCTAGTAATCCGTCAAGGGTTTCTTGTCTTTTTAAATAGTCGGGCTCAACGACTTCTAAAACAGCCATAATATTTTGTTCAACATTCAACCCACGGAAAATGCTGGCTTCTTGAGGAAGATATCCTATACCCAGACGAGCCCGACGATACATTGGTAATTTAGTAATATCCGCACCATCAAGTTTGATAGAGCCTGTATCAGGCTGAACAAGACCAACAATCATATAAAAGCTGGTTGTTTTACCCGCACCATTTGGTCCAAGTAAACCAACAGCTTCGCCACGATGAACGCGCAAGGACACATCTTGAACGACAGAACGCTTTTTATAGGTTTTACCAATTTTAGTGGCAACTAATCCTTCATTATTTTCTGATGGATGAACAGGACTGATTGGTTGGCTAGCAACATTATTCATAATGGGTAAGTACCTTGTATAAAAGCAGTAACGTAAATCTTGATTATTTGGGCTGATTATTGGATTCATTAGGAACCACTAATCCTTGAACACGACGTCCGGGGGATTCTGTCATATGAGCAATTCCTGTTTTCATATTGATAATTGCGCCATTACCGTTTAGCTGATTCGCACCTCTGGTAATGTGGACATTGCCAACGACACGTGCAATGCCTGTATCTGGTACATAGACACCACGATCGCCACGAACCGTTTCAGTTTGCGTTCTGACGACAACATTGCCAAAAGCATTGACCTTTTCAAGTTTACTAGATCGGGTCATGTCATCATTATTATTAGCGGGTGTGTTTGCGGGTGTGCTTTTTGCCTTTGGATCTTTTTCATCAGTGGGTTTGCTGTATCCTACCAATACGTCAGCAGTGATACGACGACCATCTTTCAGATTTGTTACCGATGCGTCACCACGTCCAACAGACATACGAGTTTGAGAGTGATATTCCATAGCATCTTTGGCAGTCATTAAATTCTGAGGTGTTGTCAGTTTGAGATTTTTACCTGTTAATACCAATGTTGCTTGGTCGATATCATAAACGGCTTTGTCCCCCCATGCCTGATCTGTATTTGTATAAATATGTACATGGCCATACGCATTTAAACGATAAATTTCATTCGAACCAGAATCATTTTTAGTAATATCTCCACCATTTTTTTGTCCAGCATTCTCTTCGGGTTTGGGCTGTGTATTATCATCTGATCCTGCTTTTTTGCGATATAAAGCGACCAAACGATCGGCTGTAACGGTGACATTTCCCCTGACGGCTTTGGCTTGGTCATAGGCGGTGACAGATTTATTATTTTGATCCCAATCAAATCCACCCAGAGCAGTCACTGTAATTTGCCCCCCATGGGATAAATCAATATTTTGAGCCAATACAGGGGAGAGATTAAATAATCCCACACCCATCAAAGATGTAAAAGTCAAAAATAAAGAGCGTTTCATATTCATGGGGATTATTCCGACGTTTTAGAAGGTTGCGAAGGAGGAGAGGAATTCTTGTCATCATTTAAAATAAGGCGTCCAGGCCCTTTAAATTGAGCAATGTTAGTATGCATATCTAAAAAATATGCCTGTGCATCTAATTGACCGAAAGGTCCTTCCGCATGTATCCAGTCATTTGCGGTAATTACAGATTGTTTTAAAGCGACATCAGCAATATCGCTATACATAAATAAACCATCGTCACGATATAGCACAACATTCTTATATAAATTTAAATCTTGCTCATGTTGCATATAAATACCATTATTGGCTGTAACCATAATCCAATCATTATTTTGTAATAAAATATCTGCCTTTGGATAAGCAAGACGAATCATATTACTGTTATTTGAATTTTGAATTACTTTACTAGAGGTAATAGTATAGGGTCTATCAGAGGAATCGACACCATGAAAAGTAGCGCCAACCATCGTTCCACTTTCGACTTTGATTCGTGATAATTCGTTGACAACGGCCTTATTGGTGTTGATGAAACGATCGATTTCTGGCCATGCGGCAATAGATCCCAGCAATAATAAAGCAAGAGCAGGCAATACCCATTTAGTCCATTTGATAAGTTTCTTACGTCGTAGAATGTCTTTTTCATTTGGCACTTGTCGTCTGGTAACGACAGTATTCGCACGCTGTTTTAAATATTTTTGCTTTTCTTGAAAGTCGGTTCTTTCAATTTGTGCGGATGAATTTGGTTGATCTTGTTTCTTTTCGGTCATGCTATTCCTGCACGTAAAAGATCGTGAATGTGTAAGACACCAATGGGTTGATGCTGTTGGTTGGTAACAAATAAGCAGGTTATTGGATGTTGATTATTATTCATTAATCTCAAAGCTTCTGCGGCCAATATATCTTCTTGAACAGTCATAGGATTAGTATTCATAACATCTTTAGCGGTCAATTTACGGATATCTTTATCTAATGTTCTTCGTAAATCGCCGTCTGTAATTAAGCCAACTAGTAATCCTTCGGTAGTGACAATACCAATACACCCTAATGCTTTTCTTGTCATTTCCATAATAGCTTCAAGAATGGGCATATCAGGTGATCCCAAAGGAATTTCTTGGTTTGTGTGCATAAGATCACGCACAGCCTTTAATTTACTGCCTAAACGTCCACCTGGATGATATATCCCAAAATCGGACGCAGAAAAATCACGTTTTTTTAATAGCGTAATTGCCAACGCATCTCCAAGTGCCAATTGCATGATTGTACTCGTCGTTGGTGCCAATCCATATGGACATGCTTCTTTAGATTTTGGCAAAGTCATCGAAATATTCGCTGCTCGAGCAAGGGTTGATTGGGCATTAGTGGAAATTGCAATCAAAAAAATCCCAAATCTTTTAGTATGTGAAATTATACTGGCCAGTTCTGCAGTTTCACCAGAAGCAGAAATGGCAAGGACAACGTCACCAGGTTGAATCATTCCTAAATCACCATGGGCAGCCTCAGCAGGATGAACAAAAAAAGAAGCCGTTCCCGTAGACGCAAGGGTAGCTTGTACTTTTTTGGCAATATGTCCTGATTTTCCAATCCCAGTTAGGACAACGCGTCCTTGTAATGTAGAAATTTTTTCGATAGTTTGATTAAATGCTGCTGATAAATTATTATCATTCTGCAATGAAGTTATAAGCTCTTGAATTCCTTGTTTTTCAACAAGCAAAGTTTCGCAAGCAATATGAATATCATTATCAGTGATAGAAGTCATTTATTTTTGCACTTAAAAAATAATGGGTCGAACATGAAGGTTATTATATAAAACGATTATGAATTGCGATCAAATATAACTTTACTAATAACTGCGATGTTGGAAAATGTCAGGCTCTTCATACCCCAAAATATCTAAGTCAGCACGGGTTGATAAGAAAGAAAAACAAGATTGCGCAAGTTCTAGACGATTTTCACGGATCAAAAGCTCTTTTAAAGCAGTCCATAATTGATGTAAATATAAGACATCAGATGCAGCATAAACAAGTTGTTCAGTGGTAAGGGTTAATGCCCCCCAATCAGAGCTTTGTTGTTGTTTGCAAAGTTCGATTTTTAAAATATCTCTACATAACGCAGCTAAACCATGTTTATCAGTAAATGTTCTTACCAATTTTGCAGCGATTTTTGTGCAAATGACAGATTGTAGTTTAATATTCAACGAATGTTGTAAAATACCTACATCGAATCTGGCAAAATGCATTATTTTTGTAACCGCCGAAGAACCTAAAAGTTTTTTAAGGTTTGGGCAGGCTGAAAATCCTTTTCCGCCAAGATGTTCTGGGATGAATTGTACCAGATGAACTTGACCATCTCCGCTGGAGATTTGCACTAAGCATAAACGATCACGATAATGTTTCAAACCCATAGCTTCTGTATCAATAGCCACGATTGATCCCAAATCCAGATCATTTGGTAAATCATGTTGATAAAGATGAATATAGTCAGGGATTGATGTTTCGTTTATAGCCATAAAAAATTCCAATGAAATGATTAAACTTATTTATTATATAATACGTGTTGAATAAAATATAAACGTTTTTATTTGTCTATATCTTGACTTGAAACTTGCCCTAATTGACAGAGTAATTGCCAATGCTCAGGTGTGATGGACATGACTGATAAACGAGATTGTTTAATCAGGCTAATTTCTTGTAATTCTGGGATTGTTTTAATTTGTTTTAATGTGACGGGAACTGGAACAGTGCATACTGTTTGGACATCGACGCAGCACCATTTATGATCTGGGTCGGTGGGGTCTGGATAAAATTCTTTAACGATACGGACAATTCCTACAATCTCTTTGCCCACATTGGAATGGTAAAAAAAGGCTAAATCACCTGCTTTCATAGATTGAAGATTTTTTTTGGCTTGATGATTTCGAATGCCTGTCCAGGGTTCTATGTTATTTTTCAATTGTTCTTGCCACGAATATGCATCAGGTTCTGATTTAACTAACCAGTAATTCATCATTTTTTCCTTATTTTCGAAATTTTCTAATGTATATATTTTATGTAAAAGGATATTACATCGTTTCGTCAGAATATATATGTTTTATAAAAGAATAAGGAGAATTTAAGATTATTTTATAGCTAAATCTTTGAAATTACATACATACCAAATCGAGACTGCTTCAACACGTTTTGCTAGGCGAGGACAAAAGAAAAAATATGTAGAATATATCCCGCAGCATCTGGTTATTCAATTTTGAACTACCACAAACCAGCATTTGCAAAGCAGAACGGGATGTAGAGATGTTTTAAGCGACAAAAACACCAACACGATCGCAAGTTAACTCTCTACCGCGAGAATAAGCTTTGCCTGGGAAATGAATGAGATGTCCAGGAAGTTGTAAAAAATGTTTCAAACCATTCGAATGATCCGTTACATGATAACCAAGCTCATGATCGATCACAAACCAAATCTATTCATCATCATTAGTTTCAATGATTGCTGATATAATGCTATTAGAGTTGTAAATAAGAGCTTGTGGAGCTTTTTTAAACTAACCAATTTAGTAATATCTTGCACCATTTGATGAAATTGAGGAAGTTGATAGGGACCAATAAGCACAATAAACAAAATGGTCAAAAGATTTGTGAGATATTTCCTTGAAGAATATCTATCACGAAAGATGGTACAAACAACCCTCATAAAATACAATTAAAAACAAATAAAATATTGTCATATTTCTTTACTTTACGGTGTCTTATATCTGCTATTTTAAACTACACAGTAACCTCTTAATGCTTGAATATTTTTGATATTTTATTTTGAAATATATTTACTTAGGGTTACGTAAAAATAGTTATTTATTTTATAATTCATCAAAATAGTTACGAAGATGAAAATTTTGTGTGATAAAAAAATCACTTTTTTCATATTATGTATATGTGATGGTTGTGTTTCCAGGATGTTATTGATAATAATTCTTAATAACATAAGGTAATAATAATCATTCTTAATATTATGAAGAGTAGCAGCGTATGGAAAAAGTTGGTATAAAAAGGATTGTTCAGCCCATTTCTTTGGCAACGGTAATGGTCGGATTGATGAATAGCCCTGCCTTTGCGCAGGAAACAGATATCAATCTAAAAGAGGGAAAAGAGGTCGAAAAACAAGAGAGTGTTGCTGAAAAATCTGGTAATTCTACAACAAATGAACACATTCTTGTCCGTGGAAAAAAAACATCAAATATTTTAACTCATGAAACTGGGGTTGATTTGATGCCACAAGATGTGATGCATACTCCACAAAATATTAACGTTGTGCCACAAAAGATTTTGCAAGAGCAAAATGTCAAATCACTCGAAGAAGCATTAAAGAATGTTCCCGGTGTTACCTCATCCGTTGGTGAGGGACGAGGAGGAATGTCAGGAAACCAGTTTCTCATCAGAGGGTTCCCAGCACAAAATGACATCTACGAGGACGGGTTAAGAGATTTTGGTGTTTATACCAGAGATAGTTTTAACTATGAGAGCGTAGTTGTTATTAAAGGCCCTTCTTCTTCTGTCTTTGGGAACGGCACCACTGGTGGGGCGATTAACGTTGTTACTAAAAAACCTATTCTAAAAGATCGTTATGATGTTAATTTTACAGGAGGAAATGGTGATTATTACCGTGGTACGGTTGATATCAATAAAAAAATCACAGATTCAATAGCCGCCCGTATTATTGGTGTAGGGAATAGTAATAATGCAGTAGGTAGGGATTACATCTATTCTCATCATTGGGGATTAGCACCTTCGATTGCTTTTGGTCTTGGTAAAAAACTTAGTTACGTTGTTCAATATGTATACCAACAAGATGATCGTATTCCAGATTACGGCGTTCCCGTTGTAACCAAGCCAGGCACCAGTATTGCAAGACCTATTACTGAATATGGTATCAGAAGGGGTAATTGGTACGGAAATAAGATGGACAGTGATCAAACACAAGACCATCAATTAACGGGACGCTTAAAATATGATGTAACCCCAGATATTGTAATTCATAATGATACACGTTATGGAAATTATCGTCGTGAATTCTCTGTGACACGCCCACAATGTCAGGCTGCAAATTGTGTGAGACCATATTTCTCCGGTCGTCCGCAAGATGCGATTATTTCAACAGCAGGTCCATCCCCTTATCGTCAGCGCACATGGTCGTTTCAAAATGTATTATCCACAGTTGCGAATTTCCATACATGGGGCATAAAGCATCAGCTTATTGCTGGGGTTGATTTTTCTTATGCCAGTGAAAATAGGGCATATGGACAATTTTCATCCCCATTACCGAATAATAGCTTGGTTAATCCAACGCCGAATATTAATTATCCAATTTCAATTTTACCAGGAGATCCAAAGGCAACTTCTGGCGATCCAGTGTTAAGAAAAGGACATACACGTGATGTTGGTGTCTTTATTTACGATCAGTTTTGGATGACAGAGCAATGGTCAATTAAAGGCGGTGTGCGTTATGATAACTGGAATGCCAAATATGGTACAGAAGGGGGCGCCGGCATGTGGGGTGCCAATAATATGGAAACGACAAATAATATCGTAAATCCAACGGTCAGTCTGATGTTTAATCCAACAGAAAATCAAATGTATTATTTTACATGGGCGATGTCTACGACGCCTTTGGGGATGTATTTGACAAATTCATATGCGCCTATGCGTGATAATCAAGGGGGAATGAAACCTGAACGTAGTCGTTTATACGAGTTGGGGGGTAAATGGAGCCTACTTAATCAGCGTGTTGGCATAACCGCAGCTTTATTCCGATTGGATAAAAGTAATCAAATTGTCAGTGATCCAATTTCTGGTGATGTTACCAGCTCAGGAGATACGGTTCGAAATGAAGGAATCGAGTTGGGGATCTCTGGTAATGTATTGAAAAACTGGGATGTTTACGGTGGATTTGCTGCTTATCATAGTGATGTAAAATCTTCTCAAACTGCGGGTGCTAAAGGTAATCGTGTTCAGTATGTCCCAACACAACAAGGGAATTTGTGGACGACATATAAGATTATGCCAGACACACCTTATAATTTGACTGTTGGCGGTGGGGTGACTTGGCGAGGCAATGTTTGGTTAAACAATACGAATAACGCAAAAGCCCCTGCGAATGTCAGTATTGATGCGATGCTTTCCCATCAATTTGACGAACATTGGAAAGTTGCATTTAATATTTACAATATTACTAATCGCTTGAATTACGATTCTTTGTTTGGGAATCGCGTTACGCCGTCTACAGGCAGAGCATTTTTATTTAGTTTAAATATGTTGCAATAATTTAGCGATATATAATGCAATCAGGGGGAGCAAGATTGAAACATGATTATTCATATTCCAGAGGTTTTAAACTCAGAAGAATTATCCTATGTGCGTTCTGTATTTGCCAAAGCGACTTTTGTTGATGGAAAAGTCACCGCAGGCGAACAATCAATGCAGGTAAAGAAAAATGTGCAAATTGATCAGTCTTCTCCTGAAAGTAAAGAATTAGGAGAAATAGTTCTGAAAGCATTAGGGCGCAACCCGATTTTTAACTCAGCGGTGATGCCGTATCGTGTGGTGCCTCCTTTGTTTAATCGATATGATACGGGGATGGAGTTCCCCGATCATGTTGATAATGCGTTGCGTCCTATTCCAGGAACAAATATGCGTATTCGAACGGACGTGTCATCAACGTTATTTTTAAACGATCCCGAAGAATATGAGGGTGGAGAGTTAATCATTCACGATCACAGCGGGGCTCAGGCAATTAAACTGCCTGCAGGGGATATGATTGTTTATCCCACGTATAATCTTCATTCTGTCAGTAAGATTACCAAAGGCAGTCGTTGGGCATCTTTTTTTTGGACGCAATCTATGATTAAAGAGGCGGACAAACGAAAAGTGTTGTTTGATCTGGATATGACAATCATTAAGTTACGTACCAGGATGAATGATAATGACCCACAGATCCTAGAATTAACGAATGTGTATCATAATCTCATGCGTTTATGGTGTGAATTATAATCAACGTAATTTTGCTTTTAATCCCACAATCAGCTTGTGGGATTGATTTTTTTTGATTGGTTTTTAGTTTTCTACTTGTTTAATGATTTGATCCATATCTTTAATTTTTAAGTCTTGTTTCAAATAGGATTCTTTATCAGAAAGTTTGATATCTAAGGACTGTTTAACTTCATAAGACAAAGTACCTTGAGAGATTGAAAAATCCATCATATGCCCGCCCAAAGTCTTTTCTGTGTTAATAAAATGCAAATGAAACCCTGCAACAGAAATATTTTGAAAAAATTCAGGCGTCCAAAAGCCGATCAAAGAACCTTCTTTATTTTCGAAATGATCGACCACTTGATCTTGCGAAACTTCAAGAGCTGTTTTGTAGGCTTTGTTGTGGTTTTTTGGTCTTCTGATTTGCATTTTATCAAAAATACCTTCAATTTTAACCGCAACGAAGACATTGTCCAAAAGGGTATATTTGGCAAGCTCGTTATAAAGATTACTTTTGTTAATATCCGTAAAATTGACGATTTTATCGGGATTAAAGGTCGTAATCTGAGCAAAAGGCATATGCTCTTGGTCTGACATATCTCTTAATGGTGTATCGCTTTTTGCTTCATAAAAGTGACAGCAATCGATAATGACTTCACCCGCTAACCCGTCAGAGCAGCCCAAGCCAAAATCACCATGTTTTTTAATTTCAGAGATAGGAAATAACCCTTCAAATACACCCGCCATTAAAGAGTTAATACCAGAAAATTGATGAATATGTTTTTTCATTTGAATATACCTTTTTCTTATTTATTAATAACGAACCAAACCACCATCAATATTGAAGGTCACACCATTCACATAATTCGCCAAATCAGAAGCTAAAAATAAAATTCCATTGGCGATGTCTTGTGGAAAAGCATGCTGTCTAAGCGGAATAGATTCTATAGCTTTTTTGTAAATTTCTTGATCCATATTTTCGCTAATAATTGAAGTGCCAGTCATGCCAGGGCAAATCGTATTGGTTGTTATATTATATGGACCAGCTTCTCTGGCGATGCCTTTGCTGAAAGACATGATAGCGCCTTTGGTAGCTCCATAACAAGTATTGCCCAGAAAACCACCGCCAACTTCTCCAGCGACTGAAGAAATATTAATAATTCTGCCCCATTTATTTTTCATCATGTGAGGAAGGGTTTTTTTTGTTAACATAAAGACACTTTTTACATTAATATCAAATAGTTTTTCCCATTCACTGACAGAAACATCAATAATATCACCAGTACAAATAATTCCAGCGTTATTAACCAGAATATCTAAAGACTTATCTTGTTTAATAATATTATCAATAAGGCTCGTTGTGTCTGTATCAGAAGAAACATCACAATAGATAAATCTTGCATTATAATTTTCTTGTTGAAGTTTTTTTACGGCTTCTTCACCAGCAGCTTTATTTATATCACTGATAATGACCTGAGCACCTGCTTGGCATAATGTTTTAGCAGTTTCGAAACCTATACCTTGGGCCGCACCGGTAACCAAAGCAACTTTGTTATTAAGATCAATTTTCATGTTCATATCCTTATAGTGAGTTGATATGTTCATCATATCGTTGATAGAATTGTCCTCAATCTATAAAAACTAAACCTTGGTGAAGCAGAACTTAAACAGGATGATGATGGTTAATATTCCCTTGAATTTATTTAATGTGTTTTTAGCATCTGCTGAGCAACAATCCTTTAAAGCTGCTGGTGAAAAGCTTTGCTTAACAACCAGTGCGGTCAGTCAATCCATTAAAAAACTAGAGGATCTTTTGGGTGTATTATTATTTCATCGCAAAACAAACGCGGTGGAGCTAACACCTTCAGGCGTTGAGTTGCTAGAATATGTTAAGGCTGGAATCAATGAGATCGAAAAGGGCATTCAGCACATTACCAAACAGAATGATACGATTTCTATTTTTTGCCCTCCTGGTATAGCGTCAGAGCTGTTATCGCCATTTATGTTCAAAATTATTGCAGAGGGCTTTCAAAATATACGCATTGAATCTAACGAACAATTTTCCTATAACACTTACAGTCAATATGACCTTGCCATCATCCTAGATGAAACCGAAAAACAAGCTAAAAATACGCTTTATCTGGGACCTGATTATTACTTTCCCTTTTGTCATAAAACGATATATGACCAAATTAATTCTATTGATGATTTGTATAAGATGTTCCTTTTTCATCATGATTTCAGCAGGATTAGTTGGAAGGAATGGTTCGCGTATAATGATATTACCTATACACCCCAGAAAACCCTAACGTTTACCAGAGCTGCACAACTTTTGTCTTCAGTAGATAATGGGTTAGGGGTTGGGCTTGAATCCTCTAGGTTATTGGCGAAAAAATTAGTTTCAGGTGACTATCGTTTATGTAACTTGCCCAACCTCAAACCAGTTAAAAAAGATATTACGTGGCTTTATATCAACTCCAATAAAAAAGAGAATAAGCAAATACTCTTCTTAAGAGATCTAGTATTAGAATATTGTTCAACAGACATAGAGGGGAGGCTAAAGTGTTTAGGTTAGATATGATTATACAATTAACCAATCAAAGCTATAATATGTTTAATATTTTTAGTGATTTATAAGTTAAATCATTACGTAAAGAAAGTGAAAGATTAGGTTTCATTTCAAGGTTTAATGAAAAAGCAATTTTATCGCCATTAGGCTTTTCAACCCATCCCGTTAACCAACCTATCCGTGGATTTTTATTTACGCCTAAGCCACTTTTTGCGTAAATTTTATTTCCATTTTTCTGAGTAATAAAGAGCATTTGTTGTACATCGTTTTGTACTTGCTTTTTAAATGGCAGTTGTTGGTATGCAAACTGATAAGCAAACTGAGCCTCTTGCACAGGAGTTATTTTTAGTGGTCCTACTAACCAAAATTTATCAACTTGGTTACCAATTGTTTCATTTCCATAATGGATACGTTTAATTTCTTTTTGCATCAAAGATAATCCTGTTCGGCGTGCCAATGCCTGATAAACAGGCACTGCAGATAGTCGCGTTGCCTCGCCAAGGGTCATGTCTTTTTCCCAAGAGGATAGCATATGTTTTTTGCCATCCCATTTAAAGATTTCATTAGGAGTGGCAATATTATTTTCCAAGCCGATTAATGCATTGACCATTTTAAAAGTAGATGCCGGAACATAATAGGTTTGAGCTCGTTGTAACGCATTTCCAAAAGTTTGAATTACATTTTTATTATCGATAACCAAAACACCTTGAATATGTGCTTGATTAAAAAGTTGTTGGATATCGTTTTGTTGCTTATGTGTATAGTCGATATTTGTTTGTTGGCTATGGGCAACAGGCACGAATGCACAAATACCATATATTGCAACAACCGTCTTTGAAAGCATCCATGTTTTTTTCATTTTGATCTCTTATTAAATATTTATAACTACCGTTTATCAAAACATATTTAATAATCGATAAATATAATCTAAATCTTTATTGGAACGATTAGGATCATCCGCTCTCTTTCTCAGTTCTTCTTCGATTTGTCTCGCATTGGATGCATTTCCTGATAAATCAATTGGATTATTATCTTGATCCTGAGATCTGCCTAGAGGATCGTACTTTTTATCAGGAGAAGCTTTATTTGCAGAGGAGGGATCTTCCTTAGGATTACTCGCTGTGAAAACAGGAAAGAAATTAGAGAAGCGTTGTGCTTGTTGCTGCATCGTTTGCTTTGCTGATTGCTTGCCTTTTTGTAAATCAACAAGCGCTTTTTGTTGAGCCTCCGAGGCTTTGAGATCATCTTTATTTTGTAAATATTGATGTGCCGTATTCATGTCTTTTTGAGCATCGTCAAGGTTTTTAATCGGTTGCTTCGTAATTGCTTGCATTTGTGCTTGCAGCTTTTTTAATGAATCGATTAAATCTTGTTGTTCTTGCGTGCTTTGTTCAAGAGATGGGATAGATTTTTTAGCTTTCTCTTCTGTTTTTTGAGGTGTAATTTGTTTTAATAATTCAGGTGTCGAAAGTTGATTTAACTCTTGGTTAGGACGCAATAGAATAGGAACGGATTTGTTCAATCTGGCATAAGTTTGGTTTAATAAATCTTGTTGTTTTTTGGTCAGTAATTCAAGTTCTTTAGTCAGTTTTTCCATTTCTTTTTGAGATTTAACATGGTCTTCCAGCTTTTTTAAATCTTCAGCAGTGGCATTGCGCATCGTGCTTAAGACTTGATTGGTATATTCCAATTGTTGCATGGCTTTATCCATGTCACCATTTTCCATGTTTTTGGACATCCCTTTGAACATATCTTGAAAAGAACGCGTGCTGGTAAATTGAACCTCTTTACCATCGGAATCTTGAGGTTGGTCCTTGGCATTTTGTTTTGCCATTGCCATCATTTTTTGTGCAACGGCATTTTGTAAGCGCTCTAATCTTCTGTTTAGCTCTTGCCGATCTTGATTGGTGATCTTGTCTTTTCCTAAACGCTGCATTTTGTCGAGTTGCTCTTGCACACTGGCTTGGGCAGCACGAATTTCTATGTTCGCTTTGGCAATATCAGAATTGCTATTCTTTCTTTCTTCTGTATCAAGAATCAAATCCCATAAACGGGATAAGGTTTGAGCTTTAACTTGCGCTGTATTGGTATGAGCATTTTCAAGATAATAGATAATACCAACATAGTTCAAAAATAAGTCATAATCACTAAAAGCATTCGGGATTTTTTGTAACTCTATGAGTGCTGTGATCGTATCATTTTTAGAAATCTGATCGGTTCCATAAGCTTGTCGAATTTGGTTCAGCTTTTGCGCAATGGGTGAGGAAAATATCCGTTTAGGTAAAGTAAAATCGATTATTTTACTGTTCGCTGTTTGTCCTGTGACGTCTGTGGCACTGAGCGTTGCTTGGGCATTATTACCAGCCCAAATACTACTGGATAAATCTTGATATAAAGTTTGAGTAATGTTTTTCGGATGATCGCCCAAAGGTAATGTTAAAGAGAGGATATGCTCTTGGGGATGATTATTATCTTTGGGCAAATTAACGGTTAACTGTAAAGATTCAATACCGTAATGTTGTGTTACTTTGAAAGCAAACGCAGTTTTCCAATCATATTGACTTTTTTGGATCGGACTGGTCCAAGTGATTTTTGGGGGAAGATTATCAGGAAGATTAAAAGTCCAAGCTGCTATAACACGACCTCTGCTGTTAACTTGTAATATACCAGATTTTTGAATAGTCCCTTCAACTTGCCATTGATTATTTTCAAGCTGTTGAATGGAAACTTGATCTAAAACAGTATTTTGTTCAGGATTAATAAGTTCAGGCGCTTGTTTCAGATCAGACAAAGCAATATGTAAACGCCCTTTTGGATCAGTAGCAATTGTCTCTGTTCTGGATTTAATGTAAATAGGTGCAGCCCCACTATAAGTAGGGGGAATAATCCATGCTTGGATTTTGGGTAGAGCCATTGTTGCATCGTCATATCCAGGACGCAAAGCTGATAACAAGCGCGAAGATGAAATATAATGATGATGAGACACAAAGAGCGCTGCAAAGAAGCATAATGTAACAATAGCTACGCGGTTTAGACATAAATATTTTTTAAATATTTTTGGAAAACCAACTTTTAAGCTTGGAAAATCTTTGTAAATTCTTTGTAAATGATTATTCCAGACGGTTTTACTGTCGATTTGCGTTGGCGTGTCATATAAGGTTTGTAATGGTTGGTGGGACAGATTATTGATCTGTTCTAATCTTTGCAATATTTCTTTAAAAGAAGGTAACGAAATATGCTTTACTTGATAAATAATAGCTCCAATACTGCTAATACCTAGGATAAAGAGCAGGAACCCACGAAGAAAATCAGGTAAAAGCTGAGGAAGCCCCAGTAATCCCAAACATAGATATATCCCCCATAAAGAGGAGAAGGTTAAAAAAATAGGCCAATATTTCTCAATAACAGTATTTGTCTTGGTTAGAAATATAGCTTTTTTAATCTGTGCTTTATGGTCTGGGGATATATTCATTAATTTACAAAGCAGGTTAAGAGTTTTTTGGATACCAAGAAGGAATAATTTCATCCTTCCATAAATCTTCGATGGTTTGACGCGGTTGAATAATGGCAGATTGATTGCCAGAAGTCATAATTTGTGCTGCCATAGGACGTGCGTTATAAGTAGAGCTCATTACGCTGCCATAAGCACCAGCATCTAAAATGGCCACAAAATCACCAGGTTGCAAATTGGGTAATAAGCGATCTCTGGCAAAAATATCGCTGGATTCACAAACAGGACCATCAATATTTAAAGATTGATAAGGGCGTCGATAGATTTCTGGATTAATTGGCAAAATACCATGCCACGCATCATACATGGCAGGACGAACCAAATCATTCATTGCAGCATCAATGATAATGAAAGGTGCTACATCAGAGCCATTGCTTTTATGCATAACAACTTTGCCGATCAGAACCCCAGATGGGCCGACAAGCCATCGCCCAGGCTCTATGCCAAGTTTCAGATCTAAAGGCGCCAATACTTCTTTCATCAAGGCAGCAATGGCACTAGGGCTGGCCTCTTGCTCATCATGATAAGAAATACCAAACCCACCCCCACAATCCAATGTCGAAACTTCTAATCCTTGATTGCGCGCTTCATTAATCAGATCAACCATTTTGACGAACGCTTGACGATAAGGATCGGTTGAAGAAATCTGACTGCCAATATGGACATCAAATCCTAATGGGGTAATATTTGGCAATTCATAGGCTTCTTTATAAACTTCAATCGCTTGTTTATAAGCGATACCGAATTTATTTTCTGCCAGTCCTGTTGTGATTTTGTGATGAGTTTTCGCATCTACATCAGGGTTAATCCGTAAACAAATGGCTGCATTTTTACCCATCGATTGGGCAATTTTTGATAATAAATGTAATTCCTCGCGGCTTTCTACATTAATTTGTGCAATTTGTGTTTCAATTGCTAGGCGTAATTCATCTTCAGTTTTACCAACACCAGAAAAGCAAATCTTTGAAGGATGTATTCCTGCTTTTAAGGCACGTTTCAATTCTCCGCCACTAACAATATCAGCCCCAGCGCCTTCTCTCGCCAGTAGATCTAAGATTGCTAAATGTCCGTTTGCTTTCATAGCGTAATGAATAGAAACGTCTAATTGTTCTGCTTTAAACGCTTGATCGAGTTTTTGATAGCGTGATTTCAAAATATCTGCATTCATTACCCATGTAGGGCTGCCATATTCTTGAGCAATTGCTTTTAAAGAAGTTTGTCCAAAATATAATCCTTCTTTTGCATTAATGGTAAAATCTGGATGATGTTGCAAAAGTGTTTGTAAGCTAGGGGGAAGCGATTGAATGGGCGAACTCATGGAAGTAAAAAGCCTTTACTATAGAATATACAAGTGAAGATAATATTATTATGATTACAGAAAGATAAAAAAGTAAGTGTATCTATTCTTATCTAAACGTGCAAATAAGAAGTCAAGAAATAACGATTATTTTGATAAATAAAAAGAGATTGATGATGACTTTATTTAAAGTTGTTTGCGTTTTAAGCCTTATACTCATAGGAAATGTTGGTTTAAGTGCTAAATATACAAAGGCACAGGGGAATTCTGAGCCAAAATTACCTGGTTTAAATAAAAATGATGAACATCGTCAGGAAGTAGAAGTATCAGAAACGCCTTGGAGGATTATTGGACGAGTACAAACAAATGCAGGTCAAAAATGCACTGGCTTTCTGATTTCACCTAGGATTGTTGTAACCGCAGCACATTGTTTATGGATCAATAAAACTAAACAGTTTTTTGCGCCTCAATCAGTGCATTTTTTATTAGGATATCAACGACAAAAATATAAAATAGCATCTCGCGTTCAACAGATTCTTCCTTCAGAGCCATATCGTCAGTTGATGTTAAGTAACAAGGATAATGATATTGTTTCAGATCGAGTTTATCTATTATTACCCAAAGATATTTTGCCTGCATCTGGCTTAGTGCCACTTGCCAAAGAGTTACCAAAAGAGAACACAGCTATTTGGCTGGGTGGGTATGAACAAGATCGTATAGAGGTTGTATATGTCGACAAAAATTGTTCGATACAAAAAGTCATACAAATCCCGAATATGCCATCTAAATTATTTCATTCTTGTCAAGCAACATATGGGAGCAGCGGTGCGCCTTTATTTGCAAAAGATTCAAACGGGAAATGGACCATTATTGGCATACAAATTGCTGCCTATGGAAATAAAGCAGGGGGCATTGCTGGTTCTTTGATAGAAGCAATCCATCAATAAATGTGCTTTATAGAATTGTCTATAAAGCACATTAGATCATTAGTCGGCAGGTGGATAGTTGCGAGGATAAGTGATTTTATCTGCTGGACCTGGTGGTTTAGGCGAGCCTTTGCGTCCACAACCAGAAAGTTGAATGGTAACGATGGTTAAACAACTGAGTACCAAGCATAAAGAAATATATTTATTCATGATTAATCCTGTAATAATTGTATCCATTTTTGAGCTTGGGCGCTGACATTACTTGGGGCAGTACCACCTTCACTAGTGCGCGATGCTAATGAAGATTCAACGCTTAGAACTGAAAAAATGTCGTTGGTAATGTTTGGTTCTATTTTTTGCATATCTTCCAATGAGACCTGATCCAATGTCAGATCCTTTTGTTCAGCCAAGCTAACGATTTGACCTGTCACATGATGTGCAGTACGAAACGGCATCTTTAATTTTTGCACCAACCAATCTGCTAGATCCGTCGCTGTCGAGAATCCAGATCCAGCCCAACGACGCATATTGTCTTTGTTGGCTTTTAAATCCCCAATCATGCCAGAACAAGCTGCTAAACAAAGCATCATGGTGTCGGTTGCAGCAAATACTTGTTCTTTATCTTCCTGCATATCTTTGGCATAAGCCAAGGGAAGCCCCTTCATAACTGTTAATAACCCAATTAAAGCCCCAGAAACACGACCAATTTTTGCACGGACCAGTTCAGCTGCATCAGGATTACGCTTTTGCGGCATGATGGATGAGCCAGTCGTATAAGCGTCAGACAATTTTACAAAAGAAAATGGTGAAGAACACCAAATCACAATTTCCTCTGCTATTCTGGATAAATGCATCGCCATAACGGAAAGGGCGGATAAATATTCCAAAGCAAAGTCACGATCAGACACTGCATCCAAAGAATTTGCCATAGGGCGGTCAAAGCCTAATAATTGAGCGGTCATTTGACGATCAATTGGAAAAGAAGTCCCAGCTAATGCAGCAGCTCCCAGAGGGCTTTCGTTCAATCGTTTACGTGCGTCAAGCAAACGACCTGTATCGCGGGATAGCATTTCAACATAGGCCAATAAATGATGTCCAAAAGTAACAGGCTGTGCAGATTGTAAATGCGTAAAACCTGGCATTGGTGTGTCCGCATATTCTTGTGCTCGTGTTGCCAAAGTAAGCATCAAGTGCTTTACAGACATTACCATCTCGTCAATATTATCACGAACCCATAAACGAAAATCTGTGGCAACTTGATCGTTTCTTGAACGTCCTGTATGTAATCTTTTACCGGCTTCACCAATATTATCAGCCAGCCGAGCTTCTATATTCATATGGATATCTTCAAGGGCACGACTAAATTGAAATTGATTATTTTCAATCTCAGTTTTGATCTGTTGTAAACCTTTGTGAATAGATTGCTTATCTTGTTCAGAAATAATACCAACTTTTGCCAACATTTCTGAATGTGCCAGTGATCCTTTGATATCTTGCTGCCATAATCTTTTATCGAAATCAATGGATGCATTAATCTGTTCCATAATCGCCGAAGGGCCTTCGGCAAAACGACCGCCCCATTGCTGATTGGCTAGTTTTTTGTTGTTATCTTGTGTCAAAAAATATAGCTCCTAGAATATGTGTATATATTATTATGATTTTTGATATATTTGGAATCATAACAGTAAATATTTCAAAAGTCATTTGGATACAACGTGTGACCCGTAACGAAAACCCATTTTATATTAAAAGTGAACATAAAATAAAATTAAAAGAAAAACATGCTTTTTCTGATAAAGAATTGTTGGAAGAATTGTCAAGATGGATCCGTGTTAACAAAAACGTACCGGACTGGCCAAATTCTATTTTGTCGCGCTTTGGTTCGTTGCCTGCAATGTTACTGGCCAGCAAAGACGAATTGCAAAATGGGTTAGAGCTTTCTGAAAAAGAATCCGCAAACATCAAGTTATTTCACGAAGTTTGTATACGTTTATTAAAGGAAAAAATTTATAATTGTGATATTTTAAAAAACAAATATATGTTAATCAATTATCTAATTGCACATTTATCTCGTAAGCAAACAGAATGTTTTTATATATATTTCTTAGATCACAAAGGAGTGGTTCTCCAAGAAAGTTTACAAGGCATTGGAACGGTAAATACGACGTCTTTGTATATTAGAGAGGTTACTAAAAGTGCGCTGCAATGTAACGCATCACAGATAATCATGGTTCATAATCATCCTACCGGTGTTGCAAAACCATCTGAAGTCGATATTAAATTAACCGAGATGGTTGTGCATGCATTAAAAGTCGTTGATATTAAGGTTGTAGATCATTTAATTATCGGAAATGGCTGCTATTTTTCTTTCGAAGAAAATAGCTTGATTACTCCTTCGAATATAAATCCTGCAACATAGCTCGAATCCCAAACTCGCCAGGTAAGCTGTTATAAGGAAAGAGAATATTGACATGCCCCATTTTACGACCTGGTTTGGCAATCTCTTTGCCGTATAAATGACCGATAAGACCTGGCGTTGCCATGATTTTAGGCCAAAGCGCCATATCTTCTGGACCAATAAGGTTTTTCATCACTGCATCAGAATGTCTGATTGCTGGGGGTAACGGAAGACCTGTTACGGCACGAATATGCATTTCAAATTGGTCGATAGGGCAAGCATTCATTGTCCAATGGCCAGAATTATGAGGTCTTGGCGCAATTTCATTAACCAGAATTTTTCCGTCACGATCTATAAATAATTCAACTCCAAGAATACCAATCAACTCTAATGCATTAGCAAGGTGTATAGCCAACTCTTGCACTTGTTGTCTGAGATCAGGTTGAATACGTGCAGGAACGAGAGTCAAATCTAGAATACTATTCTTATGCTGATTTTCAGCGACATCAAATGTCTGCACGACACCATGAATATTACGCACAACCATGACGCTGACTTCACAAGCAAAATCTACTTTTTTCTCAGCAATTAAGGGATGAGGTTTTAAAGTGTGAAAGGCTGCTTCAAATTCATCTGGGTTATGTATAACGGCTTGACCTTTGCCATCATATCCAAGGCGAGTGGTTTTTAGAATAAAAGGATAACCGAACTTTGCCCCTGCTTTTTCTCCATCACTTGGTTGTTCAATTTTCAACCATTTCGTAGTAGGGATATCATGATCGTTTAGAAATGATTTTTCTAAGATACGATCTTGGCTAATCCGTAAAATATGGCCAGAGGGATGAACAGGGCGTATAGATGACAAAAGGTCGATCCCTTTAGCGTCTATATTTTCGAACTCAAAGGTAATGACATCAACTGCGTTAGCAAAGGATTCCAATATTTGTGGATCATCATAAGCACCAATTGTGGTATGTGAAGCCACTTGCCCAGCGGGTGGATCGGGAATGTCTGACAAAATATGGGTTTTAAAACCAAGTCGAGACGCAGCAACAGCTGACATACGTCCTAGCTGCCCTCCGCCAACTATACCAATGGTAGAATTAGGAGAAAGCATTGAAAACCTCTTTATAAATAAATGTCGTGATTATACGGGTGTTAACGCAACAGATTCTGTTTGCTTGGTGCGCCATTCTATCAAGCGTTGCTCGATATCTGAATTAGATAATGCAAGAATGGATGTCGCCATAATCGCTGCATTAATGGCCCCAGCTTTACCAATAGCTAATGTTCCGACTGGAATACCCGCGGGCATTTGAACAATAGAGAGCAAGCTGTCCTTACCACTTAAGGCATGGGTTTGCATGGGAACCCCTAATACAGGGAGATGTGTCCAAGCAGCGGTCATTCCAGGCAAATGTGCAGCACCGCCAGCTCCAGCGATAATGACTTTGATGCCTTTTGATGCTGCGCTTATTGAATATTCTCTTAAACGATCGGGGGTGCGATGAGCAGAAACAATATTAACTTCGTGAGGAATGTTAAGTTCTCGAAGAAATGTAACCGCGTTACTCATAACGTCCCAGTCAGATTGGCTGCCCATAATGATACCAATAAGTGGTGCGTTCTGTTCAGATATGGACATATTCTACTCTTGTTCTGAAGATTCAGCTTTATCTGAATATTCTGCAAAGATTTGATTTATATCATATTCTGGTTCTTGCTTAGAAGAAGAGGGCGGTGCAGCAAAAGCATCTTCTAACGATTCAGCAGCTGGAACAACAGGCGTTTCAATACCTTCTTTAGCAAATCGTTCATTGCCCTCGGCAATCGCAGCATTTAGATCCATTTGGCTACATAAGCCTAGAATTACAGGATCACGAGGTTTGATATTGGGAGAATTCCAATGTTGTTTGTCTCTGACTTTAGCGATTGTATCTTTGGTTGTTCCCAGCAATTTTGCAATTTGTTGATCGAGTAGTTGAGGGTAATTACGAAGAATAAATGCAATTGCATCAGGACGATCATTCCGTTTGGAAATAGGGGTGTATCGCGCCCCTTTAGAGCGTCTGACGATTTGCATTCTTGATGAAGACAAGCGTAGCTTGCGAGAAGAATCTGCTTCGCATCGAGAAATTTCTTCTTGTGTTAATTGCCCATTAGATACTGGATCGTAACCAATTATACTTTGTGCAACTTCACCATCAGCGATTGCTTGCACTTCCAAAGGGTGCATACCGCAAAAATCTGCAATTTGGGTAAAGGTTAATGCAGTTTTTTCAATTAACCATACTGCAGTTGCTTTTGGCATAAGAGGTAAAGTCATAATCGTCCTATGGAATAATTTAAAGGTATAATTAGATAATTATTATATAAAACAAGATATATACACCCTAATTTATATAATAATTATCATGGTAAAAGCAAATAAAATTAGAGTTAAGAAAAGGGAGACTCTTCTTAACTCTAAAAAAACCTTTTGATAATAATCATCAAAGAAGAACCTATTAGCTCTTTTTTTGACCAATACCAGCAAAACGTTTATTAAATTTAGCAACTTGACCACGAGAATCATTGATACGTTGCACACCAGTCCAGGCTGGATGAGACTTTGGATCAATATCAAGACGTAAGGTATCCCCACTTTTACCATAGCAAGAGCGAGTTTTGAATTCAGTACCATCTGTCATGACAACAGTAATTTCGTGATACTCTGGGTGAATATCGGCTTTCATGATTTTCTCTTAAACAGACTATAAAAACTCCGTTCGTTGACGGAGAAACAGGTTACCTTATAAACTTTTTATAAATTGAAATCAATCCATTCAATATAATCTTTTTTAATTTTTACTTTTTTTTTATTATTGGCAATACATATATATAAGAATATTGTTTATCTGATATGGTTTTTATATAGAAATAAAGGAATAAAATTATGAGTGACGAACCAATTTCAAGTAAATCTAGAACCCCCAAATGGTTATTGGATTTTCAAGCGTTTATTATGCGTGGAAATGTGATTGATTTAGCTGTCGGTATTATTGTTGGTGCTGCTTTTACTGGAATAGTCAATAGTTTAGTCAAAGATATTTTAAACCCAGTAATTGGTTTAATTATTGGAGGTATCGATTTTAGTAACTTATTTTTTACGTTAAAAGGGCAACATGTTCAAACTTTGGCAGAAGCACAAAAAATTGGTGCTGTTACATTAAATGTAGGTGTATTTTTAAACGCTGTTATTCAATTTATTATCGTTGGTTTTGCAGTTTTTTGGTTCGTACGAATTTTGAATAAATTTTATGTAAGCTCTAAAAAGAAAGAAGCAGAAGCACCTAAGAAACCATCAAATGAAGAGGTTTTGTTGGGTGAGATCAGAGATGCTTTGGTTGCACAAAGTAAAAATAATCGTTAAATAAAATTACCTATAAACGATATGCAAAGTTTTAATGAATGAAAAGAATTAAGCATTTGTTGATTATTGCTCTTTTGTTGTTCCCATCTGTGGGATGTCAAATGGATAGAGCAAGCAATTCCCTTGATGAACCAACATTGCGTTCAGTTGCAAAAAATTATTTATTTGTTCACGGAATGTGTATGGGATATTTACAAAACCCATCGGTAACAAAAGATCAATTTAATGCGTTGTTTCAATTAGATCAACAGGCTAAACTATCGGTAATTAAGGCGCTTAACAGTCCAAATAAGACTAATTTAGAGCAGGCTCAATATTTAATGAAACAAATTATTGCTTTTCTTACAGTTAATAAGGCATAGCGCTATTGATAAAAAAAAGTAGCTTAAAATAAATAAGCTACTTTTTTTGTTTAACTTAATTTGTTATGAATTTTTCTTTGAACGTCTTCTTAGGCTGCCTTCTTCCATAAATAACAATAATGGTGCAGCGATAAATATTGAAGAGGATGTCCCCACTACAATACCAAATAACATTACCCAAGCAAAACCTGACAATGAAGCCCCACCAAAAAGCGCAAGAGGTAATGCAGCCAAAAATACGGTTGAGGATGTCGCCAAGGTTCGGCTCAGCGTTTCATTGATTGACATATCAATCAACTCACGAATGGGCATAGAATGATATTTGCGTAAATTTTCTCTGACACGATCATAAACAACGACTTTATCGTTAGTGGAATATCCTAAAATCGTTAAAAGCGCAGCAACCATTACCAAATCAAATTCAAAATGAGTAATGACTAGAAAACCAATTGCTTTGGTAAGGTCTAATACAAGGGTAATAATCGCACTGACGGCGAACTCCCATTCGAATCTAAACCAAATATAGAGCATAATCATCAGCAAGCTGAAACCCAATGCCAGCAAACCATGTCGAAATAATTCCGAAGAAACAGAGGCTCCAACTGCATCAGCACGAACAATTTTTGTGCCATCTTGTGCAGAGGTTACCGCTTGTTTTACTTGATTAATCAAGGTTTGTGTCGCTTCGGTATTGTTTTCTTTGGGTGCATCCAAACGAATCAACACGCTGTTCTTAGCCCCAAATTGTTGCAAGCCAGCAGCAGAAATATGAGCTTGATTTAACTCCATCCTGATTTTTGCAAAATCAGCAGGGCCTTGAGTTTGGGCTTCAACAACGATACCGCCGCGAAAATCCAGCCCAAGCGTTAAACCTGGGTGAAGAAAGAGGATCAAAGACGCAATAGAGAGAACCGCAGAAGTAATTAACCCAATAAAGCGCCCACGCATAAAGTTAATTTTAGTGCCATTGGGGACTAAATGTAATAAAGGACGTCCTAGCATGTTCTTTCTTTCAAACTGGTAATTCTTTGGGACGAGTAACCGCATACCAGCGGATAATCAACATCCAAGACAAGCATAAAGTCGTAAAGATTGTGGTTACAATACCAATGGTAATGGTCAATGCAAAACCACGAACCGGTCCTGTACCAAAAATAAAGAGCATTACGTGAGATAAAAATGCGGTCACATTACTATCAATAATGGTGCTTAACGCTCTGTCAAATCCTGCTTGTAAAGCATTCAAGGGGGTTCTTCCGTTACGAACTTCTTCTCTGATACGTTCATTAATTAAGATGTTTGCATCAACAGCCATACCAAGGGTCAATAACATCCCCGCCATACCTGGCAAGGTCAATGTTGCTTCGAACAAAGACAAAATAGCTGTCATTAAAATAAGGTTGGCAAATAACGCAACGTCTGCATAAAATCCAAAACGACCATAAAAAACAAGCATAAAGACGATAACCAAAGCAAAACCAACAGCAAGGCTAATCGCGCCAGCACGGATTGCGTCTTCACCCAAAGAAGCCCCAATTGTGCGTTCTTCGATGATTTTCAATGGTGCTGGCAAAGCCCCAGAACGTAGCATTAATGCAAGGTCAGTGGCTTTTTGTACTGTAAAACCACCAGTGATTTGGCCACTACCACCAGGAATAACGCCTCTTATGACGGGGGCTGTAATGACTTGATTATCCAACACAATCGCAAAAGGTTTACCAATATTAGCTCTGGTTACATTGGCAAAAGCTTGGGCACCAGCGGTATCAAATTGAAAGTTAACTGCATATTCGCCACTTTGTTGATCCATTCCCGCACTGGCATTGGTAAGCTCTGAGCCATCAACTTCGACATGGTCACGAATAGGTAGTTTTCTGGAGGGATCTTCCATCATTGGCATAAAGGTTACACCAGGTGGAGGGAAGTCAGGGTTGGTTGCATTTTCATCCAACAGATGAAATGTCATTTTTGCCGTTGTACCCAATAGTTTTTTAATACGATCAGGATCATCAACACCAGGAAGCTGAACAACAATACGATCTTCGCCTTGACGCGTAATCGAAGGATCAACAGCTCCTGTTGCATCAATACGTTTTCTGACAATCTCAATCGATTGTGCAATGGCATCGCTGCCACGTTGTTTCATCGCATCTTGGGAAAGGGTCAGCGTAATTTGATCATTCGGCGCAGCACTGATGCTAAATTCATTAATAACCGCTTTGGGCATTGCATTTAATGCTTTTAACACAGCGTCTTTTTCAGAAGAGCTGCGCAAAGTAAAGCTGATCGTATGATCTTTGTCAGAGCTGTGAATATCTTTATACCCCAAATCTTTGGAGATCAGAGTTTGGCGTATATTATCGCTGAGTGTTTGCAGTCGATTTTTGGTAAGCGCATTCAAATCAATTTGCATTAATAAATAAGAACCACCCCGTAAATCCAACCCAAGATGGACTTGACGCCACGGAATTTTGGGTGAGGGAGCAGACATAAAATTCGGTAAACATAATAATAGCCCAATAAAACAGGTAAGAATAACCAGGGCTAGCTTCTTGCGGCTGTAATACATCATCGCAGTAACGACTAAATCCTTATTTATAGACCATAATGGACTAAAAATGGTTGATGAAAACGCTTAACGACGATGTCGTTATGACGCATGGTGTGTAATAGTGTTTTAGTAAACAGCTAAAATTTAATAAGATACAAGCTATATAAAACAAAATTGAACAGTATAAAATAGAATAATATAAATTTGTTACTCATTTACACTATCATAAGCAAAAAAAATATAATGAATTAAAAATATGTTGTCAGTAATTTCTATATCTACATCAGTTTGAAGGCTGTGTGGCTATGCCTTTGAGAGATCAATTGTAATAAATATATAATGATAATTTACTGTGAATAATTTTAGCTATCTATAGTGTGAAATCAGGCATCAAGTAATAAATTAGAATTAATACTTTTCAAAGGAAACTAAAATAGACCTAGAAACCAGAGAAAAATATTTTTATTGTGTTTATGGTATGCCATCATGATTTTAAACAATTATTAATAATTACAGTAAAATACATTTGAAAAAAAGATTTCAGCATGAAAGAAAAAACAATGTTACGAGTAGGAATTGCAGGGGCAGGATATTTTGGACGATTTCATGCGTTAAAGGCGGCTGCGTCTAAACGTGAAGAGTTGATTGGGATTTATGATCCGATTATTGAGAATGCCGAGCGTGTTGGCAAAGAGGCTGGAAATGTGCCTTATATGCCTTTGGACGAATTATTGGATCAATGTGATGCGTTGATTATTGCTGCCCCAGCTGAGGAGCATTACAGGTTGGCGGTTCAAGCCATTCAAGTGGGTAAGCATGTCTTGATTGAGAAACCGATTGCTTCGACCCTAGAGCAGGCAGATCATTTGATCGAGCTTTCCAAAGAAAAAAATGTTGTTTTGCAAGTGGGTCATTTGCTGCGTTATTCTGCTGAACAAAAAGCCATTACGGAACGAATTAAACGCCCACTTTATATTGAAACGACACGCATAGCACCATTTAAACCTCGAGGGGTTGATGTTTCTGTGGTTCTTGATTTGATGATCCATGATTTGGATTTGGTGATGGCGATTGTGAATTCTCCGATTGATAAAGTTGATGCGTTAGGGGCTGCGGTGACTTCGGAATTTGAAGATATCGCCAATGCAAGGGTGACTTTTGTTAATGGTTGCGTTGCCACGATTGCTGCCAGTCGGATTTCTTTGAAAACAGAGCGTAAAATGCGGATTTTCTCGGAAGAAGGATATTTATCGGCAGATTTTATGGAAAAACAACTCGTGATGATCGGTCGAGAAAAAGGTTTGCCTCTGCCTGGCACCAATGGGTTCAGACGCGAAGCCGTCAAATGGAAAGATCATGATAACCTGGAACAAGAACACGCAGCCTTTGCAGCTTCTTGCCTTGATGGCGCACCTGTGATTGTCGATGCTGTGGCTGGACGAAATGCGTTGGAAGCCGCTTTGGCAGTGATTAGTAGTGTTAAGGAATCAAGAGAAAGAATGCAAGCATCAGGGTTGTTAAGCTCGAAGAAGATGAGTTTTTGATTTTAAATGGAAGAAATCAACCTTTCCATTTGAAAGATAGGTTGATGAACTATATTTCTTTCTGATTAACCCGTTTTGACAATTCTTCTGCACTTTCGATGCGTTCAGAATAGCGGTTAGTTAAATAATTACTTTGTCCCCTGGTTAGTAATGTGAATTTATATAGCTCTTCCATCACATCGACGATACGATCATAATAAGGAGATGGTTTCATACGGTCTTGCTCATCAAATTCTAAAAAAGCTTTGGGAACAGAGGATTGATTAGGAATAGTAATCATCCTCATCCATCGTCCTAAAATACGCATTTGATTCACGGTATTAAAGGATTGTGATCCACCACAGACTTGCATTAATGCCAAGGTCTTGCCTTGAGTATTTCGAATAGCTCCAGCAGCTAATGGGATCCAATCAATTTGAGCTTTTAAAATAGAGCTCATCGAGCCATGACGCTCGGGAGAACACCATACCATGCTCTCTGACCATGCTAATAATTTATAAAGTTCTTTGACTTTTGGATGAGTATTGTCTGCGTTTTCGGGCAAAGGCAATCCTTTGGGATGAAATATTTTTACCTTACCACCAAAATATTCTAGAATTCGGCCTGCTTCTTGCACTGCCAACCGACTATAAGATTTCTCACGGTTAGAACCATAAAGTAATAAAAAACGTGGTGGATGGGTTAAGTTTTTAGCTTGCACTTTGTCAAAAGAAGGTTTTTCAATTTGTTCTATATGAATATTTGGAAGAGCCATGCGGATTATTCTTTCTCAAAATATTTGCGGTTAAGGCTTAACGCAACATTTACTAATAAAATCAAAACTGGTACTTCGACCAAAGGGCCAATGACGGTTGTAAAAGCAACGGGTGAGTTAATCCCAAAGGTTGCAATTGCAATAGCCAAAGCAAGTTCGAAATTATTCCCTGCTGCGGTAAAGGAAATTGAGGTTGTAATGGGATATGTATTGCCCATCCTTTTGCTGATAAAAAAGCTAATCATAAACATCAGCACAAAATAAATAATCATAGGAACAGCAATTTTAATGACATCCAAAGGTAAATGAACGATATCTTTGCCTTTAAGGGAAAACATTACAATAATTGTTAATAACAGTGCAATCAGGCTAATAGGGCCGATTTTTGGTAAGAATTGATCTTGATACCAATTTGCATCTTTTATATGGATTAAGATGATTCTAGTTAAAAAGCCTAATAAAAAGGGAATACCCAGATAAATCAATACAGAATGGGTTAGTAACCAAAAATCAATATATATAACTTTTGCTTTGATCCCAAAAAATGGAGGAAGGTAAGTTAAAAAGAACCATGCATATGTGCTGAAAAATAGAATTTGGAAAATACTATTAAAAGCAACCAAGGCTGCGACATATTGATTATCTCCTTTTGCTAAATCATTCCAGACTAATACCATCGCAATACATCTGGCCAACCCGATCAGGATTAATCCTGTCATATATTCATAATTATAACGTAAAAATATAATTGCCAACACAAACATTAAACACGGTGCAATGATCCAATTTAAAATTAAAGATAAAGTTAGTGTTCGTTTATCTTTAAATATTTTGGGTAGGGTTGCGTAATTGATTTTAGCCAGCGGGGGATACATCATTAAAATTAATCCGATAGCAATTGGAATATTGACATTATGAACGCTGGATTGGTTTAAAAAATGTGGAATTTGTGGAATAAAATTTCCAATTATAATACCGATCGCCATGGCTATAAAAATCCATAGCGTTAGGTTGCGATCTAAAAAAGAGAGTTTTGATTTAGACATATTGCTTTTTATACTATGGGATGTTGCGAAAGAGTGGTTAAAATTTCTTTTGCCCAAATGGGAAGGTCTGGATTTAAACGATAATATACCCATTGACCTTGGCGTCGATCCAGCAAGATCGCATGAGTTCGCAGTAATGCTAGATGACGAGAAATCTTTGGCTGGCTAAAAGCAAGTTGTTCTGTGAATTCGCAAACGCAAATATTATTCTTGCTGATTACCATTTTTATGATTTGCAAACGGGTAGGGTCAGAAAGGCATTTGAAGAAATCTGTTTGGTTCATTGATATATCCTTTAATATTGATATATGTATATACGAATAATCATATATATTCAATGAGAAGATTGCTTTTCGATTTAAAGGCATTTTTAAATCAGACTAACTTTGCTTCAATTCTTCTTGTAACATTTCTAACTCCAACCAACGCTCTTCCATTTGATGGTGTTCTTGATGGGCTTTAGTAAGTTGTTCTGTAAATTTATGAAAAGATTGTGAGTCTTTTTCATAAAGAACAGGATCAGCAAGTTTTTCATTTAATAATGCAATTTGCGCACCTAGTTTCTCAATTTTCTCTGGTAAATGATCCAGCTCATATTGATCTTTATAAGAAAGTTTTTGCGTCTTACTCTTGGCAGGTTTAGCGGAACCATCAGTTTTAGAGGCTGCTTTTTTAGCAATGTCAGCTTCTTTTTGATTTTGCTTGCGCAAAGCCATCATATCTGAATAGCCACCAGCATATTCCAACCATTCTCCTTTCCCATTGGCTATCAAGGTCGAAGTCGCGACACGGTCTAAGAAATCACGATCATGGCTGACGACAAGGACGGTGCCAGGATAAGAGGCGAGGAGTTCTTGTAATAAGTCAAGTGTTTCTAAATCTAAATCATTCGTAGGTTCGTCGAGGATCAGAACATTCGAAGGTCTTGCTAATGCACAAGCCAACAATAATCGAGCTTTTTCTCCGCCAGATAAAGCATGAACAGGGGTCTTGGCTTGTTCTGGGTTGAACATAAATTCCTTCATATATCCAACAACATGACGTTTTTCATCGCCGATTTGAACATAATCGCCACTGCCGTCCGTCATCGTATCAGCCAGCGTTTTATTAGGGTCTAATAATTTACGTTGTTGGTCTAGTGTATTGACTTCTAAATTAACCCCGATTTTAATTTCGCCACTATCAGGGGCTTCTAAGCCTGTCAAAAGACGCAAAAGCGTTGTTTTTCCAGCCCCATTAGGGCCAACAATTCCTAAACGGTCTCCACGTAATACCCGTAAATCAAGGTTTTTTACAATAACTTGGTCACCATAAGATTTATTAATTTGCTCTGCCACGACGACTAATTTGCCAGAAATATCCGCCTGACTGGCTTGCAAGGAGGTCATGGATGGGTTTTTAATAATATCTTGGCGTTTTTTGCGTAAATCTGCAAGCTCTGCCATACGGCGCACATTGCGTTTCCGTCGAGCGGTTACACCATAGCGCACCCAATGTTCTTCTCTGACAATTTGGCGATTGAGTTTATGCTGTTCAACGGCTTCTTGTTCAAAGAATTCTTCTTTCCATTGTTCGAACTGAGAGAATTTTTGTTCTAATTGTCGAGTTTGCCCGCGGTCTAACCAAATAATACCATTGGCCATATTTTCTAAAAACCGTCGATCATGGCTGATGATAATCATGGCAGAGGAAAGCGATTTTAACTCAGCTTCTAACCATTCAATTGCAGGGAGGTCCAAATGGTTTGTTGGCTCATCCAATAATAACAAATCAGGCTTGGGAGCCAATGCTTTGGCTAATGCACAACGACGAGCTTCCCCACCAGATAAGTTTTTAGGATTTTCAGTGCCATCTAACCCGAGCGCATCTAACAAAATTCGCGCACGATAATGATCTTCGTGGTCAGGTAACACAGAACAAACATAGTCAAATGTTGTATTATATTCTGAAAGATCAGGTTCTTGTGATAAATATTGCACGGACGTGCCAGGTTGTAAAAAGATATTACCTGAATCTGCGTGCTGTTGCCCAGTAGTAATCTTTAACAAGGTTGATTTGCCAGATCCATTACGGCCAACCAAACAAACACGTTCTCCAGCAGAGAGGCTGAAACTTGCATTATCAATTAATGGTTTGCCACCAAGGGTAAAAGAAACATCTTGGAGTAGTAAAATAGGTGTGGACATAATGAACCTCAGTGAATAAGTGGGCTAGATACTACGTTAATTATAATCCGGGGGCAATGTCATTATTTGTAGAATTATTTAATTCTTTTGAATATAACGGTGTTCGTAAATAATTTATGATTTTGACCAAATGCTCATGGCTAAGCTAATGCGTTACAGGTAGCTTTACAAACCAACCTTTGGGCCATATCTCAATCTTAATATTAGGGGTTTGTTTCCATAGTTTAACTTGTTCTCGCCAGGGGGTAACTCCATAGGAATGAGAAACAAAATGATAATAATTGTGATAATTAATAATTAACAACCAAACACTCAATAGACCACATATATATCGACCTTTTTTCGGCAGGGTATAAATAAAATATGTCAGCAAGACACACATTAATGATTGATTGATAAAAGCATAACGCTGATTAAAGTAAGGTTCAAAAAACCAGTAGCTTGGTCCAATTGCACCAAAAGTCACAAGAGCTAAATTTAACAAATTATAACTTAGTAAATAACTTGCAAGTCTGGTATTTGGGTATTTATAAAAACAATAAACAATTGTGAGTAGAACAAAAATACTAACGCTGCATGCAAAGATAGGAATTTGTTGTGCTTTAATAAGCGATTGAAGGTAAAGCAAATAAGAATTGGATAAGGAATTATTTCCAAAAAAAGGAATATATAAATCTTTTGCAAAAAAAATACTGAGAAAATCAGTCATCGAAAAATAATATTTGCGATCATGAAATGATTCATAAAAACAAGAAAATTGAATCACATTTCCAATTAATAATATAATAAATTGTTCGAACCTCAGAAGCTCTTTGTCCAATAAACAACGTAATAAATATAATGGGAGAAGAGTGATACTCATCACTCCTGAAAGTGCTGTTAATAATAAAATACTTATTTTAAAATATCGTTGATGTCTTGAGTCGGTATCTAGGATCAAGGTAATAGCAGCAGCTAACGTAAGTTGAAATTGAATATGCAGGCTTTGTAAAGATATTTCTAAAGACTCAGGCACAAAAAGCAATAAGAGTGCAAGTAGTAAGCGGATTTTGAAAGATGAAAGCCATTTATCTCTCGCTGTGAGGAGTAAATAAGTGGGTAACAATTGAAACAATACCCCGATCCCCATTGTAACGTAAGGTGCATATATCAAGGGTATACACCATCGCGCGATTAAAGTCGCAGCGTTAACAGGAAGGTTTAAATATCCACCGTAAGAAAAAAATAATGCTTTTAAAGGGGGCATCACCCAAGCATTCGTAAAGAAACCACCTTCCTCTGCCCAAAAACGGCTATCGATCAGGACTTCTGGAGAGCGTGTTAAATGAATAAGTGCAACAAATAACAATAACGCAAATGTCTGAACATTTTGCTGTTTGAAATATTCTTTTATCATTGTCATTACTAAACTATTAATTACTTTTTAGGCGCAAATATCGAGTTTGAAAACTGTTCAGGAACAACTATATACCAACCGCTGCTCCATATTTTAGGACGATAATCGGAATTTTGTTTCCACTTTTGTAACTCTTGTTTCCATATATGTCCACCACCATCTTTGGCTTCTGGTAATAACTGAAAGAAATTGAAACTTCCCACGATAAGTAACCACAGAATAACAATATTAGTAATAAATTTTCCGGTTTTTGGTAAGCTGATGGAAAAGTGAAGGATCATGATCGCAAATAATGCTTGACTTAAAAACGTGTATCTTTCTGTAAAATATGGATTAACAAGTTGAATCGTTCCCCCAATAACCCCATAAACAGCCAAAGATAGAGTTAATAAAGCAGTAATATAGAGGATAAAAGCTTTACGTGTGGATGGGTATAGAATAAAAATACTTGAAACACCACCCAAGAAGATACACGTGATAACACAAGATTTAATTGATACTTGATTGATTTCTAGATGATGAAAAACATCTGCCATAATGATCATCGATGTTTCAAGATTATTGAGATAGTAAGGGTAAGCAAAGAGAATAGTTTTACCGATGACACCATAAACAACAAAGAAGATAACCAAGCATATTGTTATAAAAAAGACTAACAAACTGCGTATTTTCGAGTATTTAATCATGCAAATCAACGCAATGACTAAAGATAATCCTATGATAATCAATATGGGAATAAAAAGATGGTGCGCTTGTAGTTCATAATATATTTTGACGATTATTTTAATAATAACATCATATCGATGTCCTAAAAATGGAAAGACCAAATCTCGAACATAAATAACGCTGCACAAATCAGCAAAAGAAAAATGCCCTTGACGTGCTATTGTTGTACTATTGATATCAATATTGAATTTGATATTATAAAGATAAAAAGCAAGCTGGATAAGACTACCCAAGAATAAAGCAAAGAATTGTTCTATTCGTCGATAATTTTTGTCGTTTATAAATTGAATAAGATAAATTGGGAGCAAAATAATCGGTAATAAACCACATAGAGGCGCGAAAAAAAGCAACATTAGTTTAAACCAACGCTGATATTGAGCGTCCGTTTTTAAAAGAGCAATAAACGCACATGCAAGTGTCAGATGGAATTGGATATGTAAACTTTGTAATGAAATTTCTGAGGATTCAGGGACGAATAAAAGTAACAAAGTTGCTAATAAACGAATATGAAAGGGACCCAACCATTCATCTTTAGCGGTTAATAACAGGTAAATTGGTAGTATTTGAAAAAATAGCCCTGTAAAAGTCGTGACATAAGGAGCATATTCAAGAGGGATATGCAAAAACCGAGCGATTAAAGTCGCACCACTGGCACCAAGATTGATATATCCACCGTAGACGACAAATAAAGCATGTAGAGGATTCATATTATATGCGTTTACATAAAATATATTTCCTTCCTCTGCCCAAAAGCGACCCTGTATTAAAATATCAGGAGCACGTATAAATAGAAAAAAAACATATAAAAACAGTAATAAAATTGTCTGGTTATTGCGTTGTTTTAATATTTTGATAGACAAAATATGGAGCTTTCACTGTTAATAAAGAGAAAGAGCTTAGTTTTGTTTAGGAGAGGCAGGAAGTTTAAAAATTTTATTCATAATTTTCCCTAAATGCCAAACAAGTATACCTGTTCCAATAAACGCAACTGCAAGTAAAAGATGTTTAATAGAGGCAATATGTTGCGTTTGTAAAGAGCTGATCTCAGTATTGGCAATATATCCCATCACAACATATCCAAGTAAAGCGGGAAGAGATGCCAAGGTACCTATCAAATATGAACGTAATGAAATAGAAGTTAACCCTAATGCATAGCTTGTTAATGCAAATGGCATAATGGGTGATATACGTAACAAGCACACTAATTTCCATCCCTCTAAATGCAGTAAATGGTCTAGTTTTTTCATTCTAACAGATCGCTTTAGCATTTTTTCAATATGTAATCTAAAAATTGAACGGCTGAGATAAAAAGAAATAAAAGCACCGATTAACGTTGCAACAGCGGATAAAATAAAACCTTTCCAAATACCATATAACATCCCTGAGCCAATAGCCGCGCTCGATGCGGGTAAAACTCCACAAAGTGCTATTACAATTTGGACAAATTCACTAAGAATAAGACCCTTAATTGAAGAAGTCTGTTGAATATTCTTATAAAATTCTATTAGATGATTAAAAGTGTCAGCATAATGGCTTATTATTATACCACCACCTATCATAACAAGAATGACCAAAAAGAAAGTTAATAAGCCAATTGTTTTTGTAAAGCTGTTTTTAGACATCAGTGTTTGTTTTTTTGTCGTTTGTTTAAAACTAATCCCAATTTACTTAGACGGTAATCAACTGAAGTTTTTAACACACCTAAACCATAAATCATGCTACGCTTAAAATTAATTGACGACGCTTCTTTAAAATACTTAGTCGGGCAAGAGATTTCGCCTATGCGAAAATCGTGATAAATTGCTTGGGCCATCATCTGGTTGTCAAAGATGAAATCATCGGAATATGTTTCTAGCGGAAGAGATTCTAATACTTCTTTTGTCCATCCTCTGTATCCAGTATGATATTCTGACAGTTTATAATTTAACAAAATATTTTGAACAAAGGTTAACCCTCTGTTGGCAATATATTTATAGAGCGGCATACCGCCAGCCAAAGCTCCTTTCCCCAGAATACGAGAGGCAATTACACCATCATAATGACCAGAAACTAACATACAAACCATGGCGCTTAATAGTTTTGGACTATATTGATAGTCGGGGTGTAGCATAATAATAATATCTGCACCTCTGTCCAAAGCAGCTTTGTAGCAAGTTTTTTGATTGGCGCCATATCCTTTATTGGTCTGGTGGATAATCGTATGGATATTCAGCTGATGGGCTATTTCAACGGTTTTGTCTTTACTGGCATCATCAGTTAGAATAATATCATCGACAATATCATGAGGAATTTCATCAAAAGTTTTTTGTAAAGTCAAGGCAGCATTATACGCAGGTAATATAACAGCAATTTTTTTGTTATTTATCATGATACATCATTCTTATTTATGATCTGTGTAATATTGTTTTACATAAGAATGTTATGGTTTAAAAGAACTTAAAAATAAGATTAAATATAGTTGTTTTATTTGGGTAACAGGTAAAAAATTAATTTTACATATAAAGTTATTCGATTATAGATAAATATGTATTTTCAATGACAAATATTCGATCTTCTTTATTGGACAAAGCGAATCTCGATGCAAAATAATAAAGCACAAATTAAAATTTGGACGAAACTACAGACAAAAACTGGAAAAAGATCTGTTTTTCCTATGGTTATTTTGGGGATATTTTCCAGTTTTATTGCAGTGGGATTGGCATGTTGTATTGCACAAATTCTAGGGATGCTATTAGTTCCCTCATTATCTCAATCGATTGGGTTTAGTCCATTCATGCTGTTAATCAGCTTTGTGATTTTATTTCTATTAAAAGGACTTATCGTTTATAGTGAAGATTTGATTGCAACAAAAATTGGATTAAAAGCACGACATCGATTACGTTCAGAGTTTGTCCAACATATCATGCAAATTGGACCTTCTATTTTATATCGCCAGTCAGGTGGCGGATTAGCGAGCTTAGTGGTCGACCAAGTAGAAGCATTGGACGGGTATTTTTCTCGATGGTTGCCTGCGTCTATTCTATGGTTTGTATCACCTTGTATTATTTTAGTTTGTATTTTCTTTGTGCAACCGTGGGCAGCATTAGTCATTGGTATTTGTGGGTTGATGGTTCCAATTGCTCAGGCAATTTTTGGAATTGGCGCTGCGGTTGCGGCTCGCCAACAATTTCTGGCAATGACCCGTTTGCAAGCACGATTTTTAGATCGTATCCAAGGGATCGCTACGATTGTCCTAGCAGGCAGGGCAGAGGACGAGGCAAAAAAAATTGCTGAATCAGCAAATGAATTACGAATAAGAACGATGAAAGTACTCCGTGTAGCATTTTTATCTTCAGCATCGATCGATTGTGCAATGATTATTGCTATTCTTTTAGTTGCGTTGATGGACGTGCAGCATTTTACCTCTGTTGGGGGTGAGCATACTATTCCCGTCGTGCATGCGTTATTTGCTTTGTTAATCATACCAGACTTTTTTGCGCCTTTGCGTAGCCTTGCCCTGGCTTATCAGGACAGAGCAAAATTAGCAGGTGCAGCAGCCTCAGTGGTTGAATTGCCAGAAGTTCCAAAAAAATCAGAATCTGATCATATTTTCAACGAGAACAATTCTATTCATATCACTTTTAATAAAGTTTCTTATGTTTGGGATGAGAAAAGAGGTAATGCTATTGAAAATATCAGTTTTGAAGTGGCTCCTAATAGTACAGCTATATTAATTGGTGCTTCGGGTGCTGGTAAATCAACGATTATCAGTATGTTGCTTGGGTTTATCAAACCGACATCAGGTCAAATCTTGTTTAATGGTATCGATCTTATAACAATTAAGCATGAATCTGTATCTGCATTAACTGCTTGGATCGGTCAAAAACCAGTAATATTTTCAGGAACAATCAGAGAAAATATTTTATTTGCCAAACCTAATGCAACAGAAGCGGAACTCAAAAAAGCAGTGCAAGGCGCAGCGATTGATCAATATTTGTCTGCTTTGCCGAATGGATTGGACACGATGATTGGTGAAGGAGGATACGGTCTTTCAGGAGGGCAAGCACAGCGAGTTGCCATCGCCAGAGCATATTTAAAAGATGCACCTTTATTGTTCCTTGATGAACCTACTGCGCATCTTGATCCCGTTACAGAACAGGATATATTTACGAGTTTGATCCAGCTCTCACAAAATAGAACTGTTATTCTTGCAACCCATTCTGCGTTGGGACAACGACTACAAGGCAAGCATATACAATTGGATCATGGGCGTATTATCGCTGAAACAGAGGTAGAGTAAGATGTCAGATATTCAAGATCCTTTGAGACAACAAGAAACGCCTAAAGCAGCATTTCAGCAGATTTTTATTGTTTGGAAGCCCCACATCGCTTCTTTAACCATTGGGATTATTTTCTCTTTAATCGCACTGGCTTTGGGGTTAACATTGATGAGTTCAGCGGGCGGTAAGATTGCTTTTGCAGCCATGGGAATGCTGGTGATTAGTTCAGTATTCTTAAAGTTATTAGGTGGTGGTCGCCTTCTAATGCGTTATGTCGAGCGTTTATACACACATAATGTCATGTTCAAAGCGATTGCTGATCTTAGAGTTTGGTTTTTTGCAAAACTATCCAAAGGGGCCGCAGCGGGATTAGGATTTCGTCACAGTGGTGATGTTTTATCGCGGTTAGTGTCGGATATTGAGACACTTGATGGACTATATTTGCGATTAATGCTGCCTTTTGCAGGTTCTATCCTCACGTTTCTAGTGCTTGCTTTCGTTATTGGTTCAGTCCATTTGCCACTGGCGTTTTGCATAGCGTTTCTATATATTTTGGCTGGATTTGTATGTCCGCTTGTTTCAGCTTTAATGACAAAAAAACATGGGCAGACTATTTTAAATTCCGTGGCTCAACTCAGAATAGGTGTTCTGGATTTTATTCAAGGGTTAAGAGAAATCAGAGCCTTTGGGGCGGAAGATCGGATTACTGCCTTACTTGATGCTCGTGAGAAAAAACTGTTTGAAAAACAATTTAAGCAAGCAAAGATCATTGCTTTGATGAGTTTCTTATCCTTTATATCCAGCCAAGTTGCAGTTTTGCTTATTTTAGCAGCTGCCTTAGATATAGGATTTCATGGGATAGGGGCTGCACATATTGTTGTATGTCTATTTTTAACAATCACTGCTTTTGAAGTCGTCGTTCCTTTAACTAAAGCAGGTGGATTGGCTGGTCAAATTATTAACGCAGCAACGCGAGTTGTTGGGGTGAATAAAGGACATGGTTACGATGTGCCTAAAGGTAGCGAAGAAGCGCCAGAACAAACAGACATTGAACTGAACGATATCGGATTTCAATGGAATAAAGATCGTCCTTTTGTTTATCGCCACCTAAATTTAAAAATTTCTCAGGGTGAAAGAGTAGCAATTATTGGTCCATCGGGTGCTGGAAAATCAACTTTGGCTGCATTACTTTTAAAAGTAATCGCTCCACAAGAAGGTAAAATTACCCTTGGTAGCAAAGATTTAGCTGTGTTAACCGAAGAATCTGTTCGCAAAAAAATTGCTTGGTTATCTCAAAATACTCATTTATTTGATGATACGATTCGGCAAAATTTGTTGTTGAGTTATCCTCAGGCCACAGATGACGAGTTATGGCAAGCATTATCAGAAGCTGCTGTTGCTGATGTTGTCAAAGCGATGCCAGATGGATTAGATACTTGGCTGGGTGAGGGTGGAATTAAAGTGTCTGGTGGACAAGGTCGTCGTATTGCGCTGGCAAGAACTTTACTATCCAAAGCACCGATTCTGTTGCTTGATGAGCCAACAACGGGATTGGATGCAGACACTGAAATGGAGTTTTTTAAAATACTTAATCAAATTTCAACTGATCGTACAATTATTTTAATTGCTCATCGTCTTACAGGCACAGAAAAGTTAGATAAAGTATGGCGTTTATCTGACAGTTGTTTGATTTGTGAAAATTAAAAATATTTTTATATTTTTTATGTTAAAATATGAGTATGTTACAAACTAAGTTTTTTAATATTGTGCTTTGAAGTTAAGGAAAATTCAATGCGTCGTTTTTTACCAATTGTATTTGGCTCTTTGATGTTGGCAGCTTGTTCACAAACACCAACCCTAACGCCGAATAATGACAGAACTTATGTTGTTTTCTTTCCCTTTGCATCCAGCGAATTGGATGATGCTGCGATGACGACCATCGACCAAGCTGTCAGATATGCAAAAAGCTTCCCAGATAAGCAAGTTTATGTTGAGGGATATGCAGCAGTTTATGGTGATTTGTCTTTGGACGAAATGATGGCAGCTCAGCGCACTCAGGCGGTTGCACAAGAAATCGTTGCCGAAGGTGTTGACAAATCTCGCGTACATGATGCACCTCAACAACCTGAAAATAGACGCAGTCAAGTTGCTGCACGTCGTGTAGAAATCGAAGTTAAATAATAGTTTTGATGAATGAAATATCCATCTTTATTGACTGATTACGATCCAACAAAGATGGATATGACTCCAGAAACAATTTTGAAACATGTTTTTGGATATGATAATTTCCGAGGGCTTCAGCAACAAGCCATCGACTGTGTGATGAACGGTCAAGATGTATTATTGTTAATGCCTACGGGTGGTGGCAAAAGCATTTGTTATCAAATACCGTCCTTATGTAGACTAGGCATGGGATTGGTTATTTCCCCTTTGATTGCTTTGATGGACGATCAAGTGGCTGCTTTAAGGCAGTTAGGGATTAATGCAGGCGCATTACATTCAGAGTTAGAGCCACAAGAAGCGGCATCAATTCGCCAAGATATGCTCAACGGGTCACTCGATTTATTATATATTTCGCCCGAACGATTACTTTCTGATGAAATGTTACGATTTCTTGATAGAATTCCATTATCTTTAATCGCCATTGATGAAGCCCATTGCGTATCCGTTTGGGGGCACGAATTTCGCCCAGAATATCGATTGATGACGAATTTGTCGTCTATGTTTCCAGGAGTGCCAAGGATTGCGCTAACCGCTACTGCGGATCCCATGACGAAAGAAGATATTATTGCTTCTCTGGGCATGCCTGAAGCGACCATATTACAAGCAAGCTTCCATCGAACGAATTTATTTATCAGAGCATTACCCAAAGATGGTGAAACCAAACAGCTACTAACGATTTTACAAAAGCATAAGGATGCTGCCTCTATTATTTACTGTGGCAGCAGAAATAAAGCAGAACGTGTCGCCAATATGTTAACCGACCGTGGATTTACGGGGCTTGCCTATCATGCTGGATTGTCGGCAATTGAGAAAAGAGCCGTTCTAATGCGTTTTCGTTCGGGAGAGCCTTTAGTTGTTGTAGCAACGGTTGCGTTTGGTATGGGGATTGATCGGCCCGATGTAAGATTAGTTGTGCATTTAGACATGCCAAAAGGTCCAGAACATTATTACCAACAAATTGGTAGAGCAGGAAGGGATGGTGATCCCGCTGAAACGGTATTGCTATATGGTGGTGAAGATATTGTTAAAGCAAGATACTGGTTGGAACAATCCAATAGCGATGAAGAACAAAAGAAAATTGCTCGATCTCGATTAAATACCATGATTGCTTTTGCTGAAACCACAGATTGTCGCACGCAGATTTTGTTACGTTGTTTTGGGGAAGAATTAAAAGAGCCATGTGGACATTGTGATAATTGCAAACAACCTGTTTCATTGATGAATGGCACAGTAGCTGCTCAAAAAGTATTATCGGCAGTATATCGAACGGGTCAACGATTTGGTGCCTTACATATTATTAATGTCTTAAGGGGCAAGAAAAGCAATAATATAGAAAATTACCAGCATGACCAGTTGCCTTTATTTGGTATTGGTAAAGATAAGCCTAATCAATTTTGGCGGGCGGTTATTCGACAATTAATGGCCAAAGATGCGTTAAGGCAAGGTGCTGAGCATTCAAATTTGTTTCTCAACCAAGATAAAGCACTTCCTTTGTTAAAAGGAAATGAACAATTATATTTGCGAGAAGATATCGTCCAATCAAGAGTTGAAAAATCAGCTTCTTATTCTCAACAAATTGATCTTACCGAAGCACAACAAAAGATATTTGACCAACTAAAAATATGGCGCTTATCCGAGGCGAGGGAACAAGAAGTTCCACCTTATATTATCTTTCATGATGCAGTTTTACGTGAAATTGCAATTACTTGCCCTGGAACTTTGGAAGAGTTAAAAATGATCAAAGGAATTGGGGACAGTAAAATTGATCGGTATGGCAAGGTTCTATTAGAATATACACTTTCTAAGTGATGTAATTTTGAAAAATGGGAGAATGAGCTCCCATTTTTTGATGATCTGAATGCTAGATATGAATAGCTCTTTGCATGGCTGATAAAATAGCTTCATGCATTGTTTCTGATAAAGTCGGGTGAGGAAAGATGACTTCGGCCAAACTTTCATCGGTTGCCTCTAATGTTTTCGCAATGGAAAATCCTTGAATAAGCTCAGTCACGTCATGCCCAACCATATGCACCCCTAAAATCTCACCTGTATCTTGATGGATAATTGTTTTTACAAAACCAACGGGGTCATTCATGGCCAGTGCTTTCCCATTGGCTTGAAAAGGAAAGTTTCCAATGCGGACAGGGTAACCTTTCTCTGTGGCTTGTTGTTGGGTTAATCCAATGCTAGCAACTTGAGGGTTGGTGAAAATACATCCTGGAATACGCGTGCGATCCAAAGGATGTACCCCATGCACTCCAGCTATTTTTTCCACACATAGAATGGCTTCATGGCTGGCTTTATGTGCTAAACAAGGCCCACCTGCGACATCACCGATGGCGTAAATACCGACAACATTTGTTTTACACCACTCATCCGTTTTAATGAATTTCTTATCGAATTCCACTCCTAATTCTTCTAATCCAAGTCCTTTTGAATTGGGCGTTACCCCAATGGCAGAAAGAACATGGTTCACGAGAATAGTTTGTATTCCTTGCGGTGTTTGAATTTCGCATTGGACTTTTCCATCAATGATAGAAGTTTTCTGTATGGCAGATTGCGTTAAGATGGTAATACCTTTTTGTTCAAATTGTTTTTGAACATATGCTGCAACTTCATGATCTTCTGTTGGCATGATTTGAGGGGCAATATCAATCAAGGTGACTTGAGAACCTAAATCATGATAAAGGCTCGCAAACTCGCTGCCAATTGCGCCAGAACCAACAACCAATAAAGATTCTGGTAAATGTTCAGTGATTAATGCTTCTTTGTAACTCCAAATATATTGCCCATCAATGGGTAACTGGGGCAAAGTAGTCGCTTTTGCACCTGTGGCGACGATAATATGTGGAGCAGAAAGAATTTGTATTTGTTCTTTATCATCCATCACTTCTAGTTTTTCTTTGGCAATCAATTTAGCGGTGCCTTTAAACAGAGTGATGTTATTTTTTTGTAATAGATGTCCAATGCCTGCCACTAATTGTTTTGAAACAGTACGGCTATGTTGCACCAACTTTTTGATATCAAATTGAACATTATCTATTTCAAACCCAAATATAGAAGCATGTTGGATTTTTTGTGCTAATTTTGCGCCACCAATCATGGCTTTGGTTGGGATACAGCCCCAATTTAGACAAATCCCTCCCAAATCCTTGGCTTCGATAATTGCGGTTTTCAATCCCAATTGAGCAGCACGAATGGCTCCAACATATCCACCTGGACCTGCTCCAATGACAATCAGATCAAATCGTGTTTCTTGCATGTTATACTCCTATGCTAAGAAAGCCATTGGATTTTCAACGAATTCTTTCAAACTTGCTAAGAATTTCGCACCTGTTGCCCCATCAATGACTCGATGATCGCAGGACATGCTTAAAGTTACCATAGGGCGAATGGTAATGACATCATCCCTGACAACAGCCCGTTTTTCCACAGTTCCCAGGGCTAAGATGGCTCCTTGAGGTGGATTGATAATGGCTTCAAACTGTTTAATGCCAAACATACCCAAATTGGAAATACAGAAACTACCCCCTTGGAATTCGTCAGGGGATAATTTGCCCGTTTTTGCACGCGTTGCCAAATCGCGCATTGTCGTTGATATATCTGATAATGCTCTTTTGTTCGCAGCTTTAACAATAGGGGTAATTAATCCGTTGGGAATAGCAACAGCAACAGATATATCGGCTTGATCGAATTGTAATATTTGTTGATTCTCAACGTCATATTGCACATTAACCTCAGGTACTGCGATTAATGCACTGGCAATCGCTTTTAGGAACATGTCATTAATTGAAATTTTGACACTGGGTAGCTTACTATTTATATCCGTACGAAGTTCCTGTAATGCACTGACATCAACATCTATTGTCAGATAGAAATGAGGAATTTCCGATTTTGCAGCCTGAAGTCGTTCAGCAATTGTTTTACGCATACCGTCCATTGGTATAGCGGTAAAGTCAAGTTTTGTGGGTTCAGGTTGTGTGGCAGCTGGTAATGAAGGAGAGGAAACAGGATGATTACGATAATAAACAGCCTCAACATCTTCTTTGCAGACACGACCACGGCTGCCTGAAGCCCTGCAATCATTAAGATTAATATTCCATTCTTCTGCCATACGCCTTGCTAGTGGCGTTGCTAGAATATGACTATCATCAGCGGTGGACTTAGCAGGCGTTTTAGCAGGTTGATTTTTAACATCAGGCCATTGACCGCCTGCGGCAATGACTGCTTTTTGAATATCGTTGATGCTGACCCGTTGCTGAGGGCCTGATCCATGGATTTTATCAAGATTAACATTGTGTTTTTGCGCCATGTTTATTGCATGAGGTGTAGCAAAGAGATTGCTATTTTCTTGATACCCTTGTAAATCCGAAGGGATTAAAAAATTATCATTTACTATCGGTTTAGTTGACGTTGGCGTGTCCAACTTGGATGTGGTTACAGTCGGTGTCGATGGTGATTTTGTTTGTTGAGGTTCGGTTGCTTTGGCTTCAGTTTTTTGTTCTTGAGGTTCACTCCCTTTGTTGGAAGATAAGGATTGAATAAATTGCTCAATTTTCTGATCTGAAACGGATGTGTCTGCACAAACGCCAATAATCGCACCAACCTCTAATACCGATCCATTTTTTCCTATGATACGTCTTAATGTACCATCAAATGGCGCTTCCAAAGAATTTGCAATTTTAGTGGTTTCTATAACGCAAATTTCTTGCCCTTTTTTAAAGGAATCACCCTCTTTGATGGTCCATTGGGTAATTTTTCCCTCTTGCATCGACAGCCCCCATTTGGGGACTTCTAAGGTTTGAATATTACTCATATTATACCTCCAAAACTTTACGAACAGCAATTTCTATACGTTCAGCGCTGGGCAACCATGCTTGCTCTAGAACATTTGAGAATGGAACTGGTGTATGAGGTGGGGTTACTAGTTCAATCGGCGCTTTTAATGAATAAAATCCTTTTTGTGCAATCAGGGCGGCGACGTCATGTGCAAATCCACAGCGTGCAGCAGATTCATCAACAATGACAACTCGACCTGTAGAAGCCACAGATTCTAAAATACCTTCTTCATCTAGTGGGGAAATAGTGCGCGGATCAACAACTTCGACAGAAATTCCTTCATTAGCAAGTTTATCAGCGACTTCATTGGCACGATGAACCATTAAGCTCAGGGCGATGATGGTAACATCGGTACCTTGTCGCGTATAATTTGCGACACCAAAAGGAATAGTATAATCATCATCGGGAACTTCACCTGTAATATCATAAAGTAATTTATGTTCACAAAATACGACAGGATCATCATCCCTGATCGATTGAGTCAGTAAACCTTTGGCATCATAAGGACTGGAAGGAACCACGACCTTTAACCCAGGGGTAGAGGCAAAAATATGATAAGGAGATTGCGAATGTTGTGCTGCCGCTGAAAATCCTGCACCAATCATACCCCGTACAACCATTGGAGCTTTGGCTTTTCCGCCAAACATATATCGAAATTTAGCGGCTTGATTATATAACATATCATAACAAACCCCATAAAAATCCATAAACATCAAATCTGCAATTGGCCGTAATCCTGTTGCTGCGGCACCAGCGGTCATCCCAATAATGGCTGATTCAGTAATCGGGGTGTCAATAACACGTTCCGAGCCAAATTCAGTCCATAACCCTTTGGTAACGCCTAATACGCCGCCAAAACCTTCAAGTTTATTTTCTTCTGTATTTTTGGCTCCATGCCCACCACGGACGTCCTCACCAATAACCACGACGGTTGGATCACGACGCATTTCAAATTCAATGGCTTCTTTAATCGCATTTCTATAGCTTTTTTTTGACATGACATCTTCTCCTTAATAAGAAACATAAACATCAGTATATAATTGAGACACTTCAGGATTTTTTGCTGCACGGGCTTTTTTTACAGCATCATCGACTAACGCTTTTGAGTCTTTATCAATTTGATCGAGTTTTTCGTCACTGACTTGTCCTTTGACTTTTTGTCGGAAGATTTTCAAAGGATCTTTATGTTCTCGGATATATTCAATTTCTTCTTTGGATCTGACCAGACCAGGGTCTCCCTCAAAGTGACTATAAAAGCGATTAGTTGTCGCTTCGATAACGCTGGGACCTTTTCCTTCGCGTGCACGTTCAATGGCTTTATGTGCAGCTTCATAAACCGCAAAAAAGTCTGTACCATCCACTTTTTCAGCAGGCATTCCAAATCCAGCGGCACGTCCAGCAATATCTTTGCTGCCAACGGCATAATCACATCCTGTGCCTTCGCCAAATCCATTATTTTCAAAGATGAATATTACAGGTAATTGTAAAACAACAGCCATGTTCATGGCTTCGAAAGTCAGACCATGGCTTGATCCGCCATCCCCTGTAAAAGATAATCCAATGCCACCTGTTTTTAACGTTTTGGCGGTCAGTGCAGCACCGATTGCAAGTGGAGGTCCACCCCCAACAATCCCATTCGCGCCCAGCATCCCTTTATCTAAATCGGCGATATGCATAGAGCCACCTTTACCACGGCATAGACCTTCGTCTTTACCAAAAATCTCAGCCATCATGGCGTGTATATCGCATCCTTTGGCAATACAATGACCATGACCACGATGGGTAGAAGTTATATAATCTTTATCTGTTAAATTTTCACATACACCAACAGCAACAGCTTCTTCACCACTATATAAATGGATAAAGCCAGAAATATCCCCTGTGGTGTTTTCATCATGAAGGCGCTCTTCAAATTCACGAATATCGCGCATATGTTTATAAGCATCAAGCAATTGATTTTCTGTTAATTTCATGATGTTACCTCCTTAATATATATTGGTGATAACTTAATCATACATGAATATTATTTATCTTTTAGAACAATAAATTCAATTTATTGTTACGATATCTGGAGTTTGTAGAGATATAGGTTTGTTTGTGAAAATTGTGTAGACTTGTGTTTGCTTGAGTTTCCATTGGATAGTAGAAGTCAGTTTAAGTTATAAATTGTGGAGAGAGAAGATAAACGGAATAGTTGCCTATGAAGTTCATTTAATAATATTAAAAAAAGTCCCTATTAATGGGACTTTTTTTGTGACGCTCGATATTTAGGTTACTGAAGTAACATTTTACAAATTATAAGATTAGGGACAATGATTGCCACCTGTAACACCAAAGACTTCGGCTGTTACGTAACTGGACTCTTGAGAGGCTAAGAAAACGTATAGGCTGGATAATTCTACAGGTTGACCAGCTCTACCAAGTGGTGTGTCTGTGCCGAACTCTGGAAGGTCTTCTTGGAGCTGCCCTCCACAAACTTGTAAAGGTGTCCAAATGGGTCCAGGGGCTACAATATTTACTCGAATACCTTTAGGTGCTAATTCTTTGGCTAGGGCCTTACTGAAGGTTGTAATAGCTCCTTTAGTTGATGCATAATCTATCAAAATAGCACTTGGTTGGTATCCTTGGATGGAGGAAGTCGTGATAATGCTGGCCCCTTTAGGAAGATAGGATAGCGCTGCTTTTATTGTCCAAAATAAAGAAAATACGTTAATTTCATAAGTTTTACGCATTTGCTCTGTTGATATGTTCAAGATACCATCTGTGGCTTGTTGTTTACCAGCGACTAAGGCAAGAATATCCAATCCGCCAAGCTTTTGGTAGGCCTCATCAACCATTTGTTTATTGAACCCTTCGTCACTTAGATCTCCAGGTATTAAGACAGCATTCCGACCTTCAGACTTAATAATATTGGCTACTTCCTCTGCATCACTTTGTTCGGCAGGTAAATAGTTAATGGCGACATCTGCTCCTTCTCTTGCATAGGCAATAGCAGCGGCTCTTCCAATACCTGAATCTCCTCCGGTAACTAAAGCCTTACGTCCAGCTAATTTATTACTTCCTTTATAGCTTGTTTCACCACAGTCAGGTATTGGCTGCATTTTGGATTGTATCGCTGGGGCTGGTTGTGATTGTTTGGAAAATTTGTCATGATAGAACTCAGTCGTTGGATCTTGCATTTTGTAGATATCTTGTTGTGACATGGTCTATATACCTATTAATATATGAATGGATAATACTTAATTAACATTTATGAACGCTTGCAATTTAATCAAGGAATAGTGTTGATATCATTAAGTAATATGTCGAAAATATATTTTAATCATATCTTGGATTATTTGTATATCATTATAATAATAATTATCATTATTTAATGAAATTTGACGGTAGATGTAGGAATAACTACTTTTACTACTAATGAACTTAGAAAATATTTATAGACAAAATAAAGAAATTTGTAAGTTTTAAAAACTGATTATGGCGCAATTTACTTTTTGGACGGAGATGGATTATCAAATAAGTGCGTAAAAATTAAGAGTGAATATATAGGATAAACGTAACCAGTTAAAAAAGCATGCACTCTATGTTCAAGATAGTCAAGATATGATCATGACGATTATGTTTAACTTTATCCCAACCAGCAATGAAGTGGCGACTATATTAAACGCAGGGATTTTATTTAAATCGGCAGACGTAGATTTTGAAGTAAAAATAATAACAATATTTTAATATTAATTTTTTTTATAAGTATTATTAAATAATGTTACATTTTTAATAAATAAA
>NZ_CAMXCM010000004.1 GCF_947179015.1 Commensalibacter communis
TAACAAAGGAACGTTTGATTTTCTTCATTTAGACTTTCAACCTCCTTTCACACCAGAACGCTACATAGAAGCGATCCAAACCTGCGAGCAAGCTGGGGCATCTGTGATTGTTATCGACAGCGCATCTCATGAATGGAATGGTGAAGGTGGTGTTACTGAAACCGCTGAACAAAATGCACTATCCCGAGCAACAAATAAAAAAGGGGAAATCGACTATAATACACTGAACGCGGTCAAACTTCTTTCTTGGGCAGAACCTAAAAAGCAACATAAAAGAATGATGGCAAAACTAACCCAAGTAAAATGCCATATTATTTTTTGTCTGCGCGCTGAAGAAAAGGTTAAGATGATCTTCAAAAATGGTAAACAAACTATAGAACCTATAGGGTTTCAACCTATTTGTGAAAAAAACTTCATGTTTGAAATGACCGCTTCTATTACAATGACCCCTATTAAACCAGGCTGCCCTGATTATAAATTAGATAAAAAACTTAATAATGATATGCAGTCCATTTTTACCAATGGTAATCTTGTGACAATTGAACATGGTCGCCGTTTAAAACAATGGGCAGAAACTGGTGAAACAATTATACCTACAGTTCAAACAGTTAGAGAAACACCAAATGTTAAACCAGAAAAATCACAACTTGAGCAAAACTATGAACGTCTTGCAAATACGCTGTCACAAGTTAAAGATCGCACCCAATTAGAGAAAATTACAGGTCACAAAGCAACCATCAACCTTCGCAAAGAATTAGCAGAAAAAGAGCCCATATGGGCTGGTATTATTGATACCTTAATTGAACAAGCGCTCCGTGAATTTGATAACGAGGAGGCACAAGTAAATGCTTCGTAACACCATTCAAGATTTCCAAGATAAGCTCGACAGCCTTGACCGTTTTGATTTCTATACACACAGTTTTCAAAGACAGGGTAAGCCTCATTATACAGAAACGCTGAACGTCGATGAAGGTATCAAGTATCATTTTGGCAATGAGTATTCACGCCGCCTTTTAAAAACCATCGTTCGAAATTCTGAAATTATCGTCAAAGTTTTTGCACGCCCCGTTCACTATGAAGAAAGCACAAATACACATACCTACGAAACCCCAGAATGGTTCACGATTGATGGATATAGCATCAGTTGCGGTGAATATCCCTACGAGCACTTTGAAGGCTACAATACAGATGATGAAAAACGAACAGCATATCTTGACGATGTAACATACTTTATCATCCTTCCAACACAAAAACCAAACCATGCAAGGAGCTATAACCCATGCTCACCGCAATAATACTCACCATAATCTCCAGCTTTTGGCTCGGATATGCATTCAACGATTTTATAAAAGGATGTGGGAAATGATAAATAATTTTTTACAAAGAATAGGATTAGACGAGCAAGAATTGCCGACTTATGCCTGTTTATTATTCCAATATTTTTCCACCTTCGCAGATTTAGAAGGTGTCCGCATATCTTGCCCCATCAATAGCACATACATTGATATATGGGCATATGACAAGAATCATTTTGATTTACAGGGAAAAATATATATCGATGATGTGAATTTATTTTTTATTTTGGAAGTAAAAGATGAGCTACATGCATTCGGAATAGAAGGTTTTCGATCTTCAGTTTATAAAGTAATCAGAAAATTCATAGAAATAGTTTCCGAAGAAAATGGTGAAGAATGAATAAAATCTATGATGCTATATTATCCATTTTAGCAATCTTATTTTTCAAGTTTTTTAGCAGCTTTTTTAATAAATTGTAGAGAAAAATCATGAAAAGACTATGGATAGACATCTTAATCGATAAGATCAAAGGATTGGGCGAAGACCCAAAAACACTGGTGATTGATGGTGATATAAACCAAGTTTATCAAAAAGTGTGGCAATATGACTGGGATGGATATGATAACGAAATCGATATGGACAAATTCAAAGCATATACAACAAATTATATATATTGGTACGATTTGCTGAGCACTGACTCTTATCAACTATTGGTCGCACTCCACAGAAACCCAAGTGCAGATGCTAAGACTTTTGATGAAATCATGAGGAATAAATGATGTGCGATAAACGGAAATTTAAGGATATATTAATCAAATTCCTAGATGAAAATAATATCACCCACTCTAAATTTGATAAAATATTAATAAAATATAATAATGATAATTTTCGTATTGAAGATATAGATAGAAATGTTGATATTACCTATCACGACATTCTTGTATGTGTTCATACAATGGAAGAATTTAATCCAACAAGCCTCCTTATCACTCATATGGTTAAATTGCTTTATGCAACCATTGATGAGAAAATACAAGAGTTAAAAGACATTCAAACATTTTTTAAACATGAGTATTTGGGGAAAAATTATGATTCAAATGAAGATATAGAGATTACATAATGACAGACCAGTATCAATCTTTTCTTAAAACATTTGATAAACAATAACCCTACAAATAAACACCACAGGATATAGATGATGGAAACAATAGAGCAAAAAAAAGTTACTAAAGATATTCAAAGTAGTGTTGATTTTACAAACTTACTTCAAATAAAAGACGAAAATATTTCCATTCATAAAAATGATTTTAATACATTGTTAGAGATATTAATTAAATCATTGAATCATTCTGAAAATTATATTCCAATAACAAAACTATGTGAGAAATTTGGCGTATCAGAACCAACAATATATGAATGGATCAACACTAAAAATTTTCCACCTGGAATTACCTTTTCCGCTAGATGTGTAAGATATCCAGAAAGTCAAATTAATCAATGGATCCTAAACCAAACAATGGTTCAACGTCTTGTTAAAGGAAGTAAAGCGTCGGGTGCAACCAAATCTTTGAAAAGCAAATCTGCCCAAAATTGAAAATATTCTTTCCTACGCTCCAAGTGTTGAGCCCTGTTATATGCAGCCTCAACTTTATTTTTCTCCTGATGAGAAAGCATCTTCTCAAAAAGATAGCTTTCTCTTGGAAAGTGTTCATTCATAATTGTAGAGAAAGAAGCTCTGAACCCATGCGGGACATGTCTGCCATGGTAACCAGCACGATTTAATAAATATCCCATTGCATTTTCGCTCATAGGTTTTAATTTTTCTGATCGATTACTTATACTAAGAAAAACAAATGACTGGTGTCCAGTAAGTTGCTTAACAACGTCTAATGTTTCCAAAGCTTGCCTAGATAATGGGACAATATGGGGTTCATTCGTTTCTTTTCTAATCTCTGTACGCTTCATACGTTCAGCAGGAATAGTCCAAACATCGCCCTCAACTTCATCCCACGTCATTCCCCTTAACTCACTTGAACGAACAGCTGTCAGAGCCAAAAACCTTAATGCTAGTTTTGTTAAAGGGTGCGCTGGTGTATTATCCGTTCTAAATATTACTTCACGTAATTTATCGATATCTGTAACGGCAGGGTGTTTTCTTTTAATTGTTGGCTTCAAGGCACCCTTAATAACAGTAGCTGGATTATGCATTACAATGCCGATAGAGATTGCATAATTAAAAATTGATTCAACTCTTTGTCTAACACGATGGGCCGTATCCGTAGCTCCATTTTTTTCTATTTTCTGGATGACCGATAGAATAAGAGGCGTATCAATATCATTCACAGCGACTTTTCCTATATATGGAAAAATACATCTTTCCAAACTGCGCCATACTGAAGTCGCATGTTTTTCTTTCCATAGCGTTTTTTTAATACCAAACCACTTTTTAGCAATTGCCTCAAAATTATTGTCCACATGCGTCAACTGGTGACGCTTTTTCTCCTTATTGGGATCAATATTTTTGGCTATTAATTTTCTTGCTTTATCTTTTTCTATTCTTGCTTGCGCCAATGAAACTAATGGGTATTTACCAATTGTGTACACATTCGGCTTTCCAGCGAATCTGTAATCCATATGCCATAACTTAGAACCATTTTTTTTAACAAGAATATGTAGACCCTCAAAGTCGTATAACTTATAATTGTTATCTTTAGGTTTTGCATTCTTAACATCACGATCTGTTAAGATTTTCCCTTTTTTGCCGTGTGACATTGATGATACCTACATTTTCCAAAACGATACCGACAATAATACCTACATTTTATCTTTATTCAACCTTATTATGTTTTACCTTATTTAAGTTGAAACATTGATATATCCGCTATTTTCTGGGGTTATTTTAGGTTATTTAACTCTGTTTAAGTTATCAATGGTGTCCACGGCGGGATTCGAACCCACGGCCCCAGGATTCATCTCACTACGATTTTCATCGCCATTGTGATAAAACACAATGTTTGTAAGCTGGACTGTCTCTTTGCCCTAGGATATATCCCTTAGGCACCACCCGTACAGTCTCTACACCTTCCTTATATAAAATAAGGCTTGGCTCGGGATTGGTATGGTAAAGACTACCGAAACGTTCCCCGAATTTGAGTGGATCCACTTTATCGTTTCCAAATAAAGCGCCCAATTTTTATTTAGGAATCCTGTGCTCTATCCTGCTGAGCTACGCAGACACTTCTTTACCTTTTAACGCGTCTTTATAAATTTGAAAAGAGCTTGTATTCATCTAACTGAACTTTTTTCTCTTTTACATGTTGTGCAATGGTTAGCATGAAATGTTGACACAAAGTTTCTGCTGGAATTGCCGTTTGTTTACACAAATATTCTAATTTTTGGGCATATCGCAATAAAGGATATAATGAATCAGAATTCCAACTATCCATCGCTTTTAAAAAACTGTCAGTGCGTTTAAAAAAAACAGGTGGATTTAATTTAGAAATTGCAACTTTAGCAGGCGTACCTTCTTCAAATAAAAACCGCGCTTGAAGTAGGCGATCAATATGCTGCAATAGACTACGCGTCAAAGCAACCATATTCACCCCTTCTTTGATCGCTTTGGTCAACGCTTTATCAACCATCACTGGCTGTCCACACATTGCAGCGTAAACTACATCTTCAACGGAATATTCAGCATCATCCCCAATCGCTTGCTGCACATGAATTAAGGTGATTTCAGGATCCGATCCAACATATAAGTGTAATTTATCAATTTCATTTCGTATTAATGCTCTATCGGTACCCAAAATAGCCAATAAATAACGAAAAGCATCAGATGCAATTCTTTTTTTCCCTAATAATACCCGCAGCGTTTCTTCCAATGATCGCCCAGTTTCTGCATAACAAGGAATAGTAGCAATTAAAGGATGTTTTTCTGCTAAAATGCGCAAGGACGCTCTGGGGGATAAACTGCCTGCTTCAATAATCACGACAGAATCAAAACCAGAAGCATCTTTTTGGTCTGTAGGATATAAAGCGCAAAATGTTTCAAGCGTTTTCGCAAGAGTGTCGGTCGCTTCACGTACCCACACTGCCCGTTGTCCTCCCATCAAAGACAAGGCAGTTGCTTCTTCTTTCAATCGTTCATGATGGTCTTTATCAAGCACACAGACTTGAAAAGGATCATCTAAACGACCAGCAACTTTTTTAACAAGATGGCTCGCTCTTTCTCGAACAAGCCCACTATTTTCACCATAGATCAAATAGACACGAAATTGTATAGGCCCCTGTAAAAGACTTATTATATTTCGTGCGTCTATTTTCATGCTCTAAACCTGTCGGAGTTTAATTACCAGGCACATCATCAGGCGTCATATTATCCATTCCTACAGGGATCATTGTATTTCGACCCGTAGCCATTGCAGGCAGGCCATCGACTCCAACTCCCTGTGTAGCCGCCCCATTGGTTCCAGGATTCATGCTGGGCAACATATAGGTTGGTTTTGGTGTATTTGGTGTTTTTACACTGGTTTGATAAGTATCGTTATTTCTAAACCAAGTTGCGACCTGTTGTGTAACTTCATCCGCCAGATTTTTTGCAACACGTGCTTGAGCCGTTTCGTCATTTAAACTTTGCGCAAAATATTGCTCGTAAGTAACGGTATAACCATCCATTGTCTGTGCATCCCCTTGCGCCAATACGACAGGGTTAATAGAAATCGTCTTTAACGCCCAATGCGCAGTGCCAATCATCCTTGCACGACCAGAAGAGTTATCATAATGAATATCAATAGCTTCTTCTGATAGGTTAGGAGAAACATCCAATTGATATGTTTTGGGATCTTCTGGGCCTGCACCCGCAAGATTTTGTTGCAGGGCTTGACGCACAAGCTGTCCGTAACGATTGGCCAACACAGGAACATAAATTTTCTGTAGCTCGTCATTCACATCTAAGTTTGCTGTTTTGCCATACATGGGTTTAAATCCACATCCTGACACCATCACCCCGATACCCAATAAGATACCAGAGGTTTTGAGAAACTTACTGATTATTTTCATCCGCCTACCACAAAGTTAACGATCTTATTTGGAACATAAATTGTTTTCACAATTGTTTGTCCATCCAAGAATTTTGCAACTGTTTTTTCCGCGCGTGCCAGCTCTATCACGGCACCTTTATCCATATCAGGGGCAACTTCGATCGTTCCCCTTAATTTCCCCTTGATTTGCACCGCAATCACAACACGTGTTGCCGCCAGCAAAGACTCCTCTGCAGTTGGCCAAGCGGTTTGTGCAACGAGCTCTGAAACGCCTAATAAACGCACCATATCTTCAGCCATATGTGGAACTAATGGCCCAGATAATAAACTGAGCATATAAGCAGCCTCACGACGGGCAAAATCCATTCCAACTTCTTTGGCTTGCTTTTCAGCATCTGCAACTGCGTTCGTCAGCTCATGTAAACGTGCTATCGCCACATTCATTGCAAAACCATCCAAAGCCTCAGTCACTGAAACAATTGTACGATGGGTCATACGACGCAAATCATCTGCACTTTGAGCCAATTGCTCTGGCAAAGCAACATCAGCTGGAACATCTTGTGCAATAATAGACACAACACGATATAAACGTTGTAGGAAACGAGAAGTTGCAACAGCGCCTTCTTCTGTCCATTCCATGTCACGTTCTGGTGGATTATCAGATAAAATAAACCAACGAGCCGTATCTGCTCCAAAACGTTCAATAATTACAGAAGGTGCAATCGTATTCTTCTTAGATTTGGACATTTTTTCAACACGACCAACGGTAATTGCTTCCCCTGTATCATGTTTTACAAAACCAGCATCCGTTTTTTTGATTTCGTCAGGAGAAACCCATTCACCCGCAGCATCTTTATAGCTTTCATGCATTACCATACCTTGTGTAAAGAGTGCTTTAAATGGTTCCTCCATCCCAACTTCATCAATCGTATTTAATGCACGCGTAAAGAATCGAGCATAAAGTAAATGCAAAATTGCATGTTCAATCCCACCAATATATTGATCAACAGGCATCCAACGATTGACCGCTTCATGATCGATTGGATCATTTGAATGAGGCGCTGTAAAACGTGCAAAATACCATGAACTATCCACAAATGTATCGCACGTATCCGTTTCTCTTTGTGCTTTGCCATGACATTTCGGACAATTGACATGTTTCCATGTCGGATGGTTATCCAATGGATTGCCAGATAAAGAAAAATCAACATCTTCTGGTAAAACAACAGGTAATTGATCTTCTGGAACAGGAACAACACCACAAGTCGGGCAATGAATCACAGGAATTGGGCAACCCCAATAACGTTGACGGGATAATCCCCAATCTCTCAAACGCCAATTAACAATTTTCTCGCCAATACCCATTTCTTCCAAACGTGTAATGGCTGTTTTCTTGGCTTGGGCAATCGTTAAACCATTTAAGAAATCGGAATTAATTAAAATGCCGTCTCCCGTATGCGGCTTGTCTGTGACGACAAATTGCGCTGGGTCTTCACCTTGAGGCATCACCACGGTTTTAAAGGAAAGGTTATATTTAAGGGCGAAATCAATATCACGTTGATCGCCTGATGGACATCCGAATACAGCACCCGTACCATAATCCATCAACACAAAATTCGCGATCCAAATAGGGAATTTTTGATCTGGCATAAAAGGATGAATAACATATAAGCCAGTATCCACACCTTTTTTCTCGGCTTTTTCGATGACTTCTTCAGAAGTCCCCATACGGTGACATTCAGCAATAAAATCAGCAATCTTAGGATTATTAGTGGCTAGTTTTGCAGCAATCGGATGATCTGCCGAAATCGCCAAAAATGCCATACCAAATAAAGTATCAGGGCGCGTGGTAAAGACTTCAACAGATTGGATTGCTTCTTCGAAATCGGCTGGAGCATTGTCCAGAGCAAATTTAACTTTTGCTCCTTCTGATCGTCCCAACCAACGTTCTTGCATGGTTTTAACGCGTTCAGGCCAATTATCTAATGTTTTCAACCCATCCAACAAAGGTTGTGCAAATTTGGTGATTTTAAAGAACCATTGAAAAAGCTGCTTCTTCTCAATCAATGCACCAGAACGCCACCCTCTGCCATCAATGACTTGTTCATTGGCTAAAACTGTTTGATCTTCAGGATCCCAATTCACCCAGCTCTCACGGCGTTCCAACAACCCTTCCTTCATCAAACGAAGGATGAGTTTTTGTTGTTGCCCATAATATTCAGGTTGGCAAGTTGCGAATTCACGATCCCAATTTAAAGAAAAACCAAGACGTTTTAACTCTGCACGCATGGCAGCGATATTTTCCATCGTCCATTTTGCTGGGGACACACCACGACTTTTGGCTGCGTTTTCTGCTGGCAAGCCAAAAGCATCCCAACCCATTGGATGCAAAACACTATACCCACGGGCTCGTTTATATCGAGCAACCACATCCCCCAGCGTATAATTCCGCACATGTCCCATATGCAACTGTCCTGAAGGATAAGGAAACATTTCCAAGACATAATATTTAGGAGCATTCACATCAGGAACGTTGGGAACGTCAAATAAGCGACGCTTTTCCCATTCTTGTTGCCAAAATGGTTCTGTATGTTGAAAATTATACGAAAAAGAAGAAGAGTCACTCATAATATTTTAATCAGTATCTGTTAATTATTTTTTATATTTATCAGCACGTAATTCACGCGCGCGAACTTGAATCTTACTGGTAATGTCAGATGCCGTATTATTGGCCACTGGCGCATCCACCCATTCGCCATTTTCTTTTACTTGTCGGTGAACAACAACGCTAATCGAATCAGAGCGTAAACGGCGATCCAAGACCGAACAAATAATTTGAAAACGCTCTGCGTTTGCTGGAACGGGTTGATACCAATCCGTTACAATGGTGCCTCCAACCGCATCAGCAGATATAAAGGGCATAAAAGACAACGTATCCACCGCAGCGCGCCATAAATAAGCATTAACGCCGCCTTGCAAACTGTCATCCCCACCCACTGCAGAGCGATCAACACCAACTAAACGTTGGTCTGGAAATGCCAAATTTTCTTGTTTTTTGTCTTTTGAACATGCTGTAAGCCCCAAAGACAAGGCACTTGCCACTAATAAAAGTCGAGAAAACGACAATGAGGATACAAAATTCATAGTTTATGGCGCTCCACTATTCCCAAATCAGTGACCTGACGTTGATGGTTTTCAACAAAAACGTTACAATAATATTGACGTTTGTTATACAGAGTTTATATAATTTTTTAAATCTTTATTCTTGATATTATGAATTTTTTCTTGTTAAAAAAAGTGTTTTTACCGTTTTACTGATCTGATCTGGATGTAAATCATGTTTTTGAGCAACAGATTCACATACTTGCCCATCTGGAATCACGAAAATAATTTTATTATCCAATAATTGACCTACTTTTATTTTAATTTCCCCCCAAGGCGTTAAAACCAATTCCTCGGAATGAATTAAATCCTCATAATATTCAGTATGCCAATGCACCGTATGTAACAACGGGATTTGAGAAAATAGGTAATGACGTATTGTCACCGCATCCTCAGGCAAGGAAATAACCGTTAATTTGTCTGTTACCTTGTGGGTAAAAGAAACGATGGGTTGCGTATAGACTAATTGTGCTGTTCTGGAGTAGAGTTCTTGTTGTAACTTTTGAATACGTTCTGGTTGTATATCCGCAAATTCTGCCTCGGTAACAATGACTTCATGATTCATCGTTTGTTTTTTTCCAACTTTTGTATCGCCAATGCAGATTCTTAGAAAATTAGGTAGATTATCATATTCTATTCTGCCAGCACCATATCCAACATGCGTAATGCACATAGCTGGACAAGGTTCAAACTTGATTTTTAATGCTTTCAATAACGCTGCACATGTCGAGGTCAACAATTCTTTTTGAGGGCCTTCAGAAAAAATAGAGGCTTTATCCCCCAACAGTTGCAAGGTTGCTGGAGTTGGCACAGGTAACGATCCTTGTGGGTATTTCAACATTCCTGAACCTACATTCAAAGGTGATGCATACCATTGATCAATATGTAACCAATCACACCCCACACAACACAAAGTCACCGTTACCACCGTGTTTAAGGCTCTGACTTCATGAAAATAAATTTCTTCAATGGGCAAAGCACGCACCTCTGCCTCTGCCTGAGCCAGAAAAGTAAAGGTATCAATCGCTAATTCTTTTGCTTTTTCGGAGATAGGCGCATTCGAAATCAAAGCAATAATTGTGCTCAGCAACTGTAAATTTTCGGGTGATTCATGTCGTTCTATAAAAATAGGCAACTCGTAATAAGGCGTTGACTCTAAATCAATCTCTGTTGAAACGAGACTGACATGCGCTTTGATGGTTTCAATCATGTTCCGCTTAATATGCATTAAATCAAGCCGAACACCGATATCCAATGCATCCACCGCTTCATACAATATTTCCGCAGGAACACCAGCATCCACCAGAGCCCCAATAAATCGACTGCTGCTCATCCCTGCAAAACAGTCCAGATACCCTATTTTCACAAGATTATTCTTTCGTAAGTCACTTTATGTATTCAGCTTATTGAGTATACAATGATTGATGAAGAAACAAAAGGCTAATGTCCCCTAAGCGATTGTAACGATTTTTTGACTTCTTTCCAGAATAAATCACGCTTTAACTTCGGAACTGCGCCAAATTTCGGCTGCGGGCAATTATATCCAAAATCTTTTGCAAAAGGAACAACAGCACCGTTTTTCAAATAAAGATTATAAAGCTCTCTGGATTTCGCATAAGCAAATTGAGGGTCGTTCACAGCACCTAATGATATATATGAAGATGGTGATTCTGTATCTTTAGCCATAGATACACCATCATAATATGACGTCTTTTGCATCCAACCATTCGCATGACATAATAATGCTGCATAAGCTTGAGATTGATAAGGAATTAAATTTGCGGCATATAATACATCTTCGACTGCTAAATATCGGTAATGAAAACGACGATTAGGAATAGGCCAAGAAGCCCCCGTTCTGACTTGTTCTGCTGGCACGCTCCAAGGTTCATTATTAAGATCATTTGCAGGACCAATCATCTGACCAATACCTTGTGGATATGTTCCAGGATTTTGATCTGGATATCCATCGGTTCCCATTAACTCCATTCCATGACGACGCAAAATCGTTGCTGCTTTCCATGCAGCCTTGGCTCGATCGGTTGCCCAAAAGCTTCTATGCATGTCTGTTGTTGCTTTGATATAAGATCGCTCTATCTGAACATGTTGAGGCGTACCTTTACAATTTGCATCACCAATCTGAGTAAAATATGGAATTGCTTCTTGTAAACGCCCCTCACGCATTAAACGACGAGCCAACAAATGACGTAACGCCATTGAGCGACCATTTAAGCTATACCTCATATTATATTCATCGTCAGAAGTTTCAGCAGCATTTTGATCAACATAATCTTCTTCAATGTCCCGATTACAAGCTGCCTTACTATCCTTAGGAACGTTTGTATGGCTATTTACAAACTGGCGTAACTCATCGGGTGTCAACACATTTTCAGCGAGGTAAACGATATCTCCCCAATAAATATCTCGCACTGACCATAATTCTTCCAATGCTTGAACAAAATTCCCTTGGGATAACGTTAGAACGGCACGCTCACCTTGCACACGTTGCCTATTGCGTGTCTGCAAAGTTTCATCATTAAAATGGCTAATGGCTTGATGATAATAGTCTTGGGCTTTTATCTTCTCACCCTTTCTTAATGCAATCTTAGCCAAAATCCACGCATCAAGGGCTTTTTGATTTCTGTTCCAATCATATTCCGCAAATGCTTGTGCTTTGTCCACATCATTATTTTGATAAGCAAAAGCAGCCAAAGACCCCATATCATCATAATTATTTTTTAGGTCTAGACCAGTTTGGATAAAGGCTTGCAAAATATTTTGTATTTTAGCTTTAGAATAAACTTTATAATCAATTTCATCTGTTAAAACATAAGCTAATAAAAGCTTTCTTAACAAAGAATTTTGAACAGCTTGCTTCAGCAATTCTCTCGCATTGAGATTATTAGGATCACTTAAACCCTGCAAGATAATCATAACAGAACTTACACCATCATTATCACCCAATGTTGCTTGCTTAAGGTATAATTCTACGGCTCTTTGTAACTGTAAAAAACTATCCTCTTTAATAGAACCAACTTGCCAATAAACTACATCATCTTTATCTATGCTTCGCATGCCAATTTGATCTAATATTACTCCAGCAGCCTCACCATAAGCAGCAATTCCCAAATGTAATGGGTCAGGCGCACCATGAGCAACTAAATAGGCGGTGCTATTAAACGATTGAACCGCATCCTCAAAATGTCCTAACTCTTTTTCAATGCGCCCTAACGTATATTTTGCACAGACTTGCTGGGCTGGGTTACTATTATATGCCAACATTGAAAATGCTGAATAAGCATCTTCCCATTGCTTATTGTGAAATAAGATTGCTGCTTTTTTATAGGCTTCATCTGTATTGGGACAAGTTGTTTGACCAATATATGGATCATTCAGATTGGTCGCAGAATATAAATTCTTCTTTTCTTCTGCTGTCACAACACCAAGAGTTTTTACTTTCTGGGAAAAACTATCTATTGCAGGCAAATTTAATAAAGTCTCTTTGCGGTTATCTAAAAGCTGCCAAGGAAAATACGGTCCACATGCAATCGCTATTGTCGATGTTAATGCAGTCAATCCTGCACAATAAAGCATAATTTTGATAGACCGCTTCATTTAACGATTTTCCTTATATTGGCTATACTATTTAGAACCATAACATAAGATTTTCCTAAGAAAATAAATTATTTACTTTAATGATGGTATATTAAAAATTTTGGATAATCAAAACATGTTCAATAGTTTTATTTATCAAATTTTATTATTTAGATAACTGCAAACCTTATCACAAATAATACGCAATGGAATCATATAGTTAAATTAATTGTGATTATTATTATCACATATTGTATATTATTAATAAATAGATATTGTTAATATATGATAATTATCATAATTTGGATATTACTATAGACTTAATCCTTAGCAATCAAATTTTATTATAATATCATTATCTGGAAAGGTTAAAACATGAGCGAAAATACAACAGATCAAACAGACGTAATCTTAGAAGATGCTCTTCAAAATGACCCGATCACAATAGATGACAGCGCTTACACACCTATTACGGGAAGCAAAAAACCAATTCAGTTAGATGATAAGAATTATCTCCTAAAACTTGGGAACAAAAGTGATATTACAGGTGGAAATGGCAATAACACCATCACTCAACACGGTTCTTATGCCAAAGTCACATTAGGAGATGGCGATAACAATCTTAGTGAAAATTATGGAGGATATAACACTTATATATTTGGTAACGGTAATAACACCATCACTTCTGGTAATCCAACCAACAATATTTATATACTCGGAGATGGAAATAATCATATCGAAGCTAGAGGTGGTAATACTACTATAGGGGATGGAAATAACGACGTTGATGTAAGAAGTGGAAATGTTACTATAGGCGGAGGTGATAATACCATAAGAACGTGGCAAGGTGGCAATGCTATTGTAGGGAATGGTAATAATACGATTACTATAGGTAGCGATAATATGGTCATAGGGAATGGAAACAACACTATTACTTACGGCAGTGGAAATACCACTATTGGCGGTGGAAATAATATAATCAATTATGGATTGGGAAATCTGCATGTAGGTGATGGAGACAATAGTTTCAATATTAGAGGCACTAACGTAACTGTTGGTGGTGGTAATAATCAATTCGTAACAGGTAACGGCTCTGATAACATACATATAGGATCGGGAAATGCCACAATAACAGCGACAATGGGAATGCATACGATTACAGGAGGATCTGCAAATTCTTACATTGCTGCTACTATCAATGGTGGAAGTAATGCAGTAGATTTAACGGGTAATGTTAATCTCGTATATGGAAGAGGAAATGATAATAGCCCGTTAAACGTCAATGGCAATGCAACTATTTCTGGTTTACAAACAGATCAAACAGTAAGCATTAATGGAAAATCTATTTTTAATAATGTTCTTATTAAAAATTTGGATCTAAATGGCAACACTACAATCACTGGCGGTGTAGACACAAACATAAGTTTACTGCGTGGAAATTACGATAGTAAGAGCCTATTGACTAACAGTATTAATACAACCGTTAATGCCTTATATGGAAACATAGATGTAGATGGTGGCCATAGCAATCAATTTAACTATATTAATGGTAACATCAATTTATCTAGCGCTAGTGCCACCGTCAATTACTTTACAGGCGGAACTGCTAATATCAAAGGCTCTGGGTATTCAAATACGACTTTTAAAACATTCAGTAAAGAAGATAGTATATTTACAGCTGGTGATGGAAATGAAACATTAAATGGCAGCGGTTCTTCAGGGGCGTTTGCAGTTTATGCCAATGTTGATCAAAAAACATCAGAGGAAAGAACTGCCCTAACTGCAATTGGTGGCAGCGGAGACGACACGCTCACAGCTGGAAGTGGAGATTCAGTATTTACTGGAGGAACTGGATCAAACTTATTTGCATTTACCAAAGAGAATGTTGCTGGTGGCACCACAGTCATTACTGATTTCTCTGCATCTCGAGATAACCAAATTGCTCTGTTCGATTATGGATTAAATCGCAATTCATTATCTAAACTCCTAAAATCCTCCCAAAATAATGCTCATGGTGATGCTGTTTTAAATCTTGAAAACCACTCAGTCACCCTCCAAGGCGTTTCTGTATCTGATCTAAATACCAACCAATTCTTCATTTACAATAACAAATAACCTGTAATATATTCAAATCGGTTAACCAAGTCGATTTGAATATTTCTTCTTTAGAAGAAACTTTATCCGTTACAAACTTATATCAAAGATAATTGCAAGAGTATATATTTTAGAAAAATAGAAATTATATATAATTATTAATTTCAACTCCAACGCAATTAGCCTACAACAATATATTATTATTTTAAAAAATTCCCTGTTCGTGGTTTAATGATTGAAATTATAATACAGCCCTTCTAAAGAAATTGTTTTTAATCATTAAGGTTTAATCATGCAGAGTTTAGCATCAATGTTGGATTGGATTTATTCCAATAAAATAGTATTTTCTTTGTTATCCATTGTATTGATGTTGCTATCTGGATTCATTGCATCCATTATTTGCAAATATTTCCTATTAAGCATTGTTCGTCAGTTTATTTTACACAGAAATACAAACAGTGACGATCAAAAAAAAGACATTCGCATTACAGAGCGGCTGTCGCATATTGCTCCTGTTATTACTGTATATTTTATGTCTTTGTGGATCCAGGGCTTGCCCGTGGGTCTGGTCGAGGCCATTCATACAATATGTGCTGTGATATTAATCATAAATATCACGATATTGATTAACGAAATGCTGGATATTACTAAGGATGCCTATGCAAAAAAACATGGTGCCAAATCGGGATCCATCAAAGGCTATATTCAGATTGGTAAGATTATCATATCCTCGATTGCGGTAATTTTAATTATCGCAACGTTATCTAATAAATCCCCAATCATTATTATCTCCAGTTTGGGTGCTATCGCAGCCGTGCTGATGTTGGTTTTTCAACATACCTTGATTTCACTGGTTGCTAATATTCAGGTTTCGTCTTCGAACGTTATTCGACTGGGCGATTGGATTGAAATGCCCGTTGTCAATATTAGCGGCGAAGTCACTGATATTGCCTTGCACACCATTACCGTTAGAAACTGGGATAATACAATTTCTCAAGTCCCTACCAAAAATTTCATTACGGAAACCTATACCAATTGGCAGCCAATGTTCGAATCTGGTGGGCGCAGAATTAAACGCAGCTTCTTTGTCGATCAATCCAGCATTATTTTTTTTAACGATGATTTATTAAATAGCCTTAAATCCTGTGATGGTGAGATTGTCAATAATATAAAAAACCATATAGAAACCAAGATGGCTTTACCCCAATTTAAAAATATTACAAATTTGGGGTTATATCGCAGCTTTATTCTCGATTACCTTAAAAATCGAGAAGATATTTGCAAAGATATGTATATTGTTGTTCGCCAACTCAGCCCAACTTCTGAAGGACTACCTATCGAGATTTATTGCTTTTCATCGAATGTCTTTTGGAACGAATATGAAGAAACTCAGTCAGAGATTTTTGAATTTATGTATGCCACCGCGACCTTTTTTAAACTGGGTATTTATCAAAAACCCTCAGGGACCGATATTCAAAAATCATCTTCGATACAAGCCAATAGTTCAGTTGATTTGAATTAATGAATAAAGTACAAAAAAGCATTTTATCCCCTATTGACTGAGAGTAAACTCTCAAACGTATGATTTAAAGATATTGATCTTTATGCTATACGAAGAGAGCTTTTAATGACTGTTCCATCCTCTGATATTCCAAGCCAAACCCCTTATTGGAGCGCTATTCTATCCTTATTTATGGGGGTTACTTGTTTGATCTCCGCTGAGTTTTTGCCGATCAGCCTATTAACCCCTATTGCCCATGATTTACATATTACCGAAGGGCAAACAGGACAAGCCGTCACCGCCGTTGGTATTTTTGCCGTCATCACTAGCTTGTTAATTGCGCCGATTAGTCAAAAGATTAACAAAAAAACATTATTACTCAGTTTTTCTGTTTTAGTTATCTTTTCAAACAGTATCGTTGCAATCACTGACAGCTATTACGTGCTTTTACTGGGAAGATGCCTGTTAGGGATATGTGTGGGTGGCTTTTGGTCTTTGACCTCTGCTGTTGTCCTTGACCTTGCACCGACTAAAGATGTTCCCCGTGCATTAAGTATTATTTATGCTGGAGTGTCTGTCGCAACCATTATTTCCTTACCTTTTGCTAATTATCTAGCGCTTTTATTGGGGTGGAGAATGATCTTTTATCTTGCGGCATTGCTTGGGGTCGTCACGTTAATTTGGCAAGCCATATCGTTACCGCAACTCTCTGTTTCAAAGAACAGCAACTTCAACGCCATATTTGCATTAACACAACAGCCATGGGTCTGTTTTGGGCTTTTTGCAATGTTCTTCAGCTTTTCAGGTTACCATATCGTCTTTACGTATCTCAGACCCTTTATCGAAGGAAAACTTCATTTTACCAATAATGCTTTATCGCTAACTTTACTGGGTTTTGGTGTCGTGAATTGTTTGGGAACTTTTGTGGCAGGATTTATTTTGAATAAATCTTTCCGTATCACAATGATCGTCATTCATGTGATTCTGTGTATTGTGGCAATATTCTTTTATATCAATCATCAGATTACAGCAGATCTAACCAAAATAATGCTTTGGGGATTTATCTTTGGTATTATTCCCGTCGGATGGTCAACATGGATTACCCGAACCTTAGCCGACCGAGCAGAGATTGCAGGGGGATTAATGGTTGCAGCCATTCAATTTTCTATTACGTTGGCAGCAGCAATCGGCGGTATGATTTTCGATCATTATGGTTTAAATGGGTTGTTTATTGCATCGGCAGCGATCTTTATCTTTGCCATTTTCTGCACCATTATCAGCTTTTCTTTATTTTATAAAACAACAGGAAATCATGTATAATTTAAATAGTACTGTTATACGTCAAGGAAAGTAATCATGTCATATACCATTCATCAAGTAGCCAAGAAATTAAATATCAATCCTCATACCATTCGTTACTACGCCAAAGAAGGATTATTTCCCTTTGTCGATCGTAATGCCGCTGGTGTGCGCATCTTTCAAGAAACCGATGTTGAATGGGCTTCTTTAATACAATGCCTGAAAAACTCTGGTATGAAATTAAAAGATATCAAACAATTTATTGATTGGGTCGTCCAAGGCGATAGCACCATTAATCAACGATTGGAATTTTTCAGGAACCATCAAAGAAATGTTGAACAACAGCTGGCTGAGTTACAAGAAGTATTAAAAGTTGTAAAATACAAACGAAAATATTACGAAGAAGCCAAAAAATCATTGTAATACGTTCATTAAGATCCATACAAATTATAAATAACATGTATTGTTAATAGAATAATTCTACTTTAATAATATATTAGTCATCAATATGACTGTTCTATTATTATTTTAACATATATCGTTAGGATTTAGGTATGAGGCGCAATACATCTGCACAACTAGTTGAAAATGCTAACAGTGGTTCCGAAAAATTGGTTAATTTTGTCTTCTTACAATCAACCACAAATGCAATTACTTTTACTACCTCTGTAAATAATATTACTATCGGAGACAGCGACACAAATCTAACCTTAGATGATGATAACTATTATATTCTTTTTGGTAATGGGAATAATAAGCTTCAGATTGGCAATGGTGACAATGAAATCCAAGTTGGAGATGGAAACAACACCATTCTTACAGGTTATGGAAGTAACAGAATAACTCTAGGAATGGGTAATAATTCTTTAACGCTAAATGGTACTGATACTGTTTATAGTTATGGGGATTATAAACCTAATGCCTATAATTATGTTACAATTAATGGGGGTCATTCAAACATCAATATTTCAAATCAAGCTTATGTCTACGACATGAGCAACCCTGTTAATGATCCAGCATCAGGAAACATCAATAACTATATCTATGTCGGTTCAAACAGCCATGTGATTGGCGGACAACAAAATTATATCTCTTTTTTAGGAAACACAACCAACGAATCAGATCCATCTAAGATAAGCAAAAGTGTTCTAAAAAATACTTATAATAGTACTATTGGGTCTGCTTATGATAATCTTGTCGTCTCTGGTGGTCATAACAACGACTTTTATTACATTGGCAAAGATTTTTCTTTTTCAGGCGGCACTGGCAATACAAATGTTTTTCATGTTGAAGGACAAGTTAATATTAAAGGCTCTGATGGGCTGAATATGACAATCAATTCCTATAATGCTCAAAGTAATATATTTACTGCACAAGATGGGAATGAAACATTAAACGCCGCAGGATCAACAGGCGCATTTGGGATTTATGCCAACACAGTATCTGGCAGTCGATCTTCTTTGGTGGCTGTGGGAGGGCGCGGTGATGATACGTTAACGGCTGGTGTTGGAAACTCTACATTCACAGGGGGTGCAGGATCCAATTTATTTGCATTTACCAGCAGTGATGTAGCAAATGGTTCAACGGTTATTACCGATTTTCTTGCTTCTGAAGATAACCAAATTGCACTCTTTAATTATGGTTTAAATCGCAGCTCTTTATCTGCGCTATTAAAAAATTCTCAAAATGATGTTAGCGGTGATGCTGTATTAAATTTGGGCAACCATGAAATTATCATCCAAGGCGGATCTGTATCCGACCTGCATCCAAGTCAATTTATAGTTTACAACTCAAAAGCATAATAAATATAATTCAAGCTGATTTAATCAACAATCAGCTTGAAGCTAAGGGACTACCCCTTTAAAATAGAAACAACATATTTTAGTTTTATATATTTCTTTAGCCATCAATTTAGATTGCTTTGGAGTATATGAATTCAGTCAATATAATTTATATATTGACTGAAAAAGAGTATAATTATTCCTACTAACGAAGCAATCTTATTCAGGAATTAACACATAATCAATTGTATCATATCCAGCAGGTGTAGATTGTCCCGCACCAACATAAGAATTACCGTTAAGATTTGTATTTTTATACAAAACACCAGAAATATAAGGTACAAAACTTAAGCGATCTCCTATATCAAACGTCTTTGAGATATTAGTAACACAACTTTGTTGTGCGTCACTAAAGATCGTACTACCAGGACATGAATATATAGGGCTAAACTTACTTATGAATGCGATGAAGTATTTTTGGTTTGCAGTAAATACATAGTTAGGTGGTAAAAAGTCACGAATTGGCGATTTTTTGTTTAATGGTGCTTTAAACTGGTGTCTTACAATACCGCTTGTACCATCACCATAAATTCCACCATTGATATCTTCATCCAAAGGAATTAATACGTAAGTGAACGTATCTGCACCAGCTGATGAAGAGCTTCCTCCACCTATGAATTCATTACCATTGAGATTTGGATTTTGGTATAAAACACCAGAAATATAAGGCGTAAAAATTAAAGTGCCCGTTTCAATATCAAAGGTTTTTGCTAGAGTAGAACCACAATTTTGTGTTTCCGCATTGAAAACCGTAGTACCAGGACATACATATATTGCTCCAAATTTACTTATAATTGCAATTTTATATCTTTTATTTGCAGTAAATACATAATTAGGTGGCAAGATATCACGAATAGCTAATCTTTTACCAATCGGAAGTTTAACAGTATGCCTTACAACACCACTGGTATTGCCGGTATTGTTACCACCGTTGTTACCACCGTTATTACCACCGTTGTTACCACCATTATCGTTGCCGTTATTGCCGTTATCACCATTATTGTTGCCGTTATTATTACCATCATTACCGATCAATTCGATAGTATATAAAGTAACAGTAGATGGTTTTGCACCAGTATCCGTAATTTTAAGGACACCACCGGCAAAAGAGGTTTGAATTGATGCAGATACTTCTGACGCAGTCATACGATCTAGACGCGTACCTTCGATCACTCTGTATGCGGTCAATTTAAAACTTGTATAACCACTTGATATATTATTAACTTGGAACCCAACCCCTGTGTTGCTTTGGGTATAAGTTCTAGCTTTGGCTCGTAAATAACCAGAAACAGGTAATTGTGGAACAACCGTTCTTTGTGTCACAGCATTGTTAAAAGTTACCGTATTTGGATCAACACCACCAAACCATTCATTTATACTCCAGCTATCATTTAACTGATTAACTGTTCTGTTCGTATCTAAATAATGTTGTTTGTAATTAAATTTAGCTGAACTTCCAGAAACAAAGCTTGTGTCAATTTGATAATTAGCTGCAATAATATTGATTTTATTACCAGCATCATTTTGTGCAGCCATCGTTGCAAGTCCAGTATTAAACTGGTTATCGTGACTAAGAATATTTGGGGTTTCAAGCATTTTGTTGAATAAATAAAATCCTTGTGCAGCACATGTACAAAAATTCTTAAGTTTCGCGTCACTTGGATTAGGCTGATCATTAAATAATCCAAAAGAACTTGCATCACCACGATAATAATAGGCTTTATCTGTTTTACAATATTGCATAAAAATTAACGCAGATGTCAAATAAGCCGCATTTGTTGCTGATTGAACATTAGAAAGAATATTCGCTCTACCAAAAGGAGAAGAGTTCCATTCTGTACAAATACTTTCAATATTGCTATAACCATATTTGGTTAAAGCGGTTTGAATAGCATTCCCAATATCAATAACATTTTGTGGATCCGCAGTTAAGTTGCCATAAAAATGCCAAGACAAGAAATCAATAGGAGTACCTGTTGTACGACAATAATTTAACAAACCATCAATATAAGCCCCACCTGGATTATAACCATTGGCTACACCACAACCGCCGACCTTAGCATCTGGATCAATGGATTTAATCATACGTGCTACTTTTGAATAAAATTCGTAATAGACTTGTGGGTTATTATTATTCCAAAAAAACGTCAGGTCTGGTTCATTCCAAATTTCCCAATACGTCACTTTTCTGGGCAAGCCAATAGATTGATAATTTAAAGAGTAACGTTTTACAACCTCTCCCACTAAGCTAGCATAAATATCGAAATTCTCTGGAACTTCGTAACCACCATCCAAAGTACGTCCAACACGAAACATAACTTCTCGTTGGATATTATTAGGGTTAACAGACGGATTATTATCTAATATACGTTTGATATAACTGTCGGTTGGTTTATAATTTACGTTTTGCATCGCAAGAGAAAGATTTTTTGCTCTCATCCCCGCCGCAGCATACGGAAAGATTGTTCTTTTATTTGCATATTCTGCAATAAAAGTTCTTGCTTTTGCTTGTGAAGCACTTGGCACATTAATCATTAATTGATTTTGATTGCTTGATCTATTAGCAACAAAACCATTATCAATATCCCCTATTCCAAAAATATCATGCAAGCGAATATGGGTAACACCCATTTGGTTAAATTGATCTTCAAGATCTGGAAAACCAGGCGCAATTGAAATAGGTGAACCATTCACCCCACCAACGTCTTTTATTTTACCAGCTTTACCAGCAGAAGTATTAATTTGATTTTTATTAATATTAACTAAGAATACCATTTAAAATACCTAAAAAATTTATAATTAAAAAAATCTTTACTATTAATTTTTAAAAAAATATCAACTATAAATTGAAAACTTATTAGTAAAGATAGTATTATTATATCATAAATTGTCTTATTTTAAATATTAAAAGTAATTTTTAATGTAATAATTTTATTTATACAATCAAATTAATTATAAGTATTTAAAATAAAAGTATTTTTATTTTAATTTATTTCAATTATTATTTGTATATATTAAATATATTATAATATTTCTCAAAGAATTTTAGCGCCTGTCCCATATGTAAAGCAATTCTTCGAGTATAACACGCAGAAATAGATACTATTCAGATTAATAAAAATGATACTCAACCCGAATATAGACTATTATTTTTTTAAATATTCTTGAGTAATAGCACACCAAAAAGCTGCTGCTGGAATAATAATATCGTCATCAAAGATATATCCAGGATTATGTACCATGCAATTTCCTGGTTGATCACCATTCCCAACAAAGAAATATGCCCCATTTGGATGGGCTTCTAACATAAATGCGAAATCCTCACTGCCCATGACTGGGGATAAATCAGTATGCACCTTCTCTGCACCAAATAATTCTGTGGCAATCTTTACCCCAAAATCAACCGCTTGATCACCATTAACCAAAACAGGACTACCATTAATATGATCTATCTTAACACTGGCATCAAAACTTTTTGCTTGTCCTTCAGCAATTTCAGTAATGCGTTTCAATAATAATGAACGTGTATCAGGATGCAGACTGCGAACACTTAATTTTAATAATGCTTTTTCATTAATTACATTCGGGACATCGCCTGATTGAATGCTGCCCACCGTAATTACCGCAGCCTCTTGTGGAGCAACATTGCGCGATACAATCGTCTGTAATGCCACCACGATATGACAAGCCACCACCGCAGCATCAATCGTTCGTTCTGGCATTGCCCCATGTCCACCCAAACCAGTCACTTCAATATGAACTGTATCAGAAGAAGCCATCATTGCCCCTTTGGTGATATAAAATTCACCTTTTTTTAAAGAAGGCATATTGTGAATGGCATAGATAACATCGCATGGAAACAAATCAAACAACCCATCATCCATCATGTGCTTGCCACCATATAAGGTTTCTTCGGCAGGCTGGAAAATCAAATGAAGGGTGCCATCAAAATTTTTGGTTTTTGCCAAATATTCAGCAGCACATAAGAGCATCGTGGTATGTCCATCATGACCACAACCATGAAATTTATATGGGATTTTACTGATCCAAGGTTTATCATTTTTCTCTAGGATTGGTAAAACATCCATATCCGCACGAAGTCCAATGACTTTATCACTGCTGCCAACCTTTAAGGTGCCAACGACACCCGTTTTTGCTAAACCACGATGAACTTCATACCCCCACTCTGCTAATAACTTTGCAACCAGGTTACTGGTATCTTGTTCTTCAAATCCTAATTCTGGATTTTGATGAATTTTACGACGAATTTCAGTATATTTATCTTTATTTTTCGTTAATACATCTAGAATTCTATTCATTTTTTACGTCCAATCAACCGACCAAAAATTATTTCGAAGAATGATAGTCTTTCATTTTTAAACGAATGTAGCACGTGTTAAATAAACTAAATCATATAATAGTTGCCACTTCATTTTCTAATTTGAATTGTTGTAAAACAATTTTATCAACTAGCATAATATTCTGTATTATAAATGCAAGACAACCTATAATTAGAATTTGTATAACGATACTAAATAAAGCCTTATTTTTCCTGATTGGTATGATAAAAACGAATATTATTTTTAAATTGTGAAGATAATGTAGCATCTAATGCGGTACTCATAACAATAATATCAATTTCTTCTGATCTTGCCACTACGTAGCGCGCAACCATCGAAATCTTATTTTTTGTTAATGGGACAATCACTTGATTAGCCTGTTTAATGACGATTTTTTTGAATTCACAATCTGCATAACAAAATCCTGTTAATCCAACCTCATGATCCATCGCACATCCTCCGATAAAGACTTGATCGAAAATCATTTCTTGTATTTGTTGGATCGCCATCCCACCAATACAACCCCCTGTATCACGATGGATCTCTCCGCCCAATAAAATGACTTCACAATATTCAAGTTGTAATAAGGATACTGCAATTTCAGGAGAATTCGTGACAAAAGTTCCCTTGATCTCTTTGGGTAATGCCTTAGCCAAAGCAAGATTTGTTGTACTGGCATCCAAGAAAACACAACCATTATCTTGAATAAATTCTATACATTTTTGCGCTATTTGTTTTTTTTCATCATAATTACTTTGTTTTCTATCAACAAAATTATCATTCCTTAATGCGGATAAAACGGCTCCACCATAAACTTTTTTACAAATTCCTTGCTGGCTCAGTTCTTGTAAATCACGACGGATCGTATGTTCTGATACATTTAATTCTTCTGCTAATACAGCACAGACCACACTACCGTTTTTTAACAGTCTTCGATGGATCAATTCTTGTCTTTGTTGAGGGAAAGCAGCATAATCGAGCATCGGTTTTATTCTCTTTAAAATCAAATAAACAATATATTTTAGTAATCTTTAGCCAGCTTTCAGATGGTTTCGCAAAGCGATCGCCATAATCAACACCACCACCATTAACATAGCGACAAAGATAAACGCATGGGACAAAGAGCTGTGATGGGCAATAAACCCAATACCCGCAGGTCCCGCTAAGATGCCTAAATATCCCAAAGTTGTTATTGCAGGTACTGCCACAGCTTGTGGCATTGTGTTTTGTTTGCCGACTTGATTATACATCACGGGAACAATATTAGCGCATCCACTACCAATCAATAAATATCCTACAAGAAGCGTATATAATTCAACACCCGTAATCACAAAATAAAATCCAATCACGGTGATAATTGCACCAGCAATCACAACCCGCATTGCACCCAATTTGCCAATAATATAATCCCCTGTCAGGCGCCCCAAAGTCATTGAAGATGCAAAAAATACATAGCCCAAGCCCCCCAATGAATCATTGATATGTTTTGAATCAACTAAATAAACGGCACTCCAATCCAATGCACTCCCTTCAACCATAAATACAATAAAGCAAACAATACCTATAATCAAAACAACCCCCCTAGGAATAGCAAACGCTGGACCTTTGGTAGGGCTGACATCCGATATTAAATGCGGAACACATACGACAAGAAAAGCAATACAAAGTAACATCATCATTAATGTTGCAATAACAATATTGACACCAACATTAAGAAAACCAGTCATTAAACCAGCCCCTGCAATCCCCCCAACGCTGAACATGCCATGAAATCCAGACATCAGAGCTTTTTGAGCTTTTTTCTCTACCATGACTGCCTGAATATTAACAACACAATCTAACAATCCAATGCCAATTCCAAAACCAAAAAGAAATATAGCTAATAAAATTGAATGGGTGATCAAAGATAAAAATGGGAGCGTTATTAAAATGATGAAAACCGAAGCAATAATTACCTTCTTACATCCATAACGAGACGTTAAAAGACCAGCCGTTGGCATCGCAAGTGATGCCCCTGTTCCCAAACAGAGCAACAATGTCCCTAATACAGCATCATTAATCCCTGTATTCATTTTTGCAAAAGGCACAATCACGGCCCAAATTGCTGTAACCAATCCAGCAATAAAAAAAGCAATCCGTGTTGAATGCCGATCATTGATATATTTTTGTAACATCCATATTATCTTTCTATATTTAACAAGTGCAACACTTGTTGATGCAACTCTAAATTTACCGTTGCCACCACAGCCCCACCTTGTTCAGGTCTGCTTCAATCAAGAGTAATTACAACCCTGCCTGCATGTTCAATAATTGGAATCAAAGGTATGATATCATAAGGTTGCAAAGAATATTCTACACAAATGTCAATATGCCCCGCAGCCAGCATAGCCATTACATAACATTCGCCGCCATATCGGGCGATTAAGACTTTATCTTTTAACACATCAAATCGATTATTTGGATAAATCTCAACAGATTCTGGAGCAGTTATATGTAAAATAGCTTGATGAAGCATAATTTCTTGTCTTGTCCTCATTCTCATGATTCCTAAACGCCCAAAGAACCACGATTTGCCCATCAGACCAAAAAAAATCAAATGAGGGAAAAGAAGAGTTGACCGTTTTGTTCTCACTTTTATATCGTTTTTCCTTAGACAAAATGATATATTATGATATCTTATGCAATATTTAAATGATAGATTATGATAATTTATATATTTATGATCAGTCAAAAGCATTTTGGAATTGAAAAAATACTAAATTACTTGATTATCACGGAAAATATAAAGACGTAGCGCTTCACAAAATCCACCATCAAATAAACTTAAATGAAATACTTAGTTTTACTGCAACAATTAAGATCTCAAAAATGATATTACTGGATAATATACATCACCAAACCTTAACTGAAATGCCAATATGATAGAGCGTGATTGAACCTAATAATACTATCTATAGACCAATTCAAACGCCCTTTATCATGTTATATCAGTGTTATTGCCCAGAAGATGGCGTTTCAGATAATTTTACTTCAGATAACTTTTGTTGATTAGCAACATCCCAAATAATTACACGATCAGGCAGCCCACCACCACTCAGAGAAATAGCCATCGTTTGATCAGATTGGCGAAACACTTGGGTAATATGGGTACCATTAGGCTCTTGTAAAACACTGACTGGACGAGTAATAGAGGGAGCAGAGCTTGTAACATTAGCAACAGCTGGATGGTCATTTTTATGAAGAATACGACTGACGATGACAAAAATCAGAACGGTCGTCGCAATAATAATCAACACCCCAAGGAAAATAACTAATGCTAACATTCCTTTGTTTTTCGATGTTAAAGGCTCTGTTGTTTGTTCTGGTGGCATATTCATCTCTTTTTTGGAACTTTCTCTATGTCTGATATAAATAATATGATTGAGTCTTCTATTGTAGCCCTCGTTGCAAAAGAAAACAATAATATCCGTCTTGATCGTTTCCTTGCCCAAACATGCGATGACTATTCCAGATCTCGTATTAAATCGCTAATAGAGCAAGGACTGTGCCAACGCAATCATTTAATCGTTCGTGATCCATCAATTTCTGTCAGAGAAGGCGATCATATTGAGTTGTCTATTCCAAAAGCAAAACCATATATTGTTGAAGCTCAGCATATCGCACTTGATATTTTATACGAAGACCACGATTTAATCGTGATTAATAAACCCGCAGGCTTAGTTGTTCATCCTGCCCCTGGGAACGAAGACGGTACATTAGTCAATGCATTGCTTGCCCATTGTGGCGACCAGTTGACGGGTATTGGTGGGGAAAAACGTCCAGGCATTGTACATCGACTAGATAAAGATACCTCAGGCATCATTGTCGTGGCAAAAACCGAGCAAGCATTAACAAAACTATCCGAAGATTTCGCCAACAGAAATATTGATCGGTTATATCTTGCTTTGTGTTGGGGTGTATTAAATCCTACCAATGGCAGTATCGAGGGCAATATAGGACGCGATCCTTATGATCGCAAAAGAATGGCTGTCGTCAAACGTGGCGGAAAATTCGCCAGAACCCACTATAAAACACTAAAAATCGTTAATCCTGCCATCAGTTTAATCCAATGTAAGCTTGATACAGGCCGGACCCATCAAATTCGTGTTCATCTCTCTAAAGAAGGACATCCTTTGGTTGGTGATCCTGTTTATTTAAAGCGAGTTCCGGCGATCTCTAAACATATTCCACAAGAACAAAAAAATAATGCTTTGGATTTTCCACGCCAAGCACTTCATGCGACCCTTTTAGGATTTACACATCCAATTACACAACAATATCTGCAATTTGAAAGCGACTTGCCCCCAGACATGGCAGAATTGATGTACAAATTATATGTCAATTCATAAAATCGTGTAATTGAAAAAATTCATAATGATGACAAATAAAAACAATCAAGTCCAATTTCAAAGAATCTCCGATTCGCCCCGTAACGAATCATTTTAATCGCTCTCAAAACGTTACAAATTCTTAAAAACTTATAATTTTTTTCGTTAATTTTTTATTAACAAAGCCTTTATTATGTGTCATACAGTTATTTTAAATGCAAGTCTGTGCGATATGATTTATTAACGATTAATAATATTGCGATCCAAAATCGTTTTTATCGATCAAAAAGCGTAAATAAAGGGCGTATTTCTTTTGACAGGACTAATTTGGTCTGGTAGAAAATAATCATTGAGTGATAATTTCTCAATCAAAAACAAAAGCGACCAAACAAGGTCGTATATCGAAATTAAAAAGATCTATAGAACAATTTTGCGACAGCAAAGTTAATATCATAAAGGAGCATAAATTTATGGTGTCTTCAATGTTAAAAGTATCTCCGGATACAAACCTTACTCAATATATGCAGTACACACGCAAATTTCCACTTTTGACGTTAGAGCAAGAGTATGAATATGCAACAAAATGGAGAAATGAGGGAGATATCGAAGCCGCACACCGTTTGATTACCGCCCATCTAAGGCTGGTTGTCAAAATCGCAGCTGGATATAAAGGCTATGGTTTACCTTTGAACGAGTTAATTAGCGAGGGCAACATTGGGATGTTACAGGCAACCCAACGATTTGATCCCGAAAAAGGCTTTCGTTTTACAACTTATGCCATTTGGTGGATCAAAGCTGCTATTCAGGAATATATCTTACACAGTTGGTCTTTGGTTAAAATTGGTACAACAGCCGTGCAAAAGAAACTATTTTTCAATCTTCGCCGTTTGAAAAGCCAAATCAAAGCCCTTGGTGAAAATGACCTAAATCCTGAACAACTAGAGATGATCTCTAAATCTTTAGGAGTGCCCAAAATTGAAGTGCAAAACATGAACCAACGCCTAAGCGCACATGATCATAGTTTAAACTCACCTATTGGGAATGATAATGATTATGACGAATGGCAAAGCATGTTGGTTGATGAAAGCAGCAATCAAGAGGAAAATTATGCCGAACAAGAAGAGTTATCAAACCGCAAGAATATGCTTCAAGAAGCAATGAAGTCTCTTAAACCAAGGGAACGCGAAATTTTAGTAGAAAGGAGATTAAAAGAAAAGCCTGCTACTCTTGAAGAGCTTTCCCAAATATACAATATATCAAGGGAACGTATTCGACAAATTGAAGTAAGAGCGTTTGAGAAACTACAAGAGCTTATACAAGGCAATGTCAGTCGTTCACAAAATAATAATTTTAGTAACCACGCCATTGCATGAATTAAAAATACTGAAGTTAAATAATAAAATAGAATACTAAAGTTAAATGAGATTTTTTCTAAAAGAGATTTATATTTGTATATAAATCTCTTTTTAATGTGATTAATGCAATATCATTGGCAAGAAATGTCTTAATACACCTGCTGATCCAATACCGACAATTAATGTCATTAAAAAAGAAAAACGCATTGCAGCTAAAATCGTTAAAATAACTGCGATGAAATCAGACAGTTTACCTGTTACAAAAATAGGTGCGATCAAAGAAATCATCACACATCCTGGTAATATCTCAAGAATTCTTGTTAACCGTGGATAATTTCTATTCCTTAATAACAGATATCCACTGATACGCGTTAAATAGGTCACCATACCCATACATAAAATTGTTAAAAATGCATGGTGATTAATTAAATTATCTAGCATGATTGATCTCGAAAAAACTTGGAGGTAAGCATAACACAATCAACAATCCTGTCATCGCGCCTGCCATCACATACCATTGCCCAGGGATCAGGAGATGAACGACACAAGCAACCAACAAGCTACAAGCCCAAGGAATTCCTCGACGCCATCCATTCCACATCCCTTTTAACAAAACAATAAATACTGCTGGAAACGCCATGTCAAACCCATACTGGGTTAAATCCCCCAACAAAGGCCCAATCAATAGCCCCAAAAGTGCTGTAATGATCCAAGTAATGTAAAAAGAGATCGCTATTGTGATATAATAAGGATAGCTAAAAGGTTCACGATACCCTTCTTCCATTCTTCGATAGCTATCTTGTAACGAAAGCGCCCATGTTTCGTCACACAATAAAAAGAAAGATAACAGCATCTTACGCACAGGTTGCCTACGACATATTGGGATCATGGTAACACCCATTAATATATGGCGACAATTCACCAACAATGTCATACAGACAATCATCAGCAAAGGTGGCGTTTGTTGCCACAGACCAATCGCCACAAATTCTGAACCACCAGCGAAATTCACCCCACACATCAAAACTAACTCCAACCAACTCATCCCTTTCATCTTGGCTTGGGCACCCAACATCATTCCAAAAGGAATAAAGCTGATGATTAAGGGAATAGCTGTTTTAAACGCACGTAAACATTCATGACGAATGTGATGTTTTAATTTCTGCTGTGCAACAGAAGATGGAGGAGACATTTCCTTTTCCTACTTTCAAAAGTTAAGGAAAAACCTTAGTGTTTCCCACCCATAAAGTAAATGATTTCGTACAAAAATATTACAGAAAATATAGACATAAATAAAACTATATTACCTACAAACTATTCGGTTTAAAATAGTACAAACAAGACATAATCACGCATATTTTTGATTGTAATAAACTTAGAACTAGTTTTCCAAAAATTAAACAGTTATGAAAATACCAAAAGACTGAATGACGCTATTGCATGATGATTTTATCATGTTAGCCATGCCAATGTTCAATCCCCTGCTCTATGCTTCATTCGATATGTTAGCTATTAATTGCCTTAACCATTGTTGCCTTGGATCACGATGGTTGCGTTCATGCCAAGCAATGATTTTAGTAAAACCTTGTATTTCAATAGGTGCATCAACTGTTATCATATTAGTAAATTTTTTTACAACACGTTCTGGGGCAACTGCAATAAAATTGCTTTGTTCCAACACACAAGGTAACAGCAAGAAACTGGTAATAGATAATGCCACTTTACGATTGAGCCCTAATTTTTTTAATGCCGTATCAGTAACCCCACAAAATTGCCCACCATGATGAGAAACAAGCACATGCTCATAATTACAAAAGTCCTCTAAATTCATCTGCTTTAATTGAGCCAAAGGATGATCTTTACGCATCACGCAAACATAGCGTTCTTGATATAAAACGCGTTGATATAAAAATTCAGGGGAATAATATGGATCCGTTAGTAATATATCCAACTCTCCACGTTCCAACATCAATTGAACATCTAATTTATGATATGAAACAAAAGCAACCTTTACATTGGGGGCTTGTTGTTTCAAAGCCATCACAAAAGGAATTCCCGTTACCATCATATCATTATCATTTGCAGCAATCGTAAATGTCATTTTTAATTCAGACGGATTAAACTGCGTAGGCTGCATTAAAAGATTAATCTCTAGCAATATTTTTTTTATCGGCTCTGACAAAGATAAAGCCCGATCAGTCGGCACCATCCCATGAGACGCACGCACAAACAAGGGATCATTGAATTTATCCCGTAACCGATTTAGCATAATACTGACGGCTGGCTGAGTTAGTGATAATTTCTTTGCGGCACGGGTAACATTACGTTCATCCAGTAATGCATCCATGACTTTTAGTAAATTAAAATCTAATGATCTGATATTATCCATATTTATAATCTTTATATAAAAGCTTTATTATATTTATATCAGCATTCTTCTTATACTCATAGATAATTCAATTATAAAGGCGAGACAAAATAAATGACCAAATTATATCATTTAAACACCCCCTATCAAATCAAAGGACTTTCCGTGAAAAATCGTGTAGTGATGCCACCTATGTGTCAGTACCAAGCCCGAAATGGCATCGCAAATGAATGGCATTATGTGCATTATGCATCTCGTGCTGTAGGTGGGGTTGGGTTTATCATTGTGGAAATGACCAGCGTTGCTGAAAATGGTCGTATTTCTCCAAATTGCCTTGGATTATGGAATGATGAGCAACGCGATGCCTTTAAACCAATCGTTGATGCAGCACATGCTTATAACAGCAAAATTGCTATTCAAATCGCTCATGCAGGACGCAAATCGTTGGGCGAGGAAAATGTTGTTTCCTCCTCACCAATGATTTACGAAGGTAACCCTGATGCTGGCGATGGAAAATGGGCATATAAAACGCCAAAAGAACTAAGTCAACCAGAGATCGCCAAGTTGGTTCAAGCATTCCAAGATACTACAAAACGTGCGATCGAAATCGGCTTTGATGCCATAGAATTACACGGCGCACATGGTTATTTAATTCATCAATTTTACTCACCCAAACTAAATCAACGCACGGATGAATATGGTCAAGATAAATTCCTGTTTGGCAAACAAATTATTAAAGCTGTTAAAGAAGTTATGCCCGCAGAAATGCCACTAATTATACGAATCTCTGCACAAGAATTCGGAGAGAATGGCTTTGACCTTGCCTATGGTTGCGAAGTTGCCAAACAATTTGTCGCCGCAGGTGTTGATGTTGTTCATGTCAGCGGTGGTGGTGATGGCCAATTGGATAAAGATCATCATCCATCCTTCAATGCTGGTTATCAGGTACCCTTTGCCAGAGCTGTCAAGCAAGCAACCAACGTGCCTGTGATTGCTGTTGGAAAATTGGAAGATCCAGAATTAGCAGATTATATTCTAGCTTCTGGTGATGCAGATTTAATTGCCGTTGGTCGAGGCTTATTGCGCGATCCTTACTGGGCATTAAACAGTCAATATGACAACAACACACCTAGTAATGAGGTGCAATTTACTCCAAAATCTTATCAACAAGCTTACTAGGCTTTATTCAGAACAACTTTTTTATAAGAAAAACCATGCTCTATGATGGTTTTTCTTAATAACATTTCAAAATGCGCATAGAGGTGCCAATCTTAATGGATTATTGGAAAAACCAGATTATAGATTGGAATTTCCCAAATAAAAGTCCAGATCGCAGAACTACTTATATTGCCTTGACTTGTTTACGTGTCCGTTTCGATATTAAGCATTGCCGTGAGATCATACTATTTTGAGCAAAAAATGAGTTTTTCTTGTATATAGCCCATTTCTAACCATTTATTTTTAAATACCGAATTGTATTCAGTTCTATAAAAAAAGAGTTCAATCCAGGAGGATTAAACTCAAATAAGAATAAATAAATAAAACGAATGGTTAGTCAGTTTAGCTATTAAGGATTAAGAGAATATTGCACCTTACCTTTCTTCTCGTCAACAGGAAAAATATAGTCATAAGCAAGATTAAAAAAGAATGTATATCCCAAGTAAAACAAGACGATGGTGATATCCATTACAAAGGCTGTAATCAGGCTTATTCCCAGATACCACGCAACTACTGGAACGAGGGAAATAGTCAGCCCTGCTTCAAATAAGATTGCATGAAATACACGAATAGTTACATTTTTTTCGGTTGTACCGCGAAAGTAAACCATAATTTTATCAAAGGATATATTGTAGATAAAATTCCAAATTGTTGAAACCAATGATGAAGCAATTGCAACAACACTCATTTCGGTGACAGGTTGGTTAAATAGTAATACACCAACGGGTATAAATAAAAATAGTCCAATTATCTCATAAGAAATCGCATGCCGAACTCTATCTCGGAAACTACGCATTTTAAAATACTCTTTATTAGTTTTATATTCTTCGTTTTTGACAAATCAATTACTAAGTTTGTATTTTTTTATTTGGGTTTGATTTTTTTTCTTCTTTTTACTCTGTTGTTACTTACCCATAAGTATATCTGCTCTGATTTTAGAAGTAAACAACAACAAATCACCCATAGTGCTTCATTTTTGAAACACTAAACATCGTGGCACACCAAAATTATGATTAATAATTACCGCCATCTATCAACAAATTAAGGGGTAACCATGCCCTACCCAGCAATCATTTTAAAAATGCCGTTCGATTGATAAAAATAACATTATTCAATAAATAAAAATTTTTTTGTTTGATGTCTAATTGTCTAAAATGATCGTTTGTAAATAAAGAATAATGATTTTCGAAAGGTTTATTCTTTGGTAAAATCTATTTATTCAAAAACATTAGCACCCCTACTAATGAATTAAATTTAATTGATAACATAAGATTTACCTAAAATTAATGAATACAAGCCTCTGTAAGTAATTATAATGAGCTCTATAATGAACATGTTACTAAGTGGGAAAAATCTTGTTTTACAAAGTAAATCTGAAGCTACAGATTATATCGCTTGGTTAGAACTCTCATTACAGGATCAATTAAAACCCATTTACCCCCTTCGAACAGACAATTATGCGATGCTAGGACATTCTAAATATCATTATATTTGTCCCATTGAACGAGCATGATTTAGAGATCGTAAATCCTCATTTTTGAAATCCGATATTGAAAATAGTTTTGACTCCTCATACGATCATATTGGTCAATATTTTTATTTAAACTCAATCAATAAGTTAATAAAGTTTTAAACCACCGCAATTTAATACTCGATCAGTTTATGTCAGCCAATCAGATTGACGAACATCCTTTGTAGCTATTTCGTGCGAATAATCGTTTCTTTCTCTTTAACTGGAAAGATAAAATCATAAGCAATATTAAAAAAGAACGCATAAACAAGATAAAAAACAACGATCCCTATGTCCATAATCAACGCATCTAGGAAACTAATATTCAAATACCAAGCAATCATCGGCAAAGTAACCAAAGTCAATCCGACCTCAAAAAGGATTGTATGAAGAACACGGATTAATAAGTTCTTTTTCACATAGCCCAAAAAAAACAATAAAGTTTTATCAAACCCTAAATTATAAACAAAATTCCAAATAGTCGCCGCCAATGAGGAAAAAATACCGATAACCCCCATATCAGTTACTGAATGGTGAAACACCCATACAGAACAAGGAATAAATAAAACTAATCCTAAAATCTCAAACATGATGGCATGACGGATTCTGTCCCAAAAGCTACGCATATGTTACTCTTTTTATCTTTATATAGTGATTTACTTTTCCCACACATAGCATATATGCTTTATTTTTAGATGTAAATATCAACAAATAAGCTCTGGTGGTTCACTTATGAAACATATGAATTGGGATAACCTCAGGATCCTCGTCATCGTTGCACGCTCCAAGACCCTTCGGCGTGCTGCACAAAAAACAGGAATTAGCCCAGCAACACTTTCAAGACGTATTGATGAACTAGAGCAAGAACTGGGCGTTAAATTAATAGAGCGCGTGCAAGCAGGATGTATCCCAACCCCAGCTGGTGAAGAAATCATTGACTGGGCAAAAGATATGGAGGAAATTGCCTTTGAAATTGAGCGCACGGTCGATCAACAAGATTTTCATGAGGTCGAAGGAACCGTCAAAATCAATGCCAACGAGTTAATCTCTTATTTTTTAACCTCAAGATTTGCAGAATTTCACAAATTACATCCCAATATAGAAATTGAAATCATCACCTCCCACCGTGCCTATAGTTTAACCAAGCTGGAGGCAGATATTGGTATTCGAACATTCCGTCCAGAGCAAGGGAACTTAATTATTCAAAAAATAGGCACCCTTTCCTATGGTTTATATTGCGGGCAAGATTACTACAAAGAACATAAAGTAAATATCGAAAAACAAAATTGGGGCAAATTGGATTTTGTTGGTTTTGACGAAGTACGCGCTCACTTCGAAACCGAAAAATGGTTACGATCTTTACCCAATGCACCCACACCGTGGATGCGATGCAGCTATGCTCTGGGGATATTTGATGGCATTACGCACAATAACGGACTGGGTGTCTTGGATACGTTTGTTGGAACAGAAATCCCAAACCTGTTACATCCTGTGATACCACATATTCCAGAGCTGGATAAAGAAATATGGTTGTCCATTCACAGTGGATTAAGATCCAGTGCCAGAATTAAAGCGGTTAAAAATTATATTAGTGAACTTTTTAATCAAAAATAATAAGGTAAAATTCAATACTCACACTGAGATCAATCAAATGACCGAAACATTCCTTTTAGGTGCAACAACCTTATATGAAGAATACACCATGCATTACACTGCACACAGGGAATATTTTAAAGAATTAAGAGAAAACGTTACCGCTCTTATTACAAAAAAACGTCTATTTTCCTGTATGAACACAACCAAATGGCTTGAACTACAAACTGCTATTCATACATTACTATTTCCTCCTGCGAATATTGTACGATGTGTGACAGATGCAGAAAATCATCCAGAATCTGTCAACGCAATGGCAATATTGGAAGAAAAAATACCCTCATGGTTCGGATGTTGGTCAAACTATTATTGCGAAGGGTTACCCCCTCTGTTTAACATTGAATGGATGAAAGTCCGTCCCCAACTTGAAAAATTCAGAGGAGCCTTAATCAAACCCGAAATTATCGACGAGACTAACGAGTTCAGAGCAATCTTAGAGCGTCTGAACATCCCTTATGAAGAAACAGGAAATATATTTACTATATACGGGTATAAAGCACCTTAACAGATAGAAAAGCAGAGTATTATTTTTCTATTTTCTGAATCATCTCATCCAACATATTCACATCAATATTCATCTTTTTATAAGAGTTACTTTTAGGGTTCGTAATTTCGATAGTTTGTTTTTCTTGGAAACTTAATTGCGCATAATTCATATAGAATTCCAAGACATGACCACTAATTTGCTTGCTCTCATCCAAAAAGTGAAAATGAAAACCAGGAACAGAAACACGACCAAATAATTCTGGTGTCCAAAAGCCAATCAACCGTCCCTCAATTTGATGAAAAGTGTCGACTTTTTGCGTTTCTGCCAGTTCATCAACATTTCTTTCTTCACCATCTGCTAAAGAATAAGGGCGTCTAAAAATAATTTGTTCGAAAACCCCTTGCAAGGAAACTGCAATAAAAATATTTTGCGCTTGAATAAAACGCTTTAAACATGCTTCAATATTCTTATGGTTCACATGTTCAACAACATATTCATGTTCAGGGTTAAAGTTGGTTAATTGAATGAAAGGAACTTTTTCTTCATAATCCAATGTTTCCAAGGATTGACCTGCGGTGGCTTCATAGGCTGTGCCGTCATAAATCGTAAGCTCGCCATTTAAATTCGCCGAACATCCCAAACCAAAATTACATCCACAACTGAGCTTAGCAAAATCTCTCTCGCCTTGCACATGTCCTGCCATCAAAGCCCCAATCGTTGAAAACTGAATAATTTTAGTCATTATGTTGTCCTTTTGATTGTTGAGTATCTTGATAAGATTGCATTAACCGTAATCCAACGATCTTATCGGCGAATTCTTTGATTGTTAAGGGTTTTGATGCCGTAGAGGGGCGAAACAGATGCATTAATCCAAAAAGAAGAAAAAGAACACCAAAAATTATAGATAATATCGTGCCTGCATAGAAGCAAAGGCTTGACAACCCAATAAAAAACATACCTAGAGGAATACTACTCCACTCTATCGGAAAGTTAAAATAAAGGTCAAAAGCATCATACATCTTTTTCTCTAAACCCGTCACCCATAAAACAGTTTTAATCATTCTTTTTGCTTTATATCCATCAATCCCAAGTCCATTCCTATTAATCAATAAGTGAGAAGATGCAGCAATATTTTTGATGGCAGTAAAATTTCCAATTACATTATAAATTTTATTATAATAAGCATCTTGCTTTTGTTGGGGCAGTTCTTTAAATCGTTGCCATTGAGCATGATAGACTTCAAATAATTCTATGAAAACATCCGCAAAAATCTTAACATTGATAGGTTTAGGATCACTACACTCATAATAATCCAAATACGGAAAATACCAGTAAATAATCTCATAAGGCAAGTCAATCGCGCTGCCTGCTTCATGGATTAAATAAGGGGCATCCAAATCATTCAAATAACTTAAATCATATTCCTCTAAATCTGAGATCATATCAGAGGTTAATTCTTTGTCAGATTTAGGATTTAAATATTGATAACAAACCTTGTATATCTTATGACGCAATATCTCTCGTTGTTCCATTTTTGCAGCCAAGTTTTTAAGCTTATCCATTGAAATAATCTCTGCACATCATTTGAATAAAATGAGCTTAACAGCTTACACTTTAAAAACGAATATAAATATGAATTTATTTAATATATAAATTCATTGAATCCGTTCAGAAATACCCCTACTCACTTTGATCTATTACTGTTTTGAACAATATAATGATAGTTGAATTACAGTTAAGTTCAAATCTATGATATTAATTACAATCTTTCAAAATTACTTATGAATATCCATGATGAATACAATATTCCCAATCAATAAAATTGGAAAAATACTTAATGGAGAAGATAGAGGAAACTATATCAAAGTCATTTTGAATGAAGATAATAGCTTCTCGATCTTACTGACCCCAGACCCAACTAACCCATCTATTGGATTTGATGATTGGGTGCCAAACCAACAGGCATAAATAAAATATTTTAATGAGACTGGATGGGTAATTGAATGGCTGGATCAAGATCACTTCTCTAATCCTTAACCCAATCGGCAATGCGCTCATTTGGCTTTAAATCATCTATCTCTTTTATAATGAAAAACCGTATCAAAACGAACAGAAAATTAGCAGGCTTCTACCATAAAAACTTCATGACAATCCTGATAAAATGTCAATCTTTTAATCTTATCCAAATCCTCTATTAAGCCCACATTGGCTTTAACGAACAAATCTGCCTGTAGATCAAAACTACCAATAATTGTTAATTGCTAACCATTATATGACCACATGGCACAATCAAGCCATCTGCCTGATTGTTTAATTTTTGTATTTAAATCATCTATTTTTTTGATTGACAATAGTTTCCATAACAACTCATTTCTTAACAATCATAAGTTAAAAAATAATATCATCAATCTCCACTTTTTTGGTTTTTAATACATAATACTATACAAAATATTCCAGCCTCACTTTTTAAATATAAGGCTGGAATATTAAGACTGAAATTAATTTTTGAGTTGATAAATACTAATATAATGTATCTTTTGACTCTTTCATTTTTTCGCCTAATTCTGATGCTGCATATCGATCAGTCATTACCTCGATATAAGATGCATGCTCGGATTGTTCAGCTTGTTGAATGGCAGCATCCAACTCTTGACAATTCGTAACTTGTTTACATTCCCAATCATTACATCCTAAGGCTTTTGGCAGTTCTGAATAATTCCATTGGGCTAAATTATTATAATAGGTTTCAGGATCATTACACAAAAGACGTTCAATCAAATATCCATCATTATTCAACACAATAACAATTGGTTTTAACCCAAAACGAGCAAATTGACTGATTTCTTGTGCCGTTAATTGATGAGACCCCTCACCCGTAATTAAAATAACTCGACGATTAGGTTCAGCAACAGCAGCACCAAAAGCAGCAGGCGTTGCCCATCCAATAGATCCCCACAAGGTTTGATTATAAATCTTAGCATTTTCAGGCAAATGTGCGAACCCTAGACCCATAGAGGAATTTCCTGTTTCTGCAAAAATAATATCATCTTTTTTGAACATTTTTTCCAAACGAGCATAAAAATATTCTGCTGTAATTTTTCCATCTTTACCACTGACTGGCTCACCCAGACCTGTTGCTTTTGGCGCATTCATAGAGAATTTAGGTAAAGAATCTTTCAGTTTAGCCAACACATCTTTCATATAAATATTATGATAAACTGCCAATCCGATTTTAACATGATCGGGCATAATATTAATATATCGTTCATTCGGTATTTGCGCTGTGAAGCTGCCAGTATTAAAGTCCGTCAACATCGCACCGATCCCTAAGATACAATCACAATGTTCAACATATTCTTGAACAGTTTTGTTTAATAAATGTCCATTATACATCCCGATATATTGAGGATTAGCTTCACTTAAAACACTTTTATCCATAAACATCGTGGTATAAGGTAAATTCGACTGATCGATAATGGCTTGCACTTCGATTGCGAACCCTAGTCGCGCAGATAAGATACCAGGCATAACGCATGCCGTTTTGCTATTGGTTAATTTTTCAACAATCTTTTTTACTGCTTTATCTAAAGTTACAGGATCACTTTCTGGAAAGGTAACAGCTTTTGTTGTCGTTTGTTCTTTGACCGGTGAAACCGCATAATCAGAAGGAAATCCCATATAAACTGGCTTTCTTTCTTTGAGTGCATAAGCAATTAACCGTTTTGTTTCTTCTATACAATTATCGGGAGTCATGATTGCATGCGCACAAACAACATTTTGACTCATTTTATAAAAAATATCAAACTGACCATTACCCAATGTATGATGAACTAGTTTTTTGTTTTCTTGTGCTGTTGAAGCTGGCATCCCAACCAAATGAAAGATTGGAAGGTTTTCAGCATAAGCCCCCGCAATCCCATTCATTGCACTTAACTCGCCAACTCCAAAAGTAGTAGATAGTGCAGCAGCGCCTTTGACACGGGCATATCCGTCCGCAGCATAAGCAGCGTTTAATTCATTACAATTCCCAATCCAACGCATTGTATTGCTATTACAAACTGCATCCTCAATCGGGAATGCATAATCTCCAGCAACTCCAAAAACATCATCGATCCCTAAATCATCTAAGCATGATAATACATATTCAATAACGGTAATTTGCATTTTACTCTCCTGATTTTATGAACTTAAAATAAAAACCATCAATCGTTGATTGACTTGTTGATTACAGCTTACGAATAATTTTTTTTGATTGGAAATGGTTTATAATCATATAAGCTATAACTAAAAGGTATAGAGGGGTTATAGATCATGGATATTCGTGCACTGAGATATTTTGTCGAAGTCGTTCAATTAAACGGATTTAGCCGTGCGTCTGATACATTATGCGTTACTCAACCCGCAATCAGCCGTACGATTCAACATCTTGAAGACGAGTTAGGATTTAAGCTGTTAATTCGTGAAGTTGATGGGGTAAAGCTGACCGATGAAGGGAACATCTTATTTGATCAAGCCAAAGAATTACTGCGCCAATTTAATGCGATTAAACATTCTTTAAAAGATAAATCTGGCCCCTTAAAAGGCACCTTAAATGTTGGGATTCCACCGATTATTTCTTCGACTTATTTTGCTGATATTATTTTAACCTTTACCAAACTGCACCCTCAAGTAGAGCTGAAGATTTTTGAAATGGGTACCAACAAAATTATCAAAGCATTAAATGAAGGCACCATTGAAACCGCCACCGTTGTTTTACCACTTTCAGATCATAATTTTGATATTCAAAAATGTTCCACAGAGCGACTAGCCCTTATCGTCAATAAATCTCATTCATTTGCTTCAAAAAAAGAAATTCAGTTTATTAAGTTGCTTCAACAACCTTTAATTTTATTCGCTGATGATTTTCGTATTAATGATTTGATTATCAGTGCCTGTGGTATTCATTCAGCAAAACCCATCATTGCAGGACGCAGCAATCATCTAGACCTTATAACCGCTATGGTCAAAGCAGGCGTTGGTATTACCTTATTACCCGAAAGTATGTGGGAACAGAATTCCAAAGAGGACTTGGTGATTATTCCCGTGATTGATCCCATTCTTTCCTATGAAATTGCGCTGGTCAATGTCAGAAGCATCTATCAAAGCCGCAGCTGCCAATCATGGAATCAATTAGTGCTAGATAAATTCCTATCGAAATAAGCGATTTAAACCGAGATAGTACTTATCGTCATAAACCATGGTGAATGACCTTGCTTGAATTAAAAAAACCTCGTTATCGTTTTCATAAAAAGAAATTGACTGGAGAATACTACCAATGCTTATTAGCGCCTAATGATGATAAAATTATACCACGCAATCAAGCCATCATGACTATTTTTTAATTATATATACGGCATTAATTTTTATTTAAAATTTAGTATCTGGGAACAAAGCAAGAGCTACATATCGCTGTATCAATCATGGTTTTCAAAAGAAATTACAAGACGATAGCAATAACGCTACATATATGAAATATATTATACAATCCAATAAACCATCATATATTTTCATTACAAAACTCATTAATATAAATTTATTATAGTCAGAAACCCCAATCACAGAAAATATATAAAAAGATGAGAAAATTCAAATATATCGCAGCCTTTGTTATTGGTTTTACCTGCTTAACCACACAATCATTTGCAGCTGATCCCAACACTCCACCAGACTTTCAAACCACCATACAATAGGCAGATCAAGGCGTTGCAGGCGCCCAGTTTAATCTGGATCTCATGTACTACAAAGGTCTAAATGTGCCTCAAGACTATTTCAAAGCCGTAGAATATTATAAAAAAGCTGCCGACCAAGGCGTTGCAGAAGCTCAATATAATCTGGGCATCATGTATGATAAGGGTCAAGGCGTGCCTCAGGACTATTTCAAAGCCGTAGAATATTACGAAAAAGCTGCCGATCAAGGCAATGTAAACGCCCAATCTAATCTGGGTGTCATGTATGATAATGGCCACGGCGTGCCTCAAAATGATGCCAAAGCCTTCGAATACTACAAAAAAGCCGCCGACCAAGGCAATGCAAAAGCCCAACTTAATCTGGGTGTCATGTATGATAATGGTCAAGGCGTGCCTCAGAACAAGGCAAAAGCCATCGAATATTACAAAAAAGCTGCCGACCAAGGCAATGCAAAAGCCCAATCTAATCTGGGCATCATGTATTACAAGGGTCAAGGCGTGCCTCAGGACTATTTCAAAGCCGTAGAATATTACAAAAAAGCTGCCGATCAAGGCAATGCACAAGCCCAACTTAATCTAGGTGTCATGTATGAAAATGGTCAAGGCTTACCTCAAGACTATTTCAAAGCTGTCGAATATTACAAAAAAGCTGCCGATCAAGGCTATGCACAAGCCCAATTTAGTCTGGGCAACATGTATTACAAGGGTCAGGGCATTCCCCAAAATCAATCCCAAGCAAAAGCGTATTATAAACAAGCATGCTTAAATAAAAGTCAAAAAGGATGTGATCTTTATAAAATGCTTAACCAAGAATAATTTATACGATCTCACCCATTGCCTGTTGAAAATTTTATTCTTTCAACAGGCTTTGTAACTATACATCATTAAGAATAAGGCATTACAGAGTTAAACAATCACTGAAGATTATCACTCATCTTGATATACGTCTGATTTTACCATACACACATCCCGACAAAACCCATATTCCCAAAAGCAATGTTAAATAAATAAAGAAACCGATCATCACCATAAATGCAACACCAGAGATTACCTCGGATGGGTGTGTGACAAATCCGATATCTTGTATCCCAACCCACATCTTCATCTCTTCTTCGGATAAATTATTCATATCCTTGAAACATTCATAACATGTGTTCACAAGAAAAAAGATAAAAGGTAATGGAATCATGACGGCACATCCAGCTGCTAATCCTTGTAAAACATAAAAAAAAGCACTGGTTTTAATGCCCATTTGTTTCAAAGAGAAAAAGAAAAATATATTTATTTTTCTTTTAGGAAAATTATTCTCTTGAACGACTATGTTTTGACGAAAACGACCATATCTTACTCTTGAAATCAATAATACTAATACCAAAAAAACAAATATAAAATAACAGTCAACACACAAACCTCTACTATTAGATAAGGTCTGCCCTCAAAAATAATCAGTCGAATAACCAATGCTATCCATAACCATATAATCAACGCAATATTTAAACGATGCAACCCAACGGATACACGGTCTTCTTTACATCCCAGTCTCTTTAAAAAATAATTCATGAGAAACGACTCTTTATGCAGAATAAATCATAAAAAAAGGATAGCCTTTCGACTATCCTTTTGAAATAAAAATGTTTTCTATATAAAATAATTAAGCCACAAAATCCTCAGACTTAATCGTATCTTCACGTTCTGGGCTGGTGGAGATAATAGCAACTTTGACGCCCGTTAATTCTTCGATCCGTTTGATATAATTATTAGCTGCATCAGGTAAGCCATCACGGCTTCTGACCCCATATGTGCTTTGATCCCAACCAGGCATAGATTCATAAATCGGTTTCAGACGTTTTTGAGCTTCTAAAGTATAAGGGAAACGATTAATTTGCTTACCGTCTAATTCGTACCCAACGCAGATTTTAATTTCTTTTAACCCGTCCAGAACATCCAGTTTCATGAGGGCTAGCCCATCCAAACCACCCACTTGCACGGCACGTTTGACCAGTACCGCATCAAACCAACCACAACGACGTGGGCGACCTGTGACTGTGCCAAATTCATGACCTTTTTCGCCCAAGAATTTACCCACATCATCAAATAATTCTGTTGGGAAAGGCCCTGCACCAACACGAGTAGTATAGGCTTTAGCAATCCCTAAAATATATCCACCCGCACGAGGACCCGTGCCACTGCCAACGCCTGTTTGTGCAGCAACCGTATTAGAGCTGGTGACAAAAGGATATGTGCCATGATCGACATCAAGCATGACTGCCTGAGCCCCTTCAAACAACACAAATTTATCTTGTTCCAAAGCATTTGCGAGTAATTCAGGAACATGCGCCATAAAAGGTAATACCTTAGGGGCAATATCCATTAAATATGCCAAAATTTCTTCTTTGGTAAAGGTCTTTTCACCCAAAGAAGCCAATAACGCATTATGATGAGCCAATAACTCGTCTAAACGCCAATCAAGGGTTTCTGGTTCCGTCAAATCACATAAACGAATAGCACGGCGCGCAACTTTATCTTCATAAGCAGGGCCAATACCACGACCTGTTGTGCCAATTTTCTTGTCACCACGCGCTTTTTCACGCGCTTGATCCAATGCCACATGAGATGGTAAAATCAAAGGGCAATTTTCAGCAACTTTTAAACAATCAGGCGTAATTTCAATATGTTGATCTTTAAACCGTGCAATCTCATTCAATAAAGCCTGTGGATCAACCACAACCCCATTACCAATCACGCTTGTTTTTTTACGTACAACACCAGAAGGCAACAAAGAAAGCTTATAACTTTCTCCATCAATCACCAACGTATGCCCAGCATTGTGTCCCCCTTGGAAACGAACAACGACATCTGCTCGGCTGGCTAGCCAATCGACAATTTTACCTTTTCCTTCATCACCCCATTGAGAACCCACGATGGTAACACTGGACATAAAATTTTTCCTACCAAATATATTAAAAAGTTGAATCAAAGCACCTAAAATGCAATCAAAGATTAATCGGCAACAGCCTTTAACTCTTTATCTTGCAAAATATAATTACAGTTTAACCGACGTGCTTCTGTTAACGCATCTTCTTCTTCGGTCAATCCCATAAGCAGAATATACCCATCCTGACGCAAGCCACGGACTTCTTCTATTGTATATCCAAATGGAATAAAAACACGTTCACGTTGAAAGCAATCATCATCATTAATCAAAGGTAATAAAAGATCAGGTCGTAATGTCAATCCGCAAGCAGGCTCACCATTATTCGATAAATAACGACCACCACGTCCAACCTCACCACTAATTCCACTCATATAAACCGAGAAACATAAACCCGTATGATAATCCCAACCACGAAATTCAACAGGATCAATGGTAAGTTGTAAAAGAGGATTATGTGTTTTGACTGCTTGAACCACAGTAAATAGACGATCCAATAGTTGCTGTGAATCTGCAGGTAAGTCTAGCCCCTTTAACATCTCAATAGCACGATCTGCTGGCCCCGCAGCTTGCAACATTGTTGTTAAAATACCAGCAAGACTACCACCATATTGTTGAACTGCTGCAACGTCTTTGCGATCCAACGCACGCATTAATAATTTCGTTTGTTGCTCGTCAAAATTTTCGGTTTGAATAATACTATTTGCCAATTGTGGCATCATCAAATCAATAGAAATAGGCGGAAGGAGATCTTCTACACCCATCGCCTCAGCAGTCACAATAATAATTTCTGCATCTGCTTGTGGACTATCAATCCCAATAAGCTCTATCCCAGCTTGTAAAATTTGTCTGGCAGCACTGTGCTTTGCGCCACTGACCAACACACAAGGACCCGCATAAGATAAGCGCAACGGACGGGGTGAATTGACTAAACGTGTTGCTGCAATCCGAGCAATTTGTGGCGTAATATCTGGGCGCAGACCCATCATATAATGCGTTTCAGGATCCATCACTCGAAACGTTTGTTCAGCAATCCCTGATCCTGCATGTAACAAAAGGCTTTGTTCAAATTCTAGCAAAGGAGGGCTGACCCGTTCATACCCGTAATCAGAAAACGCATCAATCATCCATTGAACGATCTCATCCTCATTCTGTGCGTATGGAGGTAAAAGATCACGAAAACCAATCGGTAGCAGAGCATTGCTCATCTCTGGATCATCAATCATAGGGTCTTGCTTTACTTTAATTTATTAAAAGACTATTTGGACATATTAATAGCTAGATTTGACAAAAGCAAATGCCCAGTCCAGCCACGGCAATAATAATTCAATATCAGAGGTTTCAACCGTTGCCCCACCCCAAATACGCAACCCTAATGGTGCATCACGATAGCTGGCTAAATCATACCCTGCTTTTTCCTGGGCAATTAATTTTGTTATTTTAGTAAATGCAACTTGTTGTTCTTTTGCATCTAGCGCCACAAACCACGGATCAATAATTTTCAAGCAAATAGATGTATTCGAACGAAACTCTTCTTGACTTGCCAAAAATTCAACCCAAGGCGTTTTGGCAACCCATTGTGCGATAACCGCTAAGTTTTGATCGCAACGTTTTTTTAACCCTTGTAATCCACCAACAGATTGCGCCCAGCGCAACCCATCCAACGCATCTTCGACACATAACATTGAAGGCGTATTGATCGTATCCCCTTCAAAGATTTTGTCATTTAACTTTCCTTGCTTTAACAAGCGGAAAATCTTTGGTAATGGACGCAGTTGCTCGGTTTCTTCCAACCGTTTAATTGCGTTAGGAGATAACGCAATCATTCCATGGGCAGCTTCCCCACCCAACGCTTTTTGCCAAGACCACGTCACAATATCCAGTTTAGACCAAGGTAAGTCCATCGCAAACGCAGCAGAAGTTGCATCACAAATAATTAAACCATCATGATGTTGTGGAATAAAATCATCATTTGGAATTTTAACCCCAGAGGTCGTTCCATTCCAAACCATCACCACATCATGATCCCAATTAATTCTACTCAAATCAGGCAAATCACCATAATCCGCATGTAATAGGGTTGCATCAGGTAATTTTAATTGTTTGACAATATCCGTCACCCATTCGGCTGAAAAACTGTCAAAAGAAACCATATCAACAGGACGTGACCCCAACAGAGCCCATAATGCCAGCTCAACCGCACCCGTATCCGATGCAGGGGTAATCCCAACTTTCCAGTCGCTTGGAATACCCAGAATGTCAGCAGATAGATCAATGACGTCTTTTAATTTCTGACGCCCTTCTGCCGAACGATGGGAACGACCAACCAGTGCATCCTTTAACACATCCAAAGTCCAACCAGGACGTTTTGCACATGGTCCAGAAGAAAAAGAAGGATTATTTGGTTTTTGATGAGGTTTTGGGGGTATATTTGAAATTGTCATTGACATCAGAGCTCACAATTACATCACGCATATTCATGTTGTATAATATGCAATTTGGTGCGAAAGGGGGGATTTGAACCCCCACGCCTTGCGGCGGTCGATTTTGAGTCGACTACGTCTACCGTTCCGTCACTCTCGCTTATGTAATTCTCTTAACAGATATTCGTATCAAAAGACAATGTTCTTTTAAAAAAAAACAAGAAAAATTGCAAGTATTATTATTTAATATATTTAAAATTTATTTTTGTAACATAATGAATTTAGTATTTTAAATATACTTAAAGTAGTATATACTAATAATTATATATAGTTATACGATATTAAACTATATATAAGTATAGATATTTCAACTTATACTATATTTAATTTTTTTATTTTATTTAAAAAGGAATTTACAATGGAAACATTATCACAAGCAGATATTTTTGTGAAAAATACTGCAAAAACACTTGATAATTTATATTACCCAAAATTTCACGTCGCTGCAGAATCTGGATGGATTAACGATCCAAATGGTTTGATTTACATTAACGGTACTTATCATTTCTTCTTTCAACATTATCCCTATAGTGCCGAATGGGGTCCAATGCATTGGGGTCATGTAATCAGTAAAGATTTGGTACATTGGGAACATCTTCCAATCGCCCTTTACCCTGACCAAGATTATGACCGTGACGGATGTTATTCTGGTTCAGCTGTAGATAATAATGGTGTTTTGACCTTAATCTATACAGGCAATGTCTATTTAGGTGCTGAAGGCGATGATACCCATATTCGCCAAGTTCAATGTATGGCGACCAGCACTGATGGTATCAATTTTGTTAAACATGGTCCTGTTTTATATCCACCCGAAGGGATTATGCATTTCCGTGATCCAAAAGTCTGGCGTGCCAGGGACTCATGGTGGATGGTTGTTGGCGCACGCCCAGAAAATAATCTAGGCGAAGTCAGATTGTATCAATCTTCTAACCTTACTGACTGGACTTTTGTGAGAATTTTGGATCAAGCACAAACTTCAGCCGAAGGGTTTATGTGGGAATGTCCTGATTTCTTTAATGTGAATAACAAAGACATCTTAATTACCTCACCACAAGGGATACCAGCCCAAGGGTATGATTATCGCAATCTATATCAAAGCGGTTATCGTTGTGGCGTTTGGGAACAAGATTCATCTTTTACAGTTCAAGAAGAATTCAAAGAAATCGATCATGGTCACGATTTTTATGCGCCACAATCCTTTACGGCTGCTGATGGTCGTCGTATTATGGTCGGTTGGATGAATATGTGGAATACCGCCATGCCTACGCAAAAACATGGATGGGCTGGCGCATTTACCCTTCCTCGTGAGGTCAATTATAATGAACATGGTCGTTTGCTGTGCACACCAATTGTCGAGTTAGAGCAATTAAGAACCAGCCACGACATATTCAAACCGTTTACCGTTACCAATATTCATATGGGCTTAGCGCAGCAATACCAAGAATATAAAATCTCTTTTGATTTGGCGAATAGTACAGCAGAAGAATATGGTATTATGATTGGTGATGGTGCTAAATTATTTATTGATGCACAATCTCAACGTCTTGTATTAAAACGCGAGAGTAAGAATCCCGTATTAAATACAGAGCGTAGCATTCCACTAATTGCATGTTCAAAAATTAATTTACATATTTTTGTTGATGCGTCTTCTATCGAAGTGTTCGTTAATGATGGAGAATATTCTTTAACCAGCAATTTCTATCCAACGAATGGAGATAGTAAATTCACATTCTACGCAAATAGCGGGCAAGCACGTGTTTCTGCTGCAGAATTTTGGAAGCTATCTAATATTTATTCCAACTGCTAATTATTATTAGTATAATTTCCTCTTTTACTTGACGAAAATAAGTAAAAGAGGGATTATTTTAATTTTTTACAAAATTAACATTTTATCATATTTTATTCTATTAAATATAAATTTATTAATCCATTATTTACACTATAAATACGTATTAATATTATTATTAAAAATTAACTTTATTTCAACTATATTTAGAAAACCTTATTATGATTAAGTATAAAAGAATTTTATTTATTTTAATGTGGACCATTATTGCACAAGGCAGTAGTGTAATCAATTCACGTGCCTATACACCTTCGGGGGAATGGACGTTACAAAAAAGCAGCCCAACAGTAAAAGATTACTCTATGAGAGTAGATGTTGATCCTGGAGAACAATATAGCGGTGCTGGTTATGCACCATCTTCTGTTTACTGGGCTGAATACATTACTTTTAATAATGCCAGTGGTGGGTATCTGGGATTACAACGTGCCAACGGAAAAAAAATTGCTCTAGCCTCTATCTGGGATGGCACTGGTGCAAAAGCTGGTATTTTACCCACTGTAAATTGTTATGAATTTGGATCCTGTTCCAGTATCAAAGGTGAATACAATTGGAAAGTTGGACACAAATATCGTTTTCGTGTAGAAAAAAGCCCTAGAACACCATCAGATAACGCTGGAGATTGGTGGCAAATATCACTTGCTGATTTAACTACAGGTACCATTGATATTCTAGGCGAATTAAAAACACCGAAATGGAATGGGCTGAAAAATTACAATGGCGTTTTCCTTGAATATTTTACAGGACCATACCAATGTAACTCTTTACGTCATTCAAAAACAACTATGGGACAAATTAAAGGTAATTATGGCAAAGAAACAGCTTTAAGTTCGTCAAATGCTTCAATTTATGGAAACCCACATACTTGTGGTCAGGAATATCTGTTACCCAATATGACAGAAGCAGATCACGGTTCAACTGCATCTAATAACAAAGGCACACTAACCTTACTAGGCAACAATTATCGTGGTATTCATCAATGGGGAAAATATCAAAAACAAGCCAAAAAAGGTATGATGTTTGCTAGCAATCCAACTGTAGCAGAACCTTATATATATGAGGCTTTACATGATGGTGTATATGGGGCCTTTCCTGCCAAGGGTGCGGATAATAAAGATTGGAAATCCATAGGCATTGGATACCCAATTATTAATGATTTATATTTTCGTAACCAAAGAGTTTATGAATGGGAAGAACTAAAAAACAGCAATGTTAAAATTGGTGACTATTTTGTTTATCATAACCCAATCAACTTAGACACAGAATACTTTAAATTGACCCAAACAAATCCAGGATATTTTCCTACCGATAAAACTAATGGTAATGGTTGGGAGTATGTAGGTCGTTATTCAAGAAGTAGCGAAAATCTTTATAATAATCTTCCTGTCCACACTTGGAACGACAGCAACCACTCAGGCAAAAAAGGAGAGCTGTACTACGATACTTCAACAAAAATGTACTTTATTCTTAAAAACACTGGTAGCTATTGGTATTTTCCGACAACTGCAACAGATAATCAGTATTGGCAGTTTTTCGGGTATAATCCATAATACACTAATATTTTAAAATAATTTTACCTATACCTCTATCTATTTTCATAAATGCAATTTTTAATAGATAGAGGATAGTTACATAGCTATTTATCTTATCACACAACGTTACTTTTTTTAATTAGAACGAAATACTATACAAAATTGGAAATTTTCTCAATTCTTTATTGCCCTGTATAATGAGCTTTTATTACAGACGTGTGAGCTGACAATGCATCAAATAAGAAATCAATTTAAATATCTATTAAAATATATTAATTTAAAAACAATCATTACCAATCTCTATTTTCTATTGCCTCTTCATATTGATCTTCATCCAAATCAAAACCATAATTTTTCAAAATAAAAATAAAATCTCCACAAATACATTCTCTGGCAGCTGTTTCCAATTCACTCTCTGCTTCCCAAAATTCTTCTTGAATATTATTAATCGCCTCAACAGCTGCATGCGTTAAAACGCATAATGCTTTCATATCTTTAGGTTGCTGCTTTTCAATTTGCTCACATAAATGACGCAAAGTGTCTTCAATTTTTTTAACCAGATGGTCTGGAAAGTAACTATCCTTATACATCTCTGTTAAAAAATTATATTGCTGCATGGTTGCATTTTGAATTGCCATCATTGCACCCTTTTCATAATAAAAATTGAATCAACATGTTGTGACACTATCATTAAAATCAACAAATTCATATTATATACAGATATGATTATATCCATTCACTATGTAACCAAGAGGGAATTATGAGTTTTAAAAATAAAACAATTATTATCACTGGGGGTGCCAGTGGTATTGGAAAAGCAACCGTTGAAAAATTTTGTCAACTCGGTGCCAATGTTGTTATTGCAGATCTTAATGATAAAGAAGGACAAGCTCTATCTGATAATCTGAATACTGAAGGTCATAGAACCCTTTTTATTAAGATTGATGTCACCAGCGAAGATGAAAACAAAATGTTAATAGAAAAGACCGTACAGCATTTTGGGGATTTAAACATTGTTTTTGCTAATGCAGGCATTGCTAATGACAACTCTATTGACAAATTAGACTTTGAACATTGGAAAAGAACCATCGATATAAACCTGAGCGCCGTTTATTTATTAGATAAATATGCCATTGAATATTGGTTAAATCAAAACAAACCTGGCGTGATTGTAAATTGTGGTTCGATTCACTCTTGGGTTGGCAAACAAAGCGTTACTGCTTATGCCGCATCCAAAGGAGGGGTCAAATTATTAACCCAAACATTGGCCATTGATTATGCGGCCAAAAATATCCGTGTTAATGCCGTTTGCCCTGGCTATATTGATACACCATTATTAAAAATCCTGCCTGCAACTGTCAAAAAATCTCTTGAAGAATTACACCCTATTGGACGTCTTGGAAAACCAGAAGAAGTCGCCAATGTTGTGGCATTCCTTGCCAGTGACGAGGCATCTTTTGTCAATGGTGCTGCGCTCTTGGTTGATGGTGGATATGTCGCACAATAAAACAATATTACGTGATCGTTCATTTCATTAAAGGATAAAATGAGAATATTTTATCCTTTAATATTAATAAGATAATAAACATCGTCAAATATAATTAGACTCATTTTAACCTTATTCATGACAATAATATGATTTGGAAAATATTAAATACAATTTACGTTTGAAGTATCTATATATATGCAATAAGGGAATTTATATGAAAAAAATACTAAGCGTTTCATTATTATCAATGACAATGTTGGTATCATTGCAAAATCTTGCACATGCTAACACAACACAAAGCGGCGAAACCAGACAAAGCGTCAAAGCAAATGCTGGAAATGGATTTTATTATCCTGCCAATCGATGGTCATACCAACATATGCAACAATTATATCCCTCTGCAAATGTCGACGGTCAACATTACTCCAACGGTTTACCTAAAAAATTACAAAATCTAGATGATTTGATGGTCAAAGATGGCCGAGGTAAACAAGTTAAACTTACCCAATATTTAGAAGAAACCTATACAGATTCATTTGTTGTTGTCAAAGATGGTCAAATTATTTATGAAAAATACTTAAATGGACAAGATGAGAGAACTCGTCATCAAATGATGTCTGTTACAAAATCCATTAGCTCAACAGCCATTCAACCTTTGATTGATGAAGGCAAAATCGATCCGAATGCCAAAGTTACCAAATATGTCCCTGAGCTTGCAGGATCTGCATGGGCAGATGCGACTGTTCAACAAGTCAGAGATATGTTGGTCAGCCTTGATTATACCGAAAACTATGATGATCCAAAATCAGGCTTTAATAACTATTTAAGAGCGATGGGTTTTACTGCCCCTGACACAGAATTTAAAAATACGATTGGTATTCACAAATTCTTGCAAGGGATTAAAAAAGGCAAAGGCGAACACGGGAAAATATTCAATTATGCAACCCCAAACACCGATGTTCTTTGCTGGATTGCACAAAAAGCCTCTGGAAAAAATGCTGAAACTCTGATTGATCAAAATTTATGGTCAAAATTATCCACGATACGAGATGCTTATCTTCTTGTTGACCGTCAAGGACAGGCTTTTTGTGGTGCAGGATCTAATGCCACAGCCGTTGATTTAGCAAAATTTGGGATGATTATGGCAAATGACGGTAAATTAGGCGACCAACAAATCGTCAGCAAAAAATATGTTGATGAAGTTATCAAAGGCGGTTCTAAAGAAGCATTCGATAACAGCCATTATGCCCATTTTGAATCAACTAAAGGATGGACATATAAAGATCAGTGGTGGATCAGAAACAACCCTAATCATGCCTTTGCGGCGGTAGGTATTTATGACCAAATCGTTTATGTTGATCCAACGGCCAAAGTCGTCGTTGTAAAACAAAGTTCTAGAAAAGTTGCAGAAAAAGACGATGATGATACAGCCGTATATACTGTCATTGATACAATTATTAGTAAACTAGATCATAAATAAGCTACCTAAAATAGTTCAATTGATTTAGCCTTAATCTATACTCGAGTGATAAAATTTTAAAATTTTATCACTTATTTTAATAAGAACCACAGAAAAACAAAAATATAACTAGTGAATAAAATTTGCGTAGAAATCACAAGCATCTTTATTTTTATTTAGGCAAGATTGCTTTAAGAAATATTTGGATTTTTGTATATCTTTCGCAATACCTTGCCCTTGATAATATATTACCCCAAGTATTGCTTGGGCTTTTGCATCCTCTTGGTTGGCAGCGCTGGTAAGCCATTTTATCGCTTTTGATGAATTTTGAGTTACACCATCCCCTTTTAGATACATTAACCCAAGTACTGCTTGGGCTTTTGGATTGCCTTGTTTGGCAGATTTGGTGAATAGTTCTGCAGCTCTGGCATAGTTTTGAGGAACAGCTTTGCCGCCTCCATACATAGTGCCAAGTAAATATTGCGCAGAATCATTTCCTTGATTAGCAGATTTAGTAAACCATTCCACCGCTTTGGAATAGTCTTGAGGAACGCCCTGCCCTTGTAAATACATTGTCCCAAGCATTCCTTGAGCATTTGCATCTCCTTGATTAGCAGCTTTTGTAAACAACTCTACAGCTCTAGAATAGTTTTTAGGAACCTTATCTCCGTAAAAATATTGCAGTCCTAAAGAAAAATTATTTACTGATTTCCATTTGTCAGTATTTTTAGTAAAAAATTTGATTGCTTCAGATTCCGAATAGCTTTTAGAATTTTCTTGCTTGTATTTAGGGTTCGGTAATGAATCAACATTATTACAAAATCCTTTTATAGGGAAAAACCAAGGGATTATGCTTAATAATAAATAGTAAGGTGTTTTTTTCATTTAATTAAACAGTTTTGTTATATAATTTCTGTAATCTGCATTATTCTACCAATATCAAAAAAACAATTTGGATAAAATACAATATTGATTTCTTTACTCCGATCTCATTTGCCACTCAATCAACACAGCCCACGTGTAAAATCAAACGATCAACTCTGTAATCCCTATTCATTAACAGATATTCGCTTTATATTCATTCCACAAATCATGTGAGTATCTACTGTGAATACTATTTTCAATTTCATTAACCAATTTTTTGCATTCCTAGCTCCAATTACCGATGCTGTTTGGGATTTTCCAACCAATATTGCTTGGTATAAACATATCCCAATCTTAGGACAGTTCTCTTTTCCTGTTCTTTTATTAATGGGTGTTGGGATTTATTTCACCATTCGCACACGCTTTATTCAACGACACAGCTTTGCCCCAGCAATCAAGATTATGCTGGCTCGACAACCTTCTAAACAAGGGGTTAGTGCCATAGGGTCATTTATGCTGGGACTGGCAATGCGTGCAGGACCAGGGAATATTGTTGGTATTACTGGCGCCATTTCCATTGGCGGGCCAGGTGCTTTATTCTGGATGTGGGTTGCAGCCTTTTTTGGCATGGCATCTGCTTTTACTGAATCTGTATTGGCACAGCTTTTCAAAGAAAAGAAAGGTGATGAATTTGTTGGTGGATTACCTTTTTATGGGAAACGCTTGCTTGGAAATAACCACTTTGTTGGCTTCTTTTTATCGTGCGTTTTTATCACCTATGCGCTCTTTAATATCCCTGCTCAAACGTTTAACGTGTTCTCTGCCATTGGTGCCATTGCACAAGCCACAACAGGGCATCACTATAGCCATCAATCGACTTTATATTATACGATTGCAGTTATTCTTGTCATCGCATGCGCCTTTATTATCTTTGGTGGGATCCGCCGTGTTGTGGCTTATTCTGATGTGTTAGTTCCCATCAAAGCCGTTATCTTTATTGGTATATCCATTATTATTATTCTCATTAATTTTCCATTAATTCCTTATTTTTTCCGTGAAGTTATTGTCGGTGCGTTTGCCCCTCATGCCATTTTTGGTGGAGCAATAGGAACTGCCCTTGCCCAAGGGGTCAAAAGAGGTTTGATGTCGAACGAAGCGGGTCAAGGAACCATCACGATGGCGGCGGCGATTGCCAATAATCGTCACCCTTGTGAACAAGGATTAGTCCAAAGTTTTGGGGTCTTTTTCGATACGATGGTCATTTGCACCATGACAGGTTTTATCGTCATTATGGCACATGTTTGGACTGGATCAGTTGATGGTATGATGTGGGAGTCCGTCAGAGCCTCAAAAATCACTTTATATTTGACCTCGGTTCATACCCTTGTCCCCTCGTCCGTTGCCACCATCATTGAAATTATTATGTGTGCTTGTTATGGATTATTTGCGTTTACAACCCTGCTCGGCATGATTTCTTTTGCCGAAATTTCAGCCAATTTTATTTCTAAAAAATACAGCTTTATTTTAATCATTCGAATATTGGGATCTTTGGTATTTGTTCCCTTTGGGATCTTAACCATCCTAGCAGGATTAGAGCTGGGAAATTTATGGTATATTTCTGACCTCATGAATATCGTCATGGTGTATCTCAATATTCCTTTGTTACTCTTGGGATTACCCTTTGTATTAAAAGCACTTGCTGATTATCGCAAAAATAAAGGGGTATCCTTTGATTCTGAACAATATGGGTTTATGACTGAATGTTGGAATGAGAAAAAGGATGTGAAGTAAACTAAATCACCTACCATCGCCCTCACCTTCAGTCAAAAACAATGGTATTTTTCAAACGAAACTTATATTATCCATATATAAATCGTAATAATATTTAAGTAGGTTCCAATGGCAGCAAGAGAAAACAAATTCCGCGAAGAACTGGATAGGTTGATTGAAAAAGGTGAAAATTTAAATCAAGCTATACAAAGTGAATGTGATTCAGAAGATTCAAGTCAAACTACTTCTAAATTTAGAGATAATTATCAACAATGGTACAGTCTTACATTGGAAATAGTTAAACATATCTTACCCAGTAGATTAGATGATTTTAAAGACCACTATCAATATCAAGGAGCAAGTAAAGGTTTATATTCTGATAATTATCGCATTGATGATTATTGTAATAAAAGAAAAATTTTGCAAAAAAATAACTTTATAATTCCTTTTGAAACAGTCATTCCTCACTTTCAACAACAACTTAGCATCCTAAAAGCAACTAAAGAAATGCTATCATCTACACTGCTTGACTTAAAAGCGCTTGTACAAGCTGATTTGTTTGATTCTGAAATAGATATTGCAAAAGAGCTCGCTAAAAAAGGGTTCTTCAGAGCTGCTGGTGCTATTTGTGGTGTTGTTATTGAAAAACATCTTCTGACTCTATGTCAAAATCATAACATTGAAATCGATAAGAAACATCCTACGATTAGTGATTTATGTGAACCGTTAAAGAAAGAAGAAATTATCAGCCAACCTGATTGGCGTTCAATTCAGTTTTGTGCTGATATTCGCAATCTTTGTTGCCACAATAAAGAACAAGAACCAACCGAAGAGCAAGTCGACGACCTAATTGATGGCACCGATAAAATCATCAAAACAATATCCTAATCAAAAGCTGACTTTATAAATACTCATTCAGCTCTACCCATTCTTGCATATCATCAATCACCATGTGCATCCATGACCAAATATCGGGTAATTTTTTCATAATAGAAAACCCTTCATTCGTCCACCCATGCAAAATATAGACTTGCTCTGCCTTATTCGTTACATCCACTAAAAATGCAGCCAAGTCATCATTATCTTGGCGACGTGCAAAAACAAACAGCTTTTCGTTGCAAATATTTGGCCATAATGTATGAGCAAAGAAGCATTTTTGTTGCTCCATAAAATACCAAGGTTCCATTTCAGCTAATACATCATATTTAGCTAAATTCTCTGCAATCAGCCTTTGATAGAATTTAGGAAATATAATTTCTGATTGATGGGCTTGGTCAGTCATTTTTTCTCTTTGCTCTTTAGTATTTCAATTGCTACACACCCAACATCAATCGAATATTCTGTATCGCTGCGCCAGAGGCACCTTTGCCAAGATTATCAAAAGTCGCCGTTAATACCACCATATCTTGACGTACGTTACTATGCACATGTAACTCCATTTGATCGGTCAGTGCCAAATGATCCCCAGATACTTTAGCTGGTACTTCATCAACAAAAGACACGACATTCCCATCAGCATAATGTTGTTGTAGGCATTGCTTTATATCATCAATATTGGCGTTATTAGACAATGTATCCACATGCAATGGAACAGAAACAATCATCCCTTGCGGAAAATTCCCTACTGATGGGACAAAAATAGGCTCACGGCTTAACCCCGCATAATGCACGATCTCTGGCAAATGTTTATGCTGCAAACTTAATCCATAAAGCATAAAAGGTGGCGCATCTTTTGTAACTTCATAAGACGCAATCATTTGCTTGCCGCCACCACTATAACCACTAATCGCATTAATCGTCAGTGGATAATCCTTTGCGATAATGCCAGCCTTGACCAATGGATGAAGTAAAGCAATCGCACCGCTGGAATAACATCCAGGATTAGCAACCAATGGTGCAGATTTGATTTTCTCAGCTTGCCCCAAATCCAACTCAGCAAATCCATAGACCCAATCTGGATGGGTTCTGAAAGCAGTACTGGCATCTAAAACCTTGGGTTGGTGTCCTGACAAAGATTGAATAGCAGCCACTGATTCCCGCGATGCTTCATCAGGTAAGCACAACACAACCAAGTCCACTTGTGCCATCATATCCAAGCGCACTTTCATATCATGGCGTTGTTCAACAGGAATAGAACAGACTTGCACAGGCAAGTTGCCCAAGCGTTGACGAATTCCTAAACCCGTTGTTCCATATTCACCATCAATGAAAATCTTTGGCATTTGAGACATCATGCACCTTTATTCAAAAATAAGTTAATGTTCGACTATATGACAAAGTTGCTGAAATAATCAACAACATCTACCACCTTTATTTATTCCCCATCATATATCTGAACAATAATCATTTTGTTTTTAGATCTTTAAAAATATTCCTGCGTAATAAAGTATAATTTGACGATAAGAAATTTACCTTTTTATGTTTCAAAATTATTAGGGTACAAGGCAATTCCTTGAGATATTTATGCTCAATATAATCTTGGTACAATGCTTATAAAAGGTTAAAGAACAAATAAAATGATTAATACTTTGATTTAGAATATAAGTGTTTGTTTTCTAAATAAAGCACGAATAAAATATCTATCTTCCAAAGGGAATAGTTCGATTATGAGTTTTTTAAAAGGAATACTTTCTAGTTTGATCAATAATACGAACGAAACGTCACAATCGGTTGATATTGATTGTCAGCAAAATGAGCAAGATATCAAAGAATTAGAGCAAAAAGCTCACCAAGGAGACATTGATGCCCAATATAATCTTGGGGTAATATATGATAATCGCCCAGATTTTGTTCAAGCAGCAAAATGGTATCATAAAGCAGCCGATCAAGGACATATAGATGCTCAGTATCACCTTGCTACGATGTATGAAGAAGGACAAGGCGTTCCACAAGATTATGTCCAAGCAGTAAAATATTACCGTCAAGCTGGTAAGCAAGGGTCTGTGGAGGCTCTATATTTTCTGGGTTTGATGTATAAAAATGCCAAGGGTGTGTCTCAAGATTATATAAAAGTAATAGAATATTTTACCAAAGCTGCCGAACAAGGCTATGTTTTAGCACAATATAATCTTGGTCGTTTATATTATCATGGTCAAGATGTGCCTCAGAATTATTCTAATGCTCTTAACTGGTTTACCAAAGCTTCCAACCAAGGAGATGTGGATGCTCAAAATGACCTTGGTGTAATGTATGATGCAGGTCAAGGCGTTGCACAAGATTATGAAAAGGCAGCTGAATATTTTACTAAGAGCGCCGAGCAAGGGAATCTCTTAGCTATATTTAATTTGGGTCTGATGTATGAAAATGGACAAGGTGTACCTCAGGATTATGCAAAAGCAATTGAATTATATTCTGAAGCGGGCAGCTGTGGACATATCAATGCTCAAAATACGTTGGGAGTAATATATGAGACTGGTCAAATTGCTCCGCAGGATTATACAAAAGCATTAGAATGGTATCATAAAGCCGCAAATCAAGAGGATGCTGATGCCCAATATCATCTTGGTCGAATGTATTATCATGGTCGAGGTGTTTCACAAGATACTATAAAATCAGTGGAATATTTTACCAAAGCTGCCAATCAAGGACATATCAATGCTCAATACAACCTTGGGGTAATGTATGAAAACGGGGTGGGTGTTCCGCAAGATAAAGAAAAAGCATTGGAATATTATCAACAGGCTTGTTCAAATGGCTATCAGAAAAGCTGTGATGCTTATGAACAGTTGAAGGATGAATAAAACTTTCATAAGTTTAAGTGTTTATAATGATAAAAGAATATTCTATTATCAATAAGACCCGCTAAGGGTAAGCGATACTTAAAGGAACGTTTATTATGAATTTTTTCAAAAAAATCTTTTCAAGTATTAAAAACGATGCAAGCAAAGCACAGCAATCCTTTAAAACCTATTCCCAGCCAAATGAACAAGAGATTGCAGAGCTAGAGCAAAAAGCCGCGCAAGGTGATGCTGTCGCTCAAAGGACTTTAGGACAATTTTATGATAATGGTATTTCCGTTCCACCAAATTATGATAAAGCTCGTGAATTATTTCAAAAAGCAGCCGATCAAGGGGATGCAGAGGCTCAATTTCATTTAGCATATATGTATGAGTATGCTGCTGGTATTCCAAAAGATTATTTAACGGCCATATTTTACTATCTAAGGTCAGGGGATCAAGGATATGTCAAAGCACAATTTCATCTTGGCGAAATATATAGCGTAGGTGCTTGTAGTGTTCCGCAGAATATAAATACAGCGATTGAATGGTACCGCAAAGCTGCAGACCAAGGACACGCAGAAGCACAATTTCAGCTTGGAGAAATATACAATATTGGTGAAGATGTTCCTCAAGATATTAATAGTGCATTAGAATGGTATCAAAAAGCAGCGGATCAAGGGCATGTTTACGCACAATATAGAATTGGATCTGCATATTATATAGGTCAAGGAGTTGCGCAAAATTACAAAAAAGCATTGGAATGGTATCAGAAAGCTGCCGAGCAAGGAGATGAAGATTCTCAATATAACCTTGGAATAATGTATGAACAGGGTTTGGGTACGCGTCGAAATTATAAAAAAGCGATAGAATGGTATCAAAAGGCTGCTGAGCGAGAGGATGAGGGCGCGCAATATAAGCTTGGAATGATATACTGGCATGGAGATGGTGTTCCTCAGGATAATGTAAAAGCGAAGAAATGGTTTCAACAGGCTGCCGATCAAGGTCATGTATCTGCCATTTATAATCTTGGGTTAATATACTGGCGAGGAGAAGGCGTTCCCGAAGATGAAGCCAAAGCAATGGAATATTTTATCGATGCTACGGATCAAGATCATGCAGAGGCACAATATTGTATTGGTGTAATATACGAGTACGGGGGGACTGTTCCAAAAGATTTAGAAAAGGCTAAAAAATATTATCAACAGGCTTGTTCAAATGGGTCAAAAGACGGCTGTGATGCTTACGAAAGACTAAATAACGAATAGCACCAAAATATATCACCAAGTCACACATCAACCATAAAAATCCTTGAGCTACAATCTATAATTACGCTAAACTTAAGATTGAACCAAACGATCCTCACCATACGATACAAATTTGTAGTTAACTATATACAATACCCCCTTACCTACTCAGAGACATTTTTCAAGAACAACATATTGTTCCTCAAATCCTAAATGCTCATAAATTGCTCTAGCCTGTTGATTTCGCCCTAGCGCAGGAATCCTCAGCCATTTACAACCCGCATCTTTTGCACGTTGTTCACATGCTTGCATTAATTGCTTGCCAACGCCCAAACCTCTCGCTTGAGGGCTAACAGAAATATGACTGATTAAGCCATAAGTAAAATCCAACTCATCAAATTCTCCTCTCTGAGGAACCTTTGTAAAAATTGTTGCAAAGCCCACAATGACGCTATCAAGTTCCGCAACCAAAATATATCCATTTTCTCGCTGGCATTGCTCCTGTAACGTTTGAATATACCAACTATCTATCGCTTCTACAGGTTTCATTCGATCATAAATTGCTAGCTCATAAGCTTGAAGATAGCGCACTATTTCTAAAAATTGCGTAGCATCATTCTCACGAAACTCTCTAATATTTAATGACATTTTGTTTCTTTATATCCGTCGGATAATGTTTAATGAAAACAATAATAGGTGGTTAAAAAAGAATGATAGGTTTTATAAAAAAGTTTATAACTTCAATCAATATGTAAACATGATGCAGCCACATATTCGTATAAGACCAATATTCTCAACAAAAAAGGCGGTGGAAAGTTTGATCTTTCCCCGCCTTTTTTGAAATACAAAACTGTAAATCTTAACGTTTGCTGAACTGGAAAGAACGGCGAGCTTTTGCTTTACCGTATTTTTTACGTTCAACAACACGTGGATCACGTGTTAAGAATCCAGCTGCTTTCAATGCGCCACGTAATTCTGGTTCATAGTTACAAAGCGCACGGCTGAGGCCATGACGAACTGCACCTGCTTGACCAGAAAGACCACCACCGCTGACGGTACAATAAATATCAAATTGTCCTTGGCGATCAGCAACTTCGAAAGGTTGGTTAATCAACATACGCAATACTGGACGTGCAAAATATACGTCAACAACACGACCGTTTACAGTGATTTCACCTTTACCAGGCTTGATCCATACGCGAGCAACTGCATCTTTACGACGACCTGTTGCATATGCACGACCAAATTGGTCACGTTTTGGTTCACGAATAACAGTTTCTTGTGCCAAAGGCGTGTTTGCAACAGCCCCTTTAAGATCTGCCAAACCACCAGTACGTTCTTGTGTTTCTGACATCTCTTAGGCTCCAACTTTTTTGTTATTAATACTGTTTTTGCGGTTTAATGCAGCAACATCTAATTGAACAGGTTGTTGGCCTGTATGAGGATGCTCTTCACCAGCATAAACATACAAATGTTTCATTTGTTTACGTTGTAATGGCCCACGGCTAATCATACGTTCAACAGCTTTTACAACAACGTGATCTGGGTTTTTACCTGTCAAACGTTGGGTAATGGTGCGTTCTTTGATTCCGCCAGGAAAATTGGTATGATAGTAGAATTTCTTTTGTTCTACTTTTCTGCCTGTCAAAGCAATTTTTTCTGCATTAATCACAATAACATGATCGCCACAATCAACATGTGGTGTATATTGTGCTTTATGCTTGCCACGCAAGCGATTAGCGATAATAACAGCAAGGCGACCTAATACGATGTCTTTTGCATCAATCAGAACCCAATTTTTTGTTACTTCCGCTGGTTTAATCGAAATGGTTGTTTTCATTAACTCTAAATTCCGTTAATTAATCAGCTATAAATTTAACCCTGTTATTAACGCTGAAAAGGATTTCGTCAAGCAATTTTTATAAAATAATTAATTTTATTAGTTTTCAGTGCGTTTTGGCGTGGTATTCTGTTACCGCACTTTTGTTTTCTCCTTATAAATCAATGTGAACCCCTTATGAAACAGCCCTTTTCTCTACCTCGAAAAATACATATTATTGGTGCTTCTGGACGTTCTGGCTCTGCGTTAATCAAAGAACTGCAAAATCATGGCTGTACAGTCATTGCCCTTGTTCGGAATCTAGAAAAATGGCAACGAACGAATCTTACTTGTGAATATCGGATAATAGACCTCAAAGGCTCGCCAGCATTGTTGGTTAATGCTTTGCAAGATGCGTCACATATTGTGAATACCGCCCATGCCCGTCATGCCCCCACTATTTTAAAAGCAGGTCCTACGGATGCAATTTATGTGTTCTTGGGCAGCACTCGGAAATTTACGCAATGGCCTGATTCGCATGGTAACGGAGTCCTTGCTGGAGAGAACGCTTTTTTACGTAGCAATTGTAAAGGAGTCATTTTACATCCAACCATGATTTATGGCAGCCAAGGGGAAAATAACGTGCAACGTTTGGCTAAATTGCTTCGTAAGCTCCCTGTTATTCCGTTACCCAATGGTGGTAAAGCATTGGTGCAACCGATTCATCAGTCTGATGTCACAAAGTCGATTTTGGCTGCACTATCACGCCAATGGGATGCCCCCAACAGCCTTGTAATTGCAGGGGGATCAGTGCTTTCTTATAAAGAATTTATTCAAGTTATTTTACAACAAGCAGGCATTAAACCAAAAATCTTTATCCCTCTTCCTGTTTCTTTGCTTAAAACAGCAGCTTTTTTTACGAAGTTTGTGCCTATTATTCCCACCATCGGAACCGATGAAATCCAAAGATTGGTTGAAAATAAGAATTTTGATATTGCTGAAATGAAGAAACAACTAGGTTTGGAACCCATTGATTTTCAAACTGGAATCCGACAAACAAAGCTATGAGATTTTTAAAAGGGAATTGATAACAGATGGGGCGAACGACGGGGATCGAACCCGCGACAACCGGTACCACAAACCGGCGCTCTACCGACTGAGCTACGTCCGCCACAATCTGTGAATTGTCTTTACTATATTTCTAAACAAGCCGTCAATTGTTTTTGTCAAAAATTTATTTAAAATTTTGGAATCGGTTAAGCGTATCCATTTACGAATTGTGAATATTCAAGCCTTCGTCTTGTAATTTACCCCATGTTTCAATTTCAATTAATGCTGGTTTTCCTAAAGTAAGTGCTTTATTCAGCGCATCCTTAATTTCTTCACACGTGTTTGCTTGAAATGCTTCAACTCCATACCCTTCTGCCAAAGCAGAAAAATGAATATCTGGCACGTCTAATCCTGCAACATTACCCGTACCAAGCACATCTGCAAACCAACGTAAAGCTCCATATGTACCGTTTTTTAAAACAATAAATATTACTGGAATATTGTACTTTGCTGCTGTCCACAAAGCCTGAATACTATAATTTGCAGAACCATCCCCTATAATGACAAATACTTGCCTGTCAGGTTTTGCCAACTGAATACCCACACCAGCAGGCATTCCAAAACCCAACCCTCCAGCAGCTGCAAAATAGTAACTTCCTTGGGATTTAAAGGTTAATCGTTCCCATATTATATCCGTTGTTGATGTCGATTCATTGACAAATATCGAATCTTCTGGGGCAATATCATTCAAAATATCAAAAAATGTTTCGGGTTTTAATGGTGTCGTTATATTAACGACAGACTTCGCAACTGTTAATTCTGGCATCACACCATCACGTTGAACTACATTCTCCGCTAACTGTTTTAAAGTTGGCTTAATATCGCCAACCCATGCATCCCCAATCGGAGCGCGCGCTGCCTCATTGACATCACAGGTAATTAAAACTAAATCAGCCCCATTAGGCAAATAAGAGCCTGGCTCAAATTGATGATACCGAAAAACAGGTGCTCCAATAACAATAATTAAATCATGCCCCTCTAAAATTTGACTGATGGACGCAATTCCACCTGGTAAAATACCTTTAAAAGCAGCATAATTTGTTGGAAATGGACAACGTGAAGCTAAGGGTGCAACCCAAATAGGGCAATTTAATTTTTCAACTAACTCTATGGCATAGTCATTGGCTTGTGCTGCATCAACATCAGCGCCTAAGACGACGACAGGATTGATAGATTGATGAATTTTATCAAGCAATTCTGCCAACACATTATTATCAAGTGCTCTTGCACTTTTGACTTTCCGCTTTGTTAAAGCGGTCAAATCTTCATTAAGAGGTTTCTCCTAATCATCATAAGGAACAGATAAATATACAGGACCTGGCGCATCAGAAAGAGCTGTATGAATGGCTCGGCTCATTGTATATGGGACTTCTTGTGGACTTGCAGGTTCGTGACTCCATTTTACCAAGGGTTTGGGTAAAAATGCTGCATCAACATTTGTAAGTAACGGCTCTATACCCAACATTGCTCTATTTTGCTGCCCAGCCATAATAATTAAAGGCGAATGTGCATTCCAAGCATTTGCCAATGCACCCATACCATTACCAGTCCCTGCTGCTGAATGTAAATTAACCAATGCGGGTGTTCCCAATGCTTGGGCATATCCATCTGCAATTCCTACAGCTACGGCTTCTTGCAACGTTAAAATATATTCAAAATCATTAGGAAGATTATTTAAAAAAGGCAGCTCATTTGAACCTGGATTGCCAAATACTTTTTTAATTCCATGCTGTCTTAATAGATCATATGTAATATCGTGAACTGTTTTCATTTTACTTTATCCTTTGTAAATAATGTAAAAAGAATAAAACACAGTTTTTTATTAATCAAATTGATAGTATCATAGTACAAAAATAGATGGTGTCTATAATGGATTTAAATCTGATCAAAGTATTCCTGGCTATATATGAAACAAAAAGTGTTACACATGCCGCAGATCAGCTATGTATTACACAGCCCTCAGCAAGTTATGCTTTGAAAAAACTGAGGTATGAATTGAACGACGTGTTATTTGTTCGTAACAACACTGAAATGCAACCGACATTCAGAGCAATTCAGTATTATGATATCTTTAAAAAAGCAATCCAATCCATAAATCTAACAATTGCCGATAACAAAGCTTTTGAATATGCAACCTCCTCCTATAAATTCGTGCTTGCTATTTCAGATATTGGAGAGTTTTTCTTTTTACCTCATATTTACAAATATTTACAATCAGTTGCCCCTCATATCCGACTTGAAATATTACAAATTGATATACATCAATTAGAGGATTGGTTATTAACGGGGAAAATTGACGCTGCCATCTGTAACCGTCATGATAAAATCTCTCATGTAAGATGTGAATTATTATTGCAAGACCAGTATGTCTGCGTTCTTAATAAAAAGCATCCCCGCATTCACAACAAAATGACATTCGAACAGTTTTTACAAGAGCAGCACATCATTATTGCTTCACAAGCAGGACATCACTATGTCGAAAAAAGCCTTTTACAAGCTGGTCATAATATAAATGTAGCAATTTATCTGCCACGTTTTATTACGGTAAACGAATTAATTTCAATCTCCGAATCTATTGCAACAATTCCATCAAAAATTAAATATATGTTCGACTGCTCAAAAACAAAGATCCTAGCTCTTCCTTTTAAAATCCCAGAAATTGAAGTTTGTATGTATTACAATCTAAATAATAAAAATATACCCGCAAAAAAGTGGTTTTGTGAAACAATCAAAGAAATCTGTTTAAAAACAACGTCCCAATCTAATAAATGAATATAGGATTAGGATTAACATACACCCTAATCCTATAAATATTGTCTTGTAATATTAAAAATCTATGCGTGCGGTGACTTTGAAATATCTTCCTGGTTGGGTATAGAATTCTTGACGCATACCACTTGCTGACTGTCCAATTGGCAGAGATGTAGCATTATAATATTTCTTATCAAACATATTATACATCCCAGCTTGAATCTTTAAAGGTTTATAGAATGAAGGACGATACCAACCCGTCCAATCGAAAATCACATAACCCGCAGTATTCCATTGTTTACTTAATCCACCTGTGCTGGTTAAATATTTTGCATTATTTCTTGCAATCGCAAAGGTGCTGGATAGGTCACTTCCCCAGTTTTCTTGTTTATATCCAAAACCAACAATCCCACGAAACGGCGCAACTGAAGCTAAGTTATAATCCATACTAGTATTTCTGCCATTAGTATAAGCAAAAGATCCCCAACCACGCCAATGCTTGTCGAATTCCCAATTCGCATTAGCCTCTACACCATAAATTCTGACATTTTTTAGATTGGTATAGCCGTAACAAGAATAATAACCAACACAAGGGGTAACGCCCATCATATCGATAAAGTTTTTATAATAATTATCATAAAACGCTACATTAGCCCCGCGTTTTGAATCTCCATACTTTAAACCCACTTCCCATCCACGACCTGTTTCGGCTTTTAAATTCGGATTTCCTGTCACCGCATACATTGGTGCAGTACTATAACTTAAATACTCTTCTGTCGCTGCTGGTGCACGATAAGATTGAGAATAAAGGGCGTATGCCGTTAAATTTTTTGCCAATCTTGCTTCTGCCAAAAACTTAGGAGAATAACGGGAACCACTGGCACCAGCAGGTAATCCTGAATAACCAGGATTATTTTGATAATCTCTTGAGTTGTTCGTGTCTCTTTTAAAATAGTCAAAACGAACGCCTGGGGTCAAATGTAACCAGTCATTTTTACCTAAAGAGATACGATCTTGTAAAACTGCCCCTAAATCTGTTCCATGAACGTCTGGCATGTCGGCATAATTATTATGCACAAACGCACTGGGAGTTGCACGCCAACCACGTTGCTTTTGACTAGTATCTGACAAATACGCCTCACCCCCGAATGTAATGGCATGATGCACAGACCACGTATAGGCATTCACAGTAGCAGACCCCAAAGCACCATAGGTTTGCGTATTCAATGTTAAATCCTGCCACACATTGCTGGCTGGACGCAAAGAATTATAATTTGTGGTATTTGTCATCGTATTTTGATCTTGCCAATAGGCTGTAAAATGCCCCTCAGCAAACAGATCTTTTGGATTTTCAGCAATATAATCATAAGTTGCACTGAATCGAGAACGTTGATTTTCTGTATTTGTATGATAATCTTGCCCTGCTGCAGTTTGAGAGGTCAATGTATGTTCATGATTATTCAAATCATACCATTCCCCCGTCAAATCCAAACGATGCCCACCAGCGAAATATTGCCTGATTTTGCCTAGGAAACTGCCTTGAACATAATGTGCAGGATTGGCTTTGGTTCGGTTTCTTCCTTGCCCGCCTGTTTCGCCTCTGTTACCTGTTTCGCTCCCATTTTGATAGCCACCAGACAACAAGAACAATGTATTTTTATATCGCGCTGCAAAAGATTGATTTAAAACTGCCGCTGCCTTTTGTCCAGCATACGTTGCTTTGGTTGAATTGCCGAACTTTTCCCCTGGTTTTAAGATATCTTCTGGATTCAAGGTTCGGAATGCAAGGACACCTCCTAATGCTCCCGTTCCAAAAAAGCTGGAATCGGAACTTTTAATGACATCAATTCCCCCCATGGTATTAAAATCAAAATAGCCAACCCCACCTTGTTGCGTTGGCGATCCACCAGCATACGCACCATCGTTAGAAAATGGCTGACGAATTCCATCAACCGTCACCAAAAGTCGATTTCGATCCAGCCCACGCATATTTAAGCTGGAACTATCCTCATTAAAATTAACAGATGCATCTACACGTCTCGAAAAATCCTCTAAATCATCGATTTGGCGATCAATTAATGTTTCTCTGGTAATGGTTGTGGTTAACACGCGTGATTTACCCACGTTGGTGTAATCCTTATCAGGATCAATCTTCATCGAATCTAATAAGGGATCGCTTTTCCCTTTGACTTTAACAGGGCTCAGATTAACATTTGTTGCAGGTTCTGTTGTGGATTCATCTGTTGTTGTTTGGGTTGTTTGTCCCCATGCACCAACGGATGTTAAACACAAGAAACTTGATGCCATGAGCCATGATATATTTTTTTTTCGAATGAGATGCGTTTTCATTTTATTCACAAATCCATAATGAGAATGATTATTAATATCATCACTTATACAAGTAGATAATAAATGTCAATTGGAATGAGAATAATTATTATAATCAAAAGATATTGCAAATCATTTGCATATGATATAAAGATAATATGTAATTGCGACTCATTCTCATGTCAATAAGATTTTATCTCATTTAGACATTTTTACTGGAACTATACTATGTCAGAACTTCAAGAACCTTTATTAACATCCGCACTCCGTAACAGAACAAAAAGTGTTCACGGAAAATTAGACGAACATCTCATGGGACTGGGTCTGTTTTCTGACAAAGAGAAATACAAACAATTTCTAACCATCCAATATTATATTCATCTTGATGCTGATCATTTATATTCAAATTCACAACTCGCAGCAATGATCCCTAATTTAAAACTACGTAATCGTTTTAATAAACTAAAAGAAGATATGGCTGATTTGAATGTCCCAACACCAGCACCAATTCATACCCCTGTAATCACAAATACATCTTCTGCGATTGGTACATTATACGTTGTCGAAGGGTCAAAATTAGGGGCTAAATATCTTTTACATAGTGTTGGCACGATTGGTCTTTCGGATCAATATGGTGCCAGACATCTGGGTGCTGATGACGAAGGTCGTGGTGTATCATGGCGTTCTTTTCAAGCAGCAATTGATACGGCACCGATTGATATCTCTGTTGCTGTTCATGCCGCAGAACAAGCATTTAATCGTGTTTTTACCCATGTTCACAATGTCACAGGATAATCATTAACGTAATTTTAACACATCAGGGTTATTATAGCTCTTATCACAATGAAACTCACCCTGATGCTTTTTTAATTTGATCGAGTTTCAATAGATTTTAATGGTTAATTTCTCAACGGAGATAGTTCATGACCCCAGCAGTTTCATTTTCACCATGGGCAATGTTTTTACAAGCGAATATCGTTGTCCAATCTGTCATGATTATTTTGCTATTTGGCTGCCTATTAAGTTGGACTATTTGTATTGCAAAATCTGTTGAGCTTTTTATAACCCATAAAAAACTGATGAAAGAGCAAATTGCTCTGCAAAAATCTGGGAAACTGGATCAAGATCAAGCCAGTAATAAAAAATGCATTGTTGGCGCAATGATTATGGCGGTATTGGATGAATATCAGTCTTCCAAAGGCATGACCCACGACATGACAGGGTTAAAAGAACGCATTGCGATGACTTTGGAACGTGTTGAAGCCTGCGAAGGTCGCCGTTTATTAAAAGGCACAGGATTGCTTGCTACAATAGGAGCAACCGCCCCCTTCATTGGGCTATTTGGTACGGTATGGGGCATTATGAATTCTTTTACAGGAATTGTTGCTGCCAAAGCAACCAGCTTGACCGTTGTTGCACCAGGAATTGCAGAGGCTTTATTAGCTACCGCCTTAGGACTTGTGACTGCTATTCCAGCCGTTATTTTATATAATATTTTTTCACGTCATATCATGCATTGCCGCGCACATATTGCTGATCTGAGCACCTTAATTATGCGCATTGTTTCCCGTGATGTCAGCCAAATGACCGCGCAACAAGAAAAAGGGCAAGTCATTCAATTCGGTCTGCGTGCTGCGGGGGAATAAATCATGATTCGCATGCGTCATAATGATGAAACGCCAAATGAAGTCAATGATATTAATGTGACTCCTTTTATTGACGTGGTCTTGGTTTTATTAATTATTTTTATGGTGGCTGCACCATTAAGCACCGTTAATATTCCTGTGAACTTGCCTGGCTCTACGGAAAAAACGACCCCTGCCCCGACAAACCCTGTTTTTCTGACCATTAAAACCGATCAATCTTTGGCATTGGGTGAAGATAAAATTACCAAAGATCAACTGCCAGCAGCTTTGGCAACGGCAACCAAAGGTAATAAAAACGAACCTATTTTCCTAAGAGCTGATAAAAAAGTTGATTATGAAAGCCTTATTAATATTATGGACCAACTACGTTCGGCTGGGTATTTAAAAGTTGCTTTGGTTAATTTAGCCAAAGAAGGGGATACTCAATGAGTTCTTCTTTTTTTCAGTTGTCATTGGGAATGAATAAACAAACAGAAAATTCTTTTGCGCAATGGCAAAAAAAACATGAACTTTATCAACAAAAGCAAGATCGCTTATTATGGGGTGGCGCATTAATTGGTACCTCTATTTTACTAGTGGGCATCGCATGGTTGACCTATCATATGCCCCATACAAAAACAATTGCGTTAAACGCAAATATGCCGCCTGCTATTACGCTTGATTTATCAACCGATTTTGTTCCCCCTGCGCCACCGCCAATGGCTGCACAACCAGAGCCACAACCTTTGGAAGAAGCAGCAGCACTTGATGCGCCCGTAGCCCCCTCGGCTGAAATTAACTTACCCAAAACCCAACAAGTCGAAAAAATAAAACCTGTTGAACAAAAAAAAATTATTAAACCACAACCGAAAATCGTGCATGCCCAAAAAGTAATGCCAACTCCTAGTCAAACCGTTAATAACACGCCTTCTGCCTCAAACGCACCTTCTTCCTCTGCGTCCAACAGCCCTGCGTCTAGCAGTACTTCATCAGCTTCATCTCATCAAAAATCATCAATGAGTCCAGCAACATGGCAAGGGAATGTTCTGGCAAAGTTAGAACGTTTAAAACGCTATCCCACTGATGCACAAAATGACAAACAAGAAGGCACCGCCACGATCAAAATCACCATTAACCGTCAAGGTCATGTTTTAGCCTCTAAACTAGCGAAAAGTTCAGGTTACTCGTTATTAGATAAAGAAGCTGTAGCACTTGCTTATCGTGCTGACCCTTTACCTTCTGTGCCTGAAAGCATCAAGGGAAATAGTGTAACAATTACTGTCCCCGTTGAGTTTAATTTGAGTTAACTTGAATCGATAACCCATCATCTTGACTTCTAGTGATTTATAAGACAATTTCTGTCATAAATTAATTTATAGAAAGCACATGGTAAGTGGTAAAGATTGGATATGCTAGGGTATCAACTATAGACCAAGATACTTCTTTACAAATAAGCGCATTACAACAATTTGGTTGTGAGAAGATTTATCAAGATAAAGCCTCTGGCGCTAAAACAGATCGTCCTGAACTTTTAAATGCGATCTCTTATTTAAGGGAAGGCGACACCCTTGTCGTGTGGAAACTTGATCGCTTAGGGCGTTCTATCAATCATTTAATCCAAATTATCAATGATCTTGAAGAGCGTAACGTTGGTTTTAAATCTCTAACTGAAAATATTGATACCACGACCCCTGGTGGAAAGTTAGTTTTTCATTTATTTGGTGCATTAGCCCAATTTGAAAGAGATTTAATTAAAGAACGCACCAGAGCTGGATTAAAAGCCGCCAGAGACCAAGGGCGGATTGGTGGCAGACCTGTTGTGATGACGGATGAGAAGTTAAAAAAAGCCAAAGAATATTTACAAAAAGGACTTAATGTTCAAGAAGCTGCTGCAAGGATTAAAGTCAGTAAAACAACGCTTTACAAAGCATTAAATATCAAAAAGTCTTATGAATAAATAATCATCGTGTTCTTCTGATGAATAAAACCTCTGGGTATGGAGTTATTTTCTCATCATTAATTCCTAATTCAACCCATAAACCTCGATCATCCACTCCATAATCTTTCGTCAAATAATATTCCGAGAAATAATCTGTTTGCAACTCTGACAAAGAAATAACATTCTTTATATTTTTCTGGGTCAACTTATATCTTTTACAAAACTCGATTGAAAAAACAGCTTCTTCTAGCTTCTTTTTATATTTAATTAATGCCGCTTTGCTCTCATTACCGTATGAAAATTTTTCACGAATTAAAAATATTTGCGCTTGAAGCAATTCTTAGAATTTTTTCATTGGTTCGCTCACTCGTTACTTTACGTCGTTATTAATCTTTTTATTGCTGGTTCCCACATCGTTCGGCATGAAGATCCCATTTCTGGGGAGTAGTTTTTGATTATGAATAAATCATCTTGATCTTTATGATAAATAAAGCGCTAATGAATAAATTAAACGATTCAACTTAATGCCGATTTACACGTATTTATTAAAATACCAATCTCAAATTAAAAGGCGCTGCATCAAACAGCGCCTTAGCTAAATATTACAATGAGTAGACTTAGAAAATATTACTTTTCTCTTCTAAGATTGACCATGTTGCAATGCAGGGGGTGCATCTTCGACCATATTAGTCTCTGGCCCTTGAAGCAACCTTACTGTTGAACTGTTACCTGTTCCACTTTGTCCCGCACTAAGGAAGAATTCTGATAAAACAGAGTAAGAGTGATCAAAAATATCCGACTGAATAGCTTCATATTGCTTCCATACAACCGTATTACTAAAACAATAGATTTCTAATGGTATCGCTGTGAAGTCTGGTGCCATTTGACGTACCATACAGGTCATATTACGATGCACGGAGGGATGATTTTTCAGATATTCTTCTAAATAAGCACGATATAACCCTAAATTTGTCAAGCGACGACCATTTAACAAAGAAATATCCAGATCATAGTTCTTTTCTTTGTTAAATTTATCAATTTCCTCTGCTCTTTCAAGAATATAAGGCTTTAACAAAGCACTATTAGAAAGCTTCTCTATTTCTTCTTTGGTCAAAAAACGGATAGAATTTGCATCAATCAAAATAGACCGCTTGATACGACGACCACCAGATTCTTGCATGGCGCGCCAGTTGATAAATGAATCTGATACCAGTGCATAAGTAGGAATCATCGTCATCGTATTATCAAAATTTTGAACTTTGACCGTTGTTAATCCAATATCAATGACAGTACCATCAGCACCATATTTTTCCATGGTTAACCAATCACCAATTCTTAACATTTTATTGGCAGATAACTGAATCCCAGCAGCCAAGCCCAGAATAGAATCTTTAAATACCAACATAATCACCGCAGCCATTGCCCCCAAACCGGTAATTAACTTCCACGGAGATTGATCGATGACGGCGGAAATCATCATAATAACGATAAATAAAGAAGCTAGTAATTTGATCCCTTGGAATATTCCCCCCAACGGTAAATTATTAGATATTCCCAACCGATTGGAAAGATGCAGCACAATATTGAAGAACGAGAAAATAGATAATAAAATATAAAGTAATATCCATAATTTCGTACAAATAATTAAAAAATATAGAATAGTAACATCATGCTGAACCCAAAAATTCGCCTGAGCCAGTAATACAATCCCTTGTATGACAAAAGCTAAACGGTTAAAGAGCTGGTCTTCTGTTAGAACCTGTATCCAAACCCAAGAACTCTTCTTAGAAAAACTATATAAGCGTTTTAGAACTAATTTATGTAAAATAAAATGTAGAATAAAAGCTGTGATAATAATAATAGATACTGCCAAAATAAATAAGGTAATATCGTTTAATGGTATACCGACTTTATCCAGTAATCCTGCAAACCAATGCAACCAGTCCTGTTGCATTTCTTGCAAAACGCCTGATTCTCCTGATTTTACTTGTGTGTTAGGCATTCAAAATCCTTGTATCGTTTTATTTCAAAATCAACGCTATAATTAAAAATAAACACGAATTATCTCATATAAATTTTTAATAACCGTGTGTGCGATCACTATGAATATTCAATTTTCTTTGTAATTAGCATTATAAATATGGTGATAATTTGACTTATTCAGTCCAAACAACATCACGCCAGCCACGGACACTATTTATAAAAGCGATTTTACAATGAGCTTGAATATCTTTTTTATAAATAATCCGTTCCTTTATTTTACCTTGTTGTAACAAATATTGACGCATTGTGCCATTTAACAGCCCACTTTGTAAAGGGGGCGTAAACCAATCGCCTTGGTCATACCAGACAATATTTCCATTCACAAATTCTGTGACCTCATCCCGTTCATTGAATAATAACATTTCATGATCCAAAGTCACTTTGGGATAAAAATCTCTCTTAGTCGTTTTATGATATAAAAAAACATTCGTTGACTGCATGGCTTCCATTGACCAAGAGGCTAGTAAAGGTGCGGTTAAAGACGTGATTGCTTGGGCCTCGCATTCAAGATGCCCTTGTTTATCCAATAATAGACGAACTTTCCACTGCCCAGTGGGATGTTCTTCTTTTAAAACGCGTAACGTCTTTTCAGTCACTGTCTCATTCAATTTAAAATCAAAGTAAATTGCAGATTCTTCTAAACGCTGCAAATGCGCTTCGTATAAGAAATAAGCCCCGTCTTCTAATAACAAAGATTCTAACAAATGTTCTGGAACTTTAGAATCATATAAAACCTGCATTTTATGTAAGACCTCTTTATACTCATCACGTGACGTTGAATCCCACGTAATTCCACCGCCAACGCCATAAGTTGCTTGTTGATTTTGAATGACCATCGTCCGAATAGGAACCGAAAAGATCGCTTTATCATCAGGTGTAATGACCCCTAATGCACCACAATAAATCCCTCTGGGGGATTTTTCCAATTCATGAATGATCTTCATTGTATTTACTTTGGGGGCACCCGTGATTGATCCACAAGGAAATAAAGCTGTAAAAATATCTGTTAAAGTCGTTTGCTGTTTTAATTGTGCTATGATCGTAGAAGTCAGCTGCCAAACGGTGGGGTATTTTTCTGCATCAAACAAAGAGGTAACCTTGACAGTCCCTTGTTGTGCAATTTGCCCCAAATCGTTTCTGAGTAAATCGGTAATCATCAAATTCTCAGCATGGTTTTTTTCATTATGCAGGATTTGTTGATTTACCTGATCCTCACGATTATTCATCCCTCTGGACACAGTGCCTTTCATTGGTTTTGTACGAATAATCCCCTGATGCACTTCAAAAAAGAGTTCAGGTGACGCTGAAAGGATTTGAAAATCACCACTATCAATATAAGCACTATACCGAGATTGCTGAGCCTGTAATAAGTGCAAATAAAAATGGTAAGGATTTTGTTGAAATAATGCCTGCATTTGCAAAGTATAGTTTACTTGATAAGTATCACCTTGGGCAATATGATCTTTTATTGATTGTATTGCTGCCTGATATTCCTCCCATGAACAATTTGGGTGCCATTGAGGATATGTAATCGCTTTTTTGGGCTGTGCTATATCATGAAAAACCGAAGCATCTACAGGATGATCGAAAATCCCAAACCATAATAAAGGCAAAGAACCCGCAGGATATGTTTTTAAATAAGGTTGAAACGCTGGGGCTGCTTCATAGCTTAAAAATCCAGCTGCGTAATAGCCTTGCTGAACGGCTTGTTCTATTTGTTGTAAACAAGGCAAGATTTCTGATAATAATCTCGTTTGAATGATTTGTGTTGGATGACTAAAAAAATAAGGGTGATCTGCAAAATCAAAACGAATTTTCATAAAAAAATGCCAACAATAGTAAAATAAAATACAAAAAATACTATAAGACCTATACCAAGCGGTAGATCTTATACCCATTCTAACTATTGTGAAAATAAGCTACTTTCTGGCAAAAGCAAGAATAAAGCCGTTGGTTTGCGACTTTTATCAACTTGTCCGACTTTTACATTATTACTATTGTAAACTTCGCCATTTTTATCAACTTTTCCAAGTAGCACATTGTAATCTGTAAAAATATTACCTTTTTTATCAACATGACCCAGATTATCATTCTTGGCATTATAAGAATATCCATTCTTATAAATCCGACCTAGATTTCTAATATTACCATCAAAAATATTCCCATTTTTGTCAATTCTGGCAATGCAAACGCCACTACTATTAAAAATATAACCTTGCTTATCAACTTTAGTAATGGTTGTACCAACTTGATTGCTATTAGGAGCCGCTGGTGACACATAATTAGGTTGAGCCAATACAGTATTACTCATTGTGAACCCGACCATTAAACAAGCAACTATATAAGAAATTTTCATTCGTTTATCCTTTACGATCATATTTCAAGCCATTCACTGTAAAAACAGCATAAATGCTTTATATAAAACAACCCATGATTATTTTAACAACGACAATCCTGTTTGTTTATGCTGCGGATCGACATGGCCTTGATAAGAACCTGAACTATTATAAACATTACCACTGGAATCTATTCTGCCGCGATAGGTGCCAGAGCTATTATAAACATTTCCATTGGAATCTAGACGACCTTGATAAGAACCAGAGCTGTTATACATCTGACCATTTGCATCGACTTGTCCCTGATAACTTCCAGAATTATTGTAAACTTTCCCGTCCGAATTCATACGCCCTTTATAAGCACCATTTTTATTATACATTTGACCATTAGAATCCATACGCCCTTGATATGAACCCTTATTATTATAAACCGCCCCGTTATTTTGCGCATAACCAGACTGAACTATTACAACCAATCCCATCACCAAGCCCAAAGAGAGTTGCCATATTTTTTTAATCATGATTGTCATCCTTGTCTTTATTTATAATTATTTCGTTATTTAATCTTATCAAACAATTTGCCATTCCGCGATGTTAAAAAGCTATTCTCATTTCTCATTAAAAAATGATATATCTATTCTTAATTTATATTTTAGCGGATCAAGAACGTCTTATGAAATCACTTTTTCACCCTTTCTATAGCTTAGGCTGTGCAGTCGGTTTATTACTAGCAGGCTCTGCAGTTGCCCAAACGAGAGACAGCAACACGCATACAGAACAATGGCAAGTGCATACAACCAAAGACTATCAAACCTCGCCTCAAAACAGCCCTGTATATCATAAGACCCCCTCTCTGAAACCACCCAAGAAGAATATTCACAATCCTTTGCGTCACAAAGGGTGGCATACCGTTCCTGATCCTTATATTGAAGAAGGTGGAGTTTATACGAATAAAATACATCCTGCCTCAACCCAACATGGCAAGATGTTGCATGACTATAGTGACGGCTCACCCAACAGCCATGCAGCCCCACCATCGACCGTTATGAATCCTTATCGCAAAGGAAATAGACAGCAAGCCGTTAAAATACAAAATCCTGTTCCTGGAAATGTTGCACCGATCCCTTTACCTCCAGAAAAGGACTAATATAAATAAATGCTGGGCAAAAAATATCGCTATTTATTTATGGCATTGGATGAAATTACCAATCCAGCAGCATTGGCAATAATCCATGAAGATTTAAATTGTGTTGGAATCATTTTACGCGCAAGGTTGGGATAGCAACGCGCCTTTTTATTTAAATGAAAATTATAAAAAAAGTCTATCCAATTAATTTTGCCGTCACTGCTAATATCTGTAAAAAAGCATTCAACATCTTATCTGTATGGAAAGAACCATAAAAGCTTTTTAAAGTTTTAAATAAACTATGGAATTAAATTCGGTCTTATCCTCAAAACCCATCCATTCGTTATGAGAAAATTGCCTTGAAAAAAGAGGATGACTTTTAAAATCGGTTCAATCATAATAAACAACCAATTATAGTATATTCGTTTTATTGAGATTAGATCAACATGCATAAAAGTCCATTCTTACAAGAAGCACAAGAACGTGGTTTTATTTTCCAAGCAACTGATATAGAGGCTTTGGATGAAATTATATTAAAAGGCTCCATCTCTGCCTATATTGGGTTTGACCCTACTGCGGACAGTTTGCATGTTGGATCATTGGTGCAATTGATGTTGTTGCGCTTGTTACAAAAACATGGACATCAAGTCGTTGCGTTGATTGGCGGTGGGACTGCACAAATTGGTGATCCTTCTTTCAGAGAAGAAGCACGCAGCCTGATGACCCAAGAAACGATTGATCGTAACCTCGAAGGCATCGCCCAAAATATTCGCCAAGTAGTAAATATCCAAGAAGGCGCTAAAGATGCAATTATGGTAGACAATGCCGAATGGTTAAAGAAGCTCTCTTATATCGAATTATTACGTGACGTCGGTGTGCATTTCTCTGTCAACAGAATGCTGTCTTTTGATTCTGTTAAAAGCCGTTTGGATCGTGACCAAGGATTATCTTTCCTTGAATTTAACTATTCTATTTTGCAATCTTACGACTTCCGTGAATTGAACAAACGCTATGGCACCGTTTTACAAATGGGTGGTTCTGACCAATGGGGCAATATTGTTTCTGGGGTTGATTTAGTACGCCGTATGGAAGGCAAACAAGTCTTTGGTTTAACCGCACCTTTATTGACCACCAGTTCTGGCGCGAAAATGGGTAAGACCGCCAAAGGTGCCGTGTGGTTAAATGCTGAAAAATGTTCTGTCTTTGATTTCTGGCAGTTCTGGCGGAATACCGAAGATGCAGACGTGGGTAAATTCTTAAAATTATTTACTGATTTACCTGTGGCAGAATGTGAACGTTTGGCAGCACTTCCTGGTGCTGAAATTAACGAAGCCAAAAAGATCCTTGCCACCGAAGTCACCACGATTTGCCACAGTCGAGAAGCCGCAGAACAAGCCCAAAAAGCAGCCCAAGAAACGTTTGAGCAAGGCAAAGTCGCACAAACAGGACTACCCGAAGTTACCTTATCCAAAAATGAACTTGCCGAAGGTATTCCTGCATTTCGGATTTTCGCTTTAAGTGGTTTAGCCACCAGCAATGCCGAAGCAAGACGCTTAATCCGTGGGGGTGGTGCCAAAGTCAACGATCAAAAAGTCGAAGATGAAGGTCAAGTCATCACGGTTAATGATTTACAAGAAAACATCATTAAACTATCTTCTGGGCGTAAAAATCATATGCTCATCAAGTTTAATTAATGCAATCATATTATAAAGGATCTCAAAGTGAAAATCAGTGCACGTAATATGTTAAAAGGCAAAATTGTTGGTATCAAAAAAGGTGCCACAACAGCCCATGTAAGCCTTGAGGTTAATGGTACTATTGTCATGGCATCCATTACCAACGATGCTGTTGACGAGTTAAAATTAACCGTTGGGATGGAAGCTGCTGCTATTGTAAAAGCATCGGATATTCTGATCGCTGTAGAAGATTGATTATGACTGAAGCTGTGCAATCTATCCGTTATATTCTTTGAAAAGAAAAGCCCTAATTCATATGTTAGGGCTTTTTAAATGAATAACTTTGTATAACCTATTTTTTTTATTTTTTAAAAAAAACATAAATAGACAAAGGCACCACGCTGAGTGCACAAATACAGCTTAGCAAAAAATAAAGTCCAGGATCATAATTAAACCCCGAAGAATGACCTCCACCAGAAGCAGAAGCCCCCGCAGCAATAATAGGAAGCATCCCGATACAAAATAAAATAAATCCTGCAACCATCAAAAAAAGCGTTAGTAATATAATCTTTTTATGGGGGCTAAAGAATAATCTGATAATCAATCCTATAAAAACCAATAAAAGAATTAATGGAATGCAGAGAAACAGATATGTTTCGAACATCACCCATTATCCTTTCCTTTTGGTTTAATGATGACAATCGTTTATCATAACGTATTTTCTAAACACGTCCAAGAATCATTCAATATTCGTCGATGAATTATTGCAAACGCTATAAGGCAACTTTGCCTCTATAATTACTCCACAACACTGCCAGTTGGTCACCAGCCCCTCGTTTGTCAGGCAATTGATCCCAATGCTGGTATCTTTTTAAATCTCTTTTTGCCAAGACCACATGTAAAATAGCAGCTATTTTCTTGCGCCCTAATTTGCGAACCTCTTGCCCTGCTTGTAGATAGTCTCTCGCTTTGGCAATCAAAATTCGTCGAATTGCATCGATTGTTTCTGGTGTCGTTGAAATACCATCATCTGTGCGTTGTAGATGATATTCATCAATGATCTCTTGAGGCAACGGACAGCGCCCTGAATGCAAAATCTTGGGCAAATATCGCGCGATCTTCGTGACCTCGCACGCCATTCCCAAAGTCGCAATATGCTTTAGTTGCTCGCTATCTTCTACGCCTAAAATCTGGGCAACCACTTCATGGGTTTTTCCTGCTGATCGCATCAAAATAGATTCCCAATGGTGCCAATCTTTGATGCCATCCAGCTCTTCTTCTTTTGCTTCTATCATTTCCAGCAAAGCATTTGTTGGTAATAATTCTTTCGACATCGATTCTTTAATGAAAGGAGCAATCTCATGAGTGCGATCTTTTCCTTCAATCAACTCTCGCCACCATTGCAAGCGAATAAATCCCGCCATTGGCCCAGCAACTGACCAAGAAGATGGCAAAGAAACTGCACGTGTAATTTCAATATGAAACGCCAATAGTTGAAAAATAAGTTCTCTGTGATACAGTGGAGCAAATATTGTACAATAGAAATAATCTGGGTTATATTTTTGTACATAAATTGCACATACAGAAAGTAAAGAAGATGTGTCTGTTTTTGTCATAAAAACCTTATATAATATTTTTACTAAAAATAAAATTTAAACAAATTTATAATTTAACCTTTATAAATAATGCGATAAATTTTATATATAAAGAATAATAAGAACCAAAATGGTCTTATATAATCAAGAAACGATATAAAGGAACAAAATAAATGGCTTTCGAACTTGGAAAACTACCTTATCCTGAAAATGCTCTATCACGTGGTGGAATGAGCGAAGAAACAATACAATATCATTATGGTAAGCACCACCAAACCTATGTTAACACATTAAATGATTTGGTTGCTGCTAATCCAGCGCTTCAAGGTAAAACTCTTGAAGAATTAATCGTTATGGCGGCAAAAGACGAAGCATTAACCCCAGTATTAAACAATGCTGGTCAACATTATAACCACACCATGTTTTGGAATTCATTAAGCCCAACAGGCGGAAAAATGTCCGAAGCATTCGAAGCTCGTATCGTGAAAGATTTCGGTTCTGTTGATAATTTCAAAACAGAATTCAAAAAAGCTGCAACCACTCAATTTGGTTCAGGATGGGCTTGGTTAGTTCTTGATAAAAATGATAAATTAGTCATTACCAAAACTCCAAATGCAAAAAGCCCTCTTTCTGAAGGTCAAGGCAAAGCATTATTGGTTGCTGACGTATGGGAACATGCTTATTACATCGATTTCCGTAATCGTCGTCCAGATTTTATTGATAATTTCTTGAATAAACTGGCTAATTATGATTTTGCGGAACAACAATTAAACGCATAATCTAGTCCATAAAAAACCCGACTTTATGTCGGGTTTTCTTTTGGTTATTTATCTGCTGTTTTATCAGTGACTTCTGACTTTTCCAGCTCAATGACTGGAGCAGGTTCTTCTGGTTTAACTTCTGATTTAGTTTCTTTTTCTTTCTTAACCACAGGTTTGGCTTTTTTCACATTCTTATTGGCTTCGTTGGCTTGAATTGCTTTGCTCTCCAATACGGATGTAATCGTGCTGCGCAGAATTTTGACTCTGACATCATTGGATAGATCCACTTCCATTTCGTCAGAATCTTCTTGGTTTTTCACAACAGTCGCAATAATACCACCAGCCGTCAATACTTTATCGCCTCTGCGTAACGCCTTCATGCTTTCACGTTGTTGCTTGGCCTTTTTTTGCTGTGGACGAATAATCATAAAGTAAAAAATGAAAAAGATACCAATAAACGGCGCAAAGGTCATCAAGATATTACCCCCACCGCCACCACCAGCAGCCTGCGCATGAGCCGCAGGAATCAGGATATCCATTAAATTCGTCATAAATTATTTCCTATTCTATCCACACTATGTATAATTATTTATCTTTATTTCATATTACATATAGCGTCAAACGCCTACTAAAAATTTATTGGAAAAATTATGACAACGGATATTCTTCCCTTACTGGAACGCATTGCAACGGCTTTGGAGCAATTATCACCCCCAAAACCCCATATCGATAATGTTGAACAAGCCAATGCTTTTATTTGGACAGCACAGAAAAATACGTTAATCCCAGTCGATGAAGTCTCGTTTGTTCATTTTAAATTATTGCAAGGGTTGGAATATCAAAAAAAACTTTTATTAGAAAATACGCTGCATTTTGCCAAAAATCTATCCGCTAATAATGTCATGTTGTGGGGTGCCAGAGGCATGGGGAAATCTTCTTTGATTAAATCCGTGCATCAAGAAGTGAATCAATTAACTGAAAATAAACATGATCCTGTTAAAATCATCGAAATTCCAAGGGATGATATTCATTCTTTACCAACTCTATTACAATTGTTAAAACCCCTTCCTCATCGTTTTATTGTGTTTTCTGATGATCTATCCTTTGAAAAAGAAGATCGTGATTACAAAGCGTTAAAATCCGTTCTGGATGGTGGGATTGCTGGTCGCCCTAAAAACGTATTATTTTACGCGACCAGTAATCGCCGTCATTTAATGCCTCGTGATATGATAGAGAATGAAGTCAATTCCGCGATTAACCCCGCCGAAGCCGTTGAAGAAAAAGTGTCTTTATCTGATCGTTTTGGGTTGTGGATTGGATTTCATAATTGCGACAAAGCACTATATGATAATATCATTCGTGCCTATGCCAAAGAACGCAAACTCAATATCTCTGACGAAGAGTTAATCGCCCAAGGCAATGAATGGTCTGTCACCAGAGGTTCCAGAAACGGGCGTGTTGCGTGGCAGTTTATCGAAGATTTAACGGCTAGGTTGGCAAGTTAATTCCTGCGTCTTTGATTTATATATTGATACTCTTGATAAAATTTGAGATAATAACTAATAAGTTGGTCTTTTAGACCCTAAACCATTCCAAGCACAGCGCAGTCTGTGCTTTTTTTATTTTGGCATCCATAAAATTAAATATCGCCAGAACCCAACGCCATCGCTGCGTTCAAATGATTCAAATCACAATCTTATTTTAACATGAAAGAGACTCAAAATGCGTCAAAAGAAAACCCCTGCCCAAGTGACAGCCAAAGCTCCTAAAGATGGAGAATTCCCAGAGTTAAAAAAACTAACTTATAAACAAATGTATAATTTAGTAGAAAAATTTATCAAAAAAGCAATTCCTATCAAAGGAGCCAAGTTAACAGTTATTAACGGTATGCAAAATCGCGTTTCCACACCAAAGGCTCCTTTCATTCTTCTACAAATAGAGTCAGATGACCAAATATCAACCCCAGAAACACGTTATACCAATAAACATAAAATCACGTGGGCTCGTTCTCAAATCACCATGGGCATATCTTTTTTTGGAAACAATAATATTGCCGCCTTAGAAATGGCAAAATCCTTTACCGTTCGTTTTAATGATGCATGGGCGAGTGAACAATTTGCACAATATAGCGATATTTTTTTCCCTCTCTACAGCGATGATGCACGCCTAGAGCCCGTATTCACAGATGGCGAAGACCAATTCACCGATAAATGTTCTGTAACCACTTATTTCGAACATCATCCAGAATTTGGCATGTGTGAAAATAGCGCGAAAGAAATCAGCATGAACGTCAATATAGCTGGTTAAAGGAAAAAAAATTATGACTAATACAATCAATAATAACGTCGTATATTGTACAAATGATGAAATAAATTATTTTATTAGCCGTGATAGAGGAAAAAGCTGGCAACCTGTAAAAGATGATAGGTTTGTTGTAAGACGTGTGAATGGTGTAATTACACATGGATATGTTTCTCCACCTTCATATATACCTGAATTTGCAAGTCCAGATACATTCACACACTCCTCATACAGCACTACATATCCTTTTGCGCCTTTTATAAAATGTAATAAAAATCTTCCTTATGATTTCGAAGCTAATTTAAATGATTTGCGCGCCCTTATGTTTAATAATGGGGCACGTTTTGTATGGGATCGCAGGGTAAGGTTAGCATATGACGCCCGATTAAAAGAAATGGCAGATTATTATAAAAAGCAAATTGCCCTTGGAAAAATGACGCCCGAAGAAGCAGGATGGAGTAGTTTTAATATGCGCAACAAAAATTTAAAGGATTTAAGAAATTGGACACATTCTATAGGATTAAAAAAAGCAAGAATGCGAAAAGGGGATAAAGGAATGTCAAAAGCAGATGCTCTAAAAAATTCCATTGCTAACTTTGAAGCAAAACCCTACTTACCTAAAAATTTTAGTGAACTACCACAAACAGAACAAGATAAAATTCGAAGACCTATCGTTAAGAAAATTAAGGAAAGCTACAATAAGAACCCAAGTAAAATGCACGATATTTTCAAGAAGAACAAAGCTGGAGTTTTTAACGAAATGATTGAAGCTGCTGGCAGGGCAGATAGTGCTGTTACCAGTAAATTTTTAAATCCTAAGGGATTATCTCTAGTTGAATTAAGATTGCTTCATATGTCAATAGCCATTTCTGCATTCAATGTTCTGTTCGCAGATGACCCAACAACCGCGTTAATATATGAACTTGCTAGTGATTTTGTAATCTTTGTCGGAGGATTCGTTGGTGGTGGAATCGGTTCCAGAACCGTTTGTATTGGCAAAGGACAAGCAGGCATTATTTGCGTTGTTGCTTCTAGTATGATGGGTGGTATGATCGCATTAGAAGAATACGATCATTTAAATGGAAAATAAAAATGCAATTTGTTTCAGATGGTAGCGTTTCAATTAAAATCGCATATGATCGAAATGATAATTTTTTGGGATATAGTGAAGTTTGGATCAATGGAAAGAGTACAAATTGTCTTATCAAAGAATATTGCTTACGTGCCTGCATAAAAATTGATGCATTTTATATTCTTTTTACATCTGAAGAGTTACCTTTGTCCGATCATTTACCATGGTCTGAAACCACAACATCTGATGATCCTTTAAAATGGGTTGATATTCATAAGGCTACGATTTATTTATTTAATAATAAAAGTGAAATGCTTGATCAAACATCGATAAAGCCGGTATTTACAGAAGAGATTTATGAGCTAAATCCTGATAATGATGATGATTATGAATATTATGGCTCTTATCTGGTTAGTTTTAAATTGATCCCTCCTAATACTGTTTCTTTTATCTTTGGAGGGAAAATTTGGATCTTAAAGCTTTTAAAAGAACCTGTTCCTTTTTCACGTGAGCTTGCACAAAAAGGGCGTGGTCTGTTGTATAGACCATATTATCCACATGACATCGTCAAGAGATTCTTTGCTTTTCTAACCAAACGCCGTTTAACTTCTTTACCTAAAAATCTGAAAGAAACCTACTTCGATATAAATGTATGGATTAAATAAAAACCTCCCCTTACCTTTGTCATCACACAGCAGGTAACGGGGAGTTTTTTTAAATTCTAGCCGATTTTATCGATACCACCCATATATGGACGCAAGGCTTCTGGCACGATGATGCTGCCATCTGCATTTTGGTAATTTTCCATTACAGCAACCAACGCACGTCCTACCGCAACGCCTGAACCATTAAGCGTATGCACAAATTCAGGAGAGACTTTTTTCCCTTCTTCGGCTTTTGGACGGAAACGGGCATTCATACGGCGGGCTTGAAAAGCTTTGGTATTGGAACAAGATGAGATCTCACGCCAAGCTTGCTGACCTGGCAACCAGACTTCTAAATCCCATGTTTTCGCTGCGCCAAATCCCGTATCGCCAGAGCAAAGTAAAATACGACGATATGGCAATCCCAATCTTTCCAGCACAGTTTCCGCACAACGCGTCATCCGTTCATGCTCAGCTTCGCTTTCCTCTGGAGTGGTGATACTCACCATTTCCACTTTATAGAATTGATGCTGACGAATTAACCCGCGTGTATCTTTACCCGCAGCCCCTGCCTCACTTCTGAAACAAGCAGACACCGCAGTCCTGCGAATAGGAAGCTCTTCCACAGAAATCAATTCATCCGCTTGCATCGCTGTCAATGGTACTTCCGCTGTTGGAATTAACCAACGATCATCCTTGGTGCAAAAGGATTGATCGCCAAATTTAGGCAATTTATCCGTGTTATACATGGTTTGTTCATTAACCAACAAAGGAACAATATGTTCTACATAACCATGCTCCTCAGTATGCAAATCCAACATAAATTGACTTAATGCACGATCTAAACGAGCCAATGACCCTTTTAAAATACTAAAGCGTGCGCCTGATAATTTAGAAGCCACTGTAAAATCCATCATCCCCAACTTTTCACCAAGGTCAAAATGCTGTAACGGCGTAAATCCTAAATCCTTCGGTTCACCCCATTGATGAATTACAATATTCTCATTCTCATCCGCACCTTCAGGCACTTCCTCTGCCAAACGATTAGGTAAGCTGGCAAGAATTTCAAAAATCTTGGCATCCAGCGCATCTGCTTTGGTTTGAATAGTTTCTAATTCTGTCCGCAAGGCGATTGCTTGTGCTTCTAATTCGGCACTATCTTGTTTATCGCGTTTTAATTGCCCAATTTGTTTGGATAAATTATTACGATCCGCTTGTTTAGTATGAAGCTCACTCAGTAAAGAACGGCGTTCCTCATCATATTTCAGCAACTCATCACTGACGGGAGGTAACCCTCGACGTGCTAAATCTTGATCAAAAGCCGTTGGGTCAGTACGCAGCGCACGAAAATCATGCATTATTCATCCTCCTCAGTTAATTTAGGCTCTACGAGACGAGCGGAAAAAATAGAAATTTCATATAATAAAATCAATGGTATCGCCAATGAAACTTGAGTAATCACATCTGGTGGCGTTAAAACCGCCGCAATAATAAACGCAATCACATACGCATATCGCCTAAATTTCTTCAGCTTTTGCGCCGTTACAAATCCAATCTTAGCCATCAAGGTCAATAATACAGGTAGCTCAAACGCAATACCAAACGCCAGAATTAACCGTGTCACCAAACTTAAATATTCAGATACTTTGGCTTGTAGCTCAATATGCATGACATTGTCAGGCCCACCCACTTGGAAAGACAAAAAGAACTTCCAAGCCATCGGAAAAACAAAGAAATATGCCAAAGCCGCACCCAATAAGAATAAAAAAGGCGTTGCAATTAAAAAAGGTGCAAAAACTCTTTTTTCGTTTTTATATAATCCTGGCGCAATATAAATCCATGCTTGAGTCGCAATCATCGGAAAAGATAAAAAAGTTGCACCGAAAAAAGCCACTTTGATATTAGTAAAAAAGGCTTCATACAAAGCCGTATAAATCATCTGTGGTTTTTGACCATCAGCTTTCATCGCAGCTTCCAAAGGATGGGCTAAGAATAAATATATTTCCTGAGAAAAATGATAACAAAACCCAAAAGTAATGAGTAACGTCGCAACACACCATACCAATCGACGACGCAACTCAACGAAATGCTCCATCAATGGCATGGCTTTATCGTTTAAACTTTCTGCTTGTTCTTGATCGCTCATGACCATCTCTGTTCTTTATATTTAGAAATATGGGGCGGTATCATTGCAGGAGATGGGGGTGCCGCACGCCTGACCTGTAATCGTTGGGCGATATGAGGCGGAAGAAAAGACGGGGCTGGGTCTTTGGCTTCCAACGCTTCATAATCAATCTCTTTTTCAACTGCCCATTCATTACTGGTGTCATCAACCATTCCTGGAATAGGCTTGATTTCCCCTTGGGCAATTTCTGAATAATCTGTAGCTGGGGAACTCATTGCTGTTTGTGACAAAGGCGAATCTCGTAAATTACTTTGTAAAGACCCGTCACGATCAATCGTATTTAAAATAGCAGTTTTGACATTTAGATTTCGTAATTGCAGTAATTGATCTTTCGCCTCTTTTAAATCAGGATCTTTAATCACCTCATCCACTTGGCTATGGAATTCATTGGCCATTTTTCGACATTTCTTTATCACATCGGACAGCCATTTTAATACTTTGGGAAAGTCTTTGGGGCCAATAAAAACCATGGCAACCACCCCAATCAAAAGGAGCTCTGCCCAGGAAAAACCAAACATTACTTTTTTTGTCCTTCCAATCCCTCGAATTCACAGCAACAAAACATCTATTCTATATTTCTTTCTATACGGGTTCTGGCCAGAAAATCCAGATAAATTCGTGTATTCTTACGAAGTTTGATAGGGAATATCTGCAAACAGATCTTCTTTCTTAGGCAAATCTTGTAAACTATTTAACCCCAAATAACTTAAAAAATCCTGAGTAGTCCCCCATAAGATCGGACGACCTGGCACGGCTTTCGTCCCACAGGGTTTGATTAAAACACTTTCCAATAAACTGTCCAAGACATTTTGCCCTAAACTCACACCACGGATATTTTCGATTTCTGCACGCGTGCAAGGTTGATGATACGCGATAATCGCCAATGTTTCCATTGCTGCACGAGATAGACGTTTTGGTTTATTAATGACTTTAACCAAATAAGGAGCTAATTCCTCGGCAGTTCTGAACTGCCATCCGCCTGCTATATTGTATAATCGAATGCCTTTATTCCGATATTCTTGTTGTAATTGCTCTAAAATTAATTGTAGTTCGTTACTTAATGCCGTCATGTCTTCTGAGGATACAGCGTTTTTTATCAACAGCTCGATCATTGATTTTTCAGAGACTGGGTTTTCCTGAGAAAAAATAAACGCCTCAAGCACTTCTTTAAACAATATTGGAATGACGGTCATTGCTTTATCTCTTCATCAGCTTTCTTCAATTGAATACGTCCAAATTGCTCTTTTTGATTTAATTGGATTTGACCATCTTTGGCCAACTCTAACCCTGCTAACAACGTACCACTCCACGCAGCTTTCACCCGACGAGAGATCATATCAATCGTGACCCCAGGCTCTTGTAATGACGTATAGCTGGGCAAAAATGCATCCAAAACATGCCAACCTGGAACATCACTTTGACCCAATAATCGTTTCAATCGGGATAATGCATCCCGAACCGTCCAAAAATTAAACGAGCGTATTCTCCATGATTTCTTTTTAGACTTTCGCCGCGCCACACCAACATATGCATTCATAAAACGCGAAATATCCAAAACGACCCCAGAAGAGTCAATTTCTGTATGATCTTCATAATAACCGCGAGTGAACACTTCGCTTCCCAACAAAGGTCGATCATTCATCCATCTTGCAACTTTGTTGATATGTTCCAATTCTTCTAAACGTTCTTGTAATAGATCAACAGCGTGTTCGGTTTCTTCACCATCAATAGGCTTTTCTGGTAATAACAAGCAAGATTTTAACCAAGCTAACCATGCCGCCATCACAAGCCAATCCGCCGCCAGTTCCAGACGAATTTTACGTGCAGATTCAATAATTTCTAAATATTGTTCGACGAGTTGTAAAATGGAGATTTTGGACAGATCCACTTTTTGCGTGCGAGCCAGCTGCAACAGCAAATCCAACGGCCCTTCAAATCCATCTAAATGCACAACAAAGGATTCAGTTTCCCAAATCCCTTGTTCCAACCCGATATCAATTAATTCTGACATCAAACGGTTAAATCATTAATACGCAATCGTACAAGCAACGCCTTTTGCTTTTAACTGACCACATACTGTATTCACTTGCGCTTTGGAAGCTAATCCTTTGACGCGCAAACGATATACATCTTTACCATTCACTTCTGCTTTTTGAATAGAAGGGGAATATTTCCCAAGGACTTCAGGCGCTTTCTTTTTCAAGACTTGCCATTGTTTTTGCGCTGCTTCATGAGACCCAAGTGAAGCCAATTGTATTCCAAAACTACCTGATGAAGATTGATGAGCTTCAGGTTTTTTAGTCGTTTTTTTAGGTTCTGGTGCCTTGGTCTCTTTATTCTCTTTAGCGTGATGCTGAGGCTGATGCTTTGGACGCGCAACATGTTTAGGAGGCGCTTCTACAGCAGCACTATTCTCTGTTTCTGGTTTAGAGGTTGCCGCAGATGTCGTCGGTGTGGTTGTGTGATGCCCTGGAGGTGGCTTAACTGCTGGGGGATGATTAAATTGTTCAGCAAGTGCCTGTGGGTTGGCTTGTTCTGGTCCAGAGGCCAACCCTGGCTGTCCATTTGGTGCATTCGCACTGGGAACATTACCATTTAAGCCGTTCTCACCCATACCCATACCAATGGTTTCAACATTTCCAGAATTGGCAGGTTTAACCTTTGCTACTTCCGCTGGGGGTTCAAAAACAGGAATTCCAGAGTTCGATGACTTAAAGAATATCCACCCACCGATGAAAACAACCAGTAACGCGCCAATCCCCCCAGCAGCATAGGTTAAACGACGGGTTGTATCCCCACCATTATTCCCACCGCCAAAAGAATTCATAAAGCCCAGTCGAGGTGATTTGCGACGATCATAATCCTGATCTCCATAATCCTCTTCTTCGTCATCATGATAGCGTGAAGCCATCCGTTCACGATCATTATAAACCCGTTGTTCTGGATGAGGAGAAGGATTATTTCCCCCATCATCCAACGAATCTTCATCAAAAAATGATTTTCTTTTTGAAGGGTCTGGTGAATTTGGATCGATCATCTCATTTCCTCTACTGGTTCAACACCTAAAATCATCATTGCAGAACGAATAATACACGCTGTGGCTTCTACCAATGCCAAACGAGCCATCGTTCCTGACAAGTCATCCTCTTGAATAAAACGTAGTGTAGCATCATCGCGCCCAGCATTCCATAAGGCATGAAAATCTGAGGCAACTTCTGTTAAATAATATGCGATACGATGCGGCTCTCTGGTTAACGCCGCACTTTCAACAATACGAGACCATTGCGCCAAACGACGCATCAAATTTAGCTCTGAATCGCTTTTTAACATGGTCAGCTCTTGTTGAGCCAACTTTGTTGGTTTGAGTACATCTGCTCCCATCGCCTCGGCAGCAGAACGTAATACAGAACGACATCTTGCATGCGCATATTGAACATAGAATACTGGATTATCTCGTGTTTGTGCAATCACTTGTTCCAGATCAAAATTCATTTGTGCGTCTGATTTACGTGTCAGCATCGTAAAGCGCACAGCATCTTTACCCACTTCGTCAATCAAATCTCGCAGCGTGACAAACGTCCCTGCGCGTTTAGACATCTTAACGACTTCGCCATTCCGCACCACACGCACGATTTGACATAACACCACTTCGAAATCAACTGGGTTTTGATCGGTTAATGCCTTGATGGCTGCACGCATACGTGGCACATAGCCACCGTGATCTGCCCCCCAAATATCAATCAGGATTTTTGCACCGCGTTCTATTTTATCATAGTGATAGCCAATATCATTCGCAAAATAGGTTGCTGTTCCATCGGATTTACGCAAAGGACGATCGACATCATCGCCATAATTGGTTGATTTAAACAAAGTCTGCGGGCGTTGTTCCCAATCTTCAATCACTTTGCCTTTTGGAGGTTCCAGAACACCTGTATAAAGTAAGTCTTTATCTTTTAAAATTTGTAGTGCTTTGTCTGCTTTGCCAGAATCTAAGATAGATCGTTCTGATACAAACACCTCTTGATGAACACCCAATGCTTCTAGGTCTTCACGAATGCTGGTCATCATATGGGTTAAAACACATTCTCTGACTTTATCAAACCAAAAAGATGGTTCTTCTTTTTCAAATGAATCTTGATATTCCTCTGCCAATGCTTGACCAACAGGCACCAAGTAATCGCCTTGGTATTGTAACCCACCAGCCATATAAGATTTATATTCCTCTTCAAAATCTTCCGCAGAAAGATCTTGACCTAAGGCTTGTAAATATCGCCAATACGCCGCCCATACCAATGCCACGACTTGGGTGCCGGCATCATTGATATAATATTCTTTGGTAACATCGAACCCTGCCTTAGCCATCAAATTGGCCAAAACATCCCCGACCACAGCACCTCGGCAATGCCCCACATGCATTGGCCCTGTTGGATTGGCAGAGACATATTCGACGTTGACAGCGATCCCTTGACCAATTTTGCTGGCACCAAAAGATTCACCTGTTTGTAAAATTGTTGAAACCAACTTTTGAAAAACAGAAGATGCAATCTTTAAATTAACAAACCCTGGCCCTGCTGGCTCGGCGTCATCTATTCCATCAATCTTCTTTAGATAATCTGCGAGTTCTTGCGCTAATTCCTGAGGTCGACGCTTAACAGCCTTGGCAATAATAAGCGCAGCATTCGTTGCCATGTCCCCATGTGCAGGATCTTTGGTGGGGGTTAATTCAACCCGTTCCAATAAAGCTTCGGGCAAATCAGGCACGGTCTGCCGCAAGGCTTCCAAAACGTAGTGGCGGAAGAAAACGTACAGATTATGATTAATCATCTAAAAACTATCTTTCTCAAAAGCAAGGAATCTATCCTTCTCTATTTACATAAGCATTATCAAAAAAGCCATTCTATCTTTTCATTTAGACCAGAAAAAATCTTAAGCCAATACCGCTAAATCTGTCAGGCGTTGATATTCTTCCATCGCATAGCGATCCGTCATGCCCGCAATATAATCCGCCACTACACGGAACGCGCCTGATTGTTGTTTAGTTTTCAGGGCGTTCTCTAGGCGACTATGCCATTCTGTAGGCAATAAATCCATATTGGTCGATAAAATTTCAAATAATTCTTTGATCAATAATTGTCCTTTACGACTCATCCGTTTGACACGCCAATGATAATATAGATTTTTATATAGAAATTGACGAATCTCTTGATTAGAATGCCCGATCTTTGGACTGAATTGCACCACACCTATTTTGGCATATCGAATATCATCAGGGTTTTTAGGACATAACTCTCTTATATTCAACGACGTTTGTTTTTTTAAATCACTGACTAATATATTAATAACCCGTCTTATCATCTCGTGACGTAAGCGTTTATGCTGATGTTCTGTTGCTGGGCTTTCTTGGATGACTTGCTTGGCTTCGTATAAAGCTTGCCCCACGATAGGTAAATCCTTCAAATCATCAAACTGTAATAATCCAGCCCGTAACCCATCATCTAAATCATGGCTGTGATAGGCAATATCATCGGATATCGAAGCAATTTGAGCTTCAGCAGAGGCATAACTGGTTAATTCCAAAGGATAGAACTGATTATACGCTTTTAGATAAGGATCTGGATCTAAAACTGGGCCATTATGTTTGGCTAGTCCTTCCAAACTCTCCCACGTTAAATTTAATCCGTCAAAATCAACATATCGTTGTTCTAGCCGAGTCACTTGTCGTAACGATTGGTCGTTATGAGAAAAGCCATTATAGCCTTTCATCCCTTCTTGCAACGCATGCTCGCCTGCATGCCCAAAAGGAGGATGCCCCACGTCATGTGCCAACGCCAAACATTCGGTTAAATCTTCATTAAGTTGCAAAGATCTGGCAACCGAACGCGCAATTTGTGCGACTTCCAAAGAATGCGTTAATCGAGTGCGGAAAAAATCCCCTTCGTGATTTACGAAAACCTGAGTTTTATATTGTAATACTCGAAATCCAGTCGAATGGATCACACGATCCCGATCCCTCTGCCACGGCGTGCGCCCTGATGAGGATTCCGCTTCTGGATATACTCGTCCTTTAGCAGTCGCCTCTTGCACTGCATAAACTGCTAAATCCATTTTTTCACTCTTCTGTTAAGTAATTACCCATATTAAAAATAATCTCATAATAACTATGATATATCTTTAAACCCTAGTAAACTTTATTCATCTGATGAAATCAACTTTATACGGTAAATTAGGTCTATTTTATGAAACTTGCCAGCTGGAATATTAACTCTATTCGCCAACGCCATACTCATGTTCAACAATGGTTAACCAAAGAACAACCTGATTGGTTGTTTTTACAAGAAATCAAATGCCAAAATGAACAATTCCCGACAGAAATATTCGAAGAAATGGGCTATCAAGTCATCGTTAATGGACAAAAAGCCTATAATGGCGTTGCAATTTTAAGTCGACACCCTTTTCAACTAAACCACACGGTTTTGCCAGACTTAAATGAAGAAGAACCTCAGGCACGTTATCTGGAAATTGAAAGCCAAGGGGTTACTTTATGTAATCTATATTTACCTAATGGCAATTCAGGGGGTGAAGAAGGCTTTCAAAGAAAGCTGCATTTCATTGATGCACTTATTAACCGTGCAGAGCATTTATTGCAGCATAAACAAGATTGCATCTTTGCTGGGGATTTTAATATTTGCCCCACCAATCAAGATTACGCACCGCAAACTTTATCTGCCGAAGATGCGTTGGTCAAACCCGAAAGCCGTAACGGATTTTACCAATTATTATGGCTGGGATTGACCGATGCATTGCGCGCCATTTATCCTACAGAAACGCTTTATACCTTCTGGGACTATACCAGAGGCGCATGGCAACGAAATGCTGGGCTAAGGATCGATCATGCTTTGCTGTCACCAAAAATTGCTGAGCAATTAAAAAGCTTTACCATTGATAAAGCTGAAAGAGATAAAGAACAACCCTCTGACCACGTTCCCATTATTATCGAATTCTAATATACAAAAAAAAGCGCTGTGAGTAACGCGCTTTTTTATTTAGTCAGATACTGATTATTCAATATTCTTATTGCGTTGAATGACTTGTCTCGATAACTTGCCACCATAATTCTTGATGATTTAACATAATCAAAGAAGGTCGTTGCCCTTGCCCTTTTAAACAACGATAAAGATTTCTGTTAACGGCACGATTGAAAATACCAGGACCTGTTTTATAGGTTGGAAACAAACTAGGATTGACATAACAATTGTGATATAGAGATCGAATACATTCATTCAGAATTGGACTATTTGCAACTGAGCCAAAAAAATCATTATGAACAACGTCAATGTCAGCCAAGAAGAACACATGTTCATACATTGTTGGTAAAACTGTACAAAACTGCTCTACTGATTTTATACGAAGTCCCGTTCCCAACCACCAACCACCATATTGATTAATCACGTGAACACGTAAAAAATCTTCGGCTTCAACGGGCGAATTTAAAGAAAGAAAGAGTTGTCTTGCTTCAATACCGTAATTTTGATACAGCCAATCGACTGCCTCTGTTTTACTGAAAATTTTGCAATTAAAATATCCTAATTGTTGATGATACTCAAAATTACTTCTATCTTCAGAAACGTCTTCATCCCAATACATAAATAGATTATTAGGAATCACCTGAATCATACTGTTGGCATAGGTTCTGCCTTGTACTGATAATTGAGGTCTAAAATTAAACAAATCCATCATAATTGAAAGGTAGGTACGATCAGCACCTTCACCAGTTGGAAATTCCTCGTAACAATTCCCCATCATCAAAACGGCAGATAATGCGTCATGGTTATCTTTATAATGTTTCCAACCTGTGACGTAATTATAAAAAGGAATACTGAGACCTTTTAACTGTTCCAGATCTTCATCTTTTAAAGGGAATCCTCCTTTTAAAAGCGCAACCATTCGGATCATCCATAGGACATGGCTTAATGGATGTTCTGACGGGCTTTTAGAGTGCATATTATATGCAAGTTTATAGAAAAAAGCTGCTTCGCCATAAAAATGATTGGTAATTAAAACATTTCCAATGTCATATGCCGCAAGAACATCGTTCACACCACGTTGCTGATATGTTTCCAATGCCTGTGGGCAAATAGACAACATATCTGTATAATCTACAGATTGGTTGGGTTCCATATTCTTTACCTATGATATAAATAAAATAATGAATTTCAAAAAAAATATAATACAATTATTTTCATTAAAAAGCTATTTTTTTATATAATGTTCTGATTACATTATCTAACAATTTTTTTATTTATTATTATATCAAAATAGACCATGTTTACTTTATCTATTCTATATAACAAAAAATGATGATTTAGGATCTATATCAATGACTAAATCTGTTTTACAGAAAACAAAGAAAACTCCTTTGCTTTCTTATTATCTTTTCGTATTATAGAGCGTTTTGATGAAATAAGGTATGAAATGTGTAAAAAATCACTTTTAAGAGCTATCCCTACTATAATTAGCGTAAGTTTGCTCTCTTCTTCTTTAGCCATGGCTCAACAGCCTGTTACAACTGCTGCTGCGTCTAAACTCTCTTTTCCAGCACCTGCATTGCTAGATGAAGATAACGGTTATCAACTACAGCATAATAATACTTATGGAAATTGGAGCATCGTAGCAGGTCAACCTTACGCCAGCTTATTGTGGCAACAACCTAATTCATCGATTAAACTGTATATCACACCATCAGCACATATGATCAGCATTGATGTTGTGGCCAAGAAAAAAGAAAATAGGGCCTTAAGACTGCCATTTATTACATGGAATATCAAAAATGTTTCCGTCGTTTTAAATAAAATTAGCGATCGTGAAGGCTGGGTTCAATTCTCAACCGCTGTTTATACGCAAAATATTGACAAGCTGGTCTCTGCTTTAGAAAGCGATTCCCCAATGGTTATTAACCTTTCAACATTGACCTCAATTCCCATCAGCACAGATGGTCTGCGGTCTGCAATGAATGATTTTATCCAATTGATTCGCCAAAACAACTTAATTGCCCCCAAACCTTTGGCGTTAAACGAAGTTCAAGATGATTCATTTGTTCCTTTGGATGGAATGTCACCCCAACTATTTCCATTATATCAAGAAACAAATTACTACGTTAAACAATGCCTAACCATGACCAAGCCTGGCCAAGAAAAAATGAGGACAGATATTTGTTTAAGAAGAAATGATCTATTAAAACAAATGGAAAAGAAAGGCTGGTGTTGGGGCAGTAACGACCCAGATCAACATGACAAAGATAAAATCTGGCGGAAATGCATCATGAGCCCCAAAGGCGAAGTCGATAAAATCAAAGAAAAAACCAAGAAAGATTTCGAAAAAGCCAAAGCAATAACAAATAATTAATTTTCATTTATTGTATTATAACCCATAATCGGTAAGATTAAATCAGCAAGAGGTAAATTTATGGTTCATTCCCTTATTCATCGTTGGAAAATAGTTGGTATATTATTAGCCAGCTTTGTAACATGCTCGGCATTTTCAGTTTCTGCGCATGCTGTTTCATCATCCCCTTCTGATTCACAAATGCAAAATGGTGCAATATCCCCTCTTTCTTATCCAAAATATGGGGAATGGCGTTATAACCCACAAAGTAATCCACCCACATTGATGTGGTGGAATACACGCATGGATATGGTTCCCGTTTTGTACATTTCATTTTTACCAGACCGAATTGTTCTTGATGCCGTAACCCCTGTTTGGCCCGATACTGGAATTATCTTTTATATCAAAGATAAAAGTGAAAAATTAGGGTTCAATCTAACCCTAGATCATAAAACAAACAAAAACTGTTTTTATCGAGCAACTATCTACGGTCAAGATCGACAAGCATTCTTAAATGATTTAGTTACCTCACGCAAAGCAAGATTAATTACCCCTTCTTCTTATTCTCAATCCTTATCGCTACGACATGTATATCAAGCCATGCAATTAATGTTATCAAGTCACCCTGATCTTCGGTTGACATTGCCTGCACCTACTAAGTATTCCAAATAAGTCATTCACATTCATAATCACTCGGTTTTCAGTTAAAATCTATTTTATACAGGATATTCATTATGACCGACAAAAATACTCAAACATCTCCTGGCGATAGTGCCAAAGAAGTCATTGTTGCTGATATTGGGGGAACGAATGCTCGTTTCGCTATTGCAAAAGTCCTAAATGGCAAAGTATTATCTATTGATAATGAGACTATTTTAAAAACCGCCGATTACGCCACCTTGCAACTAGCGTGGGATGCATTTGGACAAAAAATTGGTCGTGCTTTACCAAAAGCAGCATCAATGGCAATTGCATGCCCTATTCGTGGCGATATTCTTAAATTTTCCAACAGCCCTTGGATTATTCGTCCCGCTTTATTAGCAGATCAATTAGATTTGGACGAAGTCATTTTGATCAATGATTTTGAAGCTGTCGCACATGCAGCAGCCCACAGCGATGGCTCATATTTAAAACATATTTTTGGTCCAAAACGAAAAGAGAAACCAACAGGCGTTACCACGATTGTTGGACCTGGTACTGGCTTGGGCGTTGCTTCGCTTATCTTTGATGAAGATTCATACCGTGTTATCCCTAGCGAAGGTGGGCATATTACGTACGCCCCTTGTGACCATATCGACATTAGTATTTTACGTTATCTAAAACAACATTATCGTCGTGTGTCCGCAGAACGTATTATCTCTGGCCCAGGTCTTGGCAACATCTACGATGCGCTTGCTGCCAGTGCAGGTCTTGCAGTCAGCCACCATAGTGACAGTAATCTTTGGGATTCAGCATTAAAAGGCACTGACCACTTAGCAGCTGCTGCGTTGGAACGTTTTTGTTTAAACATGGGCACTATTTGTGCTGATATTGCATTAGTTCATTTGGCAAATCGCGTCATCATCAGTGGTGGCATTGGTCAATTATTAGCTGACTACTTACCTCAATCTGGTTTTGGTGAACGGTTTGTAGACAAGGGTCGTTTTGAAAGAATGTTGGCACAAGTTCCTGTTGAGTTACTAACCTATCCTCAACCTGGTTTGTTAGGTGCTGCGGCTGCTTATGCTGTGAAGCATACGAAATAGCGATTCTATTCTCATGAATAACTCTGCAAAAGAACAAACTGAAACAGAAGCTAAGAAAAAACGCCGCGAAAAAGAAGCCGCGGCGTTACGCGAAAATCTAAAACGCCGCAAGGAACAGCAACGTAATAAAAAAGAACAACAATCATAAGTTGTTTTTTAAAAAATACTTGTTTGAATGCCAAAGGTCGTTTATTGAACGGTTCATCATTACGAAAGATTTAAGAGGAATACCATAATGTCAATTATGCCTGACAGTTGGATTACAAAAATGGCAAAAGATCATAAAATGATTGAACCTTTTGCCGATAAACAACATCGTGAAGGCATTATTTCTTATGGTGTATCCTCTTATGGATATGATGCTCGTATCGCGGATGAATTTAAAATATTTACCGATATCGATAACGCGATCGTTGACCCAAAGAATTTTTCATCCAACAGTTTTGTTACGCGCAAAACCGATGTTTGTATTATTCCACCCAACAGCTTTGCGTTAGCGCATACGATTGAATATTTTCGTATTCCCAGAGATATTTTGGTTGTGTGCCTTGGGAAATCCACCTATGCCAGATGCGGTATTATTGTCAATGTCACCCCTTTGGAACCTGAATGGGAAGGTCAAGTGACCATTGAAATCAGCAATACAACCCCTCTTCCTGCCAAGATTTATGCCAATGAAGGTATTTGTCAATTTCTCTTTTTCCAAGGCAGCGCGCCTTGTGACATCAGCTATGCTGATAAAAAAGGAAAATATATGGGGCAAACAGGCGTTGCCACTCCACGTTTATAATTAGATAGAGAAACTGAAAAAACTATGGATCGATTTTTAATTCGTGGGGGAAAACCCCTACATGGTGATATTACTATTGGTGGTGCGAAAAATGCTGCATTAGCCATTATGCCTTGTGCGCTTTTGACCTCTGAAACCCTGACGTTAAAGAATATGCCACAAATCGTGGATATTAAAACCATGTGTGATTTGATCCATCAACATGGTCTTGACATCAATATTGATAGCAAAGACCCACATCGTTATTCTTTCAAAGGCGAAATCACCAATACCGAAGCCCCTTATAATATCGTATCCAAAATGCGTGCTTCCGTCTTGGTATTGGGGCCTTTATTGGCACGTTGTGGCAAAGCTCGCGTTTCTTTACCTGGTGGATGTGCGATTGGAACACGCCCCGTTAATCTTCACCTCGAAGCATTAACCGCTTTGGGAGCAGAAATTGAAATTGATAGCGGATATATTAATGCAACAGCCCCTAAAGGACTGACAGGAACACGTTTTGTATTCCCTTTTGTATCTGTTGGGGCAACTGAAAATACAATAATGGCAGCCACCCTTGCAAAAGGAAGAACGGAGCTTTTAAATGCCGCACGTGAACCGGAAATCTGTGACTTGGTTGACTGCTTAATTGCTATGGGTGCAAAAATCCAAGGTAGAGGCACCAGTCATCTTATTATTGATGGTGTAGATTCTTTACATGGCGCAGAACATTCCGTTTTATTTGATCGTATTGAATGTGGTACTTATGCTTGTGCAGCGGGCATTACAGGTGGGGAACTGCGCTTAATCGGTGCTAAAATCGAATATCTTGGCTCTGTCCTTCATGCGTTAGAAGAATGTGGTGTCGAAGTTTTCCAAGAAGACAACGCCATTCGTGTGCGCCGCACAGGCAGCTTGCGTGGTATTGATATTATGACCGAGGCTTATCCTGGTTTTCCAACCGATATGCAAGCCCAGTTTATGGCACTTCTTTCTATTTCAGAAGGTGCCAGCATGATTACAGAAACGATTTTTGAAAATCGGTTTATGCATGTGCCAGAACTAAACCGTATGGGTGCCAGAATTAATGTTCACGGTTCCTCTGCGATTATTCGTGGGGTTCATTCTTTGTCTGGAGCACCCGTTATGGCGACTGACCTTCGTGCATCATTTTCGTTGATCCTTGCTGGTCTTGCTGCTGCTGGGGAAACCAGTTTAAATCGTGTCTATCATTTGGATCGTGGTTATGAAGCCGTAGAGAAAAAATTGGCTGCTTGTGGTGCAAATATCGAACGGATTAAAAGCTAAGCGGCTAAAAGCATAATCAAAAACCAGATCATATTGACATAATCTCGCTATGATCTGGTTTTTATACACATTCATATAACAAGGCATCTCTAAAGAATGAAAATTGACTTTTTTCTTTTACAGATCGCCATTTTACTTTTGCCCGGTTTCTTATGGGCAAAGATTGACATCGACTTTGCTAAAAGAAGAAAGTCTTCTGAAAATCAATTTGTTATCAGAGCCTTTGTCTTTGGCGTTTTCACTTATTTTATTGAATTCGTCATCTTTAAGATTTTTAATCAATCTTTTATCTTAATGAGCGAAACAGACAAAACGACCATCATTAATAATCGTGTGTTGCAAGAGTTATTATGGGCCATTGTCATTGCTTCTATTTCGTCAATAATATGGTTATATGTAAAAAATTATAAATTAATTACTAGATTCCTACAAACAATTCGAGCTACAAATAGATACGGCGATCAAGATGTGTGGGATTTTGTTTTTAATTCCGATAAAATGAAATATGTGCATATCAAAGATTATGATAAACAAATAATATATTCTGGGACGATCCAAGCCTTTTCAGAAGTCAACGATATAAGGGAACTTTTTTTACTGGATGTAAAAACATATGACTTAGCTGGTATTGAGCTTTATAATGCACCATATATGTATGTATCATTACAGATCGATTCTATTGTGATAGAATTTCCTCAATATCAAGACGAGCAGGAAGAATAAACATGAAAAAACCTACTACAAAGCCTATTGTTGAAGGTTATGTCGTCAAAGGTGGGGTTAATAAAAACAGCTCCACTCCTCCCGCTCCTAAACCAACGCCGTCTCCTTCATTTTCATCATCTTCTATTTTCAACAATCAAAAAGCCAAATAATATCTGTATCTGACATGAACAATAATTCTTTGATCCTTGCTCTTCCAAAAGGAAGAATTTTAAAAGCCTGTATTCCTTTACTTGAAAAGGCAAATATTATTCCAGAACCTGCATTTTTTGATGCAGATAGCCGTTTGTTGCGTTTTAAAACCAATGACCCAGAACTGGATATCATCCGCGTTCGTTCTTTTGATGTTGCGACTTTTGTTGCATTTGGTACGGCTTCTCTTGGGGTTTGTGGATCAGACGTTTTAATGGAATTTGATTATCCAGATATTTATGCACCTTTGGATCTCAATATCGGTCATTGTCGTTTATCTGTGGCTCAACTTGCTAATACCAAAGATAAAAACCTAGGTGATCCTGCCAGATGGTCTGAAATTCGTGTAGCAACCAAATATCCTAATTTAACACGCCGTTTTTTTGCTAAAAAAGGTGTACAAGCTGATATTGTTCATTTACATGGTGCGATGGAACTTGCACCTGTTTTAAAATTATCTAATTTGATTATTGATTTAGTCGATACAGGTTCCACATTAAGAGCCAATGGGTTACAAGAAGTTGAAACAATCGTTGATGTATCCAGCCGTTTAATCATTAACCGAACTGCTTTAAAGACACAGTCTGTTCGTATTAATACCCTTACAGAACGTTTTCGCCAAATCTTATCCCCTCAATCCGTTGCGTAAATTGGAGCGTTATTGTCATGCAATATTTATTTACAACACAATCTGATTTTCAAACTGTTTTTAAACGTCTATTAACAGCCAGAGCAATGGACACGTCTGCGGTTAAAGAACCAGTCACCGAAATATTAGAAAATATAAAAAAAAATGGTAATATAGCCCTTTGTGATTATACCAAACGGTTTGATCGCTTGTCTTTGACACCGCAAACCTTGCGCGTGACAGACAAAGAAATTGAAGCAGCCTGCAAACAAATTCCTGCTGAATTAATGGATGCTTTGGACGTTGCGGCTAAAAGAATCAAAGCCTTTCATAAAAAACAACTACCTCCTAATTTACATTATGAAGATGATAGTGGTTTTGAGTTAGGATATCGTTGGCTTCCGATGGATTCAGCTGGGCTTTATGTGCCAGGTGGAACGGCTGCGTATCCTTCATCTGTTTTAATGAATGCCATTCCTGCCAAAGTTGCTGGGGTTCAACGATTAGCGATGTGCGTTCCTACACCTGATGGGCAACTCAATCCATTGGTTCTGGCTGCGGCACATAAAGCAGGTATTACCGAGATTTATCGTATTGGTGGGGCGCAGGCGATTGCTGCGTTGGCGTTTGGTACAGAAACCATTGCTCCGGTGGATTATATTGTTGGTCCAGGCAACGCCTATGTCGCCGAAGCAAAACGTCAAGTTTATGGACTGGTTGGAATTGATAGTGTAGCTGGCCCTTCTGAAGTTGTCGTCGTTGCAGACAAAGATAATGACCCAACTCATATTGCTTTGGATTTATTGGCGCAATCAGAGCATGATAAAATGGCGCAGTCTATTTTTATCACTAATAACAAGAAATTCGCTGACCAAGTTATTAAAGCTGTTAATAAACAACTTGAAATCCTTACACGTAAAGAGATTGCTCAAGTCAGTTGGGATCATCATGGTGCAGTGATTGTTGTCGACTCTTGGAAGGAAGCCGCCAATTTGATTAACCAAATTGCCCCAGAACATTTAGAGTTAATGGTCAAAGAATCGAATACTCTTTTTGAAGACGTGCGTCATGCGGGTGCAATTTTTATTGGCAAATGGTGTCCAGAAGCCATCGGCGATTATGTTGGTGGTCCTAATCACGTTCTGCCAACCAGTGGTGCGGCAAGGTTCTCCTCTGGTCTCTCTATATTTGATTTTATGAAACGGACGACCTTTCTGAAATCCAATAAAAAAGGGATTCAAAATGTTGGTCCAGCAGCCGTTGCCATTGCCAATACCGAGGGATTAACAGCACACGCGTTAAGTATTTCGCAACGTTTAAAGAGTTTAAGCAAATAAAAGCTAGACTTTTTCAAGAAATAGTCGTTATGTTGTGGCAGTTTAAAATTATGAATATAAACAAGGACAAAATTTTTACAAATGTCTAAAGAAGATATGATCGAATTTAGTGGAACAGTAACAGAGCTGCTTCCGAATGCTATGTTTCGTGTGAAGTTAGATAATGAACATGTTATCTTGGCACATACCAGTGGTAAAATGCGTAAAAACCGTATTCGTGTATTGGCTGGCGATCGTGTAAATGTGGAAATGACCCCTTATGACCTCAGCAAAGGTCGCATCACCTTCCGCTTTAAATAATATCCATAAAAATAGGTAACGCTGTGTCGACTTATAACGTTACCAAACTGCCAATTGTTCTTGCCTCTGCCTCACCCAGACGGTTACAGCTGTTGGAGCAGATTGGTATTGCCCCACAAACAGTCATTGCAACCGACATTGATGAAGCCCCTGTAAAACAAGAATTACCAAGGGTCTATGTTCAACGTTTGGCCAATGCTAAGGCTGTTGCTGCACAACAAATTGAAGGAACCGTTCCTTTTATTTTAGCAGCCGATACGATTGCTGCTGCTGGCAGACGAATCTTGAACAAAACATCCGAGCGCCAAGTGGCAAAAAAACATTTAAATTTACTATCTGGTCGCAGACATCGTGTTTATACCAGTGTAATTTTGATGAATACACAAACAGGTAAAATTTCCTCTCGACAAGTTTGCAGTATGGTGCAATTTTCTCGTTTAAGCGAAAAGCAACTGGAGCATTATTTGGACAGTGAGGAATGGAAAGATAAAGCTGGTTCTTATGCCATACAAGGAATAGCAGCCTCTTTCATCCAAGCCGTTAGTGGCAGCTACAGTAATATTGTAGGCCTTCCTTTATTTGAGACGGCACAATTATTGCGTGGGCATGGATTGATTCTTTAATTTGTTTTCCACTAGATTAGCTTATTGAAATTTTAAATAATTATTTGACAGTCACTGTCATTAAAAGTTGCTATCAATAAGATTAATCTATATTTTTATTCGAATAATGTTGGAATCCATCAGCATGCCTACCATTCAATTACTCTCTTCCCCTGGCATCGTTCGTATTGCCGTTATTGACCAACAAAAACTCTTAGACTTTGCAATATGGTATCCAGGGCAGACAGATGGATTTGGTGATGTTTATCTAGGGCGTGTGGATCATTATGCATCTGCTTTGGGCGGAGCTTTTGTCGCATTAGGAAAAGATTTTTCTGGGTTTCTTCCCCATCATCCCCCCGCAAAGCCATTACTCGAAGGCGACTGGGTGATGGTTCGCATAACTCGTAGTGCTCAAGGTGGCAAAGGGGTGCGTTTAGATGCGCGCAATATTTCAGAATATCCTATGCCCTCAGAAAAAACACCTCAACGCCTTCATGTTGGTCTTTCCCCTTTTGAAGAGCTAGCACAACGGTTTCCTGATGCTGAAATTCGTATCGACGAGCCTGATCTTATCCAGCTTATCCCGACTGAGTATAAACTAAGGGTTAAACGCTCCAAAGAGTCAGTAAATTCAGAAATACTAGAACAAATCGACTTATTAGAAACAACAGAGGTCGAACTTCCAATGGGAATGCGTGCCAGTATTACGCCAACCCCAGCTTTGGTTGCCATCGATATGGATACCGCCACACAAAGTAATGATAAGCAAAGTAAACTGCGCGCGCAATTTAATGCTAACAAAGAGTCCTTACCAGCATTATTACATCAATTAAGATTACGTAATTTGTCTGGCGCAATTATCATTGACATGGCGGGATTGCCCATTAAAAAACGACGTTTGTTCCAAGAGGATTTTGAAAGGAATTTACGCCTTGATCCTTTACAACCCCGTTTCGTTGGATTTACCAATTTAGGTTTAGCAGAAATGACTCGCCCTCGCAAACGTCCCCCACTCCATGAATTATTTGCTTCTTATCATGGGCAAGCAATCCGAATTCTGGGGATGTTAGAGCGTCAATTTAAGAGCCTCGCTTCTCATCACCAATATCACCATCTTACGCTGACGCTCAGTCTATCTTTAAAACAATCATTGCAAAATGATTCATGGGCGATTAATCATTTTGAAAAAAGATGTGCTGTTTCATTAACACTCGAATCAGATCCATCCTTTGCAATCCAACAATGGGAGTATCAATATGCGTAATTCATCAGAAAAATGCCCTATTTGTAAAAAAAATATCGTGCCAGACTATACCCCTTTTTGCTCTAAAAGATGTGCAAACATTGATTTAAGTCGTTGGTTTTCTGGAGATTATCGTCTGAGCTCTGAACCCAGAGATGAAGACGAAATGGAAGAATTAGAAAATTCTTTAAAAGAAAGACTTGATCCCGATCACAATGTAGGGTAAATGCTTTACATACAGTCATTCACTAGATACCGAAACAGTGAATAGTCATCAGTGCCCAAGTAGCTCAGTCGGTAGAGCAAGCGACTGAAAATCGCTGTGTCGGTGGTTCGATTCCGCCCTTGGGCACCATTCTAAAATCCCTATAAAATTTAGTTTTTGTTGTTGTAATCTATATAATATTTGCTCGTCAAAAGACAAAATTGTTTCAAACAAGCAATATTTTACAATAATTGAGATGATATTTTGATTGATCTAAATCGATTTAGGATCTTAACATTAAGAGATCTCATTCTTCATTCATAATCGTCTATTGGAAATATAAATCTTTTCCATAATAGTAAATTTTCTATCTGTCTTAATTCCTGACAATATATTGTATATTTAGATCTCGTTTAAGAATTTTGTTCGAAATTCACTATAATTCAAAACGCATTGCCATACCTCAAAAGCCAACAGCCTAAATAAAAAGGGATCAGGAATATTATTGTAATTAGAGTTAAATAAATGAATTATTTAAATATAATTGTTAAGAGCTGTAAATTTGCTACTAAATCTATAAATCAATTTTATATTTTATAAAACTCAACTCTATTTTATTCGTAAGTAATGAACCCATTTTGACACATACAATTTCGTATCGATAAAAAAATAGTTGATTTGTGATGTTGTGTATGTATATAAATGAACATGATAATGTGTACATGTATAGATGTAATACCGTTTATACATGACATAACTTAAATAATCTTAGTATAACGATTTAAAATATGGTTGAAAAAGAAAACTATCCATCAACAGAGAATGAAACAGAAACATTCGCTGCCAATGATGGTGACTATACGATTACTAGACGAAAAGAAGCATCAAAGCAGTCAAATGACTGTTTCTCTCAGAATGATTTACAACATCATTCTGATAAGAAAATTGCTTCATTACGATTGATGATCCCAACATATTTGGATAATCAATTGACTCAAATCGCGGCCAATAAACGCGTTACGAAACGCTTTTTAATCCTTAAAGCTTTGGATCAATCAGGTTATCATATTGAAAAAGAAGATTTAGTGGCTGATAAGAGGCGAAATCGATAGTTCTTTCAACCCTCAAAGATTAACACACTGTGATAATATTACATAATCATTATAAAAGCAAAAAAAATCTGAAGGATTTTATATGAAACTTTTAAAGAAAAAACATAAACCGCTTCATATCAATGATATTACGATCGTTGACGATGACAAATTAAAAAAAGCCATCACTGCAGCTGCTCTTGGCAATGCGATGGAATGGTTTGATTTTGGGGTTTATGGTTTCTTGGCAATTACTTTGGGAAAGATCTTCTTTCCAGGAGCCAATCCAAGTGTCCAAATTATTGCATCGTTGGCAACCTTTGCTGTGCCGTTTTTAGTCAGACCATTGGGTGGAATCTTCTTTGGCATTTTGGGGGATAAATATGGTCGTCAAAAGATATTATCCATTACCATTGTTATCATGTCCATCAGCACTTTTGCAATTGGACTAATTCCGGGTTACGCCACCATTGGTATATTAGCGCCTATCCTATTGTTAATTTGTAAATTGGCTCAGGGCTTTTCAGTCGGTGGAGAATATTCAGGTGCAGCAATTTTCGTTGCAGAATACGCCCCCGATCGTAAACGTGGCTTTTTAGGAAGTTGGCTAGATTTTGGCTCGATTGCTGGATTTGTATTAGGCGCAGGTGTTGTGGTTGTTCTTTCCAGTATTATTGGAAGTGATAATTTAATCGATTGGGGATGGAGAATTCCATTCTTTTTAGCCTTGCCACTTGGTTTTGTTGGCATTTATCTGAGACATCAATTAGAAGAAACGCCTGCTTTCCAAAAACATATTGATGCAATGGAAGCAGACAGTAAAAAAGATCTGCAACAACCTCCTAAACTTTCTATGAAAGAGGTTGCAACTAAATATTCTAAGAGCTTCTTGACTTGTATTGGTCTTGTATTAGCAATGAATATTACTTATTATGTATTGCTAACCTATATGCCAAACTATCTCTCTGGACGTTTGGGCTATTCAGAAGATCATGGATTGTTGATTATTATTGCCATCATGGTTGGTATGTTATTTGTACAGCCCTTTATTGGATTGACCAGCGATAAAATCGGCAGACGCCCCTTCATCTTTGCAGGTAGTATTGGATTATTAATCTTATCTTATCCAGCATTTTGGTTAATTCAAAGTAACACAGTTGGACTTATCTTTGTCGGATTATTGATCCTAACCGTTTCATTAAATTGCTTTGTTGGGGTGACTGCGTCGATTTTACCCGCACTCTTTCCAACGCATGTGCGGTATAGTGCACTGGCAATGTCCTTTAACGTATCAATTATTATCGCTGGGTTTACTCCTGCATTTGTTGCATGGTTAGTCAGTGCAACTAACAACTCTTATATGCCTGCTTTTTATCTGATGCTTGTTTCTTTGATAGGTTTGGTTACGGCATTCACAATGCCTGAAACTGCGAATAAACCTTTGCGTGGCGCTACACCGACTGCTTCTGATAGAGAAGAAGCAAGGGAAATATTATCTCAACATTTTGATACTATTGAACAAAAAGTTGAAGAATTGGATGAAACGATTGCAGAGCTTGAAAAAAAGCGCCAAAGTTTAATCGATCAACATCCAAAATTAGATTAAAAATCCATTAATTTAAAAAAATATGGTAAAATTATGAAAATAAGTTAGGATAATAAAATTATTTTAGCTTATCTTCATAATCTAAATGATTACTATATTTTTTTTAAAATCATTGGCTTTAATTTATGAACTGTACAGCATTAATTGTTACTTATAATCGTTTAACAAAATTAAAAAATTGTTTAAAAGCCACCTTACTTTTACCATTTAATCATATTATTATCGTCGATAATGCATCAACTGATAATACAGCCGAATGGCTGCTTGCCCAACAAGATCCTCGACTCCATATCTTAACAACACAAATAAATATTGGAGGGGCCGGTGGTTTCAAGCATGGCGCACATTTCATAGCCAGCTATTTAGACACAGAGTGGATATTTTTCTTTGACGATGATGCTTACCCTACGGTCAATCTGTTAGATCAATTTAATAGATTAAATAAACAAGATTATCAGATATTTTCAAGTAAGGTTTTGTTGCCCTCTGGTAAAATCTGTAAAATGAACGTTCCATATAAAAAAGTTCCATATACGGCCTATGAAACAGTTTTATATGGCATCAAGCCACAAAAATTCCTGCCAAATCTTTTAGAACAAGAAGAAGTACAAACCTTTTCTTTTGTTGGCGCCATTCTTCATCAAAATATACTGCGTCAGTATACCCATTTAATTGACGGACAACTATTTTTATATTTTGACGACGTTCTATTTTCTTATCATTTATCTCAGTCTGGCTACAAGATTTTATTTTCCCCAAATCTTGTATTTATTCATGATACCACTATCAATACGAATATTTATCAGAATAAAAAAATATATTATATGGTGAGGAACCTTGTATATTTAAAAGAAAATCAATATTCTCCTTTCTCAAAATGCTCTATTTCTCTCAGGATAATACGTATTTTAATCCTATGTATTTATAGGGGAAAAAATATTCACTCTATTTTATACATTTTAAAAGGCATTAAAGATGGATTTCTACACAAAAAGCCTAGATAATTTCAAAAGGAATTATTAGATTTACTAATAAGATGAAAAATTATAATAAATTGTATTTATCTCAACATGTTGAATGAAAAATGAAAAAAATTTCTCTCTACGTTTCTTATCACAATCAATGTGATCTCATTAAAACCAATTATTTTCAACCCATTCAGGTTGGCACAGCATACAGTAAACCATTGTATCCATCGGAACTGAATGATGCGATAGGGGATAATATTTCCCTCAAAAATAAAAGTTTTTGTGAGTTAACAGCTCAATATTGGGCGTGGAAAAACGATTTAACCAGTGAATATATCGGTTTTTGCCATTACAGACGTCATTTTATATTCAATCCAGATAATACAACAGAGAACAATATATATGGCGTAACGCCGTATGATCAAATGGATCAAAACTATCTAAAAGATGTTGGATACTCTGATCAAGATTTAGAAAAATTTTTAGACAATATTGATGTAGTAGCTCCAGAAAAATGGGATGTCAGAAATCATTATGCTAAAAACAATCTCGATCAATATAAAAATGGCCCCAATTTATATATTGAAGATTACTATACATGCCTCGATATCTTAAGAGCCAAATATCCAGAATATGAAGAATCTATCACAAGCTATAATGTATCCACAGATGGATATTATACCAATATGTTCATCATGAAACGTGATATTTTTGTACATTATAGTGCGTGGTTATTTGATATTTTATTTGAACTTGAAAAGAAGTTAAATTTAGATAACAGAGATATACAAGAATATAGAGTCTTTGGGTATATTTCTGAATGGTTACTTGGTATATATCTGACACAATTAAGAAGAGATAAAAAACTAAATATTGTAGAATGTCGTAGAACGTTTGTGAACAATGCCAACACTGGCAATTATCAGTTAACATCGCAACAACCCCTAGCAATTACGAATACGACAAGCACATCTCAATTAGACAAAATTAAGAAAAACTATAAAAAAATAGTCCCTATTGTAACTGCTTTCAATGAAAACTATGCGATTACAGGGGCTGCATTAATTCAATCTATTATTGAAAATAGTGATCCAACTTGTTTTTACGATATTTATATCATTGAGGGTGCATTATCTGATACAACGAAATTTAACTTTCATTTCATGTTTCGAAGGTTAGAAAATTTCAGCTTAAATATTATTAATGTTGATCATTTCTTCGCTAATAAAAACTTAAATCTTCATGCACATTTTTCAAAAGAAACTTATTATCGTATATTGATCCCTACCATTCTTCCACAATATGACAAAGTTGTTTATTTGGACGCAGATATGGTTGTTAATAAAGACATTCAACATCTATTCGACACTGATATTGGTAATAACTCCATAGCAGCTGTTAAAGACTATGTCATGGCTGGTTTTATTAAATTTAAAATAATGTGTCGTGATGTATGTGGTGGACTTACAACCGAAGAATATTTAAAGCAATATTTGGGTATGAAAAACCCTCATAACTATGCACAAGCCGGTGTATTAATCTTTAATACCAAAAAATTCAGAAAAACTGGCGTAGATCAAGATATTCTTCAAGATATGTGTAAAGCAAGCTATTGGTTCTTAGATCAAGATCTTTTAAATAAACATTTAGAAGGAGACATTTATTATCTTGATACGCAATGGAATGTCTTACATGGTAATGGAAATGTTGATTCATTTTATAAAAAACTTCCATTACCAATTATGGAAGATTACTTTAAGGCCAGAAAAGACCCATGGATTATCCATTTCGCTGGTGAGCAAAAACCATGGTTTAACCCTACAGCAGACTTTGCATCAATCTTTTTCTACTACTTGCGAAATACGCCTTGGAAAAATAATAGAACTCCAACATCTTATGTGCCGTCAAATACAGAACATAGAGTTGAACATAAGGTTGAACAAATATATATTAATCCAAACTTTACAGTCAGAGAGATTTTGAAACCTTTTGTAAATCGATTTTTACCTCTTGGCACCAAACGCAGACAATTAATGTACAAACTTTATATAATGGCTCGAAAAAAACTTTAACTATTTGTTTACTATTTAGGACAAACATCTCATTATTTTTACAAAGATGAAATACATAATTTTTGATTCATAAAACTAAACTCTTTGTTTTATATATTTTATCTGCGTGCGAATATGCCTTGATTATAGTTATTATAAAAAGACAACGCCCTCTCTTCACAAGAAAGGGCGTTGTTTCATGACCATATTCAAAATGATACAAATCATATAATTTAAGTAATAATCAAAAATAATTTTTTACCGATATATTTTCTCATTAGAACCCAGCTGCACAGCAAGTAGCTTTTGGCATTATCGAGTATTAAGCTCCTCAATTGTTTATTATTTAATATCTATATTTTTATGGTATAGAAAAAATAATGAAACAAAATATATAAGGCTTTAATCAATGACTGTCACAAGACGTGATTTTTTAAATGGTGTGGCAATTAGTATTGTTACGGGAATGGCTCCTGCACAAATATTAAAAGCATCAGCCCAAACAGCGACTCAAACACTTTATTATCCCCCTACACTAACGCGATTGAGGGGCAACCACCCTGGTTCTTTTGAAGGTGCGCACGCATTGGCACGTGAGGGTGAGCATTTTAATTCAAAAACCCTACCTATTGAAGAAAATTATGATCTTGTGATTGTTGGTGCTGGCCTCAGCGGCTTGGCTTCTGCCTATTTTTGGCAGCAATTACAAGGCAAAGACAGCAAGATTTTATTAATTGATAACCATGATGATTTTGGCGGGCATGCCAAGCGAAACGAATTTCATACCAGCGACCGTATGATCTTGGGATATGGGGGAAGTGAATCTTTTCAATCTCCACAACATAATTTTAGTGATATCGTCAAAAAACTGATTGCAGAATTAAATATCAATGTCGATGTAATGGCAAAAGATTTTGATAAAACTTTTTATCCTGATCTGAACCTCAGTCGTGGTGTTTATTTTGATAAGAAAAATTTTGGTGTTGATAAAATTGTTGCTGGCGACCCAGGTCGAGCAGTCTCGGATGATATTCCACCAGACCGCTTAAATGGTCGCAATATTGTTGACTTTATTAATGATTTTCCATTAAGCGAAGATGATCGCAAAGCACTTATTGCGCTTCACACTGAAAATAAAGACTATATGCCAGGGATGAGCCCTGAAGAGAAAACCGCATGGCTTGATAAACACAGCTATACACAGTTCCTAAAAGACAAAGTCAAATTAAACGACAGTGCTATTCGTTATTTCCAACAACGAACCAATGATTTCCAAGCCATTGGGATTGACGGTGTTTCATGTAGTGATGCTCGTCTTTGTGCGTTACCTGGATTTGATGGGATGAATTTGCCTCCTATGGATCCTGATGACCTCGCTGATTTAGAAGATCCTTATATTTATCACTTCCCAGATGGCAATGCGGGGCTTGCACGTTCGATTGTTCGTCACTTGATCCCAGCGATTGCGCCAGGCGATACAATGGAAAGCATTGTTACAGCTAAATTCGATTACAGCCAACTTGATAAACCAGAAAATCCTGTCAGATTAAGACTAAGCAGCACAGGTATTCATGCCGAAAACGTTGCTGATGGCGTAGAAGTAACCTATCTTAAAGAAGGAAAACTGCACAAAGTCAAAGGCGGTCACTTGGTAATGGCTGGCTATAATATGATGATTCCTTATATTGTTCCAGAAATGCCAGAGACTCAAAAAGAGGCTTTGAAACAAAATGTTAAAGCCCCATTAGTGTACACCAAAGTTATCATCAGTAATTGGGAACCTTTCATTAAAAAAGGCGTTCATGAAATCTATGCCGTTGCTGCCCCTTACAGTCGCGTAAAGCTGGATTATCCTGTTGATATGGGTGAATATCAACATCCCAGAGATCCGAAAAAACCGATTTGTTTACATATGGTTTATGTCCCAACATTCCCAGGCAGTGGTCTCAGCATTCGTGAACAGTCTCGTAAAGGGCGTGCATTTTTATTAGGAACACCGTTTGAAGTGCATGAACAAATGATCCGTGAACAATTACAGGGTATGTTTGGTGATGCTGGTTTCGACCATACCAAAGACATTCAAGCCATTACGGTCAATCGTTGGGCGCATGGATATTCTTATACCTATAGTGGTTTGTCTGAATCGGATGAAGATAGCGCACAAAAAATCATCGAAACAGCACGTAAGCCTGTGGGGCGTATTACGATTGCCAATTCTGATTCAGATTGGGCACCTTATGCCCATGCTGCCATTGACCAAGGATGGCGCGCTGTTAATGAACTTCATAAGATGAAAGGGTAATCATGAAACGCTTATCAATCCTTTTTTTGATGGCATTACCCAGTATTGCCCATGCTAACCCAACCATATCCAAAGGTGAATATGTGTTCCGTGCCAGTGATTGTGGTGCTTGTCATACCGCCCCTAATGGCAAAGAGTTGGCAGGAGGCGTAAAATTCCCAACCCCTTTGGGCAATATTTATTCCACAAATATCACCCCTGATAAAACCAATGGGATTGGCGACTGGAACTATAACGATTTTGTACGCGCTGTTCGTAAAGGGGTCGGCAAAGGCGGTCGTCATCTTTACCCAGCGATGCCTTATCCTTCTTATGTTAAATTAAGCGATGAGGACATGCGGGCATTATATGATTATTTAATGAACGATGTTAAACCCCAAGCCGTTCCCAACCGCCCATCAGATATTTCTTGGCCTTTATCCATACGTTGGCCAATTTCTGTTTGGAATGCAATGTATACTGAAAACAAGCGTTTCCAACCTCGCGCCGATCAAAGTGAACAATGGAACAGAGGTGCATATTTGGTTCAAGGCCCTGGACATTGCGGTACATGCCATACGCCACGTGGATATGGCATGCAAGAAAAGAGCTTTGATGAACAAAAAGGCAGTTATCTTAGTGGTGCGCAGCTTGCAGGCTGGTATGCGCCGTCACTACGTAATTTACCTTTTTCAAAACAAGAAACCATTGATTTATTGAAAAAAGGCCGCAGCGAACATAAAGCACTTGCTGGTCCAATGGATGAGGTGGTGAGCGAAAGCACACAATATTTAACTGACCAAGACCTTGATGCAATTGCTACTTATCTGGCAGATATCGATGGTAATCATCACGCTGCTTCTGCAGTCACCCAAGCCAATACCAGACAAGCAAAAGCTCAAAATAATGGTGAGTTTATGTATATGCGCTATTGTTCAACCTGTCATGGCATGGATGGCAAAGGCAATAGCCATGTCATCCCACCGCTACAAGGGAATTTAACGGTCAATAGTGAAGATCCATTAACTTTAGTCCGCGTTATTTTAGAGGGTGGAAAAACCCCTGTGACCCAAGATCACTTGCCATATTCAATGCCAGGATATCAATGGGTATTAACCAACAAAGATACGGCTGATGTGATTAATTATATCCGTACCAACTGGGGCAATCATGCACATGCTTTAACGCCAGAAGATATTCAAAATACAAAAGATATCATTAAAAAGAATTAACCATAAAATGGCAGTGAAATAAAAAAACACTGCCATTTCTAATATAATCGCTAGTTTTTTTGCGCTAAAAGGGTCGCAAAACGCAGCTCTATTCGGTTGCCTTGCTCGTCTGTTTTATGTAGCAGACCTGTATCTTCGTTATATTTCTTTATTGTCCAAGATTGATAATATGAAGATAATTCTTTGGGTTTAAAAGTAAAATTAAAGAAATCAAGATTACATGGATAATCTTCTGTATTCATTGCGGAAACAATTAGATTATACCCCCCTTTTTTGGTCGATTTTTGCATGTTCCCAATTAAATTTGGAATAGATTTTGGATTAAGAAACATGAAAACTACGGTTGATATAATCACATCATATTGACCTGAAAATTCGAGGTCATTTAAATCAACCACTCTGGTCATAATCGAATCAATAGATTCATTGACACAAATTGTATCTAGCTTTTTGATGCTATTCTCATTATGATCCCATGCATCTACGGTAAAACCCTGTTGAGCCAAATATAAGCTGTTCCTGCCCCCACCACATCCCAAATCTAATGCTTTGCCTTTTGGCAAGTCAGGCATTGCTTTAACAATTTCAGAATGAGGAAGCATTAAATTATATTTATTTAAAAAGTAATCCTTGTCTAAATTCATTTTATTATCCTTTTCAAATAATGTACTGATAATAAAACTTTATACAAAACATACTCATTATAAAAGAAATGTTTCCTTTTTAAAATTGATTATCAAATGATTCATATGATAGAAAATAGAAATTATTTTAATTTCTATATAATTTTAAATAAGAAAAATACTTTATTGATCTTCTGACTAAATATCTTGTTGTGACATACTTTGACTATTAATTTTCCTTGTTTTTAACAAAAATTGAACTTGAAAAATCCCCTTTTTTTTTCATTTACCGTGATGATCGGTCATATTTTAATGATTTTAAATTTAAATGAATATAGCAAATTATAGAGAGTTCACTCGCTTATTTATGCGTTATTTTGCTGTAGGGCTAATTAATACCTCAGTTCATTGGGCTGTTTTTTTTCTTATTTTTTACAGATTTCACAACTTACAAATGATTGCAAATTTTATTGCTTTTTGTTGCTCAACCAGTTGTAATATTTTCCTCAATGCTAGATGGACATTCAATTCATCAGTAACAATGGCGAAATATATATCCTTTTTTATTTTCATTGGCAGCCTGTCGTTGTTAACAGGATATATCGCTGACCACTTTCATATTCCCAGCTTAATAACGTTAATTGTTTTTTCAGGCACATGCCTTATCGGTGGTTTTTTATTTTCTAAATATGTTATATTCAAAGATACAAAGCCCCTAACTATTTCCTCACAAAGATAACTGATGAACAGTCCGCAACACACAACCAAGCATACAGCCACAGGATTGTTAAAATTAATTCGACCCAAACAATGGGTTAAAAATATATTCCTTTTTGCACCTTTAATTTTTTCCAAGGAATTTTTGCATTTATATTCAGTATATCATGTGATTTTTGCTGCATTCTTGTTTTGTTTAGCAGCCTCGGCTGTCTATATCGTCAATGATTTGAATGATATAGAACAGGACAAAACCCATCCAGAAAAACGAAAAAAACGTCCTCTTGCCTCTGGGGAAATCTCTGTCAATAATGCAATATTGTTACTAGGCGCAATATATATTGGATTATTCGCAGCGTGGTTTGTAACTCCAAAAGTCATTAATGTTATCATTGTTTATATCGCTATAAATCTTCTTTACAGCTTTAAATTAAAGCATGAACCTGTCATTGAAATTTTTATTGTCGCTTTTGGGTTTGTCTTAAGAGTATATGCAGGGGCTGTGGCGCTTAATGTGCCAGTATCCAATTGGATGTTTGTTACAACGCTCAGTCTTTCTTTATATTTAGCCTCTATCAAACGCCGACAAGAGTTAATCCAAAACGGCTCTCAAAGCAGAGGCGTGCTGAGTCATTACTCTGTTACGCTCATCAATCGCTTTGCCGAAATGTCTGCAACCTCAGCGATTATCTTTTACAGCTTGTATGTAATGACTGTTCAATCTAAACTGATTGTTACTATTCCTTTTGTTATGTTTGGATTATTTCGGTATTGGTTTATCGTAGAAACGTTAAGAGATGGGGAATCTCCTACCGATGTTGTCATTTATGACAAGCAAATCCTTTTAACCGTTCTTTTTTGGGCTGGGTTTTGTATATGGGTTTTAATTCCAAGGCATTAGAGTAAGATAACGCAAATTATGAGTTTTTATCTTTACTTCATTACTCCATAATCTCTTGGTTACGCATCGTTTTTGTGAAATTTATCATCAACCCCGTCAGAGCCTAACAGCTTGCTTTTTAAAATGATTGAGTATCAAGCAATTTCAGAAATCATTGCGCAATTAATAACAGTGTGGTTGTATTATTTTATTAGTAATTTAGAGTCGTAAAATAACATAAATGATAAAAATCAAATTGATTTTATAATATTCACAAAACATAACGAAAAATCAATTTGTAGAAGGCAATTTTTAAATAAATGAAAAAACTAATTTGTTTTTAATAATTTATCAACCTATTCTTGCATTTACCATCAATTAAACCCTCTTACTTTCATATGAAATGTTTTTATTTAAATAATATTCTTTGTTAATCATAAATTGTTTATTTTGAACATATCCATACCAATGGTAATCTGAGTTTGGTTTAAATAACTATAATTAAAGGAATCCCTAAATGAGCGTAACAAAATTAAAACATTTTATTAATGGGAAATTTGTTGAAGCTAAATCTTCTGAGTATTTTGACTTAATCAGCCCAGTAACGGGCAAAGTAATTGCGCAATCCCCAATAGCTACTCAAGAAGAAGTAGACGCAGCATACGCAGCTGCAAAAGAAGCATTTAAAATCTGGGGCAGAACCACTCCTTCTGAACGTCAAAAAGCATTATTGAAACTGGCTGATGCAATCGAAGCAAACAGCGATGCACTTGTTGAAGCACAAAGCCGTAACACAGGACAAATCAAAGCATTAATCGCTTCTGAAGAAGTTGCCGTTTCTGCCGATCAAGTCCGTTTCTTTGCAGGTGCAGCACGTTGTTTAGAAGGGAAATCAACTGGCGAATATATGCATGGATTGACCTCCAGCATTCGTCGTGAACCACTGGGCGTTGTTGGACAAGTCGCGCCTTGGAACTATCCTTTAATGATGGCTATTTGGAAAATCATTCCTGCTTTGGCTGCTGGGAACACTGTAGTTTTAAAACCAAGTGACACCACACCAGAAAGCACCCTATTACTTGCTGAAATCGCAGCACCATTTTTCCCTGCTGGTGCGATTAACGTCCTTCTTGGTAAAGCAGAAACAGGTTCACAAATCGTTTCTCATAAAACAGCAGCACTTGTTTCTATTACCGGTTCTGTTCGCGCTGGACTAGCTGTTGCTGCATCTGCTGCACAAAACCTGACCCGTGCACATCTTGAATTAGGTGGTAAAGCACCTGTTGTTGTATTTGCTGATGCTGATCTTGAAAAAGCTGCCGCTCATATCGCCATGACAGGGTTCTTTAATGCAGGTCAAGATTGCACGGCTGCAACACGCGTATTGGTCGAAGAATCTGTTCATGATAAATTCCTTGAATTATTAGCCAAAGAAGCCAAAGCAACAAAATTTGGTTCTCCTGATGACAGTGATGCGCTTTATGGTGCATTAAATAATGCAAACCAATTAAAGCATGTCCAAGGCTTTATTGATCGTTTGCCTCCTCATGCGAAAATCCAAGCTGGTGGTAAAGCAGGCAATCGTGAAGGGTTCTATTTCGAAGCAACCGTTATCAGCCATCTAAAACAAGATGATGAAGTTATTCAAAAAGAAATCTTTGGTCCAGTCATTACCGTTCAAAGCTTTAAAGACGAAGCAGACGGTGTATTCAAAGCCAATGACGTTGAATTTGGATTGGCATCTAGCGTTTGGACAAAAAATCATGCACGTGCAACACGCCTATCACGTGATCTAGATTTCGGAACTGTGTGGATTAACACCCATATTCCTTTGGTTGGTGAAATGCCTCATGGTGGCTTCAAACATTCTGGCTATGGTAAAGATTTATCTTCATACGGTCTGGAAGAATATACACGTGTTAAACATGTCATGGCCTCTAACGAAGACTAGGATTTTTTGAATGTCGAAAGAACAAAATAAAGCATTAGTGTTAAAAGCACATAATATGTTGTTTTCTGATAAAGATATCAAAGCGCTTGAACTCTATTTTTCACCAGATTTTATCGAGCATTCTCCATTGGTTGCTGATGGCATCCCTGGTTTAAAAGAACTTGTCGCAAGTTGTCCTGACATGGACTATAAAGTCAGCCGTGTATTGGGTGACGATAATGGTCTGGTCGCTTTACATGGTCGTTTTGTCGGGCTTGATGAAAACCCATTGGTTGGATTTGATATTTATCGTGTAGAAAATGGTAAAATCGTTGAACATTGGGATGGTTTAGTTGCAGAAGCTGAAAAAAACATCAGTGGACGCACTCAACTGGATGGCCCAACCGAAGTCGATTCAAAAGTAGATAGTGACACAAATCGCCAGTTAGTAAAGAAATTCTTTACTGAAACCCTAATCGGTGGCGATTATAGCGGTTTTGAACGCTATAGTGATGGGAAAACATTCTATCAACACAGCCCAGATATTGGCGATGGTGTTCAACCCGTTATTGATTTCCTTGAGCAACTGAAAGCCGATGGATCAGCATTACATTACGATAAAATCCACCGTACTGTTGCTGATGGTCAATTTGTGTTGACCCATTCAGAAGGATCGATTGCTGGCGCACGTCATGCTTATTTTGAGCTATGGCGCGTCGAAAACGGTAAAATCATCGAGTTATGGGACTCTATACCAGCGGTTCCAAGCGATGAAGATGCCGTTCATAATTATGGTATTTTTTAAAAAGAAACGCTATACAAACAGCTTGCTCTTCGTGGGCAAGCGTGAATATTAGCTAATTGAGAAAAAAATGAAGAATTCTGACTTAATGAAACGTAAAGAAAAATCAATGCCAAAAGGCTTTGCTATTGGTTTTCCTTTCTTTGCAGACCGTGCAAAAAATGCTGAAATTTGGGATGTAGAGGGCAACCGCTATATCGATTTTATTGGGGGTATTGGTGTATTAAATACAGGTCATACTCATCCAAAGATTACAGCAGCCGTCAAAGCACAAGTTGATAAATTTTCTCATACAGCGACTCAAGTTGTTGGCTTTGAAAATATTATTACCTTGGCAGAAAAACTGTGTGAAAAAGCACCAATTTCAGGAGATAAAAAAGCTGTATTTTTCTCAACAGGTGCAGAAGCCGTTGAAAATGCAGTTAAAATTGCTCGTGCTGCAACAAAACGTTTCGGTGTGATTGCATTTGATGCTGGGTATCATGGTCGTACCATTTATACATTGGCAATGACAGGTAAAGTTGCCCCTTATAAGCAAGATTTCGGGGTCATGCCTGGTGGTATTTTCCGTATTCCTTTCCCTGTTGAAAGCTTTGGCGTTACAGAAGAAGCATCATTAATTGCTTTGGAAAAACTCTTCAAAACCGATATTGCACCAACAGATGTTGCTGCCATTATTTTTGAACCTATCCAAGGTGAAGGTGGTTTCCACTTTATGCCGCCTTCTTTTGCGAAGAAACTTCGTGAAATTGCCGACAAACATGGCATTAAAATCATTTGTGACGAAGTACAATCTGGGTATGGACGTTCTGGTACATTCTTTGCAACGGAACAACTCGGCATTGAACCAGATCTTATGACCACAGCAAAAAGTCTTGCTGGTGGTTATCCTTTGTCTGGTGTGGTTGGTAAAGCTGAGATTATGGACAGTGTCTCCCCTGGTGGATTGGGTGGAACCTATGCCGGTAGCCCAGTTGCTGTTGCTGCTGCTTTGGCTGTATTAGAAGTTTTCGAAGAAGAAAATCTTTTACAACGCAGCAACGACCTTGGTAAAAAAATTGCTGCATTCCTGAATGGGTTAAAAGCTAAAGGCGGTGCATTTACCCGTATTGGTGAAGTTCGCCACCGTGGTGGAATGCTTGCATTTGATATTTTAAATGCTGAAGGTAAACCTGATGCGGATACAACCAAAACCCTTGCAGGTCATGCCAGAGATAATGGTCTGATGTTGGCAACTTGTGGTCTTTTCGCGAATTCTATTCGTGTCTTGGTGCCATTAACGGTTGAAGATAATATCTTAGATGAAGCTCTTGGAATTCTTGAAAAATCCTTGGTTGCAGTTTTGAAATAATTTTTTAAAGCATACTAAGATCGATGAAAAGGCATTGTTGTTACAATGCCTTTTCTTTTATGACAATTAAACTTTATTTTTCACTTCTACTTCGGTCAAACCAACGTAACTGTGTCTTATCAGCTGGTACCATCAAACATTCTTTCCACTCTCCATAAAAAGGTCGGGATTGATAGTGACATGATACATAAAAGAAATCATTTTTGGATGTTATTTCGTAATAATCTGCTCTTCCAGACGCAACATGGAAATAATGATCGTTAGGGGGATCTGCTCTAAAATTATCGTCATATTCAACAAGATCAAAAAAGACAAACTTCACCAGCCGATGATGATACATAAAAATAGCTAGTGTATTAATGCGTTGAAAATCACCTGAAACCCCTGTAACTTTTTGAATAGCTTGATTGCTATAAGCATCCCCTCGTGGAAAAATATACGCTTGATCCCATACGAAGGGTGTTAATTCATGTAAACTAATTTTACAGGTTGGTTGTTGAAAACATTGGGGATGAATAGCATTATATAGGTAGTCTTCAAAGGGTTTAGATGACCATATATAGATTAAAAATCCCACGAACAAGACGATAAAAAGACCTATTAGTCCAAATAAAGAAATAATAAAATTTTTAGAGAATTTTATTATATGACCATTTCTTGCTGTTACTGCAATCAAACTAAAGAACTCATAAAAAATAATCTTACTAACTCAATTATGTTAGAAAACAATAGTTACATGTTTCATATATCATTTCCAATATAATTCAATTTCACTCTTGTTTATTATATGGTTTCTCAAGATAAACTTGTTTCAAATTAGTAAAACCTAAAAAACAAGTTTTTATCGTGCCTTGAAAATATTTGTCTGTATCACATCCAGCATCAAGCAAATCATTGTCGGGTGTTATTTCATAATATTTAATATAAACAGTATCATTAAATTGATTAATATCCCCCGAATAATGCAACTCATTTAATGATGATTTTCCCATCATGAAGCCGATTGCAACGGTCTTATTCACCCCTCCCCATAAAGAGAAGGAAAATTTCAGATCAGCATGATCGTAAACTTCAAAAATTTGATATTTTACAAGATGATTGTGGTATTTAAATAAAATCAGAACATCCCTTCTCCCAAGGTCAAAATCGCCCTTGGTGCCTGTGATGGATTTAATATCATAATTACTATATCCATTTTCTTCCAAAAAGAAATATGCCTTATCCCATTGAAAAGGCATAATTTCTTGAAGATGAATTTGACAATTTTCTCGATTCTTACAGGCTTTTTCAACCCCCCGAAAATAATTGCATTTCTAACGATGGGAACAACCACGCATATGAATAAAAAGCACATATTAAAATCAAAGTAAAACGTATAAATTTTCACCTCAATAATGATTTTAATATTGTTATCCCAAAATCTATAATTCTTTTTAATGTGTTGAATATAAACAATATAAGTGTTTTCATTATTTATATTCCTATAAACTTTATCTTGATATTAGACAAAGCAAAATAAGTTGGCAATTAATACCAACTTATTATCATCATTACATCATATTTTATTATTTTTTCTCAAAAGCAGCAGCAATGTTTAAATCGACCTCGTTTCCAACTTTGGGTAAATAGGTCATAATTCCGAAATCGCCACGGTTAATTTTGCCTGTAATTTGGAACCCAACGGTATAGGCTTTGTTTAATGGATTAATCCCTGCCCCAATATAAGACACATGTAATGTGACTGGTTTAGTAACACCATGCAGAGTCAAGTTCCCTGTTACATCTGCAGTTTTATCTCCCGTTTTAACAGATTTCGTCGAGACAAAATGCGCTGTTGGATATTTTGCTGCATCAAACCAATTTGGATCTTTTAATTCTGTGGTCAATTTTGTGCTGGTTGTTTGAATGCTTTGAATAGGGATTTCGATCGTTAATTTGCTTTTACTAACATCGTGAATATTCAAATTTAATGAGCCCGCAATATCCGAAAAATTACCTGAATAATTCGTAAATCCGAAATGAGAGACTGAGAATATAATTTGAGTGTGATAAGGATCAATCTTATAGTTGCCATTTTTAACATCCTGAATCGTGCTGACAACATCAGATCCTGTTTGCTGAGCAGAAACCGCATAGGCACCTTCTGTTGCTAAAAATAAAGCGGTTGCACTAAATAGCGCTGCAATAATTTTTTTCATAATTTTTTCCTTTGCTTAATATTTCAAACTATATTTTAATCTATTGTAATCGACTATAAAGAGTTCTTTATCTTTGAAAAGACCTCTTTTTATTAAAAGATTATAAACTATGAGTGTGAAATAAAAAATGCTTGATCGTATTACCAGCATGCAAATCTTTGTTAAAGTCGTCCATACGGGCAGCTTTTCCGCCGCAGGACGAGCCTTTCACTTGTCGCCAACGATGGTCACCAAACATATTAATGCACTAGAGCAACGATTAAATTGCACCCTATTACACCGAACTACACGCAAGATTTCTTTAACAGAAGCTGGCACTTTATTTTACCAAGGCTGCGATAAAATTCTTTCAGATATTGATATTATTGAGCAAACCATTACTGCACAACATATTAATCCAAAAGGTCATTTGAAAATTAATGCCCCTCTTTCATTGACGTTACAGCATTTTTCCCCTTTACTGATCGAGTTTTACAAGCAATATCCCGATATTACTATTGAACTTGGGCTAAATGACCGTATCGTTGATTTGGTCGAAGAAGGCTGGGATCTCTCTTTACGTATAGGAAAAATGGTGTCCAGCACCCTCAAAGCAAGAAAACTGGCACCCATTGAGTTTATTTTATGTGCCTCAGCCGATTATTTAGAACGGCACGGGAAACCAACACAAATCCAAGAACTCTCTGAACATCAATGTTTGCTCTATAGTCTAGGCACTCTTATGAACCGATCTTATTGGAAATTTGGTAAAAATGGAGAGCATAATATTCATGTTCATGGCTCATTCACTGCCAATAATGGCGAGATGCTTAAAAATGCCGCCATCATGGGTCAAGGCATCGCCTATCTTCCGAAATTCTTATTAACTCAAGAGCTGGCCGATAAACAGCTTATTCCACTTGATCTCGATCATCCAACCATTCAAGACGCTGCGTTATACATTATGTATCCGCCTTCTGACTATGTACCTTTAAAAAGCAGAGTGATGATTGATTACCTTGTGGAACAATTTTCTAAAAAAGCACCTTGGGATTGATTGGATTGACACTAAAATTCTTGTAGAATCTTTTGAACAAAATGGTCAAGATTACCACCGCTGAATAAATATCCTTGGATATTGGCATTTTTAGCAGCCTCTATATCTGTATCTCGATCTCCAATTAAAAAAGAGCGTTCTCGATCTATCGACCACTCTTGGCAGGCACGCTCAATCATTCCTGGATTGGGTTTCCGATCAGGGTGGTCTTGACGATAAGTCTCTATCACTCCGTCAGGATGGTAAGGGCATAGATAAAACGCATCAATATGAGCATGATAAGTTTTTAATTCTTGCGAAATATATTGATGAAACTGATGTACATCTTGCTCGGTAAAATATCCCCTCGCTACTCCAGATTGGTTGGTCACTATAATCACCAGAAATCCTTGTTGGTTCAGACGTGCAATTGCATTGCCAGCCCCATCAATCAGTTGTAGATCAGATTGACGACATGGGTATCCTGTATCCATATTAATTACACCATCACGATCCAAGAAAACACAACGGTTCATAATTAATCCTCAAGCATATTAATTCGTTTTTATTTCAGAATAAAATAGTGATTATAATCTTATTCACAGTAACAGATTGTTTATGTAAAAGAAAAAACTTTATATAAAAACGCTTTGCTTTAACTATAATTTCATTTATTAACGCATTACTTCAAAAGTTAGCTTTTTTTACTTTTTCAAAAATTATGATAGAGTGTTTCTTTTTTATCATGATAATAGAATTGTCTTCTTTGCTCAATCTATTCAATCAGAAAGGTATAAGATTAATTGGATGGTTAATAAAATTATAAAACATTCTCGCATAATATTTTATATAAGCACCTCTTTTGTTACAGCGTCTTATTGCGCTTCTGCATTTGCTAAACCGGAATTGCACCAAAAGGAAGACAAACAATTAGATCAACTTATTCAAACAAGAGACGATACGCCCAATCAACCTTCTGCTTTAAATAATCCAGAGGCAAATCCAGATATTAATCCTTCTCAAGAATTGCTCTTGGGCGGTGTTAATAAATATTTAGACCAATATGGGATCCAATTAGGTCTAAGCTGGCTCACTGAAACCGCAGGGGTTGTGCGTGGTGGCAAAAAAAAGGGGGCAGATTATGCCCACCAAATTGCATTTTCAATTGACATGGACTGGGAAAAAATAATTGGTTGGAAAGGCTTCTCCACTCATGCCATGGTTTTAAATCTAGCTGGGCGTAATGCCAGCAGCGACTATGTTGGGGATTCGCAAATGCAAGCCCAAGAAATCTATGGCGGTGGTTATGACCGTGTCTTGCATATGAATTATCTCTATGGTTTACAAAAGCTATGGGATGATAAAGTTGAAATCCGCTTTGGTCGAGATAGTGTTGGAAATACTTTTGCCATTAGCCCTTTTGCCTGTCAATTTATGTTACTTGCTACATGCGGACAACCCAGAAGTATTCAATCTCAGCAAGGATTCAGCCCATGGCCTGGCACGGTTTGGGGGGCGCAAATACATTATAATATTTCGAAATCAACCTATTTCCAATTTGGCGCTTATGAGAGCTCGCCTTGGGGAACAGGGAAAGGCGGCCCGACAGGCCTCAAATGGGGGGTCAAAGCGGCAACAGGGGCATATGTTCCTATAGAGTTTGGATATAACTCCAACTTTGGCAAAAACCATTTGAATGGCTATATTCGCATCGGTGCAGGCTTGGATACCAGTAAATTCGAAACATGGTCCAGCAAAGCAACAGGGTCAGGTAAAAAAGATCATACTAGCCAATATTGGGTTATGCTTGGACAAATGATTTATCGTAATGACCAAGTCAAAGATCATGGACTATATGTTATTGCCAATTGGGGACACGATTCTCCATTAACTGCCAACTATAAGGATTTGTATAATATAGGGCTATTAGATCGTGGTTTCTGGCATGCCAGACCCTATGACCAAATTGGGCTGATGATGACTTACTATACAGTTCCAAGAGGGCTTAGCAGAGCACAACAATATCAGATCAATAATGGATTGGTCACGCAAACGAATGGTATCTTTGGCGGTTTAATCAATGGTGCGCCAGGGATTCAAACCAATAGTATGCTATTTGAAGCAAATTACAGTATCGCTGTTTATCGCGGTGTTATGATTATGCCTGTTTTTGAATATTTTCATAATGTTTCTGCCACAAGAAGCACGTATAAAGACGCAACTGTCCTTGGGTTCCGAACCAATATTATTTTTTAGAAAATCGATTTATTGCCATAATTTGATGATCTTATTGTCATATCAGAGCATCAAAAACTAAACTAGGTATCGGTAATTATGTTCACAACAAAGCGTTTTGTATATATATTTTTCTTAGGAACGATCACAGTTGCTATGAATAGTAATCAGCCTGCTTTCGCACGTCATCATCATAAGGACGGCCCACCGCCCCCCTCTGTGGTTACTTCCAAAGATACACATTTGAATCCTCAACAAAGCTCCGATGACATTTCGCCCTTTGCAAAACAAGCAGCAGAAAAAGCACGTCAACAACAATCTAACTCAGCACAACAAGCTAAAAACGAGAAAAATGGTCCAGCTGCATTGATTCCTGACCACTATACAAAACGTTCGCAAAAAATAAATGGCACAGATGGATGGGTTAATAGCAAGCGACGTACAGGAAAATATGATATGGGCATTAATATGCCCGTTTCGCAGACAGCGGATCCAACACAAAATAAAACACGAGGTGTCTTCCGCCGTTCAATGCCAGTTTATGAACCAAATTACTAGGGCTTTTTGATTAAAACCTCACGAATAGCATTTTTTGCTTCCTGAATGATCTCTTCTAGGGGCTGTTTATGACTATATAAGTCGATAATTGGCGCCCCATTAAATGTAAGTTTCTCTATGGACTCAATTTTTTTAACCATCGAAGATAAACGATGATCGGGCTTACGTTTCATTGCGGTATCAATATCGACATTCAACCGAATCACAAGATCGGGTTTATGATCGGCCATCCAACGATATAATCGACGTTCCCATTGTGTCAACCAGCGTGAAATGATGTTATCAGGATGATCAATTGTTAAATCAGGCCCATCCAACCCACCAATGACCGATATTTGGGGATAGCGATCTGTAATAATTAAAAAGCCTTGTTTCTTTAATCGCAACATTTTATAAAAACGATAGACCCGCTTTAAAGATAATAAAAACATAATGCACGCAACCCCCGCTTTTGGTCCTTTGTCCGAACGTGCCTTATTCGCTTTACCTGCTATTTTATGATCTAATTTTTTACCCAAGAATGGTAACTTAGCGATCATACGACCAATGTTTCCTGTTTGACGCCCTAAATGGCATAAGCGTACAGGATAACGCCCTTCTAGCCATGTCATTAATTCTGAGCAAATTGTTGACTTTCCAGAGCCATCAGCTCCTATAATCGCAATTATTGGCAAGTTTACATTTTGTTTCATAAATTTTGTTTCTCTAAATCTTTGGTTTAATAATTTGTATATTACAATAAATTACGATAAAATTTGATTTGATTTATCGGCAAGAACAATTATAACTCAATTTTTTAATAGTTGTGTTATCCATAATGTAACTCTTATTTATAACTTAATGTAAACTATCATAATAATTCGGAGAATATGCATTGACATCCTATTGTGAATAAGAAATCCATATTATATGGTGTCCTGCAAATTCTTTAATTTTAGAAAATTATATATGTCGTATCAAAATTCCCCCAAGCATTTACCCCCTTTGATCGCCTTTATTGGTTGTGATGGTTCAGGAAAATCTACCTTAAGTTTAGAAATTACCAGTGCTTTATCAAAAATACGCCCAACCCAACGTTGCTATTTAGGGCAAGGATCAGGGAATATTGGTCGACGAATCAGAGAAATAAAATATATAGGCCCCATCCTAGATCGTGTTATCGAAAAAAAAGCGACAACTGCACGTAAAAAAGGTAATAAGATTCCAGGGGTTCTAACCGCTTTGGTTATTTTTCTGTTTTCTTGCATTCGATATTATAATTTTAAAAAAATGACTAAAGCCCGCCAAAATGGTGTGTTAGTCGTTACAGATCGCTATCCTCAAACAACGATCTATGGTTTTTATGATGGCCCCGGATTGTCCGCAGCACACACCACGAATTGGTTCATATCCAAGCTGGTTCAATGGGAATATAAACTTTATGATCGAATGGCATCTGTTAAACCCGATATTATATTTCGGTTAAACATTGATGTTGACACGGCATTTGCACGCAAACAAGATCATGATTACGAATTACTCAAAGCAAAAGTTGAAGTAACCCCAAAACTTTCCTTTAGAGGAGCTTACATTGTCGACGTTGATGCAACACTTCCTTATGAAGAAGTCTATCAAATCGTTTGGAATATGATAAAAGACATTATCTAACCTTTATTTTTTATTGGGGCAAACGATTGTCTTTTCATTATAAATTTCTTTTTCTAAACGGCATAATCTTATTTGGAATAGCCATTATTATTGCCCTATTGACATCGTTAGATACTAGCCTCAACAACATCTTTATATTGTCCCCCACGAATCCTTTTGTAGCACTAGTTAGAATGATTTCCAAACTTGGTTCATTTGTAATCATTACTGCTATGACTTTGTTATTAGGGATCTGGTTATGGCTAAAAAAACGCATCTATGAAGCCATATGGGTGGTTGCAACTATGGGATCGTGTAGAATAGTTTTTACAACGTTAAAGATCCTTGTTGGAAGGGAACGTCCTGTTTTTGATGAACCCTTGACTCATGCACTCAGCTATAGTTTTCCCAGTGGACATTCAGTAAATTCACTTATATTCTTACTGGTTTGTTATAGTATTTCTTCTTACAGAAAATCTTTCTTATGGATTGCTATTATCGGCACCCTTCTGATTGGATGGTCTAGACTAGCTCTGGGCGCACATTGGTTTAGCGATGTTCTGGCAGGATGGGGATGCGGTTTCATGTGGATTTCCATTGCTTATCAGGTTAAAATATCTATTCCTTTACAAAACTACGTCAACAAATATTTTCCGAACTAATCATCACTATTATAAAATTCAAAGCAATAAAGATCTTGCATCATGCCAAAAACAAAAGCACCAATCACAGCTAAACAAATTGTTGATTTCGAACGTTTTCACTTCTCAGAACAACAATGCAATCAACTTTATGATATGATTTGTGTTGATGATCAGATTAATCTTGACGTTACATTACCCAACAAAATCACATTTGAATATACACAAAAGCAATTGATAGAAAGCTTTATGATAAGCCGTCAACTATGGCTAGAAGGTATTATAAATCAACAATTTCCAAAAATTATACGGGGTCTATGTACCTCAAGTAAAATCACTGAGGAAAATAAAGTAATCTACAAAATGGTTCGAGCTAAATTTAAACATTTATGCTATGCTTACCGTGGCTTTGATGCACGACATAAACGCCCTTTCCTACTTGGTAATATCACAGGGCTGCTGGGACTGATACAAGATGGATTTAAGAACGATAAAAGTAGTATCGTGATTCCAAATGCTATCCTGTTAAATAGTTTATGGAATGAGCAAGGATTATCTTTCTTAAAGCGTGAAGCCTATCGTTATTTTCCATGTGACCTCGCAGATTTTACATTTGCCCTCCATAAAAATGTCAGATTTATTCAACAGCAAATTCAGAAAAATTCGACCTTATCGGCACATGAATTCCATACCTTACGAAAACAAATGAGTATGTTCTCTGCCCTTTACGGAACCTTTGATGTTTTATACTCATCTCCCTATCATCATCAAGTTTTTCAATATCTAGCAACGATTAATGGCCTAATGGGTGATTATCATGATATATTGATCGAAAACAAATTAAATAAGACACAGAATTACTTTTTTGATCGTTTTATATTGCCAGAGAATATCTCTACAAGGTTAGCAATTTTTATTAAATATTTTCAACCTTAATAAAACAAACAAGCAAAAGTCAGGGTAATATTTAGCCTAGTTAATACTAGAGAAGATATCTTATCCCTCATATTTTTAAGAAATAAGATATCGTAATCTTAAAATTATATTCAAGTTTTTGAAACAAATAGTATTGTGATTAATTAATCAGCTCTACAGTGTATAAAGTTACCGTTGATGAAGTCGCCCCCACATCCGTAATCGTTAACACACGATCGATAAGAGCGCTATCTATAGATGTGGTTACTTGTTCTGGTGTCATACGATCAAGACGACCACCTTCTTTGATACGATATGCTGTTATTTTATAATCATTATAATTTTCAGGAATATTTGCAATATTAACCGTCAACCCCATACGACTTTGCTCATAGTCTATCGTTTTTTGAGGTAAATTTTCACTAATTGGCAACTGAGGCACTAACTCTTTCTGAGGTACTTCATTATTATACATAATAGTCCTTGGATCAACACCTCCAAACCAATGAGCCTTACTCCAATCATCATCTAATTGATTAGTTGTTCTATTTGAATCTAAATAATATTGTGAATACAAAGAATATCCATTAGGTGGAAATGCAGGTTCAACAAAATTGCTGTCCATTTCAAAATTAGAAGCTAAAATATTAATCTTATTCCCTACTTCGTTTTCTGCAACTAATGTTGTTAATCCAGTACTAAAATCATTATCTTGGGTCAAAATATAGGGTGTTTCAAACATACGGGTAAATAAGTTAAACCCTTGTGCAGCGTATGTACAAAAATTTTTATTTTGTGGTCTCTTAGGATTAGCCTGATCATTAAATAATCCAAAAGCAGCTCCATCGCCACGATAATAATAAGCTTTATCAATTTTAGTATATTGCATACACGTTAATATAGACGTCAAAAATGCAGCATTTTGAGCTGATTGCAGTTTTGTAAAGCTATTCACTGTTCCTGTAGGAGTAGAATTCCATTCAGTACAAAAACTCTCAAGGTTACTAAAACCATGCTTATTTAAAGTATCTTGAATATAGTTCCCAGCGTCGATAATGCTTTGTGGTGAACTATTGTAATAATGCCAAGAAAAGAAATCAATGGGAGTATTTGTTGTTTGACAATAATTGAGCAACCCATCGATGTAGGCGCCACCAGGATTATATCCATAAGCAACAGCTGGGCCACCTACTTTTGCGGTTGGATCAACCGCTTTAATGGCCTTGGCTATCTTCGCATAAAATTCATAATACACTTGCGGCGAATTGTTATTCCAAAAAAAGGTCAAATCAGGCTCATTCCAGATTTCCCAATAAGTGACTTTTCTTGGTAAACCAATGCCTTTATGGTTTATAGAATAACGCATTACCAATCTAGACACCAAAAAGGCATAAATATCAAAATTTTCTGGAACCTCATAGCCGCCATCAAGTGTACGTCCAATACGGAACATAATTTCTCGTTGAAGGTTACCAGGATTAACGCTAGCATTATTTTTCATGATACGACGAATTGCATCATCTGTAATTCGGTAATTTGGACTACGCGAAGCTTGCTTCAAATCGTTATTACGCATACCAACAGCAGCGTAAGGAAAGATTGTTCTTTTATTAGCATAGTCAGCAAGAAATTCCTTTGCTTTAGATTGCTGATCAAAAGGTACAGTAACGAGTAATTGATCAACATTTGAATGATTCGCATTAAACCCATTATCAATATCGCCTACACCAAAACAATCATGTAACCTGATATGAGTAATTCCCATCTGATTAAATTGATCTTCTAAATCTGGAAAACCCGGAGCAACGGAAATAGGCATACCATTTACACCATTTACTTCCTTTAATAAACCATTATTTCCTGAGGAAGTATTTCTAGAACTCTTATTAATATTAACTGTAAATACCATAATAAAATTATCCTTAATTGTAAAATTTAGATGTGTAATATATATATTATTACGTTAATATTATAACATAAATAATTTTTTATTTATAAAAATTTATTAATACTGTAATTTTTAAATAAAATACAGAATATGTATTAATATACCAATATTTGTTCGATTATATTATTTAATCCAAACATGGGTACTTCTATTATTTCTTATTAATTTATACAAAATAAATTGAAATTTAAAATACTAATGTGTCGTTATTTTTGACCATTTACTGCCAACTCAGACTTATTATAATTTACATGAATAAAATCGGTAATCATAAAATTAGTGATTTAAGAGCAATTAACATTAAATTATAAAAAATCGATTTTTAAATATAATTACAGTAATGAATAATTATTTATAAATAACAAAATCCAATATTAAAAGAATATTAGATTTTTTACGTTTTTAAATATATAACGTCGTATAAGACATTGATAGATATAATACTAAATTTCACGTTAGTATCATTGATTTATGATAAACCAAGAAAAATATAGGTCGTAGTTATATTTGTGTCTAG
>NZ_CAMXCM010000005.1 GCF_947179015.1 Commensalibacter communis
TAAAAAATTAATTTTTTTATTCCTCTGCGCACAACAGGCAAGTATCTGTATATAAAAATCATATGCCTCAATAAAGTTAACTCAATATAATATCAAAATAAATAGTTATACTACCTAGGTATCTAATTACCATCATTTAATGTTTGGTCTTGGCTAAATTGTGTATTGTAAATTGGATGTTCACTATTATTAATATTTATTGTAGTAATGATATGTGAAGTTGGTAATGATGCTTTCTTAGGTAAATTTAATCGTCTTTTTTATTAATGATTAAACTCGTTTACTGATAAGTATGCTTGACCTGTTTGTGAAGCGTGACGTCTTATCCTTGATATGATTTCTTTAAAACTCATAACACCAGAGAAAAATAAATATAAGTGGTTTACATCCATGATGAGTATTGTTGTTTTACTTCCAGATGCCTCCGAAATAGCTATTTGAGTATAACCGCTTACTGATATCATGATGCCCATTGTATTATCTGCCATTTTGCTGACTTTTGCTTTTAAGGAATCGATCTCTTGAACTCCAGACAGATTTTTCGTAAATTTTAATTCTAAAAGATAGGTTGTCCCTTCATGAGTTAAAGAACCATCTATTTGTCTACCACTAGTAATATATGGCCGTTTACTTTGTATTTCACAAAAATCAAGTAATTGATAAAACCATTTTTCAAAAGCATATCCTCCTTCTTGTGTTCCTATTTGTGATTGTAATGCCTCAAATCCTTGTTGCAGTTTGTGCTTATCAGTTTGTGATCGTTGAATGCGTTCTTTTTCAATTCGTGCTTGCTTTTGTATTTCTAAACGCTCTTTTTCAGATGTAACTTGTTCATTTAGTTGTTTTAAATACGATTTTAGCTCTTGCACTGCTTTGTGAGCAGCTTGTATTTTTAAAATTGAATCTTCCCAAGGCCCCCTTAGATCAGGAAAAGACGATTGTTCTGATAGGCTATGTGCCATGTGAGAAATAACCGCTTTGCCTTTTGCTGTTTGTTGTAATCCATTAAAAAGTCGATCTAAAAAGATACGTTTGGTCTCATCATCTGACCAAGTTGCAATGAATGTAGAAGAAATATTAGATGACTTAAGAAATTTTTTAAGAGCCTCTTTTCTCCAATAAGATTTGAGAAGGGCTTCATAAGTTAAATCAATTAGACGAGGGGTTATATTTATAGCCATAAAAGCCTCTTTCTGATTTATGTCTTTATATTCTTCAATTTGCTAAGAGCTTATATTGTTAGATTCATACAAATGATTGTAAAGGAACATTGTTGTTTAGCATTTTATAATTACGTAATAAAGTAGAAATGAAATATAAATTATATAGTCGCTTTATGGATTAATAAAAAAACATACAATAAAATGGGTCTTTAATTATGCATATATTACAAATTGCTATTAAAAGATGAAGATTGCGGTGATATGTTGGTGTATGATTGATTGGTCTTTAAGATTTAAATAGATAATGTTTCAAAGGTTATTCTTGAAATTTTTCAAAATAAGAGGGATATATTTTAATATATTCTTAAATTTTTAATAGGATTTGTTAAATGCCCAAATATCGTTCACATACTTCTACTCAAGGTCGTAATATGGCTGGGGCTCGTGCATTATGGCGGGCAACGGGAATGAAAGATGGGGATTTTAACAAGCCTATTATTGCTGTGGTGAATTCTTTTACCCAGTTTGTGCCAGGTCATGTTCATTTAAAGGATCTGGGTGATGTTGTTGCACGGGAAATTGAGGCAGCAGGCGGCGTTGCCAAGGAATTCAACACGATTGCTGTCGATGATGGGATCGCGATGGGGCATGATGGTATGTTATATTCATTGCCTAGCCGCGAAATCATTGCTGATTCTGTTGAATATATGGTGAATGCACATTGTGCCGATGCGATGGTTTGTATTTCAAACTGCGATAAGATTACACCTGGTATGTTGATGGCTGCGATGCGTTTAAATATTCCAGTGATCTTTGTTTCTGGTGGTCCTATGGAGGCTGGAAAAAGTAATGTTTCAGATCGTAAGTTAGATTTGGTCGATGCGATGGTTGTCGCTGGGGATAATAGCGTTTCTGATGCACATGTTGCTGAATATGAACGTTCTGCTTGCCCAACTTGTGGATCATGTTCTGGCATGTTTACAGCGAATTCCATGAATTGTTTGACTGAGGCTTTGGGATTATCTTTTCCTGGTAACGGAACCATGCTAGCAACTCATAAAGACCGTGAGTTATTATTTAAACGTGCAGGAAGTCGTATAGTTGAATTATGTAGACAATATTATGAGCAGGGGGACGATAGCATTTTACCCCGTTCAATTGCACAAATTGCTTCTTTTGAAAATGCTATGACATTGGATATTGCGATGGGTGGATCAACAAATACCATTTTGCATTTATTAGCCATTGCACAAGAAGGTGAAGTTCCATTTACTTTGGAAAATATCGATCGTTTATCTCGTCAAGTTCCACAGCTTTGCAAGGTGGCGCCCAACACTCAAAAATACCATATTGAAGACGTACATCGTGCAGGTGGAATTTTTTCTATCTTGGCTGAGTTGGCCAAAGGTGGTCTGATTGATACAACGGTAAAAACCATTCATTTTGAAGTATTAGGTGAGGCGCTACGCCATTGGGATATTACAAGTAGTAAAGAGGAATCTGTTTTACAGTTTTATAAAGCAGCACCTGGTGGTGTTCCGACACAGCAAGCATTTAGTCAAGATAAGCGTTGGGAGAGCTTAGACACTGATCGTAAAGAGGGTTGTATTCGTAGCGTCGAGCATGCTTATTCTCAAGATGGTGGTCTTGCAGTCTTATACGGTAACATTGCCGAGGCTGGGTGTGTGGTGAAAACTGCAGGTGTGGATAAGTCTATCTTGACTTTTACAGGCAACGCCAAAGTGTTCGAAAGTCAAGATGCCTCTGTTGAAGCAATTTTAAGTGACCAAATCGAACCTGGTGATATTGTCATTATTCGTTATGAGGGGCCAAAAGGTGGGCCAGGTATGCAAGAAATGTTGTATCCCACTAGCTATTTGAAATCTAAAAATCTTGGCAAATTGTGTGCGTTATTAACCGATGGTCGTTTTTCAGGCGGAACCTCTGGGCTTTCGATTGGGCATGTATCCCCAGAAGCGGCATCTGGGGGAGCCATTGGGTTGGTTCGGGATGGAGATAAAATCATTATTGATATTCCTAATCGTTCTATTCAACTTGATATCTCTGACGCAGAGTTACAACAACGCCGTGCAGAGCAAGATCAAAAAGGTTGGAAGCCAGCGAAGCCTCGTGCTAGAAAAGTCAGTCTTGCGTTGAAAGCCTATGCCATGATGGCAACTAGTGCTGATAAAGGTGCGGTAAGAAATAAAGAGCTGTTTACGTAATAAAATAAATAGCATAATTATATAAAATATAATTATGCTATAAAGTTTACGGAATAATTTCTTTTACAAAAGGAGGGTGATGGATAGTGTTAAATGAAAATGCTTCTTTTTTGCCAATTTTAGGTAATTTTAATGGTCCGTTTGCTTCAGATGGTCAATGTTATGATATGAGTCATAGCCCAGAACGCGTGTTACCGATGCCTATTACCGCATACGATGCTCAACGATTTCAAGAGTTTGAATTGGGCTTAAGAGCTTATGATGTGAGAAGGATTATAAGAAATACTGCTGCTGTAGATGGAAAGGAGAGTGGAAAAGCCATCATGCAGGCTCGGACTTTAAAGATTTGCACCATTGAGAATGCTTATCTTGTTATAGCTCCTGAATTATATGGTGTTATTGTTCAAAATGACTATCAGATTATTGGTCCTCCTTCCTGTTTTAGAAATCGTATAATTGATAGAGAGGGTTGTATAAAAAATATTCCATTTAGAGATAAATTGGATGATATTTTTGTAGGTTGCGATGCAGCCTCTACCAATTATTATCATTGGTTATTATATGCAATTTCAAAAACACAGTTTGCAAATTCTATATTGCCATCTGAAACGCAGTTAGTTCTTCCATCAAGAAGTAGTCTGTTTGAAAATAGACAGCCTGCATATAGTTTATCAACTTATGAACAAACACTTGCGCTGAGTGGTTTAAAAGATCGCGTTACTTTATTAGATGTGGGTATTTATCCAGTTAAAAAGTTATCTTATTGTTGGCATATTCCAGATTTTAAGCCTGAGTTGTATTTGCTTTTTTCTGAAGTCTATTCTTTATTTGATAAATTTGATGTGCCTAATATGCCTGAATTACCAAAACGCATTTATATTAGCCGCGAAAAGGGGCACGATAGTAGAGTTAATAATGAAGAAAAAGAAATAATAGAGCGTGTTTTACAAACCAAAGATATCCAAAAAATATGTTTAGAAGATATGGATTTTATTACGCAAGTTGCCCTTTTTAGACAGGCAGAATTTGTAATGGCTCCTCATGGTGCAGGTTTAGCAAATATGGTTTTTGCTCGCCCAGGAACGGCTTTGTTAGAATTTAACCGTCAATTTGAACAGCCCTATTTAAGAAATTGTTTTTATCTAATCACGGCTATGAAACAGCAACCCTATTGTTATTTTAATTTATCAAAAGATCAATTAACAGAGGATTATTTGTTACAAGCAATTGATCGATTAAAGCCAAATTGGTGATTGGGATGATCATCGTTTTCTAACTTAAAAATCTCGTATTGGTATTGATGTCTTACAGGGAATTTAATCCGTGTTATCACCTTGAAAAGGTGGCTGTCCTACGATTTTTGTAGGAAACTAATAAAGAGGTAACGGCATAGCCGTGAACTGTATGTTAAGATTTATAGGATATTTATTAATTATACGCAATCATTATGGTAATGATTGGCGTCCCGTACGGGATTCGAACCCGTGTTGCCGCCGTGAAAGGGCGATGTCCTAGGCCTCTAGACGAACGGGACAGAGGCAATATGTTCTTTTTGAATAGCAGAACGAGCTATGTAGTATAAACACCAACAATCATTATGGTAATGATTGGCGTCCCGTACGGGATTCGAACCCGTGTTGCCGCCGTGAAAGGGCGATGTCCTAGGCCTCTAGACGAACGGGACAGAGGCAATGAGGTTCTACTTACATGGCAATTGGGTTTTGGTCAAGGACAATTTATACAAAAGCTGCATCTTTTATGAAAAAATCTGCATTTTCACGACCATTCCAGCTATTTGTGCGCAACCATCCTGCTAAATGCATAGGGCGACGGTTGTTATAATCCTCTAAATATGGCGTAATCGGATGTTGATCGGCCTTAAACATCAAGGCTTTGATGCTGGCACCATTTTCCCCTTGCAGTGTTAACCGTAATGTATTGCTGTCTTTGCCGATTCTATCAGAGCGCAGAATATGAACATGAGATAACACAATCAAAGGCTCATCATTTCCGTTCCCAAAAGGGGTCAGACGCTCTATTTGTTTAGCCAGTTCAACCGTAGCCCCCGCAACAGTGGTGACGCCTTCGACTTCTAAATCAACGACACTGGGTGCGTCAGCAGCTTTGGATAAATATTCATTCAGGAACTGATGCAAAGCCTCTGTTTGATCTTTGTGATAGCTATATCCAGCAGCCATAGCATGACCACCACCATGCAGTAATAATCCTGCTTGCTTGGCTGCAATAATTGCTGCACCTAAATCTAGCCCAATAATAGAACGTCCAGACCCTTTGATCATCCCATCTGAAAGCTCTGCCCCAATCAAGGTAGGTCTGTTGATTTGTTCTTTAATTCGTCCTGCCACAATACCAACAATGCCAGGATGCCAGTCACTATGATGTAATAGAATAACAGGCGAGCCTTTTTCATGCTGTTCTAACGCTAAGTCGGTTGCTTGTTGTAATACACCTTGTTCAATATTTTGGCGCTGTTTGTTAATTGTGTCTAAGCGTTCTGCTAATTGATGGGCTTCCACAGGATTATGACAAGTCAGCAATTTTAATCCCAAATCAGATTCGGAGATACGACCGCCAGCATTAATTCTGGGGCCTAAGGCAAAACCACAACTGAATGCATCAGGTGCTTTTTGCACGCCCGAGACTTCTAGTAGTGCAGCAAGGCCAATCCGTTCTCTCTTCCCTAAAACTTTCAACCCTTGCGTGACAAGCGCACGATTTAAGCCGGTTAATGGCATGACATCACAAATTGTCGAAAGTGCCACTAAGTCTAATAAGTTGAAAAGATCAGGTTTTGGATGATTTTCAAAATATTGCTGCTGCTGCAAAGCTCTGGTAACGGCGATGCAAGCAATAAAACTGACCCCACCAGCACATAAATACCCTAATCCTGAATCGCAATCTAATTGATTCGGATTGACGCTGGCGAAAATATGAGGTGCTGTCTCGCATTTATGGTGGTCAAGTACAATAATGTCAGTTTTATCTTGAGGGGTTGCATCAAATACTTGATGTGAAGCAGCCCCACAATCGACACATATAATTAATGTCACGCCTTGATCAATGAGGCTTTGCAAGGCGGGGATATTGGGTCCATATCCTTCTTTGATTCGGTCAGGAATATAGACGATAGGGGAGAGGTCAAGATCATTAAAATATTGCGTTAAAATAGCTGAAGAACATCCACCATCAACATCATAATCGCCGAAAATAGCAATTTTTTCCTGTTGAATAACGGCTTTGGCAATGCGATCGGCTGCTTTGTCCATATTTTTCAAACAAGAGGGGTTGGGCAATAAGTTTTTTAACCTTGGATCAAGGAAATGCTCAACTGCTTGGGGTGAGACCCCACGCACGGCAATCATCCTGCCAACGATGTCGTAAAGCGAGGCTTTTTGAGCTATATGTTGAGCATGGCGATCTAACGCGGTTGGATCGCAAGAGGATGGCATACGCCATAACCACCGCCGCCCAGAAAGGCTTTGTTGTATATTCAGGGCAAGCGGTGCTTCAGAAGAAGGTTTTTTTAATAATTCAGACACTGGCTAACAGTTAAATTTATTTAATATCCATTGGTTTTGCTAAGATATTATGGCGTGCATTCACAAAGCGAACCGTTTTTGAGCGAGAACGTGTTACCAAAGAATTGGTCCATACGTAATTTCCTCTCCATTGAACGCCTTTTAGAATATCGCCCGTGGTAACGCCTGTTGCAGAGAATAATACATTGCCACTGGCCATATCTTCTAAGAAGAGTTTTCTTTGAGGATCGCCTTCGCTCATTGTTTTGGCACGATCAATCTGAGATTGATCTTCAAACAGTAAACGCCCTTGCATTTGCCCATCAAAGCATCGAAGTGCAGCTGCTGCTAATACTCCTTCGGGAGCACCACCAGAACCTATGAATATATCGACATTACTGTCAGGGATACAAGTAGCAATAATCCCAGCCACATCCCCATCAGAAAGTAGTTTAACCCGCACGCCGACTTCACGAGCCTTGGCAATCATTTCTTGATGGCGGTCTCTGTCTAATGCGCTTAGTGTAATTTCAGAAACATCTACTTTTTTTGCTTTGGCAAGGTTACGCAAATTGGTTTCAATAGAATTATCAATATCAATCACGCCTTCTGGATAATCAGGGCCAATTGCTATTTTGTCCATATAGATATCTGGAGCATGAAGGAATTTGCCCTCTTCAGCCAAGGCAACCACCGTAATCGCATTAGGAAGGTTTTTAGCAGTCAGATTAGTTCCTTCTAATGGATCAACAGCAATATCCATTTTTGGGCCACCGGAACCGACGTTTTCACCAATATAAAGCATTGGTGCTTCGTCCATTTCACCTTCACCAATTACCACTGTTCCAGAAATGGCAACAGTGTCAAATGCATGCCTCATTCCCTCTACTGCGGCATTGTCAGCCTCGTTCTTTTTCCCTCGGCCAATCCAGCTAAATGATTGAATAGCAGCAGCTTCGGTGACTCTGACAAGTTCTAATGCAAGATTGCGATCAGAAACAGTATAGGTTGAGGTCGTAGGAGAAGAGAGAGGCATAGTAAATGATATCCTTAAAATAACTGCTTATGCTTCTTCAATACGAAGCATAATATGTTTTTCTGTAATAACTGGGAGTTTTTGAATGGCTTGTAAGGCTCGCAGTAACGATTCTTCTTTGGTCTTATGCGTTACTAAAATTATAGGTACAATAGGTGTATCATCAGTATCATTGGTTGCACCATGTTGTAGTAAGCTGCGCAAAGACACATTATGTTCTTTTAAAATGGTTGCAATATCCGCAACAACACCAGGTTTGTCTTGAACCATTAATCGAATGTAATAGGCTTTGACAAATTCATTGCGAGAGACAACGGTCGCTGGCGTTAACTCTTTCCAATCGGTTCCCCACATTGGAATGGTTGAACCTCTGGCAATATCAATAATATCAGCACTGACTGCGGTGGAAGTTGGTCCTTCTCCTGCACCAGCACCTTCTAACATTAATCGGCCAGAAAATTCGCCTTCGGTAAAGACCGCATTGGTCACACCATCTACACGCGCAAGTGGCGTATCACACGGTAACAAAGCAGGATGAACGCGTAATTCGATACGGTTATCTTGGTGTTGTTGTGCAATTCCAATCAATTTGATGGTATATCCCAGCTCTTTGGCATAGTGTAAATCGTCTGGATTGATGCCACGAATACCTTCAACAAAAACATCCTTAAAGTGAATCGTATGTCCAAAACCTAGGCTGGCTAGAATAGCCAATTTATGCGCTGCATCGAACCCATCAATATCGGTTGAAGGATCTGCTTCGGCATAGCCCAGTTCTTGAGTTTCTTTAAGAATATCATTAAATGCGCAACCTGTCTTCGCCATGGCAGTCAAAATATAGTTACAAGTCCCATTTAAGATCCCACCAATCCGTTTTAAACGGTCTGGGGTTAATGCTTCTTTGATGGTTTTAATAACAGGAATTCCGCCTGCAACAGCAGCTTCGAATAAAAGTGGAACATTTTTTTCTTCGGCAAGTTTTGCCAATTCATCGCCATGCAAAGCAATTAATGCTTTGTTGGCAGTAACCACGCCTTTGTGGGCTTTTAATGCTGCACAAACCAAATCATAAGCAATTCCGTTGGCGCCACCAATCAACTCGACAACAACGTCAATCTTAGGATTGGAAACAAGATCCATTGGGTCATCAACCCATTGAATATGGGATAAATCGATCCCTCGATCTTTTGCTTTGCTTTTGGCACTGATCGCCACGATTTCAATAGGACGACCAGCTTTGTGGGTGACAGCATTGGCGTTGGCTTGTAAAAGGCGGACAACGCCACCTCCTACGGTTCCAAGACCAGCAATTCCCAGTTTTAATGGTTTGCTTACAGACGGGTTACTCATAAAATGTTCTCCAGGTTACGATAGATATATAGATATTCGTTTAACTTTATTATTTCGAATGAGAATTCATAAAGTTTTTAATAGAGCGACAAGCTTGTCGTAATCTTTGGGTATTTTCAACCAAACCAATACGAACAAAATCATCGCCATATTCGCCAAAGCCCAAGCCAGGTGCGACAGCAACCTGTGCTTCCTTCAGGAGCAATTTGGAAAATTCGACACTGCCCAAATGTTTGAATTGCTCTGGAATAGGTGCCCAAGCAAACATAGAGGCTGGTGGTGAAGGGACATCCCACCCCGCATTATGGAGGCCTTTAATCAAGGTATCACGGCGATCTTTGTAGAGATCACGCATTTCTTGGATATAATCTTGTGGGCCATTTAATGCAGCAACCGCAGCAATCTGAATAGGGGTAAATGCCCCATAGTCAAGATAAGATTTAATGCGAGTCAAAGCAGCGATTAGTTTAGGATTACCGGCGGCAAAACCAATGCGCCAACCAGCCATGGAATAGGTTTTTGACATAGAAGTAAATTCAACTGCGATGTCTTTCGCGCCAGGCACTTCCAAGATAGAAGGTGGAATTTGGTCACCATAATACAGCTCTGCATAAGCAAGGTCTGACAGAATCCAAATGGATTCTTTTTTAGCAAACGCGACCAGTTCACGATAGAAATCTAAGCTGGCAACATAGGATGTGGGATTGGATGGGAAATTCACGATTAATGCGGTGGGTTTGGGAATCGAATGATGAACCGCTCTATGCAAGGCTTCGAGCATATTTTCGTCTGGTGTTGCAGGAATAGAGCGTACCGCTGCCCCTGCAATGATAAATCCAAATTGATGAATGGGATAAGATGGATTGGGAACTAAAATTGTGTCCCCTGGGCTGGTAATAGCGGATGCTAAATTGGCCAAGCCTTCTTTGGAACCCAATGTCACGATTGCTTCGTTTTCTGGATCCAAAGATACATTGAAACGACGTTGATAATAATTGACTAATGCTTTACGCAGCCCAGGAATTCCACGGCTTACGGAATATCCATGCACACGAGAGGATGAAGTTGCTTCAACTAATTTTTGCACCACATGTTCTGGTGGGCGGCTGTCTGGGTTTCCCATGCCGAGATCGATAATGTCTTCACCGCGCGCACGTGCCGCTTTTTTCGCCGCGTTAACTTCTGCAAAGACATAAGGAGGGAGGCGGCGTATGCGATGAAATTCTTCGGTCATAGGAAACTCTATTCTGTGAAAATGTTAAAATAATAAATTATTCGTCCATTCGAATTCGGACACCATGGCCGATAGCATGTGCACGAATGATAATAGACGATTCTGGTACATTATGAGCAATTAACATTTTTGCAACTGTTTTTGCACGTAATAATGCCAAAGATAATGCTTTTGATTGTGAATCCGGTGAAATTGAATAAGCATCCCCATATCCGTGAACAAAAATGGTGCGTCCATGGCGTTGCCAAGCAATCGAATTGATAAGCCCATCTTGTTTAGGATTGGGTGTATCTGAATCAACAGGAAATGTGATTAAATCTCCCTTTGGAGCCTCCAAAGGTAAAGCTGCGGGTTGAAATACAGGGGGGAGATGCGCATCAGAAGGAATATTAAAACCAGGAAATTTCGAGGGCGCAGGTGGGTTCACAGGAATTTCAGGAATGACAACAGTCTGATTATCAATTTGTGCGCGCAGAGCGGGCATTACCACAGGCACAGGTGCCGGAGGGGGTTCTTTTTTCGATTCTTTGGGTTTTTCTTCTGGTTTTTTGGTTTCTTTAGGTGGTGGACTATCTGGCTGCTTCGGATCAGGAGGTGTTGGATCCTGTCCAACAGCGTCAAAGGATGCGGATGATGTTTGTGAATTTTGATTATTTTCTGTTGTTTTTGATTGGTCTGTACGGGGTGCTTGTTTATTGTCTGCTACTTGTTGAGGTGCAGCTGGAATTTTTGGAATTTCAAGAGGTGTAACCGTATTTTGCCAATCAGATAAGGTTCTATCCCTGGTTAATGAGTTCGTAATTTCATTTCTTAACGCAGGGGACGGCAGCGCAGGGGGTTGGGTTGGTGTTAATCCAACATAAGGATAAGATTGATCGTTTCCAGGGACAGGCAGGCGAGGTTGTGAGACGATCCCGCCTTCAATATTGTGGTACCAGCCCACGGGCGTTTTAATAACAGGACTATTTGCACAGCTTGTTAACCCTAAAAAACCGATGAATAAACTATATCGAAAAACTGGTTGACGGATAAAGGACACTCTTTTGAACCTTAAATTTAAAAACAGCATTAAATAATTTTAATAGTATTATAGGTTTTTTTACGAATACGCTATTTTCCTTTTGCAACACTTGGAAAATAATCATGAAAAATCATGGCCAAAAGAAAATATATTAAAAAAATAGTGGTTTTTATATAAAGAACACTAAATTATTTTCTATTCTGATTGTTGAAGTGTATAAGGATTAGCAACAAATGTATTTATATGCAGTTTATATGTTTTATTGACTTTGTAATATTAAGGGGAAGATAAATGAATTTTATGCAAACGACGTCGCATGATGCGATAATTTTAGATGATAATGATCCAGAAGAACCCGTAAATCCCTCAGAAAAAAATGAAAAGGAAGAAAATTCAGCCCCATCAAGTTCAGTATTGGAAAGCAAACTTTTTAAAGAGCGCAAAATTTTAATATTTGGTGAAGTTCATGACAAATTAGCCAAGGAAGTAACCGCGCGTCTGTTGGCTTTGGCATATGATTCTGATCGTCCAATTGATGTTTATGTGAACTCACCTGGTGGTCATGTTGAAAGTGGCGATACCATTCACGATATGATTCGCTTTGTTGATGCGCATGCGCCTGTGAATATGATTGGTACAGGATGGGTTGCATCTGCTGGCGCGTTGATTTTTGCTGCAGGTCACAAAGAACGTCGTTTCTGTTTGCCTAACACGCGTTTTTTACTCCATCAACCTATGGGTGGGGTCAGAGGTCCAGCGACCGATATTGATATTGAAGCAAGAGAAATTATTAAAATGCGTGAGCGTTTAAACTATATTTTTGCCAAGGAAACTGGTCATTCTTATGAAAAAATTGCAAAAGATACAGACCGCAATTACTGGATGTCCGCAAAAGAGGCAATTGAATATGGATTAGTCAGCAAAATTATTCATACATGGTCTGACTTAAAATAATTTCATCGAGGGAGATTTGGTTAAATGTCTAATTTAGAAGCGATTTACACGCAGTTACCTGAAAATTTGCACGATTTACCTCAGCCTAAATCTGATAAAGAGTTAGAGGAAATGAATTATCGAGTACGCCATTGGATGAGTGCTATTCCTGGTTCGATAAAAATCGGTAGTAAAGAGCACAAGCAGGCAATGTGTCAGATGTTTCGTGAGACATTTAACCCCTATAGACCTACTTTTATGGATTGGCCAAAATTAAGCGAAGGAGAAATTAATCGGTTAAAAAGTCTGCCGATCTGGGATATTGCTGTTCACACAGAAGGTAAAGCACGCCTTAGAATGGCAGCTTTTGTAAATGAATTGCTTGATCCCGAAGTGGCAGATGCCATCGCCAGAAATGCTTGGGAAGAAAACCGCCATAAAGAAGTTCTTGAGGATATGGTCAAATTTTATGGTATTCCCCTAGCTCAAGAGCAGGAATACCAAGCACCCAAAGATGCAGAATGGGCCTATATGGTCACAGGATTTAGCGAATGTTGGGATAGTTTTTTTGCTTTTGGTTTATTTGCTATTGCTGAAAAGTCTGGTTTTTTTACAAAAGAGCTTATTGAAACGTTTGAACCCGTAATGCAAGAAGAGTGTCGTCATATCTTGCTTTTTGCGAATTGGCTTGCTTGGCATCGTAAAAATATGCCTTTATTAAAAAGGGCAAAATTCGAAGTTAAACTATGGGCCGTCCATGCATTTTTAATTTATGAACGTATGGGGTTAATTAGAGATGTCGACGTTGATGGACAGGAATATTACGAAGATAATAACTTTACCATTAATGGTGTTGCTGAGTTGGGAAAAGAAAAGACGACACTTAAAGAATTTTTAAAATTATGTCTTGCTGAAAACGATCGTCGTTTTGCCGGCTATGATCGTCGCTTGGTCAGACCCAAGACAGCACCATTTTTAACAAAATTACTATTACGTATTTTGCCAGAAAAGATAAAAAACAAACAAATTGGTTGATAATCTGAATGATTCATTTTCATCCTCTTTCAAAGTAATCTGAAAGAGGATTTTTTATGTCTTGATGGGCAAACAAAATTGTCTGGCTGTACGACTTGAACTCAGATTGTTTGGAACTTTTCCTAACAGTTTAAACTCATCAATATATTGAGCTATTTGTTCCCATAATTGATTATTGATCGGGGCAATGTTTTGATTTTCATTTTTTAACATTTGTAAAATTTGTTTTGAGTTCATACCCTTCCATTCGTCGGCAAGCAATATGCTGGTTTCTTGTAAATGTTGCGTTTGCCATTTCGAAGATTGTCGGATACTCAATGCCAAAGGCACAGCAATATCGGGGTTCTTTTTTAAAAATTGGTTGTTGATGCCAAGAATCCGATTGGCTCTGGAGCTCCAGCTGCCAGTCTGGCTGCCAGCCAACTCAAAGATTTGTTTGTTGGCATTACTTAAGATTTCCCACATAAAAGGGTCATATCCAATAATAGCTTGTACTTGATTAGACAATAATGCTGGTAATAGTTCTTCTTTTTCCATTTCAACCCATTTGATATTTCGTTCAGGGTTTAGGCCTTTACGCCTTAATAAAATGGAAAAGAAAAGACGTTCTTTTTCTGCATGACGGCGTGTTGCAATTTTTAAGTCTGCTAGATCAACTAATCTGTCGATTCGGCTTTTTTTAGAAACTAGAAGACGGAAATTACCACCACTGATGCCAACCAATAGCCGAGCTTGCATTCCAGTTAAAAGATTAGGTAACCAATCTAAAACAGATAAAACAGTTGCATCGCACATATTATTTTTAAAAGCATCCAATGCTTGTAGGTGGTTTTGAATATTGGGCAGAATTGTTACGTTTAAACCATAATTTTGAAAGAAATCTTCTGTGTGGGCAATTGTTAACAGTGAATCGATTTCACTTTTTGGCCATGCAATACGAATAGATTGAGGTTTATATTCACCAATCAAATTTTTTTTATGAGTAATAAGGTGGTAAGATGTATATCCACCTCCGCCTGCAAGGAAAAAAGTTCCAGCAAGACCAAGGAGTGTTTTTCTGCGTGTTATTAAAGACTTCTGAGATTTGTTCTGAATATTCATAAGATATATTTACTAAAATTTAAAAAAAATTACAAAAAATTAAAAAAAACACTTTACCATTAATATCAAATTAGGCTATAGAGTGTGCATGGCTGATCCCGAATAGCTCAGTTGGTAGAGCTAGCGACTGTTAATCGCTCGGTCGTAGGTTCGAGTCCTACTTCGGGAGCCATATATTCTCTAAAAGAATTATCAACTTATCCCCACCTATATTCAAAGTTATTGCCATTAAATTTATGTAAATATATGGTTGTTTCTATTTTAACACTGTATGTTTTTATTTCGTTTTAATGATCTGAAATTACATTAATTTTACTATGACAGTTGAGCAAACTATATTTATATAATGCTTGGCTCGTTCTAGATAATAAAGCAGCTGTATAAAGAGTGATTGTCTTTATTGCTTTGTTAATTTAGTGATTTTTTAACGTCTAAACACGATAATAGGTAAATATGGCATTATTTTGGAATAAACCCAGCCTTTTACGGAAAAAAGAATTTTCTTTTCTGTCTTGTTTGCTAGTTATGGGGGGAATGGTTTTATTTGATTCTGCTGCAAAAGCAGATGGACAAAAGAATAAACCATCAACAGAAGAGTTCACAGATGATAACTCACCCTTGAATGGATTAACAGATTGGCATTTGGTGCCAGCAGGTGGGGGTGGAGACTGGAAAACAGCAATCGGTCGTGTCCAAAGTAACGCCAAAGATATTGAACGTTTAAAAACAGAGGGTAATCCTTTGCTTCCTCAACCAGAGCATTTGTTTGGTACGTGGGGTGGGATTAATCCTTGGCTTTATAAACGTGGTATTAACTTAAATTTAGATAATCAAAACGAATTTGCAGGCAATATTACTGGAGGAAAGAAAAAGGGCGCGACAAATGCAGGCGCTGTAGATGCCAACCTTGATGTTGACTGGAGTACCCTTGTTGGCAAAAACTGGCTAACGGATGGATTAGTTTCTCATATGACTGTATTAGGTCGTTATGGAAATAATTTGGGTAAAACCATAGGAGAAAATATTACTCAGGTTCAGGAAATTTACGGTGCTGGTGGCAACGTTGTTGCAAAGTTGGTGAATCTTTATAGTGATAAATATTTTATGGATGGTAAGATCGTTACCTCTTTTGGCCGTACAAGTGTGGGTGGGTTTTATGCGACCAGTCCAATTCACTGTTACTTTATGAATAACGGTCTGTGCGGTAACCCCAAACCTTTGACCGGACAAGCAGCTGGGTTTAATGCTTGGCCAGATTCAACATGGGGAATGACAACTTTATTTCGTCCTATAGAGCATTTTTATGTTCGTATTGGAATATTTCAAGTCAGTCGTGCGGCCTATGGTAATGCCTCTGGACATCGTGCTGGTTGGGCTTCATTGGTCAGAACGGGCAGTGACGCTGGTGGTGAATTCCCACTTGAAGTTGGATATGAACCACATTGGGGTAAAAATGATCTGGTTGGTCATTACAAAGCTGGTTTTGCTTATGATACGTCCTCTTATCCTGTTTGGGGGAGTGGATTAAATGGAAAAAAAATTACAGCAATGAATGGTTCCGATCAACGTTGGAAACGTGGTCGTGATGTTGAATGGTTGCTATTGGATCAGATGTTTCACCGTAATGGTCCTGGCGATTTAAATGGTGTTATTGGTTATGTTGGCTTTGTTCACAGTAACCCTTTGACATTTCAACGTCAAAATCAAGTCATTGTTGGGATGATTAATACAGGCTTTTGGAAAGCCAGACCGATGGATGCTTTTGGTCTTTTATTTATACACCAAATTATGAGTGGTAAAATGCGTGATGCACAGCGTTATAATTTGGCGCATGGTTTCCCTATTCAAAATATTGGTGACGCAACGGGAATACAAACCTCTGAAACCAGTTTTGAAGCAACCTATATTATACATGTATATAGAGGTGTTCGTTTTCAACCAGATTTCCAGTATGAAATTCATCCGAATGCGCAAAAAAATATCAAAGATGCTGCATTTTTAGGATTTAAAAGTCGTATAGATTTCTAATTCAAACTGTTTAGACATAAGTAATAAAAGGACAGGTTTTAATAATTATGGTTAAAATAGTTATTAAAGCCTTTTTTATTTATAAATTTTGCGAAAAAGGTTTTAAATTGTTTTGTTGATTTGTTTAGTCGATTATTTAATTTTAAGAGTAGAATATATCAATACGTTATTAATTATTTTATAAAGGCTGCCATCATGAAAATATCCCATATTTTTCTTATGTCCTCTATGCTTGTAAGCATGCCTAGTTTAGCATTATCTGTCGAGCCAGTATGGAAAGATTCTTCATTATCTACAGAAGCGCGTGCAAAAGCATTAGTCAAAGCGATGACACAAGAGGAAAAACTACAATTAGTAGTTAGTCGTTATGGGGTTCATGGTGGGCCAGGAAACGAATCTGTTCCGAAAGAAGCTTTAGGTTCTGCGGGATATGTGCCTGGTATTCCTCGTTTAGGTATTCCAGCGCAACAAATTACCGATGCAAGTTTGGGCATTACAAATCCCCAAAATGTAAGACCTGGTGATGCTGCGACTTCGTTGCCCAGTGGACAAATTTTATCAGGAACTTTTGATCCAGACCTTGCCTACGAAGCGGGTCAGATGATGGGTAAAGAGGCTTATCACAGAGGATTTAATGTCCTTCTTGGTGGTGGGGGAGCTGTATTAGTTCGAGACCCCAGAAATGGTCGCAATTTCGAATATTTAGGTGAAGATTCATTGGTTGCAGGCAACATGGCAGCAGCTCAGATTCAAGGGGTGCAAAGTCAGCATGTAATTGCAACAGCAAAACAATTTGCTTTTGGAGCCATTGAAACCAATCGTATGAAGGTTGATATGCGTATTGGTGAGAAAGAAGCAAGAGAATCAGATTTGTTGGCTTTTGAGATTGCAGTAAAACAAGGGAAACCTGGTGCAATTATGTGTGCTTATAACAAAGTCAATGGGGATTATAGTTGTGAAAATAGTTATTTGCTGCAATTACCGAAAAAAAATTGGGCATATCGAGGATATATCCTAACAGACTGGGGCGCAACGCATAGTACTGAAAAATCTGCCAACGCAGGTTTGGATCAGGAATCTGGTGCTTCATTTGATTCAAAAGTGTTTTTTGGTAAAGATTTAAAACGAGCCATTGCCAAAGGTGAAGTATCACAGGGTCGTTTGGATAATATGGTTTATCGGATTGTATATAGTTTGATGGATGTTGGTGCATACGATCATCCATCTTATAAATCAAATCAACCCGAAGACGTTGCAGCAAATGAAGCTGTTTCACAAAAAGTTGCGGAAAATGGGATTGTTTTGTTAAAGAATTCTCATAATGTTTTACCTTTATCTCCTCAAATTAAAAAGATTGCGATTATTGGTGGTAAGGCCGATCAGGGCGTAATGTCAGGAGGAGGGTCTTCTCAGGTGACGGCTAGAGGGGGTAATATTATTGACCAAACAAGAACACAAATTTGGCCAGGGCCTGTTTCCTATTTTCCATCTTCCCCGATGAAAGCGATTCAAGCACTGGCACCAAATACAAAAGTTGATTTTGCGACAGGAAATAATATTCAAGAAGCTGTTGCATTGGCAAGTCATGCTGATGTGGCGATTGTTTTCGCCACTAAATGGAGTGCAGAGGGATTTGATAGTGCCAATCTAGAATTGTTTGGTAATCAAAACCAACTAATTGAAGCCGTTGCGAAAACAGGCAAACCCGTGATTGTTGTTTTGGAAACGGGTAACCCTGTGGAAATGCCTTGGCTAAATAATGTTGATGCTGTTGTTGAAGCTTGGTATCCGGGAACTTCTGGCGGGCCAGCTATTGCTAATATTTTATTTGGCAAAGTAAACCCATCTGGACGTTTGACAACCACATGGCCAAAAGCGTTAAGTCAAGTTCCTTATCCGTATATCGCTGGTGCGGGGCATATGCCTGCGATACAAAAGTTAAATGTGAAACAATATTCTGCACATAACCAACTGGTTTCTTCGGTTAACTTAAATGAAGATGGTGCGAATGTTGGATATCGTTGGTATGAACAAAAACGTTTAACGCCTCTTTATTCCTTTGGGTATGGCTTATCCTATACAACTTTTAAGTATAAAAAAATTAACGTTGTTAAAGATTTCACATCAGATCAACATTTAATTACGGCTAATGTGACGATAGAAAACACAGGAAAGCGCGACGGTGCTGATGTTATTCAGGTTTATGGAAAGATGCCTGATGGAACACCAAGTCGTTTACTTGGGTTTAAAAAGGTTGATTTGAAAGCAGGTGAAACAAAAACTGTTGCAGTGACCTTGTTTCCGGCCAGTTTGTCTCATTACCTTCCTGAAAAACATGACTGGGAAATTAACCCAGGGTCTTATGAAATTTTTGTCAGACCAAATGCGTTGTCTACTGATGGCTTAAAAACAACGATGCACTTGGATAAGATTGATCTGCCTGATTGATCATATTCTTTATTAAGTAGAATTCTTATGCAGCCACGGTTCTTTTAGCCGTGGCTGTATTCTTATAACAACATAACGTGTACAACCCTCAATCAATATTGACTGTTCGAAATAAATATAAGCTAATAGTAGAATATATTTTGATTATAGAAGGACATTCTTGTGAAATTATCTCAGTTATTTTTACTGTCATCTATTCTTGTCGGTGTTCCATCAATTGGACATGCAGGAGAAGCAAGTTGGAAAGACACATCTCTTTCCGCAGAAGCTCGTGCAAAAGCCTTAGTTAAGGCAATGACGCAAGATGAAAAATTGCAACTAGTTGCTAGTCAGTATGCGGTTGATAATGGGTCTAAACATTTACCTATTCCCAAGGGCGCTCTGGGCAGTGCAGCTTATGTTGCGGGTATCCCTAGATTAGGTATCCCAGCACAACAAATCACTGATGCTGGACTAGGGGTCACTAATCCAAATCATATTCGTCTAAACGATGCTGCTACTTCATTACCAAGTGGTCAAATTTTGTCTGGAACATTTGATCGAAACCTTGCTTATGAAGCGGGGAAGATGACAGGTGCAGAGGCATTTCATCGTGGCTTTAATGTTCTATTAGGCGGTGGTATGGTCTTAACCAGAGATCCAAGAATTGGTCGTAATTTTGAATATCTTGGCGAAGATCCGATCTTGGCAGGAAACATCGGTGCAGAGCAAATAAAAGGTGTTCAAAGTCAACATGTTGTTTCAACGGCTAAACATCTTGCGTTTAATAATATTGAAACCAACCGCAAAAAAATTGATATGAAGGTTGGTGAAAAAGAAGGAAGAGAATCAGACCTACTTGCTTTTGAAATTGCGATTAAAAAAGGTAATCCTGGTTCGATTATGTGCGCCTATAATAAAGTGAATGGGGATTATAGTTGTGAAAATAGCTACCTATTACAACTTCCTAAAAAAGAATGGGGATATCAGGGATATATTATGACCGATTGGGGGGCGGGTCATAGTACAGTTAAAGCTGCCAATGCAGGATTAGATCAAGAATCTGCTGCCGACCAGTTTGATAATAAGATCTATTTTGGTAAAGATTTAAAAGAAGCCATTGCTAAAGGTGAGGTTCCACAAAGCCGTCTTGATGACATGGCATATCGTGTATTATATGGGTTAATTCAAGTTGGAGCTTATGACCATCCAGCCGTAAAGTCGACTCAATCCGAAGATGTCGCTGCGCATGAGGCTATTTCACAGAAAGTCGCAGAAAATGGGATTGTACTCCTTCAAAATAAACAGAATATTTTACCTTTAGCTGCAACAGTGAAGAATATTGCGATTATTGGTGGTAAAGCTGATAAAGGTGTTCTGTCTGGTGGTGGTTCTTCTCAAGTCACAGCAAGAGGAGGGAATATTACTGATCCTACCAGTATGCAAACATGGCCTGGCCCTGCATCTTATTTTCCATCCTCACCCATGAAAGCAATTCAAGCATTGGCTCCAAAGGCTAAGATACAATTTGCTGAAGGAAACAATATTGATGAAGCGGTTAAATTAGCCAGCCAATCAGATGTTGTGATTGTATTTGCAACCAAATGGAGTGCTGAAAGTTTCGATAATGCAGATATGAGCTTGCCTGGCAATCAAAATCAGTTAATTGAAGCGGTTGCTAAAGCAGGAAAACCGGTTGTAGTTGTTTTGGAAACAGGAAATCCTGTTGAAATGCCTTGGTTAAATAATGTCGATGCAGTGGTTGAAGCTTGGTTCCCAGGCACATCAGGTGGGCAAGCGATTGCTAATATTTTATTTGGTAAAGTTAACCCATCTGGGCGTTTAACTATTACCTGGCCTAAATCTTTGGCACAAGTTCCATATCCTAAAATTACCAATGCTGGGCAACGATGGAACGAAGATGATCCTGTAAAAGAAGATAAGCCTGATTTATCAGGCATTAAGACTTTTAGTTTGGATGTCGATAAAGCCAATGTTGGCTATCGTTGGTATCAAGATAAAAAGATTACGCCACTTTATCCATTTGGATATGGATTATCTTATACGACATTTAAATATAATAAGATCACCTTGAATAATAATTTATCTGGTAAAAACCCGACCATGACCGCCGAAGTTACGGTTGAAAATACAGGTAACAAAGATGGTGCGGATGCGGTTCAGGTATATGGCACGATACCAGATGGCACAACCAGTCGTTTGCTTGGATTTGATAAAGTTGCGTTAAAGGCAGGGGAAACAAAAACAGTTTCAATACCATTGGCTTTACAAGCGATTGCGAATTATGAACCCAAAGCCCATCATTGGGAATTACCAGCAGGTACTTATACGATTGCTGTGAAACCTGACGCACTTTCTAATGAAGGCGTGAAAACAACGGTTCATCTTGATAAAATGAATTTGGCTGATTAATTTATTTTTTGTTGAGTTATTTTATGTAGCCACGGTTATCTTAGCCGTGGCTACTTTAATATGACAATGTCTATGAAACGTTAATTTATTTGATAAAATTACCTGTTTAACTTTTAATAATATCAAACTTTAAACGGCTCCAAAATTTAGGGGTATAGCGGCTAATAAATTTACAATATTTTCTGAACCTTTTTCTATAATCATTCATTGAAAAATCAGTAGACCATGGAAAAATAAGCTTTTCGAAAACTTCGATACTGTAAGTATTGTAGTCAAATACAAAAGTAATTTTATTCGGGGGAACAAGGTGAAATTTTTCTAAAGATCCATAACATAATGGGTCGTAAACCCAGCAGAAGCCATGTTCACTCTCAAATTCTGCTTTTTCTTGATCTGATGCAGCGTCTATACTCCAACGTTCAAGAATTTTACCCGATGAGGTAATTAAATAGATATAGCAAGCCTCTATAGGCTCTTCTAAACTTTGTCCGTAAGGTCTTAGAGAAACAAAAAGTAAATAGTAAGAATAAATTTGGACAACTTTTTCTAAGCACTTTCCACGGAGTGTATATCGCGTGCGACGTCCATTCATATAAATTCGACTGGTAAATAATTTAACTTCGAATGGGTCTAACGTAATTCGATTATCTTGAATAAATTTCATGTAATCACACCGCTTTAATATACACTCATATCACAAGTTAACATAAGAATCCATTAGATAAATAGCTAGAAAACTGCTCTTCAATACGCACAAAATGGCTCGATATAACTCCTCTCTAGAAAGCCACCAGCATATAATGTTGGTAGATAAATAAATTGATTTAATTGATAGGTGGAGTAAAAATTGCCATCATTTTATAGCTGATTTCAGAAGTGATGATTCTGTATCACTAGAAGCTGAGAATATATATTATTAAGATATATCAAAGTAAGGTAAGTTGTTCGATAAATATAGAAAATAGCTGTTCAATGAACTTGCTAAAGAAGTTAATATTTTAAATTTCGAATGATAAAAAACGCCATACTCTCTCGAATATGACGCTTTTTACTAACTCAAGCAATTAAAAATTACATCGCAGATTTGAAGATTGCTTCAACTTCAGCTTGGTTACCAACACGAGGGTTCGTAACAGCACAAGCATCTTTTAATGCGTTTGTTGCCAATGTTGGAATATCTTCTGCTTTAACCTTAAGTTCGGTCAAGTTTGCGGGAATATTGACATCTTTTGATAATGCACGAATAGCGGCAATACAAGCTTTTGCCCCTTCTTCGTCATTCATATTATCAACATTCACACCCATTGCTGCTGCGATGTCTTTTAGACGACCAGCACATTTTGGTGCGTTATATTCTTCAACATGAGGAAGAAGAACCGCATTGCACACACCATGAGGAAGACCATAAAAGCCACCTAATTGGTGAGCCATCGCATGAACATAGCCCAATGAAGCATTGTTAAATGCCATACCAGCTAATAATTGTGCATAAGCCATGTTTTCACGTGCAACCATATTTTTGCCGTCTTTAACAGCGGTGCGTAGGTTTTCAGAAATCAAAGTGGCTGCTTTTAATGCACAAGCATCAGTAATTGGGGATGCAGCAATAGAAACATAAGCTTCCACAGCATGGGTTAATGCATCCATACCCGTCGCAGCAGTCAGCCCAGCAGGCATACCAGCCATTAGTGCAGGATCATTCACAGATAAAATAGGGGTGACCTGAGAAGTCACAATTGCCATTTTAATATGGCGCACTTCATCAGTAATAATACAGAAACGAGTAATTTCACTGGCAGTGCCAGCAGTTGTGTTGATCGAGACAAGTGGGAGTTGAGGTTTCTTGGGAACGTCTAGACCTTCATAATCTTTGATTTCCCCACCATTTGTTGCAAGAAGAGCGATTCCTTTTGCACAATCGTGAGGTGATCCACCCCCAAGAGAAATAACAAAATCACAGTTATTTGCTTTAAGGATTTTTAGCCCATCATTCACATTTGTTACGGTTGGGTTTGGGTTGGTTCCATCATAGATGGATGTTTTAATGCCTACTTTTCCAAGCAAGTCAGAAACTTGTTGTGCCGCACCAGATTTATTCATGAAAATATCTGTCACGATTAACCCGTGTTTAAAGCCGTAACCTTGGATATGTGGCACAGCATCGCTTAAAGCATTTTCCCCAATAACGTTGACTGAAGGGATAAAAAATGTGGTACTCATAGATATTTGTCCTTTGTAATTTATCTAAGTTACGTAGTAATCATACAACATTTTTTGATAATTTTATAGAATATACGAAAATTTGATTCGTATATTCTAATATAGACGATAATTATTTAAGTGTTATGTTCAGTTTTTTTGCAATGCCATTGCCATATTCTGGATCAATTTTTACAAAATGTGCCAACACACGTTCCACAGTTTCTTTTTTAACTGATTGCAAAGACTCAGCAATATTATTGATCAGCAGTTCTTTTTGATCTGCATTCATTAATTTAAATAATGCTGCGGGATAACTATAGTAATCGCCATCAGTTCTGTTGTCATAGATACCAGCTGCCCCAGAAAGATCAGCAGGAAATAATGGATTTGGATCATTGGTTTGTTTAGGGGCATTGGGGTCGCTGTTTGGCTCGTAATTCAAGCTTGAACCACCATTGCTATCAAAACGCATTGCACCATCACGTTGATAATTTGCATAAGGGCATTTGGGCGCGTTAATTGGTAATTGTTGGTAATTGGTACCAATACGATAACGTTGAGCATCCGCATAAGCAAATACACGACCTTGAAGCATTTTATCAGGGGAAAGGCCTGTGCCCGGAATTACATTGCTTGGTGCAAAGGCAGCTTGCTCGATCTCGGCAAAATAATTTTCTGGGTTACGGTTTAATTCAAAAAAACCAACCTCATGCAAAGGAAATTCTCTTTGAGACCATACTTTGGTCACGTCAAAAGGATTATCTTTGTGATTTTTTGCTTGTTCTTCTGTCATAATTTGAATATAGACACCCCATTTTGGATAATCACCCTTTTCAATGGCGTTAAACAAGTCTTCAGTCGCGTAATCAGGGTTGCTACCATCTAATTCGGCGGCTTTTTTGGGATCAAGGTTTTTGATGCCTTGTTGTGTTCTAAAATGCCATTTCACCCATGTTCTAACACCGTCTTTGTTAATCAAACTATAGGTATGGCTGCCGTAACCATGCATAAATCTGAACCCATCAGGAATCCCACGATCAGAGAATAGGATCGTGACTTGGTGTAATGCTTCGGGGGAGAGAGAGAAGAAATCCCACATCATATTCGGATCTTTGAGATTTGTTTGAGGCACTCTTTTTTGTGTATGGATGAAGTCTGGAAATTTAATCGCGTCACGAATAAAGAATACAGGCGTGTTGTTTCCAACAATATCCCAGTTGCCTTCTTCGGTATAAAATTTAAGCGAAAATCCACGGGGATCACGGGCAGTATCTGCAGATCCTCTTTCCCCACCAACAGTCGAAAAACGTGAGAGAATAGGGGTTTTCTTACCAATTGTATCAAATAATTTTGCAGAAGTATATTTTGAGATATCTTTGGTCACTGTGAATGTACCATGCGCACCTGCGCCTTTGGCGTGGACACGACGTTCTGGAATATTTTCACGGTTAAAATGTGCTAATTTTTCGATCAAATGAAAATCATCGATAAGGACTGGGCCTCTGGGTCCAGCTGAGCGAGAGTTTTGATTATCTGCGATTGGGGTACCACTGGCACCTGTAAGTTTTTTACTCATTGGTATGCTCCTTAGGTTGTTTTTAATAAAGAAAGCAGTCGGTATTATTTCTTGACATCATTGATGATAAAGTTTTGTTCTATTTAATCAAACGAAAAAATTAAATATGGATTATTGACGATCACGATAAAGATCATTGTATATGTATCTGTAATAAATATATTTTATATATTACCATCATGCAATTATTATAAAATATATCTTTTTACGATTAAATAGTATTCTTGTCTTTGAATCAACCTATGATTGATAAAACGATTTAAAATGAATAAATTTTCCAGTTGTTTTAATGTTTAATTCACACTGAGATTCAAATTTTAAAATAGTTTTTTTGTAAAGTATCACGTTGTGTGGGGATGAAAATATTTTATACAAGATAAAGATGCAACGTTATCTTGTCATTATTAGGAACCAATGTGATTCCATAGTACAGAAAATGGCTTGCGTATTTTAAATTAGCAAGATGTCGAGTGGTTAAGACTAAATCGATTATATTAAATTATATTTATAAAGGAATAATCATGGATTATATAGCAATATATCACAATGCTTCTTTCCCTCAATCATCTGTTATTTCCAAAGCCTCACAAAAACAGTTAAGTTGCCAGCAATTCCTTGGTATACTTGCCGATTTGAAAGTAGCAAATGATTTGTTAGCTACTGGACATTATCAAAAGGCAATTCATTTATTCGATAAAAATATTACAATTGTGGGTCAACATTACTTGTCGCCTACGACGAATATATCTGATGATACGGGAACTAAATTAATACTTGGACAAATTGAGCAAAAAAAAGGTCGCTTGAAAAGAGCTGCTTATTTAAAACGGAATGTTCTAGAAAGTAGAGTCAGTGTATTTCAAGAAAACAATCAATGCCAATAACAAAAATAAAAGTTAAGATAAACAAGATACAATGATATTTTGTTTATCTTAATTGTGTTGAGATCAATCTTTTTATTAAAAGACAACGTTTACGTGAACACCCAGCACGACAGCATCATTATACAAATTTTTGTAAGCTCCAACTTTATGAAAATATTCAAAAACGGGCATAACTTTAATTCCTCTATATACCGCCGCGCCATAGTTGACTTCAAATACCATAGCATTCGTTTGTGCGGCTTCGGCATTATTCAATAGGCTGAACGTGCCATTTTCCATAAAGGTGGTTCCTTGGGACATTTGATAACGTTGTGCGCGTCTTAAAGAGCGTGGAATGGTATAATAGGTCATCATAAATCCAATTTGGTCATAAGGGCGTGCATGCCAAAAACCACGATCTAGCAAACCAATATTATAAAAATCTTTGAAACTGCTTGTAGACGGAGACTGATGGTTCCAATTGGCTAAGACATATAAACCATGATTGTCCATTGGGTCGTTTCTGTAGATCATTTGTCCAAACATGATCCAATATTGTGAAGCATTGTCCCTTTTGCCAGTTTCCGAAACTTGAGATGACCAAGTATCATATTTGGTGGTATCATACCCAGCACCAATATGATAATATCCATTTAATTGTTTCTTGCCAAAATTAGAGATATAGCTGAATTCAACGGGAATAAAGGCGCCTGTCGCATGTTTCGTTCCCCATGATAGTCCTGCTGGGCCACCTTGTCCTGTTTCACCAAAGGGGGTGCTTTCATATGCGCCAACTGCAAAGCTAAATTGTTCAGAAAAATTATATATTATCCTGCCTGACCATACATTGTTTGGCCATGCGGAATATCCTTGTTGTGAACCCATACTGGTCATCTGATTACAGGTCGAAGCAGTAACATATTCACAGGCAAAGGGACTGACGGCAAAATCATCACCTGGATTAAAGCGTCCTACTTTTAAGTTAATTTTATTATTCCATAATGCTTGTTCTGCATATAAATTATATAGGCGTAAAAAACGATCGTTACTGCTGCCATAGATTTCTTGGGCTTGCATGAATGGGTCGCCAACATAATCTGTGCTAGCATTTCGTCCCGCAAGATTCATTAAAATTAAATGGGTTGAAAATCCTTTCCAACCAATCAATTTGTCCCAATCCATATCCAATGCAAATTCAACTTCGTGCGCATAATCAGCCCCTTTTTTCTTACCACCACGAACCACACCGACGGTTTCACCGATGTAGCTCAGCCCAAATTGTACACCATATTGCTCTAGATATTTATTTGCCCCCGTAAAAAATAATTCTTCGTCCGGGTCAAAGGCTGTATCAATATGATAAGGTACGGGTTCTGCGGGTGGGGTAACATTATTTTTGATAATGGATTCTTTATCTTTGGAAGTTTGTGCCCCTGTTATGTTGTCTTTATTCGTTGCAAAATCTGTTTTTGCAAATGCACTCGTAGTAAAATGACAGCTTAATAGAAAAGCAGAATATATATATACAGTTCTCAGACAATATTTAGTAACCATACAGATCAACCCATAATGAAATGTTAATTTATGCAGCAAGTAATAAAGGAATACCCTTGTTATAAAAGTAACATTTGCATATTTGACTTCAAATCACTTTTATTGAAATTTTAAAATATATTTATTTATAGTAATATAATTGCTATAATTACATTCTATTTATGCAATAAATATAATCGTTTCTTGAACAAGAAATTAAATACTTACTGGTTAAAGAATTTTTGAAGTTTTACAATATTGATCCAGTAAGATTATAAATATCAAAGCTTTCTCTGAAAATGTAATCATTGTATATTTGATATTCTTTCTTTAAAAAATCTTGCAGTATATTCAGAACACTCTTCGATTGCATCAAGCAAAGAATGCTCTGTATTGCCAATAATTTTTAATGAGTCATTGAATGCGATCAATGAACCTAACTGAATCGTATTATTAATCTTATTCACTATTTCCATATAAGTTGATCGAGTATCTATTCTGCAATAAATTTCACGGATTTGATGATCTTCATACGAAATAGTAATAGAATTTGAATCATAGTTTCCAAAAAAGAGGATGTCTTTGTTCCAATGTTGTTCAGGGGGAAGATACGTAATTGAATTTAAGAAGTTTTCAGAGCAATATTGGGTAAACCAGTCAATATTATTAAATTGATCTTCAGAGATAGACCGAGGGATAATTCCATCATTATGTTGTATAATTGTTTTGTAAGGAAGCAACCAAAATGAAAATTGTTAGATTGTTATGATTTTATTTATGAAAATGATTTTAAAAAGTAAATATAACTGGGAAAAAATTACCTATCTATAAAATAATGTGAAACAACAATATAAAACCGCAGTTAGCAATTTTTTCCATAGAATAATGAATACATGTTTCTTTAAAAATTACATGGTAATCCTCTCTTTTATTCCCGACATAAAAACAGTAAACTTCACTGATCAATATTTTACTGACAAAGACAGGATCAACAGATGCAATCTACTCGTATTCCCGCCACCATTATTTCTGGTTTTCTAGGTGCAGGAAAAACCACATTGTTGCGTTCTTTAATGGAAAAAACAACGCATAAAAGAATAGCGATTATTGTGAATGAATTTGGCTCCTTGGGCATTGATGGGGATATTTTAAAAAATTGTGGTGTTCCTGGCTGCACCGAAGATAACATCGTGGAATTGGCAAATGGGTGTATTTGTTGCACAGTCGCCGATGAGTTTTTGCCAACGATGGAGGCTTTACTTGACCGTAAAGATCCACCAGAACATATTATCATTGAAACCTCTGGCTTGGCATTGCCAAAACCATTAATCAAAGCCTTTAATTGGCCTAGCATTAAAACCAGAATGACTGTTGATGGGGTTGTGACTTTGGTTGATTCACCAGCGGTATTGTCTGGACAATTTGCAGATGATCCTGATGCCGTGGCACAGCAACGGGCGGCTGATCCTTCTTTGGATCACGATAATCCTTTGCATGAAGTGTTTGAAGATCAACTTTGTTCTGCTGATTTGGTTATTTTAAATAAAATAGACTTAATTACGCCAGAACAAGCCCAACAATTAACGCAAGATATTCAAAAAGAAATCCCTAAAGCGGTTAAGATTATCCAAGCATCGAATGGACAAGTTGATCCAGAAATTATTTTGGGCATTTATGCTGGCGCAGAAGATGATTTACAGTCTCGTCCATCACACCATGATGGGGAGGGCGAAGATCATGAGCATGATGATTTCACAAGCTTTGTCGTGACGATCCCAACTGCGGATAATCCAGAAAGTCTTGTGCAAAAATTAATCCAAGTTGCAAATACGCATGATATTTTACGTATCAAAGGCTATGTGAATATTGCGAATAAACCCATGCGTTTAGAAATCCATGGTGTAGGTCAGCGTTTTAATTACCATTTTGATCGCGCATGGCGTGCGGATGAAAGCCGTGAGAGTAAGTTGATTATCATTGGCGAAACGGGGATCGATCAAGAGGCGATTCAGGCTGCGTTGCAATAAATTAATATCCTAAAAATTATATGATAAAATGTATAACTATAGAGTTATCCATATGGATTTTGAAGAAAATGCTTAATCATTCTTTTCCGTTTTTAGCTTTTTTAACGGTATCAATTGGTTTTTGTTCTCTTGTTGTTGCATATACTCAAATGAAAATAGCTTGTGCAAAAACAAGGCTAGATTTGTATGAAAGACGCTTTGGTATTTATGTGTCAGCATTAAATTGTTATCAAGCATGCTCCAAAGAACAATCTGAGGAAATACTCAGGTGTCAATATGAGTTAATAAAATCATGTCGAGAATCACAATTTCTTTTCAAGAGAAATGATAGTATTCATAAAATTTTATCCGAAATGCTAGATTATACTAATCAAATCGGAAGTTATGTAAGTCGTGTAAAAAAATATGAATCCTTAAATTCAGCCTATCTAGAAATTGAACTGAAAAGATATAAAAAATTAACGGATGATGCAAAGGCTGTGTTTCAGAAAAAACTTTTCGAACTTGAAGATAAAATAAAACCATATATTCAATTTGAGAATATTCAAGGTTGGACATTTTTCTAAACGAATTACTCATTATTTTAAAAGAGACCCCTAATGCATTTACTGGTTCGTGAAATTAAAACTTTGGATGAGCAAGCGCCCGCTGAGGATTTGCAACACGAGCCAGCGGATATTTTGTTTTTATCTTTTTCAGACAGTGATCTGACTATTATGGCGCATTGTTTGAAAAAGCCTCAGTTTCAAAATACTTCCATTCGATTGGTGCCTTTAAAGCGGCTTCGTCATCCAATGTCGGTGGATATTTATGTTGAAGAGACCTTAAAAAAAACAAAATTTGTGATCCTTCGGCTGTTAGGTGGCATTGAATATTGGCGCTATGGCACCGAGGAAGTGGTTGCCACTTGTAAAGCTCATCACATCCCTTTACTGGTTCTTTCCGGTGAAGGATATGATGATCCAAAATTAGATAGGCTTTGCACGCTTCCTCCTTTATTATTAGCGCAATATAAAAGCTTTTTTTATGAAGGTGGTGTTGATAATTTTACGCATATCTTGCAGCTGACAACACATTATATTGTACAAAAATCCTATCAAGCTGATCCTGAAAATTTACCAATGGTTGGTGAATATTCCTTTTTGTTGCCCGAAAAAGAAAATCAGCCAACTGTCATTATTGTATTTTATCGCACGCATTTATTGGCCGATAATATTCAGCCCATTGCTGCATTGGCTGCTCAGCTTGCCGAGAAAAATGTAACTATTAAAGGGGTTTATATTTCTTCTTTAAAAGATCCAATGGTTTCTTGCTGGGTTGCAGATTTTTTTCTTAAAACCAACCCAAAAGTCATCGTTAATGCGACTTATTTCTCTATTCAACAAGATGCAGAATTCTCACTTTTCAAACAAACAAACGTGCCTGTTTTGCAAGTTTTACAACCAGGAAATACAAAAGAATTATGGGAAAGTAGCTTTCGTGGTTTGTCTCAAACGGATCTTGCGATGCAGGTCGTATTGCCAGAGTTGGATGGAAAGTTATTAACGACAGCTATTGGGTTCAAAAAAGAGACAAACGATCAAATCCAGTATGAACCTTATTCTGCAGGAATTGAACTGGCTGCTGATCGTGTGATGGGATGGGTGAACCTTGCCACGAAAGCAAACAAAGATAAAAAAATAGCGTTATTCTTATCCAATTATCCTGGTGTTGGTGGACAAGAAGGACATGCGGTGGGATTGGATAGTTTTGCCAGCTTGTACTATATTTTACAATGGTTAAAAGAGGAAGAATATGAGCTTTCCGAGCCTATTCTTTCGATCACCGAGTTAACCGATAGTTTATGCCAAAAAGCAGCTTCTGTTATTTTAACGATTGATAAGTATAAACAACTTTTTTCTGAACTTCCTATAGCGTTTCAAGACGCCGTTTTAAACGCTTGGCCTCTGATCGAAGATGATGAAAACGTTCAAGATGGGTGCTTTACATTACGTTATTTTACCCTTGGGAATGTTGTCATTGCTATTCAACCTGAACGTGCCACATTAACCGATCATAAAATTTTATATCATGATCCAGATACGCCACCATCACATGGATATATAGCCACTTACTTATGGTTGCGACACAAGCAGCAGATTGATGCAATGATTCATCTTGGCACGCATGGAACGATGGAGTGGTTGCCTGGCAAAGCAACTGCTTTATCGGAGAATTGCGCGCCTGCTGCTTTATTGCGTGGGTTGCCAGTGATTTATCCTTTTATTGTCAATAATCCAGGTGAAGCTGCATGTGCAAAAAGACGACTGGGTGCTGTGACGATTGGTCATTTAACGCCTCCAGTGAATAAAGCGATGTTAAGTGGCGAGGCAGCGGAATTAGAACGGCTAATTGACGATTATGCCGAGGCGGATGGATTGGATCGCAGACGCAGTCAGCTTCTTATTGGTGCAATTTTAGATAAGGCGGAAACTTGCGGGTTACTAAGTGAAACTGGCATTAACCGTCAAGAAACTGGCGATGAAATTGCGCTAAGCCATCTTGATGCCTATTTATGCGATGTGAAAGATTTACAGATCAGAGAAGGCTTGCATATTTTTGGCATGCCTCCAGTCAAAAAAGATCAGCTTTTAGAAAACATCAAAGCCTATGCGCCTGATAAAATTCATGAACTTGAACGAAAACTTGACCAATGTGCAGAGCAAGAAAAATCGGCTCTGTTAAACACGTTATCAGGGCAGTTTATAGCACCAGGCCCTGCGGGCGCGCCAACACGTGGACGGTTGGATGTTTTACCAACAGGGCGTAATTTATACACAGTTGATCCACGATCTATTCCCACTCAAACAGCCTATTTGTTGGCGCAAAAAGCAGCCGAACAATTATTGCTGCGTTATATGCAAGAAAATGGCGATCATTTGCGTTATCTTGTGATTGATTTATGGGGAAGCACGAACCTTAGAACTGGTGGTGAAGACCTTGCTTTGGCTTATATTTTGATGGGTGCCAAACCGTTATGGGATTCAACGTCAGGCAGAGTGCATGCTATAGAGATTATTCCTTTGCCAGAGATGGATCGACCGCGTGTAGATGTAACTTTGCGAATTTCAGGTTTTTTTAGAGATGCATTCGAAGCACAAATTAATAATTTTGATCAAACCGTTGAAGCAATTGCAAAACGAGAAGAACCTGCGGAATGGAACCCCTTGGCGGGTCTTTACCAAACGACACCCGATCAAGATAAACATCATGTATTAACGCGTATCTATGGTACGGCTAAGGGTACTTATGGCACAGGAATTGAGCAACCTTTAACGATTGGCAATTGGCAAGAGAAAAAAGAGCTTGGTGAATCATGGTTAAAGAACTCTGCCTATGCTTATGGTCGAGATAAAGCGGGGGAATATAACCAAGAAGGGCTTTCTGATCGATTAAAAACGACGCAAGCCTTTTTCCATAGTCAAGATCATGCTGAAATTGATTTATTAGATAGTCCTGATTATGCCGCTCACGAAGGGGGATTTGCAGCCGCAGCCGAGCTGTTTAATAATCGGCCAGCTTTATATCACGCTGATACTTCCAAAGCAGAAACCCCTAAAATCCGATTGTTGGTGGAAGAGGTCAATCGTATTACACGAGGGCGCGTTGCTAATCCTGTTTGGATTAACTTTATGATGAAGCATCATTATCGAGGGGCTGCGGAAATAGCACGTTCAGTCGATGCTTTATTTGGTTTTGCAGCAACGTTATCCCACCGTTTTGATCAACAGTTTAATTTGGTTTTTGAAGCAACGTTGGGCAATGAAACGGTTAATTATTTTTTAGACCAAGCCAATACAGAAGCTAAAAAATCCATACAAAATCGTTTTAAAGAAGCACGAGATCGTGGGTTATGGCATCCACGTTCAAACAGTGTGGCAATGATCTTGGATGAAGAATAAGACATGAATCATATTCGTCGAGGATGGTGTCCTTCTTTGTATAGGCCAATGGAAACAGGTGATGGTTTCCTATGTAGGATTAAACCTTTTTTTTCCTCAATTACCAGCGAACAAGCAAAGATTATTGCGGAATTATCTGAACAATACGGGAATGGATATATAAACCTTTCCCAAAAAGGGAATTTACAATTACGTGGCTTTACACGTCAGAATATTGATCTTGCTATCCCTCGGATTATCAAAGCACATTTGGGATCAAATGATGCGATGATGGAGGAAAAGCGCAATATTATGATCTCGCCGTTGTGGGATATTGATCCCTCTCGGAATCCAGAAGCCTATGCCATTGCGGTTGAATTACACACAGCATTGCAAGATCATCCAGATATTCACCCTTTAACAGGAAAATTTAGTTTTCTGATTGATGGTCGGGAGCATTACGGACTACAAAACATTTGCGCAGATGTGAATATTCGATTTTATGAGGAGCATTGGATTATTCAACTTGGGCAGAACAAACAAGTTATACAATGTTCACGCAAAGACTTAGTCAAAATCATCTTAGAAATCATACAATTTTGCAGGGATCATCAGTTAAAACGTTTGTTAAACCCAGACAATGCTCAACTTTATTTACAGCAACTATCCTATCCAACCATTAAGTATATAAATATTCACCAACATATTACTTTACCAATTGGTTCGCCTCAGCTTTCTGCAACATCAATCGTCCATTTAGGGGTTCCTTTTGGATTGTTGAAGGCAAGTCAGTTATTACATCTGGCAGCTATAGCCGATCAATATGGAAATAAAACTCTTCGCTTTACACCATGGCGTAGCATTATTTTACCTCATTGTTCTCCAGAGGCTTTGTCTGCTCTTTCTGATTTCATCATTACCCAAGACGATCCCAGATTGTATATGACAACATGTCCAGGAAAACCATTTTGTATACAAGGACAACAAGAAACGATGGACGCTGTTTCTTCTTTGGTTCCAATTTGGAAAAATCAGAAAAGCATGATTCATATATCTGGCTGCGCCAAAGGCTGTGCTTCACCTCAAATTAATCCTGTTACGCTCTGTGCGACGAAAGAAGGATATAATCTGATCTTTAATGGTAAAGCCGATCAAGAAACGTCTTATCAAAATCTCAAATTGACAGAAATTATCAATTTGCTACAAACAGAATTTCTTTCTTCTCATTAAGAAAAGCAGTTATTGATGTCTTTATATGACTATATCCATGATGGCCAAGCAATTTATAAGCAATCTTTTGCAACGATTCGTCGTGAAGCTAATCTATCCAAATTTACAGAAGATCAAGCGAGGATTGCTGTGCGGATTATTCATGCCTGTGGTCGTATTGAAATCACGGAACAACTTATATTTCATCCAGAGGTTATTACCGCGACAGAGAATGCTTTACAGCAAGGCAAACCGATTTTTTGTGATGCAGAGATGGTGTCGCATGGAATTACGAAACGGCGATTATCTAAAAATAATGAAATTATCTGCACATTAAACCACCCTGATACGCCAATGCTGGCACAAACTTTACAAAATACGCGTTCTGCGGCTGCGATTCATTTATGGGGAGATGCTTTGGAAGGCGCGGTGGTCGTGATCGGAAATGCCCCAACGACCTTATTTCATCTTATTAATCTTTTGGAAGCAAAGAAAATCCCATATCCTGCGGCGATTATTGGTGTTCCTGTTGGCTTTGTGGGGGCAATGGAATCAAAAGAAGCTTTGGCAGAATGGGGAAAAATTCCCTATTTAATCGTTAAAGGCCGTCAAGGGGGCAGCGCGATGGCGGTAGCTGCGATTAATGCATTGGCACAGAAACAGGAAATATAAGGGGATGAGTGGGCATTTATATATTCTGGGCATGGGGCCAGGCGATCCTGAGTTGGTAACACGGAAGTCAGAACGAATTTTACGACAGACCACGCTTTATGCCTATTTTGCTAAAAAAGGTGAGGTGGGTCACGCGAGAAAAATTGCGGATGATATGCTTAGTTCACATCATCAAGAATTGCGTTTTGAATACCCAATCACGACCGAAATTCCTCATCAAAGTGATGAATACAAGCAAACTATTTCATTATTCTACGATCAGTCAGCAAAAACGATCGAGCAATATCTACAAAAAAATCAAGATGTTGTGTTGTTATGTGAAGGCGATCCTTTGCTATATGGCTCAGCTATGTATATTTTAGAACGATTACAGCCCAATTATACGACGCATATTGTCCCAGGTATTACAGCGATGAGTGGATGTTGGAGCGCGGCTCAATTACCGATCGTGAAATATGAACAGACGCTCACTGTTTTGCCTGCGACATTACCTTTGGAAGAGCTTATTGCTAAACTTCGTCTTTGTAATGCGGCTGTGATTATGAAAATGGGACGTAATTTATCCAAAGTAAAACAAGCCTTACAAGAAACAGGTTTAATTGATAAAGCCATTTATATTGAGCGCGGCACTCAAGCTGCAGAGAAAATGATGCCTCTAACACACTACACAGAACTTAAAGCGCCGTATTTCTCTTTAATTTTGATTGCTGGATCTTAACGCTGATGAGTGGACATATTTATATTATTGGTCTAGGTCCTGGGGATCAAAATTTACTAACCATTGAGGTTGCTACTCTGTTGCCAAATTTAACCGATTTAGTTGGATATGGTCCTTATGTGCAACGTGTTCAGGTGCCTGATACTATTCGTAAACATAGCTCTGACAATCGTGAAGAATTAGACCGTGCGCGTCATGCATTATTATTGGCACAGCAAGGGCATCGTGTTGGTGTAGTATCCTCTGGCGATGCAGGCGTTTTTGCGATGGCCAGTGCTGTTTTTGAAGCGATTGACCATGGTGATCCATCGTTTAAAGAAACCGAAGTGACGGTTTTACCTGGCATTTCTGCTATGTTTGCAGCAGCTTCTCGACTTGGTGCGCCATTAGGACATGATTTTTGTGCGATTTCGTTGTCGGATAATCTAAAGCCTTGGGAAGTTATTCTCAAACGTCTCAGATTGGCTGCTCAGGCTGATTTTGTCATTGCGCTTTATAATGCAGTGTCTAAAGCACGTCCTTGGCAGTTAGATACGGCTTTTGAGTTGTTAAGAGAAGAATTGCCCTTGGATATTCCTGTAGCATTTTGTCAGGCTATTTCCAGAGAAAATGAGCATATTGAAATTACCAATTTGAAAGATGCCAAAGCCTCGATGGGGAATATGCAAACTCTTGTATTAATTGGCAGTCGATATAGCCAATTACTGACGACCCAACAAAAAACATGGTTTTATACGCCAAGATCAATAAAATGAGTTTCTATTTTATACAGGATAAAGCGTTTTTCTATCCTGTATAAATGTTGTTTTATTATTCTATGTTTTGTCTTTTATACACAACATAAGAAATAAACCAAGCGATGATAAATAATCCAATAATGGCATAGCCTAAATCATTAAAGTTACTTCCCAGCGCACTGATCCAATCCCAGAAAAACCCTGTTAATTCCAGTTGATCGGCCAGTAATCCCAAGGCTTCGACACCGCCAATAAAAATAGCGACAATAATTGAAACCAATGTAATGGACATATTATAGAATAATTTACGCATGGGTTTCACAAAAGCCCAATCATAGGCTTTGAGCATCATGATGCCATCAGATGTATCCACCAGAGACATTCCTGCGGCAAAAAGGACAGGAAAGACCAAAATCGATTCAATAGGAACGCCTTTGCTAGCTTGGGCTGCGGACACACCAAACATGGCTACTTCGGTTGCGGTATCAAAGCTGAGGCCAAATAATACCCCCAAAGGAAACATATGCCATCCTTTGGTTACCAGTTTAAACATTGGACGAAATAGTCGTGATAAGAAGCCACGATTATTTAATAAAAGATCCATATCTTCATCAATATAATTGCCGCCTGCTTTGACGCGTTTATAAGTTTTATAAATAGAGATAAAAATATAAATATTCATAATCGCAATAATCAGCAAAAAGGTCGATGAAACTAACGTTCCGATGATGGCTGAATATTTTTGAAAACTGCCAAAATTATTTAATGTATTGGCAGCAATCGCAACCAAGGCTGCGGCAATAAAAACGACGGTTGAATGTCCCATGGCAAAAAAGAAACCAACAGAGACAGGCCTTTGGTTCATTTGCATTAATTTTCGGGTGACATTATCAATCGCCGCGATATGATCGGCATCCACGGCATGTCGTAACCCGAGGCAGTAAATGGTTAAGGAGATGCCAAGTAAAGTCGGACTGTCATAAAAAGCGATAAATGCCCATACCCAAGCCCCAAGATTAATAATGGCCAAGATAATATAAATGGTGATGATGCGAGCTTTTAAATTCGGTGAGCTCTCATCAAAAAGTTGTTTAATAGCGGTAAACATGAAATATGCCTTACGGTAATGTTCATGTCATTATGAAAAGAAAAAAGAGGCAATAATGGCATCTTTTTATCCCATCGAGGCACCCCGCCCAATGGTTTCACGTTGACGAATGATGATGGCAGGTCTCCTGACTTCATAGTATACACATTATTTCGCCCTTCCCAGAATATATATTCCAGTGGGATTACAGAAATAACCAACTATTAACAGTTGCGGGGGCAGCTATAGATTTGCACTATATTCCCTATTATTCCAACGGAACCATCAAATGGGGTTATAGTCTTTATTATTTTAAAAGACTATAGGGATATTATGATTTTTTAGGGTTGTGATATGAATGAAATAGTTTGTTTTGAAGTAAGGATAGAATGATGACTTGCCAACCAACAATCAGGATAAGTATTGTAACATTGTTAGAGCTATCTAACTGAAATGGTTAGGAGCAGTAATTTTCCTGTGCATGAAGTGACTAAGAGTAAAATCAATTTATTGATTGATGACGATCAACCTAGCATGATTACAGCACAAGTTATTTATGATGTCACTCCACAATCAGATAATTCGAGTTTCACCTTTATTGGTTGGATTAAATATGATGTGGCAAACCATATCCTATGGAATAACTCAGCAAATTTAGATGAACATCCTGTAAAATTATCATTTAATCCGCAATATGCCGATGGTTTTGACCGATGTCGTAAATAGAAGAGTGGATGATGATAGATTATATATATTATTTAACTAAGCAAAGAGTTTACGCAAAAATTAATTATCAAAAGGAAGGGGATATTGACTATTATTATAGTGCAAATCTTTTAGAATATTGTTTTCCTGAGGAGTTAATGACATTAATTACTGAATATAATGGTATCGTTGAAGATATGGTCTTTTCGTCGCTTGATAGCATCGAAAAGAAAATTTATACTCAGTATGATTTGGTTTTATATAATAGTAAAATCAGAATATTTAACTTGTCTATTCCTCAAGATAATAAAATATATTTTTTCACTAAATATCCAACATCTCGAGGTTTTAGAGATCAATATTAAAATTTGTGATTAATAAATATTATTAAAAAATAATCTCGTCTATCTAAAATATTTTGATTTAAAAACTGGCCTTTCGAAAGCAGCTCGAGTAAGTCGTATGACTATTTCATTAGAAAGTTATTTTAAAGCAAACAATATTGTAAAAAAGATGAGCAGAACATTTACAAAGAAAAATTCTTTAATTTCTGTGATGCGATGCTTTGAAAATAGGATTTACCTGGTCACTATTCAAGGTAAATGAGTTTATCACAAGATGAGTTAAATTTCTTGCTGCGACTAACTAAATAAGAATAAGCAGGTTGATGTGATTTTATACATAATAATAACTAACGTTTGTTACTCTTATTTAAAAAATCGCTATTAACTATATTTACAGGAAACAATAGAAAAAGCCATTCCTAAGTTCGGATGGCTTTTTTGATGTATTAAATTGCTACGCTAGATATAATATCAGGTTGTAACATGTGATCTTATAATTTTACTTCATCAGGCAATGGTTTTCCTGCAAAGAATAATTCCAATGAATTTAATACTTTTTCTGCTATTTTTTTAGATGTTTCATAGGTTGCACCTGCGGAATGTGGAGCCATTACGATATTTGGCAGGTCTTTTAATGCTTGGGGAACATGTGGTTCATTAGCAAATACATCTAGTCCAGCACCCGCTATTTTCTTTTGCTGTAAACATTCGATCAACGCCTCTTCGTCAACGGTTACGCCACGACCAATATTAATTAAAAAGCCTCGTTCACCGATGGCTTCGATAATTTCTTTATTGACGGCTTTTCGAGAGTTATCGCCACCGCTGGCTGCTATAATCAAAATATCGGATTGTTTAGCTAACTCTAATAAAGATGGCACAAAATTCCACTGTACATCCGTGTGCTGATGACGGGCCGTATAGGAGACTTCGTTATCGAACGCAGCAATTCGTTGTGCAATAGCTCTGCCGATGGGTCCCATGCCCATAATGCCGATCTTTTTATTGGAAACAGAATTACCTTGATAAGGACACCGTTCATTTTCCCAACGCCCAGCACGGATAAATTGATCCCGTAACGTTAATTGACGTGCCACATCCAGTAATAAACCAATCGCCATGTCTGCAACGTCTTGTGTGGGGGCATTGGTCGCGATACTCAGTTTAATATTTCTTTGTTTAATGAGCTCTATGTTGACATTATCATACCCAACCCCATGAACTGTAATAAGTTTTAGCTTAGGTAATTGATCTAGCATTTCAGTCGGCGCGCCAATAACCCCATTCGTAATCACTGCTTCGACTTTGCTTAAAATATCAGCAGAAGGCAGGTCGTCGATATGAATATGATTGGTAAATTGTTGATTGATTTGTTCTTGGATAGATTTATTCATCGGAACAAGTTGTAAAATATTTGGTTTCATTATTCATTTGTCCTTAATCTATTAAACGGAATAAAATGTTCATGTTGAATGTTGGTTAATTATAGGCATATTATGAGCCTCTTTGTAAATTTAATTAAAAAGTATGTTAAATGTGATGATTCATTTTATTCTTGGTGGTGCTAAATCAGGAAAAAGCCAATATGCAGAAATACAAATGAAACAATATGTTCAACCCTGGATATATTTAGCAACGGGCAGAGCTTGGGATGATGAAATGAAACAAAAGATACAACATCATCAAGAGCGTAGAGGAACGGGATGGATTACTGTTGAAGAGCCTATTCAAATAGCAGATTATTTAAAGCAACCAAATCATGCGCCTATTTTAATAGATTGTTTAACATTATGGCTAACGAATTTAATGATGGATGAAAGAGATATAGAACAAGAAACCATACAGCTCGTTGACGCCTTGCAATCGTACGGTGGGGATATTTTTATCGTCAGTAACGAAGTTGGGCAAGGAATTGTTCCCGTTGAACCCATGGCAAGGGCTTTTCGGAATTATGCAGGGATATTACATCAAAAAATAGCCTCGATTGCGGAGGATTTTACGTTTATCGTGGCGGGCTATCCAATGAAGATAAAATCACAAGAGAGGGATATATAATGACAGATCATGATGCTGAGTTGCATAAAAAGAAAATGCAAAAGAGAAAAGAGTTACAAACAGAGCTTGTATCTTCTAAAATAGAAACCAAAGGGCTGGTAATGGTGCATACAGGTTCTGGAAAAGGGAAGTCGACAGCTGCTTTTGGATTGGTATTCAGAAATCTAGGCTATGGTCGTAAATGTGCCGTTATTCAGTTCATTAAAGCTCCAGAGTGGCAAACGGGTGAACGTAAAATGGGGGACAGGTTCCCCGATTTATTAGAATGGCATACGTTAGGCGAGGGCTTTACATGGGATACGCAAGATAAGCAAAAAGATATTGCCTCTTGTGCCAAAGCCTGGGATGTTGCGTTGAAATATTTGCAAGATGAAGAAATTGCATTGGTCGTCTTAGATGAGCTGAATATTGCATTACGGTATGATTATATTACAGTAGAAACTGTTCTTGAAGGATTGCGCAATCGTCCAGCAATGCAACATGTTGTGATTACGGGTCGCAATGCGAAACAAGCATTGATTGATGCAGCGGATTTAGTCACAGAAATGAATTTAGTCAAACATCATTTCGAAGCTGGTGTAAAAGCTCAAAAAGGAGTTGAATTTTAATGGCACGTGCCTTGATGTTCCAAGGAACAGGTTCCAGTGTTGGGAAATCGGTATTGGTTGCTGGAATTGCCAGAGCATTAAGGCGACGAGGCTTTAAGGTTTTACCTTTTAAGCCTCAAAACATGTCTAATAATGCTGCTGTCACCAAAGAAGGTGGTGAAATTGGACGTGCGCAAGCTTTACAAGCGATGGCTTGTGGTGTTGAACCCAGTGTGCATATGAATCCTGTTCTGTTAAAACCGCAAAGTCAAGTTGGTTCACAGATCATTGTTCAAGGTAAAGTGTGGGGGACAGCCAAAGCCCGAGAGTATCAAGCTATAAAATCTCAGCTAATGCCTTATGTATTAGAGAGCTTTGAAATCTTATCCCAACAAGCAGACATTGTCTTAATCGAAGGGGCAGGGTCTGCATCAGAAATCAATTTAAGAGAACATGATATTGCCAATATGGGGTTTGCTCAAGCCGTCAAAGCGCCTGTCTTTTTAATCGGGGATATTGATCGCGGGGGCGTTATTGCGAGCCTTATTGGTACACATGCAGTTTTATCACCAGATGATCTATCTTTAATTAAAGGATTTATTGTGAATAAAATGCGGGGTGATCCTTCTTTATTTACAGAAGCAATGGAATGGATCAGCCAACAGACGCAATGGAAAAATATTGGATTACTTCCTTATTTTCCTCAACTCAGTCAATTGCCAGCCGAAGATGCTGCAGATTTAAAATCTGTTACTCATCAAAAACAACAAGGCAAGCTCGTTATTTCTGTTTTACTTTTACCAACGATTTCAAATTTTGACGATTTTGATCCGTTAAAATATGAGGAAAACGTTCAATTAAATTTTGTAAAAGTAGGGGATGTTATTCCTAAAAGCTCGGATGTGATTATTATTCCTGGATCTAAAACAACAATTAATGATCTACAAGCTTTATATGAAACCGAATGGGACGTTGATATCAAAGCTCATGTAAGACAGGGCGGTTATGTGATGGGGATTTGTGGGGGATATCAAATGCTGGGCAGAGAGATTGTTGATCCACATGGTATCGAAGGGGAAGTGCCTCAGATTAAAGGATTAGAATTAATAAATATATCCACGAGATTAGAGCGTTCTAAAAAGTTAAATGAAGTGAAAGGCAAGCTTTTTATTGAGGGCATATATTGTTCAGGATATGAAATGCATTTAGGTACAACAGTCCATCATGGTGCCTACACCCCTTTTGCTAGATTAGAACAAGAAAAATTAGATGGGGTTATCTCAAGTAACGGTCGGGTCTTAGGAACTTACCTACATGGAATTTTTCACCATAATCAAGCACGTCAAGCTTTGTTGCATTATTTTGGTGTTTGCACGAGCAGTTGTGATTTTTTATCACAAATTGAAGATCATTTAGATCAGTGGGCCCAGCACATTGAACAGAATATAACTATAGAAACTTTATTACAATATAGTTAATGTAAAAAAAACCTCCCTAAATGATTAGAGAGGTCAAGTTAAGTAGTTAGGTAGTTAATAAAAGAGATTAAGTAAAGGAAATAGATGGTAATCTCTAAGTAGTCTGCAGTTATTGATTACTGGTATAAAAGCCAGTAAATGATAACCATGTTTATGTATATCCTTATTTTATGTAGTTTGGCAATAAGATTTTTTCGATAAAGAAGATAAAAAAGTTCATTATTTACAGTTTGTCAATAACTATTATATGGTATTAATTAATTATTTGTAATAATAAAATGTAATATTTATTAATGAAATCTTAATTACTTGATAAAAATATTAATTTTTAGTACTTATACTTTTGGTTAAGACATACAACGACAATAAAACAAATAAATAATATAAATTACAAGCTAATGAAAATAGTTTTAATGCATTTTTGAGATTCCTTTTACTTACTGTTTTTCTTCCTCTGCCTATCCAAGGGGTATTAATCACGGTATTTTGATATTGACGTGGCCCTGCAAGATAAATGGATAAACAAGTTGCCATAGCAGCTTCTGGCCATCCAGCGTTGGGTGAATTATGTTTTTTAGCTTCTTGAACAACAAATTGAAAATCAACGATTGGGTGTTTGCTGGCTGCTAAGATAATCCATAACGCCGAAAGTCTAGATGCTGGATAATTCACATAATCATCTGTTTTAGCAGCAGCATATCCAAAAAATAAATGTTTCTTGGTTTTATGTCCAATCATACTATCGGCTGTATTAATGGCTTTATAGGCAATAATCCCAGGTAATCCACCAACACCCCCCCAGAATATAGGGGCAGTAACACCATCTGAGAAATTTTCAGCAAGGCTTTCGATAGCAGCCCTGGCAATGCCTGATTGGTTTAATTGTTCAGTATTTCTGCCGACAATTTGGCTGACTGCATGACGGGCAAGGTTAATATCAGATTGGTCAAGTGCGTCTGCTACGTTTTGAACATGTTCGTGTAAAGAGCGTCTGGCAACAAAGATGCTGCCAATCATTCCAGAAATCAGATATGCAATTGGTTTTGGTAAATAGTTAAAGATGATTTTTTGCGAGAAATAACCTAAGATACTTGGAATGGTTACAGCCAACCCGAGAGCAATAAATCCCTTTCTTTTTTGTTGTTGAGGTGCCTCTGTGGGATGATTGAATTTTTTATCTAACAAACCAATCAAATTGCCTATCCACACAATGGGATGCGGAATTTTACTATAAATTTGTTTAGGGTCACCCCATATTGCGTCAATTAAAATAGCAATAGCCATTATTTTTAAATGGCGTAAAAGCAGTGTTTGGATAACATAAATAAATAGTTTTTTCATTAGCTCTGATATGACATGATGCAAAAAGTTCGATAGATGGACTATATCAGATTTTTATAAAAAGGATGCGTAAATCACAATGATTCATGGTGGTCAGTTACAAGAAGCTAAACAACAATTTCCTGACGCTGTGTTGCCTTGGATTGATTTGTCCACAGGGATTAATCCTTATGCTTATCCATTTTTATCAATTTCGACAGAACGTTGGACAGAATTACCGAGTGTTCACGATGAATTACAATTAAGAAAAATTGCAGCACACTGTTACGGGGCAGAGGATGAAAGTTATGTGATTGCAGCCCCTGGCACACAAATCCTGATCTCATTATTGCCTTATATCTTTAAGGCAAAGCAGGTTTGCGTTTTATGCCCGACTTATATGGAACATGTTAACTCTTGGCAGCAAGCAGGTATTCCAGCGCATCAAGTGGCTTCGTTAGGAGAATTGATGAAGTTTGCGTCACAAGATCAAGTGGTAGGAGTTATCTGTAATCCCAATAATCCTGATGGGCGATTATTTTCAAAGTCTCAGCTTCAAGATATTGCGAATTACTGGGCGCAGTTTAAGAATCATCTGATTATTGATGAAGCCTTCATGGATTTTGAAGGGGAGGGTGCAGGCAGTTTGCTACCTCATCCTGCATTGACGATACTACGCTCTTTTGGAAAAACATATGGATTGGCTGGGGTGCGTTTAGGGTTTTTATTATCTGACCTTGATCATATAGAAAGAGTGAGACAAATGTTAGGGCCTTGGGCTATCAGTGGGGCAGCTTTACAGATTGGATTACAAGCCTTGCAAGATCGATCTTGGTTTTTGCAGTCTCAACGTCAATTATCACTGCAAGCAAAACAGCTAGATCAACTTTTTCTAACGCATCAATGTCAAATTGTTGGAGGTACGCACTTATTTAGATTGATTGAATACCCAAAAGCACAAACATTATGGAAATATTTGGCCAGTCAAGGCATTTGGGTACGAAAGTTTGAATATAATGCACATTGGTTGCGCTTTGGTCTGCCTCATAAGCGACAATGGGATAGAGTTCAAAAAACGATTAGAGATTATTTTTCAGCAGGCTGATCCTGCAGGTACAGTTGCTGAACATCATGGGTCAAGGCTGCTCTGCTATTGGGGTTTGCATATAGCATATGACCGCCTTTATAGAGCTTTAAATTGATACGGTTTTGGTTAATAGGCATCTGATTGATAATCCATTGAGAAGAGGCAAAAGGACAAACTAAATCAAAATAACCATGTGCAATAAAGAGCTTCATTGATGGATTTAACGCCATTAATTTACGCAGAATAGGCATCCCACGGACGATAGAAAATCCATTATCTGTATAACTCCATTTACTATTCAAAGGCATGTTTAATAAATTATACGTTAAAGGGGTTGGAAACTTAAGCTCTTGTGCTGCATAGGTTGCAAACATGCCCCCATAAGCCTTGCCAAACCCTGATAAAACAGGCTCTGGGCTGTCTTCATTATTCGTCCCATCAGGATAAGGATCATTAATGGTCAGTGTATAATCATAAAGGCTGTGTAATTTTCCATCGCGGCTGCGAATGTCATGTGCAGATGGATCTAATACAGCTTTATGTTGCGCGATGATTTCTGTAGGCAATCCTGTTTTTTGGCTAAGTTCTTGATAGAAATTTTGTTGATCTGAAGTGGGAATCGGATTGATGATTTTTGCAAGATAGTCGTTCATCGCATAATGATAGGCTTCTTTGATTTTATCGTCTGTAAGTTGCTGTGTCTTTTCGAGGTGGCTGGCAATGTAAGAAGGCAAGATAAAAGCGTTTGCCATAGGATTATCGGATTGATCTAAAAAACCCATTTCTATGGCAGGAGAGATCATAATAATGCCTCTGACAAAAATATTTTGATTTTTTTGCAAATCATTGGCGACTAAAATAGATCGTAATCCACCATAACTTTCACCGACTAGCCAAACAGGTGGATCTTTTCGATCAGATTTGGATAAATAGAGTTGAATCACTTTGGCAAAAGTCTTGGCATCTTGTTTTGACGTGTAAAAATCTTTAGGTGCTTTGTCTGGGTCTGCGGAAAGACTATATCCTGTATCCACAGCGTCGATAAAAACCATATCCGTGAAAGGCAGCCAACTATCTTTATTGGCCTCTCTGATGGCATGGGCGCCATCTGTGGGATTATTTTGCGGAAAATTAATCACTTCTGGCCCTGCTGCCCCCAAATTTAAAAAAGAACTGCCTGCACCAGGTCCACCATTAAAAAAGAAAGAGATTGGGCGATTAGAATCTTTGACATTATTCATTGTGTAAGCGACAAAGAATAGTTTTGCGGTGATTTCTGCTTTGTCATTACGGATGAATAAAGTGCCTGCATGTGCTGTATAAGGAATGGTTTGATCTGCGAGGGTTAATTTATGATGTGTGATTGTGTCTTGGGGTAAGAGAGCAAAGCGATTTTGGGCAGTTTGCGTATCGGTATTTTCTACATAAGGTGTATTTTTCAAAGAAGATTTTGAAATGGTTTGTGCAAATGAGTTGAGGTTCAAAGATAATATCAAGGCACTGGTAAGACATGACGTGAAGAAAAGTTTTTTCATTGGATTAAGCTTACCTATGACAAGAACATTAAAGATTAGTAAAAATAATAATTGGAAATAATATCCTATCAGAATAAATCTAAAAAAATAGACAAATCGAGAATTATTGTTATGATAATAGTTTGTTACGATTTAATATGGTTTTAGAGGATTTGTTACAATAGTGCCTTATTGTCGCCTAAATTATAGACTTTTCTATGCACAAGTTCATTAAAGAATAAGGTATTTAAATTATGACAAAGACATCAAAAAAAGTTTTATTAACAGCAAGTTTATTTAGTGCGTTTATCGCAGTGGGTGCAGCTTCTCAAGCAAACGCTCAAAGTGCGTTGCAAAATTTACAACAAAGAGAAGATAACCTACACAATAAAATTACGGAACATAATAAAAATGTTCAAGATCGTATGCAAAAGCAACAAGAGCAAATAGATCGTTATAAAAATGCAGGTAAAGATCAAAGAGAACGTCTAGAAAATCAAAAAAAAGAATTTAAAGATAAACTCGAAGCTCAAAAGAAACAAAGACAAGAAGAGTTAGATCGCTATAAAGATCCATTAAAAGATCAAAAAAAACAATTTGAAGATAAGAAAAATCAGTTCAAAAAAGATATGCAAGATAGAAAAGAACAATCTTTGCAAAGACAAAAAGAACAACGCCAACAATGGAAAGACCTAAAAAACAACACAAAACGTGATGTAAAAGATCTATCAAGTCCTTTTGGTCGCTAGTTTAGCGGAAATAAAAGTTTAAAAACCTCATTTTTCTATTGAACAAATGAAGTTTTTAAATAAAGGTGATCTAGTATTCATTTCGAATTTTTGTTCTTATTCTATTTTATAAGGTAATTGTTTATGACAAAGTTATCAAAACATGCGATCCTTTTGGCTGGTGTTTTCAGTGCGTTCGTAACCATTAGCACTGTTTCTTCTCAGGCTCAAAGTCAAGCGCCATCTGCTACTCTTTCTGCAACACCACAGAAAATGCCTGCATTATCAGCAGAACAACAACAAGAAGTTGTGGCCGCTCAGGCAAAAGCACAAGCTGAGATGGATCGTTTTAATAAAATGACACCAGCAGAACAAAAAGCATACATGGAAAAAGCTCAAAAACAAGCGGATGAACAGTTTGATCGTATTTCAAAGAATTTAACACCAGAACAAAAAACAGCGCTTGAAGCAGCAAGAGTTAAGGCAAAAGCTGAAATGGAACGTTTTAATAAAATGACTCCAGAACAGAAAAAAGTCTATATGGAAAAAGCTAAACAGCAAATGGGTGTGCAGATCCAAAATATGACCCCAGCACAACAAAAATAAGTTAGTTAATTATTGAAATACAACTTATTATTAAGGCCTATATTAAATAGGCCTTTTTATATAAAGACTTGTGTCGTCTATATGAATAGATTGATGGAACAAATGGGTTCAATAGACGAGTTTTTATAGTAGCGATTGTTACTTTTAGTATGGATAGCTGATAGTATAATTAGCCTAGAGCAAGAAATAAACTCTTGAAACTACCAGAAATCAAAATAAAGCTTATATAAAGCGGTCTATGGTACAGCAGAGAAAAATTTATATAGATACTTTGAAAAGATAATATGTTCCGAAACAATATGATTATTTGCTTTTCAAACATTTACAGGCGTTGATATTGATAATTTATATATAAAAAACCATCTATAATTCTTTATAGATGGTTTTTTTGATAGGCTCTGAAATCTAACCGATTTTAAAGGCTAAATTTTTATTTTCTTCTTTTACGAGAGGAGCTTGCGCTACCTCTTGCAGCAGATGGTGCAGCAGCAGATGGTCTTCTTTTACCAGAACGTTCACCTTCTGATCTTCTGCGATCGCCACCACCACTTCTTTCTCTTCTTTCGCCTGTTTCAGCGCCTCTTTCACCTCTTTCTTTATCACGGCCTCTGCCGCCGCCATATCCTCCACGACCACTTCCGCCGCCATCTCTTCTACGGTCACCACCGCCACGGCCTTTATATCCGCCTTCTCTTCTTCCTTCAGAAGGAGCAGCAGGGGTGGACGGAGAGATTTGGACTTCATCATCTTTGATTCTTGAAATAGATTTGTTAAAGTCAGCGACTTTATCAGCAGCAATTTCAAATTTAGTTGCTCTGTCGGAAATACGAATAGAACCAATGTCTTTTTTCTGGATATTCGCAATTTTACAGAGCATTGGAATTAACCATTTTGGATCGGCATTATCACTGCGTCCTACTGGCATTTCATACCAGCTGCCTGATTCAAAAGAGTGTGAATCAGATCGACCATCGCGATCACGGCCTCTGCCATCTCTTGATCTTTCTCTGTCAGAACCAACAGAGCGTCTATTTTCAAGGGAAATAGGGGTGATTTCTTCTGGGTTAGGTATTGTAGTACGATATAAAGAAATAACAGTATTAGCCAAATCATTAATAGAAAATTTGGAAGTAAGTTGATCAATTAAGATTTGATCTTCACCAAGAACCTCTTTGCTGTTTAATAAAGAAGGATGATTTAACAAACGTTCGTTATCTTTTTCATGAATAGCAGTAATGCTTGGTGCTGTTTCCCAAGTAGCAGCCACTTTAGCCTTGCGTAATAATTGTTCAGCACGATTGCGTTGGCTGTTTGGAACGATTAATGCACAAACCCCCTTACGTCCAGCACGTCCAGTACGTCCAGAACGGTGAAGTAATGTTGCGTGGTTAGTTGGAAGACTTGCGTGGATAACCAAATCCAGTGTTGGCAAATCCAAACCACGAGCAGCAACGTCGGTTGCTACACAGACGCGAACTTGTCCTGTGCGTAGGCTTTTAATAGCTTGGGTACGTTCTTCTTGTCCTAAATCGCCAGACAATGCAGCGCAAGAAAATCCGCGTTCGATCAATGCAGATTGCATATGGCGGACTAATTCACGAGTTGCACAGAATACCATTGCTGTTGGACTATCGATGTAACGCAATAGGTTGACAACAGCATTATCGACTTCTTTAGGATGGGTAACAACAGCATGATATTCAATATCAATATGTTGAGCTGTTGAAACGGTATTAATACGAATTGCATTATTTTGATAGCGTTTTGCTAATGATTCAATTGCTTTATCAATGGTTGCAGAAAACAACAACGTTCTGTGTTCATTCGCACAAGCAGACAATAATTCTTCAAGCTCGTCACGGAAACCAAGATCAAGCATTTCATCTGCTTCATCCAAAACCATGACTTTTAAGTCAGACAAATCTAAATGGCGGCGACGAACATGGTCACATAAACGACCAGGCGTTCCAACAACGATATGGCAGCCACGCTCTAATGCAAAAGATTCTTTGCGAACATTCATTCCACCAATACAGGTAATAATTTTTGCATTTGTATCTGCATAGAGCCAAGTAAGCTCTTGATGAACTTGCAGCGCAAGTTCACGAGTAGGCGCAATAATAAGCGCCTGTGGTGCACTGGCTGCACTGAAATGTGTTTTGTTTCCCAAAAGAGTTGGGGCCATAGCAATACCATAAGCTACGGTTTTTCCTGATCCTGTTTGTGCAGAAACCAACAGATCTTGATGAGGATCTTGTTGTTCTAAAACAGCTTGCTGAACTGGGGTTAACGTTTTGTAACCTTTATTTTCAAGAGCTTGAGCAAGTGAGGAATTGATTTGTGTAAACGGCATCTAAAAATCCGATAAAGTTTATTTATTCTTAAAATTTAAGAAAAGAGAGACATAAGTGGATAAGTCACTATTGTAAAAGTGATGATCCAAGGAGAGGTGATCGTCAAATGCAAAGGCAGGATGATTGTGGGAGCAGTCAAATACATTAAAACCTGAAATGTCATATGAAATATTTTGGTTTTTTATCTATAATCGATTTTACCAAAATGTGATAGATTAAATTAATCTGCAAAGATTACTACATAATATATTTTTTTTAAAGAAATATCAAGGAGTAACCCTCATGAAACGTTCAGAAATTAATCAAGCGATCAAAGCAATGGAACGAATGATTGAAAAGGTTGGCTTTTCTTTACCTCCATTTTGTTATTTTACCCCCGAAGATTGGGAGGATAAAAATCAAGAGTATGATGAGATTCGTGATAATTTATTGGGTTGGGATGTCACCGACTATGGAAAAGGGGATTTTAACAAGATTGGCTTTTCGTTAATTACATTGCGTAATGGTAATTTAAAAAATAAAAAATATACGAAAACTTACGCAGAGAAATTACTTTATTTAGAGGAAAGTCAATATTCCCCTATGCATTTCCATTGGAATAAAATGGAAGATATTATTAATCGCGGCGGTGGGAACGTGCTGATTCGTGTGTATAATTCTACTAAGGATGGAGCGTTAGACAAAGTCAATCCAGTCAAAGTTCACTGTGACGGTCGGGAAAGAGAAGTTCCAGCAGGTTCTCAGGTTAAATTAACACCAGGGGAAAGTATTACCGTTTATCCTTATATGTATCATGATTTTGAGATTGAAAAGGGAACAGGCTCAGTATTACTGGGTGAGGTTTCAATGTGTAATGATGACGAACATGATAATCGTTTTTATGAAAAGATGGGACGTTTTCCTAAAATTGAAGAGGATGAAGCACCTTATCGTTTGTTATGCACAGAATATCCAAAAGTTAGTTAATTATTAAAGCAAAGAAAAGCCTGTAAAAAATGAGGCTTTTCTTATTTAAGATGATTGGGATGTGTTTCATATGATCTTTGTTATCGCAGTGATTCTTTTCGGGCTACTTGCTCTTCCTTTTGCTAAAAAACAAGCAGCGAAAAAAGGAAACGAATTTAGGTTAATAAAATATCTTGCTAAAATAGCAGTGCTTGCTGTTGCAGTGCTGATCGGTGGATTGATTAATGAGCTTTATCTAAATCCTTCAGAAAAACCAGTTGCTCCAAAACCTATTCATTTACCAGCCAATATACAAAATAATCTTTATCAATAAGCTATGTGTCTATCGATCTTATAGTAAAGAGAGTTAGCTGTAGGATGATACGAATGTTGTTATGATAGACCAGCAGCTAAATATTCTATTAGATAATCCTTAAACGAATTGTTCAATTTATTTGTAGATTTACGGTCAGGATCAAAAAAGTAAATAGGAGCTTTTTGTGTTTCTTGATTAAATTGAGAACAATCAATACAAAGTACTAAATCCCCCTCTTCAAATTCCAAAGCGATAAAGTGATGAGGCAGGTTGATATCGTCTCTTAAATATTTTGTAAAACAAACAACATCACCAGGAGTATTAACTTGGTCTGGAAACATTCCACATATACCAGCTCCACCACCCATACCAAGCCATCCAAAATGTTGTAAAAATATTTTGTAAGAGTTTAGAAAAGAAATCGCCAAAATCGTTTCAGCTTGCTGAATCGTAGTAAGATCAACGGGATGACCAGTTTCTACTTCATCATCATGTTCTTTATTTTCTGTATCAATGTTTTAATCTGATTAATCATGATGTCTTTAAATCAATATTCTATGATAAGTTCATGTAAAATAGTATTGATGAAAATATCATTGTTTCATACTCTTTTTGTTGTCAGTATCTGAAGCATTCATGGAGGATATGACCCTTATGGTCAGAATTTTCATTTTGTTATGATATAGTCTTCGCCATTCCATTGTAAAATAAATGATGGGCCACAAAAGATATCTTTCATCCCATTATGTATTGAGTTCATGATTCCTATGGCTGTACACATATAACTGACAGGAATCGTTGCATTAGGTTCTTTAAGAATAATATGAAAGGTTAATGTGGGGTGTGAGTTCAGAGCCTGATTTTGATCAATACAATTAACATCATTACCGCATGCCATGGGTGGTGCTGATGCATTATAAGAATACTCAATCACATCGTTTATCGTGTCATTATCAATGTCTGCATAGGCTTTGCCATCTGATGTTATTGTCTCAGGATGTGCTTTTTTGAGTGATGCGGCATCGACGATAATGGTCATATTTGTCGGTTTTGCACAAGCAAAAGAAATAGGTGATAACAATAAAAGAAATAAAATAATTTTCTTCATAGAGTGATCTATTTATCCAAATTGATATCCCGTGATGGGTTTATGGAAAATAGTATCTTTAAAAATACATTGCCCTACATCTTGGTCGCCAGCCCCAGCAGCGACCATTAATGGAAGTAAATGTTCTTCTCGAGGATGGCTTGACCTTGCACCAGAGGCTTGTAGCCAGCTCGATAGTAATTGATTGCGTTCAGAAATAATTGGATTAGTAACGGTTTTATTCAGCCAATCATGAAATAAATCCGCATTTCTAGATTCTTTGCCAGAAAATAGATAAGGAAGATTGTGGTAACTCATTCCGCTGCCTAAAATTAGGATGTTCTCATCACGTAAAGGCGCTAGGGTATTACCCATTTCAATATGGGTTTGTGCGTCAAGGGAATGATGCAAAGAGACTTGAACAATCGGAATATTGGCTTTAGGGAACATCACTTTCAAAGGGATAAATAGCCCATGATCCCACCCACGTTTATATTCAAATTCTGTTTCGATATTATGATTTTGAAAGAGCGCTTGAATTTTCCCTGCCAGTTGCGGATTGCCAGAAGCCGAATAGGTCAGCTCATAAGTATGTGGAGGAAAATCATAATAATCATAATATAGAGAAGGGGTTTCAGCCGCATGGATTTTAATTGGTGTATTTTCCCAATGTCCTGAAATAACCACGATACTATCAGGCGTTTGCGGCAGCAGCTGAGGCAGTTTATTCAGAAAATTCCCCATATTCGTCCACACATCATGCGGATCATCCATAAAAAAACAAGGTCCCCCACCATGAGGGATATAGAAAGTGGGTTGGCGTTTCATGAGGTTTTTCCTTGGTTTTTACGTTGGGCGCGTCTTTCTCGAATTAGTGACATTTCTTTTTCGTCAGAATATACTTCTCTTAAAAAAGAGGTGACGAAATAAAAAACTGCTTTTAAGTTTTCTGGACTAGTATCACCATCATGTACAGCATTATTTCCCTCCACACGAATTTCTTCAGCAAATTCTTTAAGACGCAAGCGAATAAAGCCTTTATTAAACAATATTTCAATGCGTTGATACAATGATTTTTTTTGATCACTTTCTTCGTTTAATAAATCTTTTGTTGTCATATCCAAGCAAGTTCGAAGCATAGTTAAGCTTGCTGTAAAACAATGGGCTGCATAGCATTGCGCGGCTTCATCAAAGATTTTCTCTATGTTTTTTGGTGTATGTTTAGGACATAAATAAGGGGAGTTCATAGGTGGTCTAAGAATATCAATAATGTTGATTTCACTTGCTTGACATTCTAAAACGAATGGGACTGTTTGCTGACATTCACTTTTTCTACATTGACCTAGCGCATAATAACGAACGGTCATACTATAAAATAATGCTTCTGGATCTGGTTCAATAACAGAGCTGTCATATTTGCGCCCATATGCTTGTTGATACTCTTGATCATAACTATTAACGATAATATCAAAAGTCATATTTTTACTTTTACAATATGGGCAATCATGAACTACTTGACTCATTATTGATCTCCTTACTTCCTCGCCACCACACTATAAATCGGATCTTTCCAAACTGTCTGATCCTCAGGAGGATGGACTTCACCTTGATCGCAGTCTGTAAATCCTGTGCGGGTCAACAATAGTTTAATCAGCCCTTGACGATCTTGATTCTCTAATGCTTGCCATAAAGCCGTGGCACGCAATGGTAAAAATCGCGAGGTAAAGGAAATAATAATTCGACCACCAGGTTTTAATACCCGTAAGCACTCTTCCAGTGTGGTAAACGGATGACGCAGATATTCAAAAACGCAGCACATGCAAATATAGTCTACACTACTATCTTTCAAAGGAAGCTCTGGTTTATCGTTGATGTCTTGTGTGATTTTGCGAGTTAAAGCAGTATTTTCTTTTAAAGCTTGAGGGTTCAAATCAATGCCGATTAAGTTTTCACAAGGAACCTCATTGGGCATATGACTGTCTGAACCACACATAAGATCAAGAATAGTATCGCTTTCTTGTATCAGAGTGTGATATAAGGCTTCGATTGCCTTATAACCACCTTGATCCAACATAGGAGGAACAGAGTGCTTTGTAAAATATTGAAGGTCACTTTCGTTACTTGCGATATCGAAAGATCGAGGATGAAAATCTTTTAAGTGGTTCATGATGTAAAAAGTTAGCGCTTTTTATAATTTGTTGGTAAATTGAATTTATAGTCTATAACTGTATTTAGAAGAATAATGAACATTCCTTTTTATAAAATGCACGGTATTGGCAATGATTTTGTCATTATCGATAATTCTGTTAATAATATCGAATTGAATGAACGTCGAATCAAAACTTTATGCGATCGTCGTTATGGGATTGGTTGTGATCAATTAATCATTCTTTCTAAACCAAAGGACAGCAACGCTGATATTTATGTCCGGTTTTTTAACGAGGGCGGTGATGAAGCTGGCGCATGTGGTAATGGATCACGTTGCGTTGCTGGTTGGCTGCATCATAAATATCAACGTAAAGAATTTACCTTGCAAACCAATGCAGGATTACTGCCAGTAGAGGTAATTGATAACCATACGATGAAAGTCAATATGGGACAACCCAGAATGAAATGGCAAGATATTCCATTGTCTCGTGACGTGGATACATTGAATCTGCCTTTGTCAGGGGATCCAGCAGCCGTGTCTATGGGGAATCCTCATGCGACATTCTTTGTAGAAGATTTATCGACAGTTGATCCTGTTTTTTCTGGCAAAATGTTGGAAAAAGATCCTTTATTTGCAGAAGGTGCCAATATTGGGTTCGTGCAAATGCTGGATCGTCAAAGCATGCGTGTGCGTGTTTGGGAACGTGGGGCTGGATTGACCTTGGCTTGTGGCTCTGGTGCGTGCGCGTCTGTGGTGAATGCGGTTCGTCGTGGATTTGCGGATCGTTATTGTGAAGTCAAAATGGATGGCGGTAATTTAATCATTGAGTGGGACGAAGAAACCAACAATGTGTTAATGACTGGCGCAGTTCATTTCTCCTTCACAGGTCAATTTGATTTGGATAATTATCCTTTATGAGCGATAAGACACCGCAAAAACCTCAAATTCTGACCTTTGGCTGTCGTTTAAACCGTTACGAGAGTGAAGTAATGGGGCAATACGCAGACGGGCTGGGGGATGTTGTTGTTGTGAATACTTGTGCGGTGACTGCCGAGGCAGAACGACAAGCACGACAAGCCATTCGACGTTTGAATCGCAAAGACGATCAAAAGCGAATTGTCGTCACGGGATGTGCCGCACAATTAAATCCTCAAAAATGGTCGGAACTTCCTGGTGTGGTTCAGGTCTTGGGGAATGAAGATAAATTACAGGCAGAAAATTGGACGAACGAAGCAATTGCTTCTGGAAATCAAGTTTCTGATATTATGTCTGTCAAGCAAACGGCGGCTCAAGTTGTAACAGAATTCACGGGTCGCACCAGAGCGTTCGTGCAAGTCCAACAAGGATGTGATCATCGTTGTACATTCTGTGTGATCCCTTTTGGTCGTGGGCCGTCTCGCTCTGTAACGATTGAGGGCGTAATCGATCAAGCCAGAGCATTGGTGGAACGGGATTACAAAGAAGTAGTGTTAACAGGGGTTGATATTGCCTCTTGGAAAAGTAACAAAGACGATCGGCTGGCTTTGGGGGATTTATGTAAGGCTGTTTTAAAAGCCGTGCCAGAGTTACAACGTTTACGTCTATCGTCAATAGATCCGATTGGTTTTGACGAGACATTATGGGAACTCTTGGCGACAGAGCCTCGCTTAATGCCTCATTTGCATCTTTCTGTGCAAGCAGGCTCCGATATGATTTTAAAACGTATGAAGCGTCGTCATTTAACGGCGGATGTGGATCAATTGGTGCAAAAATTACGCTCTATTCGCCCCGATATTGGCTTAAGTGTCGATATTATTGCAGGTTTCCCAACCGAAGATGATGTGTATTTTCAAGAAACCTATGACTTCTTGAAAGAACAAGCCTTTCCTTATTTACACGTGTTCCCCTACAGCGAGCGCAAAGACACACCCGCAGCACAAATGCCTGCGGTCGCAGTGGCGGTACGTAAAGAAAGAGCTGCAAAATTAAGAGAATTAGGGGTTCATTCATCAAAACAATTTCATGAATCTTTGATGGGTCGAGACGTTCATATTTTAATGGAAACCCCAGATCATGGGCATTCCGAACAATTTGCATTTGCGACTTTGCAAGGGGAACTCGCAACCCCCGGTGAAATAATTTCTGCCCGTGTAATTGCGGGTAATTCTGATGGTATAGTGGTGGAAAGAAGATAAATGGCACTCGGGTTTTTTTCACGGTTAAAAGAAGGTCTATCTCGTTCAACACAAAAGTTAGGCACGAACCTGACTTCGGTGTTTACAAAGCGTCGATTGGACGAAGAATCCTTAGTACAATTAGAAGAAGTTCTGATCGCCGCTGATTTCGGTCCAGAAGTTGCGGAAAATGTGATTGAGACATTTCGTAAAACCCGTTTTGGATCAGAGGTTACGGATAAAGAAATCAAAGACGCGCTGGCCAAAGAAATTGCCAAGGTTCTCCAACCAGTCACCGTTCCTTTTGAACCTAATCCAGAGTTAAAACCTCATGTCGTTTTAATGGTTGGGGTAAATGGTACGGGCAAAACAACAACAATCGGCAAAATGGCTAAATATTTTGGCGATCAAGGGCTAAAGACAATGATGGTTGCGGGAGATACGTTCCGCGCTGCTGCAGTTGAGCAATTACAGATTTGGGGTGATCGTGTCGGTGCCCCTGTGATTTCTGGCAAGCCTGGTGCAGATGCAGCGGGATTGGCGTTTGAAGCATTAAAGCGTGCCAAGAATGAAGGTGCAGATATATTATTTATTGATACTGCGGGTCGTTTGCACAATAAAAGTGCGTTGATGGAAGAGTTGGCAAAAATCATTCGTGTGATGCGCAAGTTTGATGAAACGGCTCCTCATTCCGTTTTGTTGGTGCTTGATGCTACCACAGGTCAAAATGCGATTGAACAAGTTCGTATTTTCAAAGAAATGGTCGATGTGTCTGGATTAGTGATTACAAAATTGGATGGCACTGCACGAGGTGGGATTGTGATTGCCTTGGCTCAACAATTTCAGTTGCCTATCCATGCTGTGGGTGTTGGTGAAAAAGCGGAAGATTTGCGTGATTTCTCGGCTGAAGAATTTGCAGCAGGGTTAGTTGGCAATACGAATGTAGAAGTTTCAACGACTGAAGTTGTTGAAGAAAAAGAAGAGTAATATAAACAATCAATGCTGATATCAAAAAAGCCGATCCAATGATCGGCTTTTTTTATGATAATAAATGATGCTGTTTTAGATCCAAGCAGAATTATTCATCTAATAGGTCACCTGATGGTTCTTCACTATCATCGGTCATCAATGCATCGTTGACAATCCCAGACTTTTCACGAATGCGCTGCTCGATACTTTGTGCCATCTCTGGGTTATCACGCAGGAATTGTTTGACATTTTCACGTCCTTGCCCGATCCGTTGTCCATCACAAGAGAACCAAGAGCCAGCTTTCTCAACAATTCCAGCTTTCACCCCAAGGTCAATCAGCTCGCCTGTTTTACTGATGCCTTCGCCATACATAATATCGAATTCAACTTGACGGAAAGGAGGAGCCATTTTGTTCTTAACCACTTTAACGCGGGTTTGGTTGCCAGAGATTTCTTCTTTATCTTTGACCTGACCAATACGTCTAATATCCATACGCACAGAGGCATAGAATTTAAGGGCATTACCACCTGTTGTTGTTTCAGGAGACCCAAACATAACGCCAATTTTTTGACGAATTTGGTTCAAAAACACCAAACAAGTATTAGAACGAGAAACAGATCCTGTCAGTTTTCTAAGCGCTTGGCTCATTAAACGGGCATGTAGTCCAACGTGACTGTCGCCCATATCGCCTTCTAATTCTGCACGAGGAACCAAGGCCGCAACGCTATCAACGACCAGAACGTCAACAGCACCAGAGCGCACCAATGTATCGACGATTTCTAGGGCTTGTTCACCAGCATCAGGTTGAGAGATTAATAAATTATCAATATCGACACCTAATTTGCGAGCGTAAACAGGGTCTAGAGCATGTTCCGCATCGATAAACGCGCATGTTCCACCCATTTTTTGAGCTTCGGCAATGATGTGTAAGGCCATGGTTGTTTTACCAGAGCTTTCTGGGCCATAAATTTCGACAACTCGCCCTCTGGGAACCCCACCAATTCCTAATCCGATATCTAGTCCAATAGATCCAGTTGAAATGGTTTCCACTTGAATAGATGGTTTCTCACCCATTTTCATAATGGAACCTTTACCAAAAGCACGTTCAATTTGTGCCAAAGCGCCATCTAATGCTTTATTTTTATCCATTTAATTCAATGCTCTTTTGTTATTAACGTTGACGATTATATCTTACTCAAAGAAAAGAGATTTTAAGACCGTGAGCGTTGGATATTTCACGATATATTTTGAATAGAGTATAGTCTTAATTCACTATTTAAGAAATAGAGAAGATTTCTTTTTGATATTTTGCAAAAATATAAAACAAAGGGATTTACATGTCTCATTAATAATACACCAAAGTGTAATAATAATAGTCGTTTAATATCTGATTATATATAGGTATCAATATGCTGAATGCAATAATTTAACGATGCAGAATTTGCTAAAGTTTTAAAAAATATAACTCTTAAATAAGTTTAGAAAATCAGGTTAAACTAGAATATTTCAACATTATAACTATAAAAAATGCCACTTTCATTTTTGCAGAAAGTGACATTCTCAAAGAGCATAAAATTATAAACTATTTATCGTTTACTCAACGCCAATCCTGCACCTTGAGGATCCGTATAAGCACGGCATTTGTTGGTATTTCCTGGTAATCCATCTTGACAATACACAGCATTCACGCGTCCTTGTGGTGTATTTGGATGTGCGATCGCAGAGTTTTCTGTATTTTTGCCTGAACTGAGTAAGTTATTTAAGGCTTCTGCTCCAGCGGCAGCGGCATCATTTTGCCCAGATGCACTCATTGCAGCAAGGAAGCGATTTTTATAAGTGGCAATGGCTGCAGTTAATAATGGTTGAGGAGCAGCATTCGGAGAAGCAGCCATGACAATGCCTGTTGTCCCTGCAATACGACCTGTTCCAAACAAGTTATTCATGGTCAAGGCACAAGAAACTGCTTCGCCATTTCTGTCCACCACGGTAAAGGAGGTAGATGCAGGAAGTGATGGCAATGTTCCATTCCCAGCTTGACCTTCATTCAGCAACGCTTGTGCTTTTTCTTCTTGTGCTAAGATATCTTTCTTACTGAAAGAGACTGGATTATTGGCACGCCAAGAGGCAACCGTTCCTTGAGAAGTGGTCAAAGCGTTGCTTTGCACTTTCCATGCCATGCCCATACCCAGACCACCGTCAGCAGGTGGGGCGACGAGGTAAAGTGTTTCTTTGTTTGGAAGCGCAAGGGATAAAGCAGGAGCTGTGGCAGGTAAGGCATTTCGGAAATCAGTGCCACTTAATCCACCACCAGCATTTTGTGCACCGAGAATATAACTATGTGCCAAAGAACCAATATATAAATCAGAAATTCCAGCCGTAGTTAAGCGATCGTAAATAATTTTCAAACGAGGTTGATATAGCATGTCACCCGCTTGTAAAGTTGCACCATCTCTGCGACTAAATAATTTTTGCATGGCTGGGTCTTGGAATAAAGGCCCTTGAACAGAGGCTAAATCACTTGCAAAAATATCGGACACAGTAACGCCATTGGCAGCTAAATTACTGGTTACTTGTAAAATATCGTTAATATCAGCTTTACCATTGCTGGCTTGCAGTAAATATAATCCACGTGCCATCATTGGGATTGCAGCGGGTCGGTCGGCATTTCCTTTGATCGCCCCTGGTTGAGGAAGGAAAAGGAAAGATTGAGCAGGTTGTTCTGGACGATATGCAACACATGCACCACCACCGCCTAAAGACGCACGAGAAGGAAGGGTTACAGTCAGTGCAAACCCTAGTGCAGCGGCTGCATCAGCAGCATTTCCACCTCTGATCAAAACATCTCGAGCAACCATTGCTGCTTGGGGTTCATCCGCAGCGATGCTGCCGACATATCCAGTGACTCGATCTTGCATGGCTTTGTTTTTTAAAGGCTTATGCCCCGTGCCACCACCACAGGCAGTGACAGACAAAGCCATGATCGAGCATAAGGCAATCGTTCCTGTTTTTTTTAACCAATTATTGCTGGTTTGAAAGGAATGAACAGGCTGTTTTAAAAAGGTGCAAGCTTTAAAAAAAGAATGACTATACAAGGTATGATGACGCTTAGACACGCGGTTGCTCTCCGATGAATAACCAGATAAAAATCAGGTTTAAAATTTACCATAAATAGTAAATAGAATACCAATTCTATTGATAAGTTTTTTTTTATAACATAACAATGATAATCCTGTATAATGTTATATAACTTAAAATAAATTTACTGACCCATTCTAGGAGATTTTTAATGATATTGTCGCCGTTAAAGCGCTATTTTTACTTGCCACTATCCCTTACTTTATTATCGGGTGTAGCTTTTACGTCGCTTTCTGCTCATGCGCAAAATGCGAATAGCTTTAGTCCAGAGCAACGCAAAGAAATCGTTTCTATTGTTCGTGATGCGTTAAAAAAAGATCCTACTATATTAGAAGATGCCGTCGTTTCTGCTCAGAAAGCCAGAATACAACAAAAAGCAGAATCTGCAACGAAAACACTTGCTGATAAGAAGAATGTTCTGAACAATGTGTTACCAACCGACGGAATTATCGGCAATCCAAATGCTAAAAATACGATCGTAGAATTTTTTGATCCACGTTGTCCTTACTGTAAAAAAGTGCTTCCTGAGCTGATTCAATTGGCAAAAGATGACAAAAATGTAAAAATTATCTTTAAAGTGGTTCCTATTCTTGGAAAAGATAGTGAGCTTCAATCAAGAGCCATTGCTGCTGCTGCGCGTCAAAATGGGTATGTTTTGATGATGAAAGCAATCATGGATTCAAAAGAAGAAATTACTGAAGACACTATTAAAACGATTGCTAAACAACAAAAGCTTGATGGTGATCGCTTAGTCCAAGACATGAAAGCAGCCTCTGTAACGCAAGCATTGGAAGACAATGTTAAATTATTGCGTGACTTGGGCATTGATGGAACGCCAGCATTGGTGATTAATGCGTCTAAGATCATTCCTGGTGCGGTCAGCTATGATACGTTAAAGACGATTTTGAAAGATAAATCTGCTGCACCTGCTGAAAGTAATTAATTACTTGATAGGGTTGAGTTAAAAAAAGCGACTAACTCGAAAGAGTATAGGCGCTTTTTTTATTTTATAACAGTGCTTTTAATGCGTTAACCATATCATTCATCATGGTATCAGTATGAAATGGATTAGGCGTTAACCGTAACCTTTCTGTTCCTTTTGGAACGGTCGGATAGTTAATCGGGGTTGCATACAAAGCATATTCGTCCAACAAGCGTCTGCTGATTTCTTTACAGCGTTCAGCATCCCCAATCATGACGGGCACAATATGGCTTTCTGTTTGTATAAAGGGAATACCAGCAGCTTTTAGTTTCTTTTGAAACGTATGAACGCGTTCAAATAATTTCTCGCGCCGCCAATGCTGTTGGCGAACCAGCTTGATGCTGGCCAGGGCTGGGGCAACAATCGATGGGGGCAGTGCAGTGGTAAAAATAAAGCCAGAAGCAGCCAACCTTAAATATTCAATAATTTCTTTTTTCGCAGTCACATATCCACCATGAACGCCAAATCCTTTGGCTAAGGTGCCTTCGATTATATCGACTTGATCTGCGACTTGATCTCGTTCAGAAATACCACCACCTTGGTTGCCGTATAATCCAACCGCATGAACTTCATCAAGGTAGGTCAGTGCATTATATTTGCGTGCTAATGCACAAATTGCGCCAATATCAGCAATATCCCCATCCATTGAGTAAACGCTTTCAAATGCGATCAATTTAGGTGCAGATGCGGGTGCTGAGGCAAGTTTTTCTTCTAAATCGGTTAAATCATTATGTTTAAAAATAATACATTGCGAATTTTTAGCGCCTTTGATTCCAGCAATCATAGAGGCATGGTTTTGCTGATCAGAAAACGTTATCCAGTCGCCAGACATGCTGGTCAAGATCGTTTGCAGGCTGGCATGGTTCGAAACATAGCCAGACACGAATAATAAGCCAGCTTCTTTTCCATGTAAATCAGCTAATTCAGCTTCTAAAGCTACATGCAAAGGATGTGTCCCTGCAATATTACGGGTTCCGCCAGAACCCGCACCATATTCTTGGATCGCAGAGATGGCTGCATTCATGACTTCGGGTTCGACACCCATTCCTAAATAGTCATTGGACGACCATACCGTTACTGGTTTTTCAGATTGTTTGATGTTTCCTTGATCGTATACAGGATATTGCGAGGATCGTCTGCTTAACGAGGTAAATCGGCGATAACGTCCTTGCTCTTCGATTTCTTGTAATGCGGTCTGACAATATGCGTAAAAAGGATGCGCTGGTCTCGCATGCTCTGTCACTGAAGCTTACTCCTATAAAGATAATAAAGTCTTTTTTCCAACGTGCATAACAATGTAAAGCTCTTTACTATTCAATAGTATATTATTGAATGGTTACTTGAACCACATTTTTTTGAACGGAACCCTCTGCTTTTGCAACCATATGGATTTGCTCTGGTTTTGCCCCTGCTTTAACGATGGCCTTGGCAATATCTGCAGCATTCTCTTGGATTGTTTGTTGCATTTGTTCTTGTTGTGTATCTGGGCTCTGAGAAATTGGGGTTAAAATCGTGACAATAAACATTGCATCTGATTTTCTTTGGAGAGCATCTTTGACCAAGCTGGTTAAAGGTTTGGCCCATTGTTCAGAAGGTGTGCCTTGCACAATTTCAATCGGCGGTGCTGGCGGCGGTGGCGCAGGGGGTGCGGGTGGAACATATGGAATAGGTTTGCGTCCCGCACTTGGGTTAAAGGTTCTTTGGTCAATAAGTTGACAAGCACCCAGCATCAAAAGACAACTGGTGCTGAGAATGAATTGAGAATATCTGGTCATGTTTTATACTATTTACAAACGATCTTGACTGAAGAGTGCTTTATAAAAAGAGGAGCTTAGTTAAGTTATGCACTTAGAGTTTTGCTTTTATCATATTAAACAGAAGATTGCCTGCAAAATAAACATGAAATTAAAAATAATTTATCAATGCCAGCATAAATTACACACAGATTTACCATCATAAGAAATTATAAAATTTAATACAATCTTCTATTTGTAAAAAAAACGTGTAACTATGGCTCTGCTTTATAATTTTCGATTTCAATCAAAAAATTATTGACAAGTTTACAATAAGGCTCTCAGATTAATTTATTTCTAGAAAATCAAGAATTTTCAAATGATAAAAAAATATCAATTTTTAACCTTTAGTTCATTAAAAAATTGTGACGGATTTTCAAAATTTGAGTATGATATTGAAAGCTTGATAAATTTACGGAACATGTTTTTAAGTTCTAAGTAACTTATATATCTTAAGGAGATTTTATAATCATGGCTATTAAAGTTGCAATTAACGGTTTTGGTCGTATTGGTCGTTTAGTACTACGCAGTATTATTGAAAAAGGCCGTACGGACGTAGAGGTTGTATTAATTAATGATCTCGGCAGTGCAGAAGCAAACGCACATCTATTAAAATATGATACCGTTCATGGTCGTCTTCCTGCAGATATTACGGTTGAAAATAACACAATGACCATCAAGCATGCAGGTAAAACTTTTGGTCCGATTAAAATCACTGCAGAAAGAGATCCAAGCAAACTTCCCCTACAAGGTGTGGACGTTGCGATGGAATGTACAGGTTTATTTACAAGCAAAGCTGCAGCGGGTGAGCTTTTAAAGGCAGGTGCGCGTAAAGTATTGATTTCTGCACCAGGTAAAGAAGTTGATGCAACAATTGTGTATGGTGTGAACCAACATGTGATTACAGGCGATATGACTGTGATTTCTAATGCTTCTTGTACGACCAACTGCCTTGCTCCGATTGCTAAAGTATTACAAGACACCGTTGGTATCGAATTTGGTAGCATGATTACCATTCACTCTTATACAGGTGATCAACGTACAGTCGATACATTGCACAAAGATTTACATCGTGCACGTGCTGCTGCTCAAAATATTATCCCAACAACAACAGGTGCAGCAAAAGCTGTAGCTTTGGTTATTCCTGAATTAAAAGGAAAACTAGACGGGATTGCTATTCGCGTTCCAACCCCTAATGTTTCCTATGTTGCATTAGAATTCGTCCCAAGCAAAATTCCTGGATCAATCGAAGAATTAAATGCATATTTCAAAAAAGCTGCTGAAGGTGAATTAAAAGGTATTCTTGCGTATAATGACGAACCATTGGTAAGCTCTGATTTCAACCATACATTCGTTTCTTCAACCTTTGATGCAACTCAAACAGGGTTTATCGAAGGTGGTAAAATGATCCGTGTTGCTGGTTGGTACGATAATGAATGGGGTTTCTCAACCCGTATGTCAGATACAGCAGTATTGTTAGGAAGCAAATAATCATGGTTGATCAAAAAGCATTTAAAACGCTTGATGATCTTGCCGATTGTAAAGGTAAAAAAGTCTTATTGCGCGGGGATTTGAACGTCCCCGTCCATGATGGCAAAATTTCTGATACGACAAGATTAGAGCGTCTAGCACCAACGATCCAAGAACTTGTGAAAAAAGGTGCTAAAATTATTGTATGTAGTCACTTTGCCCGTCCTAAAGGGAAAGTGGTTCCAGAAATGTCTTTGCGTCCAGTTGGTGAAGCATTGGCATCTATTCTAAAATTACCAGTTGCTTTTGCGGATAATTGCATTGGCCCAGATGCCGAAAAAGCTGTGGGTGCAATGAAAGATGGCGATGTTCTCTTACTTGAAAATACTCGTTTTCACGCGGGCGAAGAAAAGAATGACCCAACTTTATCGCAAGATTTGGCCTCATTAGCAGATTATTATGTTGATGATGCGTTCTCTGCGGCTCATCGTGCACATGCTTCAACAGAAGGCGTTACAAGATATCTTCCTTCTTTTGCGGGTCGTTTGATGGAAAATGAACTCAATGCGCTTAGCCGTGCATTGGAAAATCCAAAACGTCCAGTCGGTGCGATCGTTGGTGGTTCTAAGATTTCTACAAAACTTGACCTTTTATCCAATATGATTGCTAAAGTTGACGTGTTGGTCATCGGTGGGGCAATGGCAAATACTTTCCTTGCGGCTCAGGGCGTTAAGGTTGGTAAATCATTGCAAGAAGCTGAAATGCACGATACAGCACGTGATATTATGGCAAAAGCGGAAGAAAAAGGATGTAAAATCCTTCTTCCTGTGGATGTTGTTGTTGCAGCTGAATTGAAAAATGACCCAGCGACTCGTACCGTCGATGTGAACGCAGTGCCTGATGACCAAATGATTTTGGATGTTGGTCCTAAAACGGTTGAGTTATTGAATAAAGCACTTGCTGAACTAAAAACATTGGTTTGGAATGGTCCGTTGGGTGCATTTGAATTTACACCATTTGACAAAGCAACCAACGCTGTGGCTCAAGAAGCTGCGAAATTAACCAAAGCTGGCAAGTTGGAAAGTGTTGCTGGTGGTGGAGATACAGTTTCTGCTTTAAAACATGCAGGTGTGATCGACGATATGTCTTATGTTTCCACCGCTGGTGGAGCATTCTTAGAGTGGCTTGAGGGCAAGGCTCTTCCTGGCATTGTTGCTTTGACAACATTAGCAAGAGAAAGCTTTCCTTTATAGAATATTTAAAAAGGGTTGAAATTATTCAATCCTTTTTTATTGATTAAATTACAATACTACATAAATAATTGATTTCTCTTTAAAGAAAGAGCTTTGTTTTTATAAAAATTATGATAATTTAAAAGTGTATTTATAATACATGTTTAATTTATTTTAATTCAAGAAAACAAATGAAGCACTATGCAAAAAATGGTGTCATTAGCCATCTGACATCAGAAGATCTCGAACGGTTAAACAATAATCCCGTTAACCGAGTCTTGAAATGGATATTATTATTTACAGCTTTATGCTGTTTTATTTTAATGGGATGGGCTACGGGTTATACTTACGATCATGCTCCGCCTATTCCTCAAAAGATCAGCTCTCTAGACAATCATACTATAATCACCCAAGATGATATATATCTTGGAAAACAAGGATTTCAAAGAGCAGATTTGATTGATTATGGTAGCTTATATGGTATGGGGTCAATGTTTGGTCCTGATTATACCGCATTAGCTTTGGTTGAGCTTGCTAATGCTACTCAGAATTATCTAGCGCAGGAACAATTTAATAATTCTTATGAAAAGCTGCCAGAGGATCAACAGTTTCGTATTCAAAAACAAATGCAATTTATGTTGCATGGCGTTGATTTAACTCAGCAAGATGTAAAAGTTGCACCTCCTTTTGCCAAAGCAATCGCCGCTGTAAGAGAGCAATTGTCTCAACAATTACTCAAAGATGATCCAAAGGCAGGATATTCCCGCGCCAGATCTTTGGATGCAGTTGGTGCAAAGAATACGTCTGATTTTATTATTTACACAGCATTAACCTCTGTTGGGCATCGTCCAAACAGCACGATTTCGTGGACACAAAATTGGCCTTATGAGCCAATTGTTGGAAATACACCGACTTCTGCTACTTTCATATGGACATGGATTGGAATTTGCTTTGCTTTTGCAGGATTTGGGTTTGTTATTTTAATTAATAAACTTTGGTTATCTGGTGAAGACAAAGGAGCCATGGATCAAGTTATTTCAGGATTTAACAGCTTAACCCCTAGTCAAAGAAAAATTGGAAAATATTTTATATTTGTAGGTTGTATTTTCTTAATACAAATTTTAATGGGCGGATTAATGGCCCATTATTATTCAGAGCGTGCTGACTTTTATGGCTTTCCGATCGGGGAATATTTACCTTTTAATTTTCTACGCAGTATTCATTTGCAAACACCCATTGTTTGGATTGCTTTTTCGTGGATAGGAGCGGGATTATTTCTTGGTCCAATTGTCAGTGGTAAAGAAGCAAAATTTCAAGGGGTGCTGGTCGATATTCTATTTTATGCTTCCGTCGTCGTAATTGCTGGTATCGTTGTTGGTAATTATTTCAGCCTTATGGGATATATGCCTAAATTATGGTTCTGGTTAGGAAACCAAGGGAATTCTTATTTAGAACTTGGTCGGGGTTGGCAATATGCTTTCTTTGGCGCGCTTTTATTATGGAGCTATCTTGTTTTTCGTGCATTTTGGCCAAATAAACATATTTGGCAGGAGGCACGGAGGTCATTTTTTGTCGGTAAAATTCGCCTTGAACATTTATTTTGGATTTCTACTGTAAATATTGCCTTATTATACGTATGTGGCATGATTCCGATGTTTGAAGTTGGAAAATCCTATACGATGGATGATTTTTGGCGTTGGTGGGTTGTGCATTTATGGGTTGAAGAATCTTTTGAATTCTTTGCTGCTTGCGTGACTGCTTACTTGCTGATGGGTATTGGTTTGGTTTCCCGTCAATTAGCTGAAAGAACGGTTTATTTTGAGTTAATTTTAATCTTTCTTGGTGGTGTTATTGGAACGGGGCATCATATGTATTGGGCGGGTGAACCTTCTATTTGGATCCCAATGGGAAGTATGTTTTCTTTTATCGAAGTGTTGCCTTTAGTATTGCTAGTTATCGAATCTGTCGATCAATATCGTATTATTAATCAACATAATGAATTTCAATATAAGCTTGCTTATATGTTTATTATTGCCGCAGCAGTATGGAATTTTGTTGGCGCTGGTATTTTTGGGGGCGGGGTTCTTAATGCTCCTCTTGCTAATTATTATGAACACGGAACGTCTTTGACGCTTAATCACGCACATACTGCAATGTTTGGTGCTTTTGGATTATTAGGCTTGGGCATGATTTATTTCTGTCTACGTTATGCCGCTGGAAATAAATATCCGTTTATAGAGAGATGGGGATATATTGCATTATTTTTATTTAATATTGCCCTTGTTTTATGGACTTGGTTAACATTTTTCCCAGTGGGCTGGCCACAATTAAATGCTGTTTACGAACATGGTTTGAATTTCGCAAGAAGCCTTTCATTCTATGACACTAAAACTCTTTGGCAATGGATGAGAATGTTTGGTGATATTCTCTTTGCGTGTGGGGCATTGATGATGGTATTTGATTTTCTGGTAAAGTTAAAACCCTTCTTTGTGAGAAATCATTAATTTATTTTTTAAATTATGTATGAAAAACCCTAGATGATTAATTCTAGGGTTTTTTTATGGTATGTATAATGTTGATTATTGATATGTATATATATAAAGTTCAAAGTAATTCAATGGAGTAATTTATAATGCTTGATATTTGTTATTTAATATCAGCTTATGATCCAGATTTTTTTAAACATAATTATAAAATTAAATATGTTAGACATAAAGATTCACGGGAGCAGTATAGAAAGGTAACTCAGAATTATATTGATGAGAAATCACTTTTTGCCTATCAAGAGGATCAACCAAATGCGGTTTTTAAGAATATAGATTATATTATTTCTTTTGTAGGTTTAGATGGGACTAAAGCTTTATTTTGGAGCGTTTTCAAAGTCGGGCAAGTCACGCTAACGCCGAGCAATAGTTTTTTCTATGAACTTGAAGAAGTTAAAATCTTTCAAGATTTAAAATTCAGAGTTGTTGTTGAATGGGGAAAAGCTACATTAAGGTGGCATCAATATCTTAATGAACATAATAAAAAACAACTGATAGAGGTTTATCCTCCTGGCTATATTGGTAATTTTCCAGGTTACGATAATATTATCTTATCTTTTGCTCAGTTAGAACGGTTGGTTCAAAACCAAGACGCAAATAAAGATTGGTTTTATGCTTTATCGAGTATTAGTGCTGTGTATTTAATTTGTGATAATTCTAATGGCAAACAATATATTGGCTCTGCTTATGGTAATAAAGGTGGTTTGTGGAAACGATGGACGGATTATGTTTATACAAAACATGGTGGTAACAAGCAGTTAAAGACTATTTGTGAACAAAATGAAAATCAGCATTTAAATTTTACTTTTTCTATTTTACTCATATTACCAAAAGGGATGAGTAGTAAAGAAGTATGTAGATATGAAAATTTGTATAAAGAAAAATTAGGAAGTCGAGTTTATGGTTTAAACTCAAATTAATTGAATTTAACAATATGACAATATATTGACAATATATTGTCATATTGTTAAATTGTTGTCATTATGACAATGCAAACTATATCTCAACAAAATAAAATTATTATTGGACTTTTCAGAGCCTATCACGATATCAGCTTGATCGGCGATCAGTTGGCAGCTGAGCATGGATTGACGACCTCTAAATGGAAAGTGTTGGGCGCAATACGGTTGGAAAATACAGCATTAACGGTGCCACATATTGCTCGATTGATGGGGTTAACCCGTCAAGCAGTGCAACGAACCATTGATGAGCTGTTGAAGCTGGAATATATCCAACAGCTCCATAATCCAGCTCATAAAAAATCATCTCTGTTTCAGCTGACAAACTTAGGCGAGGAAGCCTTTGATGCCATTAATATAGAATGGGATAAAATGGCTACGACTATTTTTCAAGATCTAAACCCTCATGATATTGATAGTACTGTCAATGTGTTAACACAGATGATAACCAAAAGTGAGGCGATGAAATGACCAAAAAATCTCTGTTATCCTTCTCACATCGGATTGCTGGAGCCATTGCTTTATTGATGTTGCTGATCTTTTGGTTTTCAACAGTGATAACAGAGTTGATGGGTAATGTTGACTATATAAAAAATGTTAAATCTTGCATTCCTTATGGCTTCATTTTGCTTATTCCTGCACTGATGATCGTGGGGGGAACAGGATTTAAATTGGCGGGGAAGTCGCAAACACCTATTCTGCAAAAGAAGAAAACACGAATGCCTTTTATTGTATTTAATGGCTTGGTGATTTTAATTCCTTGTGCTTTTTATTTGCGGTATCTTGCAATTCATGAACAATTTGATCTTGTTTTTGTATTTATACAAATAATTGAATTGATAGTAGGTGGCATTAATATTGCCTTGTTGATATTGAACGTAAAGGCAGGGCTACAATTAGTTAAAAATAAACAAGTCAAAACCTCAAAATATATCTGATTTTTTCCATCATATAGTATGTTGCATACGCTACACATTAATATTACTTTTGAAATATTATATTTTATTCTTATTATAGAAAGATAGTTTGTTATTATAAAATTATATATTTTGTAATTATAGTAAAATAGTAAGATTAAGATGATAGAAATTGAATTAGTCCAATTAGAATGTAAGGACGGAGATCCTGAGTATAATTTAGGCAAAGCATGTCATGCCATAATGAATTGTGCAGCTTCAACCGATTTATTGGTGTTTCCTGAAACTTATTTAAGTGGTTTTCCAACCAACGAGAATTTAAAAGCAATATCACAATCTTTGAGCGGTTCTCATGTTCAAACATTACAAACACTTTGCAAAGAAAAGAATGTCGCCACTGCGATTGGCATGGCAGAGGAACACGAGGGTAAATTTTATAATACTACCGTGTTTATTACCCCAGAGGATGGTCTGCTTGCTTATTATCGTAAAACGCATTTATGGCTAACGGATCATGGTATTTTTGATGCCGGGGATCGGTATAGTTGCATTGAATGGCGAGGCATTAAAATTGGGTTCTTGATTTGCTTTGATATTGAATACCCTGAATCTGCCCGTGCATTAGGAGAGCTAGGAACAGAATTATTGATCGTTACCAATGGGAATATGGACCCCTATGGGTTAACCCACCGCACAGCGATTATGGCCAGAGCGCAAGAGAATCATATGTTTGCGGTGATGACTAATCGTGTAGGTCATGGAAATGATGATTTAGTTTTTCACGGTGGTAGTTGCATGGTCAATCCCATGGGGCATTTGCTGTGCGAGGCTGGTCGTGAGGAATGTCACATCAGAATGACGATAGACCCTAAACATATGACTCAATTTGAAACTGAATTTAATTATTTAAAAGAACGCAGAATGCAAATAACGGGTCACAAAAAACAACATCATGCCAAGCATTCAGACTGGATTATTTCCTAATTATTCTTGGACTTCTTTTTAAACGATATATTTTTTAGGAAAAGAACTTGTGCCTCATTTAACACGAACTCTTTCATTAGCAGCGGTGGTCTTATTTGGTGTGGCTTACATGGCCCCCATTATTGTTTTGGGAACATTTGGAGAGCTGGCCAATGAAACCAAAGGCAATGTTCCAATGGCTTATTTGGCCGCTGCTGTTGCGATGTTTTTCACCGCATTAAGTTACAGCCATATGGCCAAAGCCTATCCCGTTGCAGGGTCTTCATATACCTATGTTCGTAAATCAATCAGTAATAAACTAGGGTTTTTAGCGGGTTGGGTTATTTTACTAGATTATTTCTTTATCCCGATGGTGATCTGGCTGATTGGGGCTTCTTTTTTGCATGACGCGTTTCCAAGTATTTCTTTGAGCATTTGGTTGATTGCTTTTATCGTTGTGACAACGGTGATTAATGTTATTGGATTAGAATTTGCGAAAAGTGTGAATAGTCTCTTAATGATTATTCAAATTTTAATAATTGCGGCATTTGTTGCTTTGAGCATTCACTATGTAACAACGGATGGCACAACGCCCTTATTTTCGTTAAAACCATTTTGGAATGAGCATGCACATTTATCCTATATCTTGGCCGGTGGGGCAGTTGCTTGTTATTCATTCCTTGGGTTTGATGCGGTTACGACACTTGCTGATGAAACAAAAGACCCACAAAAAACAATCCCCAGAGCGATTATTTTGGTGACGTTGGCAGGCAGTGCTCTTTTCATTGTTACCTCTTATTTTGTGCAATTGGCGCATCCTTCGTTTGCGTTTCAACATATTGATTCCGCAGCGATGGAAATTGCAAAAAAAATTGGTGGGGATGTGTTTGTTTCATTCTTTCTGATCGGTTTAGTGGTTGGGCAATTTGCTTCTGGTGTTTCTGCACAAACAAGTGCGTCACGTTTATTATATGCGATGGGGAAAGATAACGTCATTCCAAAGAATTTCTTTGGGAAATTAAATAATCGTTTTTCAACACCTGCCAATAATATTCTTTTATGTGGTGTGATTGCGTTGATTGGTACTCAAATAGATGTGTTAACCGCTGCGTCTTTTATTAATTTTGGGGCGTTTTTAGCGTTTATATTTGTTAATTTATCGGTCATTAATCATTTTTGGGTCAGAGAAAAACAACGTTCTGGATTACAATTTCTCTCTTATCTTATTTTTCCGATAATAGGGTTAGGAACGACTTTTTGGTTATTTATTAGTCTGGATAAACTCGCATTTACGTTGGGTATAATCTGGTTATGTCTTGGTATTATTTATCTAGCATTTTTAACGGATATGTTTAAAAAAGATCCACCAGAAATGCAATTTGATTAATATGATTGTTATCAATAAAAAAGCCCTTTATCGTGATGATAAAAGGGCTTTTTAAATTGTCAAAATAGAGTTTAAACTATTTTAATTCAAACCATGCTTCGACTTCGACACACGCATTCATGGGTAAACAAGCCACTCCAAAAGCAGAGCGTGCATGACGCCCAGCATCGCCAAGGACTTCAACAGCAAGGTCAGAGGCACCATTCATAACAACGGCTTGTTGAGTAAATTCTGGAACACTGGCAACAAAGCCACCAAGGCGAACCAATCTTTTGATTTTTTCCAGATCCACTAATGCCGCTTGAGCCTGTGCAAGAATATTGATCATACAAAAATGGGCTGCTTTGGCACCAGCATCGACATCAACATCTTTGCCTAATAATCCTGTTGCGAACAATTTTCCATCGACTAAAGGAAGTTGACCAGAAATGATTAAACTATTTCCAGTTTGCACGGTTGGTACGTAATTTGCTACGGGTGCAGCAGGGGTTGGCAGAATAATTTTTAATGCTTTTAGGCGTTCTTGTATGGTTGGCATAATGCTTTCCTTTAACTAACCAATTTGAATTTGCGATTACGAGGATGCGGTGAAGAAGGAGGAGTTTCATCATCCTCTGGTAATTCCAAAGGTAGCATAGGAACCATATCCTCACCAACATGTAAATTATTGGGCGCATCGGCAAGGGGTTCATTTAAATAAACGTCTGACAGCACTCTGAAACTATAATCAAGAAAGGAGGTTGCATATAAAGCATTGGGATCGCCTTCTACGGTGCCAGCAATTCCAAATCGACTATAGGCAAATTGCGTCACATATTCTTTCAAAGGGGCGCCATATTGCAAACCAATACTGACAGCTTGGCTGACGCTCTCTAATAACCCTTTGACCATTGCGCTTTCTTTTGTTGCAGCAATAGAGACTTCGCCAAGGGTTCCATCTTCATATTCCCCTGTGCGTAGGAATAGTCCACGCCCAGCAATACTTGCCTTTTGAGTAATTCCCTTACGACGTGGAGGAAGAGGCACTTTCGTTCCACGGGTCAGCATTGCTTTTGCTGACAAAGGATAGGTAATTTGATGCGGTCTTGCAGGCATATGGGTTACAAAGCCTGCCAATGCTTGGTGCATAGCATAATGGGCTTGCATAGAAGGTGGGGCTAGAATTTGCTCCCCAGCAAGAGAGGCTGCCAAAGCTGATTCTAATGTTAATCCTTTATGGGCCAATCTGGCTAATGTACTGAAATTTAAGAAACCATCTTCTCTTAAAGGGGAAAAAATTGGTGCCAATCCACATGCTTCTGATCCCAGCAACAGGTCACTTGAGTTGCCAGGTAAAGAAAAGCTGGTATCAATTCGTTCCAAGCGAGATTGTGGCTCATCAGAAGCCAATGCCCAGATATCTTTGGCGGTTGAAGCAAGCTCTGGTAACGCATTCCAATCAGGGGATAAAGGTAAGAAGTCAGCACCACATCCAGCATTGGCTAATAAAGTAGCAAAACAGGTTAAGCAACAGGCGATATCTCTGCCGTCATTACTGTCATAGTCAAAGCCAAGTTGAGCCAAACACGCATCTAAATTAGAAAGGTAAAGAATACCAGCGCTCGGTTGAGGGGGCAGCTCTAATTGTTGATCGTCATTTTTAGGATGCACAGACTCTGTTAATTCTAAGAAGGGTAGTTCGCCATTAATGAAATTGGCTTGCTGTCTATATAAAACGCGCAGCGTTTCAACCGCTATTTGCAATACATGCCGATAGGATTGGGCGTCAAACCCAGTCTCAGCGGAAGCAAAAGCCGCCAGATTAATTGTAATTCCTAATTTTTGGCTTGTGTCATGTTTCCAAATGCTGGCATTCGGACAAGCCTGTCTTTGTAATAGGATCTTTTCCCAATCTTGCACGGTGAATTGATCGGTTTGCTCACAAAGAGGCAATAACCAATTTGCCGTTAAAATCTGAGCTTTGATAGGGGATACATCTAACAGATGCTCGGGGCATAGTTGAAGGATCGCCGTTGCTGCGTTGCTTTCCCAATCTTCTGGGATTGTTATAGAATATAAAGGTGCATCGGGGTCAATCGCAGTTTGCAGATTGCGCATCCTAACGCCATTCCAAAGATGTTGTGCTTTCATAATAGATAAAGTCTAACCACTTTTTATATGAAATATAAGCAGGATAATGGAGTAAATATTTATACAGCCCTATGGATATAGTGGATATTGTGGATAAAATTTATTATACTAAAATAATATTAGGACAAGGATGTTATTGATGCACTTTAGGTCTTAACAACGAAGGTTTAACGCTTAATTATAAGGCTAAAATCAATTATCCTTATAATAAGTAAGTTTTATTGTTAATGATTGACTAAAAATTTAATTAAAAAAGTTTTTTGCTCTTTTTTGATGAAAAGGGTATATTTTTACCTAAGAGAATTCTATACAAGAATTTGAAATAATCGTTATTAATAGATGTATATACTGAACTAGGATCATGACAACATTTGGAACACGCCTTCACACGATGTTTAAAGGACGCTTGGTTGGCAAGGACGCGGACGGGCGTTCGTATTACGAATCTCGTAAACAAAACCGCCTTGGCGGTGGGGAGCTCCGTCATGAGCGTTGGGTTATTTATAAAAAAGGCGAGGATCCCTCTGCGGTTCCTCCTGAATGGTGGGTGTGGTTGCACCATGGTGCGGATGCAGCAGTTCCTGTTTCAAAACGCCATCCATGGCAAGCATCATATCATGCTAATGCCACAGGTACTGCCAAAGCATATCATCCACAAGGCAGCGATTATGATGGCGGGAAACGGGCAAAAGCAACTGGCGATTACGAAAGCTGGTCTCCAGAAGAATAGGTAAAGTTTAGTCATAATGGTTGTTACTTCTTCAAAAAACACACGACAAGTTTTTGAACTCATTACAGGGTTTGTTGTTATTGCAGCATTCCTGACCAGTGTTGTTTTTGCCATTATTGGACATGGGCAGAGTAAAGACAGTGGATACCCTTTAAAAGCTTCGTTTGAACATATCGACGGACTAAGTGTTGGATCAGATGTTAAGCTGGCGGGGGTTACGATTGGTCAAGTGACCCATGAAAAAGTAAATCCTAAAGACTTTAAAGCGACGGTTACCTTTACAGTGCGTCCTGATGTTCGGTTACCTGTCGATACCGCGGCAGTGATTACCAGTGACAGTTTGTTGGGTGGGAAATATATTGATCTCTCACCTGGTGGGGATGATGCGGTTTTGAAACCTGAACAATTTTTAAGCCATACTCAAGGCTCTATTAGTCTGCAAGAATTGCTGAGTAAATTTATTTTCTCTGTCACCGATAATAAAACCAAATCAGATAATAAATCGACAGGAGAGGCAGCTCCTTCTTCAAAATTAGAATAAGGAGTTATCAAATGGTCGAGTATCCTATATGGGTTCAATCGAATCAAGAGCCTGTTGCCTGTAAAGAAAAAATTAAAATTTTAAATGAAAATTATGCAGAACTACGGCAAATGATGCAGGACTCTTTTGAGGATGCGATGATTATGGGGGTCGATGAACAGGCGATGCGGAATATATTAAAACAAATAGTGGATCAGTTACGGAGTCCAATGGTGTGAAAAAGCGTTCTGTTGTTTTATTGATGTGTTTATTTTCAATCAGTGGGATAAGTGCCAATGCGGCTCCTACGGATAATTCATCTGATAATGCTAAACAATCTGTGTCAGAAAATGTTTGGTATAGCCAACCCAAAGCAAAAATTCGTGTGTTGAATAAATTGGAATCTAGCGTTACGACATTGACTATTCCTGTCGGTGGAACTGCAGAATATAAAACATTAACCATTTCCGTTAGCAAGTGTGTTGTCAGACCTGAGAATCTATCACCAGATAGTGCGGCTTTTGTAACTATCAAAGATAGCAAATTGCCTATGAATCCGTTTAATGCGTGGATTTTTGTGGCAGAACCCGGGGTATCTGTATTTGAGCATCCTCTTTATAATGTCAGTATTGCTGGATGTGCTGGTGAGATAGATAGTAAACCACTCGTCGTAAAACCATCATCAACTTCGACAACAGGGCAAACGGGGCAAAATGCGCCAAATGATATAGAGCAATCTTTGGAACGTTCTATTCAATCTCAGCATTAAGATTATACAGAATATATAATAAATAAAGCATTAAGCTTTTATGTATAACGGTTTATTTATTATAAATAATATGATTCATATCAATTTACTAATTGTTGGATTGCTTAGTTTTATAGTAAAATGTAACGGTTTGCGATTAATTATATTCTGAAAGTTTTTTTTGTGTCTTATCAACAGCGACAACATATTAATAATCTTGTAGGAATCTCGATGATTCTTGCAGGTCTGTTTGCCTTGGGATTTGCTTGGTTGGCACAAAATATATGGAATATGGCTCCTTGTGGTTTATGCTTGCTGGAGCGTTGGCCCTATCGTATTTTAATTGCTGCAGGAATATTGTTGTTAATGGCTCGTGGAGCATTGGTTCCGTGGGCAAAAGCGATCATTGTCTTGGTTCTAGTAGCTAGTCTTGGACTATCCTTTGTTCATATTGGTGTAGAAGAAGGATGGTGGGCCAGCCCGTTACCAGAATGTTATGCGGTTGCAAGCAATACTCAAGATTTAGCAACACGCTTTATGGAAATGCCCGATCGTCCTCATAAACCTTGTGATCTACCATCTTATTTATTTGACTGGTTGCCTATTTCTTTGACAATGATGAATGGGCTATATTCACTTGTTCTATTGATATGGGTGCTGATTAGTAATCAAATTGAAAAAAATTGTTCTGGAAAATTTCGTTAATTATTTGGTTTAAGTTATATAAAGTTTAATTTATAACGCCTTCAAGGAGCGCTTCTTTTGAAAAATTTTTATTCTCTTTATGAACATAATTTCTTAAGAGGGGCGACATGTAATTTTCCTGTGAAACTCGCTGATCCTTTTGCGAACGCTCAATATATTATCGAGCTCGCGGTAAAGGCGAGCCAAGAAGGGGCTGGGTTATGTGTTTTCCCTGAGCTTTCTTTGACAGGTTATTCTATAGAAGACCTCAGATTACAACAGATTTTGCTCGAAACAACCGTCAAAGCTATTGGAAAAATTTGTGATGAGACAAAAGAGTTAACTTCGGTTTTAGTCATTGGTGCTCCGATTATATTCAAAGCTGCATTATATAATTGTGCCATAGTAATGCATAAAGGGCATCTTTTAGGGATCGTTCCTAAATCCTTTTTACCCAATTATCGTGAATTTTACGAAGCTCGTCAGTTCATTAGCGGACAGCATATTTCACAAGAAGAAATATTATTATTGGGGCAGAGAGTGCCTTTTGGAGTGGATTTACTTTTTACCGCCATTGATTATCCTGATTTTGTAATGGGTGTTGAAATCTGTGAAGATTTATGGGTGCCGATTCCTCCCAGCAGCCATGCTTGCATTGCAGGGGCTACGGTAATTGCGAATTTGTCTGCCAGTAATATTACCATTGGCAAAGCGGAAAAACGCACATTATTATGCCAAGCTCAATCATCCCGAGGGATTTGTGCCTATTTATATGCAGCAGCAGGGCAAGGGGAATCATCAACGGATGTTGCATGGGATGGACAATTATCAATCATAGAAAATGGTCAGATTCTGGCGCAAAGTGATCGTTTCCCAGAAGGGCAAAATTGTTTAATTGCAGATATAGATTTGGATATTTTGCGTCAAGAACGGTTGCAAATGGGCAGTTTCCATCAAAATGAATCTGCGCGTTATCGATATCGCACGATTGAGTTTACACTGAAACCTTCATTTGACACGTTTGGGTTAAAGCGACCTTTGGAACGCTTTCCTTTTGTGCCTTCAGATGCGCACCGATTAGAACAAGATTGCTTTGAAGCCTATATGATCCAAGTTGCTGCGTTAAAGCAACGGATCCAAGCCATTGGAGCAAAGAAGCTGGTCATTGGGATTTCAGGTGGGCTTGATTCCACACAGGCTTTATTAGTGGCAGTTCAAGTTGCTGACGAGCTTCAAATGGGTAGGGATGCTATTTTAGGCTATACCATGCCAGGATTTGGGACAAGCTCTGAAACTAAGCAGAATGCTGAGGCTTTGATGGAGACCTTGGGCATTCAATGGGAATGTTTGGATATTCGCCCAGCTGCTGAACAAATGTTAAAAGATATGAAGCATCCTTATGCAGAGGGGCAAGCTGTTTATGATGTGACTTTTGAAAATGTGCAGGCAGGGTTAAGGACAGATTATTTATTTAGATTAGCCAATCATCATAATGGCATTGTGATTGGTACAGGGGATTTATCAGAACTGGCCTTGGGATGGTGTACTTATGGTGTTGGCGATCAAATGTCGCATTATAATGTGAATGGTGGGTTACCTAAGACATTGATACAACATTTAATTCGTTGGGTCATTCAATCTAAGCGTTTTTCTGATGAGGCAGGGGATATTCTACAACGGATTCTAGATACCGAAATTTCACCAGAATTAATTCCATCCCAGGATAGTAAAACTCTGCAAAGTACTGAGCAAAAAATTGGCCCTTATGCGCTGCAAGATTTTAACTTATATTATATATTACGTTATGGATTAAAACCTTCAAAAGTAGCTTTTTTGTCTTATTCTATTTGGTCAGATATCCAACAAGGTACATGGTTAGAAGGTTTTCCAGAAGAGAAAAAGAAGGCTTATTCCTTATCTGAAATTCGGCATTGGTTAGAATTATTTCTAAAACGATTTTTTGCATTCAGTCAGTTTAAACGCTCTGCGATGCCAAATTCTCCCAAAGTCTCTGCTGGTGGAGGATTATCTCCTCGTGGGGACTGGCGTGCACCTTCTGACGGCAATGCCACGATTTGGGTGAATGAGTTGTTGGAGAATGTGCCAGAGGGGTGAGGAATTAAGGGGTTATACTGTAAAGATTACATTGCATTACAGTATAAAGATTTAAAATAAGTAATTATTGATTGTTTAATTTTTTATAATTTTCACATCCTTTTGGATTTTTGTGTAAGCAGGCTTGCTTAAAATATTCTTTGGCTGTGTTTATGTTTTTGGTAACATCTAGTCCATCATGATAGTTGACACCTAAATTATTCATTGCTAGACTATTGCCATTATTGGCTGCTTTTTTATACCAATCCATAGCTGTTGAAATATTTTTAGGAACACCTTCGCCATCTTCGTACATTACAGCTATATTAAAGGCAGCTTTTTTGTTACCAAGGCTATCAGCTTTTTTCAATAGTTCTATTGCTTTTGCATAGTCTTGTGGAACACCATCACCATGTCTATACATATTAGCTAGGTTATTCATGGCATTAACATCGCCTAATTGAACAGCTTTTTCATACCAATCTTTTGCTGCGAAAGGGTCTTTTTCAGGGCCGTAATCTCCAGTTTGGTATATTTCTCCTAGAACCTCTTGTGACGCAGCATCGCCTTTATTAGCTTTTTGTGTTACAAAGTCTATTTCTTCTTGTGAATATTGACGAGCGGCAAAAGCATTATTTGAAAAACAAGCTAATCCAACAGCAATAAGTAACGCATATTTAAAATTCATAAACTCTCTCCTTCTTATACTGCTGGTTATTATATATGAGATTATTACATTATTGTCTTTTTTTTAATTATATCACGTAATATTTTCTTAATACGAGAGCAAAAAATTTTAGGACGTGATGTGTAGAGAAATGAGTGTAACCAACAATTTTTTTATTTTTTGTATTTCAATTCAGTTTAAAATTATACCTGAATAAGACAGGAAAACGTTATATAACACTGATTAAAAATATATGAAAGAATGTTTAAGGCAAAAAAATACTGCAAAGCCAAGGCGACTTTGCAGTGTAGAATATTAATCTATATATAGATCACTTATTTTTTATCGTGTAATCTTTTATAGTTTATGCAACCTTGCTTGCTTTTAAATTCACAAGCTTTTTTGTAGTTTTCTTCAGCTTTTTCTTTGCTTTTAGAAACGTCAATTCCATGCTCACAAATAACGCCTGTATTGTTAAATGCGTCACCATATCCTTGCATAGATGCTTTTTGATACCATTCAATGGCTTTTTGGCCGTCTTTTTTAACGCCTCTACCGTTTTGGTACATAACACCAAGGTTATATTGGGCAACTGCATCGCCTTTAGCAGCAGCTTGTTCAAAGAGTTCTCTGGCTTTTGTATAGCTTTTTGGAACGCCCATTCCTTTTTGATACATATCACCAAGGTTAATCATTGATGGGACATTGCCTTGTTTGATAGCTTTTTCATACCAATCTCTGGCTGTGAATAGATTCTTTTTTACCCCATATTTTCCATGTTGATAGACTTGCCCTAAAATGCTTTGAGCTTGAACGTCACCTTGGCTAGCTTTCAATTTCATAGTTTCTAATAATGCTGGGGTCATATTAGGTTGATTGGCTAAATCTTTTCCAGCGATTGCATTTTGTTTCACCACTTCAAGTTGTTGAGGTGAAAGGGGCTGAGTTTGAGGTGTAATCGCTTGAGGTTGTGGTTGAGGTGCAGGGGTAATAGCAAAAGCACCACTAGTTAAACAACTAAAACCAACAGCAGCAAGTAAAGCATATTTTAGATTCATCGAAAATCTCCCTATAATGTTTATTACCTGCTAATATATATAAAAATTACATTTTAGTCTCGTATTTTTATTAACTGGTTGATGATTATCTGTTTTAATTTTTTCGTTACGATAAATTTAACATCATTTATAGAAATTTATTTTGTTATGCTTCTGCTCTGTATGGATTTGAACGGTTATTATATCGTTGTTTTGAGTAATATTATAAATTGTTTTGCCAACACTCAATTGATTAATAATAATTTTTAAATTGTTGTGAAAAAACCATTCGTAAGATATTCCTAGGTCATCCCCATCATTTTTAAATACATATGATCGTGTTTTCCCGATTTTTGGGAGAGGATATTTCAGAAAATGTCTAATTGATGAATGTTTTTTCAGTTTTTCATGTATATCTTTGATGGTTTTGTTGGGATAAATGCATAAAAAATCCGAAGTCCCTCTAAAGGGTTTATCTTTATTTAACTCTTTGCAGTATTGATCAAAATCGGCTTTGTTTTGTTCTATTTGGTGAAAGTCATAATAATTCAGTCTTAACAATTTGCCTTGATTTATCATCCAATAAGCTAATGTAACGCTCTGGATTTTCTCTTTATTTTTAGAGTAAGGTGGCGGTGGAGCAGGATAGGGATTAGGGTTGGAGATAATTAAAAGATTACTGTCAGACTTGTGTTCAATTGAGAATTGAGGATATTGTTTATCTCTTTTATAAGCGTTGCCTAGACTGGCGATATCTTGCCCTGTTTTGACATCAGTAATATAAGTTGTAATACAATCTTTTCCACATTGTTTTGTATAAATAATATAATGTCCTGCATAATTTACTTTTTCGTTTTCCAAAGCAGCTTGGCGTTCAGAAAAGCTATTATCGTAATATTGATTTGGTATAGCGGAATGATTTATCCCAGAATAAATTTCTGTAACAGGATAATTAGCAAATTGCGGTGCATGTGCTAAAACGGAAAAAGGGAACAATATGAGTGCAATGAAAAGAATTTTTTTCAACAGAGATAATCTTTCTTTAGTTGATAAAAAAGCCTATATTACAAGAATATAGGCTGATCATTTATTCGTTGTTCTTTTTCTTGATCCATGGGGATTCTTCGGGCAAGACAAGTTTAATCCAAGGGTGTCGTTCGGCAAGGTACGACGTCACTTTGGGTTTATGGTATGTTTGTTCAGTGACAGTGCTGGTCATAGAAGAAAAATGGGCTCGATATTCAGCTATAGCGTCTTTTGCTTGAGTGCCTTGAATACCTAATTCAGCCAGACGACACCAAATATCATAATCTTCCCAACCCATTGCATCGCGTTGCACATAATAGCCGCCTACTGCTGTCCATGCCCATTTGGCTAACATCACCATGGCATCAATATAATTGCCAACGGTCAATCGTAACGGATGAAAAGGCACGTGCCCACCTATTGCTTCACCGGCACCAAAATGACGCAAGTGAGGATAAGCATATCCAATTGCAGTATTTTTAATTTTTTCTAAAAGCTTTTCACATGTGTTAGGTAATAAACGATTATCTGCATCAAGTTGCATGGAATAGAGGGTTTCACTTGCTGCAATGCCAATATTCCTTGCACCGCCAAGCCCTGTGTTTTTGAGGGAACGGTGAAGTTGCAAGCGATTGAAACGGTTCTTGTGCTCTTCTGCCCAAGCGATAATCAGATCAACCGAATCATCAGCAGAGCCATCATCGACAATAATCATGTCGATATGTTTTAATGTCTGTGCTCTAACCGATTCCATTGCTTCGATTATAAATTGGCTGTAATTATAAGACGTAATGACAACCGTTACTTCGGCTTCTTGTAAAGCATCATGATCGAATAAGAGTTCGCTTTCTGGAATGATGGGCATACTAAGATTTTTATACTCTTTGCGTGCGATTATTGTTTCCATTGCTTGCGCAGCCCCTTTTTCTCCTGTGAGGCTTAAAAGCATTGTATCGCATAGATGCGACTGACGCTGTATGCTGAAATTCCATAAAACGTCATGATAAGCATCTCGCGCCATTTGTTGGCGTAAAGAAGGATCATCAATGAGTTTTAGTAAATATTCTTCCCATTCTTCTGTGTTCTTGGCTAAAAAGCCAGTGACTTCATGTTGAATACATCGCGTTAACGGCCCTGTGGGAGATACGACAGAGCAAACATTCGCTAATGCAGCCTCAAAGAATTTAAGCTCGCTTTTGGCATTACAGAACACATTATCCGCTTCCAAGGGTGCGATGGAAATATCCAAACGTGCTAACTCTTGGGGTAGTTGTTTTAAAGGAACCGTGTCACGCCATTCAATACGATCTTGGAAATCATTCAATTCTGGAAATTCATTCATATGAAGAATAGGGCGATGGTTATCAGGTTCTCTGAATAAAACTAAACGGACTTGAGGGCGTTTTTTGAAAATTGATAATAAGGCAGGGATGACCAAAGCAAAGTCGCGCTGATGGGTGCGTGTGCCAGAAGCATAACCAATTCTAATATAGTTATCATCTTTGTGAGCTTTATTAATACGACTGAAAAAACGTGAAATGCGCACACAGTCGTCATCAAAAATATTAGGTAGAGTAAATACCAATGGGCCAGCATGTTTTGGAATGAGCTCTTGCGCCATATGCACGCGCATTTCTTGGGTTGTGGCAACTGCAAAGTCAGTGCGCATCAGGGTTTGTTTCATATTTCCAAAGGTACGAGATGTTTCTGCTTCTGTCGTACCAATAGTGCGAATACCATCAATAATTTCAATATAGGCAAAGTGAGGCTTAAAGACGATATCATCTGCATCAAATGCGGTTAATGTATTATATTCTTTTGCCAACTCAATAATTCCAAGAATGTGACCGCTAAATTCAACTCGCCATAGGATCAGAATATCTGCCCACTCAATATCTTGGGGGGAAATATCAGCAGCATGAATAACTTTGGCTTTGTGTCCAGCCATGATGCATGCTGCTGCATTACGATGGCAACGATAAACAACACCAGGGGTATTAGGTTCACCAGCAATAAAGATAATGTGACAAGGACGATGGACAGATTCTTCTCGAGTTAAAGGGGACTCAATGGCGCTATCTAGAATTAAAGGATCTATGTTACGATGCTCTTTGTCGGGTAAAGGAAGTTCTGGCGCAGGCAAAAAGGTCAGAAGTTGTCGTAGTTTCTTTGGAAAAAAAAACGTAATAAAGCGGTATTTTTCTAATAAATATTCGATGCTTTTTAATTTCTCTTGTGTATTCTCTTTCCACAATGTGAATTGACGAAGAGCATCGTCAAATTTCTGTAGCTCTTGGGTTGATGCGTTAAGTTGATTATGTTGCGCCGCTAGCTTTTCTTGTAAAGCTGAGATTCTTTCTTGTGCTGTCTCTTCGCTCTTTTCGACGGTCTTTTGAAGTGCTTTCTCACGATAGTAAACATCTTGTTGTAAGAGATATGTTTCTGTTTTTGCTTCTACGATCTGCTTTTTTGTATTTATGTTGTTTATTATATTGGAATTAAGCTTTAATCGCCAATATTCATCTATGACAGCACAATGCCTTTTAAAAGCATATTCTAGTTTGGGGGTATTTTTTAAGGCAAATAATTCATTCAATATTTTACATGTTGGCACACCAGTATGTAAGATTACTAATCCTTGATGGTGCGAGAATTCTAGAAACGGATATTGTATTTTCCATTGATTAATCAAGTAACGATTTTGTTTAGCAATCGAATTTTGACAATATAAATTATTAAAAACGAAAGTTGTATCTGCTGGAATGCTTTGTTCTGCAAATGATAAAAGGGGGTTGCTCTTGATAATGTCATTGCTGATATCTATATATATTACAGAAAACGCGGTGAAATCTATCTCTGGCGTTAGAGGGATAAGCGTATTAATTTGTAGGGGATTGTTGAACTGGCTTATATTGCTATAACATTCGCTGTTTATGGTAAGTGATTGTACTAAATTGCAAAAAAATGCCTGTGTACCCTGTTCTGTATTATCGAAAATTGCTATTTTCTGAGGATGTGTTTTTGTTAAAAGCCAAGTCAAAAATGTTTGATGAGGATGTAAACTATTAAGTGACGTGGGAAAAGACGAAAAGAAATACTCACTCTGATAATGTAACATTTCTTTTAAAGAAGTGGCATCCAAAGAGGAAGGAACCTGAGTCATAATAATGTTTCCCACACGGTGTTAATTTTGTTCTATTAATTGCGGTTTGATCTGTTATAATGGTGTGACTTTAAATACATATAATGTAAAAATAAATAAAAAAAATTTTATTTGAAAAGGTTGCTTTAACAAAAAGATTGCTTTTTATGTGCGTTTTTTCATATGATGTGTAGGAGTTATGAGAGAAAATAACCATATCGAACTGAATATTATTTTTAGACTGATTTTGAAACGAAGATTAGAAAGTAACAATAAGATTATTTTAAGTTTTAATCTCAATCTATAAATATATATGTTGAGATTAGTAGGGTTATTCTTGATTTGTAAACCTTATCATTGAATAATGCACTTAAAGGTTCATTATGAAGTCTAAGGCATAAAGCAAGAGATAGTTAACAAGTTTTACGTTGAGGTATAAAAAAATGGCCATTACAGTTACAATTTCTGGTGCAAATGGAAATGTTATAAACTTAGATAGTGATGTTACTAAGCGTGATGAAAGCGCAGTGACACAGTTACAAAATGACATTAATAATGGTATTGCAACAGGAAAAGCTCAAGCTTTTGATATTGGAACCGCTTCTGGTAACCCCGATGTTCCAACGGGGGTTACTCCTGTTGGGATTATCACAGAAGCTGGTATGTATCAATTGCCAAGTGCATATGATTATATAGTTGTGGCGGATGGTACAGATGCTCAGTCTGGTTCAGTAGTATTAAATAATAATGGTTTTAATAACAACTTTGTTGATGTGTTAGCGGGCAGAAAGTCTGGCATTGTTTATAATGCAGGAAACGAATCTGGACAAATTGTAAATACAAGTGGCAATTTAAGTTTCAACGGTGCGGATCAAACGGGTGCTTGGACTATTTATACAGGTAACGGTGATGCTACTATTGCAACAACAAATGGCAATAACAGAATTAATACAGGTACAGGCAAAAATACAATTCAATTAGGGACTGGTGTTAATAGCCTGTATTTGCAAGGTGAAGATACCATTACTGGTGCATCAAACTATCAATCAGTAACCGTAAATGGTTCGAATTCTGACATTACTCTTGGTGACGGTGCGCTAGTGTTGGATGGCGGTAATGGTAGTAAAAATAAATTATCAATCGGTAAAGATAGTACCATTACCGGTGGGGTCGATGGGCAAGTTACTTTCAATAATGGTGGTCAAAATACGTATCAAGGCGGAACCGATAGTACAATCAATGCGAGCGGTGCTGATGCCTACGTAAGAGTTGTTCACGGTGATGGCAATACTTATGCAATTGATGGCAAAGCGACATTTTTGAATTCTTTTAACAAAACCTCAATCACCATTAGTGGAGAAATGGCTGCATTTGGTGCGCAAGGTTCTGATTATACAGTCAATGCCAGTGGTAATAGCACAGGATTATTTGTAGCCGATATTGGTAATGAAACATTGAATGCTTCTGGTTCAACGGTTGGATTATCCATTTATGCGAATACCGTTTCTGGTGCTACTTCAAACTTTGTAGCGACCGGAGGTTCTGGCAATGATGTGATGGTTGGTGGAACAGGGAACTCTACTTTCACTGGCGGTGCTGGTGATAATTACTTCATGTTTGATAAAAATAATTCTGAAAACGGTAATACTGTTATTAAAGATTTTGCACATGCCGGAAGTAGCAATAAAATTGCTATCTACAATTTTGGTCTTGATACAAATAGCCTTGCAGAATTGTTGCATAATTCACAGAATGATGCACAAGGTAGCGCAGTATTAAATCTGAATGGTCATTCGATTACGGTTGAAGGCGTTTCTGTGGCTGATCTAACGGTAAATCAATTTGACGTTGGAAACCCTAGCGTTAAAACTGCGTAATTTTATTGGATTGCTAACAATGACTTAGTTACCAAAATGACTAAGTTATTGTTTGATTTGATATTGATATTTATGCATGTATATAGTATAGATTAAAAATAAGCATGCCAATGTTTATAAAAAAATACAAAAATTGTAATAATGAAAAATAAAGAGTGAAGTAGAAATGGGTGAGAGAATAACTGTTGTTGGCGGAAGCGATAGCGCCATATCTGTGACATTAGATGGTTCACAAGCCATTAGATTGGCGCAACAATTTAGTGAAGATATTAAAAACTATTATCAGAATAACAAATTACTTGCGAATCCAGAAGATTCGGAAACGCCTACGGATAAAATTGGATACGGTGTTATTACTGCGGGCGGTGCCTATAATCTTGGTAACGGTTACGATTACATAGTGGTTGGTGGTTACAATTATACTCAGGATCCTTTGAATGCAATGTTTGCTATTGATCCTGAAAACGCAAACTACTTGACTGATGCTGTTACTATTAACTCAGCAAGAATGAATGCTAACCAAAATGTAAGTGTCGTGGCTGGTAACTATAGCGGTTTTACTTATGAAGCAGGTCAAGAAAGCGGAAAACTTGCGGCCGGTCACGCCAGCAATAATGTTAACTTTAAAGGAAATACTGTTAACGGTGGTAATTGGGATATCAGAACAGGCAGTGGGGATGATACAATTATTACCGGTAGTGGTAGCAACACAGTTTATGCATCTACTGGTAAAAATCTGATCGATATTACATCAGGAATTCGTAACCAAGTTAACTCAGAAGGACAAGATACTATTATCGCGTCCCAAAGCAGCACAGCACAAAATCGTGTTACTTTGAGTGGGGGTAACAAGGACTACCATGCAACGGTTAATATCAATAAAGGTGCATCAGTTAGTGATACCAGTTTTTACAACGTAGTCACTGTTGGTGGTGGTAGTACGATCGAAGGTGGTACATATGGTAACTATACGTTTGATGGGTCTAACGATTCTAACATGAACCATATGGCGGGTGGTTTATCTAGCACTATTCAAGCAACAGGTGACTTACAAATTGTCCAAGGTGACTCAAATACAATTAATGCAAGTCAGTCCCTTACTTTCTTAAATGGTAAAGGAAATACTTTGGCGAACACACAAGGCCAGGCTCTTGGCTTTGGTGCTAATGAATTGAATTATACGTTGAATGCTACTGGCAATGATGCAGGTTTGTTTGTTGCTGACGCTGGTAATGAGACATTGAATGCTTCTGGTTCAACAGTTGGATTATCCATTTATGCAAATACAATTGTTGGGGGCGGTGGCACCAATTTTGTAGCTACTGGTGGTTCTGGCAACGATGTGATGGTTGGTGGAACAGGGAACTCTACTTTCACTGGTGGTGCTGGTGATAACTTCTTTATGTTTGATAAAAATAATTCTGAAGACGGAAAAACGCTTATCAAAGATTTTTCACACACTGGAAGTAATAACAAAATTGCGCTTTACAATTTTGGTCTTGATAGCGATAGCCTTGCAGAATTATTGCGTAATTCTCAAAACAATGATAAAGGTGATGCAGTATTGAATTTGAATGGTCATACCATTACGGTCGAAGGTGTTTCTGTATCTGATTTGACGGTGAATCAGTTTGATGTTGGTAACCCTTCTATTAAATCATCATAATTATATTTGATTTTATTCAAAAGCCAGTTACTTACGTAGCTGGCTTTTTTTGTTTTAATTAGGTTGAAAATTTGAATGAATAATAAAAATCAAAATAAGATTTTGGATAGCTATAAAAATAGTTTGAAATTATCTGCTTTACAATTATCAGCCCTACAAAGTGAAATAAATGATAAAGATATTTTGATTGCTCGAATTAAAAAATCGCTTTCTTGGAAAATTACGTTACCTGTCAGAATATTAGGATACATTGTTAAAGGGAAATTTTTTAAAGAATACCCATTAAAAGTTGTAAGAAAACGGTTATTAGAAATATATAGAGAAGACGGTATAGAAGGGATTTATAATAAATTTATATTTCGTTTTCCTATAACAAAAAATATAGTAAGTAAGCTTTCTTTTAAGAAAAACGAATTAAAGACTAAATTAGAAAGTAATGCTCTAATTACAAATAAAAATCATTCTGATGGTAAGTTAAATAGAATTTATCAAGATCAATTTACTAATGATTTTTCGATAAATAAATATTCATTAATACTAATTATAGCAGAAGTGACATTGCCACAATGTTACAAGTATCGCGTTCAACAAAAAGCGGAACATTTAGAGCGGTTGGGTTGGGATGTTAAGATAGTTGATTGGCGTGAACAAAAAACGACGTTATCATTTTTACAAATTTGTAAAGAAGTTATATTTTATCGTGTTCCTGCGTTTCCAAATGTCACAGAGCAAATTAATGAAGCAAAACGATTAGGATTAAGTCCCTGGTGGGAGGTTGATGATCTGATTGTAGATCAAGATCGTTATGCAGAATGCGGTTTTATGCACCATCTTACAACCGAAGAGAAAGATCTATTATTTTTTGGTGCAGATTTATTTCGTAAAACAATGTTATCTTGTGATCGTGCAATTGCATCAACCAAAACTTTGGCAGATGTTATGTCCCAAGCTGGATTAAGAACAGTCTGTGTGATTGAAAATGCGCTAGACAAAGACACTTTGCGTATTGCTCAGAAATTATATCCTAATAGTGTTCAAAAGAAAAAAACATCCGAGTATTCTGATGAAGTTGTAATTGTATATGGGTCTGGTACAAATACGCATAATGCAGATTTTCTGATTGCTTCTAGCGGTATTCTATCTGCTTTGAAACATAATTCTAATCTACGTTTATGGATCATAGGTGAGCTTGAACTCCCCGTTACATTCCAAGAGTGTATTCATCAAATAAAGTATATTCCTCCTCAATCTTATGAGCAATATTTAGAATTGTTAGCCCAGGCGGACATTGCCATTGCACCATTGGAACCTATTCTTTTCAACGATGCAAAAAGTAATATAAAATATTTGGAGGCATCAATTTTAGGCCTTCCGTCCATTTGTTCGCCAAGACAAGCTTTTAAAGATATAATTCGCGATCAAGAGAATGGGCTGCTCGCGAATACGGCAGAAGAGTGGAAAGAAAAAATATTATATCTTGCTGAGAATGCTAAAATAAGACAAACGATAGGTTTACAAGCATATCATGATGTTGTTGCCTACTATTCTCCTGATGAGATTACTATTCGACAAGTTGAACCAGTGTTTGGTTATGCTCAGCCCGTTGTGAATAAAAATCTTAAAATATTAGTTGTTAACGTATATTATGCCCCATATTCGTTTGGGGGTGCTACCTTTGTCGCAGAGGAGATGGCGCGGCGTATTCATGAAACGAATAATGTCGAAGTAACAGTCTTTACGACTAGACCTCTTCAAGGGGATAAACGAGGTTTATGTAGATATCAATCAGAGAATATCATAGTTTATTCTATAGATTTATCACCAGCAGTACACGCATCTCAGCAATTTAATAATATAGAAACTATTGAATCGTTTGAAATGGTTTTAACCGCTGAGAGACCTGATATCGTTCATTTTCACTCGATACAGAATATGGGTTTACAAATGTTGTTGGCCTGTCAAAGTAAGCATATCCCTTACATCATTACTTTACATGATTCATGGTGGTTATGTAATCGTCAGTTCATGGTTAAATCAAATGGGCAATATTGTTTCCAAAAGAGAATTGACTTGCAGGTTTGTCAAAGATGTGAACCAGAATCTCGATATCTGACCGAACGCATGATGATGATGCAACAGGGAATCCAAGCAGCTACTTTGTTACTGAGTCCCAGTGAAACACATCGTCAACTTTATATCGCAAATGATGTTAATGAATCTTTGATTAAAGTAAATCGTAACGGCATCGTAAGGCCTGAAAAAATCAGACCAAAGCGCCCTAAAAATACACCTTTAAGATTTGGTTTTGTAGCTGGGGATGAAGTCATTAAAGGTGCTGTTATTATCAAAAAGGCTTTCAAATCTTTATCTCGATCAGATTGGGAACTAAAGATTATCGATAGTAAAGTTGATATGGGATTTCCTCCTATTGATGTCAGCAATTGGAACGTAAAAGGGAAAGTGATGACTGTCCCGCCTTACGATGATGCAGGTAAAGATGACTTCTTTTATGGTATTGATGTATTATTATTTCCTTCGCAATGGAAAGAAAGTTACGGTTTAACTGTTCGCGAGGCATTGTTGAGAGACGTATGGGTTATTTGTAGTCATCCGGGTGGTCAATCTGAAGATGTAATTGATGGAACAAATGGAAATTATGTTTCTTTAAAAGGAGATGTTTCAGAGCTTGTGAACGTAATTGAAGAGGTGTTGGATAAAGCCTCTATATTCGATTATTATGAAAATCCTTATAAGGATCAAATAGCAACTTTGGAAGGTCAAGCTGAGGAATTATTGGAATATTATCGACAAATAAAAGAAGAAATGTCGCAATCAACTTCTGTCTCATAAATATTTCAAGTATATGATTTTATGGAAATGAGCCGTTGATTTTTATGAAGATATTCAGAATGCAACAGATAAATCGAATTTCCTTAGGAATAATTGTGGGCTGCGTTTGCTTCTTATATGCGATCAACGATAGTCTTGGGGTTAATAATTATTTTTCTTCTCAACCTAGAAGCCAATGTGTGCATTTTTCTGATTTATGGCAAAATGCAGAAACAGGAAATCCTGCCCCTGAATATTATTATCAGTGTGCGATTAGATTAAGTTTGACTTTACATCGCGTGGGGGTGGATATGAGATCTTTTTCCCAAAAGACAATTAACCCAGCGCCTGGACGTCAAACGCTTGGCAGAATCGTCATTGATGGTTTGTCTGTTGCAACGCGCGCTGATGAAATGGCATTATGGATGCAGAAATATCCATTTTGTGGATTGGGAAAAGCTGAAAATATAACAGGCGAAGATTGGAAAAATAAAGTTTATGGTAGGACAGGAATCATTGCTTTTTCCAATTATTGGGGCAAAAACCAAATGGGAGGTCACATTGATCTTTGGAATGAAACTCGTTTTCCATATCTATCCCCAAGCATTAGTATTGATGGCACGTTTGGTATCCTAGCTAATTTTTCTCGTTTTGCATTTGGTGGGTGGGGAATCTATAATGGCGGATATTATTATGGATATGGCATTTTACCTAATTTGGCAGATTCAAAGAAAATACTCTTTTTTGAAGTGAAGTAATATTCACAACGCTATTTATCTGCCAGGTGGACTTATGATAGGGCAGGCAACCCCTTGTTTTAGGAAATATTTCCAAGCCAGTTTGGTATCATAAGTGCTGATTAAATATAAAAACCGTTTCCATTTTGGTACCACAGGTAAAGGTCTATTTGGAAACTGTCTCAAATAATCATCAACATATCCCAAAGGAAAATAAGTATTATCTTTTAACAGCGTTCGATAATAATTCAGCCAGAAAAGCCCAAAATAATTATCGCGAATAACTTCTTTTTTAATAAAAGGTACCTGACCTGAAGCAATCACACTATACCAATCCATATGCATTGGGTTGGTTTGTCGAGGATCTCGCAGCGGATATTTCTTCAGTTTTGACCATTGCCCGACATAATTAAAATTAGGAATTTGTTGTAATATTCTTCCCAGCCCAAGCTCACCTTTTTGAATGATTTGTGGTTTTGGCATGTCTTTAAAAGGTAGGTTGAATAGTTCTTGTATTTTTTCGTGATGAAATGCTTGATTGGTAAAACATAAAAACCACGATTGAAAATGCCAATTAATTTCTAAAGTTTCAACCATTCCCCAAACATCGATTGGCTGATTTAATCTTTGGGAAAAGATTGTCTCCATAGGATATAAAGGGCCAAAGATGCTGTCATTGGTCAATAAAATATGGTCTGCGTCTCGTGTGACGTTCTTCTGCATTAACGCTTGCCATGCGCCGAAATCAAGACCCTCATTGGGACGTAGATGAGGGGTAATGCGATGTTGTTTGCAAAAATGTTCCGTATCTTCGGATAAAATGGTTTGTCCAGACAAAGCCAAGTGTGTTTCCCATCCGCAATCATATAATGCTTTTAAGTAATGTTTTACATCGTTAGGCAGAATAGTCGATCGCGTATAACTAGCAAACAGACATGTTTTTTTAGACATGAGTTAGTGGTTCCACAGGTGGTTTATATAGATTATTGATTTCATCTAAGGCAATTTCAACTGATTGATAGATTTTCCTACCAGTTATTTTTTCAATTAGGTCGCTTTTATAGATAATATTACGAAATTCATAATGACCTCCAGCAATGACAAGTTGTATATTCTTGCTTTGTAATAGAATATAAAGTTGATTGAAAGCATATAAAGTGCTTGCATCCCCTTGGGTCATTACAGAGGCATCAATAATAAACCAACGGATTTTTTGCTCGTCATATTGCGTGATAATACTTGCACATCGATTAGAAAAATATTCTTCGTTATAGAAAATAACAGAGGCTTCAAACAAATAGATAATACAATGAGGAACAGGAACAGCTGTTGGTTCTAAATGTAAATTGACAAGTTCTTTGGTATTGGGCAGCATCCCTAGTTGGGTGTCTCTTGGTTTGGCAGAGAGAGATAGGCCGTGTAGCAGAGTGATAAAGACTGCAAGAATAATACCTTGTAAAATTCCTACCCACAATACACCTAACACAGTTAATAATACAAAAAATGCTTCTCGGTGACTGACTTTTAATAGGAAGCGAAAGGTATTAACATCAATAAGATTGATGGCGGTTGAGATCAGAATGACACTCAGAATTGCGGAAGGTAAAAAGCTGAGCGGATGAGCAAAAAAAGTAATAATCAGAGCAATTGTAATCGCTGAACTGATTCCTACCAGTGCGGTTTTCCCTCCAGAGTTTATACCAACAGCCGTTCTGGAATCTGCCCCTGTGACTGTAAAGCTTTGAAATAGCCCAGAGCAAATATTTGCAACCCCGAAACTAATTAGTTCTTTATTTCCGTCGACTTGTTGGCCTATTTTTGCTGCGAAACTTCGTGCGGTAATGATGCCACTGGAAAAACTGATAAGTGTAATTGCAATAATCGTTTCAATAAAATCAGTCAAAGGGAAATTAAAAGAGGGGATGTGAAAGCTGGATAAGCCAGAAGGTAAAGTGCCAAGCATCATAATCCCATGTTGATTTAAACTAAATCCCCATGAAAGCAGTATAGAAATGATTACAGTAATAATAGGTGCAGAAATTGAAGATTTGTAATAGATACAAGCCCTAATAAAAATGAAAAAGATGATAGACAATCCAAACGTCATCCAATGGATGGATGATAAATGGTTGATGAAGAATAAAGTTTGCTCAAAAAAATTGCCAGGGGGGCTATAGATACGCGTGATAACTGATAATTGCGAAATGACTAGTTGTATACCAATACCTGCTAAATACCCCGTTAAAATTGGGCGAGATAAAAAATTGGCAATAAATCCAAATCGCAATTTGCCAGCAATGATACTGACGATACCCACCCCAATAGCAATCGCTGCCGCACCTTGGATCCTTGCATCAGGTGTTGTCAAAGCAAATGCCGTTAAGCTGACCCCAACGATGTTGCTGACGGCTGTATCAGGACCAACAATTAAGAACGGTGAAGACCCAAAGATCGCATAAATTAGAACTGGTATAATACAGGCATATAATCCAATGATAACAGGAACACCCATTAAATTTGCATATGCCAGCCCAACAGGAATAGCCACACTTGAAACTAAGACCCCTGCGATAATATCATTAAAAGCAATAGGTAAGGTTAAACCACGTAAAGAGCGTATTCCAGCAGGTAATTGAATTTTCATGCTACAAAATAAAATAAATGAACGTTTTAATTTATTTATCTTCTGCTTTTGATTGAGCATTGTAAAGCAATAAAGATGCTCGTTCTTTCAGTTGTGCTTGGTAGATTTTCCAATTTGGCATGATTTTGGCAACTAAGGCATGAAATTTCTTGCTGTGATTAAGCTCTTTTGCGTGGCATAGCTCATGTATGATGACATAATCGATACAAGACAAGGGTGCTTTAATTAAATGTTGGTTTAATGTTATGATGCTGGGGGAACGATTAATATAACTGCCCCATCGACTGGTCATTTTTTTGATACGCAAAATTGGTGGCTGGTTCTCCCAATCGATCCATGGAATGGAGGGTTTTATAACAAGAATCCGTTCGAAAAATAGATCAAGTGCTTGAAAGCGATACCAGCTATCCAAAAGACGCTCAATTTTTTGTGGGGTGTCTTGGCGTATATTGATGTTTAGTATACCATCAATAAGTTGGATATTGGGTTTGTAATGAATATTTTCTTTAATATTTAAAGGATAATACTCTCCGAGAAAAAGATGTTTTTCAGATTGTATAAATTGAAGCTTTTCTCGTTTCTTCAGATGGTTTTGCTGTGTTTCTATATGCTGAACGATCTTACTTGCATGTTTTTCGATAACGGCAATCAGATATGTACGGGGCGTTTTTTGTGGAGCTCGGATTTTGAGAATCTGTTCAGGGGTTATAGATAAAGAGATTTTCGGTTTTTTGGTTAAAGGATGAGGGAGATATAATTCACAAGGAATTAAATAGCCATGATAATTGAAATTGAATTTTTTTGGATGTAAAGCCACTATTTTACTTAGAAATTAGATAAAATTATATATGAAATATTAAGTTGATGAGAATATAGTCTACGACGGAGTTATTTTCTCTTTAAGAAGTGAATGTAAATCAACAGGTGCAAAATTACAGACATCAACCCCAACATCATAGGCATTTTCATAAGGCTCAATGGAACCATGCACGTGACCATATAGATGAATAGAGCCCCGATAAAATCCAGCCCATTCTCTTATAGGGTAATGAAATAAAACGACATGAGTTCCTTCTATTTTTAGTTCCTTATATTGATGAACGGATGTCCATTCCGATGCTCCTTGAATAGTTTTGGAGTCATGATTTCCAATAATTAAATGTTTTTTTCCATTTAACTGGGATAATAGCGGGGAAGCATCTTTTGACCAGCAAACATCGCCAAGATGATAAATTTCGTCCTCTGGTTTTACGGACTTGTTCCAATTCAATATTAATGTTTGGTTCATTTCTTCAACATTGTTGAAGGGACGGTTACACAAAGTGATAATAGATTTATGATCGAAATGTGTGTCTGATGTAAACCAAGTTGTCATGATAATTTCAATAAATAAAAAGAGTAGAGTAAGTGGGTATATTAACGGTATTAACAATTATATTAAAGATATTATCATGAACAGTATTAGCTAAAAATGTATGTAAAATTTAATTTTACATACATTTTTAAGAAATTATCCTAGTATTTTACCAATTACACCACCAACTAATGGAAGGCTGGTAAGTGTGGATTCAATTTGTCCACCGACTTGGGAACCGATAGCAGTCCCAACATCTTTTCCTAGGGTAGGAAGTAAGTTTGAGAGGTTTACATTACCTAGAACAGGAAGTTGAACATTTAGATATGAGCTGATTAAGTTATAGCCGAAATTTCCGACATTTCCGCCGATGCTTGACAAACCATCTTTGATAAATCCAGCACCAGCTACGGTTTGAATTTCTACGATACTAAGTTCTCTCATTTTAATCACCATAATGTTATATAACGATATTATCTCAATGCATATATGAGACAATATCGATTTTATAATAAATAAAAAAACATAACAAGTTGAATTTCATTGGGAATTTTTAAATATTTAGTTGTGTGCAAATAATCACGCATTTTATAAAGAAATAAACGCATAATATATTATAATAATATTAAATACGGTTTTTATCAGTATAGAGTCTACGGATTATATAGGATAAAAATAGTGTTAAAATTTAGGGAGTAAATATGACTATAAAGCATATAAATTGTTAAAGCTATATATGCTGATTAAGTGGCTGGGGTGGGAGGGATCGAACCTCCGAATGGCGGAATCAAAATCCGCTGCCTTACCGCTTGGCTACACCCCAACGTTGGTCACGAAGCAACTTTTAGACGATTTCTTTATGGACGTAAAGAGGAAAAATGCATTTTTTTAATTTTTATTCATTTTTTTCAGAAATAAAGGGCTCATCTTGATGTTCAGGCTGGTTCTCTGGTGCTAAATGGTCATTTTTTACGACAAAATAAGGTGAAAATTTCCCTGCTTTTTTAATGGTTTGATCGAGGGATGCCATCGTTTGTGATAAATCAGCGGTATCGTCTTTGATCCAAACACGCATATTGAGTGCCCAGATGCCTGTTAATCCTTTGATACAAGCAAGTCCTCTGATTCCATTTGTTTTAATTTGTGCTGATTCTGCAATCCACTTCATACTGTTCTGGGTTGCAACGCCCATGATAACGGCAAGGGCAGGGTTAAAAGGTAAATTATGCAATGCAGAGATAAACCCTTTTCGATAATCCTGGAAAAAATCAAAGCGGCTCATGAATAAATCGAATAAATAATCTGCCACAACTTGTCCGTGATAGGCTTGTTCCAATGCAGATTCATCCGCTAAACGATTTAAATATAGCAGTAAAGATGATTTACATGGGAATCGTTGACGTGCTGTATGAGTGGGAATGTCTGCTTGTCGTGCAGCTTCGACAATAGACATTTGGTTCCATCCTTGCTCTGCAGCAATGTTCATTGCACTATTAAGAAGTTTCAGGTTTAGTTCTTCGTTATTCATCATATACGTCCAAGATTATGAAAGACTTATTGAGCACAATAAGTCTATTGATTGCAATTAAGAAGCCATTTCTTTTGATCGATCAGCAGCGGCTTGAATGGCTTTGGATAAAGAATCAGGCCATGCTTTTGAATCAATTAAGACATTAACGGCGCGCTCTGTAATGCCCCCTGGTGTTGCGACGGCTTTGCGTAATGCTTCGGATTCTTGACTGGAATTGCCCAACAAAGCTGCTGACCCAACAACTGTTTGTCTTGCCAATAAGCGAGCCAACTCTGTTGAAAGTCCTTTTTCTTCACCAACTTTTTGTAATAATTCAGCCAACAAGAAAATATAAGCGGGACCACAGCCTGCAATTGCAGTTGCTACGTCCATTTCTTTTTCTGAATCGAGCCAAGCAACTTCACCAACAGCATGCAATAAATCATCCGCAAGTTGTTTTTGTTGGTCGGTTACTGTGGGGCCAGCAACAACAGAAGTCATTCCTAGTCCAAGTTCTGATGGAGTATTTGGCATAACACGCACAACGGGTTGTTGATCTCCGAATTGGTTTTTCAGCCAAGTAAGATCACGCCCCCCTAAGACAGATAAAATAACAGCTTCTTTTGTCCAAGGTGCCAAAGAAGGGATAATTTCCGCAGCTTGGGCAGGTTTCATGGCTAAAATAATGGCTTTGGGTTTGAACGCTTTGGGAATTTCGGCAGTGGATTGTACATGTTGATGCGGTGACGGTAACTCAAGTGTGTGCCGATGAACAATAACCGAGGTCTCTAGCCCTTTTTTCAACCATCCTTTTAACATTGCATGTCCCATGTGACCGCAACCAATTAACAGAATAGAGGGTAAATTTGCCATGAGTAAATTCCTTTAATGAATTATAAATTAAGAGATTCTTGTTCCGTTGGGAACTTGGCGTTCAATGGTTGAAATGACGATTCCTTGATCTGTTTCAAATCCCGTCAGTAAAAATTGTGATCGAAAAGGACCGATTTGTTTTTCTGGAAAATTAATGACACCGATAATTTGTTTGCCAATTAATTCTTCTTTTGTATAAAGGCTGACAATTTGTGCGCTGGTTTTGCGTTCGCCATAGGCTCCGAAATCTACCCATACTTTGTAAGCAGGTTTCCGAGCCTCTGGGAATTCTTCGACTTTAATAATGGTGCCAGCAACCATCACGACTTTTTCAAAATCTGTCCATTCAATGAGATCCATTTGAGGTTTCCTTTTAAAAAGAGGATGACGGGCTTGATTTTATTTTTCAATAAAATAGCGATGGTTAACGTCAATTTTATTGATTTTTATTTTCCAGTTTTGCAAGGCGTTCTTCGAGCACTTGCACTTGTTCTTCTAATTTTTCTTGCGCAGAACGGGTGCGGCTGGCAATTTCGGTCATAATTTCGAATTCTTCACGGCGGACAAGGTGCAATGTTGATAAAATTTCATCCACGCGTCCTTTGACAATGCCAGAGATTTCCTCTTTGATTCCGCCAAAGACAGAAAAAGCACTGCCAGCGGCTTTTGACGCGTCGCCAAATATTTTTTTAGGATCAGACATAATTTATATTCCCAGTTAAAAAAGTGGATATAGAGACTAGTATAATTCATTATAGCTAGGTATCATGCAATTTGTAAATTTGTCTTTGGTTTTTAACTTACAATCTTTGTATTCGAAACATATTATGATTATTATTACTGGTGCGACTGGATTTATTGGTTCTTGCTTACAAGCAAAGCTGTATGCGTTAAAAGAAGAAACAATTATCGTGGATTGGCTCGGGGATCAAGGGAAATGGCGTAATATTGCCAAGCATGCTCCAGACGCTTTGATTGCGCCAGAAGCTTTAGACGAATTTCTAAAGACCGCTAAAAATGTGAACGCTGTTGTTCATCTGGGCGCAATTAGTGAAACCACTGCTCGTGATGGGGATTTGGTTTGGCAGACCAATGTCGATTTATCGATGAAGTTATGGAAATGGTGTGCTGAACATCAGGTCAGATTTATCTATGCGTCCTCTGCTGCGACCTATGGTGGGGCGAATAAAGCCTCGGAATTCACAGATAACCACAGCATTATTCATCAGTTAAAACCTTTGAATTTATATGGTTGGTCTAAACAAGTTTTTGATATGCAAATATTGAAAATGGTAAGAAATCAACAACCTACTCCCCCACAGTGGGTAGGGTTAAAGTTCTTTAATGTGTATGGACCAAATGAATATCATAAAGGAAAAATGATTTCAGTGGTCAAAGTAAAGTTTGACGATATTGCCCAAGGAAATGCCCCCAAACTCTTTAAATCTGATCAAGCCCATTTGGCTGATGGGGGACAAGCCCGTGATTTTATCTGGGTTGGGGATGTGGTTGATATGATTTTATGGTTCCTAGAGAATCCTACTGCGATCAGCGGTATTTATAATTGTGGAACGGGACAAGCCAGAACCTATCTAGATTTGGCATATGCGGTTTGTAGTGCAATGAATGTAGATAAGACAGTTGATTTTATTGAAATGCCAGAGGCGTTAAAAGGGCAATATCAATATTTTACGCAAGCCAACATGGATAAAATAAGAAAAGCTGGATATACGAAATCATTCACATCATTAGAGGATGGAATAGGACAATATATTCACGACTACTTGCGTAAATCAGATTCTTACCTGTAAATAATTTTTTTGATTATTTCATTGAAAGATAAAGCTGCTTATGTTTGGTCCATTGTATTATCCTAATTTTAATCCTGTGATGTTACAGATTGGTCCATTATCCATTCGTTGGTATGCAATGGCATATATCACGGCATTGATTTGCGGATGGTTATTGGTGCGTCGTTTGGTGCGTAAAGACCCGATTGTCGCAACCAAAGAGCAAGTCGATGATTTTCTAACATGGGCGACACTTGGGGTAATTTTAGGGGGGCGATTGGGATATTGTCTCTTCTACCAACCTGGATATTATTTACCTCATCCTTTGGAAATTTTCAAAGTTTGGCATGGCGGAATGTCCTTTCACGGTGGCGCGTTGGGTGTGATTATTGCCCTGATCTTATTTAGCCGTAAATATAAGTTGAGCTTCCTTGGGTTTTCTGATCGTGTAACGACAGTTGTTCCTTTAGGTTTAGGTCTTGGGCGTTTTGCCAATTTTATTAATCATGAATTGGTCGGACGAGTTGCCCCTGATTGGCTGCCATGGCGAATGTTTTATCCGAATGTAGTGGGTGCCAGACATCCTTCTGAACTGTATGAATGTCTGTTGGAAGGGGTTGTATTATTCAGCATTATGATGATTTTAGCCTATCGTAAATCCATTCGTGAACATGCAGGGTTACTGTCTGGGATTTTCTTGCTAGGTTATGCGATTGCACGCAGTTTTTGTGAGTTGTTCCGTGAACCTGATGATTTCCTAGGATTTATTGTTGGGGGTATTACAATGGGTCAGATTTTATGTATACCGATGGTTATTGCGGGATCTTTCTTTATTTGGCAATCTTTCCGTCTTCCTAAACTTAAAGGGTTAACCGTCGAGAATGACTAACAGTCAACCCATCAGACTGGATCACTTTATGGCGGCTGCGAATGCTGCCTATTATGGACAAAAAAATCCTTTTGCTGATTTTATAACAGCACCAGAAATTTCCCAAATGTTTGGCGAATTAATTGCGGCGTGGGTTATTGCTGTTATTCATACTATGCCTGATGATTCAGCCATCACGTTAGTAGAGGCTGGACCAGGTCAAGGCACATTAATGGCAGATATGTTGCGCGTCATTCGCCAAGCTGCACCTGATATTTATCAAAATTGTTCGGTTATTTTTGTCGAAACCTCTGAACGGTTGCGGCAAATACAAAAACAAGCCATTGCACATCATACAGATATATCCGTGCGTTGGTATGATTCCATTGACTCAATTCCTTCTCAGCCGATGATTTTGGTGGCTAATGAGTTTTTAGATGCCCTGCCTATTCGTCAATTTGTAAAAGTAAGTTCTGGTGAATGGGCAGAGCATTATGTATATCAAGGACAATTATTCCAAAAACAAGTAGCCGATTTGCCGAAAGCTCCCATCTTTCAGCGTCCCGTGAGAGAAGGGGATATTGTCGAGGTCTGTGAAGCTGGACAAGATATTATCAAGACTATAGCGCAAAGAATATATAAAGATGGTGGGGCAGCGTTGTTTATTGATTATGGATATGCCAGCCCTGTATGGGGTGATACGTTGCAAGCCATTGCGGGTGGGGAAAAAGTTTCCCCTTTTATTGATCCTGGTGAAGCAGATTTAACGGCTCATATTGATTTTTTAGCATTAAAAGAAATTGTGATAGCAACAGGTGCGCGGGCTTATGGTATTCAAACTCAGGGTGAGTTTTTAAAACAACTAGGGTTACTTGTCAGAGCAAAAATGTTGGCAGCACGTGCTACGGAAATAGAACAAAAACAAATCGCAGAGGCTGTGTATCGCTTAATAGACCCCAGTGAAATGGGTGATCTATTCAAAGTCATGGCGATTATGCATGCTGATTTACCGATACCTCCTGCATTTGAATTAAATAAGGAAATAAAATAAATGAGTTCTGAGCTTTTGGTGATTCGTCACTCTTTGCTAAAAGATAAAGTTCGACATGGTTTTTTTACACGAGTAGGGGGCGTGTCCCAAGGTGGATATGCTTCGTTGAATTGTGGGATTAAAACCGAAGATAAGCCAGAACATATTCAGGAAAATCGTCATCGTGTTGCTCAAGACATTGGGGTGTCTGATGAATATTTATGGGGCGGGATGCAGGTACATAGTGCCAAAGTCATGCATGTTACCAAAGAAAATTGCGATCGTTGTGAAGTCGATGGCGGCGTTACTGATGATCCAGATGTTGCAGTCAGCGTTTTGACGGCTGATTGTGGTCCTGTGCTATTTACGACATTTGATGGTCGCATCGTTGGTGCTGCACATGCAGGATGGCGAGGGGCTGCGGGTGGTATTTTAGAGGAAACCATCACACAGATGGAAGCTTTGGGGGCGAAAAACAGCGAAATTATTGCGGTGGTCGGCCCCTGTATTGATGGATCACGCTACGAAGTCAAAGAAGATATGAAGCAGCAAGTGTTGGAGCAAGATCCACATGCAGGTGTCTTTTTTAAGCATGTCACTGACGATCAATATCTTTTTGATCTAGGACATTATTGCGTTGATCGTTTAAGAAGACGACGTGTTGCCATTGCTGCTTTGATAGGCAGAGATACATTAGGGGACGAAACCCATTTCTTTAGCCACCGTCGTCGGACACTCGCTGGTGGAGGGGTTTTGGGGCACCAGATTTCAGTGATTGCTTGTCATAAAAAGGGATAATAAATGTTAAATATTCAGAGAACCTCTTTATTCAAAGTAGGATTAAGTTTATTGGTGATGATCCCTTTGGTAGGATGCGTAACGGTTCCTCATCCTTTTGAGAAAAAAGAAGGATCAGCGGGGGGGAAATTAACGGCACCTCCGCCAGCACGATTAATCGTTCCAGTGCCAACAGAAGCGTTATTAACCGAAAAAGATTCTGCAATCTTGGCTCAAGATATGGTCAAAGCCATGACCGATCAGACGATGCCTCCTGTTGTTGGGACTGCACAAAAAGGCGAATGGCTTTTAATGATGAAAGCCCAATCCAAGGATGGTGTCGTTACTCCACAATTTAGTGTCATTTCCCCTGATGGGAAAGTCGCTGCCACCCGTGATATGATGCCTGTTTCAGTACAGGATTGGGCCAGTGGTAATGAAACAATCTTGGCACAAGTAGCAAGTCAAACAGCCCCAATGGTGACTGATGTATTAAAAGGGTTAGAGGCTGGGGTTATGGCAAAAGACCCTCATAGTCTAAAGAATCGCCCTGCTCAGATTTATTTCAAAGGGGTCTCAGGGGCACCAGGAGATGGAAATATTGTGATTGCCAGACAATTTGTGACTTCTCTAAAAGATAAATCAAATGAAATACAATCAAAGCAAGATAAAGCCGATTATATTGTTGATTGTAAAGTGAGTGTGACCGATGGTGCTGCTGGAACCAGAGGGAATCCAGTGCAACATGTTGAAATTGCATGGCATATTCTTGATAAAGCTGGTAAAGAAGCAGGGAAAGTGATGCAAATTAATGATGTGCCTGCACATAGTTTAGATGTATATTGGGGCGATACGGGTTCTGCTGTTGGGGAAGAAGCCGCAGGGGGCGTAAAGCGTGTAATCAGCAATTTTTCTGGGCGTGATGAGAAACCATTAACTAATGGAGCGAATAAAGGTCTTATTGCTCCACCAGAATTAACAAGTAAAAAGTAAATTAGATGAATACCTTATTGATATCGGAGTTGCGTTGATGAAAATTATTTCTGGGAATGGTAATCGTTTATTGGCAGAAGCTGTTGCCGCAGAGTTAAAAATGCCTTTATGCGATGCTTCTGTACAGCGTTTTGCAGATAAAGAAGTATTTGTAGAGATTTACGAAAACGTGCGTGGCGAAGATATCTTTGCTGTGCAAAGCACCAGCTATCCAACTAATGATAATTTGATGGAATTATTGATTATGTTGGATGCGTTACGCCGGGGGTCTGCTCGACGTATTACAGCGGTAATGCCGTATTTTGGCTATGCTCGTCAAGATCGTAAATCTGGCCCCAGAACGCCGATTAGTGCGAAATTGGTTGCGAATTTATTGGTTGAAGCAGGGGCAAGTCGTATCTTGACCCTTGATCTACATGCAGGACAAATCCAAGGCTTTTTCGATATTCCTGTGGATAATCTGTATGCAGCTCCGCTATTTACTCAAGATATCAAGAAAAAATATGCAGGGAAAAGCAACCTCATGGTCGTTTCACCCGATGTTGGTGGGGTGGTCAGAGCACGTCAATTGGCAAAACGTTTGGATGTTGATTTAGCTATTATTGATAAAAGACGTGAACGGGCTGGTGTGTCCGAAGTGATGAACGTCATTGGGAATGTTGAAGGTCGTCATTGTATTTTAGTCGATGACATTATCGATAGTGGTGGATCACTTTGTAATGCGGCGCAGGCATTGATTAATGCAGGGGCAGAGGGAACAGATGCCTATGTAACGCATGGCGTATTATCAGGCAGTGCAGCTGAAAGAGTGCAAAATTCTGTGTTGGGAGAGTTGGTGATAACCGATAGTATTCTCGAGACAGATGCGGTTCGCGCAGCGACGAAGATACGTCAAATCTCGTTAAATCAATTATTAGCCAGAGCCATTCGTGCCGTTGCGGATGAAAGTTCTGTTTCCTCTTTATTCGATTAATTTAGTTAAAAAAGGTTTTTATAATGTCTGCTTTACTGACTCGTCCATATTGGTATCTGCGTCACGGTCAAACAGATTGGAACGCACGTAATTTATCACAGGGCAGAACCGATATTCCGTTAAATACAGTGGGATTATCCCAAGCGGTGGCTGCGGGGAATGCAATTGCGAATCATTGGGATCATTTGGAATTACCGATTACCCAGATTGTCAGCTCTCCGCTGGGACGTGCACGTAAAACGGCTGAAATGACAGCTGATATTATAAAACAAAAAGTCGGCGTGACCTTGCCGATTGAGTTGGATGATGGATTAAAAGAAGTCTGTTTTGGAGTTGAAGAAGCACAGCCAATGGGACCCTGGTATGATGATTGGATTGCGGGAACGTTTACACCTGAAAATGCCGAGCCTTTTGCGGTCTTATGTAATCGTATTGCAGAGGCAGTGAATCGGTCTATTTGTAAAGCACAAAATGGGACGGTTTTGATTGTTGCTCATGGTGGAGTTTTCCGAGCATTACGTTGCCTAATGGGGTTAAAAGTCAATGTCCGTTTGCCCAATGCTCAACCAATGTGCGCGCGCCCTCCTGAAAATGGGGGAAGCGTATGGGATTTGAATGCGTTACCTTTAGAATAAGAGATTGATAAAAAGCTGTTTATAGAAATATAAGCAGTTTTTTTTATAGGTTATTGTTTGTTTTAGCGTTTTATATTGCTGAATCAGGTAGAGTTGTAAATGCAAGAAAAAATACCACAAGATGCGTTAGATAAAATGACTGGTATAATTGAGAAGATGCAGGAATTTATTTGCAAGTATAAAGATAATACATCTGTAGATGATGCTGTTTTGTTAAGAAAAACTATTGTGAGTTGTCGATCACTATCAAAAGAAATAAAAAGGATGGTATATCAGTATGGCTATACTGAAATCAGTGAATTAGGTACAAATGTAACTGATATAGAAAGTTGTTCGGTGTCAATAGATGATATACAAACGCGATTTGAAGTTTTGAAGTATATTAATGGTTTAAGAGAGAAATTTCTCTTACATTTGATTTTAAATGGAAGGATAGAATACGCATTTATGTAGTTACGATTAAATCTATATTAGATAATGCAAATATAGAGAATGAAAGACTTCGAAATTCTATATTTCCTAAATTAAATGCTTTTTCAGCAGAGTTAGATAAAACAAAAACTTCTGTGCAATCTTTCCAAGATGAGTTCTTAGAAGTGACATTGGTTGCAGGACAGAGTGCTGAAAACATAAAGCCTGCTGTAAGCCTTGGTTTAAAAGTAATGAGAGCTTTTGGTCATTTAATAGATATTGCGGAACATCCACAACTATCACCTCCTGACGATCATAAACTGCTTCCTCCACCCAATGAAACCGAAGAAGATCAATAAAACTTAACTTTTCTATAAAGATATTTGCTTTTTCAGTGTTTTTTCGTTAAAGAGTAACTTTGCACCAGCACCCCTGGAGGTTGGTGTTTATTTTTGCCTTTTATATTAAGGAGTTTTTTAAAGTGGCAGCGAAAAAATTTGTAGAGTTAAATGTTGAAGTGCGTGCGAAGGCTGGTAAGGGGGCAGCGCGCGCAACACGTCGTGAAGGTCTTGTACCTGGCGTGGTATATGGTGGTAAATCTGAACCTGTAATGATTGCGATTGACCCACGTTTAATTATGCGTGAACTTCATGGTTCATGGCGTTCTCAATTATACCAAATTGTTGTTGATGGTAAAAAAACATCTGTTGCATTAATGCGTGCAGTACAATTACACCCTGTAACAGACCGTCCATTACATGTTGATTTCCAACGCATGGTTGCTGGTCAACAAATCCGTGTTGAAATTCCTGTTCACTTTGTTGGTGAAGATGAATGCCCAGGTATTAAACGTGATGGTGTATTAAATACCGTTTATCACTCTGTTGAAATTAATTGTGATGTGGATCATATTCCAGAAGCATTCACAGCTGATATTTCTGGCTTGGATCTTCATGATACTATTAGCTGGTCACAGCTACAAGGAACAGAAAACGTTACCCACACCAACCAACATGAAGAAGATTTCGTGATTGCTACAATCGCTGCGCCAACAGTAGCTGTTGAAGTAGAAGATGAAGCAGCTGAAGCTGAAGAAGCAGCATCTGAAGAAAAAGCATCTGAAGAATAATTTTCTTTTAAATATAGAAAGAATAGATCATGTTACTGTGGGCTGGGCTTGGTAATCCTGAGTCTGGAATGCAGGCAAACCGCCATAATATTGGTTTTATGGCGGTCGATCGAATCGCGCAATGCCATGGTTTTTCACCATGGCGTAAGCGTTTTCGGGGTGAAGTTGCCGAAGGAAATATTGGTGGTGAAAAGATCCTCCTGTTAAAACCAATGACATATATGAATCTTTCTGGGGAAAGTATCCAACAAGCAATTGCTTTTTATAAAATTCCCTTGGAACATTTAGTTGTTTTTCATGATGAGCTTGATTTATCACCTGGCCGCGTAAAAATTAAAAAAGGTGGGGGTGCCGCAGGACATAATGGTCTGCGTTCAACGGATAAAATGTTAAGTGATCAAAATTATTGGCGTGTGCGTCTGGGGATAGGTCATCCTGGTGACAAAGCACAAGTCGCCAGTTATGTATTAAGCAATTTTTCAAAAAAAGATCAGGAATGGTTGGATCCATTTATTGATGCGGTTGCCAAAGCAGCACCGTTATTAGTAGAACAAAAAATGGATGGATTTATGACCAAAGTCTCTTTGTTAATGAAGGAATAAAAAATGGGGTTTAATTGTGGTATTGTTGGGTTGCCGAATGTGGGTAAATCAACTTTGTTTAACGCATTAACAGCAACGGCTGCTGCACAATCAGCAAATTATCCATTTTGTACAATTGAACCGAATGTGGGTCGTGTGGCTGTTCCAGATACACGGTTGAATGTTCTATCAGAAATTACGAACTCTAAACAAATTATTCCAACCAGTTTAGAATTCGTTGATATTGCTGGATTGGTCAAAGGGGCTTCTAAAGGCGAAGGGCTGGGTAATCAGTTCCTTGCGAATATTCGTGAAGTGGATGCAATTATTCATGTGCTTCGTTGTTTTGATAATGATGATATTACCCATGTAGAGGGATCTGTAGACCCTATTCGTGATGCGGAAATCATTGAAACTGAATTAATGATTGCTGATCTTGAAAGTCTTGAAAAACGCACTGTTGCGCTGCAAAAAAGAGCACGTGGGAATGATAAAGAAGCACAAGCAACCTTAGAATTAGTTGAACCTTTAATCAAAGCTTTACAAGACGGCAAACCTGTTCGTGATGTGATTCCAGCAGGTGAAGAAAAAGCGGTTGCACGTCTTCAGCTGTTAACCAGCAAGCCTGTTCTATATGTATGTAACGTTGAAGAAGAATCCGCAGCAACTGGCAATGCATATTCAGCCAAAGTTTTAGAAATGGCTAAAACACAAGGGGCAGAAGCCGTGATTGTTTCTGCAGATATTGAAGCAGAAGTCAGCCAATTAGGCAAAGAAGACCAAATGGAGTTCCTTTCTGGTCTAGGGTTGGAAAATAGTGGTCTGGATCGGGTGATTGCAGCGGGCTATCATTTGTTAAACCTGATTACTTATTTTACCTGTGGTCCTAAAGAAACCAGAGCTTGGACAATTTTCAAAGGAACCAAAGCCCCTCAAGCAGCTGCAGTTATTCATAATGATTTTGAACGTGGCTTTATTGCTTGTGAAACGGTTGCTTATGCTGACTATGTGCAGTTTAAAGGTGAAGCAGGTGCCAAAGAAGCAGGTAAAGCACGGATCGAAGGAAAAGAATATATTGTCAAAGATGGTGATGTTTTACTCTTCCGTTTCAACGTATAATTTGCTTTACTGAAAATATCAATTTTTCAGATATTGAAGCAGGTTAATGAAAGGTAAAGCAATGGTCTCTGTCAGTTCAAATACGATTTTAACAATTAAAGAACTAGCACAAAATGTCAGAGACGCTGCTTTTCAATTGGCACGTACCGATATTCAACAACGTAATCAAGCACTACGTTGTGCAGCCCAAGCATTACGTACTGCTGAAGCCGAGATTTTAGCAGTCAATGGTGATGAAGTGGCGAAAGCGGATGTTTCTGCTGCTTTTAAAGATCGCATGACATTAACGCATGATCGTATAGAAGCCATGGCCAAAGGATTAGAAGATATTGCCGAATTGCCTGATCCTTTGGGAAAAGAATTGGCCAGTTGGGATAGGCCCAATGGCTTGCATTTTAAACGTGTGTCAGTGCCTTTGGGCGTTGTTGGGATGATTTACGAAAGTCGCCCTAATGTTGGTGCTGATGCCGTTGGGATTTGTATTAAATCAGGAAATGGAATCGTTTTACGGGGTGGATCAGAGACTCACTTGACCTCTATGGCGATTCATAAAGCCATGCAACAAGGGATGATGGATGCAGGACTAAATCCTGATTCGATTGCAATGCCCCCCGACAGTAATCGTCAACATGTCATGGATATGTTGCATGCAGTGGGGATTATTGATGTGATTATTCCAAGAGGAGGATATTCTTTAATCAAGTTCGTTCAACAAGAAGCAAGAGTTCCTGTATTGGCGCATGCTGCGGGTCTATGTCATACTTATATTCATGAAAAAGCAGATTTCGAAAAGGCTCGAAAAGTGCTGGCGAATGCAAAAATGCGTCGGACTGGAATTTGTGGGGCGACAGAAACGCTTTTGATTGACCAGGCGATTGCAAGTGAATTATTACCCATTTTAGTTGATGATTTACAAAAACTTGGCTGTCGTTTTGTCGGCAATCAACTGGCATGTCAGATAGCTCAAGCAATTGAATCGGCATCTGATGAAGATTTTGCTACGGAATGGTTGGATTCAGTTTTGTCGGTTGCAGTTGTGAAAGATATCGATGAGGCGATTCATCATATAGTGAAATATGGCAGCGGTCATACCGAAGCAATTCTTTCCGAAGACGATCAAGTCGTTCGATATTTTATGGATTCGGTTCCAAGTGCTGTGGTGATGCGGAATGCGTCAACCCAGTTCTGTGATGGCGGAGAGTTCGGTTTTGGTGCAGAAATTGGTATTGCTACTGGACGCTTACACGCCAGAGGGCCCGTTGGAATCGAGCAATTAACCAGCTATCGTTATGAAGTCTATGGTGATGGTCAGGTGCGTTTCTAAATGACATCAATACCGACTTGGGGAGATCGCAGAAATATACGAGTCGGATTATTCGGAGGCTCTTTTAATCCTATACATGAAGGACACTTGCAGCTTGCCAATCGTGCATTAAAGTTCCTTCAACTTGACCAAGTATGGTTAATGGTATCGCCAGGAAACCCGTTAAAAGTTGGCACTGAAATGGCTCCATTTGAAGAAAGATATCAAATGGTCAAAGAGCGTATAACAGGGAGACGGTTGCTTCCTACGGATATCGAATGTCGATTAAATACACGATATAGTTGCGATAGTATTCGTTTGTTAAAACAACGTTTTCCATGCTGTAAATTTGCATGGTTAATGGGGGCCGATGGCTTGACACAAATGGCTTTGTGGTCGCACTGGCAAGAAATATTAAAAATTGTGCCTATGGCGGTTTTCCCCAGACCGTCCTATATATATAGTGCATTAAACGGGCAGGCAGCTCAATGGGCCAGAAAAGCACGACTGCCTTCTCGTTATGCGACAATATTAGCCGATTTCCAACCTCCAGCATGGGTATTTGTTCCAGCACCAGAGAATAGTATTTCAGCAACTGCGTTAAGACAGCAACGCAAACAGTTATTAGAACAATAAAAGTTAGATCAAAAAAAGGATAAATAATATGAATGAACAAATTTCACGCAAAGAAGTTGTACAAACAGGCCCTGAAAAAGCTGCAAAAAGAGTTTCGATATTGGATGATACAAGATTAAATCAAGTTGTGGCATTAATGGTCGAGTCTTTGGAAGAAGATAAAGCGGAAAATGTTATCGTTATTGATTTGGTTGGAAAAGCGTCTTTTGCAGATCGTATGATTATTGCGAGTGGCCAAGTGGATCGTCAGATTTTAGCAATGGCAACCCATTTGGATAAATTACTATTCGAACAAGGCATCAAAAAAACAACTATGGAGCAAAGTCCGGATTGGGTTTTGCTGGATGCAGGAGATATTATTGTTCATTTATTCCGTGGAGAAGCACGCGAATATTACAATATTGAAAAAATCTGGAATGTAGAGATTCTGGATGCTGCTCAAGCATCAACTGAAGAACCTCAAGAATAATGTTTTCAATTATTGCCGTAGGAAAAATGCGGCATAAAGCTGAATTAGAGCTTGTGGATCGATATGCTAAACGGATTCGCCCTAAACTTTCAATTATTGAAGTGAATGAGGCAAAAGGTAGTCCAGAGGAAGCGAAATTAAAAGAAACGCAAGCTTTATTAAATGCGTTGCCTGATCGCTCTGTTGTAATTAGCCTTGATGAGGGTGGAAAAAATTACAGCAGTTTGGTTTTTGCAAATAAGATGCAAGCGTGGATCGAAGAATCCAGATCAATTTCTTTTTTAATCGGAGGGGCAGAGGGGTTGCATCATGCTGCAATCGAGCGCTCTGATTTAATTTTATCGTTGGGAAGTTTAACGTGGCCCCATATGCTGGTTCGTATTTTACTGGCTGAACAGATTTATAGGGCACAATCTATTTTACAAGGACACCCTTATCATAGACAAGGGCGCCCCTGATTATATTTTAAACTATCGAATTGAGCGATCTGGCGCGTCAGCAAAGAAATCATCAGATACGTTGGGGCTTAAAGCAACCTGTGTATTTGTTTTTGAATATCCTTTGGTGGTTGCTGCATCTGCAGACCATGTTTTGATATTGCGTTTTGGCGCTTTACGTTGTGTAGAAACATTCTGCGTTTCTACGTTTCGGCCACCGTTTGGATAAATAAATCCATGGGTTGGGTAAATGCTACCAAAAGTGCTTTTATCACCATTGGTTGCAACACGAACCGCAGTCCAGTCATTATTTGGGGAAACGTCAATCACTGGGGTATTGCGGCTGATGCCTCTTTGTGCCCAATGAGATTGGTCAATAATAACCGTTCTAGAATCGACAACTTGTGTAACAACAGCAACGTGTCCATAAGGCATCTTACGAGTTGAGCGGAAGCTTAGAACACTGTTTGGTTCTGGTGTGTTTCCACGCTCATAAATACCTGCAGCGTTAGCCCACCAATTTCCCGCATTTCCTGATAATTGAACATCAGAGGCAGAGCGTGCAAATGTTACACATTGGATGACGTGTCCACCACCGTGGCGATAACCTTTGTGTCTATAGCTTACTTTGCGTGTTTTAAAATGGCTATTTTTTTTAGAATGATGGTTGCTTTTGCTTGTTGCAGAAGCTTTTTGAACATGCACACCTGCATTTTTATGGTGTGTTGTTTTTTTTGCATTATGATGTGTTGAACGTGCATGTGCATATGATGTTGAAAACACCATACATGAAAACATTAAAAGAAATGAGGTAAATTTCGTTTTAGCATAATTATGCACGTAGACGTTTTTCATCGGCAACCCTAAATTATTTATCTAAATTGTGGAAATGTAGTTATTTTTTACGGGTCATGATTGTCTGGGTCAAGATAAAATGTTGATCTAATGATTTTTTTCTAGTTTTTGAAGATGTTGTGTGTTTTTTTGATGTAATGAAGCAACAAACATAGTTGAACATATATTTCAAATAGATCATTCATATTATTATTTTATTAAGCCAAGGACGTTATCTATGGTAAGAGCTATAGAAAGATTTCTATATTAGTGGAGTATATCTATTGTTCCTTTCAATTGCATCTCTGAGAATAGAGATTATGCCAGTTACCATGTTGCGCCAGAACTGTATGATGGTGTGGGATCAGAATATTAAAAAAGGTATTATTAGTGACCCTGGTGGCGATTTATCCTTTGTTATCGAGACTATTGAAGCAGACGATGTGGACATACAAGCCATTTTATTAACCCATGGTCATTTTGATCACGTTGGTGTCACCACAGCTTTACAACAATATTTACAAGAAAAATATAAAAGAGAAATTCCTATTTTGGGGCCGGGCATCGAAGATCAATTTTTATTAGAAAAAGTCGCAAAAGATGCAGCAAGTTTCGGCACCAGTGCAGAACATGTTCAGAATGTAAACCCAACTCGGTTTTTAAAAGATCAAGAAATTTTATCGTTTGAGGGTATGGAATTTGAAGTTTTGCATGTCCCAGGTCATACTCCAGGTCATGTGGTTTTTTATGAAGCCAAAGCGCGTTTTATGATTACAGGGGATGTTTTATTCAAAGGGACGATTGGACGTGCTGATTTCCCTTATGGAAATGGGAAATTGTTGATACAAACAATTAAAGACAAATTGTTACCTTTGGGTGATGATGTTTATGTGCTGCCTGGTCATGGTATCGGCAGTACGATTGGTTATGAAAAATTGAATAATCCATTTTTGATTTAAAGAAAGAAATAGAACAGTGAAAAAGCATTTTATACCTTTGGCCTTGGCCTCTGTAATGGTAATGAATTTTGGTAATGTTTCTGTTACGATGGCAGAGTCTATCGAACATGATATTACAAAAGCTCAACCTGAATTAGCAAAGCAGCCTCTGACTATTGTGACAAAAAACGGTCAAAAACACGAATTTTCAGTTGAAATTGCCAAGACCCCAATGCAACAAGAAGTTGGTGAAATGTTTAGAACAAGCATTCCAGAAAATGGCGGAATGTTATTTGTTTGGCCAGCTCCGCAAGTCAGCAATATGTGGATGAAAAATACAGTAGTGCCTTTGGATATGGTTTTTATTGATATGAACCATTACATTAGAGCCATTGCAGAAAATACAGTTCCTTACAGTTTAGCCCCTATTAGTAGTCAGGGTGCAGTGATTGCAACATTAGAGTTACAAGGCGGAATTACAGAGAAATTAGGCATTACAGTAGGTGATAAAATTGAAAGCCCTGCTTTCGATGCACCTAAGACAATTACGGAAAAGAAGTCTGTTGTTAAACAAGAGAATAAAAAGAAATAGAATCATTTAAAATAAAAAAAGAACCTTTGTAATTTTTATACAAAGATTCTTTTTGATTGCCAAAGTTGGTTGACGACCTATTTAACTGGTTTATGAGCCTCTAAGAACCATAATTGTTTATCGAGTGCTCTTGAAATCCCGGTGAATAAATCAGCAGTATCTGCATCGCCAGCTTCATCAGCTTCATCGATAGCTTTACGAACTGCATTTGCAAATGTGCCGTAACGTTCAATCAAAGCTTCAATATGATCTTCAACTTTAACGATGTTAGTCGGATAAGCGGCAATTTTTGAGGTATGAGCAATATCTTGAGAAGTTCCAAAAGCCGTTCCACCAAGAGCTGTAATACGTTCAGCCATATCATCGTTAAATGCGTCTAGCTCTCCACGGAAACCATCAACCATTTCATGAACGCCGATGAATTGAGGGCCTTTCATATTCCAGTGTGCTTGTTTGGTTAGCAATGCCACATCAAGACCGTCTGCAAGACGTTCGTTCAATAATTGAATAACGACTGTTTTGGTATTAGAGGGAAGGTTGTTTAATGTAGGATATAATTTAGTTTTAGGCATAAATAGATCTCCTTTAAATAACATGTATTAAGGATATGTATATTTTACTTGAAATTCAATAGTAAAATATATTTTTATTATTCATGATACTTATCGATTTAAATATAAATAAGCATGATTGATAATATTAATTAATTTAATATTTTATTAATAATTATTAATAAAATAATACAATATAATATAACGGTCACATTGAAGGCAGGGTAACATGCAAATCATATTTCCACATTGGTATGATGATTTATACGAGTTTGAATCTGAGGCTAAGGGCTGTTTACTTAATTTTACAATTATTGTGGATCATCAAGAGTTTTATATAAATTTTTACGACAGTGCACGTTTTGGACAAGAATGTGAAGTAGAGATCAAAACGAATGGATATTTTCAAGATTCTAAGGCAGTTATTTTAGAAAAAGTGAATAAAGCAAATATCCAATATTATTTCGAGAAATTTATAATGCTTTGATGATTCCTTTTTTCCAATAGTCGATATGTTCTTGAAATAATCTAAGGATATTCTTGCTAAATAAAGAATCTTCTTGGATATTTCTGCCTTCACAATAATTATAAATGATAGGGTCATCCATATAAGGTTTGGTGATAAAGAATTCGCCTGCGTACCCTTGGTGTAAAAGTATAGCGAATAAATGATCGGGTGGAGTGATATTATTTTCATGAAGTAACTCGATGAATCCTTGGGTAATATTATCTGAACCTATGAGGCAATCATAATAAGCATCGCTCCCTAAAAAGAGAGTTCCTGCGGTTACACCAAAATAACGTAAATATATTTTATAAAATGTGGGTAATTGAATTTTATGAAAGGCTTCTAGCTCTCGAATCTGTTCTTTTGTGCAACCTATAACTTCGGCATTATGTTGCGTCAATAAGGCTGAATATTGCTCGAGTTTTTGGATAAAGTCTTGTTCGTCCATGAGTGATTTGACCTTGGTCTATAGATAAGCATTATAACAAATTTCTGGTCGATCTTCTATTTGGCAATTTTAATCATCGAATAGGTGATGCCATAATATAGACTTCAAATCGATTGTTTGATCGTTATAAAGCTATTATTTTCTTCATTGTAAAAAATATAGAGTTGTGTTTCATCATGAAATAGTGGGGAAATACTGAGTTGATCGATAAAAATAAGTGGTTTATCATTCTCAATAGGCCAGAATGTATCTTGTAACCAGCGTGGTGGTTTTTTCAAAAAATGAAAATGTTCTTTGATTTTTTGTTTTAACGCCCACTCTAATTCTTTTCCTGTTTTACCTGGTATCTCAGCAAGTAGTTTTTGAAAGCAAGATTCTGGTATCTGTAACCATTTAGGCTGGATTTTAAGATATATATCAAAATTACTATTTGTTGTTTTTGATTGGTTAAACGATATTCCCTTTTTTGTTAAATAGAGGGAAAGCGTATGAGTTGCATCGAGTATGCCACCGGCATGATTTAAATCTAACGACAGTAAATATAAATAAAGCGTCCCTATTTGATCTATGTAGGGGGCAATATGAATAGGCTCGGATAATAGTTTTTCTAAATCTGGGTTATGATACAGCTCGTTGATAAACTCAGAGGAAGAAAGAGTGCCTTCTACATAAGCAATAATTATTTCTATCGGGGAATTTAGCCTAGTATTTTGGGTCATTGCTGCATAATACCATTTTCGTATATCAGAATGAAGTAAAGAGAGAAGATCTTCAAAATATCGTTTCAAATCGCACCATCTTATCATTGTTTGTTGGACGATAAAATAGGATAATGTTCGTGTATAGTATCTAATCAATGATCTGGAAACGTCGAAATATGAGTATCTTATAACCACATCATCCAATTTTCTCCGAAAAGTTTATGGTTTTTTATTTGAATAGAATTGGGGTACCAATGACATAGAAATGAAAGGAAAAAAACAGGTTTACGGCTTAATATATAATAATGTCTGTCTTTGAATTTCGTCGAACACTGAATCCCAGTAAAGTGTTGATAAATCTTTTATAATATAATGAGTTATCATTTTAAATATTATTCGATATATTTAAGATTGTTTTGTAGTAAGTTTCCCTTAATTTTTCACCAAGAGTAAAATATTGTCTTCAAGTTGTATTTGTATGGTGACATGCTGCTTAATTCTTTATTTTCAAATGAGTTAAACAAAAATGTTGTGTTGCGTTATTTATGAATAAAAGCGTTTAAAAAATAAAAGATGTGTAACTATAACCGCACGATAGATAATAATATATATAAATGATAATTTCACAGTGACAATTTGCTATATTTTGTTAAAACAAATAGATTGAATCTAGTAAAATAATTATAGGATATCGAGTGTGGTTTTTTTGGTAACAGGTGCGGGTGGATTTATTGGATTTCATCTTTCTAAAGCGCTGTTGGCACGTGGTGAAACCGTTATTGGTATCGATAATCTAAATGATTATTATTCTCCAACCTTAAAGCAAGCACGTTGCGATCAATTAAAACAGTCGAAGGGTTTCATATTTTACCATGCAGATATTACAGATGTATCTGCTTTGGAAGTAATTGTTCAAAATCACCCAGATATTCAGATTATTTTTAATCTAGCTGCTCAAGCTGGCGTAAGGTATTCCTTAGAAAACCCTTATGCGTATATTCAAACCAATGTGATGGGACAAGTCGCTATTTTAGAGATGGCTCGTCAGCTCCCCAACTTACAAAGAATTTTTTATGCTTCATCTTCATCTGTTTATGGATTAAATAAAAAATTACCGTTTAGTGAAGCAGATAGAGTAGATTGCCCAAGTTCCGTTTACGCAGCATCTAAGCAATCTGCTGAACTTTTGTCGTTCACTTATTATCATTTATATGGATTAAAACAAACAGGGTTACGCTTTTTTACAGTTTATGGACCTTGGGGCAGACCAGATATGGCATATTATCTTTTTGCCAAAGCCATTACTGAAGATAAACCAATTACTTTATATACAGGTCAAAATCTCTCCAGAGATTTTACGTATATTGATGATGTTGTTGATGCACTACTCAGTTTGTTAGAATGTTCTCACTTAGAGGATTACGGGATTTTTAATATTGGCAATAGTCGCCAGGAAAAAGTTGAGCATCTTGTTTCTTGTTTAGAAGAAAATATTGGTAAAAAAGCAATTATTAATTACATTACTCGTCCCGGAACGGATATAGAAGCAACCTTATCTGATATCAGTGCAATATACAACGTCACAGGTTGGTCACCTAGAACGAAATTATCGGACGGCGTAAGGTTGTTTACTAATTGGTTAAAATTGTATAATGGTTTTTTTTGTTAACACTTGGCGTGACTTACGTTGGTTGCAAGGAAAATAAGTTGTCATTTTTATTTAAAAAAGCGTATATTACGCGTCTTAGATTTATATTATACTATGGGGTTCAGAGTTAGATGCAAGCTTTTTATTTAAAAAATTCCGAAGGTAGTTATTTGTCTGCAATAACTAGTAAAGATCATTATGGAAGAGAACAATATGGAAAAATTTGTGTAGCTTCTGAAGAGCATGGTGTTGCGAAAATAATAGCTTTTTGTTTAAACAGATATCCAGGTATTTTATTTTTGTTTTCTGAAGATGGTGATCTCCCCATGTTGCTAGGAGACAGGCCATTTGCATCTAAAATCTTTCCTGTCGGGATTGAGGGGGGGTATTCTCCTCATACTGTATCGCTATATGATTTACAAGACCACTCTTGGATCTCTATTCCTCCATTATCGACAGAAGCAGATCTAGGAGGATTAAGAGTTTCTTATGGCTTACATTTGTGTCGTATGGTTGATCAAAAATTATCTTGGGAAGAGATATCTTTAGAGGTTGCAGAATATAATAGTATTTCAGCCAATTTAAAAGATTACTTTTTATATTTAAATGAAGTTTTTGATAGATTGCCTGGGCTTCAGTTTGTAAAGAGAATACTTGAATCTCGTTGTCCTAATGATTTTAAAATTGATATTATTAATATGTATTACCCTTTTTTAGGGGTCAAAGATCTTAACGAAATATCCTATGAAATGCAGAATTCTGTGGATTTTAGAAAAGATTTTGTAGAAGTTTTTTGCGATGACTATTGGGTAAAGAATGCTTTGAATCCGTTGCTGGATTGGCAAGAAAATAGGCAAGGCAGACAAATTATAGAATGTAATCAGGTGTTTGATGTTTTACAAAAACATTTTACAAAGCATGAATTTTCTTCTTTTACTCATGCGGTGAATTGTGCCTATAGACGTATTATCGAACCACGTAAAAGAACATGTGTGGTGACAACGGTAAGAAACGAAGGAACGTCGATTTTAGAGTGGCTAGCTTGGCATCGCAAACTTGGTTTTGAGCACTTCTTTGTTTTTAGTAATAATAATGATGATGGTTCCGATGCCCTATTGCAGGCTTTGGCAGAAGCTAACGTTATTACTTGGATTAAAAATGAAATGGGAAATGATGTCAGACCTCAGGCTAAGGTTTGTAACTATACATTTTCTTCACTTCCTGAAATATTAGATTATGAATGGGCTCTTTTGCTGGACGTTGATGAATTCCTGTCAATCAATCGTGATAGTTTTAAAAACATCCATGATTTATTGAAATGGATTGAAAGAAACGAAGTCGATGCAGTTGGTTTTAATTGGCAGTATACTTGCTCTAGTAATCTGATGGATTATAAAAAAGACTTTGTTACAAAGCGTATTCAATATTTTATCAACGAAGATGTGATAGGATTGGCGAATAATCTGATAAAAAGTATGTCAAAACCACGGTATATGATTAGTTCGGGAGCCCATTATGCGGTTTGGAGCGCTAAATATCATGCAACTTATCGTTTGATACAAGGTGATATTCATCGTTTTGCGCATAACTCTGGGAATTATTCTGATGATCCTATGTGGGCAGATCATAATCATAGAGGGATAGCAAACGTAATTCATTATCACTTTAAATCAGCAAAAGAATTTCTGCTTCGTTTATATCGTGGTGATGTTTTAGATGCTTACTCAGATAGCCCTGTGGATATGAGCTTATTCAAAGAGCATACTATTGATACCTTCAATCAGCAACATATGAAATATGGAGCTAAGATTTTGGAAAATTATCTTTTTAAAGAATATGAACTTCAAGAGGTCGTAGATCAGCTATTAAGTTTGCCTAAGGTAGATCAGGCATATCAGCAGATCCTTAGGATTACAGATGATCGTGTTACAAATATGTTGAACTTTATGTTAGAAAATCAAGAGCAATTAGGGCATAATGCAAAGCAGCTATTAAAATTCATTCAAGAGTAAATCTTATTTTTAATAACCCCATCATTTAATGTGATGGGGTTTTTTCTTTTGTGTATTCCACTGTATATTTTATATTTAGCAGATTCCTGTTGTTCTGTATTTTCAATGATTTTTTATAAGTATATGGGATAATTAATTTTTTTATATTTAAGGAAAAGTTTTAATTTTTTTAAGAGAATCTTATTGACGCTTCTATTCAATTTGTATAGAAGTGTTTTTACCGGAGCGGTGGTTAAGAAAACTTCTTGAGTTTGTTTAGTTGCTGTGTTAGGTTGTAGTTTCCGA
>NZ_CAMXCM010000006.1 GCF_947179015.1 Commensalibacter communis
ATGGATTAGTGCTGAAGGTGTTCCTGCGCCATCAAAGAACTATAAAGAATCTGATTATTATATTGATGAACTGACCTATAATATTTATGTCAATAACGGTTCTGAATGGCAGTTAATTGGTAACATCAAAGGTGCCCAAGGTCTTCAAGGTGAACAAGGTGCTCAAGGGCCTCAAGGGCTGCCTGGTCAAGATGGTGCAACGGGTGCGCAAGGTGATAAAGGTGAGCGTGGGTCTTTATGGATTAGTGCTGAAGGTGTTCCTGCGCCATCAAAGAACTATAAAGAGTTTGATTGTTATATTGATGAACTGACCTATAATATTTATGTCAATAACGGTTCTGAATGGCAATTGACTGGTAATATTAAAGGCCTCCAAGGTGAACAAGGTAATCAAGGTGAGGCTGGTACAGATGGCAAAGCTGGTACGATCCAAATTGGTAATGTTTCCAAAGGGGATAATGCCAGTATTACTAATCGTGGTACTGAGAATGCTGCGCTGCTAGATTTTGTATTACCTAAAGGGGATAAAGGAGATGCAGGCTCTCGTTGGTATTCTGGAACACAAGAACCAAACGCATCAACAGGGGTCAAAGATGAACGTGGTGCACCTCGTTCTGGGGATATGTATTTGCAATTGGCTGCTGCAGAGCACGAAGCCAAAACCTATATCAAGCTGAATAATGGTGAATGGTCAGAACCCCTTGGAATGGTGGCAGGACCAGAGGGTAAACCCGCATCCATTACCGTTGGCACAATCACAACAGGCGAACCAGGCACAAAAGTCATCGTCGAAAATGTCGGAACATCAAGCGATGTCATCGTAAACTTCACCATCCCAAAAGGAGATAAGGGAGAAAAGGGTGAACAAGGTATCCAAGGCGAAAAGGGCGATAAAGGTGACAAAGGCGATCAAGGTGACAAAGGTGATAAGGGAGATCAAGGACAAGCCGCAACAATTACCATCGGCACCGTTACAACTGGTGAGCCCGAAACAGATGCTATTGTTACAAATGTAGGTGACGAAAATAATACACGTCTCAATATCACTATACCTAAAGGGCAAAAGGGCGATAAAGGCGATCAAGGCGAAAGTTTGGATTTATCCCCTTATCTTCTTGCAGCAGATGCTGAGAATTTTTATCAAATAAAAGGGGATTATATTAAAAAAGTAATGTTTAATACTTGGAGAGGAACCTTGTCTTTTACCTTAGTAATACCAGAAATAAAGTATAAAATACAATGGGATGATACTACAAAAACATTAAATATAACAAGAACAGAGTATAATACCCCTCAAGGTGATGTTTTAATTTGGGAGGAAACAGGCGTTGCTATTAATGGAGCCTATCCATTTAGTGCTGTAGGAGGTAACAAAACTTATAATTTTTTCTCATGCAATGGGGCGATTCTTAAAATTGCTATGTGGAATCAGTGTTTTATATCATGTCAATATTAGTTTTTCTTAATTGATTAAATATTAAAATAATAATCGGGCATAAAACGGGGCGTGTGAGCGTCTTTTTTTATGCCTTTTTTTGAGGAGGAAGAGAGATGGATAGTGATTTAATGATGCAGTGTTTTCAATATTTACTGGGTGTTATTCCAGGCGATATTGCAGGGAACATGATTGCTGTGGTGACAACAATCGTGACCATTTGTACGTTGATTGTGCGATTTTGGAAAATACCAGCCACGACCAGCAAGGGGTATAAACTGTGGAAGGTCATTCACACTTTGGCGTCTTTTAAAACGCCATCGGTTTCAAAAACGGAGAACAAGGATGGTCAAAAGATTAATTAGTTCGATGAAAACACACGATCATTGGTTTGCCGAGTGGTGGAGCTCTATTTTACTGATGATTGTTGGGATGTATGGATTGTGTGTCCCCAATAGTCTGATTATTCACCAATCTTTTATTAATGGTTTTTTGAAAGTGTTGCCCTTTGATGTATGGCAATGGCTGTTTGTTGGGTTTGGTTTGTTTCAATTTACCGCTTTGCGTTGTGAAAGCATGATCGGCAGAGGGGTTGCTGCGTTCTTTGCGTCCTCATTATTAATTTGGGGGACATTAAATGTTGCCTTCTACGGTCGGTGCCATTTCAGCTTGGTCGCATGGGGGATATTTGCTGTGATTAATCTCTACGCTTTGGCTCGGATTATGACGCGCGTGGAGAAAAGATATGAACTTCTTTGAAATCCTGCGCTGGTGGTGGGAAAGCAATGCCGAATGGATCAAAATCCACGATCCTTGGGTTATTCCGGTCATGGCTGTATCTATTCCTTTATCGCTCGTTATCCGCGCAATCTGTGCGCTCATTAAAGTCTGGCGGGGAAAGTAATCTTTTTATTTTAGTGAGATTGTTTGAAATTAGGATTGATATTGATGGAATATTTTTTAGTAAAGCCCATTTGCTCGCCACCCCCTTTGTCTGCTTTTACAGATATAGCCAGAACAAGACCAACAGAAAAAGAAATGGAGCGTCGTAGGAATGAGCTAAAGATTATTGTTACGACAGGGTTGGGTAGTGATGTTGATCGTTATGCTTCTCAATCACCGACGTTAGTAAAACAGATCTTAAAGTTAAAGAGAAAAAAGTGGCAAATCGGATGGGGATCTGCAGGAACAGGGACTTTTTCAAGGGCTCCATATGAACAACAAAAAGGAATTATTGTAATAGATTCAAATTTTAACAATGGAGATTCGCAAAATATTGCGTATGTAACATCGACACTTGCGCATGAGGTTGGGCACTCTTATTTTCATAAAGAGCCTGACTTATCTTCTTTTGATAAATGTATGGAAAGTTTAATGGTTGGTGGTGGCAGTGAAGCAGATGCAATTGTTAATCAGATTGTTGTTCGTAATGAGATTTTAAAAGAAGCATGTATTGATATTTTTGAAGAAGGAAGAGAATATGATTTTATGAAAAATGAATTTGTTCAATTTTATGGTGAGGGCATAAGAACAGGAGATATGAAAACTGCAAAGATGAAAATTGCAAAAATATATTCTGAACAATATACTAGTACCTCAAATCCTCCTCAAAAGTATAAGGATAGTTATGGTGATTATTGTAAAAAAAATGCAAAAAAATAAAGTGAAAAAAATAATTACTTATTTATTCGCTTTATGGGGAATGATTGTCATAACACCTTCTTATGCACAACAAACGACTTTATTGCCTTTATATAAAGAATCGATCACTGAGGCAGCTTTAAAGCAATACCCCATTTTACCTTATAAATTTATAGATCTGATTAAAATTCTACCCAAACCGTTACCTGTTTCTTTAAGTAAATTTCAAAAAATATTTGACTACCAATTACGTATTATAAAAAAAGATAATGATTCTGAGACTTATGAAACAGGTTCATTTAGAACATTAGATGGGGTGATAATAAAGAAAGTTGGGGTTTTAATATATTTAGAAAAAAAGAATCAAATAGTTGGTTTAGGCATCTATTTAGATCCAAAACAATGTGTGAATACTAGATTATTAAAAAAAGAATTTGGGTTTTTAATTCCTAGATTATTGTCTTTTCATCCAGTTTCGAATGCCCCAATAGCTTTTTACACCACAGATGAGAATGGAAAATTTGTAATGGGATCAACTATGGATTATCCAGATTGTGCTACAGATATAGGTTTAGAAGCCTTTGATGATGAAGAAGAAAAGCAAGAATGGATAAAATATGTTCGTGAACAGGCTCCTCATTTACAAGAAAGAGCACGAAAAAGAGAGCTAGAGGGAAAATGAAAATATAGAAGGTAATGAAGTGAAAAGCGCCAAAGATATATTAGTTGGTTTAATGTGTATGTCAGGGATAATTTTCGCACTATCTTCTCATGCAAAAACCTCCATTCAATCAATGCCTTTATATAAAGAAGCCCTGCCAGAAGATGCTTTAAAGGAATATCCTGTTTTATCTTATAATTTTATTGATTTAATCCATATTATTGCTAAATCTTCGCCCACTTCTTTTGATAAATTACAGAAAGTCTTTGATAAGGAATTTACGATTAAAGAAAAGAGCAACGACCTATCACTTTATCAGGTTAAAAATGTTGTTACGAAAGACGGTGTTATTGAAAAAAAATACCAATTAAAATAAACGATAATCATTTAGTGTCTTATCAGATTGAACATCTGATTACGCAAGATGACGTGATTATTAAGTCAGTAGAAATTGTAAAAAGTTTAAAAAATAAAAATATTATACAAGGTGTGTATGTTGATCTTGATCAAAAACAATGTGTTAATGCAAAACTATTAAAAGACGAGTTTGCTTTGACCATTCCTGATTTTTTTTAACCATTCCATTAAAATCTGACACCACACTAAGTTTTACAGCAGCAGAAACGAAAAGAAAATTTTTTTTATTAGATAATATGAAGCATATAGGATGTGCAACCAGAATTGGTATTCGTTATATTTATGAGAAAAAAGAGTGGAGAGATTTTGTTCATAAGAGCGCGCCTTAAATAAGGGAACGATAGTGTAAAGGGGAAGTTGGAATATTGCGGACAATAGGATACCAAGTATCAGAGACATTTGAGTAATTTGGTGTTTATGTAATGGATATTCGTTATATGTTTTTTTTATGCTTGAGATTGATTACTATTCATGCTGATATTCAGATTAGTTCAGTAAATTAACGATTATTACCAACGAGTTTTAATAAAACCCCAGTTGGTCATTTTGAATAAAAAGATACTCACATATTGATGAGTATCTTTTTATTCACATTGTAAGATCTTGCCAAATTATTCCATCCATTTGTGCAATTTATTATTTTCTCACATAAATAAATTATTTTATGAATTGAACGCCATTGCTGCGTTCAAAGGATACATTATTTATAATTATCAAAAAGAGTATTCACATGGTGCGAAAGAAAAGCAAATCCGTTCCAGTCAAGGTTAAGGCACCGAAAGATAATGAGTTTCCAGCCTTAAAGGCCCTTACTCACGAAGAAATCTATAATTTGATTGCCAAATTTATGCGTAAAGCTATTCCTATCAAGGGGGCTAGGTTATCGATCATCAATGATTCACAAAACCGAACATCTACGCCTAAATCGCCTTATATTACTTTACAAATTACAGAGAGGAAAAGATTATCTACGCCTGAAGCCCGTTATACAGATCAGTATAAAATTACGTGGTGTCGGTCACAAGTTTCTGTTCATATCTTATTTGTGGGCAGTCCACAAATCCCAGCTTTAGAAATGGCACATGCTTTTGATATGCGGTTTAATGAAGCGTGGGCGAGTGAACAGTTCGAGCAGTATAGTGATATTTTATTTCCGCTATATAGTGACGATGTCAGCTCGGCGGGTCAAATGATAAATGCCGAAGATCAAATCGATGTTGCTTACTCAGTTAATGCTTATTTTGAATATCATCCAGAAACGGGTGTCTGTGCAAATAGTGCCAAAGAAATTGTTATGGATATGGGTATCGTTGAGTCATAATGAGCATTACAACTAGCATTAGTAAAATAATTTGAGAGGGTCGTTGAAAAGGATTTAATTTTAGCCTTTATATATTGAAGACATTTATTATTTATCTACATTAACGCTGGATGAAACTTGCAGATTACGACTTCCTAACCATAGAAATAATTATATATTTTACTACTGCATCCAGAAATGATGAGAGATTACGTATGAGATTGTGTTCTTTACAATTCGATTGGTAAGCAACTGTGGGCGTTACAATAACCAGTAGATATTCTTACGATCCTCGCAACAGTGGGTATATGTCATTGGTGGCTTAAGGGGAATATGCTGGTGGATAATAAACGCGAAGAAATGCTACAAATCTTTTATGATTTTTATAGATTGCCACCCGAAAAATGCTATCTAGAGGTAGCCTCTAATCATATTTGTGCCATTTATGGTGATGATGTAACGTTTCTTGTCTTAGAATATAAAAGATTTTTGGGAGCACCACAATGGAGTTTGGATACAAGATTTCCTAGTGTTATTTATTTTGATTTAGAACATAAGCCTATTTGGAAACAATTTATGTTTGTTCTATCAGCCCCTTTCATAGTCGTTTTACTTTTATCTGATCTTTTAACAAAATGTATCTATAAAATTTCATAAATAGAAATAATAGAAGAATCTTCTTCTAATGATAACGGCAAATCACCCCTGACAGCGATTCAGTTTGTAAATATGATAGTCGACTTTTGGGAAGACTATCGAACAGAACAATCAGGTTTGACCAACTATTCAATTTAATCTTACCAGTTTTCAAAGTCATTCTTAACGAATGGCTTTTTTTATCTCTAAAATTACAAATACAAGGAAACAAAACATGGCGAAAGTCACTGGGGGAATTTATATTCCTCATTTAAAAAATGAAATTATTCAACCAGCTTTGGATTATTTAGGTCTGGGTGGCGCACGTGCCATTAACCAAGTCACAGGCACTTTTCTAGCAGAAGGCTATGCGGGTGGTTTTACTTATTTAAAACAGCTTGGCAAAGGGCCTGCGGTGGGTGCCATGCAAATGGAACCATTTACCTATAATGATATTTGGAAGAACTTCTTATTGACTCCAAAACGTAATCATCTGGCAAATTTATTAAAAAATATTGCTGGCACATTTAACGCCGATAGTGCGGGTATTCCAAAGCCAAATACCCTAACAGGAGACATTTTTTTTGCAGCAGCAATGTGCCGTATATTTTATTTAAGAGTTCCAACAGCACTGCCTCTTGCGAGTGATGCGAGCGGAATGGCACAATATCACAAGAAATATTATAATACATCCCTAGGTAAAGCTGTTTGGCAGGATAATGTCGATCGTTTTCAACAAGCGATTGATGCTTAGTTTAATTTTGCCAAATTTTTGCGGTTATTTTATATTTTCAATAAATCGTAGCACACAGAATTTCAGGGATAAGTTTAATATCTTGCTGACTAAATTTATCTATATAAAATATCAATTGAAAAGCATAAGACTTTATATATTAAAATTTTAATAGATAAATAAATTTTAAAAGATTCGATCTCTGTAAATACAGAAATCAATCTAATCATAATACTACTTTATTACAACAGATCAATTATTATGATCAGCATTAAAGAAGTGTTTTTTTAATTATATTATTTTATCAGGATAAAATTATGAATAAATTTTTATATACAAGCGCACTATGTGCTTTTTCTTTACTTTTAGGTTCAACAGCTTCCAAAGCAATTGATTTTCCAGAGCATTATCGTACATTAGATATTCATCAGGAATATACGAAACAAACAGATAACTTTACAGTAAAAAATGTTTTTCCCTTTAAATTTCCTGCTGATTTACCAGGCGTGCCTGTATTTAAAGGGATTAAAGGTCAGCTTTCAACAACGACACAAGCAAGTTTTGATGAGAATGGTAAAGAAAATACTTATTCAGAAACATTATTTAATATAGCGTTTGTAAAGAATGCGTGTCCTAAAGCAGGCGACGGAATATTAAGTATGGACAGTGCATATGGTGCTGGTAATCATCTTTCATTAACTGGTGGTATTGTTAAGCAAACTAAAGGAAATGCTACGCAAGTATATAATATTGATTTTATGAATCAGTATGATACGGTATTGGATACTCGAAATGGTGGCTGTGGAGTGGTTTATTTTGATGGCACTGATTTTAAAAAGAAACCTTATACAATGCTGGCAGATCTTCAATTAAAATATTCATTTCAGCCTATTGGTATTCCTTTAGATGGTGAATTTATTTTGGATGTCGATACTTATGCAGCAAAAGCCAGATATAATGCATATATTGTTTATCCCGTGGCCAAAGGTGCAGGCCCAGGTCAAGGGGTAATTAGACCAGGAACAATTTTTAGTGTAAATGGAGATGCTACTGCATCAGGAAGTTATGTTAATAATAAAGGAGATTGGTCTGTAAGGTATGTGACAGCAGTTGTAAAGAATAATAGTTGTCAAGTTGGATTTAAAAACTATACTCAAGGACAGGATCTATCGAAGAGATTTCAAACCCAAGATCAAGCAGGGGTTGGTTCAGCCCCTAATCCAACAGCTGTTCTATGGCCAACATCAACGATTATTTCCGATTTTACCCTTGTCGGTAATGGTAGGGACAGTGTCGTGGGGAATGTTCGTCCAAATCAGAATTTACCTGTTCATGTTAATGATGGTGATTGCGTTGTCCAAGCAATGCTTCCTTTGGGAAAAATTACAACCACACCAGGAACGAATGTGAATGTTGAATCACAAACAAACATTCAATATATTCCTGATTAATATAATTGAATAAATTATGATGTGTATAAAGCCACTCCGTTCTCGGGGTGGCTTTTTTTTTATTTTTATTGCTATGATATTCTGAATGATAATATTCTGAGGATGATCTTTGTGGCTGTAGCCAATATTTACTCTCGTCGGTTACGTGCAAGTCAATCTAAAGGGGATGATGTGTATCAGTATGATACAGTGCCTGATAAGTTGAGAACGCAATTGCTATGTATCATGGACGAATTATTTGGCTCTCATAGTTCCTTAATTGAACAAGCATGGCAAGATCTGTGTAAGATTGTTGCCAAAGAATGCGGTATCAGAAAATTGCGTGTTTTTCCTTATCAAAGCTCTTTAGTAGATTATATTGAAAAAGATGCAGATTTACTGGAGATATTAGATTTCTGTGATTTGCTTTTTATATATGTTAGAGATGTAATTGAGAGTATCAACAAATGGTGTGAAAGAAACCCATTTGAAATTGAGCAATATGCTGTATTTCTACGTATGTATCATCCTGCTATAGAAGAATTAAACACATACTTTAAAGAATCTGTTCTTGGATATGAGTATAATAAAACTGAAATTATTCGTATAGATAGCCAGCATATTCATAAAGAAATTATTAAACCTGTATTACAACTCTTAGGGGATGAACGATTTCAGAAAGTTGACGCAGAATATAGGTTGGCGCACCAACATTATCGCAATAAACTTGTCAAAGATTGTGTTGTTTCCTGTAATCGTGCTTTTGAAACGATGTTAAAAACCATCTGTGATCTTGAAAGTTGGGATTATCAATCGGGTGTCAGAGCCAGTGATTTAATCACCCTTGTTAGAAATAAGAATTTATTTCAAGATGGGATGGCTAACAATTTCAACGCTTTTATTGCAACGTTAAAAATGGAGTGCCCGCGCTTCGGAATGAATATGGTGGGCATGGTGAGGGCAGTGAACAATCCGAACAACCCTTATATATGGGGCAATATTTACTCAATTTGACAGCATCAAATGTGATGTTTTTATATAAAGCTTGGGAACAATATACCCAAACAAAATCTTAAATTGTAATTGTTAGGAATAATGGTGCCGGATGAGAGATTTGAACTCCCGACCTTCGGTTTACAAAACCGCTGCACTACCACTGTGCTAATCCGGCATTTCAGCGTTTGACGCTTGCTGAAATGTTCTATGCAATATTTTACGTTCGATTACAAGTAAAAAAATATAAAAACACGATTTTTTTTTAAATTTTATCTTGAACGATCGATAATCACTCTTTGTTGTTAGAATTTTTCATAAAAATACAGCTTTTATCTTGATCATTTACTCAAATAAACCTAAACTTAGCAATCAGGAGTTATAACGACTCTTAGTTATTATAAATGAATACGACGTTCTTGGGGCGAGGTGAAACTCCTCACCGGCGGTGATGAAATAGCAATATTTCTAAGCCCGTGAGCGCTTATATCAGTGATGATATAAGGTCAAGCAGATTTCGGTGTAATTCCGAAGCCGACGGTCATAGTCCGGATGAGAAAGAACGTGCTGGGATTGTACATAGGAAACTATTGCGACAGCCTTGGCATATCTGCCCGCGTGCGTCCAGAGCAAAGGACTGGTTTTTTATAATGCAAGCACGCATTGTTTCAAAATTATCAGAAAAGGCTGACTTTTCTGAAAGAATTGTAAATGGGTTTCGTCGAGCTATTCACGAAGCCTTGCAATATGTAGGGCGTACTGCGCCCAATCCTCCTGTAGGCTGTGCTATTTTAGATGAACAAGGGGATATTCTAACCGTTGCCGCGCATCATCAAGCGGGTGCATTGCATGCCGAGGCTTTGGCCTTGCAACAATGCAAAGCCCTTGGTGTATGGGATAAGATTTGTGATGTGATTGTGACGTTAGAACCTTGTAATCATACAGGGCGCACACCGCCTTGTTCCGAGGCCTTGTTAAAAACACCTGCAAAAAGAATATGGATTGGTGTCAAAGATCCTAATCCATATGTTGCTGGAGCAGGGCACATACGGTTACATGAGGGTGGCAAAGAAGTTATTTTACTGGATGAACAATCTTCTGAAATCGCACAATATTGGCATCAACAATGCGTTGATCTGTTGGCACCCTTTACTAAATTTATGCTTGAACAAAAAAGCTGGATTACCGTTAAACAAGCAATGAATATGGCGGGTTCAATGGTTCCTCCCAAAGGGCAAAAAACCTTTACATCGCAAAAATCATTAACCTTGGCGCATCAGCTGCGTCGTGGGACAGAGGCAATTATTACCGGCGTGAATACGATTAAAATGGATATTCCTTCATTTACCGTTCGCCATGTGCCCGATCACCCAGATGTAACCCGTTTATTAGTGATTTGCAGCCAAGCCAAAGAAAAATTAGAAGATGCTTTGTCTGAACATTATATAAAACAAGCAAAAACCAATGGTTTTTCTTTGTTACTTTGTAATGATTTGGAACGATTGCCAGAACTTCTTTATGCACATAAAGTCATGTGGGCAATGGTAGAGGCTGGTCCTGTATTATTACAGGAATTTCGTCAGCGTCAATTATGGGATGAATGGTTGACCATTCGTCAACAAGCCCAAGGTGAAGACGACGTGAATATTATTTCTAAACATAGTGCATCTCCAACGCGTCAACTCTTATCTGATGCTCACTTTCATATTGAAAAGGAAGATTTATGTTCTCTGGTATCATAGAATCTTTGGGGACCATTCTTACTGTTAACCATGAACCCAATGCGATGGTAATTGAGGTTGAAACTGGTATTTCTGATCTTTCTATGGGGGAAAGTGTTGCTGTAAACGGTGTATGCTTGACCGTTGTACAATATGATATCCAAGGGAAAGCTTCATTTTTTATTAGTTCAGAAACGTTGAATAGAACCAATCTGAATACATTACATGTTGATAAACGAGTTAATTTAGAGCGTGCCGTAACGCCTTCAACTCGTTTGTCTGGGCATATTGTTCAAGGACACGTGGACGCAACAGGCAGATTTTTAAAAGCAGAGCAAAGTGGGGATGCGTATAAAGTTTTTTTTGCATTTCCTGCATCATTAAGAAAATATGTTGTTGAAAAAGGCTCTATTGCGATTGATGGCACCAGCTTGACCCTCAATGGCGTTGGTAAAATTGGTAGGGATGGTGCCAGTTCAGATGAATTTATTATTCATATTATGATTATTCCGCATACTTGGGAACATACGACTTTGGGGCACTTATCCCCAGACGATATGGTGAATGTGGAAGTGGATATTATTGCAAAGTATGTGGAGAATTTATGTTTAGTCCAGAAATGATCAAGACGTTAAGTCCTGAGTTAAAACTTGCTATTGATACATTACGTGCTGGTAAAATGGTATTAATGGTTGATGATGAAGGTCGTGAAAACGAAGGTGATTTGGTTGCTGCGGGTGAGTTCGTAACGCCTGAAATTATTAATTTCATGATTACGCATGCTCGTGGAATCTTATGTATGCCGATGTTGGCTGAGAAAGCGCAACAATTAAACCTGTATCAAATGGCACAACATAACACGTCCCCTCATGAAACGGCATTTACCATTTCGATTGAAGCCAAAGAAGGCATTACCACGGGTGTTTCTGCTGATGATCGTGCGAAAACATTTGAAGTTGTGATGAAGGGTGATGTCACTGCCAATGATATCGTTCGTCCTGGTCATATGTTTCCTTTGGTTGCAGACGCAAACGGGGTTTTGGCCAGAGATGGTCATACCGAAGGTTCCATTGATTTGATCAAAATGGCTGGGCTGAAGCCTGTTGCTGCAATTTGTGAAGTCTTAAACGAAGACGGCACAATGGCCAGAATGCCAGAGCTAAAAAAATTCGCAGAGCAACATCAAATCCCATTGGTGACGGTATCTTCTATTGTTGAATGGCGTAAACAATATGATGCAGCGCCTGTCGATCCGTTGGTTTTTTTGGTTAGAGCAGGAGAAGTTGCTAAATTACCGAACTATTACGGTGGGGAAGATTTTACCGTTCAATCTTTTGTTGATTTGAAAGGCAACGAACATTTAGCCATCATGAAAGGTGATTTTTCTTCTGTTGATGCAAAAACACCGTTGGTTCGCCTGCATTCTGAATGTTTGACTGGTGATGTGTTGGGGTCATTGCGTTGTGATTGTGGTCCTCAGTTACACAAAGCTATGAAAATGATTGGTGAATCCGACAAAGGGGTTGTGATTTATTTGCGCGGTCATGAAGGGCGTGGCATTGGTTTATTCAATAAAATCTCTGCCTATGCGCTACAAGATCAAGGCTTAGATACTGTAGAGGCCAACCATCGTTTAGGGTTTGCTGCAGACATGCGCGATTGGAAAGTCGCAGGCGCAATTTTGGAAAAACTCAATATTCATCAACTTGACCTATTAACCAATAATATGGACAAGGTCGAAATGATTGAAAAACAAGGTTTTGCTGTGAAAAATCGGGTTTCTATTGAAATTGAAGCTAATCCTCATAATGCATCTTATTTAAAAACCAAAAGAGATCGTATGGGACATGCGTTATCTTCTGAAAAAATTGATCAATAATTTTAATTTTGCGTATTGAAAGTATTTAATAATGATTAAGCAAGCTCCTCAATCGTTGACAGAGTTTCAATTTAAGAAAATGCCACGAATTGCTATTGTGGTCAGTCGTTTTAATGAAAAAGTAACGGGTGGTTTGGCTAAGGGCGCGCAGGAATGGTTGGCTGAACATCATATTCCGTTTAATGCAGAAGAAGATTTAATGTATGCCCCTGGTGCGTTTGAATTGCCATTAATTGCACAATCTTTGGCGAAAAGTGGTAAATATGATGGCGTAGTGTGTTTGGGCTGTGTGATTAAAGGTGATACTGCTCATTTCGAATTTATCAGCCTTGGCGCAACGATTGGGATTATGCAAGCCTCTTTAACAACCGAAACACCGATCAGTTTTGGTATCCTTACGACTTATACTGGTGAACAAGCTGAAATTCGTTCAGAGGAAAATAAAGAAAATAAAGGTCGTGAAGCGGTCGCAGCCTGTATTGAAAGCTTGGCTTTGATACAAAATATCTAACAGATTACATAACATTATTTAAAAAGCGGTCAGATCCTTCAAAAGGGCCTGGCCGCTTTTTTTTGTTTTTAAGACAATATTTACTGCTCTAAAATAATTTTTGCGTGGTTGCCTGTATTCTGATCGACCGTCGCTGTGATGAGTTGAACTATTTCAAATAGTTGAGATTGGGTTAATCCAGCGTTTAATCCAATTTGATAGTGAGCTTTTAATTGAGAGTCAGCACCACTAATAACGGATAATGCTGCAATCGTTGCAATTTCTCGGTCTTGGTAACTTAATATGTCTCTTGCAAAAATATCGCCAAATAAATGTGCACGTAAATACTGATTTAAAGTGGGCGCAAAATCAAACAAATGCCCTTCCACAACTTTTCCAGCAAGCTGTGTTTGAACTTTTGTGCCTAAAGCAAGCATATCTGTTGTATTGGAAATAGGACTGGCATCTTTGCCAATTTCATCATGGATATTCTGTGATTGACGTTCTTTTACGATCGTCATCAATGTTGAAACTGCATTAATTGCTCTGGGAAATCCTGCATAAGCATAAAGTTGGATTTGTATTTCTTTGATTTCGTTGATTGTTAATCCAGCATCTAATCCTTTATTAATGGTAAAAGATAGTCTTTGTAAATCACCACCAGCGGTGAAAGCCGAGATTGGAATGATGTTTTGTTGTTTAAGTGTTAATTGTGACATTGTTTTCCTTAACGCTGATTATTAATAAAATTGATAGGCATCTAAGTGCAAATAGTAAGTTGTTTAAAACTGATATGTAAGGATAAAAACTGTCGTTTATATTATAAATTTATCTCTTTGCTGGTTATCTGTAATATAGTGTGAGTTTATTTTTGATAAAATTATAAACAAAAAACATTTTTAGTATTTATAGAAATTATTCTTTGAATATAATAAAAAACTAACTGTCTGATTAGATATTATAAACTCAATATTTCAATGAAAAATACTCATTATTATTGTGTCTTTTTATCTCAACATAATAGTTTTTACTTTTGGGTGTACATAAAGGTTGTTTTATTCTTTTTTTATTTCTATTTATGAACACAAAGATATATTTAGTTGTCTGCTAAAATTTTTTACTTAGTGGTTTTTGCTTGAATTTTTGAGGTTAGAGGGGTTTTTTGCCAATGATGTCCGCATTTATTGGGCGTGTGGTGGCGTTTTGTTCTCGCCACGCTTGGTTTGTGATTTTATTTTATATTGTTCTTGCAATAACCTCGTCTTGGGTCGCTTATCAAAACCTTGAGATCACAACAGATACAAGCAAAATGTTTTCCTCAAGTATGGATTGGAAGAAACGTTCCGATCAGATGAGCAAAGATTTTCCACAACGCGAATATTTGTTGGTGGCTTTGTTTGAATCAAAAATCCCTGAAGAAGGTGAGCTGAGCGCACAAGCATTGGTTAACAAATTAAAGAATGACAAAAAACATTTTTATTTTGTTGAATCTTTGCAAAATGATCCTTTCTTGGTCAGAAATGGACTGCTCTTTTTGCCAACCCATTTGTTAGATACGACGTTAAATAATATCATTCAGGCACAACCATTTTTAAGCAGCTTATCTGCTGATCCGTCTGCCCGTGGGTTATTTGATACATTGGGTATGGTGACGTTGGGGGTCAAAGAAAAACAAATTGATCTTACTAAATTTAATGATGCGCTGAATGGGTTTGCGAATATACTAACTCAAAATGCAGAAGGGAAAATCCAACCGTTTTCTTGGGAAAAAAGTCTGTCTGGAGATTTATCGGATCTTGGTGGGAAATACCAACTGGTTGTGGCAAAGCCCAAAATGGATTTGAATTCCATTCGTCCCTCAGGTGTTCCCTCTGACCTATTGCGAAATACAATGAATAATCTGCCTTATGTCAAAAGTGGTGCTGTCAAAGTTTATTTAACTGGAGATGCTCAAATTAATGACGAGGAATTTTCGACCGTTCTGCATGGAATGATTGTTGGATTATTTGTTTCTTTTGTGTTGGTTGCCGGTTGGTTATTTATGGCTGTTCGCACATGGCGTTTGATTTTACCAATTTTGTTGTTGCTCTTTATTGGGCTGGTATTAACAACAGGATTTGCATCAATAACGGTGGGAATGTTGAATCTGATTTCAATTTCCTTTGCGATTTTATTTGTTAGTATTGCCGTTGATTTTGGCATCCAATTTTGCGTTCGTTTTAGGGGACAGGATTTAATAAGTACTAAGAAAAAAGAAGATCTACTCTATGCATTATCTCACACTGGGTATGAGGCAGGACATCAAATCTTTACTGCAGCTGTTGCAGCCGCTGCTGGGTTTTTAGCCTTTACTCCAACAAATTTTATTGGTGTGAAGCAGCTGGGCTTGATTGCTGGCGGCGGAATGATTATTGCATTTATTTGTACGGTAACCTTTTTACCTGCTTTGTTGGTTATTTTCCGCCCAAATATTGTGCAAAAAGAAGCAGGCTTCCCTTGGCTAAAATCTATTGATAAGAAAATGCGTCAGCATCGTTATATCATTATTAGTTTGTATGGCGTGTTGGGGGCTATTGGTATTTTCTTGCTTGCAGATCAAAAGGTTGTTTTCGATGCAGATCCGTTTCATACCAAAGACCCTCATTCCGAAGGGATGATGGCGCTGAAAAAAATGATGGGGGATCCCAATACGTCGCCTTATACAGCGGATATTATTGTAAATACACCTCAACAAGCTGAGGAATTGGCTGATAAATTAAAAAAACTCCCTGCGGTAAAAAGCGTTGTTTGGTTGAATTCATTTATTCCAGAAAAACAACAAGAAAAATTATTAATGCTAGATGATGCGGCTTCTATTTTATTACCAACATTATCTTTACAACATCCAAAAGATAAGCCAACGGCACAAGAGTTACGACAATCTGTGGTGAAAATGGTGCAAGGGCTTGATTCTATTAAAAATTTAGTTCCTGCTGATAGCCCTCTGCGTCGTATGCAGGTGGCATTGCAAAAGATTGAAAAAATGCCAGATGATCAATTGGTGGCAATTAACGATAATTTGGTTAAATTTTTACCGTATCAACTGGAACGATTAAAAACGATTTTGTCACCCACCGTTACAACAACTCAAGATATTCCAGCAGAGCTTGCTGAACAATATCGTACGAAAGATGAGAGATTAAGGGTCGAAGTTTATCCCAAAGGGGTTGATTTAACAACCGATCAGATTATTGATTTTGTCAAGCAGGTTCGCACAGTGGCACCAGAAGCAGCAGGAACGGTCGTTGATATTGTCGAAAGCGCTAATACAGTTGTTCATTCATTCATTGTAGCAGCTATTATGGCGATCGTTGTATTGGCGATTATTCTGTTTATTGCCCTACGTCGGGTATTGGATATGATTTTGGTCATGATCCCTTTAATTTTATCGGCGTTAATGGCGATCATTGTCATTGTCGTAATTGGTCAGTCATTGAATTTTGCCAATATTATTACGTTGCCACTCTTCTTAGGCGTAGGGGTTTCTTTTAATATTTATTTTGTGATGAATTGGCGCGAAGGGTTAAAAAATCCTTTATCTTCCCCTACAGCCAGAGCGGTCTTATTCTCTGCATTGACGACGGGAACAGCGTTTGGTGCTTTGGCAGCCTCTGCACATCCCGGAACGGCAAGTATGGGCGTGTTACTATTAATTTCGCTAGGATGTACGCTAGTGGTGACGTTGGGACTTGTTCCCGCTTTGTTGCCCAAACGTGATATTGACGAGCGATAACAGGCGGGAAGATGGATGGCTTAGAAACAATTTTTGATAAATTGTTGAAAAGCCAATCCGCGATGGCTGACTTTATTTTTTTCGCCTTCGCTCATTTCTGCAAAAGTAACAGAAAATCCTTTGGGTTGGAAAATTGGGTCATAGCCATGTCCGTTTTGACCTCTGGCTGGCCAAACAAAGTTCCCTTCAATTCGTCCTTCGAATTCACAGTGATACCCATCTGGAAAAGCCAAGCATAGCACCGAGATAAAATAACAAGAATGATCAGAGAATGGTTGTAATTTATCATACATCGTGCGCATTGCCATGGCGTAATCTTTGTTTGGCCCAGCCCAACGTGCAGAGAATATTCCAGGATCGCCATTCAACGCATTGATACAAAAGCCAGAATCATCAGCAAGGCTGGGTAATTTTGCCCCTTGTGTCGCAGCCAATGCTTTGATTCGAGCATTTTCATGAAAACTTGAACCATTTTCTTCGGGTTCAGGTAAATTTAATGCCCCAGCAGAATAAGTTTTTATTTGGAACGGAGCCAGCAAACTGCTGATTTCTTGTGCTTTGCCAGAATTATGAGTGGCGACGACTAATTGGGAACCATGTTCGAGTTTGCGATAGATTGTCATAAAAATATCTTCTTTGTTATATAAATAAAATAGACTTGATTGTTTTAGCATATTGGCATGAACTATTGGGTGCTATAAATATTTTATACTACTATGCGAATAATGACTAATTAGGCTTTTTATTATTTTTTTGAGAAAGATATATGGAACTCTTACTGGATCCTTCGGCGTGGATGGGACTCATTACCCTAATTGTTTTGGAAATTGTCCTTGGGATCGATAACCTCGTCTTCGTAGCGATTATTGCTGATAAACTCCCTTTTAATCAGCGTGATAAAGCCAGAATTATTGGGCTGGTTTTGGCGATGGTGACGCGTTTAGGGTTGTTATCCATTGTGTCATGGATCGTGACACTGACCAAGCCGTTGGTCAGTTATGGAGGATTCAGCCTTTCTGTTCGTGATTTGATTTTAATTGTTGGCGGTATTTTCTTGCTTTTCAAAGCCACGATGGAGCTGCATGAACGATTAGAAGGGCATGAACATCAAGATAATCAAGGCAAAGGCAATGCTAAATTCTGGGTGGTGATTGCCCAGATCATTGTATTAGATGCCGTCTTTTCGCTAGATTCTGTGATTACTGCGGTTGGAATGGTCAATGAACTTGCGATCATGATGGCTGCGGTTATCATTTCGATGATGGTGATGATTTATGCTTCTAAATCTCTGACACGTTTTGTTATCGCCCATCCAACGGTGGTTGTGTTGTGCCTCAGCTTCTTGATGATGATTGGTGTCAGTTTGGTTGCTGATGGACTAGGGTTCCATATTCCCAAAGGATATATTTACGCTGCGATCAGCTTTTCCTTGCTTATCGAATTCTTTAACCAAGTTGCTCGGCGCAATTTTCTTAAAAACCAATCCAAAAGACCGTTTAGAGATCGAACAGCTGAAAAAATCTTGGGATTGCTGGGCGGTAATGGTGCGCAACGAATGGAAGGCAATGTTGAAAAATCTTTGCAAGAAAGTTTTGCCGAAGAAGAACGTTATATGATTAATGGGGTGTTGACCTTGGCATCACGTTCTTTGCGCAGTATCATGACCCCTCGTATAGAAGTTTCTTGGATTGATTGTGAAGATTCTTTGGAAGAAATCAAAGATTTGATCATGGCCACACCGCATAATATCTTTCCAGTATGTCAAGGTGAGTTGGATAAAATCATTGGTGTGGTTAGAGCCAAAGATTTATTGATGGTTATTAATGATAATGGCAATGTTGCAGAATTTGCAGCACAACATCCGCCCATTATCGTGCCAGACATGATTGATGTGATTAATTTGCTGCCAATCCTAAAGAAAGCCAAAGGGCGTTTGGTTGTCATTACCAACGAATTCGATACGGTTCAAGGAATAGCAACCCCTGTTGATGTCTTGGAAGCGATTGCTGGGGAGTTTCCCGATGAAGATGAAACTTCAAAAATTGTGAAAGATGGCGATGGATGGCTTGTCAAAGGGGCGACCGATATTCATTCTGTGATGATGACCTTGAATTGTGATGCGTTTTTCGATCATGATGAAGAATATGTTTCCCTAGCAGGATTTCTTTTTGCCCATCATAAACGAATATTGAGTGTTGGTGAAGTAGTCGAAATTCAACAATTAAAGTTTGAAGTTTTAGAAGTCAAAGACTATCGTATTGAATTAGTACGAATTACAAAAATAACAGACACTGATGAATAAGTGACGATTTTGCTAACATGGGTATTTTGTTAAAAGGGATGGAAAAATGGGGCTAGATATCAATGCAGCCAATGCTGGAACATTTAAGATTGGTGGGGAAATCCCTGTTAATCGCATGGGTTTTGGCGCAATGCGTATTGTTGGACAAGGGGTTTGGGGAGAGCCTGAAGACCGCAATCAAGCAATCGCAACGTTAAAACGTGCCGTTGAATTGGGAATTAATTTCATTGATACCGCCGATAGTTATGGTCCATTTATAAGTGAAGATTTAATTCGTGAAGCTTTATATCCTTATCCCCCAGAATTACTGATTGGAACAAAAGGGGGACATACTCGGCATGGCCCTGATATTTGGCGTCCGATTGGTAATCCCGATTATTTACGCCAATGTGTTCTGATGAGTTTACGTCGATTAAAGTTGGATCAGATTCGTTTTTGGCAATTACATCGTGTAGCAGAAGACACCCCCGCAGAAGTTCAATTTGAAGTTATTGCTAAGATGCAGCAAGAGGGACTGATTGGTCATGTTGGCTTGTCGGCGGTCAACATTAGCATGATTAAAAAGGCACAAGAATTTTTCGAAGTGGTCTCTGTGCAAAATAAATATAATCTGATTAACCGTGAATCAGAAAAAGTTTTACAATATTGCGAAGCGCATAATATTGCCTTTATCCCTTATGCTCCTTTGGATCAAAAAGAATTCGAAGAAGGGATCGTATTAAAAGAAATCATGATGCATAAACAAGCCACGGCTCGTCAAATTGCATTGGCATGGTTGTTAAGACGTGCCGAGCAGATTATTCCTATTCCTGGAACGGGTAAAGTCAACCATCTAGAAGAAAATACTGCAGCGGTGAATATAGAGTTGTCCGACGTTGAATTTGCGCGTTTAGACCAAGAAGGCGCAGAAATGTGGGAAAAACGTAAAAATTCTGTGAAATTATACTTAGCAGAAGACTAAGTTTTTGATCTTCAACTTATTTGGCTTATTTCAATTTTTTATGAAAATCTGTATATATGTCATTTAAGTTGAATTATTTATATTATTTTTTGAGAATAGAGCCTGTTTCATATGTCTCCTAAAACCCCTGATACTCGTGACTCTGAACGTAAACGTACTGCTGCTATTTCGCCCCGTCCTCGTTACAGGTTTTGGCGGATATTGATTGGGTCAATTACTGGATTGCTCTTACTGGTCCTTGTTGGCGGAGGGCTTGCGATATGGATTAAATATCAAAGCGCAGTCAAAGGGTTGCCAACTATTGAGGGTCTGCGGGATTATTCCCCACCTGTGATGAGTAGAATTTATTCAAACGACGATCAGGTCGTGGCAGAGTTGGCCTCTGAACGTCGGTTATTTGTGCCGATTGCAGCCATTCCTCAAAAAGTCAAAGATGCTTTTATTTCAACAGAAGATAAAAATTTCTATACACATGGTGGCGTGGATCCAATGGCGATTGGGCGTGCTTTGGTGCAAGACGTATTTCGTGTTCATGGCAAGCGCTTGGTGGGGGCATCGACGATTACTCAACAAGTTGCAAGAAACATGTTGCTAAATAATGATCGTAAGTTGGAACGAAAAATCAAAGAAGCCATTTTGGCAATGCGTATTGAGCAATCATTGACCAAAGATCAAATTCTTGAAATTTATTTGAATGAAATTTATTTAGGTGCTGGTGCTTATGGGGTGGCAGCAGCAGCACAGATTTATTTTCATAAAAATTTAGATCAATTAACAACGGCAGAAGCGGCATATTTGGGTGGGTTACCTAAATCGCCTTATAATTATGATTTGTTCCGTAAGCCAGAGGCAGCAAAGCAACGACGTAATTTTGTGTTAAGTCGTATGGCGGAAACAGGTGCGATTACTCAGGAAGAAAAGGTTCAAGCCCAAAATGAACCAATCTCATCAAAAAGTATCAGTGGTCGTCGGGGACCCTTAGCAGGAACTGAATGGTATGCGGAGGCTGTTCGTCGTGATTTGATTGATCGTTACGGTCTTGAAAAAACTATGCAAGGTGGATTGGAAGTTCATACCAGTCTTAATTTGCAAGATCAGGCGCTGGCAACCAAACTAATGCGTCAAGCCTTAATGAAATATGATCGGAATCACGGTTGGCGTGGTGCGGTCGCACATCTTGGGGCGGATGCTGTTGCGGATTGGGCAGAGAACTTAAAGAAACAGAAAGCGCCTGGTGGTATGTTGCCAAATTGGCGTTTGGCAATGGTATTAAATGCAAAAACAGGTGAAGTGGGCTGGGTGTCTGGTGGAGGGCGTGCAACCCATCAAGCAACCATTTTATCCAAAAGCCTATCTTGGTCGAAACGTAAACCATTAAAAGATGGTGATATCGTGATGGTTGAGCCTCAGTCAGAGGGTAATCAAGTTGAACTTTGTCAGATTCCTTTGATCGAAGGGGCATTGGTTTCGTTGGATGTCAGAACGGGACGCGTTTTGGCGATGTTTGGCGGTTGGTCTTTTGCAGAATCTCAGTTTAATAGAGCAACTCAAGCTCAACGCCAACCTGGTTCTTCTTTTAAACCGATTGTGTACTTGGCAGCGATGGAAAAAGGGATTTTACCGTCTCAGATCTTTATGGATTCGCCGTTTTCCGTGGGGGATTGGCATCCGAACAATTATGAAAAGAATTTCTGGGGACCTACAGCGCTACATAATGGGTTAAGATATTCTCGTAACTTGGTGACTATTCGTTTGGCTGCACAGATTGGTATGGATGCCGTTGCTAATTTATCAATTGCACTGGGTGAAGTTGATTCAATGCCAAAAGTATTGCCTGCTGTTTTGGGTGCGGTTGAAACGACGGTTTTACGTCATGCTGGAGCATATGCCAGCATTGCTGCGGGTGGTGTAGTTGTTCATCCAACGACGGTTGATTATATTCAGGATCGCAATGGTAAGGTCATTTGGCGTTCTGATGGGTTTGCAGCGAATAATGTAAATGATCCTAATCATTTACCAACTCTTACCGATAATCGTAAACGGGTCGTATCAGAGCAGAGTTCTTACCAAATTATTACCATGATGGAAGATGTAATGCGTCGTGGAACAGGTTTTTCTTCTAGCAAAGGGATCGATACACCGATTGCTGGGAAAACAGGAACCTCTCAGAATTTTAACGATGCATGGTTTGCAGGTTTCTCGCCTGACGTTGTGACGATTGTTTGGTTTGGATTTGATACACCAAAAACCCTTGGAAGAGGGATGGCCGGTGGGATTTTGGCAGGGCCCGTCTGGAATGCGTATATGAAAGATGTATTGCCAACTTATCCAAAAAGAGATTTCATCAGACCATCAGGAATTGTTATGGCAAGTTATAGCACCAGCAAAGGAATGGTAACCGATGCGTTTAAAACCGATCAAAAACCAGGCGACAGCATTAATCTAAGTCCAGGAGCGGCGACGGGCACATTAAGTGCTGCTGATACGGGTGCTGAAAATGTTCCTGATTCCGAAGAAAACATGGGGGCTGGATATTCTGGGGACTACGTGAATGAAGGAGGAGCGATTAAACCGAAAACAACCCCATCATCAGGAGGGGGAGAGGATATTGGAATGGGTGGTTTGTATTAAACAGACTTGAATTCATTTCAAAAAGTTGATAGTAATATTAAGAAGCATTTGCAATTGGAAGTTAAAAGGGTATGTCTACAGAGAGTGAGGCCATTCATCAAGTGATTGAGCAGTCGTTAGAGCTGCTGAGGAGGCATCTTTGACTGGGATGTTGCGTTGGATCGACTTGCGGAACTGAATCATCAAATCGAAGATCCTAATTTGTGGAATGATGCTGATAATGCACAAAAGATTATGCAAGAAAGAACTTATCTTGCTAATCAAATAGCGTTAGTTCGTAAGTTAGAGCAAGATTGTAAAGATAATCTTGAAATGATTGAATTGGCAGAAATTGAAGAGGATCAATCAATTGTTGATGATGCTTTAAATAACTTGAAAGCATTAGAAAAAGAAGTCAAACGTCTTGAAATTGAAAGCTTGCTTTCTGGTGAAGCAGATCGTAATGATTGTTATATAGAGGTCAATTCTGGTGCAGGCGGAACTGAAGCTCAAGATTGGGCAGAAATGTTGTTGCGTATGTATACACGTTGGGCTGAACAACGTGGGTATAAAGTAACCTTTATGGAAAGTACGCAAGGGGAAACGGCGGGTATTAAATCGGCAACGTTACAAATAAGTGGAATGAATGCGTATGGTTGGTTAAAGTCAGAGGCAGGTGTGCATCGTTTGGTACGTATTTCGCCGTTTGATTCTGCAAAACGTCGTCATACATCATTTGCTTCTGTATGGGTATATCCTGTGATTGATGATTCAATACAGATTGACATTAATGAATCAGATTTGAAGGTCGATACGTATCGTGCTTCTGGTGCGGGCGGGCAGCATATTAACAAGACAGAGTCTGCTATTCGAATTACGCATATGCCAACAGGAATTGTCGTAGCTTGTCAAACGGATCGTTCACAACATCGTAACCGTGCCACGGCAATGGAAATGTTAAAAGCACGTATGTACGAAGCTGAGTTGAAGAAAAGAGAAGAGGCCGCTGCTCAAACAGAAGCAGGAAAAACAGATATTGGTTGGGGACATCAAATTCGTTCGTATGTTTTGGCACCTTATCAGTTGGTTAAAGATTTGCGTACAGAGGTTGAGAAAACAAATCCGCAAGCTGTATTGGATGGGGATTTGGATGAATTTATGGCAGCAGCTTTAGCATTACGGGTTGGGGCAACACGTTCAGAAGCCAGTGCTCAGGCATCGTAAATAAAACAAAAATTGGGTGGATTATGGGTTTATACAGAATAGGAAGTATTCATTGATGGTCAGTTTGAATGAGCGTCATCCTGTTGAGCATGTTATTGGCTTCATCGGAGTTGTTATTTTTCACCTCTTGGTGATATGGCTTTTGGTGGTGTTTTTATCAACCCCTAAAAAGGAACAAGCTGAAACGCTTCCTGTACAGGTTCAAGTTATTGATGTTGCTTCTTCTGCTTCATCTTCAGCATCAGCGCAACCGCCAGCCCCTGAAATGATTGTGCCACCGCCTCCTGAAATTGAACCACCCCCAATTAATACAGAGGCACCACCCCAACCCAAGCCTCCTCCGGTGGTAAAGAAAAAACAGGTTAAAAAACGTCCTCCTGTTACGCCACCTGCACATAGTCAGCCAGCTTCTCAACCTGAGGCAACTTCTGGTTCGATGGTGGGAACGCAAGGTCAAGGTCAATCAAACGCAGGTTTGGGTAAGCCTGACCGCAGTGCAGGTAGTCGTCCGTTGAATGGGGCGCAGATTGAGTATCCACCTGATATGGAGGCGGCTCAAAAAGAAGGACGGGTTATTTTATCTTGTGATGTAGAGACCGATGGTTCAACCAGTAATTGTCATGTGATTAGTTCCTCTGGGGGCATGTCATTTACAAAGGCTGCTTTGAAATACGTCAATAGTGCTCGATATCGTCCTGCAACCAAGAATGGTGCGCCTGTTAAAGAATTAGGTCATCGTTATACCATTAACTTTAGATTATAAGGGTATTACTTTTATTGGCAGAGTTATATCATCTTTTACAAATGTTCTTTTCAGCATTATTATTTTTGCTGAGTTGTTTAGGATCCCTGGGTCAGTTTTTATACCCTTGGGCTAATAAAACAGAACAAGAAGCGAAAAGAACGAACATAGGGGCAATAACGCATGCAGCAGGCAGTCATCCTCTCAATGGTGTTCAACCTCAATATCCAGTAGATATGCTGGGGAATCACAAAGAAGGAAGGGTGATATTGTCTTGTGATGTAGAAGTGACAGGAAAGCCCGTCGATTGTCAGATAACGCAAAGCAGTGGATATAAAGCATTTGATATGGCTGCGTTACGGTATATGATGTATGCTTTATTTGATCCAGCGATGCGAGATGGTATTCCTGTTAAGGAATATAAACATCGTTATGTTGTTGATTTTAAATTAGGTCAATAAGCAATATGTTACAAAGAATGATTAATTTAATTGTGCTATATGAGAACATACAAAAGTTGCGAAACATGTCCTCTAACACAGCAAATGCAAAAAAATATACTTTTTGGGGTCGTAAAATGTCAAAAAAACACTCAGCAAATCAAAGTAAGTTGACTGCTTCTTCTGACTCAATGAAAAACGAAGGCATTGAGGAGAACCCGTTTGCTTTGTAGTGCAAAATTGTTCAGAAAGACTGTCAAAAGAGATGATGGTTTTTTTGCCAGTAAACTAACCCGAAATATTTTAAGGTATATTTACTTAAAATTTGTTTTGCGTTTGATGCTTGTCATCTCACGAAATCTTGTTTGCAAGTTTCTTTCTGAAATGCGTTTTCGTTTTTGTTAGTCCATCGAATATAAAGACTAGATTATCTTTGAACCAGTTTGCTTTTTTGTTTTGTTGAGGAATATTTTTAAATTATGAGTAAGCGTTATCACTTTGTTCGTTATGTTGCTCCTGTTGCTTTTACATTGGCAATGGCGGTGGCTGCTAATCAAACAACTATGGCACAACAACCTAATCAACCAGCCCCTGTGCAACCTGCTGCAGCCCCTGCACAACCTGCAGCACCAGCTCCTTCTGCACAACCTGTCCCTGCACAGCAGCCAGTATCTGCCATACCTGCATCTGGTGAAGATAAAGCTAAATCTGCTGAAAATCCTTATGGATTAAAAGCATTATGGTCTGGTGGGGATATTGTTTCTCGAATTACCTTATTGATTTTGGCTATTATGTCTATTGGCAGTTGGTATGTAATTGTTATTAAAATTATTGCACAAAATCGTGTTGCGGGTGCGTATAAAGAAGTCAACCGCAAAAAATTCTGGCAACAAAAGAATTTACAACAAAGTGCTGACGTTTTAAGTGCGCAATCTGCATATCGCTATATTACTGAAAATGGTATCGAGGCAGCTCAACATCACAAAGGGGCTTTGCAAGATTCAATCGATTTATATAGCTGGGTTTCCATGAGCCTGCATCGTGCATTGGATCATATTCAAGGACGTTTACAAAGTGGATTGGCTTTTCTTGGAACGGTGGGATCAACAGCACCATTCGTTGGGTTGTTTGGAACGGTTTGGGGGATTCATCACGCGCTATCAGCCATCAGCATTGCAGGTCAAGCAACCTTGGATAAAGTGGCAGGACCAGTGGGTGAAGCGTTAATCATGACTGCAATCGGGTTGGCAACCGCTGTACCAGCAGTGTTGGGATATAACTTTTTAGTCCGTCGCAACAAAGTGGTGATGGATCAAGCGCGCAATTTCACCGCAGACGTTCAATGTGTACTCATTGGTGGCAATCCTCAAGGTAAAAATCCTGCAACGAAAGAAAGTGACGCTGCATGAGCATTCACATAGGTGGTCCTCGCGGTGGCGGGGATTATGGGGGAATGGGAGGAGAGGAAAACGAAGTCGTTTCCGAAATTAACACAACCCCTTTGGTTGATATTATGTTGGTTTTGTTGATTATTTTCTTAATCACCATTCCTGTTGCAACGCACTCGGTACAGGTTAATCTGCCTGAACGGATGAGCCATCTGACGGTTGTGAAGCAAGGCAATATTGTATTAGCAGTTGATGGGCAGGGAAAAATGTTCTGGAATGAACAACCTATTGCTGACATCAGCACTTTAAATACGAAACTTGCCGAAATTGCTGCGTTAAAACCGCAACCTCAAATACAAATCCGTGGTGATATCAGTGCGCGCTATGAGTTTGTGGGAAAAGTGGTTGAAGCTTGCCAACAAGCGGGGATCAGCCGTGTTGACTTTATTACACAACCACCAAAGCCAAATTAGAGGGCATTAATGATGAATAATAATACATTAAGAACCCGACAAATGCGCCGCCTTTCTATGCAAAAAAGCTCAGAAGAGGAAGAGGTGATTGTTGATATTAACACGACCCCATTAATTGACGTGATGTTGGTGCTGTTGGTGATGCTGATCATTACCATTCCTTTGCAAACACAATCTGTACAACTTGCGTTGGGCAGTGGGGAACCTGTTCAAGCAGAGCCTCCACCAAGTTTAACGGTTGGCATTGATTTTGACAATACGATCTCGTTCGATAATCAGAATGTTGCCAACGAAGATGCGTTGCAACAGAAATTCAAAGAAATCGCAGCACTTCCAGATCAACCAACAATTTTTATTAAACCCAACAGATTGGCAAGCTATAAAACCGTTGCCATCATCATGGCGGATGCTCAGCGATTGGGGATAAAAAAAATCGGGATCATGGGACAAAACTAAGACGGGATAGAGATGATGAAGCAATCAGCTTGGATGCGTAAATTACTAATAGCAACTTTTTTGACCTCTGGGATCAGTGTTGGTGCCACGACACTGCATGCCAAAGATATTGTCAGCAATCAAATGGCTGTGCCTTTGAAAAAAGCGGAACAGTTGATGAAGCAAGGGAAGTATCCTCAAGCTGATGAAGCGATCAAAGAAGCACAAGCAATTGCGAATGCGACACCCTATGAGCGCGATATTATTACGCAGCTTCAAATTGCCTCGGCGGTTAAACAAAACAAAGTTGATGCTGCGTTGGCGGCCTATACGCATTTATTGTCTTCATCTCGTCTGACCAAAGCACAGCGTATTCAAACGATCATGGCGCAAGCCAGCTTGGCTTATCGTTACAGAAAATATCCTGAAACCATTCAATATATTCAGAGTTATTTCAAAGAAGGTGGGGACAATCCCCATATGCAGACATTGCTGATTCAATCTTATTTTTTGAATAATGATTATAAATCTGCTTTGGCTGAACAACAAAAACAAATTGATGTAGAGCTTAAAAAAGGTTCTGTTCCAGCGGAAACACAATGGCAATTTATGGTGAATTGCCAACAAAAATTAGGTGACAAAGATGGCATGCGTAATAGTTATGTCCAGCTAGCAACGCATTATCCTAAACCTGAATATTGGTCACATGTTATGAATTCGTTGGTTTCAACCAAAGGCATGAAGCCCGCTGTTGAATTCGAAGTATGGCAGTTCAGAGCCAAGGCAGGGTTGTTAACAACAGCCGATCAATATATTACCATGGCTGAGATTGCTATTCAAGCAGGCTACCCTTATGCTGCAAAGCAAGCAATGGCTCAGATCCACAGTCAAAACCTGTTCGGTGCTAGCGATCAAAAACGTGTATTACGTTTTGAGGATTATGCTGGAAAGATTACAGCAAAAGCAAAAGCTGATTATGCCGCACAGCTTGCTCAAGCAGAAAAAGATACTTCTGGTGATGCTTTATTTGCATTGGGTTATGACCAGTTCTGGAACGGACAAGTAACAGAAGGTCCAAAATTAATGCAACAAGCATTGTCCAAACCTATTACAGATCGTAATTTGGCATTATTGCAAACGGCTATTGTTCAACAAAATATTGGGCAAAAAGCCAAAGCAATTCAGCTTTTGAAATCGATAAAAGGGACTGGCGTCCCAGCGGAGCTAGCAGGTTTGTGGTTGATGAAATTAGAAGCTAAGTAAGATTTAAAATCTTTTATTACTAAGTAATTCTGCTGATATTATTTCATAAGTTAAATTTCAATAGGAACGATCTTTCAATATTGTGATTTGATCGTTCTTTGAGGAATGAAATAAGCTAATTAATATCTATTAAACATATTAATTGAGTGTGAAAGTAATATGATGCCATGAATTCAGCTGTTCTTTCTGATGCGTTACCTAGTTATCGAAAAGTCCTGACGTTAATAGGGGCAATAATTGTTCAATTAGCTTTGGGATCTGCATATACATGGAGTTTATTTAATAGCTCTATTGCGCATCATTTAGGCGTTGATGTTTTCAAAGTGGCAATTACCTTTGGATTATTCTGTTTAAGCCTATCCTTAGCGTCGTCTCAGGCTGCATATTTACAAAAGAAGATTGGCGTCCGTTATACGACTATTATCGCAGCGATTTTGATGTTTTCAGGATTATTTATTGCTTCGCAATCCACCAGTTTATTTGGGATATATATTGGTGCAGGGATTATTATGGGACTGGCCGAAGGTGCCGTCTATTTAATGATTATTACCAATTGTGTTAAAATGTTCCCAGAAAGAAAAGGGGTCATTGCGTCTTTGTCCATTGGGGCTTATGGGCTTGGGAGTGTGATTTTTAAATATGTTAATCATCATCTTTTGAGTGTATATGGGCTGGAATATGCTTTTTTCTTGTGGGGTGGTATTGTTTTTACATTAATGATTGTGCCAGCTTTTTTTATGGTTGATTCTCCTGAGCAGGCTAAAAATACGGCTAAACGGTTAAGGGAAGTATTGGTTTTTAAATCTTATTGGGGGTTTTGGACAATTTTTCTGATTACCTCTATGACGGGAATATATATTATTGGTGCTGCCAAAGATATTGGCGAGCAAATGGCGCATCTTGATGCAAATATGGCAGCAAATGCCGTTGCGGTATTAACGTTTTTTAATTTATGTGGTCGTTTGGTCATCGGTAGTGCCTCAGATAAAATTGGCACCTTATTATCTTTGAAAATTTGCCAAATATTGCTGTGTATTGGGGTTGCTATTATCTGTTATCCAGTTTTAAATATGATATTGTTTTTTATTGCGGTGGCTTGTATTGCGTTCTCTTTTGGGGGGACAATTGCAGTTTATCCTCCATTGATTGGAGATTTTTTCGGACTTGAAGGGGTTACTAAAAATTACGGCTTTATCTATTTAGGATTTGGCTTTGGCAGTGTTGCAGGAACGATCATTTCTTTTATTTGCAATGGCTTTGAACGGACGATTCCTGTTTTGTTAGTTTTTATGGTGATCGCAGTGATTATTGTGATGTTTACGAAGAATAAGCGCTATTCTGTAGGGTGATGCTCTGTGTTGAGTGAACAAGAGTTGATTATTTATCTGGAAAAGCATAAAAGAAATGTCTATCTATTAATATATACATAGCCGATATAGAGCATTAAGGACTCTTGAATCAGAATGATCCATACCGAAGAAACCCCAAATCTGAATGCATTAAAATTTATTTTGGGGCGAACTATTTTGCAAGAACAGCAAGCAATTGAGTTTACAGATAAAGAGAGTGCTGCTTGTGCGCCTTTGGCACAGTCATTGTTCGATATAGAAGGGGTTCAAAGAATTTTCTTTGGTTCTGATTTCTTGGTGGTGACAAAAGATAATTCTGTTGATTGGAAAACCTTAAAAGGGTTGGTTGTTTCCATCATTATGGAATTTATTTTAATGCATAAGACCATGATTAAAATGGATCCTGTATTATCTGGTGCTTCTGAAATGGAAATTGGGGTTGAAGATCAAGAGATTGTAGAGAAAATCAAAGATATTCTTGACGATGAAATCAGACCTGCTGTGGCTCGTGATGGTGGGGATATTATTTTTCACGGTTACAAAGACGGCAGCGTTTATCTGAGAATGCAAGGTGCTTGCCAAGGATGTCCATCCTCTGCCTTGACATTAAAACATGGTGTAGAAACAATTTTGCGCCGTCATTTGCCTGATCTTGTATCTGTTGAAAAAGTTGACTTTTAAAAAAGAGATTTTCAAATGAACCCTTTGCCAGAGGAATCTTTGCGTCAATTATTTGAAGACGCCAGAACACCTAAATCTTGGTCGAATAAAGAAGTAGATCCTGCTCTATTAACGCAGCTTTATAATCTGGTAAAGTTGGCACCGACCTCTGGCAATTGTCAACCCGCACGTTTTGCATTTGTGACGCACGTGGTCAGCAAAGAAAAATTACGTTCTGCATTATCTGCGGGTAATGTTGATCATGCATTAAACGCGCCAGTCATTGCTATTGTTGCGCATGATCCTTTATTTTATGAAGAGTTACCTACATTATATCCCGAAGCTGAACTGCGTTCTTGGTATGCCGAGGATATTCCTTTTGCTGAAGAGACAGCTTTTCGTAACTCAACATTGCAAGGCGGATATTTAATCTTGGCAGCCAGAGCATTGGGTCTTGATGTATGGCCTATGTCAGGGTTCGATAACTCGATGGTCGATACGTTATTTTTTGAAGAACAAGGCTGGCATTCTAATTTTTTAATTTGTTTAGGATATGCTCAGAAAGATCAACCATCTGAACGATTGCCTCGTCTTGACTTTCAAGACGCATGTTTGATGTTATAAGATGATGAGCGATTGTAAAACGATTTTAGTCATGAACGGTGCGTCTTCTTCTGAAACAGCACCTAATTATATTGCGATTGTTCAAAAGCGTGATTCTCAATATTCTGTTCTTGCCGAAGAAAAAACAACGCTTAAAGGTGGGTCTGAACGTTTTCCAACTTATTTTCAGTCATTTATTGAACAAAATATTCTGAAACCAGATCAAATAGATCTGATTGCGGTGATGGTAGGGCCTGGGTCATTTACAGGTTTGCGAGCATCGATTGCGTTTGCGTTAGGGATGCAGGTTGGTTTAGGATGCCCTGCTGTTGGATTAAGACGTGGCGAAGTATTATTTCCGTTTTTATCGGATCATTCAACTTCTCAACTAATTTGGCATATCACCCAAGCACGCCGAGGACGGGTTTTTGTGGAGACTAATCAGTCTTCACAAGTAATTGCCTATAATGATGATGAAATCCTTTTTCCTGATGAGCCTTTTTTTATCACCGGAGAAGCTGTTTCAAGTATAGAAGACACGCTGCCAAGCCATGCGCAAAGATTGATGGATGTGAATGAAGCAGATGCATTGATGATGGCAAAAATAGCCGATCAATATAATAACACAAATTATATTTCGAATCCGATATGTCCTTTATACGTTGATGCGCCCGAGGCTAAATTGCCCAAAAAAGGATTAAGGAAAGCCCCGATTTAAAATGGCTATCGAATTTTTAAGCCATATTGGTGAAGAATTAGCAGTAGAATTATCGTTGATACACATGGCGGCTTTTCCAGAAAAGCAAGGATGGAAAGGGAAAGATATTCATGAGCTGTTAGAAATCTCTTTTCATCATCTGGTTGTTGATTATGACGCAAGCAACCAAGTCAATGGATTTTTACTTTATTCTTTGATATTGGATGAAGCAGAAATTTTGACTTTTTGCGTCGATCCTGTAAAACAACATCAAGGAGTAGGAACAACTCTTTTGAACGTATTTTTCACTAAAATGAGAGAAAAGCAGGTTAAGATAGTGTTGTTAGATGTTGCCGAAAATAATCTTGCGGCGGTGAATTTATATTATCGGTTGGGTTTTTCTTTGAATGGAAGACGTTCAAATTATTATGAAAATAAAATTGATGCGTTATTAATGTCTTTGTCCCTATAATGGTCATCAAGGACATGAATAAATAATTTGTTGTTTAAAAGTTATTTTCTGTTTATCTTAAAAAAAAGTAAAATTTATAAAATATCATTTGCATTATGTGTATTTTATAAGCAATTTTAGAAAAAGTTTTTATTAATTAGTAAATTGGTTTCTATGACACGTGAAAATAAAGATATTTTATCCCATATAGAACGTTTATGTATTGAAAAAGGATTGAAAATGACGGGGCAACGGCGTGTTATTGCACGCGTTCTGTCACAATCCCACGATCATCCAGATGTAGAGGAACTGTATCGCAGAGCCTCTCGTCTTGATGATAATATTTCAGTGGCAACCGTGTATCGTACGGTGCGTCTGCTTGAGGAAAAAGGCATCTTAGAAAAACATGATTTCGGTGGTGGCAGAGCCAGATACGAGGTCACGGAACAAGGAACCCATTATCATCTTATTGATGTGGATACTGGAAAAGTCATTGAATTCGAAGATCCAGAGCATGTCAAATTGGTGCAACAGATGGCAAAAAAATTAGGGTTTGATTTATTACAGCATCGCTTAGAGCTATTTGCACGTCGTATTCAAGAGAAATAAAAGCTAAGGAAAAGGGAATTGGTTGTGGTGACAGAAGAAAAGTCCACGAATAATTTGTTAGAATTGAATTTACGACGTGATGAACATGTTGAATTGCGCGCTGGAAATTTGGGCGTACGTTTGGCTAAAAATGATGAAGAGCGTGATGCAGCCAGAGCATTAAGATATCGAATTTTTTACGAAGAAATGGGGGCAATCCCCAGTGAACAAGCAGTTCGAACAAAGCGTGATTTTGATGATTTTGATCAATATGCTGATTATTTGTTGGTGCTTGATTACGATCAAAGCACTGTGATGGATCAGGTTGTTGGAACTTATCGTCTATTACCACAAGAAAAAGCGGATTTAGCAGGTAAATTCTACAGTGCGGGCGAGTATGATTTAACAGCTTTGCAAGAATATCCTGGTCGATTATTAGAAGTTGGACGCTCTTGTATTGATGCCAACTATCGTGGTCGAGTGGCAATGCAGCTCTTGTGGGAAGGCATTGCGTTATACATTTTCATCCATCGTATTGATATTTTATTTGGTTGTGCCAGCTTATCAGGAACCAATCTAGCCGATCATGCAGAAAGTTTGACTTATTTGTATCATGCCCATCTTGCCCCCCCAGCATTAAGAGTAACAGCTGTTCCAGAAAGACGTGTTGAAATGGTGCATATGGATCCGCACAAATTAAATCACCGTCATGCGTTGGTTAAGTTACCCCCGTTAATCAAGGGTTATTTACGGTTGGGTGGCTATGTGGGCGACGGCGCGGTCATTGATGAACAATTTAATACCACCGATGTTGCTATTATCGTTAAAACCGAATTATTTGCTGATAAATATTATCGTCATTATGAACGTCGTTTACGTGATGCGTTGGAAATAACTTAATAAAGTGCATCGCATGATGAACCAAGCCTTAAATGATGAATGCACGTGTTATTTTGAATAAATTGATTGAACTAACGGGATTTAAAGCGGTTTTACTGGTCATAGGAATAGGGGGATTGTCTTCATTAGCTTTCCCGCCAACCTATTGTATTCCAATCTTGTTATTCACATTTCCATTATTGCTTTTAAGAATAGATCAAGCCACAAGCTGGAAAAAAGCGTTCGCTCAAGGATATTGGTTTGGATTTGGGTTACATACGGTTGGCCTGTCTTGGTTGGTTAATGCGATCTTAATCAGAGCTCAAGATTTCTGGTGGCTGGTTCCTATCGTTTCCCCTTTATGTGCAATTTTATTGGCGTTTTGGACGGGATTGGTCGGGGCGTTATATTATTGGATACGTCCCAGCGGATGGCGAAAGATCTTTGTGTTTGCGGGATTATGGACCTTATGTGATATGTCGAGGGCGATTTTGCTCTCGCCGTCTTGGTGGAATCCTGTATTAACAGGGTTTCCTTGGAACCCTTTGGGAAGTGCTTGGGAGATCCCTGGTTATGTAGGGGATATATTGATCCAACCTGCGGCATGGGTTGGGGTGGATGGATTGACTTTATTCACTGTTTTACTGGTTTTATTACCTATTTACGGGTGTAAAGGCTGGGTTTCTCTGATTGTCGCAATGATTTGCTGGGTTGGAGCAGGATGGGTCAGGCTTTCTCCAGCGCCTGTTGCTCAACAAGACACGCCGATCGTTGCGTTAATTCAAGGCAATATTGCTGAGGACGATAAAATTAACAACACCGATCCTCGTCGTATTTTTCAAAACTACTTGTCTTTGACAAAAGAGGGAATGCAAAAAGCATTACAACTTCAAAAGCAACAGGTCATTCCCAACCGCCCTGTGTTATTCGCATGGCCAGAAAGCTCTTTTCCTGGCGATATAGCGTATGATTCAGTAGCGAGGACAGTTCTGATGCAGCAAGCAAAAGGCGCTGCTGCAGGGATATTAGGTGCCATTACACGTGATGAGCAAGGGCATATTCATAATAGCCTAGTTGTTTTAAAACCAGAAGATGGCGCAATTATTGCTCAATATGACAAAGCAAAGCTGGTGCCTTTTGGGGAATCTCAACCTTGGTATATTCCCTTTCACATCGTTCCAGGATCACCATTAACTCCAGGTAAAGGCGTGGAAACGATACCGCTTGCTGGGGTCAGTTCGTTTGGACCTTTGATTTGTTACGAGGTTATTTTTTCAGGACAAGTTATTGACTCATCGCATCGACCAAAATGGTTGTTGAATTTAACCAATGATGCGTGGTATGGGAATTCAGCTGGGCCACGCCAACATTTAGCCGCAGTAAGATTACGTGCAGTAGAGGAAGGAATTCCAATCGTTCGTGTGGCGAATACTGGTATTTCTGCGGTTTTTGATCCTTATGGTCGTGAAATGGTACGGATTGGTTGGGGGATACGGGCTGATAAGGCTGTTGCTTTGCCTGGTTCTTTGTCTGGGACGCTCTTTTCTCATGTTGGGCGGTGGATTCCGTTTATCATTTCAATGATTTACGTTCTATTTGGGATTATTTTTCCTAATTATAAAAAGAGAATGCTTCCTACAACAGAGGCATAATCTGTGTTTTTAAATAATATGTATATGTGAGTTCAATTTTTGTGACTTTAGCGTGGATAAAAAACTTCAAGCTGTTTCCGTTGAATAAATTTAAATCATATTCATGGTTATATGCGCCCCCTAAGGAAGCAATTTATTTTACATTAAGAACGCTTCTTGCCTCTTATTTGGCTTTGGCGATTGCCTTATGGATGCAATTAGATAGTCCAAAATGGGCGATGATGACGGTTTGGATTGTTGCCCAAACTTCACCAGGGGAAACAATTTCCAAATCAAGGTGGCGGGTTGTTGGCACTTTGGTTGGGGTCAGTATGGCCATCTTGATGGCGGCTTCTTTTCCCCAACAGCCTGTTTTATTTGGGATTACGATTGCGATTTGGATGGGGTGTTGCTGCTGGATCGCAAGTTTAATGCGTAATTCTAGCTCTTATGGGGTTGTGTTAGCTGGATATACGTGTGCCCTAATTGGATTAAGTACAGCCAGTGATCCTGATGGTGTTTTTATGATGGCAATGTCAAGAGGGAGCTATATCCTTCTTGGGGTATTGTGCCAGACCTTTATAGAGCGTATTTTTGCCCTAAACATGCGTGAAAAAAGCCAGAAAAGCTTGTATAATAGTCTCTCTTTAGCTGTTTCAGGATCGCTTACGGTGATCGGCGAGGTACTGAAAGGGGATTATCAAGCCGCTTTTAAGGTGCAAAAGATTTTTGCCGCAGTTTCCGCCTTTCAAACCAGTGTCGAATTTCGTAAAGAAGAATTAATGAGAGATGATCGTACAATCGATCATGTGTACGCACTTTTATCATCGGTAAGTGTGGTTTTGACGCGTCTTATTAATTTAACAATCTATATGAATCATTTCCCTAAAGACGCGCAATTTCAGGGTCTTATTGACAAGATTCAAAATTATTTAGATCAGCTTATTATTTCTGTTAAACAAGATAAAAATTTCAAAGATCATTTAAAATTATTAAGCCAGTTGCGATGGGATTGTCGGCAAATTATATCGGATTATATTTATCAAGATGCCAATACGATCCAAAATAATAGTAACTCAGCAAGTTTGTTAGAACCACGTATTTTATATCGTTCTTTAAGTGAATTATTGGGTGAAATTGAGGTTGTGATTTTGCAATATCACAATGCGATCAATCCCAATCTAAAAGATAAATTTAGATTTTCTTTGCCTCCATTATATAATTTTAAATTAGCATGGGGGAATCTATTACGTGTTTTTATTGCAGTAATCGTAGCTTGTTTTTTATGGGAGATTACAGCTTGGAACGAGCTGCCCAGTGCTATTGGGTTATTATGTGTTGCGTGTGGACGGTTATGTTTATTTGAAAATGCCTATAAAATGTGTATTGGATTTTTCAAAGGCGTTGTGGTTTGTGTATTGGTTGCGTGGGTAATTGATATCACATTAATGCCATTGGCTAACTCAATAGAGATGGTTTATTTAATGCTATTTATTCCTTTATTTTTTGGTGGGTTGGCTATTTATCATTTGCCAACGCGGGGAACTGGGATGAGTTTTGCAATTTTCCTTCCGTTTATGGTTATCGTGAGTAATCAAAGCAGGATGGATGAGGTAACTTTTTTAAATACCAGCTTAGCCGTGATTTGTGGGGTAGGTTTATCGGCAATGGCTTTTCGGTTTATTGCCCCTTATTCGCCGCAAAAAGTCAGGCTCGAAATCCGTTCTCGTATGTTACATAGTATTCGTGATTTAACGACGGTTCAGCATAACCCTAACCACCGTCGCTGGTTGGCATCAACAATGGATTGGTTTGTGTCTTTGATGCGTCAATTCGATCCTGTGAATGAAAAGGAATTAATCCAAGAATATAATCATGGGGCATTGGCGGTGATGTCAATTGGGTTAAATATTATGGAATTACGCAGTATGATTGAACATGATGTGTTGCCTGAAGATATCAAAAATGAATTAAGAGTGGTGATACGTCGTATTCAGCATTTCCAAGGAGGGCGCTTAGGACGGACGGTATTAATCATTAAAAGTGCTGTACGTCGATTAAGAGCCAGAGAAGGAAAAGAAAAAAATCTTGCGAAACGGTTGGAAATAACGGCAGCGATTGCGTATTTAATTTTAATTTTCTTTGCATTAGACAAAAATGCCGCTTTTCTTAACCCTTCGTATCGTTTATATAATCTGGACTAAATCAAGCTATTAGTATTCAAAAAAATTGATAACAAAGATCATTATATTATTTTAAAATACTCGTAATCTTGTATATACAATTTTTTAATGATGATTTTAAATAATCATTATTAAATACGATTAGGCATTTTCGTCCATGGTTTTAAGTAAGTCGTTTTTTGAACCGTTCCGGTGGCTATATGCCCCTCAAAAAACGGCGATTATTTTTGCTTTTCGTACGCTGCTTGCGACTTATATTGCTCTTGTGATTGCATTGTGGATGGAAATGGACAGTCCACGCTGGGCGATTATGGCGGTCTGGATTGTGGCGCAGAACTCCTCTCGCGGAGAGGTCTTGTCCAAAGCCTATTGGATTATTGTTGGCAATATCACGGGTATTATTGTTGCGCTATGTATTATGGGCAGCTTCCCTCAACAACCTTTGCTATTTGAATTATCGGTTGCATTATGGGTGGCGTTTTGTTGTTGGGTTGCCAGCTGCACACGTAATTTTCGGGCGTTAGGCATGGTGATGGCAGGCTATAGTTGCGCCATTGTGTTATTTTCATCGGTCAGCGATCCCAATGATACCTTTATGATTGCGATGTCCCGGGGAAGCTATTTTATCTTGGGGATATTAGCAGAGAATTTTACAGCCCGTTTATTTGATTTGAATTTACACCATCAAGCGCATAAAAAACTAAATGAAGATTTACAAAACGCCGTTGAAGAAGCCATTCAATCTGTTTCGAAAATGTTGGACGGTGACGCTTGGGCAGTGGCACAATCGGATCAGTTATTATCGGCAATGATTGGTCTGAATAATAATATTGAATTCAGAGAGCAAGAGATGAAAGGCACGGGGCATACAGGTGATCATGCTCGCGCTGTTTTGGCGTCCGTTTCTGGGCTATTGGTGAAAGCAACGGGTTTTTCCATTCATCTTAAGCAAATTCAAACAGATGTTCTGAATTTTCATTATATTGTGCCATTAACGCAAAATTATTTATTAAAATTACGAGAGCAATTAAAAACAGGAGGGTCATTATCAGAAACGTTAAGGGCCTTAAATGCGTTGCGCTGGGAATGTCGTCAGCGCATTGCAGATAGTTTTTATAAAAATTTGGAGCAATATCAAACAACTAGTGATGATTATGCACGCAGAAGTTTAAATGATCGTATTTTATATCAAAGTTTACGAGAGATTTTGGCGGAATTAGAAGTGACTTTGCGTGAATTAAGTAAAAGTCGAGATTTTAATTTGCATGATAAATTCAGATTTGAGGTCAAATCAAATCTTGATTTTAAAAGAGCATGGAGAAACGCAATCCGTGCTTTTTTTGCGATTGCGTTAGGATGTTTTGCATGGGAAGTAACGGGCTGGGATAGAGGCTATTTATTCTTAGCATTTTTATGCATGGGATGTGCACGTTTCTGTTTATTTGAAAATGCAACTTTGGCATGTTTGGGATGGTTCAAGGGGGCTTGTATTGCGATTATTGTCGGTGGTTTTTATAATTTTATTATTATGCCTGCCGTCAGTAACCTTAACTTTCTATTTATATTGATGGTAATTCCTTTGGGGATTGGGGCGTTGGCGATGTGTGTTCCACGCCTTGCACCCGTTGCGTCGACATATACATTTTTCTTTTGTTATATGCTGGGGTTTGCAAATGAAGGGCGTGTGGATGAAATCTCTTTTTTAAATAATGCATTAGCTGTATTAATGAGCGGTGTGTTTGCGTTGGCATCTTATCGGTTATTTTTTCCTTATCGTGCCAGAAAGCTCAGGCGGCAAATGAGGATGAAGTTATTGCGTGGATTGCATCAATTGGCACAGGCTTCATCTTTGCCATTGGCCAGAGAATGGGTTGGATTTGTCTCTGAGTCTTTTGTAGTGTTAATGCGTCAATTAAACGAAGATCGCAACACGACATTGGTAAAAACCTATCGGCATGGCAGTATGGCGGTGATGTTAATTGGCATTAATATTATTCGCCTGCGCCACATGGTAAAACACGATATTATGACAGAAGATATCAAGGATATCTTAAGGGTCGTGTTACGTCGGATTGCTGCTTTTGATGGTCGTCGTGCTGAATATGCCCAACATGCTCGAACTGTCATGATTGCGCATCGTGCGATTACACGTTTCAGACAACGTGAAGCAACCGAGAAAAATTTGGCTGTGCGTGTTGAAGTCAGTGCTGCGATTTCATCGTTGATTTTAATTGCGTATGCTTTGGATAAAAACGCTTCTTTTTTAAGAATTAAGAAACATTAATGATAGTTTAAAGGATTAACTGTTTAATGACACAAGACCAACAACAATTCAAACATTATCAAGGAAAGGCTGAACAGGGAGATGCAGACGCGTTATTTGCGTTGGGATGTATGTATGACAATGGTGATGGAACAGAACAAGATTATGCACTGGCTAGAACTTATTATGAACAAGCTGTGCAAAAAGGGCATATCAAAGCATTAACTCATTTAGGCACACTTTATTTGCAAGGTGCAGGGATAGAACAAGATTTTGATCAAGCCAAAGATTATTATCAACGTGCAGCGCAACAAGGTGCTTCAGAGGCTCAATATAATTTAGGATTGATGTATTTCAAAGGCGAGGGGGTTGAACAAAATTACGAAAAGGCTGCTGATTATTTTCATCAAGCCGCAGTGCAAGGGGATATAGATTCTCAATTCTATTTGGGGCTAATGTATGAAAATGGTGCTGGTATAGAACAAAATATTCAAAAAGCGATCGAATATTATAAAAATGCTGCCGATCAAGGAGATACTGAAGCTCAGTATAATTTGGCTATGATATATTTTACGGGCAATGATGAGATTTCACAGGATGTTCCAAAGGCAATAGACTTTTTTACCGTAGCAGCAGATAGTGGCAATGCGAATGCTCAATTTTACTTGGGATTAAAATATCATTTAGGCGATGGTGTAGATGAAGATTTTACTAAAGCCGTTGCTTATTATGAGCAAGCAGCTTCTCAAGGGCATGTGAATGCATTGTTCAGTTTGGGTGGAATGTATTATTTTGCAGAGGGAGTGGCGCAAGATTATCCAAAAGCAATTGCTTATTATGAACAGGCTGCCGACCAAGGCAATGCCTATGCCCAGTTTAATCTTGGTGAAATATATGAATATGGAAATGGTGTAGAACAAGATATTGCCAAGGCCAAGAAATATTATGAACAATCCTGTGCGAATGGTTACGAGCAAGCATGTGATAAATTGCATCAAGTGTTATGATTGGATGATTTGATTGTATAGGATATTGGTTTCGATTCAAATTTCTATCATGACAAATACTTTAAAGTTATAGAGTCAAGCTTGTTGAAGAATAATGGGTATCTGGAAAAATAAATATTTCATTGTTATAACTGCGATATTGTCAATGATTTATTCTTTGAACAGTTTTGCTGATTCAACCATGATATCCTCTTTAATGAATGCACAAACCCAAAATCAGATCGATAAAGCGGATATGGTAACCCACTTTACCGACGGGATTTATTATCCTGATGAAAAAAATGATGGCTTAAACTGTATGCAAGCAGGAAAAAATTACACAACGAACGCTGATGCCAAGGGTTTGTATCATTTGGCACAATTATCTTTTATAGGCTGCCAAGTGAAAGCGGATACAAAGCTTGCGCTGGTTTTTTATGAGCAATCTGCCAAACAAGGCAGTAAAGAAGCTGCCGCGATGTTGAAATTAATCGACCAACAAGGGGCGAGCATTGCTCAATCTTTGTTAATGACGGTTCAGCATATTCAAAATCAAGCCCATCAAGGGAATGCCAAAGCCCAATATCAACTGGCGATGTTGTCTCTTTATAATCATTATTTGCAAACCAGTATAGATTGGTTGGAAAAATCTTCACGACAAGGATATCTACCCGCACAATATCAATTAGGAAATTTTTATTTTATAGGGATTACTGGTCGTGCTGATCCTGTTAAAGGTGTAGAGGTATGGGAAAAAATTGCTGCCACCAACCCAGTTAATCAAGATCATGCTGTAAAACAAGCAATCATTGATGCGAATGTCATGTTAGGTCAAATCTATTTTGCTGGTCGAGATGGCATTGCGAAAGATCTCAAACGTTCTTTTCATTATTATGAACAAGCAGCCGAACTTGGGAATAAAGAGGCCATGCATTATATTGCGATGATGTATCAGCAAGGAAAAGGTGTAGAAAAAAATCTTGAACAATCTCAACTATGGTTTGAGAAGTCGAAACAATATTAAAATGAAAAAGGTATATTTTTTTGTATGGATGATTGTTGGCGCACTATTTGTCAATGATAGTGGCATTGCTAAAGAGATATCGTTAACCAGCCAATGGCATCTTTATCACAATTCTCGTTTTCATTACCAAATATGTTACCCACTCATGATGATTCCACAAGGGGAGTCCGATAATGGCGATGGCCAGCTATTTACTGCCAAGGATGGAGCCAGCATACGCGTTTATGGTTCATATCGTTTGGATCAGGATTTTAAAAAAATTGTTACTGAAATCAGTCAATGGATGGTGGGTGGCAAGGGACGAATAACATATCGTTCATATCATCCTCAGTGGGCGGTGGTCAGTGGTTATGATAAAGAGGGAAAGATATTTTATACGAAATTGTTGAAAGGCACAGAGGATCGAATAATGGTTGTGGTTTTGACATATTCAGCAAAATTGAAATTCATTTATAATCCTTTATCTGCAACAATAGCATCTTGTCTGAAAAATACAGAATAAACGAATAAATAACGTAGAATGTTTTATTTACCACAAAATTCGATTTTTTACCTAATTTGATGGAATGGACTTTGAATTTGGCAACATTTTAGTAAGATGCATTTTTAATTCCGTTTATATGAGTAAGGCTGATTTAAGTGCGTTTTAGCAGAGTAATATCGTTAGATTTTTTATCATTTGAAAATTGGCGTTGGTTATTTTGTCCTTCTAAAGTAGCTATTATTTTCGTATTTAGAACCATTCTAGCCTCTTATGCTGCGCTGGCGATTGCTTTGTGGATGGAAATGGATAGCCCACGTTGGGCGATCATGTCTGTTTGGGTCGTAGCACAAAATTCCTCTCGGGGTGAGATATTATCCAAAGCCTATTGGGTGATTTTGGGAAATATCGTTGGCATTATTGCTGTTTTATGTATTATGTCCAGTTTCCCTCAACAGTCGTTATTATTTGAATTAACGGTTGCCTTATGGGTCTCTGTTTGTTGTTGGTTTGCAAGTTGTACGAGACATTTCCTGTCTTTTGGTTGGTCAATGGCGGGGTTCAGTTGTGCGATTGTGTTATTTGCTTCGGTGAAAGACCCAGACACAACATTCATGATGGCAATGTCGAGAGGCAGCTATTTTATTCTTGGTATTTTCATTGAGAATTTAGTGGCTCGTCTGTTTGAGGTGAATTTACATCATTATGCGCATCAAAAACTGAATAGTGATCTTAAAAAAGCGGTCGAAGGTGCATTGACTTCGGTATTGCATATTGTTCAGGGAAAGAATTGGGCAGCGGCACAATCCGATCATATGTTAACTTCGATCATTTCTTTGAATCATAATGTGGAATTCCGTGAAATAGAGCTGAAAGGTACAGGTCACACAGGCGATCATGCTCGTGCTACATTATCTTTGGTGTCTTCTTTGTTGGTCAAAGCAATGGGATTTTCAATTTATTTAAAAGAGATGAAAAACCAATTACAACTATTTAATCAAATCCTACCGCAGGCTGAAAGCACAATACAGTTCATTATAAAAGGATTAAAAACAAACGAAGATTTAAAAATTTTATTAGCAAGTGTTAATAAATTGCGGTGGGAATGTAGGCAAAAAATCTCTGACAGCTTTTATCGCGATGTTAGAAATTCCCAAGAGCTTGATACTAGCTATACGCAAAAATCTTTGAATGATCGTATTTTATATCAAAATTTGCGTGAAATCTTGGCAGAATTAGAAAGCACTTTGCTTGAGCTATATAAAAGTCAAGATACCAGTTTGCAGGATAATTTTAAATTCTCTGTAAAATTTCCACCCGATTATAAACGTGCCGCACGAAATGCGATCAGAGCTTTTGTCACCATTACGATTGGTTGCTTATTATGGGAAATTACAGGATGGAACAATGCCACCGTGTTCTTGGCATTTTTATGTATGGGTTGCTCGCGTTTTTGTGTGTTTGATAATATTATCGTAGCTTGTGTGGGATGGTTCAAAGGAATATGTATTGCGATCATCGTGGCATTTTTCTTTAATATGTTCATTATGCCAATGATTACTTCTTTTGAAATTTTATGTTTGATTTTATTACCCCCTTTGGTAATTGGTGCATTGGCGATGTGCACGCCAAAATATGCGCCGATTGCGGGTGGCTATATGTTCTTTTTTTGTTATTTACTTGGGTTTGAAAATAGTGGCAGGGTTAATGAATCTGCATTCTTAAATGATGCAATGGCATTATTTATCAGCGGTTTGGTGGCGCTCATTGCTTATCGTATTATATTTCCATATCATGGACGCAGACTTAAACATCAAATGCGCCAAAAATTGCTAGATGGGTTACATAATCTGGCAAATAAAAGTAAGCCATATTCGCCCAGAGAATGGATTAATTTTGTATCTGGTAATTTTACGATTTTAATGCGGCAATTAGGGATTGATAAGACCGTTCCAACAGCCAATACTTACCGTCATGGCAGTATGGCAGTGATGTTGATTGGGATTTGTGTTATTCGTCTGCGAACGATGATAGAAAATGACATTATTACTCAGGATATTCGTAATGTATTACGCGTTGTATTGCGCCGTGTAGCAAAGTTTCAGGGACACAAAGCACGATATGGGCAACATGCACGTACAGTTATCATTGCGTATCGTGCAATAAAGAAATTTCGTCAACGTGAGGCAATAGAGAAGAATTTAGCTGTTCGTATGGAACTGAGTGTAGCAATTTCTGTGTTGATATTAATGACCTATGCATTGGATAAAGATGCATCTTTTTTACGTGTCAAATCATACAGATCGTTATTTTATTAAAATTCATTAATCTTATTTGAAATAATTGTTTGTAGAACAAATAAAAAAGGAATAACTTAGGCAAGTTTTTATTTTCATTTTAAAAGGTTTATTGTGAGACGGCTTCAAACAGTCACGTCTTGGATGGATAGGCATTTACTGATTCGCAAAGAATTTATTGAGTCTTTTCGCTGGATTTATGCACCATCCGCGTCGGCCTTTTTTTTTGCATTAAGAACAACGATTGCTTCATTTTTAGCCTTGGCTATTGCGTTATGGTTGCAAATGGACAGTCCAAAATGGGCACCCATGACCGTATGGGTGTGTGCGCGCAATACATCTCGTGGAGAGACGATTTCCAAAGCCTATTGGCGAGCGGTGGGAACTGTTTTTGGCGCAATTGCCGCGGTTTTTTTCGTTGTAATATTTCCACAAGAGGCATGGTTATTTGATATTTCTGTAACAATATTTGTGGCCGTTTGTGTATGGTTTGGAACTTGTATGCAAAGTTTCAAAGCTTATGCGATGGTGTTGGCAGGATATACTTGTGCGATTATTGCGTTTGGTTCTGTTGATAATCCCAATGGTATCTTTATGCTGGCGATGTCACGAACCACTTATATTCTTTTGGGTGTTTTTGCAGATAGTTTTGTAGGCCGTATTTTTGATTTCAATCTTGACAGTCATGCGCGTAAACAATTGAACGATAATTTATTATTTGCAATCAAAGGCACGTTGCAATCTGTTTCCAAGATCGTGGGTGGTGATACCAAGGCGATTGTAGAGTCCCAAGAATTGTTTAATTCTATTGTTAATTTTAATTCTGCTATTGAATTTAGGCAGATTGAAATGAATGGACACGATCATACTGGGGATCATGCCCATGCAGCATTATTTTCGGTAACGGCGGTTATTGCCAGAGGGATGGGGCTGGCGACACAGATGTCACATTTTCAAAATGTGACGGCTGAGTTCACGGCCATTATTCCTCAGGTTCAGGATCGTTTGGACAAACTACTGCGTCGCATCGATCAAGAACAGGATTTCCAGCATGAACAACGGCAATTAAACAAACTCCGCTGGGAATGTCGGCAACGAATTACCGATAGTTTTTATGAAAAAAAATACTCTGGCGCACCAGAAGATTATGAGCAATACAAAGATGCGATTTTTAATGATCGAATTTTATTTCGAACTCTCAGCGAGCTTTTAGGTGAATTACAGGTCACCTTAAATGAATATTACAAAAGCACACATCCTTTGCAAAATGATCGTTACAGATTTCACGTAACGCCGTCTTTGAATTATGATCTTGCATGGAAGAATTGCATTCGAACATTAATGGCAATGTTAGCGGCATGTATCATGTGGTATATTACAGGGTGGGATAAAGGTGGCTCTGCCGTTGCGTTGGTTGGCATGGGTTGTGCGCGTTTTTGTTTGTTCGAAAATCCATCCGCGACCACGATGGGATGGTTCAAAGGATCTTTGTGGGCGTTATTGGCTGGGTGGTTATTAACATTTTATTTTATTCCACCATTAAGCGATATCGAGACATTATGTGCGATATTATTTATTCCGACCATGATTGGTGGATTGGGGATTGCTAATCCTCAAACGCTATCTGTATCCGCTTCTTATGCTTCTTATTTGCCTTATATGGTTGGGTTAGATAATGGAGTGAGACTGGACGAAGTTGGTTTCTTTAACAATTCACTATCTTTATTTATGGGGATTATTATTACGATACTTTCTTTTAAACTATTTTATCCCTATAGTCCTCTTCAAACGCGTTTACATTTGCGTCAAACATTACTTAAAAAATTACGGCTATTGCCAAAAGTAACCAAGAGAAGTCCACGTATTTGGTTATTCCAAACGACAGAATTATTAGTCACCATGATGCGACAATTAAACACAACCAAAAATACAAAAGTCGTGCAGGCATATCATTTGGGTACAATAGCGGTTATGATGATTGGATTAAACATATTGCGTTTACGATTAATGAACGATCAAGATATTGTAACAAATGATATTAAACTCTTATTAAAAATTATCTTACGACGTATTGAAAGATTTAATATGTATGGTTCTTATGGTCGTACGGTAATGATTGCGCATAATGTTATTAAACGATTGCGTAAACGAGAAAAGATTGAAAAAAACTTAGCAGTAAGGATGGAAATCATAGCTGCTATTTCAAGCCTAACCATTATTGCAGATTCTCTTGAAAAAAATGCAACCTTTCTTGATGTAACGCATTATTTCTTATTCAATGAAAAATGGAATGAATAAAATATGAATTGTTCTTGATCTAAATATCGTATTAAGCCACTCAGTTTTTCAAGATTGTCACAGTATCATTCTAAATTGATAACTGCTTGAAAAAGGACTATTCAAATCCTTTAAAATACAGTAAGTAAAAAAAATATTTTATTTTGACCGGGGTGTCTCTGATTAGAGGCTGAGAATAAACCCGTAGAACCTGATCTGGATCATGCCAGCGAAGGGAGAGGAAAAAATGACACTTAAAGTCTCTTTATTAGTACGTGTATCTTTTGTAATCACATTTTTACTACCTTGTATCGAAGAGAAGAGTTGGGCACAAGATTCCGACGTTTCAACATCATCTTCTGAACCTCAAGTCAAAGATCAAACAGATGGTGAACATATTACAGTGACGGGGAAAACGCCTCGCTATAAAACTGCATATGGTTATACTGGCGATCAAGCAGGTGGGGGGCTAATTAAACCTGAAACCGCAGATAAATCAGTCAGTAATATTTCCCAAAATTATATTCAAATGCAAGCGCCAACATCTAATGCGTTTAACCTTTTGAGTATGTTGCCTGGGGCAAATGTTTCCACTTCTGATCCTTATGGAATATCCCCACAAAATGATATTACCATTCGTGGTATGACAGGAGATTCCATTGGATATGTGATGGAAGGAATGCCATTAAATGATGTATCTGATGGATTGGGGTATTTAAGTCAGTTCATCGATAGTGAGAACATAGAAAATATTTCATTGGCTCAAGGTGCACCAGATTTAGATAGTCCAGTTTATAATGCAGCCGGCGGGGTTGTTAATTTAAAACTACGAGACCCTGCGGATAAATTTGGTGGAATGATGGATTTATCCTATGGATCACATCATACAGGGCGTGCTTTTATGCGGATTGATACAGGGGAAATCGGTAAAACAGGAATTAAAGGGTTTATTTCTTATTCTTATACAGGTGGAAATAATTGGCGTGGACCTGGATATGACCACAGAAACCATGTGGATTTCAAATTTACCAAAGAATGGGGCAATGATAATCATGTTACGTTTTTTGGGGACTGGAATCGTACCCTGACAAGCAGTTATTATACACCAACCAAATCTGAATGGATTTCAGAGGGTGCTGGAAATGGCAATAATTATTCTGGAACATGGTATAAAGATCGTCTTGAAAATACGAATTATTGGAAATTATTCCAACAAACATTTCAACAAGTTTACGTTGCGGCACCTGGTCAATTTACGTTGAACGATAAATTACAATTCAAAGTGACCCCATATTTTCAGTATGGTTATGGGAATTCACCATATGGAACGGTGTTAAATGAAAATAGTCTATGGCAAGGAAACCAACCCGTCGATGGAAAAGTGACCATTCCTGGGGCAGTGGATGGCTCTGGATTAGTAATGGGGGGATGGTATCAACGCACGTATCGTTCAGGATTTACACCGACACTTACTTATAATTTAAAACATCATCAACTTTTGCTAGGATATTGGTATGATTATTCTGATGATGTGATTACACAACCTTTTACAGCAGTATTGTCAAATGGGAAGCCTTGGGATTTGTGGGGTGGCTCTAAAAATAATATTCACTTGTCCAATGGTCAGCAACTAGCTGCGGAAAATGACCATACGATCACACAGGTCAATGCAATCTTCTTAGGCGACCATATGAATTTTATGGATAATAAGCTTTTTATTGACGCAGGGTTCAAGCAAGTTTTCTTTAACCGTTCAGGTTGGAATCAAATCCCAGGACCACAATATCGTACAGGAAATAATGTTTCTAAACCTTTACCTAGAATAGGGATGCGTTATCAATTTACGAAAGAGCATCAGATTTTTGCCAGTGTAAATACGAATTTTGCTGTGCCACATAGGTCGGCTTTGTTTGATACTTATGATCCGAATTCTGGGGAGATTGTGAATTCTGGAGCGAAAAACTTAAAAACGGAATATTCTATCGAAGAAGAGCTGGGGTATCGTTATAATGGACCAAGATTTTTAGGAAGCATTACATTTTTCAATTATAATTATACGAACCGTATGATTTCAACAATTTTACATCAAAATGGCGCATGGGTTGGCTCCAGTATCAATGCGGGTGGACAGACTTCTCGTGGAGTGGATGCAGAAATTGGATTAAAACCTTGGCATCATTTTAGCCCTTATGTTTCTGGTGAGTATTTATATACCAGAATGGATAATGATTTGCGCACTTATGGTGATTTATTACCGACCAAAGGAAAGCAAGCAGTGCGTAGCCCTCCTTGGCAATTTGCAGTGGGTTTGACCTATGATAATGGGCATTTCTTTGCGAATGGAAATGTTAAAATGGTAGGTAAGCAATATGCGACTTTTATGAATGATGAATCGATTGGGTCTTTTGCCACGGGGAATGTGGCGATTGGTTATCGATTTGATAGTTATGGGTTCATGCAGCACCCCCAAATTCGCATGAATTTTATCAATATTACCGATCAAAAATATCTTTCAGGCGTTTCCAGCCCTACAGGGAATGCTCGAACAACAACGGGTAAATACGGAACATCCATTCCTGGGTCATCGCCTAATTATTATATTGGTGGTGGGTTTGCAACGATGTTAACGATGACGACGGCGTTTTAGAGAATGAGGTAAATGGCAGAATTTACGGGGTTTTTTTATAGTTTCTATTCCAACAAGCCGATAGAAACTATTTTCGAATTATTTAAAAAAAGAAGTTAAAACCATTGGGTACCAATGGGATTATCATGAATATCAAAATGAACGAAATTTACTGTTTTATAAAAACAAAGCGATGCTGGAATATCATTTAGAGCATGGATATAATACTGACTTATACAGTGAGGGATGTTTTGACTTAGAAGCAAAATTTGTCAATTTGCATGGTAAGGCATCTTTTACTGAGCATGATGGTGTTTTTGAGAGCTATTTATCGATTGATGATATTTTTCATTATCTTTTGGTGCTTCCAGATGAGATTGAACAATCAGAATTCAGTGTAAAAATACATCAATTATTTATGCGCTCTATGACTTAAAATTATTATTAATGGTGTCAAATTTATTAGGATTAACCATGTTTAAAATACGATCTTTGTTATCTGCTTGGATAATTTGTATTGGATGTTTTTATAATGTTATTGCAAGTGCCAATGACAAAGTAACCGTTATTTTGGATTGGTTTTTGAATGCCAGCCATGAATCGTTATTGGCTGCGCAATATAGTGGGGCGTTTCAAAAACACGGATTGGATGTGGAGCTGATTGCGCCAGCTGATCCTAGTGCACCACCAAGATTGGTTGCAGCAGGGCAAGCGGATATGGCTATTTCATATCCTATTCAATTAGCAATGATGGTCGATCAGCATATTCCATTGGTTCAAGTAGGATCTTTGTTAAATCAACCAATGGATGTTTTGATTACGAATGGGAATATCAAATCGATCAAAGATTTAAAAGGCAAGAAAATTGGTGTTTCTATTGCTGGCGATCAACAAGCGGTTTTAGGAAGCATGTTGAAAAGTGCGGGATTATCCATGTCTGATGTTCAATTAATCAATGTGAATTTTCAATTAGAACAAGCATTAATGACGGGTTCTGTGGATGCGGTGATTGGTGCTACACGTAACTACGAATTAATTGATTTACAACAACGCAAAGTTCCAGTTTCATACTTTTACCCAGAACAATATGGTGTTCCAGATTATGACGAGTTAATATTTGTTGCACGTCCAGACAAAGCCAAAGATCCAAAGATTGCTCGGTTTATGACAGCGTTAAAAGAAGGGGGTGAGTATTTAAAGGCGCATCCTGATGAAGTATTTAACAAAGCGATTAAAGATCACCCAGAGTTGAACACACCGTTGAACAAAGCTGCATGGCAAGTAACGCTACCTTTGGTCGTACAATATCCTGGAAAATTAGACCAACCAAAGATCCAGAATTTTATCGATTATTTAGTGAAGAAAAAAGTGATTAAGCAACAGCACCCATTTTCTGATTATGCTATGCAGGTAAAGGAATAGGGTGTGACGGCTCAGCTGTGTTTAATTACAGCACCTGAACCGTAAAGGAATTTAGTGTGATTGCATATCCTTCTGTCGTGCAGCATAAAATTCACATGCTTGTTTATTTTGGTGCAAACAGCCTTGTTTCATATATTCGTCGGCCTTTTTGAAATCCCGTTGAACACCTTTCCCTTGACCGTACATAACAGCTAGATTGAAATAAGCGTCTCCGTATCCTTGCTTAGCTGCCTTTAAAAAATATTCTTCGGCTTTTTGATAGCTTTGTGAAATACCTTTACCGTTAGAATACATTATTCCAAGGTTAGTCTGAGCTGTTGCATCTCCTTGATTGGCTGCTTTTGTATAATATTCAACAGCTTTTTTATAATCCAGAGGAACACCGTCATCATTTTCATACATAGACCCAAGATTCGATTGAGCATTTACTAAGCCTTGATCAGCAGCCTTTGAATACCATTCCAAAGCCTTAAAACTATCTTTCTGAACATTATCACCATTGTCATACATTAAACCAAGGTTAAATTGTGCTATGGCATCTCCTTTTTCAGCTAATTGTTTAGTTTGTTGGAAGTCAGGAGCTTCTACTGCAAAGCTCTGATTGTTAATACAGACAAGCCCAGTAGTCAAAAGCAATATATAGGTGAATTTTTTCAACATAATAACGCTTGATCCATCTTTATATAATTATAATTCATATGTTATCCATATTTTATGGTGATGAAAGCATTTTAACTATGTTTACGGTTCACTATCAATAGAGTTTACTATGTCACATGCTTCTTGACTGTGATTTTGACAAGCGGCTTTGATGTAATGTTCAGCTTTTTCTGGATTTTGTTTGATGATTTTTCCTTGGCCATAAATTAATCCTAGATAAAGTTGAGCCCTGACAAATCTTTGGTCTGCTGACTTTGTTATCCACTCTATTGATTTTTCTTGATCTTTAGAAACTAGTTCTCCCTTGCCATAAATAACGCCAAGATTAAATTGCGCAGTTGGATCATTTAGCAATGCTGCTTTTTGAATGAATTCAAAGCCTTTTTTGGTATCTTTTTGAACGCCTTTGCCCTCGCAATACATTAGTCCCAAGTTTAATAAGGCAGTCACATTACCTTGTTGAGCGGCTTTTTGAAAATATTCGATCGCTTTTTTATAATCCTGCTTTACATAGTCGCCTTCACGATATAGTTCACCCAGATTAAACAAGGCATCATCATATCCTTGATCTGCTGATTTTGTATAATATTCCAAGGCTTTTTGTTTATTTTTGCGAACATATTGCCCTTCATCATACATGACCGCCAAGCTGAATTGACCTCTCGCATTTCCTTGATCGGCGGATTTTTTGTAATATTCAAATGCTTTTTTTAAATCTTGTGGAATCCATTTGCCATTACGATAGATGTTCCCCAGTTGATATTCAGCCATCGAGTTACCTAAATTGGCTGATTTTGTATAAAGCTCAATGGATTTTTTATAATCAGGAGGTATATCAATGCCTTTGGAATAAACATGAGCCAAATTATACATGGCTTCATCATCGCCTTGTGCAGCAGCTTTTGTATAAAGATCAATGGCTTTTGCAATATCTTTTGGAATTAATATTCCTTCATCATATATAACAGCAAGATTAAATTGTGCATTTTTAAACCCTTGCTGTGCTGATTTATAATAATATTCCACAGCTTTTGACCCATTTTTTTGGCATATTTATACCACGATCATAGATGACGCCCATATTATATTGAGCTTCAACATTACTTTGATCTGCTGGTTCCTGCATTTCTTTTAAATTGACGGAATTTTGTGTGAAACCTGGTTGAGTAAATCCAAAAAGAGCAGTTATGATAAGTATGGGAAAAGTAATTTTTTTCATATTTAATTTCTTTATCTATAATATTAAGCGCAATGGATAGACAATGATGGTTATAATTACCCTGATAATAATGACAAAGTAAAATTATTGCAGATGCTATCAATAAACGATAATATTACTTTATCTTGAAGTATTTTATTTGTTTTGAAAGCATATATAGCGGTGCGTGACGTAAAAATAAAATGGGTTGCGTATCAACAAGGTGGACGGAAAGAAGTTCCAACAAATAATCGATATTATCCACTTGCTCGCTTTCCAGAAATAGAAACAGAAATCGATTGGTTTAACCATCATATGATATGGAGTGTCGTCTTAGATTTAGGTGAAACGAGTACAGAAAATGGTGATTTAATCAGCTATGCCAAGGTACGTTTTTTAGTGGATGATGCTCCCCACGAACGGTTTACGCTTTATTCATTTTTTGAAATATATGAGGGGCCTAAAAAAGTGGGAGATGTATTTTTATTAAATAATAAATGATTACCAATTAATTATTTTACTATTCGAAATATTGAGGTTTTTCATATGTGCATATCGCTTTATTTAAAAAGTGTTTTCAAAAAATTGGATTTCTATCTTTCAAATAAACAAATTACATCATTGCTTTATTTGCAAGATCAAGATCACCACCGCTTAGCAGATGTTGTCTTTTTGCAAACCAATAACCAGCAAGTGATAGGAATGTTTATTGACGGTGTTAATCCTTTTTTTACATCCTATCTTCCAGATCAAAGAGATGATTTTAATTTATTTGCGACTTATGAAAAATTATCCATTCAGTCAGTTCCGTACATATTTTGTATAGAGAAGGTTTATAGTTTTCATCATCGTTTATATCATGAACATCTTGCGATTTATGTATCCAATAAACAAGAAAAACAGTCAATTTTAATTTTATTTTTGCAGGATGAATGTTATATCAAAACAGATATTTCTTATGAACAATGTAAAGAAATTATCTTACAGAATATAAAGCATACTTCAAAAGATGAACTATGTTGTTATCATAGGGACATCGTGTCAAATGATTGGATTGAAATCACAGACTAATTTATTATTAGACAGTATTTCTTTCTTTTGTAATGGATAGATAGCCTAATGAAAATAAGGAGAAATCCACATTAGGCAGGTAAATAAAATATCAATGACTCATTGCTTAAAAAATTACTGAGTTGAATGGAATAATGATTGTGACAACTTGTTACATTCTTCCCACGGGCATATTCAACCAAAAGACTATCAAGGACAAAGCTGGCAATCATAACGACGCTGCCAATAACGATAAAACAAATACTGAGCATCATATCCACCTAGTATAAGAAAAAAATCTAAGATTAATCATGATGATTTTTGTTTAATTGTTTTTTTAAAAGATATTGTTGGTATAGTTTGTGCAGTATTCCACAAAAGCCCAGCAAGATATAGATGGCACCTAAGCTGGCGATAAAATAAAAAACACGAATATCGGAAGTTGCATTCAACTTTTCCCATGTCGATTTGCACGGTTTTAGTCGTCCTAAAGAACATCCCAAAGTCCATAATAAATCTGCTGCCAAATAGGTAACATATATAAAGATGCTTCCAAAGAGAATACATAGGGTACTGGTTATGACCGACCCTTTGCTGCGTATAAATTTATACGCCAAAACAATCAATCATATAAAACCAATCAAAGGGATCAATGTAATGATTTCCATAAGAAGACTTTCAATTATAGTTATTTAGACGTAATTATCATATAAAGAAACGAGAGCTGCTTCTTGGCCTTTTTTACCTGCAATTAAGATCATGCCCCATTCATATTGAGCTTAGCTTGTCCTTCATCGGCTATTTTCCAATGGTTTAAACTTCAACTGCAAAAGAAACAAAAGGTATAATCGTGGTACAAGCAAGTATACCAGATAGTAAAGGTATATATGATTTCAAAAACATGAAACTATCCTTAATATATCAAAAAGAGAAACCCTATTTATTTCACAAATGATTTTATAGGATTGCACATTCTATTTGTTATGAGTTGTTTTTTTGATGTTAACTCAATGGCTTCAATCAAACAGATAAATAATAATGCAAGTTTGTTAATTGATATATGTTGGGAAAGAATGGTTTTATAATTGATTTTCGATCTTTATATAATATTTTCTTTTCTCTTTTTTATCATCAACGATTTCCACTTCCCACTCATAATGTGTTTTAGCTTTTCTTCGATCGGCTAATTTTTCTATGATTTGTATTTCGTCAGCAATAGCAACAGAAAGGATTGTGGATGTATTGGGAAACATACTACGTATTGTGTAAGTATATGGTTTAGAGAACGTAACACGATCCTATGATATATAAAAAATTTTATATATATTATAAGCTACTTTAAAGAACTGTATATATTACAACTATAAATTATTGTTTCTTTTTGCGTGTGGGCGTAATTACACAAACTAAACAAGCAAACACCAATGTAACCCCAAACCATCCTAATAAGGACAGGTTTTCTTTGATAATGATAACGGCTAAGAGGGCAGCAACAATCGGTTCTAATAAAGTAATGGTGATTGCGGTGCTGGCGGCGATTCTGGCTAAGCCATACCCAAAGCAAAGATAACCTATAAACATCGGCACCAACGCCATATAAATCCCTACACTGGCATTCGTCCAAGAATTTAAAAAGGCTGATCCCGTTGCGAATAAAACAGGCATTAATAATAACCCACCAATACCAAATATAGAACCCATTGCAGCTTTGGATGGAATGCGTTGTAACATTAAATATCGTGCGACCCATGAGTAAAGCGCGTACGTTAACCCTGCAAGTAATCCAAGGCACACACCCAAAATAACATTAGAATGTTGAGCTGTATTCGTATGATGTCCTTGTCCTGCGACTGAGAGTAAAATAATCCCTATGATCCCCAGACTGGCACCAATGATCCATTTGGTTGAAAATCTTGCTTTTTCCATGATAGCTTCGATCACAGCGGATAGTAAAGGTGCAGACCCAATCGAGACGACCGTGCCAATCGTCACCCCAGCCAAGCGCATAGAGGCATAAAAAACCAATGGATAAATCGCAATGGAAATTCCTCCACAAAGTAGATATTTCCATTGTGTGTATAAATTAAAGCGATAAAGGCGGATTGTTTTGGCAGCAATCGCCGTTTGTAATAATCCCCCAACACCCATTGCCATTGCCCCAATGGCAATGGGACTGACCTCTGGGGCAAAAGCGGCACTGACCCCCGTTGTTCCCCATAAAACAGCTGCAATAATCACAGCACACATACCAAGAAACTGATTATTTTCAGAGGACATCAAAGGCTCCAAGATAAAAGGGAGAGATTAAAAAAGAAATAATATTCTATTTTCTGTTTATTGAATAGAGAATGTGATGAATTAAGTTAATTACCCTTAAATAAATAGTTATATAATAAAATATACTAAAATAAATAGTTGCATAATTAATCAAACTTACCTTATCGTATATTGAATTCAACTTTGAAAAGGTAACGATGATGGTTTCTTCATTCAATCGACGGGGTGTTTTGGGAGCTTTTGTTGGGCTAGGGGTTACAGCAACCCTTAAAACAAAAGCCAATGTTACGGGGCAATCAAAACAACCTAATATTATTTTTATTTTGGCAGATGATTTGGGATACGCGGATATTAGCTGTTTTGGAAACCCAGGCTACATGACTCCCGCCATTGATCGTATTGCGGATGAAGGGGTTAGATTAACGCGTTCTTATGCTAATTCTGCCGTATGTTCTGCAACGCGTACTGCGTTGATTACTGGACGCTATCAAGATCGTTTAGAATGTGGGTTGGACGAGCCATTGACAGGACAAAATAAAAAGATTGGATTGCCTGTAGGATTGCCGACATTGCCAGCACAGCTTAAAAAAGCTGGATATCAAACGGCGTTGGTTGGGAAATGGCATTTGGGATATCCCCCTTTATTTGGGCCTTTGAAAAGTGGATATGATCATTTTTATGGAATATTAGGTGGGGCAGCAGATTATTTCACGCATCAAATGCATACTGGTGCAGATCAGTTTTATCGGGATGATAAACTGATCCATGAGCATGGATATTTAACAAACTTAATCGGTCAAGAAACCGTCCGTTTGATTGACGGTTATGCGAAAAATGAAAGCCCTTTTTTCATTAGTGTGCATTTTAATGCCCCACATTGGCCTTGGGAAGGACCAGAAGATGAAGCAGAGTCAAAACGTATTCGAGGACATCTTGCAGATTATGATGGGGGCACGCAAAAGACCTATGGAAAAATGGTGCAGGCAATGGATAATCAGATTGGGAATATTTTAAAAGCCCTAGACGAGCATCATTTGGCTGAAAATACAATCATTGTCTTTACCAGTGATAATGGAGGAGAACGCTTTTCCAATATTGCCCCCTTTACAGGAATAAAAGGCGAGTTATTAGAAGGTGGATTACGTATCCCAGTGGTTGCCCGTTGGCCTGCAAAAATCAAAGCTGGATCAGTTTCAGATCAAGTGAATATCAGTATGGATTGGTTGCCAACGTTTGTGAATGCAGCAGGAAAAAAACCAGATCCATCTTTTGCAACAGATGGTATGAATTTATTACCCTTTTTAACGGATACTAAGAAAAAAGAAAAACGTGTGTTGTCTTGGCGTTATAATATTCATGACCAACATGCTCAATTAGATGGAAATTATAAATATTTAAAAATTGGTGATAATGAGTTTTTATTTAATGTTGTCGATGATCCCAAAGAGCGAGCAAATTTAAAAGCACGTCAGCCTGAATTATTTGCTAAATTAAAACAAGATTGGGCAAAATGGAACGCACAAATGTTGCCTTATACTCCAGAAAATTACAGTTGGGGTGCTGACGGAAAGCATTTCGCAGACCATTATGGCGTTCCTGCTGATAACGATAATTTGTAATTTATAATGATAAGAATAATGCATGAATGACACCATATATATTCGTATGGTGTTTATTCTGGCAAAACAAATAAAATGAATGATATTGAATAGACAATAAACTTAAATTAGGGTGATATATAGAGGGAATAAATCTCTGTGAGGCGGTAATGACAATAAGACAGAATATCGTATTCTTTTGCTTTACATTGGCAGTCGGTGTGTTGATTTTTATTCCTGTTACTTTGGCAAAGGATTTATTTGACGATTTTCCTCCTAATGTGCGTTATTATATTCAAACATTACAGAAAAAAGCAGATGCGGGTGATGTTCCGTCTCAAGAGAAGCTGGAAAATCTTGTTAAAGATACTGCCAAAGGACGGTCTGGCAGTGCCGAGGTTCAATTTTCCTTATCACAATTTTACAAAACTCAGCCAGATCAACAAGAACGATATGTATCTTCAGAATTATCAATTTATTGGCTAAGCAAAGCTGCAGAGCAAGGATATGTCAAAGCACAATATGAGCTGGGATCATCCTATGCAGCAGATTACATCATTATGCCCAACGATGCGTCTTGTATTCCTGCTACCAATATCAAGCAAGGTGAACGCTGGTTGTTAAAAGCAGCAAGACAAGGATATGCTCCTGCACAATATGGTTTGTTCAATTTCTATCAGAGTGGTAAAAATGTTTGTTATGGCAGCAATAACGACCAAACCTATTTTAAAAAAGCGAACTTCATAAAAGCTCAAGAGTGGTTAAATAAAGCACTGGAGCAACAGTATGCACCTGCTCAAGCTTCATTGGGTAGGCAATATCTCTACGGTATTCATCCTTATCCAAAAGATTTTCAAAAGGCGATTGATTATTTTATACAGGCAGCTAATCAAGGGGATGCAGCAGGCATTGCAGGGCTGGGATATTGTGCTGAACATGGTCTTGGAATGCCAAAAGATGTTCGGAAAGCCATTCAATATTATACTAAGGCTGCTGATTTACATGACGTTCAGGCGATTAACGCATTGGTTGATCTTTATCGAGATGATGTAGTTTATAAAAATCCTGAAAAAGAAAATGAATTCAAAATCAAAGCAGGAATAGAAAATTGTACAAGAATGATTGCCATAGGGTGTTGTTAACAGATATTTATAGAGATAATTAATTGCTTTTAATCAATAAACTGCAAGTTTAAATGATAGAGATGCAGTTTATCAGTTAATGAATAGGTAAGGCGATCTGGAATGGTCAATAAATTAATGATTGTAGGTTGTGGTATTGTTTTATTAATGCAATCTGCTTTTGCGGATTATTATGTGGATCAATATTTAGATACCTTGAAAAAAGAAGCAGAACAGGGCAATAAAGCCTCTCAACAAAAACTAGACCAGATCAATATGTTAACCGTCAAAGCCAATAAGGGAAATGTCGAGGCGCAATATCAGTTGGGCATGATTTATAAACATCAAGGTGCCTTTGCGAACGAATATTTGGTCAAAGCAGCAGAGCAAGGCGATAAAACTGCTCAATATGAAATAGGCTCTTTTTATATTGCTGATGAGCATAATACTGCGGATGATAGTGTCTGTATTGATAAGAAAAGTGTTCAAGATGGATTGAAATGGTTAAACAAATCAGCCAATCAAAATTATGCTCCTGCGCAATATCAGTTATCTTTGGCATTGCAAGGAAAAGAGTGGGCTATCTGTTATCGTTCTGGCACAATGATGATGGATTTAGGCACTTATGATCTCGATAAATCCAAAGAATGGCTTTTAAAAGCGGTGGCACAACAGAATATGCCTGCAAAAGTAGCGTTGGGTCAGTGGTATTTAAAAGGAATGAATGGTTATCCTAAAGACATCAATAAAGCGCTTTCTTTGTTTAAAGAGGCGATGAAGAAAGGCGATGCCACTGGTTATTTGAGTATGGCACAATGCTATCAAGAAGGATTAGGGGTTCCAAAGGATATTAAGAAAGCAATCTCTCTATATCAACAGGCTGGTGATAAAGGAAATTATGAAGCCTTGAACCTCTTATCTCAGATTTATTCCGATCAAAAGCAAGATAAAAAAGCATCGGAGTATCGTAAGAAATCTTGTGACCTGAGGGCGAAAACACATCGCAGGTTATGGCATTGCTAGGTCATTAATCGTGGGTGCGATGGGTTGCATTTCCAAAGAGCCCAAAGCACCCAGATCATTGATATAAATTACCTCTGAAGCATGATTGGGTTTAACATAAATAAAATATCCTTGATCGCCATTTTGCCCAATCAAGAGATAATCTGGCTCATATTCTTGGATTTGATAGGTTTCATTGCGTTCTATCAGATCAGAATAGGAATAAAGAGAGACATAATTTTGGTTTATATCCATGATTTCATAGTTTGCTTGATCCTGAATAATCTCTACTAAGAATTGTTTGTATAGTGTAGGGAATTGAATATCAAATTGTAGTTCAATGGTTAATAAATGCTGGGTAATTTTCGTATTCATCATAAATTCTTCTTCATTATAAAATCTGATTATTCCATTTCTCTTTATGATAACGACGGTTTTTGTAACTATCAATTTTCCATTTTCCAGCTTTTTTGAGAACGATAAATAGATATTCATCATCGAACGTCATTGTGGTTTTAAAATAGACCTCAATTCGACTTTTGCTTTTGATTTCTAGTGCTGTTTTTTCAGCAGTTTCAATTCCATTAAATTTGGATGGAAAACCAAACGATCTTTGCGTTTTGCCGCCATATATACGAGGTTTTTCCGTGCAAAAATGATCGATCAAAGGGGATATTCGCTCGTTTAGTTGAGAAAACCAATTAGTCCTTGGGGCATAATGATCGTAAACGCCATCATTCTTTTTGATTATGATCGCTTCTTCTGCATCCATTTGGTTACGAATATCGTTTTCAATAACATTCCATTGCGAAGCAAAGTTAATGACCATCGACAGGATTTGATCTTGCAGGGATGTATCTTCATTCATGATATATTCTTTATAATAATACTGAAATATATTTTATTAATCATATTTAACTTCTGTTACGTCATTTTATTGATTATAGTCGAGTATAGATAGTATTTTATGAGGCAAAAATTGTGAAATTAAAAATGTTATTAATGGCTACAGCTTTATTATTGCCTATGAGTTCTGTATTCGCAGAAACAACGGATGATTATGTTGTTGGACTTAAAAAAGAAGCATCAATTGGAAATACAGAAGCGCAAAAAGAGTTGGTTCAGTTTCAAGAACTATGCAAAAAAGCTAATACTGGTGATGCGCAGGCACAATATGACTTAGGAATGTTTTACTACAATAAAGCAGAAAAATATTATAAAACAGTATTCAGTCATAATGACGACTATGAGCAAAAGTTACAAGAATGGTTAGGGAAGGCTGCTAATCAGGGTAATGAGAAAGCTCAGCATGAGTTGATAGAATATTATAAGAAAATTTTAAAAAAAATAGATTATAGGTTTAATAGCAGTGAAGAACAAGCAAGGGTTTCGAGGTATAAAAAAACTAGAAGAGTGGTTGCTTAAAGCAGCTAATAAAGGAAATGCTAACGATCAATATGAGTTAGCTTTATATTATATTAACAACTCTGACAGCAGTGTGCATAATAAGGCAGTGGTTTGGATGACTAAAGCAGCAGATCAAGATCTTACTCAGGCTCAGATTGATTTAGGACAATGGTATTTTAAAGGCAAAGATGGTGTTGAAAAAAATTACAATAAAGCCAAAGTCATATTTCAAAAGTTAGCAGACCAAGGGAATGTTGAGGGATTGTATTATTTAGGATTATGCTATCACCTTGGGTATGGTGTTAATAAAAGGGTATGGTGTTAATAAAAGTGAAGAAAAAGCTGTAAAGTTATATGAGACTGCGGCTGATAAAGGAAATATAGAGAGTGCCACTTATTTAAGTCAGCTTTATTTTAAGGGTATAGATCAGATTATACCAAGAGACAGGAATAAATTTAAACAATATTATGATCAAGTTTGCTCTGAGGATCAGTTTGATGCATGTTTAGAATTAAAAGGGAGCATCATGGATGAATGTGGTAGTATATACGGTGCTGATAGTATTCTAGACCCTAATTCTGATATTGATCCTATTTGCAGAGCATTATTCGCTCCTGTTTTAAGAATAATAAACGGTTTTGTTAAATAATTGTTCAGTCAAAAAGAGTATCCATCACAGATACTCTTTTCCTATTATCTAAACGCTATGATAATAAGATAACTTCGCCATTGCACAAGAAACCAAACGACTATCAAGACCGCTGGCACGGCTGGTCAGGATAATCGGCGCTTTGGCGCCAAGGACAATACCTGCGCTATCTGCATGGGAAGGTTGATCTCCGATAAAGCATAATGCTTTAAATAAAATATTTCCTGAAATCAAGTCAGGTGGGATCAGGATTTGTGCTTTGCCTGTGACTGGCGTATCCAGTTTTTTCATTTGGGCAGCTTTTAAGCTGACGGCATTATCCAATGCCAATGGGCCATCTAATATCCCATTGGTGATTTGTCCACGATCGGCCATTTTACATAATGCTGCGGCTTCTAAAGTTGATGGAATATCAGGATTGACCATCTCGACAGCAGATAAAATCGCCACACGTGGCACGCCATAACCCAAAGCATGATGTAAATCAATTGCATTTTGAATGATATGCATTTTAGTGGTCAGGTCGGGTGCAATATTAATGGCTGCATCAGAAATGATGTAAGGGGTTTCCCAATTAAGACCATCCATCAAGAAAGCATGCGTAATACGTTTGCCTGTTCTTAACCCATTTTCTTTATTAACAACTGCCTTTAACATCACATCAGTATGAAGGCTGCCTTTCATTAATAATTGTGCTTTGCCTTCACGAATTAATTGCACACTGTTTGTCGCAGCAGCAGCTTCGCTTTTCGCATCAATAATTTCATATCCATCAAGGGAAATATTATGTTTGGCAGCAATCGCTTTGATTTCATCCGCAGGACCGACAAAAATAGGGTTCAATAGACCTAATTTGTGAGCTTCGATACCAGATTCAATGGCGGTATGTTCGCATGGATAACAAACGGCACATTTGGGTGCTTCTTTTTCTTTTGCTTTTTCAATCAGTTTTTGATGATGTGCAAACATAATGATTATCTTCCTCTTTGTTTAGATTGTAAATGCCCACCCAATTTCGCCAAAGCCTCTTGCAAAGGGCCGTGGGGAAAATCATCTATTTTAATAGGGGACGGTGGGCGAATAGGTAAAATCGGTTTTTTTGGTAATGAAGCAAGTGCATTTCTGTTGGATATGAACTTGATTGATTTGACAATAGGTTTGCCACAATAAATATTTATCTTTTGCATGATATTATTGCTGATATAGTGCATTTCTGCGGCTGTTGTGCTGGAACATGCGATGGTTAATGTGCCATTTGCAAGGCGATAGGGTACGGTTAAACTGCCATAATGATGCCCAATAATATCGCACCAATCCGTTATTAATTGCGTATTTGAAAGTGATTTTTGTTTAAAAATAGGACGAGTGACTTTTTGAATAGAACCTGCAATTTGATACATATCATACGTGCGTCTTGCTGTTTTATTTACAGGATAGTCCGTATTATAGTATTCATCATTGTTACTGTTTTGTTCATCCATGTTTAAAGGCACCATTTATATATATGTCGACTCAGATTCCATATGCCACTTTGATTTTACGTTGGTATGATCGTCATCAACGTATTTTGCCGTGGCGAGCAAAGACAGGCACAATACCTAATCCTTATTACGTATTGCTTAGCGAGATTATGCTGCAACAAACCCAAGTTGCAACAGTTATTCCATACTTTAACAAGTTTATTGAAAATTTTCCAACGCTTAATGATTTGGCAGAGGCATCATTGGAAAAAGTAATGGCGATGTGGACGGGGTTAGGCTATTATAGTCGGGCTCGTAATCTTCATCGCTGTGCCCAAGAGGTTGCCAAACAAAGTGGAGAAATCCCAAAGGATTATCAAGCACTAAAAGCATTACCAGGAATTGGCGATTATACTGCGGCGGCTATTTTATCGATTGGTTATAATCAACCTTATGTAGCAGTTGATGGAAATGTAGAGCGGGTGACAGCACGATTATTTGCGATTCAAGAGCCTTTGCCGATGATCAAACCGACATTAGCCGCTCTGGCAAAAACCCTTAATGAGGGACGAGAGGCACAAGAAAGAGCAGGGGATTTTGCACAGGCTTTGTTTGATATTGGTGCAACGATATGCAAGCCTAAAAACCCATCCTGTTTAATTTGCCCTTTGTCAGAAGTTTGCAAAGCATCTTTGGAAAAAATTGCTGATATTTTACCAATAAGGCAGAGGAAAGCTGAAAAACCAACCAAATACGGTATTTCTCTGTTTATCGAGAATGATAAAAATCAGATATTACTCCGCAAACGGCCAGAAAAAGGGGTGCTGGCAGGAACATTGGAATTACCCAGCAGCATTTGGTCAGAGCAATATATTTCTATTGAACAAGCCATCAAAGAAACAGGGTGTTTGGGTCAATATCAAGAAATTGGAGAGATCAAGCATGTCTTTACACATTTTACTTTAAAAGTTAAGCTGTTCAAATTAGTCAGTGATCTAAAGCTGACACAAGTAGCGCAAGATAATATGTGGATTCATTCTGATGAGTTGAATCATTATCCTTGCTCGACTTTAATGAAAAAAATGATTGCCTATAGTACCAAAATATAATCTGAGAATTAAATAGGAAACTATCAATGAATAGGAATGAGCGTCATCAGCGTAAGATTGGTGTGTTATTGGTAAATTTGGGAACGCCTGAAGGTACTGATTATTGGTCTATTCGTCGATATTTATCAGAATTTTTATCAGATAAGCGTGTGATAGAGCTGTCTTCTTTGTTATGGCAACCGATTTTACAAGGGTTTGTTCTGGCATTTCGCCCACGTCGTTTGGGACATTCTTATAAAAAAATATGGGATAATGTTAAAAACAAAAGTCCATTGGCGGTGTTTACACAAAATCAAGCAGAATCTTTACAAATTGATTTTGCCAATCAAAATATTTGTGTTGAATGGGCAATGCGCTATGGCAAACCATCAATTGAAAAGAAATTGGATTTTTTAATAGAACAAGGCTGCAATCATATTTTGATCTTGCCTTTATACCCACAATATAGTGCCACCACAACGGCAACTGTGAATGATGAAGTTTTTCGTGTCTTGATGAGCTATCGTCAGCAACCTGCGATACGCACGTTATTTTCTTTTCCTGACCATCCTGATTATATCAAGGCTTTGCACCATACGATCCAAGAACAGCTTCAATCAAGGGCTGTTCAACCTGAGCGCATTCTTTTGTCTTTTCATGGCTTGCCTTTGCGTTATGTCAAAGCGGGCGATCCTTATGAACAAGAATGCCAAAAAACAGCAGCTGCTTTACGGGATGCTTTTGGGAAAACAGAGCAAGAAATGCCTTTAGTTTATCAATCTCGCTTTGGGCCAGATAAATGGTTGGGGCCAAATATTGCGGATGTGATCAAAGAATATAACAAACAAGGCATTCAGAATATTGCTGTGGTTGCGCCTGGCTTTATGGCTGATTGCCTAGAGACCAAAGAAGAAATCAATTGTGAATATCGAGAGCTTTTCTTGTCTAATGGTGGTAAAGAATTCACATATATCCCCTGTTTAAATGATCATCCCTTGGCAATTTCTTTGTTAAAAAATATCATTCAGCAAGAAATTAAAGGGTGGATATAGGAATATTTATCGAAATATATTGAATTTTGAACTTAATATTATTTAAAATACTGAACTTTATTTAAAAAACAAAAGAGATTAATTGTGATTAAAAAACGCTTTCTTTTTTCTATAATGCTGCTCGGTGGATCTTTTGCAATCTCTATTGTAAATGCAAAACCAATAAATGCGCGTGATTCTCATGAATCTACTCAAGGGAAAAACCAACAAAATACACAAAATAATCCTTCGTTAGATACTCATGAAGAGTATATTTCCCAGCCAATCGTAAAAAAAATAAGTTTTACAGGAAATACAATCTTTTCTTCCGAAGTATTGCTGAAAGCTATTCCTTTAAAAATTCAAGATGTTGCGAATGCAAATATTATTATGGATTCAATGGTAAAAATTGCACAAATTTACAAGACGAAAAATATCAAAGTGACGATTACGCCTGTTCTAGAAAAAATAGCGATTAGTTCAACACAGATTCAATTTGATATTCACGAGCAGCTTACTGGCAATGCAAATTAATATCGATTAAATTCATCAGTATCTCTTTGAATAGCCTCATTTAATGAATCATTCTTTTCGTCTTTTTGCACTGATCCAATGATTTTAAGAAAGAACATGAATAATGATGATGTAATAATTGTTAATAATATCATTGCTCCGTAAACACTCAAAACACTCATTATGATAACTTCTTTCTTAATAATATGTTAATTTTAGTATTATACTCAAATTTGTTAGTAAGTGAATGTCTTATATATATTTAGTTGTCGCAATTATCATCGAAATCGGCGCCACAAGCAGTTTAAAAGCTTCTGACGGATTTACGAATTGGCTTTTTACATTATTATCTTTAATAGGATATGGTGTTTCTTTTTACTTTTTGTCAATGGCTTTACGTGAAATTTCTGTGGGAATCGCATATGCGATTTGGTCTGGCATAGGTACGGTAGGTATTTGTTTGTTTGCTTGGCTTGTTTATAAGCAAAATTTATCTTTTATTTCTGTTGTTGGTATCGTGTTTATTGTAACTGGCGTCATTATTGTCAATTTTGGAAATATGGGAAATCACACGTAAATCGTAAAATCCCTTTTATATGTCATAAAAGGGATAGGGTATTTGTTAACGACTAGGAGGAGCCATAAACTCTGGCGAAATAGGTTCTTTAATATGTTTATTCAAAATATCGTCGATCGTTTTTAAATCTTGTTCAGATAAAGACCATCCAAGAGCGTCTTGAATACCTTCAATTTGTTCAGGTTTTCTGGCACCCCATAAAGGGATATTGCCTTGGTACTGATCCAATACCCAACGAATAGCCAAAGCTAGCAATGATTTATTATAATTGTCTTTTGCGAAAGCTTTTAATTCTTCTGTCGCCGCTAAATAGTTTTCAAAATTAGCAGCAGAGAATTTAGGATCCGATTTACGCAGATCATCACCGTTAAAAACGCGATCTTTGGTCATTTTTCCACTTAACAACCCACGACATAGAGGGCCATAACAAAGTGCAGCAAGATCGTGCTTCTTGGCGTAGGGCAAAATATCTTTCTCGATTTCTCGTTCAAATAAATTGTAAGGCGGTTGAATAGAAGCAAGATCAGTATATTGACGAATGGCCTCCATTTGTTGAACAGAAAAATTACTAACCCCGATTGCTTTAATTTTACCTTCTTTGTGCAGTTTGTTTAATTCAATCGCTGTTTGTTCGATAGGCGTTTTGTCATCAGGCCAATGGATTTGATACAGATCAATATAATCTGTTTTTAATCGTTTCAAAGAATCTTCGATTTCTTGGCGAATACGTTCAGGTCTGGTATCGCGAAAGACTTTTTCTTTATCATCTGTCCAATTCAAAGCAACTTTGGTTGCTATGACAATCTTGTCTCTTTTTCCTTGTAGTGCTTTTCCTACTACTTCTTCTGAATGCCCAAAACCATATACTGGGGCTGTATCAATCATGTTGATCCCGTTATCAATGGCTTTATGGATGGTTTTAATGGCATTGTCATCGTCTGGGCCACCCCACATCCATCCACCAATAGCCCAAGTTCCAAGGGCAATGCGCAATACGGGCTTATCTATTCCCTTGATGATAACGGTATCTTTTGAATTGTATGACATAGAATCTCCTTACACTATCAATATAATAATTAGGCGATTATTTATAAATAAATTGTGAACATGTTCTATGATTCGATCAATAGAAGCATTCAGCCAAGATCAAATATTGTTCAATGAACGATGTTATATCTTAGACATCACATTATAAAGTAACAGTCGATATAATGATGCTAACGATAAAAGGGGTTGAATGCAACCCCAATATGAAAAGGTTTTTTGCGGGGATTATCCATTCCTTTCATCAAATACTTTATAAAAGGAATGGCAATAAAGCTAAACTACGTTAGTAGAGTTATCTTTTTTTAGGTATTCTCTAAGGAAATGAAGCCCAACAATTGCAAAACAAATTGCTGATACGGTAAAAGCATGTTGCATGGAATGTAATTGGTCGGAAACGAACCCTTGGATTGCAGGAACAACAGCGCCGCCAACAATCGACATCACGGTAATAGCCCCAGCAATTTCAACATATTTTTTGTCAACAACTTCCAAATTATTGGCAAAAATCGTTGGCCAACATGGTCCCATTAAAATACTAGTCAGGATCGCTGCATAAATAGCAGAAAAATCACTTGCGAAAGCAACATAAAGCAATAGTAAAGTGCCAATAATAGAATAAATAAACAGTACTAGCTTCGGATTAAATCGTGTCATAAAGACATTGGCGATGAATTTGCCAATGAAAAAACACACAAAGCTATATAACATGAAATTAGCAGCTTCTCTTTCATTTTGTGCGCCCATTACCAACGCTAAGCGAATGGTAAATGACCAAACCGCAGTTTGCATACCAACGTAAACAAATTGCGCAATAATACCGTTTCTGAAGCTGGTATTTCTGATTAAATAAGAGATAGTTTCCCCAAAAGATACTTTTTCGACTTTATGGTCGGCAGTGTTGGTGGGCTTACAATTCGGATAGGAGGTCAATATAAATAACAACAGAACGACAGCAAGAAGAATAATAATATATTTATATGGCACCAACGTATATTGCAAATGTTCTAATTGAAATCTCTTCAGAGCATCCCCAGAAAGGTTTTGAATTTGTGAGTGCAGGCTGTTGCCGTCTTGAAAAATCAAATATTTGCCCATCAAAACACCGGCGATTGCTCCAAAAGGTTGGAAATTCTGGCTGATATTTAATCTCAACGTTGCATATTTTTTTGGCCCCAGCATAGAGCTATAGGTATTTGAAGCCGTCTCAAGGAAGCTCAACCCAAAAGCCATAGCAAGGATTGCCGCTAAAAACATCGTGTAAGTAGCCATTGTTGAGGCTGGGAAGAATAATGAACAACCAATAATATAAACAGCAAGACCAATGATGATCCCTGTTTTATAATTTGTTTTTTTAATAATTAAAGAGGCAGGAATAGCAATTAAAAAATAGCCCCCATAAAAAGCACTTTGGACAAGGGCGCTGGCGAAGTCACTTAGATTAAAGATACTTTTAAATTGGGTAATTAAAATATCATTTAGGCTAACTGGAATACCCCATAAGGCAAATAAACAAGAAAGTAATATAAATTGAAAAATTGGTGTTTTGTTTAAATAACCGTCTGGAAGCTGTTCAATAGAATTTTTGTTGGTCATAAGACTTCCTTTTTACTGATTTAGTAAAAATATACTAATCAGTAAAAAGAAATTAATCTAATTAAAAAGAAAAGATGAAAATCAATCTTTAATAAAACGAAATTTTTTTTATCTTAAGTAATATTTTTGTAACATCTTAATCTAAGGGAGGTAGTTTTTCTTCATCTTTGAGTTTGGGTGTGCTGGCATCCATAATCGCTAAAATCGCAGCCGTCAAAGGCGAAGCCAAAATTAACCCTGGCATTCCCAAGATCGTCCCAAACACCGTTTGTGATAGAATTGTGATTCCAGGGGGCATACGTACGGCATGGTTTTGTACTAATGGGGAGATAACATTACCTTCTACAAATTGAATAACACAATATAATACCAAGACTAAGATTGCCTCTTGCCTTCCTTGGGATAGTCCAATTAATATAGCAGGAACCGCCCCAATAATCGCTCCAATATAGGGGATAAAATTAGCCAATCCTGCAACAACGCCCAATGCCAGTGCTAATGGAATTCCAATAATGCTCAGCCCAATAAAAGAACAACTTCCCACAACTAACATGACGACGGATTGCCCTGCTGTCCATGACCATAATGTGTGCCCACCAATTAATAATAATTTACGAATTTGCGGACGTTGACGGCTTGGGAATAGACGAAGCAATCCGTTTCCATATAAAGTAGGGGATGCAGCAAAATATAGTCCAGCAATAAAGATAACAAAAACAGTCCCCACAACACCAAAAACAGAGGTAATAAAGCCTGTCATTGATCCTGCTATACGTGATCCCAGAGATGCCCCGCCCGAAGGAGGATGCCCACCGCCACCAACAGAATTGGGCAAGTAATCCATGATGATACTGCCTAATGGATTGGTATGTAATTGATCTCGTAAGCTGCCTACTTGTGTTGTAATGGCATGTTTCAATTTAATAATTTGTTCGCTGATTTGTGGTCCACTGGTCAACATTAATGCCAAAAAAGCACTGATGATAACAATGATAACAATTGTCAGAGATACCCAATAAGGCAAGCGAGTATATTTACGTAAAATAGACGCAAGACCCTTTAAAATAATGGCAGTTAACGTCGCAGCAAAAACGATCATTAATAAATCGCCAATTAACCAGATGGCCAATATTCCAACAGCAGCGATAATTACGCTTTGAATCAGAGAATAAAAACGTTCTTGTTGTGTTGGTTCTGTGGGAGAGGGCATAATAGAAGACATTTACAATTTATATTTTCAAATAAGAGTAAAATTTAAGCCATATTGGTTTTATCATGCAGTGATTATACAAATAATACAATAGAAGAATCAATTTTGGGCACCAGAATCCGTTGTCATTGCGCGTTTATATTGATCTAAAATAATATCTGTTGGTCCATCAGCAATAATTTGACCCGCTTTGAGCCAAATAAGCCTATTACACCATTGTTGTAAAATAGATAGAGAATGCGTGGTCAGCACAAGAATATCGGCTTTATCAACGATGGATACCAATCGATTACGGGCTTTTTCTTGAAAATTGCTGTCCCCAGCCATGAACCACTCGTCCATTAATAAAATATTTGGTACAATAGAAGTCGATAATCCAAAACCAAGGCGCATTAACATGCCTGAAGAATAAATTTTAATGGGTAGCTCTATAAACTCATTTAACTCTGCAAAGGCTTCGACATCCTTTGCTAGTTCTTGGATTTTTTTTTGTGATAATCCTAATCTCTTCCCTCTAAGATATATATTTTCTCTTCCAGACAATAGAGGATTCATTCCTGCATTTGTACTCAGTAACGCCTCTATATGACCATGGCTTTGAATGTGACCAGAATTGGGTTCGTAGATCCCAGTGATAGCGCGGAGCAAGGTTGATTTGCCAGCGCCATTGTGACCGATCAATCCTACTCTTTCCCCTGATTGAATAGTCAGGTTGATATCTCGAAGTGCTTGCACGACAACATCATTATTTGCAGTTGTGACAATCTCAGCCCCTGTACGTTGATGATGACGTTGCGGGTTATTCATCATTTTCTTAACATTTGAAAATAATGTTTTTTTCAAAGAACGGCTTTCTAATTGGAATACTGGGAATTCAATTGAAAGATGTTCCATTTTAATAAAGCTGGCAGGGGCTGATATATTCATTGTTTATACTTGGTTAAATCAGATCGAATCAAGTTTAGAAACTGCATCTTTAATCATGTCGGCTGTCAAGACAACCCAATCAAGATCAAAGAACGTATATTGTAATCGATTAGATGATGAAATTAAATAAGGCCAAGCAGGCAAATAGTTTGTTCTGTTTGATGCACGTGTGAATTCAATTACTTCTGTATCACTGCTGCAATATAGAAGATTAATTAACTCTGGTCTGTGAGGTGAAATAACCAATTCAGCCTGAGAAAAGAGAATTCTTTGACTATCCAAATCCATTTTGTCGAGATCGATACAAGGAATATTTAATTCATTTAACGTTTTTTGTATCAATATAATATCTTCATCGTTCAAAATAGGTTCCATATTTTGATCTTGGTTGATAAAGAAGCGAGGGGGGAAATTATCGTGATACTTGGTATGCTTATTGATATGCGAAAAAACAGATTTGGCATCATGAAAATTAAAGTAAGAGCTTGGAACATAACTGTTTTGCCAGAAGTAAGATAGCTTTTTGGCTTTATAAATTCCGTCTTTTAACTTAACAGCACGTTTAACTAATCCTGTTTTTTCCAAAGTAGCATCGTAAATTTCTTTTGAAATTGGATGTGGAATAGACGTATGTTCACGATATTCAGGGATAATAATTTGTACACTTTCTGGTGTATAAAGGCTTGCTAAATAGGCCTTGGACAAACAATATCCCATCCAATGATTATAACGCATCCATTGAGAATCAAAAGAAAGAAAGACCTGATCCAATAATTCAACACCTTGTAATTCAGGCAAATCTTGTGATTGAAATTTGGTATCGTAAATACTTTCTGTAATGACATGCAAATCATCTGTAATAATCACACCGTCTATACCGTCTTTGATTGTAAAGTACGCATTTTCCAATTCACAAAAAAAGATCATTCCTGCAGGAATTTCATCAAGTGTTTCAAGCGGTTTTTCGTTTTTTGGATCAATACCCTGCGCTAATCGCAGCATTTGCTGATTAGGTAATACTTCAACAGGTTTCAATCTTGGTCGAGGTGATGTTGATACCGAACTTTTTAATACACCCGGCGGGCGAAAGGAGAATGTAGAATATTGACCCTTAATTTTCATTTTAAATACCTCAAAATCTAAATTTTATATCCAAAAAGCTAAACGCCCTCTGGCTCTGATAAATATATATCCAGACGCCAACCATATTAGCATACTATACACAAGCGCATAAATCCAAATGGTGCCGTTAAATCCATTATTTAGTAGAGGACCCCTTACCACTTCGATCAGAGGGTATAATGGATTATAAACCAAGTAAGCTATATGATGTTTTAATTGCTGTGGTAACCAAATAATAGGCGTTACATAAAAAATAATTTGTATGAAACTGTTAATAATTTGTGGGATATCACGATACCGAGCGCAGATACAGCCTAATAACAAACAAACAGCCAACCCGTTTATAAACCACAAGATAAACCCAGGAAGCACGAACAAAGCATTCCACCCAACATGTACTTTGAATAAAATAAAGACAATAATAGGAATAATAAGATTTAAACTTAGAATGATTATATTTCTGAATACGGTTCTAAGTGCTTGTAGGAAAAAAGGAAGTTTAATAGAGTGGATGGTGTCATTGGCCTGCAGAAAACATTGACACGCGTCCGATAACGTCAACGCAATTCCTTGCCCCCATAGAACGGTTGATAAAGCAACAAACGGTAAATATTCATGGATGTCCATTTTAAACAATGAACTATAAATGACACCCATTGTTGCCGTCATAGCAGCTGAAGTTGATGTTATCCACAAAGGCCCCAAAGCAGAACCTTTATACCGCAATTTGATATCAAACCAACCCAGAGAGAGCGCCAAACGCCACAGTTTAAACCCTTTGATGATGTCCATCAATGCTTGATAATATCGAGAGTGTGCCGTATTGCTGTTTATTTTCGTAAGTAATGACATTTGGTTAAAATGACTATGCAATTAAAGTTAAAAAGAGATCAAGCTGTTCAAAACAATGACACTTAATGATGTGATGGTTAACTATAAAGGATAGTATTCCAAGAAACAATCTTTATATTAGAGGCTTTATATTAAGGCTTTTTTTACAGATGGTTATCAATAATTTCTTTATTTATTGGTGATAAATAATTTCGATCGTTAATCTGGCAGCTTGTACTTGCAAATAAATTGAATATCTTGTAAATATTAAGAAGATATTTATTAAGTTTATTCTGATTCTTTTATTAAAAAATAATCTTATAAACATATTAGAAAATGTAGGATAAGTGCATAATTTCGCTCAAAAATTAAATATGATTATTTATTTTTTTGAATGAATATTGATTAAGGTAAAGGCATGATGACGCACTTGAGAAGCAAATTATTACAGTCTTCATTCGGTTGGTGTCAACTGAGTGTAATACGGAAACTGTCAATGAAGTCATCTACTGCCTTGATATTGCGTATAGGGAGCGTCAGTGGATTGGCAGCATTAGTTGCTGCTTGCTCTTCTTCTACACCACGTCCGCAACAAATGCCTATTGCACAAGAGGTTGCTAATTATAAAGCACGCGCACGCTCTTATTACGCTCCACCTGGACCAGCAAGCGACCCTTGGGGACCTTATATCAAAGAAGCCTCCGAACGTTTCGATGTGCCTGAGGCTTGGATCAGAGCAGTCATGAAACAAGAATCAGGTGGCAATTCTTTTGCGACATCTGGACCTGGTGCAATGGGACTAATGCAGTTAATGCCCCCAACGTATGACGAGCTTCGTATCGCGTATAACTTGGGTGATGATGCTTATGATCCACATGATAATATCGCTGCGGGTGCAGCCTATATTCGCCAAATGTATGATATTTACGGATCCCCAGGATTTTTGGCAGCTTATAATGGTGGACCAGGTCGGCTTGATGATTTTTTAACCCGTAATAGAACATTACCTTTGGAAACACGTCGTTATGTAGCTTCTATTGGTCCTAGAATTCAGGGGGCAAATCCGAAACGTCGTTCTCAGGCAGATTTATTGGTAGAAAGTCACAGCCTTGGTTCTGGCGTTGACCCAACCCTTTATGCATCTGCTGCTCAACCATCTTCTTCACGTCAACTTGCAATATCTCCACAAGCAAATTCAGTGCAACAAGCTTGGGCTAATCGTATGGGGGGTGGCAGTCAGTCATCTGCTGACAATTTGAATGTTGCAAGCTTAAATCGTGTTGGCAATGCGACTACTGAAGCTTTGAATGGTCAAAGTCTGAATAGTTCTGGACGCACTGTTGCTTCTACAAGATCATCACGACGCAATGGGAATACTGGTTATCCGACACAGTGGAAAAGTTTCGATCGCCAACCTACGACTGTTGCACAATCAGAAACACGCCAAGATATTAAATCCGCTTGGGCGTCAAGAGGGTATAAAGCATCCCCGCCGCCTGTTTCTAGTGGCGAGCCACCTATTTTTATCCCGTCTTCATCTCAACCTGTCCAAGTTGCTTCGGCACCTGTTAGTAATAGCAGTCGTTACTATCAACCTGTTTCTTATCGTATGCCGGCCGCCAGTACCAAGAGAGCTGCCGCTGCACCTGTAAAAACCAGTAATGTTTCAGCGGCTGGAGGATGGGGCATTCAAGTCGGCGCTTTTGCATCTTCCTCTTTGGCGCAAAGTGCTGCTGGTAAAGCAAAAAGCAAAGCAGCGTTGAAAGCAGGTTCCCAACAAGTACAAGCAGTTCAAGTCGGAAAAAATAAACTTTATCGAGCCAGAGTTACAGGCTTAAGTAAAGATGCTGCTCAGAATGCTTGTCAAAAACTGTCCTCTTGTATGTTGCTTTCGCCTTCAAAAATCTAGAAATTAATCATAAAAGTGCTTAATTGTAATTAAGAATTAAGAAAAGCAGCTTTTGAAGCTGCTTTTTTTGTTTAGCATTTAAGATTATTTTATATAAATTGTCTTTTCTATAGTGATTAGCAGGTAAGATATCAAAGTAAATATTATTTTGAATGCAAAAAGAGCAAAATCCTTTCACAAGTCAAATATTATAAAATTGTAAAAAGATCTTCTTTGGTCAAACGAGATTTTGGTAACGTTGCAAATATATCGTCGTCAGCCCTATATCCCAAAGCAATGACAACCAGGCTCATATAGCCTTGCTCTGTTAGATTGAATTCTTTATCTAAAATTTTGCAATCAAATCCTTCGATAGGGGTTGCATCTATTCCCAAAGCCGAAGCACCTAATAATAGATTACCTAATGCAATATAGCATTGTTTATTCATCCAACCTTGAGCATCCTCATGTAGATCGATAAAGTTCATGTATTGATTGACTTGTTGCTCAATCTTTTCATAAGAATCGAGACGACCGTCATGATAGGCTTTTTCAATGGTTTTAGTTAAGTAATTGCGATCTATATTGGTTTTAGAGCATATTACAATGCTGTGGGATGAGTTAATAATTTTATCATAATTGAACGTAAATAAACCAGAAGTCATTGAAGATGCAATGCGTTTTTTACCTTCTGGCGTCCCTGTCAAGATGAAATGATAAGGCTGAGAATTTATAGAAGTTGGGGTATATTGCAACAATTCAACCAATTGTTCTATTTGCTCTTCGGGTATTTTTTTGTTTGGATTATATTTTTTGGTTGAATAACGTTGATGAATAATTTGTTGAAGATTCATATTGTCCTCTTTTAAAAGTTAGTTAAGTATAAATTTAATTACATACATAATGACGTAAGGTTTAAAGCAAATTAAATAAATTACATATTAAGGATTAGTTGGAATAACCGCTAACATTGGAATAGTCATATACGTATTTAATGGCTCTATATGACGGTTAATCTCAATGTCAAACGAAGTATTTTCTCTGTTGGCAATAGGGTTGAAAACATAAAAATTACTTCCATGAGGCTCCTCTTGATAGGATCGAGCGGTTTCGTTGCCTATTGACGTTGCCTTTTGCAGAAGTTGTTTTGCACCTTTGGCAGAGATTGTATAACATCCAAGGCCAGAGAAGGAGAATGTCTTGAGTGTTTGAATGGCCTTTAAGTCGCTGTTTTTATACAAAGATACATTAATTAGATCATTATTTGGTTTTTCAAGTTCTTCTGTACCATATCCCATAAATGTATAAATGATCTTAGGCAAGCAAGGCATAATTTCTACGCAAGGATTCCAATTGAGATTGTAGCCCCAAATGATTAAATCATATTCCGTTTTAAGAGACAAAGATTTCTTTTGATGCTCCAAAAAATTTTTGTGAGTGACCGTATTTGATTCAAAAACGGTTACTGGTGACTGTGTTTCAACTGCTTGTTGCCATAGGGAAAGATGAGTTTTGGTAAAAGCAAGTGTTGTTAAATCATAAATATTATTTTCCGTAATAATATTGTTTGTTATTAATTCATCACGCAAAGCAAGATTAGAAACTGGCGCTTTTATAGGAGTGACATCAGTTGTTAGGTGCTGATTATTGGTTTTGAAATTTTCTAAATGATCACTGTTATTATCAGAATATATAACAAAATACTTCATGTTAACTCAAATTAGTCCATAATTGATGTATATTTTTGTTATAATTTTATTTAGAATTTCTGAGTAATTAGAAAACTTATTTTAACAATTAATATACATTGCGTTTTATAAAATTAAAATATTAACGTGATAATATTATAAAATGCAATGTATTTTACAAAAGATATTAAGCCTCAGCCTTATCCTCAGAACCATCTAATCGATAAATAGGGGTTGGAATGATCTTAATGTTTTTGAATTGAGCTACTAATGTTAAACAAGAAATCACGAAAATAGTAACTAGATTAATGACTGCTAAAAAGGAGAAATTTAGCCAACTTCCCGGTAGAGGAACGTGGATTAATTGTTTATATTGATAAGGGACAAATGCAATTGAAAAAAAATCAATGGTTAATAGGTAAATTGTCCAAACAATAAGGGAACCAATAATTGTTCCATAGAGATAACGATGAATTGAATACATGTTATTCTCTCCTTTCCACTTTTATTAATTAGCGATTATTTCATATATGGGTTTTGCCGTAAAATTATTACACCGATCTTTAAGTATATTAAATTAAACTCTAGATGTCAATAATATATTATTTTATTAATGCGTAATAAGAGCGATGATATCGTTTGCTGTTTGTATTGGTGTATTTAATTTTAGTTTATTTTCGGCTGGGAAAAAAGATTGCCTCAATAAAGTATTTGTAGGTGGAAGAGAGAGATAATGGATATTTAAAGACGATAATTGTGCAATTTCCTGTTGCCAAGTTTGAATCATTGCTCCAAGAGCTGTTTGGATGGACACGACTGGAGACCAGAAAGGTTGTACTGACGTTATTGGTCGGAAAAAGATTGCATTAGCATCGGCTGTTGCCGTTAACAATGGTGACAACGTGCGGATTAATCGCCAAACACTTGATAAATTCGCCTGTATATTTTTATCCCAAGCTCTATCAGTGATTTGTGTCACTGGGGTAAGGGGGACATATTGAAACGCAGCATGAATAAAAATATCCAATCGGTTAAACTGTGCTGCGATCGAAGGGCCAATCAGATCAATTTGTTGTGAAGCGTCACTATTCCCTAAATCTAGGGGTAACAAAGTTGCTTTTCCGCCAAAAGATAGGATTATATCATCGGTTTGCATCAATCCCATTTGGGTTCTGGCACTGATAATACAATGGGCACCAGCCTGTGCCAGGGCGACGGCACAGGCCTGACCGATTCCACGGCTGGCACCTGTAATAAAGGCAATCTTATCTTGTAATGGTAAACCCATTATTTATTTAGATTTGACTAATTGCATATCATGATCTGTTAACGGAATTGGATAATCCCCTGTAAAGCAAGCATCGCAATATTGTGGGTTTTGGTTGTTTCTTTTGTCTTCTTGCAGAGCACGATAAAGACCGTCAGCAGACACAAATCCCAATGAATCAGCGCCAATTAATTTACACATTTCATCGATTGAATGAGTATGAGCCAATAGCTTTTCTTCGGCAGGGGTATCAATTCCATAAAAACAAGAATGTTGTGTAGGAGGGGAGGCAATACGCAAATGAACCTCTATAGCACCTGCAGCTCTGACCATTTCAACGATCTTCTTAGACGTGGTTCCACGAACAATCGAATCATCGATTAAGATTACACGCTTGCCGTTAATGACGGCACGATTGGTGGCATGCTTTAATTTGACCCCCAGATTACGAATTTGATCGGTCGGTTCAATAAAGGTTCTGCCAATATAATGGCTACGAATAATGCCTAACTCAAAAGGAATATTGCTTGCCTCGGCGTAACCTATTGCAGCTGGTACCCCAGAATCAGGAACAGGGACGACGACATCGGCTTCCACATGGGATTCTTTTGCTAATTCAGCACCAATTTTTTTTCGTGCCATATAAACTGATTTATTTTCGATAACCGAATCAGGTCTAGCGAAATACACATATTCAAAAATACAAAAACGACTTGAAGTATTATCAGCAAATGGATGGATAGAGCGAACCCCATCGTGATCGATAATGATGACCTCGCCAGGCTCGATATCACGAACAAAATCCGCACCCATGCTGGACAATGCACAGGTTTCACTGGCGACAACCCATGAGTTTTCATCTTGACTATATGGCAATTTACCAAGAATCAAAGGTCTTACGCCCAAAGGATCTCTGGCAGCGATTAACATGTCTTTGGATAAAGCAACCAAAGAATATGCACCTTGAACTTGTTTGATGGCATCAATGAAACGATCAATGACGTTGCTATATAAAGAAATTGCAATTAAATGAATAAAAACTTCACTATCTGTGCTGGATTGGAATAAACAGCCTCTGCGCACCAAAGATTGCTTTAATAATTGTGCATTGGTTAAATTGCCGTTATGTGCAACCGCAAACCCACCAAATTCGAAATCGCCATATAAAGGCTGCACATTGCGTAATTGTGTTTCACCTGTGGTGGCATAACGATTATGGCCAATTCCCATTCCTCCTGGTAAAGAGGCAATCACCCTTGGGTCATCAAAGACTTCCCCAACTAATCCTAGACCACGATGTGTATGAAATTGGTTCCCATCATAGGTCACGATGCCACTTGCTTCTTGCCCACGATGTTGCAAAGCATGTAGCCCCAATGCGGTTAACGAAGCTGCATCTTGGGTTGTCCATATACCGACAACACCGCATTCTTCGTGGAATTCGTCATCGTCGATAAAATCAAGTTCATGAGAAAAAAGAGAGGAAAGTGTCATGATAAATCCATGGTGGTTAAGGGAAAAACAGAATAATCGTAAGAGAACAATATGAGGTTAATAATCAGGGGAAACCCCTTCGTCTGGATTATGTTGTCCAGTTGCAGGCAAAGGTTCATTTGGATCAGTAATCATATTTGGATCGGTGTTTGTATTGGTCGGATAAGATGTTCTGGGCGTTTTTATCTGTGGAACAATAATATCTCTTTGCATGGAGCTGGGCAGCAAGCCGTTAATATAAACAGCACCTTGATAAACATAAGGAACCATTTGGCTTTCTTGTAAAATTTCTGGCCATTGCGCCGAAGGAAAAACAATACCACCAAAAATATAAATAATTGCCAAGGTGGCAAACCCCTTTACCGCACCACACGCAGCACCAAGCAGTCGATCCAGTCTTCCTAGAATAGAAAAACGTGTTGAGTTTTGACCAACAATCACATTAGCAAGCGTATTAATGACGATGCAACATAATATAAAAATAGTAGCAAATGATGCTATGTCAGCAATGGTTTCGTTGCTAATATAAGGGGTGATCTTTGGTGCGAGGTCAGGATACCAACGATTAGCAAGGCTTGCAGCAACAACCCATCCAAACAAACCAATGAATTCTCGGGTAAAGCCTCTGGTTAATCCTGATAAAGCACTCAGGATAATTATCCCAAGGCAAACCAGATCAATCCAGTTCATATTATCTAGCACTTTATTAAGAGATCCCTTTTTAATGAAGTGTGTAAAACATATTCATAATTAAACAATGTCTTTATATCAATAGATAGTTATAAATTATTTTCGTTACACCAAGAACCTATTATTTGCCTTATCGTTATTTTTACTTAGTGAATGATAGATAGGAAGAATTGTTCTAAAATCAAATTTTATCAAAAAATATTTTTGCTCTTCATCGCATAATAGACAATTACTCTCGAAATGCTCGATAAACGATCAAAGCGTTATTAACTTCAATTGTAAATTCATCCCCTAAAGATTCGTTTAACGACCCTTGCCACCAATAAATATGATTTTGTTGATTCAAAGGATACTTTAAATTGGTGGTAGTAATTGGAGTAGGGGACTGACTAAATAAAGAAACTTGTTGTTTAGAATAGCTTTTTCAAAGCTGCATAGAAGTTGAATAGCATTAAAAACGCCAAAATCGGTAATCATGGTGACGTCGTCAATGATTGATAGATAATTTACCAGTAAGGCAATATTGGCGATGGTGTGGTCTTCTCTTTTCCCCGTTGCGCCTAAGATAATCAAAGATTGTAAGGATTGGCTTTGGCAAAATAACACCGCTTTGGTGAGATCGTTGGTATTTTGGTCTGATAATTTTATAAATTTATCTTGATATTTTATCTGATTATCTAGCGATAAAGAATCGCCATCCCCAATAATGACCTGTGCAGTAAGATGATGGTTTAATAAATTATTGGCTGCTCCGTCGCAACAGACCAACTTGTCTTGATGATATTGTAAAATCAATTTTGGAATAGGGTGACGGGGGAAATCACCATTTGCGAGGATAATGGCTTGTGCTGTACTTTGGATGGTGGGCATAGGATAGTATTTCATAGAATATTTTTTCCTATGGAAACTGTATTATCAGTTTTAAAAAGTTGAATAAATTGTAATCTTAATTTGAAGAATAATATAAAGTCACTATTTTTTCCTTGATAAGACAAGAAAATAGTGTTTTTGCTCAGATAAATAGAGAACGTTAGGAGATATTTAGAGGAGCAACTATTTAAAGATAAGGGAGGCGTGGAGTATACCTTATATATAGCGCAGGAAATTATTGTTAGACTTTGGCAAAACAGCTATTAAAAACTCGAATCATTGGCATTTTAGTTATATTGAGTTGAATGAATATATCATTCTTCATTTTCCTCGCGTTTGGACAATTCCTTGTCTGTGGATAAATTGGTATCATCTTCGGGTTGCAAACGACTAGGTAATAATAAACCTGATTGATCTAAGACAGGATAAGCCGCTGATGCCACGATATGCGTGTTAGTACGTTTTAAATCACGAGCAAGTTCCAGCATAAATGATCCATAAAGGATCTGGTTTTTTTTATTGGTGGTTTCTTCTCGTAAACGACGATAATAAATAGAGTTTGCTTGATTTTCAGTTTCTCTGAAAATATCCTTTTCCTCGGCCAGCTTTCTGGCGATGGTTTCATCCTCGTTCATCAACAAAGTTGCAGCAATACGTAAATTTTGATGCATACGTTTTAACATATCTTTCAAAGGTTGCATCATCTCATCGGGTAATATGATGCGCTGCTTAGCCATTTTATGAACCGTTGGTAAGACATTGCGATCCAAGACATCACTGGCATTGGCAATTTGTGTGCAAAAAGTAAGTATGCGTTCTGTTTGCGTTAATTCATTCCGGTTTAAAGACTCTGGATCTAATGCTGTGACATAACTTTGAATAGAGCTGGTTAATTTATCCAGAATAATATCAACTCTTCTTGCCTCAATGGCGATTTGAGGGGTTTTGCTTTTCAATGTATTATCCACCCCATACAACATTTTTTCCAATGCATCGCACAAACGCAAAGATTCCCTGATTGCGTTGCTGATAGCAAGCATAGGGGATTGTTTCAGAGCGGATTTATCAAGATATATTGGCTTAGACGGATCTTCTGTTTTTTCCTCTTTTGGGCGGGGCATGATGCGCTTCAGGAACTCAGCATAAGGTGTCAAAAAGGGTAAAAATACAGCAGCCGTCACAATGTTAAAAAGAGTATGAAAATTGGCTACAGAACGATTCATATCAGGATAATAGTAGATAAACCAACGAGTCATTTGCGTCAAAAATAACATACAGATCGCTGCACCAATAACACGGTTTAATAGATTCCCGATAGGTAAACGTTTAGAGACGATATCTTTGCCAGTTCCTTCCAATACGGGGTTCAATGCTGTCCCGATATTGGAGCCAATAACCATTGCAAAAGCGGTTTCTGGTGGGATAACATTATGCGATGCGAACGAGGCAATCAATAAGACAACAGCAACAGAGGAATGCATAATCCATGTTAAAACCAATGCAATAAATACGGCGATTAAGGGCATATCTGCGATGCTGCCCAGCATCAAGCGCAAAGAAGGCTGGTTGGTGTATGGTTGTAAGATTTCTAAGAATTGATGCAGAGAAATTAAAATTAGACCCAACCCAATGAACGATCTACCTAAATCACGTACAGCGTTCATCCACCGTCTGAACATCACCACCCCAATAAGAACAAACAAAGGAGCTATGCGTGATACGTCAAATGATAACAATTGAACGATCAACGTTGTTCCGACATTCGCCCCAAGCATCACCGCCAAAGCAGAGGGAAGTCCAATGACTCCATTTGCGGTAAAGCTGGTAATCATTAATCCAGTGGCTGTAGATGATTGCAAAACGGCAGTGATGCCCAAACCCGCAAAAAAAGCTTGAATCTTGTTTCGTAATGTTTTTGATAAAATTTGATTGAGTCTTGCGCCAAAAGCACGCTGTACGCCAGTTTGCACCATATGTACACCCCATAGCAATAGGGCAACACTGCCGGCAAGATCAATAATACTAACAAAATTCAATAATAAACCTCGCTTGGGTAAAGAACGGTAATCATTTCTATAAGAGATAGAAGAGTAAAATAATATCTTAAATGAATTACAGGGGTATTAATTTATCATTAAAGTTTAAAAAAATGCAATTTTTGTTTTAAATGGGTAGTGTATAATCGTTGGAAAAGTTGTTTAAGTTTTTAAAAATATTTTCTAAAATAATAATATTATGATTACTTGTAAAGATATTACAATTTAACTTGTGATTATTTTATGGATGTTAAGTATTGTAATAAAATAATGTCTGAATTTTGTTGGTTAATCCAGACTATATTAGGAGGGGTAATGATGGATTTAATAAAAGTTAAAGAAAAATTCATCATTACCTCTATAAAGAGACGGCTATTGCCAACTCTCTTAGTTGTATATCTTAATTAACGGATATGGTGATGTTTTGATTGTTAACATTAACAGATATACTATTTTGTTTAGCAATTTGTGTAGGAGATACCATAGAAATAGGCGCAAATGATTCCCAATCTTGTGGTCGTGATGCTATGTGTATATTTCCTTGATGAACGCCTATGAATCTATTTCTTTCAATAGTATGTATAAACATGACGTTACCAATTAAAATTGGTTTGATATGATTAGGTGTATAATCGTCGGACAATAAATCTAGATGATAGGATACTTTATCCTGATATTTTAATTCAAAGATAAAACCAAGATGAATACATATGAGTTTCATTTTGCCATTTTGATTATAAATTTGGACAGGTAAGCAATATGGTTTTTCATCTAAATTAGCAGCAGGTTCTAATTGTTTTGTTTGATAATTATATGCTAAAAAATAACCATGGAAATTAATAAGATACGGATATGGGGTAAGACAAGATTGTTGTTGAGGAGTAGTATTGGATACGTCAAAGTTTCCTGTCTTAGCAAATAATATACTTCTTAAAAAGTTTGCGCTCTCTTGTTGATATCCTTTTTTTGCCAAATTGAAACTTAATTTCAATAATAGTCGATAGTCATTTAAAATTTTTTGATTATTTTGAACTTGTAAAAAAGATTGGCTCGTTAACATCCGGTAGACTAAGTAAGGATATTTGTCGATGAATAGAGCAGCTTTAACTTTAATATTTTCGATGTGATGTCGTCTGACATCAGCAACAGTGCTAATAACTTTTTGTTTATTATTAGAAACTAAGGCATCTATAATCGATTTGAAGACTACAGATCCTTGCAAATGCGTAATAAGCATATGTCCAGCGAAATAAGTTGGGATATCTACACATTCAGTCATTTGCTTACGAAGATAACTAAGATGTTCTTTATCTAGATCCTCTTTTGGGACATATGGGTCGAATACAAGAAATACTTTACCTTTAATATCGCTGGCTTGAATGGTTGATTTCTTCACAGTCGTGTATGGTAATTTAGTAACGGCATCTTCAGACATGTGTGAAAGTGGGCATACTTGTTTATCAAGTGTAGCTCTGGGAGACATGGCAAAAACAATATCAGCATTTAGTGCTTTAGAATATTTTAATGCAGCATATCCTGCTAGTGATAAACCCATAACAATTATTTTTTTAAATTGTTTAGAAATTCGATTACAAAGTTCAATTACTTTGTTCATTTCTGAAGTTAAGTAGTAATGATTCCAGAAAGCATTAATTCCTAAGAAGTTGATGTCATATTTCTTGACAACAGGCAACAGAAAGAAATCATCAAGGGCAGTATTGAATTCATAGCCAGGTCTAAATGAAATAATAATATAATCAGATTTTCCTTTATGATGATGGAGTATAAGATCCTTGCCTTTGAAAATAATCATTGTAGATTCCAAAATAGTTATTACGAACGTATATATTATGTACATAAATATATATAGTATTTATAACGATAATTGCAAGGTTCCTAGTTTATTTATTATTTATTTTACATTATCGAAATAAATTTGATTTAAGCTATAATCATTAAGATTAGCAGATGGTCGATGAGATGGTATAGATTGCTTGAACAAAAAAAATCATTAATATATTTAGTGTAACACGTTACAGTAGCCTTTTACGATTAAGTGAATGATGATTTTTGCAGGTTCATAGAAGTCAATTAGGTTGTATTTTTTGGCGTATGATCATCTGATAATTCTAAAATTTAAATTTATTCGACAGTCAGTTTTATATAAAAAAAAGTCTTTCTTGTTTTAAAAAAACTAGAAAGACTATATCCTGATCTACTTAAAATAATGATATATGTTTAAACAATAAAATACTTGGCTTTTGGATGAAACAAAACCAGCGCAGAAGTGGATTGTTCTGGATGTAATTGCCATTCTTCAGATAGGGTAATCCCCAATTGCTCAGCTTTCAGTAATTTCAAAATATGCTTTTGATCTTCGATATTTGGACAGGCTGGATATCCAAAAGAATAACGGGAGCCACGATATCCTTGCATCAAAAGTTGATTCATGTCGGGATCGTCTTCACCCATATATCCCAGTTCAGAACGCATACGTTGATGGGTATATTCTGCCATGGCTTCGGTCATTTCAACAGATAATCCGTGTAGGTACAGATAATCTTGGTAGCGATTATCTTCGAACCATACTCGAGTAGTGTCAGACGCTTGTTGACCAACAGTCACAACTTGCAATCCAATAACATCACGAACAGGATCATCAATATCACGCACAAAATCGGTTAAACAAAAACGATTAGCGCCAGGCTGTCTGGGTAAATTAAACCGACATAATTCAGTTTGACCATCTTCGTCAAAAAGAATGATGTCTTCACCGCATGCTGCTGCTTTCCAATAGCCATACAAAGCCTGAGGTTGCAGGATATTTTCTTTTTCACATTGCTCTATGAGTTTATGTAAAATGGGTCTTAACTCAACTTTTGCATTTTCAAGGAATTCTTCCAGCGTTTTCCCTTGTTTTTTCATGCCCCATTGTAGTTGATATAAGGAACGTTCATTAAGAAACGGCAGGATTGCCTTCATTTTTGCTTCTAATCGTTTTACCCCCCAAAATGGTGGTGTAGGAACCTCTTCGTCGGGAGCCATTTCTCGACGGCGTTGTGTTGATTCTTCCTTCGTTAATGGGGGAACTTCGATCTTTTCTTTCTTAGCCGCACGTTTAGGACGTTTATTCTGCACTTTTTGAGCAGCAACATATCCCTCTAAATTTCCCTCTGCGATTTTTTCCATTAAGGTCAGCCCGTCAAACGCATCACGTGCATAGGCAACCAAGCCGTTATTTTTGCTGTAAGCCTCAGAGCAATCTTCTTCAACATAAGCACGTGTTAAAGCAGCACCACCAAGTAACACAGGAACATTTAATCCTTGCTCTGCCATCTCTTCAAGGTTTTCACGCATAATCACGGTGGACTTTACCAATAGACCCGACATACCAATCGCATCGGCATTATGCTCTTTGGCAGCATTAATCATATCTGCAACAGGGACTTTAATCCCTAAATTAACAACGTTGAACCCATTATTGCTTAGGATAATATCAACAAGGTTTTTACCAATATCATGCACGTCCCCTTTAACGGTAGCCAGAACCATGGTGCCTTTCGTATCATCACTGGTTTTTTCCATGAAAGGTTCCAGAAAAGAAACAGCAGCTTTCATTGTTTCAGCAGATTGTAAAACGAAGGGAAGTTGCATTTTCCCAGAACCAAATAACTCACCAACGGTTTTCATGCCGCTCAATAATAAGGTATTGATAATTTCTAAAGGCTCGTATTTTTCCATAGCCTTCTTCAAATCGTCCTCTAAGCCTTTACGATTGCCATCCACAATACGATCATGAAGCTGTTCTTCAATCGTGGTTGCAACAGGACGTGCCGCAGCTTGAGAGGCTTTGCGATCAGCAAAGATTTCTAAGACTTTCTTTAAAGGATCATAATCCTCGGTTCTGCGATCAAAAATCAAATCCTCAATAACTTTGACTTCTTCTTTGTCAATTAAATGCATAGGACGGATTTTAGAAACGTGAATAATTGCAGAAGTCATACCTGCTTGTTGCGCATGATATAAAAAGACCGAGTTTAAGACAGCACGTGCAGCAGGATTTAACCCAAAGGAAATATTGGATAATCCCAAAACGATTTGAATATCAGGGAATTTATCATGAATGGCTTTGATGCCTTCTAATGTCCACAGACCTAATTTACGATCATCCTCAACCCCAGTGGCGATGGTAAAGGTGAGGGGATCAATCATCAAATCAGACTGGGGCAATCCATAACGATCACAAGCAAATTCAACCAGGCGTGTTGCAATGCGCAATTTATCCTCGGGCGTTTTTGCCATTCCCACCTCGTCAATGGTAAGGGCAATTACAGCAGCACCAAACTTTTTTGCCAAAACCATCCGTTCTGCTGCGATTTCTTCGCCATCTTCAAAATTGATAGAGTTGATAATTGGCTTCCCACCATGTAATTTTAAACAAGTTTCAATGACATCGGTGCCCGTGGAATCAATGACTAAAGGTGCATTAATAGAAGAGGTAAAACGAGGAATAATTTCACGCATTTCAGCATCTTCATCGCGCCCAACAAACGCCATACAGACATCAAGCGCATTAGAGCCTTCTTTTAATTGTTCACGCCCAACGGTAACACAACCATCCCAATCTTGATCGGCTTGCAGATCACGCCATTTCTTAGACCCATTGGCATTACAACGCTCACCAATAGAAAATAGACTATTTTCTTGACGTAATGGGGTGGCAGAGAAAAGGCTGGCAACAGATGGCATGGCAACATGTGTGCGTGGAATGGATTTTGGACGACCAGCAGAACCTTCATTAGTGGCTCTTTCGCGTAACACTTTGTCCATTGCAGCAATATGGTTTGGATTGGTACCACAACACCCACCAATCATATTGACTTTTTGTTCTTCGATATAACGCGCCATCCAAACGCCCATTTCTTCTGGAGATAATGGATAGTGTGTTTTACCATCTAATAACTCCGGAAGGCCAGCATTGGGTTGCATAGAAATTAAACGTGGCCAATATTGAGAAAGCCATTTAATGGCTTCACCCATTTCGCGTGGGCCTGTTCCGCAGTTCATGCCCATCATTTGCACGTCTAAAGCATCAATTACCGTCGCAGCAGCAGCAATATCACTGCCAACCAACAAAGTGCCAGTCGTTTCAATTGTGACTTGGACAAAGATAGGCAAGAAGAGGCTGGCTTCTTTTTGAGCAATTTTTGCAGCATTGACCGCAGCTTTGATCTGTAATGGGTCTTGACATGTTTCAATTAAAAAACAATCAACCCCACCATCAATTAATCCACGACATTGTTCCGCAAGTGCAGCCTCTAACGGATCATAAGCGATGTTACCTAAAGAGGGAAGGCGTGTTCCTGGGCCAATTGATCCAACAACAAAACGTTCTTTCCCATCTTTAAAAAGATCAGCAGCTTCATGAGCAATTTCAGCCGCACGTTTATTGATTTCACGAGTTTGGTCTTGAAGGTCAAATTCACTAAGTGTAATGGTAGAGCCACCAAAAGAATTGGTTTCCACCATATCCGCACCTGCCTCGAAATATTGGCGGTGGATATCTCTTACCAAATCAGGTCTGGATAAGTTTAAGACTTCTGTACAATTTTCTTTGCCCCAAAAATCTTTTTGGATATCAAGGTCAAGCATTTGAACGATCGAACCCATGCCGCCATCACATAGGAGGATTTGTTGTTGAAGTTTTTCGAGAAGTTTACTTTGTCCAGACATAAATTAAAAGCCTAATTATCGGTTGAGGTGAAGAGTAAAGGTAGTCAATTGCAGTTTATTAAGTGAAGTATTTTAAAGATAGATCTTACTTTATAATAGCAAGATGTAAAAATAAAAAAAATCATATAAAATAGTATTGTTTTGAAAATGAAATAAATTTATAATGATTTCACCATTTATATTATGACTAGGTAATTTACAAATCATAATATTTTAATTTGGCTAATTTTATTAGAATATTTGAAATGGTTGAATTATTGACAAATAATTGATATGTTCCGTGGTGTTTCTTTGGAGAGAGTCATTTAAGATTAAACTGGGCATCTCAATTTCCAAGAAGCGTTAAGTTTTAGTATTGTAGAGATTTTTGATGAAAGATGATCCGTGGATCAACCATTAAACACTCCCCCTCAGTCAGGATCGGGGCAAAATAAAGACGGTGCAACCCAAAAAGTCGAGCGTCTTTCTCCGATGATGATCCGTATTCGTGCCACAATGGCTGCTGCTAAATATCACGGTGTTGATCTTGATATGCGTGATCTAGCCAAGCAACCAGACGAAGCATCTCCTTCTCCAGCAACGCTTTCACGTTGGCTGAATGGTCAGGGATTGGTTGCAAAAGGAATGCGCTTAAAGTGGCGTTATTTGATTCGTTTATATAATTCCCCACCCGTCGTATTGATGTTTAAAGATGGTTCTGCGGGTTTAATGGTTGGGGTTAACCCAAAGAAACGGGTTGTTTTTCTTAGAGATCCCTTGGGTAAAGAAACAGATGCACCCATAGCCGTTGATGAATTACGTTTGCGTCAAGCATGGACAGGGGATGTCTTATTGGTCAAAGCCAATCGGAATCTTTCTGAGGCGGATGCTGTTATTAACTTTGCATGGCTTGCAAAGATGGTATTGCGTGAGCGTGTTTTATTACGCGATATTAGCTTTGCCTCAATGATTATCAGTATTTTGCAAATCTTTCCTGCTTTTATTGTGATGCAAGTTATTAACCGAGTCATTGCTTTTCATTCAACTTCGACGCTTATCTCGATTGCAGGTTTGCTGATTATTTTGTGTTTTTATGAAGTTTTAATCAGTTATGCTCGTCGTGAATTAACTGCTATTTTGGCCACAAGATTAGATTCGCGTATCTCCATTCACACCTATAACCGTTTATTGGCATTACCATTAGAATTCTTTGAACGTCAACAAGCGGGTCGTATTGTTGGTAAAGTGTCCCAGATTTATATGGTAAGAGACTTTATTACAGGTAAATTGCTGTCAACATTTTTGGATTTGTTTACGTTGGTCGTGATTTTGCCATTTTTGTTCTACATCAGTCCAACACTCGCATGGTTGACGGTTGCAGCTGCAGGCTTGATTGGGCTTATCGTTATTCTATTCTTACCTGCAATTAGCAAACGTTTTAAGGGTCGTATCGAAGCTGAAATGACACGTTCCTCAATGATGTATGAGACTGTGGCTGGGATTAGGACGCTTAAGACACTGGCGCTAGAACCTGCACGTCGACGCGAATGGGACGAGGTGATTGCGGATGTTTCTAAATGGCGTTTATCGACCTCTCGGATCCAAAACTGGCCAGAAACATTGGTAATGCCACTCGATTTCTTTATTAATCGTGGTATTATTCTGATTGGTGCGTTTCTTGCAATTACAAATCCGACATCTGGGATTGATGCGGGTGTTGTTGTTGCATTTATGATGTTGGGTGGGCGTGTTGCTAGTCCACTTGTTGGTATGGCAAAGTTGACTTCATCTATTACTGAGGTGAGGACTTCTCTTAGTCAAGCCGGCGACATTTTAAATAACCCCACGGAAACGAAAGCATTGACAACTGGACTCCGTCCTAAGATTGTTGGTGCTTTAACGTTTGAAAATGTGAATTTTACATATCCAGGTGGCAGCAACCGTGCGTTGAAAGATTTGAGTTTTTCTATTCCTGCTGGAACAATGTTGGGGTTAGTTGGCCGAAGCGGTTCTGGTAAATCAACTATTACGCGCTTGCTACAAGGTGTAAGTCGTGAATATACAGGCTTCTTACGGTTAGATGGTGTTGATCTACGTGAAATTAACTTAACACATTTAAGACGCTCATTTGGTGTGGTATTACAAGACAACTTCCTATTTAGAGGAACAATTAAAGATAATATTACCGCAGGTCGTCCAGGGCTAACGATGGAGGATGTCATTCGTGCCTCACGTTTGGCAGGAGCAGAAGAGTTTATTGAACGTATGCCAGCAGGCTATGATACCTTTATTGAAGAGGGTTCTACTAATATTTCTGGTGGACAGCGGCAACGGTTGGCAATTGCACGTTCTGTAATTTTAGATCCTAAATTCATGATTTTGGATGAAGCAACGTCAGCATTGGATCCAGAAAGCGAAGCTTTGGTTAATGCCAACCTAGAGCGTATTGCTACTGGACGTACGATGGTAATCGTCTCACACCGACTTTCTTCTTTGGTAAATTGTGATAAAATCTTGGTTTTAGATCAAGGGATAATGCAAGCAATTGGTAACCACGAGGAATTATTAGAAACTTGTGAAATCTATCGTACCTTATGGTTGCAGCAAAATAGGCATACCCAAGAGAAACCCAAAAAAGAAAAACAAAGTGGCGATGGTTTGGTGCCTGAAGGAATGTAATGATGGTTGATGATAATAAACATGATCAATTACCAAAAGGCGTTCAACCTGATGGGAAAAACAATATAGAAAACGGTTTAACTCAGTCTGACGAAAATCAGACGCTGCCTAAGAAAAATACACAGGCATCCGATATTGATAACGGGCAAGATGATGATAATCATGTGCCAGACGGGTATTATTTACCTGAAGCAGATTCTGATGATAGCTTCCAGGCGGATATGCCGATTGCATTATTGGAATTCCATTCGCCAACGTCTGCGGTCATTAATATGCCTCCGACGGCTTCTGCTCAATACATCACATGGTTAATGGGTGGATTAGCAACGTTTTCATTTATAGGAATGTGTTTTTTCCCGCTTGATAAGGTTGTGTCAGCAGAAGGTCGGTTAATTTCTACGGAAACGCCTTTATTAGTACAACCTTTGGAACAAAGTATTATCAAATCTATTGACGTCAAAGAAGGTGATTTTGTTACGAAGGGGCAAGTTATTGCACATCTTGATCCAACATTATCAGATGCGGATATTGATAATTTAAAAGTTCAAGTCGGTGCTGATAAAGCAGAATATGATCGTTTACGTGCAGAGGCAGATGGAAAAACTTATACCGTTGATCCATCAGATTCTTACTCTGTTGAACAAGGAAACTTATTCCTGAAACGTAAATTAGAATATGACGCGAAGGTTGCTGGTTTTGATCAAAAAATTGCTGAACAACAAGCACAGTTAAAAAATTCTATTGCGAGTATTGCTGTATTACGCGGTCGCGTCAAAGTGGCCTCTGATGTTCATCAAATGCGTACAAAACTGCAACAAGAAGAAGTGGGTAGTAAATTATCCACTCTTGGTTCACAAGATACGTTAATGGATGTCGAAAATCGATTAATTACAGCACAACAGACAGCTAATGCAACGGCAAAACGTATTGAATCTCTACAATCTGAGCGTACTGCATATATCGAAAATTGGAAAGGGACAGTTTATAAAGAGTTGAATGCCGCTATTAAACTATATGCACGTGACGAGGGCGACTATAAAAAAGCACGCTTACGTAAAAACAAGGTAATGTTAAAAGCTGAACAGGATTCTATTGTTTTATCAATTACCAAAGGATCTGTTGGATCAGTATTAAATGCGGGTGTTCCTTTTATTACATTAATTCCTGTAGGAACAGGGTTAGAAGTAGAGGCTGCTGTTTCTGGTGATGAGATTGGATATTTAAAGTTAGGAGATAAGGCAAATATTAAATTTAATACTTTTCCATACACGCAATATGGTGGTGCCGAAGCAATTTTAACAAATATCAGTGCAGATGTTTTCCAACCAGGTGATATGACACAAGAAACAAATCGTCTGGGAAATGCTCCTTTGACTTTTAGAGATAAACCTTTTTTCAGAGCACGTTTAAAAATTGAAAAATACACATTACATAATGTTCCCAACTTTTTTCACCCAACACCCGGGTTGACCGTTTCAGCTGATATCCATGTTGGAAAAAGGACTGTTGCGCAATATTTATTGAACGGTATCGTTCCGCAATTAACCAATGGTATGCGTGACCCTCAGTAAGAGTTGGTTGTTTACTGTTGTAATTTACAGGAGTTTAAGAAAGAATGCGCAGATTATTTAGAATAGGCGGTGAAAATCGTCAATCTAAAAAAATTGAGAAAATATTGGATAAGGCCAAAAGTTCATATGAAAATGAAGATTATGAAACGGCTTTTAACCAATTTTCTCAAGCTGCGTCAATGCAGTCTCCAGAGGCGCAATACTGGCTAGGGATGTGCTATTTAAATGCTCATGGGGTTCTTTTTAACCTTCGTGAAGCGGCTTTGTGGCATGAAACAGCAGCAACCGCAGGTTGGGTTGATTCAGCGTATATGCTGGCGTTATTATATATGAGAGGGGTGCCAGAGGCGCAAGAAATAACTGGACAAAATATTTTTGAACCTCTTCCAGAAGAAAATTATGATAACTTACAGCCCGATTTAGATAAATCACGTTATTGGGCTAAACAAGCTGCTGAACAGGGTTTGGCTGAAGCCCAAGCATTATATGCTTATTTGCTTTCTTCGGAAACGAAAGAACCAGAAATAGTTTCTGAAGCATTGAGTTGGTATGATAAAGCAATTGCCCAAGATTCGGCCCAAGGCTATATGGGCAAAGGATTGCTTTTATTGCGAACGGGAGAAAATGATAATGATTATGCCGAGGCTGCTAAATTTCTAGAAGTTGCCGCAGAGAGGGATATGGCAACAGCATTATACAAATTGGGGGTAATGTATCAATCGGGTAGAGGGGTTCCACTTGATATTCAGCGTGCAGCAGAGCTATATAAAAGAGCGGCTGAAAATGGTGTCAGATCTGCCCAAGCGCTGTATGGTGTTGCGTTAAAAAATGGTCAAGGGGTAGAGCAAAATTTTATCCAGGCAGAAACTTGGTTACGAAAAGCGGCCTTGGCAGGAGATATAGAGGCTGCTGTTGTGTTAGCAGATATGAATGGTCAGGGCAATAATGATATCCCTCCTAATTATGTAGAGGCTGCTCGTTGGTATGTAGTTGCTGCTGAAAAAGGACATGTTACGGCCACAAGATCATTGGGGTTGTTGTATTTAAGAGGAATGGGGCTTCCGCAATCAACTAATAAAGCCATAGATTTATTAAGTTTTGCTGCTAAGAAGGGGGACGTTATTGCGACGGTCACTCTTGGTGATATGGCAATTCAATTGTCAGACAGTAATTTGCAGATTGACGATGTCATTAAAGATTATCTCATCCCTGGTGCAGAGCAGGGTATACAGCCAATTATGTTTAACTTGGCAGTGGCTTTGTTGAAAAGCAATACGCTTAATCCCGATGTTGAAAAAGAAAAACAAGCTCGTGAATGGTTGAGGAAAAGCTGTCCAGAAGTGATGCAAGCACGATATTGGTATGGTAGAATGCTGCTTGAGGGTGCTGGAGGAGAGCAAAAACCTGATGAAGCATATGCTTGGATATCATCTGCAGCAGAAGAAGGGATTGTGGATGCACAAATTTTGTGGGCCCATATTTTATTAGAGGGTAAATCCAATAATGGGCAAGCCTTAGCCGAAGAAGCTCTGAAATTTTATCAAATGGCTGCAGATCAAGGCAGTGTTCCAGCAATGTTTTCTTTGGGTGCGATATATGGTGGAGGAAATCATTTAGAACCTAATCGTGAAAAGGCTCAAATTTGGTTCAGAAAAGCAGCAGAGAAAGGTCATTCGAAGGCTCAATTAATGTTGGGTCGATATTTGGCACAAGGTTTGGCTGGACAACAGGATGCAAAACAAGCACGATATTGGTTTGAAATGGCTTTGAATGCGGGGGAAAAAGAAGCTCAAAATGATCTGAAAAAATTAGAGAACCCTAATTTTATACCAGAGCTTAAAGAATCCGAAACAGCGCAGCGAATGCCAGAGAAACAAACGCAAGAATTGCCCGGTTCTGAGGAAATAATACAAGAAAAATCAACTGACAAAGTTGAAGTGGCTCCAGGTTTATTTTTTGTAAAGAAAAAATAATATTTAAAGAATGATGAATCTTGTAATGTATTTTTTTTAAAGAGTGATTCATTGTCTGATCAATATAAAAAGAAACTATTAGAATATTCTAAGAAAAAAAAAGAAGGGATTGAGCGCATACGTCAAAGCGCTCAATCCGCTTTTGTAAAAGCTCTGGACCAACAGAATAAAAAAAACATTGTAGAAGCTGTTCGCTGGATGGATCGCGCCCATCGATTGGCAGAACATAACCCAAATATTACGTTTGATTTGATAATGTTGCTTTTAAAGCAGCAACGATATAATGATGCATATCGATTACTTGTGCCTTTGATAAAAAAATTTGATTTTTATAAGGGGTGGGTCGTGTTATCAATCATACATGCTCACAGAAAAGAATTCTCTCAAGCCATAGAAACAATACAATATTTATTGTCTTGTTATTGTCCAACTAAAAATTCGTGGGCGACTATAGTGCAAATCGTCACTGATGGTGGAGAGGAGGGATGTTGTGGTGTTATTGGTTCTTCGGGACAGGTATGGATTGGTAATAAAAACCGTCTAACGCTTTACGTATATTTAGATGATAAGTTCATTCTTGAAACAAAAGATCCTTTTTTTTCTTTACCAGAGGGTTGGGAAAATTTTTCCTATTTATCGATTGAAACACAGAATAAACCTCTGGTTGGCAGCCCAATTGATTTACAAGCTATTTTACGCACAGAAGGCTTTGTCGAAAGCGACGATCAATGTGTAAAGGGTTGGTTATGGTATCCAGCAGAAGCAGATCGTGTCTCAACAATTCATGTCTATGATGCTCAAAATACTTTACGTAAACAAGTACAAGCCATAAAAGAATTTAATGTCGCGACCTTAGAATTCCCGCTTTTTAGGGCAAAGCAATTTTATATTCCTTTGGCAGAATTTGAAGAAGGGTCATATTCTTTTACAGACGATTATGGCAGGCATTTAATCGGCAGTCCGATTGATCCATTATTGTTATACCGTAAAACGAAATCCTACAGAAATATTGATAAAAAGCATCAACATTATTTGCCTGTATCTGCATATTACAAGGGGTGTAATCCGCAGATATCAGAACATTCAGGACTAGGTGTTGTCATTATTATTCCTGTATATAAAGGAAAAGAAGAAACAATATCGTGTGTTCAATCCGTTTTAAAAACGTTGCCCAAAGGATTTAAGATACAACTTGTAAATGACTGTTCGCCAGATATTGAACTTGTGGAGTGGTTGGAATCTCAAGTGAATCATGAAACTATATTCATGATTCATCACTTGGAAAATCTTGGTTTTCCAGGTGCCGTGAATACTGGTATGTTGGCTTGGCCTGATCATGATGTGATTTTATTAAACAGTGATACATTGGTTCCCAAAGGATGGGTCAACGGTTTATTGGATGCAGCGTATAGTGATCCAGCTATTGGAACGGTCACTCCTTTTTCGAACGATGCCAGTATTTTTTCTTATCCTCGTCATGACAAAGAAAATCCGACCCCCGAATTAAAAGCTGTTGAGAATTTGATGCATTCTGTGCAGAGGGTGAATAAACAACTAACTGTTGATGTGCCAACGGCTCATGGATTTTGTATGTTTATTCGCCATGATTGTTTGCACCAAGTGGGGTTATTCAGAGAGAATTTATTTGCTCAAGGTTACGGCGAGGAAAATGATTTTAGTATGCGGGCTCAACATTTGGGCTGGCGGCACGTCTTGGCAGCAGATGTTTTTGTTGGTCATAAAGGTGGCATTTCGTTCCAGAATAGTAAAAAATCATTATTAAAACGTAATCTTTCTATTCTAAATAAACTCTATCCTGATTACGACCAAATGGTAATGGATTATATTGATCAAGATTTCTTACGTGCTGTGCGTCGTAAGATTGATTTATATCGTTTACAAACGTTTGAAAAAAGACAAAAAAAGATAGGGAAATCGCTGCAATATGGTTTGTTTATCACCCATATTTATGGTGGTGGAGTGGAACGTGCTGTGCAAGAACGCGCCAATGATTGGCGTATAAAAGGGGGAATCCCCTTGATTATTCGTCCCACATTGTTAGGTGATGCATGCCGAATAGAGATACAACTGAAATCATCTTTATCATCTCATATTAATATTGAAGATTTGTATCCCAATTTGGTTTACGACTTGCCGTCAGAATATCATATTTTGCTAGAGTTTTTAAATAGCAAGCCTATCCTGATGATGCAAGTTCATCATTTTACTGGTCATCATCCTGCCGTTCGCAATTTGTTACAAGACTTGAAGATAGAATATGAAATCTATTTACATGATTATATGTCTTTTTGTCCTAGGATATCGTTGATTAATCCACAACAACATTATTGTGGTGAACCAAAAGATCTTGATGTATGTCAACATTGTATCGGTAAAGATTGTTTTGATGAAGAAAAACCAGTTCAAATACGACAATGGATTTCGCGTTCCCAAAAGGAATTCGACGCAGCACGATCTATTATTGTTCCTTCTGAAGATACAAAGAAACGTATTTACAAGCATTTTCCAAAATTAACAGCGATTAAGACCCAAGAGTTAGAAGACGATCGCCCCGATTTGTCTATAGAGCAGCTTGCTTATTTTTCACAAATTGCACAGTCTGATTTAGATGAACAACCCGTAATAAATTTAAATAGATTTAGAATTTGTATCATTGGTGCGATTGGTATTGAAAAGGGGTTTAATATTCTCAAGGATTTAGTTCACGATGCGAATCAAAGGGAGCTGCCTTTGGAATTTATATTGGTTGGAAGAACGGTTGATGATCGTTTATTTGAAAAATCAGATCGCCTTTTTATAACAGGTACTTATCAAGAAGAAGAAGCTGTTTCCTTGGTTAAGCAACAAAACGCAAATATAGCATTCTTTCCTGCAATTTGGCCAGAAACATGGTGTTATGCTCTCAGCATTGCATGGCGCTCTGGATTGCAAACGGCAGCATTTGATATAGGAGCAATATCACAGCGAATAAAAAATACGCAAAGGGGATGGGTTTTATCACCTTTAATGACTATTCCTGAACTAAATGATATGCTATTAACTCTTTGTAAAGGGTTATATAATAAAGAGGTAAAACATTTAAATCGTAGTTAATAATTACGCCATAATGTTGAGCTAATAAAGTCAGATAAAAAATTTCAAAAATAATAATTACGTTAAAGATAGGGAAATATAAATGTCAGAAGGCAGAGACCAAGGCAAGCAAGGTCAACAACAAAGAGTGATTGATTTAAATGTAAATGGTCATTTGATGAGTTTAGACGCTGGCTTATATTGTATTTATCATGCACCACAACAGGCTCCAGCAGATGAATTTGGTTTCCCTGGCTTGCGTATCTCTTTGCCGCCTTTCAAACAATCAGCATATGTTTCAATTGAAACATTTGAAAACGATGGATGGCTAGGTGCTGAAAAAAATGCCGCACTTATTCGGATTTCTGGTGGTCCTGGTTTGATTTTAGTAACTGTTTATCAAAATCCATCCAGTCAGCTGCCTGCACCAAAATTACAAGTCGTGAGGTTAAATGACGCGCCTGAAATTGTTGACCTTAATAAAGATGCGGTTGTCCCTGTTTCGACTGTCAAAGAACATGCCAAGATGGCTCAACAAGAACAACAAACAGCCGTTACACAAGCCAAAACAGAGTCTGGAAATGACATTTCTATATTTGCCCATATTCAAAGAATGGGTGATGTTACGGTTAAATTAGGCGATTGGATTGGAATTCCAGATAGCAAAACTTGGATTGAAGGTTTTGGACTGAATATTAATAAATATATCAAACCAGAAGATATTGAATATCAGGCTTTGTTGGGAAAAGGATGGATGTCCCCATGGCACCAAGGCAATCAGTTTTGTGGTAGCCGTGGCATGGGATTACCATTATGTGGGCTTGGAATTAAATTAAGTGACGAAGCTGCAAAAAAATATCACGTTCGCCTGAGTGCTACGTTTGTTGATGGAACAAAAGTTGGACCTGTTGAAGATGAAACAATCCTGTCAGCAGAATCTGTTGCCCCTCTAGAGGCTGTTCGATTTGAATTAATTTCTATTGCAGATGGTAAACCTGTTGGTATTTCAACCTCTGTTTCTGTTAATTCTGAAATTGAAACAGCAACACCTAAAAAAATTATTAGAAAAATAGTCCCAGCAAAACCAGTCAGAAGCAATATTAAATTAAAAACATCAACATCCAAAGAAGCCGCATTAAAAGCGATGGAACGTAAAGTAACGACAAAAGCTACCAGTAAGAAAACAAAGTAAAATTTATCAAATTAAAATTTATTTTGTTGTAAACATTAACGTAATGATTTTACCTTAGTTTTTAAGATGAATGATATGAAACAAGGTAAAATATTACTGAATTGGTATCGTCGTGAAATATTTATTTATTCATCAGAATTTTCCTGGGCAATATTTACATATTGTCCAACATCTTGCTAAACAAAAAGATAACGAGATTGTATTTATTAGTCAGCCCTCAAATGCCAGAATTCAGGGGGTACGTTCTGTTTTTTATCAAGTTCCTGAACCTGCCAAAGGGTTGCTTGCCCCTCTGGGAGAGTTGGATCTAGCAATAAAAAGAGGGGATGCCGTTTATCAAACGATGAAAACCCTCAAAAATTTAGGGTTTATTCCTGATATTATTATCGGACATCAGGGATGGGGGGAAATGTTGAATTTACAAGATATATATCCCGATGTCCCTGTTTTGAGCTATACTGAATTTTATTATCATTCCTCTGGATTGGATGTTGATTTTGATCCTGAATTTCCAGCTGATGAAATGCTGCCCGCGCGGGTTCGGATTAAAAATACAATCAATCTTGTTTCAGCAACCAATCCAGGTTGGGGGCAAACGCCGACATTATTCCAACATTCGACTTATCCCGATTGGGCTCAGAAAAAAATCACGATTTTAAGAGAAGGGGTCAATTTAGAGAAATGTAGTCCTGACCCATCAATTTATAAATCTGATCTAGAGTTGAAGGATTTTGTCGTCAAACCTGAAGATAAGCTGGTCACCTATGTAGCTAGGGGATTAGAACCTTATCGTGGCTTTCATATTTTTATGCGGGCATTACCAAGATTATTACAAGAACGTCCAGATGTTAAAGTCGTTATGATTGGTCGGGATCAAGTCAGTTACGGTGCCAGTTTAGAAAGTGGCATGTCTTGGCGTGATTATATGTTAAAAGAAGTGCATAATAAGTTGGATATGTCTAGGGTGCATTTTTCAGGGCAAGTTCCGTATAACGTGTTTAACAGTGTTTTAAAACGCTCTGATGCTCATATTTATTTGACCTATCCATTTGTATTATCTTGGTCGTTAAGAGAAGCAATGGCGATAGGTTGTCCTATTATTGCAAGTGATACACAGCCAGTACAAGAGTTTATTGCAGATCGTGTTACAGGAATATTAACTCCATTTTTGGATTATGATGCATTAACGGATCGTATCTTAGAAGTGTTAGAAGACAAAAAACTCGCCCAATCAATTCGTAAAGCTGCAAGAGCCGAAGCAGAACGGAGCTTGTCGATGGATGAATATATGAATAATTATGAAACATTAATTGATGATTTAATTCATCGCAGAACGCCGTCCTTGAATTTAGGGAACTCGCCTGCGGATAGGGCCTTACAAAATTTGAAAAAATAATATAATTACCTTATTCGTTAAAAGAATAAGGTATTTTTTTAATTCATATATACTTAGAATTATAGTGTTTTTAGTCTTTGTACTTAAAAATAAGATTGTATTTTTCAATAAATTAATTACATACTATTACTAATCTTCTTTATTCTATATTTCCTTTCTATTTAAAATAAATTATGGGGTTTAATTTTATGAATCGGCGGCAATTTTCACGTTCATTATTAGCTGCCTCTGGGGCAGCGTTATTGACCAATCCATTACGTCAAGCGATGGCTACAGAAATGGATACAGCATTTCCAAATGTGGGCGCACCTGTTAAAATAGAAGGTGCCCCTCGTAAAGTAACCTTGGCATGGAGTGCCGATTCAATTTGTACCGCAGCTTTTCCAGTGGCTCAACAAAAGGGGTTTTTTAAGAAATATAATCTTGATGTAAATTTCATTGATTTTGCAGGTTCTGTCGATCAAATGCTGGAAACCATGTCTACTGGTAAAGCAGATGGCGCATCAGGCATGGCGTTAAGATGGTTAAAACCTTTGCAACAAGGGTTTGATGTAAAGTTGGTGGCTGGATTACATTCTGGTTGTTTACATTTGCTGGCTCCACAAAATGGTTCTATTAAAACCCTTGCTGAGTTAAAAGGCAAAACCATTGGTGTTGGTGATATTGGAGGGCCTGCAAAGAATTTCTTTAGCATGCGTTTTAAAGAAATCGGTATTGATCCAGAAAAAGATGTAAATTGGCGTCAATTTCCAGAAGATATGTTACCACTGGCTTTAAAACGGGGTGCAATTCAAGCTGCTGGATTAGACGATCCATTGGCACATTTGTTCCAAACAAAAAATCAGCTAGTGTCCATTGACTCCAATATGGAAGGCAAGTGGCAGCATATTGCTTGTTGTGTGGTTGGATTGCGTGGGTCATTGATCCGCAAAGAGCCAATGGTTGCCAAAGCGATTACGCAAGCTATTTTAGAAGCAGGGCAGTGGGTGCATCATAACAAGATGGAAGCAGCCAAAATGTTTGAACCTTATGCGCCGAAAGTATCAGCTCAAGAGCTTGCTGCGATTTTGGAAACAGAAGGGACGCATGAGCAATCTGTTGGAAAACAATTACGTGACAATGTAGTCTTTTATGCAGATGAGTTAAAGAAAATTGGTGTTTTCCCACAAAGTTTAAATTCTGAAACTTATGCCAATAAAGTAACGCAGGATCTTTTCACTGGATGAAACAAATTGTAAAAAACGCCTATTGGCCTCAAATTGTGGGAGCGGTTGCATGGTTAGCGACCGCAGGGCTGACTTATTTCATTCCAAATGCTGATGATTTTCCAAGAACCACAACATTTGCTGTAGTGTGTTTGGGTATTGCTATTTTAAGTGCCATCTCTTTGCCGTTGAATAAAGTGCGTTATTATGGGGCTTGGATTTTGGCTTTGGCGCTTTTTATTGGCATTTGGGAAGTTGTCCAAGCAAAATTACTCTTGTTGCCAAGACCGTTTTTTGGTGCGCCTCAAGAATTATTGGATGTGTTTATTACGGATTGGGCTAAATTGCTGAATTCTTTGGCGCATTCAATGATGTTGCTGGTGGGTGGTTATCTTCTTGGGTGTATTATAGGATTTGTTATTGGCGTTGGAATGGGATGGTCTAAACTGTTTGGTTATTGGGCGCATCCTGTATTACGATTTCTGGGGCCTTTACCTCCCGTTGCATTCCTTCCTTTATTATTCGCCGTCATTCCATCCAGCTTTGTGGCGGGTGAGTTATTAATGGCTTTTGCAGCGTCTTTTCCTGTGGCGGTTTTGACGTGGTCTGGAATTGCTGGGGTTAATCCGAGTTATTATGACGTAGCAAAAACAATGGGAGCAAAACCATTATTCCTTATTCGCCATGTGGCTATTCCTGCGGCATTGCCTTTTGTATTCGTGGGCATGTTTATGGCGTTGGGGTCTTGTTTTTACATGTTGGTCGTGGCGGAAATGCTTGGGGTCAAAGCAGGTCTTGGGTTCTATATGCAATGGGCGCAAGGATGGGCAGCTTATCCGAATATGTATGCGGCATTATTGATTATGGCGGTGATGTGTACTTCCTTTATGACCTTATTATTCAAAGTTCGTAATCGTCTTTTACGTTGGCAAAAGGAAAGCATTAAATGGTAGATTCTTTGGTCAAACAGCAAAAAATTGAAATTACGAATGTCAGTCATAGTTATAGTTTAGACGATCATGACTTACCTGTTTTGGAAGAGATTGATTTAACGATTGAACCCAATGAGTTCGTTGTGATTTTAGGGCCGTCAGGATGTGGCAAGTCAACGTTGCTGCGCATGGTGGCGGGGTTAGAACGTCCTGAACAAGGGTCTATCAAAGCCAATGGTGAGGAAATTATTGCTGCTGATCCTTCTCGAATTGTCGTGTTTCAAGATCCAACCTTGTTTCCTTGGTTAACGGTTCGACAAAATGTTGAGTTGGGCTTTAAGATCCAAAAGAAAAAGGATGATAAAGCCATTTCCGACATGTTGGAAATGATTGGGCTGGCAGGATTTGATAATGCGTATCCATCACAGCTTTCTGGCGGAATGGCACAACGTGTAGCGTTGGCACGGGCGTTGGTAAATGATCCTAGTGTGTTGATTTTGGATGAACCTTTGGGGAAATTAGACAGTTTAACCCGCATTACGATGCAAAAAGAGCTGGTTAATTTATGGCGAAATAAGCAATTTACTGGTTTGATGGTAACGCATGATATTGAGGAAGCCTTGTTACTCGCGACCCGTATTATCGTGATGCGTCAACGTCCAGCGCATATTATTGGTGAGTTCAAATTGGATATGGACTATCCAAGGCATCGAGATTCAGAGGAGCTTCTGAAAATCCGTCGAGAGATTTTTGGGTTATTAGGGCATAAATCTGATTGGTAGATCAAAGGGGCAGTTTTTACTGTCCTTTTTAGTCTGTGACAAAAGTGCTGTTGATGTATAGAACAAGCGCAACGTTCTTTGAAACCTAAAGCACACGTGTTTAAAGGTGGACATGTCGTCTTCAATGATTCTCATGATAGAAATATTTTACTTACTAATGTAATTTGAGATATCTAATTTTTGTTGAATGATTTTAATTTGTAAACGATTTCTGAAAAGGGATAATATTCCTCCAGCAAAGTAATCAAAATTATCATTTTTATTATTTTTGTAATAGTCAGACCAAGGATAAACAGGTTTGTCCAACACTTCTATACTGTAAATCATACCATCGAAGTTAAAGGTAATCATATTGGGCGGGATAAGGTTAAACCTTCCTAGATCCCAACAACCATAGTCTTCCCAATAATTGTAATCGTTATAATATAAACTATTTTCACTATCGAACCTTATAATTTTTTCCTCTAAAATTCTACCTGATTGGTTAATTAAATAAATATCACAGCTTTTTGCCCAATTTATATCCCCTTCATTAGTGGAGACAAAGAGCAAATAACGAGAGCCGATTTGAATAGCTTTTTCCAACTTGATGCCATCAACGGTGAACCAAGTGCGATGTCCATTAATACAAATTCGACTTCTTTCAAATCTAAAGCGTACGCGTTTTAAAGTGACGGTGCCGTCTTCAATTATTCTCATATCAAAGTCTTTTATATTTTACCGTCACTCATTAAAGTTAAATTTTTTTCTACTAATCTGTAAACGGTTTCTGAAAAGGGATAATATCCCTCTAGAATGGTAACGAGAATTATCATTTTTCTTATTTTTGTAATAATCAGACCAAGGATAAACTGGTTTATCCAACACTTCTATGTTGTAAATCATACCACCGAAATAAAAGGTAATCATATTGGGTGGGATAAGGTTAAACTTTCCTAGATCCCAACAATCATAGTTTTCCCAATAATTGTAATCATTATAATATTCATCATCCTCACTCTCAATTCTTATAATTTTTTCTTCTAAAATTCTGCCTGATTGGTTAATCAAATAAATATCACAGCTTTTTGCCCAATTTATATCCCCTTGATTGGTGGAGACAAAGAGCAAATAACGAGAGCCAATTTGAATGGCTTTTTCCAACTTGATACCATCAACGGTGAACCAAGTGCGATGCCCATTAATACAAATCCGACTCCTTTGAAACCTAAAGCGTACGCGTTTTAAAGTGACGGTGTCGTCTTCAATTATTCTCATTGTCATTTGCTCCGCCTTTCATTTATCAATTATTCATTATGTTTTAACCAAGAATCGGTCAGGTAAACCGCCAGCGTACTCCCGACCATGGCACCAATATATGCCCCTGGAGGACCACCGAGCGCTGCCCCCACTGTGCCCGCTGTCCATCCTCCTACAAACATTACCCCTTGTAAGATGGCTTCATGTTCAGCTGCCGCCACTTTATCATTCGCAGTCAAAATATTATAAATGGATATGGAAATAGAAAGATAGAATAAATATCGTCCAGTCTTATTTATTCTTCCATAAATATCGGTTTTCCCTCCAAACCTATTTGTTTTTCCTTCTGGGAGTTTGGTTGGAGGGTTTTTTAATCTTTTAAGAACTTCCTCTTGCGCATCTCCTGCTGCCTTCCTTGCTCTGTGTATGATTATTTCCTTCTCTTTATATGGCAGGTCTAAATACATTTTCTTTTGTTGTGCGGGCGATAAATTCTCCTTTATCTTTTTAACTTCCTTACGAATACGTTTTTTTCTCTCATCATCAGGTAAATGGGGGGGAAGTTCTATCGTTTTTTCAACATGTTCAGTGATTGCATAATGGGATAGTAAAGACCTTGCTGTTTTTCCCTCTGGCTTTTCCTCTTTGGCAAAAGACAGACCAATAGAGTGTGTTACTTCACGAACTGCATCCATAATAAAGTTACGTCGCTTGTTCGCAATCAAATAGCCTTGTCTATATGTAATTTTACCGCGTTGGATTTGGTTTTCGATATTTTGACTCATTTTTTGGATTGCAACGGTATAAATCCGTCTGACATTCGTATCCCATCCAAGTCGGGCACCCAATGTTCCGACTGCAATTCGTAAGTCGTCAATTTCTCTATAATATTTTTCTTTATACTGATTATCATCATCATTAATTGTCACTGTATATTTGCGACCATTAATAGTCTCAGACCCTACTTTGTATTCCATGATAGTTTTTTTTGCCCGTTTTATTTATTCACATTCATGATGATTTCTTTGGCACTTGCCTCGCAAACGCCAACTTCGGGATGGTATTCAAAATAAACATTCATAGAGCATTTATCTTGATATTGGTCTTCGGCATCAATAAAGACAGGTTCGACGAGGGCATCATCGCTATATAATGGAAAAAATGGTTTTTGATATTGTTCGAATTGTTCACTTGCCCAGGCATCATTAAACCTGATTGAAAATGCTTTTGCCATTTGTAAGACCGGAATATTATCATTCCCAATAAAAGTTAATCCCATGGTTATTTGGGATCTGCACCATGTAATTTTATATTAATCTGTATATCGTGTTTCAGGACTTGAAAGGGCCTCATAACCTGTAATTTGTAAAACAATTATAAGGCGGTTTTGGTGTTGAAACTCTATTCTCTAATCCCCGAATAATTTGCAGTTTTGCCCCTTTAATTGGGATTGCTTTTTGCAGGAACTTACCCACTAAATTGTACATCTCTTTATAAGTTAGTGTTTTTAACTTTGGGAACTTTTTATCTTTTGGGGCTTTGGCAGTGACTTTGGCAGGAGTTTTCTTTTCTGTCATTTGATCGTCTCTTTCTTTGATTGTTCTTGGAATTTTGACGCAGCTATGGCGTCGAATTGAGTTTTGGTTTCGTTTTTAGGAAAAAATAGGCATAAAAAAACGACCTATAAAAGGTCGTTCGGAGTATTTCAAATGTAATAATATCAATCTGTTAATATAATCTCATATTTATTCAATAGTTTCAATGGATAATATTTAAACAAATGTAAATATTTCCTCTTTTGGTAAACGGGATTTTGGTCTTTTGGCGTTGCTGTCATTATCGGCGTGATAGCCAATGCTGGCAACGACAATGCTTTTCAGTCCTTTTTCTTTTAATCCCAATAGCTCATCCATTTTTTGTGCATCGAACCCTTCGATTGGCGTTGAATCAATACCAATGGAGGCTGCGGCAAACATGAATTGTCCCAATGCCAAGTATAATTGGCAACTTTCCCAGCTATGTAATTTTTCATCTGTAATACTATTTAGCCCAATAAAATAGCGACGATCTTTGTCCATACTTTGGATGATTTCAGGTTTTGTAAAACGACCATCTTGTATTTCAGTATCTAAAATATGTGTTAAATAGTCATTATCCAATGATGTTTTGATACAAAAAATAATGGTATAAGTGGAATCTGTGATACGAGCATGATTGAAATCTAAAATCGCTGGCAAGATTTTATTTTGTGAAGTCGCATTATTTACAACAATAAAATGCCATGGTTGTGAATTCACAGAAGAGGGACTGTTTCTAAGGACAGTCAGTAATTTCTCTAAATCTTCACGGGAAACAGATTTATTCTTATCATAACGTTTTGCCGTGTAACGTTTTTCTGAAATTTCAACAATATCCATTTCTATTCCCTCAATATTTATTTAAAATTTATTAATAAAATTATCTATATAAGAGGAAACGATGTCAAATCATTCTTTAATAAAAGAATCAATATTCATTGAGGGTTATTATTAAAATACGCTGCCAGCCTATCGATGGCTAGCAACGTATATAGTTATATTTACATTGTGTGGTTTTTAAATAATGACCACAAGTAAAATTGACGACTATTCTCTACAACGGCAAGCAGAGTTACAAATTTGTCCAGTTTTGCAATTACAATTTGAACCACAATTGCAATGTTGATTACATTTACAGTTAGATTGTTTAATATTATTAGACATGTTTAAGTTCCTTTCTTTAATTTATAGTGACGAGAATCGTTCGTCATAACTAATATGCACTCTATAGTAACTATAGGGTCAACAGCATGGTAAACAAAAAAAATCATTTATTTTATAGTATTGGAGATTTATCAAAATCGACAGGAACCAAAGTAGTAACAATAAGATATTATGAAAAAATAGGGCTTCTTCCTGAGCCTCCACGGACAGAAGGGGGATATAGAGCCTATACAAAAAAACATCAAGAAATATTATTTTTTATAATACGCTCCAGGGCTTTGGGATTTTCACTTATTGAAATACAAAATTTATTAAAGCTCAGTGAAAATGATATTTTGTTAAATCAGGATGTTTTAACAATAACTAAGAACCATTTAGAAAATATTAGGTCAAAAATATCATCATTACAAAAGATGGAAACAAGTTTAAAAAACTTAATTAAAGAATGCCCTGATGGGAAAATATCTGGATGTGGTATTATTGATAGTCTTAATAACTATTCTGATACTTAGTCAGTAAGATCATAATAGAAAAACTTACATCTACAAGGCTATTTTATCCAACAGCCTTGTAGAGCATTAAACATTATTTTTTAAAGTTTTTAATTGATGTTTCGATCAATTCACAAGCTTTGGCTTTATTATCCCAACCTTGGATTTTAACCCATTTTCCTTTTTCAAGGTCTTTGTAATGGGTAAAGAAATGTTCAATTTCTTGACGTGTAATTTCTGGAAGTTCAGAGACTTCGTTAATATTGGTATAGGCTGGGTGGATTTTGTCGTGCGGAACACAGATCACTTTTTCATCCATGCCTGATTCATCTTCCATTTTCAATACACCAATCGGGCGTGCGCGAATAACGCATCCTGGAATAACAGGCTCTGGGCATAAAACCAACATATCAATCGGATCACCATCAGCAGCTAATGTATTGGGAATAAACCCATAAGCAGCTGGATAAACCATTGGTGTGAATACAACGCGGTCAACAAATACAGCACCGCTGTCTTTATCGACTTCGTACTTTACTTTTGATCCTTTAGGAATTTCAATCACAACATTAATGTCGTTTGGCACGTCTTTGCCAGGAGCAATCTTAGATAAATCCATAATTTTTTTCCAATTTTTAATAAGATGAAAAAGCATAGCGAGTTATTAGTTTTTTTTCAATATATATAAGATGTTGATGATTTGCAGGTAAAGATAAATATAAAGAAGCACAATTTTTTTGACTTGAAATATTATCATATAACTATCAGTAATAATTAATAATATATGTATAATTATAATAAATTCTCATTTTAATTAAGAATAATAACTATATTATTAATTTATTTATTAAGAAAAATGGCGTAGGTTTATAGAAAATATTTTATTTTATTGATAATATAAGGAGTAATCATCAATGATTACGCATTTAAACTATAAACTCATTGTATTAGAAGCCAGGAAAAGGCAGATTATTAGTATCAATCCTAATGATTATTCAACCAACATCCTTTTACAAGACCAATCTGGAACGCCAGATGGTATTGTATTTAATCCTAATGACCAGCTATTTTATTGGACAAATATGGGGGCAGATTTTGATGCTTGGGACGGCTATATTCAGCATTGTAATTTGGATGGCAAAGATACAGGTTTCACGGTTAAAATTGGAGATACCCATACTCCGAAACAAATCCAATTGGATCAACGGACGAATTATTTATACTGGTGCGATCGTGAGGGTATGAAAATTGAACGATGTGCCATCGAAACTGGTAAAGTCGAATTTTTGCTTGATACACAGGATATGTATTTGGATGAAGAAAAAGAAAACAGACATTGTGTTGGGATCGCGTTGGATATTCAAAATAACCGTATCTTTTGGACTATGAAAGGACCACCCAAAAGCGGAACAGGACGCTTACTTTGTGCGCCCTTTGATTTTAATGATAAGCAGGCCGTGATTAACTCATCTCAGATAAAAATCGTCTATGACCATCTTCCAGAACCGATAGATCTGGAACTTGACTATAAAAATGATTATCTTTATTGGTCAGACAGAGGCGCAGAACCTGATGGCAATTCGTTGAATAGATTGCAGCTTTCAACCCTCAGCAATAAAGAAGTCGTTGTGCGTGGGTTTGATGAAACAATCGGTTTTACGGTTGATGCAGATCATCACCTAGCTTTCGTCGCTGATAAGATGGGGCATGTGTATCAAGCCAATCTGCAAACTAAAGAGAAAAAAGTGATCTTTACATCAGAAAACGGTGCGTTCACAGGGTTGATTAAGGTCGGGTAGTAGCCTGGTATGATGTTTGAGTCATTACAAGAGCATGGTTTTTATATAATTGATAATGTTAAGTCATTAAGTGACGCATTGAACTTAACAGAAGCTTTGGGTCGAATACTTCCTTTAAATGGCAAAGATACACAAATATTGCAACCTAAGAATAAATTATCATCGAATTTTAAATCTTTAAGTTATTTTTATGGTTTTGATAGTTTTCCATTACATACGGACACTACTTTTTGGTCTATTCCAGCCCGATATATTATTTTCTTTTTGAAAGAGAAGGTGGATACAGGAACAGTTTTATCAAAAAAATCAAACAGCTTTGATAATAAAGAAATATGTAAATAAATCTCCTATTTTTTTTAGAAAACAAATAGGAGGTAATGTTTATAGTTTTCCCTGGTTTGGAATAAATGATACAAGCATAATGTTTGATCCATGTTACATGCAACCAATTAATAAGGAAGAACTCCGTCAAAAGGCAGAACTAAAGAGTAAGGTGTTGAGTTCCATAGGTCATCATAAAGTTGAATGTCCTGCGTGTCAAAGTGTGGCAACAGTGATAGGTAAGGAGATAGGAGCTAGCAAAATTGAAAATGGAGAATATGAAGTTGTTGTAAGAAGGTCTGTAATTCCGACTGAATTTGATTGTATTGCTTGTGGTTTAAAAATACGAGGATATCCGCAATTAGTTGCAGCTAAGATTGGTGATTATTATACACGCCGCACGACATATTCACCTCAAGATTATTATGGACTGATAGATCCTAGTGATTTTGATCCTTCCGAGTATTATGGTGAAGAATTTAATAATGAGTAATTTTTTCTTAAAAAAAACCTTGCAAAAAGGTTCATTTTACGGCAAATAGAGAAAGCGTTTGTGCGCCTGTAGCTCAACTGGTTAGAGCCGGCCGCTCATAACGGTCTGGTTGCAGGTTCAAGTCCTGCCGGGCGCAGACGCTTTTTATATCTATTATTTCGCCTGAAGCAAAAAATTAGGCGGGCAATTTCCCCCTATATTATATGTTTGATGGATTTTTGAAGGAGCTTCCTTACGATGGCTGGGCCTCAGTATGTTTATGTAATGAAAGATTTGACCAAGGCTTATCCTGGTGGACGAGAAGTTTTTAAAGGCATTACTTTATCCTTTTTGCCAGGTGTAAAAATTGGTGTGCTTGGGGTGAATGGTGCGGGTAAATCAACCCTCTTAAAAATCATTGCAGGTAAAGATAAAGAGTTCGGTGGGGAAGCTTGGGCTGCTGATGGAATAAAAGTAGGGTACTTAGAACAAGAACCCCAACTTGATAATACTAAAAATGTTGGTGAAAACGTTGCTGAAGGCTTTGGGCCTTTAAAAAAAGCAGTTGATCGTTTTAATGAAATCTCTATGAAGTTCGCAGAACCGATGGATGATGATGAAATGAATAACTTGCTTACTGAACAGTCAGAATTACAGGAAATCATTGATGCAGGCAATGGTTGGGATTTAGACCGTCAAATTGAAATTGCTTTAGATGCATTGCGTTGTCCACCTGCACATTTAAGTGTGGAAAAACTTTCTGGTGGTGAACGTCGTCGTGTGGCTTTATGTCGTTTATTACTTGAAAAGCCAGATATTTTATTGCTTGATGAACCAACCAACCATTTGGATGCGGAAAGCGTTGCTTGGCTTGAACAAACATTGCGTGAATATACTGGCACAGTGATTTTGATTACCCATGATCGTTATTTCTTGGATAATGTTACGAACTGGATCTTGGAAATTGAACGTGGGCGCGGACATCCATTTGAAGGCAATTACTCTTCATGGTTGGATCAAAAACGTAAACGCTTGGCTCAAGAAGAAAAAGAAGAAAGTGCACGTCAACGTGCATTGGCGGCTGAACAACAATGGATCAGTGCTTCTCCTAAAGCTAGACAAGCAAAAAGTCAGGCTCGTATTGCAAAATACGAAGAAATGTTGGCGCAGAGCCAGGAAAAGTCTGGTGGTACTGCGGAAATTAATATTGCACCAGGCCCTCGTTTAGGAAGTGTTGTCATTGAAGCTGAGAACCTTAGCAAAGGATTTAATGATCGTTTGTTGATTGATGGGTTAGACTTCAAATTACCACCTGGAGGTATTGTTGGTGTTATTGGTCCCAATGGTGCTGGTAAGTCCACTTTATTTAAGATGATTACAGGTGCGGATAAACCAGATCAAGGGGAAATTCGTGTTGGTGAAACGGTAAAACTTGGATATGTGGATCAATCTCGTGATGATTTAGATCCAAATAAAACCGTATGGGAAGAAATCTCTGGCGGAACAGACGTGCTTTATTTTGGTAAACGTTCGATTGCGTCTCGTGCTTATGTTGGTGCATTTAACTTTAAAGGATCCGATCAACAAAAGAAAGTTGGCATTCTTTCTGGTGGTGAACGTAACCGCGTGCATTTGGCAAAAATGTTAAAGAAAGAAAGCAATGTTTTATTGCTTGATGAACCAACCAATGATTTGGATTTGGATACGTTACGTGTATTGGAAGAAGCATTAGAGGAATTTGCTGGTTGCGCTGTGGTTATCAGCCATGATCGTTGGTTCTTGGATCGCTTGGCAACCCATATTTTGGCTTTTGAAGGCGACAGTCACGTTGAATGGTTCCAAGGAAACTTTGAAGCCTATGAAGCAGATAAACGCCGTCGTCTTGGCCCTGATGCTACTGAACCAAGCCGTATTAAATATAAACCTATTTCACGGTAATTCATATTTCGACTTGTGAAATAGATACACCCATTTCATTATAGGATGAAATGGGTGTTTTCATTTATAAGTGTGTCTAGAAAATATCATGATTTCCTCTGAGTTATATACACCAAGATTAATTTTATCCCCTGTTGGATGGCAAGATTTAGAGGATGTTGTTTCTCTGAAAACCGATAGCCAGGCCTTTGGTCACATGTTGGGTGGGGTGAGGACACGTTTAAAAGCTGAAATTGAAATGGCAGAAGATACAACATATTGGGGTTGTCACCGTATAGGAATGTATGTTGTTCGTGAAAATGCACAATTGGGTTGTTCTCGTTTTTTAGGCATAACAGGGATTCATCATCGCCAAGATGGTCGGGGATACGCATTGAGATTTTCGCTTTGGCCTTGGGCTCAGGGTAAAGGATATGCGCGTGAGGCCGCTTATGCTGTGTTAATAGAGGCTCATTTACGTGGACATGATCGTATCGTTGCAATAGCCAAAGAGGACAATATCCCGTCACGTAGAGTATTAGGAGGAATAGGGATGGTTATTGAGGAAGTCTTTATGCGACATGGAAATAAAATGTTGATGTATATCAGTAAAAACGATAATAAAAATTAATATTTATTTAAGATAAGGTTCTTATCGTTGGTTTATAATCCTTTTAATATTTTTAAAAAGAAGAAACCTACATCTGATTTATATCCAAACCGTTTTATTTTTGGGTTTGTTGATGAAATTAATGTCGTCTTTGCCAGTGGTTGGGTTTGTGATGTTAACCATATTAATGACAGATTAGTTTGCGAGGCTGTCATATCCGATACGGGAGAAGTATTAGCTTTCGCCCTTGCAAATTCTTTATATCATGTGGATATCCCCAGTGTAGGGGATGGAAAGAATTACTATGCATTTTGGATAAAATTTTCACGTGAGTTGACAAGTGATGAAAGGGATAAAGTTATTATTCGTATTCAAGGAACGAATACACTCATTCCTTTCGCACCTCAGATAAGGACTGTGTTTCAGCCTTTTGCTCAAATGGCAATGGATATTGTCAATAATTGTAATTTAAGATGTCCATTTTGTTTGTATGATTATTCCTCTACAAAAAAAACCTATTTTATGAGTGAGAAAACTCTAGATATTTTGCTCAAGTTACTTCCTTATGTAGATGATGGTCAGTTTTGGTTTTCTTGTCTACATGAACCAGCATTACATCCTCAATTTGAATATTTTTTACAAAAAATTCCTCAACAATATCGTAAGAAGATTTCGTTTACGACTAATTTGGCCAAGAAAATGCCAGATAGTTATTTCGAATTCCTTGCTACCTCAAACATAGATCATATTAATATATCCATTGAATCTTTTGTTCCCCAATCTTATGTAAAGTTTCGTAAAGGGGCACGTTATCAAATCTTTATGGATAATTTAGAAAGACTTGCAACAGCAATGAATTCTTTTAACTCCATAACAACAATAAATTATATTGCTATGGCATATAAGACGAATTTCAAAGAATTTCCTGAAATGTATCAGTCATTGATAAATAAATATCATGGATCTTATTTTGAAATGAGAGACACTTTTGATTTGCCTTTTATTGCCCAAGATTTCAAAGATGAGGAATTTTTATCAGAAGCAGATTGGGATTGGCTTGAGGATCAGTTCAAATATATCGATAAACAAACGATTGCATTATACAGACATTTTAGGATCCAAAAAGAAGAACAAAAAGATTATATAGACCTAGATCCACCACCAATTCCAGTAGCTCAGGAAGTACAAGAGATCATTTTAAACAGACAATTTACGTTAAGAGTTTCTTGGGATGGGGCGATAGAAGTTTTTGCAAAAGTGGCTCCTAGTTTAATGGATCGTAAAATTTTAGAGACTAATGTTAATAACATACTGAATCCTAAGGGTTTTTACGAAGAAATACTGAAAGTAAAACAAATTTTATAAAGTATAAAATGAACTGTTTTATTTATTTTAACAGCATCTCAAACAAATGTTATTATAAACAGCAATGTTAATCTTGCTATTTATTGCACAAATTGCATATTATAATGTTTATTTTAAATTTTATTGCTTTGATTCACTTTAGCAATTTCTTTTAAAATCCGTTTGCAATATTTCGAGAAGTTAAAGATGTAATTAATGGATCAGTTAAAAAAAAGTGCAAAGCTATTATCTTTATGGCAGGTTGTAATCATTGGGGTTGCTTATTTAACGCCAATGACTGTATTTGATACCTTTGGAATTGTTTCTGAACGTACAAATGGTCGTGTTCCACTAGCGTATTTGCTCACCTTAGTCGCTATTTTATTAACAGCGATGAGCTATAGTCGGTTGGCAGCGACCTTTCCAGAATCTGGTTCTGCTTTTACATATACAGGTAAAATATGCGGTAAAGAGAGTGGCTTTATTGTTGGGTGGGCTACGTTACAGGATTATATGTTGTTACCCATGATTAATGCGTTGTTGTCTGGGGCTTATCTCAGTGCGTTATTTCCAGATATTCCAACGTGGGTGTTGATTTCTGTTTATGTGGCTATCGTTACCTTTATTAATTCTCGTAATGTTAGTTTACTGGCCAATATGAATTTTATATTTGTTGGGGTTCCGCTAATCTTAACAGTTTATTTTATTTATCTTGTTATTCATATTAAACTTGGCGATGGTTGGGCTGCTGTGCTGACCACGAAACCATTATTTAATGGGGATAATAGTTTGGGACCTTTGGTTGGCGGGGCTGCGGTCTTATGTTTTTCATTCCTTGGGTTTGATGCGGTATCAACGTTGGCAAGTGAAACAAAAGATTCACAAAAAACAATCCCCAGAGCAATTATGATAACTGTGTTGGCAGGTGGGGTTATTTTCTTTATTAGTGCTTGGTTTATTCAGCTATATTATCCAACCAATGAGCTATTAAAAAATTATAAAGATTCATCTTCGCCTGAAATTGCTTTATATGTAGGTGGTGCAATTTTCCAAAAATTCTTTATGATTGCAATGTTGGTGAATACATTGGCATCGGCGTTGGCATCTCATGCAAGTGCAGCTAGATTATTGCACATTATGGGAATTGCTCGATTTATTCCAGGCCAGATGTTTAGATATGTTCACCCTAAATATCATTCGCCTTATTTCTGTGTGCTATTGGTTGGTCTTTTATCCCTGGCTGCTATTTTTTGCACACTTGATACCGCGGTTTCATTTGTTAATTTTGGTGCGATGATTGCATTTAGTGCGGTCAATATTTGTATTCTAGTGATGTTTGCTTTTTATAAAAGGCAAATTAAAACATTTAAAGATATTGCTTTGAATATTATTTTTCCTTTGCTGGGATTAACAACTGTTGGCTATATGTGGTTGAACTTACAGATGGACTCCTTTATATTTGGTCTATCATGGACATTTTTGGGATTACTTTATCTTCTTTATCTAAAAAAATATCAAAAAGAACTTTTTGTAAAAGACGATCAGACATTCTTACGAAAAGAAGAAGATGCCCTTACTCTTTAATCTATGTTACGAAACGAGTTATATTAAATGACTTTAAAACAAAAAATTGAAAAACCAGTATTAATTGATGATGCGATGATTGTGTCAACAAATAACACTGACAAACAGGAAGATTGGAATTGGGTTGATGGCGATCAAAAGCCTGAACATCCAGCCAATTACTATGAAGCTACTTTGTCTACATGGGCTGGTTTTCCCAAGTTAGAACAAGAAACAACATGTGATATCGTGGTGATCGGGGGAGGACTGCTTGGTGCGTCAACAGCACTACATCTTTCAGAATCTGGTGTTGATACAATTTTGTTAGAAAAAAATCGCATTGGTTCTGCTGCCTCTGGTCGTAATGGGGGACAATTAACCCCAGGGCTAGCCCGTTGGGAAGCCGAAACAATGATTGAAAATTTTGATTATGATGAAGCATGCCGTTTATGGCGTTTTACATCGATTGAGTGTTTTGACTTAATCAGAGAAATCGTCAGTAAATATGATTTATCTGTTGATATGCGTAAGGGGCATTTAACTGCTGCAATTCATCCAGGTCACGTGGGCGCATTGGTCAAAGGTGCCGATGCTCGTAAATATCTTGGTGATGATTCTGTCAGCATGTTGGGTGAATACGAGATTAAAGAACATATTAACTCCGAGATTTACTTTGGTGGTGCATTAGACAGTATGGGCGGTCAAATTCATTCTTTGGCATTGGTCAGGGGAATGATTTATGGCTTTATTCAAAATGGCGGACAAGTTTTTGAAGATAGCGAAGTTCTTGAAATTGAAGAAACCCCAGAAGGAACCAGAGTTAGAACGGAAGCAGGCAGTGTTTTAGCAAAAAAAGGTATTGTGCTTGCAGTGCATGATTCTACTTTTAAGCTACTTTCTGAAGCAGATGCGACCATCCCATTTTATACTTATGTTGCGGTAACTAACCCTGTTGACGGTGGAACGGAAACGTTATTGCCAACCGATATGGCAGTATATGATACCCAATTCCAAATTGACTATTACCGTCCAGTAAAAAAACAAAGAATTTTATTTGGTGGACAAGGGACGGGAACGCGTTGGAATGAAGAAAAGACCATTGCGTATTTAACATCTCGTTTGGAAACCGTATTTCCACAAAGAAAAGATATTAAATTCGAATTTGCATGGAGCGGCACAACTGATCTCACCTTAAATGGTGCAACGGATTGTCGAAAAATTGAAAAGCAAGTGCCTATTTATTCTGTCAATGGATGGAGTGGTCATGGTGTTGCACAGACTGTTCGTATTGGTAAATCTATTCGTGATGATATTTTAAAAAATAATGATGATTTTGCAATGTTAGCAGCGATCGAGCATCGTTCTATTTTGTTGGGAAGACAATTATCACCTGTTGCAATTCCACTAGCAAAATCTTTGCTGGGATTACAAGGAATGATTACGCCTGGTAAAATGATTTCTTTCTAGTCGATAAAATTGATTTGCTCGTCTATATAAAGCAGCTTGACAGTCATTAAGATTGCTAAGCTGTTTTTTTATTTTGACAGCATCCCATCTACCCATCTATGTTTACATTAGTTTGTAATTTAAATCGCTGATAAACTTAAAATATTAATGATATATTTCTAGAATTAAAAAAATATAATTACCCATTATAACGTGAATATATTCGAAGTCATCGAAAGAATTTTTAAAATGACTTAACGAAAAGATGACATTTTTAACAATAAACTCCAAGAGAATGATAGTAGCTTTTAAATCGATGGGATCGATTCTTTTTTTATCATTAAATCAATAATTTAAATAAAAGTTACGTCTATATTATTAATTTATATTTATATAATAAATTCCATGAATTTTTGTCATTTAAAATGACAATTTGAGCTGAATTTCAGATTAATTTTTTGGTTATATTTTATATTATATGAAAAGGGGGCTTGGCTCTATTGTAAAATAGAGCCAAGCACTTATACTGTATGAATATTATTCAGAGATTAA
>NZ_CAMXCM010000007.1 GCF_947179015.1 Commensalibacter communis
CATCGAAAATTGATAAAATACAGACTCAGTCGGCGATTTACATTGTAAATCAATCTCCGTCGTTCCTAAACAACCAGACGGTAAAATAATAATCTTACCACCTTCAATCTTATTTACACTATTACAGGTCATTATTTTTCCTTAATTACAACTATTGTTATTAGAACCTTGCATCAATACACCCCCATTTAACCAAGGGCTGCCATCACCAGGATCAGACGTCGGTAATATCTTAAATGCCTCCGCCAATGATTTCTGCATCGCTGTGGGCGATAAAGAACCCAAAGACGACGGATCACCAGAGGCAAAAGTTAAACATCCATCTTTTATCCATAAACTTAGACCGTCTGCGGGATCGGTTCTGGGCAATATCTGCCCCAAAGCTTGCAAGGTTTGTGCCATGATTGATATACAAAAATCTTTTGCATGAATTGTTCGACTTTCATAAAATGTAACTTGTCCAAGCTCATTTTTGTTGGGACGCATAAGAATAAGTAAATCGTCACACATAACATTTTTGACCCTTAATGCAGGATCACTTATTGATTTGATCGTTTTCATATTATTATCCAAAGAAAAAAAAAGCCTCATCAGAAGAACTGAGAGGCTGGGTATTAGGAAATTGCACTAAATTAGGAACAATATCTGGCGGAACATCAGTGCGTTGGAATTGCCCTGCTTGTATAGATTGATTCAGATTAACTTGAAATGAACGTCTACCAACTGTTTGAACGTAACAATAGAGATTTCCAGCTTGTTCAGAACTGCCACCATGTAATTTGAATAATATACATTCACGGGCATAACTGATCCAAAGAAGTTCCATATTTTTTGCCACTGCGGAAATGGATTGAACCCGATCCGAACTATCTTGTAAAAAACTCGATATGTCTAAACTGTAATCCAGATATTCCATATCATAACGTGTTGGCAAAGTCAGATTATGTGTAAATTTAGAGTTGTTATTATAATAACTCCCTTTACTTTGTAGTTGAATACATCGTTTTTTTGATATGCTCCACATGGTTCTGCCCTTTTATAAAACAACTTTAACAAAGCATTCAACCAATCGAGTTTCCTCATTTAAATCGTCATAAAGAGGTCTTCCAATGATTATATCTGTATCTTCTTTTGAAACGATTGCTGTTCCTCGATGGGTTGGGGTAAGTTTATCTTTACGCATAATTGGGCCTTCTACTAAAACAGGAACCCGTCCAACCATTACAATTGGGACATACCATTGAGAATGTTTGTCCGAATTTTCTTTACCATTCATTAAATATGCAGGCTTTGTTGAAATCACTCCAAAAACTTGTTTTGGATTACTGCATAATTCAACTTCACTATCACCCCGTACAGAATACATCATGACTTGACCTGGACTATAATCCACACGATCTGCTTTATAATTTTCAGCTAAATCCTTACTCGTCCCTTCTGTTCCATTTCTAAAAATAGCTTTTCCTGTAAAGGTTGAAGCTCTAGCAACAAACAAATTCCTTGATAAAGATACATCTCCATAAATATAACCATCCATATATAAAGAGATAGCCCGTGTATGAATTGTAGCATCATTTTCGGAAAGATTAGGATCTGTTGTAATATATTTGGATCGATGCGCCCTTATTTGTATTAAATTTCTAGCACCACTATTCTGCTCAACAGCACCATCAGCTCCCGCATATATTAGATTAAATAAGGCTATACGAGAAAAATTGCCCGCCTCATCATTAAGTAACTGCGGGGAAAAACTCCATAAAGATTTGTCAGTACCAACACCATTCGTCCCGCCCAACCTCAAACTACCTGTTAAAACACTTCCAGCATTGAGTTCTTTAACTTTGAAATCTTGACTACTATTCCCGTTTAAATCCGCTTTTGCAGGTAATTCTTTATTAAAAACACGATTTATTGCATCGCCATAATTATCTAGACGGCTTGTATGGTTAATAATCGTGCCTTCAGCAGCGCTAAGGCGCTTGTTGATATCATCAAGATCACTTGGGCTTAAAATATAGGTTTTTTGATCTGTTCCATTTTCAGAAACAATGACATAGACCCCTTTTTCGTCCATACCAACTTCTTTAATATTTCCAAAACGTCCATTAAGTCCGTCAATTTGAAGAATGAACTCAGTGATAATTGATGCCAATTGCGCCCAATTATCTTTATCGGGTTTTAATCCTCCTGCTTTAATCGCATTCACGATTTCATCCATTAATGAATTATAATGGGCTGCCGTTAAAATTGTTGCTGGAATCCCTTGGGCAGGATCGCCATCGGTTGCATATTGTGGGGTGGGATCAATGACTTTCTTTGGGGCTCTATCAGCTTTCTCCAAAGGCACTGAATGATCTGAAATAATTAAATCCATTTTTTTCTTTCAATTATACTTCGTCCGCGAATGGGCCAAATAATATCCATGTATGTGCGGGGGCAATACGGCTAAAAATACAATGTAAAAACCCCAAATCTTGATTCGATCGAATACGCCATGTGTGTGACCATTCTTCATATCCAAAAGGTCTGCCAAACCTCGTGCCAAATCGAAAGGGCGCATATTGGTCAATGACGACATCAATGTTGAAATACTTTTTGGCGTATTCAATATAAAACTCCGTCGAACTTTCGATAGAAGAAACCAACCGATCCACAACCAATAATTGTCGAATAGCAATGTCTTCAACTGGCCCAACACATGGATCAGGAAGACCAACCGTATTTTCCCATTCTGTAATAAGCTCGGTTGCGGTCGCAGGAAAAGCAACTTTCAAAAGTTCGATGGCACGTTCACTATTTCTGGCATAGCTTTCACCAATAATCCCTGCCCAGATCCAAATCATCCCCCCTTTTTCTCTTGACCATATAGGTCCCATAGGCAATAAATTAAGCAAAGCATTGCGAAAATCTTGACTGGTATAATGAGGGATCATGATTGGAAAATCACCGTTCCTAAAATAGGCAAATGCCCTGGACTGGATGGAATGATTGTTTCCGTTGGACTGACAATATTATACTGATTAATGGCTGTAATCGAACCAACAGCGCGCTCCCAAGCACTTGAATGCAAGGATACGCCAGGTGCAGCCTCTCTTTGAAACATATCTTTTAAAGCTGCTATGATGGTTTCTTGATTAGCAAGTGTATTATTAATTCCTAAGTCAGAAATGACGAAATCAATAGGCATTGCAATCGGCGAACAAATAATAACTAATGCTGTCACAGGCTCTTTTTGCCATATATAATTCGCAACTTCTAATTGATCCCCAGTAGCAGGATTATAACGATATTCTGGGGTTGCAGAACCATCATCACCCACAGGAAACCCATGTGTTGCAAGATTGGCTTCATCACACATAATCCAAACGACGACTGTGCCAATCCCAAATCCATTGCGTCCCACCCATGCACGCGATACTTGAGGAACGGATTTAGCCCATAAAATATATTCTTGTTCCCTACCCACCGATCCAGAAATACGATATGCCTCGATCACGCGTGTGCGATAAGCTTCTTCGTCTTCTAAATCAGATCCTCCTGTAATTGGGGTTAACGCAGTCACTTTGGTATTTACCCCAGCCAAGGGATTGCCCAACGATAAACTGATCCCTTGACTGGCATTTCCATTTAAACCCACATCCACAGATTCAATTTGTGCTTTATTATCGATACTGTCGGCAAGGGTGACATAGCTCCATCCATCGGGACGCTTGATAATGGATCCTTTAGGCACAATCACTTTTTGATCAATAGTAGTGAATTGAACCGTTGCTGTGGCTTTGGTTGGGGCTTTTTGATAGACATTTTTTAACACCCCCCAACCCGCTAAATATTCTTCAGTCGCTGTCCAAGGTACTGCTTGGCGTGCAATATAATCCAAATAAGCAAAATGCTGCCATCCCAAGCCAGCTTGCACGGTTCCAATGGTGCCAATAACAGAATTTTGTAATGCCGTGTCAATTCCAGGAATGCCCGCATTAATAATATCTTGTTGCGTTTGTTCGTTCAGTTCTCTTAAAGTTGGTGTTGTAAAAACCATTATATGCCTTCCCATGCCCAAGAAAATAGAAAATTTTTTGGGCTATATTGTTTTGGTTCTTTAAGTTGAATGGAAAATTGTAATAAACCAGGACTTACCCAATTCACATCTGCACTCATACTATCCACTAAGCCACTTTCGACCATCCACGACAGTGCCTCGTAGATCATATCTTGTGCAGAGGCTGGAACTGAACTTCGATCAGCTTTTATCGCACGTTTTAATTGCCAAAGGCGCGAGCCAATCGGTTCATCACGCAACATATCACCCCACCAGCCCCGTCGATCCCCATCAACTTTGCCAATTGCTGCGTTTTTTTCATGTTGTGAAGGTTCCAATGGGGCAACACGATCAGAAAAAAGAGACACCATCACTGCACTGTAGATCGCATAATCTGTGGCAATATCTCCGTTTTCAACATGCCACTCGCCTTTGCCAGTTTCATTATACCAAACGATGCCAATATCTTTGATTTCTGTCATGAGGTTGGTGCACCTGTTGGACTGCCGTTATTCCCATTAGGATGTTGATGCGTTTTCAGGCTGATTGACCCTGCCTTAACATCGCCAGATGCCTTGATATTCTGAACATCAATATCCTCTGTAACCTTAATATTGCCATTCACTTGAATATCACTATTGATAGTCATCTTTTTGTTTTTAGGACTAATCTCTATAGATCCGTCTTGTTTTAAAGTGATAAATGAACCTGATTTATCATAAATTGCCACTTCGCCTGAATTGAGAGACTTAATGCGATATCGTTGATCGTTAGTCGCAATCACAACCCCTTTATTGCGATCTCCTGACTGAAAAATCGCAATCCCATCCGCTCCAGGCAGCGGAGAACTGGCAAAACCGTAATGTTGCATCAAAGTAAGATTATCCCGAGCCTCATCCCCCGCGAAAACAGCCTGAATAGTCGGTGTGTTTTTGTCTTGTGTCATACCATTTGTCACACGACATATTCCCATCGACATATGAATACGTGTAGATGTTTTACGTGCATTATCTGCCATAATTTTTCCCAATAAAAAAGCCACCGCAGTGGGTGACTTGTGTGTGTTATAATATCATTATATTGCTGTAATTTTGATTTAAAGTTGCCGTAATTTATTTACTAAATAATTTCAATAAAAAATACAAATAGACTGGTTAAAACATGAAATTAATTTGTTTCTTATCAATCTTATTATCTTTAGGCTTAACAAGCTGTACCGATATAGATTGGGCTAGTGTAGGCAAAACATCACTAGAAAGACTATCTGATGAGCAAAAATGGTACAGTAGCACTCCTCCAGAACGACAATATAAACTGGGAACAGGTGAATATCCAGATCCCCACTTATCAGATGTTATGAGGCAGGATTATGAAACACAAAAAAAACAAGAACAATGGTTTAAAGATGTAAACGCAAAAAAATAAATAGCAATTAATTAATCATCTCCCGCCACTGCCCGCACGACACCACAACAAATAACCCCTTGTCAACACCTCGCAACTCTCCTATCGTTACGAAAAAGGAGTGTTATTATGAAGAAATTATTACTCGCTAGTGTTCTAGCTTTGGCGTTGCCAAGTGTTGCTTTGGCTGCACCGCAGCAATCAAATACAACGATGACTGTGGATTACGAAAATGTGCAACAGCTGATTAAAAACCAATATGCTGCACGTGAAGGATGCCGTTCCATCAAAGAAACACCTGAAACAAGCATCATGTGCCAATATGCTGATGCAGCCAGTGCACAATTGACTAAGCTCGGTTATTGCTATGGAGATGAAAATCAATCTATGGCAGACAGTCTATGGAAAAAATGTTCAAAATCATCGAAAAAACAATAACTATTCCCCCGCCATCGCTTGCACAACACCGCTATTGGCTGCGTTAAGGACGATTGGTTGTGGCATAAAGGCCTCGGCGGGCATCAGGGTGATTTCAGCGTGTGTTCCATCATTACCCAACCTAAATACCGTTTCGCAAATCAGCAGCTTGTTATTAGTATTGACTTTCAATGTTGGAAAAGAAACTGGCGCTAAAGTATTTGGTGTCCATAGTTTTCTGCTTTGATCTCGCCAACTATCAGTAACGACTTGCACCGTCTGTGAACGCCCAAAACGCCGATTGACCTCCCATTGTGCGCGTTGTTGAGCAACTTGATAGCCCGCATCCCCCATCTCCGCAGAGATCAACAAGGGACGATATCGCTTAACCATTGGATCCACTGCTGGAGGAGCCACACTTAAATTTTTCATTTGCTGTGCTAAATTATGATCTTCACTGGGAAAAACTTGCAACGGTGCCATTGTTTGTAAAATCATATCAACCGAGCTAAAGCGCCCCGCCATCGACCGCCTTACTGAAACTTCTTCAACATTTTTTCCTTCAACAAAACCAGAGGCAGCCATCGTTGACCCAACTTTGCTAACAATAATATTCCCATCAGTATCGTCGTAAAATAATAATGCTGCAGTACGGGTCATACGTTCAATAATTTCATACCCTGTCTCTGTTAAAATGACTGCAAATTGTGGAATAACAATATTTTCAACATTCCCAACCGTTTTAACCCCAATACCATAAGGCTTACATATCTGTGTAATCAAATCAATCACAGGCACATTATTAAACTGATAGGTCGAGAACTTTGCCGAACATTCGCATAAATCCGTGGTTTTAGACGTTCCCTGCACAGATAAAATATGCTCATTTGCAGTCAACCTGCGTGTTACGGTTAAAATATATCCTGTAATCACAGGTTCCAAGCCAATACGAATAATACAGGATGCTCCTTCGGGTAACGCACTTGCTTGGTCTATTGATTCAGTGCATTCCAATTCAAAGGTTGAAGGCATGATCTCTATTCCTCTTCGAATAGATACCCTCGTCCAGCCTGACAAACGCTTACCATTCACATCAATCGTTACGTTGTTTATGTTGGCATTGCTGGCACCAAGCACATTGGATAATGTTGTTCCAATATTCATGAACTTAATACTTCTAAGGTCGTAGGCATAAAGGCTGGATGAATGGGGTTTGCACGTTTGATAAGCTCTGTAGCTCTATTCCCGTCTGCATAAAGTTGCTGTGATAATTGTAAAGCGGGCAATGAATTATTACGTGTAATGGTTCTTAAGTGAGGAAGATCGCCTGCAGCATCCAGCAGACCTTCTAATACTTTGACACGCAAAGCACGCAACGCATTGACCGTTGACATATTTTTATCTTCTGTTGCGAGCAAAATCTCATTATTTAACAAATTAGACACTTTGCGCCTTACCTCAACCACTTCATCCCAACTATCTGCTTGCCAGTTTGAAATTGCTTTACACAAAGATTTCATAGCTGCCCGGCGACATAATGCTGCCGTTGCTTTAATCAACCTATTTTCCGCTTGTCCCAAAGGAGCTATTGTCTCAACTACCTTGACTTGATATTCACATAAAGGGAATAACAACGCCATTTGTGTTTTAGGATCATTTGAAAATTGCAGTAATATTTCGGGAAGATCCGTAATTGCGTTGGCTAATTCTGCAGCTGTTGCCATTATTGATAAACCTTACTTGTCTCAAAATTTGGATCAATCACTTGAATAGCTTTGGAAAGATTTTCTCTGTTTGTTGCCAGATTAAGAAGCGCATCCCCCATTTGAGTGGTCAAAACATTCCCTAAAGCTGCAATCGGAATGGCTCCTGTCCCTTGTAAAAGAGCCTGTGCACCCCAATCACTAGCAATAGAAACAGCTTTATCCATCATGCCAAGCTTCAAAGGCTGTGCTGTATCTTTTAAAAAATCCCCAATGGCTGTGTCTGACAATGTATCAGAAAGCTCACCAATCACTGACCCTGTTAATTCCGTAATAAAACCAGCCACAGGGTTGCTATATTCAACGCAGTCAAAATTAAATTCGACTTTATTTTGAATATTATCAGGCTCGTTCCATGTAAGATTACCAGTAACAGAAACCTTTAACATTCCCAAAGTCGGATGAATTAAATTACCTGGACCTTCTTGTTCAACGGCATTCAGCATTAATTGTCGCTGTGTAACCACGTCACTGCCCAAAACAAATCCACGAATATGATAGCGTCTTTGAGCACGCCCCAAATCTTCTATCCACACTTGATCTTTATTAGGATATTCATGAATAGCAGTTTTTCGACCATTTTCCCCGCTATTACTATTGACCCAAAAAGAAACACCTCTAAATGATGCTTTACGCATTAAAACCCACTCGCTGATGCTATTGGATCCATTGCCCGTTCATAGTTCAATGATTCCACTGTTAAACTAGGACTACGACTTTTAGCTTTAATATCCATACCTGCTGGTTTTCCTTTGATGTCAATTTCCAACAAGAGTTTTTGGGGCGTTGAACCATCATTTGCAGCCTGAGGCAACGTAATTGGCGCAGAAGGAATACTGACCCCATTCCCACCATCCATTTGACCTAGACCAGAATTCGCCGTAATAGGTGCTACAGATGCAACATTAGACATATTCGGAACCCTCGGCATAGTTGCTTGAACAGTATTACTATTAGCAGCAATTCCTTGTGGAATGACCGAATTTGGTAATTGAAGCTGTCCGCCTTGTGCTTGACCAAGATGCTTTTGGAAATTCATCATGGCTTTTCTTCCTTCTGCAGAAAAGCCTGATAAGTCCTGCCCACCAGAAGCTAAAAATTGCTTAACCCCTTTACTATTACCACCATCATGATAGGCACCATAGGCAGCAACAGAGTTTCCTTGAACCTTTTTCAGCATTTGTTCGTAATATTTACGCCCACCCAATACATTTTGGTAAGGATCAAATTTATTAACGCCCATATCTTTTGCAGCAGCATTGGTTAATTGAGTATATCCATAAGCCGAAGTCGTTTTATTCCCAACCATGCGCCCACTACTTTCCGTCATAATCAAAGCCTTCATTTGAGCTTCAGATACAGAACTGCCCTGTGTTGCTTGTTGAATATAACCGTTCAGAGTATTATTAAAAGCAGGATTTGCTGCGACTTTGTTTGATACAGATTGAGCCTGTTGAACAACTGGCATTTGAATAACATTTGAAGCCACTTGCCCGTGATTGATTGCTTTCTGAGTAGACGCCGGAGCCGCAGGCGCAACTTGGGCTTCTGGTGCAACCTTATTCGTCCATGACGACATCCAAACACCAAATTGTCCCGTCATTCGATCAATTTTCTTTTCAGTATCAGATTTTGACTTTGACTTCCCTGTATCATCCCCAGAAAACCAACCATTAATGCCCCAAGACGTTCTTTGGCTAGATGGGTTATTGTCATTGGCAATATTTTGCGTGTATAACGCCGCAGATGGCGGTTGTATCTTCATAGTATTCGATACTTCTTCAGCTTGCTGCTTTGTCAGCCCTAAAGCATTTCCAACTTTATCAATCGCAGACGTGATCTTATTGATAATACCCCCGATATAATGAAAAGCACTATAAAAAGCCTTTTGAATCCCGTCCAACATTCCCCCAAAGAAATTTGTCAACGGTTCCCAATCCTTCTGAATAACGCCAACTAATCCCGTAAAAGGCGTTAATATGGTTTGAATACCCTTTACATATATATCAAATACGCTTTTGACCCCTGTCCATAATTTATCCCAATATGGTTTGAAACTATCCCAATGTTTATAAATATACGCAGCAGCCCCACCGATCACCACACCAGCAGCAGCAATCCCCAAGCCAACAGGGGTCATGACTGCTAATAACGATCCCAATATTGGCACGACCATTCTGCCAACTGTCATCCCAAGCGAGGCAAAAGGTGCAATCGTTGACATCACACCGCCAACCACTTTAACCGCCAATACCCCAGCCACAACTTCCATGACCGTTTTAAACCCACCAATTTTATCGATGTTTTCTTGGATGGTCTGGGTAAATTGTTTAATAGAATTCCATACTTGTTGCGCCCCTGTTGAGACTTGCTGCCAATTAATCGACTTTAGATAATTGGAAAATTGTTGCACATAGCCCGCAATATTTTGCGTGATCCAACCCCGATTAACGGCTATCCAATTGGCTGTCTGTTCGATAATTGGTGTTAATACAGGCTCGACAGACTGCGCCAATGAATAACCAAATCCTTCGACAGATAAAGTCATGCGGGCTTGTGCCAACCTTAATTGATTGGCAGCCTTTGCCCCCGCCTCGTTCATTACTCCATATTTAAGAGCTTCTTGACGATAGCGTGCCATTCCAGCCGAACCCTCTCGCAAGAAAGGCAACATTTCATTCCCTGCAGATCCAAAAGATGCCGTTGCAAGAGCTGCTTGAGCTGCTGGATCTTTGACTTTTGCAATGACATTGGAAACATCATTCATAATCGCTTCGGTAGAACGTGCAGATCCGTCAACATTATTCATTGCCACATGCATTGCATTCAAAGTTGCAATAAACTGTGGGTTACGCCCACCCCTGGCATTCCAAATATTCTCTTGCAAATTACCCATGGCAGCAGTCATGCTTTCTGCAGAAACACCCGCCAGACGTGCGCCATTTTGCCAACTATGCAACCCAGAAACCGACATACCTAATCGTTGCGAGGTCGTCTGCAAATTACTGCCAAAATTAGCCCAAGAGGTCGCAAGGCGCGTCATGCCCGCAATTGTTACTGCACTGGTAATGGTTCCCAATACAGGCGCAATTTGCCCCATAACATGAAACGCAGAGGTTGCTGATCCCCGCACTCGAGAAAACCCCTCGTTCAATCGGGTCATGCCTGAAAGCTGGGAAAAACGATCAAATGAACGTTGCAAGTTTTTAACGGGGGCTTGCATGCGTTCTATATTGGCATTCATGCGTTGAAAAATTTTCGTCGCACTATCAACGGCAGTAATCGATACTGAAATAGGGGTTACCATATTTTATCTCTGTGCTTTATTTTATCTCTGTGCTTTTTGCTCAGCCTCTATCCCCTCAATGGTTGCTATTTGAGCTTCTAGCAATTGTGACCATGTCATTTCATCAATCACTTGAGGTGACCATTTATATAAATAAATAAGTTGTCGGAATAGTTTTAGCCATTTTGGCCAGTCTTCAACATGATAATCAAACGAAGAATTTAAGCGATACTCTTTAAAAAACCGTTGTGCAAGATATTCTAGTTGGTGAATAAGCCGTTCCCAGTTTTGTTGATCTCGGGAAAAAAACGCATTAAATAAACAGTCGCTTTTGTAAACTGGCTGATTGGTAATTTTAAAATCGTTGGTAGTTTTTCACCCGTGACCTGAGTTAATAAAGAGACTTGAAATTCAAGACCACCGACGATGCCTTGCCCATATTGGTCGAACGCTTTCATGGCTTGTTTTCGTTGTTTAACTGTCGGTTCTTTTAAAGACAATGTCGTAATAACATCCCCATCAGCACCCGATAGTTGTAAAGGTGAATCAAGTTCCATATCCCATTGATCTGTTTTTACGCCATCATCAACATTTTGAAAAGCAGAAACATATTCAATAGCCTCATCTAAAATGCGGGTCGGCATCTCCTCTAAAACATCTATGGGTATTTCACAAGCAATAGATACCAACTTAATTTGTGCATCATAAGAAGAAGCAATCGATCCATTCATATCTTTAAATGAGGTAATCACTTCATTCACAATCGGCTCACGAAGATGGATTTCAGAATAAGTTGCGCTGCCCACTGTAACGGGTTGTTTTAAAGTAATTATTTTTGTGGGTTCCATTATGCGATATCCTTTACAATTGAAACACCTTCGAATTTAACATCAAAATTCCCTTCTTTAGTCTTTAATGCAGATAATTCAGTTAGCCACATTTCACTTGCTGTATAGACTTCTCCAGTATTCAAACGCAAAATAATAGTAGCACTCCTTTTATCCATCAATTCCTCCAATCGTTTATCAGTACGATTCATAACTTTTGCTGTAAAAGATGCTTGAAGAGGCATTTCCGTAAAACCAACAACTCCTGTTTGTGCTATAACAGTTTCACGTTTCACACCACCTGGGAACGGTTCAATATCGTCGGCATTCCAAACCTCCCCATCAATGGTCAATGTTCCAGCACCACCAATTAAACCTTGTGTTGAAGCCATTTGTTATCATCCTTTTATAAATTGGCAGTTGCCAGCAATAATAAAAAGCTGATCAGAGAAACGATAAGGCATTAGCAATTTAACCGTGCCATTCCCTGCATATTCAGCCTTGAGTTCTTTGGAAAATCCGTCTGTATCTTGCACCCATAGCCAACCTGCTTGGGTTCGGTACCGAGCAATACAAGTTTTCCCAATCAGTTCTGCCGTAGTCGCTTGCTGACCTGCTGATATTTTCGAGCCATCCCTTAACAATACACAGCGTGGGAATTGCGAGGCTAAATATTGTTTCATATCTTGGATAGACAACGCAGCCGTTAAAACCGTTTCAATATTACGATAGCTATTATCATCGTTCCCATAAGCATTGCGTTTATATGTTGTCACCAACCGTTCAATCGCTACATCATTATTATCGTTGACAATAAAGGTTGAAACACCATCATAAAGCAAAGAATTACGTTGCACTAAAGTAAAGCACCCCAAATCCGATGGTGGCATCACATTCAGAATCAGTCCCGTAATCGGCACAGCTGGGTTATTTCTCATACTGACCGCAACATGCGCACCAACTTGAGCCGCCCAAATCATCGGGTGGGTTGGACTGTCAGAGCTTGCCATCAAAGTCATGTGTTGATCGTTTAACCGATCCGCAAGTGCCGTGACTTGACCATAGGTTCCTGCCATAGCCGTAATCGAATGACCATACAGCATGTCCATTGTCTGCCAACGCCCTGATTGGTCATTCAATAAATCGGAAAAAATAGATAATGATTGTAGATCCGCATAAGGATGAATAAATAAATCAAATTGACGTTGTCCCAACCCTGCCAAGCTAGAGGATAACGTGGGTGGAACGCCAACCCCATTTTGCATCGGATTAATTGTAGCCGTTATTCCTGTGGGCAAAATTTGTCCAGCAATATCACCCAAAAGATTCAATTTCAACGCAATATCATTGCCACATTGTCCCGCATTTTTTGCTGTGATATTCACAAGGCTATCTTTGACAGAAGCCTGCACAGGAACGGTTGCAACCGCATTGATACGGTCTGAAATTGCTTTGGCAATAATCGCTGCACTATCCCCAGAACTAACAAATTGCTCAATTAACTGATCCCCAATATAAAAGGAAATCTTACCTGATTGCGTTGCCGTTCCACCAAGTTGTAATGAGCCTGTGGCCTTACTGGTTTTCGGATCAGATAACGGTAAAATCCAAAGTTCACCATTAGGGTCAATTTTACGATAAGCCTCAACCATAATTGCAATTTGGGATCCCATGCCGTAAATGCCTTGAGCAGACGTTACTCCCGCACATTCAACGGCTATATCTGGCTTGCCCAAAGCTGTATCAAGCATCTGGCCAATCACTAATACTCTGCGCCTGACTGTCGCGGTATTGGCTTTTGACGCATCGAGCGCAAAATAAAAGCCTGGCACCAGATTATCACTGGAATATCCAGGCACTGAAATTGTATCAGCCATCTTGATCCCCCTTTTTTACCACTGCTGTTGATGGTTTTTTGCCCTCAACAATGTCTTGTGCCATCAAAATGACATCGCCTGTTTGGATCGCCTGTTGCCAATAGAAATTATCAGGCACGTCCTCGCCCTGATCGGACAAAGCACGCATGGTGACTGGCCAGCGCACTTTTCGTCCAAGTGCTGGTTTTACAAACATGATTAAGTTTCTTTCTTAGATTTTAAATTAAATAATCTGACCTGAAATTTGAGTCAGTTCAGAACCTGTTGGATTAAATTCTTCGCGGTATTTACAAAGCATTACAAAACGAATCTCAGCAATTTGTTTTCCTGTATCCGCATTAAAAACGACATCTGTATCAAATGAAGGGATCAGTTCAATCATTGCCTGAAACTCATAATCGCACATAATAGCGTCTTCAAGTTGATAGCAAACATCGTCAAGTTGTTGCGCTGCATCTTCAACGTTCACAAAACTGCAAAAATATTGCACCACCAATGTGGCTGTACGCATAAAAACGGGTGTGCCATGGGTAATTGCCTCTGCGCGATCGGCTGGTGCTGAAACATAAATACACGGCAATCGATTTTCGGGAACACGAATGGGGAAATTAGGACAAACCTTTTCTTCCTCCACCAACTCGGTTTTTTGAAGCAACTCAACCAGCTTATCTCGTAATATTGATCTGTATAATTTGGTACTTTGCTGCATTTAAACCTCTGCATCATTGAGAATTAAATGCGCCCCACCTTGCCCATCTTTTTGAACTTCTTGCACATAATAGTCCAAATCATTTATCGTAACACGATCGCCCGTATCGGGTTCAAACGGCAAATCATTAAGACGAATACCGATCACCACACGAGACCCAACAATTCCACTATTTCCCGCATCCATTCCTAATATTGGATCATGAAAACGAGTCACATCATCAAATACAGCATTCAAATGGACAGATTGACCATTTTTATTGTGATATAAAATATTTCTGCCAAGCGCATCAATGCAGGGTTTTAACACAAGATCATCAAAATCAATCGACATCACTGCCTGCCTTGGGGGTATGTGTTTTTGGAACAATAATCCCCCCTTTTGGCAAAAGGCTTCCCGCCACAGCATAATGATGTTTAATTAAAAACTCTGCATCTTTGATCGGCAAGTCAAGCGTGGTGCCACCAGGATATTCGATCCCATTATGAATCAACGTCCGATTGCTCATCAACGTCACTGTTGTGGTTCCTGTGGATACAAAAAAAGCAGAAGGTGGATTACCGTTCTGCTCTTTTACATCGTCTTGTGATGCTTTATCTGATGGCGGTTTGCCGTTTTCTGGTGGTGGGTTGGAAAGCGTTTTATCTGATTCTGATTTATTATCTTCACCAGACGGATCTTGTTCTTTTTCAAGATCTTTAGAGTCTTTCATATCTTTAGCCATTGTCATATCCTTTTGCTACGTGGGCAACAAAACTTGCATTAATTCGGGTGGGAATAGTTAAAGGTGAGGATTGCATCATCAACACTAATTGTGCAGGATCCTCCTGAAACCACATTTTTGGTGCAAATGGTGTAGGAATATATCCTAATTGTGGATCCATAATTGCTCCATAAGCACGCGTTCCTTGCAATTGATCTGAAACACCCAAAATAATTCCATCAGGAATCATCGGGCGTTCTATATTATCGGCATCTACGTACCACTCATTATACAACCAAACACGAAAACTTCCCCAATATCCTTGCAGTCTTGCTCCAGCATTCATTGTTGGTCCAAGGGTCATCTTCACATCATCATTTGCTCTGATAGCTGAATTCAACATATTTTGTTGAATTTCTTTATTCTTGACTAACGCATAATAAGCAGAATTCGTAAAAATCAAATCTGTAAGTTGTGCTCCAGATGATTTCATCACCAAAGACATCCATTTATTTACATCATCAGTTGGATTTGCAGTGCTGTTTTCTGCATCCCACATATCTGTTCCAGAAAGAACAATATTTAAATTGGGATCACGACCAAAATCAATGATCGCAGTTTCATAGCCATCCCCTTGAATAACCAGACTTCCATTGGTCAAACTTTGCGTTGCCATCCATTCCATACGACGCTTTAACATATCTTGCTGATCAGCAAGCTCCATCGCAAGATTAGCATCCATACGTTGTTGAGCTGTCAGTTGGTTGCCACCAATACGTTCACCAATCATACGACGCACCGCACGCAGCAAGTCTGGTGCACGTTTATCTTTAACATAAGGAGGTTTAAATAGTTTGGTTTGAATACGACGACTTTCAACCAATTTCCCTTCAACTAAAGGGGAAACAAAAGGTGACATACGGCGTTTTCCGACATCAATATCAATGGCAACATTTCCATCATTTGAAACGACTTCTTGTGAAAAAAAACTATCCAAGAAAAACGTACTCGCAGTCTTTAAATTTTCAACAACACCAATCAATGTAGCCGTATCATATAGTGTCATTCCAGTTTGTGTATTCGACATTCTTATTATACTCTGTTTAAATTAAGTTGGATTATCAGCATTAACAACATCTTTGAAAAAGATCGTTAAAGGACGTGCAGCGTCTCTTAATTGATCTAATGTCCATGATTCATCCATGATGATCCGACTGGCATTGAATTCGCCTGTGAAATATGCACCTGCGCCAGAAACATCACCTAAGCTGGTATCATGTGTGTCTGCTAATACAACCAAAGATGTTGGGGAACTATCTTTTGCTGTAGCTTTGGCAATCACATACAACCCTGTTGCATCTTTTCCAAGGATAGTGCCCCGCTGTAAAACACCTTGATTACCTTTAAGAATAATTGATTGTGTTACAAGCTGCATATCCCCAGCAATTAAGTTGTCCTGACGATAACTGACATCAATATTTCCAACAATTTGGGCTGTTCCACCCATAATGACTGTACTCATTATTGAGGTTCCTTCTTCACCACGCCTGTTCCTTGGGCTGATTGTAATATTTTATTCGAAAGCATCGCTGATTGGCTAAGATTTTGATTTCGTTGTGGCGCACCTACGCTGACTGATTGTCGGTTAAGAGCCATTTGTCGGTCGTAAAGAGCGGTGCGTGAAGGTTTGTTGGATGAAGATGGTTTCGCAATACCTCCTGCCTTTAATAACCGTATTGCCTGACTGCGTGAGATATTTGTCCCAAAAGCCAATTCTGCTGCCAAGGCTAGGTTATTTGCAGCAGCTTTACACCCGAAAATAGCTGCACATCGTCCACGTTCCCTTGCCCTTGCTTGGGCTGTGGTATCATACTTTTCATCCTCGGCATCGGTTTCATCGTCGCCTTCATCTTCTGCATTATTACTAGGATCATCACCCTGTGCATCTGGATCATTGGGATCATCTTCTGCTTTCTTAGCTCTTTTTCCTTTGGCTCTGCCATTTTGATCTTTGGGATCTTCAGGGTCTGGATCACTATCTCCAGCATTATTATCTGGATCATTTTGATCTGTTGTCTGATTATCTGGATCCTGATCGGGTTCCTCGGCTCTTGCTCGTAAACCCATCAAATGCGCAAAACGACTCATAGTCTTACTCATTCTCTACTTTCCTTTATATTGTTGTATGTATAAAATTGCTTCATCAGCTGACATGACAAAATCAGCCAATCCTGCCTGAACACCATAAGGGCCAAGGAATGTTCCTGCCTCCATATCGCGTATTTTTTGGGCGGGTAGATCACGATTACGGGCAACTTGCTCGACGAATAGTTCACCCAAATAATCGACCTCAGCTTGAATACGACCCAATGCACCTTCGGTTAATGTGGTCGTGGGCGCGGTTTCTCCCTTAAAAGCACCAAAGGTAATCGTTGTAATTTTAATTCCTGCTTGATCTAGGGCCTTGGTCATATCAGTGTGCATTGTGATTACGCCAATACTGCCAACACCCCCATATCTTGGGACGATAACTATATTTGCAGCACTGGCAATCGCATATGCTGCCGAATAGGCACTGTCATCACAAATGGCAATAACGGGTTTAACTTTACGGATTTTGTAAATCACATCAGAAAGATCAAAACAACCTGATGCAACCCCACCTGGGCTGTCGATCAACAACACAATCTTGGTGATTTCTGAATCATTGACCGCTTTGGCTAATTCCTGACGAATATAATCATATCCACAAGCAAACCCCTCATAACAAAAGTTACCAGGAACTAGGATGCCTTTGATTGGAATGACCGCTATGTCGTCATAGATTTCACCGTCAGGGGAAGCACGCGCCCCCATATCAGACAACATGCGTCGATTACCCGCTCTTATTTCTTCGGCTAATAAGGACGCACGTCCGCATTCCAACGCCAAAGGTCGGTTCAAAAATTCTGTAATATTCATGATTTATCTTTATGGAGTTGGTTTTTGTGGAGGTTGGGCTGCTGAAGTAGTTTGACCATCTTGTTGTGGTCCTGTCCATGCGGGCAATGGGATACCTAATTCTTTGCAACGTTTGATTTCAATGGCACGTTGATCCAACATTTCTTCCCAATCACCACCAGCATTTTCGGCAGTTTCACTTTGTAATGTCGATAATCCTGCTTCCATACCTAAGACAGAACCCTGTTTTTCAGCAACAGGATCAATCCAACCACGCCCTGGCCCAAGCCACTGACAATTTGAAATAGGCGTTTTCAACACAGCAATATTGTTCATCAACCACTCATCATTCACCCCTTTTGGCCAAGGAAGATCATTAACCATACAGCACTCTTCTAACCATGCAGAACGAACGGGAGATGCAAAGCCTCTTGCAAAGCTGTCGCGCCTGCGCGTTAATGTTTTCCATCCTTCTAATGCTGCAGCTCTGGCGGAAGAATAATTCACATCCGACCAATCATTGCTGACTTGTTGAGCAGTCACCCCTGTGCCTGCAGCAATATGACGTAAAGCAGCTCCTAAAAAAGGTGCATATTGATTATGAGGATGAGGAGAGGCAATTGTTTTTAACTCTTCTCCTGGGTAGAATGTAGAAATTCTGACATTACCAATAGATAGATTTTTTCCTCTATGATACTCCGATCTATTAGTTTGATATGCCATTAATTCCTTATTAACCTCCATGTCATCCATAGCATCGACTGCAGCAGCATGGTCATGAGGGCTTTCTAAAGATAAACCAAATATCGAACTCATAATTGCAGCATCTAACTCCGTTTGATCATATTTGGTAATCATTTTTAATCGCTGAACGATTGGGGTTAAAATCCCCGCACCGCCTCGATGTTCAGAGGCACGATCCGATTCAAAATAATGCACAATATTGGGTCTGCCCCACTCTGTTTCTTTATCTACATATTCCCATTGGGCAGTCTTACCCAAAGCAAAATAATCCGAGATATGTGCCTCTCTGAAATAATACCCAACTGGCGCACCATATCGATCAATTTTCACACCACCTCGACAATACATCTCATCAATCCCTTGATTGGGATTGGACAAACGATCAGGATCAATCAATTGCACCGAAGTGGCGTATAAAGCCTGCTGGTTCAAGCGTTCAGGAATATAATTCACCATTGCAATCGCATCCCCATCGATCAGAGAATGGCACATGCCTGCATACATCATTTGGGTAAATGTCAGCCTGCGCCCTGTATCACAATAGCGTCCATCATCATTTGCCCAAGATCGCCAATGACTATCGACAATGCTGCTCCATTCCGAAGCCCACTGAGCATCAAAAGCAAATCCAGTCTTCACGGCCAAGGTTCGATAATCTGGTTTAGTAAGGGGTCGAAACACACTGCCAATGGCATTATCCAAAATCCGAGTAATAATGCCTGCAGCCCAACCATCATTACGAACCAAATCCCGAACACGACTGACGATCAAATCCCGCCAAGGGTTCAGCTCAACATCAGGTGACGTTAAATATGGAAACCAATTCCCTGTATGTGCGCCTGTATTATCTGCTGCATCATACGGAACCCGACCCCACCCACCATTCAATGCCATTGGTTTATTAGGTGGGGATTTAACCATTGGTTGTCCATATTGATCCACGATTGATGAAACTTTGCTCATCTGAACCTGACCCCAATGGCATATCTGCGGTTAATCCCTAATGTTCGTTGTAAATCCAAAATATAGCCTTGTAATAATTGCATATTGGCTTGGGTATAGGTTACTGATTTTGCCCCTGTTTCTTGGGAGTAAGAGACTGAAATCGGTTTATTTCCAAGCATTAAATCATTATAAGCCTGTTGCGCTTGGCTGAGATACCTTTGTAATGTTTCGCGTGATAAATTAGACCACATGGTTTTGGGTGCTAGATAAAGCATGGTCTTATTTTCCTTTGGTTAAAATACGATCTATGGCTTGAGTTAAATAATGATTAGCGTTCTTATTGATGAATTGTTCAACTTTTTGATGGAAACCCATTTTAGGTTTATAGCTGGCTTTGCTGACAAAACTGACCAATCGGGTCAGGCTGCGTTGTTGACGGTTATATAAGAAGAACCCACCAGGTTTGCCGTTCTTTCCTGTTATTTTGAGGATCGATTGGGCTTTGCCTTTACGTCCAGCAGCTTTGGCACGCTGTAAATCTTGTTGGGCTTTTTGAGCAAGGCTTTTAACGTATCCCTTTGGCAACCCACCAGAGGCATTCTTTTTGGCATTAGGTGCAGCCACCACCAAGCCCTTGGCACTGGGATTAGTAATATTATCGCTGGGCGTTCGTGTGCCACCATATTCTTCAAATTGTAAGTATTTGGCTTGTTGGTCTTTGATAAAAATTGTTGCAGTTTGATAATTCTTTGTCGCTGGCGTAAACGCAACCGCATTGCGCGTAAAGGCATTGGTATTGTGAAAGATACTCGGTAACTCTTGCTTAACCTGATCCCGTGCAGCCTTCGCCACCCCATTCAACCCAAGTGCTACTGCATATGGAATATCTTTGGACGCAATGCGTTGCAGTTCCATAGATGCTTGTTTTGTGTCGAGACGAATGGTGGTTTTCATGATATAAATGAAACGAATTTAACAAGTAAAATAAAGGGTTCTATTATGAACTTAATAAAAGCTAGAAAAATATTTTTTCAGGAAATTAATTATTTGGTATTAATAACTGCGCTATATTATGGCGCATTAAGAATACATGAAGCAGATAAAAATATAATATGGCACAAACTAGATACTCTCGCACTAATAGCAATGTTTATACTTCCTATCCCTTACATGGTTTACTTCTTAAAATTTGCTTGGTTTCTTACTAAATCAGAAAACTTTACTAAAACCTTTGAACTTATCAAAAAATGGATATCAAAGATAAAAATACTGTCACTACAAATGTTAGAAAAAACAAGACAAGCGACACTTTTAAAAACAATAATGTACCGTATATTTCTAACACTACTCGGTATATTCGTATTAATGTATATAGTGTACATATACATAACCTTAATATTATTATTTACCAATATAGCTAAACTACTACCCCATTAATCTTCCTACAAAAACCCCTTCACCAGCTCTGCCCTAGCCTTCACTGGATCTTTCTTTTCTGGCTCGGCGTGTTGTTCTTTGGGTAAGCCTGAGACCTCTACCGCTTGTTCGATCATTTTCATTGGCTCTTGATTTTGTTCCATACGGTCGGCCAGAACGTTCAATTTGACCCCTTGTTGCATCAATCCACAAAGGGCTGCGTAAGAATACACCGCCAAATCCAATGCTTCGTTTGCACGACCTGGAGTTTGTTCCCAGACACGCATATCTTTACCGCCAATACGTTTTCGAATAGACCGTTCAGAAACCAATTGAGCAAAGAAATTAACATCCCGATCTTGAGGATAATGCATATACCCTGGACAAGCCGTATCAGGTGGTGGCTGTTCTATTTTTAGTCTACTGCGAATAATGTCTTTGGCAGCATTCACACCGATGATGTACGGCCTGAACCCTTTGGTTTTACGGGTTGGACGTTTGGATGGCCACACTGGGGAACGTTGTCCGCCCTGTTCAGAACCACCTTTAACTGCCCAAATCCTGCGCCCCAAGCGTGCTTTACAAAACTCATAAACCCGTTGGGTATGATGTCCGCCTGAATCAATACAAGCGGACATAATCGTAAAGGCTTGACCATTGGCTTTGAACCATTGGCGTTTTAAAATATGATCCACCTCTTGCCACAAAGCTGGGCTATCTGGATCCCCATCAATCACCACATGCGCAATTGACCATCGCTCTTCATTGCGCCCCCAACCCACAATTTCCAGTTCTACTCGATCATCTTGAGTATCACCTGCTGCGGTTAATAACACCACACCATCAGGCACTTCACCCGCCCAAACTTCGGCACGTCGGGCAAGGGTCAGTTCGGATAATGCACCCTCACCTCGATCTTCAAAGGTCTCGCCAAGCGTTGTATTAATAAAGGTTTGTAATTCAATCGGATCAGATTTGACGCGCAAAAACTCTGCAACCAACAACGACCATCTGGCATTGGGCATCAACGAATAAAGCGAGTTAATATGAAAAGATGCATGCCCTTTAAACAGAGCATCGGCACGCCATTCACCATCTTTAATTAACTCTGGTTTGTCCTTTTCTTCTATGACACACCCGTTATGTTGACATACATAATGGGCTGTTTCGGGTAAGGCATTACCTTGTTCGTCCTTATCCCACTTGATCCCGTGGGTTACGTCCGTGCCACCCCATTCAAGCACTTGGAATTCTCCACAATGGGGGCAAGGCACATAAAAACGGCGTTGATCGCCTTCTTGATAGAGTTTTTCAATCCGTGACAATCCTTTGATCGTTGGTGTTGACCCAGCCACAATCTTGCGGTTCCAAAAAGTTTCAGACCGTTTGGTGCCAAGGGCAATTTGATCGCCCTCTGAGCCAGCCCCACCCACAGGATACCCATCAACCTCGTCAAACAACACAATCCGAACGGTAATTCTTCGAAACCCACCTGGCGAGTTCGCTCCAACCAACGCAATCGAAGCCCCATTCTTCATGGTCTTTTTCAACAATGTATTTTCACCTGACCTTGTTTTGGGATCAGGCGCAATCTCTGCCAATACTGCAGTATCGCGTAACATCGGAGCTATTTCAGATTTTGAATAATCCTCGGCATCTTCCACGCGCGGTTGCACCACTAAAATAGGACTTGGGTCTTGATGTAAATAATACCCAACAATATGATCCAATATCTTTGTATAGCCCACACGTGCAGACTTCATCACGGAGACTTTTTCCACTGTTGGATCCGTAATGGCGTTCATCATTCCAACTTGATAGGCATAGGCTTCAAACCGCCCTGTTTGTGCGCTAGTTTCTTTGGATAAATACGCATATTGCTCCGCCCATTGGCTGAGGCTCAAGACAGGAGGTGGGGAAAGGTTAAGCTGTTGTGCTTTCAGAAGTGTTTTCCAAAAAGCTATTTTCCCTTTCTTGTAAATGTTGGATCCATCGTTCATCCTCGGATAATTCTTCTAGTGCTCTAACCATCAATTGATGCATTTTACCTTGGGTTTCTGCGACTGTTTTACAGTTAAATATCTGAGGTGCCATTTCTGCAGGGATTGCAAGTAAACGTGTTCTGATCGCACTTAGTTGTGAAGAAAGGGCATCAACCACATCTTCAATCCTAACCACAGCACCCGACTTTAAATCATAGTCTAATTGTTTAAGACGAGCTTCGTAACTGGTTTTATAAAGCTCTGCATCTTGAAGGTTTTTAAAAACGGGTAAAGATGGATCATATGGAATTATCCCTGTTTGTGACAACTCAGTGTTTTGATCAATGTCTTGCTTACTAGCCAGCCATGTGTTGAATGATGCGAGATCAACTTTGTTTTTCCCAGCAGATTGTATCCGTCCAACTTTTAATTGCTTTTGAATGTTTGTGCGACTAACCCCAGCACGACGTGCAGCCTCACTTTGACTTATCGTTTCTGCCATACTGCAACAACCTAACTGCACCCCCTATCAATTTCAAGTGCAACGGGGTGCAGTTTAGTTGCACCTTCTAAAATGATATAAATGGCTATTTTCTGCGGATTTTTAAAAAATTTATTAAAAATAAACTGCACCCCAGGTTGCACCCAGTTTAACCAACGAAACTCTAAGCCTACAGCGATTTTACTGGGTGCAACTGCACCCCCTAAAAAACCCTTTAGCTAGACACGAAACGGGGTGCGAATTACCTGCGATGCAAAAGACGCTAGGAAGGACCCAAAGAAACCAAACTAGGATAACATAAGCTCTTAATATATTTTATAATCGAAATAAATAGATTGACCAATATTTAATTAGTAGTAACAATATAAGAAGATATCACATCGATATCTAAAATAGTGAATTAAGCCTGTAATATTATATAAAGGAATCTATTATGAATAATACAGTAAGTAATAAAGAAAACTCTCAAAATGCAAATACAATGAGAACACTAACCACCGCTGAAATACAAAATGTTGCTGGTGGTTTTGGTGCTTATATAAGCTGGAATAATAAAGATGGTTTTCATGCTGGTGCATTTCTTGGTAAAAAACCAGGCAAAGGCTGATAACCAAACAAAGCGCCCATTTTGTTATATATTAATACAGTTTTAATAAAAGTACAAGCCCTTACTTCATAAATCTTTTATTATTTCTTCAAGTATAATAAACGTCGACAGCACCTGACCCATTGTATAGGGAAGGTTCAGGTGCAGTTTTTGGGATATTTCCTTGGTGCTCATATTTCCCAGCACGATCATATTTAAAATATCACGGTGGTATCTTCCCATCTCTTTCCATATTTTAAATAACTTATCATAGGCATCAGATTGGGTAGTAGAAGGCTCCCAATTATTACGACTGGACGTGCTGAACAAATAATTAGCTCTGGCATATAAATCCCCACTACTACCAAAAGACTTTTCACAAATAATCGCATACTGTTCGGCGGCATCTCGTTGGTTTTGATTAATACTGCCCCGAGCCAGCATTTCATCGTAAACGCATTTACGGCGCAAACGCGTTATTTGTTGCTTTGGATCATCAAGATCATCCCCTTTCTCTATCACAAATTCATGTCGTCTATATTGTTGATCTAAAATAGAGTTTTTCTTAAGATTGCTTATCGCAACTTTTCTTACTTTCTTATTCCGTCTATTTGCCATTTTATATTCTTTCTATGCGTAAGGATGATTAGCAAAGATCATAAATACAACTATGTTCATTTCTTACCCCCCAACATCGTCAGACTTCCTGTAAAGGCAGGCACAATAACCTCGGTTGTGTAGCGGTCATTTCCTTTTTTATCTTGATATTGACGTGTTTTTAATTGCCCCTCAACAGCGACCAAGATTCCTTTGTGAACATACGATTTTATGATCTGTATAAGCCCCAGATTAATAACCACCACCTTATGCCATTCTGTATGATCCTGACCATTCCACCGCTCTTTGGTTGACAAAGAAAAACTGGCTACTTCTTTGCCTGCTTGGGTGGTGCGAATTTCTGGATCTTTGCCCACATAGCCAATCAACGTCACTCTGTTCATACTACCAATACTCATTACCCAGCCCCATTTACGGCGATAATGCCTTTGCTCACGAGATAGTTAAACGCAGAGGAGTGATGATTTTGAGTATGTTTTATAAGCCATGACGGTGGTTTTTCATTCTTTTCCAATGCCAAAACGGTCAATTGGTTATCACGAGATAACAACTGAAATACTGGATCGGTTGCATGTTTCCCACCGTCAATGTGCCACCGCTCTTTGACCGATGCACGCTGATGACCAGAAGCGATCACTTTGGCAATATAGGGAACGGGATAGGCTTTGCCCCATCCTGTTTCAATGGCTTTTAATACCCGTTCACCATCATGCTTTGCCTCTTCAAACCAAGCCTCGACCTGTTTTAATGCCTCAAACGCATCGATCTTGGCAATTTGTTGCAACCGTTCACAAGCTGTTTTGACGAAGGCTGGAAATGTTTGCTTACCCGTATCTGTTGATATTTTCTTTTTATTTAATTTTTCTTTAAATTCTATTTCTTTTCTCTTCTTAGAAGAAATCGCTGAAACCGTTGATTTTCCTTGATTGTCCTTACGATTTTCGTACGATTTTCGTGCAGATTTCGCACGATTATCGTCAAATTGTATGTTTTCTTGCAAGTTATCCACAGGCTTTGAAACAACTTTATCCTTATTTTGATTACCGATCGCTTGTTGTTCACGCACGATCCGACGACAATATATCGCGCCATTTTCATCAACCGAACAAACTCCATTCTCTTTTAAAATATTAATCAGTCGTTCAGCGCGGTCTTTACGCAGACCAAAACGCTTACCAATATCACCATCACTCATGGGCTTGCCATTAACTGTTAAATAGCCAATCTTTTCACAGCGATTCATCAAACAGACCATATTCATCCATAATCCCTGCGCAGCCATATCGCATTTTTGTAACGCAGGATCGTTCATCCATTTATCCCACCAAAACTTACCCCAAGGAAGATCACGCATGACATATCTCTCCCTCATTACGGGCAATCGCAACAGCAAGATGACAAGGGTCATTGACCGTTTCAAAGAAAAATGGTGCCGTCAACGCCCCGTCATCCAATTGATGCAACATCTTTTTTTCTAACAACAGATCAATATTGTGTTGTATCAGGGCTTTTCTTAAACCTGTCTGCGCGCGAATGGCTTTGTTTCTTTGAAAGTCATTTTCAAAGCTCAATTTACCAAAAGGACTGCCGTCCTTGGTATGAAACATGATCCTGACCAGCACCAATAAAAAAGTGCCTAATTCAATTTCACAGTCATTCTCTTTGAAATAACGCTTTATTTGTAAAGGTTCAGGCTTTACAAAATCATATTTTATAGCTAGCTTTGTCATTGCTCTTTCCTTTGGATTACAGAGCCATTGTGAGGAGCGTGGTCGGGAAACTTTGCATCCTCACAATGATTAAATTGATAATTTAGGTTATTCATGGTCTATCTATTTTGCTTAATGATTGCATGGCAATAACGTTAAAACTGTTCTGATTCACTTTTCATTATTTCCATTCATCATAATCTTTAAAAGCCAGCCACTAGGCGACCAGTTAATGCGTCGAATGACTGGCACATCAAATCCAGCTGATTTTGCCTCGGCGTAAATATCTTTGATATCATTGGTCAAGCCCTTGAGCTCTTCTTCCAAACGCTCGATCCGCTCAACGATGCTGCGTAATCGATCCGCTGCAATCCCGCCTACTTCTGGTTCACTCATGATTGACTAACCTTTCAGATAAAGACCGTGCTTATTCAAAACCTTTATCAACTGATCATTTAATTGATTCATCTGTTTAGCTCGTATTTGCAAATCCTTATGCTCTTGCCAAAGTGTTCCTTTAACCACCGCAAAACCGATAAAGCCCAAGCGTAATTCACTATATCCATCCCCTTTATCAAAACCAAAACCACGCCATGCAGCGGTCATAATTGCTGTAAACATTTTCTAGCCTCATTAATTCTGTCATTAAACTCTTGTTGTAACTCTGGGCAATCAGCCATCAAGACCATCAAATCATGCATACGAGGCGCATTCTTACCATACAGCCAGTTTCTAAAAGTAATAACCGCCCACCCATGTTTTCTAGAAACAACTTTTGCTGCGTTTCTCAGATTTCCATATCGTTTTTGTATATGTCTTTGCGTCATTTCAACGCATAATTCGTTATTAAACATGACAATATTTCGATAACTTTGTGATCTAAAACTTTTCATTGAATTCCTCCATATTAACAACATGTAACAGTTGCTAGTATGGAGGAAACGGAAAGTATGAACCCAATGGATCAAAGCAATGATACTATCCAAAAGATTCGTCTGGTTCATACTTTCCCCTTTCCCCTCAACATCTTGAAAAGAAAGGGCAGAGTATGGCGGGAAAGGAATTTGACTCCCTTTCCCATTTACCCCATGATAAAAGTTACGACACAATTACAATCATGAGGAAACTGGTATGAAAATTGATAAAAACTACGCATTTGAACTTCTACAGAAACTTGAAGAAATATACCCAGAAGCTCTTTATATTTACACCTTAAGTAAAATAGAAAACCCAGTAAAACCTACCCCCATAAAAAATCATAAAACAACGAAAATGCTAAAAAACGAAGCACATATTAAATATCTTTGTGGAGAGGATTTAGTAAAAACATTTGGAAATTCCGATCATGTTATTCTAACCAGCAAAGCAATAAATCTTTTAACGGATGGAATAGATATGGAAAGTTGGATTAAAAAGAAATTGAAACATAACTAACCACCTTGATCAAAAAAAAGCAGCCCAGAACATAGATGCTCTTTTTCATCAGGTGGCTTTAAACGATATTGATCTGCTTCATAAATATATTGTCCATCCACAAGAGCGGTATTTTTAAAATGAATATACAAAGGCTTACCAATAAAGACTTTAACCCAAAAATAGGGAAGTAATGGACAATACAAATCACGCATTTCATCGTCAAACCGATTAACACCATATCTTGGAAGACAAGATTTAATGGATAAGGTCGTTTTTCCATGTACTTCATTATAATCTAAGGATGTTTTATTAATACGAAACAACACTTTACTCATCCTTCTACCCTTTCTTTAACTGAAACCCATACCAAAACAACCAAAGACAATCTTGGAGAATTGCCAGAGTTCTAATGTTCTTCAGGAATAACGAATAAATGTTTATTATTCCATGCCCATGTAACAAAATCAGATGCAGAATGAATAAGATTCCCGTCAGTTGAAGCAACAACCTTTGCCAACTGTTCTCTTATTTTTTCTTCCGATGAAAGGATATGTTTTTTTGTTTCCCTACTTAATTCATCAGGTTCATTATCTATATAACTCATCCCTCTACCCTTTCCTTTGGTCGTTCAATATAATCTGGCCATTGTTGATCCTCTGGCCAATGATCTGAAAGCCATTCCACCGCATGTTCATAATTACGAACTGTGATGCTGCCACCATTCTGTAAACGTGAAAGCGTTGTGCCAGAGTTAAAAATAAGTGTCGATAATGTCGGAAAAACAATTTTCCGACTCTCGCAATATCCAGAACAAAGGGTTAATAACTTGTCGATCATATTCATAACAAAGATATTATACGGGATTAAACCCGCAGTCAATAACATTATATGGGTATAAACCCAAATGACAAAAAATAAAAATAAAGTATTATCCAAAATATGAGCGTTCCAGCATTAGTTTTGAAAATAGAAGAAATACTAAAACAAGAAGGTCTTAGCGAAAGAAAGGCCTGCTTGAATGCGGGTATAAGTATTGATTTTATTAGAGATATGCGCAGAAACGGAAATACACCCAAAACCGATAAACTTTTAAAGCTCGCCCAATCTTTAAACATAGATGTAAATATTTTCCTACATGCGCTTAATGAAAACATCTCCCCTGTCCCTTCCACGTTATATCCTGTTCAATTAAAAACAATTTATATACGCGGGCAAGTTCAAGCTGGGCAATGGACACAAGCCATAGAATGGCCACGTGAAGACTGGGTTCCTGTCCCTATGCCAGAAGACCCTAAATACAAAGACTTTCCGACCTTTGCATTAGCTGTCAAAGGTGATTCGATGAATTTAATGTATCCTGATGGGTCTATTGTCATTGCGGTTAATTTTTGTGATTTAGGACGCAATCCAGAAAATGGAGAATGCGTTGTAACGATTCGACGCGACCCATTAACCGATTGTTACGAAGCAACATTGAAAATCGTTCAAATCCGTGAAGATGGTTCTGTCCTATTATGGCCACGCAGCAATCACCCAGATTTTACCAAACCCATACAACTTCCTAAAATAACCACAAAATATCAAGGCAATGGTTTTGATGGGGATTGTTCGTCTGCCCCTGATATTATGATTCAAAGCCTGGTCATTTGGTCATTAAATAGTGTTCAAAAAGTACCTATCTGAATTTATCAACATGCAATTATTGCGATAGTAATTTATTTATTATACCGTTACCAAAAATGGAGAATATAATGAAAAAATTACTTTTAATGGGTGCCTTTGCTTTATCTTTGCCCACCGCCGTAAAAGCACAACAAACCGTATCTCAAACCACAATCAATCGAGCGATAAATGATGCCAAACAACACTTTTGTACAAATGGCATGAGTGGTTTTGCAAAACATATTAAAAACTGTTACCAAAAAAGTGGTGGTGTTGATAAATGTCTATTAGAAGACATTTCTTTATCTGTATTTGACCATCAATTTCGTGAAGCAATGAAACAACAAACTGGACAAGAAGTGCCTCCATCTGATGTATTTTTTTCACAACCTGTTTCAGAAGCACGTTACAAAAAATATTTCCTGCCCAAGTTTGGAAATAACAATAAGGGATATTCTTATTTAAAACCAGGAATTATCCAAGTTACCGACACAATGGGAAAATGCTTAGATAATACAGAGAAACAAGCAAAAACGACAACTACACGAGCAACCACGGTTTCAGAAGCAGTTGTTAGTGAAGCCGTAACAGACACAAAAGCTAGCTTTTGTAGTAATAGCAATAAAGGTAATCTGACTTTAAAAAGATTAGATTTCGCACAACATATCCTGGGTTGTTATTCTCACTCAGAACAATCACCAGATAAGCTACCCGTATGCATACTAGAAGACTTATCATTCTGGGTTTTCGACAAAAATTCAAGGGCTGCTTCGCCAATATACGACCAAAACTATCCAGGTGATAAACAATTTTTCTCTGCAGTAGATTTTAATGACAGATTACAAGAATATATCGCACCTCACTTTGGATATCTTCCAGATGCTTTAAATTACTTTGATCCTGGTATTAATAAAGTTACAGATACCATGTTGAGTTGTGTCAAATAAAATAAAATAAAATAATATTACCAACAGTAATTATAGTATAATTGGAATAAGAATACCCACCAAAATTCAGACCTCATCAAGAGGTCTTTTTTAAATATCAACTTTATTTTATATTTTTTACGGGATTTTAACCAAATAAATATTGACTACGGGTAATATCCCGTATATACCTGTTTCCATGACAAAACGTCATAAGGGCTTTTGATGTTGAATGATCCAGTTGCGTTTTGCCGGTCACTCCAAATCAATATCACCAAAAAAGCGTTTACTACCTTTTTCGCTGCCCCCTTTAATAAAGGATGATGATATGGATACAAAATATAAAATATGGTTGATTGGGATTTCTTTTTTCATAATTGTTTTGATTAAATTAAGCCTAGTGGGATATGCAATCTATTCAATTTATGCACTCTACCACCTTGCACAAACTACTGGGATTACTACCGCCGACTGGATTTGGTATGGAATAGCCATATTCCTTGGGTTGGGCGGATGCATCTTTAATAGCAAATAGCAAAACGAGAAAATTATGAACGATATTAAAGACGATCAACAAGATGATAGTTATGAGTGGAAATGTTATTTCGAGTACGATTACCATTCATTGCAGCCAGTGGATGTAATGTTAGATCAAAACAAAATTGTAACAAACGTTATTTTATTTGAAGATCGTATATACAATCCTGAATATGAAGTTAAAGAGACCGATAGAATATGCCATATAAAGCTCTACCGTATCTACGATCATTCATACTTCCATATAACTCATTATCGAAAAATAAACTAAATTCCAAGCAAACAAGACGCTAACATATCCACATAGTTTAAATTATCAAACAAAAAAAAGGGACAGGTCTCGAACACCCATCCCTTTCATCATAATTCAAAGGACACCACAAAATGCCTAAAAATCACAGCAACAACATATACCAAACCACCGTATTTAATCAATACCCACCAGAACAACGCGCAATCTTAATTGAAAAAAGAAAGCGTATTATCAACCACCGCATTCAATCCCAAAGCCACTTCAACTACCCTGAAACGGCGAATTATTTTTGGAAACAATCCGAAGTGGAAGCCAAAGAACTGACCCAATGGCTTAAAAACAATCCACCACCAGCATTGAACAGCCCGCCTTTCACTAACCCTTTCACAAAATGCAAACGGTGGCTGCAACAACTATCAATCAACCAATATCCTCAGAATTCAAACCCATGCTCATCGCAATAATACTGACCATACTCTCCAGCGTTTGGCTGGGATACGCAATCAATGATTTTATAAAAGGATGTGGGGAATGACCAAAACATTAATAGATTCATACATGGATTGCCATAGAGTATTCACTCTTCAAATAGGTGATGATACCATTTCTATAGAAGATGATGAAATTGATACTATAGGGAAACCATGGGATCGTACAGAATTAACAGATATATCCACCACCACTTTATATGATTTTGTTGTCAAACTTAATAAAGAAATCAATGACGATGAAAAAGTGGTGTTAGATAGAGAATGGTTACTTAATCAAATTGCCTCTCACTTAAGATCTTTAATTTATTCATATTACTAAATAAACAAGGCATAAAACAATGAAAAGAATTTGGTTAAATATCTTACTCGACAAGATCAAAATATTTAACAAAGATACAAATAAAGACCACAGGATATAGATGATGGAAACAGAAAACAAAATAGTTGGATATGAAGGGTTGGCTAAAATATTAGGATTGTCCGAGAAATATCTACCAATTTTAAGAAAGAAAAATCCAGAAAGATTACCACCGCCAACAAGAGCTTCAAAAACAAAATGGCACATTGATGTCGTCAATGACTGGCTTAAAGATGATAACAACAATAAACCAGCCAGAGGACGGAAAAGAAAAATGTATAACATCCTTTAATCAAGTTTCTTTGCTAATTTACTTGCATCTGGATTATAATAAGTACTTCGCAATTGGTTAATATCCTTATGTCCAGTTATTGCTGCAACCTCCAAAGGATTAAGTTTCTCAGCAAATTGTGTAGTGGCCTCTCGCCTTGCATCATGAAACCTTATATTTTCTAATCCTACAGCAATCTTGGCTTTTCTGAATGTAGAACTTAATACATCTGGGGTAACAGCAACGACCCTGACATTTTTTTGTTGAGGAATTAATAATTTTAACAAAGACTTCGCTTTGGTTGACAAAGGAACATTTCTTTCATCCCCGTTCTTGGTCATATCAAGATGAATATAAGATTCCTCAAGATACAAATCCCCCCAGGTGAATGAACATATTTCCCCTCTGCGCATTGCTGTTGCCAAAGCCAAGCAAAAAGCAAAAGCTACCCACTGACTTGTCGTTGTGGGTGGCGTTTTCATATCCCAGTCGAGCTGTTTAACAATCTTTAACTTATTTTCCTCTGATACTCGCTGATTTCTTGGCCTTGGGTTCTTAGGTTGCTGAATCATTTTTACTGGATTGTATGGTAAATTAACTCCCCATTCCTTAATTGCTGTGTTTAATATTGCTGAAATTAAAATTAACTCTCGTTTAACAGTTAATGGTTGAACTTGCGTCAATCTTTTATCACGCCAAACAGCCATAACCTTATTGGTTAACTTTTCGATAGGAAGTAAAAAAGCAGGATCTCGACAGAGCTTTTCGATTCGAATCCTTTCTTTAACGAACCCTCTTTTTTTAGGCGAAACCGTATTTTTATACTTTTCAAAAATATCAATAACGCTCAAATTCTCATCGATTATAATTTCTTGCTCAAGATTTTCATCATTCAAAATCATAGCTTCCATTTGATAAGCCCATATCTCAGCCTGAGCTTTCGTATCAAACGTTGCTGATAAACGTTTTCCTTTTCTGCTTATCTGCACCCGAAAGGAACCGCTTCTTTTAATAATTGTTGCCATAATATACTTTCAAATACGAGTCATTTTTATAGTATACCATGGTGTAATTTGGTGTAAAATAGATTAAAAAATATAGCAAAATAGGATGTTTTTGTTAAAAATTATGGGGTTTAACTCATTGAATTTAAAGAATACTTAATTAAATCAATAAGTTAATAACGCTCTCTAACAGCACCATCTTCCCTAATCTATTGAAAATTTATGTATAGTGCATGGGAAACCATATTGAAAAACAACTTCCCTTCCCTAATTGACTTTCAATAATCATACTGCCTTTATGGCGAGTAACCAGATGTTTCACAATAGCCAGTCCCAAGCCTGTTCCACCATTTTTATCATCCGCGCGATAGAAACGCTCGGTTAAGCGTGGAATATGATTTTTTTCAATTCCTGGTCCATTATCTTTAATTGAAACAACCCATCCTAAACCCGGCCACTTTATTCTGTCTTCAGAAAAAGCAATTTCACAAATTACTTTAGCATCCTGATTGTCACCTAATGGTGCATATCGCATGGCATTTTCTAATAAATTATGAAAAATCTGAAAAAGCTGATCTTTTTCTGCATCAATTTCTACGTCTTGTCCTTCAACAGAATCTTTATATTCTAAGTCAACCGTTTTATCTTTGATTTTGAACCTTGCTTCTTCTAGTATTTGTTTCAAGACTTCCTTTAAATTGACCTGTTCTTTAATTAGCCTATATTCGTCACGCTCTACCCTTGATAGTGCTAATAATCCATTGGTCAAACGAATCATACGCCCAACTTGCATTTGCATAATATCTAAGAACCTACGCTGCATTTCAGGCTCGGTGTTATCCATGGTTAACAAGGTTTGGACAAATCCATCCAAGGATGTCAAAGGCGTACGTAGCTCATGACTGGCATGGGCAATAAAATCAGTGCGCATTTGATTGAAAGAAATTAACTGACTTTGGTCAATAATAGTGATTAAAACGATATTCTCCAATGTTTCGGGCCGATCGAACGAATGGAAAACAAGTTTAAAATAATAAAATTTAGGCAGTTCAAACTGGATTTCGATCTCAACAACAGAGCCATTAGACTGAGATTCCAAAGTCTGTATAAATAATGGATGTCGTAAAATATCTAAGAATACGTCATTATAATGATTATAAGCATATATATTCAAATCATATGCGATATTATTGGTAAAATATTTAAAATGCTCTTTAAACTGATTTCTTAACGAGGCTGAAATGGGTGCTGTTTGATGAGATATCACTAAAATAGGTAGCGAAATATGGTCGATAATATTCTTAAGATCATCCAGAGCACCAAAGAATTCTTTCGTTGAATCTTGAATAAGAGATTGCTCTTTAACGGATGAAATATTTTTAGAAATTTTTTGGAAAATTAAACAGATACATAGACCAATAATAGTCCCCAACATAAAAACAAATAATACATCAAATTCAATATTATTGAACATCAAGCGCATATCCTGCAGATCGAATCGTACGAATAATATCCCGTTCCCCACCTGCATTCAGCTCTTTTCTTAATCGCAAAATATGAACATCAACGGTTCTAATTTCAACGTTCATATTCTCTCCCCAAACTGCATTTAGTAATTCTTCACGTGAAAACACTTTTTTAGGGTTTCGTAAAAAATATTCTAATATTTTATATTCTGTTGGACCCAAATTAAGTAAACGCTCACCACGATATACTCGGTGCTCTAACATATTAAAAGCAATGTCTTCGAACTGCAAAACCTCGTTTTTAACCTTTGAGGTAAAACTTGAGCGCCTTAACACCGCTTTTAATCTTAGTAATAATGTATCGATACTAAAAGGCTTGGTAATGAAATCGTCGACACCGACATCAAAGGCAGAAATTTCATCAAATTCCTCTCCGCGTGCCGTCAACATAATCACTGCTAAAGCAGAGATTCCCTCTTTCCCACGAATATAACGACAAATATCTAGCCCCGTGCCCCCTGGCAAATTCCAATCTAAAATTAACGCAGAATAGCTATTATTTTGAATATAAGTTAACGCATCCGCGTAGTTTCCAGCCACATCAACTTTATACCCTTTTTTCTCTAAATTATACTGCAATAATAAGGCTATCGACGTATCATCTTCAACAATCAAAATATTTGCCAAAGCATTCATCACGATTCTATCGTGTCCTCTATAACATCAACAGGACCTACACGTTGATAAGGAAGTGTATCACCTGTAAAAACATAATAATAACTCTCGATAATATTAGTAATATGATCCCCTATTCTTTCTAAATTTTTTACCATAAATAATAAATGAGAGCATACCCAAATATATTGTGAATCTTTTTCCATTAAATTGGTTAATTCTGTAAAAACAGATAAATATAAATCATCCACAATATCGTCTGCATTCCATAGATGTAACATCAATTTTTGGTCTTGCGTCGTAATTGCAATCACCACTTGACGCAGATTTTCTTGCACTTGTCGTCCCATTGTCAGTAAACCCGATAACGGAATATTCTCATTAATCGTTTTAATTTGCACGATACGACGACACATCCCCGCAATTAAATCACCAATACGCTCTAGATCTACACAGACTTTGAATGCTGAGACTATTTCACGTAAATCAATCGCCATCGGGGACCGCAATGCTAATATTTGAATAGAAAAGGCACTAACCATTTTCTCATAAGCGTCGATTTCGATATCATGCAAAGCGATTTCATAAGCAGTATCAATTTTACGATCACGCAATACAACCAATGTTTGTGTCAACTGATTTTCGACCATACCAAACATGCGTAAAATCATACTTCGTAGTTGTTCCAGCTCTTGCTCATAACGGCTGACTGTATGTTCTGGAAGTTTATCCACCATTTTATATCATTCCTTTATTATCCAAAACGTCCAGTAATATAATCATGCGTTTTGGCCTGAGCTGGCTTTGTAAATAATGTTGCGGCATCATTAACTTCAATTAGCCCACCAGAGTAAAAGAAAGCAACATTATCCGCACAACGTGCTGCTTGTTGTAAATTATGGGTCACTAATACAATCGTATATTTTTCTTTTAAAATATCCAACAACTCTTCTATTTTCGCGGTGGAAATCGGATCCAATGCTGATGTTGGTTCATCCAGCAACAGCACTTCTGGCTCCACCGCCAAAGCCCTGGCGATACATAATCGTTGTTGCTGTCCGCCTGATAGTCCCAAAGCTGAACGATGTAAACGATCTTTGACCTCATCCCATAATGCCACCTGACGAAGTGCTGTTTCAATTTTTTCCTGTATCCGTGCAGATGAAGGGCGCTCGTATAGTTTAATCCCAAACGCAATATTTTCGTAAATCGACATACTAAATGGCGTTGGCTTTTGAAAAACCATTCCAATACGTGATCTCAGAATATTTAAATCAATATCTTTGTCCAAGATATTCACATCATCAAACAGAATATTGCCCTTTGCATATTGATTTGGATATAAATCATACATCCTGTTTAACATTCGTAACAATGTTGACTTTCCACAACCTGAAGGACCAATCATTGCGGTAACTTTTTTTGCATTAATATCAAAGTTAATATTCCTGAGGGCATGATATGCACCGTAATAGAAATCAACCTTTTGAATTGAAATGGCAACCTGATTATCGGTCATATTAAGTTAATCCTTTTTCCGATGTCTATCTACATATATTCGAGCAATTAAATTTAAACATAAGACAAAAAAAGTGATTAATAAGGCTGCTGTCCATGCAAGTTTAATCCATGTGTCATCTGCAGAATCTGCATATTGATAAATTGTTAATGGCAGGCTTGCCATCGGTTTCAGAATATTCCAACTCCAATCCGAATTGCCCAAAGAGGTAAAGAGCAACGGTGCTGTTTCCCCAGCCATTCTTGATATAGAAAGCAATATACCTGTAATGATGCCACCTTTGGCAGCAGGTAAACAGATAAACAAAATGACTTTCCATTTAGGGGCACCAAGCGCAAAACCGGCTTCATGAATAGCAGATGGAACCATGTTCAATGCCTCTTCAGTAGTACGAGCAATCACTGGCAACGCCAATAATGCCAACGCCACCGAGCCTGCTAATGCTGAATATCCCATCGTCATTACCAACAAAATATAAACAAATAACCCAATTAAAATCGACGGCACTGACATCATAATATCTGCAATAAAACGGATGATCGTACTCAACTTTTTATTACTACATTCAGCCAGGAAGATACCTCCCAATATTCCTGTTGGAACAGCAATAATGATTGCAATACCGACCTGAATCATACTACCTAGTATAGGATTTAGTAACCCACCAGGCAATCCCTGAGGTGCCGTCATATGCGTCAATGTAAAAAAGGATAGGCCAGATAGGCCATTAATAAATAATGTAATTAAAACTGATATTAAAATACAAAGCATAACCAGAATAGTGCTAAAAGCAAAAACCGTCATCAAACGATTTTTTATAAATCGCCACGTGATTAGATGATTTGTACGCCCTTGTAATTTTTTAACGTCTTGTGCCATTTCTACTCTATCCTATCGAGACTTTAAGACTTGCTTTAATAAAAGCTGAGAACAAAACAATACAACAAAAGAAATAACCATCAATACCGCACCCAACGCCATCAAAGATGACATTTTTAAGCTGCCTGCGGCGCTTTCTGAAAACTCCAATGCAATCAAAGACGCAATTGTATTGCTTGGCATAAACAAAGACCAACTAGCATGATGGGCATTTCCAATGACAAAAGTAACCGCCATTGTCTCACCCAAAGCACGTCCCCATCCCAGAACGACCCCACCAACAACACCCTTTTGTACCCATGGAACAATCACTTGATGCATGACTTCCCACCGGGTTGCACCCAAGCTATAGGCACTTTCCTTAAGCATTACGGGAGTATTGGCAAAGGATTCTTGCATAATTGCGGTAATAAACGGCGTAATCATAATTGCCAGGATTAATCCAGCCGTTAAAATACCAATACCATAAGTTCCACCTGAAAAAAGAAGCTCTATATATGGTACATTACCAAAAATATTTTTTAAAAAAGGCTGAACATATTGAGACATTAATGGGACTAAAATGAAAAATCCCCACATTCCCAAAATAATAGAAGGAATAGCAGCCAATAATTGTATAGAGGCTGTAATATATTTCGAAAACCGTTGTGGCATCAGCTCATTTAAACAATACGCACATCCAAAGGACAAAGGAAGTGCCAAAACCACCCCGATACAAGAACTGACTAACGTTCCGACCAAAGCAGCCCCAGCACTAAATTGCTGTTCCCCAGGATTCCAATCCGTAGAAGTTATAAAATGAAAACCAAAGACAGAAAAAGCTTGTTTCCCTTGCCAGAACAGCTCGAAAATGAGCCCCAAGAAAATTAAAAAAATCAATGCACCACCACACCACATCAATGATGTAAATAAATAAGGTATGATTTTTTTATCTTTTCTATATCCTGCTTGCTTCAGCAACATTATTTTGCCTTTGCCTCTTTCCCAGCAACACCAGCATATTCCCAAGTTTTTTCGATTTTTTCTTTAACAACAACAGGCAAAGGAATGTAATGGAGCTGATTAGCAATCGCATCACCATGCTCAAATCCCCATCTGAAAAATTTTGTAACTTCTTGAGAGTTTTTATTTTGTGCTGGAACTAATACATAAGTTGTTGAAACAATCGGCCAAGAAGCCGCATCTTTTGTATCGATCAAATCAACATCATAATTTTTCGCATGAACCCAATCTGCAGCTTTTGCAGCAGCTTTAATTGAATCTTCATTAATAGAAACAAAATCACCTGCCACATTTTTTAACTGTGCTGTATTTAGATGATTCTGCAAAGCATAAGCATATTCAACATATCCAATTCCGCCTTGAATATTCTTAACCATAGAAGCAACTGCTCCATTGCCACGACCACCCATACCCACAGCCCAAGCAATGGACGTATTAGATCCATAAGCCTTTTTCCAATTTGCAGATTCTTTTGACAAGTAAGACGTAAAAACTTGCGTTGTTCCAGAACCATCAGCACGATAAACAGGCGCAATATCAATCGCTGGTAACGTAATTTCTTTATTAATTGCTACGATACGAGGATCGTTCCATTTGGTAACTTTACCTGCATAAATATCAGCAACAATATCCCCCGTCAAACGTAGGTGACCTTCTTTTAACCCAGGAACATTCACAACCACAGCGACACCACCAATAGCCGTTGGAAATTGGACTAAATCTTCTTTGGTTAATTGTTCAATAGGGGTCGCCATATCCAACGCACCAAAATTTACAGTTTTTGCAATAATTTGATTTTTACCTGCACTCGATCCCAAAGGTTGATAATTAACTTTGATGTTAATATCTTTTACAGCACTTGCTGCCCAATTTTGATACAAAGGTGCTGCAAAGCTGGAACCTACACCTGTAATGGTTACGACATCTTGAGCTTTAACATTTGGTAAAACCGCAGCAAAAAAAGCAAAAGAAAGCCCAACAACAGAAACAATACGAAGATTCTTATTTTGGAAAAAAGACATTAATATTTCCTTAGTTACATAAAATTATTCTGAACCAAACTTTACATAAAAAAGAACAAAATACGTGTGAATATTTTATGAAAAACAAGCCTTCAATTTCGAAATTTGTCATATAAGGTTCATAAAACTATTATGAAAATGAAACCCATATCAAAGAGAAATCATTTAATAAAACCATAAAATCATCTTAATGAATTAGGGTTTTCATATGGCTATCTATACTAAATTGCAGCGTACACTTTTACTGACGACTATTATCAGTACAACATTTGCTCCATTTGTTTCAGCACATGCCGATACAAGTCAGGAAGCAACGTTAAAAGCGTTGAACAAACAAATGATCGAAATGAATAAACAGATCATGGCACTTAAAAAAGAGGTTACAACCTTACGCTCTCAACAAAAAAACTTAAAAGCAAATCAAACTGCTAGCCGTAATACAAAAAGTAAAAAAATGGTTGCACAACGTGCACCTGATACAGAGCCTACTCCCCTAGTTTCTCATACGACCACATCATCTGGGCAACCAGATCCTAAGATGATAAACGTTGCAAGCCAAGCAGACGATGCACATCGTAATCAAAAATCAGTCATTGAACTTTTGCATAATGATGGTTTGCCCCCACCCGATCGTGGTGCTTCCTTTTGGTCACCAAACATGCCGTTATTTTCCTCAGCGACCAAACATGATGAAACCGTATATGTTGGTGGTATACGGATCGGATTTCCTGGTGGAAGACCAACCATTGCTACAGATGATGGTCGATATAGTTTCTCTATTGGTCTTGCATTGCAAGAAGATATTGGCAGTTATATTAACTCTGGTAACAGAAGAGGCGAAACTAAAGGTCGATTCTCTCAGTTTAGAGAGACTTTACGCCGTGCTCGTATTCCATTCACCTTCCGATACACAGATTTCGCAGTAAATATCACACCCGATTTTGGCGGCGGAAGTGCTGGTTTATACGAAGCCAATATGCAATATGGTGGTTTAAAAAATACGATCTTAACCTTTGGTTTTTTTGAACCTCGCGTAACCTTAGAAGGATCCGAAAGTTCAAACGAAGGCGCATTAATGGAACGTCCTGCTGCGGTAGAGCTTGCACGTGGTATTGCTGCTGGGGATTCTCGATTCAGTATTGGTGGTGTAACTTACGGAAAGCGTTGGTACGTTGGAAGTTATTTTACAGGACATACCTATAGTGCAACAAAAGATAATCCCGATATTATCAAAGACCAAACAGGTGGAATGCTGCGTGTTGCAGGACGCCCATATGCTAGCAAAGACATAGATTTACATCTAGGTCTATCAGCATCCAGCGCATTTAATGTTGCACAAACCAACAAGGGTAAACAATATAACTTTTCTGGCTCTCCTGGGTTCAGGTTAACGCAAGAAACATTAATAAGAACAGGTGCTTTGGATAATGTTAGTAATGTTTGGGAAGCAGGCCCAGAACTGGCTTTCCGTTGGAATCGATTCTTGGCTAAAGGTGAATATATTCAATATGGAATCAATCGTTCTGGCGGACAAAGAAGCCTGAATTTCGATGGATACTATACATCTTTGACATATACTATCTTAGGAAAACCAAGAAGCTACGATATTCGTTCTGCTGCATTCCGTTCGCCCGCAGTTGAATATGATTTTGATCCAAAACAAAATCATTGGGGTGCTGTGGAAATCAGTGGCCGATGGAGTGTCCTCGATTTAAATAGCCATAAAAACGCTTCTGATGGTGTGCAAGGTGGTAAACAAACCGTCTGGACTGGCGGTGTAAACTGGTATCCAAACCCACATTTCAGAGTCTCTTTGAATTATGATCATGTCATGACGAGCTCTACACCTAATAATCCTTTGAATATCAGAGGCAGAAATCTAGATGCTGTTGCCGCAAGATTCCAAGCTGCATTCTAACCCATCATAATATTGTTTATTCATTCATATCGAAAATTGAAACAAACTGATTGATATGAATGAATATAAACCAAAATGACGTTAAACGCTTATGATTAAAATAACTATAAGCAAGAATGATAAGATTTATTTATGTCTATTAAGGTTTGAAGAAGGCAGAACAATCTCCATTTGTTTTTTATCTAATTCAACATAATCTTTAGACATTCTCTTGTTTGAATTTGTTAAATATGTAGCAAATTCAAGTATAGTATAATCTTTAAATTGAGTATTTTCTTTTATAAAATGGCTAGCTCGTTTTTCAGCTTCCACAGAAGTAAAAAAAGCATATTATATTTGATTGATTGACCGAGTGCAAAAGAACGATCATTATTAAATTGTATTAATTTTGAAACCACCATGTCGGTAATCAAACATTTTTCTTATTCTGGGTTAGAGCTCTGATTTTCAAAATAACAATTATCGACTTCAGCAGCCAAACCTTTTACTCCTTCAGCGCAATATTTTGGAAAAAACTTTTTCTCTGTTGCTTGCATCATAGCTTCAGAAGCTTGTGTTGGCTTGTCTGCTGCTTATGCATTTAAAAGAAATACCAGAATAGGCAAGTAAGAATTTTTTTATTCATTTAACCATAAATAAAATATTTGTTACTTTCTTACTTAAATTAAGAGATTATTTTCTTCATAAGAAATAAATATGACCATTACTTACTTAATGTACGCAAATCAATCATAATTAATTACTAAAATTATTGAAAACTTTAGTATGAAATCTTAAAAGTTAAAGAAAATTGTTAGATTTTTAATATAGCGAAAATATATTTTAGATTTGCGCTGTAAAATATAAGAGATATTTATATGTAAATGTTCGTAAACGATTTACTTTACCTGATCACATTTTAAATGAAATATAATTTAATTTAAGCACCATATAATATAATTATATGGTAGCGACGGGCGGATTTGAACCACCGACCAAGGGATTATGATTCCCCTGCTCTACCACTGAGCTACGCCGCCTTGATATAATCTAAAGACGAGCTTTAATTACTCTTGTTTCATATAGAAAGTCAAGCCTTTTTCACTCGTCTTTAAAATTATTTTTAATTGCTCTCTTCTTGCAATTTCTTTTTCGCTGCAACAGAGCGTGCAGGTCTGCCACGACGAGCTGGGCGAACAGGTGCTGGCTCGGCACTTTCTTCAGCAACGGCGGGGGCTTCAACAGGTTGTTCTGCAATAACTTCAACTGTTTCAACTACCACTTCTTCTGGTTGTGGTTGTGATTGTTCTTCAGACGAAGAAACAGCAGGCGTATTCTCACCAGAGTTTTCGGAATATCCACCATTATTATGATGTTGAGGGCGTTGTTGCTGGCGCTGTTGAGCAGATTGATTCATCATAATTAAGATACGAGAATAATGCTCGGCGTATTGAAAAAAACTCTCTGCAGCGACGCGATCCCCAGAACTTAAAGCATCACGACCATGTTGAAGATATTTTTCATGAAGCTGTTGAGCTGTTCCACGGATACGTGTATCTGGCCCGTTACTGTCGAAAACATGATTTCGATTAAATGAGGTCTGTCCATTTTGATGACGAGAACCCCCATTACCAGGTCGATGGTAACGGCTTCGCATACGTTTTGTATTCATAAGGTGTCGCTGTGCTTTCCTATTCGCAATAGCTTTAAATTTCGGAACTAAGTTCTGAAAAGTCACTATTTAAATGTCATAATAAAAATATGAATCTTTCAGTATATTAATTGATTTTCATTTGCGATTTCATCACAAAAACAATTAATTCACTTAACTCTAATTAGGTAATATCCATTATAATTATTTTACCTAGCAATTTTATAATTGCCACATCCTTGTATAAGGTTTAACGAGATAAAACAAGAGCCCTGATACAACCATTTAGGTCTTGTTGTTTTTTCACAACAGATAACCCTTTTAATAAAGCAATATTAGAAACCTCTATATCTTGCTTTATACCAAGCTCTAAAACCAATATACCACTATTTGATAATAAATCAATTGCCTGATTACAAATATATCGATACGCGTCCAAACCATCAACTCCGCCATCCAAAGCGGACATGGGCTCATATTGCTGTACCTCTGGCATTAACTCTAACAGCTCTTTTTTACGAATATATGGCGGGTTAGACAAAACCACATCAAATTCACCTTGCACAGCATCTGCCCAATTCCCTATTACAAATGAAGCTCTATCTTGTAGTTTACAATATTGGGCATTTTTATGTGCCAACAAAGCAGCTTGGGGGATTTTCTCAACCCCTACACCAAAAGCATTAGGATACTCAGATAATGCAGCCAATAATAGACATCCCGTTCCTGTTCCCAAGTCCAAAAAACGATAAGAGTTTTGACGATCTGGCAATAACTCCAATAATACTTCGATTAAAGACTCACTATCAGCCCTAGGAATCAGTGTTGCTGGGGAGACCGCTAAATCTAAACTCCAAAATCCTTGTTCGTTGACAATATAAGCAAAAGGCTCTCGCTTGCCACGCCTTGAAAAATATTGGCGGATTAATACAGGATCTATCAGCGTATTTTTATCCATCATGAAAATTTCAGTCATGCTTTTTTGTAGAGCTGCGGCAATGAGTAATTGAGCCTCTCGCCTCGGATCTTCTATCTCTGCAGCTTTCAAAAGCTGCTCACCTTCTTGTATTAATAATCCCAAAGAGGTTTGTGCATTTTGCATCATCATAAACTTTTAATATTTTAAATAAATGAATGAAAAAACAATCAAGTTATTTCGGAGTTGTGATAAACTATTTTAATCATCCGTGAACCATAACATAGATTGCATCATGACAAAAACTTCTAATAATAATTCAGATCAAAATCAGCATATTACTGACTATTTAACCTATTATATCAATAAAGAAGAACCCGCTGATTCAGCTATTTTATTAACAGGGTCATGGGGATGTGGCAAAACATATTATATTGACCAGTTTATTGCAAAAATAAATGCAGAAGAAAAGCAAAAAGCAGAAAAGGAACAACAAAAATATATCTTTAAAATGAGTGTGTTTGGTTTAAAAACGATTGCTGACCTGGACGATCAAATCAGTCAAGAAATCTGTTATTCTTTAGAACCTGGATTGGGACAAAGCGCAAGAATACTTGGAAAAACATTAGCTGTGGCAGGAACAGTATGGAATTGCTTTGATGTTCCAATTAAAATAAAACAAGATAAACTACAAGAGGCATCAAAGAACTTATCTAAAAAACTAGAAAAACTCTTATTTAGTAAAAACAAAAGCAATATTATTTTTGTCTTTGATGACCTAGAACGCACCGATATTCCTCTTAAAGAACTATTAGGTCATATTAATGCATTCGTTGAAAGAGATCATATCAAAGTCATCTTAATTGCCAACGAAGACGAGCTTACCAAAGAATTTACAAGACAAGAGCAAAAGGAAGAAACATCAGAAACCAAACCCTATACCAGTGAAGACGATCTTAAAAATCGTGAAATATATATAAAATTTAAAGAAAAAGTTATTAGTAAAACTTTTGAAGTTCAAAGCGATTTTGATGATACTTTGTCATACTTTATCCAAAATAACCCCTATCAAAACTTATTATTAGAGCATGACTATATTTTAAAAGAAGTCTATAAGACTCAAACCTCTATCAATCTTAGGCAGTTAAAACAAGCATTAGATGATTTTACGTATTTACTTGATAATTTAGAGGAAAAGCACCAACAACACCCTCAATTTGTCAAAGAATTAATTCGCACGTTTATAGGGGTAAAATTAGCAATCTATAGAAATGATTTAACCAAACAAATATTTGAAACATTACTCCCATCTTCAGAACCCCAAGAGGAATCAAATCCGTATGAGTTTAAACGAATAACAGACTCTTTAAGAGAAGCCGTACGAACACACTTACGCGAAACAAATAAAATCGATAACAAATTCAAAGACACCAGTAAAAAATATCAAATACAAACATGGTTATACTCATTGAGTATTTGGTTTGATATTCTTTTTACCAATAAAATGGCTAATATTACACAAGCTACCAATCAACTCATTTATTTTATACCCAAACTACAACAACCATTATGGATGCAATCCTATCATTTTCCTGCTCTGAGTGAAGAGGATTTTCAAAGTTTGTCACAACGATTAGTAAAAAATTTTTTATCTTTTAAACAAGAGCCTTTCTATGACTTGCTTCATATCATTCAACTCATGATTTCATGGTCTAATAATGGCTTGATCGATATTCACATAGAAACAATCAAATCAACCGCTCAAAAATCTTTGAATGAATTCACTCCTTATTGGATCGGTGAATGGCAGAATATATATAAAGGAGAATCTCTTAACTTCGAGTTCAACAACCAAACAGGATATGGTTATTATCTTGACGAAGATTTTACTTTTCAAGAAATATGGTCTTTATTTCGTAATAAACGAAAAGAAATTATAAAACATATCAAGAAAGAACAAGAAGAGGAGCAAATTACTTCTGTCCTACAAGCACTACATGAGGATACACGTGAAAAATCAATCAATCTATTATTGAACCCTAATATAATATGGAAACCTATTTTTCATAAAATTGAAAAAGAAAAACTTATTGATATTTTATTTGGACTAGATAACAATCAATTATTCAATTTTAATCAAATATTAAAACAACGTTATTTGACGAATGATAGGCTTAACAAGCAAGTTACATGTTTTTATATGACACCAGAATTCTTATTTTGGCATTATATAAAAGTGGCTATTGAAACACATATCGACGCAACAAAAGAATATTCTCAACCTTTGCAAAAGTATAACCTCAAACAATTATTGGAAACTATTCATGATATTATTGAAACAACTCAACCGTTTTTCATTACAGAATCACTAGATAAGAACAACTATGCCGATTTAGAGGAATATTTATGTAATTCAAGTCAATATACTCAGCAAGCTATTTTTGATAAACAAATCAAAGAAAGCTTCATGAATAGTTCCTATAGGTATGAAAAACATCAGATTGATGAATTACATAAAATTCTTATCAAACGTTACGATAGCTTATCCACGATTAATATTATCAAAACGGAATTTTCATTTTGGCAAGACATTATAATTCCTTTAAAAGATGATGATTGGTCTCCAAACTATATGATAGATAAAATCCAAGTACTCATTCAACAACTTGAACAGATTATAAAGCAAAAAACCTCATACTAAGCCTATAAGCCCAATATGAGGTATCGTATCATCATATCAAAATCATCGAACCTTACATTGCTTCTTCAGCAGCCAGTAATCTTGATTGTTCTTCTTGCGCCAAGCTGTCGACAACTTCATCAAGCTCGCCCAGCATAATACGATCAATTTTATGCAAGGTTAAATTGATCCGATGATCGGTTACGCGACCTTGTGGAAAGTTATAAGTACGAATACGTTCAGAACGATCACCCGTTCCGACCTGAGAACGACGATCTGCTGCACGATCAGCATGTAGTGAAGCACGTTGTTGTTCATACAAACGCGCACGCAAGATTTTCATCGCTTTGGCTTTATTCTTATGCTGGCTTTTTTCTTCCTGCATCGCCACTACGACACCCGAAGGCATATGGGTAATACGCACCGCACTCTCGGTTTTATTAACGTGCTGACCACCCGCACCAGAGGCACGATAGACATCAATACGCAAATCTTTTTCATCAATATCAACATCGACCTCTTCTGCTTCAGGCAATACCGCCACCGTCACAGTTGACGTATGAATACGCCCTTGGCTTTCTGTCGCAGGGACACGTTGCACACGATGAACGCCTGACTCATATTTTAATCGTGCAAATACGTTATTTCCAGAAATCGAAGCCATCGCTCCTTTGATCCCACCAACGCCTGTATCGTCATATTCCATGACCTCGAAACGCCAGCCATTCATATCCGAATATCGTTGATAGGCACCAAATAACTCAGCTGCAAATATCCCAGCTTCGTCGCCACCCGCAGCAGGACGAATTTCCAAGATAGCATTCCCTTCATCAGCTTTGTCTTTGGGAAGCATCGCCAACCGAATATCATGTCTTAACTGTGGTATTTGTTCATTTAATGATTCCAATTCAGCTTCGGCAAGATCTTTCATCTCGGGATCTTGTAACATTTCCTCAGCGGCTTTGGTTTCTTGTTCAGCATTACGCAACGCATGAACCAACTCAACAATTCTATTTAAGTCAGCATACTCACGAGACGCTTCCATAAATTCGTCACCTGAAATCTCAGTGGATAAAATATGTTGCAGCTCTTCTGAACGAGCAACAATTTTATCCAAACGATCATTAAAACTTACAGAAAATTCTTCAGAAGACATCGATTATTTCGCCAATTTCATTTTACAATGCGTAACAAGATCCGTTATTGCAACTTCAGCTTGCTCGCCAGAGATTAAGTCTTTTACTTGCACCACTTGTTTTTGTGCTTCGTCGTCACCGATTAATAATGCTAAGGGTGCATTTTGTTTATTTGCACGTTCCATTTGTTTGCGCAAGTTCCCTTTATAGGCAATCTCGGCATAAATACCATCATAACGCAACACTTGTAATGCAGAGAATGCAACATCATGCACTTCATTGGAAAGTGGAATGATAACGACAGGTGCGGCAACTTTTGGGCTTTCTTCTAGCAATAACGCCAAACGTTCAACCCCAGCTGCCCAACCGATTGATGGCACTGATGGGCCGCCCATTTCTTCAACCAGACCTTCATAACGTCCACCGGCCAAGACAGTACCTTGTGCACCTAATTTGGTGGTTACAAACTCGAACACCGTATGACTATAATAATCCAAGCCACGAACAATATAAGGATTTTCTTTGAACGGAATTTTAAACTGATCCAACGCCACTCTCAATTGATCCCAAAATGTCTGCGCTTCAGGAGTCATATGATCCTTTAATGCAGGGGCATTTGCTAATAATGCCCGATCTTCAGGCGATTTGCTGTCCAAAATACGTAGCGGATTTTTTTCCAAACGATTACGACTATCTTCTGATAACTGAGATTGAAAAGCTTGGAAATAAGAAATCAAAGCCTCTCTCCACGCTTTACGGCTAGCAATATCGCCCAGTGTATTCAACTCTAACACCACATCATCGGCAATACCAAGCTCACGCAGAATATGATATCCCATCGCAATCATTTCCGCATCAGCAAAAGGTGTGGAAGTTCCTAATAACTCGGCACCAATTTGATGAAATTGGCGATACCGTCCTTTTTGAGGACGCTCGTAGCGAAACATCGGCCCAGTATAAAAAGCCTTTTGTGGTAAAGACTGTGTTAGTCCATTTGTAACCAACGCACGACAAATCCCAGCGGTTCCCTCTGGGCGCAATGTTAATGAATCCCCTCCACGATCTTCAAAACAATACATTTCCTTGGAAACAACATCCGATGTTTCCCCCAAAGAACGTGCAAACACAGCCGTTTCTTCAAAAACAGGAGTAATCCACTCTTCAAACCCATATAAAGAAGTTACTTTTTTTGCAACTTGTATAACATGTTGATGACGTCTTGAATCTTCACCAATTAAATCATGCGTTCCACGAACGGGCTTTACCACACTCACGCTTTTTATCCTGCCTTATAGTTTATAAAATTATTTAGTTGTTGCTTTAGCTTTGGCTGCGGCTTTTTCAGCTTCAATCTCTGCTGCTTTTTTCTCTACCAATTCAACAATATGGTCAATCATATCTTCTGCAGGCACCGTATGATCCTGTTTACCCGCCATATACACCATATGACGACCAGAACCACCCCCCGTAACCCCAACGTCTGTCATGGTTGCTTCACCAGGACCATTAACCACACAGCCAATCACAGAGAGAGAAAGCGGTGTCTCAATATGAGCCAAACGTTCTTCAAGCTTAGCAACCGTTGGAATAACTTGGAATCCTTGGCGCGCACAAGATGGGCAAGAGACCACATGAACCCCACGATGACGCAACCCAAGACTTTTTAAGATATCCCAACCAACAGCAACCTCTTCCTCTGGTTCTGCAGATAATGAAACACGCATCGTGTCCCCAATTCCTGCCCATAGCAAAGAACCTAAACCAATCGAAGACTTCACGGTTCCTGCACGTTTACCACCCGCTTCGGTAATCCCAATATGTAAAGGATAGTCACATGCTTCAGATAGTTGACGATAAGATTCAACAGCCAAGAAAACGTCAGAAGCTTTCACACTAATTTTAAATTCACGAAAATCATTATCTTCTAATATCTTTGCGTGCTCTAATGCACTTTCGACCAGCGCATCAGGGTTAGGCTCACCATATTTTTCCAACAAATGCTTTTCTAAAGATCCAGCATTCACCCCAATACGGATGGAGCAGTTATAATCTTTTGCAGCTTTAATCACATCACGTACGCGTTCTGCACTGCCAATATTACCAGGATTAATGCGCAAACATGCAGCCCCTGCTTTAGCAGCTTCAATTGCTCTTTTATAATGGAAATGAATATCGGCAACAATCGGCACATTTACATTTTGAACGATTTCTTTTAATGCTGCTGTGCTTGCTTCATCCGGGCAAGAAACACGAACAATATCCACACCCACTTTTTCTGCACGTTTAATTTGTGCAATGGTTGCTTTGGCATCACTGGTCAACGTGTTCGTCATTGTTTGTACGCTGATCGGTGCATCACCACCAACGGGTACAGATCCAACATGAATCTGACGAGTTTTATTGCGTTCGATATGCTGATATGGGCGTAAACTCATTTAACTCTAATCTCCAAAATGATCTTTAAATATATCAAATAATCCAAAAAATTCGCTATATAATCCTATTTACCAGTCTATTTATTATAAGTATTCCTTACCGAAACTACAATTCTTCTTCACGATATCCTCAACGATTAAGTTGCTTTGCGTTTAGATCATCTGCAGATACATCATGGTTAGAACGAGTAGCAGGTTTTGATACGACAGGCTTTTTATTTCTAGTTACCACGTTGTTAGATACGGGTTTATCCGCAATTTTCTCATCAGATGGGTGTAATAATTTGTCTATTTTGAATGAATCTAAAACAAATCGACGTAATGTTTTACCCTTTTTCCCCAAAGGCGATGATTGTATTTCACCTTTCTGTAAAACAACAACACCAGGATTTCCAATCGTCATAATGACTTCATCTTTGTCACTAGGGACCTGCCAAGTTTCATCTGTTTTCAAGACTTTTTGGTATAAAACATGCCCTTCTTTATCTTTGATTTGCAACCAACTTGGAGCAATTGCCTTAATCATCAAAGGCTGTTCTGGTTGTTTCGCTTCAGCCGCTGCTACATCTTTGTTATCAGGAGCAGACGGTGGTGATGATGTTGGCTCTGTTGGTTGCTGTGGCTGCTGCGGTAATGCAGTAGCGGGCTGTTGGTTTGTCACAGGCGCATTAGATGTGGTATTTGCTTCGACATGTTGATTATCCTGAGATAATGGAGCTGGATGATCCGTCGGCATAATAGAGGCTATTTGCGGAGAGATTTGTTGAGTTGTTCCGCTATTTTGCTCAGCTTGAGTTGGCGGTGATGGAATAACTTCTGGCGGGGCTTGATGATGGTCGGACATTTTATACCAACCAATATAAGCACCAACCATAATGATAAGACTAACAAATACAATAACAGCTGCTGGGACACCGCTCTGTGGAACGGGTGCTGGAAACATCAGCTGTTGTTTTTCAGAATTGCCCTTATTTTCTTGTCGGAATTGCTTTACTAGCACATCACTATCGAGATTCAACAATTCAGCATAAGCACGTAAGAAACCAGAAGCATAAGCAATTCCGGGCAATTGATCGATACGCCCATCCTCTAATGCTTTTAAAAACACCAAACGAATACGTAACCGTTGAGAAACTTCTTCAAGGCTTAATCCTTGCTCTTCTCTACGTGTTTTAAGTGTATCCCCAATATTTTTATCAGAATATAGCTGGTTCAAGTCGCTCATGCTTCTTTCAACCTAAGGTTAATTATGAATGTTTAATCCGTTGACGTCTGACCACCAAAGCGTCAACCGCTTGTTTTACGAGAGTATGAATAATTGTTTCTACTGGCAATATTTCTTTAACCATTCCAACTGATTGACCTGCCATCACGGAACCATTTTCGATATCTCCATCCTTAACTGCACGTCGCAAAGCACCCGCCCAAAAATGTTCAATGTCTAGTTGAGCTTCTTCCTTACTGACTTCTTGACGTTGATATTTTTGAATGATGGCTGCTTGATGTTTCATAAATTCTTTAGTGCCTTGATTGGCCAACGCACGAACAGGAATTACGGGAAAAGAATCATCAATTTGGACAGTCGTAATTGCATCACGAGCTGCGGCCCTAACAAAAGCCTTTTTAAAATTTTCGTGAGCTTGACTTTCAACAGACGCTGCAAAAACAGTACCTAATTGCGCTCCAGATGCTCCCATTTCAAGATAAGATAAAATCGCATCTCCACGTCCAAGCCCTCCAGCAATAAATACTGGCACCTCACGAATAACAGGCAATATCTCCTGAGCTAACACTGTCAAAGAAACGGGACCAACATGTCCACCAGCCTCAGCCCCTTCAATCACAATAGCATCTGCACCCATTTTAATTAACCGTTTTGCCAAAACCAAAGCAGGTGCAAAAGCAACGACTTGAGCACCACCATCTTTGATTTTTTTTATTGCAGCACCCGAGGGGACACCACCAGCTAAAACAATATGCTTGACGTGTAATTTCAAACAAACATCAATCAGCTCATTTAACTGAGGATGCATTGTAATTAAGTTAACGCCAAAAGGCTTGGTTGTCATGGCTTGTGTGCCAGCGATTTCTGCTTCTAACAATGTAGGATCCATTGCCCCACAAGCAATAACACCAAAACCACCAGCATTCGAAATGGCGGAAACAAGATTACGTTCGCTGACCCAAGACATTGCCCCGCCCAAAATAGCAACTTCACTGCCTAAAAACTCGGTTCCTCTGCTCCACAAAGAAGCAAGTTCGCTTTGTGCATCTTTATCTAAGTCCGTCACATCAACAGCATTATGTTGCATTATTGGGCATCCAATCCATAAGCAGTATGTAAAGCACGAACAGCAAGTTCTACATATTCAGCAGCAACCAACACAGACACTTTTATTTCACTGGTAGAAATCACTTGAACATTAATTGATCGCTCTGCCAATGTTTTAAACATTGTATTTGCAACCCCAGTATGGGAACGCATTCCAATACCAACAACGCTGATTTTTACAACATCATCATCGGTTAACATTTCTGCAAAACCAATCTTTTCTTTTTCACGCTCTAGAATTTGTTGAACATTTAACAAATCCGTCTTGGGAACTGTAAAAGTCATATCTGTTTTTTGATTACTACCACTGCTTTGAACAATCATATCAACATTTACATTTTCACGTGCCAAGGGGGCAAAGACAGATGCTGCAATGCCAGGATGATCGGGAATATCTTTAATAACAACTTTAGCTTCATTTAAAGAATATGCAATACCAGTAACTTGTTCTTTTTCCATAATTTCATCCTCACTTACAACCAAAGATCCAGGCAGCGAATTTTCCATTGGCGCTGGATTATCATCAAAACTTGATAACACCTGGACGCGAACCTGCTCTTTCATCGCCAATTCTACACTACGCGTTTGTAACACTTTTGCCCCAACGGAAGCTAACTCTAACATTTCCTCATAAGCAATCGCAGGAATGCGCTTTGCTTTTTTAACTATTCTTGGGTCTGTTGTGTAAATTCCATCAACATCTGTATAAATATCGCAACGTGTTGCCTGCATACTTGCTGCCAAAGCAACCGCTGATGTATCTGATCCGCCTCTACCTAGGGTTGCAACGCGTCCATTTTCATCAACCCCCTGAAATCCCGCAACCACTGGCACAACACCTGATTGCATACATTCAATGAGCTTAGACGAATCGATAGATTGAATTCTTGCCTTACTATGTGCATCATCGGTCAGGATCGGTATTTGCCATCCAGCCCACGAACGTGATTGAACACCAAGATTTTGCAACGCGATTGCCAATAATCCACTGGTTACTTGTTCACCCGTGGCAACAATTGAATCATACTCACAAGGGTCAAACAAAGGATTTAAAGACTCACAATAACCAACCAACTGGTTCGTGACACCAGACATCGCAGAAACTACAACCGTTACTTCACATCCGGCATCAACTTGTTTTTTTACCGTTTTTGCAACATTGCGAATTCGATCCAGATCGGCAACAGAGGTTCCACCAAACTTCATTACTATTCTAGGGGCACTAAGAGGCATAAAAAGCAAACTCCGCAATCATTATTTTCATTATTACTCTTTACATAATGAAAATATAAACTTTATGTATTGAAAATATCGTTAACTGAATACTTAACCTAGTTATAATTGATAATCAAACTATTGACTTCTTTTTTTGTTTATAATTTGATTAATTTTACTTGACGACCCTGTGAAAGGCCACATTATGTCCACCGTTACACCACATGATCCAGACAATCAAAAGAATTCTGTAAAAGAGGATGAAATTAATCGATTTAATGCCATTGCGAGTGAATGGTGGAATCGAACAGGCCCAATGAGCCCACTCCATGAAATGAATGCACTTCGGGTCGAGTGGATCCAACAATTTTTAAAATCATATCCCCTTGATCCTAACCGACCTATTCTCGATATTGGTTGTGGGGTTGGGATAGCCAGTGAGGGTCTTGCTTCTTTGGGATATAATATATTGGGTGTTGATGCAGGAAAAGAGGTGATCCAAGCTGCACAACATCATCTGGATACCATTCCCCTTCCACCTAAGAGTGGTCATATTACGTATCGTGTAGGAACCATCGAAGCGCTTGTGGAAGAAAAACAACAATATCAGGTCATTACCGCTTTGGAGCTACTCGAACACGTTAATGACCCAGAACAATTCGTGCAAAATATTTCTGCACTTTTAACCGACAATGGGATCGCGTTTCTATCAACAATTAACCGTAACATTCCCTCTTTTCTATTCGCCAAAGTCGGTGCAGAATATTTAACCCGCAAACTACCAATTGGAACACATAGTTGGAAGCAATTTATTACACCTGCTGAACTTGGAAAGATGGCGCATCATGCAGGATTACGCGTTGTCGACATGGCTGGTTTAGCAATGAGGCCTAATGGGTGGAAAATCTCACAAAATGTAAAGATTAACTATATGGTTTGCTTGTCTAAAATATAGAACTTAACAAAACTAAAAACATTCAAGTGTAATAACTTGAATGTTTTTTTAATCTATCTTTAGGCGTTATTAATTACTTCTGATCGACATCCTGGAATTTGCAAAATTGTTTTAATAACATGTTGATGTGAAATCCCTTTCGTACATTCAAACTGACGAGGTGTATTCTGATGTTTAGGACAATATAAATAGTTACTATGATCAAACTGATACCGAACGTCATTCCAACAGCTATTACAAACGTGAGTACTAAAGACACGATAAGGCGTATCAAACTCAGTCGATGGATGAGTAAAACCAGAAATGATCACGACAGGAATACCAGCCCCCCATGCCAACCATGCTAAACCAGAAGATAATCCAACGAAGAATTCCGCATGCTTTAACCAACGTGCTCTTTCTGCCAAAGAACGATTTCCTGTTTGATCCTCTGCACCATTAGGAATATAGTTCCAAACCAAATCACGGCCAAAAACGGCCTCTTTATCAATACAAATAACACGATACCCAACTGACTTTAGGAACTTAATTACATGATACCATCCAAAAGGATTGTTCCAATATTTGCATTGTGTTGAAGCTTGAGAAGCAATAACAACATATGGCTCTTCTATCGGCCTTGTATCATCACTATATGTAAGTTTTGGAGGCTCTTCTGTTGGATCCACTCCTAAAATATAACCTGCAGTACGATGTAATCCAACTTGTCTAAAGTCCTCAGGTTGCCAATGATTATCTTCGTCTTTAAAGAATAATCCTATGTAATAAGAGGCATAATAAGGATCTTTTGGCTCTTTTTTCGCATATTCTATAGCATCGACAAATTTAATTTCGGGATAAGATTTTTCAAATAGCTCAATCAACGGCAAAGCAATCGCAAGTGTCAAGTTACAGCGATGCTTTTTTCTAAATTTCTCAGCATAAGGCATCCATCCTAAGGAATCCCCTAGAGATCCTACTGGAAAAACAATTAGTACATCCTTATTTTCAGCATTATACTGGTGAGTAAAGACATCTTCGATTTTCCCATTTTTAAGAATCTTTGAAACTGTAATTCTTCCATTTAAAAAATGATGTTTTGCTGTGGCAGCATGCCCTACATCAAAACAGGGCTGATCTAATAGCGCAACCTCTGTATCCAGATCATATAACTGAATACGCCAACCTTCACCTTCCGCTGGCTTTGGAACTGAAACACGCATCGCAAAATTAAAGTCAAAAGCAATTCCTGAACCTGCATCTTGAGTAGGATTTAGTGGTGGTTGAACTAAACTTCCTTCTGTATTTGATTGTGGCTGAGCTGAACCAACAGAATCTTCTGGCGTGGATTGATTAGAAACATTGCTTTCCCCACCGATCTGAGGAGAAAACCTTTTAGCGAGATCTTCAATAATAGGCTGGGTTGTAGAATCTTCTTTTGTTGCCTGTAAATTTGATGTTTCAGTTGAGTCAAGCGTTTCTTTTTCTTCGCGTGTTTTTAATTTAATACGTTCAAAGCCTTCAACTTTAACTTTAGGATCTTCACTCATTCTCTATTCCCTCTTAACTTTTATAATTATGTAAAACTACGATACAGTTACACTTATTTGATTAGCTAACAAATTACATAAATCATTATAATTTTGACACGCAACCATAAATTCAGATGGATCAATCTGAATATGAAAATATGATTCAAAATCACGCCGTAAATTGAGCAACAATTCCGAATCTACCTCCCTATTCACTAGCTTTTCACGCGTTAGCTCTTTCACATCCTCATCCCACTCTTTTGTTGCATCTGCAATCCATTTTTCCACTTCAACCCGAGCCTGCTCATATGTCAAAGGTGGAGGAAGATCAGGAACCTCATAATCAAATCGTTTAATAACAGGCAAAGCATTTTCGTTCAAGGCTTTACGCGTTCTAGCAATTTGTGCCTTACCACTTGGGGTTTTTAATACCCCACCTGGTCGTGTCAGCACAATTGTTTTTGGCCAAATATCATAAGTTTTAGTAATGATTTCATAGGCTATTTGAGCAATTGTATCAAATGAACCTACTGGTTTTTTAATTAACTCTATGATGACAGTAATTGATACAGGATCTTCTAAATCAGCAAGGAAAAATGCTGTTGCATTTGGACGAATATCCGAACATGCTGCTTCTAAAACACCACTGACATCATCTGGGTCATAAGTTTTTCCACGTAAGGTAATCACGTTACTAATTCGTCCAGAAAAGAACAAATTGTCATTTAATAAAAAACCTAAATCGCCAGTTCGTAAATAGGATTCATTTTGCCCTATGATTTTTGCGTGGAAAATTTCTTCCGTCTCTTCTGGCCTATTCAGATACCCTTTCGCAATACTTGGACCTGTGATCCATATTTCCCCAACACGCCCGTTTCTAAGAGGCATATTTGTCTCTGGGTCAACAATCACAACCTTTTGGTCTTCTAACGATGTCCCACAGGAGATTAGCTCTCTTCGATCAAATTTATTAATACTTGGCCATGCAAAACCAGCCATTAATGCACTTCTTGAAAAACTTCTAAATTTAGGTAAAACACGTCGTTGTGTTCTGGTGGCTGTTAAAGTGGCCTCTGCCAAACCATACCCGAAAACTAAATGACGCGCCTTGAACCCAACCGCAGAAAATTTTCGGCAAAAACGCTGCATAATATCAGCTTGCGCGGTATCAGCGCCGTTTAAAGCCAACTCCCAAGAAGATAAATCAAGATGCTGCATTTCCTCATCAGTGACCTCTTTTGTGCACAAATTATATGCAAATGTAGGCCCTCCAGACATGCCGACTTTGTATCGTGACAAGGCCTGTAACCAACGTGCTGGTTTTTCAATAAAATATTTGGGTGGTAATAACATACATTCCCCACCGCACCCTATTGCCAGCAAAACGCAACCAATCAACCCCATATCATGTGCTAAAGGCAGCCAACTAAGACCACTATATTTTTCATCTAAATATTCATAGCTCTTAGCTTGATGACGAAGATTAAAAATCAGGTTACGATGTGTTAGCTCTATTCCCCTCGTATTTCTTGTTGTTCCAGAAGTATATTGAATAAAAGCAACATCATGATTATTACCTCTGATTGCGATTTTATTTTTTGCGTTAAATAAAACCTCTAAAGGCACCCAAATAGGCTTACAATTTAATTCTTTGTGGCTGGCTTTATAATCAGCCAAAATTTTGCGTGGACCAATAATGAGCTTTGGCTGCACATCATTTGCAACCATCTCAAACCGTTCATCACTGCGCATGACATCAATATGGACACCAGACGCAGGAATCATACCCGCGTAAATACATCCAAAAAATGCAGAAATATAGTTTAAATCATTATCACATAAGAGGAGGACACGATCCCCCTCCTTGCCAAAATGATGTAATCCAGCAGCGATCGTGGCAGCAAGATCATTCAACTGAGTACTTGTTAAATGATCTACAATATTGCAATCCCCATCTAATAAGGAATACAAGACCATAGATGGGGAAAGTTTGGCACGATGTTGTAACATATCGACCAAAGTCGCTGTGTGCCAATCAACAATGCCATATACTTTACATGCCCAATCTTCCTCGGAAACATCTGGAACAATAAGAGCCATACTGTATGCTTATTCCATTTCTTTACTAGAGGAATCTTCAAGCATTGCTGTTTTTTCTTCTGATTCTTCAGCATCAGAATCCAGAATTAATGATTCATTACTCTCAAAAGATACTTTCAACTTTCTTAGTAGGACTTTCCCCACATCTTGAAGGTTTTCCTCTTTCATTAATTGTAATAATGAAATCTCACATCCTAACGTATTACTAATCGCAATTTGCAGCTCTACACCCACAAGCGAGTCAATACCAAGTTCTGTTAAACGGGTATTTCCATCAATACTATCAGGTGGGATTTGCAAAGTTTTAGTCAAAATATCAATTAAATTCTTAACCACAAACGGTAAACGTTCTTCTAATGGTAAGGCATTTAATTGACGTAATACTTCAGTTTGCTCATAAGAAGAATTCCCTAGCGTTAATAACTCTTGATAACGTCCAACTGAACGAGTCATCGGGAACACACCAAACCATTTAGACCAATCAATGTCCAAGACGCCAACACAAGGCTGATCTGCTTTCCAAAGCAAGGAAATGGTTGATAATGCTTCTTTAATAGGAATAGGCGTGACCCCAATGGTTTCAAAGTTTTTCGCAGCACGACTATCTTTTTGATACATACTGCCTCCATCAATAGCACCCCACTCAATCGCAAGCGCAGGCAAGCCAATTTGCTTACGATATTTCGCCAATGCGTCTAAGAAGAAATTCGCTGAAACATAGGCTGCTTGACCAATATTCCCAAGCAAATTGGTAGCAGAGGAAAATAGAACAAAATGATCCAATTCCATATCCTTGGTCAATTCATGTAAATTCCATGCACCTTGTGCTTTTGGCAAGATAACTTTTGATAAACGTTCATTATCAAGGTTAGTAATCACACCATCATCAATCACGGCCGCACAATGGAAAACACCTTTTAACGGCACATCCAATTGCGTAGCTTGCTCTATAACAGATTTAATACTGTTGTAATCAACAATATCAGCCTGCATTTGATGAACAGTAATATTATGTGAAGCAAGGATATCTAGTGCTTTTTGGATTGTCTCATCTTCTACTTTTAACGAACGACCAACCAATACAAGATGTTTAGCACCCATAGATACCAGCCATTGTACTAATTGTAATCCCATTCCCCCATAAGCACCAGTTACCAAATACGCAGCATTTTCTTGGACTGTTGGGATTTCTTTCGGAAGAGGATTAACCATTAAATCTGTAGTATCAGAGAAATCTAGAACGACTTTACCGATATGCTGAGCAGACGCTAACAACCTGAAAGCCTCTGTTGCTTTGGCTGCTGGCATAACAGTACAAGGCGGCATCACGATTTCTCTGTTCATGATATGACGCGTACAAGCCGCCAACATGCGAATAATTTCCTCTGGACGTTGAGCCAACATCCGATCCAAATCCATCGAACGGAAGGTTATATTTTCATTAAAGGCATGCATCGGTAGCCATTTGCCCTCAACAATATCTCTTTTCCCAACCTCGAAGAAATATCCGTATGGTGCCACCAAACTTAAACTATGTTGTAATGCTTCACCAGATAAAGAGTTGATAACAATATCCACCCCTCTTCCGTTTGTAACTTCCTTAACACCGTCAACAAACTCTAAATTACGAGAATTCCATACATGCTCACATCCAATATCACGTAGATATTGACGTTTCTCTTCATTACCAGCAGTTGCAAAGATTCTAGCTTTCCGCATTTTGGCAATAGAAATCGCTGCAAGCCCCAAACCACCAGAGCCTGAGTGAACCAGTATCGTTTGTCCTTCCTGAATATCAGCAATATCCAGCAAAGTATGATACGCAGTTGAATAAACAGTCGGCATTGTTGACGCTTCTGCATCAGGAATTTCAAACACTAATTCTTTACGAACACGTTCAATATCTTCTTCTGACAAATTATAACGGTGCGCTTCACGAATAGTAGAGTTTTTGTCCAAATGCATTGCATAAGACGTTTCAACAGAGAATGTCACGTGAGAAGCCAAGCAATCTTTTGTTGAAATAATCACGCGATCTCCAACATAATATCCTGCTGCTTCAGCCCCCTCACCAACAGCAACGATCCGTGTGGCTGCTTCCATTCCTAAACCATCTTGATGAAAAGTTCCCTTTACAACTGAACGGGGCAACAAGCCCATCACTTTTAAAAGATCTTTAAAGTTCAAAGAAGACGTAACAACTTCAACCTCAATATGGCCTGGAGGTGGCTTTTGTCGTTCAAAAGTTTCATAATGAATTTGATCCAACATCCCCGAACGTCCAGGAATCAAACGGAAACCAAGATTTTTTCCTTTGATTTCTTCGTATGGAATTGGGGTAACATTTTCTTGATGCTTATAAGGAACTAAACGTGAAATAAACCGTTTATCTTTTCTTAATGCAACATCATCCTCTACGTCGTCAGATAAAATTTCAGCTGCCAAAACAGGAATTTCAACTGCATTCATATTCCCATCAATATCAACCATTTTAGGTTTAACTTCTGGGCGTTCTAATGAAAATACACGAATGAACCCACGTAAAGAAGATTGCCCAAGATGTTCGATATTTTCGTCTTCAAGAACTTTCTCAGCACCATTCGTGATAATCACACAACGTAAGTTATCTGTAATGTCTTTATCTTCTAACGCTGGTAAGCTCTTGGTCACACATAATAACTCTTGTACCAAAGATAAACCAATAGCATCGTTATTCTTAGTATTATCTTTACGTAAATACACCAAGGCTCGACATTTTTGAATATCTACAAAGGAATAAAACGCCTTATAATCCTCTTCGTTGCCATAACGAATGTTGAAAATACTATCCGTTTCTGATCCAGATTTTTCTCCAAGCCTTCCTTGCAGGACAGTTAGTCCTTGGGATTCAAGCTCCGCAATCAATGGATCGGCAATAGCATCATTATCGGTGATAAGAGCAATACGCGCAATTTCACCCAATAATGGTGTAACTTCAGCGTCTTTCCATTCGTAACGATATAACCAACGTGCACGTTTGGCTTCTTTTTGCCTCTCAGTTGCTAATTCTTTGACGGTCAAACCTGTAATCTTCGCAACGGGTTCACCCTTTGGTGTATAAATGTAAATATCACCAATTAAGAATTCATCATCTCGTCTGACATTACCGCCATAGGCATAGAGCTCACCTTCATGACGACCGAAATACATCACACGTTCAATCGAAACAGGCACAAAGGTCGTATCAGACACCTGCTTTTCTGCACCTAACAATCCAAACAACTGAAATGCGCCATCAAGCAATGTTGGATGAATATAATAATCTTCGATCGTATCTTTTTCAGATTCTGCAATTTTTAAATGTGCAAATGCAACGCCGTTACCTCGATAAAGTTGTTTAATGGTTTGAAATGCTGGACCGTATTGCATTCCAAATTCATGCATCTTTTCGTAATAAAATGATACATCAACTTCTTCGGTAATTTTTGCTTTTAACGCCTCTATATCTTCTATTTGATCGCCATTCCATGGAGCAGTACGGCGTAACAACGCCGTTGAATATAATTCCCAATTAGGAGAATCATTTTCTGTGCGACCAAAAGCCAAAAACCGCCCAGTCAGTTCATCGACGGACCATGTGATATATGGATAAAATTTTCCATCGATCAACATTGCTTTTTTAAATTGAATATCTTCAACAATAGCTGGTTCTTGCATTTCCTTTGGCGCATCAGCAGCAAGTTGAGCATGAGCAGCGATTGCAGCTTCAATATAAGCAGCACCTGGAAAAACTTTCATTCCTTCAAGCTGATGATCGACAATCCATGGCATGAAATTAATATTCAGCTCAGACAACCAACCACGAGAACCTGACCAATCGACATTCCCCAGGACTGGATTAACACGCTCTGCCAAACGACGTGCGCGCAATTGTTTACTTTCATTTAAGTAAACTTCTTTTGCCCAACAATAAAATGGCAGATCAACTCTTTTACCTGAAACAATTTTATCCCAATCTAACTCTAAACCTACAGCAGATAGACTTGCCAAGGATTTAACCAAAGATTTCTCTTCTGGTTCAGAGCGATGGAACGTATAAGCTGTTCCAACAGAAGCATTTAAAGTTGCAGCACATTCTTTAACAGAAGCAGATAAAACAGGATGAGGCCCTACTTCTAAAAATAGAGAATAGGAATCATGGATCATCGTCGTAATTGCTTCGGCAAATAAAACTGTTTGTCTTAAATTACGATACCAGTAGCTTGCATCATGAAAGAACGTATCATCACAAATATGCCCTGTCACTGTTGAATATAAAGGAATAGTTGGAACTTTAGGTTCAATATTTTCAACCGCCTCTTCAAATTCATCGCGAATGTCAGCCATAATTGGATTATGATAAGCCAATTCAACTTTTAAGAAACGATTAAATTCAGAACGCTTCTCCAATTCAGCAGCAATTTTTTCGAGATTTTCCTTGCTACCAGATAGTGTAAAGGAACGAGGACTGTTAATCGCCGCAACGGCAACATCCCCTTCATAATCTTTGATTAATTCAGCTGATGCTGATGGGGGCATCCCCACAGCCAACATCGAACCACGTCCTGCAAAAGTTTGTTGCAGGCGACTACGATGATAAATAACCGTTGTTGCATCTTTCAGGCTCAATGCACCCGCAACATATGCAGCAGCAGCTTCACCCACACTATGACCAACAATCGCAGAAGGTTGAATACCATAAAGCTTTAATGCTTCTGCAAGGCAAACTTGTATTGTAAAAATACCTGGTTGCGCAACAGCAGTTTCGTGAATACGAGATTCTTCCTCTGTCTTTTGCAATTCAGCAAGAATAGACCATCCAGAAAGCTCTTGGAAATAACCATCAATTTCTTTTGCAATTGCTAAAGATTCAGCAGGTCCATTTTTTAGCAACCATTGCCCCATTCCCCACCATTGTGGTCCCATACCTGAAAATACGAACGCAGGCTGTGTTTGGGTTTTAATTTGTTGCTGACCAACAACGACATCTGGATTAGGTTTGTCTTGCGCAAAATCCTCTAGTTTCTGAGCAATCTCTTCCTTTGTTTTACCAAACGTTACCAAATGCCTTTGGAAGAATGAACGATGCTTTCCAACAGAATATGTAATATCTTCAATAGATGGACTATTGTCCGCTCTTAAAAATGCAGCATAAGCCTCGGCTGTTAATTTTAATGAAGGTTGCTGTTTTGTTGAAAGAGACAAGATATAGTTATCAGAAGGTAAATGCGCTTCTTCAGAATTGATTCTGGTTGCAACTTCTTCTTTACGGGGTAAGCGAATAATCGCATTCGCATTAGAACCACCATATCCAAACGAATTTACTGCTGCGTATAAGTCTTGTGCGGTCGTTGTTAACGGTACAACTTCGTCTTGTACTAAACGCAAATTCATATCCGTAAATGCAATATTCGGATTGGGCTCTTTTAAATTAGCTTGAGGTGGTACGGCTTTATGTTCAAGACATAAACAAGCCTTAATTAAACCAGCCACCCCCGCTGCTGCTTCTAAATGACCAATATTGGCTTTAACAGATCCAATAATGACAGGACTTTCCTGAGGGCGACTTTTACCAATTGTATTTGAAATTGCTTGCGCTTCCAGCGGATCACCAACGGGTGTTCCTGTACCATGAGCCTCTACGTAAACAATATCTTTTAAATCAATTTTTGCTTGTTCAGCTACTGAACGAATAAGCTTTTCCTGTGCCACCGCACTTGGAACTGTTATCCCTTCATTATGACCATCTTGGTTAATCCCAATACCGCTGATGACTGCATGGATCTTATCACCGTCTTCAATAGCATCTTCTAATCGTTTGAGAATGACAACGCCACAGCCTTCACCACGCCCATAGCCATCTGCTGCTGCATCAAAACTTTTACTTTTGCCGTCTTCAGCCATGAAACGAGCCTTAGCAACCAATGAACCTGACTGTGGGGTCAACATAATATTGATCCCACCAGCCATTGCCATATCGCTATCACCATCTCTTAAACTTTGGCAGGCCAAGTGAATAGCCGTCAATGAAGAAGAACACGCTGTATCCAAAGCCAAAGAAGGTCCACAAAAATCAAAGAAATAAGATAGACGAGCAGAGATCATTGTTGTTGAGGCGGTCGTCGCCAAGAAATTAGTTTCCACATTTCCTTCACTTGCATAATGACTGGATTGCATAATTAACCAGTCAGTTGCAAAAATCCCAACAAAAACACCAACTTTTTTACCCGCATAGTGAGAAGCAACCAGTCCTCCCTCTTCCATTGCTTCCCAAGCAACTTCTAATAGTACACGTTGTTGTGGATCGCATTGCACAGCTTCCTTTGGTGACATACCAAAGAATAATGGTTCAAATTCATCAATAGGCTGCGTCAGGAAGCTCCCATTTTTAAAGAAGCTTTTTGCAATCATTGTATTGTCTTTATCGTAAGCCCCTTTCCAGTTCCAACGAGAAGGCAATATTTCACTAACAGTTTCTTTTTTGCCACAAACAGCTTCCCAAAAACTAGATAAATCAACAATTCCACCTGGGAATCGACAACCAATACCAATGATAGCTATTTCTCCAGAATATTGCTTATCACCTAATATTTTCATGGGTATTCTACTTTCAACTTTTACGACTTTTGTACTATATAGTTCTTAACTTGATGTAATTGTATAATCAGCAATAACTATTTTATTTTTGCATTTTGGCATATTGCTGAGTTGCCGCCATACTTAATTGATATCGTAATACACGATCAGTCACATCTCTTGGAATCGTATCGACCCACATAGCTCTGACATTAGGTAAGTTGTGGAATTCACTTTCTAAAGCTTCACTTACTTTTTCCACATCAAAATTAACATCTTTAACGATTGCTAGCCATGGTTCAGGAACACCTTGTTCATTAGGCATAGCAAATAAAGCCGCATCTTTGACACCGGGTAATGATTGCACAATACGATCAATCGTGTGCGCATAAAATTTGTCGCCACCAAAATTATATAACTCATCTGCACGACCAAAAATGCGCAAGCCCCCGCGAATATCTAATATTCCTAAATCTCCAGGATAAAACCAACCATCCTTAAATTGGCGATTTGTAGCTTCTTCATCTTCATAAAAACCATTAACAAGCTCTGCACTCTTGACTCGAATATTCCCAATCTCACCAGCAGGCAACTCGTTATCTTCATCATCGACAATTTGTAAATCGACCGATGGTAGCAACCACCCTGCCATATCGTCATGTGTCATTTGTTCAACACGGGCACCGGCAATTAACCCAGCCTCACTAGTTACGTATAATACACGCATATGTTGTGTTAGCTTACGTCGAACTGTTTCTTGTAACGCTGAAGCAAAATATCCAGCCGAGACTACTAATCTTAAACCAGTAACAGAAGGAACGTCAGCAGGCATATGACTTAAAATATCTTCTAATTGTGACGGCGAAATAATCATTATCGATGGTTTTAGCATTGCGATGGCTGCTGGATATTGTTCTCTATCAGCCATGATAACTGAACCACACACATACCATATACTCAACACAGATAAAAATCCATGGATACTGCCTGTCCCTAAAGTAGGCAATAAACGATGATATTGTGCTGCATCCTCTGCACCTTCCCATTCAATATATTCTTGATGAGCATGGCGAATAACAGCTGCCTCAATCATCGGTGCTGTAAAATCGACTCTGTGCTTTTTCTCAGAAGTTCCCGCAGCAATTGCAACTCGTACCACACGATCACGTGGGAGTGCAAAACGCAAAGGCTCTACATCAACTCCATCTACAATTTGAGAATACCATTCCAAATCTAAAACTAAAACCTTAGCCTCGGTTTCTACATCAAAAAAAGCATCACTAATGATCAAATCTGGTTTTAAAACCGCTATTTCTCTGGCTGCAATTAAACTGTCATCACCCACAGATGCTGTCGCAACGCCAATGCGGCTTAATGCCATCAAAAACATCCAGTGAGGATGCATTTGCTGATAAGAAACTGCTACGACCTTCGGTAATGGGTTTAGCTTTTGCAATAATGCTGTTGCCAATCGATTAATATCCGCGTCCATTTTGGCAAAAGTAACCGAACCATCAAATGACAGCATTGCCTCCTTACCTGGAGCTATTCTCGCAACATGCTCTATAAACCGATCGTACATACTAAAAATCTCCACCATATAATAAGAAAAACTTTCCTTTTTGAAATTTCAAAAAGGAAAGTTTTAACTTAATTAAATCATATCATTTTTCATAGAAAAACCAAGTCTATGCGATTTGTTCTGCACATTCAATGATATCTACAAAATACTCTGCCGTAGTGGTCAATTCAATTTTTACCAACTTCACCTGATTGCTCATTTCTGAAACAACTGCGGGTAACGTTGCCAATCCTTGTGTCCAACGATCTGTTCTATTCAACTCAGCAGGGTGCCAACCAGAAAGACCAGTCATATCAGATGGTAAAATATCAAAAGACTTTTCGCCAAGCACGCTGATTTTAGCAACCAACACACCCAACATACGACGATCGTCTAAGAATGGACCAACAACCTCTGATGGCAACGCTGCTTTTGAATACATCGCAACCACACGGGCATTAGCAGGAACATAGAAGGAGTAGACATTTCCTTTGATATCAATAGGTTGAAGTTTTATTCCTTTTTGTGTAATCAAACAAAGATCTGGATTTCTTGTAATCTCTTTTTTGATTACAGGAGCATAACCTTGTTGTGTTGCACGACGATCCAAGCGTTGCCAAATAGGTTCCACTTGATGTCTTGCTACAGTCAATGGTGCAGCAGCATCGTTTTCCCAACTTTGATGTCCCGCATTTTCATCAAAGGTCAAATGCAGATTAACCGCATCACCATTAAATAAATGACGATCATCAGTATTTAGATAAGATTCTGTTGTTAAATTTTCTGACAACAATATTGAATGCTCTTCTGTCTCAATATGGTAAACAGTAAATCGATCCATAGATTTATCTACGATAATAGAACGTCCATTAACCAACATACGTGCTGGGATTAACCCACCATCAACATAGATTGTATGTTCTGGCGTTACCAGTAAATCGCGACAAGGCTGATTTAAACCAAACGCATGTGCCTTAATACAAACTGGATATAAGGTATCTTTATGTTCGTAATGATTTACATCCACATCCATATGACCAGCCCAAACAATCGTTTTGGTGACTTGTCGTCCGTCTTGCAACGTAACAACCTGATCTCCAACTTGTAAGTTTTCAACGGTTACTTCACCATCTGGCGTTAAAATATGAGTTCCCGTTACGAAACACTTAGTCAGCGTAATCGTATGCCCAGTAGAGCTAGAGCTATCATCTTTAATAACAACGTTAGGAACTGCACCTGCAACAGTCGGTGAATAATTGAATTGTGCTAAATTAACCCGTTGACCAGCTTCCGTGATATAGTCGACATATAAAACGCCATCTACAACACTTGTTTGGTAACGGTTTGGATCAAGATAACTATCACCAATCTCAAATACAGCCTCATCTGTTAAATCGAAGTTTTGTAAAGTGACTTTACCACTATTCTCTTGGATAGTACCTTCATATTTATAAATACCCTTTTGTGCAGCAGTGCCAAAATCAACAACATACTGATCAGAACTTAATGCTCTTGCTTTCTGACCACCAACAATAACCGTACCACCTTTGATATTAATGACAGGTTTATTGTTAGATCCTACACCGAATGTTGAGACTGAATCCACGTTTAAAGTTGCACCAGCAGCAACATTGATAATAACTTGCTTGGTACCATCTAGGGAAAGGCTACCAATATTAACATTTGCACCAGCAGTAATATCAACCGTTGTCGTCCCAGCCAAACTTAATGATTGTCCCGTAACTTTACCACTCAAAGTAAATTTAGCATCATTTATAAATGTTGCATTACCAAAACTAAGATCTGTTGCGTTACCAGTATTAAAGAAGGCACCAGTTGCATTACCACCAATAGTGATGTCCCCGATCGATCCTGTAGCACCATCACCTAACGTAATCTGATTTGAAGCACCATTCAGTCTCCATCCAGCAACACCATAATTAATCCCTGCACCAAACGTTAACGCTGGGCTGTCTGCATTCAGAATGATGTTCCTAGCATTAAATGCGGTTTTGTTTGCCCCAACATTAAATGTCGTTCTAGCTGCATTCAAACCAAAAGTGATATCACCTGCAACGTCAACAGAACCACCTGTACCAACAGCAAACTGGGTTGAGGTATTAAATGTCATACCAGAAGTGCCAACACTCAATGCAACGTCATTACCAAATGTCATCGTCGTTGTATTCGCACTGACAACAAGACCACCATTTAAAGTAACATTAGCGCCATTGCTAAACGTGAAAGTTTGTGAAGTTCCACCAACACTTAACGTATTCGCAACAACCTTCCCACTACTACCAATTGTAAAGTTTTGCCATTGACCACTGACCAAAATTGATCCTGTATCAAGCAATAATTGGCTGTTATCCCCCATTATGACTTTATTATTAGCAGCTGCAGCAGCGCCCGTCCCTGATCCGTTCAGCACATAATCACCCGTTAGAAGATGAATATATCCATTGTTATTAAGTTGGAACGTTCCAGATGTAAGGCTGTTGGTTAACCCGTTACTTAACGTAATGCTGGCAGAAGCACCCGCAGAGAAAATATTCCCCTGTTGAGTACCCGCTAATGTCGTATCACTACCAAGATACATTGAACCTGCATTTAAGGTAAAATTAGTACCAAAGTTCATTTGGTTAGCAGAACCTTGTAATAAAAAATTACCATTATGCAGATTCATGCTCGTTAAATTACCAAAAGTAAGCACTTCTGATTTACCAGTAACATTTAAGCCCGTGCCATTAGTTAGATTTTGCACAGCTCCATTAAAGGTTAAATTATCACCGAAAGTCAGTTTATTGGCAGAACCAACAAAAGAAGTAGCACCATTTAGATTTACAGTTGTATTAGATCCAAAAGATAGTGTTTGAGATGTACCTGATACATTAAAATCCTTAGCAGAAACTTGAGCGGTAGCTCCCATCGTAAAGGTTTGCCATTGACCACTAACCAAAATAGACCCTGTATCAAGCAATAATTGGCTATTATCTCCCATTGCAACATTATTGTTAGAAGCTGCAGCCGTTCCCGCACCATTCAGAACATAATCACCTGCAAGAAGATGAATATAACCATTATTATTAACTCTGAACGTTCCGTTAACTAAACTATTGCTTAGCCCATTAGATACCGTAATACTAGCAAGAGCACCCGCAGAGAAAATATTGTTACGCTGAACGCCACCTGCTGGACCAACACCAAACGACATTGTTGAGACGTTGGCCGTCAACTGATCGCCAAAACTCATCGCATTTCCAGAACCATTTAATAAAACAGCACCAGATAGATTTAGTTTAGTGTTATTTCCATATGTTAAGGAGGCTCCTGTCGTCAATTCCACTTTGGAAAAAACAAAGGGATTTACACCAGGCTTTGTATTTGATGCTACGAGAGAATAATCACCCACGACCACGGAGTTAGCATTTAATGTAACATTACTACCAAATGTAAATATATCTCTATTGGCAGTCGCCATCAAGTTACCATTGTTACTAATAACTGGTATATTTGCTAACCCAGTAGAAGTTATACCAGAGGTTAATGTAATAATATACCCATCACCAAATGTTACATTAGCACCAGAAGTATTGTCGTATACATAGTTATATTTAGTTCCACCCGCAGTAGAGCTGCTATTAACAAGCGGTATCTGATATTCTTGGTAAAAACGACCTGCACTAATATAACCAGCGTTTAAAATATTACCACTAGTACCACCACCATTCATTGTTAGAACGTTATTATTTCCATCTAATTCAATACCGCCAGAAAGATTAATTGTAGCACCTGAGCCAATAGTAATACTGTTATTATTTCCCGTATGATACCAAGAGTAGCTCATTGCAACCGGCGGACTTGACCGAGGATCTACCCCTGAGTAATCTTTTGCATAATTCCCCAGAGAAATTGTGCTTGCACCGATTTGTGCACCATTACCGATAATTAATTTATTTCCTGAGATAGCATTAGCAGCAGATCCATCAACTACGATCGCGCCATCGGATCCCAAATAAAATTCCAAACCATTATCGGACAAACCTTTTTGTGCCAAACTGATGATAGCGTTGCTGCCAATAGTCATAGATGCAGGACTATCACCAAGAATAGCGCCCGTACTAGTTACCTGACCATATCCAACAGATATCTCTAAAGCACGCAAATTAAAATCATCACCAGCCGAAATAACAGCACCAGCCTGCGCGGCAAAGTTACCCCAGTTCGCCTGATCTAGGTGGACGCTATTGGCGTTCCCTAAATACATTCTTGCATTGCTTCCAGTATACCCACCAGAATAGGCAGCACCCATACCACCAGTGATATTAAATCTGCCATTATTACCCACTGACATATAACCACCGGAGCCGACAAACACACCACTACCCGCTGATATACCTCCCCCCACATTGACTTGCAGCCCATCATCATAAGTTGCAGAGGCATTCATGAAAATACCAAGGTTACCACCGATATTAAGATGAGCATTCTTACCAAATTTGTTGGTTGTGGGATTTAATCCTGTCGCGGCATCACCAATAATCCCCCAGTCACCTACAACATCGGCACTTACGTTATCAGCAGCCAAAACGTTACCCGTACGTAGACCTCTGTCACCAGTACCCACAGCCTGCCCTGCTTGAGATTTATCGGCAACACCACCAACGTAACCATTGGCACTTAAATAAGACCCCTGATCCATCATAAAATTGGCGCTACCATCAGGTCTGTATTGAAGAGCAAAATTAGCCGCCCCATCAGTCGCACCCGCACTACCAATTAATAGACTGTTTCCAGCAGCGATTTGCGTCAAACCAGTACTGGTAACGCTTACCGCTGAATTGGTCTGATAAATCGCATGACCTGAACCATTAAAACCAATGCCAGCAAATGCAGTCACAGATTGCACTGCATTATAGGTGTATTTGTACGCATCCCCAACATTAGGAGCATTACTAATAGTAACACTATTTAACGCGCGAGCAACAGTACTAACGACATTATAGTCAGGCATCCCTGCTGTCTTAAGCTGGGCAGCCCTATTCAAAGATCCCGCATAGAAAGTTTGATCCAACATAGACGTTGCCGCAGCACTGTACATAGAAGTAAATGCAGCAGCATCAGACCCCAACTCACCTGCAGACACCAAATCAGATAAAGCAGCCGAACCATTACTGCTTAATGAATCACTACTTAATGAACCGCCGCTGACAAGACTGCCTGCGGAACTTCCCAAAACCAAATCACTTAATGAAGAAGAAACGTTGTCATCTGCTGCGACTGCAACAGTAGCCAACTGTTCATTACTTGATATTATATTATCATCAGACATTGAAATACCTTAAAACTAACTATTAACCCACTTTATTTTATTCAATTTCTGTATTTTTATTTATTATTATTATATTTATTTGTTTTATTTATTTTATTCACTTGGTGAAAATTTTAACCCGCTTATACCCGCAAAGATCACGATCTCTCTAAATCTGCCAAAACTACATCAGCAAATTCAGGAACACTAAGAGCGCGCCCTCCGACGTTCACAACGTCAAAATATTCATTCCATTCACTTTCACGTAAATGTTGTGCAATATGTTTACTCATTTCATTTAATTCAACAGACCAAACGACGTAAAACTCAGAGTCTACCACCCTAGGAATTCCACCATCAATTTGCCCAGCCGCGATAAGTCGCACCAAATTTCCGCCTGCCAAAGAAGACAAATTTACAATCATTCTTTGTAAAATTTGCTCTTTTACTGACTTAGTAAGTTTTCCCCACTTTTCTTTTGGTGAAAAAACTTGTGTCATTACATAAGCCATGCCCACCCCCTTTTAAAGCCCATACAAAATAAAATAGCTTAACCTACACATTGCAAGATAAACTATCCAACAATCATTAACATTACAGTTAATAAATGTTTATACACACTAAGTATATAGAACTTTATTAATAAAATCAATATATTCATCAATATAGATAAGGAAAACTTAAAGGTTTTAATTCTGAGTATACTGATTAAAAATTGTTTTTACTTCTTATTTAAAAATAACAACTTCGAAATGAATAAATAAAACATTGTAATATCAATAATATACTTAAACCGCGTGAATATGAACTTTATGCATACAACATTGAAATCTCCACCTCTACCTGAAAATTATTCCGTTTTATTCCATAGACTTACGTCTTGATTCGAACTAATGAGTTTAAGATAATGAGCTTTTACAAGCTCACCAACGATACAGCCAAAAACAAGAATATTTAGTACACTTTATCGTTGCATAATTGTACCACAATTTATGTTATTATAACCCCTCATAATTTCAATCAAAGTCATGATAAAATCCGAATATACAGCTTCCCATATCCAAATCTTATTTTAACTACGCGTTAAAAAGTGCCACATCTTGCCAAAGCCTCACACGATTCCTCTCGAAAATCATAGCCTCTATCGATCATCCCTTGGTTCGATTTTGATATATTATGCTTATAAATTTTTGTACACTTATTGGATCGCACCATGACGATAACCATTCTTAGCTAATAAAGACCATTTTAATTTGCAAGTACGTCTTAAGAGCTCCGCAAGAAACGGGCTTTAATCCTTAATCTGGCAACTTACAATGAGGTTGTATTTTTCCAGTAAAACGATGCCAAACCTGTGTTTCACCAAATAAACTAATTCCTAAATAGCCACGCAAACGTAGCTCATTTTTATTGGTAAGCCATATTTTAGCATTATAGGATTTTTCATCTCTTGGATCTAATATCGTCCCTCGCCAGCGTTTTCCAGATTTATCTTGCTCGAAGTCACGCAACATCAAGAAATTGCATTGTGAATGCCCATATTTGGTATCAGGAGGCATCGACGTTGTATATTGCATTCCAACAAAACGACCACATAATTTTTGACCACAAGCATAAATGTTAAAAACGCCATCGTTCTCTTTAGTAGCCCATAAACCAACCTCTGGAATAGTATTGACTGGTTGTGCTTTGACAAAAACAGCGTTACAGAAAGTAAACAATAGAATTATTAGAATGGCGATAAAATTTAGTGTTTTAATTTTGGAATATATATATAACATAAAATTTTACCGCCTTTACTTAACTAACCTGTAATTAAAAAATAAAGCTGATTAGACTGCAAGCAATTTTTGTAGTTCACCAGACTGATTCAACGCCATCAAATCGTCGCACCCACCAATCGCCTTACCATCAATAAAGATCTGGGGTACTGTTGTTTTTCCTCCGGAACGATTAATTGCTTCTTCACGTTGTGGAGTTCCTTTGGGAGCACTAATTTCTTGGAAATCTGCGTTCTTAGCTTGTAAAAGCATCAACGCCTTTTGACAATACGGACAACCAGGTTGCGTGTAAATTTCAACTTTAGCCATTGTTAACTCCTAATAAATACATAATATTATAAAACATAGACAACACATAACTACAAAACAAGACCTCTATATGAATTAAAATCTATTTTGTTACGTTAACTGACTTTTGCTGCTGCAATAATATCAATGTGTTTTGCGCCTGCCTTTAATAACGTTTCCACACATTCCGCCATCGTAGACCCAGTCGTCATCACGTCATCTACTAATATAATTCTCTTATTTTCTAGATACTGCTTATATTTTGGATGCACTATAAAAGCATTTTGGAGCAATACTCGTCGCTCTTTCTTGCTAAGGTGGCCCAAAACAATGGTCTCTTTGATGCGCATTAGTCCCATAGGCAAGACCCTAGTGTTTCCCTTACGCCCCAATTGCCATGCTAATAAAGCAGATTGATTATATTTACGATATCTCAACCTCTTTTTATGTAAAGGAACAGGCATAATATAATCTGCTTTTGCAATTAAATCTTGAGCGGATCGATACATAAAATATGAAAGGAATTGTAGGCTTTTTTGTTGATCGCCATATTTCAGAGGCATAATCAATTTTTTAAAACCCTCGTTATAGACAAAAGCTGCCCGACAATGTTGCCAAGGAACGTAAGAAGTATCGCAATCTAAACAAATATCTTTCTTTCCTGCTTCATCCTGCGAAGCAAATGGACGAGCACATAAACGACAATATGGAAGCTCTATAAAATGCAGCTGTTTAAAACAATGCGCACATACCTGTCCAGCGTCTAGCACTATATGATTACATATGAGACATCGCGGAGGTATAAGAAAATCAAGAAAATTTTGTAAAATTATTATTAATTTCCTTCTGCTTTTTTATAAAAAAGGAAACTGACGATAAATATTATTCGCCCAGTAAATGCAGTGCTATTTCTCGTAAATGCGGATGCTTACGATGTTCGAATAAATATATACCCTGCCACATTCCCAAAACCATTTGCCTATTCACTACTGGAATAGAAAGATGTGTTTGAGTTAATATTGTCTTAATGTGAGCAGGCATATCATCCTTACCCTCACTATTATGTAAATAAGACCGGTTTTCAGGCACTAAATCATTCAAATAGCGCAAAATATCATGACGCACGTCAGGATCTGCATTTTCCTGTACAATAAAGGATGCGGATGTATGTTTACACCACAAAGTCAGCAAACCAGTAACAATTCCTGTTTTCAGAATCCAGTTCGATATGTCTAGATTCAACATCGTCAGCCCTTGACCGTGTGTTTGAATCTGTAAAAAACCTGTTTGCTGCTTCATCATGATTATTTTATAAATCCTACTATAGCTTCTGCTTCAGAGACAATTGGTTCTGCAATCGCTGACGCTTTTTCAGCACCTTGTTTTAAAATCGCATGGATATGGGCTTGATCCGATAATAATTTTTTAGTTTGTTCGCGAATAGGCGCAATATGTTGAATTAATACGTCAGCAAGAGCGGTCTTGAACCCACTAAAGCCTTGACCTGCAAATTCTTGTAATGTTTCATCAACTGTTTTGCCCGACATCACCGAATACATAGAAACTAAATTCAATGCTTCTAAACGATTTTCTAGCCCTTCTTTTTCAGAAGGCAAAGGCTCGGAATCACTCTTGGCGCGTTTTATTTTATTTGCAATGACATCATCTTCATCCATTAACTCAATCCGCCCTTGTTCAGAAGGATCAGACTTGGACATTTTCTTGCTGCCATCACGCAGATTCATTACTCTAGCACTGGTTGTCGGAATATAGCCTTGTACTTCTGGAAAGAAATCTGTCTCATAATCATGATTGAATTTCTGAACAATATCATTGGCTAACTCTAGATGTTGACGTTGATCTTCACCAACAGGCACACAAGTTGCCTTATAAGCCAAAATATCAGCCGCCATCAAATTTGGATAAACATATAAGCCAGCGGAATGAGCCTCTCTATTTTTACCAGCTTTATCTTTAAACTGGGTCATTCTGTTCATCCAGCCAATACGCGCCACACAATTAAAAATCCATGCAAGGCGCGCATGAGCTGAAACTGCTGATTGATTGAACAAAATTTGTTTTTGTGGATCAATGCCTGCTGCAACTAAAATCGCTGCTTGTTCAATTACTTGCTTTCTTAATTGCGCAGGATCTTGCCAAACCGTTAACGCATGCATATCCACAAGGCAATAAATACATTCATTTCCTTCTTGAATATCAACCCAGTGACGAATAGCCCCCAAATAATTTCCTAGATGAGGAATCCCCGTGGGTTGAATGCCCGAAAAAACTCTTTTTCCTAACGGTTTAGACACAATAAAACACCTTTGTTTTCAAAAATTAGTTATTACCAGCAGAGCCTTTTGTAACCCCAACCAAATGGATTTTAAAGACTAATGGACTGTTGGCAGGAATAATCCCCATGGTTTTTTCCGCATATGCTAGATTAGCAGGAACAAAAAGTTGCCATGTATCCCCAGGATGCATCATTGGCAATGCTTCCATCCACCCAGGAATAAGCCCATCAACAGGCATTTGCATTAGCCCACCGCCGTGGCGATCTGACGCATCAAAAATCACACCATCAGGCAAACGACCTTCATATTCAACCAGAACCAAATCACCTTTAGAAGGAGAAGCATCCTTTGGATCGCCAGATTTAATTACACGATAAGCCAAACCACTGGGGAGTGTTTTCACACCAGACTCAGCAGAAACTTTTTTCATAAATTGATCAGATGTTAACTGGACCTCTTTATCACCAGCACATGCCGTTAAAGAAAAAGCAAATAATGCAGGCGCTATAAAAGCGAAGATTTTCTTCATGATCGTCAATTCCTAATTTACTGAGTTATAAGCTACCACCACGACGCCCTGCTTGCGCACCCAGACGTAAACGTAATGCATTTAATTTGATAAAGCCTTGCGCATCTACTTGGTTATACGCGCCTTCATCATCTTCAAAGGTTACCACACGCATGTCATATAAGCTATTGGGGCTTTCACGACCCATCAGGATAATATTACCTTTATAAAGTTTTAAATGAACACGACCATTTACCGAGTGTTGGCTTTCATCAATTAAAGCCTGCAACATACGACGTTCTGGAGAGAACCAAAACCCATTATAAATTAATTCAGCATAACGTGGCATAATATTGTCTTTTAAATGCCCAGCTTCACGGTCTAAGGTAATAGATTCCATATTTCTATGAGCAAATAAAAGAATGGTTCCACCTGGAGTTTCATAAATTCCACGGGATTTCATACCCACAAAACGATTTTCAACCAGATCTAAACGACCAATGCCATTTTCTTTGCCCAATTCATTCAAACGAGTTAGCAAGGTTGCTGGGGACATTGCCACCCCATTAATCGCTACTGGATCACCAGATTTGAAATCAATGGTGATTTCGGTGGCTTTATCAGGTGCGTCTTCAGGGGAAATCGTGCGTTGAAATACGATTTCATCTGGCGCAACAGCTGGATCTTCCAGTAATTTACCTTCGGAAGACGAATGCAATAAATTCGCATCAACAGAGAATGGTGCTTCCCCACGTTTATCATGTGCAATCGGAATTTGATTTTCTTCAGCAAATTGTAACAGACGGGTGCGAGAGGTTAACTCCCATTCACGCCAAGGCGCAATCACTTTGACATCTGGTTTTAATGCGTAATAAGCCAGTTCAAAACGGACTTGGTCATTTCCTTTGCCTGTTGCCCCATGAGCCACCGCATCAGCACCAACTTGTTCAGCAATTTCAATTTGACGTTTTGAAATTAATGGACGTGCAATAGAAGTCCCAAGCAAATATTGACCTTCATATAACGTATTGGCACGAAACATTGGGAAAACATAGTCACGAACGAATTCTTCACGTAAATCTTCTACAAAGATTTCTTTGACACCGAACATTTCGGCCTTTTTACGTGCTGGCCCTAATTCTTCGCCTTGCCCTAAATCTGCGGTAAAGGTAACCACTTCACATTCATAAGTTTTTTGCAACCAACGCAAAATAACCGAAGTGTCCAACCCACCAGAATAGGCAAGAACAACTTTGTTCACCTTTTTTTCTGCCATTCGTTTTCTCTCTCTTGTCTTTAAATCCAAATAATTGCTGTTTTTATAGCACTATCGACAGGTATTTTAAACAGTATTTGCCTACTTTCAAAATAAATATTCCACTAAACATAGAAAATACAATGTATATAAAATAATTTCATCAAACATATTTCTATTTATCAGCAAAAAGCACAAAGCTCTTAATATGATCTTCCTAAACAAAAAACTGCTATTTGGTTTAATCTCACTGAATATCTTCACACTTCCTTTAACAGGATATTCACAAGAGCTAACAACGCAAACAATACAAAAAAAGTTTGCAGTAGATCTATACCCTGATGGCAAAGTTTTTATTCAAACAAATCTTGATCCAAAACATAAAGCAACTTTTGATTCTCTTGTTGTAGAATATAAACAAGACAATCAAACACAGCGAGAAACTCTATACAATAACCTTTCTGAACATTCAGAAATCGTCTTTGTTTTCTCAGAGAAAATCGATCAAAATATGTATTTCTTTGTAATGACTAAAAAACAAGAAATAGATCGTAAAAAGAAAACCAATGGTTACGAATATTCACTAAATACGTTCATACAAGATTCACATGGTAAATTACAACTTGCAAGCATAGCAGATTGTGATGATACTAATATACAAAATGATAATATTGGCTCACATCTATATTTAAGTGGTTTTGAAGGGATATCAAATGGTTCCAAGCAAACTTTTGATTACAAAACACCAGAATCTATCAAAGAATACTTAAAAACCAGTATGATACATGGACCGCTAAAGACTGACCTGTATCCTGAAGGAAAAATCTACTTTCAAGGGAAAAGCAATGTATTAACTTATCCTGTTTCCTTTTTGTTAGAATATAATCATAACGGAAAGATTAAAAAGGAAATAATCGATCAATATGAACCAGATTCAGGAGGAGGATTTTATACTCCTGCAACGATTCAGTCTGTTTTTACCTACCCTATAGAAAAGAAAAACCATATCTTCGTTATTGTCAGTTGGGATATTGATTTTGTTGCAAGCGTTGGAAAAGGTGGCAGTGATTATAAAATCTATAGCTATACCAAAGATCAAAATGGAAACTTAAAACAAGATGAAAATTTGATGAATGACCCTCAACTCAGTGGATTTGATGGCAGCTATACAGAAAGTAACAACGAAGACCATGATAAAGACATAGACATCACGGAATCTTTTAATTTAAATAATGCTGAAAAATTAAAAAAATATCTTGAACAAACTTATAATTTTGCAATCATTCAAGGTCCTTTTGAAACTACTCTATATTCTAAAGGAAAAATATATTTCCAAGCCCAAGAGAGCGGATATCAAACACCTGTTAATTTTATTTTGGAATACAACCAAAACGGTCAAAATAAAAAAATAATTATTGACCAATATAAACCCAACCATGTTGCTGCAGAAATAGCATCGGTTTTTACCTATTCTATCCATCAAAAACCCTATATATTTACCATTGTAAAATGGAGCGCAAAACCCGATACATCGAATGGAAGATATGGATATTTTTATAAAGTCTATGGGTATACAAAAGATCAAAATGGTAATCTAAAACTGGATCAAAAGATTAACAATGATCCAAAGTTAAAAGGATTTATTGGTGCAAATCAATATGAAGTCAAAGAAGAAATTACATTTAAATATGAGACCGCAGGAAAGCTAAAAAAATATTTAAACCAAAAGTATTAATAGCCTCAGCCATTATAAGCCGCTTTAAAGCGTTTCAATAACCAATCTCTACAAATTACAGGGGGATATTTAGGTGGATTTTGTTCATCCGAACATTGCGGCAAGCACTGTATCAGTTGACTTGGATGGGGTTCCGTAAAAAACGGCATAGAGATACGGTCTTGACCAATATTCAATACTCTATGAGAGGTGCTTTTATAACGATCATTCGTCCACATCGCCATCATGTCCCCGATATTTACCACAAAACCATCAGTGATTGGCGGAACATCAACCCATTGATTGTCTTTACTTCTCACTTGTAATCCACCAACATCATCTTGGTGCAAAATCGTTAAAATCCCATAATCTGTATGCGCCCCGCAAACCACGCGATTACGTTGCTCGGGCAAACCTGGATAATGAATAATTCTAAAGGTGCTTAACGATTCAAAAAACATATCATTGAAAAAATTCTCTTCCAGTTTTAATCCCAAAGCAATTATTCGAAACAACACTTTAGCAAGCTCTGTCATATTTTGATAATGTGTCTCAAACAGCTTTGTCCAACCTGCAATCAAATGTTCTGGGTGCTGATTAGAACCACGAAAAGGCTCTTTTCTTTGCACTTCAGGATGGTCAGCATCTAGGTGATAGCCCATATCAAATATTTCTTTGTAATCAATACTACGCTGGTAATCTAACTGCTCCATCTCATGACTGCTATACCCCCTATAGATCTGATTATTTAAAATACTGACACTTTGTTTATCTTCCATCGGAAGACTAAAAAAATGACGGGCAAACGCTTTGATCCTTTGGATATCTTTCTGTGAAATGTGATGTCCTGTGATACAAAAAAAGCCTGAATGACGACATGCTTCGTCAACACGTTGCGCAATTTGCAGATGCCTATTTTTATCACTTTGATAGATATCAGAAATATCAATAACTGGGATATATTCCTGCATTCTCTAGATATCCTTTTCACGAGAAAATAATGTCAATAATAGTATATGCATTACTTCGCTCTATTCAACAATAGACCAGAATATTAATCATTTACAAATTAAAAATAGATATTAAAGATCGCTTAAATGGCGACATATTGGTTTAAAAGCATTAACTTTTTTTAATTTTTTAAAGCGTCTTCCAATGAAACAGAGAATTGTCCTGGCTGTAAGGGCTGTTGCTGCGATGAATCTGGCCCCCATCCTGTTAACACTGCAAAATGCAAAGGAACGGCTATTTCATCTTGATCTTGTAATTTAGTGATGCAACTTGCCAAAAAATCTTTGTTCGTAAACGTCTTTTGCTGCTCCATCAATGCGTTTGTTTCACCAGCAAACCGCAAATCTTTCATTAACGCCATTGCTGAGCGATAGACTAAAGACAATTCTTCTTTATCTACGACAGGCAAAGCAAACCCTGCGCGTTGCATTAAGGTGGCACAAGCACGCAAATCTGGAAAGGGCGATATGCGAGGGAAAACTCTGCCACACAACTCCACTTCCTCCTCTGTCATCACATCACGTAACGTCGATAAAGTCGGCAATATCGGTATTGCTGCTAAAAACAAACCATCGGGGCGTAATATATTCTTTATTTGCAATAAAGAACCAGGCAGATCGTTTACCCAATGTAGATTAAAATTTGCAATCACTAAATCAAAACTATGCGCTTTGAAAGGCAAGTATTCCTCATCTAAGCAAACTGACAGTGCCGAATTTATGGAAACCAATCGATGAGATAAATCACCAGAAACAACATTCATTCCTTTGGATTGCAATATAGGGGCGACGACCCCTCTTCCACCAATTTCCAATACATCCGTAAAGGAACGTTGAATATCATCCAAGCGTTCTAATAATCTGTCTGCACCAATTTGAACAATATCTTGTATTGTTTGATGGTGGTATGCTGCCCTGTCACGATGATATCGAACAAGTTTGCGATTAAATATAACAGGTACAGTCATCTTCTTTAAATATCTCTAACATCTATGCGATTTAAAGATAAATAATACCCTATAAATAAATAAAGACGCAACCTTTACAGCTGCGCCTTTATTATAAATCATTTAATATTCAATTTAGACTTCTGGTAATTCTACCCCAGAGGCACTTAATTGAGATTTTAAAGCATTTTTAAGATTTTCAAGACCATCGCCCGTTGTGCTTTCAGCTCTTGCAACCAAAGATGCTTGAGTATTAGAAGCTCTTAGTAGCCACCAACCATCAGCAGTATTCACACGAACACCATCAATTGTGACGACATCGGCTTTTTCAGCTTGCAGACGAGCAGCAACTTCTCTAACCACATCAAATTTGCGATCATCTGGACAATCAAATCGAATTTCAGGCGTAGAAATCGCTTTTGGTAATGACTCTGTAATTTCAGAAAGTGGCCCTTTTAAGCGGCTAACGATATCCAAGGTTCTAACCGCTACATAAAGTGCATCATCAAAACCATACCATTTATCAGCAAAGAAAATATGCCCTGACATTTCCCCACCCAATAATGCTTTGGTTTCTGCCATCTTTGATTTAATCAAAGAATGCCCTGTACACCACATTAATGGATTACCGCCAGCTTTTTTTACTTCCTCAAATAAAATTTGGCTTGCTTTGACATCTGCAATAATGGTCGCGCCTTGATTATCAGGTAAAATATCGCGACTGTAGACGATCATTAACTGATCGCCCCATAAGATATTGCCCTTATCATCAATAACACCAATACGATCTGCATCACCATCAAACGCGATCCCAATATCAGCTTGACGTTTAGCAACTTCATCTTGAAGTTGTACTAAATTTTTTGGAACGGTTGGATCTGGGCTATGTGCTGGGAAATTACCATCGATTGTACCGTTTAATACGATATGTTCGCCTGGAAGCTGTTGTACTAATTTTGTTAATACTTCACCAGCAGCACTATTGCTATTATCCCAAACCACCTTGAGCTTACGATCAGTGATACCAAAATCTTTTAAAAGACGTGTGACATACTCATCAACGATATCGACTTTGCGAACACTGCCAATTCCCTCTGGAACAACATCGCCTTTAGCGACTTGAACGCCAAGTTCCTGGATTTGCTTACCAAAAAAAGATTTTCCAGCCAACATGAATTTCATGCCGTTATATTCTTTTGGATTATGACTGGCTGTTACCATCACCGCGCCATCTGCTTCCATCGTTGTGGCAGCATAGTACAACATTGGTGTCGGACCACGACCAATGCGAACAACTTCCAATCCGCATTTTTTTAGTCCATCAACCAAAGCCGCTTCTAAATCAGGTGAACTGACACGTCCATCATAACTAACGACAACTTTTTTGCCATTATTCCGTACAATAAGACTGCCAAAAGCACGTCCGATTGCGTAAGCATCTTCGATGAAAAAAGTTTTGTCATATACACCACGAATATCATATTCACGCAGAATACTGGAATCAATATTTCTTTGATGTTCCATTATTTTTCACCTTCATGAGCATATTTTTTTAAGATTTGACGCATAGAAGATGCCAAATCTGGGCGTTGTAAAGCAAAAGCAATTTGCGCTTCTAAGAAACCAGCTTTACTGCCACAGTCATAACGTGTGCCTTCATAACGCAACCCATGAAACGGCATCTGCCCAATTAATTTTGTCATAGAATCGGTCAATTGCACTTCATTGCCCGCACCGCGTTCCATTTTAGAAAGATGAGACATAATATCTGGCGCCAAAATATAACGACCAATAACGGATAAATTAGAAGGCGCATCTTCTGGTTCTGGTTTCTCAACAACACCAGATACTTTTACTAAATGTCCATCGTCTGAAGCAACATCAATAATACCGTAACTTGAGGTTTTTTCTTTTGGCACTTCTGAAACAGCAACAACGTTACCACCGTACTGATTATATACTTCTACCATTTGCGATAAACAGCCACGTTCACTTAAAATCAAATCGTCTGGCAATAATACGGCAAAAGGATCATCCCCTACGAAAGTACGTGCACACCATACTGCATGCCCTAATCCCAAGGGATCTTGTTGGCGCAATGCGGTTAAGGAACCTGCTTGGATGCTTGATGGTTGCAATGCTTCTAAAGCATCTTTTTTACCTTTTTGACGTAATGTATCTTCCAACTCATACGCAACATCAAAGTAATCAATCAAAGAATCTTTACCACGTGCAGTAATCAAACAAAATTGTTCAATGCCAGCAGCTCTTGCTTCGTCAATTGCATATTGAATTAATGGACGATCCACAACAGGCAACATTTCTTTAGGCATAGATTTAGTTGCAGGCAAGAAGCGCGTACCAAATCCAGCAACAGGCAATACAGCCTTACGTAGAGGTTTAATCACAAAATTTTACCTTAATTTAGTTTTCATTTGTATTTAGATATACCAAAAACTGTTAATAGTTTAAAGTATTTTACTTTCTATCTATATTAATAAATATTATATTACACCCATCTATTATCTAAAAAAATTAATAAACACCATACTTTCGATTAAAAATTGGTAGTTTTATAATAGTTTTAGGACGGTATTCACACATTATTGAATAAAGTTACTGTTTGAAATAACGCTCTATTCTATTATTTAAAAGAAAGAAAATAGAGCATTTAAATATAATAATTATAATGATTGTTTAATGGCAATCATTGCAAGATTAACAATTCCACGTGCCGTTGTGCTTTCTGTTAAAATATGTAACGGTTTCGTTGCGCCAAGAGTTATTGGACCAATTTGCAACGCATCACCAACGACACGACTTAGAGAAAGACCTATATTCGCAGAGTCTAAGCAAGGCATAATTAACAAATTAGCATTACCTGTCAAAGGTGAATCATCAATCAGACGATTACGCACCGTTGGACTTAGTGCTGCATCGCCTTGCATCTCACCGTCGATTTCTAATTGAGGATCCTGACTTTTAATCATTTCCAATGCTTCACGCATTTTTTGAGCCGAACCTGACTTACCTGTTCCGAACGAAGAATAAGACAGTAATGCTGCACGTGGGGGAAGACCAAATTTAGAAACTGCTTCGGCAGCCAACAAAGTTAACTCCGCAATTTCTTCCGCAGATGGATTCAGATTTAAATAGGCATCTCCCATAAATAATACAACATTAGATTGAATCAATGCTGAAATGGTATGAAATTTTTTAACATCGGGACGTCTTGGAATAATTCCTTTTAAATATTTAAAGTGTCGATACCATTCTCCATAACCACCAATTAATGAAACATCAACATGACCCTCTCTTAACAACATAGCAGCCATTACAGATTTACGACGATAAAGTTGTTCATAAGCCAAAGACGGGGGAATCCCTTGCCGTTCAACCAGTTTTTTATAAGGATCTTCCAAAGATTGTAATAATGGATCATTTCTATTAGGTTCGAAAACACCAACATGTTCATCAACACGTAAACTTAAACCAAGACTATTAATTTTTGCCTGAATAAGTTCCTTATTTCCAATGACATACGGTTTAGCAAGCTTATCATTCACTAATGTTTGTATTGCACGTAATACGCGACCGCTTTCCCCTTCTGAAAAAACAATTTTTTTCAATTCAGGTTGTCTACGTACAGCTTCGAAAACAGGCTGCATGACTTGACTGCTACGAAATACAAACTCTTGCAAATGATCGGTATAAGCTTGGAAATCTTCGATCGGTTGTGTTGCAACACCACTATCCATCGCTGCTTTTGCAACGGCTGGGGCAATATGCAAAATTAGCCTTGGATCAAAAGGTTTTGGTAAAATATATTCTGAACCAAAAGAAGGTGCATCTCCACCATAAGCAGCAATGACGGCTTCGTTGGCTTCCAAAGTTGCCAATTGTGCCAATGCATATACAGCAGCATGTTGCATTTCTTCATTGATTTGTTTGGCACCAACATCCAAAGCACCACGGAAAATAAAAGGGAAACATAAAACATTATTGACTTGGTTCGGATAGTCTGAACGTCCCGTAGCGATAATAGCATCCGTTCTGACTTTTTTGACTTCATTTGGTGTAATCTCTGGCTCTGGATTAGCCAATGCCAGAATAATAGGCTTTGGTGCCATATGCTCCAAATATTCTGGTTTCAATACACCTGCTGCAGATAATCCAAGGAAGATATCGGCCCCATTAATAACTTCTTGTAATTTACGCGCATTCGTTTCCTTGGCATAACGTGCCATGTTTTCTGGCATGTTTGGATCACGACCTTTCCAAACCACACCATCAATATCGGTTAAGGTTACATTTTCAACCTTCAACCCCATACCAACCATCAAATCAACACAAGCCATGGCTGCAGCGCCAGCACCAGAAGTCACCAATTTAACGTCTTCAAGTTTTTTATTTTGTATGCGTAGCGCATTCACCAATGCTGCGGTTACAACAATCGCCGTTCCATGCTGATCATCATGAAATACGGGAATGCTCATTCTAGATTGTAAATTTTTCTCAATTTCAAAACATTCCGGTGCTTTGATATCTTCCAGATTAATCCCACCAAATGTAGGTTCTAACGCAGCAACGACGTTACAAAAATGTTCTGGGTCTGTTGCGTCAACTTCAATATCAAAAACATCAATACCTGCGAATTTTTTAAATAAAACCGCTTTACCTTCCATCACAGGTTTACCTGCTAATGCGCCGATGTTCCCTAATCCTAATACTGCCGTACCATTTGAAATAACGGCAACCAGGTTACCTCTGGCCGTATATTTACTTGCTAATGAAGGATCTCTTTGAATTTCTAAACACGGAGCGGCCACACCAGGAGAATATGCCAAGGATAAATCACGTTGTGTTGCCATTCTTTTCGTTGGCGTGATCGTTAATTTCCCTGGCTTTGGGTATTGATGATAATCGAGTGCTTCCTGTTTAAATTTTTGATCCATGTTTTCCTCTGTTGATGGTTAAGTTCAAAGCATCACTATATCTTAAAATAGATACAAGAAAAGGAAAATCACTCTTTTTTGACAATTGGAAAATATGGTGCGGTCGAGAAGACTCGAACTTCCACGGGGTTGCCCCCACAAGCACCTCAAGCTTGCGCGTATACCATTCCGCCACGACCGCACATGACAACCATTCTATATGGTGGTATCATCGAATATGGTATCTCTATAACCGATCAAAAGATTTCATGCAATGGCATTTCATCCTCTATTTATACAAAAAAGTAAAAAACTTGTTTCCTATCCCAATGCGATACAGCATATGGAACGTTATGTACAAGACATTTATAATGAAAAACAACCGGAATGCTTATGGTTTCTTGAACATCCCCCTTTATATACAGCGGGAACGTCAGCGAAAGATTATGATTTAATCAACACACAAAATTATCCCACTTTTTATACAAATCGCGGTGGGCAATGGACATATCATGGACCTGGACAACGTATTATCTATATAATGATGGATCTGAGGAAGGATCATCAGGCTTTCCCATCCAGAGATATTCATGCGTTTGTAAATGCTATTGAAGATTGGGTTATCCTAACCCTAAGGCAATTTAATATTTATGCGGAAAAACGCAAAGATCGTATAGGATTATGGGTCATTAACCCGATCACTAAAAAAGAAGAAAAAATTGCGGCCTTAGGTATCAAATTAACTCGTTGGATCAGTTGGCATGGAATTGCGCTCAATATATCCCCTAATTTAAACGACTATACTGGTATTGTTCCCTGTGGATTAGCTGAATTTGGCGTGACCAGTATGGAAAAATTAGGGGTAAAATGTTCTATGGATGAGGTAGATCAGGTTTTACTTGAACAATGGAACCATATTTTCCCTTATTCACTGCAAGAAAAAAACCTGTTCACATAAGTATTATTGCCCATCAGGATAAGCAAAAAAGGTTGCTGGAACTTGGATCCCTTCTTGAACATTTTCAATATCCATAATGCTACGTCGTTTTCTTACATCCACTGCTTGCATTTGACGCAAAACCAGCTTGCCCTCAGCTTCTGTAAATAATAATGTTAACAATCCTTGTGATGGATTATCTGAACTGGCTAATGAGATTTGTAACATTCCATCTTTATGTTGAACATTTGTGACCAAGATAGGATTAGACAAATGCACAGGTGTTTTAAGCATCAATCCCAACGGGTTACGGGATAATCCGATATGGGTCACAGATTGGTTGCTGAAATCCTTTGCCACCATTTTTTTATCTTTGGCAACCACAACCATTGGAGATGGGTAATCATAATTCAATCTTAATTTACCTGGCTCATAGATAATACGCCCTGTGGATTTCCCCCCATCAGGCCAAGTCTGCGTGAATTGTCCTGTAAATCCTTTGGGATTGTTCAAACTAGATTCCACTTGTGAAATTGCTGTTAACTCACATGTTGGACGCAATTCTTTTCCACCGTGACAGGCTGCCAATAAGATTGGTAGCAAAAGAAATATGCTTTTTCGCATCCACTTCATGTTATTCCCTTTTTAGTTTTTATTCGATATACTCAAATGCTTTAATAAGAACTGTCATCATAGCTGCAATTCCCATAAAGCAAAACAAATTTGATTATTAAGAGGTTTTCTCTTTCGAATATTTTCTTATGAATAAGTTTTATAAAATTATTATGAAGGCTTATCCTATTTTATTCAGGATAAACACGGCAATAGACATATTGTTTTTTATGATTTTAATATAATATGATATTATTAATCTCTTTTACATTTTTAAAATTTAACAATTTCTTATAGAATGACTGCTCATAAAAAACGTTTTCGTGCCTTTGATCCTGATCCTGATTGTCCCGACAATAAATGTTGTGACATGCCTAGCTGCGATCAGCCTGCGGGATATAAGGCCCCCAAATCACGTCAGCAATTAAATGATTATTACTGGTTTTGTTTGGAACATATCAGAGAATACAATAAAAATTGGGATTATTGTAAGGGGATGACTCCTGCTCAGATTGAAAATCATCTCAGAGCTTCGACCGTGTGGGATAAACCGTCTTGGAAATTGGGACAATTAGGGAAAGCAGATCTTCTAAAGGAACAATATTTCAAAGATTCTTTGGGAGTATTTAAAGACCATCCAGGTTTCAACAATACGCAAACCAGTCCACAAGTCCCTAAAGCACCAAAAGAGTTACAGCATTCTTTGAAAACTCTAGAACTAACTTGGCCAATTTCTTTACAGGATCTAAGGAAACGATATACCGTTTTAGCACGCAAATATCATCCCGATACGAACCATAAAGACAAAAGCTTAACGGAACAATTTAAAAATATTAACGCTGCTTACTCACAATTAAGAACTCATTTAATGAATTCTGTTGAAATATAGTCTAATTTATACTTCATTACTTATATGAATGACTGAAAAACCACGCAAAAGGATTGTTAAAGAATGACCGAAAAGCCTGCACAGCCAATACAAGACCTCAACGCTGAACTTCCCTCGACTTCTGTTCTTTCTGAACCTGATGTTCAGTATAATGTCAGAAAGACATTTAATATTGATCTGGATATGGAAGTTCCAGGTTTTTCAATTAAAACGTCCCTAGTCCCTGACCTTGATGCCAGCTATTGCTTTGACAAAGAGATTACTCAAGCCATTTTGGCAGGTTTTCGTTATAATCGCCGTGTTATGGTTCAAGGGTTTCATGGAACTGGAAAATCCTCTCATATCGAACAAATTGCAGCTCGTTTAAACTGGCCTTGCGTTCGTATCAACTTGGACAGCCATATTTCTCGTATTGATCTGATTGGTAAGGACGCTATTGTTCTTAAAGACGGCAAGCAAATTACCCAATTTCAAGAAGGATTGCTACCTTGGGCATTAGAAAATCCTTGTGCATTGATTTTTGATGAATATGACGCAGGTCGTCCTGATGTCATGTTTGTTATTCAACGTGTCCTTGAAGCCGAAGGAAAATTAACTTTATTAGACCAAAATAGAGTTATTCGTCCCAACCCTTATTTCCGCTTATTTGCCACTGCCAACACGATTGGTCTAGGCGACACAACAGGGCTTTATCATGGTACTCAACAAATTAACCAAGGGCAAATGGATCGTTGGAGCATCGTTGCAACCTTGAACTACCTACCCCATGAACAAGAATCCAAAATTATTATGTCTAAAATGGGGGTCACTAAGGACGATCATGAATCAACACAAATGATCAATTCAATGGTAGCGTTAGCAAACTTGACACGTAATGGCTTTGCAACAGGTGAAATCTCTACCGTAATGTCTCCAAGAACAGTCATTACTTGGGCAGAAAATTTTGAGATATTCAAAGATTTACCCCTTGCTTTCCGTCTGACATTTCTTAATAAATGTGACGAAGCAGAACGTCAGACAGTTGCAGAATATTATCAACGCTGCTTTAATACTAATCCTTTAATTGCTGACTTAATCTAACTTAATATATCACAGGAGGAACTTATGTCAGAAGAGTCCAAAACATCTAAATCTTCCCCTCAACTTCCTCCTGATAACAATGAGTATAACCCCGAACGATTTAAACAAGCCACAATCGGGGTTATTCATGCACTCAGTGGCCGTCAAGATACAAACATTCATTTTTATTCTGGATCTTCTTTACGCAATCACACCCCACAAAATACAATCAATCCAACTTCTGTGCATCTACCGAACCCACCTGAAATTCATGATCCCATCATGATGAACCAGTTACGGGGCGCAGCAGATGCAATTGCGTTAAGATTAAAATATCACAACCAAAAATTACACGAAACAACTCAACCCACAATCGCTGATGCCAGAGTTGCATTCGACGCATTGGAACAAGTTCGTGTTGAGGCATTAGGAAGTCGATACATGCAAGGGGTGGCAGCTAACTTACGATCTGTTCAAGAATATAACAGCCATGCCGAAGGGCATGCACGAATGGACAAAGCCGAACAACTGCCTCCTCAAACAGCATTAGCACTAATAGCCAGAGAAAAGTTGACGGGTGAACCTGTTCCAAAAGCTTCTCGACGCATTGTTCAACTATGGCGCAATCGCTTAACAAAAAGTGGTGAAGAAGCACTGGACCAAATGGTTCAGCATATGAACAGTCAAAAAGATTACGCTACTGCATCTCAACAATTATTAACAGCCTACCAGCTTATGGAAGAGTTAGAGGAAAAAGAACAAGATTCCTCTAATGACCAAGAGAATGAAAATCCAGATTCTCCTGAAACATCAGATAATCCTTCGGAAGAGAATACACAAGAAGAACAAGAGCAAGAGCAACCAGAAGAACAATCCCCTCAAGTCGCTCAAGGGATCGATAGTAATGACTCTTCTGATGCTGATGAAGGGGAAGGATTTGAAACACAAGATACTCCTGCTGGCCCCAAAGAAGGTGAATTGCCGCCTTTAAGTGAGGTGGAAGATGCTGAGTATCATATTTATACCAAAAAATTTGATGAAATCATTTCTGCCGATCAAGTTTGTAACGCAGAAGAGTTAGCATTCTTAAGACAGCAACTCGACCAACAACTCCAAACGATGCAGAATATTATTGCAAAGCTCGCAAACCGTCTGCAACGCAAACTCATGGCGCAACAAAGACGACGGTGGAATTTCGATCAAGAAGAAGGGTTATTAGATGCCAGCAAGCTGCCTCGCATTATCACTAATCCTATGTATTCGCTGAGTTATAAATATGAACAAGAAACAGAGTTTAAAGATACCGTCGTTACTTTGTTAATTGATAATTCTGGTTCTATGCGGGGTAAACCCATTACAATTGCAGCCATGTGTGGCGATATCTTAGCCAGAACCTTGGAACGTTGTGCTATCAAGGTCGAAGTTTTAGGCTTCACTACCCGTGCATGGAAAGGCGGGCGCAGCCGTGAAGAGTGGCTTAAAAATGGTAAACCTGCGCAACCAGGTCGTTTAAATGATTTGCGTCATATTATTTATAAATCCGCCGACCAACCTTGGCGACATGCACGTAAAAACCTGGGATTAATGTTACAAGAAGGATTACTCAAAGAAAATATCGATGGAGAAGCCTTGCATTGGGCTTGGCAACGCCTCCGCGCTCGTCCAGAAAAGCGTAAAATCCTGATGATTATTTCCGATGGTGCGCCAGTCGATGACAGCACTTTGTCCAGTAATAATCCAGATTATTTGGAAATGCATTTACGACGTATGATTGCTCGCATTGAATCTCAGCCTGATATCGAACTCACCGCTATTGGCATTGGGCATGATGTCACTCGATATTATCAAAACGCCGTCACCATCACAAATGCCGAACAATTAGGGGGCACAATGATGCAAGAATTAGCTGCGTTGTTTGATCCCAAAAACCCAAAGCAAAAAATACGTATTTAAACCTATATCTAATAGATTAATGAAGAAAATGATGATTTATAATATAACTTTATCTTTAAATATTACAGATGTTCAAACGTGAAAACAAAATTTTTTTTAACTCTTATATCATCATTCATAGCTTTACTTGTAATTACTATCTGTATAACAACAACACTCTCTACTTCTCATATGATATCAGATACAGATATCAAAAATGCAGTAAAAAGGTTTGGCCCTCTCATCAGTCAAAATAAAATACAAGAAGCAGCAGATAATTTACAAATATGTTATCAAGACGCTCACTTTAACCAACCTGCTGCTAATGAATGCATCGCCGCTGATTATAGCATAACGCAAATGATATACTTAAGAGATCAAGGAGAAAATAAACCTTATATTATCCCGTTTTTTACTTGGGAATCTTTTAAAAAACGTATCAAAAAAACGGGAATTTCCCCCGCATATATTTTACCTTTCACTAAAGCGGATCATTACACAACTTTTGCCAATACCTTTGATCAAACTAAATCTAAGCATACAGGATATTCTAATTACGATCTTTTTAGAAACTTCACTATGTGTTATGTAAATTTTATCGATATATTAACTAAAAATTATTCAACTAATCTGTTTTACCGTAATATTGTTATGCACTAATTTCTATTTTTATAAAATAATTTATTAACAGCAGCATATATTTCACTACCAAAAAAAGGATTTTTATACTTCTCAATGGCTAGCCATTGAGAAGAAAGCCCTCTTTCTATCTTAACTTGGTATATAAATATAGTATTTACTGTAAACTCTCTACAAACTTCGCAATTCGTTTACAAGCTTCTTCCAACACCGCATCATCTGCAGCATAAGAAATCCGCAAATATGGGCTTAACCCAAACGCATGGCCTGGAACGACAGCAACATAATGCTCTTCTAACAAAGCTTCGGCAAAATCTTGATCATTCTCGATTTTACGTCCACCTGCACTAATTTTACCAAGACAGCCTTTGATCCCAGGATAGACATAAAATGCCCCTTGCGGCACTGCACAGATCACGCCAGGCATGTTTGAGAAAGCCTCTTTCATCATAATACGACGACGATCGTAGGCTTGTCTCATTTCCTCGACATCCTTCGCACAATGATGCAAGGCTGCGGTTGCAGCAGCTTGACTGATACTGGATGCGCCTGAGGTCGAATTGCTTTGGATCTTCGTCATCGCTTTAACCAAGCGTTTCGGGCCACCAGCATATCCAACACGCCACCCAGGCATTGCAAAAGTTTTTGATGCACCATTAGCTGTTAAAATCCGATCCTTTAAATCGGGTGCTAAGGCTGCCAACGAATAGTGAACTGCCCCGTCAAAGATCAGATGTTCATATATTTCATCCGCAAAAACCCAAATTTGAGGATAATCGCGTAAGACTTCTGCGATCTCCAACAAATCTTGTTTTGACCAAACCGCGCCCGTAGGATTACTGGGCGAGTTAATAATCAGCCATTTAGTTTTATCGGTTATAACTTTGCGTAAATCTGCTGCTTTCAAAGAAAAATTATTTTCTTCTGAACACATTACGTCAACAGGAATACCACCTAAAAACTTTGCCATAATCGGATAGCTTGTCCAATAAGGCGCAGGAACAATCACTTCATCCCCAGGATTTAACGTTGCCATCAATGCATTAAATAAAATCTGCTTGGCACCATTCGCCACCATGATTTCATCCAACGCATAATCCAAGCCATTTTCAAGTTTGAATTTCTTTTGAACAGCCTGTTTTAACGCTAACACACCATCAATCGGTGTATATTTTGTCTTCCCCTCTAATGCAGCCTCATAAGCCGCATCACATGCCACTCTGGGGGTAAAGAAATCAGGTTGCCCCAAGGCAAGGGAAATCACATCCTTGCCTTGTGCAGCCAGTTCTCTGGCACGCATAGACATTGCAATGGTTGCTGGGGCTTCGAACCCTTCCATTCTCAAAGAAAGGCCTGGCTCAGTTTGTGAAGAGTTAACAGCCATAAATAAACCTATTTCGTTCTATTGAAGATTCATACAGAATTGTTTAATCCGCGTGCATGCTTCTTTTAACAATTCAGTGCTGGTCGCATATGAAATACGAAAATAACCTTCCATCATAAAGGCTGCTCCATGAACTGCTGCTACGCCCTCCTCTTCAAGCAGAGCGGTTACAAAAGATTCACTGTCTACAATTTTAACACCACTCTTTGATGTTTTACCAATACAGTCATGAATAGATGGAAATAAATAAAAGGCACCCTCTGGTTTTATACAGCTTAGACCTGGAGTAGCGTTGAGTTGTTCCAAAACAATATCACGACGTTTTTGATAGGTGCTGGTCATATCTTGTATAAAGTCTTGAGGCCCTGAAACTGCTTCAATCGTTGCTGCTTGGCTAATTGAGCAAGCATTTGTGGTAGATTGCCCTTGAAGCTTCATCATTGCCTTGATAAATTCTACTGGAGCGGCAGCATAACCAATACGCCAACCAGTCATAGAATAAGCTTTAGATACGCCATTCATTGTTACAGTGCGTTCTTTTAATTTTGGCTCGACTTGGACGATCGTAGAAGCGACAAACCCGTCATACGTCAATTTTGCATAAATATCGTCTGTTAGAATCCATATATTTGGAAATTCTAATAAAACATCACACAATGCCCGCAACTCTTCTTTAGAATATGTCACACCTGTAGGATTGCAGGGGGAATTGATAATTAACCATTTTGTTTTTTCCGTAATTGCTTCTCTCAATTGTTGAGGTTGCAATTTAAATCCTGTCGTCTTTTCATCACAAACCACCATTACAGGCTTGCCCCCAGCCAACGTCACAATATCTGGATAAGAGACCCAACAAGGGGTTGGAATGATAACTTCGTCTTCAGGGTTGATGCTGGCCATCATCGCATTAAAAATAACTTGCTTACCGCCAGACGAAACCGCTACTTCATCAGCTGTATAATCCAAACCATAATCTGTATTCAAACGATTTGCGATAGCTTGACGAACTTGTAAGGTTCCTCCGACATCTGTATATTTCGTTTGTCCAGTTTGAATAGCTCTGATCCCTGCTTGGCTGATATTCTCGGGGGTGCCAAAATCAGGTTCACCTGCAGAAAGGCTGATAATATCACGTCCTTTTGCCTTCATCTCACGCGCTTTAGCAGAAATAACCAATGTTTGACTTGGCTGTATTTGTTTTAGACGATCTGATATAATATCCATTCTAACCATTCCAAATGTAACAAGAATTCTTATATTGACTTGAAATACAAGAAAAATAACTTCTTTTTAAAATTTACTGTTTTTTGATATAAAACAATAAAGATTGAATCTATATAAATTCTTAATCTTCATCAACTAGACAAAATATCATATTTAAGAATTTCATAGTTAAATAATAGCATATATCCTGCTTTATCAATATATACAAAGCAAATGCTAAATATAAAATATTTCATTATATAATTATGATATATTAAAATGATTATGATATTTTCTGTATTCAAAGAGTGGCGCTGTGACTGATATTGCCTGTTTAACCAATGATATTGTAAAATTTGTAGCTTCTAACAAAGATGTCGTTCGGCCTGTGTTATTAGATCACTCTTTACAAAACATCACCCCTATTATTGAAGGTTTTCAACAAAATCCAAATAGCGTGAATAATATTAAAGAATTAGCCAAATACTGCGCTTTTCACCAAAACTATGCACTAGCAGTTCAATTGCTAGACTGGGCAATAAAATTATATCCAAATCAATGTGAATATCATTATTTTCAAGCGGTTCTTTACTTTAAACAACAAAATATTCCTGCAACAATGCTGGCAATCGAAAAAATGCTACAAAGCATGCAAACCTCTGAGACCCAAAGAAAGCATATTTTGAACCGTTTACAAGATGAAAATTTTAAAAAACACTGTGTATTTTTCATAGATAGCCTCTTGAAAGAATTTAATTTACCTCTCACTCAAAGAGACTTTAATATATTCGTATTGCCCTATGATTTAACAAATAAAAATCAAATTATACAATATTACTATAGCATTTATTTTGTGATGTTTTGTAATACATTAAAGTGGATAGATAACGGCCAGTTAACGATATTATTAGAGATTGAATGTGATAAAAATGGTGCCAGTCCGTGGTATCATTTATGTATGGGCAGGCTTGCTTGGATATTACAGGACCGAAAACAAGCTGACTTGCATTTTAAACAAGCTAAAAAACTTTCTATTGAACAAAATATTATTTTTACCACAGCGGACTGTGGCATATATACATGGTTGTCTGATGAGGAAATAAACAAATTTCCATCACTTCAAGAGGGCAATGATCCATTTCAATTAAAAATGTGGCAATGGTCTTATGCTGACTTAAAAGGAAATCATCCTGACACCTCTATTATTTTAGGGTGTGATTTTAAATATTTTAGATATTTTCCTAAATTTCTTTTTTCATTGCTTAAAGCTCATGTGCAAAACAACTATCAGGAAAAGACTGTAATCAGTATATGTCTTGACAATCCATCCCCAGAACAAATCAGATTTTTACGCAAGACTGCAGCGCATATTCATCTCCATATTCCTAATTTTTATTTAACCTTCGGTTATGGATTATGCCCTTACCAAGATGGGGCTTATTTTGCAAGTATTCGTTATTTATTTGCCCCAGAACTATTTAAACTTTATCCAACTCAAACCTTTATTATCGATATTGATGCGTTTGCTTACCCAGATTTTTATGCCAGACTGAAAGATATCAAAATTAAATATGATTTTGGCTTGCGTATTTATGCGTTTGATCAAAAAGGCAATCAAGTCTCAGGAGAGCCATGGTGTCTTGGAGCAGGTATCTTATATCTCGGCGATTTAGAAAAAACCAAGCTCATTTTACAGTTCTTAAAACAATATGTAAATTACGCCTATGATCCAAAAAATCCGCTCAATTGGTGTATCGATCAATGTGCTCTTGTCCAAGCTTTTGACTACTACATCAAGCCACATTGGAATCAACTCAGAGTTACTGATATCGATCACAATCCACCTTTTCTTCTATCGCATATTATTGGAGAAAAAGATGATTTCTACAATTATGAAGGTGTAATTGATATCGATAATTTTCAAGAAGTTTTAGAACAGTTAGCTCGTTAAATATTATAAGAATATAAAGGAATATATGATGAATAAATCTTTAGCTGCCAGTGTTTCCCCTGCGTTATATTCTACCAAAGCCAACGCACGAATATTTACGTTGACCAGTACGGAACATAATATTGAGGTCGCAGATTGGAAAATCGACAGCACACAATTAGGCATTATCGATACTTATTTTACAATCGAGCAAAAAACTCTCCATGGTGGCAAACAAGAAGGTTCTAAGGTTATTATACTCACCAGCCCCAATGGATTAACCATTACTCTCAGCCCAACCAGAGGGATGAGTATTATGAATGTCACAGGTAAAGAAATGCGCTTTGGTTGGGATTCTCCAGTTAAAGAAGTCGTTAATCCTGCCTTTATTAATCTTGAGAGCCGCAATGGTGCTGGATGGCTAGAAGGATTTAACGAAATGATGGTCCGATGTGGCTTTGAATGGGCAGGTCATCCAGGAATTGAAAATGGAGAGATGCGTACCTTACATGGCAAAGCAGGCAATACGCCAGCTTCCGAAGTCGAAATTGAAATCAGTGAAATAGCACCTTATGAAATCAAAGTAAGAGGTTTAATCAAAGAAAGCACCTTTAAAAAAGCTGATTTGCAAACCATCGCGGAACTTTCCTATATTCCTGATACTTACAGTTTTACGATCCATGATCATTTAACCAATCATGCGGATTACCCTCGTGACTATCAAATTATGTATCACAGCAATTTCAGCAAACCATTATTGGAAAAAGATGCACAGTTTATCGCCCCAATTAAAGAAATTAGTCCTTTTAATGATTACGCGCAAAAAGGTTTGCAAGATTGGGCGACTTACTTAGAGCCTACCAAGAATTTTGACGAAATGGTTTTTAACATCGTTCCTTATAGCGATGCCGATGGTTATACTCTAGCAGCATTACATAACAAAGATGCAAATAAAGGTGTTTCAATAGAATTTAATATTAATGAACTTCCCTATTTAACTCTTTGGAAAAATACAGATACAGAAAAGCAAGGTTACGTCACTGGCATCGAACCTGGCACAAATTACGCCTATACTACTAGCATAGAACGTGAACAAGGGCGTATTCGCCAAATAAAACCAGGACAAACTATACAATTTAAAATTAGATATAGTGCTTTGATGAACAGAGAAGCTGTTGATACAGTAAAAGAAACAGTTACTAATATCCAGGGCAACCAAAATATAACTTCTATCCAAACACCAATCGCTGAAGAATAGAGAACATCTACATTGGATATGGAGATCCATATCCAATAAATTTTACTTTATAAGCGTCGCTAAATAACAGCAATTTTTTTATTTTTTGTTTCAATAAAATAATGAAAATATTTAAAATTACTTGATAGCTCTATATCGATATCTAAGCGATCACTTAATCTCGATAACCCAAAATAACGATTGCAGTAATCATATATTATAATAATTATAATAAGATGCTGCTCAAGAGCTATATTCCAATGCGCAGCAACGTACACACGATAACCAAGAACGGAATCATCCTATAAATAAAATTCACATCTCGTAAAATAAGAAACAAGCCTGGGCTGTGAATTTTTGTATTTAACTATAGAGCCTCACTCACGAGCAATACCAGTAATTCCAGTTAATGACCTGATAGCCTCTTGTAACCGAATTTAAAATATAAATTGTGAATCGATTAACCTATCACTACGCATTATTGTATTTCATTAGGAAACAATCACAAAGAATTTATCTCACTAGGACAACTTATAGTTAAAAATAGACCGTCAAATAGTATCCAGACGATTAACTTAATTTATTACATATACAGGATGATATTTATACAAAGATATCACAATTCAATAATAAATATTCTTAAGTCAGTATACAATACCAACAAGTTAATAGCTAATTTCACTTTTGTAGCAATCACAGATAATTCAGAACCAAGTGACGCTTCTTCCAAATATAAAAATCAAGTTTTGAAAAAATCAAAGACAAATCTAAATAGCAACCTATCTATGATAACGATCGACAAAGCATAATATTGACTTTTGATATAGAAGGTTAATTACAATTATTTTTTTGATATCATTTTATTAATCATCCCACTACAACCACTAATAAAAACGATACCAAAATCCGAACATTTTCAAAACAAATCAGTAACAACTTTAAGGTAAATACTAAAATGTAAACCGTTATTTTCCTTTAAAACTAACCAAAACAGCACGCTAATTGAACGTATAACTATTTATTTTGATATTATATTGAGTTAACTTTATTGAGGCATATGATTTTTATATACAGATACTTGCCTGTTGTGCGCAGAGGAATAAAAAAATTAATTTTTTACATTTATGAACTTAAATATACTTATTATATTTGGAGTATTGGGAGCGGGGAGAGGATTTGAACCTCTGACCTTCAGGTTATGAGCCTGACGAGCTACCGGGCTGCTCCACCCCGCAGGGGTGTATATGCCTGAGT
>NZ_CAMXCM010000008.1 GCF_947179015.1 Commensalibacter communis
TTAATCTCTGAATAATATTCATACAGTATAAGTGCTTGGCTCTATTTTACAATAGAGCCAAGCCCCCTTTTCATATAATATAAAATATAACCAAAAAATTAATCTGAAATTTAAATCTCAGCTAAACGAATCACACGGTTTTCAAGAATAGAGCGGCTTGCTGCTTCTGCAAGTATTAATGCCTGTTTACCATCTTCAAAACTGACTTCTGGCTTTTTCCCTTGCTCAACAGCATCTACAAAAACACTAATTTCGTTATTAAATGCTTCGCCATAACGATCAATAAAAAAATTCATCAAAGCTGGTTTTTGATCTGTAAAATGTTCATTATACAAACGCATATTGTTCATCGGATGATTTTCGGAAATAGCCATTCCTTTAGACCCAAAAGCCTCTACACGTTGGTCATATCCGTATACTGCACGGCGTGAATTATTAATGATGCATTGTTTTCCAGAAGCTGTTTTCATGACAATAGTTACTGTATCATAGTCATGACAACGTTCCATTAAAGCGCTATTAACAAGACGAGAACCTGTTGCAGAAATTTCTGTAATATTTTCCCCAAGGATAAAACGTGCCATATCAAAATCATGAATGGTCATATCACGCAAAATACCGCCTGATACTTCGATGTAAGCATCAGGTGCCATGTCTGGATCACGTGAAGTAATAATCACTTGGTGTACATCTCCAATAGCTCCTGCTTCGATGGATTTTCTCACAGCACGATGACCTTTATCAAACCTTCGGACAAATCCAAGCATAATTGGAATATCAGTACCTTTAATTTTTTGTTCGCAAGCTTTTACACGATCCAAAGATAAATCAATAGGTTTTTCACAAAAAATGGCCTTTTTAGCCGCAACAGCTTGTTCAATTAAATCAGCGTGGGTGGCAGTCGAAGTCGCAATTAAAACGGCGTCTACTGCAGAAGAGGAAAACACATCACCCACAGATTGGAATTGTTTAACATAATGTTTGCCAGCAACTTCTTGTGCAGCTGCAATATTAACATCGAATACACCTGCTAGCTTTGCTTTGGGATGAGCGACAATATTATCAACATGCATACGGCCGATACGACCTGTGCCAAGGACAGCAATATTTAGCATTGGATTTTCTTTCGTTGATTAAATCGGTATTAAATACTTTCCTAAAATAGAAAAATATTTTTAAATTTACGATCTATTATAATTTTTAGATAATGAAAATTATGTGAATAATGATCTTCTTTTTGATAGTTATTATGCTCAAGAATAATCAATTTACATAAATAATTCAGATCATTAGTAGGTCTTTTAAGTAACTGCCTAAAATTTAATTGTATCAATTAAATTTTGCAATCACGTACAATTTATTAAAAATGAAAAATTTTTTCTATTTTGAGTAAGATATATATTTTATATTTACTATTCGTTATATTTCATTAAACTCAAAAGGGTTAAAAATGCCTCTTATTCGTATTGATGTTGTCGAAGGTAGAAACCAGCAAGAATTGAATATGTTAAAAGAAACAATTCATCGTGCAATGGTGATTGCTTTTGAAGTTCCTGAACGAGATAGATATCAAATTTTAACACAGCATAAACCTGGATTTCTAGTTGCCGAAGATACAGGATTGGATATTCCAAGAACTGATAAATTCGTTTTAATCCAAATGATTTCCAGACCTAGATCCGCTGAACAAAAAAAGAAATTCTACAGTCTTGTTTGCCAGTTATTAAAAGAAAATTGTGGAATTGAAGCCTCTGATGTGATGACGAGTATTGTTGTGAATAGCGACGAAGATTGGTCTTTTGGATTAGGAAGAGCCCAGTTTTTAGAGGGTGATTTATAAGCGCCTTCTTAAAAAACAAACAAACCGTAATTTACGCGTAACCTTATAAGGAGATTGACGATGAATACGACAAACCAACATGATAAAAAGTTAAGAATTGGTGTGATTGGGACTGGTGCTATTGGTGTCGATCATATTCGAAGATGTACACATACATTATCTGGTGCGGAAATCGTCGCCGTAAGTGATGTAAACATAGATAACGCAAAGAAGGCTGTTACTCCACATAACCCCAATGCCAAAGCCTATGAATCGGGTCATGATGTGATTAATGCAGAGAATGTCGATGCAGTCATGGTTACTTCTTGGGGGCCAACGCATGCCGAATATGTTTTATCCGCAATTAAAGCTGGAAAATTTGTATTTTGTGAAAAACCATTAGCAACAACAATCGAAGATTGTGACAAAATTATTCAAGCTGAACAAGCGCATGGTAGTCGTTTGGTGCAGGTAGGATTTATGCGTCCCTACGACAAAGACTATCGTGCATTGCGAAAAATGATTGTTGATGGTGCTATTGGCACGCCTTTGATGGTTCATGCGGCACATCGTAATCAAAATGTCGGGGAAAACTATGTGACGAGTATGGCAATTTTCGACACATTGATTCACGAACTTGATGTATTAAGATGGTTATTAGATGATGATTATATTTCTGCACAAGTTATTTTCCCTCGTCAAACAAGCCATACACACGCCAAATTACGCGATCCTCAAATCGTTCTATTAGAAACAAAATCTGGCGTTCGTATCGATGTAGAAGTCTTTGTTAACTGTCAATATGGATATGATATTCAATGTTCTGTTGTGGGTGAAAAGGGAATTGTTAGTTTACCAGATCCTGCTGCGGTTGCATTGCGTTCTGATGCAAAATTATGCACTCCAATTTTAACAGATTGGAAAGAGCGTTTTATTGATGCGTATGATATCGAAATCCAAGAATTTATCGATGGATGTAAAACTGGCAAAATTAAAGGCCCGAGCTCTTGGAATGGATATGTTGCTGCGGTTGCTGCCGAAGCTTGTGTCAAAGCACAAGAAACACAAGCAATAGAAGCAATTTCAATTCCAGAACGACCCGCAATGTATAAATAACTAATTCAACTTAAAATTTGACTTATTTATCTTCTAACTATTAGATGCACATAAAAGTATATTTAAGGATCCAATGAACAGTTTAATAACCATCAATCTATAAAAATGGTTTTAAAATTGTTCATTGATTTTTTAGGATATTGTTGAAACTATTAAGATTATTATTAATGTTGATGCCAGACAGTCTGCATAGTGAATGACGACATAATAACTTATTAAACAAATCACACACATGTCACGTTCAAAATTATATAATATTAAATTTAGTCAGGATATTTGTTAATATCAATTATTGAATGCACGAATGGCATTCACTGACTTTTTTAACTGTTGTTCTAAAATCTCTTTGAAACCTTCTCCTTTATTCGTATTGAATGGATCTGGCCCTGGTGCAGCAATTTCGAGAATAATCGGTCCCTGATATTGAATATCATTTAATGCTATCATTTGCGATGTAAAATCAGTATGCCCTTCACCGATAGCACCACGATTAGAATCTGCAGCATGATAAAGGCCAATATATTCTCCGGCTTCCCGTAAAGAAGCCGCCGGATTAGCCTCTTCTATATTCATATGATAGGCATCTGCAAGCAATCTTAAATTGGGGGATTTTACATGTTCGATCAAATTAAGACCTTCTCTTAATGTACGAACTTGATGGCTTTCATACCGATTTAATACTTCAAAAACAATTTCTGTATTAACCTGTCGCGCCATGTTACAAATTTGTTTTATACTTTCGACAAGAAGATTATTTTCCTCCTCTTGGTTACTAACTGGTCGTATACGTTGTACTAATCCATGACAAGAAATTAATGGAGGGCTAGGCGTTTGATTTATTTTCAATACCCAATCAATTAATTGCTTATAATAATCAACAGCGTCTTGTCGAATAATCCGATCAGGATGGGAAATATCAGCATCACCAGGAGTAATAGAAAATATTTGCAATCCTTGATCTGCAAATATTTTACCAGCTTGCACAGGATCAATCGAGTGAATATTCCCATGTAATTCAACACCATTTAATCCAATGTCTTTTACACGGCGTGCAGTTTCTTCAATCGGTTCATTGTCAAAAATCCACGTACAACATCCAATATTACGCATATTAGCCTCTTATTTTAAAACTGATTTGAAATTGATGATGGAATCATATTGCCTCCACCCTGTTAAAAACAGGGTGAAGGCAATATAAATAAGTTACTTTTATAATGCTTTGACAGGAATCTGATTTCTCATTTGTTTTTTATTTTTACGATCCAACCAAATTTGTTGTATTTCTTCCAAACTACGTCCTTTGGTTTCTGGAACAAAGAAGATCACAAAGAAAGTTCCTAAAACCCCCATGATTCCGTAGATAATAAATGGAAAACCATGATTGAACACCGCATTCAAAGAAGCATTGCCATCCATTATTTTAAAGGACCAAGAAACAAATAAATTCACTGTCCATTCGATAAAAACAGCTAAGCTCATTGCTCGGCCTTTAATGGCTGTTGGAAATAATTCTGCCAATAAAACCCAAGCCATTGGCCCCCATGAAATTGAAAAGCTGGCACAGTAAAAAAGAATCATAAAGACAGCAATCATACTGTTTAACTTAAACATAAAAGTTGCAGCCAGCCCCAGCATAGCTATCGCTTGTAAAATACTACCAACGATTAACAATGGCTTTCTACCAACTTTATCAACCATTTTCATGGCAATTAAACAGAAAATTACAGTGACTACCCCAACAAAAATTGTTTGGAATAATGCACCTCTTTCGCCAAAACCCATATTTTTGAACATTTCTGGAGCGTAATACATAACTGCATTAATTCCAACTAATTGTTGGAAAGCAGCAACCCCAATCCCCACAAGAACTGCAGCTGCACCAAATTGAAATAAAGATCCCAATTCGATATTTTTATTAAGGCTGCTTTTGATTTCCGCAGCGGTTTGATGAGCCTCATTTGGATGGAAAATATTATGCAACACTTTTAATGCATCTTCGTCACGATTTTTTAACATCAACCAACGAGGCGTTTCAACCGCAGGAACCAATAACAATAAAAAGATAAAGGCTGGAATAATTTCCGAAACAAGCATAATTCTCCAGCCTGTTGTCATCAACCAATCATGATCTCCAAGGCTAGCAATAAACCAGTTTACGAAATAAACGCCTGCTTGACCACTTACAATCGCAATCTGATAATAGATAATCAAGCTACCCCTAATTGTTGCAGGGGCGATTTCAGAAATATACATAGGCGCTAATGTTGATGCAATACCCACCCCAATACCGCAAATAATACGATAAAATATAAAAGAACACACAATAGCCACAGGATCATGCAAAGGATATATAATGCCATATTCAGGCCAAGCTGAACCCACTGCTGAAATCACAAAAAGAATAGCTGATATAAACAACCCTCTTTTACGACCCACAAAATCTGCAACAAATCCACTGATGATACTACCAAGCATACATCCGACAAGTGCGCTAGCAATAACAAACCCAGAAATAAAATCTTCCCAATTATTCGTAAGATTTAATGGTCTAACCAATTGATGGTCAATCGATGCCACAGCACCAGAAATAACAGAGGTGTCATATCCAAATAATAACCCCCCCAATGCTGCAACCAAAGTTGTTTTTGTAATAAAATTTCTTTTTGTTGAATCAGACATAGATCTTTACTCTTTCATCTAGAAATATTCCTTAAAACTTTAAAAGAATATTTTTAATCCTGATAAAAAGGTCATTAATTAACCTTAACCAAAAAGCAATTTGCAACCTTATTGAATCTTATCTTTACCTAAAATAATTTCAAACTATGAAGAAAACCGCACCCACTTACTTGATTATAGAAAAATTTTTCTACAAATCGCGATATATTGTAATTATTATATAAAATTTGAATTTTCTTAATAAACTTTTTGTGTGTTTATTGCTGAAATTATATATTTTTGAAAAAATATTTCTAAAAATTTATATAAATCCGCAGTTTTGTAACATTTTCCAATAGCAACAATCCAATAATAACTTTTTCTTGAACAGAAAAACCATCTAATTTTAATTTGAATAGCAATCACAAGACTGTGAAACATAACCGTTCACATCTTTTTTATTATTCAAATATAGCGGTATATCGTAAATTTAAAATTATTTTTCTATATTTGCGAAAAAATAGAATTTTTTTATTATTATTGTTGGAGAATACTTCATGACCAATGGCGAACTGGATATTATCACAATAGGAAGATCTTCTATTGATCTTTATTCTCAACAAATTGGCTGTCGTTTAGAAGATACTTCGTCTTTTAATAAAGCTGTTGGCGGATGCCCAGCCAATATTGCCATTGGTACTGCTCGTTTAGGATTGAAATCTGGTGTCATCACCCGTGTCGGAAATGATCATTTTGGACATTTTATTATCCAACAAATGCAACGTGAAGGCGTCAATACAAAAGGAATTCATCAAGATCCTGAACGATTAACGGCTCTGGCCATTCTGGGCATCAGAGATTCCGAACAATTTCCTTTGTTATTTTACAGAACTGATTGTGCGGATGCGGCTTTATCAGAAGAAGATATTCATGAGGATTTTATTAAAACAGCCAAAGCTATCGTTGTAACAGGAACGCATTTCGCCAAAGAAAACAGCGAAAAAGCACAACGTAAAGCAATGAAGCTAATCCATGCTCATGGTGGAAAAGTCGTCATTGATATTGATTACCGACCTAATCTGTGGGGGGTTGCATCAATTGGTGATGGTGAAGCGCGCTATGTCCGTTCAAAAGAAGTCACTGAAAAATTATTGTCGATTATACCTGAATGTGATTTGATTGTCGGAACAGAAGAAGAACTTCATATTGCCAGCGGTTATGAAGATACTATTCAAGCCATTCGTCATATTCGTAAAATTGCCCCAAAAGCAACGATTGTTTGTAAACGTGGTCCTATCGGCTGTGTTGTCTTTGATGGTAACATTCCAGAATCTTTGGATCAAGGAATCAAAGGAAAAGGCTTTAAAGTTACCGTTTGTAACACGCTTGGAGCTGGCGATGCGTTTATGTCTGGTTTCTTAAGAGGCTGGTTAAAAAACGAACCCATCAATATTTGTTGTACTTATGCGAATGCCTGTGGGGCGTTTGCCGTTTCTCGTTTACTTTGTTCCCCAGAATATCCAACGTTTGTTGAGCTAACACATTTTTTAAACCAAAACAGTCATGATCATTCTATTCAGCAAGATCAAATGCTGACCCATTTACATCAAGCAACCACTCGTCCAGCCCAAGCAACACCTATTATGGCATTAGCATGCGATCATCGCTTACAATTAGAAGAAATGGTTGATGAATATGGCGTTTCTCGGGACAAAATTAGTGAGTTTAAAATCTTAACCATCAAAGCAGCCGCCTTGGTTGCCAAAGGTCGACCTGGATTTGGAACCTTTATGGATGGTCGCTATGGTCAAGAAGCATTATTTTTGGCATCCCATGAAAATCTATGGATTTCTCGCCCCATTGAATATCCAGGTTCGCGTCCACTTGATTTTGATGGCAAAGGCAGCCTAGGGGCACAATTATTGTCATGGCCAGCGCAACATACCGTTAAATGTCTTTGCTTTTATCACCCAGATGATCCTGTCGAATTAAAAAATAAGCAAATCAGGGAGCTGGAACGCGCCTATGATGCCTGCCAACGCTTACAACGTGAATTATTAATTGAAATTATTGCAGGCAAAAATGGCCCATTAGACAGCCAAACTATTGCAACGGCTTTACAACAACTTTACGACGCAGGCCTTAAACCAGCATGGTGGAAATTAGAGCCACAACAAGATCAAGCCGCATGGAAAGCCATCAATAACGTAATTAAACATAATGATCCATTTTGTCGTGGTGTTGTTGTCCTTGGGCTGGATGCCCCTCTGGAAACTATTACGCAAGCTTTTCAAGCAGCTGCACAAATCTCGTATGTCAAAGGGTTTGCAGTTGGGCGTACAATTTTTGGAGAGCCTGCACGTCAATGGTTTACAAAACAAATTAATGATGATGAAGCTATTCAAAAAATGGCTGATACTTTCCAACAACTCGTTGATGCTTGGCAAAAAGCAGCTCAATAATATTCCCCAGACAGGTTAAGGAGAACAATAATGAAAACAATACGTCTTACAATGTCTCAAGCTTTGGTCAAAGCAATGATGGCACAAAAAATCAGGCTCGATGATGGCAGTGTTCAACCTTTCTTTGCGGGAATGTGGGCGATCTTTGGTCACGGAAACGTTGCAGGCCTTGGTGAAGCTTTGCATGAAGTAAAGGATCAATTCCCAACCTTCAGAGGGCAAAATGAACAAGGAATGGCACATACAGCAATCGCTTTTGCCAAAGGCAAACGTAGAAAACAAATCATGGCTTGTACAGCATCCATTGGCCCAGGATCATTGAATATGGTTACTGCTGCTGGGGTAGCACATGCTAATCGTTTACCTATTCTCTTATTACCCAGCGATGTATTTGCTACGCGTTTGCCAGATCCTGTATTACAACAGCTTGAAGATTTTGGCGACGGCACCGTTTCCGTTAATGATAGCTTTAAACCGGTTTCCAGATATTTTGATCGTATTACTCGACCCGAACAAATTGTTCCTGCGTTTCAACGTGCAATGACCGTTTTAACCGATCCAGCAGAATGTGGACCTGTAACGCTTTCTTTGTGTCAAGATGTGCAAACAATGGCATGGGATTTCCCAGAAAGTTTCTTTGAAGAACGTATTCATTATATTCGTCGCATTCACCCTGATCCAAGTGAATTAGAAACGGCGAAAGATATTTTATTAAAGGCTAAAAACCCTTTAATTATCATAGGAGGCGGCGTTGCGTATTCTGGGGCAGAAAAACTTGTTGAAGATTTTTGTAATAAGCATGGCATCCCTGCTGGTGAAACCAATGCTGGAAAATCCGCAATTCCTGATCAATCTCCTCTTAATGTGGGAGGTATAGGCGTATCTGGAACAGCTGTTGCAAATACGTTGGCAAATGAAGCAGATGTGATTCTTGCGATCGGAAGTAGGTTGCAAGATTTTACAACGGGGTCATGGGCGGTCTTTAAAAATCCTAATCTGAAGATTATTGGGCTGAATATTCAAGCTTTTGATGGCACTAAGCATAATGCTTATCCATTAATTGGGGATGCCAAATCAGCCTTGGAGTTGTTAAGTAAGCAAATTGGTAATTATAAAGCTGATCAGGCTTGGACTGAAAAAGCCAGAAGCTTAAAAGCAGATTGGTATAAAACCGCCGATAAATATATGGCTCTTCCTGCCCCAACCGCAGAGAAATTACCCAGTGATGCTCAAGTCATTGGGGCAGTCATGCGTTCTATTCCAGATAATAGCATTGTGGTTTGCGCTGCGGGTGGTTTGCCAGGTGAATTACAAAAACTATGGCGTGCCAAACAAAGTGGTGGCTATCATATGGAGTATGGCTTCTCTTGTATGGGGTATGAAATCGCTGGGGGGATTGGAGCCAAAATGGCAGAACCCGATCGCAATGTCGTTGTGATGGTAGGCGATGGTTCTTATATGATGTTAAACTCAGAAATTGTTTCCTCTATTATGCTTGGGATTAAGATCACAGTCGTTTTATTAGATAATCTAGGTTACGGATGTATTAATCGCCTGCAACAAGTTTGTGGTGGCAAGCAGTTTAATAATATGTATGTCAACACCCATCATAAAACATTGCCAAATATTGATTTTGTCCTACATGCCAGAGGATTAGGGGCAATCAGTGAAAAAGTTTCCTCTGTTCAAGCATTACAAGAAGCCTTGAAAAAATCAAAAAAAAATGACCGCACAACAGTGATCGTTATTGATACTGAAGCGGTAAGTATCACCGAAGAATGTGGCTATTGGTGGGATGTTGCTGTGCCAGAAGTTTCCAAACAAAAAACAGTCAATGAAGCCTATGAAGCCTATCTCAACTATAAAAAAAGCCAAAGACATTGGAACTAACCATTCAACAAGGAACAAAGAGTATGACTATTCGTATTGGTGCGCACGCAATTTGCTGGTCTAACGATGATATGCCTGAACTAGGTGGCGATATTCCTCTGGATACTTGCCTTTCGGAAGCCAGTCAAATTGGCATTGAAGGCATGGAAATGGGAAATAAATTTCCGAAAGAAGCCAATGCTCTAAAACAAACATTAGGGAAATACAATCTAGACTTAACCAGTTGGTGGTTTTCTGGGGCTTTGTTACTGCGTTCTGCCAAAGAGGAATTCGCGGCAATACGTCCTCAACTTGATTTATTAAAAGCAATGGGATGCGATGTTGTTGTTTATGCTGAAACTGCCAATACCATTCAAGGGCGGCGTGATATTGGGGTCGCACATCGTCCTATTATGGAAAAAAGCCAGTGGCAAATTTATTTTGATAAATTGAATGAATTAGCAAAATTAACCTTGGATTATGGGATTAAATTGTCTTTTCACCATCACATGGGAACGATCGTTCAATCTGAAGAAGATATTGATCGTTTGATGCATTCTACTGATAAAGAAGTTTATCTTTTACTTGATACAGGTCATGCAACATGGGGTGGCGCTGATCCTATTCGTTTAGCCAAAAATTATGCAGAACGTGTAGCGCATATTCATACCAAAGATGTTCGTGAAGATGTTCTTAAAAAAGCGAATGCTGAAAATTGGCCATTCTTAGACGGTGTTTTACAAGGCGTATTCACCGTTCCTGGCGATGGTAGTGTTGATTATGTTGAGTTTTTTAAACCATTCCAAAATTACTCTGGTTGGATTGTGATTGAAGCAGAGCAAGACCCTGTCAAAGCTAATCCATTTGAATATGTTACCAAGGGATATAAACATCTGATTACTTCGTTAAATCAAGCTGGTATCAAGAAATAAGGAGCTTCTGATGAGTAAATTATTAGTTAAACCACATGCACCAGATGCAGAAGGGATTGTCACACGCATCACGCCTCAAAGTGCAGGATGGAAATATATCGGGTTTGAAGTTGCTCACTTACAAGCTGGGCAAACTCTTGCTAGAGATGGTAATGATAATGAAGTTTGCTTGGTCATTATTACTGGAAAAGCCGACATTTCAACCGCTGAAAAAAGTTTCGGTATATTGGGTGAACGTATGTCCGTATTTGATGGCAAACCTTCGGCAGTATATGTGCCTCCTCACATGAAATGGACAGTCAAAGCAACCACCCATCTTGAGATCGCGATTTGTCAAGCACCTGCTAAAAAAGCCGTTGCGCCTTACGCGATTAAAGCTGAAGACATTGAAACCGTTAAACGAGGCAGTGGCACCAACGTACGTTACGTCAATAATATGCTGACAGATACAGATCCATCTGAAAGTCTATTAGTTGTAGAAGTGATAACCCCAGGAGGAAACTGGTCAAGTTATCCACCACATAAACATGATACCCCCATTGAAGGTAAAGAAACTTATTTGGAAGAAACTTATTATCATCGTAATAAACGTAAAGGAGGATATGTGTTCCAACGTGTTTATACGGATGATCGCTCTTTAGATGAAACCATGTCTGTCTATGATGGGGAAACCGTGATGGTTCCGAAAGGCTATCATCCTGTGGGTGCGCCTCATGGGTGTGACTCATATTATTTGAATGTCATGGCAGGGCCAACCAAACAGTGGAAATTTAGCCAAAGTCCAGATTTCGCAGATATTGCTTTTCAATAGGAATGAAGATAATGAAACAAAAAGAAACCTTAGGCGTTGGTGTTATTGGTAGCGGTTTCATGGGTAAAGCCCACGCATGGGCTTTTGGAAATGTAGGGCGTTTTTTTCCTTTGAAACAAGAGCCAATTTTAAAAATATTAGCTGATATTCCATTAGATAAAGCTCAGGCTGCTGCAAAACAATTGGGATTTGAGAGCGCCACAAATGACTGGAAGTCTTTAATCCATCATCCCGAGATTGATATTGTTTCTATTACTACACCTAATAATTTACATACACCAATGGCTTTAGAAGCTATTGATGCAAAAAAAATTGTTTATTGTGAAAAGCCTTTGGCGACCACTTTGAATGATGCGATTAAAATGACTAATGCTGCCGAGAAAGCAGGGGTTATTACTATGGTTGGATTTAATTATTTACGTAATCCTATGATGATTACTGCCAAAGAAATTATTCAAAGCGGCGAAATTGGTGAAATTACGGGCTATCGTGGTATTCACTCCGAGGGGTTCATGGCGAATGCTGCCCCTTATAACTGGCGTTGTGAAAAAGATCAATTTGGCGGGGCTTTAGGGGATATTGGCTCTCATGCGTTAGCAACTGCACGGTTTTTATTAGGTGAATTTGACTCTGTTTGTGGAAAATTAGATACGATTTATAATTCTCGCCCTACTTCTGATGGAGGCTCAAAGCCTGTTTATACAGACGATCAAGTTAACACGTTAATTCAATTTAAAGACCACAATTTTACTGGCGTTGTGACCTCTTCATGGTTAGCCACAGGATGGGAAATGCATCATGGGTTTGAAATTTGTGGCAGTAAAGGCTCTTTGATTTTTGATCAAGCAAGATTTAATGAGTTACAAATTTATAAGGGCGATCAAAAAACAGGGCGTCGTGGCTTTACAACCATTGTGGCTGGACCAGAGCATCAAGGATATGGTGAGTTTTGCCCTGCTGGTGGACATCAAATTGGATTTAATGATCTTAAAACGCTAGAAGTTGGGAAGCTAATGGGATGTATAGAAAAAAATATACAAACCGATTTTAATTTCAGAGATGCTTTGACCATTGTTCGTATTTCAGAAGCAATTTCTATTTCATCTACTGAAAATCGTTGGGTTAATTTAGACGAAATTGCTTCATAAATTATCTTAATGATCAAATTTCTTTGGCGAACAAGGGGGTTGTTTTTGCCAAAGAAATTTATAATTAACGATTTGCTCCTTTTGTATTAAGATGATTAATAATCATTTGTTCAATCTCTTTAATCGTATTTATATGTATTCGATTAAATTCAAATTTTACTTTTCGACCGTTTAAATTACGACTAATTCTTGCATATTGATCTTTATTTTCAAACGAAACGAGCTCTTTTGTTTCCCAAAGGGCTTCTTTTTGATCATTAAGTATATTTTTGATATTCATCATTAAGTGATGAATTAAATAATGTTGCTGCTCTTCTACCGCTTTAATTGTTTCAACATCTATTTTAGATTGAGCATCTTGACAAATTTTTTGCAAGTCCAGTTCGTTTTTTTCTGCTTCTTTTTCAATTTTAGCTAATTTTGAATAATAACTATTCGGTATACCCTCAGCATCTGGGAAAATTCGAATAAGTTGTTCGTTAATTTTTGCGGCCTGTATGCGCTTTCTTATCGTTTCTGTACTTGTATTTAAATATGCTGCTAACTCTTCATTCGTAGCAAAATTTAATTCTTGCATTTGCTTTAAATATTGTTGTCCAACTTCTCGATAGGAAAATTTTTTACTACTTTGTGATGCATTAATAATTTCATAGATTTCTTTTGAACTTAATTCATCGGTAATGACCCATAAAGGCAGATCTTGTTTTGTTTCTATACAGCAATAGCGTCGGCGGCTTCCTTCGATCAAATAGTATTTATCTTGTTGTTGAATGGCAATCCCTTCTTTATCAACACCACGTTCTCGAATTTGTTCAATGATATCTCGCACAGCTTGATAATCCAAAGCCGTTTGATTTCTTGGATTTATCATATGAACGACGGTGTCTGATGCAACCTTATTTCCTGGAATAATAACGTGTTTGGCGTCTACTTTACGACCATTCGAAAAGGTAAAAGAACGTTTTAAATTTATTGTATTCTTTAGTGAAGATAAATTATTTTTCTGTTCAAAACTGGTTCTTTTATGACCATGTAAGTAAAGATTTTTATTTGTTCCTCTTTCTATCTCAGACATCGATATTACTCACTTTTTAAAGAGATTGTTTTAATTTCATTAATAAACTGTTGATAGACTGAGTAGACAGACATTTCTGCGATATCAAATTGTTTAGCAGAACAAAATTCTTCTGATTTTTTGATATCTAATATGGTTCTTCCTTTTTCTGCAGATACCACGAAAGCCTCTGAATGTTTGATATTTGTCGTTAAGAATTTATCCTGCACAGTTCTTACTAATTTTGCTAATGTTCGTGCTTCATGTTGGCTTTTATCATCTACATTAACGGCTAATACTTTAAACCATTTGATATTTTTCCCTTGAGAAGGAAGCTGCTTTAATCGTTCAGCAATCGTCAACATATAATTGGTGGTTGATGCAAAATCATATTCACGAGGTGTAATTGGAACTAACAACGCATCTGCAGCTTCATTAATAGACCAAATAATTGGGGAGTCTTGGGGTGGTGTATCAATGAAAATTAAATCATATTGAGATTTTAAAATTGGCAAAACAGTATCACGAAAACGAACAAGTAATTTATGTCTTTCTTCTTTACTGATTCCCCAATAGGTATCCGTAAAACGATCATCTGTCGGGAAGGCTGTAATAACGTCTAAATTGGGTAAATGTGTGCTAAATGAAATTTTAGAAATAATGGTTTCTTCTGAATAACCAGATTGAATATATTGTGCATAATCCCCTTGTGGTTCATACTCTTTTAATAAAATATCTGTAATGGTTAAAAAGACATCATCTTCATTGATTGAACGAATAAGATTATTACCGATAGATCCTTGTGGATCTAAATCAATAATACAGATACGGGCATTTAAATGGAGATCTAATGCTGCTGCGGTTGCTAAGGTGAGAGTTGTTGTGCTTTTGCCTGTACCTCCCTTATGATTTTCAGTAACGATTATTCTTGCTTCATATGTGTCTTTATAACGAGGTTGTTTTAATTCATTCATAATGGATTGAATATCAAAACGTGTATAAAGGTGGTTTTTATTTTGAAAAATGGGATTTCCAATAATTTCTTTATGTTCTAAGTCTGTTAGGATTTTACTGAATGTATTTCTCGATTTACCAAAAAAATCGGCAAGTGCTTTTTTATTCATGCAATGATTATAAATTAAACGATCTAATCCATCGATTTGTTCGTCAGATACATTCACTTGTGTTGTTTCAATAACTGAGTCTTTTAAGGATAATTGTTCTTGTTTCATTCTTTGCCCAATGGCAGAGATCTCATTTAATATATTCATTTCAAAACCTAAATATTATCAATTTAACATATAAATGTAAAATGATTGCTTATTTGAATAAAATATCATTTTAATGCCCAATTTTATTTTTATTGATGAAATAGCGGTTTGTAAATTACTTTTTTATATATTTAGATGTAATTTAAAGGATAATCCGTTTATATTTAAAATATCAGATATATTTTAAAATAGGTTTTTTATGGAACAGGCTTTTGAAAATAAGATAAAAAATGATGAAAATACATTATTACCGCATGATTTTTATAGTTTGCATCAATTAATACTTGATCGAAAAACGAGCTTTTCAAAACGTTTGGTTCAAATAGCTGATTTTTTACTAGTAACACCTTCTTATACAATTGCATTTGGTAAAATTACTGAAATTGCACAAGCAGCAGGGGTGCAACCATCAGCTCTAGTTCGTTTTGCAAAAAGTCTTGGTTACAGTGGTTTTTCAGAGTTACAATCTATTTTTAGAGAACATGCAAGTCGCTTTTGGCCAGATTATTCAGAACGAATTGAAAATATAAATCATCAAGATTTAAATAATGAAGCTATCACTCAAAAGAAGTTATTAAGTGGTTTTATAGAATCATCTCATCAATCTTTAAATATTTTAGAGCATAATATTAATTACATACACTTAGATAAAATGATTGATATGTTAGCAAATGCAGAAACAATTTGTTTTGTAGGAACAGAACGCGTTTATTCAATTGTAATGTATATGACATATGTTTTTCGTCGAGCAGGTATTAAATGTGAATATGCTGATGACGCAGGTGGTCTTGCAAGAAATCAAATTGAATTACTAAGTAAAAAAGATGCAATATTAACGATTAGTTATACTCCTTATGCATCTAAAACATTAGATTTAGTTTTTTTTGCTAAAGATTTGGGGATTCCAATTGCAGCTATTACTGATTCTTCTTTTTCCCCATTAGTACATAAAGCCAATACTTGGCTTGAAATAACAGAGTCTAATTATTCAGGTTTTAGATCTTTAACTGCTACATTTGCTATTGTAAGTATGTTAGCGATTGCAATTAATACAAAACGTAAAAAATAACTTTATCCACAGAAAAAATGTTTTAAGTCTTTTAAAATCTTTTAAAGTCTTTTACCTATATATAAGATTTTATTTTTAAACGATAAATTTGCTTATTTGACACCATTTTTCGATCTATATGACACCATTTTTCGACCTATATGACACCATTTTTCGACCTATATGACACCATTTTTCGATCTATTGACATCAAACTTATACAATGGTTGTATAAGGTAAATAATCGTTAAGTGGTGTTATGGAATATGAAGGAAATAATTGTCAAAGATAATGTATTAATTAATGCCAGCTATGATCTTGATTTAGTTGAACAAAGATTAATTTTATTAGCGATTGTTGAGGCTAGAGAAACAGGTAAAGGAATTAATGCAGATAACGCGTTAACGGTTCATGCCTCAAGCTATATGAATCATTTCCATGTAGAGAAACACACTGCTTACTTTGTTATGAAGCAAGCTTCTGAGAATTTATTTGAACGTCAATTTAGCTATCAATTCACAAATGAAAAAGGGAATTTAGAATTTGTTAAATCAAGATGGGTCAGTGAAGTCCGATATGTAGAGAAAGAGGCGCTTATTAAATTAATATTCTCCCCATCAGTTGTGCCATTAATTACACGCTTAGAAAAACATTTTACAAGTTATGAGCTAAAGCAAGTCAATCGATTATCGAGTAGATATGCCGTACGTCTGTATGAAATGTTAATTGCTTGGAGAAGTTTAGGAAAAACACCTATTTTTGAATTACAGGAATTTCGTTATCAATTAGGCATTCAAAAAGATGAATATAAACGGATGGAACTGTTTAAAAGACGCGTATTAGAAGCGGCTATTATACAAATTAATAATCTTACGGATATTGTAGTAAAATATAAACAGCACAAGAACGGTAGGGTTATTTGTGGCTTTAGTTTTACATTTCAACAAATAAGGTAATTGCATATGACACCATTTTTCGACCTTTTGTAACAAATTCGTTATGTTTTACAAATTATTAACAAGATTATGCGAGGGATTTTTCTTAAGCAGAATTAATTTAACACATTAATGATTTACATTTCTCTGTAATTAAACTACACATTTAAACTATTGTTTCATTTAATATGTCATTATTGTTCTCATCAATAAATCCTGTATTGAAAAATATTTAGAGGATGGACCTACAAAAGACTATTTAATATTTATATTAAGTCAAACTTTGTTTTCTCACATTTATGATAAGACCTGCTTTTTTATATAGATTTAAAATTGTGATTTAAATAATTTTGGATAATTTGTAAAATGATATTTACAGAGTAGGTTTGTTGTTTATCCTTCACAATATACACTCCTAATAATGTTCTTGTTTCTTTATTTTGTATTGGTATACGAATAAAATCTTCTTTTTCTTGTGTGGATATCGTGGTTAATCTCGAACAAAAAGCTAATCCCATTCCAGCTGCAGCCATTTTAATCATTAAATCAATAGAGTTACTTTCCATGCGAATATTAAGATTTTCTTGTAGATTTTTTAATAGTGGATAAATAGTCTTATATAAAGATAATGAAGAGGATGGCATGATTAATGGGTAAGATACACATTCAGACAATGTAATATTTTTTTTCCCTGCTAAAGCATGTTTAGTATGTACGATAGCATCCATTTTGACTGGCTGAGAGATAATATTTTTAAGGTTTTGCGGCTCACCTAAATTCAAAGCAACACCAATATCTAAATATCCGGCATGTAATGCTTCGAAAATTTCTTTCGATGACCCTGTATTCACCTGTAATCGAATGGTGGGATATGTAGTAGTTATTTTATTAATAACATATGGCATAATTTCATTTGCAGCGCTCTCAATAACCATAATATTGATTTTCTCGTCTTTAATTTTGTGCAAAGCTAAAATACGATTTTCTATTCTCTTTAAATCTTCCATCACTACCATGATATGGCTAGATAAAATATCTCCTGCTTGCGTTAAAACCATACCATGAGCATGACGTTCAAATAATGGTACACCTATATTTAATTCAAAATTTTGAATTTGGCGTGTTAATGCGGATGGGGTAATACGTAAATGTCTTGCTGCAGAACGTACAGATCCATAAGTTAGAATTGCTTGAAAATAAATAAAAAAACGAGAATATAAATTTAATATTTTATGAGAAAAAGGATGTATATTCATATCTATCCTAAAACTTAAATTATAATATCAAATTAAATATTTTTAAAAGAGCATTTATACCTATTTTATGATTTTTTTATTGGGGTACGTTATTAATTAATTCGAATGATCGTTAACTAAATGTTTATGGACAATAAGAAGTAGTGTTTTTTTATAAAAATATACTTGAATAATATTTTTGTTCGTAGGTAATAATAAATTTGTGATGAATAATACATTCTTTTAATCTCTTAATTGTTAGAGTTGTAAATTTTCATGTATTCGCCAAATAACATCAAATGGAAAGTTCAATACCATGTATTTATTTATAAATATTTGTAGGTAGAAATCTTGAAAAATTCCTTACTAGATAGATTTCAGGACAAATAGGGGATTATTTTACTAAAAGTATAAAGTGTGTTTATTCGTTCAAACAATAAATTACTTATTTGTCTGACATCTATCAATGATCTATTGATATTAATTTCTTCGATACAATCGCAGGCGATAATCAAGTGACCAAATTATATAATTAAAACTGATTGAGCATACTAAAAAATAACATTGGTTTTTAATGCGATAACAGCAGCATCCGGATAAACGTTTTTTGTCGCAGCAACATGGTGAAAATATTGAAAAACGGGTACAACAGTAAAACTTTTATAAATTGGAATGCTATAATTTGCTTCTAACATAATTGCGCTTGATTGAACCCCAGGCGCACGGTTTAAAAAAGGAAACTCTACAATATTATTATTCATTCCTTGTGATTTTTGAAACTGTTGTGCGCGGTTTAATCCCTTTGGAACTTTGTAATATGTTAACATGACTCCAAATTGTTGATCTGGCTTTTTTTTCCAAAAACCTCGATTAATAAATCCAATATTATAAGAATCTTTAATTATAGATGTGGTTGGAGAATCATGCCCCCAATTGGCCAAGATATAAATGCCATGATCTTTTTGATCATCATTGCGATAAACCATTTGATCGATCATTACCCAAAACTGTGTTCGATTATCCGTTTTTCCGGAGTTGGTTATGTGTGATGACCACGTATTAAAACGGCTAGTATCAAAACCTCCTCCAATACGATAATATCCTGTTAGACGATTTCTACCGAAATCTGGGTTATAACTAAATTCAATTGGGATATATGCACCTGTAGTATATTTTGCATCCCAGTCCCAACCATTTCTCCCGCCCTGAGGCCAAGGTGCACTTTCAAATCCGCCTAATTGCACATATGATTTAGGAGAAATATTATATAAAATACGCATACCCCATACAGCTCCTGGCCAACTAGGAAATCCTTGCTGCGCAACTGCCCTAGGATGTCCACAGGTTGCCAATGAAATAAAATCACAAGCAAATGGGCTAGCGGCAAATTCATTTCCTGTACTGACACGACCTAATTTAATATCTAGCTTTTTATTCCACAATTTTTGTTCTGCATAAAAAACATACATACGAATTAATGCTTGATGAGGGATGTAAACCTCTTGAGATTGAATAACAGAATCTCCAATATAATCATAACTTGTGCTTCGGCCTGTAAAATTTAAAGCAACGGCATGCGTTGAAAATCCTTTAAATCCTGACAATTTTTCCCAATCCACATCCAACGCAAAAGTCATTTGATGTGCGTAATTTATCCCTTTTTTACGCCCACCACTGACGACAGCAGATGTTTCTGAAATCCAATTCGATCCAAAATGAATTCCATACTGATTTAAATATGAATTTATTTTTCCAAGGAATAACTCATCGTGAATACTTGATTTTGTATTGTCTGAGTTTGTTGGGGTGGTAGCTGATTTCTTATAGAATGATGTGGTTCGTGCGTAGGATTTATTGCAATCTACAATATTACAAAGAAAAACACTACTCCATCCGACAATAAAAGATAATTTACATCCTAAAATATTGCTCATTCGCTGTGCCTTTCAAGTTTTTAAAATAAATGTGAAATAATAAAAATTTTTTACCCGTAAAAAAAGTAGACTATCGATTGGAACGAAAAAATGGCGTGCATAAAGCAGCTGGAGCACGCCATTTCTTAGAATTATTTTTAGCCAAAAATGAAGGGAAAATTGCAAATATAATTGCAAAGATATATAGTAAACTATTCAAAATTACAGGTGGTATGGGCCAGTTAAATACTTGTCCTTCAAATCCAATTGCTGTTATAAATCCAAAAAACACACCCGATAAAATCATATAAACCAATCGATATCGCCCCAGCATCACCAAAGCAATAGCAATCCATCCTTGTCCAGCAATCAATCCCCCTGACCATGTAAAAACAGAGGCAAGGATCAAATAGCCACCCGCCAATGTACCCAATATCGTTCCCAAACAACTATAAAAAAAGCGGATACGTGTTACTGGAACCCCAACAGCATCAGCAGCTTCTGGATTTTCTCCAACGGCTCTGACATTTAACCCATGTTGGGTTTTGAAAAAAACTACATATATTGTTAATGGAATAATGATATAAATCAGATATACCATAATATTTTGAGAGAAAACAATGTAACCTATTGTAGATATTGAGGATAAAAAAGGAATAGGCATTGGTTGCAAATGTTCAGTAGCTATAATTCCTTCATAGGGTTTACCAATAAATTCCGCAATACCGATCCCCAGCATTGTAAAGGCCAATCCACATAAAACTTGATTAGCTTTAATGATAATTGCGCAAATTGCAAAAATAATGCCGCATATAGCCCCCACTCCACAAGTAATTATCAACGCTATCCATGGATTATGAAATGACAAAACGGCTATAATAGCGGTCACTGCACCTAAGGACATTAAACCTTCTATACCCAGATTTAATACCCCAGATCGTTCAGAAAGCCACTCTCCAATTGAGGCTAATACGATACCGCCTCCATTAATAATTGAAAAATATAATAAATTAGTTGCAATATCCATTATATTTCCTTTTGCTTGGGATATATTTTGATGTATTGATAATGTGCTAGCTCATCCGCAATGGCAATTAGCAGCAATAACAGGCCTGTAATAATCAGGGTTATTGCGTTATTTAATTGCTGTGTTTGTAAAATAATGCTCGTATTTAAGATAAAGGCGATCAAGAGAGCAGAAGGGATTAAGCTTAGAAAAGAGTTTCTTGCCAAAATAGAAACAACAATCCCCAAATATCCTAAACCATTTGATATTCCTGGTTGTAATCGATGAACAGTACCAACGACCTCTAACATTCCTGCTAATCCTGAAAGACCACCAGAAATTAACATAATGATAAATAGATATTGATTGACAGAGAGCCCGATATAATGTGCAGCTTGTGTGCTTGCCCCACACACCCTAAGTTCATACCCCCATTTTGTGTGGGTTGATACCCAAGCTAATATAAATACACAAAATAAGGCTATTAAAATGCCAATATGAACATTTCCCCACAACAAAGGTAAATGAATAGGAATAATTGGGCTTGAAGTGAAACTACCTGCTAAGGGACCAGTGACACAATAAATGATGATAAACGTGGCTATAAAATTTAACATTAAAGTGGTCAGGATTTCATTAACTCCAGCATATATTTTTGCCAAAGTAGGAACGAGGATCCATAAAACGCCACCCGCAATTCCTGCCAGACCAGCAAGAACTATGCATAACCATCCAGAAAAATTACAATGTAGTCCAACCCAAGTGGACATAAGAGAGCCTAATAAAAACTGTCCTTCAGCACCATTGTTAACAATCCATAGCCGAAATGCCAGTAAACATGCAGCCCCTGTGAGTAATAAAGGGGTAACATATAGTAAAATACCCTCTAGTCCAACACGGGTGCCAAACGAGACTGATAAAATCATATAAGTCAAAGATAAGGGATGAAAACCATATCCCCATGCTGTCAATACGCATAGTAATAAAATAATCGTAAAAACAAATATGCGATATAAAGTAACAAAAGAGAGGGGGGCTATGGATAATCTACGTATATATGTTTGCATTCTATTCCCTCATTGACTCTGTAAGGGATCAATCTTTTTCCCTCCAATCCACAAACTTAACTGTTCTTGTGTTATTTTATTTGCATCCATCACACCCATCAGCTCTCCATTACATAAAACCCCGACCCGGTCTGACAAAGTAAGTATTTCATCTAGGTCTTCTGAAAATAATAACACTGCTATATTTTGTTCTCGTAGCTTAAAGAAATACTCCTGCATTTGCGTTATCGATCCTATATCCAGACCACGGCTCGGATATACAGCGACCAGCAAAGAGGTTGTGATTTCTTTTTCTCTATAGCTGACTAATTTTTGTTGTGTTCCGCCAGACAAATTATTGATTTGGGACGACATATCATGGATATGTATTTGTGAGTTCTTAATCATGTTCAATGCTTTTTGATAAGCTTTGCGAGGCGAATAGAAAAAAGAACTTCCGACAGGCTCTTTGAAATAGGTGCGCATTAATAAATTATGGCTAATATCTAAATGTGACATTAAGGCCGTTTTTAAGCGGTCTTCTGGAATATGCCCGATCCCTGCTTTGGCAAAGATTTTAGGATGTGGTTTAGTTATTTCTGTATTTTTAAGAAAGATTTTACCTGATGAAGGTTTTGTCATTCCCGTTATGATCTGACTTAATTCTCTTTGCCCATTGCCAACGACCCCTGCAATTCCTAATATCTCGCCTGGATATACATCAAGATCTATATTTTTAAGTGTTGTTACTTTTTGGCTGTTTTTAACGCTTACATTGGATAAATGAATAAAGGGCGATTGTTCTTGATACAGATTTTTTGATTTGGTTAATGTGGACGAAATTGATTTCCTATCATTTTCTATCATTTTATTGGCCAGAAATTGAGCAGTACATTTCTCAGTTTTGTAAGTGCCTATTTTTTGTCCATGACGCAATACACTGACCGTATCTGAAAATTGTAAAACTTCTTCTAATTTATGGGTAATAAAAATGACGGCATTTCCATGTTGGCGGAATTTAGATAGTGAAACAAATAATTGTTTTATCTCTTTAGGGGTTAAAACGCTTGTTGGCTCGTCTAAGATTAAAATTTGAGCCTTACGTGATAAGGCTCTTAAAATTTCCACTCTTTGTTGTTCACCTGCAGAAAGATCGCTAATGATTGCATCTGGGTTAACGTAAAAACCAAATTGATCAAATAAAATTTCTAATCGCTGGCGCATCATTTTTTGAGAGATAAAAACTCGTTTGGTTTTTTCTCCAAAGTAAATATTTTCTGCAACAGTAAATGCTTGTACCAATTTAAAATGTTGGTGTACCATACCAATGCCAATGGAAATAGCTTCTTGAGGTGAAGCGAAATGATGCCCATATCCATTTACAATAATTTCACCCTCATCAGGTTGGTAAATGCCACTTAGAATATTCATCAAGGTAGATTTACCAGCACCATTTTCACCAATAATCGCATGGATTTCTCCTGGAAAAATATCTAGATCAATTTTATTATTCGCAATAATCTGAGGAAAAAACTTACTAATTTTCCAAAATTTAATTAATGGGGGATCCCCTGGGCGCAGTTGAACTTGTGACTTAACAAATTTCTCTGTAGGCTCATAATGATTGGTCATAATCCTGTTACTCCTTCAACAGCCCAATTCCATTGATACAAATCAATATTTTTCATTGTTGTATTAGAAGTAACTTTTAATTGCCTTTTGTTATTATAAATTGGTCCTTGAAAAGGATTGTAACCTCTTAGTATATTTTCATATAGTGCAGTAGCTTGATAACGAATTGTACTCGAAATAGATGTTCCCCATCTAAAAATATTATAATCTTGCCCTAGTTTTAATAAAACAGGCTTAGAATTCCACGTTCCATTCATTCGTTGTTGAATTTGTTGAATATACATATTGCTAAAATCACATAAAATAGAATTAATATATGCCTTAGAACGAATAGGCGGTGTCATATTATTATATAAAAATGCCTTGATGTTACGTTGCTCGGCAACACGTAGATAAGACATATCATTCATAATACTTAACAATATATCGCATCCTTGGTCGCATAGAGCATTCGCTGCTTGAATAGTCACTTTGGGATTAAACCAAGATCCAGTATGAATGACTTGTACGTTAATTAGAGGGTTTATTTTTCTTGCACCTAACGTAATCGCATTGACTGCAGAATACACACTAGGAATAGGAAAAGAGCTGATGAATCCGAGTTTATTTGTTTTAGTAATAAGGGCTGAAATATATCCAAAAATATAAAATGCATACCAGTGATCTAGATAAAACCATCCAAGGTTAGCAGTGGTTATGTGACCATTGCATTCTGTAAATGAAACATTTTGTGCATAATTTGAAACATCATGTAGAAAATTATCATAGTTAGAGTTCGTTATAATCATTTGAACGCCTTCAGCGATTAAATACCGAAATAAGCGTGTAGCCTGAATAGAGTAGGGAACGTTTTCTATAGAAGTAATACGTAATTTTGGAAAATATTTAGAAACCTCAAGTCTTCCTCTCTCATGTAATGTGCCCCATCCTCCATCTGTTTTTGGACCGCTATAGCAAAAAGCAATAGATCCATCTTGTGGTAAAAGACTTATAGAAGATAAGGGCGTTGTTTCTGCTTGAGCATATGAAGGTAGGAAAAAACTTCCTATTCCTCCTATAAAATGACGACGTTTTAATATTTCCATAAACATCCCTATCTTTAATTAATTTATATCAAATAGAATATTCTTTTGTATATGTTAGCTTCCTCTATAAGTAGAGAACCCATACGGAGATACCAACAGAGGCACATGATAGTGTCCTTTCCCTTTGGCCAGCCCAAAGTCAACTCTGATAATATCCAAAAAAGGTGGGTTGGTTGTAGGATAGTTTTGTTTTTTAAAATAATCTGCAATATAAAAAGCAAATTGATAAGATCCTGGTTTTAAAGGGTCTGTTAGATTTGATAGGTTACATCGCCCATCATGATTTGTTTTTCCTTCAAAAATAATTATTTCGTTGTAATATAAGACGATTTTAACGTTGGGAGCGGGTGATCCTGATACTAAGTCTAAAATATGGGTAGAAAGGGATAATTGAAAGTTAGATTCTAAGTTTAATATAACGTTTTGAACTCGGTATGAAGCAATCTGTATAATCTCATTGATTGCCGTATCGATTTCCTGTTCTGAAGATGACTGTAGTCGTGTTCTCAAAGCGTGAATGATCGCGGTATAATTATTATGATTTGTAACACAAACAACAAAAGGAAAATTAAATTTATTTTTATAAGCTTCGTTAAGTTCGATTAGTTTTTTTCGTTCTTGATTTGTTAAATTACGTAATTTAGCTCGATTTTGTTCATTTTGAGATTCAGTTGTCAGTCTAATTTTGTCGTATCCGAGTTCTGGATGAGAACGTATGAGAACTAATTTTTTCTCAATATCCGCTTGTTGAACAATATCACCCATGATATTTACCATTTGTTCAACACTTGCAAATGGTCGGTAATTTACAATTGCTTGGGCAACCCAAGGAGAATGTTCAAAAACATTTTCAAATTGTCGTATAAATTCATCAACAGATAATTGATTAATGATTTGAATAACTGTCATTTATTGTAACCTTACACAGGGAAATAGTTAAGCCAATGATTGGCAATATCTAATCGAGACGCGATCCAGATGCGATCTTTTGCCAAAATATAATCTAAGAATTTCGATATGGCACGTGCTCTGCCTGCTTTGCCAACAATACGACAGTGCAATCCAATAGACATCATTTTTGGCGCTCTTTCCCCTTCTTCATATAATTGATCGAACGTATCGCATAAATATTTAAAAAATTGCTCTCCTTCTGTAAATCCGTTTAATGCAACGAAACGCATATCATTTACATCTAATGTATACGGTATAATAAGTTGTTGTTTACCAAACGCATCGCTATAATAAGGAAGATCATCACAATATGAATCGGAATCATAAACAAATCCCCCTTCTTCTACGATAAGGCGCGCTGTATTGGGACTATTTCTGCCTTGATACCATCCCAAAGGTCGATTGCCTGTTAATCTAGTATGTAAGTCAATCGCTTCATAAATATGTTCCTTTTCAACCGCTTCAGGAACATATTGATAATCAACCCAGCGCAAACCGTGGCTAGCAATATCCCATCCAGCTTTCACCATTGCTTCTACGGTTTTTGGATTTTGCTCCATGGCTTTGGCAACCGCAAAAACTGTTAAGGGAATTTGTCTGGATGTAAATATATCATGTAATCGCCAAAATCCTGCTCTTGAGCCATATTCATATAGGCTTTCCATGGCCATTGCACGCATTCCTTGAATAGGTGCTGCCCCAATCATTTCTGATATGAAATACTCAGAATGGCGATCTCCATTCAATATACAATGTTCACCACCCTCTTCATAATTGATGACAAATTGCACAGCAACTTTTGCTTTATTTGGCCATTTAGGATCGGGTAAATTCCCGCCATATCCAATCATATCTCTCATTATTGATTTCCTTCATAAACAGCAAATGCGGCGTCTATTGCTTTGCCTGGGATAATTTCTAAACCAGCACGTCTTAAAACTGTTTCAAAAGCCATCAAGGTGTGAAACACCTTATGGGGTCTAGCATTATGACCCATGGTACCTATACGCCAAATTTTTCCTTTTAAGGGTCCAAACGCGCTTCCTATTTCAATCTCGAAAAGATTTCGCATTTCTGCTCGAATTTGTTCGCCGTCTATATGATTAGGGATGTAAATACCAGTTACATTATACATTCTGGTTTCATCATTACCAAATAAAGCTAATCCCATTGCTCTTGCCCCCTCTGATATTGCTTTGGTTGCTAAACGATGGCGTTTGAAACAATTTTCTAAACCCTCTTCTAGGATAATGCATGCTGCTTCACGTGCAGCGTATAGCATACTTGTTGCTTCTGTATGATGGTTCAGACGTTTTTCAGACCAATAATTCATTATCATTGCAAGATCAAAATAGTTTGATCCTATGCGACTACGCTGAGATCGCTCTTGACTGCCTTCTTGTAATCCTAATTCGGTATGGGCTCGGGAAAAAATAAACTCTGCCGCACGATCAGAAATGGTAATTAATCCACATCCAGGGGGACCCCCCATTGATTTTTGTAGACTTGCACTGACGATATCGATACCCCATCGATCTGTATCAATAGGCATTGCCCCTAAAGTTGCTGTGGCATCAACATAAGAATATACATTATATCGACGACAAATTTCCCCCACGCCTTCCAATGGTTGCGCTGTTGTAGTTGATGTATCCCCATGAACACAAGCAAACACGTGAGGTTTATGTTGAATAATTGCTTGTTCAATCTCTTTTAAAGAAGCGACTTCACCCCATGAATAATCAAGCATTATCGTTTTTGCACCAATGCGTTCAGAAATTTCTGAAAGTAATAAACCAAAACGACCATTATTAATGATTAACACTTTATTTTCAGGCTCGCATAAAGAAACCAATGCTGCTTCTATTGCTGCACGAGCTGTGCCATTAATAAGCAACGTCCATTGATTGTCGGTCATGAAAACATCGCGATATAATGCCATGGTTTCATTCATATAAGATGTCATTTCTGGATCAAATTGTCCCAGCATGTCCGCAGCCATAGCGCGTAAAATACGGGGATAAGTATTACTGGGGCCGGGTCCCATTAATAAACGTTGAGGTGGATCAATTTGTGGGAATATAGTTCTAGTCATATATTATCTTCTTTTAATTCAATAAAGTGGATCATTGTTTGTAAAGCTGCCGTCACATCCTCATAACGAACCGTTTCCTTTGGAGAATGACTTATACCATTAGGTGATTGAATAAATAACATCGCTGTTGGAGCTAGATGGGATAAGATCATCGCATCATGACCTGCCCCGCTGGTTAGATATCGCACTGGTAATTTCAAATGTTGTATTGCTTGCTCTAACAACGACATAAGATTTTTATCACATAAGGACGCGGATAAATCATGTTGAATGAGGAATTCATGATCCAAACACCTTTTTTGACAGATTTTCTCGACTATTTGTTCAAATTGTTCTGCGAATTCATTACGTTTTTCATCCGTAGGAGCACGTAAATCGACAGAGAAAACGACTTGTTCTGCAATAACGTTTGGTGCGCCTGGAGTAACTGTTATTTGCCCAGTCGTAATTACAACACCTTCTTGTTCTGCTTCTTTTACATACTGTTCTGATAAGTAAATAATTTCGGCAGCACCAGCCATTGCATCTTTTCGTAAATTCATACTTGTTGTGCCTGAGTGCCCAGCTTGCCCATTGATTAAAATTTGGAAGCGATATTGTGCAGCTATACCTGTAACAATCCCTAAAGGCAGTCCTTCTGACTCTAATACAGGTCCTTGTTCAATATGAGCTTCTAAATAACCAATTACATTTTCAGAATAATAGCGAGCCTTTTGAATATTTCGATAATCTAAACCAAAATCTTTGAAAGCTTGTTCAATAGAAATGCCCTTTTTATCTTTTAAGCCTTGTGGAAGCGTATTTAATACACCAGCAACAGATTTAGACGTTAACATTGCCATCGGAAAACGGGAGCCTTCTTCATCCCCAAAAGCAATGACGTCAATAGCAAAGGGAAAGCGTTTTTGTTGTCGATTAAAATAATCAATAACTTCAATACCTAGCATGATACCCAAATTACCATCAAAACATCCCCCATTTCGAACAGTATCAAGATGTGAACCAATAATAAGTATTGGATCATTTTTGGTTCGTCCTGCATATCGACCAACTAAATTTCCTGCTGGATCGATATGTGTGGTCATACCCGCTTGATTCATCCATTGTGCTACTGCGTGTTGCGATTGTTTATATTCATTACTAAGATATGCACGAAACAAATATTCTGAGGACTCACTATAAGGTGGTTTTCCTAAGGCTCTACATCGATCAGCAGCTCGTTTTCCATATGCGTTAAACATTATATATTCCTTGTTGCTGAATAGATGCTTTTGCTATCCCTTTGGCTTCTAATAATGCACCAAATTCAAACAAAATATGTTCATTTCCTGGTTTTGCAACAATTTGTAATCCGACTGGCAATTTTCCTGTTCTATTCAATGGTAAAGATAAAATAGGGCAACCGCTAAGGCTTAATGGCTGTGTGTAAATTCCCAAATTCACTCGAGCAGAGCTTTTCTTCCCATCAACAAGAACTGTAGGATCATTAATAAATGGAGCCGTACATCCTGTTGCAGGAGCAATCAAAAGATCATAATCACCAAAAATTTTATGTATATAATGTCGAAACCATTTTTCTATTTTTTTTGCCTGTAAATAAGTGGAAACAGGCAAGAGTGCGCCAGCGATGAAGCGGTCACGTGTAGCAGGATCATATTTTAAAGGCTCTTTTCTTAAATAGGGTAAATGCAGGGTTCCTCCTTCCGATGCTGTAATTAAAAATGAAGCAGCCCTAACAGTTTCAATATGATCTAACGTGAGATTGTAGGTCTCAATTCCTATGCTAGTGATTTCTGTAATTGCATTTAAAATCTCTTGATCGACATCTCGTTCAAACCATCCTTTTAATCGTGCGATTTTTAGAGAAGAAATATCTTGCTTCCCGTGATCCTTACGATCTGATAATATGTTAAAAATACACTTCAAATCGTGGATGCTGCTGCAAAATGGACCGATAGTGTCGAGCGTTTCAGAAAAAGGATATACCCCTTGCAAAGGAATAGTATTATATGCTGGTCTAAGCCCCCATACACCGCATAGAGATGCAGGTACCCTTATAGATCCATTCGTATCTGATCCCAAAGAAAAAGCCATCATTCCAGCAGCAACCGCAGCAGCAGAGCCTCCAGAAGAACCTCCCGCAAATCGCCTTGTATCATGTGGATTTTTGGTAATTCCATAATGTGTATTATCTGTTACAAATCCGTATGCAAATTCGTCCATATTTAAAGTAGCAACTGGAACAGCCCCAGCATTGCATAATCGTGTAATGACAGTAGCATCTTTGAGTGCAGGGGCGTGATCTGCTAATAGCACTGAGCCTGCTGTTGTGGTGATATTTTTTACATCAAATAGGTCTTTAACTCCAAATGGTACACCAGCCAACGGGCCAGGATCTTTTCCTTGAGCGACCAACTGATCAATATGCTGTGCAGTGGCCAATGCCCTATCTTTTAATGTTATCGTAACACTTCCAATAAGTGGATTATATTTATCAATCGCATTTAGAGAGTCAGATATTATCTGTGTTGCACTATAAGTAGCAGAGCGAACATTTTTTGAGATTTTCTTTATTAAATCCAATATTATTCCTCCACATCAATAGTAGGCACTGTGAAGTGATGAATTAGTTTACTACGACTGCTCAAAAGTTCTGTATTGTTTTTTACTCCTTTTAAACATTCTTTTGGAATATCTAGAAGGATGGTCTGCGAAAGACTTTCAATTTCTTGATAAAGCAAATCAGCCATTTTCATTGTTGAGTTTCCTTTACTGTTGTTTAAGAAGGTGGGTTTAAATCAACGAGTTCCTTAACGTCGTAATCCAACAAACTTTGAAGATGATGTGCTTGATCTTCGAGGAATAGGCCTTTACCTATGCTTTTAATCAAACGATCTACCCCGAAATACATGCCACTAATAGATGCACCAGCAAGTCCCATACTAATCAATGATCCAAAGGTAAAATTATAAATGCTAGATAACATTTCCTTGTTAGGATCATTTTTATTTTTAGGAAGAAATTGATAATTCTCGGTTAAATAAGGATAGGATCCTAATACTGTATTTTCCATTCCTGCATTTGGTGTATAACGGTCGCTCCATAATGCAACAGAGGATGCATAAGACGCCGTTTCTGGACGCGCTGTTAAATCAATGGTGAAACCCGTTCCAATAATTAAAAAATCAAAAATCATTTTACCTGTTGTTGTTTCAATATGAATTTCATTGTTAACTAGCTCTACAGATTTCCATTGACAATCTGTGTGATAAGCAAAATTTTCATGTTTACGACAACGCCAGAAAGTATCCTGGGGAGGCGGTTGGTTTAAATCACAAATACGTTGCATAAACGCCCAACGTTTATCATCTGGTAAATAGGGGTAGTGGCATAAAAATCCTGTTTGTTCCATCCAACGATGTGGATTAACGGATGGAATAGTTTTACGCCTTAAACATAAATCAACCCGACCAACATCTTGTTCTAAAGCAGTTGCTGCATTATCAAATGCTGAAGCCCCGCCTCCTAATACACCGATGCGCTTCCCTTTTAATTTACTAAAATCAATCGGCTCAGATGTATGTGCATAATATTCCTTAGGCAATGTTTTCAAAAAGTCAGGGCTGAACCATTTACCATTGCCATCAATGCCAGTTGCCAATACTATTTTACGTGCATAAATAGTGTATTCTCTATCAAGATGATCTTTAAATAAAAGACTAAAGATACCACTATCCCATTGGACGTTTATACAATGGCGATCACTTTCAACAGGCAGTTTATTAATATCTCGAAACCAGTCTAAATACTCTTTCCATGTTTCTTTTGGAATTTTGTCTAACATTTGCCATGCCTCTTGACCAAAAGAAGCCTCATACCATGATCTAAATGAAAGATTAGAATATCCTAATTCAGGACCTTTTAGATATTTAGGGGTTCGTAATGTGATCATACGGGCAAACGTTGTCCAAGGACCTTCTTTTCCTCGAATAGCTTTGTCAAAAATACGGATATTGTGGATGTTATGGCGCAATAAACCAAATCCAATAGCTAATCCCGCTTGTCCAGCACCTAAAATAGCAACGTCTAAAACATTTTGATCATTATATTTTTTTTGAACACTCCAATTTTTATTGGGAAAGCTCATACAATCTAAATCATATGTTATTGCTTTTTCTAATTCAGCTAAAGAAGAGAATATTAAAGAGCTGTTAATTTTACTCATTACAAATCGCCTTTGATATATATTTGTATTATTAGGACTTGTTAATGAGTAGAAAATGAATTGATTGACTTGTCTAGAAACAATAAAGTCGTCAGTTGTTTCCAAAAAAGCAACAGTGCTCAGTTGAGTATGTCATAAATTTGTTATTTAGTTGTAACAATATCTATAAATAGGATCATTATATTGTTGATTATTTATTTTGTGAACTTAAGATCTTTGCAATTTCTTGTTACGATGTTTTTTTATTGTAATTCATTATAATCATTCAATTTTTTTTCATTTTAATTGTAGAATACATTCATTTGAAGATCACGTTATAAATAGACTGTGTTTTTGAAAGATTTTTTCTAGCTATACGAGAAATATTTTTTTTCTGTTTCTTGACTGTGTATAAGAACGTCATAGTATGTATTTAACTTGAAATATCATTTAATATGTATAAATTTCAATATATTATAAGAATAATTTATTTTTTAAATATTTTGATTAAGAATAATTAAATATCATTGTTATAAAAAAATTATTTTGATTATTTAATGTAATATGCTACTGTAGGTAGAAATTTTCTAGTCAATTATAATAAAAATTTATAAAGTATTGATTATAACATATGAAATATAAGCATCTATTAACAGTTAAACAATTTTATGTAATTAGTATTATTATAAATGTCGTATTTTGGTTCTTGTTATTATCTTCGATTTATACTTCCGACACAATTTTACAAATCAGAGAAGTAAAAGAAAATAATTTTGATTTTAATGGTCATTTATCTGGAAATTACGTACCATCAATCGCAGGTTGCTATATGTTTTCTGAATGGTTAAGGTCAGAAAAAGCATACGAGCTTCTTACTAATCAATTAGACGTAAAAAGCATTTATAAAAAAGGAGATTTATTCACTAAATTTGGTGGTATACATGATCTTTTTATGCATGGTGATCGTTCTGAATGGTCTTATTTTAACAAAAACCTTACAATAAGCATCAATAATAACAGCAATACAATAAACATTAATTTATCGAGTTATAATAATGAAGATTCCAAAAAAATATTATATGAAATAATTACTATTGGAAAAGAATTTTTACAATCTTCTCATAAAGAAGAAGACCAAAAATTAATTAATTACATTTCTTTTTTATCCTCTTCTTTGGATCGTGATTTAAAAGAAACAAACACAATATTAGGAAATTATATAAAAGAGGGAATATCTATTTACCCAAAAGAAAATTATTTAAATAATTTACTTATAAAAAATATTATCGAAAATAAGTTAATGGATTTAGATATAACACTAAATTCAATGAAAACGTTAACTTTTCCTGTATACCAAGCCAAAATAGCGCAAAAAGTATTTATCCAAGAAGAATTAAATAAATTGTATTTTCACGACATTTTTCAAATACAAAATAGTGAAAAAATGGAAGATATTTTAAATAAAAAGCATTTTATAGAAAATTTAAAGCAAAGTATAGAACAGAAAAAATATATGTTACAAAAGAAGAATTATATTGACCGATATCAAATTACTGTAATTAGTCCTCCGTCTCTTTTGATTGAAAGATCTGGCCCTTACCGAGTTAAAGGTTTTTTTGCAACTCTTTTAGTTATTTCATTAATATATTGGTTAATAAAAGAATGATGATAATGAGTATTTTACGCCTAAGTATATTTATATTTCTTTCTTTAATTGTTTCTGGATGTAGCCTTCCTAGGGGAGGTCCCTCATCATCATCAATTTTGTCGACGTTTAAGGGAAAAATTATAACTGTTGATGAATATCAAGCTCAAAAGCTAGATAAACAAGTTACTCTTGAGAATAAATTATTTGTGCAAAAAAATTTAGATGCATTAATGTTACCAATTGAAAATAAAAATTTAATGATTAAAATTGGTGACAAATTAATTGTTACATTAATGAGCTTTTCACCCGATAGCATCATTGATCAAAATCAAGAGCCAATATCAGCAGGGTTTAATAAAAGAGAATTAGGTACATTCACAGTTGATTATAATGGTAACATTAATTTACCTTATATTGGTAATGTTTATATCAATAATTTAACTGAAAGTGCTGCACGAAACCTTATCCAAAGTAAGTATAATAGTAATAATAGTGTTGTTAATCCTTATGTAATTATAGCTTTAGAAGAAAATGGTGCCAGTGGTGTTACTGTAACAGGGGATATCGGAGCACCAAAAATTTTATCTTGGCAACCAGGGGGAATGAAACTAGCAACTGCACTTACATTAGCGCAAAATGGTAATACACGAACTATTAGTAATGAGGCTAGCAAAGATAGTACAAATAAAACCATGGTCAACGTTATTAGAAATGGAGCTCAGTATTCAATTCCATATGATTTGGCTTTAAAGAGCGATATTAATCTTGCACCATCGGATAAGATTATTGTTAAGAGCGCACCCCAAGTTCGTACCACCTTAATAGGGGGTGGTATTTTAAAAAATGGAATTTACGATTATTCTAGTCAACCTGCATTACTCGATGCTATTGCTAGAGCTGGCGGTTTTAATCCAAATAATGCTGATATTTCTAATGTTTTCGTTTTTAGAAAAGATTATGATAATGATTTAAAAATATATAGATTTAAATTTAATGATGGCCACGGTATGGCAGCAGCAGCATTTTTCCCAATTTTTGACAAAGATGTAATTTTTTCACCAGAATCCCCGATTGTTCCTTGGTTACGGGTTTTAAACATAGCTTTCCAAATGGCACTGCCTGCTGCAATCATAAAGTAAAATTATAATGTTCGAAAAAGATATTATTGATAGTTATATTAATGCTTATACTCGTCTTGCACCTTCATTAAACAAAAATTCTTTTACTTCTTGTAAGACTGTAGATGAGTTCTTAGAAGAATTAAATAAAACAGATATCAATGTAAAACCCTTATCAACTAAACGTATTTCCTTAGGATCAAAAAAAATTAATCCTAAGGAAACAAAATCATTTAAACAAATAATAAGGGCTGGTGGGAAAGAAAATAATTGTGAATGGCAAAAAAAAGTAAAAAAACGCAGGATACTGGTTGTTTTTTTATCTTTATTTTTTTCAACTATATTATTTTATATATCTGCATCATCTTTTATTAGCAATTTAGATTCTAATTTTATCAAATATTTATTTTGCGTTATTTATTTTATACTTACTTACAGTGCAAGCTCCAGCTTGTTCAAAATGATTGTGGGGAATATAATCTCAAAAAAAGATAATTCTTTTAAAAAATTAAAGGATGATACTCAATATAAAGAAAACACAAAAATTGCCATTTTATATCCTGTTTATAACGAAGATCCTGCACGTGTTGTAGCAAGCATTATGGCAACTTGGAAAGGTCTGCTTGAAATTCAAGATATTGATAAACACTATGATTTTTACATCTTATCTGATACACGATCAATCGAAAGTCGTATTTTAGAAGAAACTGCAATTATTCTAGCAAAAAAAGAATTTAAAAATATTCGATTATATTATCGATGGCGTTCGATTAATACTAACGCAAAACTTGGTAACATAATGGATTTTTTAAGACGTTATTCAAGTCTATATAAATACATGGTTGTTATGGATGCAGATTCACTCATGAGTGGCAAAGCAATACATAAAATAGTTTCTATTGCCGAATCAAATGATCAAATTGGAATTATTCAAACTAATCCAAAGCCGATTTTACGTACGACTATTTTTGGTCGTATGTTGCAATTCTCTTGTTGGTTTTATGGAATTCCATTTTTTAAAGCTATTCGACATTATTATTTAGGAGATGCTTTTTATATTGGACATAATGCTTTAATAAGAGTGGATGCTTTTAGGGAACATTGTGTTTTACCGGCATTGGATGGCATCCCACCATGGGGAGGAAAGCCATTAAGCCACGATCTAGTGGAAGCAGGCTTAATGGCAAAATCAGGTTTAGAAGTCTGGTTTTTACCAGAAATTGAAGAAAGTTATGAAGAAATCCCAGCAAACATTATAGCATTCTTAATTAGAGAACGGCGCTGGATGCAAGGTAATCTTCAAAATTTACGTGTGGTTTTTGGCTTTGGTTTAAAAAATGCACACAGAGATTTACTTATTGCCGGCTTTATGTCTTATTTCTCGTCAATTTTATGGTTCGTTTTTACTTTTATCGTTGCTATAACTGGTGTCAGCTTTAATACGAATTATCAAGATGGTGTAAATCATATAAACATCAAATTAGACACTGTTATCATGCTTTATTATGCATTAATCCTTTTGTTTGCTCCAAGATTAATCGGAATGATATTTGTAATTCTTACCAAAGAATATAAAAATTTTGGTGGATATATATGGGTTTTACTATCTTGTTTATTTGATACCATTTTTTCAATTTGTTTTGCACCTATTGTAATGGTGTTTGTAATGAAGTTTTTTATTATGTGGATTAAGTCCAAACCTATAAAATGGGGTAATCAGGATCGTGGGGATGATATTTTACCGTGGAGAACTTGTTTTGCAGAGTTTTCGTTGCCAATGATATCAGGAATTGTACTCCTATTATGGATCAGAATGTCTGAACTATCTCAATTATGGTACTATAACGATTACTATAACTTTTTTATTCCTGAACTTTCTTTAAACAACAGATATCTGTGGTTTCTCCCTATTATTATCGCGCTTATTTGTAGTCCTTTAACAGCACGTTTAAGTTCTGCAACCATAAGATCAAAGAAATTTTCTAAAATTTTCCTTATTCCAGAAGAGATTAAACAATCTTCAATCATAACCAATATGGAAATATATTTAGACAAGATACAAAAAAAACTACCTAATTTTAAAAACGAAAGAGAAGCAATTGATTTTGCTTACACAGATCCAGAATTTTTTATTTATCATTATAATTTTACTTTCAACAGAAAAGTAAAACAACTTCCTTTATTAAATAATCAGGATTTGGGTCATTATGAAATATTAAAAAATGTCTTTAATCATAGAAAACTTTTTTCATATTATCATTTAAATATTTCAAAAAAGAATTTAAATATGGGCTCTTAAGGAAAGAGCCCACACTTAGAATTTAAGCTTTGTTTTGTAGTACGATATCAGAACTATGTGTTAAAGAGGTATCAATTGATGTTAATGGTATCGCTTGACTTTCTGTAACGGTAGGAGCGTGCTGGTCGATATTTTTTTGACTTATTTTTTGTGCACCCATATCAAAAGCTTGTTTGGTAGAGTTATCATTTTTTCCAACCCAGTCATTAATATTAAAATTATCAACTTTATTATCAATGGGCAAGAGAGCCATTAGTTGATCGTTATTTAACGTTTGATCAGCGAATTGGTATTCTTGCACACGGAAACTATTACTCGGGTCGAAATAATATTGTAATCTAACACTATCATTTTCACCATATTGAATAACAAGATCATTGCCTTCAATAGATGTGCCACTAACGTCATTGCTTGATATATCTTTAAATTGTATTACAGATTTATCTGCGGGGTTAGTTACATGGTTGTAAATAGTATCGTGACCATCACCTTTGGAAAGAACGTAGGTATTGGATCCTTCATCGCCAGCCATATAATCATCACCAGTGCCACCAATTAATGTGTCATTCCCAGCACCTCCATAGAGACTATCATTTCCAGCACCGCCATTGATGACATCATTACCAGCACCACCATAGATGGTATCATTGCCGATACCACCAGTGATTTGATCGTCTCCATCTTGAGCATCTACATAATTATTACCATCGCCAGTTTGAACGATGTCATTTCCATTACCACTATAGAAATTGTTGTTTGATGCGTCACCATTGATTTGATTGCCACCATTACCAAATTGATAAGAGGTATCACTGCTTTTCACATCAATGGGTAAAAGAGCCATCAGTTGATCGTTATTTAATGTTTGATCGGTGAATTGATATTCTTGCACACGGAAACTATTACTTGGGTCGAAATAATATTGTAGTCTTACGCTATCATTTTCACCATATTGAACAACAAGATCATTGCCTTCAACGGATGCACGTGTAACATCTTTACTTGATATATCTGTAAATTGAACAACAGATTTATCTGCGGGGTTAGTTACATGGTTATAAATGGTATCGTGACCATCACCTTTGGAAAGAACGTAAGTATCTGATCCTTCATCGCCAGATAAATAATCATCACCAGCACCACCAATTAATGTATCATTTCCAGTGCCCCCATAGAGAGTATCATTTCCAGCACCGCCATTGATGACATCATTACCAGCACCACCATAGATGGTGTCATTGCCAATACCGCCAGTAATTTGATCGTCTCCATCTTGAGCATTTACATAATTATTACCATCACCAGTTTGAATAACGTCATTTCCATTGCCAGTGAAGAAGCTATTATTGGATGCGTCACCATTGATTTGATTGCCACCATTACCAAATTGATAAGAGGTATCACTGCTTTTCACATCGATGGGCAAGAGAGCCATGAGCTGATCGTTATTTAGAGTTTGATCAGAAAATTGATATTCTTGCACGCGGAAATTATTACTTGGATCGAAATAATATTGTAATCTTACGCTGTCATTTTCACCATATTGAATGATAAGGTCGTTCCCTTCAATAGATGCACCAGTGACATCTTTGCTTGATATGTCTGTAAATTGTATTACGGATTTATCTGTTGAATTAGTTACATGGTTGTATATGGTATCATTTCCAGCACCTTTGGAAAGAACGTAGGTATCTGATCCTTCATCACCGGATAAATAATCATCCCCAGCACCACCAATTAATGTGTCATTTCCAGTGCCCCCATAGAGACTGTCATTCCCAGCGCCGCCATCAATGATGTCGTTTCCAGCGCCGCCATAAAGACTATCATTGCCTGAACCGCTATAGATTTGATCGTCCCCATCTTGAGCGTCTACATAATTATTACCATCACCAGCTTGAATGATATCGTTTCCATTGCCAGTGAAAAAGTTATTATTGGATGCATCACCATTGATTTGATTACCGCCATTACCAAATTGATAAGAGGTATCGCCAGTTTTTACATCGATGGGTAGGAGAGCCATCAGTTGATCGTTATTTAATGTTTGATCTGTGAATTGATATTCCTGTACGCGGAAATTATAACTTTGATCGAAATAATTTTGCAATCTGATACTATCGTTTTTTCCATATTGAATAACAAGATCATTTCCTTGAGCATATGCGTTGCTAACATCTTTACTTGATATATCTGTAAAGTGTACTACAGATTTATCTTCAGGATTAACGACACGATTATAAATGGTATCATTGCCAGAATCTGTAGAGAAAACATAGGTATTGGAACCTTCACCACCTGATAAGTAATCATCTCCAGTACCGCCAATTAAAGTATCGTTTCCTGCACCACCATAAAGATTATCATTATTGGCACCACCATATAATAAATCATCTCCAGCACCACCATAAATGGTATCATTTCCAGTACCACCTAAGATGGTATCGTTTCCAACACCGCCATCTAATATATCATTTCCAGCACCACCATCAATGACATCATTCCCAGTACCTCCATAGATGGTATCATTTCCAGAACCGCCATAAACATGATCGTCTCCGTCTTGAGCGTCTACATAATTATTACCATCGCCAGTTTGAACGATGTCATTTCCGTTACCACTATAGAAGCTATTATTGGATGCATCACCATTGATTTGATTACCGCCATTACCAAATTGATAAGCAGCGTGTCCTGTTTTTACATTGATTGGTAGGAGAGCCATTAGTTGATCGTTATTTAGCGTTTGATCGGTAAATTGATACTCTTGCACACGGAAACTATTACTTGGGTCGAAATAATATTGTAGTCTTACGCTATCATTTTCACCATATTGAATGATAAGGTCGTTTCCTTCAATAGATGCACCAGTAACATCTTTGCTTGATATATCTTTAAATTGAACAACATCTTTATCTGTCGAGTTCGTTATATGGTTATAAATGGTATCATTACCATCACCTTTGGAAAGAACGTAAGTATCTGATCCTTCATCGCCAGATAAATAATCGTTGCCAGCGCCACCAATTAAAGTATCGTTTCCTGAACCTCCATAGAGACTATCATTACCAGCACCGCCATTGATGACATCATTACCAGCACCACCATAGATGGTATCATTGCCAATACCGCCAGTGATTTGATCGTCTCCATCTTGAGCATCTACATAATTATTACCATCGCCAGTTTGAACGATGTCATTTCCATTACCACTATAGAAATTGTTGTTTGATGCGTCACCATTGATTTGATTGCCACCATTACCAAATTGATAAGAGGTATCACTGCTTTTCACATCAATGGGTAAAAGAGCCATCAGTTGATCGTTATTTAATGTTTGATCGGTGAATTGATATTCTTGCACACGGAAACTATTACTTGGGTCGAAATAATATTGTAGTCTTACGCTATCATTTTCACCATATTGAATGATAAGATCATTGCCTTCAATAGATGCGCCAGTGACATCTTTACTTGATATATCTGTAAATTGAACAACAGATTTATCTGCGGGGTTAGTTACATGGTTATAAATGGTATCGTGACCATCACCTTTGGAAAGAACGTAGGTATTGGATCCTTCATCGCCGGCCATATAATCATCACCAGTGCCACCAATTAATATATTATTCCCAACGCCCCCATAGAGGCTGTCATTACCTAAGCCTCCATCTAGTATATCATTTCCGGAACCACCATAGATGGTATCGTTTCCAGCACCCCCATAGAGACTATCATTCCCAGCACCGCCATTGATGACATCATTTCCAGCACCACCATAGATGGTGTCATTACCAATACCGCCAATAATTTGATCGTCTCCATCTTGAGCATCTACATAATTATTACCATCACCAGTTTGCACGACGTCATTTCCATTACCACTGTAGTAGCTATTATTAAATGCATTACCATTGATTTGATTTCCACCATTACCAAATTGGTAAGTGTTGTTGTCAGTTTTCACATCGATGGGTAGGAGAGCCATCAGTTGGTCGTTATTTAGCGTTTGATCGGTAAATTGATATTCTTGCACACGGAAACTATTACTTGGGTCGAAATAATATTGTAATCTTACGCTGTCATTTTCACCATATTGAATGATAAGGTCGTTTCCTTCAATAGATGCACCAGTAACATCTTTGCTTGATACATCTGTGAATTGAATAATGTCTTTATCTTCAGGATTAGTTACATGATTGTATATGGTATCGTGACCAGCACCCTTGGAAAGAACGTAGGTATTGGATCCATCTCCTCCAGATAGATAATCATTTTCAGGAGTACCGATTATTTCTATATTTGAACTCATAAATTGTTTCCTTAAAAATTAATAACAAATCGATATTATTATATGAACATTATAATTTTTAAAATGAAACATATTAAATGGGTCTGTAGAACAAAATTATACTCTTGAGCCATTGTGTTGTTTAAAATCAACATAAATCTTAAGTTTTATTAACTTTGTTAATTAAATATTAATATTTATGTTGATTTTTATACAAATATATTTACCAAAAACGTTCCGTTAATCGCCTTCGTTTTAAAAAACTACATGAATAATTGTATTGATAGTAAAAAGATAAACATCAAAAAATGTTTAGTTGGTAAAGGTTTGTTACATATTTCTTCGTTGAAGCCACATAGCTGATATTGCAGCCAAAAAACAATCACTTAATTTATTAATACGACACTTATATTGTAATCATTCAAATGCCTTACGAGATAGTTGATTAAGGTGTTTAGATGATTAGAGGATATTATTATCCTATCATAACAGGCGAGCCAGTCACGGTATGGAGGTAAAAATTGATAGCTTTGTCCGCTAATGACAGTGAATAGGCATTATTATATTTAACAGCAACATTTAGACTTATATATACTCTTGATAAGCTAATAAAAAAGTAATCATGTTCATTTATGTATTTATATTTCGGATGAATATAAAGATATATTCTTCAATCAACTTAGACATTATCTCAAGCAAATAACATCTATTAATAATCGTAATTTATATATTGGAAATACCTCAAATAACCATAGTTGAAGTTACTTCTTAAAAGGATGTAATCAACAATATATTCAACGGTATATTATAAATTATATTGATGAAAGGGGTTTTCTTTTATTAGTTTTATGCTTAACCAAGATATAAGCCATATTAGGCCAAGTGCACCTCAATAAAAAGCCAGTTCTAAGCAAAAATTCGCCAATACTTAATATCTGTTTATTAATATTAAGCATTGTAATGTTATCTGTACCCCCTTTTTTTTTACACCTGTGCATTTTAAATTTTCGTGAATTTCTTGATAATTTATTAGGCTGAATTATTGGAAGGGTGGAATGTCCAGATTATTTTAATTCTGACATATATACAAAGATTTCAAAATTATTTGATGGAACTATGCAGTTGAAACTTGAAAGATTCGATCTTATGGGCTCGATTAAAATGAAAACCGTGTTGCATATTATATTTTATCTTGAGCAAAAAGGTCTAATAGGTCCAGATGCCGTTTTAATTCAATCATCATCCGATAATCTAGTTATTACTTTATCAGCAGAATAATTTAACTTTTAGAAACTGTAAATTTATGATCCATTTTTTTGTTTGGTTACAATTTTTAACCTTTATAGTGCCTTTGGTTTTTAGCCCTGGCCCAGGCAATACAACGTTTGCAGCAATGGGTAGTCAATATAAATTTGCTGGTACAATGCGGTTTTGGATGGGATTTGAGCTTGGTGATATTTTCTTGTGTTCGATATATGCTTTTGGTCTTGGTGAGTTAATTCATCGTTTTCACTCTATTGAAATAGGATTGAAGTGGGCTGGTATTGCTTTTTTGTTCTATTTAACTTGGACTTTTGCAAGATCAGCAATTCATCCCTCGAAATATATAGAGAAAAACACAACACCTGCATTAGGATTTGTTGATGGTTTTTTGTCAGTTTTTCTTAATCCCAAAATACACACTATGCTTCTAGCATTATTTTCTCAATTTGGTGCTTTGAATTCATTTTCACAACTTTCACAACTCACTCTAGGTTTTTTGATTGTTTCAATTATCGGGCATGGTATTTGGATCGCTGGCGGACATTTTTTTTAAGCCGCTTTCAATCCAACACAGCTCAAAGAGTTATAAACAGTGTTTTCGCCCTCTCAATTGCATGGACGGCTATTACAATGATTTAACTTGAGACTAGAGATGTTTATACTATAGCTAACTAAGATGATTTTTCAGACTGTTAATTAAAAAGGTTAAGTTGGTGATATCTTTTTTGTTCATTTTAAGACCAGTGCACAATCTAACAAAATTAGTATTAGTTTTATCTAAAAAGAAGATGTTTCCACTTGGCACAAATGTTTTATTGCTAAGACAATATTTTCTGTAGGTCTCCATGTTAAATTCTTTATTTAGTTTTATCCAATGAATGAATCCAGCTGTAGGTGGTGTATAACTAAGGATATTTTCTGACCTCATGGCTATAAGGTCTTTCATGAATTGGTTATTCTTCTTAAATACACTTTGAAGATATACTATGTGTGGCGTATAATAGCCTCGCTTAAGATATTCATCTAATATTTTTTGTGTGATGCTACTAACTGTACTGTTATTTAATAGCTCTGCGCCGAATATCTCTTTTCTAAATTTACCTGGCAGACACCATCCCACACGAAAACCTGGAGATAAAGTCTTTGAAAAGGACGAAAAATATATAACTATATTATCATCATCTATTGACTTAAATGGTTTTGGGCGATCTGGTCCAACCATAAGATCATAAAAGATATCATCCTCGAGAATTGGTATCTGATAAGTTTTCATCAATTTATAAATCGAGTTTCTGGTGTGGGTAGTTAAAGTTCGACCAGTTGGATTGTGGATTGTTGGGTTTATATAAAATAAACCAATATTTTCCGTTTTAAGAATTTTCTCTAAGTTTAAAATATCTATTTCATCGCCTGTATCGGATAGGGGGATAGTAACAGCAGGTAATTTATTCGATTCAATAAATTGAATAATGCCATAATAACAGGGAACGACCAGCAAAATTTTTGAATTTTGATTAATTACGTTTTTAAGGATAGTACCCAAACTTTGAGTGTCACCAGAGGTAATGAGAATGTCGTCGGCATGACAATGTATACCTCGATTTACCATTAAAAAGCTCAAACGGTTTCGCAAAGATGGCAGACCTGGGCTGGGTATGAATTCTTCTTCAAAAGATGAGGAGCCTGTAATTATAGCTCTTAGGCATTTCTGTATATAGCTGTGTGGCGCAAGGGATTTATCCAGAACTGCATTTGAATAATTATACATACCATTTTTAGGGTTGTAATAAAGCAATTCGTTAATTTGATCACTTCTTGATGTCGAAATATTTGGTTTTCTCAATATTATGCACTGGTTATTTTTTAGTGTAAAAAAATAACCAATGCGCTGTTTTGAATATACCAATCCATCTCTTTCTAATTGTTCAATTGCCCTTAACACAGTTGTTTTACTACAACCGAATTTCATGATCATATCATGTATGGATGGTAATCTTTCTTGCCTTCCATCCTCTATATGAATTGAATTCCGTCTCTTCACTAAGTGGCTATATATTTTTTTCCATTTGAACGTTTTTTTACTCAAATCTGGTTCACTCTTTTTCAAAATTTGATAATTATGAGTATAATATATTTATATGGGATAATTATATATTATTATCATTCTGTCGCAAATTTTAAAGTAAATATTTTTGATGATTTAACAATCATTGTTCGTTTTTAAATACACTTAAAAGAATACCTTCGTATAAATACAAAAGCCATTGAAATATGTATTCTTTTAAATTGATTAATTTAAGAACACATGTTAATAGGTAAACATCTTAAACTTAAAAGAATACAATAGAGAATATTATGAGTGATATTGGATATATTAGAGTAAGCTCCGAATATCAAAATACAGTAAGACAGCTTGATGATGTAAAGCTTGATAAAGTCTTTATAGATAAAACTAGTGGTGTTGATACACAAAGACCGCAGTTACAAGCTATGTTAGAATATGTCAGAGAAGACGATATTATCCATGTTCATTCTATCGATCGACTAGCAAGAAACCTTAAAGACTTAAATGAATTGGTGGATAATCTAAATGCTAAAGGAATTACCATTCATTTTCATAAAGAAAATTTAATCTTTAAAGATGATCAAGATCCTATTAAAAAGCTGATGTTCCAATTATTGGGGAGTTTTGCTGAATTCGAAAGAAGTTTAATTCGAGAACGACAAAGAGAAGGCATCGCCAAAGCTAAACAAGCAGGGAAATATAAAGGTCGAAGGAAAACAATTAATAGCGAAGCCATCGTAGAGGCTATGAATAAAGAAGGGGCTAGTTACCGAAAAACTGCTAAAGCTTTAAATATTAGCCTCTCAACGGTCCAAAGAGTAATGAAAGAATACAAACACTTAATATTATAGTCTTGTTTTCTTTTTATGATTGTATTACATATGTAATATATAAGGAGAACTATCATGTCGATGTTAAATATTAGAATAGACGATAATATTAAATCTGAACTACAAGAAATAGCAAAATTAAAGAACATTTCTCTATCTAGTCTTGTTTTATCTGCTGTAAATGAAATGGTAGAAAATGAGTTTGATTATAATCTTGCAGAGATGGCGGATAAACGACGTAAATCTAATGAGCTTAATTTTGATATAGAAGATTTATATCAAGAATTTGGTGTTTAATGTGTTTAAGATTGTTTATGAAAAAGGCTTTTATAAAGATTTAAAATCTTTTGATAAGCAACAAGCACGTTTAATATTGGCGTGGATTAAGAAAAACCTTGATGGTTCTGATAATCCAAAAGAAAAAGGTAAAGCACTCACTGGTAACTTAAAAGGTTATTGGAGATATCGTATTGGAGATTATCGTCTTATTTGTGAAATACAAGACGAAATATTGATTTTAATATGCGTTGCTGTTGGTCATCGTAAAAATATCTATAAATAATGGATAGTGAGAAATATTTGGCAATTCATTGATATACGCACTGACTATCTTTTTGGAATGGCTGTTAAGTTGTTGGTACATTACATGAAAATAGTATGATTAACGTAAAAAAATTACTAAATAATTTTTGCAATCCTTAGTTTTTAATTGCGTTAATCATTGTTGTGAATTTAAGGTGCGTTTCTTGAAACTCACTTTCACATTCAGAACCAGCCACAATACCACATCCAGCAAATAGCGTTGCCTGCTTATCTTTAAATAATCCTGAGCGTAAAGCAACCATAAATTCCCCGTTTCCATCTGAATCAATCCAACCAACAGGGCCAGCATACCATCCTCGATCTATCTTTTCATGATCTCTTAGAAAACTCATTGCTGTTTTAGAAGGTATTCCACCTACTGCTGGGGTTGGATGAAGTTGACTGATAATATCTAAAATATTTTTATTGCTTTTGATCTGACCTTTAAAATTTGTAATTAAATGTTGAACATTAGGTAATTTATGCAGTGACGGATTATCATCCATATGAATATCAGAGCATAGAGATGTTAATGTATCTTTGATTGTATTGACAACAAGCGCATGCTCGGTAACATCCTTTATACTACGCAACAATTTCGATCCCAACACATAATCTTCTTCAGGGGTATTTCCTCTTGGTGCAGTTCCAGCCAACGCCATTGTTTGAAAATATCCAGATTTTGCAGAAAATAAGATTTCTGGCGTGGCTCCTACAAAATAAGAATGATGTCGACTAAAAGCAAATATACAAGCTTTTGGATTATTTGAGCGAAGTTTATTAATAACTGTGCTCAATGAAATTGGTTGATCTGTTTTCAGATGAATAGAGCGAGCAATGACAACTTTTGTTAATTTTTGTTGACGAATATCATCTAAGGCTTGATGAACTAGATTAGACCAATTTTCTTTTATGCTCGTTTCATCTTGTAAATTGCATTTTACTGTTGATTGTAACGGTGTAGATGGCTTTTTTAAATTAATTTGTGTCCAGAATTTCTTTAATTCTATTAGGCGATTTTCAATATTTGATTGTGGTGTAACAAGGTCAGATATAATTAAGTCATTTGCTTTTGTTAAATTGGAATAAATCAATATAGAAGGAATGGTTAATACTGCATCAGGAAAATCTTTCCATAATTCAGAATGGCATTGATGTATATCAAAACGAAAGCCTCCAATGGCTATTGGTCGACCATTTCCTGTGGTAATGGCATCTGATATTAACGCTTTCCATGCATCGGAAATTAATGAAAAACGATTAATTCCTTTGGCTATTAACTCGTGGGCGATACCAAACCCAATCAGTGAATGCCCACTATTCCCTAACCATAAATTAATGTCTGAACGTTCTTTGTTTTTTTCTAGCAAATCAAGAATATTTGGAGAATCTATAGATAACCTTGTGACAGAAAGAACATGACGATTCAATTGCTTAGCTTTTTCTTGCGCTAGGACCAAAGATTTATGAATGAGATCAAAATCCATCTTTTTTCTCCTTCGTCTTATCGAGTTCTCGCCAATGTAATATTTGTGTATTGATATACCATTGAATAATATGTTCGAATAATGCTGTTATGAATTCGCTGGATATTTTTGCTTCTTGAGCCCAAGACCGACGATCTTTTAACATGACTTTAACACGCTCTGGTGCTGGTATATCTGCCTCTGTTTTCTTATAATTTGCCGCAGTAAGCACATAACCCAGTCTACGAGAGAGCAAAGTAATAATTTCTTTATCAATGGCGTCAATTCCAACGCGCACATCTTCAAGATTTTTACATTGATTAGGGGCTTTCATTTTACTAATCCTTATATTTATGGAAAACTATTGCCATAGGAATGGTCAAATAGACTAAGCTTACTCGTGATAAGTTCGATTATTTCTTTAAAACGAGTATTAATAAAAAAATGCTTGCCTTTGAAAGAATATATATCAAGCTTATGCTTTGTATAAGCAGACCAATCGAGAGCTTCTTGATAGGTTGCTTCTGTATCATTATCTCCAACTAAAATAGTAATAGGCATTGATAAAAGTGTTGGTGTTTCCGTTGAATATGTTTCAATGGCTTTATAGTCATTTCGAATAATTGATAAAATTATTTCGCGTAATTCTTGATTTTCAAAGACTTCTCCGGAGGTTTCCGAGACACGTATAACTTCTCGCATTAACGCTTCATCCGTTGAACAATGAAACATAGTTTTACGAGTTTTTGTTGGTGCTGTTTGTCCAGAAATGAATAAATGCTCAATAAACACGCCATTTTTTTGGAGCATACAAGCAACTTCATACGCAATTGTCGCACCCATGCTATGTCCAAATAGAGCGATGTGACTGTATTTTTGCTTTTGAATAGTAGTTGATATTTCTGAAGCAAGATTTTTTATGTCTGAAATAGGTTTATCATAAATGCGATCTTCACGCCCTGGATATTGAACGCCAATCAAATCAATAAAAGAAGGAATAAATTGTGCCCAAGAACGAAAAGCCCCAATGCTCCCCCCAGCATGAGGGAAACAAATTAATTGTAATTCAGAAGAACTATGATTAGTGATAGGTCGAAGCCAATCAGAATGAATGGTTTTGGTATAGAAATTCATAAAACCCCTTCCTCTTCAACTGTATTTTTATTAAAAGTTATATGTTTAAAATCGGGTATCCATTGTTGAATATCTTTAATGGTTGTCTGCGGGGAAAGAATATTTGCAGCGTAATGTATTCCTATGGGAACATCATCTTTACAAATTGCTAATGCAGCACTGGCAGACACAGATGCACTTAACTTTGCACCTGAGCCCGCGTGAATAATACTGCTCATTATACAGGATTGACCGTATTGTTTACCTTGCATTTCAATGGCCAGTAACTGAAAAGGCGTTCGACCAACAGTATCCAAAGCATTTGCTTTGATTAATCCTTCAACAAATTCATTTGGAACAAGTTCTGTTTTATTATTACTCATTGCAATGACTGAAATATAATCGAGAACATGTTTATCAAAGAAAATATTAAACCAGTCACCATGTTTGATACTTAGATCTTTACATATATGAACCAATTCATTGCTTATAAAAGGATAAGCATCAAAAGGGGGAACACCAGAAAGCTCTCGGGATACAAATGGAGAATATGGACTTGATTTAATGCCTCCTGCTCGAATACATGCCCCTCCACGACCAAACCCATTAGAAAGACTAATGATAAATTCTTCAGCACCAGCAGGAGAAAAATAATCTATTCCTCCAGAATATCCAACAATTTGGTCAATCTCATCAAAATTCTCTGCTAAATCCCGAGGCAGTAAACCAGAAAGCCCAGGTAACATTCCTGCTGCTAGAATAGCGGAAGTATTTTGATTTTCATGGCTTACAAGAAGATTATAAAGCGTTTCGTCCCCACTTGGATCGATATAATGGGCACCAACCTCCAGTGCTACCGAGGCAATTTGATCCAAAATACGATAACTTGGTCCGATACAATTAATAATAATGTGGCAATTTTCACAAAAATGAACAATATCTTCTTTCTTGGTAATATCGACTTCTGTAATTTCAATCATATTGATATTATCTTGAAATAATATTTCTGCTTTTTGCTTATCACGCACCGCAAGATTTAAACGGCTATAATTGAATAGATTAGCCACTAATTCTCGACCGATAAAACCTGTTGCACCGACAATACCAATAGACGGTATATTCTTCGTCATCATTTCTTTTCCTTAATTTGTAAGCCAAGTGCTTGAGCAATAGAAGCAACATATAAGGAAGACATACAACTGAAATGATCTCCAGGAACGTCGATGATATTTAACCCGTTTGAACAAACAGCAGTCCAATAATTAGACATTTCATCATTCATTTTGGGTAAAAATTGTGTTTCACCTGTTTGACGAACAAAGATCATTTTACCGTCATAAGGCTCAGTATGATGGCTTGCAACTGCAGCCAAACTGCCTTTAATAAGCTTATATTGACTAGTAATACGCTGAATATCGCTGAATTCTGTTCCTGAATGACGCATATTATTTTGGATTGCTTCAAGGCGTTCTTGTTGAGATTTTTGAGCTAATGCAAGGATAGATTTTTTTATCTCACCACTACTATGTTGTGCTGCTTGTAGCAGAGCATTTTCTGGAATTTTTTGTGGATTTTTATCAAGAATAGATTGAATAAGCGTTTGCATACCAAGCTCGTCTTGGGGGTACCCAATTTCGAATAGATTTGCTTGCATAACCCTAGCAAACACATATTCTGCTAGCAAATCATCTTCTATAATAAATGGTACGCGATAGCTGCTAATAATGCTCAGCTGCTCTACATGAATACCAATTGCTGGTAAACGCCTCGCTATTTCTGTTGCCAGTAATCCACCCAAACAATATCCTACAATGTGAAGTGTTTCCCCATTTTGAATATTTTTTTCAAGTAGCTCAACAAATTCATCTGCTAATGTAGAAATGGCTGTTTGTGGCTCTTTCATCAAAAGCGCATTTGGTGTTGTTAATGCTAAACCAATCACAGATTGATCATCTTTAATCTTCTCAAGAAGATTTAAATAAGGAGCCAATGTTCCACTGCCATCATGCACAAACAATAAGATTGGCTTTTTAGATCCTCGTTTCAACTCAATGAATTGAATTTGATTATTATCCCCTATGTTTTGTTGATTTTTCTCTAATAACGTGGCCAAAGCACTGATTGTAGGTTCATTAAGAAGTTGTCTTAACAAAATGTCCCATTCTACTTTACTGGCTGCGGGTATTTTATCTCTAAGACGTGCAATGACTTGTGCAATTAATAAAGAATCACCACCCAACTCAAAAAAACTTTGATCGATGCCAATATCATTAACTTTCAGTAGTGAAGACCAGATTTCTGCAATTTGTTTTTCAAGCTCACTCTTAGGTTTCTCACCCACAGTTTTATGCTGTTGATGTTGGTTTACAGCTAATTTTGCAAGAGCTGCACGATCTATCTTAGCATTCGTAGTCAAAGGCATCTCATCAAGAATATGAATATCTGAAGGAATCATGTAATCAGGTAGATATGTTTTTGCATGTTGTTTAACTTCTGCAAGAGAAATAGATTTCCGATCTGATTTAAAACGGGCTGCAAATACATGCTGACCTAAATCTGGGAAAACATCATGCCCAGCAGGTATTCTAACAAATTCGGTTGCACCAGCTTCTTTTAAATAATGTTCCCATTGTTCAGTTGTTAAAAATGTTGTTTGATGCTCGACACGACAATCTGTGAATCCTGTGAGCCCTTCTTTGAACTCCATAGAAGTCATAATTTGATAGTTATCTTTGGTCGCTTCTATAAAAATTAACCATCCACCCGGAACCAATATTTCACGTAAGCGCTTTAGCACATTGAGCGCGTGCTGTGAATTGTGAAGAACATTGGCACATAAAACAATATGACAAGAATTTGGCTCAATTCCTTGGGGTACGTGATCGGTATTAATGTCAAATAATCCATATTTGACCCATGGGAATTGATTCAGTTTTTTCTCAGCTTCGTTTAAAAAGTACTGAGATACATCTGTAAAAAGATATTCAACATTACGATTATTAAGCGTCGGTATCAGATCCATACTTGTTCCACCAACGCCTGCACCTACTTCTAATAATCTTGTTGGTCCATCATTAAGGGAAATAATCTGATCAACCAAAGCGCAAACCGCACCATTCATGATCTGACTTACAAGATTATTACGATACGCACCATCAGCGACTTCGGTTTTTCCCTCTGGAAATAAAAGATGAAGAGGATCTATTTCATCTCTCATTAACCCATCAAGGTTGTTATGACTGAGTTCTATATAATTAAGAACATCATCCCCCCATTTAATTTCTTGGTTTAATTCTTTAATTCTAAACCACAATAAATCGACGGAATGATGGTCAACATGGTCTTGACAATAATAATGACCAGAATCATCAAGTCCAAATAATCCCTCTTTTACCAACACATTAAGCCAACGCTGCAAAAGAAAGATATTGCGTTCTGATACCTGACAATTGTGGATTATATCCTCAAATTTACCTAGTTTTTTGATTGAATTATCACGGCAAATCATTCTTGCCATAGAATAGAGAGAAACTTTCTCCAACGTTACGGCCAGCTCTTTAACTTTTGCAAGATCCATATTTATCGTAAGATTTTGAATAATATTTTGAGTAGCAGGTTTGATTTGAGAAATAGATTGATCCTTTGTCTCAACAATCTTACTTTTGATAAATCCAACTAAGCGTCGATCATGATTACTTTCTCCTAATACAACAACAGCTGCGCCGCCAATATCTGGATGTTTTTCTAAAGCTGCTTCAATTTCAGAAATCTCAATGCGATGCCCACGAATTTTTACTTGAAGATCTTGCCTGCCAAGAAATTCGATATTTCCATCAGAAAGATAACGTCCAAAATCGCCAGTACGATATAGACGCTCTTTTGTGACAGGATGATAGATAAAACGCTCTGCTGTTTTTTCAGGATCATTTAGATAACCCAAAGCCAGCCCTTTGCCTCCTATATAAATTTCACCGACCACATAATCCGGACATGAGCGAAAACTTGCATCTAAAATATCAAAAGATTGATTAGAGAGCGGTTTACCATAAGGAATACTCTTCCAATTTTCCGGTACATCTTTAATTGGATAGTAAATTGACCAAATCCCAGCCTCAGTTGCACCGCCTAAGCTGATTATTCTCAAATCAGGAATAAAAGAACGAATACGTTCAGGCAAAGATATCGGAATCCAATCCCCTGAAAGCAAGGCAACACGTAAAGATGACAAAGCTATATTCGTAGAAGCCCCTTGTAGATATTCCGTTAAAATGTCAAGTAAAGCGGGAACAGAATTCCACAGGGTAATTTGCCATTTTTCAACTAAATTTGCCAAATATGCTGGATTACTGCGTCGAGACGCTTCTGGTAAAATTAATGTTCCACCAACCCCTAAAACACCAAAAATGTCATAAACTGATAAATCAAAATCAAAGCTCGCTAAACCTAAAATACGATCTTGATGCCCTACATCAAAACGTTCATTAATGTCGTCAATCGTATTTTTTGCTGCCTCATGTGTAATCATAACTCCTTTTGGCAATCCCGTTGAGCCAGAGGTAAAAATAATATAAGCAAGATCACTTGGTTTTCGTTCAGGAATAGAAAATTGCTGAGGTTTTTCATCCAGAAGAATATCAGTAACATTTATAATATGGTTTGTAACACCATGTAATTCTTGTACAAGTCGATCATCAGCCACTAAAACACGAGGAACTTTTGCTGATTGTATAATCGCATTACGCCTTGCTGGGGGTTGACTAATATTAATAGGCAGATACACACCACCAGCTCTAAGAACCGCAAAAACAGCGATAATCTGTGCAATATTCTTGTCAATAATAACAGCAACCAATTCTCCTGGTTGCATTCCTGTTTCCATTAACTTAGCAGCTAGCCTATCTATTTTTAATGTTAATTGTTTATACGTAAGCTGATTATATGCATCAACGAGAGCAATTTTTTCTGGATATTCTTTAGCTCGCTCAAAGAAATCTTGATGTAATAAATGATTTGATAATGGTCTTAAAATAGAATTAACTTTTGATCGACGTTGTGATTGCTCATCAGGAATTTCAATATTAATTGGTTTGTTCCAATATTGTTCATCAGAAGCAATGTTACGTACAAATTTCTTAAAAGTGTGAAACATATCCGAAACAATATAATCGGCAATTACACCATCACGTATATCCCAATTAATAACTAATCCATCTTCGCTAGGGCCCACTTGGCAATCAATTATAATTTGTGGCGTTTGTGTAATACCATACGCCAGTCTGGCGCCAGGAAACAGGCTGGTTAAAGTATCAGATCCTGTTGAAAGTGAACTGGTAAATGCAATAGGATAAAGAGAAGCCTCCCTGCCACGACGACGAGTAAGTTCTCGTAATACTTCAATTCCAGAAAAATCGGCATGATCGAGATCAGACCATAATTGCTCTTGAAGCAATGCAACTTGTTCAGCAAACGAACAATCTGATATTAAATGAACATTAAGCAATTCAACTGAACTAAAATCACCAATGACTTTGTTGATATCAGGATGAATCATCGTACGTTGCATTGTCGTAAGGCTGAGGCCGAAATGCGTTTGTGCCGACCAACGCCCGATGATTTCAGCATAAATGGTTAAGATCGTAGACGATAGACCAACACCATAATTGGCTGCCAGCTGGCTCAAAACATTGACTTCTGATTGATTTAATATAAATGTTTTTCTTGAAAAAGTTGAACCAATAACATTACCAGTCAAAGGTAATGTTGGGGGCATTGGAAAATCATCCAGTTGATTAAACCAATATTGTTTATCATTACGATATTTTTGACTTTCCGTCATACGACGTTGTGCTAAGACATAGTCTCTAAAAGATATTTGAGGTGCCGGCGATGTTGATTGTTCAAAATATTTACGACTTAACTCTTGTAACAATAAGCGAGCACTTTGGAAATCACAGACAAGAAGATTGATTGAAGCATGAAGAAATGCATGCGTATCCCCTAATGTTACTTTTAACTCTATTAATGGCCACTGATCCGGGGACGCATTTCGATGGGATAATAATAACCTGAACTTTTCAACAGCCTCAACCTCGACTCCCCTTGGCTTCCCACGAACGTCGACAACTTCAATTTTATAAGGAGGCACTTTTGGTAAGATACTTTGACTACCATTACTATGAATAATCGCTCTTAACATATCATGAGTATAAATTAAGTCATGCCAAGCAGATTCAAGTTTCTCAACATTAAGCGTTTGAAATTCGAACTCAAGATATCCATGACATGCAACACCACCAAGTTCAAACCCTTGATTACGACCAAGAAGATAAGCTGATTGTAGATCTGTTAATGGAAAAGGTTCATAACGTCCTGCAACATCTGTTTCAATTAGCGTATTATTTTGTTTGATAAGATACTGTAAAATATCTTTTTTTTTCTCACGAAGTTTTGCAAGTTGACTTTCAGACAACATACCAGCAGGGGCACGATACCGTAATTGTCCATTATCTTCCCAAAGTTCAATACCTGATAATTTTAATTCTGAGATAAAATTGTCAATCATTACAAAACGCCTTCTTCTAACGATAAATCATTCTTTTGTATTGTTGCTTTAATAAAATTAGCCACCCCAGCAACAGTAGGTTCTGCAAGAAAGACACGGAGCGGTAATGTAATATGATATTTTTGATTGATTTTGGCGGTAAGGCGAGCTGCTTGCAGGCTATTTCCTCCGATCCTAAAGAAACTATCCTGTCGGTTAATTTTAATATCGCCCAACACATCTTGCCATAATTTTACAAGCTCAATTTCTGTATCACTACAAGGAAGCTCTTCAACTTCTTTATTATTATGGATTGCTTGTTCTAAAATTGGAACAATGCTGTTTCGATCAATCTTGCCATTCGTGGTTAAGGGCAATGTATCAAGAATCAAAACCGTTACAGGAACCATATAATCAGGAAGTTCATTTCTGACGAAACTTAAAATTTCTTTTTCCGTAATAATCGAAGATAAAGTGACGATGGCTGCTATATTCTGATTGGCACCCATTCCTATAATCGTGGCAATTGCACGAACAACAAAAGGATGTCGCTCTAAAGCAATTTCAATTTCTGCAAGTTCTATACGATATCCACGAACTTTAACTTGTTGATCTAGGCGACCAAGAAATTCTAACGTACCATCTGGCCAATAACACCCACGATCACCCGTTCGATACCATCGTTCATTATTAACAAATATAAACCGTTCACTACTTAACGTTAGATCTCCTTTATATCCACATGAAAGCCCATCCCCTCCAATCCAAATTTCACCAGGAACAAAATTTGGACAATCTTGTTGTTTATGGTTAACAATGCGAAATTTTTGATTAGGTAATGGAAACCCATAAGGAATTGACTGCCAATCATCGGGAACCTCTTTAATTTCCATAAAATTAGACCAAATCGCGGCCTCAGTTGCGCCCCCAAGCGCTATAAACAAAATATCTTGTTGAGATATTGCTTTCATGCGTTTTGGAAGATCAAGAGGAACCCAATCGCCAGAAACCAACACCAATCGAATAAATTCGAGTTTTTTATGAGGCTCCATAGATAAAATCGCCATTTCTAACAAGGCCGGGACGCTGTTCCAAACGGTAACTTGATGTTGTTGGGCCAAATCAAGCCAGAGGGATGGCTCTTTACGTTGTTGGTCGTCTACGATGACGAGTGCACCACCAACAGACAATAATCCAAAAATATCAAATACGGATAAATCAAATTCTAAGGCAGATAATCCAATCGCTCGATCTTTTGCATTGATATTGAATTTTTCATTAATCGCAAAGATCGTATTCCATGCCGCCTTATGTGTTATTTCAACCCCTTTTGGCTCTCCCGTTGAGCCAGAAGTAAAGATAACATAGGCTGAATCATTCACATTTCCTGTTGCAATACTAGCAAGGGGAGAAGCATTCTTTGCCAAATGAATATCTACACAAAGAACATGCTCAGACCATCCCTCCCACTTCATTCGTTCTGAAATTGTGATAACTGCCTTAACATTCGCACGCTCACATATTTTTCGCGTTCTGATTGCAGGTTGATCCAAAGAAATCGGTAAATAAATTGCATTGAGCGATAATATTCCAAGAACAGCACCGATTTGATCTACTCCGCGTGGTAAAGCAATCGCCACCACATCACCAGAACCAATATTCGCTTTTTGTAATGCGCCACCTATTCGTAATGAAAGATCCGCAAGATCACGATAGGAAACAGATCCAAAACTGCCTGTGATTGCGATATAATCAGGATTAATCCTAGCATTTAAAAAGAATCTTTCATGAATTCTATTTATTGGATAAAGGTTCGTTGTATTATTCACTTGGTGGCGTATTTGATTTTGATCAAATGGGATCGGTAAAAATACAGGTTGCTTCCAATCATCAATAATCAAAGCCCTTATGAGTTTTTCATAAGCATTAAACATGGCATCAATCATGCCTTTTGGAAATAATTCTTCTACAACATCCCAGTTTAACAAAAGACCATCTTTCGTTGGATAAGTTTGATGATCGATCCATACCTGGGGTGTTTGTGAAATCATCCATGTCGCCTTTCCAAAAGCCTCTTCTACTTCTGGCTTGATAAAAGGATCCCCTAAATTACATGCAAATACCACTGGTGCAATTCGAGCATGTCCTTGATCAATACGAAACATATCTCGTAAGACATTCACACCCGAATAAGCAGAATTAGCAATATCTTGATATAATCTATGTTGCACATCTTGAGCACGTTCCACAAAAGCAAGATTTTGCTCAAAATTCATTTCTAGTAAAATGAGATTGGTAAAATCAGCAACCATATGCGAAACAGAAGGCTCTATTTCTTTGCGGTTAAAAAGAGGGATATTTAGAAGAAATTTGGTATTTTCGCTCCAACGTGCAAGCACTTCACCAAATGCTGTGGCAAATATATTTGCTAGGGTCAATCCATAACTTTGAGCTTTTATTTGTAATGTTGCTAAATCAGCATTGGTTAAATGAAAATCCCGTCTCGTAAAGCGATGATTTTTAATCAACGTATAATCACAAGCAAGCGGTAATTGAGGACCACTCGGTAATGTCAATAAACGTTCTTGCCAATATTGACGAGCCGCTTCTTGTTGTTCTTGTTGCTCTAGGTTGATTTTTAGCAAATATTGACGAAAATCCAGAGTTAGTTTGGGCAGCTCATTTTGACGTTGAAGATAAAATAAAGCAAGATCTCTGAGGATAATTGTAAGACTAAAAACATCTGCAACTAATAAATCAATATTAATATGAAGACGAGATTTGTGCTCTGTTATTAATGTCAGTTGAACATCGATCGGATAATCTTGCTCGACAGGAAGAACACGATGGGAAAGATTATGCCTGAGTTGTTCTAATTGATAATAAGCGGATTGATTATCTTGTTCTCTTAGATCATGAATAGTCAGGTCAAAATCTACGGCCTTATTATTGATTTTTTGGTAATTATCTTCATCAAAATTCGTACGCAACATAGAATGACGTGCCAACAGATCAATAATAGCCTTGTTTAGAATTTGTGGTTCGATTTTCTTTCCATCAATTTCTAAATATAATTGGCAGCTAACACCACCAAGAGGTTGATCTTCTTTACGTCCCATCCAATAGGCTTGTTGTACTGGGGTAAGCTCGAAAGATGCATTATCATCATGGATATAGGAAATGGAGCTAGATTTATTTTTTTCTGGTCTTGCTTTTGCATTTTGTAGCCAATCATTAATTGTTGGACGAGCAATAGCTTCTTCAAACTTTAAAACGTACCCTTTCACACTTAAAAAATCCAAGGCTCTCATCAACGAAATAGAATCAAGCCCGATTTCAATCAAAGAAATATTAGGGATAATTTGCTCGACATCAACCTCCATTAAACTCGCAACATGTTCAATAAGAAGATCTTTTAATAATCTATTTTGCTGCACCAAATCCATTATATGACTTTCTTTATTTTTTCTTGTTCCAGATGCATCTTCAACAATTCTTTTCTCAGCTCTTTCTTGCTTATTTTTCCAACGCCTGTAGTTGGAAATTGATCTAAAAACTCAAATCGGTATGGAATCTTAAATGGCGCCAACCCTTGATTTTTAAGAAATAAGCGCAGATCATTTTCTGTAGTAGGAGGTGTTTTACAAAGAACAAAGGCACAGATACGCTCACCATAATATTCATCAGGTAATCCAACGATGACTGCATCGATAATTGCTGAATGTTTAATGAGAATTCCTTCTATTTCTTCAATTGAAATATTCTCACCACCTTGAATAATTTGATCTTTGTCACGCCCTTCAACGATTAAATACCCAGCAATTTTTCTAACTAAATCCCCACTTTTGTAAAAACCATCCTCTGTAAAAGAAGTCTTATTGGCTTCATTTTGCCCAAAATATCCACGAATAGTATAAGGGCCACGCGTAAGAATATACCCAACTTCACCATCAGGAACAGGATGCCCAAGCTCATCTACTACTCGCACTTCATCTGCAACAGACATTGGTTTTCCTTGTGTAGTTGTGACTATTTCCTCTGAATCATTTAAGTCTGTAAAACAAATAAGTCCCTCGGCCATTCCAAACACTTGTTGAAGTTTGCATCCTAATGTTGGCTCTACTTGGCGTGCGGCTTCATTACTGAGTCTAGCCCCCCCAACCTGTAAGACCTGTAAACTTGGAATGTCTGGTTTGAATATAGAAGCTGCATTGAGCCAAACCATTGCAAGCGGGGGAACAAGAGCAGTAACCGTAACCTCTTCTTGCTCTATCAAATCAAAACATTCACTCGCAACAGCTGATCTCGTAATAACGACATGCCCACCTGCAAGGATCGTACCAATAAATCCTGGGCAAGCCATTGGAAAATTATGTCCCATTGGTAATACAGCAAGATAAGTAGTATCTTTATTAAAATGACATGCTGCAATACAAGCACGTACGTTATAAAGATAATCTTGGTGTCGCCTTACAATTAATTTTGGAATACCTGTTGTGCCACCTGACAATTGAAAACAAGCGATATCTTGAGCATCAATTTGTGGAAGTGGAAGCGAAATCGAATTATTTCTTAAGGAGTTGATATTGATTTCCTTATCTTCTTTTCCCACGATAATTACATATTTAAGAAAAGAGAACTTTTCTTGTAATGAACTAGCTAGAATGCAATGATCATAACCAGCAATCATATCTGCCGTAATATAAGCACGCGCTTTAGTGAATGAACAAAAAGAATTTAGCTCGTTTTCTCTGTGTGCTGGCAAAGCAAAGATTGGAATAACGCCAATACGAAAAAGAGCAAAAGTAATTTCTATAAATTCTATAGAATTGGGAAGTTGGACAATAACAATATCTTTTTTCTGTAAGCCAAGATTTAAAAACCCTAATGCCAGCTCATTTACTGACTTGTTTAATGCCTCAAATGACAATTTTTTATCATTATCCGTTACAGCAACTTTATCCCCCATGATAGATGAAATTTTGTATAATTCATCCCCAAAAGTATCTTTGGTCCATAATCCATCAGCAATATAACGATCTACAAACTCTTGTGGCCAATAGGGTATATTGGAGATTTCATTTAGTGGATCGCAACTATTCATTTCAACTTATCCATAAAAATTAACCAGGGTTAATGAGTGCAATAACAATTTATTAATTGATATTGATTGTCATTCGCAAAATAATACCGAAGAAAATTATAAGAGGGAATAGAATATATTTTAGCTAACGGAATTATTTTTTTTGCTGTATGGTAATATTAAGACAAACGTAATATGAATTTAGTAATTTTAAATTGACTATATTAACAATGGATATCTTTTGGACAAATGCCAAATTTTTTGCGAAAAGCTACGGATAAATGTGCAGGTGTATAACCAATTTGATATGCAATAGAAGATACGTTCAATTCACCTTCTGATAACATTTGATATGCCGCATCAAGTCGTAAAGTTTGTAAATATCCAAAAACACTATCACCAAAAACTTTACGAAAATCGATTGTTAGTTTTCTTGTATTAATCCCTACCAACAAAGCTAATTCAGATAGTGAAGGAGGATTTTGCATCCGTTGAATTAAAATATCTTTTGCCATAAAGATTTTTTCAAAATTCGCCCCTTTAAATTTAGTTTCTATATTTTTCTGTGATGAAGGTTGAATGGTTTCCAGGGTATGTGCTGCTAATTCTAATGCTTTACCTGATAAATACATGTTTCGAAAATTACCTTGAAATGGGCAATTTGAGATTTGTATGCAAAGCTTACGAATAGATTGAGGCAATGGAATAGTGATTAATTTGGGTTTATTAGCATGTAGCTGAAGTTTACTATCCAGTGTTTCGAGGGATTCTGTAAAATTGTTTAACAGATTATTGGCTGATAATGTTACCGCTGTATATCGCAATAAACATCCAGCAGGAAAAGATTGGGATCCTTCAGCATCTCCACGATTCCAAACAGCACACACACACGGGCCAGCAATTCTGCTAGTAGGAGAATGAGGTAATTTACAAAGAAGCTCATTATTATCAATGATGATAATCTTTAATCCATCAAACAAAGGCTCTGTTTGCCAATTTTGGGTGGATGTCTTTATTGTGCCATTTTTTAAGGATATTGTCCCATCATAATAAGATATGGTTTGTTCATGGTAAGCGGCCTCAGAAGAGGTTGTTATGGGAGGTAAGTGAGAATCCAAATTCATAATAGCAACTCAGAGTAATAGTAAAAATTAATAACGCTCCAGCTAAATATAAATAACTCTTTATAATTAGATTTCCGAAATATTACTTAGTAGCATATCTTATTATTTTTTAACATATACCATTCACTCTATTGTCATAATTGTGTTTTTTTACTTGATGCAATCAATTTTGCATATATTCCTTGAGATAAAAGCAGTTCTTTATGCTTTCCTTGCGCAACAATTTTTCCATTATCCATTAATAAAATACGATCGACCGCCTGCATCGTAGAAACACGATGAGAAATTAGAATAATGGTGCAGCGATGACTTATCGTGGATAATGTTTTTTGAAACGCATGTTCATTTTCATTATCTAGCCGAGAAGATGCCTCATCAAGAAGTAAGATTGGGGACTGCATCAACAACGCACGTGCGATAGCAATACGTTGCTTTTGCCCCCCTGAAAGACGTGAACCAGCCTCCCCACATATTGTATCGTATCCTTTGGGAAAAGATACAATAAAATCATGCGCTTGTGCTTGTTTGGACGCTTTTTTAACCTCTTCTAACGAAGCCTCAGGCTTACCCAGACGAATATTATCAATTATGCTCTCGTTAAACAGATGAATGTCTTGAGGTACATAAGCAATTAACTGCCGAAGGATTGCGACTGGTAAATCACGTAAATCACGCCCACCTATTCGTATAGCTCCCTCGGTCACATCACAAAAACGCAATAACAGATTAATTGCAGTACTTTTGCCCGCACCAGAATACCCAACAAGCGCTACGGTTTCACCTGGCGAAATCATAAAGTCGAGCTGGGTCAAAACATTACCTCTATCATTACCATAACCAAAGCTAACATTATCAAAGCAAATCGAAGTTTCTGTCGGTGCTGGTGCGGTTCCTTTATCGATAATCTGATGTTTCTGATGGAAGATCGTTAAAATACGAGAGGCCCCAGCCTTTAATTCCCCCAATTTCCTAGCTGTTTGTGTGACTTCAACAATAGGTGCCAGCGCTCCTCCTGCCAACATAATAGCCAAAGGAAGAAGCGATAATGGCAACAATCCATCAGCCATTAAGAGACTTCCCACCCAAGTAACACAAATGATCCCAAGCGCAGTTGCACTATCAATCATTGCTTGCTCCATCCCAACTCTTCTACCATAATGAGATTGTGCAGAAATTAACGCTTTGGAAAGTGTCATTAATCGATTAAATATCTCTTTAGTTCTCCCAAAAATAATGATGTCTTTTTGCCCTTGAATAACTTCAACGGTTTCTGCATTCAGCTCTCCTAATTTATCCATCACAATTTTACCTTGATTGTGAGCTTTAACACCTAACCAATAAGGAATAATGCCAACAAATATTAAAAATGGCACCAGCGTAACTGTCAGTAATGGATGTATTGTAAATAAAATACATAATGCTATGAAAGGAATAAAAACAGCACCAACATAATCAGCAACAGTATGAGCGTAAAAATGCTCCATTAATTCAGCATCAGCAGTTGCAACCGATGCCAACTCTCCAATACGCTTTCCTAAAATAGCATTAGGGGCTGATCTTTCTATTCCATCATAAATCCCAAGTCTGAGTTTTTCGATCAAAGTAAAAGCCAATTTATGCGAGATATGTGCTTGCCACCAACGTGAAGCAGCAACAATCATAACAATTACAGCAAAACAAACACAATGAGTTACAAGATCTTGCCACAAACTTCCTGCAATTGCCTTACCAACAATCCATCCACCCATTGCGAGAGTTGCAAGTGTTGCACCTTGTGAGATAATTCCAGAGATAATAGTTAATATCAGTAGGGAATATTGTCCTTTTAAAAGAGGGATTAATCCCAAAATATTTTTATTACTCATAAGGTTTGACTTTCTAAGGAAAGCAGCCGTGCATAGATAGCACTATATTGTGCAAGTTCAGAAGGGGAACCTTGTTCGACCAATTTTCCATTTTCAAAAACTAAGATTTGATTAACATGTTGAATGGTAGATAAACGATGCGCAATGATAAGCGTTGTACGTCCCTGTGTCAGTGTATTCAAAGATTCCTGAATAGCTTTTTCATTTTCAGGGTCAAGATTAGAAGTTGCTTCATCTAAAATAAGAATGGGTGAATTTTTTAATAATGCACGTGCAATAGCAATACGTTGACGCTGCCCACCCGATAAGTTTGCCCCTCGTTCACCAACCATCGTTTCATATCCTTGGGGTAATTTTTCAATAAACCCGTCAATACGTGCAGCAGTTGCAACATGATGCAACTCTTGCTCTGAGGCATCAGGTTTCGCTAGCCTCAAATTTTCGGCGATCGTTCCATGAAAAAGAAATATATCTTGTGAAACAACACTAATTAACGAATGTAAATCATCAAGTAACATATTTCTGATATCAATATCTCCAATAAAAATTTCTCCATTATCAACATCAAAAAAACGCTGTAACAAATTCGTAATAGTAGTTTTCCCAGAACCTGATACCCCTACAAGAGCGACCGTTTCATGCTCCTTAATTGTAAAGCAAAGCTCATTTAATGCTGGTTCATTAGAGTTTGGATAGGTAAAATTCACATGCTTGAATTCAATTGGATAATGTTGTGGAAGCGTGACAGGTTGAGTAGGATTGTTTACTAAAATATCCATGTTTAAAAATTCAACCATCGGCGGGATTGCCCCATTTGCAGCCCAAGTGATACTAAACTCCTTTTCTAGACGATCTAGAGGGCGAAAGGCTTCACGAGCTAAAAATAAGAAAATTAATAACGCCAATGGGGTAATGTCACCAATTGTTACTCTATAGCTATTAATAACTATAACCAATGCAATCCCCGAAAAAGTTATCAGGCTTGTTAATCCTGTTCTCATCAATGTAACCTTAATTGTTTCCATTGATACGTGTTTAAGATTTTCTGTACGTTCAGCTAATCTCTTTCTGCGTTGTCCAGAAACACCAAATGCTTTTAAAATGATAATCCCTTGAAGGCTATCGAGCATATAATTTCCAAAAGCACCCATAGCGGCAAATACACCAGATATTTCTGGCATTTGCCAGCGCATCCACAGACGATCAATGACAGGGAATGCAATAACAAATATTGACAGTAAAATTGCTGAAGGCCAATCTACTACTACAAGGATAATTAAAACCCCACCTGATCCCAGAAACGCACCAATAATTGCTGGTATATAACGACTATAATAAGATTCAAGCGCTTCAACACCATTGATAATTATCGTTTGAATATCCCCTGTTTCTTTGCGTAATGTAATACTAGGACCCAATTCAAATAGACGTGTTAAAAGTTTTTTTCGTAATTCTTGTTTTGTAGCTTGTGCTGTTTTTTGTGAAGCAATCTCGGCTATCCAAAGGAAAAAAGATCTTAAAATAACAACGGCAATTAACATGATTAGTGGAATGGAAATATCAGTCTTCTTTTGAATGAATAATTGTGCCACAATCCATGCTAATAATATGCTTTGTATAATATAACAGGCGGTAATAGCTAAATTAACTAAAATATTAACAAACAACTGCCCACGAATTTTTGTTTGAAGGTGAAGGGCTTGGATATTATATTTACCCATTGTAATATTCCCCTTCTTTTAACATCATATTAGTTGATAACTTATGGATGACAAGATGCTCTGTCCCTTGCTTTGTGCGCGCTATGCTTGCTTTCACACCATAAATTTTTTCAAGTAAATTAGAGGTTAAAACAGCTTTAGGTTCTCCCGCACCAACAATGTGTCCTTCATGAAGAAAAATAAGATGATCCGCCCAATTGGATGCCAGCATCAAATCATGCAAAACAACGATCACAATACATCCAGACGAAGCCACAGATTTTAACAAAGCCATGACTTCTATTTGATGCCTTAAATCAAGGGCACTGGTTGGTTCGTCTAATAATAAAATCTTGGGATTACGAACAAGCGATTGAGCAAGACTGGCAAGCTGCCTTTGCCCGCCTGACAATCCCCCTAAATGTTTCATCGCTAGATCGATAATACCAACCCTTTCTAATGTTGATAAAGCTTGATCTTCATGTTTAGTCGTCCCAATTACCGGCGTTAAAGTTTGTGAAGCAATAATGACACTTTCAAGCACTGTTAATCCATAGGTGGCCGAAATCGATTGCGGCATAAACCCTACGATTTTTGCCCTCTCATTTGTGCTCATTGTCATTAAATCTTTCCCCTCCCATTCTATCGATCCCCTTGCGCGGATCAATCCAGCTATTGCACGTAAAATCGTTGACTTCCCGGCACCATTTGACCCCGCAAGAACTGTTAATTTGCCTGATTGAATATCCAGTAAATCAATCCCATTAATGATTTTTTCATGACCATAATGCACGTTTAATCCGCGAACAGACAAAGAAGATGAATTTGATTTCATCGCACAAACTTTCCTGCAATTAAAAAGAATATGAAGCAGGGTAACCCTATTAAAGAAGTAACAATACCAATAGGTAACAAAACACCAGGAATAACTATTTTTGATAAAATACTGGCAAACGACATAATAATAGCACCAGATAAAAGAGCAGCTGGCAGAAAGAACCGATGATCTTCACCAACAATCAATCTTGCAATATGAGGACCAACAAGCCCAATAAATCCAATCGTGCCAGCAAAAGCAACAGATACAGCAGCGAGAATGCTTGTTCTAAAAAGACATCCAAAGCGTAGTCTACGAATATTGACCCCAAGACTACTTGCGCGTTCCTCCCCTAAAGAAAGCAATGTTAATGACATTGCTGCTTTCATTGAAAATGGAATAATAATTGCAAGCGTAATGACTAATGCTATTAACGAAGACCCGTCCGCACGATCTAGTCCACCCATCGTCCAAAACACAAGCTGCTGTAAAGAATCAGCGGGTGCAATAAATTGAATCACAGCAACAAGCGCATTAAATCCAAAAACAAGTGCAATTCCAAATAAAATGAGTGATGTCGGTCCACGTTGAATAATTGCAAAGGCTTGAATAAGGAGTACCGCGCCAAAAGACATAATAAACGCATTAACTGGAACCGCTATGCTTTTGGGAACGAAAGGTAATGTTATTCCCAATACAATTGCAAGTGCAGCACCAAAGGCCGCAGCCGATGAGACACCAAGTGTAAATGGGCTAGCTAATGGATTGGATAAGATTGTTTGCATTTCTGCACCAGCCAAGCTTAAGCTGGCACCAATCATCACTGCAAATAATGCCGTGGGTAGGCGAATATTCCACATAATAACGCTTAATGTATTATGTGGATCATGAATATGAATAAGCCCCTGAAATATCTCTTTTAATGATAGCCCCGCTGGTCCAGTCATCACGTCTACAACTATGCCAATCAATAGCAACAGAATAAGACCGATAATCCATATAATTCTTTTGTGAATAGTATGATGATATTCTGCTACGACCCTTTGACGAGACGACTCAACTGGAACAACTTTTTGTATCATTGGCTGCTGCTCTCCTTGTTGACCCAAAAGGTTCCTTCCAAAGGAAAAGCCATAAATTGCTTGTTCAACTCAGTTAATGTTTTATCTGGATCAACGTCGTTTAACTCATTAGGATGAAACATTTTAGCCATTTCCTCAACCCCTACAAAAAACAGCGGTGTATCAAAGAAAAACAGCCAAACACCACCTGCCTTATTTTCACGAACAGCACGTAGGTTGGAAACCCCAGGAGCCTGCATAACGCTTGTCATGGATGCTTCGGCCTGTTCTTTTGAAATAGAAGGTCCGATTTTCAAACCATTCAACGCAGCTGTAGAACCGCCACCAACTAAATAAAAATCTGGATCACGAGCAATAATATATTCCAAGCTCAATTTTCCTGCAGACCCTGGGATTTTATCCATACCAATGCTCTTTCCACCAGCAGCAGCGATAAAATCGCTCATATTTCCGTGACCAGAGCTGAAACAACAATCTTTACCATCCGGATTAAGATGGAATAAAACCTTTAGTTGTTTGGTATTTTTGACAAGCTCAGCAATATTCCTCATATGCTGTTCATAATATGACACAAAAGAGTTTGCTTCTTTTTCACGATCTAATAATTTGCCAAGCATCAACATACTTGGAACGGTTTTTTTAAGAGGATCACGAAAGAAATCTACAAATACATACGGAATACCGGCCTTATCAAGCTTTTCTATACCATCTGGAATAGGACCATATAACGTAAAAATAACTAGATCTGGTTTTGCAGCAATCACAGCCTCCATTGAAAAGGATCTATTTGTTAATCCACCAACATTTGGAATATCGTTTGCTTTTGGAAATTTCTTGCGAAGTGCATTAAATAATTCAGGCGAGTATTTTTGAAGATCATTTCCCCATCCGACCACACGCGATAAAGGGTCTTTGTCAAGTAGAGCTAATGTCAAAACATGACGACTTTCAGACAGAACAATACGCTTTGCAGGTGCTGGTAAAGTTACTTTTCGGCCCAACATATCCGTTACTGTAATAGAAGTATCTTTACTCGTTTGTGCATTACACAGAGTAATGCTACCAAATATGGATATTGATAAGACGAGTATTAAAAATAAACGTTTAGAGATGATTGGAAAGTAAAAGTTATTCATAAAAATGGTCATTCCTTGATTACCAACGATACGTGAGATTTGCCATCACCGTGCGACCAAAACCTTCGTTACATGATGATGCAGAACATGTGGAATAATAACGTTTATTAAACATGTTATTCAGATTAACATCCAGTCTCAAGCCATTATTCGAAATTAGTTTTTTGAAATTATAGTGAGCTGCCATGTCGAATAAGGTAAAGTCAGGAACTTTGATGGTATTTAATGTATTAGCATAAGTTTTGCCGATATAACGCATACCAAAGCCAAGACCAAGACCCGCTAACTTTCCTTTACTGAGCGTGTAATCGCCCCAAAAAGAAGCCATATGTTGTGGTAGTCCTGTTGGTACTTTATGCAATGCACCAGGAACGGTAGTTTTCGTTGTTGAAAGATCATTGTAAGTATAATTTGCCAGCACTTTAAAATCAGAAGTAATGTTAGCAACGGCTGATAATTCAACCCCTTGAGAGCGGACTTCCCCTGTTTGAATGGAGTTTTGTATATTGTTTGGATCGGTCGTTTTAACATTGGTTTGATCGATACGGAACCAAGCAAAGGTAAATAAAGCATCAAAATGATTGGGTTTATATTTTATACCTGCTTCGATTTGTTTTCCCTCAGTTGGTTTAAAAGTATTTCCATAAAAATCTGTTCCAAGAGTTGGGGCAAAAGAAGTTGTATAACTGAAATAAGGTGCTGCACCAAAGTCTGTCACATATGTTAAGCCTGTAAGGTAGGTAAATTTGTTATCATTTTGACTTGTGGTTGCTCTAGATAATTTATTACGTGTATCCACCATTGCCCAGTCTTGACGGGCATCAAAATTAAGAACTAAATGTTTAACAAATGTTAATGTATGAGCTGTGTAAACCCCAACTTCGTTTGCCTTTTGATATGTTTTCGTAAAAGGCGTTGGTGCACTAAACCCTGCGCCATAGGTTGGATGATAAATATCAATAGAACTGGCCCTGCCAAAATCTAAAGAATAATCCTCACCAAGATTACGCCAAGAAGTTCCTAAAATAGAAGTTGCCTTTACAATATCACCAATACCCCATTCCGCTTTTCCATAATTATCCATTGAAAAAACACGACCTGTAATTCTAAATTCATAAGCCGCACGATTAAGGGTTCGCATATCACTCGCAAGTGACATCCCAGACAATGTTTGTGTCAACAAATCATTATAAGTATAACGGCTGGCTGAATGAATGGACCATGTATCATCAAACCGATGATCGAAAATATATCCTAAGCCCATTTGAGTCATATGATTGTCTAAATGCCGACCATCGAGATAAAGATTGCGTTTTAATTTCCCATTTGGATTGGATAAAATCGTTCCATAAATTGGCAAGAAGGGTCGGGGCGGTCCAAATTCATCACGACTAAATGAGGATAAAATTGTTAGAGATGTATTGGAATCAGGTTTCCAAGAAAAAGAAGGGGCAATATATCCCGTATTATCTGGAACATATCTAAACTGAGTACCACTTTTTCTGATCACACCGACTACTCGATAAAGCAATGTTTTATCTTTATCGATCGGACCAGAAAAATCCGCTTCACCTTGTATACGACCATAACTCCCTCCATTAACACCAACTTCTCGGATTTTTTCTTTTGTTGGTTGTTTACTAATGGCATTGACAACACCACCAGGAGATCCAATACCATAGAGAAACCCACTAGGGCCACGTAACACCTCAATGCGTTCCATACCAAAAGGCTGATAACGAGCATAAGATTGTGCCGTTGTTGAACGAAGACCATCCAATAATGCACCATTCAAAGTAGCATCAAATCCGCGAATATTAAAATAGTCAAACCTTTGTGAAGCTGCTGAGGTAGAAGCAAAAACACCTGGGACATATTGTAGCGCTTGCGTCGTGGTTTGCACATTCCGATCATCCATTTCTTCGCGACCAACTACACTGATTGATTGTGGTATTTTAAGAATTGATGTTTCAGTCTTACTTGCTGTTGAACTTTGTTTGGCTACATATCCATGCACTGGTCCATTCACACGTTCGCCACGTACCACAATTGTTTCAGTAACTGGATCTGAATCTTTTTCTTGTGCAAAACTCTGGTAGCCATCTAAAAAATAAGCAATATTTATTGCATATACCAAAGAAACAATAATTCTTTGCTTGAAACCCATCTTGTATAAACCTTAAGTAAGCACCATATTCAGATTGATAATGAAAATCATTATTAATATGATATGGGAAGGTTATCTTTAACAATAGAGATGACTTTAGCTTACAAGACTTTTTCTTTAGCTAAAAACACATATATGACATAGTTTCATTTCTCAAGAGAAAATATCAACTATCTTTATTGGTTTCACTATTCGTGCTTGGTTCGTAACAATACTACCCATAAATCCATAAGGGATATCTAGGTCATAAAGATACCAAAATTTAAGATTCCCATTTTGTCGTAAAGTTACCCTGAAATAGTCTGATTTTTTACTATAAAATGGAATAGCTACATCACTCAGTGACTGTAAACCTGTGCCTATAGCTTTCACGGCCGCCTCTTTACGAACCCAAAAACGTAACCAATCTATTTGATTATACGAATATTGTGAGAATCTTTTTAATTCTGAGTCAGAGCAAATGTCACAAAGAATTGATTGAAAATCAACGGTTTTTATTCGTTCAAGATCCGCACCAATAGTTCCCCTTGCTGAGATAGCAATTAATATACCATCACTACTACGGCTTAAAGAAAATGCAGGACCACCATTAATAAAAGGTTTTCCATATTGATTTGAATAAAATTCTATATCAAAAGGTCGAACATTTAGATAGTTACCTAAAATCTGACGTAAAGCTATATGAGCAGCAGCAAATCGCTTTGCCTTAGTTTCATCTTTAATAAGTAAATAGCGTTCTATTTCATAACCATCAAGCCACTCAAGCTGTTCAGGACTAAAAGGTTCGGAAGCATTTAAACGAACAAACCAAGAATCAACCATTCCCTAACTCTACCATAATTAAGTCAATTGATAAAAGCGTATAAACTAATTTTTTTCATTTAAATGCAAAAACATATTATTTATTAATAATAATTACTATACAATAATCAATTTATTTTTTATAAGAAATTGAGACTTTTTTCAACAATAAAAGGATTACACTATGGTAACAACCAGTACAATCATTTCTGGAACAGCTAAATTTAATCAGACATATAATACAAATGGTGATTTAATTACAGTTTTAGGAAGTGCTGTTAATTTTTCAATCTTAAATGGGGCAGCATTAAATGTCGCTGGACATACTTATGGCACAATCATTCATGAAGGCGGCAAAGAAGATGTTTTAAATGGTGGTTCGGCAGCTACCACCATTATTAACAATGGTGGTATCCAGAATGTTTATAATTGGGCATCCACAACCTCAACAAATGTCAATAGTGGTGGTATCCAAAATGTTTACAATGTTGGATCAGCTTACACAACTATTGTCAATAATAGTGGCATCCAAACGATATATGATGGTGGTTCCGCTTTTTATACACAAATCAATTCAGGTGGTTACATGACAACCACAAGAGGTGGTGTCTCTATCCAAGCCTATCTTAACAGTGGCGGTGTTGAAGATGTCGGTTTTAACAGACTTACAAACATGTCGTCTATTGGCTCTTCTCTCAGCACACAAATATATGGAGGGAAACAATATGTATATTCAGGCGGTATAGCATCCGCTGCAACTGTTTTTGCTGATGGGTCTAGTTTTATCGTCGCAGGTGGTTCTGCCGTTGATACTATAATCAGCAATGGTGGTACGCAAGAAGTATATGGGCATGTCACCAACACAAATCTATATAATGGCGGGACACTACTTGTAGCATTCGCTGGATCAGCTACAGGCACAAAGGTCGGATCAAATTCGATTGAAAATGTTTATAGTCGAGGCTCTGCAACAGCTACAGTTGTGAGCGCTAATGGTGTACAAAATATTTATAATAATGGTTCAGCAACCTCAACCATTATAAAAGGTGGTACACAAAATGTTTATAATGATGCGTCTGCTTATACCGCGCAAATAAGTAATGGTGGTGTACAGAATATACACGATGGTGGTAAGGGTTTTTTTACAACTGTCAATTCAGGTGGTTATATTACAACTACAAATAATGGTCTATCATTCCAAGCCTCTCTTTCCAGCGGTAGTATTGAAGATGTTGGTTTTAATAGATTTACACAAATGTCATCTATTGGTTCTTCTGTCAGCACACAGATCCTTGGTGGAAAGCAATATGTGTATTCAGGAGGCGTAGCATCCGCTGCAACGGTTTTTGCTGGAGGATCCAGCTTTATCGTCGCAGGTGGCTCCGCAGCCGATACAATCGTTAGCTCTGGCGGAACGCAAGAAGTATATGGTGATGCCAAAAATACAAATCTATATAGTGGAGCAACGTTACTTGTCGCATTTGGTGGAACAACAACCGGCACAAAAGTAAGACAAGATTCTGTTGAAAATGTAGCCAATGGTGGCTCTGCTACCTCAACTGTTGTCCAAGCAAATGGTACGCAAAACGTTTATGACAATGCATCAACGACATCCACAATTATCAATGCAAGTGGTGTACAAAATGTTTATAATAATGCGTCTGCTTACACCACTATTATTAATAGCACCGGCACTCAAAATGTTTTTAGTGGTGGTCAAGGATTTTATACTGTCATTAATAACGGCGGCACTCAAACGGTGTTATCGACTGGTGTTGTATATGGAACAACAATTAATCAAAATGGTGTAATGAATGTCGGTGAAGGTGGTTTAGCCAATAGTACAAATATTCATAGTGGTGGTTTACAAACTGTTTCTGGAACAAGTAGTGTATTTGGATCAGCAACAAACACCGTTATTCTAACAGGTGGTCAACAAACCATTTATGACGGGGGAAGAGCAAACACTATTACCTTATCAGGTGGAACATTGAATGTCAGTGCTGGCGGTGTCATTACAGACAATGTTACCTTTATTCCAGGTGGAACACTCAATGTTTACTCTGGTGCGAGCGTTTCAACAACTGTTACCAATGGTGGCAGAGAAATCCTTTATACTGGTGGTGTAGCAAGCAGTACTGTTGTGGATAATGGTGCTCAAATCATTTATACTGGTGGTTTGGCTAGAAACACAACTATTTTAAACAACGGCACTGTCGATGTTAGCTCTGGTGGTAGTGCAAACACTGTAACAGTGAATTCCGCTGGTATCTTCAGAGTATCTGGTGGTAGCGTTAATACGACTGTAATTAATATAAACGGTTATTTAGCTGTTAATGGTGGAAGCGTCATGAATAATACCGTTAACACAGGCGGTATTTTAAATATTAACTCCGGCAGCCTTGGTAGAACAACCGTAAGCTCTGGTGGTTCTCTAATGATGGATGCAGATCATGTTACGCGGTCTGGTCCACTGAATGTATTAACTGGAGGGTTTCTTAACTCACGTAAAGCATTGCAGGATATCACGATTGACTCACTTTCAGGCACAGATTTCTTAGCTGTATTGAATGATCCTACTTTATTTGAAGAAACAGATTCAGCTCCAAAAATTAATATTGATCAAAACCAATCAAGATCTTTTATCGCTACTGACCAAAATCAACCTTCGACAAATACAACAAATGATACAGGAAAACAAACCCCTACAACTTTATCAGATGATTTGGATGATTTTGGACAAGATGGTGGTATTTTACCGATACAAGCGAGGAGTTTTATAGCACCTAGATCTGTTGGAATTAGCACGTATGCATTACCCAC
>NZ_CAMXCM010000009.1 GCF_947179015.1 Commensalibacter communis
CGTCGAAAATGTCGGAACATCAAGCGATGTCATCGTAAACTTCACCATCCCAAAAGGAGATAAGGGAGAAAAGGGTGAACAAGGTATCCAAGGCGAAAAGGGCGATAAAGGCGAAAGTTACACAAATGACGGAACCGTCGATTTAAATGTCAAATCAATCACTTCCGATAATGGACAAATTAAATCCAACGGAAATGGAAAACTTGCTGTACAGCATTTTTCATCTGAAAATGGCGGTGTGTATTCAAGCACTACAGACTACGATTTGGGTGACATTTACTATGGGAAAGCACCTTATTTATCATTCTATGCATGGAAAACATTAGACAATAGAATCTTTTATCAAAATTCAACCCAAGAGTTGCAATATGAAACATTTTTATCTACTGGGGGGTTACGAGGCTTAATTGGCGATTACAGTATGAACCTTTTATTTGATACAATATTATATCAAAAATGGGATGCTGATAAAGGAGAATTTGTTGATATAGAGCCAACTAGGAAAAGGATGACTATTATTGGTACAGAAGGTTTCTTAGGGCACGATACTGTAAAGTATGGTGGCAGTTTTTATGGTGATCCAGAAAATCCTTGGTATTATGGTTCTAGAACTTTAAGGATGAATCCTCAAAAGCTCAATAATATAAAATTAAATAGAAATCTTGGTGTTTCTGGTATTACCAATAACTATATGGCTGGTACTATTGGGTTAGCAACAGATTATTTTACAGGTGACGATGATGGGTTTATTACCCCTGTTATTTGGGATACTGATACTGATGACTCTGCACAAGCAAGAGCTTTAGGTGTTCCTTATATCCCTGCTGATAAAAAGGATACACTACCAGATACAACAACTATCGCAATCGGCACGCAATCTTTTGATATCAATACCAAAAAACCCTGTTGGTGGGACGGTAATCAATGGATTGAAACCTGTGTTAACAACGGAACTGCTGATCTGAATGTGAAATCTATTAATGAGAGCGCGTTGGTTGGAGCTTCTGGACAAACTCTAGAAAATCTATTGGATAATAGTATTAAAGTTGTTTCTGTTTCAGACGCTACGTCAGATAATTTTATCGAAAAAGTAAAAAATAATAAGATTTCTGATGTTAAGATGGTTGGCGAATTGCTGTCTGATAACAAAGTTATAGATATAGCAAATAACAATGATATCGCAGAAGGAAACATTATTAAAATATCAGTAGATTCTGTTCCGACAGCTAATGCTGATGAATTTAACAAGTATGGTATTCAAATTAGATTGTATGTCCCAATGGTGAATGGGGATACTTCTATGAGTGATGGTTCAACTGCTGAAAAAATGAGGCAGTTAGTCGTTACATTATACTATGGTGATATTTTATTTCTAAAACATATTGGCAGCTCTTCTATGTTTGGAATAACATTCCCTATTTATCATGCAAATATTTCAAGAGGAGATCAGATCCTTACCGATTTATCTCAATATGTTGTTAATGATGGAACTGTCGATCTCAACGTCAAATCAATCAATTCTGATAATGGATTAATTAAATCCGACGGACAGGGTAATTTAACAACGAAAAGTATATATCTTAACACAATAGTTCCAAATGAATATACAGATAATGAATCAAACGTCAGTGAGTTGAATACGAATACAATATTCAGTGTAAAAGATGATACTTTTTCGTTTATGGTAGGTAGGGAACAAATTGACCGGTATGGAAAAAAAGAAACGAAAGGTACGCATTTTAATATATCTGCACAGGGTATATATTTAAACGGTCAAGTTATTGTAAGTGGTTATGCTAGGAGTAATATAAATAGCTATGATGCTAAACTTATTGATACTTATACACTCGCGCAACCGGCTGGCATCTTGGAGAGATATGTTCAAACATCGTATTTAAATTTCGAACGATTTAAGATTTTTGGTGATGGTAATAGCGATTTTTCATTAAAAAATAATAACGGTTGGGATTATTTGGAATATGATGGTATTGATATTTTTCAATCTCCATATACATGCCGATCTGTTGATGGTAAAAATGCTATTGGTATTAAAACTTATGCATTGAAAGGAGCTCGTCAGGCTAGTAGTCAAACACTTTTTGCGCAAAGTGTTACAAAAATATTGGGTCATGATTCTATCAACGTAGATGATAGTTTGACATCATATAACACTAGAGACCCTTGGTATTTTTCTTCAAGATTATTTAGAATGGTACCTAAGAAAATATCTGATATTGTGATTAAAACACAATATGATTATGATGATGTAAAAACGATTACTTCGCATTATATGGCTGGTACTGTTGGGTTTTCTACAAATTATTTTACTAAATCCGACGATGATACCAAACAAGATGGTTTTATTACTCCGGTTATTTGGGATGTAGATACTGATGATGTTACAAAGGGAAGAACATTGGGAGTTCCTTATATTCCTGCTGATAAAAAAATTACATTACCAGATACAGCAAATATCGAAGTTGGAACGCAATCTTTTGATACCAATTCTAAAAAGCCTTGTTGGTGGGATGGTTCTAAATGGGTTAATGTCATTATCGATGGGCAAAGAGCTGAAAATCTGATAGCGACTAGTGCTAAAATCTATAGATTAGAGTTCATAGATAGTTGGAATACATATATTAACTTTCCAAATATGTGGGGAGCTACTTATGGCGCAAGAACCAAAAATAATGGGATTACTCAAAGATATTTTGAAAAGACCAGAACCGCAGCAGAAAGAAAGCAAATCGAAACAGATATTGCTAATGAAATATCGGATCCGACAAGGAAACAAACTGCCTTAGATAATATTGCTAATAAACAATATACTGATTCTAGATCTGCGGGACTTTTTCCAAATTACAATGTCTTTCAAATGTATAATAGAAATACATTTGTAAATTTAAATAATTATTATTTTGATGGTCCATTAGTTTCAACCGGTGCAGTAAACTTAGGAAAAATTAGCGATTTAACTTCTGACTCTATAATACAAGATGGGGCAGTTGCTTTAAATTCTAGTAAATTACCTTCTGTATATAATGCTACAAATAAATCATGGTCTAATATTCCAGTTAAACAAAAATATATTGGTGATATAGCAAATGATAGCAGTGAAATTATTGTTGATACATTTAAAGTAAAATTAATTGCAGGAGCAACAGGCGGAATCAGTCTGGCAACCACTTCTGGTACTATTAAAGTGAGTGGTTTTCATGAATGTTTATATGCTGCAACAGGCAACGGGAACCAATTAGTAGACGCTACATTGACGGCTTCTTTCGTGTCTATTCCTGATTTGGGTATTACTGTAGATCATGAACATAGAAAAATGTGGTTTTGGAATACAACTACTCCAGATGATAATCTTTATTTCGTCGAGTTATTTAAACGAGGTAGCAAAGTTATCATGCAAGTATGGAAAGAATAATATAATCCATATCACTATCGAATAGAAAGAATTAGGCATAAAACGGGGCGCGATAGCGTCTTTTTTTATGCCTTTTTTATAAAGGGGAAGAGAGATGGATAATGATTTAATAGTGCAATGTTTTCAATATTTACTGGGTATAATTCCAGGGGACGTTGCGGGGAATATTGTTGCGGTTTTGACGACGATGGTGACCATTTGCACGTTGATTATGCGATTTTGGAAAATACCAGATCAAGCCAGTCAATCACACAAATTATGGAAACTGATTTACATACTAGCATCGTTTAAGACGCCGTCTGTTACAAAAGTGGAGGCTAAAGATGGTCAGAAGATTAATTAGTTCGATGAAAGCACACGATCATTGGTTTGCAGAGTGGTGGAGTTCTGTTTTGTTGATGGTTGTTGGAATATATGGGTTGTGTATTCCCAATAGTTTTATTATTCAACGATCTTTTATTGATGGATTTTTGAAGATATTGCCTTTTGATGTGTGGCAATGGCTGTTTATTGTATTTGGTTTATTTCAATTTATCGCTTTGCGCTGTGAAAGCATAATCGGCAGAGGGATAGCAGCATTCTTCGCGTCCTCACTCTTGATATGGGGATTTTTAAATATCCTCATTTATGGACAATGGCACTTCAGCTTGGTCGCATGGGGCGTTTTTGCAGTAGTCAACCTCTATGCCTTGTATCGAATTGTAAGGGGGATAGAGAAACATTATGAACTTCTTTGAAATCTTGCGCTGGTGGTGGGAAAGCAATGCTGAATGGATCAAAATCCACGATCCGTGGGTCATTCCAGTCATTGCCGTTTGTATCCCACTATCTTTGGTAATCCGCGCAATCTGTGCACTCATTAAAGTCTGGCGGGGGAAGTGAATAAAATTTAATTATTAATGTTTTTAAATAATGATGTAATAATGTTGTTAATTATTTTAAATAACATTTTTTATTTATGATTAAATATACCATCAGGATACAACCATGAATTTTAAACTTTTTTCGAGTATTGGTGTAGGATTATTGTTGTCTTGTGCAACTTTTATATTCCTTGCGCAAGCAAAGGACTATAAGAGTAACAATAATATTCAAGCGTCACAAATCAAAATTGCGACACAATATCAAGCTGTGGATGGGTCTATTATCAACCGTCCATTGATTAAAATGGTTCCTGATGCAACATCATCATTTACATTAGGAAAAGAAATGGTGCAGTTTGGTGGGGATTATGATAGCAATAAGCATCTTGTCCCTACAGGTCTTTCTATTTATGGAAGACCTTATAGTAATTATAATGCAGGCTGTACATTATGTGTTTTTTCATCAGCTGGGGGCATGAGTGGTGGCAGTGGACAGGCAGCAATTTCTGGAAAAGATTATCGTGGAGGTGCCACTGCTATATCTAGAAATGATATGACTACTGTTGGTTTTTATCATTTTGATGAAAATTCATCAGCTAGGGTTGTTGCGCAAGCTGCCTCCTTTGGTTCAGGTGTGGTGAATTTATCTTCTCCAATGACAAATGCGGAAATGTCACAACTACATGTTGGGATGTATGTGGCAACAAATGTCATTGATCCTACAATAGTCAGTAAAGGTGATTTTATAAGACCTAAACGGTATTGGGGATTTATAAAATCTTGGGACGCAAACCATATTTATGTTTATGATTGGGCAGTTCCAGGAAAAAATGACAAATCAGATGGTCAAATTCCTGATATGAATTATTTAGATAATCAGCTCTCTGAATATAAAGTGCCAATGATATTTGTAGGTGTACCTAATGGAGTAATGGCTGAGAACGAATTTCTAACTGCAGATGGTACAAAAGTATTAGGTGATAAAGCAACTGCAGTAGCCAACTCCTTCCAAAGAGAAGAGTTTGATTTTCGTGCACATGATTGGACGAAACCTAAGAGCTTACTCTTTCATGGTTGGGTGACCTCTTTTGAGTGCCGTCCAAATTGTGATCCAAATGCATTAGCAGAGGACAGCTTTGCTTATCTTGTTAATGGTCCAGACGGATTGCCAAAGGCTTATGTTGCACAAATGGGTGGGGATGCACTAGAGTTCTCTGGATTTAGCACATTCATAGGGGGAAATGGTCCACCACTACCTTTTGATGTAAAAGGAAATAGCACAAGCTCTGTTGTTCTAGGTTCAAATCATATTATGAGTTCTTTTGCTAGCCGTGTGCCGGGTGGTCATATTCTTCATATGAGCACTATTGTCAATACGGAGGTTGCTGGTGCAAAAAATTGGTCTGATTATGGTGTACGTTTAGTAATGGATGTTGACAGTCAACGTGATCGTAAAAAAGGACTATACAAAGGATCACGTATGGGTTCAATCGCTTTTAATTATAATGGCGCTCATTATGGTGGGGTTTGTTTGCTGGGATCTGATTCTAATCAAGGGTTATGCCAAGAAGGAGATGGTTCAGTCAGTTTCGCAAAACAGATATATGCTGAAGAAAACGCATTTTTTCATAAGCGAATTTTTACTGCCTCGGCTAGCTATGACCCAGCTCAAAAAAGCGTTAATGGGCAAGGGACAATGCAAACGTGGAATGAGTATTATCCAGGCAATGCTCATACTGAATTTACGAATATTGATTCAACTAATGCTTATGGTGGTTTTGATTTTTACAATATACACACAGCTTCCTCAATCGAGAATGCCCAACCTCTGGTTAGGTTTGGGATAAGAGATTCATTTTTTAATATTTATCCAACGATGAAACAGGGTTTATCAATATCAGCTAGTAAAAAAATATTATTTAAAAATAATGATGACTCTAAGGGGGTTTATTTAACTTTAGATTCAAGCAACTATACTAGCGACGATCAAGCGGCAGGAAAACCAGATACACGTGGCGACCTCTTGATTGGCAGTGAGTTGGCTGACGGTGCTAATATCCGGGGTGTGAATGGATATTATGGTAAAAGTTTAACTGTGACACAACAAGTATCTGCCACGAAATTTCATGAGCAACTTTCAACACCATCTTCGTCATCTGAGGCTTGTAGTGCGGGTGATTTCAAAGATGATGTTAATTATCATTATGTTTGTGTTGCTGCTAATAAATGGAAACGAGTTGCCTTATCTGATTTCTAATAATCGGTTTTAGTAAATTAGTGAATTTTAAGAACCACCTGTTAAGGTGGTTCTTTTATGTTCCAAATCATAAGCGAAATTAAATATAGTCAAAGTCACAAGTGGAATTTATACTTCTCATTTGAAACGAGAAGCGGTGAAATCCACTTGTAATATACTCGTCTTAGTAGAATGCATCATACATTTGATCAATTCATAGGATTTGGTTAGCAGAAAGATACACAGAGTGAAGCACTTATTGAAAATGTAATTGGTAAAAAACCAGTAGTGCGTGCAATCAAAATGGAGTTTTTTACTTATCATTATGTTTGGCAAGATTTAAATTTGCATCAAAACATAATTATTATCAGCTATTATCCTGAGTATATTTTGATACGAAAATGTTATGAGTTTTTTTAGGAACATAATGTCAGGGTTCTGATATGATGCATAGTTTTATGCATGACATATTTTAATTTTGAAATCTATTCATATTTACATCATCTTAACCACAGGTAGCTCATCCCAACGGGTTGTATATCGTTGGCTTAATAGATCACGTTTAAGGTTCCATTGGGCATTGGTGTTGATGCCACCAAAGCTGATGGTATTTCTGCCCATTTTTTTATTAATTGTATCAAGAGTGGACATTAGTTGATTGCTGCGCGTTTTTGTTTCTGTATCTTCGGTTTGACTAAAAAAATCTAACTGTCTTTTATTTTGATCGACGATATCCAGCATCATTACACCTGCTTTTTGATAGGAGTAATCTTCTTTGAATATACGGCAAACCCCTTCTTGAGCGGCTGTAATGATATGGCGTGTATCGTTGGTTGGATAGAGTAATGGAATAACGATCGATGGATGATATTGTGATTGTTGTTCACCAAAACGGTTGGTTCTCAAAAAAACTAAGATTGCTTGTGCCAAGGATTGTTGAGTGCGCAGCTTTTCAGCCCCTCTGCTGGCATGCAGGCGAATGACATCGTGTAGGTCATCAATATTATTTGTCGCTTTTCCAAAACTGCGAGAAGTCATGATATTCTTTTTTGGTGTGTGTATGTCTTCTAATTCAATACAAGCAATGCCACGTAACTCTAAAATAGTGCGCTCTAAAACAACTGAGAATTGTTTACCAATAAAATGAGCATCAAAATTCCTTAGTTGCCATGCTGTTCGAATGCCCATATTGCTTAATTTAGCGGATAATTGACGACCAATACCCCAAATCTCGGAAATTGGGAGTTGTTCTAGTTGTTCTATAAAATCAGACGCATTTGGATCTAAATAATAAACTCCTTGAGAGCCCACTTTCTTTTTCGCAATATGGTTGGCAATTTTGGCTAGGGTTCGTGTGGGGGCGATACCCACACAAACTGGGATGCCTGTGCTTTGACGTATTATTTTTCTTAGATTGCGACAATATTCAACCGGATTACGTTGGTGTTGTAGGTGTAAGAATGCTTCATCAATAGAATAAAGTTCGGTATCAATAATGTAATCTTGAACAATAGAAAATACTCTTTGGCTCATATCCCCATAAAGTTCATAATTGGAGCTGAGTAAGGTAATTTGTTTTTTGATATGAGGCGGAATTTTAAAGGCTGGCATTGCCATCGGTACTAACGGTTTTAACTCATTAGACCGAGCAATAACACAACCATCATTATTCGATAAAATACCGATTGGTTTTCCTTCTAGCTCAGGGTTAAACACCCGCTCACAAGATGCATAAAAATTATTGCAATCAATCAGACCAATCATGGATGACGTTTTCGAAAAGAATGTATATTATGAATGACGACACCCCAAATATAAATTTCTTTATCCTTCATCTCTATGGGGGGATAGTCTGGATTACCTGATTTAAGATAAGGGGTGTTATTTTTAAAGGCTAATAATTTGCACGTTAATTCCCCATCCAAAGCAACAATAACAATATCACCTTGATGAGGCTCTAATGATCGATCAACGATCAGCAAATCATGGTCAAATATACCATAATCCATCATTGAATCACCAGATACTCGAATATAATAAGTTGCAGCTGGATGACTGATTAAATGGTCGGTCAGGTCTAGTTTATTTTCAATATAATCCCCAGCAGGGGAAGGAAAACCAGCCCGAACGATAATTTCGATATGGGTGATAAAGGTCTTAATTGTTTTGTCTGCAATGTTATGAACAGACAGAGCAGTTGTTTCAACCATATAAACCTCGAATAATAACAATGAGCTATATATGGTTTTCAATCGATGGAATTCAATCAATTTTTTGGATGGTTTTTTAAGAATTTAAATTGAACTTGTGAGGCCATTTAATCAAGCTGCATATGTCGCCATAATACTAAACGTGATCCTCATTGAATGACATCGAACTATGGGATAAGGAAACAATATAACAGCCATCAATATGGTTATTTTAAAATTTTGTTTTTATTTTTTGTGGATAAAACTGTTAGTAACTCTGTGTATAATATAAAATTATATTATTTGAGAGAATAAATGGGATGAAATATGATCGTAAATCGTACGATTATCGTCAACAGAATTTAAGGAAATAAAGCCTTGTATCGAATTCGTCTTTTGTAAAGAATCAAGAATAAGAATCTAGAAAGAAAATAGAATTAGTCTTGTGAATAATATTGATGCATAGAAGCAATTAAACGAAAAGGATTGGTTAAGATGTGTATATTTACTTACGAGAATGGGTAAAATTTTTCGTTATGATATAAAAGTTAATCTTATTATTAAAAGTAAATGACAATTTATTAAAAGATACTGAAATCAACATGTTACATAACATGGATGGTGGAGGGGGTTGGATTCGAACCAACGTAGACGTACGTCAGCGGATTTACAGTCCGCCCCCTTTAGCCACTCGGGCACCCCTCCGTAATCAAGATAGAAGGTTAATAACAGGTTTGTTAATCAATTGTCAACAAGATAAATAACTTTTCGCTGGAGAAATTTTGTTTTTTTTTATAAAGTTTGATTTTTAATAATTTTAAAGATTGATAATCCATGAATAGAAGACCTCGTCCCAATACAAATAACAATACGAATTATAATATAAAGGGTGGTTTTTGGTTGTATGGGCAACATGCAGTACAAGCTGCGTTATTAAATCGTAAACGTCAAAAAATGCGTTTAGTGGCAACGTCTGATGCGTATGAAACCGTGACTTCAAAATTGGAAATGCCGCTTAAAACAGGACATGAAATTGTTGAACGTCCCGTGTTGGATCAAATCTGTGGCAAAGAGGCTGTGCACCAAGGGATTGCGCTACATGTAATGCCGTTAGGCAGCGCTAGTATAGAGGATATGTTAGAGCGTGAAGGGCCTATTTTAATGCTGGATCAAGTTACTGATCCACGGAATATTGGGGCGATTTTACGTTCTGCGGTGGCTTTTGGTGCGGCTGGGGTGATTTTACAAGATCGTCATTCTCCTGATGAAAGTGGTGTTATGGCCAAGGCAGCTTCTGGTGGGTTGGATACTATTCCCATTATGCGTGCGGTTAATCTTTCCCGTGAATTGACCAAGTTGAAAGAAGCAGGTTTGTGGGCGGTTGGATTGGATGCACATGGGAATTTGTTGAATGGTGCTGACTTTGTGAAACGCCGTGTTGTGTTGGTTTTGGGGGCAGAGGGCGCAGGGATCAGGCAGTTGACCAAGAAAAATTGCGATGAAATAGCCAGTTTGCGGATGACGGGCGATATTGACAGTTTAAATGTGTCTGTGGCTGGTGCGATTGCTCTATATGAGATCACACGTCATTTCTTCTAGTCTTTGTTCTCATTATCTAGGTATAATTCTATGGGGTTAAAATCGCTTTTTTCTGCAATAAAAAAACAGTTTATAGCGCAGAAGGATTCCAAGGAAGTAATTTTAGAATCAGAACCAAAGGAGTTATACCTTGCCGATGTTGCACAAGAACAAGTTGAAGTTGAATTTTGTGAATTATGTGATGGTCAATTAAAATGGTCGGGCGTTGAGCGTTTATCGAACCAACATTATTACCCGTTTTCGAACTGGAAAAGTGCTGCCAAGCCGATTTATTGTTATCGCTTACAAAACGTTGTTTTAGACGTTTATTACAAAGTTTTTTTCAAAGATAACAGAACTATCGTTAATAGCAGTCACTTTATCAATGGTGAGTTATTACGCTCTTTGTCTGTTCACTCTGATCGTTTGATTATTCATGAAGATCAAGAATCTGTTTTTTGCTGCTTTGACCATTGGGAAGATAATTATTTTCATTGGTTAGCCCATGCGATCCCTGCGTTTTACGCAGCGAAACAATCGGGCATACAAGGTAAATATCTCATTCCGATGGAGTTGACCTCTTGGCAACAGCGTACCTTGGAGTTGCTGGGCATAGAATTATCCCAATGTCTCAAAGTAAAAAAAGATCAACAATATTTCTTTCTATCTTTGATATATTATGAATTGGCGACAGGTGAGGCAGATTTTATTGACTCTAAATTATCGGTTCAAGCGTATGAAGCGATGGTCGAGACTGTAAAAATTCCTGTTACCCCAGAATTATGTCACGATAAGATTTATATTAGCCGTGCTAACAAAGAGCATCGCCATTTAAGTAATGAAGGTGAGTTGATTGAGTTACTAGAGGCAAGAGGATATTTTATCCTTGATCCTGAAAAATATAGCATTGATGAGCAAATTATAATCTTTCAACAAGCTAATATTGTGGTGGCACTACTAGGGGCTGGGCTGTCTAATATTGCTTTTTGTAAACCCAACACTGTTATTTATGAATTGATCCCCAGCCATCATGATAATCCTTGTTTCCTGACGATGTCTCTACAAGGTCAATTAAGATATTGGGCTGATAAATTCGATACGGGTGTTGATCATAACCAACCAGATCATCTCAGCGCATGGGTCAACAGGCTTGATATTGATTTTGTTTCTAAAAGATTGGACGAGCTGGAAGAATTCATCACAGAATAAATTGTAATTTTTTATTCGGCGATTATGTTATAATAAAACTGTATTGGGAATCAAAGGGGTAGATCATGCGTCAATTACTGAATGCTGTTATTGCAGGGGCTTGTTTGTTTTCTTCGACCAGTTTTGCTTGCACTAGGGCTGTTTATTTAGGCGATAATAATCAAATTATCACTGCACGATCTATGGATTGGAAGCGGGACGTTGGAACGAATTTATGGATACTCCCCCAAGGAATGGATAGAGACGGTGCCACGGGCGACAAAACAATCCATTGGAAGTCTAAATATGGCAGCGTGATTGCCACGGGATATGATATTGCAACCACAGACGGAATGAATGAAAAAGGTCTGGATGTGAATATGCTGTGGTTAGTAGAGTCCGTCTATCCCACACCTGTCAAAGATAAGCCAACTTTATCGATTTCTGTATGGGGGCAATATGTATTGGATAATTTTGCCACCGTTGATGAAGCGGTTGCCGCTTTGGAAAAAGAACCGTTTACTGTGATAACGGACACTGTCCCAGGCGAGAAAAGAATGGCCAGTTTACACATGTCTATTTCTGATCCAACAGGCGACAGTGCCATTATCGAATATATTGATGGCAAACAAATCATTCACCATAATCGCAAATATCAAGTGCTGACGAACTCCCCTACATTTGACCAGCAATTGGCGTTGGATGCCTATTGGAAATCCATCGGGGGAACAGTGATGCTGCCTGGAACCAACCGTGCTGCGGATCGTTTTGCCAGAGCTTCTTTTTATATTAATGCTATTCCCAAGAAACTTGATGATCGTACTGCGGTGGCAGGTGTGTTTAGTGTGATCCGAAATGCGTCTGTGCCGTTTGGGATTAATACAGAAAACGAGCCCAATATTTCCTCAACTAGATGGCGCACCTTGGCGGATCAGCAAAATAAACGCTATTATTTTGAATCCGCACTAACGCCCAATATATTCTGGGTTGATCTAAATCAAATCGATTTCTCTGAAAAATCAGGCAAAGTTAAAAAACTAGACCTTGGCAAAGACCAAACCAACATTTTCTCTGGCAACGCCACCGCATCGTTTAAAGAGGAAAAAATGTTTAAATTTCTGCCGATCAATGGTGTCAAGTAGGTTTTTGTAAGCTCCTCTCGAGAAGAGAGGAGATGAAATTAGTTATGTGTTATTAAATTATCAACGGGGTATTGATAAGCTACTAAAAATGCATGAACTATTTGTTTACTCTCTTCATTATTGCTATTTTTGTGTATAGATATTGCGGCATTAAAGAGAGGATGAAGGTTAACATTGTTGTGAATTAGAGAGCTAGGACCATAGTAACGTTTGGATTGAAAATTTTCATGTAAAGAAATGCCGCTAACTGGATCTAGAGTTATGCTTTTGATAATACATAATGCATTTTCTTCATTATCTTTTATTTTTTCTTGAATCCAAACACCTCTATATTTTCCTGAAGCTTCTGTCTCTGTAGCAGCAGTTATTAAAAATATTAAATTGTGGGATATGGCCTTTAGACCTTTATTATTTTCTAGTTCTGTGATTTTTTCTTTGTAAATTTCTTTTATGCTTTGCAGAATAGTTATATTTTCATCTAAAAAATTTGAGATTATATTATCTTCTATATATCCATTTAGTCTTACATATTTACAATTTTGAATATAATGTATTAAAAGGTTAGAAAGTGGATATTGTTTATATAGTTTGGGAATAAAAGTATCAAATTCCTTTTCATATGAAAATATCTTGCAAATATCTAAAAAAAGCGCATTTGATTTTGTTGCTGCCAATCGGTTTTTTACACAAATTTGATTATGTGTCGCGGTTATAATAGTCAGAACGTTCTTTAACTCATTATTTTCAAATTGACGAATATTTTCTTGCCATTCGTCCAATAACGCTAAATTTTTAGGATAGCCTCCTTCCAACTTTTCATTTATGTTTTGAATTATAATTTTAATAATTTCTTCAGTGTTGTTTTGAGATAAGAGATCATCAATAATTTCTGTTTCTTCTACAGGCAAGAAGGCTGGATTTTGATCATATAAAAAGTAATTTTCAAAATATTTTTCAGACGAAATTCTCTTGGATTTCATTAATGGGTATGGTGATTCATTAAGAAAACATATTTTAAAGGATTCTATATCTTGTTTAGAATCTTCCTGAAAGATAAGCTTTGAAACAAGGTCGAGGAAAGTTCTATTTTGACCACAGAAATCTTGTTTATTATTTTTAATTAAACTATAGAGCTTAGGCCTAAATAAACGACAAGATTCAATGAAAATAAGATCAAAAGGATTAATAAATTTTTTGGTTGCCATCCATTGTAATGTAAGGCTATTGATCAAGCGATTAACTTGACGAGGTGTTTTAAGCTGTTTGTATATAAGAATGTTAAAAAATGGATATAGATAAAAAGATAGCTCTATATTGTCAAATAAAAGTTTATATAGATCATTTAACTGCTTGTTGAGTTTTTCTATAAAGTACAATTCTAATCTGGGCTGTAGGATGAGGGGTAAATCAAAAGAGCCTTGCACTATTTTTTCAATCCATTGAGGCCCTTCGGGATCGGTATCTTTTTCAAGTGCTCTTTCAACAATTTTACGATCAAACCCTAAAAGATAAGTCACATAAGGCAAATCTGCTATGGATTTCACCAGTCTGAAAATTTGGCGCATTTCATCAGCAGGCAGGCGGTCTATATCATCGATAATGATTAGTAGGGGGCGCTTTTGTGCTTTTAGAGCTTTATTTAATGCTCGCTTTGTTTGTTCTAAAGAAGGTCTTTTTTGAAGGTTTTTAATAAGGAGTTGTGTGGTATTTCCTACCATTTTGGAGGTCGCGGGATTTAGATAAGAAAGCGCTTCAAGTGAAGGTAACGTTAATGCAGCAATGGTTTTCAAAAACGCTTTGATATTGTCCCAGCTGTTATCAAGTTGCTTTTCAAGCTCGTGAAAAAATGCAGTTGTTAAATTTTCTTGATTAGAAAATAGCCAAGGTGAAAAGTGAATGATCGTTGTGCGTGGTTTGGTTTCTTTGATCTGTAAAGGTCTATCTGGTTCGAATGTTTTATATAAAAATAAATCATTTAATATTTTGAATTTTGCATATTTTGGGCGATATCTTTGCATCCATTTTAAATGTTCTATCACTAAATTAATCGCCGAGGTTTTCCCAGAACCCCATTCCCCATGAATGCCAAGGACTAAGCAATCTCCTCTGGTGGTGGCATTATCTAAAATCGTCGCAATATTTTTTGCAAAAGGGCTGTATCCTAAGCAATCAGCAGCTAGGTCTGTAATGGGGCTGTCAGCGGACAAACTATTCGCAGATATATCATTCATATACTGAACCCTTTTGCACTATATTGATGTTAAATCACATAATCAATCGGGGGCAGGGATAGATCCATTGAAATCCCAGGCATGTCTTTGTGTTTGATCCCAACTGGACGGGCGGGATTGCCAACGACTGTGGTGTAAGGCAAAACATTTTGCAGTACAATAGAGCCAGCGCCAATCTTTGCCCCTTCCCCAATTTCTACATTGCCCAGAACTTTGGCACCAGCACCAATTAAGACGCCACGACGAACTTTTGGATGGCGATCTTGCTCGACTTTTCCTGTTCCACCTAAGGTTACAGCTTGTAAGATAGAAACATCATCTTCGATGACAGCCGTTTCCCCAATGACGACACCTGTGGCATGGTCAATCATAACCCGTTGACCCAATCTTGCAGCGGGGTGAATATCTACCGCAAAGACTTCGGAAATACGGCTTTGCATATGTAACGCAAGGAAAGGACGCTCTTGTCTCCATAACCAATGGGCAATGCGGTGGGCTTGGATTGAATGAAATCCCTTAAAAAATAAAAAAGGCGTCACCAAGTTTGTACAAGCTGCATCACGCATCATGACTGCAATTAAATCCGCCGCTGCAACGGAGACCAAAGGAGGGCTGAGTTGATAGGTTTCTTGAATTAGATGCGTCAAGGCTGATGGTGAAATAGAGGTGTCGCCCAATTTGCGTCCGATAATATCCGCTAACGCTGCTGAGAAATTAGGATGGCGATGAATGCACGCATTAAAAAAACTGGCCAACAAAGGGTCACAACAGGCACGGCTCTCATCAACTATTTTCATCCATAATGCATCCAGATTGATTTCATGACTGTCTGGACCACTAGCAAGCGTATTGCGTGGATTATTCATAGCGTTTTGTTCTGGAATAATAGGATATGGATAACGCGATAAAGAATCACTCATTAATAAAGCCTCGGAATATTTATTTTTAAAAATCTTTAAGATAAAGCGTAAATAGATATTATTACTATATTTCAGTTTATATAATATGTCATTTTTAAGAAACAGATTTAATTTTTATATTGGTTCGGTAAAAAAATATTACCCACAATCACAGTTTCGTGTTTAGAATTAACATATATATCAATAACAATTTATTTATTGAAGTATAATTATCATTTTGGGTTGTTTGGGGATTTTATATTTTTCATACATATTATTTCAGAGGGGGATTTTATTCGATGAGGGGCAGAATTCTGAATATTTTGCGGCTAAGAAATTATTTGTTGATTGGGTTGTTATGCTTAATGCCCATGCATGCTTATGGTGCCACGATTGTTTCACCAACGTTGGATACAGGGGATACAGCATGGATGTTAATCAGCTCAGCGTTGGTTTTATTGATGACTATTCCTGGTTTGGCGTTGTTTTATGCGGGGATGGTCAGAAAGAAAAACGTTCTGGCAACGATGATGCAGTCTTTTTCTATTTGTTGTATGATGAGTATATTGTGGGTTGTGATTGGATATAGTCTTGTTTTCACCACAGGAACACCTTTTATTGGGAATCTCTCTCAATTTATGTTGGGTGGGATTCTAGACCATTATCATTTTGGTATTGATAAAGGATTTGTACTGGGGTCAGATACCGCGGCACCTGTGATGATGACTATTCCACAAAGTGTTTATGTTGTTTTCCAAATGACATTTATTATTATTTCTGTGGCAATTTTGGTTGGTTCCGTTGCGGAACGAATGAAATTCAGTGCATTATGTTTATTTTGTCTTGCATGGGGATTATTATCCTACGTGCCGATCGCGCATTGGGTTTGGACTTCAACAGGATGGTTGGCTGCGTTAGGGGCAATTGACTTTGCTGGTGGTACTGTGGTGCATATTAATGCTGGGGTGGCTGGTTTGGTTTGTGCCCTCATGGTTGGCAAAAGAATAGGGTTTGGTAAACGTGACTTATCCCCTCATAATGTGGGATATGCAGTTATTGGTGCTTCTTTGTTATGGGTGGGTTGGTTTGGCTTTAATGCGGGTTCAGCGTTAGGTGCAAATGGACGTGCAGGGATGGCGATGTTGGTCACTCAAATTGCAGCTGCATCAGGTGGTATTGGTTGGATGTGTATTGAATGGATCAAGCGCAAGAAACCAACCGTTTTGGGGATTGTTTCTGGTGCCATTGCGGGGCTTGTGGTGATTACACCAGCTGCAGGGTTTGTCTTACCTGGGCCTGCATTATTAATGGGCTTTATTGGTGGTATAGCATGTTTTTGGAGCTGTTCTTACTTGAAGCATAAATTAGGGTATGATGATTCGTTGGATGCGTTTGGTGTGCATGGTATTGGTGGTATTATTGGTGCTATTTTAACGGGTGTATTTGCATTCGGCCCTTTATCAGCCACAGAATCTGATCCAGCAGGGATTTCAGCGTCCGTTGGATTGGTAATTGCGCAAATTGAAGCCGTTATTGTGACGATCATTTGGAGCGGTGTGGTCTCTTGGGTTTTATTAAAGGTGATTGATAAGCTGGTTGGTTTACGTGTTACTCAAGACGAAGAACGCGAAGGATTGGATATGGCTTTACATAACGAGCAGATTAACTCATAATTCTAATCAACGAATGAATAATGCTTTTCATCAATATTACAGCATTATTCATCGGGCAATTTTCTTTACATCAAAAGGGTAATCCATGAAAAATTTCCTTTCTCCAATTTCTGTATTGGGATCATATGCTGCAGTTGCTGCGTTAACTGTTGGTACGATGGCTGGTTTTTCTTATTCTGCACATGCAGCAGAAGGAAAAGCATGTTATGAGCAATTTAGTGAAGCTAAAAAGAGCAATACATTGAAAGAAAAGAATTTCAAAGAATTCAAAGCCGCACATTGCGATCAAAAAGCTGCTGCATCAACGGATAAACCAGTGGCAGCAAATGCCCCAAAAGCTGATAAGCCAGCAGCTGCAACGAATGAACCAGCTAAAAAAGATTCCACTAAAAAAGAAGCAGCAGAAAAAGCACCAGTAGTTAGCGGGGATGTTGTTTTCCCAGATAAAGTTGATCCTCAATTCGCTAGTGAAAAAGAGGGAACTGCTCGTATGAATACCTGTAAAAAGCAATATCATTTGAATAAAACATCAAATAAAAATGGTGGTCTTAAATGGATTCAAAAAGGTGGTGGATATTACAGCGAATGTAATAAACATTTAAAATCAGCCACAGGTAAATAAATTTTACTAATATGATAGTTAAATAAAAGGCCTATTTCTCGAAAAAGGAATAGGCTTTTTATTTATTCTTCGTCAGGGTACAAATCTTCTCTCTTAACAAATTGGATCTCGCCTTTTTGAATGGTCATAGGATCCAAAATAATAATGTAATCACATAATGCCACCGTTGCAGGTCGGTGTGCTACGATTACACGCGTGACTTGCATATTTTTCAAGGTCTCAGCAATATGGCTTTCTGTATATTCATCAAGATGGCTGGTTGCTTCGTCAAGGAATAAAATTTCAGGTTGACGGTATAAAGCCCGTGCAATAATAACCCGTTGCTTTTGTCCGCCCGATAATGAGCTGCCCATATCCCCAACAAATGTCTCGAACTTCATGGGCATTGCCATGATATCGTCGTAAATGGCTGCTTTTTTCGCACAATCTATGATACGGTCAGGATCTGGATTATCATCAAAGGCACAAATATTATCTGCAATAGATCCGGAAAATAATCCATCATCTTGTAAAACACCTGCAATATTTTGACGATAATTATCCAAGGATTGTTTAGTAATATCTTGCCCTTTGTATAAAATCTGCCCTTCTTCTGGGAACGTAAGCCCCATCATAAGTTTTAATAAAGTTGATTTTCCACATCCCGACGTGCCTACAATCGCAATACTTTGCCCCTGAGGGATCTGTATATTCAAGTTTTGAAAAACCCAAGGCTCGGCTGGTGAATATCGAAAACCTAAATTATGGCATTCTAGTTGTTCAGATTGTTTTTGATCTGGCAAACTGGTTGTGCTTTGGGGCAGATTGTAATCAGTTGTATTCTTTTCTGTAGGGGTAAGGGCAATATCAGAGATGCGGTCGCTTTGAACTGATAACATACGAAGTTTAAACACAGCACCAATTAGACTGCCAATACGTCCTGTAAATTGATCTTTATAAGATAAGAACGCCACCAACATCCCAACAGACATTTGGTTATCCATTACAAAATATGCCCCAACAACCATCATAATCAGGCGGTCAGAGGCAAAAATTGCATCATTAATACGTCCGAAAATCAGATCATAACGTTGCGTTTTTAAGCCAACATTGATGCTGTCCACTAATAAATTGAGCCAACGTGCGCGACGGCGCTCGCGCAATCCTAATAATTTAATGCTGGCCATCCCACGCACGGTTTCAATAAAGTGAGAATCTTTTTTAGCACTGTAGATAATGCCCTCTTCAGAGGCTTGTTTATAAGGGCGATATGCAATAAAACGAACAATTGCATCCAGTGTCACCGCAACAACAGTTACAATCGCCAACCATTTGCCGTATATAAACAGCATGATTAACATGCCTACTGCCATAATACCATCCATCACCGCTTGAACCATATCGGTGGTAATGGTGGTTTGAATGGTGCCCAATGATCCAAAACGCGACAAAATATCACCAACATGACGTTTTAAAAAATAATCAAGCGGCAGACGGGTCAAATGGTCAAAAAGTCCAGCATTCCATTGCACATTTAATCGTGTGCTAAATAACATCATCATCCATGTTCTTGCGGTGGCGATAATCATTTGTAATAAAATTAATAATCCCACCCCAATGGCAATTGTGGTCAGTAAATTTTTATCTAAGGTCACAATGACCTCATCAATAATAACTTGGGAGGCCATTGGCATAATAATGGCGATTAGTTCAAGACCTAATGAGGCAAAGAATAAATAGCTTAATGTTTTTTTTAAACCATCGGTTTTTCTAAATAAATCTCTTAATTTTAAATTATTACGCTCATCTTTACGCTCGAATTTTTCATTGGGTGAAACTTCTAACGCAACCCCTGTGAATTCTTTATTGACCTCTTCCCATAAGATTTTACGTTGCCCATGGGCAGGATCATTAATGATAATACCATTGCTTTTGACTTCAGTTAATACAACGAAATGATTCAGACTCCAATGTAAAATGCAAGGTAGTTTTAATTTATTCAGTTCATCTATATCTAGGCGTAACGGACGGGTTACCATATGATTGCGATGTGCGACATCAATAATATTTTGTAACGTAATTCCCTTGATAGAAATGGATTCACGACGACGAAACGTCGTCAAATCAATATAATTTTTATAATGCCCCATAATCATTGCAAGGCAGGCCAAACCACATTCTGCTGCTTCTACTTGAAGAATAACAGGGGTTGTATGTCGGAAACTAAAATTGAGTTTGTTCAGAACATCTATCATGGTGTTGGTTTAATCAATCTGGTTTGAACGGTATTTTTGACTTTGATGAATGGGTCTAGCATCCATTGATATAACCGGCGATAATCAATCGCGATATCAGCCTCTACACGCATCCCTGGTTGTAAAAAATGTTTCTGGTTGTGATATCCCACGATAAATTGGTCGCTTGGCCTTACCCTAACACGATAGAGATTATGGTCACCTTCAGCATTTTTATTCGCAAATTCGTTTTTAAGCCGTTCGCTATCTTCTTTGCCCATCGTTTCAGAAGTGATGGGCGTATAGGTAATTTCTGATACTATCCCTTTATATAAACCAAATTTTTGATAAGGAAATGCGGAATAACTCAAAACAACGGTATCGTTCTTTTTTAACAAACCTACTGCAGAACTGGGGACGTAAAGTTCTGCCTCTAACTGCTGTCCTTCTGGAACAATGCTGAGTAAAGCAGAGTTCTGCGTAACTTGTTGACCAATGTAGCCACGTAATGCGGTGATATTGCCGCTTATTGGTGCGGTGATGATAATAGTTTGGTCTTTTTCACCTTGAATAATTTTTTCTTCAGTTTGAGTTATTTTTTGTTGAATATCATATAAATCATGTTTTAATGTGCTATCAAATAAACGAAGTTTAGAGGTATTTTCTAAAATTTGCCCTTCTATAGAGGTTTGACTTTGCAAAAACTGAGAATGAGACCCTAGAATTTGAGCGTAAGTATATAATTGATTTTGATATTCTAAATTCGTTGCCAAAGCCATTTTTTTGGCTTTTTCAATCATATTTAGCGAAGCCTGGATTTTTGGAATAATAACATTATCTTGATTAATTTGATCGGTAACTTTTTGGTGTTGCCGATATAAATTGGTTAGCGTACTGGTAATATTATTTTTTTCAATAGGGGCATTATCTTTGCGCAAATTATATTGATCGATCAATATTTGTTTTTGTTTTTTAAGCACTTGATTGATTTGTGCCTGAGCCGGTCCATTAACATTATTATTTTCAAGGCTGATTGCAAAAAGTTTTTGCCCTTTTGTTACAAAGTCGCCTTCTTTGACATTTTTTTCGACGATAACCCCAGTTGCCCTCGACCCAACGGTAACTAATCCAGAAGTAGGCATCATACTACCAACGGCATGGGTTCGACGGGTATATCCACCGTAATAAATATATAAAACCACTAATATTGTAAATATCAGGGATATCACTGATATAATTTTAATAGGAATAGGTTGGATATCTTGAACTTTGCCAAGCCAAGTATCGCGTTTAGCTTCTAATACTTCATTTCTAAAAAGTGAGCTCATTCATTCGCTTTATGTAGTGGGGTAATATCAAAAATATATGAAGTTTAAAAATCCTAGTTACTGAAAGCAAATCTATAATATTTTAGTCTTTTGCATACCGTTTGATTACTATAATTTTTAAATAAAAACTGGCGTGCAGAGTATCGATAATTTTATCTTCAGAAACAAACGCCCAAGATACACAGCGAACCATATTAATAATCGTGATGATATTCACAATATTAAAATAGAGTTACTGTTAGATGTCTGTCTGATAATCCATTGAAATCTTCATCAATAATTTAAGCAATCGTTATAAATAAGATATTATCTATTCAGCACGATTAAGATGCAAACTGAGTTTTGAACTTCTGTGATCCGAAGCTCACTTATTTACCTCCAAATATTTGTAAATTGTTTCAAACTCTTAATTGCTGATTGATTAAGAATGTTACGATTTATAACACATTCATTATTATATTACAACCTTATTGATACTAAAATATGTTCGGATTAATTATAATTTCGATATACTATTTATATTTCATTATAACGGTGTGTAGATATTATTTTATATTCATTTTTCCAACCATATTATAACTGCCAATCACGAGGCTTTGAATTGTAATATCTGGGGTCGAAGCTATGTCGCCATCCATACCATTCCCTTGATACTCTTTGGTTAATTTCGGCAAAATAATCGGTTTGACAAAGTTCGGATTATCGCTTTTTGGCCATAAAAGAACGCTGCCATCTTCTTTGATTTGTATGATTTTTAGTGTTGCTTCATAACAATCAGTCAAAGAATCTCTTCTAATGGTGATGACGCAGTCCCCATCTTCTGGATTTCGTCCAATATCAGAAAAGTTAATCGCTATAACAATGGTCCCTTCGGGATATAATAAGTTCATGGAATCCCCTTTAACGGTCAAGGCAAAGCTGTTAAAATGCTTGTAACGGCGATCAACAGGTACAGTCAAAGGGATCCAATCGTTTTCTGGCCATTCCGTTGCTGTGTTCCATTGTCCGGCTTGGACTTCGCCACGAATATAGATGGTTGTAATTGGAATCGGTGAATTTGCCTCGATATTTGATGATGAGTCGTGTTTTTTCACCGGATTAAGGAAAAAGTTTACGTTTACATCTAGTGCCTGAGCCAATTTTATCAATTTATCAGTTTTAGGTATATTATTATATCTTTTTAAATTTCTGATAAAATCCTCTCCAACACCGGCTTTGATTGAAGCTTTTCTGGCGCTAATTTTTTTTTCTTGTAGTAATTTTTCAATTTGATCTAGTAAGATTTTATTCTTCATGTTCATTAATTTACTGAATGTTGAAAAGCTATCAGGATTTATAGCCTTAATTTATGTTGACAATAAGGTTAAATAACCTTAAAAGTAACTTACATTACAATTATTCACCTTATATTAATAATTTTATCGCTATAAATATTTTAAATGGTTTTTATATTGGAATATAATACATATTTAAAGATATTTATATCAAATAGAGGAGGTATCGGTTTATGAAGAATTTATTATGTATTTCTAAATATTCAAGAGGATATATAAAATAATTAACTCAAATTTATTTTCTTAATTAAAGATGTTGAAAGTGAAATTGTTTTTTTTTAAATTTTCTCATGGTGCGAGAATTCTGTTTTTATATAAAATTCTTTCAGAAGTTGATTTTATATTTCCATCGGCAAGTATTGAAGAGTTTTTTTAATATATTTTTATTAGCATAAGAACAATTATTCATTACTAAATAGAATCTTTGAGATCTATGAGTCAACAATAAAGATTAAGGGTAAATTATTTCGTTAAAAAGCAAATATTGAATATTTGATAATTACTCTTCAAAAGTTGTGGTTAAAGGTAAACACCATGGAAAAAATGGGTTTTAAGTATAGTTGGGGGAAATTTTATTGGGATGCATGGTTGAATGATATTAATTTACAAAGTTGTGATTTAGCAGCACAAGGATTGTGGATTAACTTAATTGCGATTATGCATAAAAGCGATCAAATAGGATATTTGGTTATTAATGGTCGCCCAATGAATGTGGCTGATATCGCCAAACGGGTTGGTATTCGCAAGGACAGAGCTGAACGCTTATTACAAAAATTAATCGATAATGATGTGTGTTCCGTTACTGACGAAGGTATCTTATATTGTCGTCGTATTGTGCGAGAACAAAAAAAACGTAATCAACATAATAGTGGTAATGAGTTCGATCTTGATTATAAAAAAAACGATAACCAGTTTGAAAATAAAAAAAAATGTTCTGGTTATCGTAAAAAAAATCAAGGAGAACAAAATGTTATAAATTTTTCTTCCTTATATAAAGATATAAAAAAAGAAATACAAAATATAGACATCTTAACTGATATGGAAACGGTAAAAGAAAATATCAAGAGTAAAAATGAAAATCTTTATTATGCTTCGGGTTCCCGTTTACCCTCAGATTGGTATCCAGATACACAATGTCGTCAATTTGCTTTTGATTTAAATCTTTGCCCAGACACTATGGTTGAGGATTTTAAAGACTTTTGGCATGCTAAGCACGGAAAAGAAGCAATCAAAATGGATTGGTCAGCAGCATGGCGTAGGTGGTGTAGGATTGCTAATCAATGGCTAAAAACGACGTCTGTTCAATCTGATGAAAAAAAAAATCTTAGTTATTTTTAATGATTTGAAAATACACGCGTAAAAATAGGAATGTTTTATGTATTTAGTTTCTGAAAACATCAATGATGGATATGTTGAGCATCACCTATTGACGTTACCAGATTGGATTTCTGTTGTTCCAACAACCGAAGAATATGTGCAAAATAAGTTTATAATTGGTTCTACTTCTTCTTTATTTGGAAAAGAGAAAGTTCAGCAATATTTGGCAGAGTTAGAGCTGTTGTCACAGACCGTGGTTAATTTTGAAGTTTTTGTTGATTTCTTTAAAATTATTAATTTTGCGATTGCTAATCCTTTGAATAACGAGATTTTTAACCTTAAGGTGAAATCATTATATTCAATTTTTAAAGCCGTTCCTTTGCTATTTTTTAATACAGATACCTGTAGAGAATTGGCAGTTTTAACACCTTTTTTCCCATCTGCTCATGATGTTGAGCGAGTCTTGATAAATCATCGGCAAAAAATCACTCGTAATATAAAGATATTGCAAAACATGATTCAACAAAATTAAAGCGTTTTATTATTAAGGAGTAAATTAAATTGACGAATTATACCAAGAAGCAACCACAGATTACGTTTCCAAAAATTGTAAAAAAACAAGGGATGATCGTTCCATATTTACGTGGTGAATATCAAGTCGAGAAACAAGTAGATTCAGATAATCCTAAAAGGGTTACCACTCGTTTACGCCGTAAATCGGTTTATGATGAGATGTTGAACAGAGGATCTATTACCAAAGAACAAAGAGATTATGCGGAAAAATATGCAATTTTATGTGAAAAGGCTTTGGGTCGAACAGGGGATCTATACGCTAAAATGAATTTTATGAGGGACGGAGTGGGATGTTCTTGGGAACCCTCTGCTGCGCAACATGAAGCCTATGAAAAACTTTTTAAACTATGGAATGAAATAGGGCGCTATCATAAAGAAATATTAAATATGATCGTGCTGGGGAATATGAGTACAAAAGACATCTCTCAAGCAATGAAATTGAATTTGCATTATACAATGGGACAAGTGCTTTCGACCTTTATTTTGCTAGAAGAAGCGTTTGAAAATGTGTTTGTGAAATAAATCTTATAATAAAAGATTTAAAATGATACTCTTTTGGTGGTTTGTTATCGCGAAAAGAAGATATTAAATGATAAAAAAGATTATAGTAATTTACGCTCTTGGATTATTCGTGTCCTTGCCTGTATCAGCTAAAACGTTATATACGGGGAAACCAGAACAAAAACCACTAGAAGTTGCTGTTGCTTTTTTACAGGATAAATTACCCAGTGGGGATGCAGAGGGCAAACAGATTGTAACCTTACAGCAATCTCGGATATATTGCAAAAGTTCGCAATTATGCCCTTTACAAGCAAAAATCGCTTTGACAATTGATGGTTTGGATGACGACAGCATCAAGAAAAAGCGATATGAACTTATTTTACAATTCAATGCCAATCAGTCTTGGGAAATTATCAAACAAGATATTACTCAAATTTGTCAAAAAGCGCGTGGCAATCCAAATTTTTCCAAAGCTTTATGTCGATAAAATATCTAGTTTGATGGTTGAATAGGACTTGCATTCTTGTCAAAGTTATGTTAAATTTATTGTACAATGTATTCATTGCGTCTTTATTATAGGTGCGAGTATATAATACATTTTTTTTCAAAAGAAATTTAAGAAAATCTTATTGATGGCGATTATTAATCGTTTAAGTATATACTCTTTTTAAAAAATAGCCCCATTATCATTCCAATAATGGGGCTATTCTTGTTATTTCATTTTTTCAATTAGCTCGTTTTTAGATTTTTGAAAATCTTGCATAAATTTTTGGTTAGCATGTAGCCTTGCAACAATAGCTGCACCAATGATACGACCCGCATCGACATCACTTTGCCAATGGACACCGCAAACAACTCGACTTTGCCCGAAATCATATCCTCTTTGCAAAATTTCATCTTGTTTTTGAGGAAACATTTCTGCAAATATCAAGGCGGTCGACCAACCTATGGCGGTGTGACCAGAAGGATAAGACCCATTATGTTTTAATATATTATCATCTTGTGGGGAACAGGTCTGTGTATGATAATACACATAGGGTCTGACGCGTTTATAGTATTTTTTGGCTTTCTTGGTTCCTAAAAAGCCGCTATCGGCCATAATATTACGCATTAAATGATAAGTGGCCGGTGTATTTTCCTTGGAAATGGATACACCGAGGGCTTTTGAAAACGGTTTCCCAATATTGCTATCGCTTAGATCTGCATCGGATTGAGCAACACCCCATCTGGGAGTATGCGCAAGTGTAGATGCCTGTTTATATGCCTCTTGGTCAGCGAGAAAAGCAGCACTATTTTCTTTTGGCGGGGGTGGAAGTAAAGCTAGACTATTTACTATATCGCTTTCTTTTAAATAAGATGTATAGGGTTCATTTGTTTTTTTTTGAAAAACAGATTGTGTTTCTCTCGCGAATATATAGGTTGGAATACCCAATATTATACTGCCTGCAAGGAGTGATGCCGTAATTTTGTTGAAAATCATTAAGGAATCCTATTGATTAATTTAGAATATTACATTTTTTATATAATTTTATAAATATAAACTGATCAAGTCATTTCGAATATGTATGTGTTAAAAAAATATTTTATACCAATGGAAACATATAAGTGCCATTTGACAAATAGTTTAAAGGTTATTGTCCAGTTTTTTGTATGTATATACAAAAATACGAATGGCAGGTTTTGTGAATAATTTCTTCCTTATCTTATATATAATATTTAGATTTAGTTTGTAGCTTATTTCATCAAACCTGTCTTTGTTCAGGAAAACTGATGATAAATCTTTGTCATATTTTCCTGTTTTCAGCAAAATAAAATAGAACAATTTTATGGGTTCTATTTATTTAAGTAATCATTCTCACTTAATATAATTATGACGGCAAAAATGAAAAATTTTCAATCAATACATATTGGTATCTTACGTTATCCTGGCGCACAAGAGGCAAGCATATTGGGGTTAAAAGACCTATTTAACATAGCGAATCAATTGGCTCAAAAAGTAGTCGAACAATGTTTGCCTAATGTAAAAGTAAGCATCATTGATTTAGAAGATAAAATTGATTATACGGACATTGCATTTTTAAAATCCTATCATCCGGATAAAGATTTCTCGGCAATTATTATTCCCCCTGATTTACAAGGGATACCTTCTATTTCAAAGGATAATGTATATATTAAGTTTCTGCAGTGTCACCACCAAAAGGGTACAATTTTAGCCTCTGTTTCAACAGGGGCTTTTTTATTAGGTGAAACAGGATTGTTGGCAAATAGAGTTGTTACCACACATTGGAAATATGCAAATTCTTTGCAAAAAGCGTTCCCTCAGATTCATTTAAATATCAATCAACTATTGATTGATGATATAGATATTATCACTGCAAGTGGTGGTCTGAGTTGGGCAGATTTGGGATTATGTTTGATTAAGCGATTGTTAGGTCCAATTGTAATGGCCGATACGGCTAAGATGTGTTTAATACAACCTACGAACAAAGAACAACGACATTATAGTATTTTTGAGCCGTCTTTTTATCATGGGGATGATGCGATACTAAGAGTTCAACGATGGATTTCAACAACTAAGATTAGGGATAAAATTACTTTAAACAAGTTATCTGTTGTCGCAAGATTAACTAAACGAACACTGCAAAGACGTTTTGTTAATGCAACTGGTTTCAATGTGACTGAATATTTACAACGTTTTCGTGTCCATCAATCGCAAATATTTTTGCAATTTACGCGCATGCCAATTCATAAAATTGCTTGTAACGTGGGATATAAGGATGAGGGTGCATTTACCAAAGTGTTTACCAAAATTGTAGGATTAAAGCCAAGTATGTATCGTTGTAATTTTTTTGTTATTGAATGAAGTAATGAAATAAAAAATCTTAGAATAAGATTAGCGTTTATTATTTTGAATGAATTAGTGGCGAATATAATGAAAATTATGTTCGCCATTTTTATTTGTAAAACAGAAATGGAAAATGGTTATGAAAACATATTATTTTGATGATTATGGGGCAGCATCCAATGGGGCGTTTGATTGTACAGCCGTATGGAATAAAATTGTAGCAGAGATTAATTTAGCAAGCGCAGTTATTGAATTTGGATCAGGCACTTATTTATTTAAAAGCAATATCCAATTGAATTTAAATCAAGGACAATATTCAAATAGAAGCCAATCGATCACGATTAAGGGACAGGGCAAAGGCGTGACCAATTTGTTATGGAGTGGTGGCACAAGCTCTGGTCTCAGTATGTCTCATTACGATGGGGCGCAGAGTGAATGCCGTTATAATATACATGATATCAGCTTTATTACAAAAGATACCAACACAGGTACAGCCATTAAACTAGAGAATAAAAACCCTTATCGATTTGGAGGGGGATATTTATCAATGAGAAATGTCGCAATTAGCGGTCAAAATGGTCAAGCTTCTGGCAGTTATGGATGGGCAGAATGTTTAAACCTGAACACAATTTCATTTAACAACATTATCGATTGCGACTTTATTGGTAATTATTATCCAAATACAAACACGAATTCCAAAGGAGTTATTATTAATAGTAGCATCGGATCATCCAATCAGACCCTTTCTTCTATTGTAACTAATTTTACAGATTGTAACTTTTTATACCTTTTGGACGGTGTGGAAAATGGTGTAGGCACTCAGGGTTTATCAATTTCTCAATCGAATTTTACAAATTGTAAATATGGCGTTGTTGTGCCAGAAAATGGATATCAAATCAGCATTTCATTGTCTCAATTTGATTGTACAGATTGTGCAGTATTTTTATCTGGTGGAACCACCTGTTTCTTATTCAGTAATAATTTGGTGTTTACTAACCAAAAAAACGGATATGGCATTTGCTGTAATAGTTATGTGGACGGTTATATTATTACAGGTAATCAATTTGAAGGTGCTGGAACAGAAAATAACGTGAATGCGATTGTAATGAATGCATCATCTCCATCGGGAATGAACACAAATATTATTAGCAGTAATATATTTAGGAAATACACAACTGGAATTTTGCTAGCATCTGCATCAAGAGGTTGGAAAGTTTTTGGTAATGTATATGCTTTGACTTCTAATACCGTCTATAACCAAGGTCAAAATAATAGTATCAAGGATTAAGTGATAGGTTAAGATGAATGTCTAAAGCAAGTGCTTATATAATACCATCCACTAAAGTTTCTCCAAAAAAAACAGTAAGAAAAGCACCGACTAAATCAATTTCTAAAACACAAAAAACACCTTTAGAGGTTATGATTTTTATCATGAATAAAAGTCTAGAAGAGGAAAATTATGATTTAGCGTTGAATGTGGCTTACAAAGTTGCACCTTACCTTCATGCGAAATTAACAGAGTCAAAATTAGAAGTAACCAATTTAAAGCGTCCAGAGGAGATGAGCGATGAAGAGCTGCAAATCTTTATCGGCGCAAGCAAAGCAGGCAGCCCTTCGTGAGTTAACAAGACGGCAGTCAGCCCGAGCGCATTTGATTGATTTTACAATTTATACAAAACAAGATTATTGTATTGGTTCCCATCATCGTCTTTTATGTGAAAAATTAGAGGCGGTTGAACAAGGTAAAATCACACGTTTAATGGTTTTTATGCCACCCAGACATGGGAAGAGTGAATTAACGTCTAAACGTTTTCCTGCGTGGTTTTTGGGGCGTAATCCTACTAAACAAATTATTGCAGCCAGTTACTCTGCAAAATTATCCGATAGTTTTGGCAGGGATGTGCGTAATATTGTTGGTTCTTCTTTATTTAAAAATATCTTTCCAACGGTTGCTTTATCTTCAGATAGCAAAGCAAAGGATTTATGGGAAACCAATCAGGGGGGTATTTTTCTGTCTGCTGGGGTCGGTGGTTCGATGACGGGTTATGGCGGGGATCTAGCGATCATTGATGACCCAATCAAAGACCGTCAAGATGCAGAAAGTGAAGTTATCAGAGAAAATATCTGGGATTGGTATAAATCCGTTTTACGTACCAGAATTATGCCAGGTGGTGCGATCATATTGGTTTTAACGCGCTGGCATGTTGATGATCTTGCAGGGCGATTACTCAATGAAATGGAAAATGGTTCAGGTGAGGCTTGGGATATTTTACATTTGCCAGCAAGAGCGATGGAAAATGACCCTTTAGGTCGATTAGTAAATGAACCTTTATGGGGTCAAGCTTTTGGCGAGAAAGAATTAACACAAATTGAAAAAGCGGTTGGTGAGCGAGATTGGATGGCTTTGTATCAAGGCGTTCCGACAGTGTTAACAGGATCATTTTTTAAAACACAACGGGTTTCAATTCTAGATGCTGCGTCGAAAGCAATTAAAATTGTGAGGCGGTGGGATTTCGCCGCCAGCAAAGCTATGGGAAGTTATAATCCTGATTGGACTGTTGGGGTTAAAATGCAACGTAATGAAGATGGCGGATATATAATCCTTGATATCGTGCGTTTTCGTGGTCGCCCTGATGAAGTAGAAAAAGCCGTAACCGCTGTAGCCAGTCAGGATGGATATGATGTGCATATTGTTTTACCTCAAGATCCTGGTCAAGCAGGGGTTGCTCAGGTGCAATATTATACAAAATTATTGGCTGGATATAAAATTCAGTCCATCAGAGAAACTGGGGATAAAGCAACCCGAGCCGAGCCTTTTGCCGCACAAATAAACATAGGGAATATTGCATTAATCCGTGCCTCTTGGAACAGAGCATTTTTAGAAGAGTTAAGTTGTTTTCCAAAAGGCGGTCATGACGATCAGGTCGATGCAGCATCAGGAGCCTTCGCATTCATAGCCATCAAAAAAGGCTTACCTAAAATGCCGTCTTTTGCAAATTTATTACGTATTTCAAAATAGCCAGTTGTGGTTTTTTAAATAGTCGAGAAAAGAAGTAATGGTAAAAAAAACTAAACTAAGAGAAATTTATATTTCTGAAACCAGAAAAAATAGCCCGATTGATAAACTTGACCTTTTTGCGCCTTATGAAGTGCCAGATGGAATTGTGGGTGAAAGCGACGAAGACGATCATTCGTTGGTCAGTGACAGTATTTTTACAGATCAGTTTCGTAATTTTAATATAACGAATGATCCGATGACCACTTTGTTCGAAGAGGGGATTGGGTTTCCTGGCTATCCTTATTTGGCGCAGCTTTCTTTGCGTGGTGAATATCGTATGGTCGTTGAGACTAGAGCAGAAGAAGCAACAAGGCAATGGATTACAATTAAAAGCCAAGAGAATATTGTCAATTATGATGATAAAATTGCTCAGATTAATGCAGAATTCAAAAGATTGGATGTTCAAGGATTGCTTCGAAAAGCACTTTGTACCGAAGGTTATTTTGGACAATCTTTTTTATATGTTGACTTGCAAACGGCATTACATGATCCAGAAGAGAAAATGAGTCCTCTTTTTTTAACCCCTAAGAAAATTAAAAAAGGGGAATTGAAAGGATTTAAACTGGTTGATCCAACATGGGTTACACCTGTTAATTATGACGCTATTGATCCATTTAGTGAAGATTTTTATAAGCCTTCTATATGGTGGGTTTTAGGACAACAAATTCATGCGTCTCGTATGATTTCAATGGTTTCACAACCTGTGCCTGATATTTTAAAACCAGCTTATAATTTCGGTGGCGTGCCTTTAGCATTTATGTGCAAACCTTATGTTGATAATTGGTTACGGACACGTCAATCAGTGGCGGATTTAATTAAATCATTTTCTACAATGGTGTTAAAAACGGATTTATCTCAACTGTTAAGCCCAGGCTGTGAAGAATTAAGTAAACGTGCAGAGTTGATGGCGGCATATCGAGATAATCGTGGGTTGCAAATTGTTGATAAAGACAGTGAAGATTTGACAAATATCGCAACACCTTTATCGGGTTTAGATAAATTACAAGCACAATCTCAGGAACATTTGGCCTCTATTTCTGGTATTCCTTTGGTGAAACTACTGGGCATTACACCCTCGGGTTTAAATGCGTCCTCTGATGGGGAAATACGCTGTTTTTACGATAAAATTTCAGCATTACAGCAATCTGTTTTACGTCAACCTATCCAAACGATTTTAAATATTGTGCAGCTGCATTTGTTTGGCATTATTGATCCTAATCTTACCTTTGAATTTAACTCTTTGTGGCAGTTGGACGAGGTTCAACAATCACAAGTTGATGTGAATACAGCAAAGGTTCTTGCCGATTATTCAAATATGGGTGCCGTGGATACAAAGAAGATTAAAGAGATAATTAGTCGTAAAAATTTTTAGAATAATCAAAGAATAAATTGATGGTTTGAGGCGCTCCCGAATGGGGGCTTTTTTTATGTCTTTTTATTCATTTTTCCAAAATAATAATGAATAAGGTTAATAAAATGAGACTATTAAATATAGTGTCTGCTACGGCCCTGTTTGGGGCTTTCTTTAGTTTAGGGGCAGCACATACAGCATTGGCTAATGTCGCCGATGATTTGAATGCAAATTACAATAAAATTGTTAATGATTGTGGAGATGATAATAAGCCCGCATATGAATGTTCAGGAAATATTATTCGTTTTACATCGGCATCTCCATCTTACCATGCTTGGGATCCTAGTCCTAACGCCCTTCGAATGCAGGCGTTCTCTAATATGTATTTGCGTAAAGATGTTTCAGTAAAGTTGGATTTTGAGGGGAAGTTATCAGGAATCATTTATTACCCTAATATGCTACAACCATCAGGAAAAGATAAGTCTATAGTTTCTTGTGCATTCCCAACGGATGGTTGGACTGGTGGAAGACCTGATGGCTGTGGGCGTATTGATAATAATAAGCGATGCCAGGATATGGGGATTTACACTGCAAGAGAATGGTATGATAATTTTATGTCTTTAACTGATCCTACTTTATCTGTAGAGGATAAAGCATACAGATTACAATATCAGTGTTCATTTGATATGAGGGATGGTGTTCAAAATACAGCAGTTGCTTTCAGTGAAAATTTGAAAGCAGCAAATATGAATCCACATGCCTTTTATAGCTATAATGAACTTGTTTTAAAAACGTGGTCAATGAATGAAAAGCAAATAACAGCTAATCCAGAGAGATTACCTATTCAAGCATTTTTTTATAAAATTAACGGTAATCATAATGGTCTTGTAGAGGCTCAATATTACCAACAAGATTATTTTAATACGACAGGTCTTTTTGTTCCTATTGTAAAATCAAATTTAGATGATCCTACAAATGTTTCTTTTTCGTATAAAGCTGACGATCAATTGATTAACGTTGCAGATCAGTTAAATGCAAATTATAATAAAGTTGTTGAACATTGTGGTTCTGAAAATAGTCCAGCATACAAGTGTTCTGGTATTATGTTTAGAATTATTCGCCCTAATATTAATGGTCATGTATGGGATCCTAATCCGTTAGCTAATGGAAAAAATGGTATTTCATTTTCATACCTTCGTAAAGATATTCATGTTAATAAATTTATGAACCCAGGACGGAATTCTGGGTATATTTATTACCCTTCAGAAACTAATCCTGATGGGATAAACGATGCCAGAATTTCTTGTTCTTTTCCTACTGTTGGTTGGTCTGGTAGCAGAATATATGGAGGTTGTGGGCAGTCTACAAGCCATCCACTCAATAGCGTTGATTGTCAGCAACAAGGTATTTATACAGCAGATGAATGGTATAAACATTTTAATGTTGCAAATATGGTATGGGCGGATAGATTCCCTCATCAATGTGGGTTTAATGTATCAAATTCAGGTTACCATAGTGCAGATGCTTTTTTTCAATCTATAAAAGCACATAATATTGCTATGCATGATCTTGAAGGAAAAGGTAGCGTTGGTTCTAATGAAATTGTTATTAAAGCACCAGAGATATTTCAAAATGGAAAAATTATTCAGCCAGATAAACTGCCTTTGGAAGCATTTTTCTATTTAAATCCTCAAGGTCTAACCGAAGCACAAGCCTATCAACAAGATTATTTTAAGACTACTGGTAAAATTGTTCCTATTGTTTATATGAACGTAGGTGATTTTAGTAATGTTTATTTTAACTATTTTACCGCTGATCAAGTTGTTAATAGAGGTGCTGACATTGCAAAAGAATTGACTAGTAATTACAACAAAATCATTGATTGTGGAGGAGAATATGCTCCAGCTTTTACATGCACAGGAAATACAATTCGTTTCACGAATTATTCTAGAGATTTTAGAGTTTGGGATCCAAGTCCAGCAGCAGTAGGTAGAAAAGGAATATCCTTTATGTATATTCGTAAAGATCTTCCTCTTGATAAAGCTTTTAAAGATAAAACTTCTGGGATAGTTTATTACCCTTCACAGAGAATGCCTATATATAAAGATGTGTATCCTACAAGGTGCGTGTTTCCTGTTGATGGATATGTTGATAGACGATACACGAATGGACAAAATGATGCTTGTGGTGCGAATATAAATTACCCAAATGATAGTAAACCTTGTCAAGAACAAGGTATATATACAGCAGATGCATGGTACAATCATTTTTCTTCTATTCCAGATATAGATAAAGACAGATTAAATCATCAATGTGGTTTTAATTTGATTGACCAACAAGATAAAACATCAGTTTTTCAAGCAGTTCTTGATGGACAAAAAAAGCTACAAAAAGAAAGAGGCAGTGCGAATTATAATGAATTGGTCTTAACAATACCTGCATATAAAGCAGTCAATACAGCTAATGGTATATCATATCAAATCGAGAAGCCTAAAGTTTTACCAATTGAAGCTTTTTTCTATACGAATGCGGTTGGCCTGATAGAGGCTCAAGGATATCAAGTAGATTATCATAATGTAGCTGGTGTTGATGTACCAATTGTAAAGTTTGACCTTGATATCACAACAGGTCAAGTCGAGTATAGCTATAATAAAACAGATCAAACTGATGTGTATAATCAAAGCAACTAATTAAAAAATTAATTCAATGACATTAAAAAACAGGACGTTGGTTTTTGATGCGCAGTCTATGCGTTTCGAAGACTGGAACGGGCATTTGCGCGTGCATAATACGAATTTAACCAAAGCAAATGTCTGTGAATATTATGGTGTTGAAATCAATAACCATAAACAATATGGGCTAGACCCCAACAAAAAATATCGTTTTTTACGCTCGCCTGATGCTTTGGAAAAAGCAGTGGGCTCTTTTAAAGAGCGACCCATTCTTTACGTTCATAAAGCAGCAGATGCGCATCGTTTGGATAACTCAAAAGTTATTGGGACGACGGGTTCAGATCCTGCATTTTCTTATCCATATATTCAATCTTCGATCACCATTTGGGATGGCGATTATATTGAGGCAATTAAGAATAATACGCAGGCTGAATTATCGGCATCTTATGCATTTACCCCGATTATGGATAAAGGTGAATTTGAAGGGGAATCTTATGACGGGATTATGACAGAAATTTATGTCGATCACGTCGCATTAGTGGCAGAAGGACGGGCAGGTCCAGATGTTAGAGTTTCAGATGAAAGGTTGAATAACACAATGCCAAAACTTAATGATACAGGGCTGCAACTTACAACAGCTTTGGCAAATTTATTGGGCAAAACAGCGCTTAATCGCAGTGATGTCGAAGATGCAGTGGCCGTTGCCAGTGGCACAAGACGTAAAAATCTTGGCAAAATTTTGCAAGCCATTTTATCAAATAACATGACAGCAGCAGATTGCGATTGTGTCAAAGACGATCAAATTGATGATGCTGTTAATCGTGTAATGGATGAAGGCGAAGACTATATCGGCGACGAAGAACCTGTAGACACAGTTTCAACACAAGACGAAGGCGGATCAGAGTTGGATGTGTCTGATTGTGATCGTTTGGGTAAGAAAAATCCAAAAAAACGCGTCCAAGCGTTTGATGCAGCCTCTTTGGAACGTTCAATTGAAAAGAAATTGACAGCCAAAGCAAAGCAAGCTCAAGAAGCACGCCAATTGGTAAAGCCATTGGTGGGTGAATGGGCGATCAGCGAAGATGATGGCGAAGAAATCTTACGCAGTGTGCTTTTAGAAATTACAGGTGAAGCACCGCCAGCCTCTATGGGATATGCTGGATTGAAATACGCAGTAAGTCTGGTTTTATCCCATAAGTCTCAGGGCAGAGCAAGCGATAGTAAAAGAATGCAAAAAGGTGATTTGCAACGTTTTGGTGCAACACGATTACGGAGTATTTAAGAATGTCTTTTCAAAATAAAGTAAATTTAGAGCCAGCAAAAGGTTGGCATGGTGATTTTGCTTCTACCAATGTCAGAGTATCTTTGCTAGGGGACGGTTGTTTCCAAGCAGGTGCAAATGGTGTGCAAGCAGGATCTTTTGTTTGGGTGGATGAAGCAACTCAAACCGTTGTAAACACAGGTGAAGGTGTCCCTGCTGGGTTTGTTGGTCGTGAATTAACTGGTGTGCCAGCACAATATTTAGAAGAAGCCTCCATGAATATCCCTGAAGGATTCATGGTAACTGTTTACGAAAAAGGTGAGTTTTTGGTTGCTTTGCCAGAAGGTAAGGATGCAGTCAAACGTGGCGATACTGTTTGCGTAGATGTTTCAACAGGTGCGGTTACTGTGAAGGGTAATATTCTTCCAACAACATACAAATATGTATCAAGCGCCAAAGGTGGCGATTTGGTAGCTATTTCAGCGTGGATTTAAGGAATTATTTAAATGACTATTCAAACAAAATCATGGGCTCGTGACAGAGCTATTTTAGCAAGCGAATTTGGGATTCATTTACCTAATGTTGTGGAATATAATACGAACGCTAGAGTAGGTGATAGTGCATTTACCCCCATCACTGCTGGCAATAATGCTATTCCTTCACAATTTACCACCTATATTGATCCTCAGATCATTGATGTATTAATTGCCCCTTTAAAAGCTGCACAGATTTATGGTGAAGCCAAAAAAGGCGATTGGCTACATGATACCATGATGTTTACTGTCGTGGAACCTGCGGGTGATGTGGCAGCTTATGGCGATTTTCATCAGGCTGGTTATAGCCGTATGAATACCAATTTTCCACAACGCCAACAATTCCTTGTACAAGCTTTTGCAGAATGGGGTGATCGTGAAGTTGGTCGTGCAGGTCTTGCCAATATTGATTTGCCATCTCGTAAACGTTTGGCAGCAGCTTTGTTGTTAAATCATTGGCAAAATCAAAGTTATTTCTTTGGGGTAGCAAATTTACAAAATTACGGTGCATTGAACGATCCTAATTTATTGCCAGCGATTGCACCAAAAACTAAAGCAGCCTCAGGTACGACTTGGGAAAAAGCAACAGCAATGGAAATCTATGAAGATATCCAAGAGCTATATCGTGAGCTACAAAGCCAAACCAAAGGTGTGGTCAGTTTAGATAGCGCTGTGGATATGGATAGCCCATTGAAATTGGTTGTTTCCAATAATGTTCAAGCTTATTTATTGAAAACAAATGAATACGGTATTTCTGTTCTTGATTTATTGAAAAAGAACTTTCCTAATTTGGTTCAAATGAGCGCACCACAGCTTTCTTTGGAAGGTGGTGAATTGGTACAATTATTCGTCGAAAATTATCAAGGGATTGATACATTTACCTGTGCGTTCTCTGAAAAATTACGTAGCCACGGTGTGGTGCGTGAAAGTTCTTCGATGAAAGAAAAATTAACACAAGGCTCTTGGGGAACCATTTTAACACGTCCTGTATTAGTCGCACAAATGATTGGGGTTTAAAGAATGAGTGATGATATTTTGGTCGCGTGCAAATTACCGCACGGGATGTATTTAGACGTTGGAAAACAGCGTATAAAATTAAACGGAGTAATGCAAAGTGGGCGCATCGAAGCGCCTTTTTTTATGGCTCCTTCTAATAGTGTCGGATTAACCAAAGTTCCTCGTGATTTTTGGGAAGCATGGATCAAAGATCATCAAGAATTCGAACCTGTTAAAAAAGGTCTAATTTTTGCATCTGATAAAAAGAAGCGTCTGTTAGACGAAGCAGATGAGAAATCAGAGCTGAAAAGTGGTTTAGAACGGATTGATCCTTCTAGACTACCCAAGACTTTGGAACAAGTGAAAGCAGGACAAATTTAATGAGCGAACGATCCGATATAACGGATCGGGAAGTCGTATTTGATTGGTCGGAATGGGCTGCAAGTTTTCCAGAACTTGAAAGCTTTTTCCGACCTTTTAATGTGCAAAAAATTGCCGAACGTGCGGCAATATATTTCAACCCCAGCAGCAAAGGGGTTGTTTGCTGTGCAAAAGAGCGTCGTATTTTATTGAATCTATTGGTTTCTCATTTGGTTTTATTGCAAAAGAAAACCGCCGATGGGGATCAATTAATGGGGCCTGTTTCCTCTGTATCAGAGGGCAGTGTCTCTTTGTCAGTAGATACCAAAGGCAGTATTGGTAAAATTGATCCATGGTTGTCTCAGACCCGCTATGGTCAAGAATTTTGGGCGCTCAGCAAAAAATATCGCAGCACATTGTACATCCGACCTATTCCCGATCCAAGACTAAGAATTTTTCCATAAGGAACAAGTGATGGCTGATATTAAGGTAAAAACAACAAAAAACAAATCTGCTCCAAGTAAAAAAACGGTTAAAATTCAAAAACTCAAAGCATCAGATAAAGTTTCTGCTGCTGCAGAAGAGATAATGGATGATGAAGACGATGCTCAATTTGATGAAGGGCAGTGTTTATTACGTTCAGTATTAAATATAACCAAAAATTGTCACGTCCAAGAAGATGAAGATCAAGAAAATACAAAGGATAATGATAGTTTTGAACCTGTTGATCGTGTCATTTCATCTGAAATTCATCATAGAATTTTTGATAATGAAAATTCTGGACAAACAATAGAAGAAGATCAACGAAACTATGTCGTTGTTGGATGTCGCTTTCCAAATGGTGTTGTCATTTCTCTAGGGAAAAGCAAAGTCCTATTACGCGGAATTAATGATATGTCGATTAATGAAAAAGAAGCAACTTATGAGAATGTTGGTTTTACCAGAATTACCAGATCATTATGGAACAAATTCCTAAAAACACACGAAAATTGGCCGCCGTTATCCAAAGGTTCGATTTTTGTCGTGAATAATAACGTAATTAAATAGAATAATTTTAGAAATTAGGAGATGATATGACAGTTAACGATTATCAAAGTCAAGGTGTAATGACACTAAATACACCGGTAAGTTATAGTATTAACAAACTGTTAGGTGGGAGTACAATTCTTGGCGGAAATAACTATACCGCTTTTTTCATTAATTATGATGAAAAGAACGTAGTACAAAGCACTGTACAGAAAGCAACAAACGCAACAATACATGGTGTTTCTAATACTAACCTTCAGATCGTTCAAGGAAGCGGTAATACAATTTACGCAGATCGTGATCTAACGTTTTTGAATGGAACAGGAAAAACTTATGCTGAAGTTAACGGTGCATCATCAATTTTTTGTAGTAACGGATTGGATTTAACCCTTGATGCTTTTGGTGCTAATAGCTTGATTGTTGGCGATAAAGGCAGCTATATGGTTAATGCTTCTAAATCGACAGCTGATATTTCAGTTTATGCTTATCCAAATAATGATGTGTTGTCATCATTATGGATGTTTTCAGGTGATGGCAACACGATTTTTGCTGCAGGAACAGGGATGTCTGTGTTCTCTGGTAGTAATGCTTCTAATAATAGCTTTGTGTTTACTAAGTCTTCTGTTGCAGGAGGTAAAACTATTATTTTAAATTTTGATCATAATCCAAAAAATAAAATTGTTATGTATCACTATAGTTTAGATCAAAATAGTTTAAAAGAAATTTTAAATAACGCATATAATCTGAATAATAACGCCATTATTGAATTAGAAAATCATACAATTATTTTAGCAGGCATCTTGGTCAAAGATATCAATAGTGCTCAATTCGAATATGCTTAACATATATTAAAAACTCAATAACTTAGAGAAACTAATAAATATAAAAAAAAATCTATTTTAAACGAGTTATCTACTCATATTTCATTTAAAAATTTAAGGATAAACACGCCATGAAATTCCTTCGTGAAATTTCATTGATGGCTGTTATTATATCTGCAATTAGTATTGGAAGCGCTGATTTGGCAGATGCCAATGTTGCGCAAGATTTAACAGCTAACTATAACAAAATTGTAAAAAATTGTGGGTCAAGTGATCAACCAGCCTATTTATGTTCAGGAAATTTAATTCGCTTTACGACGAACAACCATGATTATCTACCATGGGAGGCACCTCCAACTGCATATAAAAATGAAAATGGTGTCTCTTTTATGTTTACGCGTCGTGATATAAAGAACCGTCTTAGTTTTAACGGTCAGTATTTTGGCGTTATTTATTATCCCCCCTTGATTAGACCTCAGGGGAAATTACAAGCCAAATTTTCATGTGTATTTCCTATTGATGCAGATACCAATGAACGGGTAAAAGGTTGCGGGGTTAACGCACCTGATAGTAAAGTGCACGGTAATGAAAGTGATAATTGTCAAGATCAAGGAATTTATACTGCACAGGCATGGTACCAACATTTTATTTCCGTTCCCAAAGCTGTTGACGGAGCAAATTGGACAAGAGGGATTCATCAATGTGGATTTAATGTTGCAGAAGGTACAGAAAACAGAGCTGACATTTTCAATGAAATGTTAAAAAGTCGTGATTTAGCTGTATCTGAAGGTATAGTTGAGGGTGATACATTTATGTATTACAATGAAATGATTATGAAATTATGGCCAGCGGACAGCAACGGTCATATCAGTAACGCACAAGATCTTCCTATACAAGCATTTTTCTATACAACGGATTCAAATGGTAATTCTGGATTGGAAGATGCTCGTTTTTTTCAAAAAAGATATTATGATTTAAATAATCATATCGTTATTCCAATTGTAAAATTGTATCAAGATAGTTCATTCAAAAAAGTTAGTTATAGTTACAATATAGCGGAACAGAGTTTAACTAAATAACTATTGACATATAAGTATTTTTCATTAAAAATTTAAGGATACCATCATATGAAATTTCTTCGCGTAATTTCATTAATGGCTGTTATTGTGTCTGCGGCTGGGTTTGTCAAGCAAGCAGATGCTAATGTTGCACAGGATTTAACAGCTAATTATAATAAAATTGTCAAAAATTGTGGCGCAAGTGATAAACCTGCTTATTTATGTTCAGGAAATTTAATTCGTTTTACCAGTGCTTCTACGAGTTACCATGTTTGGGACCCAAGCTATCAATCTTATACGAAAAAAGGCATTCCTTTTATGTATATAAGACGGGACATTCCAATTGATAAAGCTTTTCAAAACAAAACTTTGGGGTTGATTTATTATCCTTCAATGATTGTTCCAAAAGGAAAAACAGGCGATGAGGCAAGATGTATGTTTCCTGTAGATGGCTGGACAGATGGTAGAATATTAAGATGTGGCGAGCATTCTACATATCCAACCGCCAGTAAAGCTTGTCAAGATCAGGGAATTGATACAGCAACATCATGGATTAATCATTTCACCTCTATCCCTGATAATGGTTCAGATCGCTTGCGTCATCAATGCGGTTTTGATTTATCAAATGTCAGAACAAATACAGCCAATATATTTAATGAAGCATTAAAAGCTCAACAATCACTGCAAGCTATTAGAGGGAGTTATAGTTATAATGAGTTATTAATTAATGTGGCACCTTTAACAGTGAACAACTTGGTCGCAGAACCGGCAAAGCTTCCTATTCAAACATTCTTTTACATGGTGAACGATCAAGGTCAAAGTGGTCTCGATGATGCACGTTATTATCAAAGAGATTATTATACACAAACAGGGTTGATTGTTCCAATTGTTAAAGCAACTCTAGATATTAAAACAGGAAAAATGACTTATTCCTATAGTGATTCCGATCAATTGATTAAATAGCGTTTCTATACGCTAATGAATAAAAAAAGCTGTAAATTTCTTATGGTTTGAAATTTACAGCCTTTCATCTTGTTTAAAAAACGAGGACAGGTTTTTTTAATAAGATGTTGTGATGCACAAAATAAAAGGAAAACGATCATGAAAATTCATGAGTTAGTTAGAGGAATGATTGGGGTTGTGAATCCCAACATTATGGGGTCTTTGTATCGATCCAAAGGATATGAGTTAGAAGGAACTCAACAAAAGCCGATTTACGAAGACCCCATTCAAGTTGAATTACAAATTCAATCTGTGCCAGGGGATAAATTAACCCATTCTCACTTTTTGAACCAACAAGGCGAACGCAAAGTCGTTTATGTGAATGGACAAGCATTTGGCATTGATCGTGTGCGTGGAGCTGGTGGTGACTTATTGGAATTTTACGGCAGACGCTGGTTGGTTGTGCAACGCTTGGAAGCATGGGAGAACTCTGATTGGTGCAAAGTTGCCGTGGTGGCGCAGCTCGATAAACCAGAAGATGACGATGCGGTGCTGGAAGATTATGTGGAGTAATTTGTTCAATGGCAAAACACAGAGTAAACAATCATAAAGGAAAAGGGAACAAATCTCATCCATCTACAGGAAAAACATCGAATCAACATCCTGTTGTTGGCGATAAAAATCATTCCAAAAAGAACACAAATTCAAAGAAAACAGCACCAAAAGTCGTAAAAGATACATCGACAGGGCTTGATAAATGGAAAGATACAATTGATAGGGCAGTGGGTGATCCTAAATGGGATGTTTATGATACCTATATCAAACAAACGGTGAATATTTATAATCAACATCTATCTTCTAAATATAAAGATTATCCAAAATTAGATTGGCTGACGATCAAAGCCATGATCTGGGTTGAAACAGGTGCAAAACATGTACAATGGAAAACAATGCCTATTCAAATTGGTAAATCAACAGATCCAGGGTTAGATGATTTATTGGCTGCTAAAGGTCATGGTGCCTTGATTATTCCGCCAGAATTAACAAACATATTAAATCAATACAACAAGGCTGCGATCAGAACCAATCCAAGATATAATATTGCGGCAGGGATTGGATATCTTTTAATGCGCACGGCAAATTTCGAAGATCAAAGTGTTGAAGATCCAAAAGGCAAACCCATTATTGTATTGGTAGGGAAAGATAAGACAAATAACAGTTTGGCAGCACTTGCCACAACATATCATAGCACAACAGAGGCAATGGTAAAACACAATCCAAAAGCTAAGATACTACATCTTGGAGACAAGATATTGGTTGTACCTGCTTCTCGACAAGTTGTGATTACTGGTTGGCGTAAGATGGGAACAAAAGATATTGCAGAAAGATATAATCGCGGTGATAAAAACTATGCTATAAAATTAGATTATGTTTTGAATAAGATTATTAAATAACTTTTGTTCGGAGGTGTGATGGTTGAGCGTTTCTGTTATATATTTGTGATGACTTTGTTACTTTGTGTTTCTATAAATGCAAATGCACAAGAAAATGATGTTCCTTTCACAGGTGTTTTTGTTATGGGTAGTGGTAGTGGATGTTATGGACATTTATATATAAAAACAAAAACTATAGAATGGATTAGTTATTACCATAATTGTAAAATTTCTCCTTACAAAATATTGGAAAAACAATTTGATGATAAAGGTAAAAGGATTGTTTATTTAATCGAAAAACCAAGTAAAAATTGTGGAATGAAAGTTATTGAATTTATTGGAAACCCAGAATCATCTGAGAGAATACCTCCATATACATGGTGGAATCTTATTGCGTATAAAACAATAGATGAATACAAGAAAAGATCGATTGATGGTTTTGGTTGTGCTATGATATCTGTGGATTAGGTTGATTGATGTATGATATTAAAATAATTGAATTGCAGCGTGTTGAAGGTTATCGTTATTCTTGAAATGCAACGGGGTACGCATTAAGGGCTGATTTTAAAAATCAAAGTACAGATTCATTAGGATGTCCGTTAACTTATTAAAAGTATAACATGTTAAAATATTTTAGTTTGATTATTGTGATATTATCCTTTTTTTCTATAAATGCAAATGCACAAGAAAAAAATATACCCTTTACAGGTGTTTTCGAAGGGCACGGTCGTGTCTGTTATGGACATTTATATATAAAAACAAAGACCATAGAATGGATTTCTAGTTTTGCCGTTTGCAAACGCTCTACTTATAAAATATTGGAAATGCAATTTGATGATAAGGGTAAAAGGATTGTTTATTTAATCAAAAATCCAAGTAAATATTGTAGAATTAAAATTATTGAATTTTATAAAGAGCCTATGGATTCAGAGGATAGTGTATTTGAACACTGGACTTTGACTGGTTATAAATCAGTGGAAGAATATCATAGACAAAAAGACACAAAACAAACGTCGGAAGAAAATTTTGACTGTGATATGGTTCGATAGATTTTTATTGTTGGGAATATGATGGTCAGATTTTTTTGTTTTGTGGTTCTGTTATTTTGTGTGTCTTCAAATGCTAATGCGCAGGAAAAAGATGGTCCTTTACAGGCCATCTTTTTTTATTTTAATAAACAAATCTATAAGGTAAAAAAAAATGAATACAAAAAATAACTTATCAAAAGTTATGGTCAAAGCTCCTAAAAACGGAGATTTGCCAGAGTTAAAACTATTAAATTACAGCGAAATGTATGATTTTGTCGCAAAATTTATACAGAAAGTCATTTTAATCAAAGATATTGATCTAACGATTGCGAACAGGACAAGTTTAAGAGTTTCTATCCCTAAACGCCCCTTTATCTTATTATGTATCGAAGATATTTATGATTTACCAGAATTAAAGACTTACATCGTGGATAACCAGGAAATATCACTGATTCAATCAGAAGTCATGATGAATATACTCTTTTTCGGGAATGAACAAATAAGTTCAATAGAGCTGGCTGAAGCTTTCCAGGCCAGATTTAATAAAGGTTGGGCGACTGAACAATTTGCGCAATATAGCAAAGCGTTTATTCCGCTTTATAGCAATAACTTACGGGTGAAACCTTTTTGCTTGGGTATAACAGATCAATTGGAAGATAGATGTTCCGTAGACGCTTATTTTGAACTTCATCCTGAAATTGTTGAACATAGCGATAATGTTAAAGAGAGAGATTAATGCCTAATAATAAAAAAAATAGTCAAGTGGTCGCGGTTGCATCGCCAGATGTGGGTTTCCCCGAATTAAATGTGATAGATCAAGAAGAATTATACAGTATCCTTGGTAAATATATACATAAAGCCATTCCAATCAAAGGAACAACATTAACCGTTATTAATGGCTTAGAAAATAGGATTTCCACTCCTAAACCTCCATATGTGTCGTTTCAAATGGTACACGAAGAACAATTATCTTTTAGTGAGACAAGATATACGAATACACATAAAATTATTCGAAATATTACACAATTAACCATACAGTTTGATTTTTATGGTGCAAATAAAATTAAAGCATCCAAGATGGCTAAGTCTTTTGTAATGCGCTTTAATGATAGTTGGACTAGTGAACAATTTGCACAGTTTAGTAATATTCTTTTTCCACTCTATAGTGACGAGATGCACAATAACCAATATATTGATGCGGAAGACCAATATACAGATTGTTACAGTGCTACAGCCTATTTTGAATATCATCCCGAGGTCGGAATGTGCCAAGACAGTGCCAAAGAGTTACAGATGCAAACAAAACCAGCCTCTTAGGTTGGTTGCTGTTTATGTTTTCTTAAATAATCAGAATTAATTTTAGAAATAACCGTTCTTAGGCTTGCTTCTTTTGTATAAAGATGTTATATTAATTCCACAATGGTTTTATTGCGTTTATTTCATAAATCCATATATGCAGAGCAAGGTCTTTAAACTTGGTTAATAAGTTGATAAAGGCCTTTTTTATTGCGCTGTTGATAAATCTTTTATCGTTTTATAACTAAAAGAGGCTGGACATGTCTTATGATGGCATGCCTGCTGCATGTCATATTCATTGTTCAGATCGTTTTTCCCAAACGAATGAAATGCGAAATCAGTATGATGCTGATATTCGTCAAATTGTTGATACATTTAATCACTATCTTAAAAAGAAATATCCAACCTCCAATTATCATGATCTTGATTGGCGGTTGGTCAAGGCAATCATATGGACAGAAAGTGGGCATAAAAATTCTGCATGGCGTTTACGACCTATGCAAATTGGGAATAATGGTGATGCTGGGTTAAAGGCAGTATTACATATCAAGAAAACTTGGTTAAAAAATGGGAAATTACATATTCAAAGTGAGGGAGCAGAGTTGATTATTCCCCCTGAATATAAACCTAACTTAACCGTGAACAATAAACATAAAATACGACAAAACCCACAGCTAAATATTCAAGCTGGAGTGACTTATTTATTAATGCGCCATGCGAAATTTGGTTATAAAACAATCGTTAATGATGATGTTGAACATATTATTGCTGTTAAAGCAGGGGATAATTTAAATAAAATTGCGTTGTCTCACCATACAACTATTGGAGTGCTTAAACAATTAAATCCAGAAATTAACCAGCATCATTTACATACTGGAATGCAATTAAAATATAAAAAAGCAACAGTCAAAAAATACATCACAGGATGGCAAGCGATTAATTTTTCAAGTATAGCAAAGAAATATAATGCCAAAGGGGATCGCAATTATAAATATAAACTGCGCTATGCTTATGCTTCGATAAATAAAGAATGACGGGTCATTGATGAAAAATCAAAAACAAATAAACGGTCAGGTTGTGGCCTATGGAACAGAAGATGAAGATCTTCTATAATTAGAAACGATCGATCAAGAAGAGTTATATAATCTTATTGCTAAATTTATACGTAAAGCGATACCGATTAAAGGTGAAAAATTATCTATTGTGAATGGATTAAGCAATAGGGTATCTCCACCTCAAACGCCTTATATTTTAATACAATCTTCAAGAGAAGGAACGCTTTCGTATAGTCAAACAAGATATACTAATCAGCACAAAATTATTCATCAAGTTTGTGAGGTGATTGTTTCAATTGAATTTTATGGCAATCCAACGATCAAATCGCATAAAATGGCCAAAGCATTTGAAATAAGATTTAATGACAGTTGGGCGAGTGAGCAATTTGCACAATATAGCAATATTTTATTTCCATTATACAGTGACGATATGAAAAATATGCCCTATTTGGATGATGATCAACAATATGCTGATTGTTATATTGTTGATGCGCATTTTGAATATCATACAGAAGTTGGAATGTGCCAAGACAGCGCTAAAATGATTGCTATGCAGGTAAATTCTGTTGATAATAAAGAGTAAGGCGGCATTATCATGGCAGGACAAGAAGAAGCTTTAAAACCCATTCCACCAAGATTTACCAAAGACAGTTTTCCGTTATTTCCAGAGGAATGTGCCGCTTATACCGAGGTCTTAAATATTACCCCCGTTGAAACGGGTCTAGGTCGCGATGTAGATCGTATTGCAGCTTTTTCCCCTACGATGCAACAAACAGCTTAGGGAAGTAAAAGCAAAAGGATGGCAATTTTTGTATAGTGATCGGAGTATAACTGACAATGAACATAGTGTAGTTTTTATCAATAAAAATCTTTATGGTAATGCTGAAGATATTGTAACAGCTTTAGCACATGAACTAGGACATATTTTTCATCCAACAAAAAGCCGACGTGATGTTTTTAATGGAGAAGCATATGCAACAATTAATAATATTAAAATAATAAATGAAATTAATAAAACGGGTTGTTATAAAATAGGCGTTACTGCTGGTAAAAAGACTGCGGTTTTGTATAGTCAAGCTTACGATAAGATGCTAAAAACAGGTAATATACTACAAGCTCTTAAAACGATTGGGCATGTTTACAAGTGTTATGAAACTACGAATATGGGTATTTCTTATGCTGAATATTATCATGCGGATACTAGTGATTGTAAAAAATAAGCTTTACAAAATAAGATTAAATAAATCCTATTTATTCATAATCGTACTACCATTTTATCCAATCGAGCTGCAAGCAACAACAAATCAGTATTATCCTATTTTGAAAAAGACAATACAGATAGATGTTGATCTTGTAAAATTATTAAAGCTTATTCCTAAAAGTTCTAAAATACCAATAGAAAGCTTACAAAAACTTTTCAATAATACGCTTGAGCGTTCTACTACACCCTATATCATTTTTTATAAAGGTGGACCATATCAGACGAAAGATGGTACAATGTTAATGATCGAAATAAGAAATATATCAACAAAACCTGATGTGGTGGGGATATTGGATATTCGTATAATCAAAGATTCTTGCATTGCAATTGATACAATTAAAAAACCTTTTCATATGATATTTTTACCTCCAGATACGTTACATGATGGTGCTCCATTTTATTATGAGGCACCTGTTGATTGGGGGATATTTGCAATTTCGGTAAGCCCTTTTAGAAAAAATTGTATTGATTCGATCGTTTTCAGAGGGTTTGGTGATGATAGTGAAAAACAAGGTAAAATTGAAGATCGCAAAGCATCATTAAGAGGTGAGTTTGATGATTTTAAAAAAGCGCTTGGTGTGCAATAAAGATAACACACAGCCATGAAATCATTTGTGAAAAGCTGCTTTCGATACCGATAAAAGTTTATTGTGCTTAACTTAGAATCCTATTACAATCATTCTATCGAAGTTGATATAAAGTAAAGGATCTCCTATGGATTCAGTTGTAATTTTCAAAGCCGGAATCATCGGTGGTTTGGGCTTTATTATCGCTATTGGTGCCGTCATCGCATTATTGACTTTTCCATTTAAATCGTCACAGTTGAAAGCCTTCAAAGTCAGTAAAATACCATCATTGATAACATTGGTTATTATATGTGTTATTGGTTGGGGCAGTGCCTATTGGTATCTATTTATGAATCCAAATGTGAATAATCCAGCCGACCAAACGAGATTAACCCTTTTTGCTTCTCTGTTCACGTTAACACCCTCTTTAGCAATCGTCAGTGCTGCTTTTGTTTATTATATGAAAGTTCAAAAAGCGTTAAATGTCGATCAGAAAAATAAATTATAAAAAAGAATTTCAACAATAATTTTTTTAATAATTGTATAAGATAAGAGATGTATAGCACAATATATTATAATATATTGTGCTTTTTTATTTTTTACCTTTAAGAAATTGTTGGATTTAGGGAATTTCACTGATGCAGATCAAGCCGCTGGGAAAGCTGATACAAGAGGTGATTTATTTGTTGGTAGTAAGGTTGTGGGTGGTGCGAATATTCGCGGTGTAAATGGGTATTATGGTCAAACAGCTACATTAACTAATCAAATCTCTGCACCTAAAGTTATTGGAAAACAATTTGTTGGAATATTATCAACGCCTTCCTCTTCTTCTGCACTATGCACGGTGGGTGAATTTAAAGATGATAAAAATTATCATTATGTTTGTGTATTAAATAATAAATGGAAGCGCGTCGCGTTATCTGATTTTTAATCATCTTTTGATTTAACTGATAATTATGGAAAAGGTATCTATGAAAAGATACCTTTTTTATTGGAAAAATCATTAAAAGATTTCGGGTTTAAATCCGTTGTGAAACTGAGGGCATATTTATATGTCCTTTTTTATTTAAATAACAATCCAAAATAAAGTAAGGATTAAGAATTTTATGTCTATACCTTTAAATAATATTGTAAAGATTAATCCTGGCGTATTAAACGTCGGGAATAATGGAAATAACCTGTTTGGGTTAATGTTAACTAAACAAGATGAAACGAATAAAGCGCTTGCTGCTAATCAAACAACAACTTTTACGAGTATTAACCAAGTTAGTGAATTATTTGGAGAAAAAAGCCAAGAATATACATTAGCTAATGTTTACTTTTCTGGTTTTACGAATTCAGATCGTGTTGCTGAACAGCTATATATTGCTCCATATTATACTGGTAGCGTACCAGCAAGTTTAATCGGTGGCAGTTTATTTGGTCGTCTTACATTGCAAGAGTTGCGTGATTTTGAAGGTGAACTAACCGTGTCTATTGGTTCAAACTCTTATGGACCAAAGACAATTGATTTAAGAAGAGCAAAAAGCTTCAGTGATGCCGCATCTATCATGAGTGCCGCATTATTTGGTAGTGACAATGCTGTTGGATCTATTACATATTCTTCAGCCAATAGAGCAATTGTCATTACTGCCGAAGGCTCTAATGATACAAAGATTACTGTTTCTGGATCTTTGGGTGATGCTTTACGTTTGACTTCTGCTGACGGTATTCAAGTTTCTTCAGCTAGCAACAATAACTCTTTAACAAAATTGTTAAATACTATTCGTCAAACTAATTTATCATTTTGCTCTGTATTCTTAAGCTGGACACCTACATTAGAGGAGAGAGAAGAATTAGCAAAATGGGCTAATTCTATGAAAGATGATGTTTGTGTTATTATCAATGAGAAGCTAACAGAAGGTCAAACGATAAAAGATCTTTCATTTGCTGAAAATGTAATGGATCAATATGAAGGGGTTGTTTGCGTTTATAATAACCTTGAACTTTGTGCGTTTATTGCGGGTTATCCAGCTGCGTGGGATCTAACAAAAACAGATGGTCGCTTTACCGCAGCATTCAGAAGAAATACTTTGTTAACAGCAAATGTCAATGATGAAAAAGAAGCACTACTTTTAAAAGAAAAAGGTTATAATTTTTACGGTCTATGGGCTTCTGCAACCAGTAACTTTACCTTTATGTATGAGGGTAAAATTTCAGGTCAATATATTTGGTTGGATAGCTGGTTTTGCCAAGTATGGATGCGTCGTCAGTTCCAATATTACTTTGTTTTGACAATGCTGTCCAAAGGTCAGATTCCATATAATACCGATGGTAAAGGGATTTTAACCACAGCGATTAAACCTGCAATTGATCAATACTTAAACTTTGGGGCTATTCGTCCAGGGATTAGTTTGTCTGATCAACAAGTTCAAGAATTGAAACAAGCAGGATTAAATCAGTCTCAAATTAATAATATTACCGCAGTTGGCTATTATCTTAGAGTTGATATGGCATCGGTTACGCCACAAACTCGGGTAAAACGTGGTTCTCCACCAATTGATTTTTGGTACACAGACGGACAATCCGTCCAACAAATTAACATGAACAGCATTGAGATTCAGTAACATGGCAGCTAGTAGAACAATTACCGCAGTTAATACCAAATTGACATTAATTGCATCTAATCCTTGGGTTAATAATAGTGCAGCAGACGCTGTCGGTCTTGGATCGACAGCAACAGGGTTCGTTTCCCCGTTGGTTGGTGTGCCTTTAAGTCTTGAAGGGATGACCTCTGACAATCCATTCAGCTTTTCTCATCAAAATATGGTGGAAACGCAAACCTCTATGGAGGGGAACCTTTATGGTGGGTATTTAGCAACTGCTAATACCGTTGAGTTGACGATTACTTTTATTGCAGCTTCTGATTCATTGGCAACGTTACAAGCATTAGCGAAAGTCATGCAAGTGCAACGTGAAACCATGAAATTTAATGGCACGATGATTATTCCTTCACAAGGGAAAACCTTTGCGTTGAATAATGGCTATTGGTTGGAATGGCAATCTATTCCAACGCATGCGAAAATCTTGCAACCGATTGCTTGTAAATTCCGCTTTGAATCTGTGGATGAAACATTAGAAATTTAAGGTTTCAAAGTAAATAGGGGTGAACTCCTATTTACTGATATTTTGTTTCGTTTAGGTATATTATTTATTATAACTCTAAAATCAAACACAAACAGGCACCGTCACAGGTGCCTTTTTTACTGGAGAAATACAGATGGCACGTCGTTCAATTGATATTAAAATTGAAGAAAAAGGTAGAGACCAAGGGAAACTTTTTAAAATCACGGAAATGTCTGCTTTTGATACCGAAGCATGGGCAGAGCGCGCGATTAATGCGATTTTACGTAATGCAACGGCTCAAGATTTATCGGTATTGTTACCGTTAGTTTACTCTTATGTTCAACAAGTAAATGAAGATAAATCGTTAGAAGAAGTGGTTGAAGATCGTGAAGAAGGTAAAGCAGCTATTAATCAAGCGACTGAAAGTCTAGCGATTTATTTTGCATCGATGTTTTTTCAATTGCCTTATGATGAATTGCGTGTGGTCAGTGACCCGTTATTACAATGTTGTGCGATTTATTTAAATCCAGGACAAAGCCAAATAACAGAGCCTGTATTAAATAATCCAACACAATATATCGAAGAAGCGTCAACTATTTTTGGATTAAAGCGGGAGGTATTTAAACTGCACACAGATTTTTTTACCAACGGCGCCAAGCGTCATTTGAGCAAATTTCTCAGCCAAATGGACTCAGTGACCGATCAGTCATCCGATACACCCCAAACGTCCCTCAAACCATCAGCCAAGTCGTAGCCTCTGGTTTTGCGACGCTGAATGATCTGAAAACCATTTACGGGGTTCAAGATTTATACGATTTTTTGGAAATTATTATGATTAATAATTATAACGAAGTCGTTAGTTATGAGCAAGCAAAACGGAATATAAACAATGAGTACAACTAATAATTCTGAACCACAAAAAGTTACGATGGATTTATTGCCATTAACGACAGCAATTGGTAATTTATCAACTGCTATTAGTGGTTTTGGAAATTCAGTTTCTACAGTAAAAATTAAACTAAGTGATGGTTTCGAAGGTGCAGTAAAACAAGCTGTAGTAATTGCGCAAACACAAATGCAGGGGTTTGTGCAAAATACAGTAGCACAGATGAATAAAGAGGTCACTAAAACTACATTTAAAGATGGCAAGCCCGTTTCTCAGACTGTCACAACGACAGCATTAGATCAAAAAACCCAACAATTAGGTCTTGCTTTTGATCAAAAACGATTGGCAGCGATTAATGAGTATAATAATTTAGTCAAACAACAAAAAATGACTTTTGATGATTTTGCCTCTGCGATACGTAAAGTTACAGATCGTTTTATGAGTATTTCTGATTTATATGCAGAAGGGGACAAAGCAACCGATGTTATTGGGAATATTAAACGTGCCAATGTTAGTCAGGAGCAGTTTTTAACAGTTTCATCAATGATTAAAAATGGAGGTGGAGCCTCAGATGCTGCATCACAACAATTAGCAATCAGAGTGCTTAGTTTATTAAATAGCAGGAACAGCACAGATCCAGAAGATATAGAGAAATTTAAGAATAATCAAGCTATTCAAGAGGCAGCTAAACATAATGTAGAATTTGCAAAGTTATTAAAAGATAAAAATGCAGATCCTGCAATATTATTTAAAGAATTTGTGCGTGGGATAGGGATTGCATATAACGATCCAACAACAAATAAGATTGCATTACAAAAAAAATTGGATCAATATGTTGATCCTAATATTCCTTTACAAAATTTAATGAAAGGCGATCAAGATACGTTGCAGGGCAATGCAAATGGTAGTTTAAACGATTTGTATGACAAATCTAGAGATTTTGCTCAACGATATGCTCCAACTTTAAAGGGGAACTCAGATACTTCTACAATCAAAGGACAAACCGATGATGCATGGAGGGCCAGTCATGCACAAAGTGCAGCAATGAGCAAAGAGTTGTTAGATAATTTGGCCATTTGGCAACAAAAAATGCTTAAGCAATTTCCAGAAGCGGTTGCCATTGTGAATGCAGTTGCTGCTTTTACCTCTGGGATTATCAAAACTGTAGAAGTAGTGATGGATTTTAAAAGTGCTTTGGCTGCTATTTTAGGGCTGTGGGGTATTAAAAAATTATTGGGTGGCGGTTCTGGTGGTCCTGGTGCTGGTTTGGGCGGAGGTATGGGTGGATTTGGATGTTGTTGTCCATGTGGCCCAGAGCCACAACGTGCTGCCCAAGGGGCTGCTGGTATGGCCAGTTCTTTTGCAGCTTCTGCGCTTGCTGCTATTTTGGGTGGAATGTTTGTGGCTGGGGGTGCTAAACCAACCCCAGAACACGGGATGGCTAATACGGCATCACCGAACCAAGATTACAAAGTTGATCCATCGTATCATGCATCAATGGGAAATTTAGGAGTTCCTTATCAGCCACCAGTCACCAAGGGGGATATCGGACAGTTGGGTGCAGATGCTCAAGGTATGGTTGACAAGGTCAATAGCGGTCTTGAAAAATTTAACAAAGGTTTTGAAGAGGTCGCCCCTTATCTGATGATAATAGGTGGATTGGCAATGGTGCTTGCAACTTTGCCAGTATCTGGACCAGCCACTGCGGCAGCGGCAGCGGCTGGTGTTGTTGGTATAGGGATGACGGCGGGTGCAGGTAAAGCCAATGCTAAGGAATCAAAAGGGAACAGAGGAGTGTTGGAACATGCCCCCCCAGACAATGTCAAAGATTTGGTAAAACCTGCTGAAATAAGCAGACCGTCCAAAAATCTCAATGATTCGTTGGATGGTAAATACCAACATCCTGAAACGCGTCACCGACCTATGGCATCAAATGGAATGGATATTGAATGGGCAAAACGGAATCAAACAATTACCCAAAATATTACCAATCATCAAATCTTTCATATGAATTTTAATGGCAGCATTTTACAAGATCCATCCAGTTTAAGGAAAAATGTTGCTTCTGCAATGGGAAACAAAGCAATGATGACTGGTGATGCAATCAATGTTGGAGCCAGAGGGGTTATTGCCTAAGTTTTTTACATCTCTCGTTTAAAACATCGAATGATTCATAAACTCTATCATCGAAATAATGAAGTTTTTGCTTTGACGTTAGGTTTTTTATATGAAAATTATGTACTTTATTAGCATAACGTGTTGCGATAGAGTATCTTGAAATAAATTTAATTCCAGCGGTTGGATCATCATCGCCGATTTGATCAAGTCTATATCGATAAGTATCGACAAGGGCTTTGAGTATTGAATCTTCGAATACACAAATATCATTCTCAGGAGAGGCTTCTCGAGTATTATTATAACAATCCCGAACGACATCAATGGATTTGGAAATCCTGGAAGAGATGTCAAGAGAGCAATAGGCGGGTGTTAACGCATTCACGGCTGCATCAAACGTTTTTTGTGGCAGTTGTGTGGAGGCATCTTTAACCTTTTGTTCCTCTGCATGCACAACAACAGGTGCGGATAAAAGAGCAAGTGTAAGGATAAGTTTTTTTATCATAGGGAAACCTTTTGTATAATAATCTTAGTCAATTTGATGGGAAACAAAGCAATGATGACTGGCGATGCGATCAATGTTGGAGCCAGAGGGGTTATTGTCTAAGTTTTTTACATCTCTCGTTTAAAACATCAAAAGCTTCATGAACTCTATTGCGGAAATAATTGAATTTTTGATCAATATTTAAGTCCTTTCTATGAAAATTACTCGTTTTATTAGCATAACGTGTTGCGATAGAGTATCGTGAAATAAATTTAATTCCAGCGGTTGGATCATCATCGCTTATTTGTTCAAGTCTATATCGATAGGTATCCACAAGGGATTTGAGTATTTGATCTTCGAATACACAAATATCATTTTCAGGAGAGGCTTCTCGAGTATTATTATAACAATCCCGAACAACATCAATGGATTTGGAAATTCTGGAAGAGATGTCAAGAGAGCAATATGCAGGGGTTAACGCATTCACGGCTGCATCAAACGTTTTTTGTGGCAGTTGTATGGAGGCATCTTTAACCTTTTGTTCCTCTGCATGCACAACAACAGGTGCGGATAAAAGAGCAAGTGTAAGGATAAGTTTTTTCATGATCGATCTTCTCGTATAATTTATGTATTTCTTTTTACCATAGTTAAAAAAACAGTGGAATAATTCCATAGTGATTTCTTTCTTTAATAAACAATATATTGAATAAACAGGCACCCTTGATGGTGCTTTTTTTATGGAGGGCCAGATGGCAAAAATAGGGGTGGGGAGCATTCTGGGTTCCTATGCGCAAAGTGCAGGGTGGAAGGCACTGAACCAACTGATTAACTCGAACTCTCGGTTTGGTATTTTCGATGCTAATGGTAATGCTTTTTACGAAAATGGATTAAACCGCGCAGATATTGAGTTATTCAATAAAAAATTTACTTTTTATAGCGGAAATGCCTTAGCAGAAAGCGGGGTGACCGCGTTAAATTATAACAAAAACTATAATATAACCACCGCTCCAATCGAGCAAGGACATCAAATCCCTTATAACTTGGTTGAGCAACCACGCCAAGGTCAAGTGACGTACGTTTCTACGGGAACAGAAAAGCAGCGTGCCTATTTTGAAAAAGCACTAGAGAAAGCGCAAAAGGAAATTATATTTTATAATTTACATACCGCAGAACGAGTAATGCCTAATATCAAAATTACAGGCTATTCCGTTAATCGCAGTTCCAGTCAAGGGACTCAATTAATACAATACCAGATTACATTTCAAGAGGTCATGGTCAGCGTCAATATGGCGGGGTTGGGTGATCCTGTACCTTTTTTCTCAGACAGTAAAGATCAGGGGCAATTAGCAACTAATGCCCCATCCGGTAGCCAACAACAAGCGGCCAGTAAAACTCAATAATACAAAAGTAGAATCATTAACATGAAAATAATTTCTCTGAATGCAATTGATGCGCAAGAGTTCTCGTCTAATTTTGATGGAACAATGTACAGTTTCCGTCTGATGGACAAAGGGAATGCAGGCGTTTTTATGGATATATATGATGGGGTTGATCCTGTATTAACGGGGATATTATGTTTGGATCGTGTGCGTTTGGTACGCTCGGCTTATGTTAACTTTCCTGGGGATTTAATGTTCGTGGATCAAGAAGGATTTACGCATCCCACATATACAGGGTTTGGTTCACGATATCTTTTATATTATTTGGCCGAAGGTGATGATGACGGGATAGGAATGTAATGGCAGAAGAAAATAGCAATGCAATTAATAAAAATACACAAAAGTTTCATTCAACATTTACTAAACGATATTTAAAATTTGAGTTTATCGGCGGCGTTGATAAAAAAGGCAATAAAACTTATTTTGCTGAAAAACAAGGAAAAGCCGTTGTAGAAAAGCTAAGAGCAACCGTATCTATCACTTATAATAGTGGAAGTAGCTTACCAGAATGTGATTGTAGTATTTATAATGTCAATCAAGAATTGGCCAATGCATTAACAGGATTAGGACAATATCAGCAAAGTCCACAGGCATTAGGAAATATTTTAATTATTTATGCCAGTACGAACGGAAGTGATCCTGAAAACCCTACATATACACAAATTTTTGCCGGTGGTATCAGTGTTGCTTATACTGATTATGGATCTGCTCCAGAAGTTATTTTTCATATTCGGGCAATGTCATTGGGTGGATTGAATTTAGTGCCGGCAAAATCATTGTCATTCAGGGGAAAGGGCGACGTTGCTGGAATTATAGAATCTATTATCAATAATTATAATCGTAAATCATCATTGAAACCTGGAGATACATTATATTTAACTTTTAAAAATTTTGGCGTCAAAGCACATTTGAATAATGCAAATTATAGTGGAGATGTGATCGAACAAATACGTAAATGTGCCAATGATGCTCATATTCGTTTTGGTGTGAATAATGGTCTAATTTACATTTGGCCAATGGATAAATCTTTGAATGACGGGATGATTCAATCAGGTAAGAATAAAGAGCAAACAAAAAAAGTATCCCCAAGGATTTTTTCGCATACAACAGGAATGGTTGGCTATCCTGCTTATGCGAATGATGGCATTACTGTAAGATCTATTTTTACGGGCGCAATTACTTTTGGCGAAGAGATTTATGTGGAATCCAGACACATACCAGCAAATGGATTATGGAAATATATGATTTCGATGCAACATGAATTGTCCTGCTTTACGCCGAACGGATCTTGGCTCACAACGATTGGAGTATCTAATAAAACGGAAACAGAGCGCGCGAAAGAGAGTAAAAGTAAATGATTAATCCAAATAAAGGGAATAGTAGCTTAAACACTTTGGTGGGGATTATTGATAATGCCTTAAGCAGTGTTTCCACAGCAATGCCAGTGACCGTTCTTCAGGTCTATCCTAATCATACATTAGATGTAATGCCGATGGTTGATATGTTGGATAATGAAGGAAATGCGGTTGAACATGCACCGATTATTGGCATTCCTTATGCACGATTACAAGGTGGGGATTATGGATTAATTGTAGAACCTAAGGTTGGTGATAAAGGATTAGTAGTTTTTGCGTCTAGAGATATTTCTGATGTGGTGCAAAGCAAGGAAAAAACAAAACCAGCCAGTTTGCGGAAACATTCAATGTCTGACGGGATGTATATTGCATCTTTGTTATACGAAGAGCCAAAAACATATATAAAAATCGAAAAAGAAAATATCACTATTCATACAAAGAATTTATTAGTTGAAGATAATGATAACACGACACTTCAAGCCAAAAAAATATTGGTTGATAATAATGAAGAAACAACGATTAATTGTATTGGAACTGTGAGTATTAATGGTCAGAATATTTCTTTGAAGGCTCCTAATGTTAATATCTTAGGGAATGTTAACATTGTAGGTAATCTTGATGTGGCTGGGAGTGCTAAAATATCGACAGAGGCAACAATTAAAGATATTGCATTTACAACGCACGTACATGGTAATGGTAATAATGGTAGCCCTACGTCAGGACCTCAATAGTTTAAAAAGTTTGATAATAAACATGGAGTAGACTTGATTTTTAAGCTTATTAATACCATATAATAATGAAATTATATTATTATAAGAGGAAAAATTGATGAGATTACTGCTGGCTCTTTTATTACCTTTTACTGTATTTTTTACAATCGGAAAGCCTTTCCAGGGAATATTTTGTTTATTATTACAATTTACACTAATAGGTTGGATTCCTGCAGCAATTTGGGCGGTTTATGCGTTAAGTAATTGGCGTACTGATCAAAAGTTAAAAAAATATCAATAGGTTTATTGAGAATATTAAGAATAACAAGCCACCTACTAAGGTGGCTTTTTTATTGGGTAAAAATGATGGATTTATTATTAACAGAAGACTGGGATTTAACGTTGGATCTTAACGGTAATATTGCTGTTTGTGAAGCACCATATTCTATTGCACAACAGGCTGCAAATGAGATTAAATTGTTTGAGGGAGAAGGATGGTATGACCGTTCCCAAGGAACACCTCATTTTGCAAAAACATTAGGGGTTAACAGTAATCTTGGGCTTATTCGCAATGTATTATTAAACCGGGTGAATGGTGTAGATGATGTTTTCCGTAGCGATATTGATATGTATATCGACAGTTCTCGTGTCTTGCACGGAAATATTTTTATAACTAGCAAAAGCGGAGAAATGATTAATGTCGTCTATTAGTGAAAAAAAAGAGATACAGACCAATGTTCAAGAATTAACATTTGGACCTAGGGGAATTGATTTACCAGAAGAAAGTACAATTCTTAATTGGGTTATTGAAGATTTTAAAAATGCGTTTGGGAAGGATCTAAAATTTACAAATGAGCGCCAAGAGTTGCTCTTATCCACTCCTCAAGGGCAGCTTGCAACAGCATGGGCGGCGATAATTTCTGATCGTAATCGGTTATTAGCTTATTATGTGAACCAAGTTGATCCGAACTATGCAATGGGGCGTATGCAAGATGGTATCGGACGTATTTACTTTATCGAACGCAGAAAAGCGTCCGCTACTCGGGTTGTTGGTAAATGTAGTGGGGCAGTCAATACAGTCATCCCTGTAGGAACAAAAGTTAAAGATCAGTTGGGTAATCTTTATGAATCTATAGGTGAGGATGCTGTAATTATAGATCAAGACGTACCTGTGTTTGATGAACATAATAATTATGTTTTGGATGAACATAATAACCCTGTAACGTCAAAAGAAAGCTGTGTTTATATAACGTTTAAATGTGTTGAGGACGGGGCAATTTCATGTCCCGCTCGCAAGTTAACAGAGCGATACCAAGTCATTCCGGGTTGGGAAAGCATTACGAATGAACAAGATGGAGAAGTTGGATCCGACACGGAAAGTCAGGCACAATTTGAGCAAAGACGTCGGTTGTCTGTGGCTGTTAATTCAGTCAATAGTGTTGATAGTATCATGGCGGAGCTTTTAAATTCTGTATATGAAGAACAAGATCACAATGGTAACATCCGTAAGAATATTCCAATCTGTCAAGACGCATATGTAACCGAAAATTCTGAGAGTATTTCTAAAACTATTGGTTCAGTTGTTTTAGAACCGCATTCAATTTATGTGTGTGTAGCTGCATCAGGAGGTTATGAAAATGAACAAGCAATTGCCAAAGCTATTTGGAGGAAAAAACCACCTGGTTGTGGGATGAATCTAACATATCCACAAAAGCCAAACAGTCATACAGTTACTATTTTTGACGATAGTAAAGATGATCTTGGTAATTCACTTTATAGTAATCCACCACAATACAATATTACTTATTTTTATGCCACAACAGTGCCAATTCAAATTTATATATCTATGACCAGGTCTCCCTCTGCGCCTAAAGATGCTAGAGATCAGGTGAAAGATGCAGTTTTTAAAGCATTTCAAGGCGGCGATGGGTCGGTCAGACCACGCATAGGATCTGTAATTTATGCTTCGAATTTTTATTCCCCTATTCAAAAACTGGGAAATTGGGCTGTAATAAGAACATTATTGATTGGTCGAGATGGTGGTTCTGGTAATGAGGTAAAAGTAGGAATTAATGAAATTCCTTCTTTAGATAAATCTTATATTACGGTGAATTTTGATGACTGATAATATATTATGTTCAGATTCAAAAAAATGTTGTTCAGATGATGCACCTGTTTGTCTTGATCCCAAAGTAACCGTAATTGCACAATATGCAAACTCACCGATAATTTTGCAGCTAATTGAGTTTTGGGGAGATAACATACAAGTTTGTGGTTTTTTTAAAGATTTTTATAGAAATATTTGGCATATCGACTGTGCAAACGGATATGGTTTAAATATTTGGGGAAATATTGTTGGTATTAATCGAACGGTTAAGACTTTTACAGGGTTCTTTTGGGGATTTAACGAAGAAACAATGTTACTAGCCCGACCATATCATGATGATACGGGATATAATGATCGTTTAACAGACTATGAAGACCGTAGGACGGCGATTGGTAATTTTCGAGATTTCCAAGAGTTGGAAAGTGAAATTACTTTCAGCGATGAGAATTTTCGAAAATTAATCTTAGCGAAAGCAGCGTCTAATATTAGTAATTATACAGCTTCTGATCTTAACAAATTTCTTATGATGATTTTCGGCACAAAGGACGAAAATGGGAAAAACCTTCACGAAGTCTATGTCCAAGATAATCAGGATATGAGCATGACGATTATCTTTAATTGGATATTAAGCAGCGATGAAGTTGCCATTATCTTAAACGCAGGAATTTTATTTAAACCCGCAGGGGTAGAATTAAAAGTCGATTTTCTATTAAAAAAGTGAGGTTTTCAAATGTCTATCACAAGACCTAAGTTATATTTATCAAAATGGGCTGAAAATGGAAAACGGTTTGACGTACCAGATAGTGTTTCAGATACAGCAATGGGTAAAGCAAATATACAAACAGGATTTCCAGAGGTTACAATGAAATCTGTTCTTAATGGTGGTGTTCCACCTTGGGGACAGGATCATAATGGAATTTTAAATCGTATTACTCAAGATATTCAGTGGGAGCAAGCTGGCGGAATGCCTGTATTTAATGCCAGTCTATGTAATAAAATGATTGGTTACCCGCTTGGTGCTGAGCTTAGATCTACTCGATATCCTTATGTTTCATACGTTAATATGGTTGAAGGAAATTTAGAAAACCCAGACAATAGTACAAACATAGATAGTTATTGGAATGGAACCAGACTTGGAAATGGTTGGGCAATTAAAACAATTTTGTCCAAAGATCCAGATAACATTTCTTATCTTGATAGTGATTTTCGTATCCTCACCAAAGTTGCAGGGGCTCAAACAAACTTATATGTAAGATTATCTGACAAAAGTAATGAAGAGCAGGCAAAAAAAATTGCAAATGGTAGTAAAGAAAAGCCATTTATTCATCCACAGGATGCAATCAATGCTATTCCTGATGGTGGAAATGGTAATATATATATGTGGCATTCAGATATTTTTACTCTAGACTCTTGGAATATTAGTAGAAAAAACGTTGTTTTTTATCCATGGTTTGCAGATGATGATAAAACGATTACAGATTTGCAAAATATTCTTGTTGAGCATATATATTTCTTTTCAGTTTATTTGATGAAAAACTATCCTCGGGTACAGGTAAATATTAATATAAAAAAAGGTGCGGTAATACCAAATACATATGATCCAGGTTTATTTTCTGGAAATGGCGGTAATGTAGATTTTTACGGCTTTAATTTTATCGCTACTCAAAAAATACCAGATGGATTTACGATGAATGGTGCATCTCCTTTTTCTCCACAAATAACTTACCAGTTTGTTGGATGCATTTTTACAAACGTAAGTTACTTAGACTATTGGTTTAATGGTTGGCAAAATAGTATTACTTATGACATTAAATTTGACCATTGTTTGATAGAAGGAAATAAAAATCAATTTATCAATTTAAAAAATGGTACTGTAAATATTAATACATCTACTGATGAAGATTGGACTTGGGTTAAAGAGTTAACAGAGCGTGATATTGGTTACTTACAAGGTAATAATTCACGTGCTTATTTAGAAAAACGGTCGAGTTATAATAATTTTGATATGAAAATAATTGGATATTTAAATAAAGATCAAGACAAACCTATTTATTACCCAAATGGTCTGAATACGAATTTCGATTTGGTATTTGATTAAAAATTATTAGATTAAGAATCCCACTATTACTTAAAATTTATTAAGTATAGAGGCGATATTATGAAAAAATACAATAACTGAAATTTAAATTATTCAAATAACTATTTTCAATGCTAGTCGATAGACAGCATTTCCTTTTTTTATATCCTTTATCTTTAATTGGATATGAATGTGTATTGAGATTCAAATCACTTGAAATGCAGGTATTTAATTAAAGGCTGCTGCGGCTGAACTCAAAGTAAATAATCAATATTAAATAAGGTTTTTATATGTCTATAACGAGACCTGGGCCCTTTTTGTCAAAATGGGCAGAAAATGGGCAGCGCTTTGACGTGCCTGATAATGGTGCAGATATCGCAAATGGCAAAGCTGATATTCAAACAGGCTTTCCAGAGATTACAATGAAATCGGTGATTAATGGTGGTGTTCCCCCTTGGGGACAGGATCATAATGGGATTTTGTACCAAATAACACAAGCTATTCAATGGACACAAGCTGGTGGGGTGCCAAGTTTTAATCAAGCATTAGTTGAGAAAAATGGTGGATATTCAAAAGGACAAGTCCTGCAAGGGGATGATTCGTCCAAGCCTTGGGTATTATGGATATCTGTTCAAGATGGAAATACAAACAATCCTAATGAGAATAAGATAAATTTAGCTAGTGTACAAAATGGATGGCGACGATATCCAGTTATTGAAGAAAAAGACGGTGCAACTCTTTATTATAATGATAATGGTGAATTAGCCATTTTTACGGCACAAAATACAAATTATAAGTACGTATCTTGGTCAACAGGGAGTGATATAATAGGTGATGGTTCTTTACAGAAGCCATTCAAAACGATTGATAAAGCAATTACAGTTTCTCCTTCTGTGGGTAATATTATTATTTATTTAGCAGATCAAGATGATCATTATTGGATAGGGTACGGTGATGTTGACAAGATGATAGATAAAGAGACTAAACAGTGGAATATAGATACATTACCAGGAAAAATATATACAGAAGAAGATAAGCAAACTACTAATCCTGACAGTATTAATTTTGGTTATCTTAGTATGGGTACAAGAAATATTACTTTTGCTCCTTATCAGTTGGGTAAACGTCCAGATGAAGATTTGTGGAATATCTATCAGAATAAATTGCAAGAAGTTCTTGTTGATGGTGCAATGTTTTACTCTGCGGACAAAGCCACATTGGATGCGATAGGATTAAGAAGACCAAATATTATTTTATGTTGGAAATATGGTCATGCTAAGCCAAAGGATTATTGGACAACAACATATATTAGATGGTGTGGATTAAATGGTATTGCTAATGCTTATACGGTTTTGTTCAATGCTATAGAATTCAAAATAGCGCATTCAGCACTATTAGATTTTTCACCATTTGGTAATAATATTGGTTGGGCTGAATCAGGTTATAATTTTATGTTTAATGGTTGTATTATTGGTGAACAATGTCATTCAGGTAAAAGCTTTATGTTTGGTGCAGGAGAGACTAATTCATCAAGTTTAGTTTTTAGAAGACCCAATTATTTTGCAGACCCCATATTAAATAAAGATAATAATAATTTATATTCAAAATATGAAGAGCAATATAAAAAAGATTATAAAGTAAACTATGAAGATATCCTAAAAAAACAATATGAAGACATCCTTAACAAACAATTAGTTACGATCAGTGCAAAAGGGACGGTAGGGATAACTGCAGATCAGGATGGTTCATCTTGGATCGTTGATTTAAGTGGTGAAAAATATACGATAAACGGTATTATAAAACCTTTTATAAATGTTTTAATAATGGCTGCTAATGTTCAAAAGTTTCTTGGTAATTCATTAATTTATAATCATGGTACTTTAGACAAAGTCAAAATACAATCAACAAATTCAGAGAAGTACAAATCTATCAATCCTAACTTTGACATTACATAGGTGTAATATTATGGAACTTTTATCCAGTTTTAGTGCAAATCCATTACGGATTTACACAGTTCCTAAGCGAATTAAAAATAAAAAAGGAATCTCAACTTTTCCAGCAAAACATATTGTTTCCCATTTAGATTATTCAATTGACTTTTCTAGTCAATTAAATAATGGCGAAGTTATTATAAATGGCAAAATTATATGTAATCGTATTGAGCTAAAAATTAATTCGTCTTTTTTTAGACAACAATCTTTAACTGCTTTTCTTTCTGGCGGGCGCGAAAGTCTTTCATTTTATTTAACTTTTATCATTAATACAAATCAAGGAAATGAGTTTATTCAAGAGATGATTTTGCCGACTTATGGCTTTATTGCCGATACGAATAACAATACAAACTATAAAATGATAGTCTTTGATACAACAAGTCAAATTCCAAATTTTGCACCTTCTTCAAATGCACTAGCAGTTAATGGTTATTATTTTATTAATAATAAAAATTCATATATATTGGTATAAACAATGTTAACTAAAAAAAACAAAAAAGATTGCTGTATGGTTAGCAATCTTGAATTTTGTGAACAAAATAGCTGCAACGAGACATCTTCAGATGCTGTTGAAGTTGTTCAAAAAACAAACATGATATTATCTAATGATCAATTTCTTATTTTGAGAACTCTGAATGGAAATGAGCAGGGTATCTACAAAGCAGCTTTTAGTGACCTAGCTCCGGAAGTAGCGTTACTTATTATAGAGCAAGCGACAAAGGCTATGCCTCGCACCGATCCTTCTGATGGGCGTTCATTATGGATTGATGAAGGGTTTATCAGAATTGCCTCTGGTGATCCTACGCAGTTAGGAACTATTGCGCCCACAGCGATGCAGAAATCATTGGCGGAGGCATTTAAGGTATTACCAACCTCTGATCCTGGTGATGGTGGTCCATGGTTAAATGGTGGTGTATTGATGCGTGGTTCGGATAGTAATTTGGCTGGATGATAGAGAAATTACTATGTGTAATTTTGACAAAGTATGATAGAATAAGTACTAAGATACTATTTCTTTATCATCATTTTAAAGACCTTATCTTAAAATTTTGCATATTTTATGCGATATGCTGGTCCCCTTAATTTTTCAGATAAAAATGACCAACAGATTGTGGTGGCAACCATTTATTTACGATTAATGGGGTATATTTATGTTTGATTTATCAGGCATATAGATGATTAATTTTCATATATTATATTTTTTTAATAAACCGCTCAAGCAATTGGGGCGGTTTTTTTTATAACATAATAATTTACAATAGGAACGAATAATGGTTTTTAATAATTCGAGCAAGATTGAAGGTGGTAAGATTATTATTTTACCGTCTGGTTGTTTAGGAACGACGGAGATTGATTTACAATGTAAATCGCCGACTGAGTCTGTATTTTATCAATTTTCGATG
>NZ_CAMXCM010000010.1 GCF_947179015.1 Commensalibacter communis
AGGCGTTAAGGATAAATCATAATCATTATAATATTTTGCTTGACCGACAATCATAGAAATATTTTTAATTACTATCGTATTTTCTAAAGGAACATAATCTTTATATCCTAGTCCTCTAAAAAATATATAATTCCAAGAGAAATTAAACGCTACAGTAACTTTTTTAACTCCATCCACAAAAATACTAGCTATGTTGTTCTTACAAGAAATTGCCAGTGTATGCCATCTGTCTTTTTGAATATCATCAATCAGAGTTGTTTCTGTATCTGCTGCATAATCTTTATACGTAAATTTAGAGTTGCTATTCGCTGCAATACCGATACTAAACAGACCAAACTTACCTATAATTGATCTACGTGAGGAAGTCGCAGTATTATCATAGATAGAGTTATATTTAAAATAACATTCAAAAGTAAAAATATCTAAAGCTAAAGCAGTGGTCATTAATCCAGTGCCTTTGCATAAACCATCTTCATTGAATGCAGCCATATTGTTTGAACTATCATTCATATATACAGGAATGATCGTATTCAATGAATCTAAATTACTATATGGTTTTAATAAAATACCTTGTTCTAATTGCTTATTTTCTAAAGCATTATTTATTAAAGTGTAATATCCTTCGAATTCTGTAAAATCTGTTGGAACCATTTGAAAATTTAATAAAGATGGTAGTTTACTTGAAATGCCCAAGTTTTATGTCATACCTTGTCCACATATGGCAAGATAATGTATGGATATATGGCGGAGGGGATGGGATTCGAACCCACGGTACGACTTTCATCGTACAACGGTTTAGCAAACCGCCGCCTTCAGCCTCTCGGCCACCCCTCCGCAAGAAGAGTTGCTTAGTAACACGGCGTTTGCTCTGATATGGTTCTAATGGTTTATTAAGGAACTGTCAATTTCCTTTTTTGATTTTTTAAAAATAATTTTTCTAAATCATTGATCGGCTATAAACAAAAAAAATAGGTTCTATCATTAAGAAAACCTAATCATCTTTATTGACACTAGCCATTTAATATTATTTTAAATAGGGTATTCTATCTGATCTGGTGCTCGAACATTTTTTATAAATCTTTGTTCGCTTGCACCGAATTCTTTAAAGTTTAACCGTGCTTGATGAAGCGTTATACTGTTCGCTCCACCATCTGCATCGGGCTGATTGTTTTATATAGGATCATCTTCCCAAAAGCAGACTGGGCAAATATCAAAATCTCCGTTACTGGGTTCAGCTCTAGTTAAAAAGCCACAACAAACACACGGATATGCCATTGCCTTCAATCCCAATACCCTATTGAGTCTCTTAATACACTTGAATAAAACAGATATTAAGAGACTCTCAATCATTCTTTAAGATAATTGTTTTTTCAAAAGATCATTGACGATCGCAGGATTGGCTTTGCCTTGCATTTCCTTCATCACTTGCCCAACAAAGAAGCCGAATAATTTATCTTTACCCGATTTATATTGTGCAATTTTATCAGGATTAGCAGCCAAGATTTCTGCAATCACCTTTTCAATCGCGCCTGTATCGGTCACTTGCTTTAAGCCCTTACGTTCAACGATATCGCCAGGCATGTCACCCGTTTCAACCATATCTTCAAAGACTTCTTTGGCAATTTTACCGTTAATCGTATTATCCGCAATCAAATCCAATAAAGAACCTAATGCATCGGCACTGATAGGGCTTTCATGGATGGTTAATCCTTGCTTGTTCAATACAGCAAACAACTCACCCGTGACCCAGTTTGAAGCCATACGACCATCACGGTTTTTGGCAACTTTCTCAAAGAAATTAGCAACATCTTGTTCAGCAACCAACACATTCGCATCGTAACGAGGCAATCCGTATTCAGATTGGAAACGATTACGTTTATCATCAGGTAATTCAGCCAAAGTTGATTTCAAATGATCGACATGAGATTGCTCGACAATCAAGGGCAACAAATCTGGATCTGGAAAATAACGATAATCATGCGCGTTTTCTTTGCTGCGCATCGTACGAGTTTCCCCACGAGCAACATCGAATAAACGCGTTTCTTGATCAACTTCGCCACCATTTTCATAGATCTCGATATGGCGTTTGGCTTCGATCTCGATTGCCTGCATCACATAACGAATAGAGTTAATATTTTTTAACTCACAACGCGTGCGATAGTCTTCACCAGGTTTACGCACAGACACATTCACGTCTGCACGCATAGAGCCCTCTTCCATATTTCCATCACACGTGCCAAGATAACGCACAATCGCACGGATTTTACGAAGATAAGCACCTGCTTCTTCTGGCGAACGCATATCAGGTTCACTGACGATTTCCATCAATGCCACACCTGAACGGTTTAAATCCACAACCGTGTCCTTAGGTGTTAAATCATGGATTGATTTCCCTGCATCTTGTTCCAAATGCAAACGGGTAATCCCAATATTTTTAACCGAACCATCTTCTAGTTCAATTTCAATGCTGCCTTCACCAACAATGGGGAACTCGAACTGAGAAATCTGATAGCCTTGAGGCAAATCCGCATAGAAGTAATTCTTACGGTCAAAACGACTCATCAGATTAATTTTAGCATTTAACCCAAGTCCTGTACGAATAGCTTGATCCACACATTCACGGTTTAAAACAGGCAACATTCCAGGAAAAGCTGCATCCACAAGGCTGACATGAGTATTGGGATCAGCACCAAAATGTGCAGAAGCACCAGAAAATAACTTAGCTTTACTGATAACTTGAGCGTGGACTTCTAACCCAATCACTACTTCCCAAGCACCCGTTGAACCTTCAATCATATAACTCATAGGGAACCTCCAGCGCGAAGAGTGGGTTTGTGGGTAAAGTTAGCTGCTTTTTCCATCGCAGAACCAACGGCAAAAAGAGTTTCTTCACCAAAAGGGCGACCTAATAATTGTAATCCCAAAGGCAATCCTTGGCTGCTTAATCCCGCAGGAAGTGCCAAACCAGGAACCCCAGCCATACTGGCAGGAACCGTAAAGATATCATTCAAATACATTTGCACTGGATCTTCTTGATTTTCACCTTTGGCAAAAGCTGCGGTTGGGGCGGTTGGGGTTAACAACACATCCACTTTGTCAAACACATTCATGAAATCTTGATTAATCAATTTACGCACTTTTTGCGCACGCAAGTAGTAAGCATCATAATATCCCGCAGAAAGCACATAGGTTCCCATCAAAATACGACGTTTAACTTCATCACCAAAACCCGCACCACGAGTATTAGCATAAAGCTCATCAAGGCTGGCACCGTCTACACGACGACCATAACGAACTCCATCATATCGAGCAAGGTTTGAAGAAGCCTCAGCTGGGGCAATGATATAATAGGTTGCTAACCCATGTTTTGTATGTGGTAAGGATACATCAACAATTTCACAACCAGCCTCTTTCAGCCAATTAATCCCTTGTTGCCAAACAGCTTCAATTTCAGGGGATAAACCAGGCACACGATATTCCATTGGAATACCGACTTTCATGCCCTTCAAAGAGCGATTACAAGCTGCACGATAATCAGGAACCTCTTTATCCACAGAGGTGCTGTCTTTTGGATCAAAGCCAGCCATTGATTGCAACATAATCGCACAATCTTCAACAGATTTCCCCATTGGACCTGCTTGATCCAAGGAACTGGCATAAGCAATAATGCCCCAACGGCTGCAACGACCATAAGTTGGTTTAATCCCCGTGATCCCACAATAAGCCGCAGGTTGACGAATAGACCCGCCGGTATCTGTTCCAGTCGCACCCATTGCCATTTGTGCAGCCACCGCAGCAGCAGAACCACCAGAAGAACCACCAGGCACAAGGAATGTATCTTCACCTTGACGTTTCCATGGATTTTCCACCGCACCAAACGCAGAGTTCAAATTGCCAGAACCCATCGCAAATTCATCAAGATTCACTTTGCCCAAAAATACCGCACCATCACGCAATAAATTAGCCGTTACGGTGCTTTCATAAGGAGGCACAAAATTTTCCAAAATACGGCTGGCAGCGGTGGTTTTAACGCCTTTGGTACAAAATAAATCTTTGATTGCCAACGGAATCCCCGTTAATGCAGGCGCATCTCCAGCAGCCAATTTTTGATCTGCGGCTTTGGCTTGTTCAATCGCAGCATCCGCAGTCACCGTAATATAAGCATTAATACGATCATTCAGCTTATTAATCGCATTTACATGTGCTTTGGTTAATTCTTCGGCACTAAATTTCTTTTGACGCAATCCATCGACTGCCTCTGTAATTTTCATTCCCGTTAACATTATTCAACCACCTTTGGCACAGCATAAAAATCAGCAATCCGTTCAGGAGCATTGGAAAGAACATCTTCTTTACAGTCCCCATCCGTCACCACATCTTCGCGCAAGCGTAATTGCGCAATTTCCGTGCCAACCATCGGCTGCACATCGGTAATATCAACCCCGTTTAATTGTTCCATCCAATTGATAATACCACCAAGATCAGCAGCATAGATTGCCAATTCATCCTCTTTGACCGCCAAAGAAGAAAGCTTAGCAACACGTTGGACAATTTTTTTATCCAATATTTTATCCGTCAATTCAGCCCCCATCGTTTCAATAGTGCTTTAGTTTGTAAATTCGATTATTACTTTTATTCTATACCATAATATGAGATCAAAGAAATAAGAGGTTTTGTCTTTTTTACAAAGAAAATAGAATACAACTTATTCAATTATGTGTTTTCACAAAAGATGAATGCCAAAATAATGTAACTTCTTCCTCTTTCCTGATCGGCAAGAATACAAAATGACAAAGACAGGGCTGAATAAAAAACCAGCAAAGACCAAAAACTTACATTACGACCTTTACGTTCAGCAATACGATATGATTCCTTGTATCCAAAAGAACACCAGCCACTTCAATCATAAAATCATGAGTTAACAATTGATTGTGGATCAACATCGATAAGACAGACAAGCCACTGAATAAAGCGGGGATGGCTTGTCCTATATCTATGATGGCAACGATATCAGATATTACAGAATTTAAAAATATTCCTCATTGACCTTAATCACTAAACCATAAATATTTTAATGTATGATTAACATTCAAAAATAATAAAATTTTTACTCTGCTATTCGATTAAAAATTAGCTACTTTAATTGAGATAGTTTTAAGTTAAAAATATACAAATCATTTGGATTTGATAAATATTCTGCAAAACTATCTCGTGCAGCTGAAATTGTTGATTGGCATGCATGAGCGATACGTTTTTCATCGACAAATCCATGTAGGCAAACATGTTGAATGGGATGAATAGCTGCCTCTTTTACATCTTGGTTCATAAATAAATAATTCGTCACATCAAAATAACCAAACAAGTAATTTTCCGTATTGTGAATATTAGGATAGCGAATAAGAATTTTTGTATCATGTGAAGGCTTTATTTCTTTATATTTACCATTAAACACCGCTTCTATATCAATAGAAAGAGATATAAATAATAAAATAGCCTCATAAAAATAAATATTTCCATGATTACGATATAACTGATAATATTCGTACTCATTCATTAAAAAATATTTAATCAAATGATCCCCTGCCCCTACGTAATTTTTTAATGCGTCTAAGTTATGAACATCGACACGATGAGCAAGTTTTTGTTTAGCCAACTCGACGGTTTCTTTGAAAGAGCGATTGTGAAAGTGCAAATAACCCAATTGGGTATTCTTACATGTCGAAGAATATTTAGAGACAGGATGATGAAAACCGCGATCCAAAGAATCAATTGTTTTACTTGCAAAAAAACATTTAGAAACACAAATTGGTGAGAAAAACCCTACTTCACCAGGAACATTCAAATATGATTCTTGCATGATAAACGCATCTTGAACACCGATCAGACTTTTAAAATAGTCATGAATTCTCTCTTTATTACAAGATGGATAGTCTTGGTGTAAAATAATAAACTCATCAATATCGATCGGTATGACAAAATCATACTCATCTCTCTGATCCCATCCTTTAATGATATTACAGATGATATCCCCTTTATTTTCAAAGTCCTCATGGGTATGATATTCATCAATCACATGACATCCAAGTTTTATATAAGAAGATAAAATCTCTTTTGTTTTTTCCTCGGTGGAGCCATTATCCAAAATATATAAATTTTCGATACCGAACAAATATGCGTAATATTTTATCCATGCGTCTAGTAAATAAGTTTCGTTTTTTTGCATGGTAATACAACGGATATTTAACATATTTGCTCGCTATCACAAGGTTTGAGTCAGATTAAAATTTATGTTAATTATAAATAAAGAAAAATAACTTGCAAAATAATAATATAATAATCCATCTTTCTTTTGAATTAACGATAACGATCATGATCTATTAAAAATTGATGCTGGAAAGACCGTTTAATATCATAACCCCAGAAAGAACCCTCCAAGAGATCAATGCTCACAAATCTTTATATCAATTAAGAAAAACAATTTTGTCGATTTCTATGTTCTATGCCTTATGATGGGTGGGGTTTATCCAGTTGGCTCTATTGATTCGAAGAAGAAAATATCAGTTGGTTTTGGTGAGATACCACCTTTGATAAGGATCCTGGTCAGTTTTATGACTTTATCACCGTCCTTGACTGGCCTTTTCCTTAGGGAGCATTAAATTATTTATTTCAAGCCTGTGGAGCCGAGGGGCTAGAAGAAGATTAATCGAAATTTTCATAAGAAGAATCGTAACCATTAAAGACAATATTGATGCTCTATGTCTCTTTTATGTTTTTTTAAAATAGTCATGAAATCTTTACATTCATCAACAATCCTAAAAAGATTTCAAGCACCACCACCATCATCTCCGAAACCCTTAGTACAATTACAAATATCCAATAATTCATATCGATCTTGTTCCGATAGAAGATTAAAACGATATTCATAATGATAGATATTTTTTGCAAAACCAAGCATTTCAGTTTAATTCTTAAGTGCAGAATAAATTATATCAATCAATCTTTGAACGACAAGCAGATAATTCCCAAGCATTAACGATATAAATAGAGTTAAACCCTCAACTGCTTTCAATTGATAATCTTCTAACCCTGCCCAATCTTTAGGTTCGCCTGCGTACAGCCATGCTGGGAAAGAGGTCAAATGAGCCTCTTGTAGTCCCCACCACAATGTTGGATAATTCTATCTTTGATGTTCTGACATAAAAAGTAATTTGTTAGGTAAATGCTCAATATTCTCAACGAACTGAAAAAATAAATTGGGACTGAACGCAGCCTCTTTTGCATTTTCTAACACAACCTGAAAATCACTTTTTTCCTCGTTACACATAGATTATAATAATTCTTTATATTCTTTACATCCATCCGCGTTATGTAAATCACACGATTGCTTAAAATAAAATTTAGCCTTTTCTTTATCGATATCGGTTCCTTTGCCTGTTTCATACATATATCCTGCATTATAAGCACCGTCCGAGTGACCATGTTTAGCAGCTGCTTTAAATAATCCAAGCGCTTTACGATAATCAACAGAACCGCCTTTTCCTTGATAATAGATCAGTGCTAAATTATATTGCGCTTCTGGTACATCCAGTTCTGCTGCCCGCTTATACCAAATGATTGCTTGTTGCATGTCGGGTTTTACCCCCATGCCTTGTTCATACATATATCCAACATTAAAATCTGCTTTGGGCATATACTGAAATGCAGCCATTTGATAATATTTCATTGCCTTCATATAATCTTGAGAGGTCGCAACCCCCTGAAAGTAAATGACACCAAGGTTAAATTGGGATTGTGCATCACCTTGATTGGCTGCTTGTTCGAAATATTGTATAGCCTTACGGTAATCTTTGGGGATTTTTTTACCCTCTAGATATAATACTCCAAGATTAAATTGCGCTTTGATATGTCCGGATAGTGCTTGTTTTTCCATATCCGTAATATCAGTCGAAGCATGTGGCAATATATCGGTCTTCGGTTTATTTGGAGAAACGATAATATTGGTTTGGGCAATGGCTATATGTATTGGAAGACATCCAAGCATTACAAATAATAACCACCATAAACACTTCATTTTTATTACCCTTTATCACTGATATCATAGAATATTTTTTTACAATATAACTCCAAAATTATAGTTTGTAACAATTTCTTTATGCTCTGAAAATATTTTATATACTTTTCCTTTATTCAACAAAATGATATAGATAATGCCGTTTTTTAACCTATTGATTTTATGAAAAAATAACGATGTATATTTATCCCGCTACGGATCGCGAATTGGACAATATTTTAGAAATTCAAGATCTTTGTTACCATGAAATTGAACCAGAATCTCCAGAAGTGATCGCTTCAAAAATATATACCAGCCCCGACACGTGTTTCATTGCCAAAGATAACCAGGGCATCAGAGGATATTTACTTTCTTTGCCTTCCTCGCTTGGGAATCCCCCCCAATTACACAGCAATACACAAACAACAGAACCCAACCCAAATTGTTTATATTTGCATGACCTGGCTATTCATCCTAATGCCAGAGGCATGGGAGTGGGGAAATTATTAATCCAACATTTTGCCAAAATTGCACTTCAAAAACAATTCGAACATGCCTCGTTAATCTCAATCCAAAATTCAGTACCATTTTGGGAAAAATATGGGTTTAAGGTTGTTTCTGCTGATTCATATTTACAGAAAAAACTTAAAACTTACGGAGAAAATGCAACATATATGGAGTGTTTCTTACCTCAGCATTACCAAATTAATTAAACTATTTACGAACCATCAGCACCTGCATTTTGTTCTAGCATTTTAATCATCTCGACAACGGTGTATAAAGCCCTTTTTATAGGTTCAGTAAGATTAAAAGAACAATTAAGCCTTATATAATTTCGAGGTAAATTATCTTGTTGAAACAAAATGCTAGGGGCGATTACAATTTTTTTATCTAGCAAATGTTGGTATAGAACGGTGCTATCAACATTTATGGGTAATTGTATCCATAAAAAATAACCTGTCGCATATAAATAAATCTTGCAACTTTTGGGTAGTATTTCTTTTAATAATTTATAATACGTATTTTTATTTTTCTGTAATTTTAGCCGTAATTGTCTCAAATGTTTTTCGTAATGATGTGTGCCGATAAAATCTACCAATGCATGCTGCATTAAATTACTGGCTGAAACAGTGCTCATCAATTGCAAATGTTGAATTGCATTGGAAAATGGTCGAGAATGCACCCACCCCACCCGAACACCTGCGCCTAATATTTTCGAGAATGATGAACAATGCAATACATAATTTTCTTTATCAAAATATTTTACTGATAAAGGTTTTTGTTTTTCGTAAAATAGCTCTTGATAAACATCATCTTCGATTAAATAGACTTTATATCGATGCAACAACTCTGCAATCACTAATTTAATTTCATTACTGACGGTAAATCCGATGGGATTATGTGCATTTAACATTAACCAACAAACTTTGATTGGATAATTTTTCAAAGCACTCTCAAACGCATTCACATCAAACCCATGCTCGGGGTGCTCGGGTATCGTGATAACATTTAAACCCAATCTTTCTGCTGCTTGCCAAGCCCCATAAAAGATTGTTTGTTGTAATAAGATAAAATCCCCAGGTTTAGTCAATGCTTGCAAAGATAAATTTAATGCATCCAATGCTCCAGAAGTAATCACAATATCTTCTGGTTGCGTCGAAATCCCATTTAAACTGTATCGACTGGCTAAGATTTGTCTGAGATGCAAAGACCCTGGTGGCATGCTGTCAGTGCTGAGCGAGCTATTGGGTAGTTTGGCATGTTGAGAAAGAATTTTCATAAAATGAGTGTTGCATAATAGTGGAACCGATGGAAAGGCCGATCCTAGTGGAATGACATGATCTTGTTGCAACCTCTTTAGATGATCGAATACCAATGAATTAATTTCAATATTGGTGTTTAATGCTACTTTGTTGGTATGTTCTGGAGATATATTTATATCCCCAGAAACGTAATATCCTGATTTTTGCTTTGTATAAATCCATCCTTTTGCTTCCAATTCTTGATATGCATTTAATACTGTCATCAAGCTATATCCGGAGCTTTGAGCCTGCGCTCTTAACGACGGTAATTTTTTATGTGCAGGCCATGACCCACTTTCGATCAAAAATTGAATATTTTTAGCAAGTTGTCTAAATTTATACATCGATCTCAACATCATAAAATACAAGTAGCACCATAATAAGAGATCTCAGACTCTAATGATAAATGCTGTTCTTGGCCATTAATAATATGACTCGAAAGAACTGTGCCACAACACCCAAAGACAACACTCCAGACAACCATAAAACAACAAACCATTGCCATTGTTTTAATTGTAAGTTTTTTGTACGATTAATGATACCCTTCATCATCTACCCCCACTTTACTTTTAAACACCCAATACGTTAATATCGTATAACCAATAATTATCGGTAGTAAAATCGCAACACCAACCAAAGCAAATAATTGGCTGCTATGGGGCGCTGCCGCCTGCCATAATGAGACAGAAGGTGGAATAATATTTGGCCATAAACTAATCAAAAAACCAGCATAAGTAATCAGCACCAAACATAGAATACATAGAAATGGTTGCTTATCACTTTGTGTCCGACATGCACGCAAAATCAACCAAGAAAATAGTAACACTAAGACAGGTACTGGTGAAAGATACATTAAATTGGGCATCTTAAACCAGCGTGATGCGATCTCTGGATGAATAAAAGGCGTATAAAAACTGACACCTGCAAAAATGACTAATAAACCAATGAGTAATTTAGGCATTAATTGATACATACTTTGTTGCAAATCATCTTTGGTTTTCATCACTAACCAAGCGCATCCCAAAGCAGCATACATCATCACAACACCCACACCGGTAAAAATGGAAAACGGTGTTAACCAATCAAGAGGACCCCCAGCATAGGCGTTATTTACCACATGTATCCCTTGGATATATGCGCCCAAAATAACCCCTTGGAAAAAACTGGTTAGGGTTGATCCCCATATAAATGCCCAATCCCAAAGATATTTACTGCGATGTGCTTTGAAACGAAATTCAAAAGCCACCCCTCGGAAAATAAGACATATTAGCATCAGAATAATCGGAATATATAAGGCTGATAAAACCGTAGCATAGACCAATGGAAAGGCCGCGTATAATCCAGCCCCTCCCAACACCATCCACGTTTCATTGCCATCCCAAACGGGGGCAACCGTATTCATCATCACATCACGATGCTTATGACTTTTGACAAAAGGAAATAAAATCCCTATTCCCAAATCAAAACCATCCAGAACAATGTAAATCAGCACACCAAGAGCGATAATACTCGCCCAAATAACTGCTAAATCTATCATAATAACTCATCCTTACTATTCAGTTTTGCAGGTGAAGCATGCAAAGGATATTCTTTGGGTCCTTGATTGATTAATTTGAAAATATAGTATATTCCGCTACCAAAGACGACCGTGTAAACAGTGACAAAAATAATTAAACTTAATCCGACTTGATCTGCGACAACTGTGTTCGAAAACCCATGTTCTGTGCGTAACATATTATAAACAACCCATGGCTGACGACCAACTTCTGTGGTTACCCAACCTGCTAATAACGCAATATATCCTGTGGGCCCCATAAATAATGCAAAATAACTGAACCATTTGCTGGTATATAATCGTTTTTTATACCTCAACCACAATGCTGTAAAAGACATCGCAATCATCAAGAAACATAGGCCAACCATCAAGCGAAAAGTCCAAAAAACAATTAAAGAATTGGGCCTATCTTGTGCTGGGAACTCTTTTAACCCTTTAACAACACCATTCCAACGATGGGTTAAAATCAAACTACCAACATAAGGGAGAGAAACAGTGTAATAATTTTTTTCCTGCTTCATATCTGGAATAGTAAATAAAATCAAAGCCATTGGATTATCTGTATTGGTTTCCCAATGTGCCTCAATAGCTGCCAATTTAGCAGGCTGATATTTTAACGTATTTAACCCTTGTGCATCCCCGAAATAAACTTGAGCACAACACGTAATTAAAACCATCCATAACGCCATGGAAAATGCTTTCATTGTCATTGGCGAGCGATGACCACGTAATAACTGCCATCCTGATGCCCCAACCACTAATAAAGAAGACACTAAAAAAGCAGCTGTTCCCATATGAAGTAATCGATGGATGAAACTTGGGTTAAAGATAATTTGCAACCAATCATGTGGAACAATAATTCCATTTTCAACAGTAAACCCTTGGGGCGTTTGCATCCAGCTGTTCGAAGATAAAATCCAAAACATCGACATACATGTTCCCAGTGCCACCATCATAGTCGCTGCAAAATGGGCTTTGGGGCCAACACGTCCCCACCCAAACAACATGATCCCAAGGAAACCTGCTTCTAAGAAGAATGCACTTAACACTTCATATGCTAACAAAGGTCCAGTAACACCCCCTGCAATACGGGCAAATTCGCTCCAGTTCGTGCCGAATTGGTACGCCATCACAATACCCGACACAACTCCCATCGCAAATGCAACAGCAAATATCTTAGACCAGTATTTAAACATATCTAAGTAAATTTTCTGTCCAGTACGCAGCCACTTCCATTCAATAATCGCCAAAAAACAGGCTAAACCAATAGAAGTCGCTGGAAATATGATATGAAACGAAACGGTAAATGCAAATTGTAACCGCGCCAATTCCAATGCTGTAAGACCAAAGAACATAATTACACCCTATACACTTTGTTAATGAAGATGCTGCACAAAGACTATCAAGAATGTAATGATGCGAATGTATAAAAAAAAGGTAAGATACAAAAAATAAAATAAAAACTATAACAAATAATAAAGAAACTGTTATATATCGATCGAAAATTAATTCTATATGGTATATCTGTTATACCATATACAAATTCATTGCCATTCAGTTACGCTTTACATCAACTTGATTATTCCTTTATAACTCATTTATAGCGGAAACTCTATTAAAAAATCAGCGCTTTTTTTTGGATAAATTAATGATATCTTTTATCTTTTATTTCTTGGCTGCTTTTGCAGAAATTGCGGGATGTTTTTCATTTTGGGCATGGGTACGTTTGGGCAAGACCCCGTTATGGATCATCCCAGGCACGTTCTCTTTGTTATTTTTCGCATGGATGTTAACTAAAGTTAATGTAGATGTTGCTGGACGTGCTTATGCGATTTATGGTGGAATTTATATTCTTTGTTCTTTGATATGGTTATGGGCGATCGAAGATACCCCACCTGATAAATGGGATATCACAGGTGCAGCAATTTGTTTAATCGGGGCAAGTATTATTCTATTCGCCCCACGTTCGTAACAAGTATTATTTACACATTAAATCCTTTGCCACAGCCTCGGCCATTTTTATTCCATCGATCGCAGCAGACATGATCCCGCCAGCATAGCCAGCCCCTTCGCCTGCAGGATACAGACCTTGTGTATTGATACTGTTACCATTTTCTTCTCTGGGAATACGAACAGGCGAAGAGGTTCTGGTTTCAACACCTGTCATCACTGCATCGGCAAAGCTAAAACCGGACAATTTACGATTAAAAGAAGGTAGAGCCTCTTTGATAGCATTCACTACAAAATTCGGTAATATATCAATCAAATTACTGGGGGTGATGCCTGGCTTATAAGAAGGAATGACTTCCCCCAATGCAGTTGTTGCTCGACCAGCAAGGAAATCTTCCACACGTTGGACAGGAGCTTTGTAATCTGATCCACCCAAGACAAAGGCTTTGCGTTCCAATGCTCTTTGAAAATCAATACCGGCCAAAGGATTATCTGGATAATCTTTTTGAGGGTCGACACTGACCACCAATGCCGCATTGGCATTGCGTTCCGCACGGGAATATTGGCTCATTCCATTGGTTACCACGCCCCCCTCTTCTGAAGCAGCGGCTACCACTGTTCCACCAGGACACATACAAAAAGAATAAACGCCACGATCATTGCCTGCATGATGCACTAATTTATAATCTGCTGCCCCCAGCTTTTCATGACCAGCCTGAGGGCCAAAGCGGACTTTATCAATCATGGATTGAGGATGTTCTATACGCACCCCAACAGAAAAAGGTTTGGCTTGAATAGCAACTCCATCTTTGTATAAAGATGCCATCATATCTCTGGCACTGTGCCCTGTCGCGAGGATCACATGACGACTGGCGATTTCAGTGCCATCCGTCAACTTGACCCCCATAATTTGACGGTCTTTATCCATCAATATTGAATCAACATGCGCACTAAATTGATAAGATCCGCCGTAAGATTCAATTTCAGCACGGATTTGTTCTACCATACTGACCAAGCGGAATGTTCCGATATGGGGCTTGGAGAGATATAAAATCTCTTCAGGCGCACCCGCTTTGACAAATTCCGTTAAAACTTTATATCCATAATGATTCGGATCACTGATTTGCGTATATAATTTTCCATCAGAGAATGTTCCAGCCCCACCCTCGCCGTATTGCACGTTACTTTCTGGATTAAAATTCGTTTTACGCCAAAACGCAAAAGTATCCACTGTGCGTTCCCGAACCGCTTTACCACGTTCCAAAATCAATGGGCGTAGTCCCATTTGTGCTAATAAAAGCCCAGCCATAAATCCACAGGGCCCAGCCCCAATCACAATCGGTCGCTGATAGGAAGACTGGCTGGATAATTGTTCACCATCAGCACGATCAACAACAAATTGATACTTCACTTCGGGTGCTTTTTGAATATGTTTATCTTGCGTGTGAACATTCAAACAATCCGTATCATTCTCGACAGTGCAATCAATCGTATAGACCAATAAAATATGACCCCGTCTGCGTGCATCATAACCACGACGAACAATGTGGTAATCAATAATATGGGTTGCAAGGCGTTCGTGGAGTGCATTTTTTAAATCTGCATCACTGTGATTAAGAGGAAGTTTAAGTTCTGTAATTCGGATCATCGGCTTTATAACTGTGAAAAATATTAATAAAATAGTTAAGCAAGTTTATTTCAGGATATACCTTATAAATAGCATAGAAAACTATTTATATTTATCACCAAAATGAGTATATAATATGAAAATTAAATACATATTTATATATCCTTCTTATTTTATCAATTAAAATCCCACCCTCATCCCCAAAGGATCGCCTGTCATGTCCGATCATTCCACTCATCATCATGAACATGACCATTCACATGACGACCATCATGGATGCGATGGTCACTCCCATACACATTCGCATTCGCATGCACATGGACATCACCATGTTCCAAAATCTTTTGGCACTGCTTTTGCGGTCGGTATTACGTTAAACCTGATTTACGTGATCGCCGAAGCAGCATGGGGGTTTTGGGGTAACTCTTTGGCATTATTAGCCGATGCTGGACATAATCTTTCGGATATTCTTGCGTTGGCATGTGCTTGGATTGCCGCAATTCTGGGGCAAAAAAAACCAACTGATAACTTCACTTATGGATATCGCAGGACTTCTATTCTCGCATCCCTGACCAATGCTGTGATTTTGTTGATCGTCACAGGTGGTATTATCTTAGAAGCCATCGAACGTATTTTTCACCCCGCACCTGTTGCTGGATGGACAGTCATTATTGTGGCAGCAATTGGTGTGGTGGTCAATGGCGTAACCGCCATGATGTTTGCCTCTGGACACAAAGAAGATCTGAATATTAAAGGCGCATTTTTACACATGGCTTATGATGCGTTGCTTTCTTTGGGGGTTGTCATTACAGGGATTATTATTCTCTTTACCAACTTTAACCTATTGGATCCAATTATCAGCCTTGTTGTTTCAATTGTTATTATTATGGGAACTTGGTCTTTACTTAAGGATTCTGTGACTTTGGCGGTGGATGGCGTGCCTACCAATATCAATCGCAAAAATGTCGAACAATATTTACGTGCATTGCCCAGTATCGTTGATTTACATGACTTGCATATATGGGCAATGAGCACCACAGAAACAGCGTTGACCGTTCATTTGGTCAGTAATGTTGACCATCGTTTAGATGATTTCCTATCTGTTACTTCTCAGCAGTTAAAAGATCAGTTTAAAATTGGACATACAACCATTCAAATTGAATTACAGCATGAAGCCGAGATTTGTCTTTTAGCGCACGCTGAAACCGTATGATATTTCAACATAACAATAGAAATTACCTCTATGATTGTCAAAGTGATCCAAGATAAAAAAATACTGTTTAGTATTGGCAGCATTTTTATCAGTATCCTCGTATTTACTCTAAAATACATAGCTTGGTATACTACAAACAGTGTTGCGTTCTATTCGGACATGCTGGAAACATTGATTAATGTTGCAGCTGCCATCTTGGGATGTGTTGCGTTAATTTTTGCATCTCGCCCTGCCGATCAGCAACACCCTTATGGTCATCATAAAGCAGAATATATTTCCGCAGCCATCGAAGGTTTACTCGTATTAACCACGGCGGCATTAATTTTATATGAATCAGTCGAAGCTTGGCAGCATCCTAAACTGCCCACAGCACCTTTTATTGGGATATTATTCAATGGTTCTGCGGGTATCGTCAATTTATTTTGGTGTATTATTCTGATCAAAGTCGGTAGAAAATATTGTTCTCCTGCGTTGATTGCTGGTGGAGAGCATATTTTATCGGACGTTTGGACAACAGTGGGGCTAATTTGTGGCTTCATTTTAATCCCACTGTTTCAATGGTCTTTGCTGGATGCGATCTTAGGCTTTTGTATTGCTATTAATGTTCTACGCGTGGGATTACACGTGATTGTTGACTCTTTTAACGGGTTAATGGATCAAGCACCGCCAAAGCAAGTCACAGAACATATTTACGAAATCATCAAAGCAAATGCCACCGAAGCATTAGAGTTCCATATGGTTCGCTTTCGCCAAGTCGGTGCAATGACGTTCATTGATTTTCATTTGGTTGTTCCTGGCACAATGAATGTTTACAAAGCCCATGAAATATGTGACAAAATTGAAATGGCTCTGAGAAAAGCAGTTGGTTTGATTTCCGTTAATATTCATGTTGAACCTGAAAACGAAGCAAAAATAACGATTCCAAAATAACCAAAAATTAACGTTTCGATAAATTTATATTTTTTTTGATTTTTTCCAATTAAAATATATATTTTTTAACAGAATTCGCATAGTATACGGGCATTACTGAATTAAATTGGTTATAAATATGCAAATTCCTTCTCGTTGTGCAATTCTTCTTGACGCTGGGTATATTGAATATATTACACGGCAAGAATTTCCTAATTTACAAATTAACTACGAAAAGTTAGTGAAAGAAATCACTTCGGACCATTCTTTATTCAGAACTTTTTACTATAATTGTCTGCCCAGCTTGGATTTTTCAACAGCTGAAGACGATAGAAACCTTTATGAAGGAAAAATGAATTTCTTCGAGGCGCTGAAATTCCTTCCTCATTTCGAAGTAAGGCTTGGTTTCTTGTCTAAATATGAAGATCAAGAGGGTAATTCGCTCAGCTTTCATCAAAAACGCGTCGATATCTTGATGGTTGTTGATATGATGCAACTTGCTTTGACGAAACAGATTGACCACTTAATTATTGCCACAGGGGATGGTGACTTGATCCCTGCAATCCAGGCGGTTAAGCAATCAGGTATTCTTGTTACCTTATGGCATGGGTCTTTTCGTGGAAAAGCCGCCCCAAACAGAGAGCTTTTCCAAATTTGTGATGAACGATATGAATTAGGAAAAATTATTCATAAAATACAAAAACAAGGTCGATAATTTGCTCGAAAACCATCAGAAGTTACCTATGCTGATGCTGCCAAATCGACCAATCCAATAATGCCTTTTTCAGTACCAAAGCACAAGATATCACCTGAATTGTTAAAGTTCAAAGCAGTAATTGCGCCAAATGCTTTGTCTTGCCCCAAGCTGATTGGCAATACTTTTTCCCCATCTGGGCTGATTAATAGAACACTGCCATCAATAAACCCTGCGGCCAGCAAATCCCCATAAACAGGATGAAACCGCACAATCGTGCAATATCCACCAGGAATACCAGGCAATTCAACAGGTGGTTTGCCCATCGGCCCCCCATCAAAAAAAGGCCACATCACCACTGCTTCAGCACCACTGGTTGCCAACCACTTACCTTCTTTAGAGAAATTAAGTGATTGTACTTTCACTGGATACCCACTCATGCGCATATTATGACCATCAGAAACACGCCACCCATGTAGATCGTGGTCTTGCATAGAGGTTACAATCGCCTCTTCCTGTGGATGCAATGCAACAACCAAGTGGCTGCCTTTCCAAGTAAACTCTTTAACCTTGGTATTGTCTTTCAAAGACCATAAAGTAGCACCATTATAATAAGAAGTTACCAACTTTTGACCATCTTGGTTAAACACCAAATCACTGACGGTTGATTCATGTTCTATAATGGTTTTCGGTTCATCAAAATGATCTTGATAAATATGAACCTCTTTCCCGACTGTAAAAGCAACCATTATGCCAACATTGGTTTCATCAAACCAAGTGACCATACGCTCTGCCCATCGTTTGGTTTTTAGCAATAATTCAGGCTCTTTTCCTGGAATAGTGCGTAAAATTTTATTATCGTCGCCCGCAGTAATAAAGCCAGAGGGCGTCATATCTTGTGATAGACATAATATTCCCCCTTCATGAGGCTGTAATTTTTGCCAATTGTTAGGTTGTTGCAAGTCTTTACGAGCAACCAACCATAAATCCCCATCCGCAGTCGCAAAAGCAATATATTGACCGTCTTGAGAATGAACACAGCCAATGATATTGCCTTCAACCTCTTTAAATTGTCCTCGGCTGTCAATTAATTGAAGTGGTGCTTGCATGTTTGTTCCTATCTTCTCTTACTGAGCAATACAGCTTTTAAAGCCATCGCGAAGTTTGTTTTCATCTAAATGGCGACCGATGAAGACCAACCTAGAACATCTTTTTTCATTTTCTTTCCAAGGGCGAATAAAATCCCCATCAGCCATCATGTGGACGGCTTGAAACGCAAAACATTCTTTGGAATCAGAGAAATTTAATATTCCTTTAGTACGTAACAACTCGACACCAAATTGTTGCAAAACAGAACCTATCCAAAGGTCAAAGCGTTTTGAATCTAAAGGTTTATCTTCCAATAAAGAAATGCTAGTCACGCCATCCCCATGATGATGATGTGCATCATGGTCATGGTCATGCTTATGATCGTGATCGTGATCGTGATCGTGATCGTGATCGTGATCGTGATCGTGATGATTATCCAAGAAATCTGGTGCGAGTTCCAAGGCTTTTTTTAGATCAAACCCACCACGATTTAAAATTTTATCTAATGCAATTTGACCTTTTTGCGTATGGTATAAAGCCACATAAGGATTAATCGCTTTAACCCATTGCTCGACTGTTTTTAAGGTCTTTTCATCCACAAGATCAGTTTTGTTCAGCAAAATCACATCAGCAAATGCGATTTGATTGACCGCTTCTTTGCTATCATCCAAGGTTTGCGTCACATGTTGAGCATCAACCACAGCAATCACCGCGTCCAGTCTGGTTTTTTGCTTTACATCTTCATCGACAAAAAAAGTCTGTGCCACAGGCGCAGGATCAGCCAGACCCGTCGTTTCCACAATAATCCCATCAAATTTCGTGCGGCGTTTCATCAATGTGCCTAAAATACGCACCAAATCCCCACGGATCGTACAACAAACACAGCCATTATTCATTTCAAAGATTTCTTCGTCTGCATCAACGACCAAATCATTATCAATGCCCAATTCACCATATTCATTCACAATCACCGCATATTTCTTACCGTGTTGTTGCGTTAAAATATGATTTAACAAAGTCGTTTTACCTGCACCCAAATATCCTGTCAGAACCGTCACTGGCACTGTATCTTTAATTTCAGACATCTCTACTCTCTCTTTCTTTGATTGTTGTTTGATAATCCCAACTATATGCTAGACCCATGCCCAGTAATAAGAAAAACCATCCCCCCAAAGGCATATTAAAAAAGCTGCTCGTCGAGGATAAAGGCCATTCATGAATAAAAACTGCTGCAAATAATCCCACACACCATGCTTTTTGAATGGCTTGATTTTTGGTTGTTACTGTGATTGTTAATCCTTTTGTCAGCTCAATCAATAAACTGCAAATCGTTAAAATAAATAATAGTAATCCAGGAATACCCGCATCAATAAAAATCTGTAAATAATGATTATGAGGATGCGTTAAACAAATAATTGCTCCCCCACCATTTCCAGAGCTTGGATCCCAAAATGGCCAGCCATGAAAATAAATTGGATTACCACAAGCATGCTTGAACGCATCATACCCTAACCCTGCCCACGGATTCATAATCCCCATAACGAATGCTCTGACATACACTAACCCATAAGGGCTGGATGAAAAATGGGACATTTGGTCTATGAAATGCGTTACCAAATGATTAAAACTTTCAGGAGAGGTAAAAGCAGTCACAAGTATCAACATAGGAATTGCAACCAGCGCTGCCAATGCGACAACGCGCAGATATTTTAACCAAATCGTTGCGATTGCTAAACCAAATACAAATAAAACAAAAGGCATTCTTTGTCCTGCCAAGACCATCATTCCAATCACAAATAGCAAGCATAATAATGTATAAATTTGACCTTTAGGTTTTTTATATTCCCATAATAAATAAGCACAACCAGCCAAAGTAACCGGTAATAAAATACGTGATAATGGTGCAGCAGCCCGAGGATGTTCATAAGGACCCGTCAAAGTTCCATCAAGATAACGTGGCATCCCTAAAATATTATACCCGATAATGAGCTGAGCTAGCATATTAAGTAAAATGTAAACGGTACAAAATATAATCACATAAGCCAACCATCTGCGATATTTTACTTCTCTTAACACCCATTGTTGAAGAGCAATAATAAAAAACAAGAAGCGCACAATACCTATCGCTTGAAAGAAGCTGCCATTTGTTGCATAGCCTGAAAATGAACCAAAAGGGATGGTGCAAATCAACAACCATCCCCACCAAGCAAACATCAGCATTACCCAAGTTTGTTTCGTCCACTCCCATTCTTTGTTAATCAAACAATTCAATATAAAACAAATAGCTACATAACTGATTAATCCATCTGCGATCCCTCTGAAATGCGTCAAAAAGAGTGGCAAAATAAGCGTTGCACCAATTGAAGTATATTGAAAAAAATCTGACATTTTTTTACTTGTAACCATATAAAAACTGCACCACTCAACATATAAATGCTAATAACGATTCCATATAACCCAGCATAATGCCGTATTCTATAATAATCGCAGCGTAAAAAAAACTTTTATTAATAATGCTCAACGGTTAAAGCAGAGCATATTCTTTTTCTGAATGCGACCAATCTTTGAAATGCATCTTGTTTATTATACACAGAGGCTTGTTGTATCGCTTTTACTGATAACTCTTGTCGTAATTGCATATTTTTAAGTAATTTAGATAATAATAGCACCGCATGTTCGGGCTTTTTAGGATCTATCAACAACCCACCCTGCCCCACGATTTGAGGCAATGCCCCCACGAAGGACGCCAACAAAGGAGTTCCACATGCCATTGCCTCCAAAGCCGTCATACCAAAAGGTTCAGACCATCGGCTGGGCATAATAACCACCGAGGCATGCGCCATCTTTTGCAATACTTGATCGTAGGGCAAGTATCCCGTCATATGGATCTGTTTTGACTTAATTTGATGTTTCAATTGCTGAATAAAAGGCGTTTCAGGACTATTCATATCAAAACGATCCGCACCGATAATTTCCACTGTCCATGTTGGATCTATTTGCAAAAACTGTTCACATATCTGCACAAATAAATCCGCCCCCTTATCTGCAACCACACGACCAACGAATAAAATTTTTTTTTCTCGCTCTGGAATTGGAACATATTCAGGAATTTCTTGAAGATCGATATTATTGGGCAATATAGTAATATTACCCACAACTTGACGCGATAAGAAACGTTCTTTCACCCATTGAGATACCGCAACAACATGCACTTTACGCAATATTCTTTTGCGTTCTATACTAGTCTTTAGTCCCCTCATCGACAATGGATCGTTATGCAATGTCAGGGTTACGGGTATTTTTGGAAATCTTTGAGCAATAAACAAAGCTATTTCAGGACGATTATGAATTTCAATCAAACAAGGGCGATATTTTCTAACCACACTAGCCACACCATAACGATATGCTTTGTTTTTTATAAAGATTGAAAACCAGTTTTTAGAAATCTCTAAATAACGCAACCCTGGGAATGGTAAGCTGGTCAGCGCCCTACCGACGATTAAATCATTAGGTTGTGCTAAACGACGCACCAGCAACCCAACCGCACCAACACAATCAGCCGAAAATCCTTCTTTAGGAGGCAGCACTGTCATTATCCTTGATGTTTTATCCATCATGACAGAACGTTCTCCTTCTTAATGATTAATAGAATGTAAATAACTATTTGATCTTTGCGTCATCAACAAAACTTGGATAAATGTAAATCAAATAATCTGATAAAACATTATTCATCACATTTAAACTACGTAAAAATAAAGCAACATTTCCTAGATATACAGGTAAACGACGCTCGAATATCAAAGATTGCTCTCTTTGTCCTATATAAAGATTGCCTTTTAATAAGGTCAATGTTTCTTCTGGAGAAATTTTTAATAATTTCGAAACATCTACAACATCTTTAGACTGCGGCGTTAATTGGTCTTTTCGTTGGTTAAATCCTTTAATCATACTTAACGTTGTATTGACAAAAGGTTCAACACTATAAGGCTTTTCAGCAATCTTATTATCCATTGTCACCCAAAAAACATAGGTGGGATTTCCCCAATCCGCAAGCTGTTGCGATGTTACCAATACATGTCCATCTTTTTGGAAATGTAGCAACGTAATCCCATCAACATAAGCCCCGTCTATATCCCCTTTTTTCCAAGCATCTTCGATTTTATCAGCAGGCATATTAATTAACTGAACTTGATGAAAGTCAATTTTCCAATGTTCTAATGCTTTTAACAAACTATAATGAGCAGAAGTAAGAAAAGGCACAGCAATCTTTTTTCCAACCAAAAATTCTGGTTTATCAATATGGCTTTGGTTACGCAAAACCAATCCACTACCTGTGCCATATTGCGAACTAATGGCAATAATGCGTACTTGTAGACCCGCTGTCACCGCAGAGGTCAAGGCAATTAATCCAACAGGGGCAAAATCAATTTTTTCAATCGCCAAATCGTGAAGCATTTGGAAATCATCATCATATTGTTTCCAATAAATCCGCTCCCCTAATGCTTTGCGATAAGCACCATTGACTTGTGCAATTTTTGCTAAGTCAACTTGATTAGTCCACCCAATACTAATCGCAGCATGAGCGGTCTGATCAAAGATACAACAAATAGATACCACTAATAACGCAAGAACACACAAAATATAAGATTTTATATGGGTCAAAGATGATTTTAAAAACAACTGCGGTATCCTAATATGTAACGATTCATTGCTAATACCCAAAGAAGCCATCTCTCAGGCATCCTCTGTAATACAACAGCAACTTATAGAAGAAAAGAAAAATATTATTTGATATTATGCCAAAGTAATAAACCCACCGCCCAAAACTCGAGAGCCCTGATAAAAGACACATGCTTGGCCAGGGGCAGGATTACCCACTTCATCTAATTCAACTTGCACCCGTTGGTCTGGTAATATTCTTATAGTCGCAGAACGTTCTTGTTCGCGCGCACGAATTTGAACATTGCAACGCATTTCCTGTTCGGGTATAGGCATCAACCAATTTAAATCACGCAAATAAAATTGCTTACGACCCGCATCTTGTTTTGGACCAATAACAATCCGTCTGGTCTGAGAATCAATACGCAATACCATTTGCTTGTCGCCTTGACGCATTGCAAGATTCCCCAGGCGTTTGGTTTGCCCTACTGTGTAATGGGCGATCCCTTCATGCTGTCCCAGAACTTCGCCTGTTTCATTCACAATCTCTCCTTTTTCCAATCCTTCAGGAGATAGTTTTTCAACGATCTGAATATAAGACTTATCCGTAACAAAACAAATATCTTGGCTATCGGATTTTTGTGCAACCGTTAATCCAAAACGTTCAGCCTCTTGACGAACAATATCTTTGTTCGGCATTGCACCCAAAGGGAAACGTAAAAATTCCAATTGTTCAGAGGTTGTCGCAAATAAAAACCAAGATTGATCGCGGCTCATATCCACAGGACGATGAAGTTCCGCCCCATTGGCACCTTCTATCCGACGCACATAATGTCCAGTTGCCATTGCATCTGCGCCTAATTCCCGAGCCATATTCAACAGGTCAGTAAATTTAACCCCTTGATTACACTCGATACAAGGAACTGGCGTTTCCCCCCGTGTATAAGATTGTGCAAAGCGATCTATCACCGTTTGGTGAAAACGATCTTCAGCATCAATCACATAATGAGGAATTCCGAGTTGATCAGAAACTCTGCGGGCGTCACGAATATCTTGTCCTGCACAACATGATCCTTTTTTCACCACACCACGTGCATCATACAACTGTAATGTAGCCCCAAAAACATCATGTCCTTGCTCTTTTAACAAAGCCGCAGTGACAGAACTGTCAACACCGCCAGACATGGCAACCATAATACGCATTATTCTATGACAATCTTGGTAAACGAACAACGAGACCGTCTAATTCTTCGGTCATAATAATTTGACATCCAAGGCGAGAGGTTTTTTCCAACCCAAATGCCATATCCAACATATCTTCTTCTTCCTCCGCTGCAGTTTTCAGCTTATCCCACCATTCAGCATTAACCACAACGTGACAAGTTGCACAAGCCAAAGAACCTTCGCAAGCACCTTCTAGATCAATATCATTTTTATGAGCAATCTCCAAAACAGACAATCCAACAGGCGCATCAACTTCACGTTCTGTGCCGTCACGTTCAATAAATGTCATACGAGGCATTTTTAACTTCCTTTAAATAAAATGATTATCTTCCTGCCATAATATCTTCATAAGCACAAGATAAAGCATCAATAACTTGCTGTATTTGAGGGTACGTTGTCATCCGACCAAACGATAATCTCAAACTTTGTAATGCTTGTTCTTTTGATTTACCCATCGCCAATAAAACATAAGACGGCATCAAAGAAGACATCGTGCAAGCAGATCCTGTTGATAAATATAAATGAGGCGTTTTCTTGAAAAGATCAAGAGCTTGCACCCCAGGAAACCATAAATTCATACTGTTTGGCAAAGATTTTTCCAAAGAACCGTTTAATCTTATTGCTGGAATTGCCTTGCGTAGTCCCTCTAGAAATTGTTGTTTATACTGTGCCAAGCCTGAAATTTCTTGCTTTCCTTCTTGCTTTAAAATCTCACACGCAGCCCCTAACCCAACAATCAAAGGCACAGCCAGCGTCCCAGAACGAATCCCTCTTTCTTGATAACCACCATGAAACAAAGCGGACACCCTTACTCTGGGTTTACGGCTGATATATAAGGCACCAACCCCTTTGGGGGCATAAAGTTTATGTCCTGATAGTGATGCAAGATCAATATGTTGGAATGACAAAGGACTAATTTTACCAATCGCTTGCGCCATATCGCAATGAAATAAAGCCCCATATTCATGCGCGATTTGAGCCAATTCCTCAATTGGATGCAATACACTTGTTTCATTATTCGCAGCCATAATACTGACCAATAATGTTGGCGTTTCTAAAGCTTTTTTTAAATGCTCTGGATCAATCAACCCTTCATCATCAACGGGCAAGATAACAATTTCAATCCCCCATTCAGCCAAAGAATGAATGGTTTCCAAGACAGCTTTATGCTCTGTACAAACCGTAATAACTCTGCGCGCTGGATTACCTTGTTTTAGTAAATATTTAACAGCCCCTTGAATGGCGATATTATTGGCTTCCGTCGCACCAGAAGTAAAAATAATTTCGGTTGGTGAAACGCCTAATAATCCAGCTACTTGCGCTCGTGCGTGTTCAACCGCATGTTGGGCTTGTTGCCCCAACGCATGATCCGAATGGGCATTGCCAAAAGAATTGGTGAAATAAGGCAACATTGCCTCCACGACTCGTGGGTCACAAGGGGTAGTCGCTTGATAATCTAAATAGATACATTGATCCAAGATATCTCAACCTTTACAAATCTCTATGAAGCAACCATTCGACAATAAGCCTCTATAAATTGTTCTGTTTCTTGTTCGTTATTATTCCAAGGCAAAGAAACACGAATACTATAGCCAGCCAAATGCTGTAATCCCATGGCGATTAACACAGGGGATTTTGCCACTTTACCCGAAGAGCAAGCCGATCCCGTCGACACGCAAAACCCTGCCATATCCAAGGCCATCAACTGTTGCTGGGCTGATTTCCCTTCGAATGCTAAACAAGACGTATTATCCAACCGCTTGGCACCCTCTCCACAAACCACAGCACCGTGTTTTTTCGCTGCTGCTTCAATCGCATCACGCATTTTAATAATAGCCGTTCGATCTTGAATATAAGAAGCCCTTACAGCTTCCGCCATTCCGACGATCATTGGTAGTGCTTGTGTCCCGCCTCTACGTCCTTGTTCTTGACCACCGCCAACAAACAAAGGATCTAATCGTTTAGCCCCTCTGATATTTCCTGATGCCAATAATAAAGCTCCAATTCCTTTAGGCCCACCCATTTTATGAGCAGAAATCGCCAAGCTATCTGCGCCCAGTTCTGACAGATCAATTTTTATACGCCCTGCGGCCTGAACCGCATCGACATGCAGCAAAGCACCATAGTGATGACACAGTTCCGCTGCTTCTTGGATAGGATGCAGTACGCCCGTTTCACTATTCGCCAGCATTAAGCAGACCAACGGTGGCGTTTCCGCCTGTTGGAGTGATTGCTCTAAAAAGCCCAGATCAACAATACCTTGCTGAGTCACGGGTAAAATGGTTTTAGGATAATCAATTTGACTGATTGCGGGATGTTCCGTTGCACCAACCCATAGGGGGCGATCTTGCTTTTGTCCATGAATCGCCAAAATATCGGCTTCTGTTCCACCAGAGGTAAAGATACAATTTTGAACATCGCCACCGAAATGATCTGCAACCACTTCACGTGCATCCTCGATCATATGATAACAACGCCGCCCCATCGCATGAACAGAAGAAGGGTTGCCCGTGATATGCAACGCTTTGACCATCTCTGATATAACAGAATCTCGAACAGGTTCGCTGGCATTCGCGTCTAGATAAACAGGCTTATTCATTTTAAATCTTCAATATAGGAAAATGGTCAGTTAGTTTACAAAATTTACCAATATTTTCTCAAGGAAAAAAAGGATAATTTCATAACTTATTATAAAATGACAAAATAAGACGAATATTATGTAATTTAATCACAGTGAGATGATTAAATTCTTTAAAAATGCTTTTCCTTTATATAAAATCGTTTTATAGAAGTAAGCTCTGTGATTATTTTCCAACAATCCAGTTTATCATTATATCTAACTAACGGATAATTATATGCCAGAGGTAATGTTTGCAGGTCCTGCAGGTCGTCTTGAAGGGCGGTATCATCATTCTCATGAACCTAACGCCCCTCTTGCGTTAATTCTTCACCCACATCCCTTGCAAGGGGGAACGATGAACAATCGTATTACCTATACGATGTATCAAACGTTTCAAAATTTGGGTTTTTCTGTATTACGTTATAATTCTCGGGGGGTTGGACGCTCTCAGGGGGAATATGATGGTGGCATTGGTGAAATCTCTGACGCAGCCGCTGCGTTGGATTGGTTGCAAATGGCCAATACAAACTCCAATGAACTCTGGATCAGCGGATATTCCTTTGGTGCGTTCGTTGGGATGCAACTTTTGATGCGCCGCCCTGAAATCCAAGGCTGGATCAGCGTCGCTCCGCTTGCTAACCATTATGATTTTAACTTTTTGGCTCCTTGTCCTTGTGGTGGATTAATGATTGCAGGTGAAGCCGATACAATAGTACCTGTTGGGGAAATCGATAAACTTGTTGAAAAGCTGAATGCACAAAAAGGCATTGATGTAGACTACCGTATCTTACCAAAAGCCAATCATATTTTTGCTAATGAAGCAGATAAAATTGGTCTAGCGATTGAAGAACATGTCCAGGACATCATTAAACAACGCAAAGAATCGCTACCAGATTAATATTTTTCGTCAAAGAGCGCCTTATTAAACAGCGTGCTTTGACGATTACTGTTTTACATTTCACGAGTAAATCAGTTGTTCAATGAAGAACTGATTTTACCGCCAATTAAATTTTAAGTATGTCCCTTATTTCAAAACGTAAATCCCTTGAACAAATTACAAAAGAAGCGAACTCCCACGGTTTGCGTCGTTGTTTAGGCCCTTGGCGTCTTACCACCATTGGAGTAGGTGCCACAGTCGGTGCAGGGATTTTCGTTATGACAGGTACTGCCGCAGCTAATTTCGCAGGACCGGCTGTTGTATTATCTTTCATTATTGCCGCAATTGCTTGTCTCTTTACTGCACTTTCTTATGGTGAGCTTTCTTCTACAATCCCCGTTGCGGGGTCTGCATATAGTTATGCTTATACTTCATTAGGTGAAAAGTTTGCATGGGCAGTTGGATGGCTGTTACTGTTGGAGTATGGGATTTCAGCCGTTTCCGTAGCCTCTGGCTTTTCAAGTTACAGCGCCTCTTTGCTACAAGATTTTCATATTAACCTACCTTCCTTTATCCATCATCCGATGTTTCAACCATCACCCGAAGGATATGGCAAAGGAATTATGGTTACCAAATCGATTGACTTGGTTGGTGCAATTTCGGTTATTATTGCTTCAATTGCCTTATTATTTGGTGTTTCAGAATCTACAACAATCAATGGAATTATCGTGACATTAAAGGTTGGGATTTTAATATTATTTATTGCCATTGGAATTTTCTATATTAACCCTGTGAATTTAACCCCTTTTATCCCTGAATCAACAGGTACTATGAATTTTGGGACAACAGGAATATTCAGAGCTGCATCGACCATATTTTTTGCTTATATTGGTTTTGAGGCCGTCTCTACCGCCGCATCAGAAGCAAGAAAACCACAAACTGATATTCCTTTTGGCATTATTGCCTCCTTGGTTATATCCACTTTAATCTATATTGGGGTTGCTTTTGTTTTAGTCGGTGTCGTGCCTTACAAACAATTAAATGTTTCCGATCCATTAGCGATTGCCACCAATTATATCAATATTCCATTCTTAACATGGACCTTGAAAATCAGCGCTGTTATTGGGCTATGTTCTGTTATGTTGGTATTATTATATGGTCAAACCCGTATTTTTTTCATCATGGCGAAAGACGGATTATTACCCCCTGCATTTTGTAAATTACATTCTCGATACAAAACGCCTTGGCTAGGCACGCTCATTTTAGGTATATGCGTTTCCGTTGCCACTGCTTTTTTGCCTATAGATATTATTAGCGATTTGGTCAGCCTTGGGACTGCCACTGCGTTTAGTATTGTATGCCTAACCGTTATCTGGCAACGGAATGCACATCCAGATTTACCACGTCCTTTTAAAGTACCTTTTGGAGGTTTTAAAATAAAAGGAGTATGGATTGGATATATTCCGTTGTTAGGCATTATGTGTTGTTTAACGATGATTGTTCCGCTATTGATTGATATGGTTGCATCTATATTTCATCATAATCCTATTCCAATGATTTTATTAGTTTCCTATGCATTGGTTGGTTTTTTTGGATATTACAGCTATGGTCGAAAGCATTCTGTACTAGGAAAGCAAATCCAATCATCTGATGAAACTTAGTCCATATTTGTTCATAAGAATTATACAAAGTGCACAATTTATGCCATTGCATTCCAGTTATCATTGCTATACTTGAATAGAAATATTTTGTAATAATCCTGTTGGTTTTTACCATCGACTTATTTAGCTGTGTAAGATATCTCTAAAAATTTAGTATTCTCACCTGAGTTGAATAAAAAATAAAGAGTAAAAAAACTTTATATTTCATAGAATAAACAGTAATTTACTATTCTGACCCTATATACGATGAATTGAAACATAACGATTATGATCAAAAAATACCTGCCCTTTATCTCTTTATTATTGTTTTTCCCTTTGACGGCTAATGCAGTGCCTGCACCTGTTGCGATGCTGCCTTTGACAATTGAAACGGCTATTAAGCAATTCACACCTCCTTACTGTCAAAATGGGTTACAAGGATTGGGCTCGGCAGTAGAAAAATGTTACGAAAATACCAAAGATACCAGTGTTACCATCGATATGTGCGTCTTAGGGGATATCACGATTGCCAAACTATTGATCCAAGATAAAAAAGCGGATCTTTCTGTATTAGATAGGAAACCTTCAGAAGTGATCGCTGATAAAAATATCCCAGTCAGTGGCACTGAATCTTATTTAAATTTTGCCTCTGTGGTTAAACGATTACAATTATTGGGCGATATGCCACGGTTTTATATCTATAATAGCCCACAAATCTTGGCTTATTTACAGCAAGGTGCTGATCCTGTTTATAAAGGTATTACCGAAGGATGTAAGAAATAACAAACATTATATCGGTATGATAAAATTGAGACTATTTGTGGTTAAACGAAATAAAGTTGGCGTGGATTTAATATGAAATCAATGTAATAAAAATTCATAATATCTGAAGAGCAAATGGAGTTTATTTCAAATTCTTGAAAAAGGGACATGAAATTAATCATGATCTAATGCCCATTCTGTTCATGGGGTAATACGTCAAACCCGATGACGTTGAGCCTACTTTTGCCTGAAAAAACATGATGGCGATGGATCAACATGCCCTAAAAATCATATTCTGGTATTATCTCTTATATTAATGATGAATCCTCATTTTGGGGAAATCGAGCATGAGGGAATGTATGGTTCGATAAAAAAAATTATATTCTGAAATGCATTAACGCACTGATCCTTTCGACAAGGAAACTCCCCACAAAATATAACAAGAAACTCGCAAACATGCCTCTTCCCTCACCTCATGATATTTTGAAACGATTACATAATTCTACTTTTCGGGCTCGTTTTACGTTAAAAGACAATGAACTTGCGTATCTAGATCAGCAAGGAATGGATAAAATTATGTCTCACGCGCATGATTTTATCGCGCAGCGACTTGCTCCAGCCGAGCCTAAAAATGATGGCAAGCAAACCCCTTGGAAAGGACATCCTGTCTTTATCGCCCAACACGCTACGGCAACTTGTTGTCGAGGATGCCTGCAAAAATGGTATCAGATTGCTCAAAAACGTCCTTTGACCTCAGATGAGCAAACTTATATTCTATCCGTCATTCAATTATGGTTAATACAGGATTTACAAAAACACTCATAAAGCGTTAATGGGGTAATAATGTCCGCATTGCTTTTTGTAATTGCTGCTCTTCAGTAAAACACGCCACGCCACGTTGTCGACCAAGCCGACCCATTGCTTGACGTTCCTTTGAATATTCAATCATCCATGCCATCGCCTTTGCCAATTCTTGCACTGAGCCAGCAGGCACTAATAACCCCGTCTTTTTATGCTCTACTTGTTCACGTGGGCCACGAATTGCGGTGCTTATGACGGGTAATTCCGACAACATTGCCTCGACAATAGACATAGGTAACCCTTCGAAATGACTGGGTAGCACAAAAACATCCGCCGCTTTCATCAATTGGTCAATATCGTCTCTGTATCCCCATAAACGAAGCTGATCACCTAATTTTTCTTTGGCGGTGTCAAATGCACGATCTAACGCATGTCCATGATCGGAAGATAATCTTTCCCCAACAATCCATAGTTCGATATTCATATTTCGTGCAGCAAGTGCCATAAATGCTGCTAATAATTCAGGATATCCTTTGTGACGCACTAAGCGAGAAACAATTAGAAACACTGTTTTATCGTCATCAATCCCAATCTCTAGACGTATTGCAGAACGAATGGTTGAATCTGGTGCAAATTTCACAGGATCTCTGCCATTCCCAATATAAACAGGTTGTGAATGTATTCTTAATTTTTTAGCATCTTTGGCTTCTTCGGCAGAAACCGTCATATATAAATCAGTAATTTGTCCAGCAGACCATTCCAAAGCAAACGATAATCCGCGTCTGATCCAAGATTTAACCCCTTGTCCTGCTTGATTAAATAAATAACCATGACATGTATAAGCAATGATCGGCGTACCACAGAAAAACGCTGCCAGTCTGGTCAAAAAACCACTAATAGGCATATGTGCGTGAACAATATCAGGCTTTTCCTGTTTTATAATTTTATAAATCGCCCATAGTGCCTTTATTTGACCGATGGGCGCATAGGAACGAATAAAGGGCACTGTCTGAATGTCAAAACCCTCTTGCCGAACCTTGGTTAACAAATCCCCTTCTGCACAAACGCCAATGACCTCATGTCCTTGTGCTTTTAAACCGCGCATCAAGGGCAGTAGGAACTGATATAATGAAAAATCAACATTAGTGACTTCAAGAATTTTCATAATGACAATCTATAATTTACGGTGCAACGCCCAGCGAACAATTTGCGGTGCATCAACTTCTTCTATGGGGTTATCCGTTTCAAGAGCGTGCTTTTCTTTTTCGTGATTCTCTGTCGGCTCTGATATTACCGTTTCTTGCGGCACAGTTGTTTCAAGCACTGTTTCAGAATGTAAAGCAGGATCGCTTTCCTGCCAACTTCCTTGATCATTGTTTTTATTATGAAAAATAGCCACATAATCTGAACTTTCCTCTGGTTGTTCAGCCAATACCGTTTGAGTATCGACTTCGTGTGTTTCATCTGTCTTGGATAATAATTCTGTTTGAACAGAAACGACCTCATCCTTATTTTTCTTCTCTGGAACCGTTACATATAACACAATTTGTTTGCTTAATACACGGCTACCACTACCAAAATAAACACTTTCTTCTATTCTTGCATTTGCACCAGAAAACCGAAACCACCAAATTTGTCGACCTTCATGAGGATTATTGGCCATTAATGCATAAACATGCTCGGGCTTACCATTGACAAACTCAATAAAATCCTCTTCAACGACAATAGAAGGATGAAGATGAAAACGCACCATAAAAGGATATTGTTGAGGGCCGTCGATACGCTCTTCGCCTTTCAAGATTTGACCATTTGACGATAAATAAATAATTCGCTGATAAATAACACCATAACGTTTTAACCAGCCATTATGCCCCATCTCTAGAAGATGTGCACCCTCCTCTATATGGTGTTTAGCAACGGCTTCGAAATGAGAGGCCACTTTGCCCTGCACGAATTCTACTGAATCCGTGCCATTCAAATCAAGTACAGAATGCGCAGCGGTACATCCCAAAATTGATCGCCATGTTTTGGTTTCACCCGCCCCACAATTGACAAAAACACGCTGTTTACCTACCGAGAATTCTAAAGAAAGACACCCTGCATGCTTACTTCTACGGCCAATGTCCGCAGGTGTTCCACTATCAACCAACAAAGTCGCCCTGTTGGCATAACAACGAATATATCCCCCTTTGGTCATATTGGTCATCGCAACGCGTTTTTGGGTTGCATGAAATAAAATACGATCAATGGATTGCGGATTTGATTCGTTTGATCCATTAAATAGAGCCAGTCCACCATCACCATGGCGTAGTGCTCTTAATGCTCTGCTCAGATTATCCAAAGCACTAGTTAATTCATTGGGTGGTCGTTGTTTAGTAAGTTGATACATTAATTTGATTTCAACCAAATCTTGTAACACCATTAATTGGATTTCGGCGTTACGCTCTATATGAACACCATCTTCTAAAATTTGGTTGGCCAGCTCATTTTTTAAACATCGGGTTATTTTTACGGATAAATCAAATTGTTCTGGCAAGCACAATGAAACAGCCATGACCCCTTTCAACATCGCAAATGCATAATAGCTGCCTGCGGTTGGAGGTAACATGGCTGTTATATAACGCCCTTCTATTAGAACACGATGCATGAATTGCCGTTTAAATGCCTCATCTGCCGAGGAGGCAAAAAAATCATAATGACCCAGCCAATTTATTAGTCGCTTTCCTAAAATATCGCTACGATAAGCAACCTTATGCTGAGTATTGGGTGGACGGCTCATCCAATCAACGATTAAAGCACGTGCGCATAATCTGGCATTATCAGTGCCAAATTCCCGTAAATCACGTAACCAAGAAAAATCGTAAATCTTGCATAACCCATCAACAGGAATATTTTGCTTACCCCACAATCCTGGCTGCAAAGGGATGATATAATCTTTGTAGATCAATTCCCCTTTGGTCAGATGCATTCCATAAATGGAATTTCCATTCCATAAATCACGCAAGAAATAGGCTGGATTTAACGGGAGTTTACCATAACCAACGGGGGGCAAACGTGCCAAAGACAGCCGCATTTTTCGTAGCATGCTTTGTAAAGCCATCCTGACCTGCCCCCTTCTTGTTCAACAGATAATAAATAATTGTTATTTTCTATCTGTTCCACGCAATGCATTCATCGCTTGACGGTAATCTTTTTGACCATAAACCGATGTGCCAGCAATCAAAACATCTGCCCCAGCCTTAATCACTAATGGTGCTGTTTCCTCTGTGATACCGCCATCAACACTGATACGAATATCCCGTCCTGTGGCATCAGCCATTTGGCGAATTTGTTGTATTTTTGGCAGTTGGCTTGCAATAAACTTTTGCCCGCCAAAGCCTGGATTGACGGTCATAACTAAAATTGTATCCACCATATCCAAGACTTCAGAAATTGCCTGTGCTGGGGTTGACGGACATAATACAATCCCTGCTTTGATTCCAAAAGATTTGATTGTTTGTAACGTACGATGTGCGTGTGGACCTGCTTCGATATGGAATAAAATATGATCTGCCCCTGCCTTGGCAAAAGGCTCGATGAATAAATCGACAGGTTGAATCATTAAATGCACATCAAAAGGGAGTTTACTGTAAGGTCGCAACGCTTTGATAACCGAAGGACCAAACGTCATATTCGGCACAAAATGCCCATCCATAATATCCAAATGAATCCAATCCGCACCTTGTTCATCAACGGCCTTGATTTCTTCACCAAAACGAGCAGCATCTGCAGAAAGGATACTTGGGGCAATGAGAGGAACGGCTAAAGCTGGCATAAAAACTCCATTCGAATGATAAAAGGATTCACACTTTATTGTAATAGTTCAATAAAATGACATTAAATCAGATAAAAAGAAATATGATATTCATACAATTTTGCCAATTTCTCTGTTTTTTTAGCAAAATTGCGTTCATACATCATAGTAAATCACTTTTTAATAAATCTAGCCATAAAAAATCCATCCAATCCCCCTTTTTCTGACCACATAGAGGGCAATGTCCTAACCCAGCCTTCCTTTGTAATACTTTCGGGCAAAAACGGAACGTCATCAACGGTTAATGGTAAAGGGGATAATTCAGGCAAACTAGACATATATCGTGCTTGCTCTTCCGCTTCGGCCGTTTGTAACGAACAAACACTATACATTAACCGCCCACCTGGTTTTAAATAGTTTAGGGCTGCCTGGATTAATTGACGTTGCACGTTGACCAATGTGCTAATTTCTTTTGGTTTTTTGATATGTAACACGTCTGGATGGCGTCGAAAAATACCTGTGGCAGAACATGGGGCATCTAATAAAATTGCATCAAATTCGTCTTTATATTGCAATTGAGCAGCATCCGATTGCACAATTTTTGCCTGTAACTGCAAGCGAGCCAAATTTTCTTTTAAGCGTTTAATGCGTTTTGGATCTTTTTCAACAGCCACGACTTGTCCGCCAGCCATCACAAGCTGAGCGGTTTTTCCACCAGGTGCAGCACATAAATCGGCGACTGTTTCACCCTGTTGCACATTCAGTAAATATGCAGGTAATGAAGCAGCCACATCTTGCACCCAAAATTGTCCTTCTTCAAATCCAGACAAATGATTGACTTTTGTGCCGACGGGATAACGATAGCTATCTGCGCATAATAATGTTCCACCCTCTGGAGCAGACAAACCCGCTTTTACGGAAAGATCCAAAGGCACTTCATAATTCAAGCATTGCGCTAATTGGCGTGGATGAAAGCCTGCTTTATCCCATTCTTGCCATAACCAAGATGGTAAATTTAAACGCTCTTGATCGAGCCCTTCTAAACATTCTTTTCCTTGATCGGCGACTTTACGTAAAACCGCATTCACCAAACCTGTAAACCCAGAAAATCCGTTTTTACGAGCCAAATTCACCGTTGTATTAATTGCCGCATGCCTTGGTGTTTCCAAAAATATAATTTGTGCAACACCTAACAACAAAATGACAGAAACAGGCTGAGGGGGCGCTCGTCGTAATAAAGGTTCAATAATGGCTTCTAATACGCCCTTTTGTCGTAAACAGCACACAATTAATCGATAAGCAGCAGCTTTGTCGCGACTATCCGCATGACGAGATAATAGATGGTCTAAAACAGCATCCAAAGAACGGTTACGTTCCAAAACTTGACAAAGTGCTTCAAAAGCGATTTGACGTGTGTCGTCTTTTTCTTTATTCATTATTTCTGACTTAATCTTACAGTTTTCGGTTTGATGGGATTTTCTTTGTTGTACTCTTTAAATACATATTTTCAATCCTACATCCCTTAAATATGCCACATTTCTGCTTATTATAGTATCTTTATTTTAATATACCACGACAAGGAACGTTACTTTTCACCATGAAGAAATGGTCTATCTTGCTGCCTTATTATAACGAAAAAAATTTCTTGCCTGGCACACTAGAGTCAATTTGCTCTCAACATTTCAAAGATTTTACATTAATTTTAATCAATAATGCATCCGATGACGAATCCGAAGAGATTGCTAAGAAAACATTAGCTGCCTATCCAGATATTGATGTTGTGTATCTATATGAAGCCCAGCCTGGAAAAACCCTTGCTTTACAAACAGGATTAAAAGCGGTTAACACACCTTATGTCGCCACGATTGATGCCGATACTTATTATCCCCCTTATTATCTTTGGTTTTGCAATCATATCTTTGAACAAGATCCCGAAATCGTTGGGGTAATGGCTTGTGATATTTATGCCCCTTATTACGACTATCAAAGCCAGAAAAGATGCCGTAAAATTGTCAGAAAATCAAAAATATTCAGCAAACAATGCCATGCGGGTGGATATGCCCAAACGTTCCGCACAGAAAGTTTAAGACAAGTCGGAGGATTTGACCAAAATATATGGCCATATGTCCTGATGGATCACGAAGTTATCCATCGTTTACTTAAAGTTGGAAAGACATATTATTCTGCTAAACATTGGTGTATGCCTTCTGAACGACGAGCAGATCGTAAAAAGGTTCAGTGGAATAAACTTGAAAAGATGCTCTATGAATTCACACCTTTTTTCCTAAAAGATTGGTTTTTTTACAGTTATCTAAGAAAAAAATTCCAAGCACGTAAAGCCAACATCACACAGTTGCGCGAACATCTATGGGAAAAAAATGATGGATAAAGCATCCTGTTCATTCTAGTATAAAAAGAATTTCCATCTATACTGATTTTTATAATGAACGATATTAATATACAACAAAATCTTGATAAAATTATACAAAATATCGAGCAAGCTGCTTTGCGTTGTGGTCGTCAACCCAACGATATTCAATTAGTTGCGGTATCGAAATTTAACCCGATCACAGCCATTCAATCAGTAATTGACCATCATCATTTTACTTTTGGTGAGAACCGTATTCAAGAAGCCAAGGAAAAATTCACGCCTCTGATTGAAGCACATCCTAATATTCAATTACATATTATCGGCGCTATCCAAACCAATAAAATCCTCGATGCTGTTAAAATTGCTAACGTCATTGAAACAATTGACCGCGTTGCGTTGCTAAACCCCTTACAAAAAGCAATTGATAAAACTGGGCGATGCCCCAACTTATTTATTCAAATTAATATTGGACAAGAGCCACAAAAAGCAGGGATTTTACCTTCGGAAGCAAACGAATTCATAGAGCTCTGTCTGAAACAATTTGGTTGCAAAATACAAGGTGTGATGGGCATCCCCCCCGTTGGTCATCATCCTGTTCCCTATTTCCAACAACTGGCCAAATTCGCCCATCACTATGACTTACCTGAAATTTCTATGGGGATGTCCGCTGACTTCGAAGACGCAATTACGTGTGGTGCCACACTCGTGCGTGTGGGCTCTGCTATATTTGGGGATCGTCCCGTAAAAATATAAAAAACTTTTCAAAACATATAAAAAGCTATATGTGTCGTTTGTTTTGGCTTACAGTTATTGTTGAATAATCTGTAGCGATTATGAATATATGTGGAGTTTCTTTACATGACTGATTCTTCAAACGAAGAGGATAATCATCACAAAGACGAATCATCGTCGACAAAAGCTGATGATGCAAAATCTGTGATTATTTCTGCTGATGGTGATGCTGTTCCAGAACCAACAGAAGAGATACAAGGCGATGTTATGGTTCTTCCTTCACTGGATGAAGAAAGCCAAATCACTGAATTTGGAACAGATCAACCAGAACATAAAATGAAACCCATAAATGCAGCGATCTTGATGACCGTTCTTGGGGTTGTATATGGTGATATCGGCACAAGCCCTATTTATGCATTCCGTGCAACAATGGGGGTTGTTTCCAATCATCACGCTGATTTACAACGCTGGGAAATATTTGGGATTATCAGCTTGATTTTCTGGGCTTTGGTTTTGATTGTGACCGTGAAATATGTAATGCTGGTAATGCGTGCCGACCATAATGGCGAAGGCGGCATATTGGCATTAATGTCTTTGGCACAACGTGTTACCAAAAACACCACTGGCAAAGTCGCCTTGGGTATGGTTGGGATTGCTGGAACCTGTCTCTTCTTTGGGGATGGAATGATTACACCAGCCGTTTCAGTCTTATCAGCGATTGAAGGGCTAGAAGTTTCTTTACCAAGCGTTCAAGAATTTATTGTACCAATGGCACTAATCATTCTTTTTGGTTTATTTTGTATGCAAAGCAAAGGAACTGAACGCATCGGCAAGATATTTGGTCCAGTCATGTTCCTGTGGTTCAGCACGATTGGTATTTTGGGATTGTTGCAAGTTATACAACATCCTTTTGTCCTTGTTGCTTTATCCCCATATTACGCTGTTTCTTTTGTGATCCATCATGAATGGATGGCATTTTTGGCCTTGGGATCTGTTGTGTTAGCGGTCACTGGTGCCGAAGCGCTTTATGCAGATATGGGACATTTTGGTAGAAAACCGATTGGATATGCATGGGTATTCTTTGTACTGCCTGCATTGACTTTAAATTATTTGGGTCAAGGTGCATTGGTTTTGACCAATCCGCATGCATTAAGTAATCCTTTCTTTTATTTAGCCCCTCATTGGTTTAATATACCTTTGGTTATTTTATCAACTTTTGCCACTGTGATTGCCAGCCAAGCAGGAATTTCAGGCGGCTTTTCCCTTGCTAAACAATTAACCCAACTTGGATATTTCCCACGATTACGTATTTTACATACGAATGCTCATGAAGAAGGGCAAATTTATGTTCCTGACGTGAATCATGCTTTAATGATTGGTGCACTATTACTCATTGTCAGTTTCAGATCGTCCGAAGCTTTGGCAGCAGCATATGGTATTGCGGTGACTGGGACATTTATTTGTACAACCACGTTATCTTGCGTTGTGTTCCATAAACTGTACAAATGGCCAGCCTATAAAGTTGCGATCATATTTGGTATTTTCTTCTGTATTGACATTCCATTCTTTACCGCCAATGCGTTAAAAATTCCCGAAGGTGGCTGGGTACCATTACTCCTTGGTATTTGTTTAACCATTATGATGACCTCTTGGAACAAAGGACGAAATATCATTATTAAAAAACGTGCTCAAGATGCGATGCCGATTGCTTCTTTCTTAGCTCGTTTACCTCAAGGAAAAATTACCCGCGTTTCTGGAACGGCGATTTTCATGACGCCAGACCCGATGTCCATTCCGAATTCTTTGATTCATAATTTACGGCATAATAAAGTCTTGCATGACCATGTTCTATTCGTAACGATTGAAAACTTAAAGCAACCCGAGGCAGAATACGGCCATCGTATTGCCATGCGTCAGCTTGCGCCCAATATTTATCAAATTATTGTGCGATATGGATTTATGGAAATGCCTAATTTGCCAAAAGTTTTGGAACTGCTAAAATCTCAACCTCAATTAGATTTCTTTGATCCCTTACAAGCATCCTACTTTACAACCAGAGAGCAAATCGTTCCTGCTTCTATTCCAAAGATGAGCAAATGGCGGATGGCAATTTTCATGTTCATGAACAGAAATGCCAGCCCTGTGACAGACTTCTTACGCATTCCTGCGGATCGTGTGGTTGAATTAGCCGTGCGCGTATCTATCTAATAGAGATGAAAGCAACAATTCAACATACACAACAAGGCATTGGGCTTTATATTCATTGGCCCTTTTGCCTTGCCAAATGTCCGTATTGTGATTTCAACAGCTATGTTGCTGAACAAATCCCACAAGAGGCTTATGCCAAAGCCTTGGTGCAAGAATTGCAAACAACCTTAGCTGAAATTCCTAAAGTTCCCCTGACTTCTATCTTTTTTGGTGGGGGAACGCCCTCTCTAATGTTACCCTCCACTGCCCAGAGATTAATTGATACTGCAACTTCTTTACTACCTGTATCTGAAAATCTGGAAATAACCCTAGAAGCCAACCCAACCAGTGTTGAAAATCAAAAGCTTAAAGATTTTTATCATGCAGGGGTTAACCGCGCATCGTTGGGTATTCAAAGTTTAAACCCCACTGCCCTCAAAGCATTGGGCAGAGAACATTCTGTTGGGCAAGCGATTGAAGCATTAACCATCGCCAAGAAAATTTTCCCTAGGATTTCTTTTGATCTCATTTATGCGCGTGAAGGTCAAACCATTCAAGAATGGGAAGGTGAATTACAAGAAGCCTTGGCTTTGACGCACGATCATTTGTCTTTGTATCAATTAACCATCGAGCCAGGCACGATTTTTGCCAAACAATATCGCCAAGGAAAAATCACGTTACCTGATGAAGAACTCAGCACAGCAATGCTGACCACTACGGAAATGATTACGAACCAATATGGGTTACAGGCTTACGAAATTTCAAACTATGCCAAACCTGGTGCAGAAAGCCGTCACAACTTAACATATTGGAAATATAAAGATTATATCGGCATTGGGCCAGGGGCACATGGTCGGGTGACTTTGGATCAAACTTTATATGCCACAGAACGTCATAAAAATCCTGTTAAATGGTTGGAACATGTGCAACAGAACGGACATGCTTTGTCAGTCAAAGAGGCATTGACCCCCGCCGAAAAAGCACAAGAAATGCTGCTTATGGGGTTAAGGTTAATAAAGGGTGTTCAAGCACAGCAATTTGAAAGAAGGTGTGGAATGGCTTTAACAGATGCAGTGAATATGTCCATGTTAAGTGCATTGGTTGAAGAAAATTTTCTCTCTTGGGATCAAGAGTGTCTTAAAACGACACCTCAAGGCCGTTTACGCCTGAATGCGATCTTGGAGGCTCTCCTGAAATAATATACACTATATGTGTAACGAAAGGGGTTTTTAATGCTGCATATCACGAAAGTTGCTGTTGGTGTTACAGATGTTGAAGAATTACAACAAATTAACCTGCGACTAGCTAAGGACAATAATGGCTATCCTTATACGTTAACCCGCTTCCCTCCTAAACAAGTTGAAGATATTTTACAAGGTGGATCCTTATATCGGGTCATCAAAGGCTCTTTATGCTGTCGTCAACTCATCAAAGATTTTATCCCCAGCAAAAGAGATAACGGCAATCCATGCACAATAATTTTGTTAGAACCAGAAATTATTCGCACGCAATCCATTGCCATGCGTCCTTTTCAAGGATGGCGATATTTAAAGCCACAAGATGCTCCGATTGACTTGATTACTAATGGAGCTCAACTGCTTGATATTCCAGTCAAACTTCGCAAGGAATTAGAAGAACTTGCCTTACTATAAAATTATAAGGTGAAACCATAAATATAAATTGAAGCACTTCGTTATTTTCTGATATATATGAATAATCGTTTCTTTATTTTAAAGAGTATCATAATGGTTCTTATTCACAGATTTAGTCTTGCTCGTCCATTATACTTCGCTCGCTTTCTTCCTTTGATGATTTTGTTAAGTTTTGCAGCCTGTGGTAAAAAAGACCCCGCGTCGGAACCGTTGAAGGTAACCCCTAATGAACGTATTGTTCCCTCATCTTCTCCAAAAGAGCCACCGATTATTATCTTGTCACCCTCTTCGGGTAACACTGGGGCGTATACGCCAACAAGCAATAATTCAACATCGCGTAAAGTAAAGAAAAAGGCATCTTTACCTTCATCCTCTTACAGCACCAGCAACACGGCCACCAGCCAAGGCAATTACGCCGTCCAAATAGGGGCGTTTTCATCTGAAGTAGTTGCCAATCGTGCTGCCAGCCAAGCCCGTCAAAAGGCACCTTCTTTGCTTTCCTCCGCAACAACACAAATTGATACAATCCCCAAAAATGGTCAGTCTTTATATCGTGTGAAACTCTCTGGATTAACAGCAAACTATGCCTCTCAAGCATGTACTGAATTAAAACAACAACAGATGTCTTGCATCATCACGAGGTAAATTTAAAATTTTCCTCTAAATTACTGCGAATTTTTCCCACTCTCTTGGTTCGACATGACAGAACTCGCTGTTACCTTCAAGATCTACATGAAAGCATGATTTGCGTTCTGGGGTATAGATAATCACTGTTTGATCCTGTTTCTCGATCGCCAGCATATCATTCGCTTGGTTATCAGCATCAAAAGGCACCAAAGAGATTGCTTGCTCATTATATCTCAATGCAAACATCATTTCTTTCCACACACAAACAAGCTGATTTTTATATAGCCGTAAAGGAACAAGATGAGTGTCATGCATAAATATATGTGTTGTCGTAATTTTTTTCTGAATTTGATCAAAAGCAAGTAAACGACCGCTATGCGCCACTAGGTAATGCAATTGATTCAACAATGGATTAGGATGAAGTTCAAATTGTTCATTGATTTGATTGGCTTCATATAAACTGCAATACAAAAAACCTCTTAAAAAACAACTTTGCAACAATGAACGGCTTTCTTTTATATACCCACGCATTGCTAGCTGGTAAGTGACGGATAAATGACGGACGTAATCGTCATAGACAATATGATTATTTTTCACTTGCGCTAAAGCCTTGCTAATCAATAATTTATAAATCAACAAAGGATAACGATCTTTAAGTATTAGGATCTTGCTATAAATATTATAAATATGATGCCTGCGAACCTCAGCCACTCTACGAATGACATGATGGTCTTCTTCTGTCACTAACATATCCAAAATAGATTTAAATTCTTCTGATCCTTTTAAGCTATTCACAACTAAATGATGAGCAAATGGCACAGGCACAAGCACGCTATTGGGTAAATTTTCTATAATTTTATTGGCATGTTGATGATCGATATCGTTATAGCCTGGTATTCCATGGTAAGTATCATGGGCAATATAGAGTTTCCCTGTAACTTCATCGGGTTGAATCGTGGTTTCCTGAATAGAATATGGCTCCAACCGATCAACCGTTCGTTGCATAATCGGGCAGACAGGCGCAATCTCTGCATCCAACGTGTATCGAGCACCCATTGCAAAAACAATATTAGCGTGCAGAGCTGCTGAGAATTTTAACGCAGCATAAGCACCCATAGATAGACCAATGATGATGATTTTTTTGTAATATTGTGTAATCTCATTACACAAAGGAATAATATGATGCATATCAGAATGCTGATAAAAATTATCAATCTTCGTTGTAATTCCTAAACAAGATAAATGATATTTTTCGACAATCGGTTGTAGAAAATAGCGATTATATGCCTGTTCTGTTTGATCTGCTGATGCAAAACTAATGATAATATAATCACTCTCTGCCTCATGAAAATGTAACAGCAGCTCCTCGCCCTCGAAAATAATCATCATCTATCCTTTATTACGGCGTTTCCTAGCCACGATATCATAATTTATTCTTGCAAATAATGACATTTTAATAATCATACAAGATCATCTCCTTTTATAAAAACTGAATATGACTTTAACAAAACAATCATTCTCTGATATACCTATACATAACTGCTTAATTAAGGTTAGAATAAGAATGACAATCCATCACAAGATACAACATCATTCATTATTATATGTCTTACGTTTTTCACCAATTTTGGCACTTATTTTATTAACTGCTTGTGGGGGTGGCGGTAATAAGAATAAAAGCGGCGTTGTCTCATCACGTTACAGCAATTACATGGACAATCATCCAGAATGGCGACCACCAGGACCACCTGCTGATCCTTGGGGACCTTATATTAATCAATCCTCACAACGATTTAATGTCCCCGATCAATGGATCAGAGCCGTAATAATGCAAGAATCCCGTGGATATCAATATTATAATAAACGCCCGATTACCTCACCTCATGGTGCCAAAGGGTTAATGCAATTGAAAACCCCGACCTATCGGGATATGGCAAAACGATATAAGCTGGGCAAAGATCCCTATAATCCACAAGATAATATTATGGCTGGCACGGCGTACATTCGTATTTTATATAACCAATTTGGCGCGCCTGGATTTGTTGCTGCGTATCATGGTGGACCTGGCACACTCAGCAATCATTTAAAACACGGTTCCTCTTTACCCAAAGCAACCAAACAATATTTAACCGCAGTATCTGCTAAACTTGGCAATGACATTCCCATGAGTGGGCCTTTTGCTAAATATGCTAGTGGATCATCCAGACGTTCTAAATCAAAGACACCTTTACCCCTAGAGGCCTATTACACTCCAAAATCCTATGCGCCGACGACAATGGTTGCACAAAATACCGTTCAGCCTCGGAAAAGAAGGAGTTTAAAGAGTGGCTCAACTTATAAACCGATGACTCCTATTTATCCAACCCAATCACAACCCCGCCCCAATATTGTACAAGTTGCTTATGCCCCCACTGCATCTGCTTCCAAAGGCAATTGGGGTGTTCAAGTGGGTGCCTATCCCTCAATCAGTTTAGCACAACAAGCCACCGCCAAAGCACAATCAAAAATAGCAGATAGTTTCTCTTTCGCCAACCCATCTATAGAAAGCGTCAATAAAAATGGAACCACACTTTATCGCGCACGATTAACAGGGATTAGCCAAATATCAGCAATTCAAGCCTGTCGTCAGCTTAAACAAAAAGGGATGAATTGTATTACTGTACAATAAAATATTGTTATCGATTGATACAATTTGTATGTATCTGTCTGCTGTTTTGCTTAACCTACAGCACCCACAGCCACCGTATTTTGCCACAAGAAGTCTATATTTGGCAGAAAAAATGGAATCAATATTTACAACCAGCCATAGAACAAACCACGCCCTATGTCATAGGATGGCGGTTTTTAGCAGGTGAGTTTGAACCTGATGGACAAGTCATTTATCCATCCATTCAATTTGATCATTTACAACAAACGAACTTACCTTTGACGGCTGTCTATCGATTTGATCGTTTGCGCCCGCTACCTTCTGTTGACGAGGTTTTAACCCTCATTCAGCAATCTCCTGCCTATCAAATCCACCACATTCATCGCATAGAGCTTGATTTAGATTGGCCAACGCCCAAACTGTCTTTATATATTCAATTGCTCCGTTCTTTAAAAGCAAAACTGCCCAAAGATGTGCGGTTAAATATTACCATGATCCCAGATTGGATGCGGTCGCCTGTGTTTCCAGAATTGACAGAGCAAGTCCCTTATCCTGTTTTGCAAGTCCACAGTGTTGATAATCCCCACATTGGATTATTTAATAACAATACTGCACTTATGTATATTCAGAAAATGAATAGGTTAACACGTCATCCATTTTATGTCGCATTACCAACCTATGGTCTAAAAATACAAACCACACCATCCGGAACGATTTATGCCATAGAAGGAGAAAATGACTTTAAAACAGGTAAATCTGGTCAAGAATTATACAGCAATCCTCAACAAGTCAGAGCGTTAATTGAACAATTACAACATAATACACCTATTAATCTTAGAGGAATCATTTGGTTTCGCTTGCCAATCGCAAGCGACCAACGAAATTGGAGCCTTGATACATGGATGGCAATGATTAAGCATCAAAATTTACATGGACAAATTATGGTCAAAGAAATCCCTGATCCCAACACCCCTGAAGCAATAAAAATTACGCTGGTCAATCAAGGAAATATTGCGCTACCCTTACCATCTATTGTATCTTTGAGATGTAAGACCGCAGATGGATTGTTCCCTTACCAATTATCGGTCAATCACCAAGGAAAATATATATTAAATTTAACAAAGCAAATAGCACCTTTGAATACTCATCAAGAGCGTGTTATTGGCTGGATGCGATGTGATTGAATATGTATGTTTTAAAAATGATATATATATCATTCTGTATTTTACTTCCTAATGCAGCAAGGGATCGAGATCACACTCTGAGAACCAACAACGCAATATTAACAACAACAGAGAATTTTATACTTGCTATTATATGTCGGCAAAGGCTCAATAACGCCACCCAAGCTATTAAAATTGCTATAAAAATAAATCAATATATGATCCAGCAAAAGAAAAATGTGCGATTGCAGATTATGCGCTTTACGATTTGTCAAATTATTTTCAAGAACGTGTCCTTATCATTGCGATCCCAACCCTATCCATACTTCTTTTTTTGAAAAATCGGCAGTCAATCAGCCATTATCTGACTTTCAGAAAACAAGCCCTCACTTCCGATCTTGCACCCCGAAAGAGTTCCTATATTATATTACTGTTTCTACCTTAATCTTAAAAAAGCGCTATCTTAACAACTATGATCAAATAGACAAAAATTATTTTACTGACTATCAGTCTTAACAAAATTTATATATTCAATTTTAATAAAACTATTTTGCCTTCTTAATTTCAATGATAAAAGCGCTTTATGAATCATTTATTACAATCTGTTGGGATCATTATTCCCATTATATTTATCCTCATTTTTGGTTTTTTTTCAGCAAAAAGAAATATTTTTGGTGATAATGCCAATGCGATTTCTGTTCTCAGCAAATTGGTCTTAACCATTACATTACCCCCTGTATTATTTGCAGGAACCCTCAGCGTTTCCAAAGAACAGCTACACGGTGCTTTATTACTATTTCTGGCTCTATTACTAAGCACCATATTGATTTATTTAATTGGGTTTTTCGTTGCCAGAATTGTTTTTAAGAGAAATATTATTCAATCCTCATTAGCAGGTCTGGGCGGCAGTTTTTCAGCAGGTCCATTCTATGGCCCCGCATTGCTGGATCCTTTATATGGACATAACAGCAGTGTCGCCATCAGCATGATTGCTTTGGTCATTAATTTGGCATTAATTCCTTTGGCAACCATCATCATCGAAATTGAACTGGAAAAACAAAGTGCCACACAACAAAAACCAATCTATCAACTTATCGGAAGCTCTATCTATCATGCAATTATAGATTGTCCTTATGTGTGGGCGCCTTTACTAGGGATTATTTTATTATTTTGTGGGGTCAAATTACCCAGTTTTATCAGTGATACCTGCTTTCTAATTGGCAAAGCCACTTCTGGCATTGCCATCTTTGTTGCAGGGATGACATTGGCAGTCAATCGGTTTCGATTAACAAAAGAATGTATCGGTTTTGCCCTAATCAAGGATATTGCTTTGCCTGCTGCTTTCTTTGGCATAGCCTCTCTCTGGTTATTAAAATCAGGAACAGCGATTTTTAATGAGGGGCTATTATTATGCGCCATGCCTTCCGGTCCCATGATTATTTTACTCAGCAACCAATATAAACAATATCAAGAAGAATCTGCATCCATTCTAGCAATTTCTACTTTTACCATGATTATCACCGTTTCCATTTTGATCGGATTTCTTAATCTATCTGTTCACTGATTTTATTTCAGATTTAACCAATAGGCTGGATATCCCAACATTTCACGCGGAACAGAGAAAAAATCACGCCAAGAAGTATAATTGGGTGAACCTTGTCCAATTTTATCAATGCCAATCGCTTGAAATGCCAATTTTGTACGTGGAATATGGAAATATTGAGAAATGATAATTACGGATTTCATATGATTTGTTTGCATATATTCAGCAGTATTCTTGGCAGTTGCTCGGGTATTCACACCTTGACTGTCTTGAATAATCGCTTGTTGAGGAATACCATGATCCACCAAATATTGTGCCATGACACTGGCTTCATTATATCCCTCTAGCCCTGTGCCACCACTGACTAAAATAACAGGTGCATATCCTTGTTGATAGACGCTGATTGCTTTATTCAATCGTGCTTCTAGCCCGCGGCTCGGGGTACCGTCCCGTTCCACTTTGGTTCCCAAAACAACCATCAAATCTGTTTTGAATAAGTAATCTCTCATCCCACCCATAATAATAAACAGCATTACTAGACAATATAAAATAATAACAGAACAAATCAGTTTAAACATAAATAAATACAAACAACATGAATGAATACGAACAAATTATAAAGTTTGAAACATACCATATTTATAAAAAATATAACCGTTTAAATCTTCTTTTTTGCAGTGTTTTCTTTTTCATATATCGAGCAATCAACTTATACATAGTCGCAACACTCGTGACCACAGCTACTATATTCCCTGCAATATCCCCTGGAATAACATCCAAGAAACTTTGAAAAATCTGCATCATCAAGTCGGAATGATTCATTTTATCCTCCATCAAAAAGGCATAAAAAAAGACGCTGTTGCGCCCCATTTCATGCCTCAAATAATTCAACAGGTTAAATCAATATAGTACCCGTTGCATCAACCCATTGTTCCCCATTCCACCAACAAGGTTTTTTAGAGACTGGATCCCATGCTTGAGTTCCTTCCAATAACCCCTGTGTTTCGATTGTGTTTTTATGGGATACAACTAATTGATCAACTTTAACGACCCCAGATAAAGAAATACCCTCTTTGGCGTCAATTGTTAATACAGGATCTCCTTGTATTAACAATTGTAAAGATTGATCATCAGCACGGTTCATCATTTGCAATTGCATTCCATCACCTATAAACACGCTGCAACTGTCTGAAGGATTATCGGACATGATACTTGAAAATTCTAATGAGCATCTACCTGCTGATGCTAAAAATTGATAAGAATTAATAACTTCACCTGTATCAGAAGCTCCCTCGGAACCATTCAAAATTAAATTTGATCCTAAAGATTGCAAGTTAACTACTGAATAATAGTGGCTAGGCGTATCATTAAAAGTAATATCTAAACGGGCTTGGTTTGCTTGTACAATTGAACGATAATGATTATATTGAGGGGTAGAGTTCAAATCAACCACACAATAACCACTTTGCAAACTTGTTCTTTTGGCGTCTTCTTTTAAAATGGTATCGATCATTAACCCTGCATCATCGGTTTTTAAGGTTAATGAATTCATCTCATTATGCGCATCATGGCTAATCACTAGACCTGCATTATCACTTGTTACTAATGATAAATTTTTATTCGCTACATCTGTCATGTTTTTTCTTTCTTAAAAAATAAAAATATATTTATTAAGAGCTCTTGTTAAAATCAATTTTCTTATAAATTACAATATTTTACTTACTTTATTAAACAATGCCTCAGAAAAACAAAAAAAGCGCAATATGCGCTTTTTATTCAAGGTATTAAATTGTTTAAATAGCTGCTCTTTTGCATAACATTATTGAACTAATGTTAACCATAAATATATGATGGACTATATCTTATCATTTACTATAAACAACAAAATACCATCTTGCTTATACTACCATACATACTTGATCAAAACAACTATAGTTTGAATAATACTCTTTTTAATATACAAATATTTATATTCTGTTTTAATTCAATTGATTAATGGTGTCCACGGCGGACATCGAATTCTATTATTTAAACCTTATATGATAATAATTTTTAGTTAAATATTTTTTTGATACCTACAATAATACCGACATATATTATCTATATATAGATCTATATAATTCAACTCACCCATCAATCGCCTGTTGAAACCGGTCGACATTATCTTGCCAGACGGCTTTGCCCAGAGCGGTGTTGTAGTATTTTTTGTGATATTGAGCCATGGCGCTTGCATCATTGGCCAATGGCAACTCTGCTGGGATACGAAGGTAAAACACACGACACATTGCTGCTGCAAAGAATAGATCACCAATCATTGTCTCTGCTTTGGGAATACCATTATTATCGGCATTAAAAGTGCCAGCTATATTTTTAAGCAATGCTGCAAGATGGCTGCGTTTTGGATTACTCAGAAAGTTCTTCCAAATATCATTATAGGTTGCTGGCTCCATCTGCATGGCACCCACAGCAGGGCCATTGCCGAGTTGCTTGAGATATGTGCAACCTCCAGCATATCCCTCTGCCAAGAACGTTCCTGTGACTTGGTTAATGGCACGCGCGCCACCAAGACCCAAATAATCCAATGCTGGGGTGATAATTTCTTGTTTTAAGTGCAGAATATAAATTCCACCCATGACTTTACTCATGATGATTTCCTATAATGATTTTTAATGATAATTTTGAGGCTGTACTTTATTGGGTAGTTAGTTTTTACCGCCTCAGGTAAAAACCTATTTCCTGATGGCAGGAAAAACTGATTTTATTGTTTATTTAATACCGTTTGTTTTGAGTATTATAATTTAACCAATTTCGTTGTATGGCGAAAATGGTTATAATAAAAATTTGTCTAACAATCATAAACCTATATATTATGTACGTAACAATATATTTTATTTTTTGAGGTTTATAATGTCAGCAACAAATTATATTACGCTACCGATAAATTGTATTATCCTTGACTATGCGAACCCTCGTTTTAAAACAAGATATCAATTTGATGTAAATACACCTCAAGAAATTTTAGCAAAGGCTACTATTAAACAAGATCCACTTGCTTTTCTGGAACTTCTGAAAGATATCAAAGGCCGTAATGGTCTGTTACAAGCACAATCTTTATGCGTTTTACCAATGCCATCTAATTCACAACAATATCTAGCATTGGATGGAAATAGACGTATTACCAGCCTTAAACTTATATCCTCACTCTTAAACAAAGATATTATCTGTAAAAATAACGCGTTAATTACATTTGACACTAACTTTTTAAATAAACTCGAAACTTTTTTAAATAATATTACCACGCAGGAAATAACAAACATAAAATCTTTGCAAATTGATTGTTATCTTTTTAAGACCAGAGAAGAAGCCGAACCTACTTTATTAGCAAGACATGGAGGTCAATCAGGTGGGGCAGGACAACAAACATGGAAACCAATTGATAATCAATTGTATCAAGGGGATGCAACGTTGGTTGATGTTATCTCATTTGTTGAACGAAATTCAACCTTTCCAGATAATGAATGGTTAGAGATTAAAGACTATCTGTGGGAACAAGGTGCATCTACGCTGGAGTATATTATAGGCAATAAATTTTTTAGAGATACATTCCAAATTTCTTCTAAGCAAATTGATTCAACTACTCACCCTACATTTCAAAAAAATCCAGAAATATTAATCAATATGCTTAGTGTAATAGTCAAAGATATTAAAAACGCTAAAATCAACACCCGTTTGATTAATACAGCAGCTAAGCAAGAGGATTATATAAAATCACTATTATCTAATAATCAAAATAGCAGTAGTTTAAAGAGCCCCGAACTTTTTTATAATTACACACTACAAAATACAACTGAACATCCAAGAATAAATCAAAAACCTATCTTACATAGCAGACCACAAGATAGTAAAATTAATACACTCACTCCATCACCTACAGTCAGCAATATTTCTACTCAAAAAACAGTACCAACACCCTTAACCTCAACACCAACCAAAAAAGTTACCAATTCAACACCTAAAGCACTCAAGCAAATCAATCAATTACATTTTAATAAAGAAATAGAAAAGAAACTTAATAATTTAGAAAACCAGAAACTCATACATTTATATTATACATTAACGAAAACAAAAATTGACACAATAACGAATGATTATACACCCTTATTAACCGTAGGATTATGGGCTTTTCTTGAAACACTAACTGCATATATTGAACGTAAAGAGACAACGAGTTTTGATAGTTTTCTAAATAAAGATAAATTGAATAAATGGAATTTCAAAACAGAACAAACTAAAGAATATGTAAAAAAATTTAAAATAATATCAGATCTTGGAAATGCAACAAAACATAGTGCTCTTGATGCCTGTTATAACACAACCCAACTTAATAATGACCTCACTTGTATCGAACCTGTTATTTTAAAGTGCATAGAAGAAGCTATAAAACTTAAAAATAATTCTACTGGCCAATAAAAATAAAATGGTGTAAAATTAAAAAACATTTCTTCATCGACAAGATATAACCTAATGAGAAACTTTGTTTCCCCGCTCAGATACCCCGGTGGTAAAGCATGTCTGTATAATATGCTTGTAC
>NZ_CAMXCM010000011.1 GCF_947179015.1 Commensalibacter communis
TTAAACAAAGTTATTCAAGAGGCTATGGAAAATTATATACCTGCAAATCCTATGGAGATGAATAGCCAAGAGTTAATCAAAGTATTTACAGAGCAAATGAACCAAATCAACTATCCACAAATCAAATCCATTCTTCAAGATAAAATTAATACCATTCGTTCAGCGGCAAGACAGATAGAGGAATTGCGTAAGCTGGGTGTCGTTTTAATGGATAAAAAGAAACAAGGAGTATTCGCATGAAACAAGGCGCATCCTACGCAATCGAAGTCGTGGAAGACAATATGCAAGACGTTACCTTGGAAAGTATTCGCCAAGAACTAGGGGTATTAACGCCTTATCCTTGGTTTATCAGTAATACACATTTCCCAGACAAGGAAGTTTTATACAACAAATCAAACAAAATCATTATTTATTTTGCAACAGGTTTAGGGTGTATTTACCTAGAAAATTACAACACAAAACAACATTCGGCTTTAGATATTTTGCCTACTTTTTCAGTGAATGACATAGCACAACTTATCAATTTCAGACTTAAAAGAATGGTGGGTTAATCAATGGCAGGCAGTGTAAACAAAGTCATCCTTGTCGGTCGTCTTGGCAAAGACCCAGACGTTCGAACAACGCAAGCAGGGACTAAGGTTGTTAATTTGACGATGGCAACAAGCGAAAAATGGAAAGACAAGCAATCTGGAGAGTGGAAGGAAAACACCGAGTGGCATCGTGTGGTTATATTCAATGAACGTCTAGTAAACTTTGCAGAACAATATCTGACAAAGGGGCATAACGTCTATGTAGAAGGGCAATTGAAAACCCGCAAATGGACGGATCAACAAGGTGTAGAGAAATATACCACAGAGGTCGTCATTGATCGTTTCCGTGGGGAGTTGGTGTTATTGAGCAATAGAGATCAAGCTCAGACAGGATTGAATAATAACCAAGCCGGTTGGGAAAGCTCAACACCCAGTAAAAATAATCTCGATGATGAAATACCGTTTTAGGGGGATGTGAGCAATGGGAAAAGCCAAAAGAAAAGCGCAGCCACGCTATCCTCAAATTGTCCAAGAACATGGGCTGCAAGAACAATGGAACTCTAGACGGCTCGAAGTTGTTGAGGGGCAAGATGAGGAAAATCCTACACGAACGGTTGAGCGGTTGCGTGTTAAAGAAACTTACAATTCACTTAAAATGATTACTGATTATCAAAAGAAACTGGCATTACGATATGCTTTACTTGTGGAAAGGGCAGATGGTGCAACCCCTGATACCTTTGCAAACGTAAATCTTTGTAGTGTTAGGCGCAATATATGGGAGCCTACACATGCACAGTTTATGGCATATGAAAGCTTATTAAAAATAAGAAAATCAGTTGGATCGTATATGAGCGATATACTGGATTTAATAATCATGAAAAATATGGATTGCGCTCAAATAGCTGAATGTAAAGGTTTTAGTGCATATTACGTAGCTGGTGTCGTTATGTCGGCATTCATTAAATTAGAAGAGGCCTTTGAGGAGGTGGATAATGTTATTGCAAGATAGGATTGAAAATTATTGTAATACATTGAAATATCCTAGATCGATATTCATAGGTGAAGATAATAGGATATCTGGCACGTGGATTATGGGACAAAACTATCAGGTTAAATCAGGTTATTATGGTGGTTATCCTTCAGGATATCTAAGACGTATTAAGGCGTTATTCCCTGAGAAAAAAAACATATTGCATTTATTTTCAGGGAAGGTTGATCTGAATATTATTCCAGGAGATACAGTTGACCTTAATGCTGATAATAATCCGACTTTTGTTGACAATGCTCAAACATTGGGAAAGGTTCCTGTCACAAAATACGATTTAGTTTTAGCTGATCCGCCATACTCTATTGAAGATTGCGAGCGCTATAAAACGTCTATGGTTAAACGAAATAAGGTTATGAGGGCTTTGCAACGGTTAAGATGTGGAGCGCATGTCGTTTGGTTAGATCAGGTGTTGCCGATGTATTCAAAAGATTATTTCAAATTAATTGGCGTGATTGGTATGGTAAAGTCAACAAATCACAGATTTAGAGTGGTTACAATATTTGAAAAATTATAAAATTGCTTGCATCGATTTAATTCGTGTGTTAACGTAGTGTCATCATCAAAGAATTGCGTCATGATTACGACAGTCACTTGATGTTTATAAGAAATATACCAAACGTCCCAGTTAATACTCGGGGCGTTTTTTGTTGTGATGTAAAGTTAGCAGTGAAACAAGAACAATCCTTTTTAAAAGTTGGTGATGTCGTCAAGCATATAAGGAAAAAACCATATCCTACGATGAGAATTATAGAGATTGTACCTCCTGGATACTGTTTGTGTGAATGGTACAGCAAGCATTGGAAGAAATGGGAAAGAACTCTTTTTAAACCCGTCGAATTAGTTAAGAAGTAATTTTAAGTTAGTATAAAAATGGCTAGACCCACTAAATACTCAGAAGAGCTTGTAAATAAGATTTGTGAGCAAATAGCGAGGGGTAGTACTCTACTTAAAATATGTGAAAATGAACATATGCCAGGCTACTCGACTGTTATGACTTGGAAAAATGAAAGAAAAGGGTTTCAAGACAAATACGCGCGCGCGCGCGAAGATAGAGCTGATTTTCGATTTGATGAAATTGATCAAATTCTTTCAGAAGATATGAAAGATATGGTTGCTGTGCAACGAGCTAAATTAAAGATTGATGCAAAAAAATGGCAAATGTCTAAGGAAGCTCCTAAGAAGTATAGTGACAAAGTTGACCTTACCAGTTCCGACGGCACTATGTCGTCCGATCAAAGTATTACAGTTATTTTTGAAGATGCTAAGAAAAACAATTCCGAGAACTCGTAATTAACCAATAATTTCCGTTTAATATTATATCTCTGAGTTTACGGATAAAATCAACTGATTACGATATATGGACGTTTTAAGGATTGTTCGAATACGGCTAAAAGACCACCACCTCCCAAACCAAAACCGCTTCCTGGGGAAAGTAAATCTTTGATGCGTTATGAATATTCAATGGGTGATAAGGTTGTGTTATTTTTATTAAGACATCCTTATTCTTATTTATTGGCTTGAGCTTTTTTTGTTTCTTTGTAGTCCATAAGTAACACAACACATTTTGTAAAAATTAATCCTTTCGAAATATGATGTTACAATTCAAAACTTTGTTTTATTAACTTATTACAGTCATAAGCATTTTTATAAAACGTATTAATCGTTTCTATCACTTCTAATAAATAGCAAAAGATATCATCAATATTTTCTTTATTGATAGAGTATCGATTATAATCTTTGGGGTAACAAATCTGTAAGTATGCAGAGTCAGTTTTATTCTCATAATGATAAATCTCAATCCCAATTGAGAAATAAATATATAAAGGATCAAATTCCGTAAGCCCTTGAGGATCAAACAGAGGATATAGATAAGTTAATAAGTGTCCTTCATTGGTATCGTATTCTATATTGTTTTCTTCTAATTTAGATTTAACTAATTCTAACATGACAAGTTGTTCCTTGATAAAAATTTAAATAGTTACTTTGGATCGGCTGGTAAAAAACCATGCTCTTTCATTTCAGCAAGTAAATTTATAACAACAATCATTTCAGGATTTGTTCTGTGCTTACCTACAAGTTTTTTTTGCAATAAGGATAATGAATCCTTGTGTGATCTTCGATCACCATATTGCTGTAAAATACGGATAAAAGAGCTTTGGTTATACCCTAGATCATATATTGCATTTTTTAAGTCTTGACCTGTTTTGATATTGTATTTCATTCTAAAAAAACCTATAATTTAGGAGAGTGTCAGAGAGGCGAACCCCTCTGACTTCTCTTGATTAGTTATTTAGAAAAAGAGTAATTGTCAGTTTCTTCTTTTTCTTGGAAAGTGAAGTTCGTACCTTCACTTTCCTAACCATGAACAAGAGAGGTATTAAGATTACTAAGTAATCCATTTTACTCTCCTAATTTTGTTAAAGCGTTATTGCCTCAACACTTATATTTATACCGCAAATTGCGGTATTTTCAAAGTAATAAAGTGCATTTTTCCTCGGAATTTTGCACTTTTTTTATGTCTTTTTAGTAAAAGTATAATTCACAAGACGTGGTAGAAGTACAGATAGCCAAAGCATATCAGGATTTGTTTATACCTGCACGTTATAAGATGTTTTATGGTGGGCGTGGTGGGGCTAAATCTTGGGGGTTTGCCACTGCACTGATTATTATGGCAGCGCGAAAGAAATTAAGGGTCTTATGTGCTAGAGAGTTTCAAAAGTCGTTAAAAGATTCAGTTCATCAATTATTGTGCGATTCAATTGATAGATGTGGTTTAACTTATTTTTTTAAACCGCAAAATACAGAAATTATAGGAAGAAATGGTTCTGAATTTACTTTTATAGGTTTAGCAAGAAATATTGCATCCATGAAATCAGCTGAAGGATTCGATATTGTGTGGGTTGAAGAGGCTCAAACAATTAGTCAGAGAAGTATTGATTTTTTAAGACCAACCATTCGAAAAAGTAATTCTGAATTATGGTTCGGTTGGAATCCAGATGATGAAAATGACCCAATTCAACTATTAAAAAATAGTTTAGAAATAGATCAAGAACAAAAATCAATTATTAAAAAAGTGACCTGGCGTGATAATCCTTGGTTTCCTGAAGTATTAAATAAAGAAAGATTGCATTGTCTAAGAACAAATCCAGCTCAGTATAACCATATTTGGGAAGGTGACTTTATAACCTCTTTATCAGAGTTCTTTAAAGAAAAAGATTTGTTGATTGATGGGCAACCTATTGAGACCCCTGAATATATTAACTCTGTATTTGCGGTGATTGATACCACGCTCAAAGGTGGTGAAGGTAAAGATGGCACGGGTATTATATATCTTGGGTATAACCAATTTGATCCTGCTATTCCTTTAGTTATTCTTGATTGGGACTTGATGGAGTTAGAGGGAAACCTTTTATCTACATGGCTTAAAACCGTATATGAGCATATAGAAATACTTTCACAGGAAACCAAAGCAATACATGGAATAGCTGGTATTTTTATCGAAGATAAAGCTGTTGGTTCCATCTTATTGCAAGACGCAATTAGCGACCGCAGAGACGATGTTTTTGCAATCGATTCAAAGCTTACAGCTCTTGGTAAAGACAAAAGATGCATTTTAATTTCGGACGTTGTGAATAGTGGCAAAGTTAAAATAACTCAAAGAGCCTATAACAAAACAGTAATTTTCAGAAAAATATCAAGAAACCACCTAATGAAACAAATTTTATCATTTACGCCAGGCGATAAAGAGGCAGACAAAAGACAAGATGATTTACTAGATTGCTTTTCTTATGGCGTTGCTATTGGTTTAAAGGATTCGTTAAAAAATGTCAGAGAGTAACGCAAATAGTTATTGTGGTTCATTCCGTGCGTGTGGAACATTACAAGATAAAATAGGCAATCAATGTGAAAAAAACGGTCAATATGACGCAAAAAATCTATCTTATGAGTTGTGCAAAATTTTATACGTTTACCATCCGCTAGGTAAAAGACTCATTGAAATTCCCGTTAATTTATCTTTAAACAAAAAGAGAATTATAAAACTTCAAAATGATTATTCCGCCGAATTAATAGATCAATTCGAAAAAAAATGGCAAGAATTAAAAATAACACAAAATATTAAAAGACTGGCTATCACGTCACGTCTTTACGGTATAGGTGCATTATTTTTAAAAATAAAAGGTATTAAAGACACTGAATTATTAGACAAAAATCAAAAACTAGAGAATTACGAAATTCATCCTGTTGTCTATGATGCTATGAACATAGCAGGCACGGCATCGAATAATCACAACATAGATTCTATTGATTTTTTACAATTATCAGAAATTGTCAGAGGTGGTGAGGCTCTAGCAAAAGACCGATCTTGCATTTTATCAAATGGCGACCCTATCTATATCGAATATATTGAATCTGCATATGGTTATGGTGGAAGAAGTATTTTTCAAAACTGTTTTGATTTGATGTATTCGTATTTGAGTATTATTCATGCGGATAATGCTGTGGCTAAAAAAGTCGCTACCTTAATTATTAAATTAAATCAGGTTGGCAGTGCTAATCGGGTTCAAGAGGGGGCTTCTGCACAAAAAAGGCAAATGCTTGCCACGGCGGGAAATGGTGACGTTGTTTCTATGGCCGTTGGGGAAGAAGCAGAAACCTTGTCTATGATGAACGTAGATCAAGCACTGGACACAGCCCGCCGTCATATTATCGAAGATATAGCAAATGCAGTTGATTTGCCCGTTATTTTATTAAATGGTCAAAAGTTTTCTGGTGGCTTTGGTGAGGGAACGGAAGACGCAAAAAACATTGCACAGCACGTAGACGCAATTCGCGAATGGTTAGAACCTGTATTTAATTTCTGTGATGATTTCGTGATGGATTTGGCGTGGAATTTTGATTTTATTGATGCATTGAACAATGAGAATTCACAGTTTTACGATAAAACTTTGTTACCTGAAGAAAAGCAAAAAAAATACAATATTTTTATTCAAGAATTAAAAGCTACGTTTTCCTATGAATTTCCATCTTTTTTAACTGAAACACAATCGCAGATTATAGAAAGTGACAATAAAAAACTAATGTCAATAATGGAGGTGTTTAAAAACACATATCCGCTCGTTGATGTGGATACCAAGGTTAAATTGATTTGTTGGGTTTTGGATAGCGTCAATGAATTAAAGGGGATTAGCGATATTAAGATCGATTATGACCCTGAAAAAATAATGGGAAATATCAATGAAAACGGATTGAACAATTTAAATGATTTGATCGATTCACAGTTGAGCAATTAAAATGACCTTACATAAGAAAATCCTATTTTTTTTAAAAAAGGTTCAAAATGAGGCTAGTCGCGTCGAAGTAATCACACAGCCAATGCTTTCATCATGGCAAGACGAATTAAAAGACCTATTAAATGAAAATAATACGGTTGTCGATGTTAACCTTATACAAGAGCATCTTTCTAAAATCGTAAATAGGCAAGTTACAAGAAAAGTATTAAATAAAAATTTTAAAGGAAGTAACTTATCGTTTACGCAAAATAAATTATCAAATTTTGCGAAAAAATATTTAAATGAAAGAATATTATTTTCTGTTTCTTTAATAAAAGACAATAGAGAAAGCCAAGTTAAAAAGACTTTACAGCGTTTTAATGGTTGGGTTTCTGCGGTTCCTACTGATGGAATTACCAAAGCAAAAGAAAGCCTTAGGGAGGCGGTAAGAGCTATATTAAAACCACTAGTTCAAAGGCCATTTGAAGAAAGACGGGTTTTAATCGACCAAGGTCATAAATTATCTGCGTCTATTAATGATGCGATTGCGCTTGATAACAACGTGATTGCGGTTAAATGGAATAGCCACTGGCATGAATTAAATTACCATTACCGCCAAGATCATAAAGAACGGGATAAAAAACTTTTCTTTTATAAAGATAATTATTTTGTTCAAAACGGATTTATTAAAAAAACGGACATTCTTTATATAAACGATGTTGATGGCTTTGGACAAAAACCATTTTGTCGATGTTATGGCACTTATTATTGTTCGCTAATGGACATCCCCAAAGAATACTTAACGAAAAAAGGGATGGATTTTGTAAATGGTTGATTATGTATCATGTGCTTTGATTAAGGTTGGCAAATCCGTTCTTTTGGTAAAGCGTCAAGACAATAATCGTTGGAGTTTCCCTGGGGGGCATAAAGAAAATTCTGAAAGCCCAGTTGAAACGGCTATTCGAGAAACAAAAGAAGAAACGGGCATAACTCTTAACATTCCCGTTGAAGATTCAATTTGTAATATATGGCTTGGCGATAAGTTTATTTCATTTGTTCCGTTTCGTTTGTCTGAATTGGAAACCGTAGAAATTGACACAACCGAGTTAACGGATGCCAAATTATTCCCCATGAACGATTTGCCTGATGATTGTATGGATACAGTCTATCAAGTTATGCAATGGAATAGATCGGATGAACAGGAGATCGCAAGGGATATTGCAAGAGGTGAATTAGCATCTCCACAATATCTTGATGGAAATTATCTGTTTGATATGCGTTTAACAGGCACGGGAATTGCCACGCGTAATTTAAAAAATGATCAAGAAGAAATTACTTATCGAGATCCCAAGAAGTTTTTAACTAAGAAATTTCTTGATCTGTGTAATGGGGTACGGGTGGTTTTTGATCATCCTGAAAAAAACGGTGTTGATACAGAGTTTTTGAGAAACCGACAAGTCGGCACTGTGATTTTGCCTTATGTTTTTGATCAAGAAGTGTGGGCAATTGTTAAAATTGCGAGCCCGCTTTTTTCACAAATGTTAATGCAAACAATTTATTCCACAAGTCCATCTGTTACTAATCGCTATAAAAATAACCCTGTTTATTATGAAAAAAATAAGCGGGCATTATATGAAAATAGCCCCTACGTAGTGGATCATTTGGCGATTGTAGAAAATGGGGTGTGGGATAAGGATGGCAAGGTTCCCGCTGGGATTTCAACGCCGTTAAATAAGTTTATTAAAAAAAGGGAAAAAATTATCATGTCTGATGAATTGGATAAAAGATACGAAGAGTTGATGGCAAAAGCGGATAAATCTCGCAAAGATGCTGCAGCTAAAAAAGATTCTGGCGGTGCTTTTCTTGCAGAAAGCAAAAAGAAATACGAAGATGAATTGGAATTCTACAAAGAGCGCGTTGAATCTGGCGAAGTGACCGATGAAGACAAAGAATATTTAGATCGGGCGAAAAAGCAATATGAAGATGCTTTAAAGTCAACAAATCCTGAAAAGTCTTTGGAAGACCGCCGTAAAGCACACAAAGACAGTTGCGCTGCGCCTACTACTGTGAAGCAAGATGCAACGCGTAAAAATGACGACCAAGACCGTATCGTTACTTGCGATCAAATGGAAAAAATGTTTACTGATCTCGGCAATAAAATTGGCGAGCATATTTCAAAAGCATTAACCTCGAAAGAAACACCAAAACCAAATAATGACGGCGAAGGTTCTGGTGATGGCGATGAGAATAAACCATCTGAAGACGAAAAAAAAAACGACGGGTCAGAACCACTTAAACAAGACGAAGAACCTCCGCGAGAAGGCAAGCCTCTGGATGAAAAAACTGTGGCTGCTATGATCGATAGCGGATTGATGGGCAAAGAATTGTCCGAAGAAGACCGGGAAAAAGTAAGCGACTGTCAAATGCAATTTGAACGCGTTTACAAGTTACATAATAAAACCCCACCACGCCCACTACCAACTGAAACACCTGAATTATTCGCTATGCGTGCGCTTAAAGGGGTTATTCAACATTCTCAAAAATGGAATGCTGTTGGTATGGATACGATTCGTAAAGATAGTAAGATTCTTGATGTTGCCGTCCCTGAAGTTATTCAAGACGCTGAAAAAGCTGCAACCGCAAGCATAAGTCAAGCTGGTCAAATTCGCTACATTGAAGAACGTAATGGTGGCAGCACAACAAGAACACCAACAGGTGATCCATCTGTATTTTTTCGACAATTTGCAGCACCTGATCGCGCAGCGTTAATCAATTAATTTTAATAGGGAATTATAAAGAATGACTACACCTTTTGGCACAACCGTTGCACAAAATTCCTTCCAGACGGATAGTACTGGATTTATTCAAGGAATGATGGCAGTTGATCCCGCGGCAAGAAATAATCTAGTTGCAGGGCGTATTAAGCCTGACGATAACAACGTTTATTATGGTGGATTGCCTATTATTGAAAATGTTGCCGAATTAAAACCATCTGGAACTCCAGTTATTCAATTGGCGACTGCGATTGCAGATATTATTGGTTTTACAGTTTTTAATCAAACAAATAACTTATTTTTATTCGGTGCAAATACTGTTCCTGTTACACACAACGGTGGAACAATTAACTTTTTACGTTTTGGAAGTAATGCGCGCATTGCGTTGCCTTGCGATTCTGCTTTGAGAAAATATCTCAACACCCCAGTAAGTCAAGCATATGTCTCATGGGATTTTACAAAAAATCAATTAATTGCAGGAAGTGAATCAAGCAATATTCCTGTTCGATTACTTGATATGAATTTTCAAAGTAATGTTGTGGCGGTTGATAGTGCCACTCAAAATGTAACCTGGAACACACAAGGCACTTGTGCTTTAGTTCTACTATAAGGAAAAATAAAAAATGGCTGTATCCGCCCCCGCACGGTTTCAATTAAATCCAAATTTTCAAGATCCAAGACCAGTTGTTGATTTATTCCAACGATCAGGGGCTATGAAAGTTTTACCTGATGGACACCCCAAGTCTGGCATTAATTTTACTGATAAAATGGTTTATGTTAATCGCCTTACGCTTAAAACTCAAAATTCAATTTCTCAAGACTCACAAAACCAGCTTGTTGGTGCTGATATTATTATGTCGCAAATGCAAACTGCAGTCTATTTGTTGCAAGTTGCAGTTTCCTACAATCGACATGAAGCAGGTGCCGTCTCTAATTATGGCGTTTCTTTACCGCAGGCTTATTCTTTGGGATTAAACCAGTCTATTTATAACCAGTTGCGCCACTTGCTACTTTATGGGTTCCAACCTGAATTTGGTGAAGGGTTGTTGAATGCTCCTGGTATTAAAAAAACGGTTTTACCTCCTGATGAAAATAATACAAAAGACATTAAAAATATGATTTCCGGTCATATTTCTACGGTTATTTTGAACGAAATTCAAGACATTATAAGTCGCACACAACAAAGCGGTATGAAAAATGTTATTACAATTCTTGCCCCGCAACGCGTATTAAATTTATTTGCCTTTGCTAAAATAGTTAACCTTGCTACATTCCAGTTGGCAGGAAGCGGAACGGCAACAATCAAAGGTCAATTAGATGCTGTATTAAAAGACAATGATACAGTTCTTTTATGGCAATACGATGATACATTGGAAAGTAAAGGCGACAATAGCACTGATGCTGTCATTATTACCCTTCGCCAATTAGATTTATCCGGGCAAGATGTCTATGCTAATACTAATATATTCGCTGATAGCATAACTCATAATGATGCTTGTAACGCAATGTATACAGATTTACCAGCACCGTTGGAAATTATTTCACCACTACCAGGTGGGGCAACTCATTTGCAAAAAGAGCTTAGTGCGACTTCTGGGTGGGCACTTCGTCCCGAAGCTACTACCGTTCTCTCTGTGGCTGTTGATGTAGATACAACCACATTATTTACACCGCCTGCAAACACCAATACAACAAGTTCGAAAAAGGCTGCTTAACATTAATTAAATCCCATTCTTAAAATGAGTGGGTTTTATAACTGAAAGATTAAATTATGGCTACATTATTTATTGCAAATGTTCGGCATCAAAATTTTTCTTATATTTTTAATGTAAAAGGTTCTGGTCGGGGAATGACACATCGCTTGGAATTAGAACCATTTACGCAAAAATTAGTATGGAAAGAGGCAGATGAAGAATCTTTATTGTATCTTTTAGATCAAATCCATCATTATGGTTTTAAAACATTTGAAGAGGCGATGGGGTGTGAACATTTTGATGGATACGCCTATCAATTTGGACGTCCTTTTACTGTTTCCCAAGGTAATAAAATTGGTGAAATGGACGAAATGAAATTACATTTTAATAAAAGTCTGCAAAGAGTAGGCGAGATAAGAAGAAAAGAAGCTTTGTTTGATGCCGGAAGTAATTTATTAAGACGCGCAAAACCTTCTGACTTATCTTTGTTAAGTGAACATCCTAAGAATTTTGGGCTTACTATCCAACAAAAAAGCAATGAATATGACAATGGCGGTATTCATGAAAAATACGGATTGTAAGTGCGATGAACCAACTTTTGAAAAGTTTTTAACATTCGTAAAATCATGTGATCTCGGTATTAATAAATTAACTGATCAGAATTCTTTTCAATATCGGATATTATTGGCAAATTATAAATTTGCATTACACGCTGTGCCTTGTGCTTTATTACAAATCGATCTTTATTTGTATGAACAAGTCATTTATAATTATGCCTTGCATGTTTACATTACGCTTTGCTTTGATAGTGGTTTTGATAATTTTATCGACCAAGAAAAGCTTAAAAAAATGGGTATTTTATCCAATTCAAATTGGCGTAATGGCGTTATTCAATCGACTTATGATAATGGAACGGGTGTGTCGTTTGTTACCCCTGATTTCTATAAGAATATGTCATTAAATGACTTTGATTTATTACGCACACCCTTTGGTCGTTTTGTTGAAGGTATATTGCAACAATTAGGTTCTGTGTGGGGATTGACAAGGAGCTGTTAAGTTATGCTTAAAGCTATCAATCTTGGCGTTATTAATTTTTCTTATTCTGATGGGGCGCATCAAACGACTGGTAATGTTGCAGGTATTTTAGAAAAAAAATACGAAATATTAACTAATTTTGTACAAGCGCATGAAGATGAAATTGCCAAGTTATTAACAACAGCTATGGAAAACGTTGTTAAAGAGCATATTCAAACTGGCAAGGTTAATAAAAGTTCATTTAATACAGCTTTTAGCAAAATTGGCAATGAGATGAAGCGTTTCCTAAGCACGCAAGAAGTGGAAAAAATGGGAATTGCTGGGGTTCCAACGAAAGCAGCCTCGGACGGTGTTTCTCATCGTTTTAAACGCAAACGAAAAGGTGTTGCCAGAGGCAAAACAAGATATAGAGCAAGAAGACCGTCATTTATTGATACGGGGCAAATGGAAAGTTCCTATATCGTTTGGGGTGATTTTAAATGAGCGAGTATGGCAACGCTATACAGTCTGGATTAGACGTTATGCGTTTAGACCAGAAACTGGATATAAGTTACTATCAAAAAACTATTTTACCGTATGATGGTTTTGTCTTTTGGGTAAAAATGCGAAAAAAGACATCTATTGATGCAATGATTCATTATACAGATGAATTGAAACACGAAGACCAGTCTTTTTACAATGACGCTAATTTAATCATTACAACAAAAGAATATTTGTTTGATTTTTTCCAAAATGACCTCGAAATATTGCCAGTTTTTGATTATGAAGGAAAACAATATGCCATTCGGCGCAGTGGTCAGAACACTCAACATGCTACTATTTTTCATAACTTTGCACGAATTATTGAACCACAATTTCAAAGTCTTTTTTTAAATAACAAAAAGGATTTTACAAGAAAAACTGTTCAGTTTAGTAATTCAATTTCGCGGTTTATTTTATTAGCTAATGGTTATTTTGATTTAGTGAAAATCCCGTATGAAATATACCCTGAATGGTTAGTTCCTTTTAATAAAAAACCTCCATATATCACAATCGGGATATCTGAAACTGAGGCATTAAATGTCGGCCATAAACGGACTATGGTTGAGGGTAAAGAGACATTTATTAACCCAGCCAAGGATCATATAGAGCTTAATTTATATGGGCTAGACAATCATGAAGCTATTAATTTTTTGGCAACCTTAGAAAAGTGGTCTTTGATTTACCAGCAAATAGGTTTTTTAAATATCCCTAGGGTTACAGACTTACACAATACCCAAAATGAAATTGGATCTCTTTCTCAAAAAAAGGTGATTGAGATTGAAGTTTTTTATTATCAAAGTGCCAATATAGATGAAGCTCTATTAGACCGCATGATTGATGAAGTTTTAATAAATATGAATGATAACGATAGGGAAAAAGATGTTCTCAGATGTAAGCGGTAACGATGTCGTAAGCATTTCTGTCACCCGAAATACTATTGGGCTAAACGAAAATGTACAACAGCAAGCCATGATTTTTGGATATAAAGCACTTAAACTTGGTTGTGATTCTCAAAATAATGAGGCGACAGTATATAGCCTTAGTGATTTACAACAATATCTTATTGATGAAGATACTGATGAGCGTCAGCAACTAATTAATACGGTAACAGGATGGTTCTCGCAAGGTAATCGTAGCGTTAAAGTATGTGATCTTGGCAATGTAACGGCTGATACTATCAATGATTTAGATCAATATTGTTATATTGCTATTTCAGGTTATAATTGGGAAAATATTGCTACACAAAAGAATATTTTGTTAAATACTGCCACTCAACAGTTAAATACCCCCGATAAAGCGTGTTATATAGTAGGATCATTAGCATTTGATCAATTTAATACCAATACCAAAGATAGACTGGTTGGATATAAGTCACTATTTACCATTGGAAATAAATCCTTATCAAGTAATAGCCAAATGGCAGCTGGTGCGGTGGGATATGAATTAAGTAATTATAGCCCTTCATCATATAACAAGGTCAATCCGATGACCTATCGTTATCTTTACAGTGCTTTGCCATTAAGCGATGAGGATAAACGTTTAAATCAACAGTTGATTAATGATTACTATACTAATTGCTTAGTCTCACCACCTCGTAATACAACGAATGCTAAAAGTTTACTTTTTCCTGGCAGCTTGACCGATGGTAATGATTTTACTTATTGGTATGGCATTGATTATATACGTTTTATCTTGGTTGACACAATTACCAATTTATTAATCTCTGCATCAAATAGCAGTATTAACCCACTATATTATAACCAACAAGGGATTAATCGTATTAAAGATGCAGTTAATAATACTCTAGCAAATTGTGCTGCTTACGGAATTATAGAAAATAATTATATTGTTACAACTATTGATTTCCCCAACTATGTCACTCAAAACTCTGGCGATTATAAAGCAGGAATTTATGGTGGGATTACATTCGAGGTCCAGCCCTTAAAAGCAATGAAAAAAATTAGATTCAATATGAACGTTTCAGATTTAATCAATTAATATGGAGAAAAATAATGGCTGTAACGCCTGTTGAATTAAATGGCATTAATCGCCTACTCGCCACGATGAATTTTTTGTCTAATAGCAATTTAAATATTTCTCCTACTGATTTATCAGAAGAAGGTATTGAGATTAGGGCAGAGGAGGAAGCTGTAACTCCTTTACGGGGCATGACGGGTTTTGTAAATTCTCCAAAACCATATTGGGGGTTAAGATCAACGGTTCATATTTTAAAATCTTCCCCTGCGGTTAGCGCTTGGCTAGATGCAACTAAGCAAAATGCTACCATTGGCAGAGTAGTTGTGTATCCTGATAGTACTATGATGGGGACATTTGAATTACATCAATGCTCTATTCAAACGTTTGGAACGGTTAATTTGAATGGAAGCACTGCTTTTATTCCATTTGAATTGTTTGGTTCACAAGTTATCAATAAAATCATATGGGATGAAGCATAATGTTTTTTGACAAGAATTTTAATCTAATTGAACACATCACAGATGATATTGAAGTCTGTTTTAAGCCCATTACAAGGGCTTTTTTTAAACGCTATTACAAGCCTTTTTCTGATTTGGCGGGTCGTCTAAATGTCCAAATGGCCGAGAATGGTGGGGCTTTAATTCAGCAAACTGCTATTCTTGATTTGGAAGATGTCATACGTAAGCAGTTTGGAGATGATTATCAAACCCATTTTAACGGGATCATCTCTGAAATAGAACGTACAATTTTGGTTAGTATTGCTTCACGTGACAAAGAAGCCATTCCTTTTTCAGTAGCTAAAAAAGAGAAGCTCATTGACGAAGATGACTGTGATTTGATTTTAAATACAATAATTTTTTTTTCGTGTCTCTTGCTTGGGATACTCCCGAAAAACGATGCAGGCTTGAAGTTTTTTCTGGAGCAGTCATCGATACATTCGACATCGTTAAGCTATACGGAATGGCGGAAATCATCCGCGACATCGAAAACCGCAGAGACTACAGAAAAGAAGAAGAAAACTTCTATACCTACGTAATGAATAAAATTACTGAGGATAATTTTGAAATCTTTAATTTTTATTTATCAAAGTATGGAGGAATGAAAAACAAATACGACTGTGCAGAGCATTTCAGGCAACGTTATAATATAACGTTTTGAGGTAAGTCACTGATTGAGTGGCTTTTTTTATTGGGGAAACCATGGCAAATATACCTATCGTAAAAATTGGAACAGACTTTAAAAGCTTTTCTAAATTTACAAAAAGTTTTTCTAATTTTAAAAAGCGAGCTGAGAAGCCTCAAAATATTGGCTTTAAAGTTGATAAAAGCTCTATTGCTTTATTAAAAAGTATCGCTGGTGACTTACGTGTAATCTCTCAAATACAAATAGGAATTATTTCCAAGTCAAAGCGTTTCCAAGATGTGTTTAAGTCAGTGCAGCTACAACCCCCTGTAATTGATGGAACAGCCACGGACAAAACAGATCATAAGAAAGTATCTAGCTTCTCAAATGTCATTTCAAAGATTGCTCGATCTTTAAAATCCGTCAGTGCATCAGGCGTTAAACGTGGTTTGGCATTTGGTGCAAGGGCAATACCACAACCTGTAAAGGATAAATGGGGAGTATTTTCAAATAAGGTTTCTAGTGTTTCCAAAAGAATAAAAGAAAATCCACTTGTTGCCAAAAGCTCGGCTGTATTTGTTGATGCAATTAAAAAATTGACATCTGTAATGGCGAAGTTAACCGCTTTTTCAATAAGAACAGGTGGAACCGTCTTAGGAAGTGGCATTGGAAAACTATTTGGCGCGTTAAAAGCCATTCCTATTGTGGGGGGATTGGCTTTAGGAGCTGTAACAGGGTCTTTGTTTGGCATCGGTGGTGCAACAAATAGGGCAACGGGTTTACGCACTCAGGCACGCAATACGGGGCTTACTACTGGGCAAGTATTAGCTGGTAAGAATGTATTAGACCCTTATATTGATTTTAATGGCTGGGCGCAGCAAATTGCTCAGGAAAAGACATCTATCAGTAGTGCGAATACCTTTCAACAATTAGGTGTAGGGCAAAATGCATCTACCTCTGACATTCTTGTTGCTAAGATGCGTAAGGCTGCTGAGATTGCTAAAGAATATGATAGCCAAGGACATGGCAATCTTTTGGATAGTAATCCGTTTTTAAAGCAATTTGGGATTTCTGCTGTTGATGCTCAAGCTCTGGGGAAGTTATCTCCTAAAGAATTAGAACAAAAGATAGCGCAATATCAAAAACAAAGTAATAATCTTAATCAAGATGATAGCACAAACAAAAAATTACAGGATTTAAATACTAATCTTGGGATTACATCGGATTTAATTAAGAATAAATTTGCTGCTGCTATTGCCTCTATTGCACCTCAAATTGAGAAGTTAGCAACTTTTTTCCAAAACTTACTAAATAATATATTTGATCCAAAAACTTTTAAAAATATTAGCGATTTATTTCAAGGCGGAGCAAAAAAACTAGGAGAGTTTTTAAAGGATTTCAATGGGATTGGCTCATTATTTGGGATTTTAAAGGGAATATTTACGGATTATTTACTTGCTCCTTTGGGTAAATTGATCAAAGAATATATGATAGAGCCCTTAAAGGACGTTCTGACCCAGTTTTTAATTGTCCCTTTGACTAATCTTTTTAAAAGTTTGAATCCGTTTGGCGGTGGTGGTAATCCATCCATTCAAAAAACAGCTTATAAAACTCAAGATTTTGGCCCATTACTTCAACAGCCAGAATGGAAGACTTTACCTGGCGGAATAGCCAATGACAATGAATCCTCTGGTGAATGGAAAAAGAATCAATATTTAAATTGGGCTAATCAAAAAAGAGGTCTTCCTCCCAAATTCTTTCAAGCCCTGCGTCAACTTGAGTCTGGCGGAAATGATTTAGCGGAAAATTCAAAAAGTTCTGCCAAGGGAGCTTTTCAAATGACGAAGGCTGCACGTAAAGATTTTAAGGTAAATAATCCTTTTAACTTTTATGAAAGCGCTGATGGAGCAGGTAGATATATTGATGAAGCACATCGAAGATTTAAAGATATTCGTAAAGATATCGTTTCTTACCATTGGGGTATGGGTAATTTAGAAAAACATACAAAACAGTATGGAGCAAATTGGGAAGCAAATTTACCTAAGTCTGAGAAAGAGTATTTAAGGAAATTTGAGCAAATATTAATTCAATTACAACGCCAACAACCTCAGCAGGTTGATATTAATATTAATAACAATACAGCTGCTTCGCCTGTTGTCAATGCAGGCATGGCATCAAAAAGAACGACTCAATTATAATGTTTTATGATCTATATAAACTGGCATTTGAAACGTCTCCTATTTTATTGACAGGTGGGGTTGCCGAATTGGCTGGCGGTGTTTTGCCAATTATTGCGATAAGCGAAGGATTAAATCTTGGTATTAACGCTTTATTGGGAAATTTTGAAGGGGTAATGGAAAGCACAAGGTTTTTTAGTTTTAAACCAAGTGCGGGTGGTTCGGTAATTCAAAATACGGTCGGCATGTATCCATTTTTAAACCAAGCCACCGCTGCGAATACGATTATAACAGAACCTTTACATTTTTCTCTAACAGCTTATTGCCCTGTTGACAGTAATAAAAAACCTTTTGATAGGCTGGTAAAGTTTGAAACCATTGTTAATGCCTTAACCTATCATAACAATAATGGAGGATTATATACCGTATTAACGCCGTCTTATATTTATAGGGACTGTTTCTTAACCAATGTTGTTGATTTGCAATCTGGTGTTGATGATAGTGGTCAATCACAAGTAACATGGCGGTTTGATTTCATAAAACCGCTGATATCTGAGGAAAAAACCAAGCAGGTGTTAACTAGTTTTCTAAATAAGACCAAAGGTGGGAACGTTACCCAAGCCAGTTGGGGTTCCTTTGGAAATAGTCTAAAGTTTTGGGAGTAAAAAATGGCAGATGTAAAATATGCATTTTTACCGACTAATAATAATTCGCCACCTTTCCAAGCAACGATCTATATGGATGGTAGTGGATATATTTTAAAAGTATGGTTCAATATTTATTCACAACGATGGTATTTTTCTTTGTATGATTTCAATCAAACGGTCATTAAAACAGCCCCATTGATCTCTTCAACAGCTACTCATGACATTAATTTAACTTTCAATCTTTTTACACGAAATAGCTTGGTTTTTAGGGAAGATATAGGGTTTATTCTGGTCCGAGATATTGTGGATCTTCTACAATTTTAAATGAATGCAACATTTGTTGTCCACTGAAACGATTTACAAATATTTTTGGTTCTATTCCTTTAACATGTATTGTAAAAGTTAATTTAGTTGGATCATCAAAATTTTCTTCGATGGGTTTGTCACTTGTTATATAGTAGGTTGTATCACTATTGCCATATACAACGTGTATTATAACTTCCTTTGGTGATAACCATTGTGCTTTTGGCTCGTAAAGATTTAATCGATAACAATTTCCGACTACATTGTTAGGATTTCCTAGTTTACGGTTGGCTAAAATAGGCTCAACTTCTTCGAACGATTTACATTGCTTATCTATATTTTTTGCATATCCCGACGTAGGGAGGAGTAATATTGAGAATATAGATCCACAAACAAGCAATAATTTCTTCATAACAACACTCCTTTTTCGTAACGATAGGAGAGATTGTGGGCGTTGGCAAGAGGGCATTTGACGTCGTTTTGCAATGGCGAATAAAAGCAAATTTGTTTGTAAGAGATTTTTTCTCTTATAAACAAGATTAAAATATTGTATAATATACGAATTATTATTAAGTATATTATTATAAATTTATTTTATTTTGTTTGGTTTTACCTATGATTATTGATTTTACGTTTGAAAATTTTACATCGTTTCGAGATGAGGTGTCTTTCTCTATGATGAAGACACTTGAACGTCAACATGCTAATCATATTGTAAAAGCACCATATGGTCTGAAATTATTACCCATTGCAGCTATTTTTGGTGCAAACGCTTCAGGTAAAAGTAATTTTATTAGAGCATTAAAAGTAATGAGAAGTATGGTTGTTAACAATGAAAAAAGTTCTATTCCTTTCATGTTGGACGATGATTATGGTAACAAAGAAATTAACTTCACAATTAAGTTATTAAGTAAAGGTTATGTATATGAATACAGTTTCTCTATCTTAAAAAAAAATATACAAGAGGAATATCTAAAAAAAAATAGTCCTACCGAAGAATTACTTTTATTTCATCGAAAAAATGGAAAAATACAATTAGATGCTATTCAAAACAGCGATATTAAAAATCGTTTAAATGTTCAATATGATGGAACTGATGAAAAGCAATTATTTTTGAATAATGCTTACTTTCAAAATAAAAATCATAATGCTAAAGAACTTCAACATTTTAAAAATATCTACGACTGGTTTAACAAATTGGTTATTATTGAAGCAGGGTCACAGGCAGTAACCAACCCTTTCGGTGATATTTTATATGAGAAAACAAATGCGCTTATTCCCTTGTTTGATTTAGGATTTGAAAAAGGGGAGGTATTAAGGAAAGAAATTACTGATCCGGATATTTTGAAGCAATTAAAAGATTTCTTTGAGACAGATAATATTAATGCCATTCAATTAAATGACTTGGTCAATAGTGGACATTTTTTTGAAGAGAAAGATGGTAAATTTTTTTCTTCCAAAATTTTATTATCTTTTAGAGCGGGTGAAAAAGAAACAAAATTACCATGGATGTTGGCATCAGATGGTTCTAAACGAATTATTCAGTTATCTCCGATATTGCACGTCTTAATAGAACATGATGCAGTAGTTGTAATTGATGAACTTGATCGTAGCTTACACACCCTATTAGCTCGCCGTTTTATTGAAAAATTTTTAGAAGATTGTTCTTCTGATAGACGGTCACAGCTTATTTTTACGACGCATGACGTAACGCTAATGGATCAAGATATTTTTCGTCGGGACGAATTATGGATTGTTGAACGAACAAACGAACATGTATCTAAAATGTTCTCTCTTATCGAATATAAAGATATCCGTAATGATAAAGATATTCGCAGATCTTATCTAAATGGTCGTTTTGGTGGTATACCAAAGATATTATTGTAATGCATTGATGGTAGTATAGTATTATATGGCTAGATTTCAAAATAAAAGAAAGACCGCAAATCGTGAATATCGAAAGACATTTCATATATTGTGGGAAGGACGTGTTACAGAAAAAGAGTATTTTGAATGGATCGGTAGGAAGACAGGGATCGTTATACGTAGCATTAAAAAGTCAAACGATGATACTACTTCATGCAAGAAGCTATTAAATTTAGCCGAAAAGTATTTAGTAAATCACAAAGATGATATAAAGAGAGGTGACGAGATTTGGATTATTATCGATCAGGATAATCGCAATGAAACAGATCCTTATTTAGATCAATTAATAGGATGGCAAGATCCCACCCGTAAATATTTTGTGGCTGTTAGTGATCCTAAATTTGAGTATTGGCTATTACTACATTTTGAGTGTGCTAATAATTTGTCTGATGCACAGAATTGTTGCGATCGTCTTGAACAATGCTGTCAAAAGCAAGATGCTAAATATAAATTAAGTAAGAAATTTCCTAGTCATTTTTATACATTAGATAAAGTTGAGAGTGCCATTTGTAATGCAAAAAAACGTAATCGTTGTAAAAATGAAGACGATCCATTCTATACCGATGTGTATTTATTAGTTGAAAAAATTATAGGTAATTCTTAGTAATTTTAAGGATTTAAATAGTTTATTCATTACTTACCAAGCCACCCAATGCGGTGGCTTTTTTATTGGGAAAATCATGCGTTATTATCGAATTGAAATTGCGGACACGCCTACCGTAGATGCGGGATTGGATGATAATGGCAATCCTATTACTTATAAAGATGTAGGCAATACCCCGTTATATGTTTACAGCAGTCATTTACCGAATGGGCAAATGAACCCTGGGGCGTTAAATGTGACGTTTAATATTTCTATTTCTTTTTTACATAACAGCGCCAATGTAGGATCCTTTGTTCAAATCCAAGGGCTGCCGTTAAGTTTGCTTTCCCAAGCGTATGATTTAAGAAAAAAGCATATTCGTATTTTTGGCGGGATGACAAAAAATTATGGTATGGATAAAGATAATATAGGGCTGTTATTAAACGGTATTATTGTTGCCCCTTATGGAAACTGGGAAGGCAGCAATCAAACGTTATCTTTTTATATCATTCCATCTACATTTGTGGATCAAAAGTCAATTATGATGCCTTGGGCAAAAGATCAAAAATTAAGTGAAGCGATTAAATCCGCATTAATAACATCTTTTCCAAAACATAGGGTAGTTGTAGATATTCGACCCGCAAATGATGTAAAGGCATTAAAAGCACAAGGCGCAGAGGGTAAAAATATAGAAACATTCGCTATCGCATTAAATCAACAAAAAGATGTATATAAAATGACATCTGCCATCAATATGTATGTTCATGATAATACGATCTATGTGACGGATCACCCATTAGGTAAAAAAATACAACTTGAAACGAAAGATATGGTTGGACAACCAACATGGTCAGATAATAATGATATTACTGTTTCTTTGGTTCTGCGACCAGACATTAATATCAACGATATTGTGGTTTTCCCAAAGGAAAGCGCTATATTAGGGGTAATTAAGCCATCAAATAATATTGCAGATTCTTACTTTAATCGTGGTTTAAATGCCGATATTAAAAACAAACCAATCTTTCAAGGGGAATATATGGTTTTATCGGTTCAGCCTGTTGCAAATTATAAATCTCCATCTCCTCAAGATTGGATTACATTTTTAACCTTGTCTACGATCAACGCGGAAGACAATGTGCTGGTTGAAAGGGTAATCTAATATAGAAATGGGAGGTGTTTATTAATATGTATTAATAGTAGTTGCTATATAAGAATGTTTTATTAATAATAAGCAATTATTTTATATTTAAAAAGGTTCTTATGAAATGAAACTGATTAAATGTTCACTACTGTTAATTGTTGGGCTTTCTCTTTTTATACCTAAAGTGTTTGCCGATAATCTCGATAACGTGCCTCTTGCAACGCTAAAGCAGAGGATGAATCATGGTGATACAGATGCTGAAACTAAATATTACACGATCACAGGAAAAAAATATAAAAACAAACCATTAACTCAACTAGAGGAAATGGCTAACCAAGGTGATGGGGATGCAGCGGCTCAACTTGCGTCTAAATACGAATTTGGTATGGATGGAGCGTCTAAAGATCCAGAAAAAGCATTAGAATGGTATAAGAAGTCTGTTAATCTAGGGTTTGAAGAGTCTTTGATGAATGTAGCTAATTTTTATCTTGATGGCAAAGTTGTTCCGCAAGATGTAAATAAGGCTATTAAATTATATGAGCAGGTTGCTAATAAGGGTAGTTTACGTGCTTATAACTTTTTAGGTGTGCTTTATTCGCAAAACAAATATGGCATTGAAGATTTTTTTAAATCAAAAGAATGGTTCGAAAAAGCAGCTAATCTTGGCAGTGGATTTGCATTGTTTAATCTTGGGTCTTATTATGAAAATGGTATAGGAACGTTACAAGACAAAGAAAAAGCCAAAGAATATTATAAACAGGCTTGTTTAAAGAAAGAACAAGCTGGGTGTTCTGGATATAAACGATTAAACAATTAATTCTCTGATAAGGCCACTAATTTGTGGCTTTTTTTGTGTCTTATGTCAGAAAGGCGTTGGCAAGGGGTTATTTGTTGTGGTGTTGTGCGGGCGATGGCGGGAGATGATTAATTAATTGCTATTTATTTTTTGCGTTTACATCTTTAAACCATTGTTCTTGTTTTTTTTGTGTTTCGTAATCCTGCTTCATTACATCTGATAAGTGGGGATCCGGATACTCACCTGTTCCCAGTTTATATTGTCTTTCTGGAGGAGTGCTACTATACCATTTTTGCTCATCAGATAATCTTTCTAATGATGTTTTGCCAACACTAGCCCAATCTATATCGGTGCAGCTTGTTAAGCCTAAAGATAACAAGATTAATAAGAAAAAAAATAATTTCATGTTTTAACCGGTCTATTTGTTTTATTTTATTAAAATTATTTAACGAATAAATTGAGGCAAAATTTGCTCAAAATTGCAGCAATATAATGATACTATACAATCACACAAGCCACCTATGCGGTGGTTTTTTTATTGGAGAAAATCATGTATGAAAATCCATTAAAAGCGCCACTATTTAAATCTCTTATTGATATTGCGCAAAACACTGTCAATAGCGATAATGATTTGCAAGGGAAAATATGGCCTGCAACAATTGAAACTTATGATGGGTTTATGGCGATTGTTAATATCGAAATTTCCTCGGTTAATAATTACCCTCAAATAGAAGTGCCTGTTTTAAGATCTGAATATATAAGGTTACCTATTCAAAAAGGATGTAGGGGCTTTTTAATCCCCTTAGCTGTGAATATAGATCACATCATAGGGATGGGACTGACCGCACCAACGGATACAGCGGGTTTTAATTTGGGTAATATGGCTTTTCTACCCATTGCCAGCCAGTTAGATCCAAAAACTGATAAAGATATTTTGGTTATTTACGGCGAGGATCAAGGTGTAAAAATCCAGTCTAAGGATGGAAAGACTTTTGTTTATATCAAAAAAAATTCTATCGAGATTGACGGGGATGTTACCCTTAAAAAGAATATTACTATTAATGGGGATGTGGATATTAAAGGCACCCTGACAGTTGGTAATATCGAATTCAAATCTCACCAACATGAGAATGGCAATCAAGGTCAGCCAACAGGCGGGGTGATTGGATGAGGATTTATCATAAAGTTAAAAATGAAGACACAGGAAAAGAAGAATGGTTGGTTCTTACCAGTGACGATGATGTTTATGTTTACTGGTTGATACAAGTTTTAAGATTAGTATTAGGGGAAAGTCCGTTTTATTCTACTTATGGCATTCCTGCTGTTGAGACGATAGCAACCAATATTTATCCTGATTACTATGTTGCTTTAGTAAGAGACCAATTCTCTCCTTACTTTGCATCTTTGACTATTACGCGTGTTACTCAAGAGCGTGACCCAACTTATAATGTCAATATTCTTACTAATAACGGTAGACAAATCAACCAAATAATTCAAGGCACAACAAATAATGGCCAATAATTTAGTTATTACGCAAGACGGAGTGCTACCAACTCCTCCTCAAACAATTCGGGATCAAATTCAATCTGAAATTGAAAATGCGGTTCCTGATTATACCGCGTCTTTACCAGGAACATTAATTGAAGATTTACTTAGCACTTGTTGTGGATGTGCAGTTTTTATTGAGCAAGCAAAAGTAGATTTAATTAATTCCATCTCTCCATCAACAGCAAATGAAGCATTATTGGATCAGTTGGGTGTTGTATATGGTATCATACGGAAATCGGGATCAAGTGGTAGTGCTTATGTAGTTTTTACGGGGACGGCTGGTTTTATTGTACCACGCGGTTTTATTATTTCGGATGGAATACATCGTTTTATTGTGCAGAATGACACGGTCATTAATCAACAAGGCACATCAGGGCAAGTATATGTATTAGCACAAGATACGTCTGTTTTTGATATTCCAGCAAATACTATCACTAAAATTGAATCATCTGTTCGTAATGATATAGAATTAACGGTTACTAACCCACAAATTGGCATTATTGGTTTAAAAGCTGAATCTTATGCAGATTATAGAGCCAGAATTATGGACGCTGGTATTGTAACATCAACTGCAACCCCTACAATGATACGCACAAAATTACTTGCTATTCCAAATGTTCAACAAAGATTATTATCAATTGTTGCAAATGGAGATGGCTATTCTGTTGTATGCGGTGGCGGTGATCCTTATGATGTGGCGAATGCTATTTTTCAATCGATCCCAACGACTGGAATTTTGAAACCATCTGTTATTGATGTGTCAAGGTTTGACAAAGGTAATCCAACAGTTATGTACACTAATTTAATTCATGGATTAAAAGATGGAGACTTGGTAACATTCTCAGGACTGGGGTTTAATGATCTTCAGAATAAACAATTCAAAGCAAAAATTTTAACAGCAAATAGCTTCTCAATCCCAGTAGATACGACGAATTTTGCTGATTATTCAGGTGGTTTGATCTTAAATCAAAACATCAGAAACCGTTCAATTATTTTACGCGATGGCGTAGATAGTTATACAATCCCTTTTGTTGTTCCTTTACAGCAACAAGTTGAAGTTCAGTTAATTTGGAATACGGATATTGAAAGTAGCCTTTATGTTGGTGCTATTTCCAACACAACTATACCGTTAATTGTTCAGTATATAAACAGAATAAGTATTGGGGATCCAATTAACTTATATGAAGTTGAAAAGATATTTCTCGAAGGGGTTAATCAAGTTGTTAATCAAAATTTAATTACCAATATTGATATTTTGATCTTTATTGATGGGGCTCAGCAGGAGCCATTACCCCGAGAAAATATAATCCGTGGTGATCCCCAGTCATATTTTTATACCACTGAAGAAAAAATAGTGGTGACAGATGGAAAATAACAACCAAGAAGTCGTCGCACTCTATACGCATAATTTACAAGCTTATTTGTATTGGCAGTGGGAGGGTGATGAATATATTAAAGCTTTTTTCGATAGTTATAATAAACTTGCAAATCAACAAGTAGATGATTTCAATAGTTTAAATTTACCTAATTATTTTACTAAGACGGGATTATGGCTCGATTACGTTGCTAAAAACATTTATGGCATGGATAGAAAACAAGTTCTTTATGCTAATAATCTTATTCGAAGTGGATTAAACACTGTTGATCCAAATGACATCGATCCCAATGCTGCAAAAGTCATTAAAATTTCCAAAGCACATACCATGACTGATGAGGAATTTAAAAAAATCATTCAATGGAATTTTTATAAAGCAGACGGTTTTATTTTTACTATACCTTATTTAAAAAGAAGAATAATTCGTTTTCTAAATATATGCCCTAATAATGAGATAGATATAAATGATGTTTCTATTACTTCCAAAGATAGAATTTTTTATATTAAAGTTTTAAATAATCTAGCGAACTCGCCTTTTATGCAGCTTTTACAAGATGCCATTATTAATAAGTTAATTAACCTTCCTTTTATGTATGATTTGGTTTTGGAGATTGAATAATGGATAAATTCTTATTCGGAAATAATTTAAATACGCTGTTAAGTACTAATATTGACGAAAATGCAACTGTCATTACGGTTTCAACAGGTGCAGGTGCTTCTTTCCCAAATCCAAATAAAGAAAACAAAGAATGTTTTGTTATTACTCTAGCTAGGTACGATAATGATGACAATACTGAAATATGCTTTGTTACTGCAAAAGATGGAGATAAGTTTACCGTTTTAAGGGGACAAGAAGGGACTATTCCCCAAAAATGGAATCAAGGAACTAAAATTTCAAATCGCATTACAGCAGAACCTTTGAATCAAATTAAAGATAAAGCGAATCAATCCGATGTCGATGAGGCTATTGGTAGAATTGATTTTAAACCATATTATAAAAAGACTGGCGATAGCTTAACTGGTGCGATGTATACTAATGGTAATTATTTTTGGGCTGGAGGTAACAAGACATATTGGATAGGTCAAGATAATAGTTGGTATATTAAAAATGCTCAACATGTTACACTAATTTCTTTTGAAAATGGTGGTATCACTCTTAATGGTCCATATTCGGCTTTTATAGGAAACAAACTTCAAGCAAATACAATTACTAACAATGGTGCTGGTAAGGTAACTTTTGATACAGAGGTTTATTTTTCACAGCCGTTTGTTGCTCAAAATTCATTTAGGTTAAATTATAACAATCTTCAGTTAATATCTAATGTCGGTCGACCTGATACAGGAAACTATAGGAATACAAATTCTATAGTATGGCAATTTGGTGAGGATACCAGTATGCAGGGAATTGCATATTTTCAAGAACATGTAGGTATTTCAAATAACTTAATATTTTATGTATCTGGTGGTAGTAATAACTATAATTATGTTTTTGATAATTTTGGTAAATTGGGTTGTAAAAATCTTGCCATAGAGCAAACTATTCAAACTAATAATCTTGTTACCAATAACTTTACCATCCAAGATAATACCCTAACGATTCAAACCAATAACATAACACCTAATGGTAATGGTTTTATACATGGAAATGGAATTTATTTTAACTTACTCAAAAGAGGGGTGAATGGCTCTATTTATTTACAAGAACACCCAGGAATTGAGACCTCGTTAGTTTTTCAAACTTCAGGCGGTGGTGTAACCAGAAGTATGGAGCTTAATACTGATGGGAAACTGATTGTTGATAGGTTACAGACAAATATCATAACTAACAATAATGGTGATAAAGTTACTTTTGATACCTCTGTTTATTTTCCACAATCAGTAGTTACAGCTAATAGTGTTCAAGTTAAAAATAACGATATATTATTATCTTCGGATTCTGGATCGGTTGATACAGGAAAATATAGAAATACAAGCAGCCTTAAATTCCAGTTTAATAATGGCGATAATATGAACGCAGCTTTGTATTTCCAAGAACACGCTGGAACTTCGAATAATTTGATATTGTATGTTTCTGGTGGTGGAAATTATTATAATTACGTGTTTGATAATTTTGGCAATCTGTATGCCAAAAACTTTCATGGAATAGCGTTACAAGCCAAATATGCGGATCTTGCGGAATATTATATTGCTGATCAAAAATATGATCCTGGAACGATTGTAAAGATCGGAGGAATAAACGAGATAACAACCGCCTCAAAGGGCGGTTTTTTTATGGGTATTATCTCTACAAAACCTGGGATCGAAATTAATGAAAGTATTAAAGATCATCCGCTTGCGCTTCCTGTGGCATTGGCTGGTCGGGTTCCCGTCAAAGTTGTTGGCGTTATTTCAAAAGGAGACCCTATCACATTATCAGGTATTAATGGGATCGCAACAAAGTCAAAAAATATGGAAGATGTCATTGGATTTGCTTTGGAGAGTAGTGATGATCCTTTGATAAAGCTAGTTGAGTGCAGTGTTAAATCGATAGGGAGATGTTGATGGCTTTTGGGTATTTGAATAACTCGTTACTCTTAGGTGGATTAATGCAGGCTGCTGATTATAATGAAGTCATTAGATTTTATAGTAATATTTCGGCTTTCCATTACCAGAATTATAAAAAAGTTGGTGATTTAATTACTGCAAGTGATTGGCAAGACCTATCTAATCATATCCAAGCATTAAGGAATCAAAATTATACTATTCCTTGGGTTCCAACAGGTTTCGTTAAAGATGGATTAATAAGAGCATCAAGCTGGTCAAACGCTATTTACAGAGAAATATCAAACCCAGGAGATTATATTTTTCAAGCTCCTAATGAAGCGCACGGCATACAATTGGAATGGTTGATGGCTGGTGGAGGTTCTGGAGGAGGTGGTGATGAAACTGGCTATGGTGCCAGTGGTGGTGGTGGTGGCTCTGGTGGTTATCAGCAGAATGTTAGCTTTCCTTTATTTGGTGGTGAAACAATCACGATTCATATTGGTGGTGGTGGCGCGCCTACTCCTAAATATGAAATGCAAGGAGGAAGTGGTGCCGATAGTTATATGCTCATAAATAATGAAGAGAAACTACGCGTCACTGGTGGCGTAGGAGGGCAAAATGCGCTTGCAATGAACTATTCTGGAACCAATCCGATAGGCGGCTCAGGTGGCTCACCAAATGGTGTATCAGGAGGAGATGGGGCGAAAGCCAACAACAACGATAGAATGGGGGGAGCTGGTGCGAATACACCATTGGGAACAGGTGGACAACCAACATGGGCGGATATTGGGGAAAATGCTATAGGATATGGTGCAGGAGGCGGTGGGGGATGCACTAGAGATCGGCAACAGCCAGGATATTGGATCGGTGGGAGTGGTGCAAGTGGATATGCGCTGTTTACTTTAACAAATTAACAAATCAAAATTATTTATAAGGTTTTAAAATGGTATATATTCCACAAAAAGAATTGAATTGTGGTTCAAGCTCAGATGATAATGCGTCTACTGATGATACTGCTGCAAATGATAACACTGTCGTTACGCAAGAAAATAGAAATCCTTTAGTATTGCCGTCAGGATGTTTATCCTCGACGGTTTTAAAATTAAGCTGCAAAGGTATTCAAGCAAAGAAATACTATTCATTTGATCTAAGTAATCGAATGATTTCTGGGGATACGATTAATAAAGTCGAAGTTTATCCAAATGATGACACCGTAACAGGAACGCAAGCAACTTATGATAAGCAGAGTTTTAAAGTTTTACTTGCTGGTGGTGAAAGTATTACCAATGTTGGTATTTTATTTATTATTACTACATTATCAGGAGAAGTATTAAAGTTTACTTGTGTTTTGCCTATCAGACCAGAGGGAGTTTTACAAGTTGGCTTAGGTGCGAATTATGTGATGGGCGGACAAGGGCCGTCAGGAAAAGGGGCTTTAAATTTAGATATTGGCACAGTGGATACATTGCTACCAGGTCAAAATGCAACGGCTGATATTATTCATGATGAAGATGGTAAGGGTACGATTAATTTAGGCATTCCGCAAGGAGCAGCAGGGGCTAATGGTAAAGATGGCACAAATGGCCAAGACGGGAAAAGTTATATCAATGACGGAACCGTCGACTTAAATATCAAATCTTTACAATTAGGCGATATTCAAACAATCGACATATCTGATGTTCCTGATGGAAGGATATTCATAGATAGAAAAAATAATCAACTTGTAATTAAGCAAAATAACCAATGGGTACCATTAAATAACATGAGCAACTTTGAACTTGAAACAACTTATAAAAACAATACAGGAACATTCCCTATTAATTTTGCACCAGTCAAATTGGTTGGAAGTGCAGGTGCTGTATCAGGGGCAACAGGGCTAACAGCGGGTTATTTGTCACCTGATACCACAAAAGGATTGCCAACTCCAACGACGATGTTAATTCGTGTAGATTTCAAAATCAGTTCAACAGATACAACAGACAGCGATTATTATATTTTAGGGTATGAAGGAAGCTTCAACATCCGTATTAATCCAGGCAAAAAGACAGTATCGTTTTATAATGCACAAACAAAATCTTATAGTATTGATTATAGTAAACTAACTATTAACCTTCATGATGATAAATTCCATACAGCCTATTTTATCTTAAATAATGGTTACAAAGGATACACATGTTTTGCAATTGATGGTGTGTATTTTAATAGAGAACTTCCAACGGGGAACTTATATCTTACAAATTTAAGGGTAAGAGGAAATAAAAATAATACTGTTACTGCGAATGCTTTAACAATTAAAAACTTGGGCATTTCAAGTAAATTACCATCTTTATTAAATAATCAAATGGTTCCAACAGATTTTACAGAATTCGAAGGATATTACACTTTAATAAATAACGCCTTAGAAAATAAGCAATTAGAACAAGGTATTTTATTAAAACCATATAGTAATTTAGATTCATTGAATACGATCATTCCTATATATATGAATGATAGTTCAAACAATATGGCTGCATTCGATGAAGATGGTTTATGCAAAGGCACTGGATTAATGACCACTGCTTTAGCTTTAGATACTTTTACTTTTGAATGTTATTTCAAATATAACTCTATCTATGATAATACTGCGACTTCCTCACGCAGATCAATTATAGGTAAGTTTGGTCTGTTTAGTATCGGTATTGCAGCGAATAGCAACTCCAAATTTACGTATAAAGATTATGCATCAGATACAGAAACAACTTTGATTGATGATATTCAAAAAGACAGATGGCATACACTGGCAATTTCTTGTAAGAACAACATAGCTAGTATTTTTGTGGATGGAGTTAAAAAAGGTAATGTAGCGTTTAATTTCTCTTGGAATTATATATTTTTTAGAGGGCTAGGATATAAAGATTATGTTCCTTTAGAAAATACGATAGTAATTAAAAATATTTCTATGATTGTCGGTCAAGCAAAATATTATAATGATTATGATTTATCCTTAACGCCT
>NZ_CAMXCM010000012.1 GCF_947179015.1 Commensalibacter communis
CAATACAGCGATGCTTTGCAAGAGGGCTTTATTGAAATGAAAGAGTGTAATAATTTAATTACTAGTAAGGTGCTTATTAAAATCCAGCAGAAAATAAGAAATACAAGTGAAGGTTTCAGAACAAACGGGGTTACATTAAGGAAGGGTGGTACAGGGGAAGTCATTTATACACCTCCTCAAAGCGGGGATGAGGTGCTTCGGTTAATGAGTGATTTAGAAAAATTTATTAATGATAGTGATGAAATTGAATGTGATCCTTTAATCAAAATGGCTTTAATTCATCACCAGTTTGAAAGAATTCATCCCTTTTCGGATGGAAATGGAAGAACAGGACGTATTTTAAACTCTTTGTATTTAGTAAAGGAAGCTGGGATATGTGTTCCAGTTTTATATCTTAGCCGATACTTTGTTCATAATAAACATTCATATTATACCTTAATTCAAGAAGTAACAGAGCAGGATAAATGGGAAGAATGGATATTATACTTTTTGAAAGGTATTGAGACAATTGCAACGCAGACTGTAAGTATTGTAGCGGAAATTCAATTATTAATGGTCAGTTATATGGAGGATATTCAGAAAAACTGCCGTTGTTTTAGTCAAGAGCTAGTTGAATTGCTATTTCAACATCCATATGTGATGAGGGAGACTATTCAAAATAAACTCTCTGTTAGTGGACCAACTGCAACAAAATATTTAAATGAGTTATGTGATCATGATTTCTTAGTTAAGGTTCAAAAGGGAAATCGTAATTTTTATGTTAATAGCGAACTCTATCAGATCTTTCAAAAGATGTGATTTTGTTAAATGAAAAGTGAACTGATCAAGCCACCCTTTGAGGTGGCTTTTTTTATGGGAAAAGACAAATGGATACAGATGTAATGATGCAAGTGCTTCAATATTTACTGGGTGTTATTCCAGGGGACATAGCGGGGAACATGATTGCTGTAGTGACAACGATAGTGACGATTTGTACGTTGATTATTCGGTTTTGGAAGATGCCAGAACCGACCAGTAAGGGGTATAAACTGTGGAAATTGCTGCATGTATTAGCCTCCTTTAAAACGCCAACGACGATTAAAGTGGAGAATAAAAATGGTCAGAAGATTGATTAGCTCCATGAGACAACACGATCATTGGTTTGCCGAGTGGTGGAGCTCTATTTTACTGATGGTTGTTGGAATTTATGGATTATGTGTGCCAAATAGCTTTATTATCCAACAATCTTTTATTGACGGGTTTTTACAGTTTTTTTCATTTGATGTGTGGCAGTGGCTATTTATTGTATTTGGGCTATTTCAATTTACTGCTTTGCGTTGTGAAAGCATAATCGGCAGAGGGGTTGCAGCGTTCTTTGCATCCTCTTTATTAATTTGGGGGACGTTAAATATCCTCGTTTATGGCCAATGGCATTTTAGCTTGGTCGCGTGGGGAATATTTGCTGTGATTAATCTCTATGCCCTTTACAGAATTGCAAGGGGGATAGAGAAACGCTATGAACTTCTTTGAAATCCTGCGTTGGTGGTGGGAAACCAACGCCGAATGGATCAAAATCCACGATCCGTGGGTTATTCCCATCATAGCGGTCTCTATCCCACTATCACTCGTCATTCGAGCCGTGTGCGCTTTGATAAGAGTGTGGCGGGGAAGGTAACTGACATCAGGAATCTATGTTACCTTAGCTACAGGCAGATCATCCCAACGAGTAGTATATCGTTTACTGATGAATTCTCGTTTAAGGTTCCACGGAGCTTTTTTATTGATACCGCCAAAAGACACAGTATGACGACCCATCTTTTTATTGATTTTATCCAACGTCTGCATGAGCGTTTCACTTCGTGCTTTGGTTTCTTCTTTTTCTGTTGAACTGAAAAAATCGAGCTGCCGTTTGTCTTTATCAACAAGGTCGAGCATCATCACGCCTGCTTTGTGATAAAAATAATCTTCTTTAAAGATGTGTTTTAATCCAGTATTTACAGCTTCGATGATCTGGCGTGTATCGTTTGATGGATAGAGTAGGGGAATGACGATTGATGGATAATATTGGGGTTGATGTTCGTTAAATCTATTTGTTCTCAGAAAAACCAATACTGCTTGAGCTAATGAGTTTTGAGAACGTAGTTTTTCTGCACCACGACTAGCATGAACGCGAAGGGCTTCTTGAACTTCGAATAGCTCTTTCGTTGTTTTGCCAAAACTTCGAGAGGTCATGATGTTTTTTTTAGGAGTATCCATCGAATCAAGTTCTATACAGGATGTCCCTTGAAGTTCCAAAACGGTGCGTTCTAGGACAACAGAGAATGTTTTTCCTAATTGGCTAGCGTTACTATTTCTCAGCTCCCATGCGGTTTGGATGCCCATCGCATTGAGTTTGGCAGAGAGTTTACGTCCAACCCCCCAGATTTCTTCAATTGGAAATTGTTTCAATAGTTCTATAAAGATTTGATCGTCTGTATTGAGAAAGTAAACGCCCTGATGTTGAGGGTTCTTTTTTGCAACATGATTGGCGATTTTAGCAAGGGTTTTGGTTTTGGATATTCCAATTGAGACGGGAATACCTGTGCAACGACGCACAATTTTTCTAAGAAATTGACAATATTCAATATAATTATTCTGTTTTTCAAGGTTCAGGAACGCTTCATCAATGGAGTAAACCTCTGTATCATAGATATAATCTTGAACGATGGAGAATACTCTTTGGCTCATATCTCCATAAAGTTCGTAGTTAGAGCTTAACAAAATACTTTGCTTTTTTATGTCTGGTGGGATTTTGAATGCGGGCATTCCCATTGATACGTAAGGTTTTAACTCATTGGATTGCGCTATGACACATCCATCATTATTCGAAAGAACGCCAATCGGTTTTCCTTCTAATTTGGGATTAAACGCGCGCTCACAAGAAGCGTAGAAATTATTGCAGTCAACTAAGCCAAACATATTCAAAAATCAATCAATAAAGAAACTCATCTTATTTACTCTATTTTTAATAATGAATTCAAAGACTTTTTTAATAATCAACATTGCACTTTCATAACTCTTTTGAATGGTGCTGTGTTTTACAATAAAGGTAAAAACTATGGCTAAAGTCACAGGTGGGATTTATATTCCGCACTTAAAACAAGAAATTATCACCCCAGCATTGAATTATTTAGGTCTTGGTGGCGCGCGTGCCATTAACCAAGTCACAGGAACGTTCTTGGCCGAGGGATATGCTGGAGGTTGCACATATCTCAAGCAACTCGGCAATGGCTCTGCTGTGGGTGCCATGCAGATGGAGCCAGCAACCTATAATGATATTTGGAAGAACTTTCTGAGTAATCCAAAACGCAGCCATCTTGCAGTCTTGCTTAAAAATATAGCTGGCACTTTTAATACCGATAATAATGGTATTCCCAAAGCAGAGACAATGATTGGTGATCTATTCTTTGCAGCTGCAATGTGTAGAGTGTTTTATTTGCGTATCCCAGCAGAGTTGCCATTGGCCAATGATGCCACTGCAATGGCTCAGTATCACAAACGATATTACAACACAGCCCAAGGAAAAGCCGTCTGGCAAGATAATGTCGATCGGTTTCAACAGGCGATTGATGGGTGATTGTAAAATCATAACGAAACATAGCGGCCTTGGAACCGCTTTTTTTACCGTAAAAAATTTAACACTATAATAAGGAAAAATTATGTTAGAGATTGTCCAACCAACAGACCCAATTGCTGCTTATATTGGTGGTAAACGATTATTATCTAAGCATATTGTCGCACGAATCAATCAAATTCCACATAAAAGGTATTGCGAACCTTTTATGGGTATGGGTGGAGTATTTTTAAGGCGCACCAAAAAGCCTCCTGTGGAAGTTGTGAACGACATCAACCAAGATGTTATTAATTTATTTAGAGTGGTTCAGCGTCATTTCAATGCTTTGCTTGAGATGTGTGAATGGTCTGTTTCATCCAGAGATGAGTTCTATCGATTGCGAAATATACCGAGGGAATATCTAACAGACATTGAACGTGCCTATTGTTTTTTATATTTGCAGAAACATTCATTCGGAGGAAAAACAAATTATGGAGGAATGAAGTCTGATCGTAATAGTTTTAATAGAAATATATTAGTCAAGAAAATTAGATCGCTTCATGAGCGATTATCAGGCGTATTTCTTGATTGTTTACCTTATGAGGAATGTATAAAGCGACAAGACAAACCAGGCACATTATTTTACCTAGACCCACCGTATTTCGGAACAGAAGACTATTATCAAGACTTTTTTTCAAAAAACGATTTTCATAAACTGGCGAGCTTATTGAAAACTATAAAAGGTCACTTTATCTTGTCTATAAATAATATACCCGAAACAAGGGAATTATTCAATACATTTCAACTTGAGGTAGTAAATATCAAATATTCTTGTAATGCAAAAACAACTAAGATGAGTGAGGAACTAATAGTTACTAACTATGAATCATAACATTACGGTTTATGTTTAAGTAAAATTTAGCAACCTCAAGAAAATTTTATTTTTGTTATGCAATTTTTTAAGGCCTGCTGCTGAAACGCTCGATGATGCAGTCAAAGAGGTATTTGAGCTTGTTGGAAAACTAGAGGATGATGATAAGGATATGAGGATCAATGCTTTAAAAAATCGGATTGATCTAGCGTTAAGTGTCATTTTAGATAAAGCCGAATCTGCCAAAGGTGTAGAAGATACGTATGTCAGAGCTAAAGGTCACAACAAGTGAAGGCGATGATTCGTTAATCGAGGTGATTTTAAAAAATAAGCATTAAAAAATGGTGTAAAAATTGGTGTAAATTAATCAACTTTTATCAAATTTTTACACCTGATTATCAACTTTTTTAATATTTGATAGATGTAAATTATTGCGGTATAATGCGGTTTTCTATGGCGGACCCGACGAGATTCGAACTCACGACCTTCGCCTTCGGAGGGCGACGCTCTATCCAGCTGAGCTACGGGTCCTAAATATTGAAAGGATATGTTTGGGATATTCTTTACTTTAAAATTAGGCAGTTCTTTCTTTTAGAAAAATTATTGGAATCATGCAAGTTGTTTATTGAACTTGTTTAATAGAAGGCAAATTCCACTTGAATTTCAAAGAAAGTAATCGAATAGAGCTGCAGATTAAAATGGCTAACCAAGGGGCTAACGCAGGGCTGATGATATTATTTTCACCGAGTAATTGAATAACAGCCCCCACAATCGCCGCAGAGGCATAGATTTCTTTGGTTAATACAGAGGGAATGGTTGTAGTTAACATATCTCTGAGGATTCCTCCACCAACAGCGGTTACAATCCCCAATAGAATGGCTAATTCACTATTGCCAGTAAAGAAATAGGCTTTATGTGCCCCAAAAGAGGCAAAGAATCCTAGACCAATTGCATCAAAAAATAGGGTGGGGTGATTTAATCTCAGCAGTAATTTTTGAAAAAAACCGCACAAAAACACCGATAAAATGACAATGATTAGATATTCTAGATTAATTAATCCAGCGGGGGGAAAGGAACCAATGCAAATATCACGGATGACCCCACCGCCACAAGCTGTAATAAAAGAAATAACAAACACACCAAAAATATCTAAATTTCGGTTAATTGCTGCCAATGCGCCACTGATCGCAAAGGCAAACGTGCCAATCAAATCAACATAATGAAAAAAATCATAATTCATATTGGTTTATAAACTTTATGTACGAAATAAATCCGAGCTTTCCAACTCTTGTAGCGTAGGCATTCCTCCTTGAGCTCCAGCACGTGTGACAGATAAGGCAGAAGCTTGCAATGATTTTCTTAATGCCGCTTCTAATCCTAGATGTATAAAACAACAAAAAGCACCGCAGAAGGTATCTCCAGCTCCAGTGCTATCAACAACAGGAACGGAATAGGCAGGTAAATGTTGTAACTGTTGATGATTGTTTTTGTATAATACGCCTTTGCTGCCCCATGTCATAATGATTGGCGTTTTAGAATTCAAAATAATCGTTTCTGGAGTATCGGAAGAACTGCCTCCAAGGGCAATAATTTCATGCTCGTTGGGAAGGAGATAACTGACTTTCTCCGTGACTTCTTTAGGTAAAGGGCGCATAGGGGCGGGGTTTAACACAATAATTTTATTAAATTGATGTGCGATTTCGATTGCTTTAATTTGTGTATCAAGAGGAATCTCTTGTTGTAACAAAATAATATCATTTTGTTTAATCAACTCTGTTGCGGCAACAATGTCATCGGGAGTAATGGTATTATTGGCACCATCCGTAACAATAATATGGTTCTCGTTTTGTGAACGGGTAATCAGTGCCGTTGCAGAGGGAGTGTCCGTGCGTGTAAGAATATGATCTGTATTAATCTGGTTTGCTTGCAAGTTTTGAAAGAGCATTTCTCCAAAGTTATCTTTCCCTAATGCTCCCAGCATCGTTACGTTGGCTCCCAGTTTTGCAGCAGCAACCGCTTGGTTATTTCCTTTTCCTCCACAACTGACATGTAAAGGCCCACCGAGTAATGTCTCGCCAGGTTGTGGAAAACGATCAACATCGGTTTCAAGATCTGCATTTAGACTGCCTATAACAAGGATATTATTCATAATATAAGGTTCTTTGTAATTTAAGGTGGGATATCATCGTCGGTAATATCATAGTGCGAAATATCTTATATTTTAACTTCTTATTTTATTTTGAATAAGGTTTGCTTATAATATTATTCGAGCTCGTAGTTTAGGAAAATGCTAGATTATAGTTTTGTCTATATTCTTTTGCATTTGGCAAAGAAAAATTTAGTTTCAGAATGTATTATAATTTTTAATATGACAATAAATCAAATATATTTTACTTAAAAATATTATGAGATTTCAGTATACTAGAAATAATCTAACGATTTTATTTGATATTCTTATCTTTTGAAGTATAGTAATAATTAGGATTATATTTGTGCTATTTATAGAGCGCGATATAATTAGAAAAACAACTTTTAAGGAGTTATAGTTCGTAATGGCTTATAAAACGGTTAATCCTTTTACTAATAAAGAAGTAAAATCCTTTACCTCATTAACAGAACAAGAAGTTGCTGCAAAAATTGATCAAGCAGATGCTTGTTATAAAGAATGGCGTAAAACGGACTTTGCAACACGTCGTGCGGTGATGAAAAAAGCTGCAACTATTATGCGTGAAAATAAAGCAAAATTTGCAGGTCTTGTCACTTTGGAAATGGGTAAATTAATTTCTGATGCTGAGGGTGAAGTCGATTTAACAGCTGATATTTTCGATTATTATGCTGATAATGCAGAAGAATTTCTTGCTCCTGAAACGTTAAAGCCAAAAGATGGCCGTAAAGCATATGTTGAACATGATTCCATTGGGATAATTCTTTGTGTTGAGCCTTGGAACTTCCCTTATTACCAATTAGTCCGTGTTGCAGCGACCAATCTGATGGCTGGTAACGTTGTGATGGTAAAACATGCTTCTATCGTTCCGCAATGTGCTGAAGCATTTGAACAATTACTATTGGATGCAGGCGCACCAAAAGGTGCTTATACTAACTTATTCGTAGATTCAAAACATATTGCTGGAATTATTCAAGATCGTCGTATCCGTGGTGTAGCGGTCACAGGCAGTGAAAAAGCTGGTGCTTCTGTTGCAAGTGAAGCTGGTAAAGCATTGAAAAAATCTACTATGGAATTGGGTGGTAGTGATGCATTTATTGTTCTTGAAGATGCAGATCTAGACAAAGCTTGTGAATGGGGTCTATGGGGACGTATGAACAACACAGGACAATGCTGTGTTGCTGCAAAACGTTTCATCGTTGTTGAATCCGTTGCTGATAAATTATTAAAACAAATGACAGAGTGTTTTTCTAAGTTAAAAGCGGGTGATCCAATGGATCGCAACACGACACTTGGGCCTTTGTCTTCTGAAGCTGCAGCACAAGAAATTGCTGAACTAACAGAAACAGCGATTAAACATGGTGCGAAAGCGGTTGTTGGTGGTAAACGTCCAGATATGCCAGGCGCATTTATGGAAGCAACCATTTTAACCAATATTACTAAAGAAAACCCAGTATTTTATAAAGAATTTTTCGGTCCAGTAGCAATGTTCTTTACCGTTCCTGACGAAAAAGCTGCAATTGAATTAGCTAATGATTCAGAATTTGGTTTGGGTGGCACTGTCTTCTCTAAAGACGTTGAACGTGCGAAAAAAGTGGCTAGCCAAATTGACACAGGAATGGTGTTTATTAATCGTCCAACATGGACAAGTCCAGACTTGCCGTTTGGTGGTGTAAAACATTCAGGTTATGGTCGCGAGCTTTCAAAAGAAGGTATCTTAGAGTTCGTAAATCGTAAACTGATTTATATTGAAAACTAAGAAGATAATTTAATTATACTCTTGTATAATTAGATATCAGACGATAATTTTAAAGAAGGATTTACCAAGTTGGTAGATCCTTCTTTTTATGAATATGGTTTTAATATTATGGTTTCATTTCTTGAAAAACGGCATCAATATTTACGTCATGGAATCGATTTTAATCAGGATCGATGCTTAGAGATCGGTGCTTTGGTTGATCCTATATTGCATCGCCAAGAGGGAAATGTATTTTATGCAGACCATTTATCTACAGAAGAGTTGAAAAAACAATTTGCTTGGGATCAAAAATTTGACTTTGATCGATTGGTAGATGTTGATTTTGTTTGGGATAATCATCGACCTTTAAAAGAATGTGTGAGTGATTCTTTTGATTATGTGGTGGCATCTCATGTGGGTGAACATGTTCCTAATCTGATTGGGTGGATTGATCAAATAACCCAAGTGTTAACGTCAAACGGCCAATTGCGCTTGGTTTTACCGGACGGTCGTTATTCTTTTGATATGAAACGGCAACCAAGTAAACTGTCAGACTTATTAGCAGCATGGATGAAAAAAGCTTATTGCCCACAAACACACTTAGTATTGGATTTTGCATTAAATAAAGTTGACGATCAATTGGTTGAAGAAATGCATCGTCGTTATGTTAAAGATTTTGATGCTTCTGACTTGCCCAGCCAATTTCCTTTTCAAGAGGTGTTACAATGGGGTGAAAGAACATTAGATCCAACACATTATGAAGATGTTCATTGTTGGGTATTATCTTTGAATTTACTCGCTAAGTTTATGATTATTTTAACTGAGAATGATATTCTGAATGTAGCTTGTGCTGGGTGGCATGAAATAGACCCGCCTCGTAGTTATGAATTTATGGTCTTCATGACTCCAGAAACGGATAAAATGAAAAGAGTAAATAGCTGGGAAGAAGTTTATCTTCAAACCAAAACGAATTCAGGATTATCTCATTCACAAGATTTAGAAGTCATCACACAATTACAACAGGAAACTATCCAACTGAAAGAAGAGTTGCGCTCTATGTATGCATCATCATCATGGCGCATAACGGCTCCGCTACGCGCCATAGCAAAACGATTTAAAAAGTAGTTATTTTTTTTGAGGTCGACCAATTGAGTAATATTCGATCCCTTCATTTGCCATGATCTTGGGATCATAGATGTTTCGCAAATCGATTACTAATGCTTTCTTCATCCATTTTTTTAAGTTTATTGGTGATAAAGAACGAAATTCATTCCATTCGGTTAAGATGACTAAAGCATCTGCATTGGTTGCAGCTTCTTCGATATTATTATAATATTGAACTTCTTTTGGAAGTAAGGGTTGTGCTTTTTCGTTGCTGATTGGATCAAACGCTTTAATAATTGCGCCGCCCTCTACGAGACGATGAATAATTGGCAAAGATGCGGATTCACGCATGTCGTCGGTGTTAGGTTTAAATGTTAATCCTAAAATGGCAATGGTTTTATTATTAATATTACCCCCACAAAGTTGAATAATGCGTCCACTCATGTTGGCTTTTCTGGCATCGTTGGCTTGAGCAGCTGTTTCGATCATACGCGTGGGGGTGCCAGCTTCTTGGGCAATACGAATAAGGGCTAATGTATCTTTTGGAAAGCAAGAACCACCGAATCCAGGTCCAGGTTGTAAAAAATATTTACCAATGCGTGGATCTAGTCCCATTGCTTTAGTAATATCTTCAATATTTCCACCAACTTGATCGCATAAATCGGCAAGTTCATTAACGTAAGAGAGCTTCATTGCAAGGAAACAATTCGATGCATATTTTGCAAGTTCAGCACTTTCTAAATTGGTAAATAAAATAGGTGTCTCACGTTGGAATAAAGGTTGGTAAAGGCGCGTCATGATATCTTGTGCTTTTTTACCATGATCGGCTTTATCTTTTTCAATTCCAATAATGACTCTGTCTGGATTCATACAATCTTTGATGGCGTCCCCCTCTCTTAGAAATTCAGGGTTGGATGCTACATCGAATTCAAGATCAGGATTTTTTTGTCTGATAATCTGTGCGATACGACGGCTTGTCCCCACAGGAACGGTAGATTTCGTAACAATCACAGCATATTGTTTCAAATGAGTAGCAATCTGCAATGCGGCTTGATGAACATATGTCATATCGGCGTGGCCATCTCCATTGCGGGGCGGTGTACCAACGGCAATGAAAATCGCTTCACATTCAGGAATAGCTTCTTCTATTCTATCAAAAAACTGTAATCGATTGGTTTTAATATTGTTCTTTACCAATATATCCAAACCAGGTTCGTATATTGGGATTTCTCCTTGCTTTAAAGCGTTTAAACGATCAGGATTTGTTTCGACAACATTTACGTGTAATCCAAATTCAGCAAAACATGTTGCTGACACCAAACCGACATATCCTCCACCAATCATTGCTATACGCACAGTCACTCTCCTGGTATGGTTTAACGATTAATATGCAGTAAAATATAGCTTGATTTCTTTTAGGGTAAAGAAAAATATTAAGAATGTAAGATATTCGATGAAAAGAATTTATAAAATACATTATTTGAGCGGTAATTTAGAGATGTTGTATAATATTTTGGTATAATAAAGAATAGTTTTTGTATTTATAATCTTGTGATAATATTTATTTTGTGACAGCTTATGAATGTAAAATTTTATATCGCTTTTTGATATAAAATTATAAAATGTAAGGCAGTTAGCGCGTTGGTGCTATTTAGTAAAAATTATAATTATCATAAAGGTTATGTAGTGTGATACGACAAATAAGTAAGCCTTTGGTATGGGTTGCTTTATTAGGACGCATGGTTTTAAGTGGCGTTCAAGAGGCAGGTGCTTTGGCGTTGTTTGCGTTACAAGGTATTATAAACATCTTTTCCCCTCCATTTTATTGGCGTATTTTTGTCGGCAGCATGATTAATATTGGATATTTATCTTTGCCCGTTGTGGCATTGACCGCCCTTTTTTCAGGAGGGGTCATTGCATTGCAATCTTATACTGGTATGGCGCAATATCACGTGGACAGCGCTATTGCGAGTATCGTTGTGTTGGCGGTAACCCGTGAGTTGGGGCCTGTGCTAGCAGGGTTGATGGTTGCTGGACGGGTTGGTGCTGCAATGGCTGCAGAAATTGGCACGATGCAAGTCACGAATCAAATTGATGCTTTGCGGACCTTATCTACGAACCCGATTAAATACTTGGTGGCACCTCGCCTACTAGCAGCAACCATTGCTTTACCTTTTCTAGTCATTATTGCAGATATTTTGGGTGTGCTGGGTGGATTTACGGTTTCGATCATGAAATTAGGATTTACGCCACAAGGTTATATTATGGCAACGTTTAACGCTGTCAAACCAATGGATATTACAATTGGACTTGTTAAAGCAGGCGTGTTTGGTTTTTTAATTGCGTTAATGGGATGTTATCATGGGTATCGCAGTAAAGGCGGTGCGCAAGGCGTTGGGGCTTCTACAACAGCCGCTGTGGTTGCAGCATCTATTTTACTTTTAGTTTTTGATTATTTATTAACGGATATTTTCTTTTCAAAATGACCCAATCTGTTCCCAAAATACGCATTCGCAATTTATCTAAATCTTTTGGCAGTAATCATGTATTGCGTGATGTTAGTATGGATGTTGAAACAGGCACCTCTTTCGTTATTATTGGGGGGTCTGGTAGTGGTAAATCTGTTTTATTACGTTGTATTTTAGGATTAATGGTGCCAGATAGTGGTAGTATTGAAATTGATGGGCAAAATATTTTTGAATTATCCTCTGCGCAACGTAATGAAAAATTGCAACAAATGGGGATGTTATTTCAAAATGCAGCATTGTTTGATAGTTTGCCTATTTGGCAAAATGTAGCCTTTGCTTTACTTTATGGTCATCGTAAAAACAAACCAAAAGTAAGCCGTCACGAAGCGTATGACATCGCTTGTGACGTTCTGAAACTGGTTGGTTTAGATCCAACTATGGTTAGCGATTTGTATCCTGATGAATTATCTGGCGGTATGCAAAAACGGGTTGGATTGGCCAGAGCGATTGCTTCAAAGCCAGAAATAATATTTTTTGATGAACCTACAACAGGATTAGACCCTATTATGGGGGCTGTGATTGATGAGCTGATTAAAAGTTGTGTGGATACATTGGGATCAACAGCGATCGCAATTACGCATGATATGGCTTCTGCGCAACGTATTGGGGATCATGCGGCGATGTTATATAAAGGTGAGTTAATTTGGCAAGGGAAAGCCAAAGATTTGCTAATGACTGACAATCCTTATGTGCATCAGTTTACTCACGGTTTGCGTCAGGGCCCGATTAAAGTTGAAACAAAAGTAAAATAGAGGTTTGGGGTGGCAAAAAAGCCAGTTAAACAGTTTATTTGTCAGAGTTGTGGTTCGGTTTATCCCAAATGGACAGGAAAATGCGAAGCGTGTGGTGAATGGAATACGATCGAAGAAGAGCAAGTTCAAGCCACACCTTTATCCGTTGTTGAGCATCAACGTGGGCAAAAGATTGTTTTTACAGGATTAGATGGGGATAGTGCACCACCTCCTCGTCAAGAAGTTGGCATTGCAGAGCTAGATCGTGTTCTGGGCGGTGGATTAGTTCAAGCATCAGTGAGTTTGGTTGGTGGCGATCCTGGGATTGGTAAATCGACTTTGTTATTACAAGCAGCTTGCGCGTTATCCAAACAAGGTCGGCGTGTTCTTTATATTTCTGGTGAAGAATCAATCAATCAAATCAGAATGCGTGCCAATCGTTTGGGATTGGAAAACAGCGAGCAACGTAAAAATATTGAGCTGGCAGCTTGCATTAATGTTTCGGATATTTTGGCAACCTTAGAGGCTGAACAGGATGTCAGTTTGGTGATTATTGATTCTATCCAAACCATGTGGTTGGACAGCATCAACGGTGCACCTGGGACGGTCAGTCAAGTCAGAGCCTCTGCGTTTGAGCTTATTCGTTTAGCAAAGAAAAAAGAATTCTCTTTAATTTTTGTTGGCCATGTGACCAAAGAGGGTTCCTTGGCTGGACCCAGAGTATTAGAACATATGGTTGATGCGGTTTTGTATTTCGAAGGGGATCGAGGGCATCAGTTCCGTATCTTGAGAGCAGCTAAAAATCGCTTTGGGGCTACGGATGAGATCGGTGTTTTTTCGATGACAAGTGAAGGGTTGGTTGAAGTCTCTAACCCATCGGCTTTATTTCTTGCGGAACGTCATGGAAATATTGCAGGTTCAGCAGTTTTTGCAGGATTGGAAGGAACACGTCCTGTTTTGTTAGAGGTTCAAGTATTACTTGCCCCTAAAGCTGGTGATTCCGCACCAAGACGCACGGTTATTGGTTGGGATGGTGCACGTTTAAATATGTTGTTGGCCATTTTAGAAACACGATGCTCTTTGCGGTTTAATAGTGTGGACGTGTATTTAAATATGGCTGGCGGACTAAGAGTTACCGAACCAGCAGCTGACTTAGCGGTAGCTGCGGCATTGGCCTCAGCACTTACACGACAACCGACTTCTCCAGGTTCTGTATTTTTTGGTGAGATTGGACTATCGGGTGAAATCAGGCAAGTCCCTCAGGCAGATTTACGTGTCAAAGAAGCGCATAAACTAGGGTTTGATGAAATTATTCTGCCTAAACGTGTTGCCAGAGGAAATACAAAATTATCTGAGCCGAAAGGTCTGCGTTTGGTAGAAACTGGGCATATTACGGATTTAGTTTCTCAATTCACGATGAGTGAATAATGAGCGAAATAGTATTTGAATGTGATATTTGGTTTTAAAATATTGTATTAATTGTTAATGAATTTTATATTATAAAATTATCGAAATGATAAGTGGTTAATATTTTGATTTATGAAGTTGGAATGTAATATGCGAAGTAAGTTTCGTGGTTTTTATACAAATAATGAACAAAAAAATACTAAATTATTTAAAGATGAAAAAACATTATTTGTTTTTGATACTAATTTTATTCTTGATTTATATAGAAATAATGACAAGACGCAATCTGCGATGAAAGAAGCAGTAAAAGCCGTGCAGAGTAAAATATGGTTACCATATTTTTCAGCTTTAGAATATCAAAGAAAAAGATTAGATGAAATTCATTCTCAGGCTAACAACATAATCACCACTCTTAAACCATTAGATGAAACGATATCAACTTTACAAGAAAAAATTAGCAAGATAGAAAAAACTAAATTAAGATATTACACAGATACTACTGAAGATATACAAATAAAATTAAAAGCAGTTAAAGATGATTTAGAAAAATTTTTAAATCAAAAGTCACAAGAAATTAAAGAAAAAAACGATCAAATTATAGAACATGATTCTATTAGAGATTGGGTTGATAAGATTTTTCAGGATAGAATAGGTAGTAAATTCTCCGAAGCTGAATTAAGTGATTTAAATTCTGAATGTCAAAAGCGATTTGAAAACCTTATTCCTCCTGGTTATGAAGATAAATTCAAAGAAGGAAAAAAAGAAGCACAGTTTGGATATGATGGTAACTTATATCATAGAGCATATGGAGATTTTTATGTATGGAAAGAGTTATTAGAAAAGACAAAAAGTCTCAAAGTGAATACTGTTTTTTTTATTACGAATGATGAAAAGCAAGATATGGTGCATAAGACTGGTTATATTAAAACAGGAGCACATGCGTCATTAAGAGAAGAAATTTTTAAGGAAACACCAGCTAAGAACTTTGAAATATTATCAACGTATGAATTTATAACAGGAGTTAGTAATGCTTATCGTTTAGATATTAATCAAGAAAACATTAGAGTTAATTTTAATGAATGGGATGACGCATATGATATGCATGAAAAGCATCAAACCGTTATTGAACAAGAAATAGAAGCAGCAAAAATATATCAAATGTTTACTCAAATGAAAGCACAGAAACAAGCAGAAAAATACAATAAAAACTTATCAAAGTTATTAAGATCAATGTCTTGGAGGTTGGAAGCTGAGGATAATGAAACTGATGAGTAAAATTTTCTTATAAAAACATATTGGTAATGAGTATTATGTTATGATCAATAATATAGATTATTTTTATAAGAATATTCTCACTATACCTCAACAAGATTGATCTCTTATTAAATATATCCTAATAATACACCAACTGAATAATATTTCACTATAAGAAAGACGAAAAACAATGAGTGCACAGCACGATTATAAAGTAAAAGATATTTCATTGGCTGAATGGGGGCGTAAAGAGGTCTCTATTGCGGAAGGCGAAATGCCAGGTCTTATGGCTCTGCGCGAAGAATATAGAGGTAAAAATATTCTTAAAGGTGCACGGATTGCGGGTTGTTTACATATGACCATTCAAACCGCAGTGTTGATCGAAACCTTGATTGATTTAGGCGCTGAAGTCCGCTGGTCTTCTTGTAATATCTTTTCGACTCAAGATCATGCTGCTGCTGCAATGGCTGCTGCGGGTGTGCCTGTATTTGCTTGGAAAGGCATGAACGAAGAAGAGTTCATGTGGTGTATTGAACAAACCGTTCATGGCCCCAATGGCTGGGTTCCAAATATGATTTTGGATGACGGTGGTGATTTAACCATTTTGATGCATGAAAAATATCCTGAAATGTTAAAAGATGTTCGTGGTCTTTCAGAAGAAACCACCACAGGGGTTCATCGTTTACATGCAATGGCTAAAAAAGGTCAATTGCTGGTTCCAGCATTTAACGTGAATGACAGTGTAACAAAATCTAAATTTGATAATCTTTATGGATGCCGTGAAAGCTTGGTTGATGCGATCCGTCGTGGAACTGATGTGATGATGTCTGGTAAAGTTGCGGTTGTTGCAGGTTTTGGTGACGTGGGTAAAGGTTCTGCTGCTAGCCTTCGTAATGCAGGTTGTCGCGTATTGGTAACCGAAGTGGATCCAATTTGTGCATTACAAGCGGCTATGGAAGGCTATGAAGTGGTTACGATGGAAGATGCTGCTCCTCGTGGAGACATCTTTGTAACCTGCACAGGGAACATTGATATTATTACTCTAGACCATATGCGTGCGATGAAAAATCGTGCGATTGTCTGTAATATTGGACATTTTGATTCTGAAATTCAAGTGGGTAAACTTCGTAATTTCACATGGGATAATATTAAACCACAAGTGGATGAAATCGTATTCCCAGATGGTAATCGTATCATCTTATTGTCAGAAGGTCGTTTGGTTAATCTTGGTAACGCAACAGGTCACCCATCTTTTGTGATGTCTGCGTCTTTCACCAATCAAACCTTGGCTCAAATCGAGCTTTGGAATGCACCTGCTGGTAAATATGAACCAAAAGTATATACATTACCTAAATTCCTAGACGAAAAAGTGGCTGCTTTACATTTAGATAAAGTTGGTGCGAAATTATCTAAATTGAATAAAGACCAAGCTGATTATATTGGTGTGGAAGTTCAAGGTCCATTTAAACCAGAAATGTATCGTTACTAATTTAATTTTCTGTAATATTATTACTATAAATATAGAAAGTTTATAAAAGCACATTATAGGAATATAATGTGCTTTTAATATGGGTTATTCTATTGTTTTTTATAAAGATGTTCTTTCTTTAAATATTCGTTATATTGAATTGGATAGCTGAATGAGAATAGTAAATGTCTTTTTACTATGTATCGCTTTTTGGCTTGCAGCTGCCGCGAGTTTTTCTGGTTATATTGGAAAATATGGATTTTTGGAAGCTACGCCCAGGGCTGGTATAGAAGTGATGTTGAATGGACATGCTTTTAAACCGTTTGTTTATCGACAATTTGCTCCAATAATCGCGCGTATAGTGACTGTAAATACCCCGCGTTCAATACGTGATGGTATCGTGTCACGAGTCCAACCTACATATGGTTATTCTATGTTAGCAGGCAATCATAGTAATAAGGAAAAATTACAGTATATTATTATTTACTATTTAAATTTCTTCTTATTATTTTGTAGCCTCTTTATATTACGAAGTATTTTATTAGGATTCCAGTGCAGTTATATTACATCTATTCTTGCACCGATATTGGTGGTGTTATGCATTCCTTATGTTCAAACTGTTGCTGGGTATTTTTATGATAATATAGAACTATTTTTTATGTCTTTGGCATTTTTATCTGCTTTCAGAGGTAAATATATTTTATTACTATGCCTTATTATTCCAGCAACATTAAATAAAGAATCTTTTCTATTTTTTCTGCCAACGTTATATCCGATTATACGTCATACATTTTGTATAAAAAAATCTATATATATCCTTTCCATAGGGATGTTCTTGTCCGGAATAACAAATTTGATTGTAAAAAAAATATATGTGGCAAATGCAGGTGGTCTTATAGAATATCATCTATGGGATAATATTGTTGCTTATTCAAAGTATTCTTTTTATTTTTTAAAGGAAACAACTTATAGTGTAATCAGTCCTGCAGGTTTCTCAATTGTCTATATTGTTATTGTAGTTACTCTTTTTACTCAAATATGGGGTAAGTTAGCAGAAAATTTAAAGCAACATATTCTTATAGTAACTTGTATTAATTTACCTTTGTTCTTTCTGTTCTGTGGGCCAGGGGAACTGAGAAATCTGAGTTTTTTTTATGTATCAATGACGTTATTGGTTGGAGCTGTGATCGATGATAAAAGCGCCTATAAGTCAGTATAACGGCTGATTTAATCGTATTTCCTATGCTTTAGACATTGATAATAATTAATACCAATTTGTATATTGTTTACACCAATTATAGAATTCATCCTGAGACGGCTCATCACCCATCCTAGTTGGGCGTTTTACAATCTCTAAAGCAATTTTGGGAATTTCTGTATTAAAAGTTGTTTTAACCCAGTCTTGAAATGCGATATTTGGGCTTACAAAGAATTTAGGATTATAAATATTGGGTGGATAAGGAAATTCTTCATCCCAGCAAATCTCATCATATCCAATGGCGAGGAGCCTCAGAAAATCCAATGCATTATCTGCCAAAATACAGCATAAAATTGAACCTGATCCTGATCCCATATGTACGATTTTTAACTCTTTATTATCGTTAAGCCAGAATGCACATTGTGAACCTTCTGCACCAGTTTGCCCAAAAATATATAATCGTTGTTGTATTTCTTTTATTTTTTCTTGATGATTTTGATCATTTGGGTTGTTAAAACCAAACCAATATGGTGCTGATTCATTAAAGCTGGCACAAAATTCTACACAGGTTCCACCATCCCGTTTAGTGTCTGTCCAGTTTGCTTTTAATTCGTCATCGGGATATAAAAGCCTATTCGATGAGTATCAGTATCAATGAATAGATTATGATCTTCTATCCATTGATATAGCATCTTTATTTCATGTGGAATTGCTATTTCAGCAGGCAGATTTTGTTCAAGCTGTCTGATAAGCTTATTACCCATGAAACATTTCTTTTTTAATGACACTTACTGCATTTATCACAAGAGCTACATCCGCTCTTACTTGGGGCGCAATGTTTTAATGCCCATTGTTGTGTAACAGTAGGTGCATGGATTAGCTTTAACATATTAGCCAACCCTTGCCATAGCGTTTTTCCAACTTTTGGAAAGAAACGATTGATCCAAAATAAAACGCAAAGGCTAACGATAAAAACAACAATAATGGTTTGCATAGTATATCCTCCTATTTAAAGAGTAATGATGCGACATGCCATGTGACAAAAGAACTAAAATAAGCCAAGAAGAACAGATAAGCGGTGGTTCCAATAACGATTTTCCAAGAGCCAGTTTCTTTTTTTATCACAGCAAGTGTAGAGAAGCATTGTGGGGCAAAGACGTACCATGCCAGAAACGCAAGGCCTGTTGCGATGCTCCATTGTGAAGATAAAAAGTGAATAAGCTGTGTCGGTGCATCTGTATCAACAGCACCGACAGCATAAACCGTTGCAAGTGAGGTAATGGCGACTTCGCGTGCAGCTAGTCCCAAAATTAATGCAACACAAATTTCCCAATTAAATCCAACTGGTGCAAAGAATGGTTGAATCCAATGTCCGATTATGCCTGCATAACTATAATCAATAGCAGGTCCAGTTGCTCCGGCAGGTGGTTTGGGAAAACTTGATAAAGCCCATAACAAAATACTAACGGTTAAAATGATATTCCCAACGCGGGAAACAAAGATTTCAATGCGTTGCCATAAGCCAAAAATAATGGAGCGTATATTTGGAAAACGGTAAGAGGGTAATTCTAACAATAGCGAATTTTCATAGCTGCTCTTGCCTTTTTTAAGGATAAGCGCAACTAAAAATGCTGTAGCAATTCCGAGGAAATATAATGCAAACAGCACCAAACCTTGTAAGTTAAAGATATATCCTATTGTCTTATGTGGGATAAAGGCTGCAATTAACAACGCATAAACAGGCAAGCGTGCTGAACAAGTCATTAAGGGAGCGATCAGAATGGTTACCAAGCGATCTTTTGCGCTAGGGATAGTACGGGTTGCCATGATCCCAGGAATAGCACAAGCAAAGCTAGAGAGAAGAGGAATAAAAGACCGTCCATTTAACCCAACAGACGCCATAATTCGATCCAGTAAGAATGCAGCTCTGGGTAAATATCCAGATTCCTCTAAACATAAAATCCATAAAAACAAAATCAAGATTTGAGGAAGGAAAGCAAAAGTTGTTCCTACGCCAGCAAAAATACCGTCGACGATCAAACTTTGTAACATACCGTCAGGAAGTAAATGTGCAATTTGCTGCCCTAGCCATGTTGTCAGATCCTGTATTCCGTCCATAAATGGCTGAGCCCAAGAGAATACAGCTTGGAACATAATAAAAAGTAAAACTAAAAGAATAATCGGGCCAATAATTGGATGTAAAACCCAGCGATCAACTTTCTCATTAAAAGCAGTAGAGGTCTGAGAGGTATTTTTTACACATTCAAGGAGAAGGTTTCTGACTTCAACATGTAAGTCTGTTTCATCGGTTAATTCAATTGTTGGAATTTTAAATGATTGGTCAATAGCGTCTAATAATGTTTTAGCTCCACCCTTTTGAGTCGCAATCGTCGGAACAATAGTCACGCCCAAAAGTGATTCTAATTTAGGAATATCAATTTCAATGCCGTGTCTTTTGGCGATATCGCTCATATTCATCGCGATAATTGTTGGTCGTTTCAGACGGCAAATTTCCAAGGCAAAACGTAAATGAAGCCGTAAATTCGTTGCATCAATCACGCAGATTAATGCATCAGGGGCTGCTTCATTGCGATATTTGCCCATACACATATCGCGCGTTACTTCTTCATCAGGACTGGTTGCGTTTAGACTATAGGCACCAGGAAGATCGATGATGGTGATTGCGCGCCCTTGGGGGCTGGTAAAGCGACCTTCTTTACGTTCAACGGTAACGCCAGCATAATTGGCAACTTTTTGGCGACTGCCTGTAAGTTGATTGAATAAGGCAGTTTTTCCACAGTTTGGATTACCAACCAGAGCTATTCTTGAATAATTATTTTTGTTTAAATTTGTCATTATTTTATGAATCTGCACGAATAATTACTCTTGCGGCTTCATTGCGACGCAAGGCAAAACGGGTGGAGCCAACTTGTACTGCAATTGGATTTGCGCCAAATGGACCAAAAGCGATAACTTTAACGGTTTCACCTGAAACAAAACCTAAATCGCGTAAACGATTTGAAATAGGATCAGGAGTCTGTAAATCTTCGATGTGATCGACGATGCAACTTTTCCCAGGGGATGAAGTGTTTAAACTGAATATGCTCATAATAAAAATGGCCAAAATATTAATAATGATTTTCGTTCTTAACATTTTGGCAGATTTTTTGTCATATGTCATTATTTTTGGGTGAATATGTCAGAAAGTTTTAATCATCGATTAAATTAGATCAATAATTATCATTAAGATGATTATGTAGGATATCTATAAAGATACTGTTAAAAAAATTGATATTGAATAATATTTTTCTTCATTCATGATGATATTTGATGTATATTAAACACAGTAGAAGGGATGAAAGGTTTCTTTACTAGAATAAATAATAGAGATGAGGTCAAAATGATCATTTTGATGCTTTAGAAGAGCTCTTATTATTTTTATAATTATACTTACCTATTTTATAATGATTAGAGACGTTGCCTAATGATAGGGGCGTTATTGAAAATATAGGCTTGTCGCCTAAAATAAAGGGACAAAAAAATATGAATATAGAAAAATTTACCGAACGGTCACAAGGTTTTTTGCAAGCTGCACAGACGATTGCTATTCGTGAATTTCATCAGCAATTAACCCCTCAACATCTATTAAAAGCATTATTAGATGATAATGAAGGGGCTGCAGCGTCATTAATTCGTGCTGCTGGTGGTGATCCGAAAATTATTCAAGGTGCGGTTGAGCATGTTTTGGAATCTTTACCAAAAGTGCAAGGCGGTGGGGCTGGGCAACCTCAAGCAACGCCAGAACTTATTCGTGTCTTGGATAGTGCTGAACAAGAAGCCACCAAAGCAGGTGACTCGTATGTTGCTCAAGACCGTCTATTATTGGCAATTGCAGCCTCTGATACGCCTGCAGGGTATGCGATGCAGAAAAATGGTGTTTCTGCACAAAATTTATCCCATGCAATTGACGCTATTCGTAAGGGTCGAAAGGTTGATAGTGCGAATGCCGAGGCTTCTTTTGATGCGTTGAAAAAATATGCAAGAGATATGACGGAAATTGCACGTCAAGGTAAGCTTGATCCTGTGATAGGGCGTGATGAAGAAATTCGTCGTGCCGTTCAAGTGCTTGCACGTCGGACCAAAAATAATCCCGTGTTGATCGGTGAGCCCGGTGTGGGTAAAACCGCAATTGTGGAAGGTTTGGCGCTTCGTATCGTTAACGGAGACGTGCCTGAAGCACTAAAAAATAAACAATTATTGGCTTTGGATTTAGGAGCCTTGGTTGCTGGTGCTAAATACCGTGGCGAGTTCGAAGAACGACTAAAAGCGATTTTGAAAGAAGTCGAAACAGCAGCAGGAAAAATCATCCTATTCATTGATGAAATGCACACGATTGTTGGGGCTGGTCGCTCTGATGGGGCGATGGATGCGTCTAACTTAATTAAACCTGAATTAGCTCGTGGTACATTACACTGTATTGGCGCGACGACATTGGATGAGTATCGTAAATACATTGAAAAAGATGCAGCATTAGCCCGTCGTTTCCAACCTGTATTTGTGGGTGAACCAACGGTTGCAGATACAATTTCTATTTTGCGTGGTATTGCGGAAAAATATGAATTGCATCATGGGGTTCGTATTGCAGATAGTGCCTTGGTTGCCGCTGCTACGTTATCTAATCGCTATATTACAGATCGTTTCTTGCCTGATAAAGCGATTGATTTAGTTGATGAGGCTGCCAGTCGTTTGCGGATGCAAATTGATAGTAAACCAGAGGCTTTGGATGAACTTGATCGTCGTTTAATTCAATTAAAAATTGAACGTGAAGCGCTGAAGCGTGAGGAAGATTCTGCCAGTAAAGAACGTTTGGCAACCTTAGAAAGTGAAATCGCTGCATTGGAAGAAAAATCTGATGCAATGACGGCTGCTTGGCATGCAGAAAAAGAGCAAGTTAATGCAGTGCAGAAATTACAAGAGCAATTGGATCAAGCGCGCTCTGAAGTCGAAGTTGCTCAACGTCAAGGGAATTTAGCCAAAGCGTCTCAGTTGATGTATGGCACCATTCCTGATTTGCAAAAACAAATTGAAGATACACAAAGCAAGAACAACGAACATCCAGAGGCTGGGCAGCTGGTTTCTCAAGCCGTGACCGATCATGAGATTGCTGGGGTCGTTTCACGTTGGACAGGCATTCCAGTCGACAAAATGCTGGAAGGTGAACGTGCGAAATTACTTCGTATGGAAGATGAGCTTCGTGAACGTGTCATTGGCCAAGAGGCTGCATTGAAAGCTGTATCTAATGCAGTCCGTCGTGCGCGTGCGGGATTACAAGATCCCAATCGTCCAATTGGTTCGTTCTTATTCTTAGGCCCAACAGGGGTCGGTAAGACAGAACTAACCAAAGCATTGGCTGATTTCTTGTTCGATGATGAGAAAGCAATGGTGCGAATTGATATGAGCGAGTTTATGGAAAAACATGCTGTATCTCGTTTAATTGGCGCGCCTCCTGGTTATGTTGGATATGAAGAAGGTGGCGTGTTAACCGAAGCGGTTAGACGTCGCCCTTATCAAGTCATTTTGTTTGATGAAGTTGAAAAAGCGCACGAAGATGTCTTTAATATTTTGCTGCAAGTGCTTGATGATGGTCGCCTAACGGATGGTCAAGGACGTACCGTTGATTTCAGAAATACGATGATTATTTTAACCAGTAATCTTGGTTCTGAAGTTTTAGCTAATCAACCAGATGGTGAAACAACCGATATGGTTCAGGCCGAAGTGATGAAGGTCGTGCGTTCACATTTCCGTCCAGAATTTTTGAATCGTTTGGATGAAATTATTCTCTTCAGTCGTTTACAAAAAGCAGATATGGCGAAGATTGTTGATATTCAACTAGGTCGTTTACAAAGTCTCTTGGCTGATCGTAAGATTAAATTAAATCTTGATGACAAAGCCCATAGCTGGCTAGAGCAAGCTGGATACGATCCTGTTTATGGTGCTCGTCCTTTGAAACGAGTCATTCAACGTAATTTACAAGATCGGTTAGCAGAGTTGATTTTGCAAGGCAATGTGTTTGACGGGGAAACTATCCCTGTCAGTGCAAACGATCAAGGGCTAATAATTCAAGGATAATATAAAACAGAAGAACCATAGTTTAAAATAGATTTTTTACTATTCTTCAACCAAGAAGCGAGTTATTTTAAAGAATAACTCGCTTTTTAATTGTTATTTTCATAATAAATTGTTAAAATATTATGTATTATTCTAATTATACTATAAGTAATACAGTTATATTACTTATAATTAATTATCATAATGAAAAATTTTATTTAACTTTTATTTTAAACTATATAATTATTTTGGATATTATTATGAAAAAATTATTAATTTTATTGACATTACCTTTGTTAGGTTTGTTTAGTCATGCAAGTCATGCTGTTGTTGCAGGGGGAATAGTCGCCATTAACCACCAGTGGCCATTTAATGGTCAATATACGAAAATGTCTTTCTTTCAACAAATCAATCAAGACGGTGGAACCAAGTCGCATTATTATTGGGCAAATCAATTTTTTTTTAAAGGTGGAGATGGTGCATATATTGGTTTGCAAAACCGAAGTGGTGGCGTGAAGGCAGTTAATTACTCAATTTGGGGTGCTTCTTCTTGGAAAAGTGGAAAATGTAATAACTTTGGACATGAGGGCACAGGTGTGCAATGTGAACTCATTTATCCTTGGGCAGTAGGGCATGCCTATCGATTAGATGTCAGTAAAAATGGAAATATTGTTACTGGGACCGTAACTGATCTAAATGACAATAAATCGACGCAAATTGCGCAAATTGAGGTGCCTAGTACATATGGTAAATTGTATGCATCCTCAGGTTTTGTAGAAGAATACAGTCAGGGCAATCAACAATTACCCACATGTTATACTATGGGAGCCGAAAATGCGGTTTTTAAAAATCCAATCGCAGATAATACTGTTGTTGCCAGACAAACAACCTATACTTACGGTGCATGTAACGATCCCTATATAGTGGAAGCTTCATGCAATACCTCATCCTGTCAAAATACAATTAATGACTTGAAAAATATTCCTTCTCCTTTCGCACCTTCTATCGCGGTTACGAATGGGCAAGAAATTACACAAGATCAACTTAAAACTGCTTTATCAGGCGAAAACTTGATTGTTATTCAGATGCAAGATGGAAAATGGTCTCCTAAAGTTTCTTTTCCTAGTGCGAGCAGTTTGCCGTGGAAATCTATTACAATTGATCAAAAAGCTGGTTATAACACGACTTTGTATATGAATAATACGACTGTCCAAGTGGCTAAAGGGCAAAATGTTACCTATACTTCTATTTCTGGTGTGTGGAAAAAAGTAAACTAACTGAATTAATATTATTGTAGTGTATGTTGATACACTACAATAACAGACTAAGCGCTTTTTTTAGCTGCTTCAAAAGCTTCCAGTGTTTCTTTTCTGGCAATATCATGAATAACGACAGGTTGAGGATAGTCAATCAATTTTCCGTTTTTTTCTGCCCATATATGAGGTTCATGAATAAATTTATCTGGTACTTTTGCAAGTTCAGGTATCCATTGTCGAATAAAATCACCTTTGGGATCAAAGCGTTGCCCTTGGGTGGTTGGGTTAAAAATGCGAAAATAAGGTGTGGAATCCGTTCCAGTAGATGCGGCCCATTGCCAACCACCATTATTGGCAGCTAAATCCCCATCTGTAAGTTGTGACATAAAATAGCGTTCACCCCAACGCCAATCAATCAGTAAATCTTTAACTAAAAAACTGGCTGTAATCATGCGTAATCGATTATGCATCCAGCCTGTTTGGTTGAGTTGTCGCATGGCTGCATCAATAATAGGATACCCAGTATTTCCTGTCTTCCATTGCTCGAAATGGTCTGGGTTATTTTTCCATTTGATACGATCCGTCCAATCAATGAATGGTTTGTGTTTGCATAAATAAGGGTGAGCGACGATTAAATGCTGATAAAATTCCCGCCAAATCAGCTCGTTAAACCATGTAAATGCGCCACTTTTTTGTTTTTCCCAAAAGTCTGGATATTCTTGAACCAAATATTGGAAGCATTGTCTGACGGATATCACCCCTAATGCGAGATAAGCGGAAAGATGGCTGGTATAGTCAAGGCTAGGAATATCACGCTTCTCGGTATAATCTTCAACTTTTTCAGCACAGAATTCTTCAAGTTTTTCCAAAGCTTTTTGTATATCAGGAACAAAAAAATCATAATCCTCTTTGGGATAATCAAGCGCCGCGATTTTATTTGCTTTTATTGTTAATTTTTTTCTAGGTTCAGGTTTACTATGTATATTGGGAATGTTTTGTATAAATAGATCTAAAAATGCATTTCGAAAAGGTGTAAAGACTTTATACATTTGTTGTTGACCATTTAAAACAGTCAAGGGAGTGCTAAAGAGGTTTCCATCAAACTCAAAGCATTTGATATCAGAGTCTAATTTGTCTTTTAATAAACGATCTCGTTTACGTTCATTATATTCATATTGATTATTATAAAAAATTTGATCAACGGCATGTTTTTTGCATAGCTGAACAATTTCATCGATGCTATCTGTAAAATTGTCGGAAGTTTGAAAAAGCAAAGGGATATTTAATGCAGCAAGTTCTTTTTGTAATTCAATTAACCGATCATGAATAAAGCAGACTTGCCTGGCTGACATGTCATGTGCTCTCCATTGCTGTGGTGTGGCAATATAAAGCCCAATAACAGAGGCATCTTTATCTTCGCATGCTTTACTTAATGCAGGGTTATCCAGAACACGTAAGTCGTTTCTAAACCAGACCAGATTTGTTTTCATGTTGATACCTTCGTTTGCCTAATACACAATATGTTGATAATTGTATTATGGAGTAAATATTATTTTAATATTTTAACAAATAACTATAATATAAAATGATAAATAAAGATAAAATATTATATCTGAGTATGCACATTTTATTTTATCCGCATTCAAAATTCATATTATTTAAAACGTATTTTATAGGGAAGTATTCATGACAACATTTGTCCATCATGATACACGTGCGTCCAAAAACAATGGTGTAGTCATTGTCATTGCTGTGATTGCTGCTTTGGGTGGGTTACTATTTGGTTATGATACTGGGGTGATTGGGGTTGCTTTACTTGGTTTGGGTAAACAATTTGCATTGGATGATTTCAGCAAGCAGTTAGTAACGGGTGGAATTATTTTTGGCGCACTATTTGGGTGCTTGGGTACGGGGCCTTTATCAGATAAATTTGGGCGCCGTATTATGGTTGTCGCCGTGGGTATTGTGTTTGCGTTGGGGTCTTTGGCTTCTGCGTTTGCACATAACATAGAATTTTTGATTCTATCGCGGTTTGTTTTAGGGCTATCAGCAGGTAGTTCAACTCAAATTATTCCTGTTTATATTGCCGAAGTTGCACCACCAGAACATCGTGGTAAGATGGTCGTATTATTCCAGTTTATGGTTGTATTTGGCATTACAGTGGCTTATTTCAGTGGTTTTGTTTTAGGTGATCACTGGCGGTGGATGTTTGGTCTGGGTGTTGTTCCGGCACTTATTTTACTTGCAGGTATGTTCTTTTTACCAGAAAGCCCGCGTTGGTTGGTGATGAAACATAAAGATCAAGAAGCAGTCGCAATTTTAAGCCGCTTGCGTGCAAATAGCGATATTGTCCAAGCTGAAATGGACGAGATCCATACCGTTTCTAATCAGCCTCAAGGGACATGGAAGGATCTTGCTCAACCTTGGATCAGGCCTGCGGTGATTGTAGGCGCATCGATTGCCATGTTTTCGCAAATTACAGGGAATAATGCGTTAATTTATTATGCGCCCACAATTTTAACATCTGCAGGCTTTACTGAAAAAGCAGCAATTTTAGGAACAGGTTGTAGTACAATTTTGATTGTTATTATGACCATGGTTGGTAGTATATTAGTCGATAAGATAGGTCGCCGCCGCTATTTGTTATGGACTATTCCTGGATCTATTGTTGCACTAATTTTAATGGGGTTTTTGTTCATGGGCGCAGGCCCTCAAACAGATTTCAGTAAAATCATGGTTGTTGTTTGTCTTGCAGCATATTTAATGTTGAACTGTGGGGGGTTTGGTGTTTGTATTTGGTTAATCAATGCCGAGGTATATCCGTTATTTGTCCGCGGTAAAGGCGCAGCATTAGGATCATTTAGCCATTGGTTCTTTGATTTGATTGTTACTTTAACAACATTAAGCTTAGTCACTGCACTTGGAGCGACATATACATTCTGGCTATATGCCTTGATTTCTATTGTGTCAGTGATTTTTATTATTTTCTTGGTTCCAGAAACCAAAGGGAAATCTCTAGAAGAAATTGAAGGTGAACTCAAAGCAAATAAATTCTATCCTTATCAGCAAAAATAGGCTCTAAATTTATTAAGGGGAAAATATATAAGATATTTTCCCCTTAATAATATTTTCAATACAATAATATATTAAGTAAACAATTTATGACTGAGAAACTGTATCTTCGCGAGTTCTCGTTCCCCATAATCCAAACAAAGAGCTTACGATTGCACCAATTACAAGACTAATGAAACCCCATAGAGCCATGCTGGACATTGTTTTTGCAGCTTGGTCAGCTTTTGCTTTCGCTTCATTTTTCAAAGAAATATAGGTTTGTTTTGCATGTTGTAGATTGCCTTCTAAACTATTAATTCTTTGGTCAACTTTATTAATGGCGTTATTGTATGCTGTAATATAGTTGTTGATTGCTTGATGAACTTCTTTGTTGTTTAATTCAGAGTTATCAGCAATTGTTTTTTCTATTTGTTCACGATCAATAGGCTGTGCAATAGTTTGCGCGCGTTTTTTAAGTTTTTCGACAAGTTGAGAGATCAAGGTGTCTGCTTGGTTTGGGTTAAAACCAATATCTCTAATTGTTTGTGTTAACTCATTCTTTGCATCATTTAATTGTTGTTGAAGATAATTAGGTTGCAAAGTTGGGATATTACTTTTCTTCAAAACGGATTTGATTTTTTCATCAACATTATCAAGATTATTGGTGTCAATATTGGTGTTAATATCCATTTGTCCAAAGATTTTTTGACCTAGATCAGCTGTTTTCCCAATGCCGGATCCTGCTGCAGAGGCTGCACCACCAATCATGCTGCCAGTTGCTGAAACCGTTGAACCAACAACAGTTCCAACAGTCTGAATAACTCCTCCTATAATAACAGAGCTTAGAATAGCACTGATAACAAGAGAAGTTGCCCATACTAAAAAGCCGTGGATAATACCATCGCTGCCAGCTAAACGCCCTGCGATGAATGCGCCCAAAGCAAGACTTACCAACGTTGCTATAATTGTCCATACAAGGAAAGATTTACCAATATGACTTGCTGTATCAGAAGTTTGAGGGGAAATAACCCCAGCACTGAGCATCATTAATGCAAAATACACAGCAATAACAGCAAATACACCGGCAATGATACTGCCCCATGAGATGCGTTTTTGCGGATTTGTAATGTTATGAATGGCCATTAATGTTTCCTAAATAAATAAATTGAATCAAAATTATTCTTCCAATATAATCTATAAAAAATACATATTTAAAATAGTAATTATTGTAAATTTACTTATAAAAATTGAATATGTGTCAATTATTCAACATATTTATTAATAAAATTGTTTAATATTTACTATTTCATTAATATTAATTAATGAAATTAACTATTTGTTAAGTTTTAGAAAGGATAGTTTTATGAAAGGTTAGATTCTTCGTTTTTATTTGGAGGATGCATATCGAGTAAGATATTGATTTTTTTTAGAAAACGAGATTTTTTAAAAAAACTTAAAAAAAAGGTTAAGAATCTTATTGACGCTTCTATTCAATTTGTATAGAAGTGTTTTTACCGGAGCGGTGGTTAAGAAAACTTCTTG
>NZ_CAMXCM010000013.1 GCF_947179015.1 Commensalibacter communis
AACAAATCAAACAAAATCATTATTTATTTTGCAACAGGTTTAGGGTGTATTTACCTAGAAAATTACAACACAAAACAACATTCGGCTTTAGATATTTTGCCTACTTTTTCATTGAATGACATAGCACAACTTATCAATTTCAGACTTAAAAGAATGGTGGGCTAATCGATGGCGGGCAGTGTAAACAAAGTCATCCTTGTCGGTCATCTTGGTAAAGACCCAGATGTCAGAACAACGCAAGCAGGGACCAAGATTGTTAATTTGACGATGGCAACTAGCGAAAAATGGAAAGACAAGCAATCTGGGGAATGGAAAGAAAACACCGAGTGGCATCGTGTGGTCGTATTCAATGAACGTCTAGTAAACTTTGCAGAACAATATCTGACAAAGGGGCGTAACGTCTATGTAGAAGGACAATTGAAAACACGCAAATGGACGGATCAACAAGGTGTAGAGAAATATACCACAGAGGTCGTCATTGATCGTTTCCGTGGGGAATTAGTGCCAATGGATAGTAAAGATCAAGCGCAGACAGGATCGAATAATAACCAAGCCGGTTGGGAAAGCTCAACACCCAGTAGAAATAATCTTGACGCCGAAATACCGTTTTAGGGGGATGTGAGCAATGGGAAAAGCCAAGAGAAAAGCGCAGCCATGCTATCCTCAAATTGTCAAAGAACATGGGCTGCAAGAACAATGGAACTCTCGGCGGTACGAAGTCGTTCAAGAGCAAGACGAAGAAAGTCCAAAAAGAACTGTGGAGCGGTTGCGTAGAAAAAATTTTGTTGGAGAACTTTTTAACCGAAAGATTATCACTGAAGAGCAATTTAATTATGCCAATCAGTATGCCTTGCTTTGTGAAAAAGCATTAGGGGCAACACAAGATTTATACGCAAAAGTCAGTTTAATGAGTGTTAATCGTAATCAATGGGAGCCAACTTATTCTCAACACGAAGCGTATGAAAAGTTATTTGTTATTTGGGATGGGATGGGAAAGTTTAACATAAAGATTTTAAATATGGTTACTTTGGGTGATATGAATGCTAAACAAATTGGTATCGCTATAAGTCAAAATAGAAATCATATACTTGGTATGATTAAAGCAGTATTTGATTCATTAGAACATATTTTTAATAAACTATAAAATCCCACTTGTACGGTGCATACTTTTATGTTAACGTAGTGTCATCATCAAAGAATTGCGTCGTGATTACGACAGTCACTTGATGTTTATAAGAAATATACCAAACGTCCCAGTTTAATACGAGGGGCGTTTTTTGTTGTGGGAAATAGGAACTTGATTAAAAATCAAGATTAATTAAGAAATCAAGATGGAACATGGTGGGAAAAGAGAGAGAGCAGGGCGACCTAAAGGCGCAGTAAGCAAAAATAAAATAGCGCTTGATGAGATTAAAAAAGAAATCGAAGAAGGTAAGCAGCTAGCTCCTGTTGCTGTTATGGTTTGGATTATGAATAAGAGCCTTGAAGAAGGGAAATATGACATCACCCTTGATGCTGCATCCAAAGCCGCTCCTTACCTTCATGCGAAACTTGTCGAGTCTAAGGCGGAAATTACACAAATGAAACGACCAGATCAAATGACTGATGAAGAATTACATTATGTGGCTGGTCATTCAACGACTTCGGTCGATACCGAATAAATCTAGTTTTATATATATTTATTTGACTACACTCATACGAATACACTTCAAAATCCATCTAATCCGTATTCATATAAATTGTTTTTTAATAATGAATACAATGTATTTATATTATATTAGATTTAAAAGAATACAATATAATTTATTCTATTACTTTGGATCAGCTGGTAAAAAACCACGTTCTTTCATCTCGGCAAGTAGGTTAATTATCACAATTGTTTTTGGATCAACTTTACTTCCGCCTGATTTTTCACGATCTAGCGTGTTTCTCGCCCCTTTGTTAGTTCTGTAGTCTCCGTAGCTAGACATTACCCTGATAAATGCACTGTAGCTATACCCTAAATCTTTAATAGCTTTTTCTAAATCTTCTTTTGTTTCAATCTTGTATTTCATATCAAAACCTTTTATATTTAATTAAGAGAGATCGGGAAGGTTTCCCCTCCCAACCCCTCTTAGTGGTTTTTAAAAGGAATGCTGATCGTAATCTTTATTCCTTTTTCAGATAGCGAAAGTTCCAGTTTCACTATTTGAAGCAACCACCAGAGAAAAAGAATATAATCCATTCTTTTTTCTCCAATTATGTTGAGACCCCATTGTCTCAACACTTATAAAATTACCCCATTATGGGGTATATGTAAAGTAATAAAGTGCATTTTTCCTCGGAATTTTGCACTTTTTTTATGTCTTTTTTGTAAAATAAATTATCTAAATTTATGAATCGTCAACAGTTAGTAGAACAAGCACGGCAGGCAGCTTTAAAAGAGCTACAGGCAAGGAAAAACGCGCGTGAACATCTGATTGATTTTACAACTTATACAAAACAAGATTATCATGTCGGTGCGCATCATCGCCTGTTATGTGAAAAGCTTGAAGCAGTTGAACGAGGCGATATTAAGCGGTTAATGGTGTTTATGCCACCGCGCCATGGGAAGAGCGAACTTGCTTCTACGCGTTTCCCCGCTTGGTATATTGGACGTAATCCAACAAGACAGATCATTACCGCTTCTTACTCTGCGAAATTAGCAGACAAGTTCGGGCGTGATGTTCGGAATATTATATCAAGTCAATTGTATTCTAATATTTTTACTGATGTTGCATTGGCTCCTGATAGCAAAGCTAAGGACTTGTGGAACACAACAAAAGGGGGTGTTTTCTTAGCGGCAGGTGTTGGTGGTTCAATGACGGGGTATGGTGGGCATCTTGCTATTATTGATGATCCAGTCAAAGATCGTCAAGATGCAGAAAGTGAAACGATCAGAGAGAATATATGGGATTGGTATAAATCGGTTTTACGCACGCGTATTATGCCAGGTGGGGCTATTATCATTGTTCAAACTAGATGGCATGTTGACGATTTATCAGGGCGTTTAATTAATGAAATGGAAAATGGCACAGGTGAAGAATGGGATATTATTAACCTTCCAGCCATCGCCACAAGTGATGATGATGCTCTAAATCGCAAAATCGGTGAGCCATTATGGTCAGAAGCGTATGGAATAGATGCCCTTGATGCAATTAAAATATCAGTTGGCGAACGAGATTGGGCTTCTTTGTATCAGGGAAGCCCGATTATATCTTCTGGTACGTTCTTTAAAATCCAACAGATACCCATTATAGACGCAGCACCCAAAGCAAGCAAAATAGTTAGGCGATGGGATTTTGCAGCAACCAAAGAAACGGGGAAATATGACCCTGATTGGAGTGTTGGGGTTAAGATGCAACGCAATATAGACAATAGTTACACGATTATAGATATCGTAAGGTTCAGAGGCACCCCAGATGAGGTAGAAGCCGCCGTATTGGCAACAGCAAGCAGAGATGGGCGAAATGTTCAAATAGTTTACCCCCAAGACCCAGGACAAGCTGGTGTAGCGCAAGCGACTTATTACGCTAAGTTATTATCTGGCTATCGCTTTGAGGCAGTAAGAGAAACGGGTGATAAAGCGACGCGAGCGAATCCTTTTGCATCACAAGTGAATATAGGTAACGTCTCTTTATTAAGAGCACCTTGGAATAACAGCTTTATTGAAGAGTTACAATGCTTTCCAAGTGGCGCTCATGACGATCAAGTGGACGCTGCATCAGGAGCCTTCGAAATGATTGCAATTACGCTAAAACCCCAAACTATTATTTTTAATAAATCAGATTTAAAAAAAATCAGGATGTATTGATGTTTTCATTTTTTAAGAAGAAGCAGGTCGATAATAAAACACAAGATTCATCCGTAAGTAAGCAAGGGGTAAATTGGACAAGGTCAGGTTATACAGCAGAAAAAAGAATTGCTTTTGAAGAAATAATAAAACCATATGAGCCAGCCCCAGGAGTAATACCACAGGCAGTGATAGGATTGGATAGTGGACAAATTGTTCAGAATATTCCAGATATGGGTATGTATTCAGAATGGCTCGACAATTACTATGCAGATGGGTTGGGGTTTTTTGGTTATCCAAGATTATCAGAAATGGCACAACGACCAGAATATCGTAAAATGGTCGAAACATTGGCCAAAGAAGCCACGAGGGAATGGATTGTTTTTAAATCTAAAAGCAAAGACAAAGCCGAACGTATTGAAGAAATAGAAAAAGAATTTGACCGTCTAAGAGTTAAAGATATTTTTTATAAGGCGAGTGAGGATGATGGTTTTTTTGGTCTGGGCCATATTTTATTAGATTTTGGAGATCATAACCCGTCAAGTTTAATTCAACCCATTCGTATTGATGCAAGTTGTATTATCAAAGGCGGCCTTAAAAGAATAGTAAACGTTGAGCCAATTTGGACAAGTCCTAATGGCTATTCTGCGCTCGATCCATTAGATTCACAATTTTACAAGCCGAAAAATTGGTTTGTGAATGGTCGCATTATTGATTCTTCACGAATATTAACATTTGTTGCCAGAGAGGTTCCTGATCTTTTAAAGCCAGCTTATAACTTTGGTGGGATGGCATTAACACAAATGGCTAAACCGTATGTAGATAATTGGTTGGGAACGCGTCGAGCAATTGCGGACTTGATTAAATCTTTTTCAATCATCAATTTTCAGGTTAGCGCTCAACAGTTAATGGAACAATGTTTTGATGGAACAAATACACCAAAAGGGATAGAAGGCTTATTTGATCGTGTTCAGGGATTTAACCAGATGCGTCATAATCAAGGCACTTTTGTAACGGATAAAGAAACCGAGGATTTAAAAAGTATTGCTGTTCCCTTGGGAACGTTGGATGCTTTACAAGCGCAATCTCAAGAACAAATGGCGAGTATTGCAGGTCAACCGTTGGTTAAGATGTTTGGTATTCAACCCAGTGGTTTAAATGCGTCATCTGATGGTGAAATACGGGTTTGGTATGATGAAGTCTCTTCTTATCAGGAACATTTTTTTAAACCACAGTTAGAACGCCTATTTCAAATTGTGCAATTAAGTTTGTGGGGCGAGATTGATCCAGACATTAGTTTCGAGTTTGTTCCGTTGTGGCAGATGGATGATAAAAACAAAGCCGAAATGGAATTTACAAAAGCACAAACGGATGCGATTTACCTCGAAAACTCTGTCATGACCCCTGATGAGATCAGGCAACGTGTTGCCAATGACGAAGATAGTAACTACTCAACGGTGGATTTAACTGGGGAGGCTCCTGTAGTTGAAGAACCGGATTTGATGGATGAGGTGCCTACAAATGAAACGATGGAAGAAGCCTCAACATAAATTTCTTAAAGCAGGAGAGATTTTATTAAGACCTATTCAACCTAATGTGGGGGTAAATGCTTTTTATTATCGAGAGCTTTTAAAAGCAATTCAAGAAATGGACAAGTCTATTTCTTATTGGTTAACCGCTCGGTATGATAAGCATGAAGAACAAATTACGGGTGATATTGATCCGATTAGTGATCTGGCTAGTTTATTAAAAAAGCTAGCCAGTAAGTGGCAAGAGAGGTTTGCTAATTTAAGTAAGGAATTACCTAAAAAATTTATTTCTCTGGTTGTAACAAGTCAGGAAAGCGCATTTAGAGCTTCGTTAAAAAATTCGGGATTTGAGTTCTCTTTTAAACCAACTATTCGACAGAAACAAATTATCAAAGCTGCTACGATTGAAAATGTAGAGTTAATTAACTCTATTCCTAATCAATATTTTGATCAAATTCATACGATGGTAATGAATTCCGTAATGCAAGGTGGTGATTTGGGTGGTTTAACCAAAGAGCTGCAAAACCGTTTTCAAATCACAAAGCGAAGAGCAGCTTTAATTGCGAGAGATCAAAATCAAAAAGTCTTTAGCACACTCAATGTTGCGGCCTCTCTAGATGCGGGCATTACAGAAGGAATATGGAGACATTCCCCATTACGAAGAAATGCCAGAAAAACTCATTTAGAAGCAGACGGTAAGCGTTTTAATCTAGAGAAGGGTTTATCAATTAATGGCAAATATACTCAGCCAGGGCAAGAGATTAACTGTAATTGCACCTATGTTGCCATTATCCCTGAAAATGACGGTTTGAAACCAATATAGCGGTATAATTATGACAAAACTAGCTTATGACAAATTGCCAGTTAAATTTAGTTGGCAAGATGAAGACGGCCGTCTTTTTATTGATAAGACACCTATCAGTAAGGCTGTTGTTAATTCGTATTATGGGTGTGAAATCCCTGATGCTGAAAAGCTTGGGTGGGATGCACATAAATCTTATAATTTATTAAGACCTCCAGATGAGTTAGAACGTGCTGCCCCTACGTTTAATCGTCTTCCTGTGATGCTTGGTCATGTTCACGTGACTGCCGAAAATCCTCATTCAGAGCAGCGCAAAGGAACAATGGGGGAAAGGGCATCTTTTGAGTTCCCTTATTTATTTAATTCTATGGCAGTTTGGGATGAAGATGCCATTGCGGGAATCAAGGATGGCACAACAAGGGAAATCTCATGTGCTTATCGTTATGATGTAGACCCTACATCTGGTGAGTATGAGGGGCAACCGTATGATGGAATTATGCGTAATATTCGGGGAAATCATGTGGCTTTGGTAGAGAAAGGTAGAGCAGGGCCAGATGTATACGCATGGGATAGTAAAAGTGATTTAAACAAAGGTAATCAATTAATGGCAACAATAAGTAAAACTGCTCGATATCAATGGGCGACAAAAGTCAGCGAATTGCTGAAATCGAAAAAATTGGCAATGGATGCTTCCCCAGAAGATGTCGATGAAGCTGTAAAAAAAGCAGAAGATGAAGAAGAGCAAGAACCATCTCAAGCGCAAGACAACAGCGAAGAAGATACCTCACAAGATAATGAAAATACAGACCCACCAGAACCAGCTAAAAACACCTCAGAAGATGAGGGGGAAACTGTGGTCAATACACCCACACCTGTTTCTGCCACAAAAGGTGCGATGGATAGCGCGATGGTGGAAAAAATAGTGAATCAACGGATGGCTATTGCATCTAAAGAGTTTGATAAACGTCTCAATGAACAAAGGATCAGGTTAAAAGCAGCTGAACAGGCGAGAATAGAAGTATCACCTATTATTGGGAATATTGTTGCTCAGGATGCCGCTTATGATGATGCAGCCTCAATCTATCTAATGGGGTTAAATCATTTGGGTGTTGATAGTGCAACGCTTCCTAAGGATGCTAACGTATTAAGAACAATGTTCACCCAGATCAACGCTGCAAAACAACAAGCAGCATATTCATCACGGCCACTTACCGCTCAGGATAGTTCAAGTCGTGATGCTGTTTACCATCAACATGGTATTAAACCAATGAAGAAAGCGAGTATTGTATAATGGCATTTCAAAAACAGGTAAGTTATACATGGGCTCCTGCGGTCGAGGGGGATTTTGCTTCTACAAATCCAAGAGCAAGTGCTATGTCGATCGACGGATTGCGAGCTGGTGATGACGGTGTGACGATTGGTGTTTTTGCTTGGGTGAAAGACGATGGTGTAACTGTTGTTAACCAACAAACGGCAAAAGATATTAAACCAACAGGCTTTGTACGCAGAGGGATTAATACGGCAATTGTTGGATATATGCAAAATGCAACAATGACCTATCAACCTGGAATGCCTTTAAGCTTACAGACAATGGGTGACTATTGGGCCAGAAGTAAAAACGGCGGCACCCGTGGGCAAAAAATCTTTGTTTCCACCAAGGATGGCAGCGTTCTATGTGACGAGGCAGGAGTAAGTAAAACGGATTACATCGAAACCGATTGGTATTGCGCCCTAACTGCCAATGCAAATGAATTGGTTATTATTTCTTCAACTGCGGTATATTAAGAATGAACAAAAAACTCCCAACAATACGTCAAAATTTGGCTGTCCTTCAAGAGGATTATAATGCTCGTTTCGATGAGTGGTACAAACCTCCGATGGCGATGGATGCACAATCCACCCTAAATATGTCTCCGAATGCGGGTGTTCCCGTTATGTATACAACGGAAACCTTTAATGAGATTACGCGGGCAATTGTTACGCCTGCTCGTGCCTCAAAAATATATGGCGAGCGTCAGGCAGGCGATTGGACTTCCACTTTAATTCAGTTCCCTTTCGTTGAATCCACCGGCACGATCAGTGCTTATGATGATTACAGTCAGAATGCTCAGTCAAATGCAAATATGACTTGGGAGGTGCGCCAACCTTGGCTATATCAAACTTGGGCAGAATGGGGCGAACGTGAAATCGATATGGCAGCAAAAGGTAATTTCTCAATTATTGCTGAAAAGGAAATTGCTTCTGCAAATATTTTAAACAAAGCTCAAAATCTTATTTATTTATTTGGTGTGCAAGGGATTAGGAATTATGGGGCTTTAAATGATCCTGATCTGCCACCATCGATTCAGCCTACTTTAAAAACAGGTGGTGCTTTGAGTTGGAAATCGACGACCGACCCTCTTGAGATTTATAACGATTTCTTAAAATTGTTTGGCCAACTTAACGATCAAATGAGCGGCAACCTTTCTATGGACGATCCTCTCGTCGTTGTAGTTCCTAATGGGTTACAGCAATGTCTAGCCTATAAAAATGAATTTGGCCTCAGGATTAGAGAAATGTTAAAAGAAGATTTCCCTAATTTACGTATTGAAGCATTACCAGAAGCTGGTGATAAGCTATCTAATGGTAAATTAACCTCTAACATGATGCAAATGTTTGTTGAAACTTATCAAGGGATGCAGACTGTTTTCTGTGGGTTTACCTATAAAATGCGTGGACATCGCATGGAAAACTATTCTTCATATCAACGTCAAAAGAAATCACAAGGAAGCTGGGGAACCGTTTGGCGCTTTCCTGTTGCTTGTGCTTCTATGGTAGGGATTTAATCAATGGTAGAAATGGTAAGTGTTGCTTGTAAACGACCAAATGGTTTGATTTTAGAACTAAAAAAACATGACGGAACGATTGAAAGGGTAACATTAAAGGGGGCAACACAGTCCTCTTTTTTTAAACCTGAATTGGGAATGTTGCCAGGGTTATACGGCATTACCGAAGTTCCAGAGGAGTTTTGGCAGGAATGGACAAAGGTTAATAAAGACTATTCTCCTTTAGTCAACAAGGAGATTTTCGCCCAACCAACAGAAAAGGAAGTCGAAAAACAAGCTGAAGAATTGAAAGATGAGCAAACTGGTTTGGAAGGTGTCAATGAACAAGGCGTTGACGTAAAAACATTAAGTGAGAAGGAACAAGGAAAAAAGAAATAATGAACTTTAATTGTGCAAAATGGCGCGGTCAATATCCTTCGTTATCTTTATATTCAGATGAACAGATCAACGGTTTTGCAAGTCAGATACCGCTATATTTCAGTGATTGCAATAATCAGTGGGGATTATGCCCCGCCAAAAAAGAGCAACTTGAATTTCTTATTGTCGCCCATCTTGCCACATTGGATAAACGTAATAGTAATGGCGGATTGGTTGGCGCCATTACAAATGCATCTGAAGGGTCTGTTTCATTGGGAACAACGATGGGTAACTTAGGGAATATACCTGCATTTTGGTCACAAACGAATTATGGTATTGCGTTTTGGGAAGCAACTAAATTTATGCGTTCAGGAAAATATATTCCTCGCCGTCCCAATAGACGTTCAATCTCTTATCCATAATTCCAAATTATAAAGGAAAAAAGATGACCGCTAATAATGTTAAAGATAGTGAGTTGACGGATGAAAAAACAACGCAAACCAAAGCCCAAGATAAAAACGATACAAAGAAAAAAATTAACGATCAGAGATCAGGAAATGGAACAAACAATCAAGAGTTGGAACCAGATGGAGAATTGGGAAATACAACAAGCATTCCACGAGAATCCACAACGAGCGATAAAGATATATTGCTAACGATTGGCTGTAAATTTCCGAATGGTGTTGTTATTTGTGTCAACAACCAATCTATTTTATTAAAAGGCATTCAGGATATGCCCAACCGATCAGCATTACGCAATTATGGGCATGTTGGTTACACCCAGATTAAACAATCTTTATGGAGGGAATTTTTGCAGTCTCGTCAAAAATGGGCACCTTTAGAAAATGGTTCGATTTTTGTTGTAGGTGAAAATAATGGGGGTTAGTCTTAAAGGACCATCTATTCGTGATATTATTTTAAAGAAAATTCCTAACTTTGGTAAAAAATTAGTTCTTCAAGTGGGATATTACGAAGGGGCTTCTTACCCTGATGGAACCTCTGTAGGGGCAGTGGCTACAATACAGGAATATGGCGCTGTTATTCAACACCCAGGTGGCACGAAATATATCAAAGACGCAGTGACATCTAGGATGGTGAATGATCCTGATACGGGCAAGAAGAAAAAGGTTTATACTGTAGGTCTGCGTTTTGTAGCCAATAATTTTGTTGGAGAAACTTTGGTTACAGGTCCTCATACAATTGTTATTCCAGCGCGTCCATTTTTTAGAACTGCCTTAGAAAAAAATGCAGCAAAATGGCGCAGTGATTTTGCCAAGATATTTAAAAATACTGGCTTTGATGTTGAAAAATCAATGGCTGCCCTTGGCAGTATCATTAAACAAGACATCCAGCAACAAATTGATAACACCTACAGTCCCCCCAATGCCGCATCAACCATTAGAGCTAAGAAAGGTGAAACTCATCCGCTAATTGGGTTAAATAAGCAATTACGCAATTCGATTGCATGGCAGGTAACACAAATATGAAGCTACACTCTATGGTACGTGGAATGATAGGCACTGTTAATAATGATATAATAGTATCGTTATATCGGTCTATTCCTTATATCAAAAATGGAACGCATCAAATTCCACAATATGAACCACCTATTGAAATTACGGTGCAAGTTCAATCTTTATCCAGTAGTGATTTGCAATATGTTAATTTTACAACGATGCAAGGCGAGCATAAAGCTGTTTACTCAGAGTGTCAGCTTTATGGCGCTGATCGTGTTCGTGGCACTGGAGGGGATATATTAGAGTTTTATGGTAGGAGATGGTTGGTTGTTCAACGGTTAGAGGCTTATGAAAATTCTGGATGGTGTAAAGTTATGGTAACCTCTCAACTTGATCACCCACAAGATGATGAGGCGGAGATTGAGGATAATATATAATGTCAAAAGTCTTCTCAAAAGTCCCATCGGATCATGATTCTCCAAAACAAGAAAGTGTTGACATTGATGATATTTACGATTGTTTGGAACGTTTTTTAAATGCTTCGATTCCCGTAAAAGGTGGAGGAAAGCTCGAGGTAGTTTGTGGATTGTCGAACAGAACGGTTATTCCAACCCCACCTTTCATTATGATACAGTTGATTGATGAGGAACAACTTGCTTTTAATGAAAGCCGCTATACCAGTACGCATAAAGTTGTGCATGATTTTAATAAGGTAACCTTACAAATAGATTTTTATGGAAAAGATAATATTAAAGCCCATAAAATGGCTAAGTCTTTTCTAATCAGGTTTAATGATGATTGGGCAAGTGATCAGTTCAAAACTTATCAAAAACCGATCTTTCCCCTATATGCAGAGGGATTGCGTAATAATGTATTTATCAACAGTGAAAGTCAATATGAGGATCGGTATGTAGTCACAGCATACCTAGAATATCATCCTGAGTTTGGGATGTGTCAAGAAAGCGCCACAGAAATAATCATGTCGGTAAGATTAGCCGATACCAAGTAACCACCTTAATGGGTGGTTTTTTTATGTCTCATTAAGGAAACAAGAAAGAATGTCTATTCCTTTAAATAATATCGTAAAGATTAATCCAGGCGTATTGGACGTTGGGAATAACGGCAATAATCTGTTTGGGTTGATGTTGGTAAAACAAGATGTTGATACTGACGATGATACGAAAAAGCGTCTTGAAATACAGCGCGCTCTTCGTTCTAATCAAACAACTACGATCACCAATGCGGATCAGATTGGTAAGATTTTTGGTTATGATTCAACTGAATATGACCTTGCCACTGTTTATTTTGCTGGTTTTACTAATTCTGATCGTGTTGCCTCCACCCTTTATCTAGCCCCTTATTATACCAAAGATAGCAGTGCAAAACTGATCGGAGCCTCATTGGAGGCAATACGTTTAGAAGATTTGCGTACATTCTCTGGCGATATTCAGATTGAAATTGATAGTGTTATTAAAACGGCAACAAATATTGATTTCAGTAATGTGAATAGTTTTAGTGATGCAGCCGATATTCTAGAGAAAAAACTGGGTGTGATAGTCGTTTATTCTTCTGGTTACCATGCCTTTATTATCAGCTCTTTGACTACTGGGCAGGGATCATCGGTCGGTTTCGCAACAGGCAGCTTGGCAGATCGCTTACGGTTAACAGGTCAGAGTGGCGCAATGCAGTCAGAAGCGGTTTCAAATCCAACCATCCAAGGGCAGATGGATATCTTATGTAATGATAATCTTACCTTTTGCTCTGTATTCTTGTCATGGGAAGCGACATCGGATGAAAATATGTCTTTTGCTAAATGGGTCAATTCAATGCAAGATGATTGTTGTGTTATCTTGTCGGACAGCTCAAACGCAGCCATTATCGCTCAAACAGGAACCTCTTTCGCAGAGCAGGTTCATGCCGCTGGATATGAAGGGGTGGTTTGTGTATATAATAACCTTGAACTTTGTGCATTCATTGCTGGCTATCCTGCTGCGTGGGATTTAACCAAAACGGACGGACGGTTTACCGCTGCATTCAGGCGCAGCAACCTATTAACGCCGAACGTTATCCGTGAAGATCAGGCGTTGGCATTGAAAGCCAATGGATATAATTTCTACGGTTCTTGGGCTTCTGCAACTAGCAATTTTACCTTTATGTATGAAGGTCGCATTTCAGGACAATATATATGGCTCGACAGCTGGTTTTGTCAGGTCTGGATGCGTCGACAATTACAATATCAATTTGTATTGACTTTGTTGGCCAGAGGTCAAGTTCCTTACAATACTGATGGTAAAGGGATTTTAACCACAGCCATTAAACCTGCTATTAATCAGTTTATGAATTTCGGGGCGATCAGAACAGGAATATCTCTTTCTGACGATCAGGTTCAGTCTTTGAAACAAGCTGGGCTAAATCAGTCTCAAATTAACAATATTACAACGGTTGGGTATTACCTCAAAGTCGATATGGAACGTGTAACCCCTCAAACACGAGTGGCTCGTGGCTCCCCACCGATTAACTTTTGGTACACAGACGGACAATCCGTCCAAAGCATTATCATGAATAGTATCGAGATCCAATAACATGCCAGCAAATAAAACAATTACCGCAATTAATACGAAATTAACATTGATTGCGTCTAATCCTTGGGCGAATACTACTGCATCAGATGCGTTGGGGTTGCCCTCGGCGGTCTCAGGTTTTGTATCCCCGTTGGTTGGTGTGCCGTTGAGTTTAGAAGGTATGACCTCGGATAATCCATTTACGATGGGTAATCAAAACATGGTGGAAACAGCCACGTCAATGGAAGGTAATTTATACGGTGGATATCTAGCAACAGCAAATAATGTCGAGCTAACCATTGCCTTTATCGCAGCCTCCGATTCATTGGCAACCTTGCAATCATTGGCAAGAGTCATGAAGGTTCAACGTGAAACGATGAAATTCAACGGCACGATGATTATCCCATCACAAGGGAAAACATTTGCGTTGAATAATGGGTATTGGCTGGAATGGCAATCAATCCCAACCCATGCAAAGACTTTACAGCCCATTCCATGTAAATTCCGCTTTGAATCCGTTGATGAAACGTTGGAGGCTTAAAATGGCACGCAGAACAATAGATATTAAAATCGAAGAAGCAGGCAGAGACCAAGGCAAGCTCTTCAAAATCACGGAAATGTCCGCTTTTGATACAGAAGCATGGGCATCACGCAGTATCAATGCAATCCTAAGAAACGCTTCTGAGCATGAAAAAATGAGGCTTCTGCCTTTGGTTTTTTCTTATTTTAAACAAATGAATAGCGAACCTGATTTTGAAACACTTCAGGATGAGATCAAAACGGGCGAGGCTGCGCATTTCAAGTCAACAGAAAGTCTTGCCGTTTATTTATCTTCAGAGTTCTTTCAATTACCATACGATGAGTTAATCATTGCGACCAAACCGTTATTAAATTGTTGTGGAATTTATTTAAATCCAGGACAAAATCAAATGATTGATCCTGTTTCAACAAATCCAACACAATATGTAGAGGAAGCATCAACCTATTATACATTATATAGGGAGGCTTTTAAGTTACATACCGATTTTTTTACGAAAAAAATCATGCAAAGTTTAGCCAGTTTGGGTCGACAATCCCCGCTCAATTAAAGACTTTGTATTACCCGAACTTGCCTCAAACCATCGGGAATGTGGTCTGTTCGCATTTGGCAACGTTAAAAGAACTACAGACAACTTATGGTGTCAAAGATTTATATTGCCTTTTGGAAATCAACGACATCAATGCTTATAACGAAGCAGTTTTGCAAACTCACTTGAACAAAGAAAAACATCATGGCTGAAATTGACAGTAACGGCCCAACGATTGAGGTTGGGATTGATATGGAACGTGTCCAAAGCGACGCGGGAAAAATGCAAATGACACTTGCAGAGGCTGTTAAATCGATTGATGCGCAAGTGAACAAAATGCAAGATAATTTTCAAAATGCGCTAAAAGAGATTTCAGTGCTACCCGATAAAATGGCAAGTGGGATGGCGGATGTTTTGCGTGTGAGGGATGACGAAAAGCGTCAAAAGGAGGATTTGGAACGAAAGCAACAAGAAGAACGGCGCAGAATCGTCGATTTCGAAACTAAACGTAGAGAAACAGGTAAAGCTGTTCTTGAGCAAAATAAGAAAATTGTCGCAAGCTTTCGCAACATGGCGTTGGCTGCCAGCACGGTGGTGACGGCTGGTATGGGTATTCGGGAAATGTTGAATTTTACCAACGACCTTGCCCGTATGGATTTGGCAATTAAAACCTTTGGCATGAACGCAGAACGGTTTTTTCAAGTTCGTAACTTAATGCGCGAGGGCGGGATTCAGGACAGCGAAACCTTTGCTATGGAAGATACCATGAGCCACGCATTTAGAACCGCACGAGAAAGGGGCGGTATGGGGCTTTTAAATGAAGGTCAAATCATCGCCTTGAATAAACTGTCCAATTACAGACCTAATCTTAATCCTCTGACGGCACGTAACGAAGATGGCTCACGAATGAATTTTGCCCAGTGGCAAAAGGAAATGATGATTGCGATGAGCAAGTTTTATCATGATAAGTCAATAAGCCTTTCTAAAGAAATGCGTATTGAAATTATGTCTGAATTTACAAAAAGCAAGCTTATAGCGCAACATATTGCAGAATTAACACCTGAACAAATTGCCCGAGAAGACGAAAAAGCAAGACGTGAGGCCGCTAATTTACAAAAGAACAGGGAAAACAACGCCAAAGTCCAAGAACTTAAAACATCCCTGGAAACAAATGTGGTCGATTTATTGGCGAAAATGTCGCCAGAGATCACCAGCATTATCGAAAGTATTAATAAATTCGCCGATAATCCTGAAAATGTAAAATTGCTTGCCCAAGGGCTGCGTGATCTGGGTGGTGTCATTTTGCAACTGCTTAATAAAGTATTACATTGGTTTCAATTTTTTGGAGTAAAAGTTCCTCAAAATTTACTTGATTTAACAGGCGAACAACCTCAATTAAAAAAAGGAGAAATGTTGAAAGAGCGCCAACAAGAGCTTAGTAAAAAATTAGGAGTTGATATTTATGATTATTCAGGAAAATTATGGGCGACAGATAACAAAAACAATACGGTTCCTTTAACTGACCCTAATGAAAGTGCAGAGAGTTTAAGAACAAGACTGGCAGAAAAACAGGCGAAAAAAGATGCGGCTCCTTCTCTAGGTGAGTTATTATTCCCCTCGGCGCATGCAGAAACAATTTCTTATCAACCTAACAGTTCAGGAAGGAAATGGACAGCAGGTGCAGGGGCAAGCGTTCAAACAAAACAGAAGCATCTTGAAGAGTTAGAGCAACAATATGGATTGCCAAAAGGATCTTTAGATGCACAATGGTCGCAAGAGTCTGGCAGAGGTAAATATATGTTATCGCCCGCAGGCGCAAAGGGTGACTTTGGCTTTATGCCTGATACAGCCAGAGAATATGGGGTCGATGTAAAAGATTTTCATTCATCTGCCCAAGGTGCCGCAAAATATATGAAGGTTCTTTTGAATAAATATCATGGCGATATTGACAAAGCGAGGGCTGCTTATAATTGGGGTATGGGTAACGTAGATAAAGTTTCACGACAATATGGAGCTGATTGGTTGTCCCACGCACCAAGAGAAACACGTAATTATGTCTCTGAAGTTAGGAAAAACGCTTACCTATACAAAAACCATTTGCTGCCAAACCGTATAAACAGCCAACAAATGCAAACTCAAACTCAAGCCCAGAAAATAATAAACGCTCGCACTGCCAATAGTGGGGATAGTAATTATAACGTCAATATTCACGTCAATAATGGCAATCCACAACATATTGCACAGGCGTTTGAACAGAAAGTCAGGCAAATCCAACGGCAAAATAAAGAAAGCGAGATCAAATTTATGAATCCAGACCCGCTTAATGGGATTTCAGGAATAAGTTAGGGGACTACTTAAAAATCGCAGCCATAAGGGTGCTTATGATTGCTGTTGATATCACTAGGTTCGTTAATAGAAGATAATAAGCCATACAAAAGAGGATTAGTAATACTAAACCATTTATAATACAAATGGGTATTTCAAATAGGATACTAATGGTGTCTAAGGCAGTTAAATTGTAACGATCTTTACGATCATGTGGATGACCACAATGTGGGCAAGACATTGCAGCAACTGACAGTCTTTCGCTGCATATTGGACAGGTTGCCATGTGATCATTATTGGAATTAATGTTCGTTAGGTATTCCACAACAATAATTAAAGGATTACAAAAAAATGATAGAAATCCCCATAATGGAGCATTCCTTCCTTTTCTTTTAGCCGCTTGATAAGCAAAAATCGCTGTAATAAATGCCCATACTAAAGGCATAAAAAGCCAAGAAATAAAATGATAACCATTATTCATATAAATAATCCATATTCGTAACTATGCTAGTTTTTTTCACATTCGCGCATAGTGTTAATAATATCATTACCAGCTTTGCTGAAATATTTCATTGCGTTTTTAACACTTCCAAAGCGGGGATTAAAATAAATTCTTGCTCTTGTTTCTACGGCTGTATCAGAAAGAAAACCATCTGGATTTACACCTTGCCCGCTTTGCGCTTTAAACATATCGTCCATCTGTTTATCAAAAACAATTAAAACGGAATCTTCAAGCATACATTTATCTTTGTTATTACTTTCAAGATAACAGTTTGAAACTAGTTTAATAACTCCTTGTCTTCCATCTTGGCAAAACGCATCTTTCATTTCTTTTTTTGCTTGTTGAATAGTTGTATTAGGAAGCGTTTTAGATGTTGTTCCATAAGCAACGGCAGGCAACGCCAAAGTCAAAACACTAGCGAGTAATAATTTCTTCATAACAACACTCCTTTACCGTAACGATATGAGAGTTGAGGAGTGTTGGCAAGGGGTTATTTGTAATTATAAGTCGAATAGGTATAAATGGAGTAGTTGTCTTTAGCTGAAGATTTATACAACATTTTACCGTCTTTGAGCATTTTACCCTGTGATCCATCTGCCAAGGTAAATTCGATAAAATTATTATCTTCAATTATTATATTCTTTACTAATAAATGACTACTTAAAATGTTTTTTGCTAACGTTCTTAAATTTTTCTCAGTTTTAAAAGCTGTGTGCAATTCATTTAAAATATCACGGCCATTATCCTTTTTTTGTAGTGTGTCATTTAATATTTCTTCTATAGCTTCTACTTGAGAAGAATAGTTATTATCTTTTTGGAATCTTTCAAGACGATGTAAAACACTCTCTGAGAGGAAATGAACTCTACCATTATTTTCTTCGTAGTTTTGGAGCATAAACAAAATTTGCGCATTAATTGATCTATTATTATGCTCTGCTTCTTTTTCGATTGATTGTTTTAAATCAGACGGAAGTCTTAACTGAAATTGCTGGATAGTTGTCTCTGTCATTTTATTCTCAAAAATTATTATAGTTTAATTTTTAACATATAATTTTAATTGACTACAATAATACTTTATTGATATGATTTCTAATCATACTATTTTAGTATGATATAATTGCAGAGGATAAGAGATGGAGAAAAGAAAAAGTCAGATCATAGTGAGAATCCCATTGGAATTAAGAGAATGGATTACAATGGAGGCTAATAAAAATTGCAGATCAGCAAATATGCAAATTGTGTATTTTTTGAATCAAATAAAAAATTCTGAACTAGGGAATGGGTTGAATGATTCGATTACCAAATAAGGTTCCTTGTGAACGTAGAATACACGTTCTTCCCAAGGAGTTATTGGAAAAAATAAGAAAGTATCAGATGGATTATAATATTTCATCTGAAGTTGAAACGGTCAGGCGCTTATTAAATGAAGCATTAGACCGCAGAGAAGTAGACAACAAAAAAGCAGTGGATCTGTCGCCAAACGTTCCCACTGCTTCTTATCAAATCCCTACAAAAGGAAATGTTTATAATGAACAATAACACAAATCACGATAATAATTCAAGTTCTCTTATTAACCCAGTTGTTCATGAGGGTGAACTTCGTATTTTAGACATCGATCTTGCTCAAAGATTAGGGTTTGAAAGACCTCGTGATATTCGCAAACTTATTAGTCGTTATACTAATGAATTAGATAGAATGGGAACCCGCGCCACGGTGGAGCGGGTTATAAATGGCGGAAAGGCAAAAGAATTTTACCTCAATCGCAAACAGGCAATTTTCATCACCGCCAAATCAGAAACAAAAGAAGCAACGGAAATCACGATTGAAATCATCGAACGGTTTGAAGCGTATGAGCGTGGGGAAATAAATCAATTTCGAATTCCTCAAACGTTATCCGAGGCATTACGTCTGGCTGCGGATCAAGCAGAAACAATTAATGTTCTAAAACCCAAAGCGGATGCGCTGGATCTGATTGCAACCTCTGATGGTATGTTTAGCCCGACAGAGGCAGCTAAAATATTGCAAATAAGACGTAAAGATTTATTTGCTTATTTACATCTAAATGGTTGGACGTTTCGTTGGCACGGGAATGGTAAATGGACGGCATATTCAGATAAAGTAAAATCTGGTGATTTGTTTATGAAGGTTACAACATTCGATGGCAATGATGGCGCCCCTAAAACAGTAGAAGACCTTAAAATCACACCTAAGGGCTTGGCTAAACTTTCAAAAATCTTTTCTAAAGAATCAGTATAGAGGGCGGTGTTATGAGTAAAAAGTATACAAATAAACCTGCTAGTGTAACTGATCGTGAATGTGATGAGATGGTTTTTCAGGATTGTTGTTTGGGAATAGCAGAAAATCCCAAAGCAATGGTAGATGATATCGAAGCAATTCAGATCGTGGCGAATTTTACAAATCCAGATCAGGATGAAAAAATATTACGATTGGCTGCTGCGATCAGAGTGCTGAAAGTTTCTCCCAAGAATGCTTTTAATACCTTATTTATGGCAACTTTGCTGGACTATAAACAAACGCTTGGCATTAAAGGTGAAATTATACGATTTAAACCAAGCCATAACAAAGGAGGATAATATGTCATATCCTGCTTTTGTTGAGATTAGCGAGTGGCAGAAAAAGAAAATTGCAAGTGATGATCTAATTAATCACTCTGTTTTTGTGGCACTAAATGTTCCTGTTGCTTGTGGAATGATACGAACTTTAATTGATAAATTAGAGATTGATCGTAAAGAGGAAGAAGCATTCGATGGTGCCACTGAAAACTTTTTGTATCAGCTAAAATATATTGCTCATGCATTAGAGCAAGATGCAGAGGAATTACATCAAAGCTTGATTGATGCAGGGCATAAAAAGCTACTGTATCGTCAGGACTAATCACAACGAAGCCACCCAATGCGGTGGCTTTTTTATTGGGAAAAATCATGGCAGGTAAAACAAGTATTGGATTGGTGGATGTTGCGGGTTCCCATGCAATGGCGCAGGGGTGGAAACTCATCACGGATTACGTCAATAAGAACTCACGATTTGGGATATTTACCAAAGACGGCAATCCTTTCTACGAGGGGTTGGTGGATTACGATAACAGTATTTCGTTTTTAAATGACGAGATTAAGTTGGGTGATAATGTCCAATGGGACGGTATTGTTAGTTTTGGGGATACGAGCGGGGTTGGCAAAAATTTAGTAGAATGTGGGATCCAAAGTTATAATTATACTCATAGTGTTAATGTGAGTAATGCGCCAGTTGAGGACGGCAGTTTTATTTCACTTAATATGACTAGAAATCCGTTTCAAGGGCAAGTTACTTATTTATCGACAGGCACTGAAAAACAACGCGCTTATTTTGAAAAAGCATTGAATGCCGCTGTTTACAGAGAAACATTATTTTTTCTTCATTCTCGACAAATTGAAATAGAGAACATCAAAATTACGAGTTACACCATCTCGCAATCCGCAGAAAATAGCGGTCAGTTATTAAAATATCTTGTCTCATTCCAAGAAATACAAAAAACGGCAATTGTCACGAATGCGTTGGAAGATGCAACTCCATTCAGTGGAACAGGGCAAAATGTGGGTCAATTACAAATGCAAGATGCCACGGGGTCTCAACAACAGGCCGCAAGGAAACTGCCATAATGGAACTTATTGATATAGATGCGGTTGATAATCAAACATTCAGCCTTAATCTAGAGGGCGCATCCTATCATTTCAGGTTAAAGGATTTGGGAAAGGCTGGGGTTTATCTTGATGTAAATCGGAACGGGCAACCTTTAATCATGGGTGTGTTATGCCTTGATCGGGTCAGGATTATTCGGTCAGCTTACAAAGACTTCCCTGGTGATTTACTATTTGTGGATCAAAATGGATTTACCAATCCAACCTATCTAGGATTTGGCACACGTTTTCTTTTGTATCATGTTTCAAAAGATGAAGACGGAGAGGTTGGATTATAATGGCAGAACCTGTTGATAACGACGATAGTGAAGTCGTTTCTGTTGGTACGAGATTTGTCGATAATTTCTTTAAAATAAGATTATTAAAATTTGAATTAATTGGGGGATTGGATCCTCAAGGTAATCAATATTATTTTTCGAATGGAGATTACTTTTTAAAAGTCGATGGGCACAGATCCACGGTTACTATTTCTTATTTCAGTGGATCGATGTTGGGTAAAGCGGAAATCACTATTTACAACTTACCTCATCAACTTGCTGATGAAATATCGAATTTGGGGCAATATATGGCAATGCCTGGCAGGTTGTGCCATCAAATTATTATCTATGCTACGACCGAAAATAGTGATGAAAATGATCCACGATATATCAAAATATTCGAAGGCAGCATTTTGGTATCTTATACGGATTATAACGCGGTTCCTGATTATGTAACACATATCCAAGCCCAGACATCAGGTGGATTTAACAATGTTCCTTGTCCTTATGTTTCCTATAGTGGTTCGGTATCCAGTGAAGATATTGTCAAAGCGATTGTGAATAATTTTAAATTAACAATTAACAGTAATGAAGCTCAAACGCTCAATGTTGAAATGATTAAAGGGGCCAAAAACCAACAAGAGCTGGATAAAATCAGAGCCAGAAACCCAATCATCAGTCATGTTGTTAATGCCAAAGTAACGACCACACAAACCAATCCTCATTTTGTCGGTGATTTAAAAACGCAACTTGACGAGTGCGCCAAGGCTGGTCGATTTGAATATAATATTCAACAAAGCATTTTATATATGTATCCCAAAGGACAAGGGATACCGAATGTCAGCGAAAGTCCACCCTTGTTTAGTGTCCAAACTGGGATGGTTGGATATCCTCAATATTCAAATAACGGTATTATCGTCAAAAGTGTATTTAAACCTTTTTTGATTTTTGGCCAGCCTATTCGAATTCAATCCAAGGTTAAACCTGCTTGTGGTGTGTGGCACAGTATGGCGTCAATGCAACACAGCTTGTCGTCTTTGATGCCAGACGGTGATTGGTACACAACGACACTTGTTTCTAATTTAAGTAATAAATGGGGATCGACGGTTGGATAATCATCTTAATAATCAGTTTAATGCTCAGATGAGCGTGATAGATACGGCAATCTCTAAACTAGATACCGCCATTCCTGCCAAGGTGATTGCAGTTAATATTAAGGATAAAACGGTTAATTTGCAATCAATGATTGATAAAAAAACGCTGGATGGCACAAAGGTTTCTATGGGGCCAATGCATAATGTTCCTTATCTTCGTTTGCAGGGCGGTGTTGGGGGTATTATTTGTGATCCTCAAGTCGGGGACGAAGGGTTTGTTGTCTTTGCCTCGCGGGATATTTCCAACGTTAAAAACAGCTCCATACCAGCCTCTGATCGTGTCTGCTCACGTTCTGATGGGGTCTATATTGGTGCTTTATATAATCAGTCACCAACAACCTATATCAAAATAACCAATGGTGTTGTTGAAATAGAAGCCCCGCAGGTAAGGATCAACGGCGATCTAATGGTCACGGGCGACGTTGTGGCATCTGGTGTTTCATTAAAAGAACATATTCACGGCAACGGAGATAATGGGGCTGATACAACGCCACCAAAGGGGGCATAATGGATTTATTACTTACAGAAGACTGGGATTTATTGGATGATGGGAATGGTTCTATTGCGTTAACCCCGTCTCAAGAATACAGCGTGGCTCAAACGGTGGCAACCGAAATCAAGTTATTTGAGGGCGAAGGTTGGTATGATCAATCCCAAGGAACGCCTCATTTTGCGTTAATACTTGGGGTAAATCCGAATTATCCCTTAATCCGTCAAGTTCTACTTTGGCGAGCCACTGGGGTTGATGGTGTTCGAAATGCGGACATGGATATGTATATAGATCAAAATAGAACCCTCAGAGGTGATATTTTTGTTACCACGGGTTTAAAAGGGAATATTTATCGTGTCCAATATTAATATCGAAACCAATGTTCCTGAAATAGAATGGTCAGAGAATGGAATTACTTTACCAGAAGAAGATAAAATTCTTGATGGTGTTATTCAAGATTTTCAAAATGCTTTCGAGAATAAATTAAAATTCTACAATAAGGAAGGTGAGTTTTTACTTTCAACGCCTCAGGGTCAGCTTGTTACGTCCATTTCTGCGATTATCTCGGATCGTAATCGATTGCTGGCTTATTATGTGAACCAGGTTGATCCTTCTTATGCGATGGGTCGGATGCAGGACGGGATTGGGCGGATTTACTTTATTGAACGAAAACCTGCAACGTATACCGAGGTGGTTGGGCTTTGCCGTGGTGGTGGGGCCAATGTGGTTATTCCCCAAGGAACGCCTGTCAAGGATAAGGCTGGGAATGTTTATGCTGCCAAGCAAGATTATACGATTGGCGATGTTGGCACGGTCGAGGCAACTTTCGTTTGTAATAAACCAGGTGCAATTGAATGCCCAGCCAATTCCATCGACATGTATCAACGCATTGCGGGATGGGACAGTGTTGAAAATCCCAAAGCTGGTGTGGTGGGTCGGAATGTGGAAAGTCAGGCACAATTTGAACAACGTCGCAGGCAGTCTGTGGCTGGGAACTCGGTCAATAGTGTGGATAGCATTATGGCGGATTTATTAAAGCTGACAGATGCCAATGGCAGTCCTATTTGCCAAGATGCGTATGTGACAGAGAATAGTCTTGGTGAGGCAATAATCAATGGAAATGTCACGTTAAAACCGCATTCTATTTTTGTATGTGTGGCTGCGTTGGATAGTTTTGATAATCAACAAGCCATTGCCAAATCAATCTGGCGCAAGAAACCCCCAGGCTGCGCAATGAATGGCGATGTGACGGTTGAAATATCTGATGATACCAAAGATGACGACGGACAACCACTTTACTCAACACCGCCAACTTATCAGATGACCTATCAATATGCTGTTGATGTCTCTATATATTTTAATATTGTGATGACCCGATCCCAAGATCAACCAAAAAATGCCGAAGCTTTAATTAAGGATGCGGTCTATAACGCATTTATAGGTGAAGATGGTTCAATACGTCCAAGGATTGGCTCTAAAATACTCTCCTCTGATTTCCTTCGTTCAGTGTTGGCACTCGGTAATTGGGCAAGAGTTACCAGTATTCAAATTGCGAGAGGTGGAAATTTTGATAATAAGGTTTCAATGGGCATTAATGAAATGCCAAGTTTAACCAAAGACCATATAAAGGTGACATTTAATGGCTGATGATTTGGTATTTAATCCAAATGAACCGCCACCATGTCTTGATCCTCGAATAACCGTCATTGCGCAATATGCCAATTCACCCAAATTATTAAGCCTGATTGATTGCTTCAGTCAGAATATTAAAGTGTGTGGGTTCTTTACAGATTTTTACAATAAAATCTGGAATATCAACACCGCCAATGGGTATGGACTAAATATCTGGGGAATTATTGTTGGGGTTAATCGAACGGTCAAGAGTTTTACGGGGTTCTTTTGGGGATTTAATGAGGAAACGCTTTTACTGGCTCGCCCTTATCACGATAATACAGGATATAATGATCGTTTGACTGAATATGAAGATCGCAGGACAGCCATCGGCATGTTTCGTGATTTCCAAGAATTAGAGGGTGAGGTTACGTTTAACGATGACAATTTTCGTAAGCTCATTTTGTCTAAAGCACATGCTAATATCAGCAATTATACAGCGTCTGATCTAAATAGAATTTTAATGCTGATTTTTGGTAATAAAGCAAAAGGGCATGAGTTATACGTCCAAGATAATCAAGATATGAGTATGACGATTGTTCTTAACTTTATCCCAAGTAGTGATGAAGTAGCAATTATATTAAACGCAGGGATTTTATTCAAACCTGCAGGCGTAGAATTAAAAGTTGATTTTCAAATAAAAAATTGAGGTTCAAATGTCTTTAAATAGACCAGATCCATTTTTGTTCAAATGGGCAGAAAATGGAGAGCGCTTTGATGTGCCTAATTCTGGGGCGGATCACAATAATGGGCGTGCAGATGTTCAAACGGGCTTTCCAAAACAAACCATGGTTTCTGTTCTACAAGGAGGTGTTCCACCTTGGGGGCGTGATCATAATGGGATCTTATATAGATTATCAGAAGCAAATCAATGGACACAGGCTGGTGGTTATCCTGTTTTTAATCAGCAATTATGTGATGCGATAGGAGGATATTCTTTTGGAGCTATTGTTGCGACTATTGAGCAAAATACATGGGTTCATTGGATAAGCCTTGAAAATGAGAACAAGACAGACCCAAATAGTTTAGATATCACTCTGCCAGGCGTACAAAAAGGATGGAGACGTTACCCAGTTATAACTGAACGCAATGGTGCCAGTTTATATTATAATGATGCTGGTGAACTAGATATATTCACCGCAGAAAACTCAATTTACAAATATGTTTCATGGTCCACGGGCAGCGATGTGACAGGGGATGGAACTCGGTTTAATCCCTTTAAAACGATAGATATGGCGGTTCAAAAGGCACCATCTACAGGTCAAATTATTATTAAAGTATTAGATGTAGATGACCATTATATCGTAGGAACAAGTGATAAAGCAGCAGAAGATATCCATTATTACAGTCCTGGCAATATATACAGTGTTGGTGATAATATTCAGGAACAACCAAAGGAAACACTTGCAGCCAGCATAAACGTAGGGATCAGAAATATTATTATTGAACCTTATAATAATCCAAACGGTGATCCAACCCAACCTGACGGATGGGAAGAGCTGCTTCAACTGACACAAAGAAATGTCGGTGATGGGTGGTGGGGATATTGTTTAACAGATGAGGCCTTAGCATCACGAGGGTTAAGAAGACCAGTTTTATACAAAATGTGGTGTTATACTTATATTTATTCAGAAAATCAATGGATTACTATTGCTCTTAGATATTGTGGTTTTGATGGCGTCCAAGGTAATTTTTCTGTAGGCTTTTTAGGATGTAGGCTAGCTAATTATAATCTACAAGACCTTGATAACGCTTCTTACTTTGTATCTTCTGCGTTTGAAAGGGTGGGTGGAACTTATATGTATAATGGGTGTATTATTGATAATTTATGCCTTCATAAAGAAAATGCCCTGTGGAAATACTCTATGGGAGGGTCAGATATAACGACAACAAATGTTTCATTTAGAAGACAAAATAGTTTTATAGATTATCAGCAAAAAAGAGAGGGGTTGTTCGTTGGTGTTAATAGTAAAATTACGATAACTGTAAGTGATAATCGTGAAGAGCATATGCCCTCTACAAATTATGCTTATATTGATAATAGTGCGATTGATTTTCTTAGTAAGGCCAGCACATTTACGGAAACCACTCTAAAGATTATTCCTAAACCATCCTCTCATTATGCTTACTTAGATATTAATCTTATTATTTCATAGGTTCAATTATGGAGCTTCTTTTACAATTTGAGCTTAATCCTTACCGTATTTATCAAGTTTCCAAAAGGACGAATAAAAATATTGCCACTTTCCCATTAAAAAACGCTTCATCTTATTTAGATTATAGCGTTGATTTTAGCCGTCGTTTCCAGGGGAATGAATATATCACAAGGGGGAGTGTTACGGTGAATGGCGTTGGCTTGGTAGTTTCATCGGTTAGCTGTAATGCTTCATATTTAACTGCATTTATTGAGGGTGGAACAGCTAGCCATACTTATTTTTTAACATATGAGGCACAGACCAACCTTGGCGGTTTCTACATCCAAGAAATGATATTATCTATCACAGGACAACAAACAGAGATTAAGCAAGACTATCTCTACTTAACCTTTACAGAAAAGGTTAAACCACCCAATACAAGACCACCACTCAATGCTTTAAAAATTAACAACTGTTATCTCGTTAGTGATAGCAGTTTTTTTATGGGGATATGAATGAGAAAAGACAAACAATGTGGGTGTAGTCTGTTGGATAATTATAGTGTTTGTAATGATCAACAAACAACGAATAGTGATGCAACAGAGACAATTCAAGATACACAACAAATATTCCATACAGATCAAATAATAATCATTCGAAAGAATGGTAATCGGGCAGAAGTTTATCAGGCTAAGTTTAGTGACCTAGCTCCTGAAGTAGCGTTACTTATTATAAAGCAAGCGACAAAGGCTATGCCTCGCACCGATCCATCTGATGGGTGTTCATTATGGATTGATGAGGGATTTGTGCGGATTGCCTCTGGTGATCCGTCGTCTTTGGGTTCTTTATCGCCCACAGCGATGCAGAAATCATTGGCGGAGGCATTTAAGATATTACCGACGTCTGATCCTGGTGATGGCAGCC
>NZ_CAMXCM010000014.1 GCF_947179015.1 Commensalibacter communis
TAGACTTTGTTTTATCTTTTTTTTTCAATTGGTTACTTTTATATAGGTATAGAACTTGGGGGTAATAGGTATAGAACTTGGGGGTAATAGGTATAGAACTTGGGGGTAATAGGTATAGAACTTGGGGGTAATATTCACATAGTAAAATTTAGAGAATTTAATCTTTATTTTTTTATAAGTATAGATTAATAGGATAACCTATACTTATAATATGAGGATTATTATGAAGGATTTAATTGTTTATAAAGCAAATGTTTTAATTGAAGCCAGCTATAAACTTACCCTTCAAGAACAACGTATTTTGCTGATATGTATTGCTAAGCTTAACCCCCAAGAAATAAAAATAAACAAAATTTTTCAAATTACATCACAAGAATTTCTCAATGCTTTTCCGAATATGGGCGAAAAACATGCTGAGGAAAGATTGCAAGAAGCTATTGATAAATTAGCGGAAAGATGGATACATATCTCTACAAAGGAAGAAAAAAGAAAAATCAGATGGATACAAGAAGAAGCCAAGTACTTTGATAAGAAAGGTAAAGTAGAAATAGTTTTTTCTGATTCAATTATGCCTTATTTAACTCAATTAAAGGGTCAATTTACCAGTATCATTATTAGAAATATTGCATCCTTAAAAAGTAACTACAGTATCAGAATATATGAAATTTTAATGCAATTTAAATTAATTGGGTCAAGAACCATTACAATTCAAAAATTACGTTCCATGTTAGAAGTAGAAGATAAGTATGCTACTTTTAAAGCATTAAATCAGTGGATTATAAAACCTTCTTTAAAAGAATTAAACGATAAAAGTAACTTAATCATAACACTTAAAACTATTAAAGAAGGGCGTAATGTAAAAGCTTTAAAGTTCAATTTCAAGGAAAAGGTATAACACTATAATAATAGCAAGTTATTATACTATAAAATAATTATCTTTTAACTTTCAGTTAGTTTATAAATTAAGGGAATTTTACCAACCGTTGTAATATGAAATAAGGGAGAATCTAAATCTACATATGATATTCTACAATGACAATTATTGTTAATGAAACATTTTTTATCATTGTTGGGTACAGATTCAAGAAAACCACTCAATATGGCTTTAGCAATTTCATCTTTCTTGTCTCTACAAGCAGAAATGTAAAATTCAGCATCTGTTGTCGCGATAATTAAATGTACATCATTCTTGTTTTCATTAATTTGAAATTGATACATATCGGCTTGTCTATATAGATCTATAATATTAGCATTCTTTAAATTTCGAACAATAATAGGCAATGCGTGGGGAATATAAAATTTAATATTTGCAATTATAATAAAATCGTCACTTCGCCCGACATATTCAAATTGCATAGAATTTAATGTGTTTGTTTTTAGATTTGCCCTTCTAATAACACGATCTCCTAATTTATATCTTAAAATTGGAGCTTCATTTGCGAATAATCTTGTAATTACTAAATCACCTTCTTCCCCTTCTTTTACCCAACGACCATTATCATCCACAATTTCAATTAAATGAAGCCCAGGAACTGCTGTTAAAATATTACTATTTTCGTCTAGTTGAAGACCGATTGTTTCAGCTTGTGTAGCTGCAAAAAAACTTAATATCAATAAATTAGGATAGAGCTGTTTTAAATCTTCTTTAACTTTTCGAGGCAATAATCCACTTCCATATAAAGCCAACCTCAACTCTTGCTTTTGCTGTATTGTCAAAGATTGAGCATAAGGTACCAATGAAGTGATATCACTAACGATCCCCATAAAAGCTTTTTGACCAGGATTATTCATAATTCGTTGATAGGTATCACAAGACATAGCACCAATTCCTAAATAATTTGTATTAGGAATTTCCTGTAATAACCCACCTACCATGGTACCGCTACTCCATAATTGACTATCAGCCAAAGTGGTTCCAATCCAACAAGCTTGTTTTAAATCCATATAGCGCGATACAATATGTTTGCCTATAAAATCCCCCGCTCTTTTATAGGTATCAAGTAATTCTTTTCTTGAATAAACGATTTCAGAGGCTCGACCAGAGGTGGTGCCACCACTGCTAGCGATTTGAAACCCACCTTTTTCAATAGGAACAACCATACCAACTCGTTGATCAGTAAATAAATCGGTAAACACCTCTTTATCTGTTATCGGAATAGACATAAATGTTTCATATGTTGTTACTTTATCGTAACCAATGCGATTGTTAATACGCTCTTTCCACACAGGATTAATTCGACAAATTTCTACCAGTTGTGTTAAACGACGTAAAACGAGTGATTCTTGTAAAGAAATATCAACAGAGTCAAAATCTTTACCTGTTAACTCTTGCAAAGAATGAATAGACGATAAAAATGTTGGTAACTTTAAAACATCTTCAATATTTTTAGGGGACATTAAATGGTCAGGAATAGTAGTTTTTAATAGATTATTAATAGAATTTATAGTCATCATTAGCTCTTATTCGAAATTTATTTTACTATTGAAATGTTTTTTGTTGTCTTACGAATAGCAGAAATTAAATCCATTACGTCACTTATTGTAATTTCGTGGTTCATCATGACAAGTCGAAGTGCTGTTACATTATCTAAATCAACTTTTGAAATAAAATGTTGTCCACCCTCACGTAGAGCATCCCTAATATTCAGTTGTAATCGATTCAACTGTTGATCGGGAACGCCTGCTGGCGTGTATCGAAAGCATAGGATATTTGACTCTGGAACATGTAATACTTCAAAATCATTCAACGATCGAATATAATGGTAGGCTTGGACGGTCAGCTCTACCAGATAATTTAATTTTTCTTCAAATAATTCTCTGCCATATAATGCCCATACTACCCATAGATTTAAAATAGATGGTCGTTTAGTGCATTCAAAATTTTTCGTTCCGCTTTCAAAGCAACTTATCTCATCCTCTTCAGCAACATAACTTGCATGAGATGGAAAAGATAAATGTGCGTAATCAGCATTTTTGTAAAAAAGCAAAGTGCAGGCCGCTGGTACAAACAATGTTTTATGTGCATCTAGACAAAAAGAATCTGCATATGATAAATCTTTTACTTTTCCCCTCAACTGATCTGATACTAAAAAAGCGCCATCATGTGCGGCGTCAACATGGAACCATGCATTATATTGATGAGCTAACTCAGACAGTTCTTTCAAAGGGTCAATAGCACCAACACTCGTTGAGCCTGCAGAAGCCACGATACAAAAAACACGTAGCCCTCTTTTTTGTGCGTTTTCAAGTTCTATTTTAGCTTCTTTTATACAAATCTGTCGTTGTTCATTAACTGGCAATAAGATAACATTTTCTTGACCTATTCCTAAGATCCCAGCAATACGACTAACAGAAAAATGGGCATCATTACCAATTGCAATAGCTGGCTTATAACCATTTTGTGCTAAATTACCGTGTTGTAATATATCAGGAAATTTAAGGTTTCGTGCAGCTGTTACCGCCGTAAGGTTAGCAAGGCTGGCCCCTGAAGTGGAAATCATATCAAAATTTTCGTTTTCCCATCCAAGGAAATGACTAAATTCTTCAGCCATAATCTTGTCAACAACGTTTGGCAAAGGCCCGCATTCATAAAAGGAAGCTGGCTGAGGACACATAGAGGAAATCGTATCATACATTGCTGCAACAGGAACTACGGATGAAAATTGTCGAGCCATATACCCCGTTGAATTAACCCTAATACCCGTACTTATATGCAAGTCTATAATGCTACTAAACCGCTCTAATACAGTTTTGTGTTTAAAGTCATGATTTACTAATTGTTTAACAATATTAAGCAAATTAGATGGTTGTATTAAGTCGATACCTTTTTTACTCTTATCTTCTAATAAATAAGTAACCTTCTGATTAATTTGCTTTAAATAATCAGAAATCATTAAAGGATCAAATGCATTATATAAAACAGAATGATTTAAAGAATTTGATAATTGATTTTCTCGTAGATTAAAAAGTACATTTTTCATTTTGCTACCATAAATTAGTTTCGTTACACCAACCTTAGGTAGCTTTTACAGATTTTTACATAGAATAAAATGACAAATAACAGTCAAAAAAAGAAAATATAATAATTTTTCGATTATACATTCTTTAACCAATCGTTACAATATTTTATTTTATTAATGACTAAAAAACAAATTAATTATGTCTGAAATACAATTATATTTGTCACTTTTACCACTCTTAAATCCTATCAATAATTTATAATATAATTTTGTTGCAAATTAAAAAGGACATCTAAGATGAAAAACTCTGTATTAATGATTATTGATTTACAGAATGACTATTTTCCAAATGGGAAATTCCCACTACCAAATATCGAAAGTGTTTCTGAACAAAGTAAAAAAATTTTAGAAACTGCTAGAGAAAATTCATTACCGGTAATTCATATCAAACATGAATGGCATTCACCAGAAGCTCCCTTTTTCGCACATGCTTCTGAGGGATCTGAAATTAATGAAATCGTAAAACCGCTTGATAATGAACATATTGTTGTGAAAAATTATCCTAATTCTTTTAAAGAAACGAATGTAAAAAGCATCTTGGATCAGCATCAATGTAAAAATATTATTGTCATTGGTGCAATGGCTCAAATGTGTGTTGATGCAACGGTTCGTGCTGGAAGTGACCTTGGATATGATATTACCGTTATTCATGATGCTATTGCGGCTCAAAATTCACAATTTGATAACATGAATATATCCGCCAAAGAAGTTCATGCAGTCTTTATGAATGCATTATCTTTAGGTTATGCGACAGTTATTGATACCAAAGAAATCATTTCTCAATTACAAAAATAATATTTCTCTGGATTACTCTTATTATGTATTCACGTCAATTAAATACTATAGAGACAGGCATGGCTAATGCTCATGCTGGTTTTATGGGTTCATCACAAGTTGTTACCTTGGTTCACATTGATCAAAAAATTAATGAAACTGAATGTAAGCAAATTTTTACGCAATATTGCCTTAATCATCCAATTCTCTTATCGAAATTAATTGTTAATGAGAATAAATGGTATGTCAAGCGTAATAACGATTGCCACAATCCTTGTTTTGAGACATTCAGGATGCATTCTCATTTACCCGATTTTGATATTATTTTAAAAAAAGAAGTAAATGATATCTTAGACTATTCAAATCATTTAACTCGTTTACGGATCATCTATTTACAAAAAAATGTTGGGTGTTTGCTAATCTTAACACAACATCATGCAATAACGGATACATATTCAGCAAAAAAAACTTTGTCACATATTCTAAATTTTATTAATCTGGCTAAAACACAATCCTCTATTGATCATTTACCTTTATGGCATCCTTGTATTTCATCTCATCATTTTCAGCCTGACGTAGAGCAGCATTTCTCCAACTCCTCCGATATCTTACCTTTGCATAATGCCCTATATAAAATAAATAATCCAACCCCTTTGGCAGCAACAAATTTACAAAGTTGGATTTTAAATCGTAATGAACTAAAAGTGCTTGATCATTATGCCAAGAAGATCAAAGTTTCTTTAAATTCATTACTTACAGCAATTATGTCACTTGCTGTGATGGAGCATTTACGTATTCATCATATAAATACTTATAGCGCTGTTTCTTTACGAAAATTAAACAGAAAACTAACAGAGATTGGATGCATATTAGATATTGCAGATATTAATATTAAGGCATCTGATATTCCAACAGCTGCGCAGTTTTTTGAACAAGAAATGCATAATATTAAAAGCACCACTTTACAAGACACTGAAAAACAAAGCTTTGTTCCTGCAAATAGTCAACCCCAACATATAAATCGCCAAAATGCCATTAATGGATGTGAAGGATTAGGGTTCACCAATGGTGGCAAAACAAACAGTTTATTAACACAACCTGGTATTCATATTTTAGCTTATCGGTCAATCGCGAACAGAACCTCAGGAAGCCTACTTTTTACTTTTCATTTTTCTTTTCATTTAGAAACATTGATTATTACTGCCGTTTTTTCTGAACTAATTCTTAGTAAAGAACAAAGTAAACTATTTGTTGAAAATGCAAACCGGATTCTTCATTCAATTGTTATGTCTCACACTTCTCTTATAGCTTAATAAATAAATATCATTAAGTTGTAATACCATATTTTTTACGATATTCTCTTGGGGTGATATGGGTTATTTTTGTAAAATTCTTACGAAAAGAGCTGGTATCAGCATATCCAATCTCCCAAGAGACTTGTTCAATAGATACATTAGTTGTCGCAAGAATGGTACGGGCACGCTCTATTCTAAAATGTTGTAAATAGGTTTTCGGGGTCAAATTTATTGCTTTTTTAAAACGTCTTAAGAAAGTTCTTTCCTCTAATCCTGATTGATTAACTAAATCCTTTACAGTAACTTTGCGTAAATTTGTATTTAACAGCCAACGTTGTGCTTTGACGATTTCTTGATCGCCATGATTATACTTAGGTATAAAATTGATATATGGGCTTTGTAATTTTCTTGGAGGATCAATTAACATAAATTGTGTTGTTTTTAACATAATATTACGATCTAAAAATCGTTCAACAACTCTTAACCCTAAATCAATCCACGCCATCATTCCTCCTGCGGTAATCACATCATTATTATCAATTAAAATTTGATCCTCTTTAAGAATAACTTTAGGAAAAGCTCTTTTAAAAATTTCGGCGTACGCCCAATGTGTTGTTGCTTCTCTATCATCAAGTAAATTTGTTTTTGCTAAGATAAATGTTCCAGCACAAATAGAGGCTAAAATACAACCTTGGAGATGATAATAACGTAAAAACTTAACAAGCTGCTGATGATTACACTTATTGGGAGATTTGTTTAAACTAGGAGGCAAAATAATAATATTTGGAGATTGTTTGTAAATATCATTAATATTATCTTCTAATATAATTTCGACCTTTATTTTTTGTTGTGAATTACAAGCATACTCTGCCATAGAAAATAAGTCACAAAGACCGTAAACAGCAGATTTTTGAGCTGATTCATATGCAATGATCCATATAACAACCATAATTGAGTGTTTTTACTCCAATATTATTAACCAACAATTCAATATTAAAAATCGAACATTAATTTTAATCTTGTTGCCATTCTTTTCTATGATAAAAATTTATAAATATTTTATATAATAAAAAATTTTCATAAAATGCTTGCCGTCATTCATTTCATACTGTTAAAAATAATAAATGGATATGGGGTCATTCTTTAGCTTTGAAAAATATGAAATTCAATAGGCAATGAGCTGCAAAGGATCAATCATTATCATTTATAATATCCTATTTAAATGAAATTCAAAAATTTTTAAGAATATAAGAAAAGTCATCTATGATTTCAGTAAATTTAACTACAACCTCATCAAGATTAGGTCTTTGTAGTGCAACGATATGGTCATTGATTCATCAAACCAAAAAACCAGATAAAATTTTCTTATGGATATCACAAGAAGCATATTTATCAGATGAAGGTATAAAAGTTATACCTCATTGGGTCGATGAGCTGAATAGCATATCGAATATAATAGAAGTTAAATTTGTAGAAAATACTGGCCCATACAGAAAAATATTAAATGCTATTAAAACCTCAAATCATTCTGATATACTTGTTTATGCAGATGATGATGTTATTTATGGTGATATGTGGCTGGAAACATTACTGGACGCCTTTTACAAAAATAGATCTCAATTAGCGATAGCTTCAAGGATTAGGGTAGTTAAAAGAAATATTTTTGGGCAGTTGCAATCATATAGTCGATATAGAATCTGTAAAAAACCTATTCAATTTAGTCGTGATTATATCATTACGGGTGTTGGTGGTTGTGTTTTAACTAAGAACATGGTTAATGAATCATTGCTAAATAATAATGAATACATTTTACTCTCACCTAAGACAGATGATATATGGATCAGTAAAATATTAGAATTATCTGGCACAATAGTGGAGGCGTGCCCTAAAGCTTTAATTTATGTTGATGAAATAGATCATAAAAATAATGCTCTTAATTTATCAAACACATATCAAACCAACCACACAAATTTTATCTTCATATTTATCAATAAACCTGTGCAAATATTTTTATCTTACTTTGGTTTGCAGAGGACAAATAATGATATATCAATAAAAAAAATATCACATTATTTTAAAAATAAATAACTTTTAATTGTTGGATTTATATGAATTTACTCCATAATGTAAAATGGCTTACACTTTCACAAGTAGTTAAAGTAGCTTGCCAATTATTAGGATTGGTTATTTTTGCAAGATATCTAACACCAAAAGATATTGGTGTAATGTCCCTCACTATGATTGTAGTCAGCTTCGTCAATATCTTAAGAGATATGGGGTCTTCAGCAGCAATTATTCAAAAAGAAGAAATTGACGATACGTTAATCAGCTCAGTTTTTATTTTAAATACAATAATGGGTTTTTCTCTAGCAATAATTTTTTATTTTTTATCTTACTATATTTCTCATTTCTTTCAACTTGAACTATTACAATATACTATCAAGTTAATAAGTATCACTTTTATACTGAATAGCATCACATCCGTACATTTGGCTCTTTTAGAAAGAAAATCAAAATTTAGAACGATTGCCCTTACAGAAGTAATATCTTCAATATGTGCATTAACAATGGGAATATATTTTGCAACTCATGATTATGGTGTATATAGTCTTGTTTTTCAAACACTGTCTTTTTCGTTGCTTACTTCTATTTCTTTCTGTTTTTTTTCAGGATGGAAGGTCAAATTTATATTTGACATAGATAAAATTAAATCCATTTTTAAATTTAGTTCGAATTTAGTTTTATTTAATTTTGTAAATTATTTCTCTAGAAATAGTGATGAAATGATTATAGGTAAGTTTTTCACAGCATCAATATTGGGGGAATATTCCTTAGCATATAGAGTAATGCTGTTTCCTGTACAAAATATGAGATCCATACTAACAAGATCTTTATATCCAATTTTAAGCCGACTACAAACGTCATCCAATGAAGCTGTTGAGGTCTATCTTAAATCTATTAAAGCGATTGCAATGATAGTTCCGCCAGTTATGTTATGCTTATCGACAGTCAGTCATGAATTTACACTTTTGGTTTTTGGTTCTCAATGGTTGCTTTTACCCAAATTATTAGTTTGGTTATCAGTTGTAGGTATTTTACAGGCAATCGTCAGTACAACCGGTGCTGTTTTTATGTCAAAAGGAAAAACAGATTTATTATTATATATTTCAATTTTTAATTCAGTTCTTCAAGTCGGTTCATTTATTATTGGAGGCTTCTATAACATCGAAGTACTCGTTAAATTATATTTACTAGCAAATGTAATTATGTTCTTTCCAAATACAATGTTAGCCGTGAGACTATTGGGAGGACGTTTTTCTGATTTTATGTTGTGTATATATAAACCCATGTTATGTGCCGCTTTAATGTTCTTTCTTATCAAATTGATAGGATTATATTTTGTGTATTTTAACATATCATTAATAGAAATTTTTATTATTAAAATTTTACTTAGTTTTGTAACATATACTTCATTGTTGCTCCTAATAAACCCCAATGTGTATTACATAGTTAAAAATAAAATTATGCTTGCTTTAGGTAATTAACCTCCATTAAATAAAATAACGTATCTTGTCCATAAACTATATATCAATGTGACTTTTAGGAAATTTTATATGTTGTATGAGTTACCGAAATTATCTAATATTTAATCATACTTTTATGCTTATAAAATAGTAGATGAATACACATATCCACTTTACTGTAGCTATCAGTTAAATACATGCCAACAACAATTAGATTGAACCCAGAAATAGAGAAACTTAAATGATTTAAATAGGCTAAGGGGCATTTTGTTCTCTTATTATACCTGCTTGTTGTTCAAGCTCTTGCGTCCGTTTTTCGATAAAAATTTGTAATTCAGAAACCATTTTTGTTCCGGTAGCACTACAGGCAGTTTTAAAGCGCGTATGAACACTAAGAGGAATATCAAGACTTAGGCGCTTCGTTATTTCTCTAGAAATTACCTTTTTTGCGTCATGTCCAGACCCACCCTGTTCAAATGCTATGATTTGATCATTTGTCGGCAATTTCGGTTTAGGGGCTAATGAAAAGGTTTTCTTTGACATAAATCAATTCCTAATAAATTACTATTAATTTTTTGTTAAATCTTGGTATTGCTCTATTTCTATTGCTAAACGTTTAATTTCTCTTGCAGCCGCTCCATTAGGCGCCCACTCAAAAATTGTTTTTCCCATAGTTATACTTTCGGCAAAAGCAACACGTTGTTCAATTTCTGTATTTAAAACAGGAATTTGCGCAGATGCTGCCATATCTCTTATATCGCGACCAATAACAGTTTTCCCTATTTTGCGGGAAACCACAAAACCACATTTGAGGGATTGTTTAAAATCTCTAGCTTCCATGATCTGACGAACAGTCAAATCAGAAGCCCAAGTTGAGAGGCCTGATGGTTCAATAGGTAAAACGACAAAGTCAGCTGCTACAATACAAGACCGAGCAATCTCTTCAGCATGAGGTGGACCATCTATTATAGTATACGTATAATCCATAGACATTTTTATAGCATCACGTGCCATATTTGCTCGTGCTAAACTTACCACTTGAAAAGAGGTATTTTCTCGTAAGCCTACCCAAGTTGATGTCGATCCTTGTTTATCCGCGTCAATCAAAAGCACTTTATGCCCTTGCTTAGCAAAATAAGCAGCGACATTAATGGAGAGTGTTGTTTTTCCAACACCACCTTTTTGGTTAATAAAAGAAATAATCATTATAAATTACCACATTAACTTAAATGTTCATACCCACATTTGATGTTTTCAACATTTATATTATTTATTTTTAGAGTATTGAAAAGTAATTATTAAAGTAAAAAATTAATTTAAAACCAATTGTGTCTTTCAAACCATTTACAGCAAAATCCAACAAACACTTTACTAGGTGTCTTGATGCATCTATGCCCCCTACAGACATTCGATGTCGCCATTCTTTCTTAAGAGCATATTACAGAGCGACTAGTTTAGCATCATGATATATTTCTGGATCTAATATAATTAAAATATTCGTGGTTATATTTGAAAATTTTTCAAAATTACGTTTAGCAAAAATAATATTATTCTTAAATAATAAAGTATAATCTGGCATATGAAGAAGTGTTTTATCCCGTTATAGTATTTTATTAACTAAACGTTTTAAATATCTATTTGTTGATCCTGAAGCGCATGCTGTAATTAACATAGTTTTATCTTTAATAAGTTATTAACACTATATCAAAAATTTCCTAAATTTATCAAAATCACGAACCATAAAGAGTTAACTTAGTAAGAATTGAAAAAAATCCGAGAATCGTCATATATAATCCAATAGCTGTTACTTCATAGCTAAAAAACAACTTTAATTACATTTCTGAGAGTAAAAAACATAAAAGTATCCAGTTATTAGAAAATAATTTTCAAAACAATACAAAAAAACTCTGAAACCTTTAACGATTTTAAGTATTCTACGGAAGCTAAAAAGATGATAGAAATAAAAACTATGTATAAACAGCTATTTCAGACATACTTCCGGTGAGAAGGATTAGGGACCTAAAGATAACATATAAGAAAAAGCGAATTATTTATTGAATTATCTTAAAAAAGGGCTGCCTTCTTTTACTGAAGGTAACCTTAGAATCATTCTAAATGCGGGAATGCTTGTTATATAGAACACAAGTTACAAAAATTATTAAATGGTTTGTAAAAAGACTTATTTAATGAGAAGAGCGAAAATATCTAGTATGAAAGTTATATATATTTTTTTCTTTCAATTATTCCCAAAATAACCGAAAGAAAAAATGTCCTATACTTTGGTTTCAAAGTAAAGCTTATAATTCTTGTGCTAGAGGTTGAATAACAATGTCTCTGATCGCCACATGACGTGGACGTGTCAACATAAACAATACGGCTTCTGCAATTTCAGTCGGCTCCATAAGACTTCCAAGTTCTTTTGCTTTTTTCAAATTTTCTTCTGGCCAATCAGCTAATAATGCACTGATAACAGGACCAGGAGAAACAGAGCCAATACGAATGCCATGTTTGCTAATTTGACGGCGCATTGTTTGCACAAAAGAATTTGTTGCCCATTTTGATGCACAATAAACAGGTTCCCAATGTATTGGTAAATGTCCTGCAATAGAGCTTGTTACAATAATATCGCCTGATTTTTGTTTAATCATGTGTGGTAAGACATCACGGATATTTTTCATAACAACAGATACATTAAGATCAATTAAGCGATCAATATCATTAGGATCAGAATCAACTAAATCCCCTCCAATATAACATCCAGCATTTGCATGGAAAATATCAATTTTACCTGTTTTTTCAATAATACTAGGAACCATTTTTGCGCAGCTATCTGGATCGATTAAATTGGTAACGCAAGGTATAATTTTATCTTTATGTTTTGCTTGTATTTTCTCCATCGTTGCAACATCACGATCAACCATGACAACAGTTGTACCATTTGCAACTAGAATTTCTGTAGATGCAAGCCCAATACCAGAAGCAGCACCTGTAACAACTGCAACTTTGTTTTGCAATGAATTAGACAATTTTTTAATCCTTTTTAAAAATAAAACGAAAGAATTCTAATCAAGATGGCATGCTTTGTGATAGGTCTTAAGAACTTTCTGCACGTACCAAATGATAACTTCTTCAGGTTCAAAACTATTTTTAGAGAAATGTTCTGCGCCTGGTAAGTATTGCATCATTAAAGGAGTGGGAATAGTTGCACCTTTAATCTTTGACAGTAATGTTGTTACATATTCATTCGCCTTGGGATCTGCCCAATAATAACGAATACGATCGGATAAAGAATAATGACGCAATAAATAACATTCATGCTCGCTGCCATGATAGTGGCTGTTCCAATAATCAGGTTTAGCAAGCATTAATTGTTCAATATTTTCCTGCAGATAACGATCTGGATAATCTGAAAAAACTTCACTCGCAATATGATCGAGCGCAAATAAACATTCTCTGACTGCAAACGTTAATTCTGGTCCTACTTTTAGAATAGCGTAACCATCTTCAACTAATTGAGATAAATAATGTACCCCTTGGTAATCTGTTGAGTGTGCTTCAAAAACAAGGTTAGATTCTGTATCCAAAGAGTTTGATAATTTTTTTGCCTTTTCCCGATCGTAGTAAATAATATCCCAGTTTCCATATTCTACGCCAGGTTGAACAACTAATCCAAGCAGCCTATGGGTAACCTCCTCCAGTCCTATTGCACATAAAGCATCTTGATGGATTTTTAACGTCTGTGCAGCAGCGTCTGCTTTGGTAGGCTCAAGAGATGTAATCACGTGATCTGCCCCACCTGGAGGAGGAACTTCTGTACCAATAATATAAAGTGGTTTCTTTTTATCACTTTTTGCAGCCGCTTCCTCTGCAGCTTTGATTAAACGTACAGCACGTTGTGAAACAACCTGATCGTCCAATGCTGTTGGTTCCTCTTGACATCCCATCGAGGTATCAATGTGAATTTTACGAAAACCAGCGTCAATATAAGCTACAACCATTTTCTCAGCTTCATCCATTGCTTTATCAGCAGATAAATGCTTCCACGGATTGGGACCAAGATGATCGCCACCAAGAGTAATTAAATCTTCAGGACATTTCTCTTCTTTAGCCAAGGAAAATACTAAGGTTGCAAAATCATGTGGTTTCATCCCTGTGTATCCACCATGATGATTCACTTGATTACAAGTAGCTTCTATCAAAACACTACTTGTATTGTCACGACCAAGCCTTAAAGCCGCCTTTAAGACTAGAGGATGGGCTGAACAAACAGATGTAATTCCCTTTGGGTTACCTTGTGTTCGATATTTTTTTAGTTCTTCAAGAGTGACTTTCATTATATTTTCCTTGAGACATTTTGAATAAATGTTTGAAGCTCGTCTAACGTTGCTGTTCCTTCCATTGGACCAGTAAATTGTACGTTTCTGGCACCTGCTGCATTTGCCAAAGTAAGAGAATCATTCAAAGTCATACCAAGCCGTCTGCAACTGACATATGTTGCACCAAAGCAATCCCCTGCGCCTGTTGGATCAATTTCTTCGATTTCAAATGCTTTTTCAGAGACAATGTCACCATTACGATGATAAGAGGTCGCACCTTCTCTACCTTGTTTTAAAACAACTTCACTTACACCAAGAGAAAAGATATTTTTTATTGCATCTGTTAAACTCGACGTGTTTGTAATCGTTAAGATTTCCTCCCCTGAAGGAAGAAGCAAATCTGTTTGACTTAACAAATAAGCAAGACGTTGCGTGAACACACTATCAGCTGTTAATTCCTTTCTAATATTGGGATCAAAAGAAAGTGTTCCTCCATTTTTCTTGATAACATTAACTGCATACTCAGCCATTTCCCAAGCACCAGGAATAGCTAGTAAAGTGCCCATAATATGCATATGCCCAGCTTTTGAAATTAATGTATCAGTCTCTTTGTTTCGAACAATTTTTCCTGCAGCAGATGCAACAATATTAAAAACAAAATCACGCTCACCATCTTCTCTATATCTTACAAAAGCACTTCCTGTTGGTAAGCTATCATCAATTGAAATAGCGGAAATATCAACGCCATCTTTTTCTAGACGCTTTACATTAATTTGCCCAAAAGCATCATTTCCAACAGTCCCAATAATCCCTGCATTTTTGGTTAATTTTACGCATTGATCGATAAAAATAGCTGGAGCACCACTGGGATAAGGTCCCGTAAAAGTTAATGGCGGGGCAAATCCTTCCCCAACTTCAGTTGCCATGATCTCGACTAGAATTTCACCAATCGTAATGGTGGGTCCTAACGCATTAGGGGCTAAAATATGATGAACAAACATAAACGATACTCCACATAAAATGAGTCAAATTATAAAAATACTTTGCATACTGATAAGCAGGAAAAATAAGTAGTGTTAAATTACGTTAATGACATAAATCTTTGATGTAATATACATGCAGCTCCATATGCTGATCCTAACTCAGGATTCTTATTTAAAATAATTTCTGGAATGGGAAATGGCGTTTCTTGGTATGATTCAATATATATATTGACCCGCACGGCAATCAGGCTATATAACTTCGCCATCGACCCCCCTAAAATAATTTTATTAGGATCAATTACTCTGCAGGCTTGTACTAATGCTAATCCTAAATATTTAGCCCACTCATCTGCCAAACTTACAGCGATAGGTTCACGCTCTTGGACGTATTGAATAAACAGATCAATTGTTACATTAGATTGTCCTGATAATGTATGATAACGAGATAAAAGTTGTTCTAAACTAATAACAGATTCTAATCTTTGATTTTCTTTTTTATGATTTTGAACAGTAAGGTGCCCTATCTCTCCGGCAAGACCATTTCCTCCTCGAAACAGCTTGCCATCAATGACGATACCACCACCAATACCACTTTCCAGCACTAAAAATAGAATAACGCCCGTCGATATATTAGATTGATAAATTGCACCTATCGCAAAAGCATTTGCATCATTTTCAACAGCAACTGATAAATTCATAGGTAATTTGCGCGATGCTATTTTTAAGAAATCCACATCAATCCACTTTAATAATGGTGCATCAAAAATATAACCCTTTTCATTCATATGAGCAGGAATAGAAAAACCAACACCTCCAAGTCTACTCATAATATCTTCGTTATACATGGATGATGCCAGTTCCATTGCTTCACCGATTGCTTTTTCAACACCAATTTGGTGACAAGGCAATTGTTTATGTCTCATATCAACAATAGATGCTGTTAAATCAATTAAGATTATTGTGATATACTCAACGCCAATCTCAATACCCAGAAAATAGACAGCTTGGGGAACCAACTCTAATAAAACACCAGGGCGTCCACGATGGTTACCTTCTGCTATTTGACTGTAATTTTTACTTACCTCTCTGACAAAGCCGGCATGGATTAAATCAGCTATGATGTAACCAGAAGATGAACGGTTTAATCCCATTTTTCTCGCTATTTCTGCGCGACTAGTTGAACCAAATTGATACAACACCTGTAGAGCAACTAATCCATTACTGTGTCTTACATGTTTATGAATATTAGAATATAAATTTAAATCGTTCATTTCATTATTTACTTATATAAAAATTCTTTTTTAACTTCATAACAAAAGCGCAAAATCATTGTCTACTTTTGAAAAGTAGATGTATTTGTAAAAAAAAACAACAAATTAATTATAAATTAATTCACAATATTTTTACTATAAATCCGTCAAATATTACTATTTTTATTTTTATTTAAATATATTATCTCTATGAATTTATAATTTTATACAAAATTGGAATTATTTTGTATAATTTTATACAAAATAAGTTCAGTATCATAATTTATCTTAATAAATATAGGATTGGGGAAAAAATGAAATGGAATGGTAACAAAATTATAATTAAAAATGATCCTAAATAAAAATCAAACAATAATTTACATGTAATCTAATTGAAAAGATTTTTTTTTTAACTTTACCGAACAATAGGTTTTTTATGAAATCACAAAAGTTGCTCTTTGGATTTATGCCATCCTCTTTAGTTTGGGGATATATTGCAATTGCTATCTTTATGGCTGGAGATGGTTTTGAAGCTGCTTTTTTATCCAAATTTATCACAGATATGGGGTTTTCTGAGGCACAATCAGGATTGGTATTTACCATATATGGACTAATGGTTGCAATTTCTGCATGGTGTTCTGGGGTTGTTGCAGAAATCATTACTCCACAAAAAGCAATGTTTATTGGTTTTATTTTGTGGTCAGTAATGCACGTATGCTTTATGATTTTTGGAATTGGAATGGGCAGTTATCCATTGATGGTTATTTGTTATGGCATTCGTGGCTTTGGTTATCCATTATTTTTATACTCTTTTGTTATTCTTATTATTCAAAATGTAGATAAAAGCAAAGTTTCTACTGCAATGGGCTGGTTTTGGGCGGCATATTCAATTGGTTTTGGCGTATTAGGGGGATTTTTACCTGGTTATATTAATCCTATTATTGGAGAGTATAATACCTTATGGATGGCTCTTGGATGGGTTGTTGTAGGTGGATTAATTTCGCTTATTGCTTTGCGTAATGTAAAAACTGACATATCAAAAGAAAAATTGTCTCTTAAGAAAAAAACAGAAGAGTTATCGAGAGCTATTACGATTTTATTTTCTAATAAACATATTTTTATGTCGGCTTTGGTTCGTATTATTAATACAACACCTATTTTCGGATTTGCCGTTGTAATGCCGTGGTTGCTTGTGGGAAAAAATGTGACTGATCATGGATTAGGATTTACTAAAACAGAGTGGCAAAATATTTGGACAGTTTTTATGTTTGTAACAATTTTTACTAATGTGATGTGGGGGATTTTAGGGGATTATATTGGCTGGTTACGTCAGGCACGTTGGTTTGGTTGTATTGGTGGTGCAATTGCATGTTTTTTATTTTATTATATTCCAATAACATTTGGACACAATTATTGGATGGTTATGATCCCAGCAGTGTTATTTGGGTTTACAGTTGCTGCTTTTGTTCCTATGACTGCAGTTTTTGCAGCATTGGAGCCTCATCATCAAGGAGCGGCAATATCAATATATAATTTATCAGCAGGACTAAGTAATTTCGTTGGACCAGGAATAGCAACTATAATGGTACCTTTATTTGGTATTATTGGTGCAATTTGGTGTTATGTTGGACTGTATATATTTGCTGCTATTTTGACTTTATTTATTAAAGTAGATCAACCAAGATAATATTTAAATTGTTATCTTAATAATTTTATTTTATAATATCAACATAAATGTATCATATTTTGTTGTATATAAGCTTTTATGATTTTATTAGTAAAATGCTATTAAGATATATTTTAATAGCTTTGTAAGGTCATTAAAATAAGTTTAAATGAAATATTTCATTTAAAGATTATTAAGAGCAAAATTTTAAATAAAATTTCTAATTTTATTAATTATCCACAGTTATTTACTTTTACAACTTGTTTTATATATTTTTATCTTGTTTTAGACTTTGTTTTATCTTTTTTTTTCAATTGGTTACTTTTATATAGGTATAGAACTTGGGGGTAATAGGTATAGAACTTGGGGGTAATAGGTATAGAACTTGGGGGTAATA
>NZ_CAMXCM010000015.1 GCF_947179015.1 Commensalibacter communis
ATGGAATGGAAATATAAATAACAATGTGATTATTTTAAAATCTATCACCATTGATGATAGCGCAAGCATTTTGGAAACCATCCAGCCAGAAACAACAATGTTATGTATAGGCGCTTCATTTACGGAAGGCTATGGAACTGTTGGCATTGAACATAGTGATTTTAAAGCAAATGATACAACATGTTCATGGGGGGCATTGCTAGGAACATCATTGGGTTTTAATGTGGCAACATCAGGCTATGCAGGAAGTGGTTTTTCAAAAGGTGGAAGTGGCGATTCTCCATCTGTCAGGATATCTTATAAATACATGGATGCTGATATACCCAGAGATTTTAGAGATATTGATATTGCTGCATTTAATATTGGATCAAACGATGGGGACATGTCTTCTGAAGATTTTATTGCTGCTGCTAGTGAAATGATAGATGATTTGAGAACTAGATATCCTGATATGCTCCTATTATTTACAACACCTTTTTGGGGGACCCATCAATCTAGTTGGTTGGCTGTTTCTGAGAAATATGCTGACGATGCTAAAGTAATTTATATTGAAACGATTTATCCACAATTAGTAGGGCATCCCACGATCAGTAATTACAGACAATATATTTTACCAGACCTTGTTAAAAAGGCAAAGAAATCATTGTTTTGCTTAAATAATGATGCCGTAAATACAGTTTAAATTAATCAGATAAATTCTAGTGAAAGCATTACTTTAAGACCTTCGAGCCCTTTTGAAGTATTAACAATCAAAAAAATCTAATAGTTAAATAATAATCAAGCATGAAAAGGGGCGCATTGAGCGCCTTTTTTTATGCCTATGGAATGGGAAAAGACAAATGGATTGATTTTAATGATGGAAGTTCTTCAATATTTACTGGGTGTTATTTCAGGGGACATAGCGGGGAACATGATTGCTGTAGTGACGACGATAGTGACGATTTGTACGTTGATTATTCGTTTTTGGAAGATGCCAGAACCGACCAGTAAGGGGTATAAGCTGTGGAAATTATTCCATGTATTAGCCTCCTTTAAAACGCCAACGACGATCAAAGTGGAGAACAAAAATGGTCAGAAGATTGATCAGGTCTATGAGACAACACGATCATTGGTTTGCCGAGTGGTGGAGCTCTATTTTACTGATGGTTGTTGGAATTTATGGATTATGTGTGCCAAATAGCTTTATTATCCAACAATCCTTTATTGATGGTTTTTTAAAGTTTTTTTTATTTGATGTGTGGCAGTGGCTATTTATTGTATTTGGGCTATTTCAATTTACTGCTTTGCGTTGTGAAAGCATAATCGGCAGAGGGGTTGCAGCGTTCTTTGCATCCTCTTTGTTAATTTGGGGGACGTTAAATATCCTCGTTTATGGCCAATGGCATTTCAGCTTGGTCGCGTGGGGGATATTTGCTGTGATTAATCTCTATGCCCTTTACAGAATTGCAAGGGGGATAGAGAAACGCTATGAACTTCTTTGAAATCATCCGTTGGTTGGTGGGAAACCAACGCCGAATGGATCAAAATCCATGACCCTTGGGTTATTCCAATCATCGCAATCAGTATTCCGTTATCGTTGGTAATCCGTGCAGTATGCGCACTCATTAAAGCCTGGCGGGGGAAGTGATTAACACTTGGTAGTTATTGTTTTAATTAATTGTAAAAGTATACTAAATGTTAATGGAGTTATTAAATTTACAAATATAAGGGCGATATTTGAAATAAATGCTATATACATTATTCTATAATATTGACGTTTGTTTTCTTTCTTATAAAAATTACACAAAAAAAAGCATATAATTATTATTATCAAAGTGATCATTATATATATAATATATATAGCTATTTTTGAATCAGGTTTGAAAAAATGTTCATGTATGGTATTTGTTAAAAATGGTAAAATTAAAATGCCGATATTTACAATCGCTCTTAATATTCTTGAACCATGATATTTCTTTAAAACGTATTTAAAGGATTTTTTTATAAATTTTATAGAATTTAAATATGTAAATGCTGTAACACATATATCGTTTACTGTTACGTAGAGGAACAAGAAAAACAATAAAAGTAAAATTATTGTGTCCGATTTAGAATGATGATTTATAGTAGTATGCAGATTTGCATATGTACCATATAGCCCCGAAATAAATAAAATTAAAGTAGATATCCGAGCAAGATCATTACTTAATATATAGCTTTTTCTTCTATAATTTAACAGAAAATCAATAGTTTCGTTTTTGTCTTTTTCATTCTTAAATAAAATAAATTCATTTGCGTAGGTATCATCTATTTTCTTTTGTTCATCGTTAGCTTCTGCATTGTTAAGCATATCAAAGGTGTTCTTTCTTAGGGGGTCATACTAAGAAAAGCAATATACAGAATAATTATTAAATTGAAACGATGATGTATTAATCATTAAAAAATTTATTTTGTTCTAAAAGAATGCACTCTATGGAAAACAACACCCTATATATAGGTTTCCTTATCTTTGATCTGAATGGGTGGGTAATCAGGATTACCAGATTTAAGATAAGGCACTTTGTTTTTGTAAGCCAAGCATTTACAAGTTAGTTCTTTATCCAATGAAACGATGACGATATCTCTTTACACAGCGGTCATGGAACGGTCAACAATCAGCAAATCGCCGTCAAATATTCCATAACCATTCATAGAATCATCAGCTACGTGAATATAATAGGTTGAGGATGGATGATGGATAAAATACTCGGTCAGGTCTAAAGGTTTCTCCATATAGTCCGTAGCAGGTGATGGAAAACCAGCACGTACATAAACATCAACAAATAGCAAAAAACGCTTCTTTTGTTCATCGTAATATAAATTGGTAATTTTTGTTACGATCGTATGGTTCACCGTTAAGTCTCCTTTATTAAAGGAATAAATGGTGTTTTTTTCTGTAAAAACAACAGAGTAATTCATTAAAATCACAAGGAAAAACTATGGCTAAAGTCACAGGTGGGATTTATATTCCGCACTTAAAACAAGAAATTATCACCCCAGCATTGGATTATCTGGGTCTTGGTGGATCACGAGCCATTAACCAAGTCACAGGAACGTTCTTGGCAGAGGGATATGCTGGAGGAGTTACCTATTTAAAACAACTCGGCAATTGCCCTGCTATAGGTGCCATGCAGATGGAACCAGCAATCTATAATGATATTTGGAAGAACTTTCTGAGTAATCCAAAACGCAGCCATCTTGCAGCCTTGCTTAAAAATATAGTTGGCACTTTTAATGCCGATAATAATGGTATTCCCAAAGCAGAGACAATGATTGGTGATCTATTCTTTGCAGCTGCAATGTGTAGAGTGTTTTATTTGCGTATCCCAGCAGAGTTGCCATTGGCCAATGATGCAAGCGCCATGGCTCAATATCACAAACGATATTATAAACACTTCACAAGGAAAAGCCATCAGGAAAGATAATGTCGATCGCTTCCAGCAGGCGATTGACGGGTGACTTAGGTAGAAATTGTTATTGATATAGAAAATTCTTTTGTTGGTATTGTCATGGCACGCGATAAAAGAAATAGACCTTTAACAGATAAAGGGATCAAATCATTCAAACTTCGAGATAAAAAATATTTAAAGGATGACACGCAATCAATATGTCTTATTGTTGTACCTAATGGTTCAAAATTATGAAGCTTTAGATATAAGTTTAATTAAAGACAAAGGGAATTATCTTTAGGTTCTTATCCTCTTGTAACATTAGCTCAGGCAAGGCAGGCTCGTGATGATGCAAAATGTGAAATCGCAGACGGCATTGATCCAAATATTGCAAAAAAACAAAATAAAGCGCTGAAGAAATGCAATGATCAATTGCAGAAGACTTTAGCCCAACATGGTTTTTATTTAAAAGGATAGCTAATGATGTTTACAGCTCAAGAAACGAACGATGAATCAAAGACTTTTTTAGATTATATACATCGTCAGTTGATTCCATTCCGTTTTGAAAGTTTAAATTTGGGTAATTTATGGATTGCTCGTCGGGTGAAGGCAACCACCGCTATACTAGTCGCTATCAAAAAGAGTAAGAATGAAACTATCCCTGCGCATGTTTATGCAAATCTTAGAGAATTTTATTTCGAAATTAAAAAGAAAAAATAAGGTGCCATCACGAATAAACCAGAAGTAGGCGGGATTGCAGCAGATCTATTACGCAGCACCATTTTGGGAATTCCATTCTTGGTTCATGTTGTAGTAAGGGAAATATTTCAACGGTCTTTTATAAAGCGGGATATAAAAATATTGAATGTCATGATTTGGTAGGATGGGGCATTGCAACTCCGTTTCTACAGACAATATTTAGACAACGAGATTTTTTAACGACACTAAAGCTGCAAAAATGGGACAGTATTATCAGTAATCCTCCGTTCAAGGATACTTTGCCGATTATTGAAGAGGCTTTGCGTGTAACTAACTTTAAAGTTTGTATGTTGCTGCGTTTGGTTTTTTTTAGAGTCAGAAAGGAGCACATAGTTTTTAAAAATTCTCCACTGGCCAGAATATAGGTCATGAAAGACCGTGTAACAATGTATCGTGGGGATTTATATACCAGAATTAATTTCTTAAGCGAAGGGATATTGGAGCACTTCGATTTACCATCGTTAAAGCAAAGTCAAGCTTATGATAAGCTCTGTAAAATTTGGGCGGTTATGGGCAAATACCATTGCATGATCTTAAATATGATTGTGTTGGGGGATATGAGCAGCAAAGAAACATCTCAAAAACTATAACTGAATCTGAATTACGCAATGGATCAGGTGCTATCGATGTTCATTTTGCTCGAAGAAGCTATGAAGGATTTATAAAATAGGGGCGTGTAATTTTGTAAGAATTATATTAATATATGACGAAATGGGCGCTTATTTAGTTATTAACCTTTACCTGGTTTTTACAAAGAAATATGCCAGCATGGAAACCATCTTTATTATTCCAAATTATTCTAACTGGCGTAACCACCAAAATCTGTTATTTTTAGTGTTGATAAGTAATACGATGCTTTTTGTGAAAACGCTACAGTCCTTTAATATACTATGGTTTTATAGTATGGTAAGACAACAAAGTATTCTAACATCAAATATCATCCCCTCCACAGAAAATTATTAGAGATTCAAAAAATGTCACGTTTAGCACTCAATCAACTCAAAGATTGAGATTGCCTGTAGATCATCTGATCTCTTAGACAAACACGATTCATTGATAAACCAATGGGCAATATCCGTAAAGGGCTTAAAAGTAGGATTGTTTGTTTAATGTGTAATTACAGTAAACAGCAGTTTATTTAAATTTAAGATAGTTATTATTATATTTTTATTACAAAAAATATGATTATATAATTTTAAAATTAACCATTAAGCAAAATATAAAAACAACAGTATATCTCTTTAAAAAACATTTGAACAAGATTAATTATTTGAAACAAAATCGAAATTTAAATAAAATCACTCTACAACAAGTTGCAAATGCAACAGGATTAAGTATCACAACGGTTGATCGTGTAATTAATCGTCGAGGTGGTGTTTCTAAAAAATCTGAAATTAAAATTTTACAAGCAGCACAGGCTTTAAAATTAGATCGGTTTTTATTTATTCATCACTTACAACATATACGCGTGGCTGTTTTAATGCAGCCACCCAGCAATCATTATTGTGAAGTGTTAAAAAATACTTTTGATGAGTTAAATCATTCTAATCAATCCCGTATTACCTTTTTTTTACATTCTATTAATGTGCAAAATGTTCCTGAAACCATTCAAAAAATTAAAAATGTTTCTATTAAATATGACGCGTTGGTTATTATTGCCCCTCATATTGATAAAATATCTCAACTGATCCAATCATTGGCTCAAAGAATCCCCGTTATTACCTTAGCAACCGATATTCCTGATAGCGCAAGAATGATTTATGTCGGCCCGAATAATTATCAACTTGGCCGCGTTGCGGGTGAATTAATGGGACGTTTCCTTGGCTCAACAGGAGGAGAAGTCATTGTTATCTTGGGGGTTGCGAAGATGCATGGCCATACGGAAAGAGAACGTGGTTTTAAATCTATTTTACAAGAATCTTTTCCGCATTGTCATATTATCAATTCATTTGAAAGCTATGAAAATAGTTATGAAATGAAGAAAATTATAATTAGCGCATTAAGAGAATATAAAAATATTAAGGGAATATACAATATTTCGGATGAAAATCCTGCCATTAGTGAAGTCTTAAATACAACAAAACTTGATAAGAAAATGACACTAATTACGCATGAACTCACGCCTATTCATGAAGAGCTTCTTAAAAAAGGTGTGATTGACGCTATTATTGATCAAAATCCAGAATTAGAAGCAAAGCAAATACTCAATACGATTATTCATTACTTTCATAATGATAAGAATGCTATTCCAGAATATGATTACACACCTTTTAATATTTATTTACGAGAAAGTTTATTATAATTCTTTTGTTATAACTAAAGAAAATGTGATGGATAAAAAATATAAACACGTTATTTTTGATGGGTTCCCATCATTTTACTCGTAGTTTATTAGAAAATATGTCGATAATTTTTGATGAGTGGATACATTTTATCAAGAGTATATCATGACGCAACATATTCAAAAACACGATCAATTAATAAAAGTTGGGGCCAGCCCTCTTTCTTGGGTTAATGAGGTTTTAGATGACCTTGGCAAAGGAACAAAAGCTGACCAATGTCTCTCTGAAGCAAAAAAAGCTGGATATGCAGGAGTGGAAACCAGCAAGATTTTCCCTTCTGATCCAAGTGAATTAAAAAAACTGTTACAAAAACATGATCTACAGCTTGTTTCAGGGTGGTATAGCGGGTTTTTAACAGAGAAATCTGTTGAAGACGAATTTAAAGATGTCATTTCTCATGCTGAATTACTAAAAGCATGTGGTTCATCCGTCATGGTATATGGGGAGTGTGGACATATGGCACAGGATGCGTTGGATATTCCAATGTCTCATAGACTGACTTTATCCCTTGATGGGTGGAAACATTATGGCGAACGCCTGACTTTATTTGCAGAAAAAGTAAAGTCTGAATTTGATATACAAATTGCATATCATCATCATTTAATGATGGTAGCCGAAAAGTTAGATGAAATCCGCACTTTAATGAACACAACGGGTGATGCTGTGGGGCTATTATTAGACACAGGCCATGCTTATGCGGGTGGATTTGATTATGCCATTTTAATTTCTGAATTTGGGTCTCGCATTAAACATATCCATTTAAAAGATGTACGTGGGGATATTTTCAAAGACATTAGAAATAAAGAGGCCTCTTTTAATGAAGGGGTTAGAGCTGGCATGTTCACTGTTCCAGGGGATGGGATCATTGACTATGAACCTTTGTCTCAATTTTTGAAAAATAGCAATTATTCAGGTTGGATATTGGTTGAAGCAGAACAAGATCCAGCCAAGGCTAATCCTTTATCGATGGTTAGCTCTGCCTATCAATTTATTCAAAAACAAATCCTAAAAAATTAATAAAGTTAAGGGGAATTTTGATGACACGTAAAAAACTGAATATTGGATTAATTGGCTCTGGTTTTATGGGGCAAGCACATGCAGATGCCTATCGAAGAGCTGCTTTGTTATATCGTAATTTAAAAGCAGAACCTATTTTACATACATTTGCTGATGCAACCCCAGAGTTAGCTGCGGAAGGTGCAAGTCGTTTTGGATTTTTACATTCTACGCATGATTGGAAAAAATTAGTCACCAACCCTGAAATTGATTTGGTGGATATTACAACCCCTAATTCGATGCATTTTGAAATGGCAATGGCTGCTATTGAAGCAGGAAAGCATGTTTATTGTGAAAAACCGTTAACCGTAAATTTAGAAGATGCCAAGGCACTATCCGAAGCAGCAAAAAAACATGGCGTTAAAACGATGGTTGGGTTTAACAATATTAAAACCCCGTCTGCATTACTTGCTAAACAATTGATTGACCGTGGAGATATTGGACAAATTACCCGTTTTCGTGGATGGTTCGATCAAGGTTTTTTTAATGATTCAGATATGCCATGGAGCTGGAGATGCTCTAGAAAACTTGCAGGAACAGGGTCTTTGGGGGATTTAGGGGCGCATGTCATTAGTGTTGCACAATTTTTAATGGGGCCAATTGAAAGTGTCTTGGGTCAAGAACAAACATTTTTTAAAACAAGACCTGCACCAGGCGATGGGTCTGGATATAAAGCCAGTGCAGATTTAAATGCAAAACGATTAGATGTTGAAAATGAAGATCAATTTCAATCACTCGTTCAATTTAAGAATGGTGCAGGCGGTACTATTGAGTCTTCTCGAATTGCAGCAGGAAAAGTTTTTGGTGTTTATTGGGAAATATCTGGCACTGAAGGCACGATTATCATGGATGGTGAGCGATTTAACGAGTTAAAAATTGTTCGATATCAGGATGATAAAGCGGATCGTGGATTTAAAACCGTCTATGCAGGCAGTCAAGTTGAACAATTTAATGGCTTTTTTGGGTTTGATTTTGCTGGTGGAGGTCTGGGATATTTCGATGTTAAAGTCATTGAAATTTATGATTTAATTCAAGGAATTATGGACTCATCTTCTTGTTTTCCAGATTTCGACTTTGGTTATGAAAATCAAAAGATTATTGATGCAATGGCTCAATCTGTTTCTGAAAAAAAACGTATTTTTATTAAAGGATAATCACATGACAGGAATAGCTTTAATTGGTGCAGGTCGTATGGCCAAGGTACATGTTGCTTCTATCATTGCAGCTGGGGCAAAGATTGCAACAATTTATGATCCAGTTGCAGAGGCTAGTAAATTGCTTGCCGCACAAACCAATGCTAAAGTTTGCTATAGTGCAGCAGAAGCAATGAATGATCCTTCGGCAGAAGCGATTATTATTGCCACGTCTTCGGATACACATATTGAATTGCTGTATGAGGCTGTTAAAGCCAAAAAACCTGTTCTTTGTGAGAAACCCTTATCTGCGAATTATCAAGAAGGTATTCAATTCATTCGCACTATTGGCGATGATGCCGCAAAGAAAATATGCGTCGGATTTAACCGTCGTTTTGATCGTGGTCATGCGTCGGTTCGCAATGGCGTTCATGCAGGGCATATTGGACGATTGGAGCAATTAACAATTACCAGCCGTGATCCATATCCTCCGCCATTAGAATATATTCCTCGCTCAGGTGGGCTATTCAGGGATATGATGATCCATGATTTTGATATGGCGCGTTCTATTATCCAACAACCAATTATTTCTGTTACGGCACATGGATCTTCGATTGTTGATCCTGAAATAGGAAAGCTCGGCGATATTGATACAGCAAGTGTCACCATGATTGCAGAAGATGGTGCGTTGATTACAATTTTAAATTCTCGTCATTGTGCTTTTGGGTTTGATCAACGCATCGAAGCCTTTGGGGCAAAGGGAATGTTGGTTTCTGATAATCCAAGACAATCAGGATATACAACTTATACCAGTGAATATCCTGGAACATCTGCACCGATATTAGAATTCTTTATGGAGCGTTATGGTCCTTCTTATACCGCAGAAATTCAAACCTTTATTGCTTGTTCGCGTGAAGGAAAAGATATGCCTATTAATGCCATAGATGGCATGATGGCGGCCTATTTAGCAGAAGCCTCAACCGCTTCCTTAAAGCACAAGAAAACCATTACCCTTACAGGACTAGATCAGGAGTTTACAAATGTCTGATTTAAATACACGTCATAAAAATACCATTGCTTTGATTACCGGAGGGGCGCAAGGGGTCGGGTTTGCAATTGCTCGCCAATTAATTGCCGAAGGATGCACAAAAATCATGTTGGCGGCGCGTGATGCGCAAAAAGGTGAGAAAGCAATTTCTGAATTATCCTCTGCCAATGTGAATGTGCAATTTACCTCTTTTGATTTACAAGATACGCAAGCATGTCTTGATTTAGTCTCAACAACGGTCAAGACATTTGGGGATGTGAATGTCCTTGTCAACGCCGCTGCTTTTGGAGGACGTGGAACATTAACAGACACGTCCGCAGAATTATGGGATCAAATGTTTTTTACTAATGCTCGTGCGCCCTTTTTCTTAATGCAAGGTTTTGTTAAACACCGAATTGAACAAGGAGGGTATGGATCGATTGTAAATATCCTGTCTCAATGCGCCCATTGTGGGCAATCTTATCTAGCCCCTTATTCATCTTCAAAAGGAGCGTTAGCAACATTAACCAAAAATGTCGCCAATGCGTATCGATCCAATCGTATTCGTTGTAATGCAATTTTACCAGGATGGATGGACACACCTGGTGAAAATATTACCCAACGTAAATATCATGGTGCAACGGATGGATGGTTGGAAAAAGCTGAGGCAGAACAGCCTATGGGTCAATTATGTAAACCCCATCAACTTGCGGAATTGGCAAGCTATTTATTAAGCCCCAATGCAGGAGTGATGACAGGTGCATTAATTGATTACGATCAAAATGTTGCTGGTGCATATCCAGAATAAAAGGTCTTGTTACAAATAATGTTCTAAGCTGTATATGTATGAAAATTTGGTGGTGTAGATAGATATTATGTTATTTAACCCGCAGATGTTTTGAATGAAATTTAATTTGTTTATTAATTAAATTTCATACAAAAAAGAAACGTACCTATCATGGAGATAGATGGAGGGATCTTTGGGTCCTTCCTAGCTTTTTTTGTATCACAGGTATTTCGCGCCCTGTCTCGTGTCTAGCTAATAGGTTTTTTAGGGGGTGCAACCTAGCATGCAGTTGGGTTGCAGTACGGCAGAAACGATAAGTCAAAGTGAGGCTGTACGTTGTGCTGGAGTTAGCCGAATAAACATTCAAAAGCAATTAAAAGTTGGATGGATACAATCTGCTGGGAAAAATAAGGTTGATCTCGCATCTTTCAATGCTTGGCTCGCGAGTAAAAGATATTTTGACCAAACTGTTGAGTTATCACAAACGTGGATAATTCCATATAATCCATCCTTACCCATTTTTAAAAACCTTCAAGATGCAGAGCTTTCTAATGCCTGTTATGAGGCACGCCTGAAACAATTAGACTGTGATTTTAAATTGGGTGCTGTGGTCAGGATTGAAGATGTGGTTGATGACCTCTCTTCACAACTAAGTGCGATCAGAACGCGTTTACTCGAAATTCCTGCAGAAATGGCATCTCAGATATTTAACTGTAAAATAGTCGTAGAAATCCAAGGTAAGATGTACCAATTAATAGTCAGAGCACTAGGAGAATTATCCGAGGATGAACAATGGATCTAACAGTGGAAAAAAACTCTGTCACGAAATTAGCCCGTGTAAGGTACACGAAGATCCAAGCCCAATTTTGGTGGAGCAACCTCGTGCTGAATATGCCGAGGATTATTCAAAATCCTAGATTACTCATATGTTATAAGATACGACTATATTAGCTGAAATTGTTTCTGCACCCAAAATACGATCAGATGAAAATACATTGCTGAAAAAAACTACGAAGAATGGCGCTTTGATCTCATTAGTTGGAGCAAAACCGCCAGGAGGCTTTTAACGGATTACCGTTCGGATCGCATTGTTTGATGAGGTTGATGGTTATTCTGTAGTGGGTGCTGGTTTAGAAGGCGGTCAACGTCGTTTTTATGTGTCTTGCCGCCATTGTGGCGAGTATCAAATCTTTGAATGGGGTGGCAAAGACGTAACACATGGTATTAAATGGGATAAAGATGAACAAGATAACGCTTTATCTGAAACAGCCCATTATGTATGTCAGCATCATGGTTGTGTCATAGAGGAATAAGACAAACCAGACTTGATTAAAGAGGGTGAATGGCGTGCCAATGCTCTGTTTAAAGGGTATGTATCCTTTCATACTAACTCGCTTTATTCATTGATGCCGAATGCCGAATGCCGAATGCCAAATGGTCTTTTGGTTGCAGAGTTCTTGCGTGTAAATTCTGACCCGTTTGATGGGAAGACATTCGAAATCAAGGCGAGGACACATTATTTAAACTGATCTTTGAACGACGTGCTGAAATCTGGGTGGGTGAAGTGCCTGATGTTATGGCGTTATTAATGGCGGCAGGCGGTATCCAAGATGGCTGTATAAAGCTAGAGATTGTCGGTTGGAGGAAATATGTATACTTTTGGGATTTAACTCTGGGTCATGCAAATAAGGAGTAGAATTCAACGTGCTAGAGGGGTGAATAGCACAAAATTAAGAACTTTTAAAATCGACAAGAGAAATCATAGAAGCTTCTGGCCTGCTAAAAATATCGTAAGCAATTGAAAAGAAATATCTTATGCAGATTCGTAATGAATTTATATAGAAAATTTTTTTGAGAGTTAATTGCCTTGTTATTATTATCAATTTAGTAATTTATAATAGGTCTTACCGAAGCTATCAGATAGATAACTTCGGTAATTTGTATTATATCATATTTTGCATTACATCATATCAAGATGATGCTGTTTTGTTACTTGTTATTATAAACAAAAAATTGATTTGTATTTAATTCAGAGACAGAAACGCCTTGTAGGGTGATGGTATTCGTATTGAGATTAAGAATAGCATTTCCTTGAGCATCATTTTGTGATGCGTTCAAAAGTTGCTTTAAAGATGTACGATTTAATCCATAGTTGAATAATGCTATTTGATTGCCGCTAGAAGCTGAGAAATCTTTGATAACTGTTGAGCCACCATTAGTATTTTCTTTGGTAAAAGCAAATAAATTATCGCCAAGACCACCACTAAACGTTGATTGTCCACTTCCTGCTGTTAATGTATCATCTCCACGACCAGTGACGGCAACTAATGTAGAAGTTTTATCATTTGCGGCAGAAACATCTATCGCTTTGTTAGAGTGTGCTGCATTTAAGGTTGTGTTTCCTTTGCCCGCATGAAATACATTATCATCACCACTAGCATTTAATGTTAGGTTGAGATATGGATCAATTGAACCAAAATTCATATTATCATATGCAGCATCTCCCCCTTTGATATTGGTTGCCCCAGCAGCGCTAATGGTTACATTCCCAATAGCAGCAGAGATATCTAAATGACCTGTTCCACTATCAATAACATTATTTATTGGGTTTCGTGAAAGCATTCCTGTAGTGAGGCTTACTTTATTATCTCCATTACCTAATAGCATTTGGCTAGAATGCCCGTAAACGCTAATGTTATTTGAGCCATCACCTGTTATTATTGTATGTTGCATTACATCCGAGTTTGCTCTGTTTAAACCACTAGCATGGATAGTAATATTATTATTACCTTGACCGACTTTGACGAAATTAATTCCACTTGCTACGTATATTGTATTACTTCCATTTCCAAGAGTAATATTATTTATTCCGTTGTGTGTAGAATAAATGTTGTATTCATTCCCTGTCTGATTTTCGTCAGGAACATAAATTTTATTGTTTCCATTTCCAGCAACGATTGTGTTTTGCCCATATGTAAGGTTAATATTACTATCATCATCGCCATTATATATTTCCCAGTTACCTATTTGTAACGCGCCTGCGATACCTCCCATGGGTATATCATCGTAAGAAGTATATCCACTACCATTAAAATACAATTTACCAACTGTATTAATGATTTTTCCAGAAGTCCCATTAGCAGTAATATTAATTCCTGCCTTTCTGCCAGAAACAATGGTATTATAATAACTATAATTGCCAATATACTTATATTTTAAGGTAAAGGCTTTGTTTGGATTTGTATCTTGTACATTATCTCCCACCATAATTACATCTGTATTAAAATGATTGATATATTGTGTACTTCCTGATCCATATACTCTGGCAATCTGAAATTCATGTTCTTTATAAGGGCTAGAATATTCATCCCAAACGTCACGATTAAAAGGTATTTTTTGTTGAAGATAGCTTTGGGTTAAATTTAATTGGCGTTGTGCTTCACCTGAACCCAATTCTATTTCTGTATTAGAACCAGACATTTTAAAAGTGGTCATAGTATGGTTTCCTTTTTTGATTGTAAATTATATGCATTTCAAGTTGTAAATATGTATAATTTTTACAGATCGTTATAGTATTTTATTTATAACTATTTTGCAATATTGTTATATAAGGCTTTGATCTAATAAAGTAAAAAGACTTGAGTGTCTAAACTGACCCAGTTTAATTGTAGATTCTTGTGAATACAATCATAGGGGGAAATCTTTAAGGATCAAGGCGTTGGTGTATTATTTGAACTAACCCTTGCAAAGCATGGTGAAGTTTTGGCAGATGATGTGCTCGATAGGGTAGTGTTATTAACTGCGGCAGATGATACGCAAGATGACCGTATAGAATTGGGGATCGTGGGTTGGGGACAATGAAGAGCGCTGGTCGATAGCCTATGTGGTAATTGATGGGGATCCAGACAGTCCTGGCTTGTGGCAAGAGGCTGATTTTGTGGTATAAAGCTAATGGTCATGCGTTGAGTATTGTGGCAGCTTATATTGATTCAGGCGAACATCATATATGACTGGTTTACGAATTTTGTAAAGCACGCTTAGGGCGCAGAATTTGTGCAGTAAAGGGCAGTTCTGAACGGTCAGTCAGAAAAGAAAGATTCTGTGAAGGCTATGAAGGAATTGGTGAATAGGTTTTTATGAGTTGACGGGGAGGGGAGGATGTAAACGAAGTATAGATTTTTAATCCAAGGCGTAAGTTTAATTAGACAAAACACTAAAATACTAAATAATCTGATATCATTGGCAATTCTCCTAACAAATATAATAATAGCTGTGATTGCCCATATGTTGCTATATTATACGATAAAAGAATACTTCATTACTACAACCTCTCCCACGGGGCTTTGTCCTATTTTAATAAATAATTATTATTAAATCAATATTTTTATACAAACATTATGAAAACCATTCTTCATCTCAATACAAAACAAACTATGTTTGAACCTCAACGTATTGCGTCGAAAGATATTCCGTATGCGTTGGCGCAAGGGTTGAATGGGGAGGTAAAGGCTTCCGGGATCAGGTCAAGCCAGAGTGACCGAGTATCTTTCACAATACCAATCTTTACTCGCAATGCGGTTACTTTTACGCCGGTGACTAAATATTATTAAACAGAAACAATTTCTATGAAAGACTAACAAGCTAAATATTTACAATTTGAAGAATAGGTTCGTACCAGAACGGTCAGTGATAACATACTAATCTCGATGCCAAAGCAGCAAAGCGCAGAGCTGAAACGCAACCGATGGTGATCCTGCCCAAGGAATCTCAGAAACGATTTTAACTGCAGTACACTATAATTCATTGATGGATGAAATCATGAATGCAGTCAAGCCCAGCGAGTTAAAATCAGATAAGGATAATTAGGGGTAATTGGCGTTTTAAGAATACTATAACTTTGTAAGTAAAAGCTATTTTTTAACGGAACAGAGAATATCCCTGTGAAGTGTATCAAATAAGCGATATATTTAATCACAAAGTAAAGGGAATTATTATAGTAACAACATTAATTTGTGCACATAATTTAACTGTGTTAGCACGTTACGATATGGAATATCTGGATTACAGTTTAGACATATCAATTTTTTATAAGATAATATAGATCGCATTCAGTCCATTTTTGCAATAAAAAAAATAAGTAGCTTGTTTAGTTTTGCTGTGCTTATGAATATATATTGTTCCAATTATGTGGTGGCAGTTGTTTGTTTCAAATTATTTGGACCCGATCTATAAAAGCAGGGCAAGTCTTATGGCCAAATGTTCTCCTGCGTTTGTTCCTAATTTAATGTAACTGTCTAATACATAACTTCTCAGTGCTTATGATGAGGTATTTTTTCTTTTAATAATGATATTTAGACGAGCAAATCAATTAGCGTTCCAGAGTGAAGGATAAATATTGTTGCGCGTGATGATTTAATGCTTATCATCGGATTTATTAAAGAAAAGTTTGGGTGTGTGATATTATATTAAGATTACAGCAAATAATTTTGTGTATTAATTATAGTGTAAATAATAGAGATATTAATTAATTCTTATAAAAAACAGATCCAGCAGACGCGTAACGCCTATAGGTTAAATGGTGGTGTATTGATGCGTGGTTCGGATAGTAATTTGGCTGGATGATAGAGAAATTACTATGTGTAATTTTGACAAAGTATGATAGAATAAGTACTAAGATACT
>NZ_CAMXCM010000016.1 GCF_947179015.1 Commensalibacter communis
CAGTCAATAATGGGGGTGTTTTCAGAGTATATAACAACGTTGGTAAATCTTTTGACACGGTTGTTAGTGCTGGTGGTATAGAAGAGGTTGGTGCATATAATTATCTCAGTAGTGATTATACGTCTGGTTCTTCTTATAACACTAAGATTTATGGATCACAAATTGTAAGGTCTGGCAGCGTTGCTAGTGGTGCGATAGTATATTCTGGTGGACGTCAATATGTATCTTCAGGTGGTGTAGCGATTAGCGCGACTGTTTTTGATGGTGGACGGCAAACTGTATCTTCAGGTGGTGTAGCGAGTAATACGACGGTTTCTAGTGGTGGGTACCAATTAGTTAATGGTTCTGCCACGAACACGACGATCAATACTGGATCTCAAGGGGTGAATAGTGGTGCTATCGCCACAAGCACAACGATCATCAATAGTGGTTATCAACAGGTGAAAGGTACTGCCTCGAACACGACGATCAATGCTGGTTATCAAGCTTTACTTTCAGGTGGTATAGCCACGAGTACGACGATCAGTGGTGGTTATCAATTAGTTATGTCAGGCAGTATAGCCTCGAATACGACAATCAATAGTGGTTTTCAACAGGTGAATGCTGGTGGTATAGCCACGAGCACAACGATCAATGCTGATTATCAATTGGTTATATCAGGTGGTATAGCGTCTGACACGATTGTGAACAATGGTGGATTACAAGAAGTCCAAAACGGAGGGAAACTGGGTGGCACGACGACGCTGAATATGGGTGGCAGTGCGACTATTTATCCAGATGCGGGTGGTCGGATTGATCTTGTTGGAGATACGAATGGTGGTTTGACGATTTCTGGTCTTGCCAATGGTGGAACTGTAACGACGGTTGTTACAGTTATTGATGGCTTTAATGGTGCAGGTGCAGGAAACTCCGATGCGATTCATCTTGCAGGAATTAAACAATCTGATGTAACCAAAGTTGAATATCCTACACCAGATCAGGTTAAATTTACGCTGAAAAATGGACATACAATTACTCTAAATATCACAGGTGCCAGAGATGCTGGATATACACTTGGAACAGGGTCTGATGGTAGCTTGACTTACGAGGTTTGTTTCTTAACAGGCTCAATGATTAGAACATTTGAAGGAGAGATTGCTGTTGAGGATATTCGGATCGGGGATGAGGTCTTAACATTTGACTGGCAACAAAATAAAGAGATTAGCCGTTCTGTTCGCTGGGTTGGTCATAAAACCGTTCGTGTTAAAGCACATCTAAATGAGGATGAGGCTGGTTATCCAGTCCGTGTATTGAAAGATGCAGTTGCTGATGGTGTTCCTTATAAAGACTTATTAATCACGCCAGAACATTGTTTATTCTTTGACGGTAAGTTCATTCCTGTTCGGATGTTGGTCAATGGGGCTAGTATTTATTACGATCGTTCCATCACGGACTATACTTACTATCACATTGAAACAGAAGAGCATTCTGTGATTTGGGCAGATGGGATGTTAACTGAAAGTTATCTGGATACAGGCAACCGCCGTCAATTTAAACAACATGGAAATTATGCCTTATTGACACCTGTTTCGGAAGTCAAAAGTTGGGATCATGATGCCAGTGCAATATTGACAGTTCAACGTCAAGATGTTGAACCGATCTATCACACATTAGTGCAACGTTCTGCCGCAATAGAAGTAACAATGATGCCAGAGACAAAAGAGCTAACCAATGACCCTGATCTTTGTTTAGTAACCCCAACAGGATTAGTTTTACAACCTCTACTTAATCGTGATGGTCGTTATAGCTTTAATCTGCCTGAGGATGTAAATGCGGTGCATCTTGTTTCTAGAGTTAGTCGTCCAAGTGATGTGATTGGTTCATTTGTTGATGACCGTCGTTATTTGGGTGTTTTAGTTGGAGAAATTTATGTTTTAACGGCTCATAGTGTTGATATGATTACCGAGCATTTAGAACAACAAGATTTACAAGGATGGGATGTGATAGAGCAAACTCCTTGTCGTTGGACGAATGGGAATGCTTTATTAATGATGCCACAAAATTATCCTAATAAGCGGATTTTGGTTGTACATGTACTTGCTGCAGGACCTTATATCATTGATCAATCAGAGAAGGATAATGCCATAGAACAAGTAGCCTAATTATTTTAATATAGTTGTTTTATAAAATACTTGGCTCCTGAACTTTGATTTTGTTTGGGAGTTTTTTTATTCTTAGCATAAAGGCATATATATTCATTAATGTTCAACAAAACCCATCAATAGATGTTTTGTAACGTTACTTTCCTTTCCCCTTGTATCAATTGAAAGCATATAGAAAGAGTATAATTATGATGCAAATCAATAATTTTCTGACACTAGACTGTAAATATGGAAAATTTATCATCAACAGACATTGTCATCTTCAGGCAGAGCATATCGTTAAGAAAGGAGTACCTCATATACAGGCTGAATTAGATAATATTTTATTCTTAATCTCTTCTTTACCTGATAAACCAGTTATTTTTGATATTGGTGCAAATGCAGGGTTGGTTTCTATTCCGATCGCACAAACGGTGCGATCAAAAGAAGGGATCGTAAATGCATTCGAACCCCAAAGAATGTTATATTATGCATTATGTGGTTCAGTTGCCTTAAATGATTTAGATAATTTATATGTTTATAATAAAGGTGTTGGGGAAAAAGCGAGTATTTTATATCTCAATGATATTGATTATTCGAAAGATCAGGATTTTGGTCAGGTGTTCCTAACGGAAACACAAGGGAAGAATATAGTAGAAGTTGTTTGTCTGGATGAATTAAATATCAAAAGATTGGATTTTTTAAAAATTGATGTTGAGGGAATGGAGATTGCTGTTATCAAGGGGGCATTAAAAACAATTACACAATATAGACCCTATTGTTGGGTTGAATACTGGAAAATTGGGTTTGAAAGTATTATTCAGCTATTTGAAGATGATTACGCATTCTTTATTATGGATCATTTAAATATCTTATGTGCACCAAAGGAAAAAATACAATCTCTGAATGCTACCATTACCGTAAAACAAGTCTTTAAAAATACATAAAATCTGAGTTTACTGATGTGGGTAATTGTTAATATATAAATTTATTACTCATTAGATTGTTTACTTAGTGATATATAGTATCACTTATTTGTTCGTGTAGATATTGGATTTCTTGTGCTTTATGTTTTCGGCTAAGGTTTTTCATTATCTTTTATTTTTTACCTTTTACCTTTTACCTTCTTTGTAAATATACACGAAGTGTTTGTTAGCATTTTGAATAGATAATTTTTCTTGTAAAATTCTGTTTTAAACTGCAAAAACGTCGTTTGATGAATAATATAAAATTCAGTGTTTTCTGTTAATTATAGTCGTATCAGGCATCACATTTTGATACAGAACATTCTATTTCAGTGCAGTTATTATCCTTATGCTATTGTGAAACATCTTTCATAATTTGATTTAAAGCTCTATCTTGTTTTTCAATTTTTTGCATATCTTCCTTGCTTACCTCGAAATAGCCAAAAAAAAGAATGTATTTATAATATATAAGTTTACAGAAATCGTTTCAGACTTGACCTTGGTTTGATTCTTATAAATCTTCTTGTTTCAATAATTTTGATATCTAAATAATCAAAGTTAAATTGATTGATAAAATAGATAATTTATCTATAATCTACATTATTAATTATGGAGTATAATATGCGTGTGACATCAACAGATTTCCAACAAAATATTGGTACATATAGTGATACAGCACAAAGAGAACCAGTATTCATCACTAATCATAATAGAGATCGTTTAGTATTGTTATCTGTAGAGGAGTATAATCTTTTGCTTAATTCCTCTCGAGCAAACCGTAAGATTAAAATACAAGAAAGATTACAACATCATAGCCATACACTAACTGAACTTTCCAAAAGATGATTGAGCCTAATTGGATATCTAAAGAGGATATATACGAAATCCATTCAATGGTCTTAAATAAGGATGGTGGTTCTGAAGGTATCCGTGATGAGAATTTACTTGAAATTGCTTTAAATAAACCTAAACAACATTTTGCTTACGGAAATCAGAATATATTTTTATTAGCTGCTACTTATGCACTTGGTATTAGTAGAAATCATCCATTTGTTGATGGCAATAAAAGAACTGCATTTTTAACAACAGATTTGTTTTTATTAGATAATGGGTATCAATTACAACAATATGATGATTTGCGATATGTTGAGATTATGATTGATCTTGCACAAGGTAAAATATCTCAAGAGAATATGGCTCAGTATTTGCAAAGATATTCTTATAAGGTTACTAATTTGTAATCATCATAAAACATTCATTCATTTATGTATTTATTAGATTACACTCAAAAGAATACGTTTTAATAAATACAAAAACGATTGAAATCCGTATTTATTTAAATTGATTTATTTAAGAATACAATTTAATAGATAAACATCTTAACTTAAAAGAATACAATAGAGATCGTTATGAGTGACATAGGCTACATAAGAGTAAGCTCTGAATACCAAAACACAGAACGACAACTTGATGAAGTTAAGCTGGATAAAATCTTTACAGATAAAATTAGCGGTGTGGATACGAAAAGACCTCAATTACAAGCCATGTTAGAATATGTCAGAGCAGGTGATGTTATTCATGTTCATTCTATTGATAGGCTAGCAAAGGAACCTTAAAGATTTAAGTCAATTGGTAGAGGATTTAAATGCCAGAGGAATTAGCATTCATTTTCATAAAGAAAATCTAACTTTTACAAATAGTGAAGATTCTATTAAAAAACTCATGTTTCAATTATTAGGGAGTTTTGCTGAATTCGAAAGAAGTCTGATTAGAGAAAGACAAAGAGAAGGTATTGCCAAAGCAAAACAAGCAGGGAAATATAAAGGTCGGAAGAAAACGATTGATAATCGTAGTATTATAGAAGCGATGAGTAAAGATGGTGCTAGTTATAGAAAAACAGCTAAGGCACTTAATATAAGTCTTTCAACGGTTCAAAGAGTCATGAAAGAGCATCAATATTTAAAAAATTGATGAAACATTAGAGAAGATATTAGACGTATTAAAGTTAGTATAATAACGCTTTAACGTTTGCGTTATAACGTTATTTATTGATATATTCTTCTATAGCATCAATCATAACTTTAACAGCAGTTGTATCGTTATCAATCGCATATTGACGAACTCTTTTTCTAAACTCTGCTGTTACACGAAAATTAAAGGCAACGAGCTCTTCGTTTAGAGGTTTTTCAACATTATTCTTGATTGAGTTAGATAAAGGGGGAGCACCTTTTGTATTTTTACTTGGTTTTGAAATTTTAACGTTTTTAATCATTTTATATTACTTTAATTTATTTATAAGATTAACCAACTCTTGTACGATATTTGATGCTTTTTGATTTAATGTTTTATAATTTGTTTCAGATACGGATTTTCCAATGTCCTGAGCTCTTCTATATGCAACTCTATCTGGTAAAACTGCTTTAATTACTTTAAATCCAGACTGCTCTATATATTGTTTAGCTTCTGATAATTCTACCGTAGAATCCCCTACCCTGCAAAAAACAATTATTATATGATTACGTTCAATATTATGTTTGATTAACTCATGTGCTAATTTAACGGTGGGTTCTAAATCATCTACAGAAATACCCGTTGGTAAAATAACCAAATTTGATTCTCTAGCAATTTGTAGAGTTAGTGTGCTAGATGATGGTGCACCATCAAAAATCATTAAATCAATATTATTTTTTTGATAATCACCTATAGCATCTTTAACCGACCTATATTGCTCAGTTTTAACAACAGGCTCTATTTTAGAGTCGTTTCTGGTCATATTCCATCTGGTGCATGTTCCTTGTTTGGAATCCATATCAGCTATTTTTACATTCCAATCATTATCTGAGTATTCTCTGGATAAAAGCCTAACTATTGTGCTTTTACAGACCCCACCTTTTTGAGAAACAACACCTATAATCAAAATAGCCCCCCATTGACGCTTTAAAGCTAACGTTAAAACTTTAATGCAATATATACAAGCTGTAACTAAAGTCAATAAAACGTTAAAGCGTTAAAACGTTATTTATTTTTCTCTGAAAGAAAATAATAAAGCAGATATATTCCGTCCCTTTTTTTCTTTATGTAAATTGACTGTAATATTGCTTTTAGTATTTAATTCGTGGAGTGCTGGTAATAAAATAAATTTGTTTAAATCTTTGAAATGTTCGTATTTGTTCTCAACGTTTAACATAGAACGAAAAGCCTCAACCGTAATTTTACGATATCCAACTTCCTTGTATTGAATTAACAATTCATACAATCTAATACTATATGTTCGTTTTAAGGATGAAATATTTTTAATTGAAATACCTGTAAATTTATTTTTTAATTGTGTCAGGTATGGCATTATTAAATCTGAAAAAACTAATTCTATTTTAGCTTCACCAGTAAAATATTTAACTTGGCCTTGAACCCATCTAATTTTTTCTTCTTTGTGTTGCCACTGAATATAAATCCATCTTTCTGCAAGCTTATCACTAGCTTCTTGTAAGCGTCTTTCTGCATTTTCTTTTCCCATATCAGGAAAAGCATTGAAAAACTCGTGTGACGTTATTTGGAAAGTTTTATTTTGTGTAGTGTTTAGAGGGTTTATTTTTCCTATACAAACCAATAATAAACGTTGCTCTTGTAGGCTTAATTTGTAACTAGCCTCAATTAATGAGTTTGATTTATAAGCAACAAGATTTTTCATTATAAAAAATACATAAATAATTAATGATTAACAGTTCATAACATAATTTTATTAAGTGGAAAATAAAAAAATATTTTCCTCCTTTTTTTTATTGTTAATATTACCGTCAAACACACCTCTTATTACCGTCAAACACACCTCTTATTACCGTCAAACACACCTCTTATTACCGTCAAACACACCTCTTATCTATAAATAACATATTGAAAACAGACAATAAAACCATTGTTAAAACAAGAGTAAAAATATATAAAACATGTTGTAAAAGAAAAAAACTGTTAATAACTTATTTAAAACAAACAAATTTTCTTAAAACAAAAATAAAATTTGTTAAAAAACAGAGACGTTTTATAAGGGATAAAAATATAATAGTGAAGAGACATAAAACATTAAAAATAAAATATATATCAACACATATAGTATTATATATCCCTTTAATAACATATCACTAATAACACCATATAATGAACTAACATTACCCAAGCCAACAAGCCCTCTAATACTTTAATAATCCCTAGGAAAACTCCTCTTAATTCCCAATTCCTTATCCATCCTCTTTCTTGCTTCTGGACCAATATTTCTTGTTGTACCAGATCTTCTATCTCCAGGAATAATCCCTTGATAGATATATTCCCTACCTCTACCGTAAGTATCAATATAATCTGGATGGCACCCTTTAAGAAAATAACTTAAACTTAGATTTTCTATAGTATCTGCAAGATGAACGGTTCTCTCATTAATAATTGCCATTTTTTCTAATAATGATTTTACTTTAACAAAAATATCATCTTCATACCCCTCAGGAATATGGATTGCTAAATGAACATGGATATTATGCTGTTCATCAATAATATCACAACCCTCTCCATTGATACAATTCTCAAAAACCCAAACAAAAGTAGGTTCAATAGCTTCTTTATATTTGGATGATGATAATAACCATCGAGTAAGTTGTCTTTTAAGCTTCAAAAAAGTATCATTAATTTGTAATGCTGGAATATCTGTCTCGCTAAAATTAATCGTAATAAAATAATTTAAGGGTAAGCGAATATATTTTGCAACCTTAGCTGCGTAATAAAGTGTTTGTGCACCCTTCTTGCCAATATAAGCGGTAGTCTTCATATAAATTACATTCCTCTATCATAATGGTGTTAATCAGTCTCCTTTCAAATGCACAAAATTACAAAAATTAGATACAAAACAAGTGTAAACACACGGTTCTGGCTAATTCATCGATAAAATTGTGCGGGTATTTTTTTAATCTTCAATAATCACAATACTGAACACTGATAATCGTCTGTTCAGTAAAAAATCTAACCAAACTTATGGCTGATTAATATTCACGTATATTATCAAAAAAATATATAAAAATCAATAGCTTATTAAAAATAAACTATAAAAAATAACTTGACAAATTTACTATTTGTGGTAGTAGTTATGGTGTATAAACTCTAATTTATAATTAATTATCTTCATAAAATATTATTTAATAGAATTAACCTAATTAATACCCATTTAAACAGCTCTAGGTTTGTCCTAGAGTGTTGTTAAATACATCTCTGGTAAAAACCCCCTTTACATAAAAATATTATCACACATCAGAGATGCCTTCTGAAGGCTTTATGTGTGCGTTTGAAAAAACACATTGAAAATAAAGGAATAAATAAAAGCCTCTCATTATGAATGAGGATTTTTTATTAGTTATAAACAGTATTGCTGCTTATTTTGCACAGATTTTAAAATCACTACCAATCCAACAAGACTTATCTGTAGTAGACTATCTGTCATTGATATAAGGGCAATTCAATCGACAATTGATATTTGTAAGATAGCAGAAGTCAACTATTTTGTTTTTTTAAATCAAGTTTTATCGAGAAGTAATTTAACACAAGATGCATTAGATGCTTTGAAAGAACTTAAAATTCCAACTGTGCCAGTTAATATAGGACAACGAATTACATTTATAAATTCTGTTACTCACGGTGAAAGGGTAATGTAATTTGACCCTAACGGAAAATCTTTCCAAGAAATTAATAATTTGTATAAATTTGTTATTAAACAATTGGCTTCTTATGGACAATTAAAAGTATATCGTATCCTACGAATGATATCTATATTTAATCAATAAGTAAATATTTATTGAAAAAAGATTCTTTGTAAATAATATGAATTTTAATTCAAATCAGAATCTACCTATTTTATTGTAAAAATAGTTCTCTTCGCTAATTTACTCTTTAAAATCATATTTTATGTAATACATATATATACAAAATAAACATCTATTTTAACACATAAACAGAATATAAGAAATGCCCCGCTTATTTATTAATCAGTTATCAGAAAAAAAAATTAACCAACTAAAAAATGGTACACATTCAGATGGAAGAAATCTATACTTAAATATTCGTGGAAATTCTAAAATATGGGTTTTTCGTTTTAAAAGTCCAATTACTGGTAAGATTAGAATGCAAGGATTGGGTCCTTTTCCAATTATATCCTTATCTGAAGCTAGAAATTTGGCAAATAAAAATAAAGAAATGCTTATTAATCGACTTGATCCTTTAGAAGAAAAACGTCGTCAAGAATTAGCTATACAAAAGAAATACAAACTATTTAGTGAAGTAGCCAAGGAATATATTGAAAATCGTTCTAAACAATGGCGAAGTAAAAGAACACAACAAGAAACTGAAAGTTTACTTCAAAATTATATCAATCCTAGCCTTAAAAGGCGATTTATTTATTCTATAACCTCTAATGAAATTTTAACTTTATTAAAACCAATATGGTATAAAAACACAACTACAGGGGTAAAATTACAAGGCTTATTAAATCGTATTTTTCAATATGCAATTGCTTATGGTTGGTTTGAAGGTAATAATCCTGCTAAATGGAGTGGTTTTCTTGAAAATTTACTACCTAAACCATCGTTAATTACTAAAGTTACTCACTATAAAGCGTATGATTGGAAACAAATTGATAAACTCTATAAACATTTAAAAGCTATTAATACTATTCCTAACCTTGCAATTTGCTTTATTTGTTTAACAGCTTGTCGCTCGGCAGAAGCTCGAGAAATGCAAGTAAAAGAAATTAATTTTTCAGATAAGCTTTGGATACTACCTGCTTCACGAAGTAAAACAAATAAATGTCATCGTATCCCGTTATCTGATGAAGCTTTAGCTATTATTAAATCTGCTATGAAGCTTAATAAGAATCAAGGTGATTATGTTTTTCAACATAATAAAAAACCAATTTATGATAAGGCTCTTTTAATCGCTGTAAAAAAAGCTGCTAATGATAATAAAATGACTTTACATGGATTTAGGTCGTCCTTTAGAGATTGGGGAAGTGAAGCAACGAATACACAATCAGAAATACTTGAAATGGCTTTAGGTCATTCTATTAAATCAAAAGTTGAAGCTGCATATAGACGAGGAGATATGTTAGATAAAAGAAGGCAACTGATGAATAAATGGGCCAAATACTGTACTAAAAAAACTTATAATGAAATATAATTTTTTACTTTTAAGTCATATGTTAAATAATACATATTAAGCTATTATAAAAATTTATTCATAGATTTCATACACTTTATAACTTTATTCGTAGGATACGATATTCTGCGATTCAGTTGTAAAGTTTTATATTCTATGAATAACCTTTCTTTTTCATCTCAAGCAAACTCCGCCTTTCTTGTTTCAAGTTCAGATACCCCTTCCATCTCTGAACAACAAGAATTACCCCCTATTTCTACAATAAATACACAAAATGCTCCCTATCCTTTACCAGCAGCAGAGTTAACACAAAAAGATAAAAGCGGGATCAGTTTTGATTTTAATCAAGGCTGTAGGGTAAAATTACCTAAACCTAAAAAGAATACAACTTGGCATCTACAAATGATGGATAGTAATACAGGAAATATTCTTTTTGAGCATAATAACCTACAAGAAACGGTTGTACTTTCCACTAAACAATGGTTTGTTCAATTTGGTATTAAAGTATGGTCTAGATCCATTACTTCAGAAGACCAACAAGAAAAAGAAGAATTGATTTTAGATTATATTTTTAATCTTGATGATCAAATCATCTTAATTCAATTTCCAAATGGAACGCTTGGCGATACACTTGCTTGGATGTCTTATGCCGCACGTTTTGCCACAAAACATTCGAAATCTAAAGTCTTTTGCGCATTATCAGATCTGATTTCCCCTTTATTTAAAAAATCTTATCCTAATATTCATTTTGTTACACATCAGGAAGTAATAGAACAGGGAATTCATCAAAAAGCCTATGCAACTTATAATCTGGGTCTGTTTTTTGATGATAAGGATTGTAATTTACAACCAACAGATTTTCGGTTTGTGGGGCTGCATAAAACAGCAGCCTATATCTTAGGCGTTTCTCCAAAGGAAGAACCCGTCAAAATCGATTTTCCAGACGAAGGAAGACCCATTGAAGACCCGTATGTTTGTATTGCTGTACAAGCCTCTACGCAATGTAAACAATGGAATAACCCCACAGGGTGGATAGAAGTTATCGATTACCTTAAAAAAAAAGGGTATCGCGTGATTTGTATCGATAAAGAAGCCATAGGGGGGCAAAATATTAATTGGAATTATATGCCCTTTAACGCAGAAAATCAAACAGGAAATCGCCCCCTTGCTGAACGTGCAAGATGGTTAAAGCATGCTGAGTTCTTCATCGGAACTAGCTCAGGACTGGCATGGCTTGCTTGGTCTGTCGGTATCCCCGTTGTGTTAATCTCTGGATTCACCCACCCCACAAACGAGTTTTATACCCCATATAGAGTTATTAATTGGCATACCTGTAACTCTTGTTGGAACGACCCAAAAGAACGATTTGACCATTTCGATTTCCTTTGGTGTCCAAGGCATAAAAATACCCAAAGACAGTTCGAGTGCACAAAACTTATCACCGCTCAACTCGTCATCGGGCATATCAATAAAATTATAAATAATTAAATATCAATAATAAAATATAAATACTGAAAATAAATAATGAAAGTTAGTTGTTTAATTTTTTGAATTGTAAAGGAAAAAACAATGGCCACTACAGTAGCAACTGTATCTTCGGGACAAACAAGCAGTGGATGGAGTTTAACGACCAGTGGTGATTTAATCACTGTTTATGGAACAATTAATAAATTTACCATTGCCAATGGTGCTGTCATTAACGTTAGTGCTGGTGGTGTAGCCTCTAACACGACAGTTAATAATGGTGGACGTCAAAATGTATCTTCAGGTGGTATTGCGAACAGTACGACTCTTTTTGTTGGTGGATTGCAATGGGTAATTGGTGGTGTAGCCTCTAACACGACTGTTTCCAATGGTGGAGTGCAAAATGTATCTTTAGGTGGTATTGCGAACAGTACGACTCTTTTTGATGGTGGAAAACAATATGCTCTTTCTGGTGGTGTACTCTCTAACACGATAGTTAATAATGGTGGTTCTCAATCTGTATATCCAGGTGGTGTAGCGATTAGCGCGACAGTTAATAATGGTGGGTTTTTATATAATTATGGTGCTGTGGCGAGTAATACAACAGTCAATAATGGGGGTGTTTTCAGAGTATATAACAACGTTGGTAAATCTTTTGACACGGTTGTTAGTGCTGGTGGTATAGAAGAGGTTGGTGCATATAATTATCTCAGTAATGATTATACGTCTGGTTCTTCTTATAACACTAAGATTTATGGATCACAAATTGTAAGGTCTGGCAGCGTTGCTAGTGGTGCTACAGTTTATAATGGTGGAAAACAAGAAGTTGGTGCTAGTGGTGTTGCCTCGAACACGACTGTAAACTCTGGTGGTTTGGTTACCAATAGCGGCACGGTCAGTGGTGCTACGATTAATGCTGGTGGCACTTTAAGTGGTACGTCGGGTGCTATTTTATTAGGGAATATTGATAATAAAGGAACCCTAAGTGGAAACACCCTAAGTTCTGGTGGGTATATAGCGACCTATAATGGGGGTAAATCTTATGATGTTACTATTAATTCAGGCGCTCATGAGGATATTGCCTTTAATAATATTACCAATGAATATTCACTAGGATCATCTTATAATGCCAAGATTTATGGGTCACAATATGTTTATTCTGGTGGTGTGACCAACGGTGCCACAGTTTTCTCTGGTGGTTCTCAAACTGTATCTTCAGGTGGTGTAACCTCTAACACGACTCTTTCTAGTGGTGGACGTCAAATTGTAAATTTCAGTGGTATTGCGAACAGTACGACTGTTAATTATGTTGGATTACAAGAAGTTAGTGCTGGTGGTGTAGCCTCTAACACGACAGTTAATAATGGTGGACGTCAAAATGTATCTTCAGGTGGTATTGCGAACAGTACGACTCTTTTTGATGGTGGATTGCAATGGGTAATTGGTGGTGTAGCCTCTAACACGACTGTTTCCAATGGTGGAGTGCAAAATGTATCTTTAGGTGGTATTGCGAACAGTACGACTCTTTTTGATGGTGGAAAACAATATGCTCTTTCTGGTGGTGTACTCTCTAACACGATAGTTAATAATGGTGGTTCTCAATCTGTATATCCAGGTGGTGTAGCGATTAGCGCGACAGTTAATAATGGTGGGTTTTTATATAATTATGGTGCTGTGGCGAGTAATACAACAGTCAATAATGGGGGTGTTTTCAGAGTATATAACAACGTTGGTAAATCTTTTGACACGGTTGTTAGTGCTGGTGGTATAGAAGAGGTTGGTGCATATAATTATCTCAGTA
>NZ_CAMXCM010000017.1 GCF_947179015.1 Commensalibacter communis
TTTAGGTAAGCTGTAGCCCTTATTTCTCTAAGGCTACAGCTTACTAAAAGTAACCTTTTTGAAGTTAAAAGTAACCTTTTTGAAGTTAAAAGTAACCTTTTTGAAGTTAAAAGTAACCTTTTTGAAGTTAAATCCACAAGATCAAAACAATATTTACTTTATTTAAAAGTAACATTATTATATTAAGTTACATTTAAATAAAGTAACTTCAAATGAATAGTTTACCAAGTAAAAATATAATAATATCAAATAGCGTCACTCGAGCAGGGCAAGGATTATCTTTATCTGAAAAGAGAATTTTATTTTCTGGATTAGCCCAACTAAACGGAAAAAATGATTTTATTGAATTGCACGCAGAAGAATTTTCTAAAATTTTTAAAATCACACCATCTGTAGCATACAGACAATTAAAAGAAGCTACTAAAAATATATTTAATCGTTATCTTACGTGGCAAATAGAAAGCAAACAATCCATTGGATTAAGAACAACAAGATGGATTATTACTTATGATTATTTTGATACAGAAGGATATGTGCGTTTTAAATTTAATGAATTACTCTTTCCATATTTATTTGAACTTCAAAGTCATTTTACTAAATATAAATTACAGCAAGCTTGTGCATTACGTTCTATTTATTCATGGAGATTGTTAGAATTGTTCGAACAACAAAAACAAATTAATAAAGATGGGTATCGATGGTTAAAAATTTCTGTTGATGATTTTAATCATGCTATGGAAATTTCAGAAGGTTATAAAAAAACTTTTGGGCTTTTAAGAAAAAAAATTATTGAACCTGCTATAAAAGAATTATCAGAAAAAGATAATTGGATTATCGAATGGAAACCAATTAAAAATGGAAGAAAAGTTGCAATGCTTGAATTTACTTTTTCTCATTATCCAGAAAAATTTTTATAAATACTTTTAAATTATTTTTTAAACATGCAACCGAAAAAAGTTCCAATTAATTTTTTACATCTGAAAATAATAAAAATAAATCAGCTTCAAACTAGTAACTTTTTAGATAAGAAAAAAAGCTTTTATCTAATAGAATCAATCATATTCAAATATAATGGTAAGAAAAAGGAATTATTACAAAAGAGATTATTATTGAAACTTTTGAACAGTTATGATAATTTAAACATCATCATGATATTGTCACGTTCAAATAATTAAATAGCAATATTATAATCGTACCAAACGACCTATTTGAGGTCGTCTTTTGTGCCTAATTATCAAAAATCTAAAGAATATTTTAATCAAGATGCAATAACTGCGTCTTTTTTTGTGCCCTAATACATCATCTCAAAAGGAAAATATACGCTCTATGTTTCCCTTTATAATATTATAACTGCGGATGATAAGATTGCTGCGACTGAACATGAATTAATGGGGTATGGCGCTGGAGCGGTTGGAATGTATGCTGGTGGCTTTGTAGGAGGGGCTCTATTAACACCATTTGGTTTAGGGATATTTGGTGCGTATGGAGGAGGATTGATAGGAAGTTTTCTAGCTATTCATCTAATGGATTCTTATGTTAAATTATAACATGAGTGTATATTAAAGCGGTGTTATTACATGAAATTTATTGAAGATAATCGAATTACATTAGATCCAATCAAATCTAAAGCATATAACAGTCGAATTTATATGAATGGACGTCGCACTTGATATGCACTCTGGGGGACATGCTTAGAAAAGGTTATTCAAGTTCATTCTTATTATTTACTCTTTGTTTCTACAACAGATTACGGAGACATGGGTTTAGATGCTTGCTATATTTATTTAATCACCTCATCGGGTAAAATTCTTGAACGTTGGAGTATAGACGCTGTATCAGATCAAGAAAAAGCAGAATATGAAAGTGATGGCTTCGAGTGGGTTTACTACAAAGAATGTTATGGATATTTAGAAAAATTTCACCTTGTTCCCCCAAATAAAATTACTTTTATATTTGGCTATAATACTTACAGTATCGAAGTTTCTGAAAATCTTATTTTTCCATGGTCTACTGAGTTTTCAATGAAAGATTATAAAAAAAGGTTCAGAAAATATTGTAAATTTATTAGCCACTATACCCCTAAATTTTGGAGCCGTTTAAAGTTTGATATTATCAATAATTAAACAGGTAATTTTGTCAAATAAGTCAAACTTTATAAACAAGGTCGAAACCTATCTATTGACTCTATCGCAATACATCATGCAAAGATGAAATAGTTTTTGTAGGGGGTATCATGTCTATTGTTTCAATAACCCAAGCATCTAAACTGTCAGGAAAGAGTGTCAGGACATTGCACCGCCATTTGGCAAGTGGCAGGCTGTCATACGTTATGAGTGACAGTAGAAAAGGTATTGATACATCTGAACTTATACGAGCCTATGGCACAATAATGACAGAGATGGCAGATACTGACAAAAAACAAATGGCAGGTCATGACACTACCAAAAAGCAGTCAAAAGACAAAATAGCAAGCCAGAATGACAAGCAGTGGCATCATCAAATAGAACTGCTTAAATTAGAACTTGAAGCCGAAAAGCAATTGTCAAACGAACGGCTACAAACAATAAAAGCCAAACAAGAAACAATAGATAGTCTTAAAACAGCTTTAAAACTGCTGGAGTACAGGCAAGACAAATCTGGTATAATCGAACCGCTTAAAGAGAACAACATGTCATATCCTCAAAAAAACGGTAGTTCTGTTGATGATAACACCAATACTAGGTTGTTTGGACGTCTAAGGAAACTATTTGGTTAGTCTTATACGAGCATGTTGTTCGTAAAAATTCGCTTAGTTACTTGATTAATCTTTATTCTTAATCAATTCGCGCATGTCTTTCTTAATTAAACATCATCTAAAACATGGTTTTACCGCCATCTGTTAATGATTACTTACGCATATGTGCGTATTGGACAAAAAAACTAACTTGATTTCTTTTGATTTTTTTCAAACAGAAAAAGAAAAAGCCATAGCTTTTTTCAAAATTTACGATTGGATACTTAATCTGCCACTTATTACCTAAGCGTGCAATCACAATCAAACCCTATAAAAACATACAATATTATTATTTTTAGTAAGGGGCTAACTCACTACAATTTAAATTTTTCGATTTTTATCAAACATTAATGAAGGTTATATTATGACAATAAACATATCTGTCTTTAAAGGAAACAGAAATACAGCATCAGGAAAAAATGGTATTTTAAAAGAGGTTAATGGCGTTAACGGTATTCCAATTTCTATCGCTCCAGGATTTCCAGATTTAGAGGACCAGTTTAATCAGATGGGTATTACTCATGTTAGGTTACACGATTGCTTTGGTGTAGGAGACATTGATAATTATTTTCAACCCAACCGGCGAAACAATCAAGATCAATTGATACCGAATATTCCAACCACATCACGAACAAAAGCAAAACAATTCATCGCAGATTTTGCAAACAAAAGGACTATATTTCCTTACGCAGCAGCAGGTATGCGTGCCAACAATGTTGATTTGGCATTTAAAGATACAAACTATCAAATGACAGATGATTATCTCAAACGTATCATGAATAATAATCCATCTGTTAATCCAGGAAACATTCAAAGAAAAGTTATGTTTCGTATTGGACGTACGTTAGATGGTGGTTACGAAATACCACAAAACTTCGATATTTATGCTACTTTGATTAGTACATTAGTCAACCGCTATTCATTAAACTATCAAGCAACAGGTTTACCAAGAAAAATCGAGTATTGGGAAATTTGGAATGAACCAGACCTGACATTTTTTTGGAATAATAATAATCCACAGGTTTATTACGAATTCTACTCTAAAATTGCTAGGATGATTAAAGCAGTCGATCCAGAAGCTAAAGTTGGTGGTTGTGGTGTCGCCAATGGTTATAACCCAGGTGGGGCTTATCTCGATGGATTATTAAATTATTGTCGCTCGACAAATACGCCCATAGACTTTTTATCTTGGCATTATTATGGTAATTTAACAAGTGATCCTCAAAACATCATTGATATTGGCAACTCTATTCAATCAACTTTGACAAGATACGGTTATGGCAATATAGAAAGTTTGTGTACTGAATGGAATTCATCACCCTTCGGAACAGTCAATACTTTCACAAAAGTACAATCCGCGAAAAATGCAGCGTATATTGCTTCAACATTAATCTATATGCAATATTGTAAAACCGACAAAGCTTATTATTACAGGGGTGATGGTTCGTCATTTGGCTTATTTAATGATAATCCAAACCCAACAAATACTTCTAGTAAGAGTTTTTGCACTTATTCGGCACAGAGTTTTAATCTTTTTACACGCATATTTGAAACGCCGTTCATTTTAACTCAGAATAATAGCTTTAATACTGGAATGACAACTTTAGCTGCAGAAAACGCCGAAGGTAACAAAATCAATATTCTCGCTGCAAACTACAAGGTTGATCGCAACTTTTCCAATGGAAATATACCTCCTACAGAAACAAGACTTTATAAACAATATTATCTAGACTCTGGTAGGACTATTAATCAGATAACCGATCAGTGGAGCATCGATCATTGGTTTGGAGGGGTCAATCCAAGCAGTATCATCACCGATAATTCAGTAACACAAAAAAATGTTGTCTCCCAGCTACCTATTAATGGACGACTGACATCTAGGGCGAGGAATTATAACCAAAGCGATTCAGGACTTACTTTAACAATAAATAATATTGAAACGAAATTCAGAGGTTACAAGATAACTGCTTATCGTATTAAGGAAGGTGGACCACTTGATAAAATGGAACCACAAAATGTCAGCGACTCAGTTATTACCAATATGATAAATGGTGTACTAAGTATACAAGACAATAGTGCTACCCCATTTACAGTTACCTTATATAGCATTGAGTTTACCAACGATCAAAATGGTAATACAGGTGGTAATACAGGTGGTAATACAGGTGGTAATACAGGTGGCGGTAGTATTACATACACAGTGCCAATTCAAGCAGGAATCAGAACACCATTGAGTATGGTATTACCGACTAACTATAATTTTATAGCTAACAAACAATATAGGCTTACAATTAGTAGAGGTTTATATTACTGCCCAGGAAGTACTATGTTAAACCCACAAACAAACTCCTGTACGACTGGTGGAACAGCTATGTATTCTTATACAAATTCTATTTTTACACCGTTTATATCCGGTCTGCTGTGGGGAATGATATCAGGCCCTGCCTATGTTTATTTGCCATCAGGTGGAAATATCACATGTATCTTAACACCAGTATAAAATCTTGCACATAAATTAGTATATTTCCGACAAGCGAACCGTTCACGCCTTAACGAACGAAGCCCATTGTTTCATGAGTGAACGACGTTTGTCTAAAAGATCACCGCGTCTATAAGCACTTTCGACCTTTGACTTGATGGCGTGACCGAGAGCAGTTTCGAGGATTTCTGATTGTGTGTTGGTCGCTTCACTGCCCCAGTCTCTAAAGGACGATCTAAACCCGTGTAGGGTCATCTCTGGGTCATTGGCTGCGTCCTTGACGGCTTGCAGAACGGCTTTGTTATAAATAGGCTTTCCATTGCTATTCTGAAATACATATTGACCTTGGTTGTTATTAATTGCCATCGCACGCTTAATCACATCTAAGGCTTCATCAGATAATGGCACCCTGTGTTCATTATTGGTCTTGCTGCGTTCTTCTGGCAATGTCCATACCTTGTCTTTGAAGTCAATTTCATCAACCCGCATTTCTCGACCCTCGGCTGAACGACAAGCCGTCAGGCAAATAAAACAAGCTGCCAGATTGGGAATGTCATTGATGGACTTTAAGCGTTTATAAAGCGTGTTGATTTGTTGCCAATCATAAGCCTTGCGATGTTCAACTTTTTTAAAGTCCGAGGGCTTTGGCAGGATGGTTTCAAGAAAGCCTGTCCATTTAGCAGGATTATCACCATAGAACCAGCCCCGAGTTTGTGCGTATTTAAACACTCGATCAAGTAAGCCTTGCAACTTTGATCCCGTGATGGTTTTTTCATACCAAATCTTTTTCAGCAAGATACGCACATCATCGGGGCTAATAGACTGAATAGGACGATCTTTAAAAGCTGGATATAAGTAGTTTACAAACAAAGCCTCTATTTCTGCTTTGGTGCTTTTACCCCGCCATCTTTTAGATCGGTCTTCAATATATTCCTTTGCCACCATTTCAAAGGTTTTACGGTTTTCTCTAACCGCCAACTTACCCGCTTGCTTTTGTTGCAAGGGATCCAAATCATTCCGAAGCATTTCACGAGATTGACGGGCAATCTCTCTAGCATGATCCAATGTCACATCGGGTAATGACCCTAAGCCTAACATTCTGATCTTGCCAGTGGTCGGACTTTTGAACCGAAAGACCCATGCTCTGGAATTACCTCGAATAGAAAGATAGAGGTTCCCACCATCGGAGTGCATACCCTCTTTTAGTCGATTTAAACTTTTTTCTTTGAGCTGATTGGGGGCTAAACGTGACATTTTTTGAAGCTCTGTTGATTTTCTGTGGAGGGGGGTGTTTTTGGTATTAGAATACTTTATTCTGTGAATAAAATAGAAAAATATAGTTAAATCAATGTATACAATGTTTTCATAATTTTTATTGTATTACTTATCGTATTATTTAGAGAATTATTTTTAAATTTTTAATTAAGTTTTCCACAGATTTTTAGAATGTTTTTTCTTTTTAAATTCTTTTTAAATAGTTTTAAATAGTTTTAGGTAAGCTGTAGCCCTTATTTCTCTAAGGCTACAGCTTACTAAAAGTAACCTTTTTGAAGTTAAAAGTAACCTTTTTGAAGTTAAAAGTAACCTTTTTGAAGTTAAA
>NZ_CAMXCM010000018.1 GCF_947179015.1 Commensalibacter communis
TTTTTATTGGCCAGTAGAATTATTTTTAAGTTTTATAGCTTCTTCTATGCACTTTAAAATAACAGGTTCGATACAAGTGAGGTCATTATTAAGTTGGGTTGTGTTATAACATGTAGATAGTAAAACAGTTAAAAAGATTGCTGAAAAAAACTTTTCAAGGAAAAGGTTGGATACTATTTACCAAGAATGGTCTAGTTTTTATCCAGGATTGCAACAAATAGTTTTATTCATTTCATATAAAAAAGAAAAAAGAATTGAAATATCGACTTTGTACGAAGATAAAAATCGTTTCGATGATTTTGTTTTAGAGTTGGAAGGAATATTAGAAAAAAGAAATCATTCAGTTGTTAGCGAAGTTATAAAAACATATTTGAATTCTAGCATGGATGATTTCCAAAAGTTTAAATTATGTGCAGATTTATGTAGTTTTTTATATAGAGCAGGAATAGTCGGTATAAAATTGGCAGCGGAAGATTCTGTACAGTATAGTTTTAGAAATAAAACTGTATTACATAAAAATGAAATCAATGAACAAGCAAAGTTATATATACATCCTACCTTTTTATCAGCGTTAGCTATTGAAGATAATTAATCGATACTTGCTTACATTATGCTGACCAGAGAAAAATGGCAGGATATTAACGTTTTAAAGTTTTTTCGGCGCGCCCCGAGAAACCTATTACCTGCCATCAGGAGATAGGTTTTTACCTGAGGCGGTAAAAACTAACTACTCAATAAAATACAGCCTCAAAATTATCATTAAAAATCATTATAGGAAATCATCATGAGTAAAGTCATGGGTGGAATTTATATTCCGCATTTAAAACAAGAGATCGTAAAACCAGCGCTTGAATATCTTGGCTTGGGTGGCGCGCGTGCCATTAACCAAGTCACAGGCACGTTTTTAGCCGAAGGATATGCTGGTGGTTGCACGTATCTCAAACAACTCGGCAAAGGCCCCGCAGTGGGTGCCATGCAGATGGAGCCAGCAACCTATAATGATATTTGGAAGAACTTTCTGAGTAATCCAAAACGCAGCCATCTCGCAGTCTTGCTTAAAAATATAGCTGGCACTTTTAATACCGATAATAATGGTATTCCCAAAGCAGAGACAATGATTGGTGATCTATTCTTTGCAGCAGCAATGTGTCGTGCGTTTTACTTACGTGTTCCCACGGCTTTACCACCGGCCAATGATGCAAGCGCCATGGCTCAATATCACAAACGATATTACAACACTTCACAAGGCAAAGCCATCTGGCAAGATAATGTCGATCGGTTTCAACAGGCGATTGATGGGTGAAATAGCAACTATCACAAACATTGAGACGAGTTCAATTATTCTCTTGTACTGATTCGTTGTAAGTGGTATAATTAAGGAAGTGGTTGCAAGAGGTTAATGAGTTGAATCTAGAATAAATTTATTATAAATCTTGTATCATTGTTAATTCAATGCTCGAGGCAACAGATTTAATATCTGAGAGGCTGCCAGGGTTCTCACCTAGGCTCTGTTTTACCCTAAATGAGGAGTAAGAAATATATAAAGGTGGCCACCTTTTATGTTTTTGAAACTCATCATAATTAATTTTATTTACAACATCATATTTATAGAAACGGTAGAAATCAACATTTCCATATGTTTCAAATATTTTCTGAATTGGATATAGAGAAATTTAAATTAGTGATAACTCAGTGGGTATCTCTCGTTGACAAAATGTAATGGATAATTGTAGAGAAAAACACTTTGTAGTGTAATTTTGTATGAGTGTATCTTGTAAAACTACATTAAGACTAAATTGATTGAAAGATTTTTTCGGCGTGTTTCACAGGTAGTTCTATTTAAAGTTTACACCAAATTACACCAAAATATGTTTTAAGTATTTGATTTTGTTTATTTTATGGTGCTGTTAGAGAGGATTGAACTCTCGACCTCTCCCTTACCAAGGGAGTGCTCTACCACTGAGCTACAACAGCATTCCGTGTCTTTAGTAGCTTTTCATACAAAATGATGCAACAAAAAAATTTGTTTTTAAGCAATTTTTTTTGTTTTTTGTGCCCGAATGATTTAAAAGCGTTTATTAGAAAATAGATATATGCAAATTATTCAACTTTAACAGCATATAAGAAAATAATAATTTTATAATAATGAGCGTTTATGCTTTACTCCGTCCAGTTTTTAAGAGGTTTTGCAGCATTGCTTGTTGTAATGACTCATATTGTTAACAAAGAAGTGCAGAATCAAATTTGTAGCAAATATTGGTTTAATATGGGGGGGACGGGGATAGACCTGTTTTTTATTATCTCTGGCTTTATCATGTGCTATACGACACATGATAAAAAAGTGTCATTTATTAATTTTATGAAATTAAGGATAGAACGTATTATCCCATTATATTGGTTCTTTACAACGCTTGCTTTGATTTTATATTTGTTACCTTTGAATGTGTTTCATGCAGCTGTGAATAGTATTTCTGTTCTTGATTCATATTTATTATTACCGCTTGGAAAAACCTATTTGGTTGGCACAGGCTGGACCCTCAGTTATGAATTTTATTTTTATTTGATATTTTCATTCTTTTTATTATTTCCTCTGCAATCATATGTTCGATATGTTTATATCTCTGTTTTTATCGCAATAATAACGTGTGTTGGATGGGTTGTTAACGATCATAGACCAATCATAGATTTTGTTCTCAGTCATTGGTTAATTGAGTTTGTATTTGGTATTATTTCATTTGCTCTTTTTAAACATATTAAAATCCCTCCGTTATGGTGCTTTATTATGATTATATGTGGATTGCCTGTTTTATTATATCAAAATATCGACGATTTTTTGTTACGCAGTCCATACCGTGTTTTTCATGCAGGTCTTCCGATGTTTTTGATTTTTAACGGATGTTTACATCTTGAAAACTGTTTGCCGGATCCAAAAAATGTCTTATGTTCTTTGTTCGAAAAACTTGGAAATAGTTCTTATTCTCTTTATTTAAGTCACCCTTTTACGTTGGTTGTTGCAAGCCGTCTTTGTATAATGCTGCATCTGACATCTCCTTTAATTTTTATAGTTATACTTTTATTCGCTTCTGTTTTATTTGGTTTTTTTGCATATCGTTTTATCGAGCAACCAATGCTGAAATGGGTTAAAAGTAAAATTTAATTTAAACAAAAAAAATAAATTAAGAGTAATAATATTTCATTAAGATTTTGCTATTTTTAAAAAGAAATGGTTTATTCGAGGACGAGGTTTATGAATTAAATCTTTATATTTTTATTTATATCATTTGATTAAGTTAGCCATATGCAAAATTGGCAAAGATTGCCTCGACAATAATTAAGAGATAATCTTTTTTAGTTGATATGATGCATAAAGATGCTACAAAGTAAACGGTTTACAATGATGTCGAAGTGATCAAAAAGTTGGTTGGAAGAATGAAATTTAAATTTTCTTTGTTAACGATGGTTATGACAATTCCAACCTTGATCGGGTGTGCGGTCGGACCTGATTACCATAAAGAGGATGTTTGGACTCCCTCGAAATGGTCAAATGTTACGAGCAATTTACAAGTCCCTGTAAATAGCCAAGTAGTCATGCAAAAAATTAATTCACAATGGTGGGAATATTTCCGTGATCCTGTTTTAACAGATCTAGAGCGTCGCGCAGTGACTGCAAATTTGGATATTCAGATGGCTACACAACGATTAATTGCCAGCCGCGCGCAATTAATGATTGCGGGTGCTGCTCGTTTTCCAAGTTTAGGTGCTTCTGCAGGCTATCAAAGAAGCCAATATAGTCAAAAATCGTTTAGCAGAGCCTTGCAAAAGGTCAGGAATAGTGAGCCTGCATTAGGAAACGTGGTTAATCCAAGTGATATGGATATACCTTCTTTCAATCAATGGAGCGATAGTCTCGATACAAGTTGGGAACTCGATTTGTGGGGAAGAGTAAGACGTCAATATGAATCCGCAAGTGCGTTGAGACAAGTTTCTGAAGAAGATCGTCGGGGTGTCTTAATTGCTCAACAAGCTGAGGTTGCTCAAAATTATATGACATTGCGTGAATTGCAATCGCAATTACATATTGTCAAAGAAAATGAAAAAATTGCCCAACATATTTTGACCCTTGCAACACAGAGATTTAATGGGGGGCTGGTTACAGAGCTGGATGTACGTTCCGCAGAAGCACAGTTGGAACAAACCAGATCAGAAATTCCCAGTTTAGAACAACAAATTATTCAATATATTAATGCGTTGGGATTATTGCTTGGTGAACCTCCAAGAGCATTAAGTGAGGAGTTATCTACACCACAACCCATTCCGCTTGTACCACCTCAAGTGCCAATAGGTTTTCCGTCAGAATTAGCACAACGCAGACCTGATATTCGTCAATCTGAGGCCAAATTACATTCTGCAACGGCTGAGGTCGGAATGGCAGAGGCAGATTTTTATCCAAAAGTAACTGTTGATGCTCGGATGGGTTTTCAATCTTTGTCCTTTAGAGATTTAGGATTTTGGAGCGCCAGAGCATGGAATGTTGGTCCATCAATCTCTCTGCCTATTTTCGAAGGGGGAAAGTTGAAAGGGCAACTAACACTCAAAAAAGCCGAGCAAAAAGAAGCTGCTTTGACATATCGCAAAACTGTTTTACAAGCTTGGCAAGAAGTTGATAATGCGTTAAATGCATACCAAGCAGAACAATTAAAACAAGTGCGTTTACAAGAGACTGTTAAATCCAATCAACGTTCTGTCGAATTGGCTCAAGCACAATATCGTCAAGGATTGCAAACCTTTATTAATGTACTGGATGCTCAACGACGGTTACTGTCTTCGCAACAAGATTTAATTCAAAGTAATGCTCAAATTTCGATTAATCTTGTGCAACTGTATAAAGCACTCGGCGGTGGATGGGAGGCAACATACCCTGATACTGTTGCCGTTTCGACTAATAAAAGCCCGAATAAGCATTAGCTAGATTGGAGTGCTGATAATTACTAATGATAAAATCAAAAGGGATGCATTTGCAAAACGCCGCTGAGGAAAGAACTATTTTCGGCTAAAGATCCAGAATTTTATACTTGAGTTGATGTGTTAGATATAAATGCGATTGATTATGTTATTAAAAACAAAGCTCCTATTTTACACGACCAATTTATTATGAAGCATAATATCTAATTTCTATAAATACATTTAAATCTGATTTGGAGGTGCTACGTTGATTCACCAGCAGCAGCCCCAGTTTTCAATGTAGCTCCCCATCTCGCTATAGCTTCTTCAAAATTTAACGGTGCACGCCATAAATCAGAATAAGTCCAACAGTCATTCGGAATTCGCCAAATGATTTCTATGGCTATCCCATCGGGATCCTTCCCATAAACAGATAAATGCATGGGTTGATATAGTTGATCAATAAAAGAGTTAGCGCTCTTTAAAATAACTGCATATTCCTCTAATTCAGCAATGGTACCAACTTCAAATGCAACATGAAATAAACCAGGAGAAATCGGTTGTCCCCAACCAGGTGATGGTAAAGTAGCATTAGCAATGATTGCAAGATCATGATGGTTTGTTGATTTGCCTTTTGCACGAAAGAACCGCATTTCTTTCCAGTTATTTTGTTCGGGCAATGTGCTGACTAATTCTAAACCTAAGATATCTTTATAAAACCGAGTAGATATTTCTATGTCAGAAACACTAATGACTATATGATTTAAACGACGAATGGACATTCATTTTCCTAGATATTATGTATTCAATCTTGTTCTAGCTTGGAATCGATAATTCGCTTTATCAGTTTTCCGGCTTCGAATAATTGAGTTTGTTCTTCTTGAGATAGGCTTTGCATCGCTTCTTGTAGCCAAAGATCGCGTTCTTGACGTTTTGTTCTGACTAAATTTAATCCAGAATCAGTAATGCCTAATAAAATTTTTCGTTTATCATTTTCATCAGTGACACGAATGATTAATTTTCTCTGTAATAAATTCTTTAACAAACTAGCTAGGTTAGATGAGCGGATTTCGAGAGCTGCACCTATTTCTGAAGGGGTAATCTTTCCATTTGATCTTTCGATTAACCCCAAGACCATTAAATTAGACCAAGATTCATCGCCTGATCGAGCAGATTGTTTAAGGGCCCGCGCTAAAGCTACTATATTATTACGAAGTTCAGAGACTTCGTTTGGTTCTTTGGATATGTTCATTTAACTATATTTACATAGCTATTATAATATAGCAATATATATTTGCCAGTAATTTTCTATTTAGATTAAGGTTTATGATTAATAGCTTCTGTCTTACTTTTATATTTAGCAGATTCCTGTTGTTCTGTATTTTCAATGATTTTTTATAAGTATATGGGATAATTAATTTTTTTATATTTAAGGAAAAGTTTTAATTTTTTTAAGAGAA
>NZ_CAMXCM010000019.1:2500-5950 GCF_947179015.1 Commensalibacter communis
GATGAAAGTTATCATCTCTTATATTAAGTATTTTATTTGCTGTGGATTGTTTTGATTGTTTTTAGAGATAAAAGTAATTGGGGCAAGGGCAGGTGAAGTGGCTGATATGAGTGTATGTGTGATGAGTAAGAGCACAAAGAGCATTTGGTGGATGCCTTGGCATCAGGAGGCGACGAAAGACGTAGCACGCTGCGAAAAGCCACGAGGAGTTGCGAGCAAACTTTGATCCGTGGATATCTGAATGGGGCAACCCCCCTCGTATGAGGGATCATGCACTGAATACATAGGTGTATGAGGCGAACCCGGGGAACTGAAACATCTAAGTACCCGGAGGAAAAGACATCAACAGAGATTCTGCTAGTAGTGGCGAGCGAACGCGGAACAGGCCAGTGGCTTTAAAGAGGTAAGTAGAATGGTATTGAAAGACCAGTCATAGAGGGTGATAACCCCGTATACGTAATATCTTTAAAGTCCTTGAGTAGGGCGGGACACGTGAAATCCTGTCTGAACATGGGGGGACCTCCCTCCAAGCCTAAATACTCCCTGATGACCGATAGTGAACAAGTACCGTGAGGGAAAGGTGAAAAGCACCCCGACAAGGGGAGTGAAAGAGACCTGAAACCAAATGCTTACAAACAGCTGGAGCCTCTTATGGGGTGACAGCGTACCTTTTGTATAATGGGTCAGCGAGTTTCTGTTTGCAGCAAGCTTAAGCCGATAGGTGTAGGCGCAGCGAAAGCGAGTCTGAATAGGGCATTAGTTGCTGGCAGAAGACCCGAAACCAAGTGATCTAGCCATGGCCAGGTTGAAGGTGCGGTAACACGCACTGGAGGACCGAACCCACGTCTGTTGAAAAAGACGGGGATGAGCTGTGGCTAGGGGTGAAAGGCCAATCAAACTTGGTAATAGCTGGTTCTCCGCGAAATCTATTGAGGTAGAGCGTCATGTATTACCTTGGGGGGTAGAGCACTGAATGGGCTCGGGGGTCCCAAAGACCTACCAAACCTAATCAAACTCCGAATACCCAAGAGTATGAGCATGGCAGACAGACAGTGGGTGCTAAGGTCCATTGTCGAGAGGGAAACAGCCCAGACCACCAGCTAAGGCCCCCAAATGATATCTAAGTGGGAAAGGATGTGGAGATTCCAAAACAACCAGGAGGTTGGCTTAGAAGCAGCCATCCTTTAAAGAAAGCGTAATAGCTCACTGGTCTAATTAAGAAACTCTGCGCCGAAAATGTAACGGGGCTCAAGATATCTGCCGAAGCTGTGGGTGCATATTTATATGCGCAGTAGCGGAGCGTTCTGTAAGTCTGTGAAGGAGACGGGGTGACCCTCTCTGGAGATATCAGAAGTGCGAATGCTGACATGAGTAGCGACAAACAGTGCGAGAAACACTGTCGCCGAAAGTCCAAGGGTTCCTGCGCCAGGTTAATCCACGCAGGGTTAGTCGGCCCCTAAGGCGAGGGCGAAAGCCGTAGTCGATGGAAATCAGGTTAATATTCCTGAACCTGCTAGAAGTGACGAATAGAATATGTTGTCAGATCTTATTGGATTGATCTGGCTTTTGGACTATTCCAGGAAATAGCTCTAGCGGATAGACCGTACCCGAAACCGACACAGGTGGACTGGTAGAGAATACCAAGGCGCTTGAGAGAACGATGCTGAAGGAACTAGGCAAATTACTTGCGTAACTTCGGGATAAGCAAGACCGGGTCGTGGGCAACCATGACCAGGTGGCACAGAGCAGGGGGTAGCGACTGTTTAGTAAAAACACAGGGCTCTGCAAAGTCGAAAGACGACGTATAGGGTCTGACGCCTGCCCGGTGCCGGAAGGTTAAGAGGAGGTGTGCAAGCACTGAATTGAAGCCCCGGTAAACGGCGGCCGTAACTATAACGGTCCTAAGGTAGCGAAATTCCTTGTCGGGTAAGTTCCGACCTGCACGAATGGCGTAACGACTTCCCCGCTGTCTCCAGCATCGGCTCAGCGAAATTGAATTCCCCGTGAAGATGCGGGGTATCCGCGGTCAGACGGAAAGACCCTATGAACCTTTACTGCAACTTTGTAGTGGCATCAGGAAAACGCTGTGTAGGATAGGTGGGAGGCTTTGAAGCAGAGGCGCCAGTCTTTGTGGAGCCATCCTTGAAATACCACCCTGAGTTTTTTTGATGTCTAACCATATCCAGTAAGCCTGGATTGGGACCCTGCATGGTGGGCAGTTTGACTGGGGCGGTCGCCTCCCAAAAAGTAACGGAGGCGCGCGATGGTGGGCTCAAGCCGGTCGGACATCGGCTGTTGAGTGCAATGGCATAAGCCCGCCTGACTGTGAGAGTGACAGCTCGAACAGAGACGAAAGTCGGCCATAGTGATCCGGTGGTTCCACGTGGAAGGGCCATCGCTCAACGGATAAAAGGTACTCTAGGGATAACAGGCTGATCTCCCCCAAGAGTCCACATCGACGGGGAGGTTTGGCACCTCGATGTCGGCTCATCACATCCTGGGGCTGGAGCAGGTCCCAAGGGTTCGGCTGTTCGCCGATTAAAGTGGTACGTGAGCTGGGTTTAGAACGTCGTGAGACAGTTCGGTCCCTATCTGCCGTGGATGTCGAGACTTGAGAGGATTTGCCCCTAGTACGAGAGGACCGGGGTGAACATACCTCTGGTGTACCGGTTGTTGCGCCAGCAGCACCGCCGGGTAGCTAAGTATGGAAAGGATAACCGCTGAAAGCATCTAAGCGGGAAACCCCCCTCAAAACGAGGTCTCATTACGGGCCGTGGTAGACCACCACGTTAATAGGTCAGGTGTGAAAGCATGGAAACATGTGCAGCTAACTGATACTAATCGCCCTTGCACTTACACTATAAACACACATACACTCATATCAGTCACTCTTATAAATAACCAATTCCAAATTAACCAACCACAAACTCACAATACCAACCAACACACAAGGGTATATTAGATGACCTGGTGGCAATGGCGGGGAGTGAACCACCCGATCCCATCCCGAACTCGGCCGTGAAAACCCCCAGCGCCCATGATACTATGTCTTAAGGCATGGGAAAGTAGGTCGCCGCCAGGTCTTCTAATATACCCAATTAAAACTTACACGATAATCCAAAACGTTAATCACTATCGATTAACCAACATTCAACATACGGATTATAAATATCAATCCTCATTAATAATTATTCCATTAATGATCAAACCAATAAACCATCTGAACAAGACTTCAATAGCAATCAAGTGCAATTCAGATCTATAAAATAACTGAGCTTCTCATCTTAAGAACAACTCAGTTACCTATATGCCAAATGGGAAACTTATGAACCCAATACAACTCAGGCATATACACCCCTGCGGGGTGGAGCAGCCCGGTAGCTCGTCAGGCTCATAACCTGAAGGTCAGAGGTTCAAATCCTCTCCCCGCTCCCAATACTCCAAATATAA
>NZ_CAMXCM010000020.1 GCF_947179015.1 Commensalibacter communis
CTTGCTAGGTGTGATAAATCTTGGATGTTTCCATGCTGCGTGATAAGGACTTTTGTCTAGCAAATCCCGAATAAGGCTATTGGATAAGCTGGGGGTAGGGCATGGATCACTGTGATAGATTGATGCTGGCATATCGTAATAGATATCAGCCTCAGTGATTTCAAAATTTGAAGGATAATTAACCATTGACTTCCTCCAAAGATAAGAATTGTTTTTGGGATTGGTTAAGGATTTTGAATTTTTGTTCTGTCAGTTTATCAATACGGTTTTGCAAATATTCTGCTTCGTTTTGATGAAATCTTACTTGCCTTGTCAGACCTGCAAAGAATGAGAAATCATGAGCTAATTTTAAATGCCTATCTTTCTGACTCATCAATTCTATAATTGCAGTGTTGATTTCAAAGAGCGTTTGCTTGTCTTCCATGAAATTTCTCCACAGGGATAATCAGATTGTTGTTGGATTCGATCAGGGAATTAAGTTCGGTACGTGCGTCAATGGAGCGCTGACGATAATAATGGTAATTGTGGTTTAAAGCATCAAAGGCAAATCTTTGACCAGTAAGACGATCAAACATGATGATTTCGTCTTCTAATTTCTTTTTCTTTTGCAAATCCTCTTGACTCCACGCCTGAGGATTGAATATTTGTTGTTCATATTTCATGGTGAAATATTCCTTTCTTAGTTGAGAGGGGAAAAGGGGCTAGAAGGTCGAAGAGCTAGCCTCTTTTCAAATATTATGCAGATATTGCAACTAGCGGGTGGGGGTCGTTGATTAAGCTATCTTGACTATACCCGCGTTGAAAGACAGCTTGACGTACTCGCCAGTCCAAACTTTTGGTATGTTTTTTGATGCTAACTCCTCGAAAAACTTCGGCAATACATTCCTGACGTGTAGGGATTTTCAACAATTCATCTGCAACTTTATCGCGATTGTTTTTTATAAATTTATAAAATCTTTTGTCTTGATGGATTACAAAAGCTAACTCTTGGACTGTGGCATTTTCTTCAAGTTTCACAATGTTGATAGCGCTTTTTAATTTTTTAGATACGTTTTTGGCGTTATCTTCGGTAAAAATTTCTGATCCGTTTGCTAGAATAACTTTTCCGTCAATTTTGATTATGATTGTTTCAACGATACCAAATTGGTCTGTTATAATATTCATGGTGAAATATTCCTTTCTTAGTTGAGGGGGAAAAGAGGCTAGAAGGTCGAAGAGCTAGCCTCTTTTTTATTATGATTTATATTACCTAAAAGGTAACTTTATGTAAAGATATATTTTTAACTTTTAGGTAACTTCATTTAAAATATTTTCAATTACGTCTAATTTCTATTTATGAATTGTCTATTTTGTATTGGATAGAATTGACCAGATTGCTGTTTTAATGCTCTCTGATGCATTACGATACAAGTCTATAAGTTCGATTTCATGGCTTGATAATTCTTTCTTTTCAATACCTTTAATAAGGTAATCAAGGGTAACGCCATAGAATTCTGCCAATTTACTTAAATTTTTACGACCGGGGTTTTTTTTTCCAGATTCCCATTGGGTAACAGTAGCTGGCGCAACATCCATTATGGCGCACAACTCAGCTTTATTGATACCTTTTCTTTCTCTAAGGAATGTAAGTCGTTCATTTAATGTCATGCTACAGAATATATCATAATTAATTTTATCGTTGTTACCCATTAGTAAAATTCCTACTTGACAAAAGATTACCCAAAAGGTAATTATCAATTATGTTCTTTGACCCGTAAATAAGACTAAGACCGTGGCTGTATCGATTCCGTCATGGTCCTTCCCGTTTGGGGTAATCCTTCTGCAAACTTTGTTGATATTCAAAAGTATTTAAAATGGTGCAAATATAAGAAGATGACATTTTCTCTAATTGTGCTCCATTACCAATAATACAATCGTCTATTCCACATCTCAAATATGAACCGTCTTTTAATAAAAGTGCTATATCGTCATCTATTCTCGACAATCCTACACATTTACTTGATATCCATTCGGGTAATTGCTGTAAATTGGTGATTTTTCGTGTGCTGGTGGTATACATAAACATATTGGTAATTTTATCGACCACAATTTCCTCCATTAACAAAATAAGGGGGCGACGATTTGGAAGAAGCGTCTTTTTGATGGTGTTGATTCTTAGGGGGAATAACACCAAAAGCCCCTGACCATGTTGGTCATAGGAATAGTGTTAACATTATAATTTTATACTGTAAACAAATAATTTGTTATAATTTGTATATTTTTGTTAATTAAAAGAAATTTGCTACAATTATCGAGTGTTTTACCCATGATGTTTTAGGTAAATTTTTTGTTTTTTGTGGTGTGTATTGCTTAATATGGTAATCATTGCCCATATCATCTATCCATTCACCAATGGTATAAGTTGCTTGCTCTTGATTGAAAAATAAACATAAATCGCCGTTATGCGCCAGTTTTCTAGGGTGTAAGGTAATAGTGTTTCCGATTCGTATAGCGGGTTCCAAAGTGCGAACCCCAATAGAAATAGCAAATGCATCTTTTTCAAGTTTTACAACAGATGGTCTGGGAATAAAATCAATAGGCGTATCGGTAATGATGAATCCATCATCAGTCAAATCAATTGTGCCGAAAACTGGTATATCAGGGTTTAATTCATTTACTAGAGGTAGCAGTGAACTAAAAGGTGATGTTTGTATTGAAGTTGGATTAGTTTGTAAGGTCTTTGCGTTATTTGTTGGTCGTCTGTTATGAGGAAGAGGGTTATATCCGACATCTCTGGCGACAACTAAGCTCATATTATCATCTAAATCTGGGTTCAGTGTGCTTAGGCTAACACCAAGTGCAATTGCTACATATGGCAAGGCGTGACTATTCTTCACACTATCAGATTCGATATTGCCAATCGTCTGTTGTGTGCATTTTTTTCCGCTTATTTCTTGGACGAGTTTAGCCAACTTCCCTTGGCTAAGACCAAGTGACTCTCTGTAATTTTTGACTCTTTCGCCAACGGTTTTGTTTTTATCTACGTCACGCATATTTGTTATTTACATGTTTTTTTGGTTAAATTCACCTTGTATTTTTAACTCGACAATTGTTTTATATTGACAAAATTTTAGTAAAAAATTACAAATTAATTGTGACATGCGTATCTTTCCATATTATAGTTGCTGTTACCAACGAATTAATTAAAGAAAGAGAATCAAATTCCTTTCCCGCCATACTCTGCCCTTTCTTTTCAATGCGTTGAGTGGAAAGGGGAAAGTATGAACCAGATGAATCTTTTGGACTGTATCAACGTTTCGATCCATTGGGTTCATGCTTTCCGTCTTCCTTCATATTAGCAATCATTCCGTGATTGTTAATATGGAGGAATTAAATGAAAAAGTTAAGTTTTAATCTTTGTCAATTTAGACAAAAAAATGAGCGAAATAGACAAAAAATGGAGATCATTCATCAGAATATAAAAGAAGATATTTGTGAAATCGTTTGTGGACCATTTAAGCCTTTAAAAAATGGCGCAAAAATATTGGCTTCAAAGCTGGGTATATCACATCATTCTGTAAATAATTGGTTTTATAAAAAATGCGCTCCAGATTCAGAAAAGTTAATAGAATTAATGATTGAGAATGACGAAATTGCAAGCAGAATATTAAGCCTTGTCGAAGAACGTAAACAGAAAAGGCAACGAGAAAATGCCGTGGATTAGAATAACTTTAGGGCGATTTGGTTTTGGAATTTTTAGAGGGTTTCCACCAGCTTTGATGATTGGGTGGCTTTATATTCAATGGCTTGGTTTTGGGTATTTCCAAAAGCAAAATAAAGCTCTGGAAATGGCAGAACAAGAATTAAAACATTTTTATGGGAATGATTAGATGAACGATGAACCGGAAGTAGGCGGGATTGCAGCGGATCGATTACGCAGTATTATTGAACGGATTGAGCGTATCGAAGAAGAACGTAAAGGTCTGGCCAATGACATCAAAGACATTTATGCCGAGGCTAAATCAGCAGGATTTGATGTGCCAGTCATTCGCCGAATTATCAGCGCACGCAAAAAAGAACCGTCTGAGATAGAAGAACAAGAGACTTTGTTTGATGTATATCGCCATGCATTGGGGATGTAATGAATAGTCAAAACAACCAATTAAATCATTGTGAGGGTCTAAGTTTGGCGACCGATGCCCCTCACAATGGCTCTGTAATCCAAAGGAATGAGCAATGACAAAAATAGAGAACAACGGGCAAATTGTAAAGAAAGAAGTTTTTAAGCTTACTTTAGAATATCCTATACATATTATTAATTTAGAAAACTTATCCCAAAATGCAATCATGTTGGCTAAGGAACTAGTGTTTTTAGTAGGTATGGGACGTACAAGCGTAGCTCTTGGTAATAAGCAATTAAAAGAAATAAACTTGATAGAATACGACTATTTCTATACTAAACATGTTGCCAGAGCCACGGATTATATATTCACTTTAGAGTCCTTAAGAAAAGCAGCTCAAGAGTTAGAAGAAAAAGGCTATTTGACCCGTGACACAGACGGCACCCTTGCGTTTGCTCAAAAGGAGGCAGCATGATGCCTCATCCACAACAAACACCGAGCAACATAAAGATACACCCAGCGATTACGATATGCGCGCAGAGCGATCAACAGCGCACTTTAAGTCGTATTACCGACGAGGTCTACCAGCATTTATTAAGACATGCGACCTTTGACCTAAAAGGCAGCAATGGCTCTTCTCGCTTTATCACACGCCAAAGAATCGCAGAGAAACTACGATTCAATTTATGGGTGATTAACCGATCCATTCACGAGCTTATTCACGCAAAACGACTACAACCCCACCGTGACGGTTATTTGGTTCTTATTAAAGAGGAGAGCGTGTAATGGCTGCTAAGGAAAGTGGATATAAATGGTCAAAGTTTTATTGGGATGATTGGGCAAATGACGGTGCCTTACAATCGTGCAATTTAACAGCTCAGGGACTTTGGATGCATTTGTTGCGAGTTATGTTCAACAACGAACGTCAAGGTTATTTACAAATTAACAACAAAGCAATGAGCGCTTTACAGTTATCAAAATTGACAGGTCTTGATTCTCGTACGATTAAAAAGCAACTTTCAATCTTAATTGAAAACAACGTGTGTTCTGTTGACGAAAATGGCATTGTATTTTCACGTCGTATGGTCAGAGAAAGCCAATCTAAAAACCGTAAAAGCAACGTAAGCGCTACTTCAACGCAGCATAAACGCAGCGATGTTGCAACGTCTATGCAGCAACCTTGCAGCGAGGGCGTTACGTGTATGCATGAAGAAAACGCAGAAAATAGCCAAAAACAAGATGCACTTAATAAGAATAAAATAGATAAGAATAGAATAGATATATCTAATAAATTAGATATACCCCCTAAATATAAAAATACCCCCCAAGCTAAATCAAAACGTGGCTCAAGACTTCCTGACGATTGGTTGCCAGATGAGGAGGATCGAGAATATGCCCGTAACCTTGGGCTTGATGTTATTCGAACGATTGAGGATTTTTGTGGGCATTGGCACGCCAAGGCTGGAAAAGATGCGATCAAATTGGATTGGTCTTTGACGTGGAAAAACTGGTGTCGAAAAGCAAGAGATT
>NZ_CAMXCM010000021.1 GCF_947179015.1 Commensalibacter communis
CTTGCTAGGTGTGATAAATCTTGGATGTTTCCATGCTGCGTGATAAGGACTTTTGTCTAGCAAATCCCGAATAAGGCTATTGGATAAGCTGGGGGTAGGGCATGGATCACTATGATAGATTGATGCTGGCATATCGTAATAGATATCAGCCTCAGTGATTTCAAAATTTGAAGGATAATTAACCATTGACTGCCTCCAAAGATAAGAATTGTTTTTGGGATTGGTTAAGGATATTGACTTTATGGTCCGTCAGTTTATCAATACGGTTTTGTAAATATTCTGCTTCGTTTTGATGAAACTTTACTTGCTTTGTCAAACCTGCAAAGAATGAGAAATCATGAGCTAATTTTAAATGCCTATCTTTCTGATTCATCAATTCTATAATTGCAGTGTTGATTTCAAAGAGCGTTTGCTTGTCTTCCATGAAATTTCTCCACAGGGATGATCAGATTGTTGTTGGATTCGATCAGGGAATTAAGTTCGGTACGTGCGTCAAAGGCAAATCTTTGACCAGTAAGACGATCAAACATGATGATTTCGTCTTCTAATTGCTTTTTCTTTTGCAAATCCTCTTGACTCCACGCCTGAGGATTGAATATTTGTTGTTCATATTTCATTGGGAAATATTCCTTTCTTAGTTGAGAGGGGAAAAGGGATGGAGGTGCGAACTCTGTCCCTTTTTTTATAGTCATTAAACTTCGTTATACGAAGCAATCTATATATTTGATAACTTCGTGTCAAGAAATAAAAAAATTATTTCGTAAGTTGTTTACCGATGTTAATCCATGATTGATAGGCAGAGTCGTCAAGTTGTTGAGCTATTTCTTTCGCTTCTTTATAACGATCTTCAGAGTTTATATTAGATGGATATGTTAAGAGTGTAACAAGGTCTATTCCAAGCATGTCAGCGATTAACTTTAGCTGACTTGCCTTAGGCGAAATACCACCATTCATCCATTTTGAGATTGTCCCTGTGGATATGTTATAGCGATTAACAATATCAACTTGTTGAACATTTTTAATCTCTAACCATTTCCTAACAGAGGACATGATTTGAGCATTACTGTTCTTCTCTTCGGGGCTTAATTCTTTATCTGCCATATCGCTCATATTATATTAAGTCCATAGTTATATAAATACATTCAAACGAAATATTTCTTGACACTAAAACTTCGTTAAACTAAACTTACATCAACAACTGCTCTTTGACCCGTAAATAAGACTAAGACCGTGGCTGTATCGATTCCGTCATGGTCTGCCCATTGGGTCAGTGCTTACTTTCACGTAGCGCAACATCTGGCGTTTTAACGTCCTTCATTAAATCTGAATCTTTTTGAGGCTTCATTGATCTAATAACTTCTTTGCGTTCCCATTCTTCAATCGATGGAAGATACCATTTATAATTTGAAATATTGTCTAGTAGAGGCACAGATTTTGGAAAGCCTCTTTTTTCGATAAGATTGTTGATTACTGTATTGGAAACACCACCAAATCGTTCTCTCAGTTCTTTTTTATTCAGCCAAACTTTATCGACCACAATTTCCTCCATTAACAAAATAAGGGGTGACGATTTGGAAAAAGCGTCTTTTTGATGGTGTTGATTCTGTGGGCGATAACACCAAAAACCCCATGACCATTGTGGTCATAGAGATATAATTAATAGGAAAATTTTCCTATGTCAATAAAATTTTAGGAAAAAAAGACGAAATTAAAAAAAGATTTTTCGAGATAATTGATAATGGCCAATAACTAAGGATTTAATCTCAACATCTGGCTCTTCGCTACTCAATGATAACATGGGATTGTAATATTTTAATGTTAGTCGAGGTAGCATTGTTGGAGCTAATAGTAAGGGATTATCAGTCTTTGGCCATAAATATAATTGTCCATTCTCTCTAAATTGCACAATTTTTGCGGTTGTTTCATAAGTTCTTTGGATGCAATCAAACTTAACTACAATGACAGTATCGCCATTTTCCGGCATTTTCTGCAACTCTTCGAAAGGTGATGTTATTAGAATAGATCCCTTAGGGTATATAAGGTTCATAGAGTCGTCGTTGATGATGTAAGCAGAAAGTGAAGTGGATGGAAAATCTTCATGTTTGGGGACAATAAATGGAGTATGTTGGTATGAGCGCCACTCTTTCTCATCGGTCCATTTTTTTGATTCGATAGCACCTTTAATATAAATAGTTTCAGTGGGTATAGCATGCGTTTGTATTTCTGGTAATGATTCCATCGGTCGTTTGGAGAGAGCCATTTTTTGAATAGTTTCTTCAATGGGATCAAAAAAAATGTTCGGATCAACATTTAAATAATTGGCTAATTTGAACAAATTTTCTGTTTTGGGAGAGTTTTTGCTTGTTTTTAGTTTTCTGATAAAATCAGGACCTAACCCTGCTTCTCTACCTGCGCGGCTAGGTTTGATATTTTTTTTCTCAAGAACTTCATTTATTTTATCTAGCAAAATTCTATTTTTCATAAGTTATCTTTACTCAATTTACATTATTTCGTCATTCGTCATTAATTCCGTTTTTTCTCTTGAAATTAGGAAAAATTTCCAATATTAATATTTTAGGAGGAAAAATGATCGAAAAATTCATTCTTTTATGCAGCCTGTATTGTGAATACAAAAAAATTTCAGCTTCTACTTTATCCAATCGTGTTTTGAACAATGGCTCAACGTTGAAAAAGATAATAGCAGGGGATTCCTCCATGACTTATCGCAAGTTGCAAGAAGCAATTAAATGGCTCTCCGATCATTGGCCAGAGGATCAACAATGGCCAGATTATATTGAACGACCAAAGGAAAGGGTAGAGGGATGAGTAGTTATATAGATAATGAGCCAGATGAGTGGAGCAAGGAAACAAAAGAATATGTTCTTTCTTCAGAAGAAAAAATCAGAGAGCAACTAGCCAAAGTAGTTGCATCAACTGATGGTAATCTTGTTTACTCTGTATCAGATTTTATTGGATGGGCATGGAGCAACAAACATTTATTTATTGTTCCAGAGGATCATTAAAACTCTGGTAATTCACCAAGATTATCTTGGGTCGTTTTATTAGAATCTGTTCGTAAGTATTTTTTACCATCAACTTTAATAATACTAACATTTTTACCTTTATACCACTCTCCATTTTTTTTATAGGAAGTAACGTAAGTGTATCCTTTATTTTCAATAGCATTAACTACCTGCGAGCGCGTTCGTTCTTCTTCTTTTTCAAGAGTCTCTCCATTATCAAGACGACGTTTAACTTTAATAATATGTTCTTGGTTTTCATCATATCTTACGGCGGTGATAACAAAATCTGCCCATTTAGCCATAACAGTTTCCTCATGATTATAATTGTGTCGTAACTTTTATCATGGGGCAAATGGGAAAGGGAGTCAAATTCCTTTCCCGCCATACTCTGCCCTTTCTTTTCAATGCGTTGAGGGGAAAGGGGAAAGTATGAACCAGATGAATCTTTTGGATTGTATCATTGCTTTGATCCATCAGTTTCATGCCTTCCGTCTTCCTTCATATTAGCAATCATTCCGTGATTGTTAATATGGAGGAATTAAATGAAAAGTTTTAGTCAAAAAAAGTGTAAATTTTTTACCATGATTACAAATGATTTATGCGTAGAAATGACGCAACGACATATTCAAAACCGATATGGGAATCTGCGTAATGCAGCAAAAGTTGTTGCAGCAAAACGCGGGTGGTCAATGGTGACGTTTAAAAACTGGTTGTATGGCAAGAACGCCCCAAGAATGCAGGACTTAATTACCTTGATGGCAGATTGTCCTGAATTAGAAAAGGAAATTATGGATATGGTAAAGGAAACTCGCAAATGTTTACAGCAATTATAACCGCAGCTTGGCGGGGCTTTGGGTTTGATAGCGGGGACGAATATAAAGAGTTGCGCCTTGGCTTTGTCAGCTTTGCGATTATTCAAGGAACATTTTGGCAACAGCACAGGCGTTTGAAAGAAGATGCCGCATGCTTGAAGCATGAAAATAAATTGTTAAGGGGTTATCTCGGCTGGAAAGTCCATGAATAGTCAAAACAATCAATTTAATCATTGTGAGGGTGCAAAGTTTGGACGCCGAGCCCTTCACAATGGCTCTGTAATCCAAAGGAATGAGCAATGACAAAAATAGAGAACAACGGGCAAATTGTAAAGAAAGAAGTTTTCAAAGTTATAGTATGTAATACCAAGAAGATTATCGAAGATGAATTCGATATTCTTTCGGAATATTCTCAAGAGGTTTTATGCATACTTTTAACTATAAAGAAAAATTTACGCAAAGATTGCAATGAAGAAATTCAAATATCTTTTGAAGAACTGTGCCATTACTCAGATGAGGATTTTATTTCGGTAACATTGCTTAGCCTATCGGATGTTCGTAAATCCGCTCAACAACTAGAGGCAAAAGGCTATCTGATCCGTGATAAAGACGGTTTCCTCATGCTTGCCCAGAGGGATGTATAATGCTTCACCCACAACAAACACCCCACAACATTAAGATACGCCCAGCGATTACAATATGCGCGCAGAGCGATCAACAGCGCACTTTAAGTCGTATTACCGACGAGGTCTACCAGCATTTATTAAGACACGCGACCTTTGCCCCAAAAAGCACCAAAGGTTCCTCTCGTTTTATCACGCGTCAACGAATCGCAGAGAAACTACGATTCAATTTATGGGTGATTAACCGATCCATTCACGAGCTTATTCACGCAAAACGACTACAACCCCACCGTGACGGTTATTTAGTTCTTATCAAAGAGGAGAGCGTGTAATGGCTGCTAAGGAAAGTGGATATAAATGGTCAAAGTTTTATTGGGATGATTGGGCAAATGACGGTGCCTTACAATCGTGCAATTTAACAGCTC
>NZ_CAMXCM010000022.1 GCF_947179015.1 Commensalibacter communis
AATTTCAGATTAATTTTTTGGTTATATTTTATATTATATGAAAAGGGGGCTTGGCTCTATTGTAAAATAGAGCCAAGCACTTATACTGTATGAATATTATTCAGAGATTAAGAAGCGATTTTGTTTTGTTCTTCGCTGAACAGTTCTTCGATATACGGCCCGCCAGCTAATATATTGAGAACAAGTATTCTTTTTTCTGGATAATTGGTGTGGATGTTTAATGTGGCCTTTCCATTTGTCCAGCGACAAGGAGAGTTCTCCACAACATCCCACCCTTCGAGAGATTCATCAGATAAGTAATCCGTAAGATCATGAACGCTATTATTGCTCATGATAAATGCTTGACCAACCAAGACACCTAGCTTGCGACGGTCATCGACAAAAGCGCCAATGGTTTCACATGGTCTGCTGGTTCTTGATATGATATTAACAATATTGATCCCTTCTGGAATGATAAAGACATATTTTCCATTTTGAACAAGATGAGGTTCAATAATAGTTCCCAAGCCTGTTTCTAAATGAAGATTTGGATCATTTGTTAAGGATACGCTTTCGGTCTTTGATGCAATATTATTGTAAATAGCACGACTATTAATTTGGCTGTAAATTGGTTCAACCATTGAACGTTGCACATTAAGAGGGGCAGCGGCATCAACATCCCATGTTTTTGTCTCATTAAATAGTGAAACAACTCTGTGGTTTGTTGAAAATGCGTTTCGGTTCCCTGTGTCCAAATAGCTTTCTGTTAACATGCCATTGGCCCAAATGACTGAATGTTTTTCTGTCTCAATATGATAATAATCATAAGAGGTAATTGAACGATCATAGTAAATTGAGCGACCGTTAACTAACATCCGTACCGGCACAAAGTTTCCATCAAAGAACAAACAATGTTCTGGTGTAATCAATAGATCTTGATTAGGAACGTTATCGGCAATTGCTCCTTTTAAAACACGCACAGGATATCCAGCAAGATCATCAGGTTGATTGGTTTTGACGGTGACATGTTTTTTACCAATCCAAGTTACTGCTGAATGGATGACTTGGTTGGTTTGCCAATCGAACGTTTCTATGATGTCATTGGTCGAGATGGTTTCGATTACCATTGTGCCATTAGGTGTAGAAATCGCAGTGCCTGCAAGGAAACAAACGTCGATAATAACATTACCATCGCTGTTTTCGCCCAATGTATATCCTGTGGTTTCAACATCAATAATATGTAAAGTAATTGAAGAGCCATCTAAAAGCGTAATGGTCATGTGATCTTTGTCAGGGAACTTAACGCTTGAGATTTGACTGCGTTGAATATCTTTTAAAGTAATGCTGTCATTTCCGTCGAAATCTTGGATTGTGGATGATACTTGTGTCCCGTTTGTAGATGCCTTGCCTGCAATAACCAGCCCTTTATTTTCTGTGCCTTGTAAAGAGATTACACCACCTGTTGAGGTTGTAATATTTGCGCTGCCTCCAGCTGCCAAGTCTAGTTTACCCGTCAATTTTGCTGGGTCAGAAAAGTTTGCTACTGCGGTATCACCAACATAAAGATCACCAATTGTTCCATTTGATGAATTAACAACTGATCGATCGTAAAGATAGAGGCTCTCAATCGTACTGTTGGTAGCCATTGTTAATGTTTTGCCATTGGTAATATATGTCTTGCCAGGATAATTAGTACCATTTACAGTTACTGGATTAGCAGCACCACCATAAACAAGAACGTCTCCATATCCCCCACTTGTTGCTAAGTCAGGGGTAGAACCTGCGTAAGGGTTTCCAATCTTATAGATACGGTCAGCCTCAGTCCCACCTGGTGGTACAAAAGAATAATACCATGATCCGCTCTCATCCTCGCTATATTCTGCTAAGCCTATAGCCTGTGCATTGTTACTTGGATCATTTGGATCATCAACCTCATCTTGCCAAGTAATGGCGTTACCTTCAGAATCTGTCGTCGATGTGGGTAATGCATACGTGCTAATTCCAACAGATCTAGGTGCTATAAAACTCCTCGCTTGTATCGGTAAAATACCACCATCTTGTCCAAAATCATCCAAATCATCTGATAAA
>NZ_CAMXCM010000023.1 GCF_947179015.1 Commensalibacter communis
AATACTTCCTTAGTTGCAAAATCGAGACCTTCTCTTGTTTCAATCGCTTGCAATAAAAGTTCGTTAGTAGTAATAATACCTTCTACTTCATTACTTTTTTTTGACTCTTGTAACGATAACGTATTTAATAAAATATTGGGGTTTGGTAAAGATATAAGTAGTCCATTTAATGTATATAGTGGCTTGCCTGCTTTATTAACTGCTTTTAATATTTCAGTTGTATCACAACGTGTAAAATCAAAATCGAATAATGAATTTATTTGATGCATTTACTTTACTACAAAAAAAGTGAATAATTTTTATACTATATGAAATAGTATAAAAAAAAACGATAATTTTTTATATGTGAGATTTTACTCACAATATCTGTTAATAAAAAAATAATATCCACAAATAATTAACATATTTATACACATCACTATCCTTTATCCCAAAAAAAGGCATAAAAAAAAACGCATATCGCGCCCCGTTCTCATGCCTGATTGTGATTTAACTATTAGCTTAATGCATTACCCGTCGCATCAACCCATTGTTTACCGTCCCACCAGCAAGGCTTTTTGTGACTATCATTCCATGCTTGACTGCCAGCTTTTAAACTATCTGTGTCTGTAATACTTGAAACATCGGCCAGCTCAATGACGTGATTAAAAATTGCTTTATCTGTAAACCATGTAGCAACACGCATATTGAGTTGGTTAGAAGTATCAGAGTAATCGCAAACCGATTTTCTATTACAGTTTAAAGTAAAACTAGTAGGGGTTAGAGAAAAACTACTATTTTTTCTCTCAGAGGGTTTATTAGCATCCTTAATAGAAGTAATAGATACATTATCATCTGAAATAACAATCGAGGATAATGTACCATTACCGTTACCTTGTGTGAGGGTTGTTGTCGTTTTATTGATAAGAAAATTACTATATTCGCCACCTGTTTCTTTATAACTGTAACTAAAAGAGGTTGATAACGTTTGAAAGGAGCAATTGTCGCCCGTTTCTTTATTCACATAATTAAAATTATAACCATCTCTACTGCTTAACTGACCAACAGTCAGATTCCCATTCCCATCCGATTGTATTTTATCACCATCAGAATGAATAGATTTCACATTCAGATCAGCAGTTCCGTTATTGACACAGGTTTCAATCCATTGATTACCGTCCCACCAACAGGGTTTTTTGGTATTGATATTAAAAGATTGCGTGCCGATTGCGATAGTTGTTGTATCTGGTAGTGTATCCTTTTTATCAGCAGGGATATAAGGAACACCTAAAGCTCTTGCTTGTGCAGAATCATCAGTATCAGTATCCCAAATAACAGGGGTAATAAACCCATCATCGTCACCTGTAAAATAATCTGTTGCTAACCCAATAGTACCAGCCATATAGTTATTGGTAATACCA
>NZ_CAMXCM010000024.1 GCF_947179015.1 Commensalibacter communis
ACGCTCACCTTTATCACCTTGCGCACCCGTTGCACCATCTTGACCAGGCAGCCCTTGAGGCCCTTGAGCACCTTGTTCACCTTGAAGACCTTGGGCACCTTTGATGTTACCTGATGGTTGCCAGTTATTGCCATTAAATACAAAAAAATCAAAAGTTTTCGTATTAATATAGCTGTCTAGCTCTTTATAATGTGATGAGACAACTGGGGCTTCTGATCCAAAAAAACATAACGATCCTCGTGCTCCTGAAGCTCCCTTTAAGTTACTTAACTTAATCCATTGGGTCTTATTAAAGCTAAACAAGTCGCTGCTGGTCGTATTAAAATACAAATCACTGGTTTTATAAATCTCGTTATAAACAGGATCTGAAGTGCCACTGTAAATAACGCTGCCAGCTTCGCCTTTTAAATTGCCAATCTTGTCCCACGCATACAAGTTCTCTCCAACAGGGTTCGTTTCGAATAAATCACCCGTTGCCGTATTTAACCATACAAGGTTCTTGCCCGCATCATCACGAACTGGATCACGATTAGACGTTAGAATTTGAGTGCCAGCTTCGCCTTGTATCCCTTGGATACCCTGAATACCTTGGATCCCTTGCTCACCTTGGATACCTTGAACCCCTTGGGGACCTTGTTCACCACGAGGAAGGATAAAGTCAAACACAGCATCATATGCTGTGCCAGTATTCTTAACCACAGCAAGGCCACCAGCCTCAGAAGCAATCACCTTGCCAACCTCAATACTCGCAGCCTTACCTTGCTCTCCTTGAGGACCATCGTTCCCAATCACATAAGAGCCATTTTCACCCTCTCCGATAATACCAGATGGCGATATCGGTAACGTCGCAACAAACGTAAGAACTTCCGTCAACGCCGTCGTTACCGTAAAATTAATCCCAACTTTGGTATTAATTCTTCCACCACTAATCCGAACTTTAAACGTTTGACCAGATACACTGGTTTGATCAACCACAACCGTCTCATCAGAAGAGCTCGGAGACGCAACAACACATAAAATCCTGTCTGTAGATGCCATCCGATTGGCCATCGAAAATTGATAAAATACAGACTCAGTCGGCGATTTACATTGTAAATCAATCTCCGTCGTTCCTAAACAACCAGACGGTAAAATAATAATCTTACCACCTTCAATCTT
>NZ_CAMXCM010000025.1 GCF_947179015.1 Commensalibacter communis
AGTGATCCATGCCCTACCCCCAGCTTATCCAATAGCCTTATTCGGGATTTGCTAGACAAAAGTCCTTATCACGCAGCATGGAAACATCCAAGATTTATCACACCTAGCAAGAGTGAAAAAGAACCTACTCAAGCTATGATAATGGGAACGGTGCTTCATAATCTTATTTTAAATAAAGGAAATGATATTTGCATCATACGTTATGATGATTATAGAAATCCAAAAGCAAATAAATTAAAGAAAGAAGCATTTTCTGCAAACAAAACACCAATTTTAGAAAAATATTTCGATAATATTTATGAATGTGCAGAAACGGCGTTAATTAAATTAAAATTTCATGTCATCAGTGATGCTTTCTTTTCGGAAAGCGATAATGAAGTTGTTATGTCTTGGCAGGAAGGTAATATTTGGTGTCGGTCCATGATCGATAAACTACCCAAGAACCCTACATATCCAATTTTTGATATCAAGGGAACAAATTGTTCTGGGTCGCCTTTTGAATGGCAAAATAAACTTATGACTACATACCGAACGCAAGGCGTTTTTTATGAAAGAGGTCTAGAAAAGTTAACAGGACAAAAAAGACCAGCCACTCATTTTGTTGTGATAGAAATGTTCGAACCTTTTGAAGTTTCTGTTTTCACGATTGATAATCAACTACAAGAACTAGCTGAACAAGAAATAGAAAGAGCCATTAAGCTATGGGAAGTAACAATTCAAAAAGATGATCTTGATGGATATACAAATGAAATCATCTGCGTTGAACCTAAACCTTGGGTAATTCGTCAAATTGAAGAGCAAAATTATTACTATGAAGCAATGGGGGTTTAATGATGAGTTTCACTTTACAACCTGCTGTTCGTCAAAAGATTAATTTACTTTTTGCCATTGCTGGAGCCTCAGGCTCTGGAAAAACTTATTCAGCCCTTTTATTGGCACAAGGAATTGCTGGTAAGAATGGTAAGATTGCCGTTATTGATACCGAAGCTGGACGTTCTTTGCAATATGCGCCTAAAAATGGTGAGCAAGCAGATCATAACAAAGGAACGTTTGATTTTCTTCATTTAGACTTTCAACCTCCTTTCACACCAGAACGCTACATAGAAGCGATCCAAACCTGCGAGCAAGCTGGGGCATCTGTGATTGT
>NZ_CAMXCM010000026.1 GCF_947179015.1 Commensalibacter communis
TTCGAACGATTGAGGATTTTTGTGGGCATTGGCACGCCAAGGCTGGAAAAGATGCGATCAAATTGGATTGGTCTTTGACGTGGAAAAACTGGTGTCGAAAAGCAAGAGATTGGGGAAATGTCCATCATTTTCCTAAGCAAAACCAACAACAACCTGCCAAAAAACAACATAATCTTGATTGGATGGTCGAAGAAGAAAAACAACTTTGGGGGAACGGATAATGAACGAAATTATTGAAAAATCTTCCGTATCCTTGCCTGTTCGGTTGAATATTTCTGCACCGTCCTGGACAAAGCAATTTAAAGATCAAAAAAGCTACAATTGCTATTCTCGCGAGGGAATGACTGATTTAAAAATTGCGAGAACTTTTGATAAAATAAAAATTAGTGAAGAACGCCATAACGAGGCTAAAGCAGCATTAGATCATTTCCTAAAATTATCTTCTGTTCCTGTTTCAATGGGAGTTTTTAGAGAAGTGTTTAAATTGGTTAATGGAGCTATTTCAAATTCGTTATCACGAGAGATATTTAATTTCAGAATTAAAGCTCTATATAGTATTTTCGCTGATTATCCAGCTTGTATTTTTACTCAAGAAATAGCTCGAAAAATTGCTAAACTAAATATCTTTTTCCCTTCGGCAAAGGAAATAGAGAGCGTTCTTGATGAAGCTAAAGAGGATTTAGAAAGTGAGATTTCCAATCTTCAATCGATCGTTGGGAATGATTTTTATACCAAAGAAGATCAGCTTCGTGAGCAAATGGAGTTGCAGGCTAAACGTCGCGAACGTCAAGAGCAGAAGGAAGAAGATGAACGTCGGCATCGTATCAATCGTTTAAATGCCATTACCAAACCTTTAGATGATTTAAACAAAGTTATTCAAGAGGCTATGGAAAATTATATACCTGCAAATCCTATGGAGATGAATAGCCAAGAGTTAATCAAAGTATTTACAGAGCAAATGAACCAAATCAAC
>NZ_CAMXCM010000027.1 GCF_947179015.1 Commensalibacter communis
CCTATACATAACATTGTTGTTTCTGGCTGGATGGTTTCCAAAATGCTTGCGCTATCATCAATGGTGATAGATTTTAAAATAATCACATTGTTATTTATATTTCCATTCCATGACCAACGTGGCTTGTTAATTGAAATCGTCCTTACCCACACTTCAATATAGTGATTTGCAATGCCATTCATAACAGGGTCTTCAGTGGCATCATTCACACCTTGAGGTAAAGTAATAGTCATCTGCTCTGACATATGAGCATATTCCCAAATTAAACCATTAATACGCCATGCTAGAATAGGAGTATATCCCTCAACTACATTAGGCATCTCAAAATTTAAAATGATACTTTTATTACCTTTTTTAAAAGCATCTGTCGTGAAATTAAAATTAGCTCCACTATTATAACAAGTTGCTCTAAAATCATCTATTTCCCAAGTTCCCTTTGAAAAGTAAATATTTTGATTATTAGGTGAAATATTCATATTAAACTGAACCTTTCACAGGATTTCCTTGAATATTGTTCAAGAAAATTCGTGAGAATTTAACGTTTTGTAAAGAAGGTTGGCGATCATAGTCATATTTAATCGGAATCAAATCGGCATACATATCTGGTGTCCCATTATTTGGAATAATCCTTAAATCAAAAGAATCTCCGTCATTCATATTAATCTCAACCACAGGGTTTTGAACATTCTGATTGGCGATAATCCCGTTAATTAATGGATAGAAAAAACCTTCGCTATTTGGCGAATTAGGCGTTAAGGATAAATCATAATCATTATAATATTTTGCTTGACCGACAATCATAGAAATATTTTTAATTACTATCGTATTTTCTAAAGGAACATAATCTTTATATCCTAG
>NZ_CAMXCM010000028.1 GCF_947179015.1 Commensalibacter communis
TGTTGTGATTGTGCCAACGGTAATGGATGCGGGTTTACCCTCTGGTCCTGCCACCATTCCAAGGGGTTCTGACCATTCACCATTATTCAGCTTGATATAGGTTTTGGCTTCATGCTCTGCAGCAGCCAATTGTAAATACATATCACCAGAGCGGGGCACGCCACGTTCATCTTGAATGCCAGTCGAAGCATCAGGTGTTTCATTGCCAACATACCAACGTGAGCCAGTGTCTCCTTTTGGCCCAGTAGGCAATAAAAAATCAAACACAGTCGTCGTGCCTGTTGTTGTTGATTTAACTTGCGCCGAACTGCCTGGGCTTAATGTTACTGTATTACCAGCAACAATAGTCGGCGTAACACCATCTTGACCAGCCTCACCTTGAACGCCTGTATCGCCTGTATCTCCTTTGTCGCCTTTATCCCCTTTAGGTAATACAAAATCTAGCAACGCAGCATTCTCAGTTCCACGATTAGTAATACTGGCATTATCCCCTTTGGAAACATTACCAATTTGGATCGTACCAGCTTTACCGTCTGTGCCAGCCTCACCTTGTTCACCTTGAAGACCTTGGGCACCTTTAATATTACCAGTCAATTGCCATTCAGAACCGTTATTGACATAAATATTATAGGTCAGTTCATCAATATAATAATCAGATTCTTTATAGTTCTTTGATGGCGCAGGAACACCTTCAGCACTAATCCATAAAGACCCACGCTCACCTTTATCACCTTGCGCACCCGTTGCACCATCTTGACCAGGCAGCCCT
>NZ_CAMXCM010000029.1 GCF_947179015.1 Commensalibacter communis
TAAGTAATTAACCAAGGGCAATGAATATTTTGAATAATTTTAGATAGATTTTGGTGATCTGTTTTTTTATAAAAATTAGTATATAATTCGGCACCTTTATTATAATAGGGAGGGTCAATAAATAGAAGGCTATTGGACGGTAAGGATGTATTACAATGATTTATAAAATCGATAGCATCCATATTGGTTAATGTAATTTGACTTTTAAAAGAATGAATAGTTTGAATACGCTTAATTAATGCTTCTTTATTAAATCTACAATCTAACTTATATTTTCCTTCTTGTTTTAATCCTCCTATTGGTCCTGCCCATTTAATAATCCCAGAACGGTTCGTTCTGTTTAAGAAGAATGTTGAGAAACCTAAATCTAATAAATTATTAGTATTTTGTTGTTTATGAATTGCACGTTGTATATGCCATTGTTCGAGTGTTATAGGAGTTTTGACAATTTTCTGTATGAATTCTTCGGTTTGGTTAAGAATACAGTGCCAAAAGGCCCATATCGTAATATCTAAATCGTTGATATGAATATGAGAAGCATTTTTTCTTATAAGTAGAGATAGTGCTAATCCACATCCTCCCGCGTAAGGTTCCGCATAGTGCTCATTAAGATTGTTATGATGTAAGATTGGTACAAGCATATTATACAGACATGCTTTACCACCGGGGTATCTGAGCGGGGAAACAAAGTTTCTCATTAGGTTATATCTTGTCGATGAAGAAATGTTTTTTAATTTTACAC
>NZ_CAMXCM010000030.1 GCF_947179015.1 Commensalibacter communis
AACTCCAACGACGATGTTAATTCGTGTAGATTTCAAAATCAGTTCAACAGATACAACAGACAGCGATTATTATATTTTAGGGTATGAAGGAAGCTTCAACATCCGTATTAACCCAGGCAAAAAGACAGTATCGTTTTATAATGCACAAACAAAATCTTATAGTATTGATTATAGTAAACTAACTATTAATCTTCATGATGATAAATTTCATACGGCCTATTTTATCTTAAATAATGGTTACAAAGGATACCCATGTTTTGCAATTGATGGTGTGTATTTTAATAGAGAACTTCCAACGGGGAACTTATATCTTACAAATTTAAGGGTAAGAGGAGATAAAAATAATACTGTTATTGCAAATGCTTTAACAATTAAAAACTTGGGCATTTCAAGTAAACTACCATCTTTATTAAATTTTCAAATGGTTCCAACAGATTTTACAGAATTCGAAGGATATTACACTTTAATCAATAATGCTTTAGAAAATAAGCAATTAGAACAAGGTATTTTATTAAAACCATATAGTAATTTAGATTCATTGAATACGATCATTCCTATATATATGAATGATAGTTCAAACAATATGGCT
>NZ_CAMXCM010000031.1 GCF_947179015.1 Commensalibacter communis
AATCTCTTGCTTTTCGACACCAGTTTTTCCACGTCAAAGACCAATCCAATTTGATCGCATCTTTTCCAGCCTTGGCGTGCCAATGCCCACAAAAATCCTCAATCGTTCGAACAACATCAAGCCCAAGGTTACGGGCATATTCTCGATCTTCCTCATCTGGCAACCAATCGTTAGGAAGTCTTGAGCCACGTTTGGATTTACTTTGGGGGGTATTTATATCTTTAGGGGGTATATCTAATTTATTAGATATATCTATTCTATTCTTCTCTATTCTATTCTTATTAGGAGTTTCTTGTTTTTGGCTATTTTCTGGGATTTCTTCTTGCGTACACGTAACACCCTCGCTGCAAGGTTGCTGCATAGACGTTGCATCATCGCTGCGTTTATGCTGCGTTGAAGTAGCGCTTACGTTGCTTTTACGGTTTTTTGATTGGCATTCTCTGACCATACGACGGGAAAATACAATGCCATTTTCGTCAACAGAACACACGTTGTTTTCAATTAAGATTGAAAGTTGCTTTTTAATCGTACGAGAATCAAGACCTGTCAATTTTGATAACTGTAAA
>NZ_CAMXCM010000032.1 GCF_947179015.1 Commensalibacter communis
AGTATCCCAAATAACAGGGGTAATAAACCCATCATCGTCACCTGTAAAATAATCTGTTGCTAACCCAATAGTACCAGCCATATAGTTATTGGTAATACCAGAAACACCAAGCTTTCTATTTAATTTTATATTATTGAGCTTTTGAGGATTCATCCTTAAAGTTCTAGAACCATAATACCAAGGATTTTCTGGATCACCAACAAAACTGCCACCATACTTTACAGTATCGTGCCCTAAGAAACCTTCTGTACCAATAATAGTCATCCTTTTCCTAGTTGGCTCTATATCAGCAAATTCTCCTTTATCAGCATCCCATTTTTGACATAATATTGCATCAAATAAAAGGTTCATACTGTAATAGCCAGTTAAGTCTTGTAACCCCCCAGTAGATAAAAATGTTTCATATTGCAACTCTTGGGTTGAATCTTGATAAAAGATTCTATTGTCTAATGTTTTCCATGCATAGAATGATAAATAAGGTGCTTTCCCATAGTAAATGTCACCCAAATCGTAGTCTGTAGTGCTTGAATACACACC
>NZ_CAMXCM010000033.1 GCF_947179015.1 Commensalibacter communis
ATAGCGAACTCTATCAGATCTTTCAAAAGATGTGATTTTGTTAAATGAAAAGTGAACTGATCAAGCCACCCTTTGAGGTGGCTTTTTTTATGGGAAAAGACAAATGGATACTGATTTAATGATGGAAGTTCTTCAATATTTACTGGGTGTTATTCCAGGGGACATAGCGGGGAATATAATTGCTGTAGTGACAGCGATAGTGACGATTTGTACGTTGATTATTCGGTTTTGGAAGATGCCAGAACCGACCAGTAAGGGGTATAAATTGTGGAAATTGCTGCATGTATTAGCCTCCTTTAAAACGCCAACGACGATCAAAGTGGAGAATAAAAATGGTCAGAAGATTGATTAGCTCTATGAGACAACACGATCATTGGTTTGCCGAGTGGTGGAGCTCTATTTTACTGATGGTTGTTGGAATTTATGGATTATGTGTGCCAAATAGCTTTATTATCCAACAATCC
>NZ_CAMXCM010000034.1 GCF_947179015.1 Commensalibacter communis
CCGAGTGGTGGAGCTCTATTTTACTGATGGTTGTTGGAATTTATGGATTATGTGTGCCAAATAGCTTTATTATCCAACAATCCTTTATTGATGGTTTTTTAAAGTTTTTTTCATTTGATGTGTGGCAGTGGCTGTTTATTGTATTTGGGCTATTTCAATTTACTGCTTTGCGTTGTGAAAGCATAATCGGCAGAGGGGTCGCAGCGTTCTTTGCATCCTCTTTATTAATTTGGGGGACGTTAAATATCCTCGTTTATGGCCAATGGCATTTCAGCTTGGTCGCGTGGGGAATATTTGCAGTGATTAATCTCTATGCCCTTTACAGAATTGCAAGGGGGATAGAGAAACGCTATGAACTTCTTTGAAATCATCCGTTGGTGGTGGGAAACCAACGCCGAATGGATCAAAAT
>NZ_CAMXCM010000035.1 GCF_947179015.1 Commensalibacter communis
ACAAATAATTAACATATTTATACACATCACTATCCTTTATCCCAAAAAAAGGCATAAAAAAAAACGCATATCGCGCCCCGTTCTCATGCCTGATTGTGATTTAACTATTAGATTTTTTTGATTTTTAATGCTTCAAAAGGATTTGAAGGTTTAAGAGTAATGCTTTCACTGGAATTTTTCTGATTAATATAAACTGTATTTACGGCATCATTATTTAAGCAAAATAATGATTTCTTTGCCTTCTTAACAAGGTCTGGTAAAATATATTGTCTGTAATTACTGATCGTGGGATGCCCTACTAATTGTGGATAAATCGTTTCAATATAAATTACTTTAGCATCGTCAGCATATTTC
>NZ_CAMXCM010000036.1 GCF_947179015.1 Commensalibacter communis
GTGATTAATCTCTATGCCCTTTACAGAATTGCAAGGGGGATAGAGAAACGCTATGAACTTCTTTGAAATCATCCGTTGGTGGTGGGAAACCAACGCCGAATGGATCAAAATCCACGACCCTTGGGTTATTCCAATCATCGCAATCAGTATTCCGTTATCGTTGGTAATCCGTGCAGTATGCGCACTCATTAAAGCCTGGCGGGGGAGGTAGATGTTAAATATTGTGATGTAATGGTAGGAACTTTTATTTTTGGTGAAATAATTAACAATTCATTACCTTTCTTTTTGGTTTGTAATGAGTAGTTAATGTTAAACTGAAATAGTTTACTTTGTTTATATAAATTTTCTATTTC
>NZ_CAMXCM010000037.1 GCF_947179015.1 Commensalibacter communis
AGAAATATGCTGACGATGCTAAAGTAATTTATATTGAAACGATTTATCCACAATTAGTAGGGCATCCCACGATCAGTAATTACAGACAATATATTTTACCAGACCTTGTTACGAAGGCAAAGAAATCATTGTTTTGCTTAAAAAATGATGCCGTAAATACAGTTTATATTAATCAGAAAAATTCCAGTGAAAGCATTACTCTTAAACCTTCAAATCCTTTTGAAGCATTAAAAATAAAAAGAATCTAATAGTTAAATCACAATCAGGCATGAGAACGGGGCGCGATATGCGTTTTTTTTTATGCCTTTTTTTGGGATAAAGGATAGTGATGTGTATAAATATGTTAATTATT
>NZ_CAMXCM010000038.1 GCF_947179015.1 Commensalibacter communis
AATTCTCACGAATTTTCTTGAACAATATTCAAGGAAATCCTGTGAAAGGTTCAGTTTAATATGAATATTTCACCTAATAATCAAAATATTTACTTTTCAAAGGGAACTTGGAAAATAGATAATAATGGTGCTACTTGTTACAATAGTGGAGCTAATTTTAATTTCACGACAGATGCTTTTAAAAAAGGTAATAAAAGTATCATTTTGAATTTTGAGATGCCTAATGTAGTTGAGGGATATACTCCTATTCTAGCATGGCGTATTAATGGTTTAATTTGGGAATATGCTCATATGTCAGAGCAGATGACTATTACTTTA
>NZ_CAMXCM010000039.1 GCF_947179015.1 Commensalibacter communis
CATTACCGTTGGCACAATCACAACAGGCGAACCAGGCACAAAAGTCATCGTCGAAAATGTCGGAACATCAAGCGATGTCATCCTAAACTTCACCATCCCAAAAGGAGATAAAGGCGATCAAGGAGAGCAAGGTATCCAAGGCGAAAAGGGCGATAAAGGCGATCAAGGCGAAAGTTACACAAATGACGGAACCGTCGACTTAAATATCAAATCTTTACAATTAGGCGATATTCAAACAATCGACATATCTGATGTTCCTGATGGAAGGATATTCATAGATAGAAAAAATAAT
>NZ_CAMXCM010000040.1 GCF_947179015.1 Commensalibacter communis
TTTATAAGATATCCTGACAGATGGAGAATCGCCACTTCCACCTTTTGAAAAACCACTTCCTGCATAGCCTGATGTTGCCACATTAAAACCCAATGATGTTCCTAGCAATGCACCCCATGAACATGTTGTATCATTTGCTTTAAAATCACTATGTTCAATACCAACAGTTCCATAGCCTTCCGTAAATGAAGCCCCTATACATAACATTGTTGTTTCTGGCTGGATGGTTTCCAAAATGCTTGCGCTATCATCAATGGTGATAGATTTTAAA
>NZ_CAMXCM010000041.1 GCF_947179015.1 Commensalibacter communis
GATACTAAACAGACCAAACTTACCTATAATTGATCTGCGTGAGGAAGTCGCAGTATTATCATAGATAGAGTTATATTTGAAATAACATTCAAAAGTAAAAGTATCTAAAGCCAAAGCAGTGGTCATTAATCCAGTGCCTCTGTATAAACCATCTTCATTGAATGCAGCCATATTGTTTGAACTATCATTCATATATATAGGAATGATCGTATTCAATGAATCTAAATTACTATATGGTTTTAATAAAATACCTTGTTCTAATTGCTTATT
>NZ_CAMXCM010000042.1 GCF_947179015.1 Commensalibacter communis
CCACAGCGATGCAGAAATCATTGGCGGAGGCATTTAAGATATTACCGACGTCTGATCCTGGTGATGGCAGCCCTTGGTTAAATGGGGGTGTATTGATGCAAGGTTCTAATAGCAATAGTTGTAATTAAGGAAAAATAATGACCTGTAATAGTGCAAATAAGATTGAAGGTGGTAAGATTATTATTTTACCGTCTGGTTGTTTAGGAACGACGGAGATTGATTTACAATGTAAATCGCCGACTGAGTCTGTATTTTATCAATTTTC
>NZ_CAMXCM010000043.1 GCF_947179015.1 Commensalibacter communis
TACAGCAAGTTTTCCATTTCCGTTGGATTTAATTTGTCCATTATCGGAAGTGATTGATTTGACATTTAAATCGACGGTTCCGTCATTTGTGTAACTTTCGCCTTTATCGCCATTTTCGCCTTGGATACCTTGTTCACCCTTTTCTCCCTTATCTCCTTTTGGGATGGTGAAGTTTAGGATGACATCGCTTGATGTTCCGACATTTTCGACGATGACTTTTGTGCCTGGTTCGCCTGTTGTGATTGTGCCAACGGTAATG
>NZ_CAMXCM010000044.1 GCF_947179015.1 Commensalibacter communis
CTGTTGTATCTGTTGAACTGATTTTGAAATCTACACGAATTAACATCGTCGTTGGAGTTGGCAATCCTTTTGTGGTATCAGGTGACAAATAACCCGCTGTTAGCCCTGTTGTCCCTGATACAGCACCTGCACTTCCAACCAATTTAACTGGTGCAAAATTAATAGGGAATGTTCCTGTATTGTTTTTATAAGTTGTTTCAAGTTCAAAGTTGCTCATGTTATTTAATGGTACCCATTGGTTATTTTGCTTAATTACA
>NZ_CAMXCM010000045.1 GCF_947179015.1 Commensalibacter communis
CTTTTTTAACTCCATCCACAAAAATACTAGCTATGTTGTTCTTACAAGAAATTGCCAGTGTATGCCATCTGTCTTTTTGAATATCATCAATCAAAGTTGTTTCTGTATCTGCTGCATAATCTTTATACGTAAGTTTGGAGTTGCTATTCGCTGCAATACCGATACTAAACAGACCAAACTTACCTATAATTGATCTGCGTGAGGAAGTCGCAGTATTATCATAGATAGAGTTATATTTGAAATA
>NZ_CAMXCM010000046.1 GCF_947179015.1 Commensalibacter communis
TTTTATTTTTGGTGAAATAATTAACAATTCATTACCTTTCTTTTTGGTTTGTAATGAGTAGTTAATGTTAAACTGAAATAGTTTACTTTGTTTATATAAATTTTCTATTTCCTTAGTGTCATCATAAGTAATTAACCAAGGGCAATGAATATTTTGAATAATTTTAGATAGATTTTGGTGATCTGTTTTTTTATAAAAATTAGTATATAATTCGGCACCTTTATTATAATAGGGA
>NZ_CAMXCM010000047.1 GCF_947179015.1 Commensalibacter communis
TTTTATTTTTGGTGAAATAATTAACAATTCATTACCTTTCTTTTTGGTTTGTAATGAGTAGTTAATGTTAAACTGAAATAGTTTACTTTGTTTATATAAATTTTCTATTTCTTTAGTGTCATCGTAAGTAATTAACCAAGGGCAATGAATATTTTGAATAATTTTAGATAGATTTTGGTGATCTGTTTTTTTATAAAAATTAGTATATAATTCGGCACCTTTATTATAATAGGGA
>NZ_CAMXCM010000048.1 GCF_947179015.1 Commensalibacter communis
TTTCCACAGTTTATACCCCTTACTGGTCGGTTCTGGCATCTTCCAAAACCGAATAATCAACGTACAAATCGTCACTATCGTTGTCACTACAGCAATCATGTTCCCCGCTATATCTCCTGGAATAACACCCAGTAAATATTGAAGCACTTGCATCATTACATCTGTATCCATTTGTCTTTTCCCATAAAAAAAGCCACCTCAAAGGGTGGCTTGATCAGTTCACTTT
>NZ_CAMXCM010000049.1 GCF_947179015.1 Commensalibacter communis
GTTCAGCGGCAAGACAGATAGAGGAATTGCGTAAGCTGGGTGTCGTTTTAATGGATAAAAAGAAACAAGGAGTATTCGCATGAAACAAGGCGCATCCTACGCAATCGAAGTTGTGGAAGACAATATGCAAGACGTTACCTTGGAAAGTATTCGCCAAGAACTAGGGGTATTAACGCCTTATCCTTGGTTTATCAGTAATACACATTTCCCAGACAAGGAAGTT
>NZ_CAMXCM010000050.1 GCF_947179015.1 Commensalibacter communis
GTACAAGCATATTATACAGACATGCTTTACCACCGGGGTATCTGAGCGGGGAAACAAAGTTTCTCATTAGGTTATATCTTGTCGATGAAGAAATGTTTTTTAATTTTACACTATTTTATTTTTATTGGCCAGTAGAATTATTTTTAAGTTTTATAGCTTCTTCTATGCACTTTAAAATAACAGGTTCGATACAAGTGAGGTCATTATTAAGTTGGGTTGTGTT
>NZ_CAMXCM010000051.1 GCF_947179015.1 Commensalibacter communis
TTCACTTGTATTTCTTATTTTCTGCTGGATTTTAATAAGCACCTTACTAGTAATTAAATTATTACACTCTTTCATTTCAATAAAGCCCTCTTGCAAAGCATCGCTGTATTGCAATACTTCCTTAGTTGCAAAATCGAGACCTTCTCTTGTTTCAATCGCTTGCAATAAAAGTTCGTTAGTAGTAATAATACCTTCTACTTCATTACTTTTTTTTGACTCTTGT
>NZ_CAMXCM010000052.1 GCF_947179015.1 Commensalibacter communis
TGACGGGTTTTTACAGTTTTTTTCATTTGATGTGTGGCAGTGGCTATTTATTGTATTTGGGCTATTTCAATTTACTGCTTTGCGTTGTGAAAGCATAATCGGCAGAGGGGTCGCAGCGTTCTTTGCATCCTCTTTGTTAATTTGGGGGACGTTAAATATCCTCGTTTATGGCCAATGGCATTTCAGCTTGGTCGCGTGGGGGATATTTGCTGTGATTAATCTC
>NZ_CAMXCM010000053.1 GCF_947179015.1 Commensalibacter communis
GTGGATAAATCGTTTCAATATAAATTACTTTAGCATCGTCAGCATATTTCTCAGAAACAGCCAACCAACTAGATTGATGGGTCCCCCAAAAAGGTGTTGTAAATAATAGGATCATATCAGGATATCTAGTTCTCAAATCATCTATCATTTCACTAGCAGCAGCAATAAAATTTTCAGAAGACATGTCCCCATCGTTTGATCCAATATTAAATGCAGCAATATC
>NZ_CAMXCM010000054.1 GCF_947179015.1 Commensalibacter communis
TTTGACCCCTGTTGATGCGTTTGGTTCTTGTGTTCCAGAATACCAACGAGAGCCTGCATCTCCTTTATCCCCTTTAGGTAATACAAAATCTAGCAGCGCAGCATTCTCAGTTCCACGATTAGTAATACTGGCATTATCCCCTTTGGAAACATTACCAATTTGGATCGTACCAGCTTTGCCATCTGTACCAGCCTCACCTTGATTACCTTGTTCACCTTGGAGG
>NZ_CAMXCM010000055.1 GCF_947179015.1 Commensalibacter communis
GTTTCTTTTTATCCATTAAAACGACACCCAGCTTACGCAATTCCTCTATCTGTCTTGCCGCTGAACGAATGGTATTAATTTTATCTTGAAGAATGGATTTGATTTGTGGATCGTTGATTTGGTTCATTTGCTCTGTAAATACTTTGATTAACTCTTGGCTATTCATCTCCATAGGATTTGCAGGTATATAATTTTCCATAGCCTCTTGAATAACTTTGTTTAA
>NZ_CAMXCM010000056.1 GCF_947179015.1 Commensalibacter communis
ACAAGAGTCAAAAAAAAGTAATGAAGTAGAAGGTATTATTACTACTAACGAACTTTTATTGCAAGCGATTGAAACAAGAGAAGGTCTCGATTTTGCAACTAAGGAAGTATTACAATACAGCGATGCTTTGCAAGAGGGCTTTATTGAAATGAAAGAGTGTAATAATTTAATTACTAGTAAGGTGCTTATTAAAATCCAGCAGAAAATAAGAAATACAAGTGAA
>NZ_CAMXCM010000057.1 GCF_947179015.1 Commensalibacter communis
TATAGATAATATATGTCGGTATTATTGTAGGTATCAAAAAAATATTTAACTAAAAATTATTATCATATAAGGTTTAAATAATAGAATTCGATGTCCGCCGTGGACACCATTGATAACTTAAACAGAGTTAAATAACCTAAAATAACCCCAGAAAATAGCGGATATATCAATGTTTCAACTTAAATAAGGTAAAACATAATAAGGT
>NZ_CAMXCM010000058.1 GCF_947179015.1 Commensalibacter communis
CTCTCGTTGGTATTCTGGAACACAAGAACCAAACGCATCAACAGGGGTCAAAGATGAACGTGGTGCACCTCGTTCTGGGGATATGTATTTGCAATTGGCTGCTGCAGAGCATGAAGCCAAAACCTATATCAAGCTGAATAATGGTGAATGGTCAGAACCCCTTGGAATGGTGGCAGGACCAGAGGGTAAACCCGCATCCATT
>NZ_CAMXCM010000059.1 GCF_947179015.1 Commensalibacter communis
ATTAAAACCCAATGATGTTCCTAGCAATGCCCCCCATGAACATGTTGTATCATTTGCTTTAAAATCACTATGTTCAATGCCAACAGTTCCATAGCCTTCCGTAAATGAAGCCCCTATACATAACATTGTTGTTTCTGGCTGGATGGTTTCCAAAATGCTTGCGCTATCATCAATGGTGATAGATTTTAAA
>NZ_CAMXCM010000060.1 GCF_947179015.1 Commensalibacter communis
GCATACACTGGCAATTTCTTGTAAGAACAACATAGCTAGTATTTTTGTGGATGGAGTTAAAAAAGTTACTGTAGCGTTTAATTTCTCTTGGAATTATATATTTTTTAGAGGGCTAGGATATAAAGATTATGTTCCTTTAGAAAATACGATAGTAATTAAAAATATTTCTATGATTGTCGG
>NZ_CAMXCM010000061.1 GCF_947179015.1 Commensalibacter communis
CATATCAGGATATCTAGTTCTCAAATCATCTATCATTTCACTAGCAGCAGCAATAAAATTTTCAGAAGACATGTCCCCATCGTTTGATCCAATATTAAATGCAGCAATATCAATATCTCTAAAATCTCTGGGTATATCAGCATCCATGTATTTATAAGATATCCTGACAGA
>NZ_CAMXCM010000062.1 GCF_947179015.1 Commensalibacter communis
CCAACCAACTAGATTGATGGGTCCCCCAAAAAGGTGTTGTAAATAATAGGAGCATATCAGGATATCTAGTTCTCAAATCATCTATCATTTCACTAGCAGCAGCAATAAAATTTTCAGAAGACATGTCCCCATCGTTTGATCCAATATTAAATGCAGCAATATC
>NZ_CAMXCM010000063.1 GCF_947179015.1 Commensalibacter communis
CCAACAGTTCCATAGCCTTCCGTAAATGAAGCCCCTATACATAACATTGTTGTTTCTGGCTGGATGGTTTCCAAAATGCTTGCGCTATCATCAATGGTGATAGATTTTAAAATAATCACATTGTTATTTATATTTCCATTCCAT
>NZ_CAMXCM010000064.1 GCF_947179015.1 Commensalibacter communis
TTTCAGCTTGGTCGCGTGGGGGATATTTGCTGTGATTAATCTCTATGCCCTTTACAGAATTGCAAGGGGGATAGAGAAACGCTATGAACTTCTTTGAAATCATCCGTTGGTGGTGGGAAACCAACGCCGAATGGATCAAAAT
>NZ_CAMXCM010000065.1 GCF_947179015.1 Commensalibacter communis
TTATCTCCTTTTGGGATGGTGAAGTTTAGGATGACATCGCTTGATGTTCCGACATTTTCGACGATGACTTTTGTGCCTGGTTCGCCTGTTGTGATTGTGCCAACGGTAATGGATGCGGGTTTACCCTCTGGTCCTGCCAC
>NZ_CAMXCM010000066.1 GCF_947179015.1 Commensalibacter communis
CAGATACAGAAACAACTTTGATTGATGATATTCAAAAAGACAGATGGCATACACTGGCAATTTCTTGTAAGAACAACATAGCTAGTATTTTTGTGGATGGAGTTAAAAAAGTTACTGTAGCGTTTAATT